>CAVZPR010000001.1:0-1422614 GCA_963777285.1 Candidatus Dormiibacterota bacterium
CGCGATATCACCGTTAGTCGAGTCGGTGCTTGGTTCGTGGTCCGCAGTGCGGACGATTGGCTGGGGGATCACTGGGAGGAGAGCTTCAACCGGATAACCCCCTTCCCTGCGGCTGGTCAGAACGTGATGAGGGTTGAAGTTCTTGCGACAGCTTTTGCTGACAAGGCTGCCACGGCTTGGCGCGGCGATATCAGGGTGATCAAGGGCGATTTGGATGAAGACATGCAAGCGGTTCTTCGAGAAGAGCGGGGACGCGCGGTTGCCTTCGCTTGATGAGTTGCCACAGATACGGCTGGCGGCACGTCGGTGTTCCGCACGGCGCCGCTTGGGCAAGGGGACTCGGAGCTCGAGAGTGGGCTGAATCCTGCAAACCACATGGAGGGCGATCAGAGCGCCTATGTGGGCGACGAGAGCGCCGCGCGCACCCTGGCTGATCCGCGAATCGGCCCATACGAGAACTGGTACACGCGCTTCGACATGCACCCTGACTTCGAGTCCGAGTTCGCGCCGTATAGGTCGTCATATCCAGAGGGAGGGCCAGACAGCTATCAGTACCAGATCCCGGCCGATTTGATCCCGCGTTTCAATGACCTAACCCTTGGCCGTACGGCGGTGCAGTGGTGACAGGGCCGGAATCCGTCGCCAAGGCAATGGCTGCGGGGCAGCGTGTTTGCGGAGTTGTGGTCGAGCGTCACCGCTGGGGACTTGTGGTGGATGTAACCGAGCTGGGGATATCGGCATTCGTCGACGCATCGGTAGTGAGCGACGAGCAGACCGGACCCAACCTTGAGGGATACCCTCTAATCGGAGAGACCGTGTGTGGCGTGTCGCTGGGTATGCACGCGGGCCAGTGGCGAGTTAGCCTCAGGAGCCAGCAGTCCACTCCGGGCGCAACGGAGTCCTCCTAGGCCATGTGTGCGACCCGGTGGGCCGCGCTACGACGGTTCCTAATCGGCTTTCTGCTCGCGATCGTCGCCGGCTTTGCTACCGCTTCGGTGTCGAGGGCTGAGAGCTTCCCGGTCGGCGACCTCGGTGTCCAGGCACCATCTCCCGCCGTCCTGCATTGGCACTACGACGCGAGCCCACATTTTCTTTCTGAAGCGGAGTCTCTGACGGTGGCTGCGATCTCGGCCGGTGGAGGCCAAGCCAGCGAGATTGGTTTGCAGTGGGCCGACGCGTCTCCGAGCCAGAATTCAGACGCCACAGATGCTACGGCGGGCGCAATAAACGCCTGTCCGGCCCCCCAAAAACTGGTCCAACACGAGTGTGGTGGCGGGCCACAATGTCAGGCCGGTTGGAGGGTAGCTGATGCCGCCTAAACGTCACTCTGTGGAGCAGATCATCGCCAAGCTGCGGGAGATGGAGAAGCTCACCGGCCAGGGAATGCCGATCCCGATGGCCGCCAAGAAGCTGCTGTCCGGCCCCCCAAAAACTGGTCCAAAACGAATGTGGTGGCGGCCCATCAATGTCCGGCCAGTTGAAGGTCCCGCCGCGAAGGACGAGTACTGATCGCGATTTAAGAGATGCATCGATCGCCACTCGGTTGACGGTTGCGTCCGCCGCTTCATACACTTCCTTCTCAACATATCCACCGTGCTCCATCGGTTTCCACCGAGTGCCGAGGCGTTGTCCAAATCGGGCCGAGGATTGCCCCAAACGAGATCAGGAGAAGGCGTCGTCGCGGGGAACGCCTTGGTAAGCCACCGTTTGGCTTCTGTGGCGTTCTGCCGGCGAGCTGCTCGGGCGAACAGCGTTCAGCATGCCCAAGTAGCTCAGTGGTAGAGCGCCTCCTTGGTAAGGAGAAGGTCGACGGTTCAATCCCGTCCTTGGGCTCCACGCCCCACGCCGCCGTCGTCCGACGGCGCCAGCATACCGGGCATGCTAATGGCGCCAGCCGTCGGTGGTTAGGCTACTGGCCTGGAGGGGACCATGGGTAGCAGGTTCGAGTCCTGTCTCCCCGACTTCCGGTCAATCATGGCTCAATCATTGCGCCTCATGATTCTCGTCAGGCAGCGAAACGGCAACCGGATGGTCGGAAGCCTGCGTCCGACCTGACCTTAGCGATTCGAATCCTGTCTTCTAAGTGTTTCGGACAGGCAATCTCGTCATTCGAACTTTGCGTCCCAATAGCAGGCTGGATCCACGATGCAGCGAGGGCGGGCCGTGTCCGATCCTCCGATCTTCTCCGCTAGTTCATGACCGAAACGCGTCGGAGCCTGGCTGGGGCTGCGCTCCGACGCGTACGGACTCGCACGGCAACTAGACGGCTGTCACCGCAACAACCGGGGAACCATCGTCCGCCCCCGGACGATGCATCGTGCCGGCGATGGTAGGAGAGGTTTGGAAACCCTTGAAGGTAAGCCACAGGCCTAGGAAAGCCTCCCATATGACCTCCGGAACGGTCGCGATGTTCTGCAAAGCGGAGCCCCGGGGGATCACACCGAGCAGCACGGCGATCCCTGAAACGGCGAGAAGAGGACCCCCGATGACCCCAAACAGCGCCATGCGGCGGTTGACCAGACCGGACCGATACATAAGCCAGCCCAGCATTAGCCCAGTCCCGAGTCCGTCGACGAAGCCAGGACCTAGCAGGTATGTCCAGTTCCTAATGGCAATGAGTGCCTTGCCCACCGTGACCAGCGAAGCCGCATCCGTACCCGTGGCCCCCTGCCGCAACGTGGTGACCGCAAGGACGCTGAGGATGCCGACCAAGATGAAGGTGCACTCAACGAGACGAGCCGCGACGTAGCCGAGGGCGATGGCTTCGTTCTGCCGCTTGAGCAGCGGGAATAACCAGACGGCGCAACCGATGTTGGTGATGATGAGCAGCAACTCGAGGAACGCACCGAGGAACACGCGGGTATCGGCGCCGCCACCGATGATGTAGTGAGAATCGGTCAGCACAGGTCCGTATGCGAAAGCGCCTGCGATCGATGTGACGAAGGTGAGGATGAACAACACGCCCACGACGAAGGCGATTCTTCTTGTTGAGGCCGCCTGCGGCCCCACCACAGCCGTCTTCGTACTGAGATGGTTCTTAGTTACCTTCCCAGTAGGATCGGTAGCAGCGATCGTTGCGGTCATCGTCGTTCCTCCTTGCGTGGTGTGACTGTTGTGACCACCATCTCGGTCACAGGACCAAACTTCGTTCCGGCGATGGAGTGACCACCGCCGCGGCCAACCCGGAGCATGTGTACTCATGAGGTCAGGCGTCTGCGCGTGGGTTGTCCCGCCTGGCGTACCGGACGCTGGCGTCGATCCGGTCATTCAGTGCCCACTGCACTTCACAGGCCCAAACGGTCTCGATGAGCTCGGCGTATTGAGCGTCGAGTCCGGGGCTCGGCGGCTGGGAAGCAGGATTGAGGTTCATGACTGTTCTCCGTGTGGCGATTCCAATGCCGAATACGCTAGTCGTCGCCGAAGCCACTGAAATCCGCAGGATTACGGATCCGGTACGTAGCGATCCAGCGCGCGAACCCGCTGACGAGGCGGTCAGTCAGCTTGTTCCCGAAGCTCGCCATGCCGCGCGCTCTCTAGCCGCGCGTTGGCGCTCCAACCCCTGTGAGGTTGGTAGATGAATCGCGGCGGTCGGGGTGAGATGAACTGACGCCGACTCCCCAGGTCGGGCCCCGCTCCGGAGGCGGGCGCCGCCCCCGCGCTGGCACAGCCCGTTTACCGCCCTTGACCATCCCAGATCGAAAGCGCACCGTGGTCCCGTGCGCTGAACAGGTCTCCTAAACGGACCGCAGCGCGGGGGGCGGCCAGGACGTGGGTCGGCGTCGCGATCGCCCGACCGAGTGGCTGCCTGCCGACGTCGTCATCGACGACGTTGGCCATGCTGCCTGGCAGGTGCTGTCGAGCGACGAACGCCAGCGGGTCAGTTCCCAGCTGCGGCGCAGCGCAGACATCCTATGAGCACCCTAGTCAGCAGCACCGCCACCGCCCTCGATCCGCTCCCGACCGCCGTGCTGGACGGACTTGAGGCTGGGACCGCAGCCCAGGCTGCGCTCGAGTTCGAGTCACCCGCGACACATCGGGTCGGATGGCGTTTCATCTCGCTCTACACGCTGGCGTTCACGAGCACCAACCTGCTGTTCCTCGCGCCTGT
Organism: Candidatus Dormiibacterota bacterium; assembly: GCA_963777285.1. Classification (GTDB taxonomy): domain Bacteria; phylum Chloroflexota; class Dormibacteria; order Aeolococcales; family Aeolococcaceae; genus JAFARE01. The sequence goes on from CAVZPR010000001.1 coordinate 4,109, forward strand.
GCTGGTCACGTTGGCGTTGAAGGTGACCTCGCTCGTGGGGATCAAACAGGCACCGGGCAGCTTGGCTCTAATCGCAGGGGTAGGCGCCCTGTTGGCCATGGTGGCGAATCCCTTCTTCGGCAGGATGAGTGACCGCACCTGGTCACAGCTGGGCATGCGACGTCCGTGGATGGTCATCGGTCTGGCAGGCGGTTCACTCGGCATTCTCATTGTTGCCTTGGCACCCAGCATCCCCGTGGTCCTGGGCGGATGGTGCATAGCCCAGGTGTTCTTCAACGCACTGCTCGCTGCCCAGGTGGCGGTGCTGCCGGACCAGATCCCGACCGCTCAGCGCGGCCTGATCTCAGGGGTCATGGGTGTCTGTCTGCCGATCGCGTCGGTGACCGCTACCCTCCTGGTCAAACTGTTCGCTGGCGACCGTCTCGCCATGTTTCTGGTCCCCTGCGCGATTGGCGGGTCCTTCATCCTGCTCTTCGCCTTCACGCTGAAGGATCGTCGGCTTGCCAAGGCGGATAAGCCGGCGTGGTCGTTGCGGGAATTCGCCAGCACGTTCTACGTCAATCCGCGCAAGGGGCCCGACTTCGCCTGGGCCTTCGCCAGCCGCTTCCTGTTCGTGATGGCCTATGCCTTCCTGGCGACCTACCAGGCCTACTACCTGCTGGACAAGATCGGCACTGCCCTGGCCGATGTGCCACAACAGATATTCCTCGGCACGCTTGCCCAGTCGATCGTCCTCGTCGTAGCTTCCCTCATTGGCGGCCGGCTCTCCGATCGAACGGGTCGACGGAAGATCTTCGTTTTCACCGCGTCGATCGTGTACGGCCTGGCGCTGTTCGTGATCGCCATCGCCAGCAACTTCAACGGTTTCCTGGTCGGCATGGCCATCAGCGGACTGGGCTTCGGCATGTACGCTGCGGTCGACCTCGCGCTCGTGGTGGACGTGCTGCCGGCTAGAGACAGCGTGGCCAAGGATCTCGGCGTGTTCAACATGGCCGGCGCCCTTCCATTTTCTCTCGCGCCGGCGATCGCGCCCGCCATCCTGGCCATCGGCAGCGGCAGCTACGGCGTGCTGTACGCGGTCGCCGGGATCTGCGCCGTCATAGGAGCCGTCGCCATCCTGCCGGTAAAGCGTGTGCGATGAGCCCGAGCAGCTAGACGACGCGCAGCGCGCGGGCTACGGAAGGGACCACCACAAGCGCGATCAGTGCGAACGGCACCCACCCGATCGACCGAGTCGACCGGGTGGGGCGAGCTGCCGCGAGGACGGTTACTTGGCACCGGCCAGGTCGAGCTGCGAGCTGACCGAGCTGAGCACTCGCCGAGCGGTTGGGGTGCGCTGCGCGCGCCAGAGGGAGAAGCCGAGGCCGACCAGGGCGACGCCGGTGGGAAACGCGAACAGCCTTTCGTACTGCGGCAACATGCCGGTCGCCACGGTTGCCATCGCGCCCACGGCGAGGAGGGCTGCCGCCCACCGGGCGAGGACGTTGGCGCGGAAGAGTGCGACGCCGAAGATGACGCCGCCGACCACGTAGGTGATCCCGTTGACGAGGATGGCTGTCTTGATGAGCCCGATGCCGCCGGTCACGGTGCCATTGGTGGCCGCGGCGATAGCGTTGCTCACGTAGGCAGGCGAGCTATGGACGATGGAGGGGAGGACGAAGGCAGCGACGAATTCAATGCCGAGCATGGTGAGATAGCCCGTGGCAAACACCAGGTACCCCAGCAGGCCGAGCCGTCCGGTCTTCTTCACCTGCGCCAGGTAGATACCGGTGATGCCGGCGAGGGCCAGGGCGGCCATGAGCACCTTCAGGCTGTCGCGAACGACTGCATTGGGCGTGCCGATGTTGGTGGCGTCGAGGTGCGGGCTGCCGATCTGGACACCGATAAAGATGAGTCCCGCCAGGACGGCGGCAACACCGGTCGCCCTGAACAGGGTGGTCGGGGTGATGGTCATGTGGTTCTCCTTGTGTCGATAGGTGCACCTCTCGGGGAGGTGCTCTGGTGATAGATCGAGTTGATCGGGCCGAGGGAAGTGACTCAGCGTGTCGTCATGAACCACCTCCCTCAGGCGCCGGCGTTGCCGTGAAGTCGATGACCTCGTACCCGGCGAAAGCCTCGAGCAGCGGCTGAAAACTGCCGTACACCAGACAGCGCAGCCGGAAGCCGTCGACCTCCACACCGGTGACACCCGACGCCCGTGCGATCTGTCGCGCCGGAGGTCGCCCGACGAAGGTCACCTCGACCAGCCGGCTCTGTTGCTCTTCAGTCATGGCCGTCAGGCTGAGCCAGGAGGGCAACCGGCCGAATCGTCAGGATTACGGATTCGATCCGTAGTCGACGGGCATCAGCGCCGAGGAGGAGGGGGTACCTTCGTCCTTCACGATGGCCAGACCACGTCACCGCTCCGGCAATCTGCCCGCCGAGACGACGAGCTTCGTCGGTCGCCGTCGGGAGCTGGCCGAGATCAGGAAGAAGCTCGCCACCGCCCGCCTCGTCAGCCTCGTCGGGCCAGGGGGTGTCGGGAAAACCAGGCTCGGCATACGCGCTGCGGCCGACCTCTCACGCGGCTTCGGCGACGGCGCCTGGCTGGTCGAGCTGGCGGAGGTTCGCGATGAGGCTCTCGTGGCCAACGCCCTCCTTGCGGCCCTCGACCTCCGCGACCAGGCAGGGAGCAAACCGCTGCAGATCCTGATCTCCTACTTGCGGGAGAAAGAGCTGTTGCTCGTCCTCGACAACTGCGAGCACGTTCTGGATGTAGCTGCTCAGCTCGTATCAGAGGCCCTGCGCTCCGCCCCCGCCATCCGCGTGATCGCCACCAGCCGCGAGCCGCTTCAAGTGGCCGGCGAACACGTGGTACCCGTCACGCCATTCCAACTCCCTGCCGGGGATGGAGCAGAACCGCTCGCCCACGTGCGAGAGAACGAAGCCGTCGCGCTGTTCACCGAACGGGCAGCGGCGGCATCCGGCACGTTCGCTTTATCGGAATCGAACCGGGCGGCTGTGGTCGGCGTGTGCCGGCGTCTCGACGGCCTGCCCCTGGCGATTGAGCTCGCAGCGGTCAGGACCCGGGCGCTCAGTGTGGAGCAGGTGCTCGAGCGGCTGGATGACCGCTTCGCTCTCCTCACCGGGGGAAGCCGCGCCGCACTGCCGCGCCATCAAACGCTCCGCATGGCCATCGACTGGAGCTACGACCTGCTGACGCAGCGCGACCAAAGCTTGTTGCGGCGACTCTCCGTGTTCGCCGCTCGATTCACCCCCGAGGATGTCCAGTCGGTATGCACCTCCGACGAGCTGTCGGCGACCGACGCGCTGAACCTCCTGTCATCGCTCGTCGACAAATCGCTGCTCATGAGGGAGGACTACGCTGGCCGTGCCTGTTACCGATTGCACGAAACGATGCGCGAATACGCCACGGCCAAGTTGCGGGATCAGGACGAGAGTGAGCCTTTGGCAGAGCGTTGCCTCGACTACTACCGGACGACATGTCTCGCTATGGAGGGAGAGGGACGGTACCAGCTTCCAGAGTGGCTCGCGTGGGTCGAGCTAGAAATCGACAACATTCGCGCCGTTCTCCAGCACTGCGTGGCGCGCGGAGATGCTGCCCAAGGTCTGGATATCGCTGCTTCGTTGCGTTACTACTGGATCACGCACGGCACCACCGAGAGCGTGCGATGGCTGGACCAACTGCTCGCATCCGGCGAGGCGTCTCCGCGCACACAGGTGCGCGCCCTCTACCTGCGTGGGTGGCTGAGCGTGGTGCAGGGGGACCCCGCGGCCGCCATGCCATGGCTGGCTCGCGCCATCGCAACGGCTCGGGAATCGGGTCAGCTGACAGAGCTGTCGGAGTCGCTGTCGATGGCCGCCAACGCGGAGAACCAGATCGGCAATCCAGCAGGGGCGAGTGCCCTTCTGGAGGAGGCAGGGGCGATCACCCCCAGTCTCGGCGACTATGCCGCGACGATTGAGCTCCTCCAGGCGCGAGCCGTCCATGCGTTCTTCGCAAGCGATCTGGAGACCGCCGCGACGACGTCCACCGAGGGCATTCGCCTGAGCCGCGAAGCGGGTGACCTTTTCTACCTTGCATCGATGCTTCGCAACTTCGGTGCTATCGCCCTCTTGACCGGCGACCTTGATGGAGCCAAGGCGCGCGCGAGCGAGGCCTTACGGATCGCTCGGGAAATTGACGATCGGATAGCGACGTACTACGTGCTGTCGGCTCTGGGCTGGCATGCCGCGTCCTCTGGCCAGGCGCGCCTCGCGGCCCGGCTGCTCGGGGCGGCCAGGGCATTTGCTGCCGACGCCGGCGCGGAGATCATTGGACCGCATGCTCGATTCTCCACCGAGGCCGAGGAGTTGGCGATTCGGGCGTTAGGGGAAGCGAAGTTCGTAGCCGAATTTGACGCAGGCAACCGCATGAGCCGTCAAGCGGCAGTGCGGTTGGCTCTCAATGAGTCCGATCATGGCGAGGTCGCTGCCTCGTCTGGCAGGGACGCAGGGCCGCTCGCCAAGCGGGAAGTCGAAGTTGCCGTGTTGGTCGCGGAAGGCCTGAGCAACAAGCAGATCGCAGCCCGCCTGTTCATTTCGGAGCGCACCGTCGCCACGCACGTCGGTCACATCCTCGACAAGCTCGGTTTCAACTCACGAGCGCAGATCGCGGGCTGGATTTCATCGAGTTCCTAATTGCTCAGGCAGACGACGATCGACGGCCGAGCCGCGCGACATCCTGGTCCGCAAGGCGCGTCATTTATTGGGTCTCACAGCCACCGGCCGCTGTCATGATTGTTCGCGTGGAGCGACTGGTATCCCGCTGGGGAGAGCATGGGCCCAGGCCGGAGCCGCTGGCCGCCAACGCCGACTTGTTCGGCGGGCTGCAGGTTCGCGAGTCAGTTGACGTGGCATGCGCCCCTGAGGACGCCTGGCGGCTCGTCACCGACGTGACACGGATCGGTGAGTTCAGCCCTGAGTGCATTGACGCCCACTGGCTAGATGACGCAAGCCGGGTGCAGGTGGGAGCCAGGTTCGAGGGCACGAATCGTGTAGTCGACGGCAACACGGAACTGATCTGGATTCGCCCCTGCACCATCACTGACGTGAAGCCGGGGGAGCTTTTCGCCTACACGGTGGGTGACCGCTTCGACGGCAGCCCGGCCAGTTCTTGGCAGTTCGTGATCGACCCTCTTGCTCTGGGCCGTTGTCGGATCACCCAGACGTTTCGGCACGAGAGGGACGGCCTGACCGGGTTCCGTTGCTCCGCCAACTCACAACCGGACCGAGCGAGAGAAATCGTCGCCGGCCGCCTGAACGGGCTACATGCCGGCATGCGAGAGACTCTTCTTCGCATGAGAGGCCGGTTGGAATCGAGGGAAGGAACACCAGTGCGCACGGGCGACCATTCGTAGTCTGCCGGACTGCGGTTCCCGAGCGTAGTGTGGCGGCGCTCAGGTTGTGGCAACCCTCGATGCCTCAAGGATGTGCTCCCCGCTGCGGCCCATGTCGGATGGGTAGGACACGAGAGCGCCTGTGCCCGGAGCCAACTGCACAAGGGCGCTCGGGATCCCATTTCATTTACAAGCAATTCCACCCCTTTCCAGCCTGCGGGAACTAGTACTCTTTCCAACCATTTCCCGACGAAAGTACTCTAATCTGAATTCAGCTCGACTGCTGGAAATAGGCACTAATCTGGGGGGCCAGGGGCCGCCGGTTCGAGCCCGGCCTCCCCGAGTTTCTGCCAATGATGGCGTGTACGGCGAGTGTGTGTTGCGCACGCGCTGGTAACTTTTGAATGGCACATCAGCACCTCCACGGACCAGACACGTGGAGCGCCGCCACTGGCGGCGTCGGTTCGCCACCGACGAAGGTGAGCTCGGTCGATAACAAGCCTGAGCGACCATTGCTGGCCTGCACCGTCAGGAGGCCGCTGACCGACTGCCAGAACGCTCCGGTCTGTGACTCTCGCAGGCCTACCTTGCTTGTCCCATCGTCCGTGTCAAGCCCTCCGTTGGTGCGCCAAGGCGTCAAGGAGTAGTCGCCGGGCCCGATGTAGTTGCCATCGAGATTGAGGTACAGCCGGTACACGTGCTGGGTGCCGCCGAGAATCAGCGGGGCGTCGATGACGTGCGCCGACACCCTGCAAGCCGACGCTCCAGGAGCAAGAGCCGCGCAGTCATTGAAGGCGCCCCACAGCTGGAACTGCGCGGGCGAACAGCTCGGCACACTCGCCGAGGTACCCGGGGTCAGATTGGGTTGGTTCGTCGCCGGTGATGTGAGGGAGGCTCGGGGCGTCTTGGTCCCGCCTATGAGGCGATCGAGGCTGCCGGTGGCGGCGAGCGCAGCGACAGCAAAGAGGACCGCGAATGCCGCGAGGGTGAGCAGGAGGGTGGAGCGACGTGTCAACCGCGTGGTTCCTCAGCTTGATCACCAGCGCTAAGGAAGCATCCCGCGGTCACTACATGCGCTGTTTTGCAGCCGGCATTCGCGGACTCAGGATCCGGTTGATCAGCCCTCGGTAGCTCGGATGCGCCAGTGACAACCTGTGCGCGTCAGCGCGGTTGAACCAGGCGATGCGGTCGTGCTCACGGGGAGCAAGGTTCCGCGCCTGTCCCGACCAGCTTCGGACCGTCCAGATGCGTAGCCAGAGGTTCAGATCGCGAATCTCGAATTCAGGCTCGTTCAGGCTGCTCGCCGCGACGACCACGCCAATCTCCTCGTACAACTCGCGGCGCAGGGCAGCGGCCGCTCCTTCCCCCGTTCTCGGGTGACCGCCCGGGAAGTCCCACACGTCCGGAAACCAGCGCCGGCCAGGATGCCGATAGCAGAGAAGCAGAGTGGTGCCCGCAACGAGAGCGCCGGCCACCGCTGTGTGAGGGTGCGAGGTGGCATCCACGCATCCGCCCTCCCGGCTAGGAGGGCTCCGCATCCGGACCGATCTGAGCGAGCGCGGATGCAAGGCAGTGGACGCAGGCTTCGGTCGCCGTGGCTTGGGCTACCTGCGACTGGCTCCACCCGCCATGGTAGACGAGCTCGAGCACCGCTGCTTGGTGTCCAAACATAAGGAGCCGTCCGTGGATGTCGCCCGCCGTGGTGCGCAGCGTCGTGGCGCCGAAGCGCACCAACTCGGCAGCCCTCTCTCGCAGCAGCTCGCCGTGACGCTGCTCGATCTCGCGGATGCGAGCCATTACGCGGCGGCTGGCCGCAGCCCCCTCCTCACGGTGGCGTTGCATTTCCTCCTCGGTTATCTGCGGCACGTCCGCCGCTCCCTCGGGTCCCAGCAAGGCGTATCCCCGGGCTCCGCCGCCCGGGCGACGGCGTAGGCGTCGCCGCGACCGAGGCCGTCGGCCGCTCAGCAGCATGTAGGCGTGGGCAGGATCACGAATGGCGACGATCCAGATGGGCAGATGCACCAGCTTGTAGTGTGCCACCAGGGGTTTGGGAGGTTGGCAATGCTCGGACCTGGAAGCGTTCGGTCCCCGCCGCGGTCTCCCGTGAGTGAACCCATCCAGGCGCGTCATTCCTGGCGGGCCGTTCCAGATTCCGTCCGAAGCTCTGCCGGGACGTCCCCGCAGATCGGCGCATGCTTCTCGGGTCGCCGTGTACCCGTTCGAACGCTTCACCGATGCCGCCAAGGGCGCGCTGACACTCGCTCAGGAGGAGGCTGAACGATCCCATAAGGGCTACATCGGCTGCGAGCACCTCCTGCTGGGGCTCGTTAGGCAGCGTGAGACGGTGGCGTGCGAGGCGCTGCGCCGACTGGGGCTGGCCTACCCGACCCTGCGTCAGCGCATCCAGACCATCGTCGGGGGCAATGAGCGGCTGATCATTCAGCAGATCATTCCCACCTCGCGCGTGAAGCGGGTGGTGGAGCTGAGCTTCGGGGAAGCGCGGCGCTCAGGGTTCGCCACAGTGGGCACCGACCATCTCCTGATCGGACTCGTGCTGGAGGGCGACGGGGTGGCCGCGGATGTGCTGCGGCAAGCGGGCGCGACGCTGGTGCGGGTGCACGAGATGGTCGCACGCGTCCGTCAGAACGGCGTCGACGAGTTGGCAAGCGGGTACCGGGCTTCGGATCATCCCGTGTCGGCTGCGGACACCTCCTGGGCCCGGCACGTCCTGTCGATGGCAGGCGCTGAGGCCGCGGCGGACGTCGACGACGCGGTGACGGATGCTCATCTTCTGCGCGCGCTACTGGTGCGCGGCGATGAGTCGGTGGTGCACGCTCTGCGGCGGCTGGGTCTAGAACCGACGCAGTTGGCCGCTGCACTCCGGCCACCCGAGGATGTCGTCAGTCTGCGCCGGTCCGTGCGAGAAATCGTGAACGAGCAGCAAGCTGCAGCCGCGCGGGCGGATCACGAGGCCGCTGCGGCTGCGCGCATGTTGGAGCAGAAGCTTCGTGGCGAGCTCGAGGCTGCTGAACGCGTCTGGCGGGCCGACCGTTGACGGCGCGGGACCCCATGCGACGAGACGCGATCATTGCCGCTGCGATTGCGCTGGCCGCTGACGGCGCCTACCTGGCGCTCATCCATTCGCAGGGCGCGACAGACGGATCGCTCCGGGTTCCCTTCATTGCCTCGCTCATCGCCGTGAGCGGGGTCTGCGCAATGGCGGCAGCCGTCCTTCGCGACTCCAAGGCGCGCTCGTTGCTCTTGGGTTTTGCCGGCGCCCTGATGCTGGTGCTCGGGATCCTCGCCCTCTTTGACATCGGACTGCTGCTGATCATCGCCGGCGTCTTCGTGGTCCTCGCCATCGTCCGGTCCGCACGGCGGCAGCTGCGATGGCGTCTATCGCTAACGCTGATCGGAGCCGCCGCCGCGGTGGCGGTCGTGATCGGCGGTTGCCAGTGGACCTCCTACCCGGTTACCTGCCCCGTTGCAGGGGATGCCTCTGGCAGCGGGACCACCTTCCTTGGCGGCTCCTACACGTGGACGTGTCACGACGGAACGGTCACGGTCGGCCATGCGTAGCACTGAGGCATGAATCTCGCGAGTGGAAGCTGAAGAAGCATCTCGACTGCACATGTGGAGGCAGGTCCGCCATGGGGCCATTGCCCTGCTCATGGCGTCCTTGCTCTTGGAAGCGTGCGCGAACTCGGACCACATCCCCGCCGGGTACGTCGGTTGGGATCACGCCTTCGGCAACGCAGTCTCCGCCATCGGTGGCGGTTCCGAGCTGTGGAAGCCTGGGTGGTGGCGCATCGAGTCCCATCGCGGGGTTGCTGATCACTCCGCCGCCGTCGGTGAGCACCGTGAGGATCACCAGCTCTGAGCCCGAAGCGACAGTTTTCCTCGTCCCGATGCAGCACCTCCTCGTCGTGGTCGGCGACACGGCCGCGCCTGCCAGCAACAGCTTGGGCGCTACGGACGTCTACTGGACCGCGCCCGTGGCGACAGAGACGGGCCTGCTCAGGACGGATGGGAGTCGGATGTGCCCCGATGGTGCGGCCCTGACGGTCTTCACCGCGGTCGGCGTCGGGGCCACGAGCATCACCGCCACCACGGATGCAGCGTGCTTGCACACGCAACCGTCATGCGAGATCGCTCAAGCGCTATTCGAGACGTATGTCGTGGTACGCACTCCGTCCGCCGGGGCATCGCCAAGATGACCGCATGAATGGTCGCCACTGATGCGGGCTCAGCTCGGACGGAGTTGCAGATGCTGCGTCGTGGTCCCCCCGTAGCGCACGACTCGCATGCAACGGAAAGTGTCCGCCCGCCGGGCCATGGTCAGCAACCTGCTTCTGTGATCCCCCCTCGGGGCGCACGCAGTCGCCCTGACTCGCAAGTCAGCGGCTCCGTGCTGCCGGGGTGCGTCGAGCATCGGTCAGCCGAAGAATCGGTCGGTTGCTAGATCGAAGACCGCGCGCCGCCCCTTCAGCAGATTGCAGATCGACCCAGGTTGCCTGTGACCGCGGTGATGCGGAGGGCCCCACCATGCTCCGGTCGAGGAACTCGCCGATGGTTCGCACATCGACGTCGCAGCGATCTGGTGCCAGGGTGGTGGCATCCACCCAGATCGCCGGGACGTGCGCCGGTGTCGCTGCCTCGCCCGTCATCCCGGCATAGACGTGATACCAGTTGACGTTCGATCCGTCCTTTGGAGCGATCCATTGGTTCGATGTGACGGCCGATTCCCATGAGTGGGGCCCGACCTGAGTTCGGACCACTGTCGATCCCGGGGGTGGCTGTGACCACGGGGGAGCACGGCGCAAAAGTTGGGCTTGCCGTGTCCTTCGGTGCGGGCCTTGCGGTGGTTGCCACCACGGCGGGAACAACCCGTCGGGCTGGTCGCGGCCACTTCCTGCGAGCCGCATGCAACCAGAGCAGTGGTGAGCCCACCCAGACCATCGCTCGCGCCGGCATGCTGTCCGAACGTCCGATGGGATCTCGCGTTGCGCCGCACCGGGAGGGGGATCCCGCTTCCGCGTTCACGAAGGCATAACCGACCCAGGACGCCCGGCGTTTGAGCGAGCGCCATGCGATGGACGGCCGTCATCGCCTGCGGTTGCGTCTCAGCGACCTTGGGGGCCTGCAGCGCGGCCAAGGCTCCTCTGGGCGCTGCTTCGCAGGCACCACGGACGCCAGCGTCGGCGGCCCCGCGGCCGCCCGCGGCATCATCCGGGTCGTTGCCGCTCGCCGGGTTATCTACCACCTCAGTCCGGCCGGAATCGGTGACCTTCGTTTCGCCCGCAGCCGGCCTGGTTCTGGGCCTCAGTCTCTGCGGCGGGGTCGCCTGCCTGCGCCTCGCAGTGACTGCCGATTCGGGTGCGAGATGGTCGCTCGTCCCAGCCGACGGGCTCGCTATCCTGGACGCGACCCAAAGGTGGCAGGTGCGGTTTGCCGACGCGAGCGACGGCTGGATATCGGGGGGTCGACTATTGGCGACGCACGACGGCGGCCGCTCGTGGCACGAGGTGCACCTTCCCGGTCTCGGAACGACCAGGTTGGGCGAGGTCGGAACCCTGGAGGCTGCGGACGGGAGGGTCTTCGCCGAAGTCTCGGAGGGGACCAACGGGGACACGGGTGGGCCGGTCGTGCTGTTCGACGCTGCGGTCCACAGCGATTCGTGGCAGGCTGTTTCCGGCGTCGCCACCGGTCTGATGGGATACCCGGGCGTCATCTCGGTGGCCGACGGTTCCGTCTGGGCCGTCCTGCACCCCGCGACGTGGGTGGGCGACGCCATCGACTCACAGTCGGCCTTCTTCCACAGCTCGGACGGAACGACGTGGCGCGGCGAACCCATGCCATGGCCGTCCCAGACCGTGGCCGACCTGGCCGCCGCCAGCCGCTCTCAGGTGCTCGTCGTATGCCTCGACGGCGTTGCCGCGGGATCGCAAGACAAGAGCGCCTACGTCTCCAACGACGACGGCCGCACGTACATCCGCGTGGCCGATCCGCCCTTCTCGGGCGACTTCACGGGCGTTGCGGCTGCGCCCTATGCATTCGCCATCGCGACCGCGTCGGGCGCCTCCGGCATCGACGTCAGCCGCGATACCGGCCAGACCTGGGATGGGGCGCTCGGGTTCGGAGACGGTGGTCTGGGCTTCTCCGATCTCGGCTTCACGACACCGACCCAGGGAGTAGCCATCCACGGGATGGTCCAGGATCTGCGGTCGCTGCAACTGCTGATGACCTTTGATGCCTGGCAGCACTGGCACGCGGTGACCGTGTCCCTGAGCTGACGTATCCGGCCCAGCTGCTTCTTGGGATGCCAGCCCATGACGCATGGCATCCGGGTCAACCCCCGTTGGCGCAGTCCGGACGTGTCCGCCAGTGGCCGACGTCAAGACGCACGGCTCGCGCCTGGGTGAGCGCAGGGGTCTTCGCGGAGCTATACCACTCGGTGATGGCCGTCGTCCGCACCGCTCCACCCGTCGAGCACCCATGGGTGGGATGCCTTGCGCCAGGCGGGCTCGACTGGTGGCTGGTGCGTCCGGCGAACTCGCCCAGCGGAAGGGCGGGCCCGAACCAGGAGGTGTCAGCAATTGCGCACCGCGTCGTCGCGGCCGCTGCTCGTGGTTCGGGCAACTGGGTGGCGCGCATCGACGGACCTGCAGATGCCGTGCGTTACGCCCTGACGACGATCCCGGGCGTCCGCCACGGCGTTCAAGCTGGTCCGAGGATGCGCTGGGCGGTGGTCATCCACCTGGACACGCTGGGTGCGCTGGCAGTGCTCGATGCCGCCGACACAGTGGGTGTCGGGGTCGTCTTGCTCCTCGGCCGTGACGAGAGCGCCAAGGCAACGGCCCAGGCGCTAGTCACCGCCACCGCGGAGTCGACGGCCGACATTGAGGCCGACTGTGCCCTGCTGCGGCCGCCAGCCAGCGAGTGGTGCGTCGTCGGAATTGGTCCGGAGCCGTCGCCGACGCTTGCGCTGCTCACCGAGCTTGCCGTGGGGGGCAGCGAGTCGCTGCCTGCCCCAAGGGAGAGCGTGGGCGGGAGGCGCGTTAGCCACCGCTTCCTTGCGATCGTGGCAGCCACTGCTGCTGCAGCGCTCGCGGCTGGCGGCGCAGCCGCCTGGCAACTCACACACCGGGCGGTCTCACCCGGCCGGTCTCTGCTAGCCGGGCTCGCTCCCTGCACTGGCGGTCCGGTGACCACGGCGAGCAGCCCGCCCTCGGTCCCCGACGGGGCGAGCGTCGTCAGTGACGATGCGCCGGGCCTGGGCGGTCAGGTTGTTGTGCGCGAGGAGGGCAGCGCGAACACCTGGCTGTGGTCCGGACAGCGCTGGCACCTGGCCCATCCGGCGGCGAACCCCTCAGCCCGTGGCGCCGCCGCCACCGCCTACGACCCCGTGACACTAGACGTGCTGCTGTTCGGGGGAAGCGCCATCAGCAGCGGCGCATCGGTGGGCATGAATGACACCTGGGCCTGGAATGGTTGCACCTGGGCCCGTCTGGCGAGCTCAGGTCAGCCGCCGCCGGCCTGGTTGGCGCCGGTGATGACATGGGACAGGAGCACCCACCAGATGCTCCTGGTAACGGCTGGCGCTCCCAGCGGCTCGTTCGCCACCCAGACCTGGATCTGGGACGGATCGGGTTGGACGCCGGCAGCGAACGCTGCGCAGTCGCCCGCGGCGGGCGAGCTGGTGGCCGCGTTCGATCCGGCTCTCCGCACCGTCATTGCTGTCCGGCTCGGCGGCGACGACAACAACCCGTCAGCGCCCAGCACGACCTGGGCGTGGGAAGGTAGCCACTGGAAGCTGCTGCATCCAGCGCACCCTCCCGCCGTCGATTCCCCGGCTGCGCTCGTCACCGACCCTTTGACCAACCGGCTGTTGTTGGTCGGACCGTCGCGGGTCGCCGGTGGTCCTGACGAGCTGACCTGGAGGTGGGACGGTCAGGACTGGGCGCCGCTGCAGCCGCACGACTGGCCGGCTGCGTTCGCCGCGGTTGACGACCGCCAGGATGGCGTCGCCGAGCTGTTCGGATGGGCGAATCCCGGTCCCTCGGCAAACCCCACGCTCGGCGTCTGGGCCTGGGGCGGGTCCACCTGGGTTCGCCTGGCAGACGGCAGCGTGGACACGAGAATCCCCGGCGCGTCGCCGCCAGCCCGGCAGTTCGCAAGCACGGCGTACGACACCAACGCCCACCAGCTCGTGCTCTTCGGCGGACACGGCGCGGCCCCTGGCGTACCTTCGGCGACTCCTCTGCTGAACACCCCCCTGCAGGACACCTGGACCTTCGATGGGAAGCGCTGGACGAGGATCTCCTCCAGCCGGCATCCGCCGGCAGCGGGTCCCAATGCGCCGGCAGCTGGTGACATGGCATTCGATCCCGCCGGCGGAACGATCCTTCTGGTCGATAACCAGCAAACCTGGAGCTGGAATGGGACGAGCTGGCAGGTGCTCCAGCCACGCGGGGAGATTGCCGGCTCGGACCAGGTCGCGGCGATGGCTCCCGATCCAGCCACCCGTACAGTTGTCGCCCTCACCGTCTGTTGCGGCGGCACCGAGTTGAACAGCGCGCTACACACCTGGACGTGGGAAGGACGCTCATGGTCCTTGCAGGATCCGCCCGGGGCGTTGCCTGCCGGCCTCGAGTTTGTCATGGCGTACGATCCCGCGACGCATTTCGTCCTCGCTGTCGGCACTTCGGGAACGGTTGGCCCCGCTGCTACTTGGATGTGGGATGGGACGACGTGGTTCCCGCAGCAGACGCAGAACGCAGCCATCTTCGACCCTGTCACCGCCACCATCGCGAGCGACCCGCAGAACCGCACGGTGGTGCTGGTCACCACGATAGCGGGGGTGCAGCACACAGCGATATGGAATGGGAGGACCTGGGTAGATCATTCGGGTAGTGGTCCCCTGGGAGCCGACACGGGTTACGAGACAGCAGCGATGTACTACGACGACGTGATCGGGCAGATCGTGCTGCTGAGCAGCAGCGACGACGACTTCAGCGAAGAGTGGATGTGGACGGGAGAGGTTACAACTCGCGCCTGAGTGATAGTGAGCGGTGTGAGCGAGAGCGCTTCTCCAACTGATTACAGCCGATTCCACCCGATTCCATCTTGCGTGGACTAGCGCTTATTCCAACCATTTTTCGACGAAACCACTATTTCCCGAATACAAACCCGGATCGGGAAATAATCACTAGTCTGGGGGGCCAGGGGCCGCCGGTTCGAGTCCGGCCTCCCCGAGCTTTGGTCAACTATAGCACCAACTACAGCGCTACCTACTCAGGAACCATGCCGGCGACTGCAACGGATCGACTCCAACCTTAGCGCGAGCTGACGGAGTTCGGATCCTCTCTTCCTAGCCACCCCCCGTATGAATCCAAATCGCCACCAAGTATAGAGATGGTCGAATTGGTGGATGGACGCGCCTCTATTGCTGGACACGTCGGTCGCCGTCCGAATGAGATTCCGTTGCTGATCTAGATGCGCGCCGGCAACCTCGACATGCGCGCGGAACTTGTGGCGTTTGGCGTCTTCACTGCACATCCATTCGGCGGAAATTGACCACCGTCGCAGACAACGCGCCGAGACCTACGGCCACCAGGACAACAAAGTCCAGCAGGCTGACCCCTCGTGTGATCTGGCTATCTCCGACTGCCCAGTAGAAGAGGGAGGCGTAGCGCCCCGGACGGATCCAGGCGACCACGGGAGCCAGGGAACTGAGCAGGTATGACGCGGCGGCAAGTGCCGATGCGACGCCGATGGCAGTCCCCCTACTTCCTGTCAGCGCGCCGATCGCCATGGCGATCAGCCCGAAATCCAAACCCAAGAGAAGCACTGCCGCAGAGGTCGACACCGCAGCGCCCGGGCTGATCGTGAGCTCGAACAACGGACCGAAGAGTACGGTGATGGCCACCGCGGCGGCGAGCACGAACCCGTGCACTACCATTGCCCCTGCCTTCTGCAGCACGATGACGGCGCGCCGTACCGGCAGGGTCACGACCAACCCGAGGGTTCCATCCTCGCCCTGTCCGGCGATGGCCGCTGCGCCGTATCCCACGGTGATCAGCAGCATCACCAACGGAAAAAAGTTCGCGTCGATGTTGGCATTTAGCCATCCTCCGGCCGAGGTCAGGCTGCCGGAGACTCCGAACAGAGCGGCGACGCCGGCCGCGCCCTTGACAAAATTGTCCAAGGCGGTCGAGCTCTTGAATGCCGGGTAAATTGCGATGACCACGATTGCGTACAGCGCCATGCCCGCTGCGTAACCGATGAGGCTGCGGCGACGCAGCGAGAGGTCGAGCGTGGCGACGTCAAGACGCATGGGTCGTGTCTCGCGGCCGCGGCTCACCGTAGAAGCTGAGAAATAGCTCATCGAGGTCCACGTGGCGCGATGTCACGTCGAGAGGGTCGAGGTCCGCGATCAGCTTCAAGGCCGGCCCGATCCTGCCGGTGACCTCGAGTGAGATGCGCGAGCCGTCACTGTCGCGCACCGTGACTCCGTCCAGCGTGCTGAACACCCCCGCGTCAATCGTGTGGCGGAATCGAGCGTCCACCCGCAGCGGCGCTTTGCGCCGCAGCTCGTCGACGCTGTCGGTGATCACCAGTTCACCCGCCCGGATGATCGCCACCCGATCGGCGAGACGTTGCACCTCGTCCAGCTCGTGGGAGGAGAGGAACACAGTTCGTCCCTGACTCACCGTCTCGCGCACCAGGCCTTCGAACTCCTTCTGCATCAGGGGGTCGAGGCCGGATGTCGGCTCATCCAGGATGAGCAGCTCGGGTCGATGCATGAATGCGAGCACGAGCCCCAGCTTTTGCCGGTTGCCCTTGGACAGCTGGCGGACGGGCCGATCGAGCGCGACGTCGAAGCGCTCCACGAGCTCATGCACGACCGCAGGCTCGACGCCACCACGGACTCGCGCAAACCAGTCGACGAGCTGGCGCCCGGTCTTGCGCGGGAACAGCTGCAAGTCGCCCGGCAGGTACCCGGTGCGTCGGTGGACCTCGACGCTGTCGCGGATTGAATCCAGACCGAGCAGGGTGGCGCGGCCACGCGTCGGCCGCTGCAGCGCGAGCAGCAGCCGGATGGTGGAGGTCTTGCCCGCGCCGTTCGGCCCGAGGAAACCGAAGACCTCGCCGCGCCGGACATGGAGGCTGAGGTCGCTGACGGCCCGGACGCTGCCGTACTCCTTGGTCAGGGCGAAGACTTCGATGGCGTTGGTCATCGATGCCCCCCTTGAGCACGCCCATTGTTTGCCCCACGCTGCTTCGGTCCGTGGCGCTTGGGCCCCGGTCCATGAGGCTTCGGGCCGGCTCCCGTCGGGCGCCCTCCGTGGTGTGGGGGGCGGTGCGGGCCGTCCGGGTAGTGCTCCTCGTCCATGCCGGCGACCTCTCTGAACGCCTTGCGCTGGTAGAGGAGTCGCAGCGCGGTCTCCGCCAACATCGCGCTGTCTGCCTCGTGGTCCGCACGCCGGATCTCGCGCTCCGTGAGCTCTTTCAACATGACGAGGCCGTCGAGCGACTTCCCCGCGTCGATGAGCCGCTTCGTCAATCGCGCGATTGCCATGTCGCGCGGTGAGTAGCGGAGGCGGCCGTGCTCGCGGGTGGGGCTGATCAGGCCCAACTCCTCCCAGTAGCGGAGGACGCGTGGCGAGACCCCGACTCGCTCCGCCAGCCGTGGAATGGCGAACAGCTCCTCATCGTCGAGCGGGGTGTCGGGAGGTGGGGTCGATTCTGCCATAATCGTGTCAGATTACTCGAAGCCGGCCCCGGCTGGCGCGCCCGAGCTCGAACTCAGACCCAATCAAGCAGGAGACCGCATGCGCTTCGTGCGCCCGTGGCCCGATTGGCGATGTGCCAGGATCTCGGCGCGAGGCCAGCTGCTCGACCTCGTCGTATGGGCCATCGCCGCAGGTCTCGCCGGCGTTGCGGCGGCCATCGACGATCACCGCTTCCTGAGCGCAACCAAGGACACGGCAGCTCCATTCCTGGTCCTGGGGCTGGTTCTGATGGTTGGGCTCACCGCCGACCGCCTCGGACTCTTCCGTGCCGCTGCTGGCGTCGTGATTCCGGCTCGAGCGCCCCCTCCCGTGGTCGCGGATGCGGTTCTCGTGTACACCGCGATGGTGAGCGGCCTCGTCAACCTGGACGTCGCCGTGGTGGTCGCGGTTCCGGTGGCGCTGAGCGCTGCGACGCGGAGCGGCGTGTCGCGTGCGCGCATGGTTCTCGCGACCACGCTGACGGCCAACGCGACGGCGTTTCTGCTGCCGACCTCCAATCTGACGACGCTTCTGGTCCTCAGTCGATCACCGCTGCCCCTCGGCGAGTACCTGAAGGAGAGCTGGGCCGCCTGGCTGCTCGTGACGGTTGTGACCGTGTCTGCACTGTCGCTGGTTGCCAGCCGTAAGAGCGGCGACGGTGGCACCCCGACGCCCGAGCCGGGTTCGCGATCCGCCGTTCACACGTTGCTGGCGCTCGTTCCCATGTACGCCGGCGCGTCGGCGATGCGAGCGCTTCTCGGTGCTGTTGGTGTCCAGCTCAGCCGGAGCTTTGCTCGAGCGGCGGTCGCGAGCAGTCTGCTCGCGGCTGCGCTCAACAACCTGCCCGTCGCCGCCGTCGTCCGTCCGGAAGGAGGTGCATCCCAGTGGGCTGCGATCCTCGCCTTGTCCATAGGACCGAACCTCATCGTCACGGGTTCGATCGCGACCCTCATCGCCCGACAGCTAGCCCGCATTTACGGTACGACCTTCTCGGCGTCTGAGTTCACCCTCATGGGGGCGATCCTCGTCCCCGTGCAACTGAGCGCGGCCCTGGTCGGCCTTCGTCTCACCGGTGCGCTGTAGGGGGGGCCTGTGAATGTCGATGCATGCATGACATCGCCCGTCCGCTACTTCACCACCAGGGTGCCGTTCATGCCCGGGTGGATCGTGCACCGGTACGGGTAGGTGCCGGCCTGCGTGAGCCTGATCTCCCAGGTGGCGCCTGGTTGGAGCGCTGGGTCACTGAGGTATGGCTGGCTGTCGAATGTGACGGTGTGCTCCACCGTCCCCGTGTTGGTCCACTCGATGATGTCGCCGACATGGAGCGTCTGTGAGGCCGGCGAGAACAGCAGCTGGTCCGTGGCCGCAATGTGCGCGGCAGGCGTGCCCAGGTGAACTCCGGCCGTCCCGACCGAGGGGCCGCCGCCATTCGACGCGGTCGAGGTGCCGCCGTTGCCGCATGCCGCGAGTGCGTACAGCGTGCAACCAGCGAGGCCGAGAGTCAGGACACGGTGCACGTGTGGCGACATCTCACACTCCGTAGGTCTTGCCGTTGTCCTTCTTGCTGACGGGATCGAGCCGCCACAGTGGTGGGGTGGTGTCGCCCGGTCCGCGTGAGACGACGAGCGTGCCGCGGTCGACGACGAAGTACCCGTCGGGTGCGAACTGGATGTCGTACCAATCCATCGGCCGCGGCGCCGGTCCGTAGAAGTTGGTGGAGTCGATGAAATAGCGGCTGCCGTGGCAGGGGCAGGCCCAGCCGTTGGGGATGCGCTCGGCAGGTGTGCGCACGCCCCGGCCGTCTGCCACGGCGTCGGCGACGCCGGAGCCCGAGGTCACGTTGGTGACGTAGTTGGGCGTGCACCCGAGGTGCGTGCAGACCAGCTCGACGGCGTAGAAGCCCTTGTCGTCCAGGATGATGCCGGTGCGGTGCGCGTAGTCCATGTAGGGACGATCGACGGTGACCTCGCTGGGACGGATCGTCGTCTTGAACTTCAGGGGTGCCTCTGCGGTGGTGTTGGGGAACAGGAACTTCAGCGTTTCGACGCCGCCGAACACGACCGCCCCGAGCGCTCCCAGACCACCGAAGAGGAGCAGAAAGCTGCGCCGCGACAGCTCCGCCAGTCGGTGCTGCCGCTGGCGGGGGTCGGCGTAGGGGTTCAGTGCCATTCCATTATGGAAACTGACGGGTCAGTTTGCTTTATGATAGCATGCCGGACGTGCCGAAGATCTCCGCCGAGGCCCGTTCGGAGCGTCGGCAGCTGCTGATCGACGCCGGCTGGCGCTGCGCCGGCCGCATGGGCTACCGCGACATGACGGTCGACGACGTCTGCGCCGAGGCGACGGTGAGCAAGGGGTCGTTCTACCTGTACTTCACCTCGAAGCAGGACCTGCTCGTCGCCCTCCTTGAGGAGGACGAGGCGAGTCTCGACGCCGTGCTCGATGATCTCAACCGCCGCGAGCTCTCCAACGTCGTACGGCTGCGGAGCTTTGCCCGAGAGATGTGCGAGCGGGGCGCGGACCACGCGGGGGTGCAGGTGCGCTCCGACCTTTGGGCGGCGATCCTCACCGAGCCGGCGGTGCGGGAGCGGGTGGTCGCCGCGGTGCAGCGGCGGCGGGCCGTGCTGCGCGGCTGGATCGAGAAGGCGATCGAAACCGCCGAGCTGGCCCCCGTGCCGGCCAACGCGTTTGCGTCTGTCCTCCTGGCGCTGGGAGACGGGCTCACGTTGCACAGCTCGCTCGATCCGACCGGCTTTCGTTGGAACAACATCGCCCGTGTCCTCGCGGCAATCTTCAGCGGCCTCGGCGCGGACACATCGTGATTCGCGCTGCTCGGAAGCGGCTCTCCACCGACGAGCTCACTCGGCGAATCTTCGACTGGCTGCACGGCACCGCATCGGGGATGTTCGCCGTCGCGCTGGCGGTTGGTGCCGGAGCAGGGCTCGGTGCAATCGTCTTTCGCGCACTGATCACCTGGTTCATGCAGCTTTTCACCGGGCATGCCGATTACAGCGCCGCGGGACATGCCGCCAATCCCTTCGTGCCCTTCCTAGGCATCTGGTTCGTCGTGCTGGCCCCGGTGGTGGGCGGACTGATCTACGGCCCCGTCATCCAGCGCTTCGCCAGAGAGGCGCGCGGCCACGGCGTTCCCGAGGTCATGCTGGCGGTCGCCGAGCGCGGCGGGAGGATCCGGCCCCAGGCTGCCGTGGTGAAGGCGCTGGCGTCGGCGCTCTGCATCGGGTCCGGCGGTTCGGTGGGCCGCGAAGGGCCGATCGTGCAAATCGGCTCAGCGCTGGGCTCGAGCTTGGGGCAGGCGCTGCGCGTGCCCGAGTCGCGACTTCGACTGCTCGTTGCATGCGGCGCCGCTGGCGGCATCGCGGCCACATTCAACGCGCCCATCGCGGGTGTGTTCTTCGCGCTGGAGCTCATCCTTCAGGACTTTGCGGTTGAGTCGTTCGGCGCCGTCGTGCTCGCTTCAGTGACCGCGGACATCATCGGGCGGGCCGCGTTTGGCAGCCAGGCGTTCCTCACGCTGCCGGCGTTTCACATCGCCTCCAGCTGGGAGTACGGGCTCTACGCCGTGCTCGGTGTTTTCGGCGGGCTCGTCGGGATCGCGTTCATTCGTGTCCTGTACGGCACCGAGGATCTTGCCGACCGCCTGTGGCACGGACCCGAGTGGCTGCGCCCGGCGGTGGGCGGCGTCTTCCTCGGCCTGCTGCTCCTCGCGCTGCCGCAGCTGTACGGCGTCGGGTATCCGGTGATCGAGAACGCGGTCAAGGGCAACGTCGTCCTCTGGCTGCTTGCGGCGCTCCTGGCGGGCAAGATGATCGCCACCAGCCTCACCATCGGCATCGGCGGCTCCGGAGGGGTGTTCGCGCCGTCGCTCTTCATCGGCGCGATGCTTGGCACCGGCTTCGGGCAGGTGGCGGGCGCGCTGTTTCACGGTGCGGTCGCGCCCGCCGGCGCCTACGGCCTCGTCGGCATGGGAGCGGTGTTCGCCGGTGCTGCACGCGCGCCCATCACCGCCGTGATCATCATGTTCGAGCTCACCGGCGACTACACGATCATCCTGCCGCTGATGATCGCCATCGTGATCTCGGCGGCGCTCAGCAACCTGCTTTCGCGGGACACGATCTACACGCTCAAGCTGCGCCGCCGGGGCATCGAGCTGTTCCGGGGCCGGGCGGCGAACCTGATGCAGGTGCTGCGGGTGCGTGATGCCATGCAGCCGATGCCCGAGCCGGTGGCGGCATCCAGCTTACTGAATGAGATCGTGAGCCGGTTCGCCCGGCGTGAGGTGGACGCGCTCCCGGTGATCGCCGAGGACGAAACCTATCGAGGCATCGTCACCGCCCGCCAGGTGGAGGCCGCCATGCGCGACAACGCGCTTGACGTCACCGCTGCGGATCTGGCCGAGACGCCGGCGAGTATTCGTCCTGACGCGGATCTCGAGCATGCGCTGCAGCAGTTGATTCAGCAGGGACGGTCGGCGCTTCCCGTGGTCGACGCAGCCACGAAGGAAACCGTCGGATGGCTGACACACCGAGACCTCCTTGTCGCGTACAACGTGCGTCTCGAACAGAGCGTCGCTCGAGCCGCGACGGTTCAGAAGGCGGCGACGCCGGTCGCGAGTGTGATGCAGCCCGCGCTCTCGAACCTCAAGGACTTCCGCATCGTCGACGTCGAGCTCAGCGGCGAGGGGCGGCCGGTGGGACAGCGCGTCGCCGATGTTCCCTGGCCGCCCCGAACGCTGGTCGTGGCGATTCGCCACGACGGCTCTGTGGACGTCCCCACCGGTGACACCACGCTGCGCCGCGGTGACCGTCTTACGGTGCTGGTGCCGAGCGAGACGGCGGAAGAGCTCGTCGAGCGATTGGCCGGCGGGGGGGCATCGAACGACGGTACACCAGCTGACATGAACAAGGAGCCGCAGCAATGACACCTCGCATCGTTCAAATCCTGCGACGATGCTGCCTGCTGGTGATCGCGGCAGGAGCGCTCACCGGGTGCGGCGCGGCCTCCGCCTCGACACCGACCGCATACCACTGGACGGGTGCCGAGGTTGTGCACCCGCTGGCGAAGCCCGCATTCACGCTCATCGACCAAAACGGCAAGCCCTTCGACCTTCAACGCGACACAGCGGGCAGGGTGACCCTGCTGTACTTCGGCTACACCCACTGTCCGGACATCTGCCCGGAGAACATGTCGATGCTCGCCTTCGCGATGAAGCAGCTTCCGGCGAGCGTGCGCAGTAAGATCGCCGTGGTCTTCGTCACCACCGATCCGGCTCGTGACACACCAGCCGTGCTCGCCAGCTGGCTGGGCAATTTCAACGAAGGGTTCATCGGCCTCACCGGCACCAAAGCCGAGGTGGACCTCGCGCAGGCCGAGGCCCGGGTGTCGCTGGCGTCGCCGGAGCCGGCCACGCGCGGCGGCACCTACTATGTCGATCACGCCGCGCAGATCATCTGCTACACGCCGGACAACGTCGCGCATGTGATGTTCTTCCAAGGCATGCCCGCGTCGGGGGTTGCGAGCGACCTGCAGCGACTTGTCACCCAGGGCTGGACAGGTCCATGACGTTGGCAGGGGAGGGGACAGATAGCCGATGACAGCCGTGAGCCACCCCGACCTGCTAGTCGCAAGCCTCTGCGCGCTCGGGTACCAGCGTCGGCACGACGTACGAAAGTAGGGGAAACATGAGCAACGAAACACGTCGCAAATCATCGCCCGCAGCCCACAAGCGACCCGCACCCAGACGGCCCTCGCCGGCGACGGCGCGTCGGCCTCAGGTGCGCCGAGCGCTGAGCAGCAAGCGCCGGCCGTGGTGGCAGTCGCCGACCACCCTCGGCGGTGCAGCGCTGGGCATCGTCGTCATCGCCGTCGTCGTTGCCGTGGTGTTGAGCCAGGCTCCCTCGTCATCAGGTCCCGCCGGTGCCCGAACCGCTGTCCCGGCATCGGTTCTCACCGCGGTGACCCAAGCGGATACCAGCGAGCTAGCACAGATCGGGAGCGGAGGTCAGCCTGGCAACCTGAGCAAGCTCCCGGGCCCGACGGTCAGTGACAGCTCCGGCAAGCCTGTCGTGATCTACGCCGGCGCCGAGTACTGCCCGTACTGCGCCGCTGAACGATGGGCGATCGTCGCGGCGCTCTCGCGCTTTGGCTCCTTCGCCGGGCTGCAGGAGACCACGTCATCCTCGACGGATGTCTACCCCGGCACCAGCACCTTCAGCTTCGTCAACACCACATACAGCAGCTCGTGGATCGACTTTCAGTCTGCGGAGCTCGAGGATCGCAACCAACAGCCACTGCAGAGCCCCGCGCCTGAGGTCGCGAGCGCCTTCAACACGTACGACCGGCCGCCGTATACCTCGACTGTGGGCGGATTCCCCTTCCTCGATATCGCGAGCCGCTTTACCCTGAGCAAGACCAGCTTCTCACCGCAACTGCTGCAGGGGCTCAGCTGGGACCAGATCGCGTCGCAGCTGAGCGACCCCAAGAGCCAGGTCGCCCAGGCGATCCTCGGCAACGCCAACATCATCACGGCGGCCATCTGCAGCGCCACCAACAATCAGCCGCCCACCGTCTGCTCCGCACCCGATATTCAGTCGATCGAAACGACGCTGCCGCGTTGAAGCCACTCAATCACTGGCACGAAGGAGTTGCGTCGTGGCGCTGACGACCATCACCACCGCTTTTGCCATCCTGGCAATGGTGGCTGATGGCCTCGTGCTGATCACCATCGTTGCCTTCGCACTCAGTCGGGTGAGCATCGCAGGTCGTGAGCGATGGACGGCGGTGCGGGATGGCCTCACACCCTTTGCGCTGCCGGCTGCGTGGCTCGTTGCGGCCCTGGCCACGCTCGGCAGCCTGTACCTTTCAGAGATCGCTGGCCTCATCCCGTGCCAGCTGTGCTGGTTCCAGCGCATCGCCATGTATCCCCTCATCCTGCTGCTTGGCATCGCCACCGTGCGTGCGGACGTGCTCACCGCCAAGCGGTATTTCGTGTGGCTGCCCCTGGTGGGGGCGTGTATCTCCCTCTACCACTACCAGCTGGAGCGCTTCCCCTCACAGCCCACGCTGAGCTGTGGACTCGAAGCACCCTGTTCTGTGCCCGTCGTCGATGTCTGGGGTTTTGCATCTGTGCCGTTCATGGCACTGGCCGCTTTCCTGCTCATCGCCACACTCCTCCTGATCGCCCGGGACGAGCCCATGGATGCCGCAATTTGAGGCTGGCTGATCCTCAAAGCGTTGTCGGCGGTTGGAATCATCCCGATGAGCCTCGCGCATGTCATTGCGCCCCCGGGCAACCACCTTGTCTTTCTCTGGCCCGCGAGCGCTGCCACCGCGTGCGGCGTCGTGCTGGCGCTCGTCAACCGGAGGCCGGCCTGGCGCCGACTGTGGGCGGCGACTGCCGCGGTCGGGGTGGTAGCCACCGGTGATCGTCTCGACGCTGGAGCCGTCCTACGAGGTCCGCTGCCGTTTGCCGTTCGGCTGGTAGCGGCAGCGTCCCCCGGCGACATCTCGGTCGCGGTTTGCCCCGTCACCTCGGACGGGAGCGTACCGATGCTTGCGGGGAGCGGCCGACTGCTCGATGTCTATGTCGATGGCAGGGTGGCGGCCGAGGGGCGGCGTCGCGTTTTGTGCTGCGCGTGGCGCCAGGAACGCACACCGTTTATGCGGAGCTGGTCCAAGGCAACCACGTCGCCTTTGCACCCGCTGAGACGACGCCCGTCGTCTCACTCACCGCGCCGCCCGGCCCCGGAACAACGTTGACGCCGGTAGCCTGCTGACGTCGCTCGCATTTCGATGAGGGGCCCGCTTGCCGTTGCTTCCCGAAGGTCTGCCGCAATCAGCATCGCATCGCGTCGCGTTCGTGCTGTTGCCGGCATTCCTTTCCTTTTCGCAGACGCCAGACTCCTGATCCGCGGCCCTGGCGCTGGCCCCGCGGGCGAGTGGCGCGCATGAGGCAGGCGTGAGAACGAGTTCGACGTTACCGATCCAATATCGCTCGACAGGTAGATGATTCGCCTCGACGCCTCATGGCAGATTCCACCCGGTTGCAGTGGTTTTCGCGCGTTTTCACGTTGCGGGGATTAGCGCTACATCCAACCAGAAACCGACCCTCATTCTGCTCAACCTGTTTCTCTCGATCCTGGCCGGCACTCAGGCAGCGGCACTGTTGATCGCCGCGAAGAGAGCCGATGCCATCTCGTTGGAGGTCGCCTTGCACACCGAGAACAACACCGACGACCTCAAGACGCTGCTGGCGGAGAATACCGCACTGACCGCGCAGGTGAAAAGGAACACCGACCTCCTCGACGAGATTCACGTGCACGTGGCCAACATCGGCAAGAAGGTTGGAGCCAAGATCGGTCACTTTGCGCCCGGAGACATACCGCCACCGGGTGGCTCTGCTGGACCCTAACGATGGTGAGGAGGCGTCACACGCTGCGTTCGGCGCCGTAGTGCGACAGTCCGTCGACGAGCATGTCGAACGCCCGATCTGCAATCTCTCGTCGACGCCGAGGCTGCCCGCCTGCGGCCGCTGCCGCGACGCGGATGGCACCGGTGATGGCCGCAGCGAGGACGCGAGGTTCCGGATCAGCCGGTTCCGTGTGGACGTCTGCAGCGATCGCCTCGGCGAGCATGTCTTCCCAGCGGTTCCAGCGCTCGCGGAGCCGGTTGGCGATCGCGGGGTGACTGAGCAGCTCGGCCAGCCCCGGGCGCTCCCGCGTTGCCCTCAAGCGCTCGCGATCATGGCGGAGGGCTCGCCGGACCGCGGTCAGGATCGGCTCAGCGCGATCGCGACTTTGGATCGCCTGAACCAGCTGCTCGAGACGCTCGTCCCCGAGTTCGAGAAACACGTCTTCCTTCGCCTCGAAGTAGCCGAAGAACGTGCGCGGCGCCACATCTGCGATGCGCGTGATCTCGGCGATCGTCACTCCTTCCAGGCCACGCTGCCGGTAGAGCAGCATGGCCGCGTCGATCAGCGCCTGACGAGTGCGCCGCTTCTTTCGCTCCCGAAGGCCCGTGTCAGCCGGTTCCAGGGCATCCATGCTCGGAACGTCGTCGGGTGCCTGCAGGCGTGTTAGTCTGCATGGTTGTGATTATGCACGAACGCAAAAAGATAGCACGGAGCCCCGCGCGCCTCCGGCCGGCCGAGGCTGAGAGGGGGGCCGGCTCGTGGCGACCATAGCTGTCGAGGGTGTGACCAAGCGCTTCGGGCCGATCCTCGCGGTGGACGAGCTCAGCTTCGAGATCGGAGGGGGAACGGTGCTCGGGCTCCTGGGTCCCAACGGCGCTGGCAAGACCACCACGTTGCGAATGCTGGTCGGCTTGGTCGAGCCGACCAGCGGCACCGCCACGATCAACGGCCGTCGTTATCGCGACCTGGCGGATCCCGTCCGGCACGTCGGGGCGGTCCTCGAGGCGTCCGGCTTCTATCCGGGACGGTCGGCGCGCAACCACCTCCGGGTTCAGGCGGCCGGCGGCGGCCTGCCCGCCAGGCGGGCCGACGAAGTGCTGCAGCTCGTGGGCCTGTCGGAGGCGGCTGATCGGCACGTGGGCGGCTACTCGTTGGGGATGCGCCAGCGCCTGGGACTGGCGGCGGCACTGCTCGGGGACCCCGAGGCCCTCATCCTCGACGAGCCCACCAACGGCCTTGACCCCGAGGGTGTCCGCTGGATGCGCGACCTGCTGCGGGGCTTTGCCCGAGATGGGAGGACGGTGCTCGTCTCGAGCCACATCCTGGCCGAATTGGCGCTCACGGTCGACAGCGTCTGCATTCTCGACAAAGGGCGCCTGATCACCCAGGCATCGCTCGAGGATCTGACCAAGGGGGCGCGGCGGGTGGTTCGCGTGCGCAGCCCCAGAGCGGACGAGCTCCGCATCGCGCTTGTCGGCCGGGGCTCAACGGTCCGGAGCGTCGCGCCTGACCGGCTCGAGGTCGAGGGAAGCGGCCCGGAGGAGGTGGGGACCCTCGCAGCCAGCCTCGGGATTCCCGTCTTCGAGATCAGCGAAGACACCTCCAGCCTGGAGGATGCGTTCTTCCGCCTCACCGGGGCAGCCATGCCGGAGGGGCTTGCACGGTGACGCGCTCGCTTCGCGCCGAGGCGCTCAAGCTCCGCACGGCTCCGATGACCTGGGGCCTGCTCGGCGCCGCGGCCGGGGTGACCCTGCTCCTGGACGTCCTCATCGCCGTCCGCGCCGGCGCGGGGAAAGGCCGAGTCGAGATTGCCCCACTCACGACGCTGAGTGGGCAGAACACGATCTTCACCACCACCCAGTTCGCTCTCCTGATGGCCATGGTGCTGGGTGTTGTCATCGCCGCCGGCGAATTCCGGCATGGCACCGCGACCGCGACCGCGCTTGTGACTCCACGCCGCACTCGGGTGCTCGCGGCCAAGGCGATCGTGGCCGGCGGCATGGGCCTGGTCTTCGGGCTCGTCGGTGTGGTGGTGTCGACGGGAGTAGGGCTCACCGTCCTTGCGGCTCTCGGCGATGCGCGTCTGCTCCCTGTGGGCACGCTGCTCCAGGACGGGGCTGGAGCTTGCATCGGCGCCGGACTCCTCGCCGCCGGTGGCGTTGCCGTGGGTTGCTTGCTGCGATCTCAGGTGGCAGGCGTCGTGTCCGTGCTCGTGTGGACCCTCGCTGGGGAGGCAGGCCTTGGCGCGCTGTTTCCCACCTCCTCGCCGTACTTCCCGTTCAACGCCGCTCGGTCGCTGAGCGGGGTCACTTCCTTTGCCGGCGGGACCGCCGCCGCACCCTTCTATGTGGCAGCGCTCCTGATCGCGGCTGTTGCGATCGTGCTCGCCCTCATCGCCGCAGAGACCACGGTTCGCGGCGACATCTCCTGACGGATGTGTGCGCAAGCGGGCAGACAAGATCCACCGGCGGGGCAGAGCATTGAAGAGAAATGGGGAACGCCGGAAGGAAGGTCTGTCCACGGTGCGATGGGGAGCGGCTCATGCCGCTTAGCTACGGCCGATTCGTGATCGCCGCTCCGAATGCGAGCCCCGACATAGTCAAGCCGCGTCCCAACCTCAAGTGCCTCGATTGCGGGCTCCTGTTCCAAGGTGCCTGACAGTCGCTGCCGAACCTGGAGAACCCTCGGCGGTCACGGCGGAAATTGGGAGCGGTACGGTGGTGAACCCCGGCTTCATCAGAAACGCCTGGGATTCCACTCAGTTGCACTCGATGCCAGTAGTTTCTATTTTGCGGGGTGCAGCACTCTTTCCAACCAAATTCCGACAAAACCACTCTAACTGACCTCGGCTTCACGGCCAGAAATAAGTACTAGTCTGGGGGACCAGGGGTCGCAGGTTCGAGTCCTGTCTCCCCGAGCTTCTGTCAATGATGGCGATAACCTTGAAGTAGCTCAGGATGTAGCGGAGAGACGGGAGCTCATCTGGTGGGTACGTCGCTCGAGGATCTCCGGCGTTCGTCGAGAAGACCGAGACCATCATCGGATATGCGCTTCGTCTCGCTCAGAGCGGCGAGGAGCATGCGGGCTGCCTAGCTGCTCAACGGCTTCGGTGGAGCCGGCGTGCTCGAGTTGGGGAGCGCCACGACACCGACGCGGTCCGGGCCGCCCACACGATCAGGTTCGCAACGGCGTTCACGTGGCCTGGGACTCGCACATCCGTGCCACCCATCGCTATCTTCTGAAACCGGCGAAGCGCAGAGGCCCCGTCGCAACGATGACTTCCGCCATCCGCGCAGTCCCAGGAAGTGAGCGCCGCAGCCATTCGGTGAAAAAGGAGGAGACGGGATGCAGTTTCTGGTGACACTCACGGTGGATCCACAGGCGAGTCCCCCGGCCGGACTACAGTCGGCGATGACCGACCTGGTTGAGGACGCGCTCAGGACGGGCAGGTTTGTCATCTCGGGCGGTCTAGGCTCACATGCCGATGGGGTGCGGGTCGAGTTGTCGCCGAGCGGGATGCCCCAAGGCCGGGCTCGCCTGCCCCTCCACGGCTTTGCAGTTGTCGAGGCGCCATCGCTAGAGGATGCGATCGAGGAGGCGTCTCGCATCTTGCGAGTGCACCAGAAGTATGTCTCTGAGTGGGCTGGCAGCTGCGAGATCCGGCCGGTCGTGACGCACTGCCTGCCATGAGCCACGCCGTTCCTTCGTGGACACCCTGCAGAGCATGCAGTCTCGATCAGTCGTCAGGGGCTTATCGGACCGCAACCCATCGGGTCCCCCAGTCATAACGGCAGTCGATCCGATACCTCTCGGACGAGCGGCCCCCTCGTGGTCGGCGCGTCGTATCGGATTCCCGACGGTCGCGCCGCCGGAATGGAAGACACACCCGGATCCACCCACCACTGAAACAAGGACGGAAGAGAAAATGGGAAGAGTGACCGCAGGGTTCTCCATGTCGCTCGACGGCTACGTGGCGGACGTCAGCGACGGTGTGAACGAGGTGTTCGCGTGGTATGCGGCTGGCGGAGCTGACAGCGAGGTGTTCGTGGGCGACGAGCCGATGAAGGTGTCTCGTGAAGGCGCCGACATCATCGAAGAGGCCGGCCGCGAAGCAGGCGTGCTTGTCACGGCGCGGCGCACCTTTGACGTTGCCAACGCCTGGGGCGGCCGACACCCCATGAACGTGCCACTTGTTGTCGTGACGCATAGGGTCCCAGACGAGTGGGCCAACCGGGAGGGCTCGCCGTTCACCTTTGTGACCGAGGGCGTTGAGCGCGCGATTGAGGTCGCCCGAAGCATCGCCGGAGGCAAAGACGTCGTCGTCGGTGCACCAAGCGTCGCGCAACAATGTCTGCAGAGGGACCTGCTCGAGGTCATCCACATCGATTTGGTGCCAGTGGTGCTCGGCGCCGGCATTTCGCTCTTCGCCAACCTCAGCGCCAAGTGCCACCTCCGCGTGATGAGCGCCAGCAGCAACCCTCACGTTACGCACATCACCTACGAAGTGATGAAGAAGACCCGCTGAGCCGGCTGAGGCCACATTAGCCGAGAGCTGTCCTCCGTGCCGCAGGTTACGGTCGACGGACCCGCCATGCGGCACTCGGACCCAGTCAAGTGCGACGTGAAAGCAGACGTATTCCCGTATGAGGAGTTTGTTGATGACGGACGTCACAGCGGGCGCGTTCAAGACCTTGCACACGGCCTACCGCGTCAGTGACCGCACCGTTTCCCTCGAGTTCTACTTTCGCCTGGGCTATCGAGAGGTCGGCCAGGTAGGAGCCGGCACCGGCGAAAGCCTCACGATGCTCAAACTCCCTGGCGACGAAGTCGTGACCCTGGAACTGGTCCACCGACACGTCGAGGGGCCGGTCGGTCCAGGTGGGGGCTTCCACCATCTCGTGATCCAGGTCAACGACCTCGCCGCCACCGTCAAACGGCTCAAGGATGAAGGCTTGCGGCCGACAGGCGAGGAGTGGCCTGCCGGAGCTTTGGGACCCCGCACCTCGTCTCTGACCGACCCGGACGGGTACCGCATCGAGCTGGTGCAATGGCCGCCAGGGCATCCTGACGGGATTACTGCTGCGGACTTCGGCGGGCAGTAGGAGTTCGACGCGGCCATCCGCCGAAGAGTGCAGCCGGCGACTCCGACCTGCTCGAGCTCGGTATATATCGTGAACAGGCACGTTGCTGTGGACTCAGTTACAGTCGATTCCACTGCATTTCAACATGCAGGGACTCGCGCTCTTTCCAACCATTTCCCGACGAAAGCACTCTAACTGAACTCGGGCGCACGGCTAGAAATAAGTACTAGTAGTGTTGACTGCGCCCAGCCGATCTCCGTGTTCGAACCGTTGCGAAGAAGAAGAACGTCGCAGTGCTCACAGCAACTCACCTCGGCGCTATGTCGTCGCGGACGAGGACGGTCTCGAGGACGGCGTTGTTGAACAGGCGCTCGATGGAGTTAGTTAGCGGGAACAGCACCACCAGGACTTCGCTCCTCCAACGTCATGCAACCGCCTTCTTGATGAGCTCGCCAATCTTGGCTTCCGTCGCGGCGTCCAGCGAGGTGATGTTCCACACGACGGGGTGCATGTGGCCACCCTCCTCACGTGCGGGGTTCACAGCTTCGCCAAATCCGAACGCGATGAAGTCCTTGCCCGGTTTGATGTAGCAGACGTCCTTGCCGTTACTCACATAGAACGGAAGTCCCCAGCGGACGATCGGATCCAGCGATGGCGCGTTCTCGCGAACGAGTTCGTGCAGACGCTGGCCAATCTCCCGGTATTGCATGGGAGCTTCACCCAGTTTGGCGAGGACGGCTGCATCGCCCTTCTTCGTGAACATGTTCTCCAACCTCCGTGCTTAGCGTAGCTCTTGAATCCCGACCAAGTTGCCGGCGGGATCCCGGACGGCGCAGTCCCGCACTCCGTACGGCTGGGCGGGCTCCTGCGCCACGTCGGCACCGCTCGCCTCGATGCGCTTGAAGATCGCGTCGAGGTCGTTGGTGGCCAGGAGGATCCAGCCATAAGTGCCCTTCGCCATCATCTCAGCCCTGGTCCGGCGCTCGTCATCGGTGGCGCCAGGGTCGGTGGCGGTGGGGCCAGGAGATAGACGTGCTCGGCGGGCTGGCCGGTCCGACGCTGATCCGGCGCATCCTGCCCTGGCCCCAACGTCATTCCTGACCTCGAAGCCGAGGATCTCGCGATAGAAGGCCATGGAAGCGTCGGCGTCGTCGCGAGGGACGGCGCTGGCGTGAATGCTGATGCTCATGGGGTCACTCTACCGGCCGCCCGGCGGCGCTTCTCGATTCCTGATCGGTCGGGTCACCTCCCGGGGGCGAAGGACTCACTCACAGAAAGTGCAACCCTCAAGCTCATTGAGACGCGATCGCACCGTTTGGAGGCGAAAGGCAGGTCATGGCCCTTGTTATGGAAGACATCAAGTACGCGGACGGCGACACGCACCTCGCCGGCATGTTGGTGCTGGAGGAATCAAGCGAGCGGGAGCGCCCCGGGATCTTGCTCATCCACGGAGGCGCCGGGCTAGACGATCACGCTCGAAGCCAAGCACTGCGATACGCATCACTTGGCTACGTGGTGTTCGCCTGCGATATGTATGGTGAGGCCGTAGCGGGCAGCCGCGAGCGTGTGATGGCAATGCTGACCACCCTTCGCGACGAGCCCGCGCTGTTGGCGCGTCGGGCTCGAGCGGGACTCGACTTGCTCGCGGCGCGCGCAGAGACTAACGGACGGTTCGCAGCCGTCGGGTTCTGTTTCGGTGGCATGGCAGTTCTGACCATGGCGCGTTTGGGCGCCGATCTAGCTGCCGTTGTGAGCATGCATGGCAGTCTCAAGACATCACATCCTGCCCGTCGAGGAGTGGTGACTTCGAAGGTGCTCGTGTGCCATGGAGCGTTAGACCCACACGTTCCAATGAACGACGTGCTTGCGTTCGTCGAGGAGATGAACCGAGCATCGGTCGACTATCAGGTGGCTATCTATGGCGGGGCGATGCATGGCTTCACCCATGAGCATGCGGTGGCCAGCACGACTGCGGGGATGGAATATGACGCCGCGGCCGACCGTCGCTCCTTTCTGGCAGCCCGCAATTTCTTGGAGGAGAATCTCGCTTAGGCTGAACCCGCGGCGGGATTCATGCCCGAGCACTGGGTGATGCCCGTACCCGGCCGACGGTTGGCGCTCATTTCGCCGGTCCCATGCCACCAGCGCTCGATCGCAAAGCTCAGAAGCGCCGGGGTGACCCCTGGTCGCGGCCCACAGCACCCCTCCGCCACGAATCAGCTGCGGGCCCCCGCGCCGGAGCGGCCGGGATGTTCACGGCGCTCCAGTAGGTTGCTCCCGGTTCGATCAAATTCCAACATGTAGTGACTAGGGCTCTAAGTCGGACATGCCGCGGGCGCCTAAATCGTCCATCCCAGGCCGATTGATATACCCCACGGGAAGTTCACCGCGATGGAGCAACTGGTCACGCCGATCATCCTTGCTACCTGCTCGAGCTTCCCTCGCAAACCATTGGCGAGGTTGCGCAGTCTCTCAACTGCCTTCTGCGACCAGCCTCCGAAGTCATCCTTCCACGGACTGTGCGGAGCGTAGAAGCGCGCCACAACGTATGAGCCGAGTCCAGCCCATGCCTCAACAGCCGCCAGGAGCTCATGCGCGCCCTGGTTGCGGTCATCCGCGCCCGCAGCTTCGGACAGCGCTCGATCCTCAACCTGGGCGAGCAATCCCTCCATTGCTTCCTCGTCTCTCGATTCCGCCGCGTGAATGGCTTGCTCCGCGACATACCGCCGGTATTCGAGGTCTGGGGCTTCCATGCTCGTCGCCTCCTAGGCACGCCTTTGGTCTGGACAGTGGCTTAACCGAACCGGGCCATCATGGACAGTATCTTGATGCTGGCGGAGGCGATCGGTGTGCGTGGCTACCCAGAGCCACGCGGCGGCGGTCACTGTTCGGCGGCAGCGACCCCCACCTACGGCTTTGACGCAGTTCCGAATACGGCTGGGCTTGTGGGAGTCCCGCGTCGAGGCGCATCGGTAGCTCCGCGAAGTTGCTGCACTTGTTACGCGTCCAGGAACATCGTGGCCGGGTGAGCCAAAAAACAGTGAACCAAATTGGAGAGGAGAGGCCTAGATCGTGATCGCTACAAGACCCGCAACCAACGGTCATGCGCCCACCACATCGCAGAACCCGGTTCAGCCGAACCCAACCAGAAAGATTGCGCTTGTCGTGGGGATCCTCTTCATCCTCACGTTCGTCACGTCGATTGGAGCGGCCATCGCATACGGACCGGTTCTGACTGATTCCCACTACATCAGCGGCGCCGGCACCGACATCCGCGTGTTCCTGGGTGCGTTCCTCGAACTGGGCCTCATCATCACCAACATCGGCTGCGCCGTCTGGTTGTTTCCGTTGCTCAAGCGGCAGAACGAAGGCCTCGCCCTCGGCTACGTGGCCGCCCGTCTCGTTGAGTGCACCTTCATCCTGGTCGGCATCCTCAGCGTCCTTGCGGTCGTAACGTTGCGGCAGGGAGCTGGGGGCGCGGATGCGGGCTCGCTCCTCACGGCCGGCAAATCGCTCGTCGCCATCAAGAATTGGACATTCCTGCTCGGCCCCGGCTTCGTTGACGGAATCGGGACTGGGTTCATCCTGGGCTGGCTGATGTACCGCTCCGGCCTGGTGTCACGCCGCATGGCGCTCTTCGGCGTCGTCGGCGGTCCTCTGCTCGCCGCTTCAGGGATCGCCGTCCTGTTCGGCGTGATCTCGCAGGGCTCTACATTGCAGAAGGTCGCGACCGCCCCGGAGGTCGTCTGGGAGGCGTTCCTGGGCCTGTGGCTCACCTTCAAAGGGTTCAATCGGGTTGCTCTTGGCGGCGGGCAAACCCCCGATATCCGAGCGGGTGTCGCGGTCTCTCCGGTCGAGGCGGTGGTTGCCGAGTCGGTTTCGCCCGCTGTCGCAATGACCCAACGCTGAGCCCGGCTTCGGCCGGGCGCCGACGCACCCACATACACAACAAGGAGGATCCCGATGTCCGCTTCTATTCCGTATCCCGCCCAACTCGGATTCGAAGGCGGGTTGCACATCGCGCGCTGGCGGCCACTCGTTCAGTGGCTCCTCGCCATCCCGCAGCTGCTCATCTCATGGGCTCTGGGGCAGGTGAGGAACGTCCTGACTCTGATCAGCCTCTTCTCGGTCCTCTTCACAAAACGGATCCCGCGCTCAATTTTCGACATGATCGCCATGACCTACCGCTACGAGTGGCGCACGACCAGCTACGCCCTGTTCCTCCGCGAGGAGTACCCGCCCTTCGACTTCCAACCCGCAGCTGCGGACGACGGCGTTGATCCACATGCCGTGGTCACACTCACCTACCCGGAGTCGCTGAATCGGTGGAAGCCACTCTACAAGTGGTTTCTGGCGATCCCGCACTACCTCGTGCTGCTCGGCCTGACCGTGGCATCCGTATTCGTGATCATCGCCGGGTTCTTCGCCGTGGTGTTTTCTGGCGAGTATCCCGTCGGGCTCCGCAACTTCCTGGTTGGCGTCTCGCGATACAGCCTGCGGCTGCAAGCGTATGTCGGCCTGCTCAATGACCAGTACCCACCTTTCGAGCTGAGCGCCTAGTCCGGCACCGAGGAGAGTGAATGTCGACTGATGAGAACAAGCAGGTCGTGCGTCGGTTCCTCGCAGCGATTTCCAAAGGCGGCGACATCGATCAGATCGACGAATTGGTCGCACCAGGCTACGTGAACCGCGGTATGGGCAATGTCGATCTCGCCGGGTTCAAGACGATGCTTGCCACAATGCCCGGGGCGACCGACGTCGAGATCAACGATGTGTTAGGCGAAGGCGATGCCGTGGTGCTTCGGAGCACCATGAGCATCACTCTCGGCACCGGGCAGACGCTCTCCGCCCGTGCGATGACGTTCTACCGCCTCGCGAATGGAAAGATCTTGGAAGATGACACCATGACCACGCCGGATCTGACGCAGATTCTGAGCAGCATGATCCCGGCGACGGCTGGCGCTTAGCGGAGCCATTGAGATGCCGAAGGTCCCGTCAGAGGCGTTGGTAACCAGCGGCCTCGGTCGAAGGTCCGGATCAGGCTCAGCGGCTCCAGGATTGGCGCTCGGTTGTGACCCTAAGGAATCGGCTGCACTCCCCATGACCTGAGAAGGCGCGCGAAGTTGACCGTCCAGCCCACACCAAACACGGTCGGGACCAGGATTCGCGGGTCGTCGGGATTCCAGAGGCGCTCGCGCACTCGAACTAAGGACGGCGGGCGGAGGTCGTACGGGATTCGCCCGATGATCCGTCCCTCCCAGGTCCGTTCGCCCTGAGGCTTACGCAGCTCTGTGGCGACGGCGGCACCGATGAGGATCAGTCCCAGCGCCAACCCAGGCCAGCGCGGCCGAGAAGCCCTACGTGGTCGCTCGTCTTTCATGCCCGACTCCCTGCTTCCGAACTCGTTCTCAACTCTGACTGGCGTAGCCCCCACAGCGAAACACGGCCCGCCAACCCGAAGGTTGACGGGCCGCCCATCGCGCCCGCGGCCGCGGCAATAAGCGGCCGCAGGCTCTGGGAGCTAGGCAGCGAGATGAGCCCGTGGCCTCACGTCAAAAGGGCGTGACCCCTCTTGCTTCCCTGCCACCCGCCAGCGGTAGAGCTCGAAGATGAGCGCCACCAGCACCGCGAACGAAGCCACGGCCATCCCGATGCCCGCATAGGTGGCGACCGCTCCGACGGTCCACCAGCCGTACGCGTTGAGCAGCAGGCCGCGCAGCGTCTCACCGCGGAACAGGGTCTGCACTTCGCCCGCCAGCTTGGCGTTGTTTGGCTGTGCCAAGGCTTGTGTGCTCACCTGCGCGTAGGTCTGACCGCCGGCGACCTCACCGAGATGCACCTTGATGAAGTGGTCCGCGTAGGTCTCCGCCTGCGCGCCAGTGGTCAGCTGCTGTCCCGCGTACACGGTCATCGCTGCGGCGTCAGCCGCTGGCAGCGCGGTGATGGCCGGGCTGTTGGCAGCCGGGAACGTGATCTTCTGCGCAGACAGCTGCGACTGGATCATGCCCTGGCTGAAGTTGCCGCCCCAGAACAGCATTCCTGCAGCGAACGCGAAAATGCCCATGAGTCCCACCTGCAGGACCAGGACTCTCCACCGCAATCCTCTTGTCATGGTCGTTCTCCCAGACCGATGGATGGTTCTTACAGGATCATGGTCAGCCGGATCGCCGTCACGGCGACAGGGCCGCGGGTCGGGAGTTCAGAGGACCAAGGTCGGTCCGCGGTCATGACCGAGGACCCTCGTGCGGGTCTTCGGGTTCGGCTTCAATCGGTTGACAGCGCCAGCTCGGCGGCGATGCAACGGTGTCAGGCTGCGGCGTGTGCAGATGGTGTCGGGCCGTCTGTGTCGTCGCCGACATGCTGGTCTCGTGTGAGCAGCAAGGCCACCGCTAGGATCAGCACGACGCCGGCGCTCGTTCCCAACTCGTAGAGTGACTGAGGCACGGACGTGGCGCCGCTTCCTGTGCCGCCTACCGAGAGCGTCAACCGGGTCGAGACCGCCAGGATGTCCCGGACCGCGGCGATGATGCCGATGACGAGGAAAGGACGAAACGGGAAGCCCCAGCCCTGGAGGTGCGTCAGCACGGTGCGCAATATGTCCACCAGGATGATCACCACGAGCACGCCGTCGACGGCGCTAACCAGTGTTTGGGGATAGCCTCCTGGATGCCCGATGAAGTCGATGAAGCTTCGCGCTAGCACGACCACAGCGAGAATGAGCAACACAACGGCGACGGCGTACTGCACGACATCGATGATCGTGCGCAGCGGAGTCCCTCGCCGGACTTCAGACCAGGACCACATAGCCCGCGTCATCCCCAGCTCTGTGCGTCGCCGGCCCGGTGTTGCTTGGCCATGAACGCCGCCACCTGCGTGCGCCGCAGCAAACCGAGCTTCATCAGGATGTTGCTGACGTAGTTCTTCACCGTCTTCTCGGCAAGGTGCATGCGCTCGCCGATCTCGCGGTTGGTCATGCCTTCAGCGACCAGGTCGATGATCTTGTGCTCCTGCGGGGTCAGTTCGGCGGTGGGGTCGGCGTCACCCGGCTCGGGCTTACCGCGGATGCGGGCCATGACCCGCGCGGCAACGGAGGGATCGAGCAGGGACTGGCCGGTGGCCACCTTGTGGATCCCCTCCAAGAGCTCGTTGCCCTTGATCTGCTTGAGCACGTACCCGGAGGCGCCGGCCATGATGGCGCTGAAGAGGGCCTCGTCGTCGGCGAACGAGGTCAGGATCAGCACCCGCGTCGCCTCCCGCCGGGCGCGTATGTCTCGGCACGCCTCGATCCCCGAGCGCCCGGGCATCCGCACATCCATCACCACGACGTCGGGCTCGAGCTCGGTTGCAGCCTTGACGGCCTCGTCAGCCGTGCCAGCTTCGCCGACCACCTCAATGGTGAGGTCGGACTGGAGCAGGCCTTTGAGGCCGCGCCGGACCAGCTCGTGGTCGTCGCAGAGCAGGACACGGATCTTCGACGCGGCCATGTCCTCGGCAGTGTATGGAGAGGACTTGCCCGAGGTCACGCCTCCGCCCCCGAAGCCGACGTGTGGTGGTGCGGGAAGATCACCACCGGGCAGGGAGCATGTAGAGCGAGGGCATGGCTGACGCTGCCCAAGAACATGCCGCGTAGGTGACCACGGCCGCGGCTGCCCACCACCACGAGGTTGGCCTGCTTCTCTCTGGCCAAGCGCAACAGCACCTCTCCGGCGTCGCCCTCCTCAACGATCGTCGC
This sequence comes from Candidatus Dormiibacterota bacterium, assembly GCA_963777285.1. Lineage (GTDB taxonomy): Bacteria > Chloroflexota > Dormibacteria > Aeolococcales > Aeolococcaceae > JAFARE01. The sequence goes on from CAVZPR010000001.1 coordinate 42,502, forward strand.
CAGCTTCACGCCCGATTCGCGAAACGGCTTGGTCCAGTCGCCGTCGAGGTTGCGCTGGAGCTCGCTGCGCCACTGCTCCCAGAAGTCAGTGGTCAAGTAGGCGGCACCGTAGGCGCTCGCCGCCGGATCGAGACCGTAGATGGAGACCGCGATCACCTCAACGCCGTCGAAGGCCTTGGCAAGCTCCGCCGCCCATTCGGCGGCACGCACCAACTCATCCGATCCGTCGATGCCGACAAGGATCCGCCGCATCTCTCACTCCTTTAACAAGTGGCTGATTCCCGCAGTGAATGGGCATCCAGCCTCAATCTCTTCATGCACATCGTCGGACCGAAGTCCGCCACGGGCCAGGGGCCTTGGTCACAGGACGCGGTGCCATTGAGCCCTGGCGGCATCGGTAGCTGGTCGGCAGGATGGCGTTCACTGTGTTGATCCACGACTTCGTGCAGGTGCCACGCCCGTTCGCGGAGGTGTCTAGCGCCATCCTCGCGGACGGTGCCGGACTCTTCGGAGCGCCGGCTGCGGCCGCTTACGGCGAGGGCGAGCGGTTGTCGCTGCAACTCACTCCGTCGCTCAAGCACTCCGCCTTCGGCAAGCGGGTCGAGGTTGATGTGGGCCGCGCCTACCAGCGCGATGACCGGCTGGTCGTGCCCATCCATTGGTGGGCCTCAGGTGCTACCGCGCTCTTCCCGCAACTCGAGGCCGACCTGGAGGTCGCGCCGCTGGGCAGCGACGCGACTCAGATCACCCTGATGGGCCGCTACGAGCCGCCTCTGGCCGGCCTGGGTCGGCAGGTGGACCGCCTACTCCTGCACCGCGTCGCCGAGGCAAGCGTGCGCTCCTTCCTCACCCGGGTGGCGGCTTCGCTGGTCGGCGCGGCCGCACTAGCGCTTGCCGCCGGATGACCCTCGCTGTGCCGAGGCGCAGACTCCAGGCAATGCGGCTAGCGGACGTCGGTGACCTGAGATGAACGAGGTGATCTCGCACTTGGAGGAGGTCAGCGAGCAGGAGGCGCGCCACCTTCTCGGCTACGGCTCGTACGTGGGTCGGGTCGGCTTCATCCGCGACGGGCTCGCGATGATCCTGCCCGTCAACTACCTGTACGACGACGAGGCCGTCATCTTCCGCACCGCCACCGGCACCGCGCTGAGCGAGCTCGGTGGCCAGAGCGTCGCGTTCGAGGTGGACACCAACACGCCGCTCTCCCATGCAGGCTGGAGCGTGCTCGCCCGTGGCACGGTGGAGCGGGTCACCGACGAAGTCACGCTCGACCGGCTGCGTCGCGGCCCGCTACGCTCCTGGGCCTGGCGCGGCGCGAACGCTTGGTTCCGCATCCCGATCGAGAGCATTTCAGGACGGCGCATTCCCGAGAGTTGAAGGAGGGCCAGCTGCCGTCAGGCCGAAGCCGACTGGCGGGGCAGCCGCAGGGTGGCCACGGTGCCGCGCTCCTCGGCGGGATGGATGGTGAACTCCCCACCCAAGGCTCGAGCTCGCTGGCGCAGGTTGCGCAAGCCCTGCCCACCGCGGCGCTCGCCCTTGAAGCCGATCCCGTTGTCCAGCACGGTTAACGACACGTCGACCCCCACCCGCAGGTACACCTCAACAAGAGTGGCGTGTGCGTGCTTAGTGACATTGCTCAGCAGCTCACGCAGCATCGCCTGCAGGTGCTCGCCGACATCCGCACCAATGACGCTATCCACCGGACCGTCGAAGTGCACTCGGGGCTCGAAGCCGAGTGCGGGGACGACGTCGTTGGCCATTGCCAGGATGGACATGCGCAAGCTGCGCTCGCCACGCTCATGCGCCTGCAAGGCGAAGATGACACCACGGATGTCGCGGATGGTGTCGTCGAGATCATCGACGGCTTGCTGGATCCGGTCGCCCACCTCGACGTCGTCGGCGCGGCGCGCGATCCCCTGCAGCGACATGCCAGTGGCGAAGAGCCGCTGGATCACGGTGTCGTGCAGGTCGCGGGCGATCCGCTCGCGGTCCTGGAGTACGACCAGCTCGCGCACTCGCTGGTGCAGGCGCGCGTTCTCGATCGCCACCGCGGCGGCGCTAGCCAGGCCGACCACCAGCTCCTCATCCGCCGCGCTGAAGTCCTGCCCGCGTGCCTTCTCGGTGAGGTAGAGGTTGCCGAAGACCTGGTCGCGGATCCGGATCGGAACCCCCAGGAAGGTGCGCATGGGCAGGTGGCCTTCGGGAAACCCGTATGACTTGGGATGCGTGGTGAGGTCGTGCAGGCGGAGTGGCCGGGGGTCGTGGATGACCAGACCCAGGATGCCCAGCCCGTGGGGGTAGTGGCCGATGCGATGCAGGCAGTCGGCATCGACCCCCTCCGTGACGAACTCGACCACCTGAATTTCGCCTTCGGGGGAGGCGCTCCCCAGCACACCCAAGGCCGCATAGCGAGCGCTGGCCAGCTCGCCGGCTGCTTGAACGATCCGGCGCAGGACCGCGCTGAGGTCCAGGTCCGACGAGATCGCGGCCACCGCCTCCAGCACCCGCCGCACGTCACGTCCCTCGCTCATCGGCGCCATCCTAGCCAGGGTCGGCGGCGACACTCAGCCGGGACCTCTGGCCCTCGTCTGACAGAGCGGGCGACGCGCGCCTCAGCTCGTTGCGGCGCGATTCGCGATCACGTATCGCGCGTCAGGGCGGAGTCCGAAGCGACGGCCAGCGCAGCAGCCAGGGTCACCGGGCAGAGCGTTGCCTGTCCGGAGACGGCGTACGGCTGTGCCGCGCCAACGGTCTCAGCGTGCGTTAGCGCGTGTCCGGCGCAAGGCAGGAGCTCGCCGATGGCCACCCGCGGACACGATCCGTCCGCCGCCGGGCCGATGCAGCGCTGGACTTCGCGGGCCGTCGCTTCGTCGAGGATGAGAAGCGTCATCGCGTTCATGGGCTCACTCTGTACCCGGCCCGGCCATCGCGACAGGGCCGAAGGTGGAGAGCTCTGGTGACCAACGACCCTAGCGAACCAATCACCCGCTACGTAGCCTCCGGCCATGAGTACAGCAGCTGCGTTTCCGATGAGGCAGCGAAGCCTGACAATTCCGGTGGCATACGGGAGGGCGGACGTGGAGCAAGCGGCAAACTCGCTCAACCTTTCGCTGAGCGAGGAGGAGTTGGACACGATCCTGGCTGATGTCGACAGCGAGGTCGCAGAACTGGCCGTCACCGCCACCCGCTCGGCGCTGGCCTCCCGGATCTACGACGACCTGGCCAGGGTCGCGCGCGGCCACGCCTGGTCAGACGACGACTGAGCCTGCGGCCCACCGGCGAACTTTCTGCCCCACGTTCGCTGACCGACGCCCTAGTGGGCGCTGGAGGTGCGAGCAACGCTGGCATAAGGATCCTTCCTCAGCTCCAGACGAGGGCGTACCGACCGGTCTGGCGGCTATAGCGACACCACCCCAGGTCGTCGCCGGAACACGAAGAAGCCGCCGGCTGCTACTTCGTTCGCCCTGTTACTTTCTTGTGGCTGCAGCGACGCGAGTTCCTGCCGGTGGCTTCTTCTCGTTTCGTTCGTTCCTGCTCGGAACGTGGACATCATCGCGCGCAGGTCGCGGCTTGCACCAGGGTCCTTGGTCACCACTTCGAGCGACCTGTCGACTGGGGCTTTATCTGGCCCCCAGCGGCGGGGCCGCCGCTCCTGGGCTCACGGGCGCCTTTGGACCGTGGTGCGTGAAGCGCACCAGCCGCCGCAGCACGCGGTGCTCCAGCCGTTCCGCATGTGTGCTCGGCAGCTTCAAGAACGGCAGCGGATGTGCGGCATAGAAGGCGAGCTTGGCGATCTCCACCAAGCCGAGGTAGGTGACGATCATGCCGAGCAGGATCAGGAAGAAGCTTGCGGGCAGCGGTGTGAAGCCGAGGATGCCGACCAACGGCGTGAAGGGGAGCACGGCGCCGATGACGGCGCAACTGGGCGGAAGCAGCAGCATCGTCAGGCTGGGGCGGCTGCGCACGAACGGGATGCGGCGGGTGCGGATCACGTAGATCACCAGCGTCTGGGTCGCCAGCAACTCCACGAACCAACCGGTGCGGAATGTCGCGTGTCCGGCGTGCAGCACGCCAAGCATGACGAAGAAGGTCAGGAAGTCGAAGATCGAGCTCACCGGTCCGAACACGATCATGAAGCGGCGCACGAAGCGGATGTCCCAGGCGGCCGGACGGGACAGCGTCTCACGGTCCACCTTGTCGGTTGGGATGGCCAGCTGCCCTGCGTTGTACAGCAGGTTGTTGAGCAGGATCTGTGAGGGCAGCATGGGCAGGAAGGTGAGGAAGACTGAGGCCGCGGCGGCGCTGAACATGTTGCCGAAGTTCGACGACGTCGCCATGAGCACGTACTTGATGGTGTTGGCGAAGATGCGCCGGCCCTCGACCACGCCGTCGGCGAGCACGCCGAGGTCCTTGTCGAGGAGCACGATGTCGGCCGCGTCCTTGGCCACGTCGGTGCCCGAATCCACCGAGATGCCGACGTCGGCGTGATGCAGCGCCACCGCGTCGTTGACACCATCGCCAAGGAATGCCACGTCGTCACCGCCCCGCCGGGCCACCTTGATGATGCGCGACTTCTGATCCGGGCTGATGCGGGCGAACACCGTGGTCTCCGCGATCACCGTGGCGAGCCGGTCGTCGTCCATCGCGTCGAGGTCGGTGCCGCTCAGCACGCGGCCAGGATCGACGCCGATCTGACGACAGACGGTGGCTGCGACCGTGCCGTTGTCGCCGGTGATGATCTTCACCTCGATGCCCAGCTCCCGCAGCCGCTGGATCGAGGGACCGGCATCGGCCTTGGGCGGATCCAGGAAGGTGAGGAAGCCGGCGAGCGTCAAATTCCGCTCGTCGTCTACGGTCAGGCCACCCTGGGGCGGATCCGCGCGAGTAGCGACTGCGACCACGCGCGCACCGGCGTTAAACAGGCGATCCAACGTGGCCGCCGTCTCGGGAGGCGTGCTGCGGCAGCGGGCGAGCACCGCCTCAGGAGCGCCCTTGGTTACCAGAATCGAACCGTCGGGCCCATCGGCGACCACGGAGGCCAGCTGTCGCTCGTGGTCGAAGGGAAGGCGGGCGGTACGACGGTACGCTGCGGGCCCATGGCGCTCGTGGGCGAGCTCGGCTGCCTGAGGCGATCGCCAGAGCGCCTGGTCGAGCGCGTTGCCACCCACGGGGCCGTCGGCTCCCGGCTCGGCCTCGTTGCACACCAGCCCGAGCAGCAGGGGGGAGGCGTCGTCGCCGCCATCCGGCGCCAGGGAGCGATCGAAGCCTACGGCGCCCTGGGTGAGCGTGCCCGTCTTGTCGGTGAAGAGCACCTGGATGTTCCCCAGGTCCTCGATGGCCACGAGGCGCTTGACCAGCACCTTGCGCCGCGCCAGGGCGCGCGAACCGCTGGAGAGGCTGACGGTGACGATCGCCGGCATCAGCTCCGGAGTGATGCCGACGGCTATGGCCAGTGAGAAGAGCAGTGCGTCGAGCAGCGGCTTGTGGAAGGCGATGTTGAAGATGAAGATCGTGACGGTCAGCACACCCGCCACGCGCACCAGCAGGTTGGAGAAGGCGGCAAGACCCTTCTGGAACGCGCTCGCGGTGGTGCGCTCGGCGAGGCCGGCGGCGATGGTGCCGAACGCAGTGCCCCTGCCCGTGGCCACGACCACTCCTCTGCCCGCGCCCTCGTGCACGATCGTGCCCATGAACGCGCAGGAGGGGAGATCGACATGGGACGCATGCATGACCGGCGTTCCGACCTTTGCCACCGGCATTGACTCGCCGGTGAGTACAGCCTCGTCGCATTCGAGCTCCTCGACGTCGAGCAGCCGGACGTCGGCGGCGATGATGTTGCCGACCGCGAGCTCGATGACGTCGCCGGGCACCAGAATGCTGGCATCGACCTGCTGCTGCTTGCCGTCGCGCCAAACGGCTGCACGATGCCGGATCTCGGCGTGCAGGGCTTCCACCGCCGCCTCGGCGCGGTACTCGTTGATAAAGCTGAGGAGCACGCTCACCACGACGATGGCGGCGATGATCACCGCGTCGGTGGGATCGCTGGTGAAGCCCGAGACCGCGGCGCAGGCGAGGAGCAGGAGCAGCAGAGGGTTACGGAACTGACGGAACAGCACCGCGAGGGGGGTGACGTGGTGGTAGCGGAGCACGTTGGGGCCCACCCGGCGCAGCCGCGCCTCGGCCTCGGCTGAGCTCAGACCCCGGGTGCTGGAGCCCAAGGCCTCGAGGACCGCATCACTCGGCATCCGCGCCGCGGCGGCGAGCTCGAGCCACGGAGCTGGCGACGCTGGGCTGACGTTCATCGTTCGGGCAGTATCGAGCAGCTTGGGCGCCGGTCAGAGTGGGGGATGGAGCGCTCCGGCGTGTGGCGGGACGCACGTCCATCCCGCGGGTGACCAACGCCTCTGTCCCGCAGTGGGCTGGTCAGGCACGATCGTCTTGATCCGAAGATCCATGCCACGGAGGCACTGCCATGACCGCAGCCGCAACAGAGCCGCTCTTTCTCATCGTCGACCCGGAGTGGGAGGTTCCCACCACGACCTGCAATGGCCCGGACGGCTCGGGCAGGTGCCCGCAGGCGGTTGTCGGGCAGCCCGTGCCCTGCGCCGGCCGTGACCTCTTGCTCCTGAACAGCGACCTGAGCGCCCGCTGGTCGCGGTCAGTCATGCCGCTGGAGGATGAGTGCCCGGTGCGCATCCTGGTGGCCGGCGGCGGCTGAGCGCTTCAGCTGGCGCCGCCTCTCCTGGCGGGGCGGCCCAGAAGCGCCTGCACCGCGTGCCCGAAGCCCCGCCCCATGATGGCGGTCGGGTCGATGCGCACGATCCTGTCGGCCTCGCCCTCGTCGAACGCCCAGGCACGCAACCGAGCGATGCGCAGTTGGTCCCGCTCGGGCCCGGCGGACATCTCGGACGCGATGCCGTGCACCAGCACACTCCATCCCCAGGCGCCATCCGGAGCGTAGCTGTCGGCTTCAAAGCTGACCGCGGCCCCTGTTCGGGCCGCGCCGAGCTTGGTCCCCGGGACAGTGCGGAAGACCACGCTCTCGTTGAGGACAACGAAGTTGACCGGCAGAATCAACGGTGCCTCCTTGGTGGCAATTCCCACCCTGCCGACGCGCACCGTCGCGAGCAGGCTGAGACATTCGCTTCGCGAGAGACCTTTGAGCTTGCCGATTCCTGATGTCATGGTCCTCACACCGTCTCCGGCACCATCGCGATGGCGCCGCACGGGCATTCGGCGGCGCACATGCCGCAGCCCTTGCAGAAGTCGAGGTCGACGTCGAAGTCCTGCGCGGGCACGCGCTCGCGCGTGCGCTGGTACACGACGATGCGCACCTAGAACACGGCTACGCGGGAACGGCGACGCCGGCCCGGATGCGCACAAGAGGCGGATCCGCCAACGTGTTGTGCACCGTGCAGTGGCCGATCGCGCGCCGCACGGCGTCCACCCGTGCGTCGGGCGTCGTCTCGGGAAGCTGCACCCCGATGTCGATGGAGGTGACCCTCCACGGCGGAACATCGCTCATGGTCCAGCTGCAGTGCACGGTCGGGCCATCGCCGTCACGTCCAAGCCCACGCCGCGCGTAGTGCGCAATGCACGACCCCAGCGAGGCGACGAAGAGCTCAATCGGAGTGGGGCCCGAGTCCTCGCCTCCGTCGCTCACGGGTTGATCCACGACGATGTTATGGCCACGCACGGTGATGCGATGGCGGTCGCCGCCTAGGCTGGTGACGGTCAGTTCCATTTTTCGTAGCCTCAGGTGAAGATCATCTGTCCGCCGGCAGCCTTCTCGTAGAACTCGCCGACGGTGATGATGTCCTGCACCTGCGGGATGAAGTCGTCCTTGCTCAGGCCGAACAGGTCCACCGACGCCTTGCACGCGTAGAGGCCGCAGCCGGTGTCGGCGATCATCTCCAGGAACTCCGGGATGGACGGGATGTCCAGCTTCTCCATCTTGCCTTCGAGGTAGTGGGTCATCACGCTGGACATGCCCGGCACACCTCCTAGCCAGGTGGCCAGGTGCAGCCCGGGGTTGCCGACGGTCGCGATCTTGATGTGCTCGTGGCGCGTCTTGTGGATGGCGTCGAGCCCGAAGAAGGTGAAGAACAGGTTGGCCTCGATGCCCTCGGCGCGGGCACCGTTGGCCATGATCAGCCCGGGGTAGATGCCGTCCAACGAGCCCTTCGAGATGATGATCGACACCTTCTCGATGGTTGCCGGCATGAACTGCTTGAGCTCTGCCTTGGGTTCCAGTGTCATCGTGGCCATGGTCGTGTCTCCTTGCTCGTCAGATGCAGCCGCGTGGCTTGGGGATGCCGGCGATCCGGGCTGCGACCTTCGCCGGTCCTTTGGGGAAGAGCTCGTAAAGCTCTTTGATGGCAACCCCGGAGGTCTTGCCCAGTACCCGCACCGTCGGTCCGGTGCTCTTCTCGAAGTACTCCTTGCGCATGAAGCGGATCACCTGCCAATGGCGATCGGTGAGCTGCGTGATGCCCTCGCGCGCGGCGAGAGTCGGCACCATGTCCTCGCTCCACTCCTCCGGGTGGACGAAGAACCCTTCTGGATTGAGCTCGACCTCTTCGAGCGGCGGCGCTGCAACAGGCATGGCCGTTCCTCCTTTCAGCCTGCAGCCGCGACCTTGCGCTTACCTGCGGCAGGCATCTCTGATGTGATCCCCGGAATCGAGTGGCCGGGGAGCAGCGTGTGCCAGTAGAACCACTCGAACATCAGCTTGCCCAGATGGTTGAGGTGCGACTCCTTCAGGAGTGGCAGCCCGACCGGTCCGGGGAAGTGCCCGGGAAGGGGTTCGGTGTCGTAGTTGAAGTCGATGAGCACGGCTTTGCCGAATCCCGTCTCGATGAAGCAGTTGGCATGGCCGTCGTAGCTGGCGTCAAGCGGCTGGCCGGAGAGGAAGCGCTCGATGTTCTCTGTGAGCACCTCGCTCTCGAAGTGCGTCACGGAGCCGGCCTTCGAGGCCGGGATGCCGGCCGCGTCGCCGATGACGAAGACGTTCGGCGCCACCTTGGACTGCAAGGTGTGCTCGTCGGTGGCGACGAAGTTGAGCTCGTCGCCCAGACCCTCCGAGCGGCCGACGTACGGAGCTCCACCGTGCAGCGGCACCACGACGCCGAGGTCGAAGGGCACTTCGCGACCGTCGTACGACACCAGCTTGCCGGGATCCGTGTCGACGCTTCCGGTGTTGAACTCCGTGACCACGTCAATCCGCTTGTCGGCGAGCAACTCGCCCAACCGCTTCGACGCCACCGGCTTGGTGAATGCCCCGTCGAGCGGCGTGACATAGGTGATCGACACGTCATCGCGCACACCTTTCTCACGGAAGAACCAGTCGGCCAGGAAGCAGAACTCCAGCGGTGCCACCGGGCACTTGATCGGCATGTCGACAACGTTGACGACGATGCTGCCTGAGTCGAACGCCGCCAGGCGTTCGCGCAGCGCGCGAGCGCCGTCGAGCGAGTAGAAGGTGAAGACGTTGCGGTTCCAGCCCGGTCCCGGCAATCCCTCGGTCTCCTCGGGCACCAGCACAGCACCGCTGGCGATAACGAGGATGTCGTACTGCTCCCCGCGCCCGCCCTCGAGCTCAACGAGGTTGTTGGCCAGGTCGACGCGGGGCACCTCGGCCTGCAGGTAGCGGATACCCGCATGCAGCTGATCTCCGCGGGGCCGCACCAGCTCCTCCGCACGTGTCAATCCGAAGGGGACGAAGAGGAGTCCAGGTTGGTAGACGTGGTCGTCGTTCTGATCGACGACGGTGATGTCGACCCTCGACTCGGGGAGCATGCGGCGGAGTCGATTGGCGGTGATGGTGCCGCCGGTGCCGCCGCCCAGGATGACCACTCGCCGCTTTTCCATTTCGTGGCCACCGTCTCACAGCGGCAGCGCGCCCGCCCAGGGTCGGAGGTCACACGAGAAGCGGCCCTCCGGCCCTAGCCACGTTCAGTGCGGGGCGGGACGCTTGGCCGCAAGCACATGCGAGGAGTACGGCGATGACTGGAACGGAGAACATCAAACGGCAGAACGACAAGCTGCACGCCGGCATCGACGCGGTGGCTGTCCTGCGCGACGAGCTCGGCAACGTCTCGCCGGAGCTGGTGCGCGAGCGACTCGACAAGGCACTCGCGTTCTTCCGGCATGACGTTGGCCCGCATGCCCGCGCCGAGGAGAGGGTTTTCTATCCCGAAGTCTCCAAGGTGCTGGGGGTCGACCTCGGCGAGCGGATGGTCGGTGAGCATCGTCTCATCAGCACTCTGGTTAGCGGCGTGACCGAGCTGCGGCATCGCATCGCCGTCGAGGGGGTGATTCCTGTCGAGCTGTACAGCGCGCTTGGCGCTCTCGTCGACATGGTGGAGTCGCATCTCCGCCTGGAGGAAGAGGTGCTCGTGCGGATGGCTCAGAAGCTGAGCGATTCGGACGCGTACTTCCTCTATGAACGCATGGAGGAAGCCGAGTTCGACGCGGTGGTAGCGCTATCCGCGCCACCCGCGTCCAGCTCTACGTGAGCCGCCCCATCACCCGCTTGGCGATCTCGGGTGGGGCAACCTTGGACCGTTCGGCCCCGTCGCCCCCCCGGGCATTGGTCGCGTGAGGGTTACCGCAGCTGATTCGCTGTAGCTCCAGGTCGCAAGCCTGAGCACATGAAGGCGGGAGCGGTGGAACCGCTCCCGCCTTGTGCCCTACAGCGCTTTGCGGCGGGCTCAGTGCGCGATCGGAATCCTGACCTTGCCAAAGATCTCCTTGGGGAGCTGGATACGCAGCTCGAGGATCCCGTTCAGGTAGGTTGCCTTGACCTCCTTCTCGGTCACGCCCGTGGGGAGCGGGACGAACCGGTACAGGGTGCCGTAGCGCATCTCGGTGAAGTACCCGGCGGGGATCTTCTCCTTGACCGTCTGACGCCGCACTGCATGGATGTACAGACCGCCCTCCGTGAAGGTGACCCGCACGTCCTCATCGGGGTCGATCCCGGGGATCTCGGCCCGCACCACAAGGTAGCCGTCCTCGTGGTACTGCTCGATCCTGAGCGGGGACTTGTACGTGCCCACCGGCATCTTGGGCCAGCTGAACACGCTGTCGGATAGCTCGAAGAGATCGAAGAACTCGCGCACCGCCGGTAGGAATGGCGCGAAGAACTCCTCGGTGGTCTCCTCTGGCTTGGTCGTGACTTCGAGCATCTCTGTTCCTCCTTGTGTGAACCTGACATGCTTCCAGGCACGATCCTGCGCCGCCAACTGGTGGGAGCCCAGGGTCTTCGGTCACCAACCTGGGCGCCAACGGTCCCGGATCCGCGAACGGTCGACCGTCAGGCGCCATGTCAGCGAGGGCGGTGCCGCCAGCGACAGCCGTCACGCCGATGAAGGCTTGGATTGCAGGCGATCAGCTCACACCGTGCGCGCTCGAACCCTCGATGCGCACGCAGCGGCGTTCTACTACAACCGGGCTGATCCGCGAAATGCGCTCGTACAGACATGCCTCCGAGCCGGGAGTCGAACTGTGCGTTGAGACCGGCTCGTAGTACCGGCAACCGGGGATGCCTTCCGGACCGTAGGGACAATCCTTGCGACCCGCGGCGAAGCGGGCTCGTCCCGTTGGTTCGGCTTCCACAGCGGTAGCGTCCAGGCGGTATGGGTAGCCGTCCAGGGCCTTAGGTCACAAGTTGCAAGGACTTCGGTCGCGTTGGGATCATGACCACGAGCCCTCGCACTGAGCGGCTGCCGAGCCCACGCTCTGTCAAGTTGCATCGTACCAAGGAGGTCTGTATGGATCAGCCGGCACCGTACGTCCACTGGGGCTTCATCCTCATTTCGCTGCCCAACCTGGTTCTGATCGGTGTGATGCTGCTGTTGTTCATCGTCGCTCTCGTCGCGCCGTTTCCGGGCCACCGCAGCTCGCGGGAGCGCAGTGATGACCGCTGATCCGAACCCTCCGGTGGCAAGCGGAGATACGCTAGGCGTCACCCCGGGGCCGCGCGAGCCGGGCTGGACGGCGGCCATCCGCGAGCGCGTGTCGCGCACCCTGCCCATTACTGAGCTGCTGCCGACCCGGCAGCCAGCCTACGTCGGCTCTTGGGTCTACGTCTTCGGTGTGGTCACCATTGCCGCCCTGGTGTGGGTGGTCATCAGCGGTGTGGTGCTGACCTTCTTCGGTTCCGCCTGGTGGCACATATCGTCCGTCGGCCGCTTCTTCAACAGCGTGCACTTCTGGTCGGTGCAGATGTTCTTCATCTTCATGGTGCTGCATCTCTGGGGCCAGTACTGGGGCGCTGGCTGGCGCGACGGCAGAGCCAAGACCTGGATGGTTGGCGTGGTCATCTTCCTGGTCAGCGTGGTCACGGCGTTCACCGGCTACCTGATCCAGCAGAACTTCGATTCGCAATGGATCGCCGTCAACGCCAAGGACGCCGTCAACGCGACGGGGCTCGGCGGCATCTTCAACGTCACCAACTTCGGCCAGCAGTACGGCCTGCACGTGATGCTCTTTCCGATCGCGGTGACGCTGCTCGTCGTGCTGCACATCGTCCAGGTGAGAAGCCGCGGGGTGGTGCGGCCGATGGGTGATCCCATGCCGCGCGACGATGCGCCGGTGGGTGCGCGATGAAGGTTTTTGCTCACCGCCGTCGCGCTGTCGAGAAGGAGCGCTACTACCGCGGCGTAGCCATGGTGCCCTACGACCTCGTCAAGGAGCTGACGTTCGCGCTGATCGGCATCCTGGGCGTCGTCCTGATTCTGTCTGTGGTGCTCTCGTCTCCCGACGTGCCGTCGGTGACCATCCAGAGCTGGTCGAAGGCCGACCCCGTCGACTTCGTGACCACGGCCACGGGAGAGCTCGCCGGTTCAACGACGGTGGCCGGCTACGGACCGCCGTACAACACCGGCACGGGCTCGGTGCAGAGCTGGGGCTTCCTCCATCCGCAGGAGTGGGCTGGCGTGCATGTCCCTTCGAACCCGCCCAACGACTTCGTGCTGCAGCCGTTGACACAGGCGACATCCGGAGACGCGCAGCTCGCCTCGGCGCTGAACACGTTCAATGGTGCATCAGGTGATGACCAGACCAAATGGTTGACCAACTACGGCAACGCGCTTGGCAATGCGACGGTCAATGATGCAGGAGCGGTGGTCGTGGCCAACGGCGACTACGGCCCTGTTCCGGTGCTCATGGACCGCATGCTCCGGCTGGCGCGGTCAGGCGGGCTGGACGCGCTGCTGCTGACCAGCAACCACTTCTATCAAACGGACTTCACACGTCCGCTGCTCTTCATGGACGACGGTGGCTATCTGTCCGGCCTGGCCCAGGATGAGAAGCTCACCGGAAGCCAGTGGGGCATGATGAACGAGACCGGCCGCTATCCGGGGCAGGCGTGGCTGTGGCTGTACACCATGTGGTATCAGGTCCCGCCGTACAACGCGCAAAACGGTGTGCTGGGCATCAGCTCAGCCAACGCGGACCTTGCGGTGGTCGGCACCATGCTGCTGCTCAGCGCGCTCCTCATTCTCGTGCCGTTCATTCCCGGTCTGCGCGACATTCCGCGCTGGATACCGGTGCACAAGCTGATCTGGCGCCGCTACTACAAAAAGGAACAGAATAGGCGGAGCTGAACCAGTGTCGCTTGGGCAGGTGCTATCGTCGAGGCATGTACATTCGATTCCAGCGCTTTCCAGCTTCCAGGGACTAGCGCTGGTTCTAACGCCAACCAAATTCCGACGAAAGTACTCTAACCTGAGTTCGCAGCTGCTGGGCGAAATGAGCACTTGTCTGGGGGACCAGGGGTCGCAGGTTCGAGTCCTGTCTCCCCGAGCTTTCGCCCAATGGTGTCATAAAACTTGAAAGGAAGTCTGGCACCTATGCGGATCGTCTGGTCAGCGCTCACGCGGGGTCCACGAGAAGCGCATCACCGCGACAAGCAGCCCACCGACAGTCCAGGTGCCGAGAATTGCCAAATCGGCGCCGCTGAAGCCGGGTCCGGTCGTCGCCGGGTCAAACGCAGTGATAAGCGCGTTGCTCAGATGGCGGACAGGGAAGACACTGGCAACAGCGCCGAGCCAGGACGGGATCTCGTTCTGCTGCACGAAAACGCCAGAGATGAAATAGAGGGGCAGTAGAGTGGCCTGGACTATTGGTTGCGCCGAGTCGGCGGCACCAATAAAGCTGGCCACCGCGTAGCCGACGCTACAGAAGGCTATTGCACCCACAATAGCGGTCACAACAACTCCCGGAATGGTGTGCGAGGGAATCGTCGCTCCATAGAAGATGCTGCCAATGGCCAGCATCACACCGCACATGACGAGAGCTATGACGACGGCGAGAAAGGCCCGGCCGAGGATCAGCACATATGGCGGTATGGGCGCGGCTCGCCGCCGCTTGAGAATACCGCTCTCGCGCTCAGTGACTACGGCGATGACCAGGTTGGTGAACGCCGCGGAGATGATGCCGAGTGTCGTCAGGGCTGGGACGTAGTACGTCGACTGCTTGATCGTCGCACCACTGGGGAGGCGAACAGTGTTGTTGCCAAACACGCCTACGAAGATCACGAGGAAGAGCACTGGCAGGATGATGGTGAAGAAGCGCGCCTGCCCGTTGCGCAAGAACGAGCGCAGTTCGAAAGAGAACTGATGGTTGACGAGGGCAACCTCCTCGAGGGGAGATCGGCCCGTCCTCACCGGAACAACCGTTGTGACACTCATCGGATTCTCAACTTCACGTGGCTGGGCGCCCGCTACTGAGCGAGAGAGACAACTCGCCTATCCCAGCGCAACTGCGCCTCGCAATGCGAGCATTCGAGCATGCCCTTTCTAACGCGCTTTCCGCAGTTGGGGCACGGCTTGCTTCGCCAGCGTCGAATCAAGAACCAAATGATCATGTCAACGTCCTCCTCTCCGGTCTGTAGGCTTCTCTGTGGTCAACTCCAGATAGATGTCCTCGAGAGTAGGTCGCTTCACTTCTAGGTCAGGAAGCTCCCCCACGCCCGCTGCCCACCGCGCCAATGCGACCAAGTCCGCGAGCGGCGCGTCGCTGCTCAGACGAACCTCGCCGTCGCTGGCCCGTGTGATCCGTTCCAAGAGAGCCGGAGGCAAGGACGCCGTGTCGTAACCCGCCGGCAGCTGGAAGCTGACCAACGCCGGTCGTGAATCGCGTCCGCCTAGCGTTCTGGGGGTGCCTTCGGCGACGATGCAGCCTTTCGCGATAACCACTATCCGGTCCGCTAGATGCTCCGCCTCATCCATGTAGTGCGTGGTAAGGAGGATGGTTCTCCCTAGAACTCCGCAAGCCGTCGATCACATCCCATGCCTGCCGGCGCGCCGATGGGTCGAAACCGGTCGTCGGCTCGTCGAGGAAGATCAGCTCAGGATCGCCGATAAGCGCAAGAGCCACGTCGAGCCGTCGCCGCTGACCACCGCTCAGTTCCGACCCTCGCGTAGACGCCTTCTTGCCGAGCCCGACGAGCTCTAGTTGCGCATTCCGGTGAATCCGAACACCGATTCCGATTGAAAGCGAACACCGATTCCGGTCGAAAGCGAACACTTTGAGAGCGGGTCGGCGCCGCGATGTCTTCGGGTGTGTGGAGTCAGAACGAGCCGGTCATCACCTCCAAGCGCAAGCGTAGTCGGTTGTCGGCTGAGGCGGTGCGGATGGCCAGGTGTTCCAGGCCGTGTCCATCGGTTTCCAGGGCACATAGGCGGTCCTGTGGGCACGCGCTCGCGGCCGTTGCTGCGTTCACGTCGTTCTCGAGCTCTTGCGCGTCGTCGACGGGGCTGGCGGCTCGCCCTCGGGGTCACGCCGGCGCAGCGAGCCGCCTTTGAGCGCGATGCGGTGGGCTTGATGCAGGAGCCGATCCAGGACGGCTTCAGCCAGCGTGGGATCAGGCATGGCGCTGTGCCAGGCGTTGACCGGCATCTGCGTCGCGACGAGCGTGGAGCGGCGCTGGGAACGATCCTCGACAACCTCGAGAAGATCGCGACACTGCGCGACGGTGGCTGGGGTGAGGAGGAAGTCGTCGAGCACCAGCAGCGAGACCCGCTGCAGCTGCGTGAGCATCCGTTGGTAGCGGCCATCACCGCGGCCGATGGCGAGGTCGTCGAGCAACCGCGGCGTGCGCACGTAGAGCGCACTGTGTCCCTGACGAATTGCCGCGTGGGCGAGCGCGCAGGAGAGGAATGACTTGCCGCAGCCGGTGGCGCCGGTGACGATGACGTTGTGGTGCTGCACCACCCAGCCGGCCTGTGCCAGGGTGAGCACCACACCGCGATCCAGACTTCGCGGCGCATGGAAGTCGATGTCTTCCACCGTCGCCGGGTGACGCAGTTTGGCGGCCTTGAGCCGCGTGGTCAGCCGCCGGCTGTCACGCCAGTCCGCTTCGCGATCGACGAGCAAGCCGAGGCGGTCCTCGAAGCTGAGTTCGCCATACTGCGGCGCCTGTTCCAGCTGCTCGCGCAATGCGATGGCCATGGCGTTGAGGCCGATGGCTTCCAGCTTCTCGAGTGTCTGCTGCACAAGCATCGTCAGGCCTCCTGCATCGAGTCGTAATACCCGGCGCCGCGGAGGTTCTCGTGCACCGGCGGTGGCGCCACCAACGCGAGCTGCACGTCCGGGGGTGGCAGCTTGTCCAGGTTCTGCTCAAGGATTGACTTCACCGAGGTGTACGAGACGGCCTTGACGCTGAGCGCGCGAGCGCAGGCGGCCTGCACACGGTCGTTCCCGTGCCGCCGTGCAAGGCTCATCAAGCCGAGGCAGGCGCGATAGCCGTGCTCCGGATGCGGTTTGGTCTCCAGAATCCGCTGCGTCACCGCTGCCACTGCAGGACCCACGGTGCCAGCCCATCGGACCAGGCGCGACGGCGTCCATTCCAAGTGCGCTCGATGCGACGCCGGCATGTGCGCCCGGTCGGTGATGTATCGCTGCCGCCCGTACTCGCGCACATGGCTGGCGACACGGCCGTGCCCCTGGTACAGCTCGATGGTCTCCGCCGTGGCCCAGACCTCGACCTTCTGCCCCACCAGGCGATGCGGCACGGAATAGAAGCGGCGATCGACTTCGACGTGATAATCGATGTTCACCGTCGCCTTCTTGATCTCGGTAAACTCGTAGCGCGTTAGCGGCAACGACTGCAGTGCCGCTCGCTCCAATTCCTCGAAGAGATCGCGTCGACTCGTCGGCTGGCCGCGGAACTGACGCGTGTTGACGTCGGCGGTCTTCTCTCTGATCGCTGCGTTGAGTTCGGCGAGGCTGAAGAACTGGCGGTTGCGCAGCGGGGCGAGAATCCAGCGCTCGGTCACGAGCACCCCGGCTTCGACTGCTGCCTTGTCCCGTGGCCGCGCCGTCCGCGTGGGCAGGATGATGGTGCTGAAGTGCTGCGCCAGCTGCAGGTAACTGCGGTTGAGCTCGGGCTCGTACCAGCACGCCTTGGTGACGCCACTGCGAAGGTTGTCGGGCACGGTCACCCTGGGCACACCGCCGTATGCGTGGTACATGTGGTCGTGCGCCAGCAACCACGACTTCAAGTCCTGGCCACGCGTCGCTTCGACGTAGAGCAGGCCGCTGCAACCGAGCACGGCGACGAAGATCTCCACCTCCATGACGGTGTCGCCGTCGACGTACGCCATGTGATCACCAGCGAAGTCGACGAAGCATCGGTCGCCGGCGGCGTACTCCAGCCGCATGACCACGTCCTGCAACCCCAGCCATTCGTGGTATCGCAGGCAGTACTGGCTGTATCCCCAGCCCTCGGGATTGCCCTCGCGCCACTCCAGCCACAGCAGCCGCAGGGTCAGGTGTCGGCCTCGCTTCAACTCGCGGTGCACCTCCCGCCACTCCGGTACCGGCCGGCTCGCGAACGGGACCGCCGTCGGCGGCGGGAACAGCCGCGTCTCAACGGTCGTGTCATCGATGTCGGCCGGCAAGGGCCAACTCAGCCCCGCCGCTTCCGCGCGGGCCAGGTACTCGTACACCGTGGTCCTGCCGATGCCAGTGCTGCGAGCGATCTCGGTCATGTTGAGGCCGCCGGCCTTGAGCCGCAGCACCTCGCCGATCTTGCGCATGGGTAGTCTTCTCCTGGGCACGCGGAACCTCCTTGCTGAAGCAATCCAGTTCCGCAAGGGAACCGCGTGCCTTTCTCGAGTTGATGCTCGAGGCGCCGCCCGCCCCGTCCTCCAGCGGGTGGCGAGCCCTCAGGATGTGTTCGCTTTCAGCCGGATTGGCTGTTCGGATTCCATCGGATTGAGTGTTCGGATTCGTCCGGATTCACTGTTCGCTTTCCGTCGGAATACGCACTAGTGTTTCTGAGACGGACCGCGGTCGGAGGTGGTAGCCCGCGTAGAGCTCAACGCATTCTTTCGCAGTGAGATCGGGCTCGATCTGAGAATCCTGGAGGACGATGCCGATCCGGTCCCGCCACATCATGTGAGCCGAAGCAGGATCCTCGCCGAGCACGCGAACGTCACCGCCTATCCGCTTCCGGTATCCCTCCAGTATCTCAACGGTGGTCGTTTTCCCAGCCCCGTTCGGACCGAGGAAGGCCACGATCTCGCCATGCTGGACGTCGAAGTCAATCCCGTTGACAGCGTTGAAGTTCCCGTACGATTTGCGGAGACCGCGCACGCTGATCGCCGCGCTGACGTCTAGCGAGCGAGGATAGCCTTGCTCACTCGACGAACGGGTACCGTCCTTGGTGGTGGGCTGGAGGAGCGTAGGCATGGCGTCGAGGCTATCGGGCCGCCCTCGCGATCGCATCCGTGAGAACTCGTACTCGCCACGGATCCTGGGAGTACGGGATTATGCCGGCGCTGTCATCCACTGAGCCAGCTGCAGCCGAGAACCGAGGCCCAGCTTATTCAACATATTGGTCAGGTGTGTCTCGACGGTCCTCTCTGATATGAAGAGCTTCGCGGCGATCTGCTTGTTCGCAAGCCCCGAAGCGACCAACTGAGCCACCTCAAGCTCCCGTCGGGTCAACGGCGAGGCTGCCGGTTTGATTGCATGACGCTTCTTCCGATCGTCGAGGATTACCTTCTCGAGAGCGCAGGCAACGGCCTCTTCTGCGGTCATGGCGGCGCCCTTGATAAGTGAAGCCTGGAAACCTAGGTCCCCCAACTCGCTGCGAGCTCGGGCGGCGCACTCCTGGCGCGCCGCCTCGTAGATCGGGAGCAGCGTGGCCGGGATCGACTTGAACACACTGTCAGCCGCGCCAAGCAGCGTTGCCGCGCGCTCCGCGGCTCCACGCGCG
Source organism: Candidatus Dormiibacterota bacterium (assembly GCA_963777285.1). Lineage (GTDB taxonomy): Bacteria > Chloroflexota > Dormibacteria > Aeolococcales > Aeolococcaceae > JAFARE01. The sequence goes on from CAVZPR010000001.1 coordinate 61,730, forward strand.
GCAGCGACCCAAGCCAACGTCTCAATGGCGATCGCCAGACCTTCGCCGGCGCCGAGGCGGTGCTTCAACACGAGCGCTTCGCGGCCTAACGCCTCTGCCCCCTCGAGTTCGCCGAGCTTGAAGTTGGTCAGTGCGAGGTCCCAGATCGCGAAGGACCGAAAGTACATCTCACCCAGGCTCTCGCCCAACGTCGCAGCCTCCGCGCCGAGCTCGAGCGCTCTCGCGTGGTCACCCTGCTGCACGTAGAGCGACGACAGCATCGTGAGGGCGGCTTCCTTCAGGAACGAGCTGCTGATCGAGTCGCTGAGACCAAGTACGGTGTCAATCTTGGCGAGCGCTTCGGGGACATCCTGGAGCAGCCAATCGATGACCGCGAGGTGGAATAGCGACCACCCGATCACCTCAGTGTCCTTGTGGCAGCGGCCAATACGTAGGCCTTCCTCAAGCAACGATCGCGCCGTCATCTCGTCGCGATGGGAGCGGGCGAGCTGTCCAGCAGCACAAAAGCCCTTCGCCCGCTCCAGGCTGTCGTCGCGCGTAGCGTCGAGCAAACTTGCGATGACGCGGCGCGCGTCCGTGAGCGGCCCGCGTACGACCCAGAAGATGGCGAGGTCATACATGAGCTCCAGACCGCGCTCTGGATCCGGGCCCTTGAGCAGAAACTCCAGCGCGCTCCACACGTTACCCAGCTCTAGCTGAATTTTCTCAAACGTTGCCGCCTGGTCGGCGTCGGGCCGCGCCGCCCGGGCTGCAAGTTGCCGAATCCAGTCGCAATGCCGGAGGCGGAGCGCCGCCTCATCGCCAAGTGCGCGGAGGCGCTCTCGCCCAAACTGGCGCATCGGCTCCAAGAGTTGGTAACGCGCGACGTCGGTGGTCGATTCGTGGACCACGACTGATTTCTCGACGAGAGTTGCGATCAGCTCGACAACCTCGTGCGTCTGCAGCGTGTCATCTGCACACACCTGCCCTACCGCCAGCGCGTCGAAGCCACCACTGAACACTGAGAGCCTGGCCCACAAGATGCGCTCGACGTCGGAGAGCAGCTCATAACTCCAGTCGATCGTTGCGTCGAGGGTCTGCTGCCGCAGTGAGCCACTGCGATCTCCGCGGCCGAGGATCCGCAGCTGGTCGTCGAGTGCCGCGACCAACTGGCTCAGACCGAGTGCCCCGACTCGGACAGCAGCAAGCTCGATGGCCAGAGGAATGCCATCGAGTTGCTGACAGAGCCTACTCACCAGTTGCGCGTTGTCGGGACCAATCTGGAAGCCCGGCGCTGCGGCAGCGGCCCGTTCCTCGAAGAGGGCTGCCGCATCCGTATTGAGGACTCCTTCTGCGGAGACACTCATCCCGATCGGTGGGATGGACAGGGATGGCACCGCGAGCCGGACCTCTCCCGCTACGCCGAGGGCTTGGCGGCTGGTGGCGAGGACATGCACTTGCGGGCAGGCGCGCAGCACCGCCCCGACAAAGACGGCGCATGCGTCAAGCAGGTGTTCGCAGTTGTCCATGACGAGCAGCAACCGACGCTCCGCCAAGTAATCGGTCAAAGTTGCAAGCGACCAGCTCTGGGCCTGCTGATCTTGAAGGCCGAAGGCTCGGAAGACCGATTGAGATAGAAGGGAAGGATCCTCGATCGGCGCGAGATCGACGACCCAGGCGCCGTCGGGGAAGGCGCGCGTGACTTCCGCCGCGGCGCGGAGGGCCAGGCGTGTCTTGCCGATTCCGCCCACCCCTGTGAGGGTGAGCAGGCGTGCCGTGCTCGCCGTCTGCTTGACCTCACTGAGCTCGCGTCTGCGCCCGACGAATGAGCTCAATTCGGCCGGCACGTTGTGCGTCCGTGCCCTGCTGGTGGCACCCCTCACGGCAGCCGAAGGCTACACCCGCAGGCTACTCCTCGTTGGCGACCGGCCTCTCCAAGACTGCTGCGATGGAGCCGTACGGAGCCTGGGCGTTGGCGTTGACTGCCCGGACTGCCTCGGCGCTCTCGGCCTCAAAGAAGCAGAGGAGGCGCCCCTGTTCGGGTACCACGATGCAGCGCAGATAGCGAATCGGCTCGCCCAACGCGGTGAGCCGGCGGCTTGCCTCGGACAGCGCCGTCTGCATCATCGAGAGGACCTCCGGCGAGATGGAGGGGAGCCGACGCTCGACGACGAACAGGCCGGCCTCGCCGGTCGATGACATTTCAGTGCTCCGATTGCTATTTGAGCTGGCTCCAGCCGTTTCTCTGCCAGCCTAGGGCCGGGCCAACTTACCGGCATCCGCACAATCACGTAGCTGTCTCGTACAAAGGCAGTCTATGAACGTTGGGGGAGAGGGTTCGTCCGCGGTCGCCTCGAAGCCATTGAGGGGAAGTGTCTTGCCAATCCTGCGCAGCCCGGTGATACCGGGCTCTTCTCCGGGCGGCCGATCCTTCCCCGGACCAGCTGGGTCCGGAAGGCCCGAGCCCCGCCTATCGGCGGGATGGAGCCGGCGTTGGAACGCGCGGGATTGCACTCAACTACAGGCGATTCCACCCCATTCCAACTTGCGGGGACTAGTGATCATTCCAACCAATTCTCGACGAAACCACTCTAATCCGAATTCGAGCCCCGCCGTTCAATAGAGTACTAGTCTGGGGGACCAGGGGTCCGCGGTTCGAGTCCGCGCTCCCCCCACTTTTTGTCAATCGTGGCGACAACGATCCGCTGTCATCGACTCGTGGCACGCACCGGGACAGCACGGCGCTGCTCGCCGATCTTGTCGAAGGGCTGCCGCTATCGCCGGTCTGTCGTCGCCCTCCGGATCAGCGCATTGGTGCCGGAGCGCGCGCTCCACCCGCATTCAAAAACAAGGGCTACGACCAAAAACGCCACGAAGACGAGGCTCTCATCGCCCTTGATCATGCTCCGCCCGAGCGCGAGCTCGGTGAGCTCGACCAGTGCAAGTGCCGCCCAGCCGAGACCGCTCACGATGCAGTGTGCCTCCCGGCATCTCCAGAAGTTGCTCAGGCACCAGCTGCTCGCCGCGATGGTCACCCCTACCCCCAGCGCCAGGCCGGCCCGGGTGGGGAGGACGGGCGCGACACTGATGCCGAGCGCCACTGCCGCGAAGAAGATCCATTGTCCGGCGCCGGTTGGCTGCAGCCGGTCGGCGAGGCGTTTCCCCGGCGTGTTCGCCGGCAGTCGCGGCGGTGAACAGACCAGTGGGATGTTGCGGGAGCCCGCGCCATTCATACTGGGCCTATCGGTCGTCTGGGTCATCACACCTCCAAAACATGCGGCGCCGGGCGCCCAAAGGAATCATCTAATACACAGGAAGGCAGCGCTCAGCGGATCCGCGAGGCCACGAACGCGAATCGTCGTGGCGCGCATCTCGCTCATCTGGCTAACGCCGCGCGCACGCGGTCATCAGTGGGTAGGTCCAGACGACACATTGCCCCTTGAATGTCGGTGCGGCCCATCACGTCAACGCCGTTCACCAGGATGGTTGGCGAGGCGAAGTAGCCTTCGCGCTCGCGCAAGGGCGCTTCGAGATGGAGCTCACCAAGGCAGCGGCGCAGCAAAGAACGCGCCTCCTCGACGTGTGGACAACCAGGCGTGTGCAGGAGCTCAATCAGCTTCGTCGCTGGACTGCTGGCGCTCCGCGAAGCGTTGCCGGCCTGATTCATCGCGCTGACCTGGGGCCAGCCGCCTCGTCTGCAGCCAGAGCCTCGAGCAGCGGGCAGTCGCGCTCGCGTCGTGGCTTCCCACACGTTGCGACCAAACGCCGCAGCGAGGCCTGCATCGCCCGCAAGCTGGAGATCTTCATCTCCAAATCCGCCAGTCTCTGTGTCGCCAGGGCTCGCGCTCTGTTGCAGTTCGGAGGTCCACCGGCGGCCAGCTCGAGCAGCAACTCGACCTCGTCGAGGCTGAAGCCCAGCTCCTGGGCCCGCTTGACGAAGCGGATGATGCCGACCGCGTCGGCACCGTATTCACGGTACCCGGAAGGCCGTCGCGGGGGCGCCTGCAGGAGGCCGCGCCGCTCGTAGTAGCGCAGCGTCTGAATGTTCACCCCCGACTGCCGCGCGACCTGTCCGGTTCTCATGCAGGCAAGCCTAAACCCTGCACCTGGGTATCGAGTCAACCCCGGGGCGAGTTAGGGGCGAGGGAACGTCCCACCCTGCAGTGCGCGGAGCTGCGGGCCGCCTGAAGGCCGCCAAGCCGGCTGAGGCGCACCCAGGCCTTTGACGGCGTCGTTTCCTCCCGCGTACAGTTCTTTCTCGACGTATCCACTGTGCTCCACCGGATTCCACCGAGTCCCGAGGCGTTGTCCAAATCGGGCCGAGGATTGCCCCAACGAGATCAGGAGGAGGCGTCGTCGCGGGGAACGCCTTGGTAAGGCGTAGGTCGACGGTTCAATCCCGTCCTTGGGCTCCGTGAACTGCTACGCGCACTACTACAACGGCTCAAGGTCGGGAGGGAACCAATTTCTGCGTGGTCAACGGAGGATGCGATTCCCGCGTCGAGACTACGTCCTGCAACACGCGTCTCAAGGATCTGTCCTTCGTCATCGACCACGAGCTCAGCCTCAATCCGCGGAAGGCCATCGGGGGTTCGGACAGCGAGAGTGCGCTCGTCCTTAGCATGCCACTGCAATGCTGGATGGCCGATCACTGATGGGCACCAGGGGCGCTCGGCGATGAGTTCGACCGAGCTCGCCGAGTCCGTGCGTCCGGCGGCTATTGATCCTCGATACCGAGAGCTCGTTGTGGTAGCACCCTCCTGAGCTAGCATTGTGGGCATGAAATTCAGGTTGGTCATTGCCGCCTTCGTTGCCCTTCCGGGCCTGGCTTTGGCGGCGCATGCCTCCGCAACAACTGTCGCCTCATCAAACACGGCCTCGTCGACAGGCACGTTGAAGTTGTGCGCGGTGGAGGACAAGACGGGAGTGCCTGCGGCGTACTACGCGATAACCGGGCAGAGGAAGCCTGTCGAGGTCAAAGCGAACACCTGTCGCAAGCTGTCCGCCATCGCGGTGGGGGATGTGCAGATCTATCAGATGCCCGAGGCGGGTCAGAACCCCTCGTCCATCACGGTGAGTCCTGCTTCGCGTCAGGACGGCCCTGCCGACTTGAGCAATGGGACGGTCAGCGTTGACATCGCACGCGGCGCAACGACGACCGTCACGTATACCAATCAGACCTGAGGATGCGCATCATCGCGGCGTCGGCGAACTGGCCGAGTAGTGCCTCGATCTCGACAGGATCTGCGATAACCTGAAGGTCACTCATTAGTGTCGTGGGTCTCTCCTTGCACCAGGTCAGCCCGCGAAGGACCCGGGGCCGAAGCGACCCACCGCCACAAACGCGGCCAACGCGAGGTAGACCATGTCAGCTATGAAGGTCCACCTCTCGCCACGGCGGAGGCGCATGATCACCGCGCCAGCAAACAGCAGCACCGCACCGGTAGCAGCCACCGGAACCAGAATCGGCACGATGTTGAGCGCGCCCGGCAGGATCAGCCCGGCTGCCGCCAGCAGCTCGAGGACTCCGATGGCCTTGAGGGTACCGGGCCTGAAGTCTTCAACCCATTTGCTGGCGGCGCCCCCCATGCCGGCCAGCCTTTCGTGAGGCACGAGCAGCTTGGTGACGCCGGCGATCAGGAAGACAGTGGCCAGCAGTGCGCCAACGATCCACAGAGCGAGATTCAGCGTGGGATTCACGGGCATCTCCTTGCACCGTCAGGGAATGTGCCGTCACTCCTCAACCACGTCCCCTCGCTCTGCCCGGGCTCACGTTCTTTGCCGATGAGGTCGACGACGAGCGATGTCGGAAACGGGACCGAGGTGCCCGAGCTTGTCGGGGTTGGTCAAGCCGCGCACGGTCTGGATCAACCCATCAGCGACCTCGAGGGAGAGCACGCTCACAATCCGGCCTTGGATGTCGCGGGTGATGATCCCGGGCCCCCCGTTCACCAGGATCGGCTCGACGGTAATGCTCTGCTGCTTCGCCCCTTCGAAGAGGACGAGGGCGAAAGCGGCGACGCGGCCTCGCCCGTGTAGAGATTGTCCGACGGCATAGGCCTCGCCGCCTCCGTCGCTGCACCAAACGGCGTCGGCTGCCAGCACTTGGAGCAGTTGATCGACGTTGCCCTCGTGGGCAGCGGCAAGGAAGGAATGGAGTAGCGCTTCGCCCTGCTGGGTCGATGCCTCGTAGCGAGCCTGATCAGCGCCGAGGTGCTGGCGTGCCCGCCCGAAGATCTGCCGGCAGTTGGGCTCGCTCTTGTCGACGATCTTCGCGATCTCCTCGTAGGGGTAGTCGAACACTTCGCGGAGCAGGAACACGGCTCGCTCCACCGGGGAAAGCCGCTCGAGCAACACGAGGAACGCCATCGAGAGGGAGTCGGACAGCTCAGCCATCTGTTCGGGGTTGTCGTGCAGATCGGCGACAATCGGCTCGGGCAGCCAGGTGCCCACGTAGGATTCCCGGCGTGCTCGCGCCGAGCCCAGTTCGTTGATCGCCAGCCGGGTGGTCACCGTGACGATGAAAGCGCGTGGCGATGCGATCGTCTCGCCAGCATCAAGCGTCTGATGCGTCCGGAGCAGCGCCTCCTGCACCACGTCCTCCGCGTCGGACACGCTGCCCAGCATCCGGTATGCGATGGCGAACGCAACCGGTCGCAGCTCGTCGAGGATTCTCTCGCGATCGGTCATGCTGCGCACCCCGCGGCCGTTTGTCATGGCGAAGCCGCGATGGAATGACGCATGTCCACCGCACCTCTTGTCGTAGTCGACTGATGGATGATCATCTCCGGCCTCGTCCTTACGAGAGCTTGCACAAACGTGATCGGGATCAAGCGCGTCTGCCACCAGCGGCACGGCGTCCGCTCACGACCGTTTCCCGCTTCAACTCACTGGCCGTCATGCCGTGAACCTCATGACCTGCGGTGGATTGCCTTCATCCCATAAGACAAGGTGGGAGCCTCGCCTGTGACACGTCTACCGCCCCGGGGGGTGGCTGGGCTCCAATGGGGTACAATGGGGCACATGGCCGAAGCACTGGACCAGCGGGTCAACGCGCGGGTTCCGCAGCGGGTCAAGAAAGACCTGGCAGATCTGTCGCGGCGCCGCAAGCTTGACGAGAGCGAGCTCGCCCGCACGCTACTGGACGAAGCCCTTCGCCGCGAGCGGCATCCGGGAATCGTCTTCAGGGCAACGCCGGCAGGAAGGGAAGCGGCGATCGAGGGACGGCGCCTATACATCTGGCAGGTCATCGAGACCCTCCGAGCGTCCGACGGCAGCGCTCATGAGACCGCGCAGTACCTCGGTCTGCGTCCAGATCAGGTGCGCACGGCGGCGCAGTACTACGCGGAGTTTCCTGACGAAATCGAGCAACTGATTGCGCTCAACCTCGAGCAAGCCGACCACGCCCATCTCGTGTGGCAGCAGCAGCAAGTCCTGCGCGCGTAAAGCTGCTCCTCGATGAGATGCTGGATCCGGAGCTCGCGGCTCAGCTCCGAGACCGTGGCTGGGACGTCGTATCTATGCAAGCCGACCATCAGCAACTGCTGGGCAGCGACGATGCCGTCGTCCTCGCGGAGGCAGACAAGTTGGGCCGGACACTAGTAACTGATAACGTCCGCCACTTCCTGCCACTCCATGACGCGTATCTCAGCGAGCAGAAGAGCCACTCGGGATTGCTGCTGGCTCATTCTCGTGCGTACCCCAGAAGCAAGAAGACCATCGGCCTCTGGGTGCGCGGCATCGAGGAGGCGGCGCGACGGATCGGCGCGAGATCCATGGAGAACACCTGCGAGTGGTTGTGACGTCCAGCGAACGAGGGGCGGCGAACAAGTGGAGCACCCTAATCCGAATACGAGCCGCGCCTGCGACCTTCAGCGTCAGCGACTTTGCCTCGTCGTGCGTAGCTGATGCTGAGCAAAGCCTCGCCGAGCGTGCCCCCGGCTGAGCGCCGGGCGATGACCACATAGATGACCGCCGCGACCAGCATCGGAACCGCGATGTCGAACCACTGCGATGCGAACCCACCCACGAAAGGGTCGGGCGGCAGCGATGAGTCCAATGACCACACCGGTGACAAAGCACACATCAATGGCGGCGGCGACACCGGTGCGGAGTGGTTGCTTGAGTCGGACGACGCCCCCGTGAGTGACGGGAGGCGTGCGGCGCACGGCGACAAATGCAACGATGGCCACAATCGCCAAGATGGCGCCCTGGAGTGCTAGATCCGGCTTCAGTGCCACCCACGCCCACGATGCTTCGTCCCGGCCCACGGATGCGCGACCCAGTTCCATGGAGGTAGCCACGGTGACCCTCGAAAACATCAGACAGTGGGAAGGAAAGGATGTCGTGGACGCTGACGGAGACAGGATCGGCAAGCTGGAGGACGTCTACTTCGACGCGGAGACCGACGAGCCGCAATTCGTCACCGTCCACACCGGGCTCTTTGGGCGCAACCTCACCTTCGTGCCCACGGTGAACGCCACGCTCGGACAGAACTACCTGCAAGTGAGCCGTGACAAGGACGAGGTGAAGAACGCACCGACCATCGAGAAGGGTGGCGAACTGTCGGCCGAGGAGGAGGCGGTGCTGTTTCGCTATTACGGAATCGACTACGAGCCGGCGCCGCCGCCACGAGGCCGCCGGCTGGTGCGGCGCTGACACTCCGGGTTGCCCCAGAGGTCAGCAACGCTGCTGCCCGGTCCCATAGGAACGACGGAGCCTACTGCCCCCGCCGCCGAGGGGCCAACAGGCAACCGCTATCCCCGCCTGACCCCGACACTGAGGACTGCTCACCGAGCGTGAGCAGTCCCGGGGATGGGTCGGGTCAGACCGGAACCGGCGCGCTCGCGGCAGGTTCGAGAAGCTTCTGGCCTTCGACAGTTGCAATGACGGGGATGCGCTTCGGCTGGGCGCGCTGCGCCCGGGGGACGGTAATTGTGAGCACCCCATTGTCGAAGCCCGCGGTGATCTCGTCCATCTTGACTTCGGCTGGCAGACCCACCTGCCGATACACGGAATGGGCATTCCGCTCGCGGCGAACGTAGGAGCCTCGAATGACCTCGTCTTCGTGACGGGTTCCGCGGATCGTCAGGACGTTCTCGTCGAAGGTGATCTCGACGTCCTCGGGTCTGAATCCGGGGACCGACGCTTCGATCTCGAAGGCATCGTCGCTTTGGCGAATGTCCAGCGGAAGCGTGTGCATCAAACGCTCTGGCACAAGCGTGCGCCCAAGAGCGTCTGTATAGAGCTGATCGTGAGCCGCGAATAGCTCGTTCCAAGGATTCCAGCGGTTGACTACCATGGTGCTGCCTCGATTTGGATGACGGTTGCTGACATACCCACCGGGGTCGTTCACTTGTTACGTACCCGAAAGCCGGTGCTCTCAAACCATGCGCTGGGCCTGCCCAGCTTTTCAGTGACAGCAACATAAAGATGTGGTTGCTGAGGATCCGCCGGGAGACTCACGGGTCAATGACATCGTGGGTTCTCGCAACTCCGCTGCGTCGCGGCGGTGTGCGTGGGTCAGCCTGCGGCGCGCCTCTTTGCGCAGCGGTCGCACAGCGTGCGTTGGCCGAACGTCGGCGCGCCGCCTACCACGCTTGAGAGATCAGAGCTCACGAAGCCGAAACCAAAGGCGGCTACGCGCTACGCCGGCGCCGGTACCGTTGTCGCGATGGCGGAGCGGATGTCATGGGTGGCGGCGGTGATCGGTGCAACCATTCGCCCGTCGACATCAACCGCTCAGCGTCCAGCTCCGGAAGCGCAGGCGCACCGAGGCGGCGCAGCTTGCTCCACCGCTCGCCGTCCTCCTCGGTGAGAAAGGTGATCGCGCGCCCAGCTGCTCCGTTTCGAGCAGTCCTGCCAACGCGGTGCGTCAACCACTCCGGCGTCTCCGGCAGCTCGTAGTTGATGACGAGGCCGACATTCACAACATCGATGCCACGAGCCGCAACGTTCGTGGCGACGAGCACGTCAGTGGCGCGCGCGCGGAAGAGGTCGAGGGCGCGATCACGAGCATTCTGTGAGAGGTTGCCCTGCAGCTCCCCGGTTCGGTGATCGAGCCTGGTCAGGTCGCGCGCCAGCTTCCGAGCCCCGTGCTTGGTGCGATGGAAGACGATGGTCTGGTTCAGGGCTCCGCGCCGCTGATGACGCAGCAGCGTGGACAGTGCGTCGATCTTGCGTGATCGGTCGATCCGGAGCACGCTGTGCTTCAAGTCCGGGAGCTGCTCCGCAGCGCCACGGATGCGCGCCGGTGAGCGCAGATGACGCTCGATCATCTGTTGCACCCACGGCGGCATCGTGGCCGACGCCAGCACCGCCTGGGGATCGTTGTGGCGACCGCTTCGGCAGAGTCCGATGATCTTCTCCACATCGCGGGCGAAGCCCCGGTCGAGCATCTCGTCAGCCTCGTCGAGCACGAGGTACTCGATGCGGCGCAGCCGCGCGGCGCCCAGGTTGACGAGATCGAGAAGGCGCCCTGGACACGCCACGATGACGTCGGGCGCGTTGCGCAGGCCGCCGGTCTGCGCTGCGTAGCCCACCCCGCCGACAACGAGCACGGTGCGCAGAAGTGGGTCGACTGCTCGCACCGCAGCATTCACCTGAGCAGCCAGCTCGCGTGTCGGCGTGACGATGAGTGCCCGAGCGCCGTCGCCGGCGTGGCCGCGGAGCCGTTCTGCCAACGGCACCACGAACGCCAGCGTCTTGCCCGAACCGGTGGGGGCTTCGATGACGCAGTCGCTGCCGGCGAGGAGCGCCGGGATCGCCGCCTGTTGGACGGCGTTCGGTTCGCTGATGCCAACGGCGAGCAGCGCGTTGGCGGTGCGCGTTCGCACTCCGATGTTCTCAAACGTCATGGACGCCTACCTCGGGAACCGGATTCCTGCCGGTCTTCCCAGTCTTCCCTCGCTGCTGTGTTGAGTGCCGGCCTTGAGGACACGCCGCAACGGGCGAGGAGAGGGTTCACCAAGAGGCATGGCATCGCACGATGCGCGACGCTCGTCCGACGGTAGCACAGAAACCGATACGTGTTTCAGGCGGTGGCGGCGATCTGCTGCGGGGGTCTGTCCGCAGCGGCAAGAAATTCCATCATCACCCCGAGCTGCCGCTGCACCGCGGCCTGATTCCATCCGTGGCCCTGGCCGGGGTCGATGAACGTGCTCACGTTGGGACAACCACGAAGCAGGCGCTGCAGCCGGCCCACGTCGATCACCTGATCCTGCATGGCCGCGATCACGAGCGTGGGATGCCGGCGTGTCAGCAGAAGATCGAGATCGCCGTGACGCATGCCGTGGCGCAGCCAGTCGCGAGCCGCACCGGCGTCGGCGCGCCGTTGATTGGCGAAGTTGATGTCCGAGGTCGCGGTGTCGACGTCGCCCTCCTCGACCACGAAGCGCTTGTACAGATCGCTCACGACACGGCTGCGGCTCAGGGCGACGACCACCGGCCAGAACGGTGGCAGGGTCAGGACACGGATCTGATAGCTGTGACGGCGGCGGATCAGCGCCGGGTCGACCAGGGGCGTGTGCAGGATGAGGCGGCCCACGCGCGGTCCGCAGCGGGCGGCGAGGGCCGATGCCACCGAGGCACCCAGGCAGAGGCCCGCGAGATCGAAGTCGTCGATGTCCAGCGCGTCGAGCAGCCGTTCGAGCGCCGCAGCGAGCGCGGTCACGGTGTGCCTGACCGGCAGCCGTGGTGACTCGCCGTTGCCGGGGAGATCCGGAATGATCAGGCGGCGCTCGTACGCAAGGTCGTGGAAGCGACCACCGAATTCCTCAGCCGAGCTGAGGAACCCGTGGCACAACAGAAGCGGTCTGCCCTCACCGGCGATCAAACAGCGTATCGGCTGACCTCCCGCGTCGACGCGCACCTCGCTCATCGGGGGTTGCACACGGGGCCGGATGTTCGCGACGGTCACGCCATCCCCGCGAAGAGGCTGGGTTCGGGCGGAGTGGCTCCGAGGCGTCCGCGAACCAACACGAAACGCTCGACACCGAACGCCGCCTCGAACAGGTGCGCGGCCATGGTCGCGAGGGGCAACCCGGGGTGCATCTGGCTGCTGTGCGCCACGCACGCGGCGAGCTTGCGGTCGAGAACGCCGAACACGTCGACCTGCGTCGTGATCTGTTCGTCAGGGATGCCCGCGACATGGGCGAGCTCTTCAGGCAGCGAGATGCCGGCGTCACGCGCTGCAGCGACGGTGCTGGTCACGAAGCTGCGCGGCACCGCGTGCAGGTAGACCTTCCTCGGTTGCCACCCCTCATCGGCGAGTGTGTCCAGCGCGGCGATGGTTGCGCTGTGCGCCCGGACGTGATCCGGGTGCGCGTACGTCCCATCCGGGGTGTAGGTCACCACCACGTCGGGGCGCTCATCACGGAACACCGCAGCGAGCCGATCCGCCACCTCGCTGAGCGGTGCTCCGACGAATGTCCTCGGGTCATGCGGGCCGGAGCCGGCGACATGCCCCGATCCCGTGTAGCCGAGGAACTCTTGGCGATCCACGCCAAGGATCTCGCAGGCGCGCTGCAACTCCAGGGTTCGTGCCTCGCCGACAGCTGCACTCGCCGATGCGTTTTCGTCGCCGTCGGTGTGTCCTTCCTCGCCGCGGGTGGCGGTGACGAGAACAACTCGATGCCCGTCGAGGTGGGCGCGTGACATCACGCCGCCGGTCAGGATCGATTCGTCATCGGGATGGGCGTGCACGAGCAGCAGGGTGCTCACAGATTGGCGACCATTGGTCGGTCGATGTCGCTGGCTCCTCGAGGTCGCCGGTGTGGATGGCCAAGATGGGGCCTTCGAGGATCCGGTGGCTGGCCGAGCCGACTACCGAGACCTGGCTGGCGCTCGCCTCAGTCAGATGCGAGACGGAGCGTACCATCACAGACGCCAAATAGTTGCGGCGGCGCGCATACTACGGGCGGTGACACGGCCTCCGCGCCTGCTGTCCGTGGCTGAGGTGGCCGTGGTTCTGGTTGTCTCCGAGTCGTACGTGCGCAGACTGCTCGCGAGTCAGCGCCTCTTCGGCATCAAGGTCGGCCCCGTGTGGGGCGTGTACCGGGATGACCTCGCCAGCTTCCAGCGGCTCCGCCGTCCGCCGGGACGTCCGCGCCGGAGCGAGGATCAGCGGCTCCGGCAACGCGAGATCCGGCAGCGGATCGATGCCGAGCGGCGCACGGCGGGCACCGAGGGCCGCAGGCTGAAACCGCGGTCCGCCTGACGTCGTTCACGCCGTCCGTCAGGCGGGGGGCGGAGACGCGGGCTTGCGCTCGTCGATGTCCTTTGGCGTGGCGAAGGATCTCCACCTCTCGCCGTCCCACCACCACTGCTTGTCCTCCGAAAGGAGCGCCGTCGGCAACATGCTGGCCCTCGTGTCAATCCAGGAGGATCCGTCCCACCACCATCGTTTCCGCGGAGAGAGTTGGACTGGGAATTCAGACGAGAGGCGCAGCTCGCGTACTGAGTCGCGTTGCAAGACCTGCGCGACCAACAGGAATGGGACCAAGAGCAGTCCACCAGAACAGCCGGCGGGCACGATGAGGCTCCCGAAATCATCTTTGGCCTGAAAAACCGTGGCGTACCCATCGCCCCGATCGATCACGACCCCTCCCAGCAGCTTGTAGTTGCTGACGGCGCGATCCAGCTCGGCTGGGGTGCGGATGGGCATGACCAAGCGCCTTGCGCGCTTAGCCTCTGATCGTCTTCGGACTTCTTCCAGGCTGAGGCTGTGGCGTCGCCCACGCCGACCGGAGTCAGTCGAACTCGCTCGTGACCAGTCTTACCATCTGCCCAGACAGCCGGCACTGTACGCCGCGGTGCTGCTGCGCACAAACAAGTCGCCGGCCTGGTGGTGGGTTATCTGTAGACGAGCTGTCGCGCCTTCCAGAATTCGAGGCGGCGCTCGAAGCCGGCCAGCTGCTCGCGGATGAGCCGATCATCGACCTGAATGGATTGAGTACGCGCAGCCTCGTGGGTCATCCCGCTGATGCTCGCTGTGGACGCCTCAAGAAGCGAATGCTTGTACGCGATCAGCTCCCCGTAGACGCTGATCCAGAGAGCTATGTCGTCTGGATATCGGGTCTCGGGGTCCTCGCCCGGGAGCAAACGTGACCCATCCTTGAGAAGCGAGATGTCGTGGCCGAGACCGTCTTCCTCCGCGCCCGCTTTGGTATGACCTTCCACGTGCAGCCTCTGACCGTCCGTTAGCAGCAATGCCGGGCCGGACGGCGAGGGCCGAGCACCAGGCTCAGTCTGCGCCTATCGCAGCCGCCGTGCCCGGCGTGGAACCCAAACTGCGCGAAGCCTCACGGCGCCGGCGCGAACGCTCTCTCGGCAGCGGGCGGCGGGGCAATGGCTGCAGCCAGCTCATTCCTGGAGCTGACCCCGAGCTTGCCGTAGATGCTGCGCAGGTGGTATTCGATGGTCTTGGGGCTCAGGAACAGCGCGGCCGCGGTCTCGCGCGTCGTCTTGCCCCCGGCGAGGAGCTGCGCGATGTGCAGCTCGTGGCGCGTGAGCGCGTCGAGAGCCGGCGTTCCTCGCGGGCGTGCCGTCTCGCCGGTTGCCAGGAGCTCGACGCGAGTCATCTCGGCCCATGGAGCCGCGCCCAGCCGGTCGAAGATGTCGAAGGCCTCTCGCAGCTGACCGCGAGCGAGACTGCGTCGCCGCGCGCGCCGCAGCCGTGCGCCGAAGGCAAGGCGCGTGACCCCGAGCTCGAAGATGTCCGGCGTCCGATTGTGCAGCTGCACGGCCTCCTCGAAGGAATCATCGAACGCATCGTGGCCTGCGAGCAGTCCGCGGCACCGTGCGGCGCGTGCCAGCGACCACGGCTGGCCCTTGCGCCGCGCCGCGGTCTCGAGCCGAGCAGCGGCGTCCTGCGCGTCGGCACCGCGGCCAGTGCGGAGATAGGCGTCCACCAGCTCGGCGCTGGGAAACAGATCGGGGTCCTCGATGCCCAGCTCGTCGAGGCGACGCATGCACTCCTCGAGGTCTTGCAGGGCTGCATGGGGCCGCCCAAGACCGAGCTCCAGCCCGCCGAGGGCGTAGATCGTCCAGACCTCGAACAGGTGGACGCCGAGATCTGCGCACATCGCCAGCGCCTCGCGCGCGTGGGCGGTGCAGTCGGCCTCTCGGCCTTGACGCGCTTCCAGCCATGCAAGCCCGCTGAGCGCGTGGGCGAGCTCGGTCTGCTGGCCCGTTTCCCGCGCGATCCGCGCAGCCTCGTCGTATTCGACTTCGGCCCGCGCCCAATCGTCGGACGCTGCGTGTTCGCGTGCCGCACGGGTGAGCAGAGACGGCAGAACCCCGAGTGCCGCACGAGAGCGTGCCAAGTCGAGCGCCTCATCCGCCAGGGCATGCATCGACCCGGATTCGCGCAGGTACAGGGGGCCGAAGAGCAGCCATGGCAGGAGCGTCGTGTCGCTGCGGAGGTCAGGGTGTTCCTCGAGCAGCGCAAATGCCTTGCGAATCGAGTCGATACCACGCTGCCCGTCCGGCGTGAACACCAGCGCCATGCCGTTCGCACTGTGCGCCAGGAATCGAGTCCGCGCCGAGGCATGCGACGACACCAAGGCCATGACGCGCCGCGCCGTGCGCGCCATCTCCGCGGCGTCGCCGGCGACGAAGGCCGCCTCTATGGCGTCGGCGAGGAGCCCGACGGCGAGATCCGGCGCGGCGACAGCCACGCGTTCTGCTGCAGCGGACAGGATCGCGTGCCCCTGCATCACCGGTCCCCCGCGCATGGCAATGCGGCCCCGGAGTCCGTCGATCAACACGCCCTGCTGCACGTCTGCCGTCAGCGGGCGCGCGGCCTCGAGCAACGCCACGGCCCGCTCCGCGGATCCGGCGATCCATGCGTCCTCGGACGCTGCGAGGAAGAGCCGTCCACGCCGCTCGTCAGCGCCTGCAAGCTGCGCTGATCGTTCGAACGCAGCGCTCGCGATCGCGTATGCGCTCCGCAGGCGCGCCCGCATTCCTGCTTCTTCGAGCGCCGACGACGCGGTGACATCGGTCCCGGCGGCAGCTGCTGCGAGGTGCCATGCGCGCCGATCGGCGTCGCGGTCCGGCAGCGACCGAGCCAGGACGCGGTGTGCCTCGCGCCGCACTTGTGGTGCGGCCGCTGCGTAGATCGCCGCCCGCGCCAGGGGATGACCGAACTCGAGATGGCCGCCCGATGCGCGGACCAGTCCCGCCTGTTCGGCGGCGGCGAGGTCCGCGACGTGCAGCTGAAGGTGCGTCGCGGCGCGCTCCAGTGTCACGAGGTCCCCGGTGTCGTCCGCAGCGGCCACGACCAGCAGCCGCTGCGTCGAGGGCGCGAGCGCTTCGGCACGGCGCGCAAACGCGCGGGTCACCTGTGCGCTCACTGGAATCGGCGCGTCGAACGCGGCCGCAGCCAGCTGCGTCGCGTCGCCCGCAAGCTCGGTGAGCGCGAGCGGGTTCCCTCCGGTCGCTCGGTACAGGCGCTCGACGGTCTCGTTCGGCACCTGTCCAAGCAGCTGCGCAGCCGATTCTCGGTCCAGCCCAGCCACGCGCAGCGTGGGAAGGTCGGCTCCATCGAGCAGCGACGCCTCACCTTCGCGCACCGCGATGAGCGCGGCGATAGGTTCGGCCAGCAGCCGCCGCAGCACGAAACGAATCGTCTCTGCGCTCGATGCGTCGAGCAGATGCGCGTCGTCGACGAGAACGAGCAGGGGCGACTCCTCCGCGTACAGGGCCAGCAGGCTCAACGTCGCCGCGCCCACGGCGAAGCGCTCAGCCGGCGTGCCCGGACGCAGCGCGAGTGCGCCTTCGATAGCCCTCAGGCGGGGCGCCGGCAGCCGCTCGACGAGGTGAAGCGCCGGCAGCAGCAGCTCGTAGAGGCCCGCGAACGGCAGGTGCACCTCGGATTCAACGCCGCGGGCTCGCAGGAGGCGGAGCCCTCCGGCCTCGCTCGTTGCGTGTTCGAGCAGCGCCGTCTTGCCGATCCCCGGCTCGCCGACGAGGGCGAGAACCGCGCTGTGCCCCGCGCGCGCGCTTTTCAGCAGGTGCTGGATCGCCTGCCGCTCCGGGTCGCGGCCGAGCAGCATGCCCGGATTGTATTGAGCCCCCCGATGCGCGGCGTGCGCCGGCGCACATCTTCCAGGGGGGGACCCTGACGCGACCGCGCGCGGGCCGGGCTAGCGTGCGGCCGTCGCGTCAAGCAACGGAGGACCTGGAATGACACAGACCGTGGAACCTGTGGCCGTCCCCCAGCGAGAGCTGGATCCCGCGAAGCTGGAGCAGTTCGTGTTCCGCGCTGTGGGAGAGGTCGGCGCCACGCTCAACACCGCGCTCGTCGTGATGGGCGACCGGCTCGGGCTGTACCGGGCGCTGGCCGGCGCGGGTGCGCTGAGCTCGGCTGAGGTCGCGGAGCGCGCCGGCGTCTCGGAACGCTACGTTCGCGAGTGGCTCAACGCGCAGGCCGCCGGCGGATACGTGGAGTACGACGCGGAGTCCGGGCGGTACACGCTGCCACCGGAGCAGGCGCTCGCGCTCACCGACAGTGACAGCCCAGCGTACCTCCCCGGCTTCTTCCAGATCGCGCTGGGTACCGTGCACGATTCGCCGGACATCGTCGAGGCGGCGCGTACCGGGGCCGGCATCGGCTGGCACGCGCACGTGCACGATGTGCACGAGGGCTGCGAGCGGTTCTTCCGTCCCGGATACCATGCCAACCTGCTTTCAGCATGGCTCCCGGCTCTCGACGGTGTCGTCGCGAAGCTCGAGCGAGGCGGCAAGGTGGCCGACGTCGGTTGCGGGCACGGTGCGTCCACCATCCTCATGGCTGACGCGTACCCGCGGTCGTCCTTCGTGGGGTCGGACTACCACCGGGACTCGATCCAGACGGCGCAGGAGCGCGCACAGGCCGCGGGCGTCAGTGAGCGCGCCACGTTCGAAGTCGCGACTGCCGCGAGCTTCAGCGGCGCCGGCTACGACCTCGTGACCATGTTCGACTGCCTGCACGACATGGGTGACCCCGTCGGTGCGGCGCGTCACGTTCGCGAGGCGATCGCGCCCGACGGCACCTGGATGATCGTCGAGCCTGCTGCCGGTGACCGCGTCGAGGACAACCTCAATCCGATCGGCCGGGCGTACTACGGCTTCTCGACGCTGCTGTGCACGCCGGCGTCGCTCTCGCAGGATGTGGGACTGGCGCTCGGCGCGCAGGCGGGTGAGGCGCGGATCCGTGATGTGGTCACCGCGGGCGGCTTCACACGGTTCCGGCGGGCCGCCGAGACACCGTTCAACATCGTGTACGAGGCGCGCCCCTGACGTTCACAGGGGGCCCGCAACTCTTGGTGGTGCGCCCGGTACCGATCCGGGCGCACCACCGGTTGCATATCGCGGATCAGGCTGCCATCATCGCGTTCCTCACCGCCAAGGGCTGCGGCAGGGGCGCTGCCACACCCAGCGGCCGTGAGACTGGAACAGGAAGGGATATACGGGAAGGGCGATTCCTATGCACGCGGGGGTGCGGGGGGCGCTGTTCGTGCTGCTGTGCAGTGCAGCTGGCACGTCGGATGCGGGGGGCTGCTCTGAGCACGCCCGAGGGTCCCCACGGGATTGACGCACTCGGGCGGGCGGGGGGGCTCGCGCTGGCGGGGTGGCAACAACCCCGGAGGAGACGCTTCCCCTGCGGCGCGCCTCGCCCTGGGGCAGGCCTACTCGTCCGCAAGCTCGCCACATCTCGCGACTCCGAGCGCAGCCGTGGCGAATCGGGCGGGCCCGATTCCGGCTTGGCCCGCGCTTCGCCGCCCAGCGCGGCTGCCACTCGAGGAGCTGAAGGCGGGGCTCCTCGGTCTTGGGCGCGGGCTCCTCCACAGAATCTCGAGAGCTCGTGCCGACCTCGCGGTGTTGGTGCCCCTGCTCGCCGGCGTCGGATTGGTGCAGGCGACGAACATGTTGCACTGGCCGGCTGTCAGCTTCGACGAGGGGACGTACACCGCCGACGCATGGGCGGTCCAGACACACGGTGCCCTGGGCTTCTACACGTACACGTACGGGCACCCACCGCTGGCGTGGATTCTCATGTCCGGTTGGACGTGGGCGGTCGGTCTGTTCGGCGGCTCGACCTACTCCGTCGACACAGAGCGTGGGCTCATGCTGGTGCTCACCCTGGTCAGCTGCTGGCTGGTGTACCTGCTGGCACGGCGCTTGCGCATGCGCCGGGCATTTGCGGCCGCCGCCGTGGTGCTTTTCGCGCTGTCACCGCTGGCGCTGTACTTCCATCGGCTGGTGCTCCTCGACAACCCAGCCGTTGCGTGGGTGCTGGCAGCGTTCGTGCTCGCTCTGTCACCACGCCGCAAGCTCTGGGCGTACGCGGCGAGCGGCGCCTGTTTTGCCGCGGGGGTGCTCTCCAAGGAGACGGTGTTCGTGCTCCTGCCCGCGCTTCTGCTGGCGGCCGCCCAGAACGCTGATCGGAGCACTCGCCGCTACGGCCTGACCTTGTTCATGTCGTTCTTCGGCGTGACGGTGCTCGTGTATCCGCTGTATGCGCTGCTGAAAGGTGAGCTGCTTCCCGGACCGGGTCACGTGAGTTTGGTGGGGTCGATCCTGTATCAGCTGTACAACCGGCAGCCGACAGGGAGCGTTCTCGACCCCACGAGCATCGCGCACGGAACGGTTGCCTTCTGGCTGCACCTGGATCCGTGGCTGCTGGTCACGGCACTCGTGCTGTCGCCCATAGCCGTTGCCCGTCGCTCGACGCGCGCGGTGACGCTGGCGTTCCTCATCCAGGTCCTGATGGTCTTCCGATCAGGATACCTGCCCAACATGTACGTCATCGCGCTGCTGCCGTTTGCTGCGCTTTTGGTGGCAGGAACCGCGGACGGCCTCTGGCGCAACCTGGTTGGCTGCTGGCGCTTGGTGAGGCGCGATCCACGCCTGCGCAGGCTGCTGGCCATGAAGGGGAGATGGCGGGCAGGGGGGACGCGCGTGTCCATCTTGTTGTCACCCGTGGGAGTTGCCGCCGCGGCACTCACCGTATGGCTGGCAAGCCCGGCCTGGATCCACAGCGCCAACCAAGCGACGACGGTGGCGGTCGATGGGCCACAACGCGCGGCCGAAGCCTGGCTCGTGGATCACGTCGGCCACGACAAGCGGTTGATCGTCGGCGACGACTTCTTCTGGATCTATCTCATCGAGCACGGATTCAATTCCCAGCCCGTGTCAGGTGGCTTCTACTCGCGCACCGTCGTCTCCTACTGGCCACTCGATTACGACCCTGGGGTTCAGCGGCTGTTCCCACAAGGATGGCGAGACTTTGACTACATCGTGTCGACGGAGGACATGCGGGTAACCACCGTCTACACCCCGAACACGGCTCTGGCTCTACAGCATTCACGTCTGGTTGTCAGCTTCGGTCAGGGCGCTGACCGCATCGAGATCCGCGCGATCACGAAGGGGATGAAAGGATGATGACCCTGCTCTACGTTCTGTACGCCGTTGCTTCACTCACGCTGGGCGCGGTTGCATGGACGAGCCTGGTCTGGATGCTGGATGCCTGGCGGACGCCAAGATCCCTGGAGGGGACGCGCCTCAAGGCTGCTGACGTCGAGCCGCGGCATTCCTTCTCCCTCATAGTGCCGGCGCGGCACGAGGATCGAGTGCTCGAAGCAACGCTGACGCGGCTTGTTGCATCCGACCACCCGGCCTTCGACGTGGTCGTCGTCGTCGGCGACGACGACCCGGAGACGCGCCGCGTCGCCAAGCGCGTGGCCCGTCGGTCCCCGGGAATGATCAAGATCGTGACCGACCGCAACGCGTCGAAGAACAAGCCCAAGGCGCTGAACAGCGCGCTTCGCCGTTGCACCGGCGACATCGTCGGCGTGTTCGACGCCGAGGATGTCGTCCATCCGGCGCTGCTGCGCCGGATCGACCAGTGTTTCCAGCGGACCGGAGCGGATGTGGTCCAGTCCGGGGTCCAGCTGATGAACTTCAGCTCGAGCTGGCTTGCGGTGCGGAGCGCGCTCGAGTACTACTTCTGGTTCCGCAGCCGGTTGCACTTCCACGCGCGGCAGGGTTTCATCCCGCTCGGAGGGAACACCGTCTTCGCGCGCACGGAGCTCATTCGTCAGGCCGGCGGCTGGGACCCCGACTGCCTCGCCGAAGACTGCGAGTTGGGTGTGCGCCTGAGCACGCTCGATGCACACACCGTTGTGGTCTATGAGCCGGCGCTGGTGACTCGCGAGGAGAGTCCTGCAACGCTTCGTGCGTTCGTGCGACAGCGCACGCGCTGGAACCAGGGATACCTGCAGACCCTGGCGAAAGGCTACTGGCGGAGCTTGCCGACGCGCCGGCGGCTGCTTGGGATGTACACGCTGGCGATGCCGTACCTCATGGCGCTCATGTGGCTGCTGTTCCCGGTGGCAATCGCGACAACCCTCCTCCTGAAAGCGCCGATACCCGTAACGCTGCTGACGTTTCTGCCGCTGCTGCCGACTCTGTCC
Source organism: Candidatus Dormiibacterota bacterium (assembly GCA_963777285.1). GTDB lineage: Bacteria > Chloroflexota > Dormibacteria > Aeolococcales > Aeolococcaceae > JAFARE01. Next base: position 83,167 of record CAVZPR010000001.1, read on the forward strand.
ATCCTGGCTGTCGAGGTGACAGGTCTCGGGGAGTTCGCCCGCGCGTACGAGGCACGAGCATCGCTTCGAGACTATGTGCGTCTCGTGCTCGGGCTGGTGCCCTATCAGATGGTGCTCGCGTTTGCAGCGTTGCGAGCCGGCATCCGAGAAGCATTGGGTTCTCGAGGCTGGGAGAAGACCGCCCACTTCGGATTGCACTTCGCGCAGGTGCGGGATGCAGTCCCGGCGGCGGTTGGATCCCTCCATCGGGTGGCCGCCGAGCACGGCCTCAGCATCGACGCGGGTGCACGGGCTCTGGGCTTCCGGAGGCGGCGCGCAAGTGCTGCGGGGGCGATTGGTGCGTGCGTGTTGGCGGGCATCGCCATTGTGGTTCTGCCCTTCTTCATAACGCACCTGACTCAGAACCGGGCCGCCGCCGCCGGTTCAGCGACGGGCCCTGCACGTGTGCAACCCCCGATGTCCCTGCCGTGGTTGCCATCCCACTCCGCACCGCCGGGTCCCGTCGACGGCAACCCCGGGGGCGGAACAAACGGAAGCAGGGCTCAGGCCGGGCCCGCCGTTCCTGCCGGTAGCAGTTGGGCACCGTTCTGGCCACTCTCGACTCCCGGCCCGGTCCTGACGCCGACGCCGACCCTGCCGGTGCCGACGCCGAGCCTGCCGCTGCCGACGCCGAAGCTGCCGGTGCCGACGCCGAGCCTGCCGCTGCCGACGCCGAGCCTGCCGCTGCCGACGCCGAGCCTGCCGCTGCCGACGCCGAGCCTGCCGGTGCCGACGCCGAGCCTGCCGGTGCCGACGCCGAGCCTGCCGCTGCCGACGCCGAGCCTGCCGCTGCCGACGCCGAGCCTGCCGCTGCCGACGCCGAGCCTGCCGCTGCCGACGCCGAGCCTGCCGCTGCCGACGCCGAGCCTGCCGGTGCCGACGCCGAGCCTGCCGCTGCCGACGCCCAGCCTGCCGGTGCCGACCCCGAGCCTGCCGCTGCCGACGCCCAGCTTGCCGGTGCCGACGCCGAGCCTGCCGGTGCCGACCCCGAGCCTGCCGGTGCCGACCCCGAGCTTGCCGGTGCCGACGCCGAGCCTGCCGGTGCCGACCCCGAGCCTGCCGGTGCCGACGCCGAGCGCGCCGTTGCCGGCGGCGCCCAAAGCGCCGTTGCCCAAGCCCACTCTGGCGCCTTCAACGCCGGGTCTCACCGTCCCCAAGCACCACGTGCCGGCGCCGACGCCGAGCCTGCCGGGCTAGAAGGCGGGCTGTGAAAGCGATGGATCTGCATCTGACTGCGGCCGTGGGTGCCTCCGCCGGGGCGGTTGAGCCGAGCGCGCCCACCGGTGCCGACACCGTGGCGGTCACGGGTCGCCGCCAAGATGAATGGGGCGGCTCGGGGTTGGCCTGCAGCGTCGGCATCATGGCCTTCAACGAGGAGGACAACATTGCCGACGCGATCCATACCATCCTCACGCAGCAGCCGGAATGCGGAACGATCACGGAGCTCATCGTTGTCGCCAGTGGTTGCACCGATCGCACTGCGGAGATCGTGACGGGCATCGCTCGGAAGGAGCCGCGGGTGCGCCTGATCGTGCAGGAGCGACGGGAGGGGAAGGCTGCGGCCATCAACCTGTTCATCGACGCGGCACAATCGCCGGTCCTGCTGATGACGGGTGCCGATGTGCTGGTGAAGGACGGAACCGTGGACGCGCTGCTGCGGCGCTTCACAGAGCCGGACGTGGGCATGGTCGGAGGGCATCCGATCCCTGTCAACGACGAGAGCACGTTCCTTGGCTACGCGGTTCATCTGCTGTGGCGCCTCCATGATCGGCTCGCGCGCGAAGCTCCCAAGCTCGGCGAGATCGTGGCCTTCCGCAATGTCGTACCGCACATCCCGATGGATACCGCCGTGGATGAGATTTCCATCCAAGCGCTGGTTGCCCAGCTGGGATACAAGACGGTGTACGAGCCACAGGCGATCGTGTACAACCGCGGACCTGCAACGGTGGCCGATTTCCTGCGCCAGCGGCGGCGGATCTACGCCGGGCACCTGCGGGTTCGCCACCAGCAGCGATATGCGGCGACGACGATGAGCGTGCGTCGCATCGTCCGAACGCTGCGGGGTTCAGGAGCCTTCAGCTCGGTGCGCGCAACTCTCTGGACGATGTGCACGATCGCGCTCGAGGCCGTCGCCCGCGCACTGGGTCACGTCGAGCACATGAGGCGTCAGACGCACCACGTGTGGCGGCCGGTGACCACAACCAAGCGCTACATCGCAGAGGGTGTCAACGGCCAGAGCCAGCCGAGCGTGCTTGTGTTCCACATCGTCAATTTTCACCGCCAGCAGCTCGAGCTCGGCGCCCGTGCAGCCCGGCAGTTGACGCAGGGCGTCCTGGCCTACATCCAGCGGTGCCTCGGTTCGTCCTCCAGCGTGTCCGCGCAGAAGAACGGCACGATCATCGCCATCCTCCCGGCAGAGCGTGAAGAAGCTGAGCGAGTAGCAGGACAGATCGTGCAGGGGCTCGAGGAGAAGCCGTTGGACTGCAATGCGCAGGGAGAGGGCGTATTGATCCAGCTGGCCTGCGGCATCATTGCCTTCTCGACGGCGGGGCAGGCAGTGGCGAGGTCGATCTCGCACGTCGCCGCCGGCGCCGATCGCCAGAGCCGCTCGCACGGAGGTCGCCGCGCCGGACGCGGTGAAATGAACCCCGCGATGGTGAAGGAGAACTGACAGCCATGGGCATGATGCAGGTGATACCCAAGATCCCGATGCTCAAGGCGTCCTACGTGACGGGTCGCGTGTTGACGCTTCCGGTCAACATCACCGTGAGCGTCAGCTATCGCTGCAACTCGCGATGCAAGACCTGCAACGTCTGGCTTCTCCCCAATGACGACCTCACGCTCGCGGAATGGGATCGCGTTTTCGAGTCGCTGGGCACGGCCCCATACTGGTTCACGTTCAGCGGGGGTGAGCCGACCCTCCGCAGCGATCTGCCGGACATGGTGGAGAGCGCGTACCGCCACTGCCGGCCGGGACAGATCAACATCCCGACCAACGGGATCCAGGACAAGGTCATTCCGGCTCGCATCGAGCGGGTGCTCCAGGTCGCGCCCGAGGCGGACGTGATCATCAACCTGTCTTTGGACGGCGTGGGCCTGAAGCACAATGAGATCCGCGGCGTTCGCAACAACTGGTCGCGGGCCATGAGCACGTATGCCAGCCTCAAGGAGCTGAAGCGGCGGTACCGGAACCTCACGCTGGGTGTGCACACGGTCATATCCAACTTCAACGTCGATTCGTTTCCTGAGCTCTGCGAGGTCGTTCATCGTGACCTCAAGCCGGATTCGTTCATCACGGAGATCGCGGAGGAGCGGGTGGAGCTCGACACAGTCGGTCTCGGCATAACTCCCACGGTGGAGCGATACGAAGTCGCCATCGACACGCTTCTCGAAAGCCTGCGCGACAGGCAGCTCACGGGCGTCGCAGAGGTGACGCAGTCCTTTCGGCGCCGCTACTACGAGATCGTCAAGCGCACGTTGCGCGAGCAGCGCCAGGTCATTCCGTGCATGGCGGGGGTCGCCTCAGCCCAGATCGCCCCCAACGGTGACGTCTGGACGTGCTGCGTGCGCGCCGAGTCGATGGGCAACCTGCGCGAGCACGATTACGACTTCGGCGCCGTATGGCGCACCGGGAAGGCGAGAGAGCTGCGCCGCAGCATCAAAGCAGGTGAGTGCTACTGCCCCCTGGCCAACGCCGCCTACACCAACATGCTGCTGCACGAGCCGACGGTGACCAAGGTCGCTGCAGAGGTGACCCGCGCACGTGTGAAATCTCGCTTCGCGAAACCCCCGGTACCGGTGCCCGAGGCTTCAGCGTGAGCTCTGCATCTGGGCTATCGCTCCAGCGCCAGCAGGGTGCTGGTTTGACCCTCGTCACCGGCGCCACCGGCTTTCTCGGCGGGCGTCTGGTGCAGCGCCTGCTCAGCGACGGGACGCGGGTGCGCGTGCTTGTTCGATCGGCCGCCCGTGCCCGGCCGCTGGCCGAGCGGGGAGCCGAGCTCGTCGTCGGCGACATCGAAGACGAGGCGGCCGTGCTGACTGCGCTCCGTGGGGTGCAGCGCGTCTACCACCTCGCCGGCAAGCTGTTGATCCCCGGCGTGCCGGATGACGAGTACCGCAGAACGCACGTGGCGGGGACGCGTTCCTTGCTGGCCGGGATCCGGAGAGAAGCCGGCGTGCGCCGCCTCGTGCACTGCAGCACGACCGGTGTCCTGGGCGTGACCGGAGATGAACCGGCTGACGAGGACGCGCCGCTGCGACCCACCAACGTCTATGAAGCGACAAAGGCCGAGGCCGAGTTGTGCGTCCGCGAGGCGATGCGCTCTGGTCTCCCGGCGGTCATCGTCCGTCCCGGGCTGGTGTACGGCCCTGGCGACATGCATCTGCTGGGACTCTTTCGCACTGTGCTCAAGAGACGCTTCCGGCCCATCGGCGCGAAGCAGGTCTGGTTCCAACCGATCTACATCGACGACATGGCCGACGCGCTGCTTCGCTGTGGATCGTCGTCGGCGGCGATCGGGGAGTGCTTTCACGTTGCCGGACCCCGGAGTGTGTCGCTCGGGGAACTTGCCGCGGCGATAGCTGAGGCTGAGGGCACCAGCCTCCCCCCTGGCACCATCCCGCTCGCCGCCGCGCGCGCACTCGCGGTGGTCGGCGACCTGCTGCCGGCACCGCTGCGTCGCGCGGCGCCGTTGACACGAAGCCGTCTGATGTTCCTGACCAACAGCCGCAGCTACGACGTGACCAAGGCGCGCCGTGTCCTGGGGTTTGTGGCAACCACGGATCTGGCGACAGGGGTGGAACGAACCGTTGCGTGGTACCGCGAGCATGGCCACCTTCCCGCGGGCGCCATGGCGGCCGTCGCGGCGTGAGCGGCTGACCGGGACACGCCATGCGCGTTCGCGACCACATTGCTCTCTCCTCAGCCGGTGCCGCGGTCGCGTCTCCATGGGTCGGCCGTCGCGTGCTCAGCGCCGGGGCGGCGAGCGTTCTCATCGATGTCGACCACTACCTCTGGTTCGCCGTTCGTGAGCGCCACCTCAACCCGTTGAGCGCCATTCGGTTCTTCAATCAGGTGGACGCATCCGATCGCCGGGCCGCGCGGCTCCTGCATCACCCGCTGACGCTGGCGTCGATGACCCTTCTCGCAAAGCGCCGCCGCTGGGCGCTGCCCATCGCCGTGGGAATGGCGCTTCACGTCGGGCTGGACGTGTATCACCAGGGCTGCTTGCGCAAGGCGAGAGCGAGCGCGCTGCGGCGGGATCGCTTCACCTGCCAGAAGTGCCGCCTTCCGCGGCACGACGTCACGGCTCACCTCTGGCGTCAGCCGATGCTGCTGCCGTCATACCGCACCGAGAACCTGGTCACCCTGTGTGCCGACTGCCATCGGGCCGCGCACGAAGGGAGACCTGTGCTCCGCGGGAGCGGGACATGAGCAGTCGCGCCGGCGGCGTCCTGGCACAGCAGCGCCCGGCGCCCCGGCTCGGCCTGCGCGCCGTGGCGGTGCGCACCGGTGCCGGCCTTGGTGTGGGCGCTCTCCTCGTGCTGACGTTTCTCAAGCTCATCGACGTGCGCAGCGTGCTGCAGCGGCTGGAGCATCTGAGCATCCCGCTGGCGCTCCTGAGTGGCGCCGTCTTCCTGGCTGCGTGGATCGTCAGAGCGCTTCGCTGGCGTCTGTTTCTGGCAGGCCACTCCGTCGCTGCGGCTCGCGTGATCGGCATCTACTACGTGGCCGTCTTCATCAACTGGCTGCTGCCGGTGCGCGGCGGGGAGCTCGCCAAGAGCCTGTTGCTGCGCCGCTCCAACGGCATCCCGGTGAGCGATTCCCTGCCGACCGTGACCATGGACAAGGCGCTGGATCTGCTGCCCGCGGTTGCCCTCGTCGTCCTGCTGCCGTTCGCGCATCTGCAACTCAGCCGGCCCCTGTGGGTTGTGCTGCTGTCGATCCTCGCGCTTCTGGTATCGGGTGCCTCTGTGCTCGTGCTCGCCGCCTGGCGGCGGGAGCGAACCCTGGGATGGCTGACGCGCGGCCTCGGGCGTGTCGTGCCAGGCAGAGCACGCCTGCACGTCGAACCTTTCCTGGTGAGGTTCATCGACACGCTCCTCGCGCTTGCGCGTCGACCGCGGTTGCTCCTGGCCGCGACTGGCTGCACGGTGTTCGCCGTCGGGCTCGATTCCCTCTTCTGCTTCCTGGCGTTCCGCACCGTCGGCGGGGATGTGTCGTTTCCCGTCGTGCTGTTCGGATACACCCTGTACAACCTCGCCTACATACTTCCGACGCCGCCTGGACAGGTGGGCAGCAATGAGGTCATGGGCCTGCTGGTGTTCTCCGGGTTGTTCGGCGTGAGCAGCTCCGTTGTGGGTGCGATGTTCCTGTTCTCCCATCCCTGGACCGCAATGCTGATGGCGAGCACGGGCCTTGCCTGCCTCAGCTCCTTGGGCCTGAAGTTGCGCAGCACTCTGGGCCTGGCTCGGAGCCTGCCACCACTGGCTGAGGAGCCGGCGGCGTGACCGGGCAGCCGATGTTGACGCTCGTCACGGGCGCGGCCGGCCTGCTGGGCAGCCACGTGGTCGATGTCCTGAGCACTCGCGGTGAGCGGCCGCGCGTTCTCATCCGTCCCGGTGAATCGCTACCCGAGCAGATGCGCACGCGCGTCGACATATGCGTGGGTGACGTGTGCGACCGAAAGAACGTGGAAAGGAGCGTCAGAGACGTCGGCCAAGTCATCCATTGCGCCGCTCGGACCGGGCCATGGGGTCCGGCTGCTGCCTACGCCGCAACCAACGTACGCGCGCTGCACACTCTGGTGGACGCGTCGCTCGCAGCCGGCGTGCTGCGGTTCGTGCATGTCAGCTCCGTCACCGTTCACGGGAACGATCTGCGTGGTGCGGCAGACGAGACTGCGCCGCTGCGTGGCGAGCCCAATCCGTACAGCAGGTCGAAAGTGGCGGGCGAGCGGCTGCTGCAGGCGATGATCAGAGAGCGCGCGGCGCCCATCACAATCGTCCGCCCCGGCTGGGTCTACGGGCCGCGCGACACCGCCAGCTTCGGGCGCTTCGCGACGATGATCCTGCAGCGGCGGATGGTCATGATCGGCTCGGGGAACAACCACCTTCCACTCATCTACGCGCGCGATGCGGCACAGGGGGCTGTGCTGGCGAGCGAGGCGCCGGCGGGCGTGGGAAACGCGTACCTGCTGGTCAACGATGAGCCCGTGACGCAGCGCGATTTCCTCTCCGCGATCGCGGCCGAGCTCGGGGTTCCGCCTCCGAGCCGGCGACTGCCGTACCGGGTTGCCCTGCTGCTGGGAGCGGCTGCGGAGACGGCGGCGCACGTGGCCCGGCGGGTGGAGCCTCCGCCGCTCATGCGCTATGGCGTTCAGCTTCTGGGAGGCGAAAACCGCTACAGCATTGCCCGGGCCAGGCAGGAACTGGGATTCTCTCCGCAGGTGACGATGTCCGAGGGGGTGCGCCGCAGCGTCGAGTGGTTCAACAATCGCCCCCAGGCGGCTGCTGCGTAGGCAGGCAGGGTGATGCAGGTACTGGTCACCGGCGGCAACGGATTCGTAGGGCGACATCTGGTTCCCGCCCTGCTGCAACGAGGTGACCGCGTCAGCGTGCTGGCGCTGCCCACGGAGGACGCATCCTGGCTCGAAGCGCGGGGTGCGCAGATACATCGCGGCGACGTCTGCCGCCCCGAGACGCTGGTTGAGCCCATGCGCGGGGCGCACGGCGTCATCCACCTGGCCGCGATGCAGGACGTCTGGTGTTCCATCGAGCAGTACCGCGCGGTCAACGTGCTCGGCACTGCGAATGTCTGCGCAGCGGCGCACACCGCAGGGGTGCGCCGTGTCGTCCACATGAGCTCGTCGAGCGTGTACGGGATGAACAGGCGCAGGCTGGTGGACGAGAGCACTCCGCTGGCTCCGTTCCATGATCCCTATCCGATCACCAAAGCCGAGGCCGACATGCTGGTGCAGCGGCTGATCGCCGAAGAGGGTCTGCCTGCGGTCGTGCTCCGCCCGGATCAAATTTTCGGGCCCGGCGATCACGTGCACTTCGGACACATGGCCGACCGGCTGCGGGATGGCCGCGGCGTCGTGGTCGGCTCCGGACGAAACGTCATGCCCTTCGTGTACGTGGCCGACGCGGTGCAGGGCCTGCTCCTCGCGCTGGATCATGAGCGCGCCGTGGGCCACGCCTTCAACATCACCAATGACGCGCGCCTGACCCAGCAGGAGCTGCTGGACGCGATAGCCCGCGAGATCGGCGCCAAGCCGCCGCGCCTGCACCTTCCGTTTCGCGCGCTGTACGCGGCCGGCTGGGCCGCCGAGCAGCTGGTCGGCCTCACCCGACGGCAGCGCCGTCCCCCGATCACGCGCTTTGGTGTGGCCTTCTTCGGCACGGACAACCGCCACGCGATCGACAAGGCGCGGCGCGAGCTGGGCTTCAATCCGTCGGTGAGCCTCCGCGAGGGTGTGCGGCGTGCTGCCGCGTGGTACCTGCGGCTCGGGGCCGCGAGGCAGGAGGCAGCCGCCCCGTCGCCGGTGCGCCCGGCTGCGGAACGGGCACCGTGAGGGCGGGTGCGGTGCGGGCGTCGCTGGAGGGCGAGGTCGCGATCGTCACGGGCGCCAGCTCGGGGATCGGCGCGGCGACGGCTCGCGAGCTCGCTCGCCGCGGCGCCGCGGTGGTGCTCGCCGCCCGGCGTCCCGCTGAGCTGGAGGCCGAAGCACGCGGGATTGTGGATTCCGGCGGGAAAGCACGCGCGGTTCCCACCGACGTCAGCGACGCTGCGCAGGTGGCTCGCCTGGTCGAGCGCACCCTCGAGACCTTCGGGCGGGCTGACGTGCTGGTGAACAACGCCGGGACCAACTGGTCGAAGGCGCTGGCGGGCAGCTCGCCCGCCGACGTCGCCGCTGTGGTCGCGGTCGACCTTCTCGGCCCGATGCTGCTGGCGCAAGCCGTGCTGCCGGGGATGCTGGAGCGCCACCACGGTGCGATCGTCTCTGTCGGCTCGCTGTCCGGCCGCGTCGCCATGGAGCCGCTCTACTCCGCCGCGAAATACGGGATCCGTGGTTTCTCGCTGTCTCTGCGCCGCCAGCTCGCCGGCAGCGGCGTGTCCGTGTCCCTGGTGTCGCCTGGGAGGATCCGGACCGCGATGACTCGAGACGTGACTGGGCACCTGCCCGAACCGGAGCTGGTGGCGGCGACGATAGCCGACCTCATCGCGCGTCCCCGTCGCGAGGTCGTCGTCCCGCGCCGGCACTACGCCATCGCCTGGCTCGAGGCGGCGCTTCCGAGCCTTGCAGACGTCGCGTATCAGTGGCGCCACTGGTCGCCGGTCCGATAGCCGAAGGCGCATGGACGTCTTGATCACCGGTGGCACCGGCCTGCTGGGCAGGCATCTGGTGCCGGCGCTGCAGGAGCGTGGCGACGCCGTTCGCGTGCTGACGCTGCCGGATGAGGACGCTTCGTGGGTCGAGGCCCGCGGCGTTCCCGTCTTCCGCGGTGACATTCGGGAGCCGGCGACGCTGCGCGCACCGATTCGCGGGGTGCAAGCGGTCGTCCATCTGGCCGCGATGATGGGCGTGTGGCGCCCGATGGCGGACTACCGCGCGGTCAACGTCACAGGGGTGAGGAACATCGCGCGGGCAGCGCTCAGCGAGGGGGTGCGCCGCTTCGTGCACATCAGCTCCTGGACCGTGTACGGCATGGGCCTCGCCACGCCCGCCGCCGAGGACTATCCGATCAGACCGTTCCGCGAGCCTTACGCGGTCACCAAGGCTGTGGGCGACCGGCTCGTGCAACGCATGATCAACGAGGAAGCACTGCCCGCGGTGATCATCCGTCCGGGCACCTTCTTCGGGCCCGGCGACCAGCTGCATTTCGGGCGGATGGCGGATCGCTTGCGCGCCGGCCGCGGACTCATCGTCGGCTCCGGACGCAACGCGCTGCCATTCGTCTACGTGACCGACGTCGTCCAGGGCATCCTGCTCGCGCTCGACCGGGAGCGCGCCGTGGGGCGCGCCTACAACATCAGCAATGATCGTCCCCTGACGCAACGCGAGTTTCTCGAGGCGATCGCTGACGAGATCGGATCGAAGCCGCCCCGCGTGCGCGCGCCGTACAGCGCCCTCTATGCGGCGGGCTACGCGGGCGAGCGCTTGGCGATGGTGACCCGGTCCGCGCGTCCACCTCTGCTGACGCGCATCGGAGTGAAGCTCTTCGGGGGCGACAATCGCCATGCCATCGACCGGGCGAGACAGGAGCTTGGCTACGCGCCCCAGACCGCCATCCGAGAGGGCGTGCGTCTGGCAGCCGCTTGGTACCGAAAGGAGCGCTGGGCTATTCCTTCCGGCGCATGAGCCGCCGGGCTATCTGCCGGACCGGGTGTTCCGCCTGCCCGCCCCTGCCCGCACGATCGTCCATCGCGGTGCGGTGGGTCCTCACCAGGAACGGTGGTGTCCCGGCGGTGGCATCCAAGCCCTGTTGCTCGCGGATCTTGGCCAGCTCGTCGTAGTGGCGGCTGGCCCAGTACAGATTGATCCGGCACGACACGCAGTTCCACTCGTCGTCGGGTGTCTCAGCTCCGCACTGCGGGCATTCCATCAATGATCCCTCCAGAAGCCGGCGAAAACGCCGCCCTGCGGTGTCGGGGATCCACTCCGGCCAACCAGCGGCAGGGCGTTCGACGTGTCGAACTGATAGTTTGCCCAGACGCCGTTCTTCACGAGGGTCTGCAGGGCTGCCGCCGTCCATCCCGTGATGAACGCCGTGTTGTCGTGCTTGTCATCCGTGGCCACGCCGGCGTCTGCGGCGTAGTTCCACTCCGTGATGAACACCGGCGGCGGCGTCAGCCCTTCCGCCTCGATGGCATCCCGGGTCGCCACGATGTGCGTGGTCCACTGGGCGATGTTGGCGACGCAGGTGCTCGCCGGGTCCGCGCTGCTGCATGTGTACTCGTGCCACGAGATGAAATCGGGCCGGGGCGAGGCGTGTCGCACGAAGTAGGCGGCGTAGCTCGCGTTTGCTTGGAAGGTGACCGGTCCGCCAAACCAATCGCCGGGGAAGAGGGCGTGCAGGCTGGGGATCTGCCCGTTCCACATCGCTGAGTACTGGCCTGCCGTCAGCCCGCACTGCAGGTCGTTCTCGTTGCCCAACTCCCACCAGACCTGCGCGTTTCCCACGATCTGGTGGATGCGCAGCAGAAGCGCCCGGTTGTCCATCAGCCGGGTTGCGGGGTCGGTGACGCTGCACCCATACAGGACGATCAGCGGCTGCACGCCGGCGGCGTGCATCTGCCGAACGTTGCTGACGAGATTGGGGTCGTCATGGGCGTCGCGCGCGGTGAGCAGGTGCAGCGCTGCCACAGCCGAGCTCAGGTTCGCGCTCAGCGTTCCATCGATGTTCGCCCCGGCCTCGAACCGCGGCGGCTCTGGCGGCGGAGTCCGGGTGGGAGCGGGTGGGCGCAGGGTCTTCGCGCCGCTCGGTGGTCCCCCGCAGCCTCCGGCCAGAATCCCGGCACAGGTTGCAGCGATGGCGACCACGGCGCCGGGCCAAGTGCTTCCTGACATCGAATCCCTTCCGGTCACACGGCAACGACCGGTCATCAATTCTACGCCGGGCGTGTGGGCTGGTCCATGACTCCCGGCGTGACCTGGTGATGGCGGAATACTTGGGCAATCCAGGATCGGCGGAGGACTCCGGCGATCACTCGGATCTCGATTGAGGCGTCGCTCGGCTCGGTGGCCGATCCCCTTCCGTCACTCGTGACTCAAGAATCAAGTTGACTGCCAGCGCGACGATCCACACCACGCTGGTGGTCGCCAGCAGGCGTTCAATGAGCCCGAGAGCCGGCATCGACGGCTGGCTCGACGAGACTGCGAGAAGCACGAACAAGAGGGGCCCGACAATGCGTGCTCCGATCAGGATCGGTTTGACGCGCCGCCATCCAGGGAGCAGGCGGAGGCGGCGCCACAGGGGGAAGGGCGTGACCACCAGGATGAAGAAGGCGAGTCCGCTCACGACCGCATCGGTCGTGCCGCCGGGGCTGTTGAGCTGATTGGAGGCGGTGCAGCCCGGGTTGGATAGCTGGCACGGGATGAGCGGGAAGGAGTTGCCCAGCGCCAGCGCTGAGAACGCGAGCAACCATGGCGCGAACCAAGCAACCTTGCCTGCTGCGGACAGCGCGGGGCGTAGGCCGAATACCGCAAAGGCGAACGTCCCGACGCCTGCGAGCGCGAAGCACGCTATGGGAAACCAGACATGCGGCGCTGTGCTCGCTTGGGTGTCGCTGATGGTGTCCGTGATCAGGCTGTACTTGGGTCCTTGCCAAATCTCCGTGATGGCCCATCCAGCCGTGAACGCCACCTGAGCGATCACGCCGGCGATCCCCCAGGCCAACCCGTGGCGAATGCGGCTTGGTGTCCCAGCGCCCTGACGAACGAGGCTGGCTTGGTCGGCGATCTCGGCTCCTCCAAATGTGCCCTTCTGGGCCCGGCAATTACTTGATAAAGTCTTGCAACTAAAGTGTACACTATCCACATGCCTCCGCGACGAGCACACGTCGAGCCACTGGTGGCTGCTCTGTTCGCCTTGAATGCCGGCATCGAGCGAGCCCGGCGCGAGCGGAAAGCTGCGAGCGCGCTCTCCCTGCTCCAAGTCATACCTGCTGATCGGGCGATTCGCCCCTCAGAGATCGCTGCGCGTCAGCGCATCCACCAATCCCTCGTCACCCGTCAGGTCCGAGAGATGGAGGATGCAGGGTACTTGCAGGTGGTCGCCAATCCCAAGGACGGACGTTCCTGCTTGGTGTCGCTGACGCCTGCCGGTCTGGACGAACTGCATCGTCTGACTCAGATGGGTCTGGAGCGCTTCGAATCATTCGTGCGTGACTGGGGCGTCGACGAGGTGCGGACGCTCACCCGGCTCCTCGAAAAGCTTCAACGCTCGATGGCGACGGTCAATGAATCTGAGCAACCCCCCGCTGCCGGCCGCCGCTGGGCAAAGCCACGAGCTCAGCGGGGCCACATTGGTAAGCCGTAGGTCGGCGATTCAATCCGTCCTTGGGCTCCACGTAAACGCGGTCACTCGCGCGACACCTGGGTTATGTTCGGGCGGTGACATCAGGAACGCAGGCGGAGTCGTTTCCCCCGGGCCTCAGCGCTGACACCGGGCGCCGATCCACGCGCTGGCTGTGGCCGCGTCGCCTCCTCATCGTGATCATGGCGGCGCTCTGCGGCTTGGCGCTGGCAAACGTCTTCGGTCAGCGGGAGACCACGACCCGCGCTGATTCCTCGACGGCCTCGCTGACGGTCGATTCTCCCGATCATCTGCGCGGCGGCCTCATGTTCACGTCGAACTACGTCATCGCGGCGCACAGCACCATTCACGACGCACGGCTCGTGCTCGCACCAGGTTGGTGGAATGGGATGACGCTCAACGCAGAGGCGCCGCAGGCGAGCTCCGACGCATCCAATGCACACGGCGTGATCTTCGACTACGGCCAGCTGAATGCGGGCGACACGACGCCCATCTGGATCTCGTGGCAGGTCAACCCCACGACCTTCGGATACCGCGACACGACGGTGTGGCTGTACGACGGATCGCAGCTGCTCGTGACCCTGCCGCGAAGCGTTGTGGTGTTTCCCTAGATGGACGTCGTACTCCGGGCGGTCGTCGCCTTCCTCGTTCTGTTCACCTTCACGAGACTTCTGGGACGTCGCGAGCTCTCGCAGATGCAGCCCTTCGACCTGATTCTTCTGATCGTCGTCGGCGACCTGATCCAGCAGGGCGTTACCCAGAACGACATGTCGGTGACGGGCCTCATCCTGATCGTCTCGACCGTCGCGCTCCTGCAGACGGGATTCTCGTACCTCAACTTTCGCTCCCGCCGGCTCCGCACCGCGCTGAGCGGCAAGCCCGTGATCATCGTGGAGGACGGCCGCTACCTCGACGAGAACATGCGACGCGAGCGGCTGACCCGCGAGGACGTCGAAGAGGAGGCGCGGTTGAGTGAGATCCAGTCAATCGGTCAGGTTCGATGGGCGGTGCTGGAGACGTCAGGACGGCTCAGCTTCATCAAGAAGGAAGGGTCGTAGGGAGAGGCGCGCGACCCCAGCTGTTCACGATGCCGGCGCCGACTGATCCCTTCATTGCCGAGCACGGTCGCGAGATCGAGCAGGCCGTGCAGCGAATCGCGCCATGGGTGCGAAGAACGCCCGCGCTGCGCACCGACCTCGATGCGCGGCTCGTCCTCAAGCCGGAGAACCTTCAGGTGACCGGCTCCTTCAAAGCACGCGGCGCCTTCAACGCGATCCTGCGTCTCCGCGAGCACCGCCGGGACGTCACGGCGGTTTGCTCCGTCAGCTCGGGCAACCATGCACAGGCGGTTGCTTACGCCGCCGGCACCTGCGGCATCAGCGCCGTGATCGTCATCCCGGAGGGCGCCAACCCGCTCAAGGTCAAAGCCACACGCGCCTGGGGGGCTGAGGTGGTGAGCGAGGGCGTCACGTTCGACAACCGCGAGGCCTTCGCGGCGCGGCTTGCCACCGAGCGAAACATCCCGATGGTGCATCCCTTCGACGACTGGAACGTCATACACGGACAGGGAACGCTCGGCGTCGAACTGCTGGAGGACTGTCCCGACCTCACCACCGTGGTCGCCCCGGTCGGTGGGGGAGGCATGCTCTCGGGGATTGCTCTTGCGGTGCGTCACGCCTCTCGGAACGTGATGCTGTTCGGGGTGGAGCCGGAGAGCGCCGACGACGCCACCCGCAGCTTCATCACAGGCGCGCACCAGCGCTTGGAGCACACGCCCGCGACGCGGGCGGACGGGGTCAAGGTGCTGTCCATCGGCGAGCGCAGCTTCGACGTGCTCGTGCGGCGCCGCCTCGTGGACGGCATCGTGACCGTGTCCGAGGAGCAGCTGCGCGACGCTGTGAACGAGATCTGGCGCGCGGCGCACCTCTTCATCGAGCCCACGGCAGCGCTGCCGCTCGCCGCCTTCCGCGCAGGCAAGATTCCCGCGGCCGGCGACGGCTCCGTGGCGCTCGTGCTGAGCGGCGGCAACTTCGACCCGGACGTCGTCCGGGAGATCCTGGCGTGATCCGCCGCCTATTGGCGCCCTTCCACGAACTTCTTCAACCCGTCGAGCATGGTGCGCCAGTTCGCCGCTGAGCGATCCGCCTCCGCCTGGTCATGGTTGTTGTCCTGCTCCAGCGACACGTGCGTGACGTCGTCACGCTGCTCGAGGCGGTAGGTCAGGGTGTGATAGTTCTCGGGGCTGTCCGGAAGCCCCGTCAGCGGGCTGAAGTGGCTCACGCTGAGAAGTTCCTGCGGCTCGAAGCGCAGCACCTTTCCCTTGTCTTCATATGGCTTGCCCTCCCACGCACCCTTCCAGGTGATGGGGCTGCCGACGGTCCAATCGGTGTCCACCTGGCTGCCGAAGAAGTACTCCGCGATGAGCGCCGGGTCGGTGAGCGCTTTCCACACGTCGTCCGAGGAAGCGCGGATGTCAACATCCGCGGTCGCGATGAAGTCGGCCATGTCTTGCACGCTCCTATGATGAGCCTTCTCAGATGTATGATCCAGTCATATACTTAGCACATCCGGCCATCCATGAGCAAGCGGCACCCTGACGCGCGCCTCGCCAATCTTCTTGGCGCCCTGAGCTTGGGCTTGCACGACGCAGTCGACGGGACGCTCGAACGTGAAGGCGTCGACGCCAGGACGGGCGCGGCCCTCGTGGCGCTGCTCGACTTCCTGCCCGACGGCTCGGTGCGTCGCTTGAGCGAGACGATCGGCGTGACGCACTCCGGTGCGGTGCGCGTGACCGACCGGCTGGAGGCGTGCGGCTACATCCAGCGCGCGCCGGCGGACGACCTGCGAGCGGTTCGCCTGCGCCTCACCGCGTCTGGGATGCGCATCGCCCGCCGCATCCGCGCCCAGCGTCATGCAGCCCTCGCATCGGTGCTGGCCGGGCTCACGCGGCAGCAGCGTGGGGACCTCGCCACCGCCTGCGAGGTGATGATCGCGACGCTGACGCAGCAACGCCTGCGCCAGAGACAGCGCGGTTCGAGCCCGTCCGGCGGCGCGCTCTGCCGCATGTGTGACTTCGCCGCATG
Organism: Candidatus Dormiibacterota bacterium; assembly: GCA_963777285.1. GTDB lineage: Bacteria > Chloroflexota > Dormibacteria > Aeolococcales > Aeolococcaceae > JAFARE01. Next base: position 99,330 of record CAVZPR010000001.1, read on the forward strand.
TGAGCGACCTCAGGGACGGTGTCCGGCGGCGCGAACGGCGTCCGCGACCCGTGTTCCGAGGACGCCGAGCCGGGCGTCGGCGTAGGATCTGCTCGGCTGGACGCCGGCCGGCCAGGAGGCCTCATGACGACTGCATCGCACACAGCGCACGACGATCGGAGCCTCGACGGCGGCGTGCTGGTGGACCCCGACTGGCTCGCGCGTCACATCGGCGACCCCGACGTTTCCATCGTCGAGGTCGACGTCGCCCCCGCACGTCACGACGAGTGGCACATCGACGGCTCCGTGCTGTGGAACGTCTACAAGGACCTGAAGACAGCCGACTACGCGCCCGTCGACGCTGCTGCGGTCGGCCGGCTCATCGCGCGCTCAGGGATCCGCCCGCAGTCGACCGTTGTTTTCTACGGATACGCGCCGGCGCTCGGCTTCTGGCTCATGAGGCTGTACGGCCACTCCGACGCGCGCATTCTCAACTGCTCCAAGGACACGTGGCGCGCCGAGGGGCATCCTGTGAGCAGCGTCGCGGCCGACCCGGTCCCCAGCGACTACCAGCTGCCCGCTGCCGACGGCGGGCTGCGAGCCGATCGAGCAGCGGTGCAGGACGCAATCGACCGGCCGGAGACCGCGATCGTCGACGTCCGGTCAACGGCCGAGTATCGCGGGGAGTGCTTCTGGCCGTCCGGAGGCATGGACCCGGATGGCCGCGCGGGCCACGTGCCGTCAGCGGTGCACCAGCCGCTCGACGGCCTGTACGACGCCCGCGGCGCCTTCCGCCCGGCCGGCGAGCTGCGCAATGTCTTCCCAGCCCTCGACCTGGACGCCGATGACGAACTGATCACCTACTGCACGATCGGCGGCCGCGCCAGCACGGCATGGTTCGTCCTCACGCAGCTGATCGGGCGCGAACACGTCCGTGTGTACGACGGGTCGTGGGCCGAATGGGGACGGACCCCGGACGCGCCCGTCGAGACGTCGTGAGGCGCTAGGCGTCGCGTTCAGCCCAGGAAGGGAGCTGCTGCAACGCCCAGGCGTTGCCGTCGGGATCGCTGAAGCGCACGAAAGATCCCCAGGGCTGCACGTCGACCTCGCCCACCTCGAGCCCGCGGTCGCGCAGCTCCTGGCGCGCGGCGGCCGCGTCGGCGACGGCCACCTGCAGGCCCTTGACCGACCCCGGAGGCGCGTCCGTGAGGCCCTCGCCGAAGGCGATCGAGCACGCCGATCCCGGCGGCGTGAGCTGGACGAAGCGGAGCTGCTCGTTGACCCGCTGATCGTGGTCGAGGTTGAACCCGGCCTTCTCGGTGTAGAAGGCGATGGCGCGATCGACGTCGCTGACCGGGATGATCACGAGCTCCAGCTTCCAGTCCATGGGCGCTTCTCCTCGATGTGGTGCTCCGGATGTCGCCCCGCAGCATCAGCGATGATTTTGCCGAGGTCAAGCCGTCTCGACCGGTGGTGCAGATCCACACAGGGGAGCGAGCCATGCCACGAGTTACACCGAATCTCTGGTTCGACACGCAGAGCGAGGAGGCGGCACGGTTCTACGTCTCCGTGTTCCCCAACTCGGAGATCCGCAGGATCTCGTACTACGGCGCAGCCGGCCCTCGCGAGGCCGGGATGGTGCTGACCGTCGACTTCGTGCTCGACGGGCAGCCGTTCACCGCGCTCAACGGCGGCCCCGAGTTCACGTTCGACGAGGCGATCTCGTTCCTCATCGGCTGTGCCGACCAGAAGGAGATCGACTACTACTGGGACGTACTCTCCGAAGGCGGCGAGGAGGGGCCGTGCGGCTGGCTCAAGGACCGTTTCGGCGTCTCCTGGCAGGTGGTGCCCGCCGGGCTCGGGGAGTTGCTGTGCGATCCCGATGAAGGGCGGCGCGACCGTGCCATGCGAGCGCTGCTCGGCATGAAGAAGCTCGACGCCGCCGCGATCTACGCGGCTGCGGACCAGAAGCCGGTCGCCGGCCGCTGAATGGCCGCACGTCGCATACGTCAGCCGACGTAGGCGGGGTGCAGCGTCTCGGCGGATGACGGCGAGGCCACGCCGTGCCTACGCTGCCGTCATGTACGGCGGCGACTGGCCGAGGGCGCGACCACCGGCCGTGTTCCGTGACGTGGTTCCACCGCTGCTCCTGGCGGGTGTCCTCGCGCTGGTCACGACAGCACAGGTGCACGGCCCGCCCGCGGCGCGCCAGCTGGGCGTGGACGGCTATCTGCTCCTCGCTGCCGCGGCCCTGTCGTTGATGGTGCGCCGCCGGCTCCCGCTGCTCGCGTACGGCGCTTCTGCGGCGTTCGCCGGCGCGTTCCTCCTCCTGCATCACCCACCCGGCCCGATCCTCCTGGCGCCGTTCCTCGGGCTCATCGCGTTCATCGCTTCCACACCGTCCGTGCGGCTCTGGCTGGCCGCGGCGCTGAGCGGCGCGGCGGTCCTCTCGCTGGCCCACGGTATCGGCGACGGCTGGTCGTACGCGGTGGCGATCTTCGCCGGGGCATGGCTGGCCGTCGCCCTGGTCGTGGGCACGGTGCTCGACGCGCGGCGGCGGTTTCTCGCCGAGGTGCGCGCCAGGTCGCGCTGGGCGGAGCGCAGCCACGAGGAAGAGGGCCGCCGGCGCATGGTCGAGGAGCGGCTGCGCATCGCGCGCGAGATGCACGACGTCGTGGGTCACAGCCTGGCGGTGATCAGCCTGCAGGCGGGTGTCGCCGAGCACCTGCTGGACGCACGACCAGAGGAGGTGCGGCGAGCGGTTGCCGCCATCCGTCGCGTGAGCAAGGAGGCGCTCGGCGAGCTGCGTGCAGAGCTGGCGCTGCTGCGCGGCGACGGCGTGCCCGGCGGCGAGCGACGGCCCACGCCCGACCTCGGCGCGCTCGCAGCTCTGGTGTCACAGATGCGAGAGGCGGGGCTCACCATCGACCTTCGCGTGCCCGGCGGTCGCGACGGGGTCCCCGAGATCGTGTCGCGGGCCGCGTACCGAATCGTGCAGGAGTCGCTGACCAACGTCGCCCGGCACGCAGGGCCGCGCGCCACCGCGACCGTGGTCGTCGAGGTGCGCCGCGGCCGCCTCCACGTTGACGTCGCCGACGACGGCAGCGGCGCGGGCGCAACGCCATCCGAGGGCGCGGGGCTGCAGGGGATGCGCGAGCGCGCCACCGCGTTGGGCGGCTCATTCAGCGCCGGAAGCAGAGCCGGCGGTGGCTTCGAGGTGCACGCGTCCCTGCCCTTGGGACAGCCGTGACCATTCGCATTGTCCTCGCCGACGATCAGGCGCTGGTGCGGGTGGGCCTGCGCGCGCTGGTCGACGTCGAGGACGACATCGAGGTGGTGGGGGAGGCCGCGGACGGTCAGGAGGCGCTGCGCGTCGTGCGCCAGCTGCGCCCCGACGTCGTCGTGATGGACGTCCGCATGCCGGTCATGGACGGGCTCGAGGCCACGCGGATGATCGCGGCCGACCCGCAGCTCAACGCAGTCCGAGTGCTGGTGCTCACCACGTTCGAGATCGACGAGTACGTCTTCGATGCGCTGCGCGCCGGCGCCGGCGGCTTCCTGCTCAAGGACGCCGAGCCCGCGGACCTGCTTCGGGCGATACGCATCATCGCCGCCGGCGAGTCGCTGCTGTCGCCCACGGTCACGCGCCGCGTCATCGAAGCGTTCAGCGCTGCACCCGCCCCTGTGGCGCCGCGTGCCAAGCTGCTCGCAGACCTCACCGAGCGCGAGAAGGAGGTGGTGGCGCTCGCGGGCAGCGGCATGTCCAACGACGAGATCGCCGAGAAGCTCGTGATCAGCCCGGCGACCGCGCGCACCCACGTGTCTCGCGCCATGCAGAAGCTGGGTGCGCGCGACCGAGCGCAGCTCGTCGTGTTTGCCTACGAGACGGGGCTGGTGTCGCCGGGCCGGCTGCCCGGATAGGCGGAACACCGTACGGCGCTACGACCGCCGGCGTAGCCGCGATTGTCGCCGTCAGGCTGACGACGAGAGCACAGAGCGCAGCCGAGCATGGGCACATCGGCCAAACCTCACACACGGAGGAACAGAGAGTGCCTGCCTATTGCGGTGGATTCGGGTTCTGGTGGATGTTTCCGCTGATCTTCGGCGGATTCTGGCTGACGGTCCTCATCCTCTTCGCCTGGCGAGGCCGGGGATGGCGCGCTTCGCATCACTGGGGCGGCCCTGACGCTGCCGCGGTGCTGCGGGAGCGATTCGCGCGAGGTGAGATCGACGCGGACGAGTACCAGCGCCGGCTTGGCGTTCTCCAGCGGGGTCAGTGAACGACCTGCACGCGACGGAGCGACGGCTGGAATGCCGTCGCTCCGCCTATTATTCGGTGCAGCCGTGCCGTCTTCCCTCCCATTCGAAGCTCGATGATCTTCGAGCAGTTCTACCTCGAGTGTCTGTCCCAGGCGTCGTACTTCATCGCCGACGAGGGCACCGGGCGCGCGCTGGTCGTCGACCCCCGCCGTGACATCGGTGAGTACCTGGAGTCGGCGGCAGAGCACAACGCGACCATCGAGCTCGTGATCGACACGCACTTTCACGCCGACTTTCTCGCCGGACACCTCGAGCTGGCTCGAGCCACAGGAGCCGAGATCGCTTTCGGATCGCGCGCCCAGCCCGAGTTCGCGACGCGGTCGCTGCGCGACGGCGAGCGGGTGTCGCTGGGCGATGTCACCCTCGAGATCCTCGAAACACCTGGGCACACACCGGAATCGATCAGCATCGTCGTGTACGAGCACGCCGCCGACGACGTGCCCTACGGAGTTCTCACGGGTGACACGCTCTTCATCGGTGACGTCGGGCGTCCCGACCTTCTCTCGTCACAGGGAGCGACCTCCGAGGAACTTGCGACCATGCTGTACGACTCGCTTCGACGCAAGCTGATGACGCTGCCGGACGCTACGCGCGTGTTCCCCGGTCACGGCGCCGGTTCGGCTTGCGGCAAGAACCTGTCCACGGATCTCTCGTCAACGCTCGGCGATCAGCGCGCCACGAACTACGCGCTGCAACCGATGTCACGCGAGAAGTTCATCGAGATCGTGACGGAGGGTCAGTCGGCGGCACCCGGCTACTTCGGATACGACGCCTTGCGCAACCGCGAAGCACACGCATTGCTCGACGAGCACGAGCCTCCCCCACCGCTGACCGTCGACGAAGCGCTGGACCGGGCGCGGCGCGGGGCGGTGCTGCTGGACACCCGTGACGCGAGTGCCTTCGCGATGGGAAGCCTGCGCGGGTCGGTCAACGTCGGCCTCGAGGGCCGGTACGCGGAGTACGTCGGCAACGTGGTTCGCCCCGACGAGGAGATCGTGCTCATCGCCGAGCCGGGAACCGAGCTGGAGGCGAGGGTGCGCCTGAGCCGCATCGGATACGACCGCGTCGCCGGCTACGTCGATCACCTCTACGAGTCGATGCAGCAGCATGCAGACGCCGTGCAGGTCTGTTCACGCCTGACCGTCAGCGCCTTCGATGAACGGCGGCGCACCGTCGAAGGCCTGCAGGTGATCGACGTGCGCACCCCCGGCGAGGTCTCCCGCGGATCCGTGCCCGGCGCTGCGCACATCGCGCTGTCCGGGCTGCGCGACCGGATCAGCCGGCTCGATCCGGCGCGGCCAACCGTGGTGTTCTGCGCCGGCGGCTACCGCTCGTCGATAGCGGCGAGCCTGCTGCGCCACGCCGGCTTCGCCGACGTGTCCGACCTCCTGGGTGGCTACACCGCGTGGGAGAGCGCGCGCGAATCGTCCTCGAGCAGTGCGTTGGCAGCGACCCCCCAGCGCTCGGTCTCCGTGCGCAGCGCCCGCAGCGAGACGACCACGGGCGCGTCGTAGGCGTTGCGCAGCCGTGTGGACAGCTGCGCCACGTCGTCGGTCCAGATGCGGTGCCTCAGCAGCCGCGGCAGACAGATCGCCACGATCTCGGCCTTCTCAGCGCGCCAGCCGTGCTCGAAGAGGGAAACGGTGCCGAACCCCGTGACGCCGACGAGCACGGTTCCAAAGCGCCGCCCGTACCACAGTGCGCGCCGGGCGCTGTGGTACGCGTTGAAGCCCCAGAGGCTGCCGTCCTCAGGAGCGTAGCTGGCGCAGTTGACACCGCGGATCCACTCGCGTCCGTCGAAACCCGACTCCAGCGCCACCCGCCCCTGGCCGCTGCAGCCGGCGAGGAACAGCCACTTGTAACCGATCACGCGCATGTCAGCAGTCATCGGTGCACCGGCACGGGATCTCGCTCGCGGACGGGCGGATTCGCCGGAACAGCGCGCTGGGTGCGCTCCTCGTCGGGCTGCTGAGGCCGCGGCGGCGGGATCGTCCAGGGGTCCTCGTCGGGCAGCTGGATGGTCCGCCGGTGCCGGCCGAGCTTGCTCATCCCTCGGGATCAGTATAGGCGCGCTAGCCGCACGCCCAACTCGCTTCTCCGCCCAGGTGTCCGGCGATGATCCCGCCTCGGACCTCGTCGCTTCTCCAGCCGGCAAAAGCAACTTGCCCCGATCCGTCCGGTCGCACGGTGAGCGAGGTGGAGCTGGCGCCCGTGGAGTGATAGACGGAGACGGCCGAGCTCTCGCTCGACACGACCGTGATCGCGGCGCTTCCGAGGAGTGACGCGGTGGAGCCGCTGCTGTACACGCGCGGTCCCGCGTACCCGAGATTGACGTCGATGGTCAAGTAGACGCCCGGTGTGCCCGTCACTCCGTGCGTCTCCATCGGCGGCGAGTTGAATGAGATGGTGCGGCCGTAAGCGGTCTCGTGCGTGAAGCCCCTGGCGAATTGCTCGCATGCCGTGACGGCGCCGTGCGCGGGGACCGGCGCCGCGGTCGGGGTGACCTGCACGCTGAACGCGGACGACACACGGAAGTCGCCGTCGAGTGCGAGCCTGCCGGTGAAGTGAAGCCGGGTCGCGACCGCGTGCTGCGACGGTGTTCCCGCGCCCGCGGAACCGCTTGACGCTTGGCCGCATGCCGCCATCAGGAGCGCCGCGGTCGCGGCGATCACCGGACGCGGGGTCACCCGGCGCACGTCCAGGTTTCGCTGCCGGATTCCGCGGCGTCCGTAGCGGTGTCGACGAGACCCGCGAACCTCATCGACCCCGAGCCGTCCGCTCGCACGGCGATCGTTGCTGTGGCCGAGTCACCACCCACGAACGAGTCGTTGTCGATCACCAGGTCGGCGACAACCGCGGATGGCTGGGCGTACGTCGCCGGGCCGTGATAGCCGGTGGATGGCTTGCTGCTCGGCACCCCGGCCGTGTACGTGACGATGTGGCCGCCGACGATGGTCGCGTTGCCTGGGGTCGGCACCACCCAGAGCGTCGTGGCGGGCAGGAGGCCGGCAACGTATGCCCCGCAGGTTTCGCCGCGCGACGTCACGTGGTCGGAGAAGGTGCCTCGTAGGTTCACCTCACCCCCGAGCGTCAGTGCGGCGTCGAAGACGGCCCCCGCGCGCGCGCCCGTCTGCACGGGCGGGCCGGAGCTCTGCGCGTCCGGGCCGCAGCCCGAGGCAACCAGCGCGGCGACAACCGCGCATATGGCCAGGCGGGGTTTCACCACACGGTGCATCCGAATCGACTGCACACGGAGTCTCGCTGCGCTTCGATCGCGCACGATTGTATGCACGGTCGCGCAGGCGTTCGCATCACCCACCAGGATGAAAATGCCCGAACCGCCGCCGCCGGCCTACGCTGAACGCATGCGCGCGATGGTGCTGGACGCACCCCGCACGGCGCTGCAGCTGCGCGAGATCGCCGATCCGCGCCCCGGGGAGGGTGAGGTGCTGATCGACGTTCACGCCTGCGGTGTGTGCCGCACCGACCTGCACGTCGCGGACGGCGAGCTGCCGCGGCCGAAGCTGCCGCTGGTCCTGGGACACGAGGTGGTCGGCGTTGTCGCCGCGCTGGGTGCGGGCGTGACCGCGCTTGCCGCCGGCGACCGCGTCGGTGTTCCCTGGCTCGGCTGGACGTGCGGGACGTGCGCGTACTGCCGCTCGGGACGAGAGAACCTTTGCGAACTCGGCGCGGTTCACCGGGTACCAGCGCGACGGAGGGTTCGCCGAGCGCTGCGTCGCCGACCAGCGCTACTGCTTCAGGCTGCCGGACGGCTACTCCGACGTGGAGGCGGCGCCGCTGCTGTGCGCCGGCCTGATCGGTTATCGCTCATTGCGTGCTGCCGGGCGGGCGCAGCGGCTCGGCCTCTACGGATTCGGGGCTGCGGCGCACATCGTCATCCAGATCGCGCGCCACGAAGGCCGAGACGTCTTCGCCTTCACCCGCGCCGGCGACGACGCGGCGCAGCAGTTCGCGGTCAGCCGGGGCGCGATATGGGCTGGAAACGCGCTGCAGCCAGGCCCTGAGGAGCTCGACGCGGCGATCATCTACGCGCCCGCGGGCGAGCTCGTGCCGGCGGCGCTGCGCGCCGTGCGCAAGGGCGGCACCGTGGTGTGCGCGGGCATCCACATGAGCGACATCCCGTCGTTTCCCTACGAGATCCTCTGGGGGGAGCGCACCGTGCGCTCCGTGGCCAATCTGACGCGGCGCGATGGTGTGGAGCTTCTCGAGCTCGCGGTTCGCGCCGGCGTCCGCACCGACACCGAGTCGTTCCCGCTGGATCAAGCGAACGAGGCTGTCGAGCGGCTGCGCCGCGGTGACGTGCGCGGCGCTGCCGTCCTCAGCGCCGCGAACACCTGACGCGGCGGCATCGAGACGTCAGCGCGTCGCCGGGAGCTCCTCCGAGACGTCGGGCTCCGCACCGCTTGCGTGCCGCAGGCTCGCGTAGTGCCGCCGCCAGATCAAGCGGTGTACGGGAATCCATCGCGGGACGTCACGCAACCCAGGGATGAACGGCACCAGTGTCAGCAGAAGGCTGAGCAGCACCATGATCCCCACGACCGCGAGGTCGGCGTTGCCTGCGCTGATGCCGAGAACGCCGGTATCCGACGTGAACGGCGGAATCTGGTACCACATCGTGTACAGCCAGAGCCACGCCTGACCGGGGTAGCGCCCGGTCTCGTTCATCATTCCCCACTGGCTGCCGGTGAGCTTCTGGTCGTCGGCCAGATTCGACAGGTACCCACCGTCGTCCATGAACAGCAGGGGACGCGTGAAGTCGGTCTGATAGAAGTGGTTGCTCGTGAGCAGCAGGGCGTCGAGCCCGCCGGATCGCGCGAGGCGCAGCAACCGGTCCATCATCACGGGCACCGGACCGTAATCGCCGGATGTGACCACAACCGCCCCGCCGTCACCGACCGACGCGTTGCCCAGGGCGTTGGTGTAGCTGGTCAGCCACTTCTGCTGCTGATCGCCGCTCGCGGCGTTGTAGGCGGACAGCGCGGTGGCGAGCGCCGCGTCGCCGGCCGTCGCCTGCGTGAGTGGCTGCAGCACGAAGTCGTTGGGTGGGTCGGTCGGCACGTGCACGCCGGTCCACTGCTGCGGGCTGAAGAACCCCCAGCTCTGCACCGACCCTGTCTGCGAGTTGTACGGCGGGCCGTAGCCCGCAACGGTGGTGGTGCCGGCCAGCTCACCGGTGGCCGTGCTGACGAAGTCCACCGGATCGGCCTTGGACCAGCTCTGGATGGTCACCGACGGGACGTCGGGTGACGACAGCGCCGCCGACAGCACGAGCACGAAGGCGAGAACCGCCACCATCGCGATCGTCAACTCCTTGATGAGGTCGTACCGGATCATCGCGACCCCGCGGTAGTAGCGCGCCTTGTCCACCGCATGGCTGCGCCGGCGGTGCAGCGTCACGCCGCGACTCCTGAGGGGCCGCCGGCAGGCGCCGGATCACCGATGGGCCGCACCACGCCGCGGCGCCGCACCTGGATCACGTGCAGCACCACGAGGAGGGTGACCGCAATCGGGAACAGCATGATGTGCAGTCCGTACTGTTGCCCGAAGTTGGTGACGTTGAAGAATCCGCCGAGCCCGGTGGCGTTGACCGCGTCCTTGGCGTTGACCGCGATCCACTGGGAGTCGAAGTTCTGCTGGATCAGGTAGCCGGTGAACGCCGTGACCACGCTGACCAGGAAGATGACCACGCCGATCATCCAGGTGGCTGCCCGGCCGTCGCGCCATCCGGCCCCCCAGTACTGGCCCCACAGGTGCAGCACCATGAAGATAAAGAACATCTGCACCGACCAGAAGTGGACGCTGTTGAAGAATCGACCCACCGCCGAGACGTGCCACCACGCCGAGCCGAAGACCGCCAGAACGGTACCGCTGATGACGACCCACACCAGGGCCGCGATGGTGACGACGCCGAACACGTAGACCCAGGAGCCCACATAAGCAGGCTGTCTCGTGGGCAGCAATTCGGTGATGGGAAGGGCGCGCGACACGCGGCGGCGCACCGCGGCGGTCCAGCCCGGTTCGTCCGCGACCTCGATCGCCGCCGATGCCGTGGCACCGGCTCCCGTGCCGCCGTCAGTCGCCACTGCGGCGCCTCCGCGCCGAGTGGCTGGGAAACGGCAGCAGCAGCGCGGCGACGAAGGCCACCGCCATCACGCCGATGAGCACCAGGTTCGGCAGTGAGATGAGGATGAATCCCCAGTGGACGTATGGCGCCGGCTGATCCATCCAATCGGTCCTCCGTGCATGCTGTGCGTGCGGCCATGCTATGAAGTGACCGGTGCGACCAGAAAGAGGCCGCGGTCCCGGGCGTGCAGACCGTTCGTCCCGGCGGCGCTGTTACGAACGGCCCTAGGCGCAGGTGTTCGTCGCATGATTGACGTGCTCGATGAGCACATCAGACGGCATATGATCACGGCGTGGCGGGCACCAGCTCGGATGACGGGCGCTTGCGCTGGCTGATCGACCGCGCCGAGGTTGCGGAGTGCCTGGTGAACTACGCGCAATGCATCGATCGCCGCGACTGGGCCGGCCTCCAGGACACGTACACCGAGGACGGCGTGATGCAGCACGGTGACAGCGCGGTGGGACGCGACGCCGTCCCCGAGCTATCAGAGACGATTCTCGCGGGCTGCTCCAGCTCGCACCACCTGGTTGGCGACCCGTCGATCGAGATCGACGGTGACACGGCGCGCACGCACTCCCACTACATCGCCACGCACATCTCGGAGGGCACCACCATCAAGCGTCAGGGCGGTGGCTGGTACGACTGCGAGCTGCGGCGCACGGAGCGCGGCTGGCGCTTCACCCGCGTGCGCTCCACGACCGCCTGGCGCAGCGGCGAGCCGCTGCAGCTGCACTAAACAGCCTCGCGTAACGAAGTTGCGCGAGGCCCTTTAGGTGCCGTTCAGTCGCTGCAGCACGACCACCGGGATCTCCCGCGTGGTGCGCGTTTGGTACGCGTCGTAGTCCGGCCAGAGCGACGCCATCGCCTTCCACAGCTCGGGCTTCTCGGCGGCAGACGCGGTGCGCGCCCGCGCCCGGAAGCGGTCACCCTTGACCTGCACCGTCACCTCGGGATGGGCCGTCAGGTTGTGGTACCAGCCGGGATGCTGGTGGGCGCCGCCCTTGGACGCGACCACCAGATAGTCCTCGCCGTGGCGCCCATAGATCAGCGCGTTGTCCCGCTGCCGGCCGGTGCGCCTGCCGGTGGTCGTGAGGATCAGGATGTGCGTGCCGCGATGCCACTCATGTCCCTCGGCACCGTCGGTCTCCAGGTAGCGGTCGACGTGAGCCTGTCCGAAGAGCACTGACACCATCCCCGTGGCCGGAATGCGGATGCACCGATTGTATGCGCTGAGCTTCAGCAGCTAGAGTCAACGGCGTGGATCACGAGGTGGCGCTCGACTTCATCCGACAGCATCGCAGGGCGGTGCTGGCGACCAGGCGCGCCGACGGCGGCGCGCAGATGTCGCCCGTGCTCGCCACGGTGGATGCGGAGTCGCGCGTGGTGGTCAGCACCCGCGAAGGTGCGATGAAGACGCGCAACCTGCGGCGCGATCCCCGCGCCGTGCTGTGCTGCATCAGCGAGCGGTTCTTCGGTGAGTGGCACAGCATCGAGGGGCCTGTCGAGATAGTCAGCCTGCCCGAGGCGATGGAGCCGCTCGTCGACTACTACCGTCGCGTATCGGGCGAACATCCTGACTGGGCCGACTACCGCCGGGCCATGGAACGCGACCGCCGCGTCCTGCTGCGCATCGTCGTCGAGCGCAGCGGCCCTACCCGGGAGGGTTGACGCCGGCCACCTCACGCAGACGCGGCAGCACGTCGCGCGCGTAGAGCTCCAGGAAGCGCAGCTGGTCGCGGCCCGGTGCGTGGAACACGAGGTGGGTGAAGCCCAGCTCGAGGTAGGGCGCGATGCGGCGCACGTGCTCGTCGGCGTCGCTGGAGACGATCCACCGCGCAGCCACCCGCTCGTCGGGCAGCGACGCGGCCAGCCTTTCCATCTCCATCGGATCGTCGACGCCCGTCCTCTCCTCGGGAGACAGCGCCAGCGCGGCCCACTCGCGCGCGTCGGCCATCGCACGGCGCGGATCGGCATCGAATGACACCTTCATCTCGATCATCATGTCGAGGCCGTCCGGGTCGCGCTGCGCCTTGATCGCCGCGTCGCGCATGCTGGGAATCAGCGTCTCCGAGTAGAGCCGCATGTCCTTGCCGCTGGTGCAAATGAGGCCGTCACCCAGCCTGCCCGCCAGTCGCGCTGCGGAAGGCCCCGCGGCGGCGACATACAGCGGGAGCGGCGTGTCCGGACGGTCGTACACGGTCGCGTTGCGCGTGCGATAGAAGTCGCCGTCGACGCTCACGCGGTCCTCGGACCAGAGTCGCCGAATCAGCGTCACGGCCTCGCGCAGCCGTGCGAAGCGCTCCTTCGCATCCGGCCATGCGACGCCGAGCGGCGTCTCGTTGAGGGCCTCTCCCGTTCCCACGCCGAGCCACATGCGGCCCGGGTACAGCACGCCCAGCGTGGCCATCGACTGGGCCACGACCGCCGGGTGATAGCGGAATGTCGGCGTGGTCACGCTGGTGCCGAGCCGGATCCGCGCCGTTCCCTGCGCGGCGGCGCCGAGCCAGGGCAGCGCCGCAGTCGCGTGTCCACCGTCATGGCGCCAGGGGTGGAAGTGGTCGCTGATCGCGGCCGAATCGAAGCCGAGCCGTTCGGCTGCCACGGCGAAGTCGAGCAGCTCTCGGGGTGCGAACTGTTCCGCCGACAGCTTGTAGCCGAAGTGGACCTGCTGCTTCGCCATCAGGACGCGCCTACCAGGTCCAGGATCGCGCCGGCGAGCTGCCGCTCGCCGTCCCGGTCTGCCATCACCGTGCGACTCACCTCGGGTCGCATGCCCAGCCGGGCCACGTCGTTCGCCAGGGCCGAGTCCACGCGGTCGAGCACGAACGTCGCGGCGATGCCGGCGTAGTGTCGCGCCACGCCCAGCGCGGACGGCTCTTCGCCGAGCTGCGCCATCATGTCGACGGTGGGGCCCTTGAGCGAGCGCCCGCCGACGACCGGTGACACTGCGACGGTTTTGCGCGGATCCATGTGCGGGCGAAGCAGCGCCGTGATGGGGTCGATGCTCAACACCGGATTCGACGGCCCCACGACCACCAGGTCCGCCTCGCGCACGGCGCGTATCGCCTCGGGCGCCGCACCTGCCGAGTTCGACGCCGTGCAGGCGCACTGATCGCACAAGCGGAGCGCAGCGCTCCGCGACGAACCACCGCTGAAACGGCAGCTCGCCGGAATCCGTCAGGATGCGCGTGCGCACCGGGTCATCGCTCATGGGGATGATCGCTGCGTCGATGTGCAGGCGTCGTGCCAGCTCTGCGGTGGCTTCGGTCAGGCGCATTCCACCGCGGAGCAGGCCGCCGCGCAGCAGGTGCAGGGCGATGTCCCTGTCGCCCAGCGCGAACCACGTGTCCTCACCGAGGTCGCGCAACGTCTCCAGGGCGCAGAAGCTCTCGTCGCGGACGCCGAATCCCGCGTCGTCGTTGAACCGACCGGACAGGCGGTAGAGCAGAGCATCGATGTCGGGACACACCAACAGACCCCAGAACTCGTCGTCGTCGGCGGTGTTGGCGATCACGGCGAGGTCGGGGCCGGGTAGCAGCGCGCTCAGCCCGCGCGCCAGCTTGGCCGCGCCGGTGCCGCCGGCGAGCAGCGCAACCCTCACCTGAAGAGGTCGTCGGCCGCCGGCCGCACCAGCTCGCGGCCGCTGCCCGCCGGGGCCTCGGAGACATCCAGCCCGCGGACGACGACCACGGGCACGCGGCGCGTCTTGCCCATGACGAGCTCCGCTGCGGCTGCGAGCTCGTCGGCGACGGCGACGAGCGTGGCCCGCAAGGGCACCCCGTGATCGTCAGGGCGTCCGCGATAGTCGATCACCGCCGGCGCACCGGCGACGCCGAGCGCCACGTTGGCGAGCCCCATACGCCACGGGCGACCGAAGGTGTCGCTGATGATCACCCCCGCATCCACACCGGTCCGCTGTCTGAGGCGGAGGCGGAGCCGCTGTGCACTTGCGTCGCAGTCCAGCGGCAGCAGGCTGACGGCGTCGTCGCCGGGGACGTTGGATCGGTCGACGCCGGCGTTCGCGCAGACGAATCCCTGACGAGTCTCCATTATCAGAACGCGATCGTCGCGCACCACGCGCACACCCTCGTCGAGCACGACCTGGACCATGCGCGGATCCGCGAGCACCCGTGCGGCGAGCTTGCGCGCCCGTGGCGACGGGTCGACGGACGCCAGGTCGCGCAGCCGGCCCTCGGACTTGGACACTATCTTTTGCGCAACGACGACGACGTCACCGATTCGCAGCGCCGTCCGTTCGGCGATGAGCGCCGCGAGGTCGTCCGCCGGTCGGATCTCGGGCAGGCCCTCGACAGCGAGCAGCTCGAGCGTCATGCGCTGCGCCGCATGTCATGCAGCACGGCGATGTCCGCGGGCTCGTCGATGTCCAGCGCCAGCTCGCGATCCTCGTGCACGAGGAACCTCCGCCGCCGGCGTCGCGCTTCCGCTTGGAACCGCGGCAACGACGAGTTTCCGAAATGCAGCGTCGCGCCGGTCGGTGGCCGCAGGTACAGCGCGTTGGTGCCTTCGCGTCCGAGCGCGGGCACGGCGAGCATCAACGCGCCACCGATGCCCGACGCGCGGTGCAGCACCCCGCGCAGCGCCGTGGCCGTCACCAGCGGCAGATCCGAGCTCAGCAGCAGAGCGGCCAGGGCGCCCCGCGCCGCGACGTCGGCGAGCCCGCGGGCGGCGGCCATGTTCTGCCCGCGCGGCACCGCCTCGCGGATGACCTGGGCCCCCTGACGCCGGGCGAGCAGCGCCGCGTCGGCGGAGCCACAGACCGCGACCGTGGGAGCCACAGCGAGCGCCGCGTCCAGCGCCCGTGCCGCGTTGGCGCGCGCCAGCGAGGCCCTGTCGTCGGGGGCCAGCGCCGGGGCCAGGCGCGTCTTGGCGCTGCTGAAGTCCTTGATCAGCACGACGATCCAGGTGGCGCCGTCCATGGCGGTCTATGGTGATCCCTCGGCCGCCAGCCGGACCTCGTGGCCGCGCGGCGCGTCGACCAGGCGGCGCTGTTGCAGCAGGTTCAGCGAGGTGACGGCGACGGCCAGCAGGATCGCGCCCACGATCTCCAGCCCGTGCAACGGCGCCCCCAGCCCCACAGGCGCAGGCAGCGAGAACACCAGGAAGAGCGCGCACGGGTACCCCAGCTCGGCGACGGTCGCCACCGATGCGGGCGTGCCGGCCAGGGCGCGGTAGTACAGCAGCATCGCGGCGAGGCCAGGGATGAGCGCGATGCCGAGGAAGCTCGGCAGCTGCGCCACCGAGAAGTTTGCGAAGGCGCCCGAGCCGCGGTCGACGAGGACCAGCGCGAGGAGCGCGGGGAGCGCCAGCGTGAACCGCATCGCGGCGGTCGTGGTGAAGGAGACGTCGGAGAGCGCGTAGCGCCCGAAGACGGTGCCGGCGGCCCAGAGCAGGACGGCGCCGAGGACGAGCGCGGCAGCCGCCGCCTGGCCATGCTGCAGCGCGCTGAACGGCGCCAGCGGATCCTGCGCAAAGACGATGAGATACACGCCGCACAGCGCCAGCGCAGCCAGCGGCCAGAAGAACGGCCTGCGGCGCTCGCGCAGCACCAGCCTCGCGAGCGTGATGCCGAAGACGGGTTGCAGCAGGTAGAGCAGGTACACCTCGTCCTGCACGTTCAGGTCCGGCATCGCGTGCGCGGGAAAGGCATATGCAAGTGAGCGCGTGAACAGCACGGTGGCCACCGCCTGCGCGCCGACGGCTATGCCGGCGAGCGCGAGCCAGGTGCGCAGCGGCAGCCGCGCCAGCTCGCGGCGTATGCGCGCCGCGGCCGGCACGAAGCACAGCGCGATGATGAGGTCCTCCACGAGCACGATCTGTGACGCGGAGAGCTGGCGCACCAAGGCCGGCCGGAAATAGGCGTCGGCAGCCCAGAGCGCGGCCGCGGCGGCGACCAGCAGGCCCGCGCCGCGATCGGTGAACGACGCTCGCTTCAGCGTTTGCGCCTGGGTGCGGTCAGCCGTCACCGCCTGCGTCGCTGAGGGTGCTGCCGTTGCCCACGGCGTGCGCGTGCTCGAGCTGCTCCACCGTGACCAGAAAGCGCGCGAAGCCGTCGAGCAGATCTGTGGCCTCGGGATGCCGCTCGATGAAGTCGACGATGTGGTCGGCGAGCTCGGCAAAGCTCAGCTTCTGATCGCCGCGGCGTTGACGCAGCAGCTCGACTCCCGCAGGCGAGGCATCCGGCGATTCACCGTCTCGCATCACGCCCGTCCCATGTACACGCCGCTGTCAACAACGGTGATGCTATCACCGTCATTGTCGCTCCCGGTGCAAGGCCGCGAAGAGCCGCCGCGCGATCACCTCTCGCTGCACCTCGGACGCCCCCTCGTAGATGCGCAGGCTGCGGACCTCGCGATACAGATGCGCCAGTGGATGGCTTTCCTCGAGCGCGCGCGCACCGTGCACCTGGATGGCGACGTCGACCGCTTGCTGCGCCGTCTCGGTCGCGTGGAGCTTCGCCATCGCCGACGCCTGCGCGACCTCGTCGCCGCCCGCGTCCAGCGCTCGGGCAGCGCTGTAGACCAGAAGGCGCGACGCCTGAACGCGCGTGGCGACATCGGCCAGAGGATGGCTGACCGCCTGCAGTCGCGAGAGCGTGGCGCCGAATGCTCGCCTCGTGGCTGCGTGCTGCAGCGCGGCGTCCAGAGCGGCTTGCGCCATGCCCACGGCGGCAGCACCGACGCTGGGGCGGAAGACGTCGAGGGTGCGCATGGCGAGGGTGAAGCCGCCGCCGATGCTGCCGAGCACGTCGTCGGGTCCGGCGCGCACGCCGTCGAAGGTCAGACGTCCGATCGGGTGATCACCGAGCAGCGCCGTGGGTTCACCGCCGAGTCCGCGGCTGTCACCCGCCACCGCGAACGCGCTGATGCCACGCGCGCCGGTGCTCGGCGAGGTGCGAGCGAACACGGAATAGACGTCCGCCTCGGGAGCGTTGGAGATGTACGACTTTTCTCCGGTGAGGCGGAAGGCGTCGCCGTCCGGGTCGGCGCGCAGCGACAGCGATGCGAGGTCCGATCCTGCCGCAGGCTCGGTCAGCGCAATTGCGGCGACGGCATCGCCGGCGGCGACACGGGGAATCCACCGTTGCACGGCGGCTGGCCGCCCCGCAACCAGGATGGGGTGCGCACCCAGCCCCTGCAGCGCGAATGCCGTCTCAGCTGCGGTCGAGTACCGCGCCAGCCCCTCGCGAATCAGGCAAAGGTCGACGGCCGGCACGCGGCCGCCGCCGAGCACGCGCGCCAGAAGTCCGTGATCTGCCAGCGCCTTGACGAGCCCGCGGTTCACCCGTCCCGGTGTTCCTGCCGCGGCTGTCGCAGCGAGCACGTCGCGCGCCAGCGCTTCAGCATCGCGCAGGATCCCGCGTTCGGCCTCGTCGAGGTGGCGGTGCGTGTCGCTCACGGGATGACGGCGACGCCGGCGATCTCCACCAGCGCCGCGGGATCGACGAGCTCGCTGACGGCGATCAGCGCCATCGCCGGGTAGTGGCGCCCGAAATGCGCGCGCCACACCGCCGCCAGCTGCGCGCGCGAGGCGCGATAGGCGGCGACGTCGGTGACGAAGACCTGCAGCCACACGACGTGCTCCGGTTCGCCTCCTGCGGCGCGCAGCGCAGCGAGAATGTTTGCGGCAGCGGCGTCGAACTGCTCCGCGAACCCCCCGGAGACGGCGGTCCCGGCTCGCTCCGCCGTCTGACCGGCGAGGTGCACGGTGCGGCCGGGGGCGGCGACCACGGCATGCGCGAACCCCCGTGGTGGTGCCAGCTCAGGTGCCGTGACCACGGTGTGCGGGCCGCTCATCTGCCCGTCCATCTCGGCGAGCGGCCCTCGCGCCAGGCGGCGTAGAACTCGGCGTGGTCGCTGCTCTTCAGGAGCAGCGCTTGCGCCAATGCCTCGGCCTCGAGCGCGCCGGCCAGGTCCATGTCGAGCTCGCGCGTGAGCATGAGCTTGGTCGTCGAGTACGCGAGCGCGGGTCCGTCGGCGAGCCGCCGGGCAAGGCCTGTCGCAGTCGCCGCGAGGTCGGCGTCGGCGCACACCGAGGTCGCGATGCCGAGCGCCAGGGCGCGGCCGGCATCCACGGTGTCGCCGAGCATCAGCAGCTCGGTCGCGCGCCCCAGCCCGACGAGACGGGGCAGCAGGTACGCGGAGCCCATGTCCGCCCCGGCCAGGCCCACCCTGGTGAACAGAAACGCGAAGGAAGCCGAGTGCGACAGCACGCGCAGGTCCGCGGCGAGGGCGATGACCGCCCCTGCGCCGGCGGCCACGCCGTTCACCGCGGCCACGATGGGCAGGGGCGACTCGCGCATCGCCCTCACCACCGCGCCGGTCATGCGAGTGAACTCGAGCACCTCGGCGACGTCCATGCTTTGCAGAGCGCCGATGATCTCCTCGACGTCGCCGCCCGCGCAGAAGCCCCTGCCGGAGCCGGTGATCACGAGCACGCGAACGTCGGACCGGTGCGGCACCTCGAGCAAGAGGTCGCGCAGGTCCGCGTAGGCGGGAAACGTCAGGGCGCCGAGCTTCTCGGGACGGGTCAGCGTGATCGTGCCAACTCCGTCCGCAACGCGGAAGTCAACATTGTCCCAGCGCTGCGTCAGCGCGGCCGAGCCGCGAAACGGGCTCACGCGGGTACCTGGGGCTGCTGGGAGGCGGCGATGCTGCGCAGCGCCTGGCGGTCGACCTTGCCCGAGCCGGTCCGGGGCAAGACTTGCAGCACGTGCACCTCGGCCGGCGTCTTGTGCGGCGAGAGGTGTGCGCGCACGAATGCCTGCAGCGCTGGGGGATCCAGCGCCGCGCCCGGGCGCGCCACCGTGAACGCGCAGCAGCGCACCAGCCCTTCACGCTCGACGCCCACGACCGCCGCCTCGGCGACGCCGGGATGCCCCGCGAGGCACGCTTCGATCTCCGCGGGCGCCACCCAGATGCCTCCGACCTTGAGCAGGTCATCGGCGCGGCCGCGGTACCAGAAGTAGCCCTCGCCGTCGCGCATCGCGAGGTCGCCGCTCATCACCAGCCGCGGCGCGAACGTCTCCCGGCTGCGCGTCTCGTCGCCGTGGTACATCAGCGCGCACGTGTCGCCGTGGATCCAGATGCGCCCCGTCTCGCCGTCAGGGAGCTCGGCTCCGGCCTCGTCGACGATGTCGATGCGATAGCCGGGGACCGCCTCGCCGATGCTCCCCACCCGCGCGCGGCCCGGGTGGTTGGAGATGTAGATGTGGTACGCCTCGGACGAACCCATGCCGTCGAGGACCTCGACGCCGAAGGTGTCGAGCCAGCGGCGGTGCAGTGGCGGCGGCAGCGCCTCGCCGGCCGCGGTGCACGCGCGGAGGCAGCTGAGGTCGTGATTCGCCGCGTCTGGATGGTCGAGCATGGCCTGCATCATCGTGGGCACGTTCACCAGGATGCTGGGCCGGTGGCGCGCGATCAGGTCGAAGATGATCTCCGGCGTCGTGCGCTCCGGGAAGATGATGCCCGCGGCGCCGGCGCCGAATGGATACAGCGCCGCCAGATCGCGCGCGTAGCCGAAGAAGAGCTTGGGCACGGGGAGCACGACGTCGTCCGGCTGAACGCCGAGCACGCCTTTGGCGTATGCCTCGTAGCTGTCGACGGCGCTGTGCACCGGATGCACGCACGCCTTTGGTTTGCCGGTGCTGCCGGTCGTGAACTTCCAGATGGCGATGTCGTCGGGCGCCGCCGGCGCCGCGTCCAGGTGCGCGGACTGCCGGCCTGTGATGTCGGTGAAGCTGACCTCCCCGTGGCGCAGCGTCGGGGGTGGGCACGCAACCGCGAGCAGGAGGGGGCTGGCGCCACTGAGCGTCGCCGCTTCGCGAATGGGAGCGAGCGTGGTCGCGTCGACCACGACGACGGGCGCTTCCGTGTAGGCGAGGTGGTACGCGTAATCCTTGGGTTGTAGGAACGTGTAGACCTCAGCGGTCACGGCGCCGATCTTCTGCGCGGCGTACCACGCAGCCACGAACTCGACCGAGTCGGCCAGCGCGAGCAGCACGCGCTGCCCGCGGCGCACGCCCAGCTCGAGCAGCGCGTTGCCGGTGCAGTTGACAAGCTCTGCCAGCTGCGCATATGTGCACGGCCCAGACGGCGTCAGCAGCGCGGTGCGCCCGCCGCGACCCCCGGCCACGTTGCGGTCCACGAAGTATTCGGCGAGGTTGAGCCCGTCGGAATGCGCGGTCACGGCTTGGGTCACCGCGTCATCCATTCCGGCTGCGAATCAGCTCGATCAACATGCTTGCGAGGATGTCGAGCGTCGCCTCGCCCTCCGCGGCCGTGGACTCCGCGGGCGCGCCGCAGTACGCCTGGTGCATGCCCATGGACACGAAGTCGTGCCGGCCCGCGACCATGGCGCGCGGCATGTCGACGGCCAGGGGGCCCAGCCCGCTCATGGCGGTGGTGTCGACGAGGTCCGGCCGAGCCGCCAGTATCATCGACGTCTCGTAGCGGCCGGCGTGCGCCGCCCCGCTGCGGAACTCGGCGGTGAGGCGCTCCGCCAGCGCGCGACGCGTGACGTCGAGCAGGCCGGCGCCGGCGTCGGCGGCCGCGCGCCGCAGCGCCGCCACGTGTTCCGGTTCGAAGTGGCTGTTGACGATGCACACGTCGTGGAAGCCCTGCGCTCGCGCGGCGCGGCAGACGTCGACCACGAGTGCGTGCAGCGTCCCCTCGCTGACGCCCAGCGCGCCAGGGAAGGCCGCGGCATACCGCGTCACGCCATAGTCGATGGAGGGCAGCACCGCGAGCCGCAGCTGCGGATCGCCGGACAGCTGCGCCACCGCCCGGTCGCACACGGAGCGGGAGATGATGAAGTCGGTGCCCAGCGGTGCATGCGGACCGTGCGGCTCCACCGCGCCGACCGGCAGGAGCAGAACGGCGACCCGCCCCGGACCCATGAGCTCGGCCGCGCCGGGGGACGTCAGCTCGGCAAATTGCGGCGGCACACGGATCCCGCGTTCACGACGGTCGATACTTTAGAGGTGGCTGCAAGGCTCGGCGAGCTCGACGGGGTGCCTTCGCGCCCTCCGATGCGCGTGGCGGTGATCGGAGGTGGACCGGGCGGGCTGTACCTCGCCGCGCTGCTGAAGCAGCTCGACCCACGCCACGAGGTCGACGTCTGGGAGCGGAACCTCTCCGACGACACCTACGGGTTCGGTGTGGTGTTCTCCGACGAGACGCTGGGCGGCATCGAGCACGCCGACCCGGTGATCCACGCGGCGATGGCGCGCGACTTCGCGCGCTGGGACGACATCGACGTCCACTACCGCGGGCAGGTCGTCACCTCCGGAGGGCACGGATTCGCCGCGATGAGCCGGCGCCGGCTGCTGCAGATACTGCAGCAGCGCTGCGCGCAGCTCGGCGTGTCGCTGCACTTCGGGGCCACCGCCCCGCCGCTCGAGGCGCTCTCGCGGAGCCGCACGCTGCTGGTGGCGGCTGACGGCGTCAACTCGACGACGCGCAACGCCTGCGCCGCGGCCTTCCAGCCGCAGCTCGAGGCACGCCGCTGCCGGTTCATGTGGCTGGGCACGGACCTGGTCTTCGACGCCTTCAAGTTCCACGTCGTCGAGACGTCGCACGGCGTGATGCAGGTCCACGGTTATCCCTTCGATGCGACCGGCAGCACGTTCATCGTGGAGATGCACGACGACGTGTGGCGGCGTGCGGGCTTCCACATCATTGCAGCGCGGCCGCTCGCCCCCGGAGAGAGCGACCACGAAAGCATCGCGCGGATCGAGGCCATCCTGGGCGGCGTCCTCGAGGGGCACTCGCTGCAGGCGAACAACTCACGCTGGATCACGTTCACCACGGTGCGCAACCAGCACTGGCACCACGGCAACATCGCGCTGCTGGGCGACGCGGCGCACACGGCGCACTTCTCGATCGGCTCGGGAACCAAGCTGGCGATGGAGGATGCGCTCGCCCTCGCCGCCTGCCTGCACGAGCAGGACTCGGTGCCCGCGGCGCTGCGCGCGTACGAGCTGGAGCGCATGCCGGTGGTCCTGTCCACCCAACGCGCCGCGCAGGCAAGCCTCGAGTGGTTCGAGAACCTGGGCCAGTACGTGCACCAGGAGCCGCTGCAGTTCGCCTTCAACATCCTGACCCGCAGCCGGCGGGTCACGTACGACAACCTCAGATTGCGCGACCCGGAATTCGTGGCGCGCATGGATGCGTGGTTCGCCGATCACGAGTCGCGGCGCCACGTCTCGCCCGGCGCCGACCCCACGACGCCGCCCATGTTCCAGCCGTTCCGGCTGCGCGGTCTGCAGCTGCGCAACCGGGTGATCGTTTCACCGATGGACATGTACCGGGCGGTGGACGGCACGCCCAATGAGTTCCACCTGACGCATCTCGGCAGCAAGGCCCTCGGCGGCGCCGGGCTGGTGATGACGGAGATGGTGTGCGTGTCAGACACGGGGCGCATCTCGCCCGGGTGCACCGGCATGTACGCACCGGAGCACGAGCCGGCGTGGCGCCGCATCGTCGAGTTCGTGCACAGCCAGACGGCTGCGGCCATCGGCCTGCAGCTGGGGCACTCGGGTCGCAAGGGTTCCACCAAGCTCATGTGGGAGGGCATGGACGAGCCGCTTCCCGACGGCAACTGGCCGGTGTGCGGCCCGTCGGCGGTCCCGTACACGCGTCAGAACCAGACGCCGCGGGCGCTCTCGCGCGTCGAGATGGGGGAGATCCGCGATCAGTTCGTCCGTGCCGCGCAGGCGGGCGCGCGCGCGGGGTTCGATCTGCTCGAGCTGCACTGTGCGCACGGCTACCTGCTCTCCAGCTTCATCTCGCCGCTCTCCAACCGGCGAGACGACGAGTACGGCGGATCGCTCGAGAACCGCCTGCGCTTTCCGCTCGAGGTGTTCGACGCCGTGCGCGCGGTGTGGCCCGAGCCGCGGCCGATGACAGTGCGCATCTCTGCGACGGACTGGCGCGACGGCGGGATCGACGCCGGCGACTCCGTGGCGATCGCCGCGGCGTTCGCGGCGCACGGAGCGGACGCCATCGACGCTTCCACGGGGCAGGTGGTCAAAGACGAACAACCCGCGTTCGGACGCTCGTACCAGACGCCGTTCGCGGACCGCATCCGCAACCAGGTGGGCATCGCCACGATCGCGGTGGGCGTCATCTCCTCATACGACGATGTGAACTCGATCATCCTGGCCGGCCGCGCCGACCTGTGTGCCCTGGGGCGCGCGCACATCTACGACCCGCAGTGGACTCTCCACGCAGCCGCCGAGCAGGGCTACTCGGGTCCCGGCGTCGAGTGGCCGGATCCGTTCAAGGCGGGCAGCCGCAGGCCCCAGGTGGGTCGCGTCGACGGACCGCGTCCGCGGCTGGAGCTGATCCGCGAAGGGCAGGCTGCGACGCGGCACGGGCGCTGGCGGCCGCCGGATGCGACAATCCCCGACCAGGAACGCGCCGCGGCGCGTGACGAGAGGGCGAGATGAACGCGCAGGGGCAGGACGGTGACGACTGAGGAGATCGGGCGGCCGCGCGGCGCTGCGGCGACCGAAGAGGCGCCGGCGCAGGTCGAGAGGACGGACGAAACGCCGCTGTCGTCCGCTGGCGGTGGCACGGTCGACCGCCGCGCCTCGAGCATCCGGTTCGTCTACCCGTTCACCTTCGACGGGGGGGACATCGATGCCCACGCGGCCGCGCTCCGCGCAGCGGAGACGACACTGGGGGAGAACACGCGGCGGCTATGGCGTCCCCTGCGGCTGACGACCGACGACCTCCTCTCGCACGTTGCCGGCTTCGTCGCGCCCCCTGAGGGCGCCGAGCTCACCACGAGCGCGTGGCACCTGGAGGACGACGTGCTCCGCTCGCCGGCCGGCCTGGGTGCGGGCGCCAAGCATCCAGGGGCCGACTGGACGCTGGCCACGCGCCAGGGGGACGTGGCCTTCGTCGTGGAGTCGATCGACGTCGTGCTCTTCAGCCACGGCGTCGGCTTTTGCGTCGTCGCCGCGGCACCGGTGCGCGACGCCGTGGACGACTGGTTCACCTTCCTCCACTTCTTCCGGTTCGTCGCCGGCCGCCGCTCCTGCGACATCAGCGCGACGCGCACTGCGGCACCGGGGCCGGACGGCGCCGTGCGCAGGGATTCGTTCGTGCCCCACGTCGGCTCGCTCGGCGGCGACGGTGCGACACGCTGGCACTTCGGGCAGGTGATCGCGGAACTCCTGGGCAGCGCCGCCGCCGGCGATCGCGCGTCCTCATGGTGGGAGGAGATCTTCGTTCCGGGAATGATGCTTCCCTACGCGTCGTTGTTCGTCGACGGCGCAGCGCCGGACGCTGCACCGGAGCTGCTGCACCGTCTGCGCAACTTCTTCCACGCCAAGCAGTGGATTCACCCGTCTGCGCACGAGCTTCGCCTCGATGACGGAGGTCTGCTGCCCTACGCCGCCAACCAGTGGTTCTTCTGCTCTCTCAACGGCGGAGGGTTCCTCGCCAGCAACCCCCCGGCCACCGAGTTCTTCCGAACCACGCTGCCCAAGCACATCGAGACGCAGTACTTCCTGCTCTTCCTGCTCGCCCTGGAACAGCGGTTCGTGCTGATGATGCTGTCGCAGCAGGTCTCGCACCGGTGGGTGGCACAGGACGCGGATTCAAGCGACAGGGCGCGGACGCTGGCGTTCGGCCGCATCCGCGACGCCCTCCTGGCCTTCACCGCGCAGGGGTACTTCGCCCAGACCATGCAGGAGGAGCACCACCACCGCTACTACGCGTGCTGGCAGCGCGTGTTTCAGTTGCAGCGCTTGTACGACGAGGTCGCCGCGGAGGTGCGCGAGATGCACTCGTACCTCGATCTTCGCCAGCGCACCAGGACCGAAGTGGTGGCGCGTGCTCACGAACGGCGCTCGCGCACGCTCGAGGGGCGGCTGAACCTGGTGACGTGGCTGCTCGGCATCCCCGTGTCGCTCATGCTCGTGATCAATGCAAGCGCCAACCTGGCCGCGGTGCGACACCTGCTGTTCGGTCCAGTCGGCGTCACCGGGTACGACATCGCGATCGGCATCGTCCTCGAGATCCTCGGCGTCGGGGTCGGCTACGCCGCGTATCGCTGGATCAGCGGACGCATGAACCGGGCCGAGCGCGCCGCGCACAGCAACACCGAGGCCACCATGGACGGCGAATGGCCGGGCAGCTGACCGCGGAGGACATCGACCGGATCGATCGCGACGTCGGCGATCGCTTTCCGTATCCGTTGGTGGGCACCTACAACCGTGCGCTCTTCCAGACGCCCGATCCTGCCGAGGCGCACGAGTATCTGCTCGACCTCTTCGAGGTGACCCTGAAGTACCTCGCCGCGATCGCCATCGCGCAGTACCTGGCCGACGGTGTGCGCGACGCGCAGCTCGACCACGATCTTCGCGAGCTGCAGCGTCCCAGCCTGGGGCACTGGCAGGGCTGGCTGCGCGACACGCTGCGGGTGTTCGAGGACGACGAGCGCCGTCTGCTCGCCTCGCTGCGCGACTTCTATCGCAAGCGGCACGAGGGGGCGATCCTCACCGCCGCGCAGGGGCTGTCGCGATCCGTCGCCGCGATGGGCGCGGGCTCCCCGGAGATCACGTCGAGCAGCGTCACCACGCAGCAGCTCTTCGACGTCCTGGTGGCATACCGCAACCGGCTGGCACACGGGGCGAGACCCAGCTCCTACGACAGGACGAGCGTGGCTGACATGCTGGCGCCCGCGCTGCGCCAGCTCTACGGCGAGATGGGGTTTGCCGCGGACTTCCGTCTCGTCTACGTGCGTGCGGTGGCCGTCGACTTCGACGGCGCCGACCAGCGCGCGCAGCACCGCTACCGCCACCTGGTCACCTCGCTGATGGGGGAGTCGGCCCGGGCGTCGATGACGCCTCGGATGAATGCCGCGCCGTACCCGGACCGGCAGCTGTACCTGCTCGATCGCGACGGTGACTTCACGCCGCTGCTGAGCATCCACCCCTTCCTGGTGTTCGCGCACTGCGCCAGCTGCAACCGGGAACAGGCCTTCGTGCTCAACTCGAGCACCGGCAGCGCGCAGGACTACCTGTCGTACGGGTGCACGCACCACGTGCGGTCGACCGACTACCTGCCGTACATGCAGCGGTTGCTGAAGCAGCTCGAGGGCGAGAGCGGCGCGTGGGAGGACGAGCAGCGCACCACCAAATGGGAGCTGCTGAGCCGCAGCGAGGGCGCTGCGGCCCACGCTGGATCGGAAACAGCTCCGCCCGCTGCGCCGGCTGCGTCCGCCGCTGGGGAGGTTGCGCCATCGCCCTCAGCAGCGCCACCGCCTGCGGACACCACGGCGGCGTCCGGCCGCAGCCTGCGCGTCACCGCACCGGGCCAGGAGATGGTGATCACCGCTGACCGTACGCTCCTCGTGGGTCGCGACCAGTCGGCCGACGTGCGCTACGAGGATCCGCGCGTCTCGCGGCGGCACGCGTCGCTCTCGTGCGTCGACGGCACCTGGGCCATCGAGGACCTCAACAGCCACAACGGCACCTTCCTCGACGGAGCGAGGATCGGCCGGCACGAGGTCAAGGGACGTGTCACGTTGCGGCTCGGAGACGCAGCCGGCGGACCGCTCCTGGTGCTCGCCGAGGTCGACGCCGTCAAGCCCCCGTCCGCGGCGCGTCAGATCATGCCCGCGCAGGACGTGCCGCACCCGCCGCCTGCGTCGTTCGTGACGCCGGCGCCTGCACCCGCCCCCGCAGGCGCATCCGCGCCGCCACGCACGCCGGTGCCGCCGTCCGCCACCGCCGGCCCCACGCCGGCGCCCTTATCGGCCACGGCTCCCGCGGCCACGGAAGGCAGCATCGACCTGGGCTCCATCAAAGCAGCGCACCGGATCCGCTCGCAGCGGGTCGCGCTCGGCCGCGCCACCGACAACGACATCGTGCTCACCGATCCGTCGGTGTCGCGCCATCACGCCGAGATCCGCTGGGACCCCGCGGCCGGCTACCAGCTGCGCGACCTGGGCAGCCACAACGGCACCTACGTCAACGGCCAGTACACGGTCGCCACCGCGCTCAAGGACATGGACCTCATCAGCATCGGACGGCACCGTCTGCGTCTGGTGCAGGGGACGCTCGAGGAGTACGTCGCCGGCGACGTGCGCATCGAGCTGAACGGCGTGACCGTGCACACGCCCGAGGGCCGCACGCTGCTCGACCACGTGAGCTTCGCGCTGGAGAAGCAGACGTTCCTTGCCGTCGTCGGACCGAGCGGCGCGGGCAAGACAACGCTGGTCAACGCGATGACCGGATTCCATCCCGCCGACGAGGGCCACGTCTTCTACGGTGGGCGCGACCTGTACGCCGAGTACGACGACCTGCGACGTGGTATCGGCTACGTGCCGCAGGACGACATCATCCACACACAGCTGACGGCGCGGCAGGCACTCACCTACACGGCTGCGCTGCGCTTTCCCGGCGACGTGCCGGAGGTGGAGCGGCGCAAGCGGGTGGAGGAGGTGATGGCCGAGCTCGGCCTCGCTGAACGCGCCGACCTTCCCATCGACCACCTCTCCGGAGGTCAGCGCAAACGCGCCAACATCGGCGTGGAACTGCTCACCAAGCCGTCGCCGCTGTTCCTCGACGAGCCGACGTCCGGCCTCGATCCAGGGATGGAGAAGGGCGTGATGACGATGCTGCGTGGCCTGGCCGACGGCGGCCGCACGGTGATCATCGTCACGCACAGCCAGCAGAGCCTGCATCTGTGCGACCGCGTGCTGTTCCTCGCGCCGGGGGGCAGGACGGCGTACTTCGGTCCTCCCGCGGATGCGCTGCGCTATTTCAACCGCACCGACTTCGCCGACGTGTTCACCGATCTGGAGCAGCGTGGCGACGTCAAGTGGGACGAGCTGTTCCGCAACAGCCCGGAGTACGAGCAGTTCGTGCGCCTGCCACTGGCCATCGACCAGCCGGCGCTGCCCACCGGCGCACCGCGGCCGCTGCCGGCCAAGGCGACGCGCCGCGACTGGCCGCGCCAGTCGGTGACGCTGCTGCGCCGCTACATGGCGGCGGTCGCGTCCGACCGTCGCAACCTGGCACTGCTCCTGCTGCAAGCGCCGGTGCTGGCGCTGCTGATGATCGCTTCCCTCGGATCGGACGCCTTCAGCCACCCGAACGTGCTCGCGCAGATGGTGGTGACCGTGGCCGTGATCACGGTGACGCTGACGGGGTTGCTCAACTCCATCCGGGAGATCGTGAAGGAGTTCCCCATATATCAGCGAGAGCGCTTCGTCGGTCTGTCGATCCGCGCGTACATCATCTCCAAGCTCGGCGTGCTTGCGCCGCTCACGGTGCTGCAGGCGCTGATCCTGGTGGTCGTGGGGCTCAGCCGCCAGCCCGTGCACGGCGCGTCGGCGCTCGGCTCGTCGACGTTCGAGCTGGTCGTGGACGTGGGCCTCGCGGGGCTCGCTGCGATGTCACTGGGGCTGATGGTGTCGGCGATGATGCGCTCCGCGGACAAGGCGATCAGCGTGCTGGTGCTGCTCGTCGTGGCGCAGCTGATCATGTCGATCCCGGTGCTGCAGATCAGCGACAAGCCGGTGCTCGGTCAGCTGAGCTGGTTGAGCAGCGCCAAGTGGGGCGTCGACGCGGTGGCGTCGACGGTGTCGCTGAACGATGTGCAGCCGTCGCTCGACGGGCCCGATGCCGCCTGGAAGCACGACGCCGGCACGTGGCTCAAGGACGTCACGATGCTCGTGGTGCTCACAGTCGCGCCGCTCATCGCGACGGCGTGGCTGCTCAAGCGCCGCGATCCGAGCCTGCTGACGCGGCGCCGCGGCGCGGTTGGGCTTGCGGCGCCGGTGCCCCGGGCTCCGCCTCCGCCGCTGCCCCCGCCACCTCCCGCAACGTACGCGCACGCCCCCTGAGGGCGCATCACAGTCAGTGTGCGGCGCCGCTGATGTCCTGGGCCATCGAGGTGGCGAGCGACTGGATCGTGGAGTCGGGGAACTTGTCCTGGTCGGCCGAGGAGCTGACGATCACCACCGAGACGCCGTTGTCGACGCGCACGAAGATGAGGTCGTTGATGCCACCGCCGTCGTTCTCGTACGAGGCACGGAAGGTCTGATCGCCCGCCGTGGGCGGTGACGGCAGATCGATGCCGGCGCTGGAACACCGGCGCGCGGCGGACTGCGCTGAGCTCATGAACGTCGAGGCGTCACTCGCGCTCTTGAAGCTGTACACGTAGTTGTTGACGTCGCCGGTCACGCTGTTGCCGGAGTTGTCGGTGAACTGGCTCCGGAAGTCTGCGCTGGCGCTCTGCTGCGCGGCCCCCGAAGCCGGGTCCGACGGCGCGCACGCCCAGGTGCCGAAGCCGGGCGGCTGACCGGCGTCCTGATAGCCCGAGGGCAGCTGTCCGGAGCTGAGCACGGCGCTCGACGGGTTGAAGGAGAGCGGCGCCTGGCCGTGCGTCGCCACCAGGATGATGATGATCAGCAGCAGGAGCACCCCGCCGCCGATCCCGGCCGCGACGAGCAGGTGCGTGTTCACCCACGAAAGAAGTGGGTTGGGGGTCCTGCGCCCGATCTGCACCGGGGCCGGCGCCGACGGCGGCGCGACCCGCCTGTCGCCGGAGATCGAGTACGGTCCGGCGGTCACCGGCGACGGGGCCGGCGCCGGAGCCCACGACTCCGTCCGGTCGGGGTCGTCCGTCGCGCCGCCGCTCCTGATACCCGCCGCCGCGCGGGCGCCTTCGAGGTCGGCGTGGAACGCCGACGCCGTCGCGTAGCGCTGCTCCGGCGATTTGGCGAGCGCCCGCTCGAGCACGCGGCAGAGGGGGTCGGGGGCGCCCTGCGGGCGAAGGTCCGGCGGAGGGTCGCTGGCGATGCGCTTGAAGATCGCGGCCGACAACTCGTCGCGGCCGCGCGCGAACGGCGGGTGCCCCAGCATCGTCGACATCACCGTCGACGCCAGCGAGTACACGTCGGTGCCCGCGGTGCGGGGCCCGCCCTCGAGCACCTCCGGCGGCGTGTGCGCCACGCTCACCATCACCGACGTGCTCTGCGTCTCGGGTCCCTCGGTGAGCGCGGCCAGGCCGAAGTCGCCGAGCTTGGTCGAGCCGTACCGGGAGTACAGGACGTTCTCCGGCTTCACGTCGCGGTGCAGCACGTGCGCGCTGTGCGCGGCCTCGAGCGCGGTCGCGAGGCCGATGCCGATGGCCGACGCGTCCTGCCAGCCGTACGGCCCGCGCGAGCGCAGCGCGTCGGCGAGGCTGCCGCCGGTCATGTCCTCCATCACGATGTAGGGCCGGTCGGCGGCGGTGTAGCCGGCGGTGATGATCCCCACGATGTGCGGATGGCCGAAGAGCGCACCCATCGCACGCACCTCGCGCTCGAACCGCTGACGCGATTCGTCGTCCAGCGCGGCGGCGAGCACCTTCACCGCGACGGTCTGGTCGAAGCCCTGGCGCCGCGCCCGGTACACGACGGCGAAGCCTCCCCGGCCGATCTCGACGACGTCGACGAGACCCGGGATGCCGATGTCCAGGGAATGCTCGACGCCGCCGGCGGGGCCTTCGGTCGCGCTCACCCTCTCGTCCTCTGTCCTCAGTCCCACCCTGGCTGTCGCGTGGCGCGCACCGACCTGATGGCGCGCCTGATTGTGGCATACGTCCGAAGCGGGCGAGGCGCTAGCGTGTCGCCGGTGCACGGTGTTTTGCGGATGCGCGACAGCACGCGCGCCAACCGAAGAGCGCCCCGGTGAGCCGCCGCGGCTGGCTGCTCTTCGCCGCCATGGGCGTGATCTGGGGTGTGCCCTACCTGCTGATCAAGATCGCGGTGGGACAGCTGACGCCGATCAGCCTCGTGTTCCTGCGCACGGCGGCGGGGGCGCTGCTGCTGCTGCCCTTCGTGATCGCCCGAGGTGAGCTGCGGTCGCTGCCCGCCCACTGGCGCGCGCTCGTCGCGTACACGGCCGTCGAGATCGGCGTGCCGTGGCTGCTGCTGTCGGATGCCGAACGGCGCCTGCCCAGCTCGCTGACCGGGCTGCTGGTGGCGACGGTGCCGCTCATCGGCGCCGTGCTGGCACGGGCCACCGGGGCGGCCGACCGCCTGCGGCGTCGCGAGCTGGCCGGGCTGCTCGTGGGGCTGGCCGGCGTGGCGGCGCTGGTCGGGCTCGACGTTTCCGGTGGCGACCTGGGCGCCGTGGGGGAGATGGCGGTGGTGACGGTCTGCTACGCGGTGGGGCCGATGATCATCGCCAGGCGCCTCGGCGGCGTGCCCGTGCTGGGTGTGGTCGCGACCTCGCTGGTGCTGGCGGCCGCCGCATACGCGCCTGCGGGCGTGCTGCAGCTGCCGCGGGCCCTGCCTGAAGCAAAGGTGATCGTGGCCGTGGCGCTCCTCGCCGTGGTGTGCACCGCGCTCGCCTTCCTGCTGTTCTTCGCGCTCATCGCCGAGGTGGGGCCGGTGCGCGCCACGGTGATCACGTACGTCAACCCGGCGGTGGCGCTCACGCTCGGCGTCGCGCTCCTGGGGGAGC
Source organism: Candidatus Dormiibacterota bacterium (assembly GCA_963777285.1). GTDB lineage: Bacteria > Chloroflexota > Dormibacteria > Aeolococcales > Aeolococcaceae > JAFARE01. The sequence continues at coordinate 131,264 of CAVZPR010000001.1, forward strand.
GCTTCACCGTCGGCGCCGGGGTGGGCTTCGTGCTCATCCTGGCCGGGTCGTTCCTGGCCACCGGCGGCAGGCGGCGGCCCGCGCAGCCGGCGCCTGCCGCGGAGGCGGAGGCGCCGGTGCCCAGCGTCGCCTCCGCCTGAAGCGTCAGGGGTAGATGCCGCGCGCCGTCGTCGCCTCCGCGACGCGGTCGATGGCCACGAAGTAGGCGCCGTTGCGCAGCGACACCCCGTGCTCATGGGCCATGTCCCAGGCGTCGCCGAAGGCGCGGGTCATGATCTTCTCGAGCCGGCCGTTGATCTCTTCCTCGTCCCAGAAGAACGACTGCAGGTCCTGGACCCACTCGAAGTAGGACACGGTCACGCCGCCGGCGTTGGCCACGACGTCGGGGACGACCGTGACCCCGCGCTGTTCGAGAATCGCATCGCCATCGGGGGTGACGGGGCCGTTGGCCGCTTCGAGGATGAGCGACGCCTTGATGCGCGCGGCGTTCTCGGCGGTGATCTGGTTCTCCAGCGCCGCGGGCACCAGCACGTCCACCGGCACCTCGAGCACCTCGGCGGCGCCGATGGCGCGTGCGCCGTCGAACCCGGCGACGCTGCCGCTGCGCTGCTTGTGGGCGATCACCGCGGGAACGTCGAGGCCGGAGGGTGAATAGATCGCGCCAGTGCTGTCCGAAACCGCGCACACGGTGAAGCCCTGCTCCGCCATGAGCCGGGCCGCGATGCTCCCCGCGTTGCCGAATCCCTGCACCGCGACCGTGAGCTCGCCGGGACTGCGCCCCAACTTGCGGCATGCCTCCAGTGCCACGAACATCACGCCGCGCCCTGTGGCCGCGTTGCGTCCCTGGCTGCCGCCCACGGACAGCGGCTTACCCGTGACCACGGCGGGCACGGAGAAGCCCTGCTCCATGGACACCGTGTCCATGATCCAGGCCATCACCGCAGGCGTCGTGTTCACGTCCGGCGCCGGGATGTCCGACTCGGGCCCGATGACCAGGCTGATCTCGGTCGCGTAGCGGCGCGTGAGGCGCTCCAGCTCGCCGAGGCTGAGCTTCTTGGGGTCGACGATGACGCCGCCCTTGGCGCCCCCGAAGGGCAGCCCCGCGATGGCGCACTTCCACGTCATCCACATGGCCAGCGCCTTGACCTCGTCGAGCGTGACCGCAGGGTGGTAGCGGATGCCGCCCTTGGCCGGCCCGCGGGCCACGTTGTGCTGCACGCGGTAGCCCTCGAACATGCGCACCGAGCCGTCGTCCATCTTCACCGGGAAGGTGACGATGAGCTGCCGCTTGACCTCGCGGAGCACGTGCCGCAGGTCGTGGTCGAGGCCCAGCAGGGCTGCGGCCTCGTCGAACTGGCGCTGCGCGTTGTGCCACGGGTTCTCCGTGGCCGGCTGGACCGAGACTGTCGCCGTCACTGGACACCTCCGGCGCCCGCGGGCCTGGTGCCGCGGCGGGCTTCAGCCAGAGGGTACGTCGCCGGTGTAGTCCCCTGGGGCCTGTGGTAGAATCGGTCACGACCTAGCGCCGCTAGGTCTCTTTTGTGTAGAGGCAATTTTCCACGTGGCCACGGCCAAGGGCGGCTCGTCCATCATCACGTTGCAGTGTCCCGACTGCAAGGAGCGCAACTACACGACGGTCAAGAACCGGCGCAACGATCCGGACCGTCTGGAGCTGCGCAAGTTCTGCAAGCGCTGTCGCGGTCACCGGCTGCATCGCGAGACCAAGTGATCACAGGGGCGTAGCTCAGCTGGTAGAGCATCGGTCTCCAAAACCGAGGGTCGCGCGTTCGAGTCGTGCCGCCCCTGCCAGGAGACCCGCGGCCGCGACGGCGGTTCGCGACAACAGACACGGAGGGTAGTCGGACATTGGCGAAAGCGGTCAGGACCGCGGGGGTCCCACCCCGTCCGCCGCTGGCCCGCGCCGGCGCCAGCCGGCAGGGCCTGGTGGAGTACTTTCGCGGCGTCTGGGACGAGCTCAAGAAGGTGGTGTGGCCCGCCCGGGACGAGCTGCTGCGCATGACCGGCATCGTCATCGCGACGGTCGTGATCTTCGGTGCGCTGATCGGAGGCGCGGACTACGTGCTCAGCCTCGGCGTGAAGCAGCTGTACACCAGCTCCGGCTCGACCACCACGACGACAAGCAACACCACGATCAACCCCAACGCCACCGCGGCGCCCACCGCCGCTCCCACGGCGGCGCCGACCGCAGCGTCGACGGGTGGCGCAACCCCCCTGCCTTGATGTGAGAATGAAGAGAAGGAAGCCATGAGCAACGTCGTCGCCGCCAAGGATGCCCGCTGGTACGTCGTGCACGCGTACTCGGGGCACGAGGAGAAGGTCAGGGCGAACCTGCTGAAGCGCGTCGAGTCGATGGACATGCACGACAAGATCTTCGACGTGCTCGTCCCCACCGAAGAGGTGATGGAGATCAAGGACGGGCAGCGCCGCAAGGTCAGCAAGCGGATCTTCCCGGGCTACATCCTGGTCAACATGGTGATGTCCGACAAGTCGTGGTACGTGGTGCGCAACACACCCGGGGTCACGTCGTTCGTCGGATCGGGCAACAAGCCGGTGCCGCTGCAGGACCATGAGATCCGCGGCATCCAGAAGCAGGTCAAGGCGGATGCTCCGGCGAAGGTCTCGGTGGAGTACGAGGTGGGCGAGAACGTGCGCGTCATCGATGGGCCGTTCACCGACTTCCACGGCAAGGTCACCGACATCAACGTGGAGAAGGGCAAGCTCAAGGTGCTGGTCAACATGTTCGGCCGTGAGACGCCGGTCGAGCTGGACCTGCTGCAGGTGGAGCGGCTCCGCTAGCCATGTCCAAGAAGAAGGTCAAGACCGTCATCCGCCTGCAGATCCCCGCGGGCAAGGCGACGCCGGCGCCGCCGGTGGGCACCGCGCTGGGCCCACACGGCCTCAACATCATGGAGTTCTGCAAGGCGTACAACGAGCGCACCGCGGCGCAGTCGGGCAGCATCATCCCCGCGGAGATCACCGTCTTCGAGGACCGCAGCTTCACGTTCGTCACCAAGACGCCGCCGGCCGGCGACCTGCTCAAGAAGGCCGCCGGGGTGGAGAAGGGGTCGTCGGTGCCGAACCGGGACAAGGTTGGCTCGGTGACGCGTCAGCAGGTTCGTGAGATCGCCGAGACCAAGATGGTCGACCTCAACGCACACGATGTCGAGCAAGCCATGCGAATCATCGAGGGCACCGCGCGCTCGATGGGATTGAACGTCAACTAGCAGACTGCGTGGGAGGGCGTTTCAGGCGCCCGCCAGCACCACGGGAGACAACATGCCCAGAGCACACGGCAAGAAGTACCGCGAGGCCGCGGCGGCGATCGAGGACGGCAGGATGTACCCGCCGGTCGAAGCGATGACTCTGGTGCGGCAGACCGCGATGACCAAGTTCGACGCATCCATCGAGGCGCACGTCCGTCTCGGCGTCGATCCGCGCCACGCTGACCAGATGGTGCGGAGCAGCGTGGTGCTGCCCCACGGCACGGGAAAGACGCGGCGGATCGCCGCGTTCGCCATCGGCGAGAAGGCACGCGAGGCGCTCGACGCCGGCGCCGACCTCGTCGGCGGCGAAGACCTGGTCAAGAAGGTGTCCGAGGGAAACATCGACTTCGATGTGGCGCTGGCGACGCCGGACCTGATGGGCATGGTTGGGCGTCTGGGCAAGATCCTCGGCCCACGGGGGCTGATGCCCAACCCCAAGGCCGGCACGGTCACGTTCGACATCGGCAAGGCGGTTCGCGATGTTCAGGGCGGCCGCGTGGAGTTTCGCGTCGACCGCTTCGGCATCGTCCACGTCGCCATCGGCAAGGCGTCGTTCGACGACGACAAGCTGCGCGACAACTTCGCAGCGCTGATGGACGCCATCGTGCGCGCCAAGCCGCAGGCCGCGAAGGGAACCTACGTGAAGACCGTCACCGTCGCCGCGACCATGGGTCCGGGGGTCCCGGTCGACCCGGTGCAGGCGGCTCGCCTGAGCGTCGCCTGACCGTGATCCGCATCCTCATCGTCGACGACATCGCCAGCACCCGCGAGAACCTGCAGAAGCTGCTCAGCTTCGAAGAGGACGTGGAGATCGCCGGCACCGCCGGCGATGGCAAGCAGGGCCTCGAGGAAGCACATCGCCTGCATCCAGACATCGTCCTCACCGACGTGAACATGCCGATCATGGATGGCATCCAGTTCACCGAGCGCCTCGCGGCGGAGCTGCCCGCGTCGCCGGTGATCATCATGTCGGTGCAGGGCGAGCGCGACTATCTGCGCCGCGCCATGCAGGCGGGCGCGCGCGAGTACCTGATCAAGCCATTCAGCCACGACGAGCTGGTGGCGGCGATCCGGCGCGTGTACGCGCTGGAGCAGAAGAAGGGGGCGCTCGCGCCGCGCACCCCGGAGCCGGAGACGAAGGCCGCAGCCGCGGGCAACGTCATCGCGCTCTTCTCGGGCAAGGGCGGTGTGGGCAAGACGCTGCTGGCGACGAACCTGGCCGTGGCACTGGCGAACGAGACGAAGTCGCGCGTCGCGCTGGTGGACCTCGACCTGCAGTTCGGGGACGTGGGCGTGATGCTGAACCTCAACCACAGCCGCAGCATCACCGACGTCGTCGAGGCCGGCGAAGGGCTCGAGCCGGAGATGTTCAACGAGATCCTGGGGCAGGGGCCCTCGGGAATTCGCGTGCTGCTGTCGCCCATCAGCCCGGAGCTCGCTGACCTCATCACCGCGGAGCACGTCCGCGTGGTGATGGCGGAGCTGCGCAAGACCTTCGACTACATCGTCGTGGACACGTCGGCGCACCTCGCGGAGTTCAACCTCGAGGTGATCGAGATGGCGCAGCGCATCCTGGTGATCACGGCGCTCACCATCCCCGCGATCAAGGACGCGAAGCTGGGGCTGAAGGTGCTGGAGTCGCTGAACATCGACCCCACGTCGATCCTGCTCATCGTCAATCAGTCGGACGGCCACTCCGACTTCAACCGCGAGTCGATCGAGCAGAACCTGCGCCATTCCGTGTCCGCGCAGCTGCCCTACGAGCCCAAGGTGGTGGGAGAGTCGGTGACGCGCGGCGCGCCCTTCATGGAGTCGCACCCGGATTCGGATCTGGGACGCGCGGTGCGCAGCATCGTCACGCTGGTCGCCCCCGAACAAGCGGCTGCTGCCACAGACGGCGACAAGAAGCGCCGTCGCGGACTCTTCGGCCGCTGACGCAGCCCGCGTAGCGCAGCCGTGCGAGGCGCCCCGAAGAGGGGCGTCACGGAGGCGAGCCGGAACGTCGTCGGAGCGCGCCGCGAGCCGAGTGCCGAGCCGCGAGGCCCCTGCGTGGGCCTCGACGGCGTACCCGATTCGGGGCGACTCGCATGGCTCACTCCACGCACCGGTCGCGTTAACGAAAAAGAGCCGCCCCGACGGGCGGCTCTTTCTCTGCTTGGTATGTGTCAGGAGCCCAGCGAAGAGCTGATGTTGGAGAACACGTTGCTCACCTGACGGCCCACGACGGTCAAAATGACGATGACAACGATCGCGATCAGCACGAGGATGAGCGCATACTCAACCATGCCCTGACCTTCCTCATCCTCGTCGCGCTTGATGGCCATGGCCTCGCGAAGACGAAGGTAGAGATTGCTCAGCATTCCGGATTCACCTCCTTCGGTGCAGATTCTCTCAGACGCAGGGGGCTGCGCACTGACTTATGTGCCGACTATGAGGCCGGGAAGTAGCGGCGGAATGGCCTGGCTGCGAAGGAACTCGTAACAAACGGTGAGACAGGCGGCCGGCACGCTGCGAGAAACCGCGACCTCGTCGTGAGGTGATGACAACCGAGCCACGGCGTGGTTGTGTCGCGGAGGGCTGGCCTAGACTGCGGCCATGGAAGTGCCGGCATCGCGTGGCGCGGTGCGCCGGGTGCCCGTCCGTTCGGGCATGGCTTCCCGGCTCGACGACATTCGGTTCCTCACCTTCGGCCGGGCGGTGCCCGCCGTCCTCTTCGGCCTGCTCGGTTTTCGCGTCCTGCAGAACCTCATCGCGCAGGTGCAGGCGCTGCCGCGGCCGCTCCGTCCACTCGACGTTGCCGCCGGCCCGGTGCCCACCGCGCTGTACTTCCTGTTCTGCTCGCTGCCGGTCGCCATCTACCTGGCGCGTCCGCGGCCGATCAGCCGCGACGGGCGCATCATCCCCAGGATCGCGGGCTTGACCGGCACGGTCATGCTGCTCGTCGCCGGCGCGTTTCCCAACCCGGTGCTTTTCACGCTTCCGAGTGGCGTGCGCAGCGCCTCCACGCCGCTGACCATCGTGGGCTTCACGCTGGCGGTGTGGGGACTCCTGTACCTGCGACGCAGCCTCAGCCTGATCCCCGAGGCGCGCCGCATGGTGACAGGCGGGCCATACCGGGTGATCCGTCATCCGTTGTACGCCGCTGAGATCCTGGTGGCCTTCGCTATCACCCTCTCCCGGCCGGCCTTGTGGCCGGCGGCCGCGCTTCTGCCGTTCATCGCGGTGCAGCTGCTGCGCGCTCGCTTCGAGGAGCGCCTGCTCACCCGGACCTTCCCCGGCTACGCCGCGTATGCGTCGCGCACGTGGCGCCTGATCCCGTTCGTGTGGTGATGGGACTCTTCAAGCGCAAGGCGGCGCCGGAGCCTGCCGAACCCACCGCGGAGGAGCTCGCGGCCGCGCTTGCGCAGAAGCCTGGAACCGAGGCGTGCGCCGAGATCGGCTGCACGTCGATGCTCGGCCTGCCCTGCGAGTACGTCGACCGGCGTGACAGACAGTGCCGCACCGCGTGGTGCCCTGACCACCGTGCCGTCGTGGACCTGCACGTGTACTGCCGCCGCCACGCCGGCATCGTCGGCGCGCTGCCTGCGGGCGACACGAGTGTGACCATGCCCATGCCCGACCTCGAGAACCGCGCGCCGTCGCTGGTCGCGTGGGTCGCGCGTCAGGTCGATTCGGACGTCTGGCAGATGATGCTGCACGAGCTGGAGGCCGCAGGGGGCGGACAGTTGATCGCCGACCCGGTCACGCTCGTCTTCGTGGGCGTGGATCGCCAGCGCGCGTGGGAGCGCGCCTGGAAGCTCGCCACGCACGAAGGCGAGAAGCGACGCGTGAGCCTGGTGGTCGAGGAGGCGAATGACAACGAGGTCGCCGTCCGCGTCGGCGCCAACATCGTGATGCGGCTGCTGCCGCCGTGGATCGGTCACCGCATGCGCCACGAACGGGTGAGCGCCGAGCAGGACGAGATGGAGCGCGAGGCGTTCAACCGCGCCGTGCTCCAGGCGGTGGAGCAGGGCTTGGCGCACGAGCGCGCGCTCGCGCAGCGCCTCTCACGCTCTCAGGGCACTCCGCGCCTCGAGCTCAACGCCCCGGAGGCCTGAGCCGCCGTGACCAAGTCGCGTGTGCTGGTGGTCGACGACGACCCGCGGCTGCTGCAGATCGTGGCCATGTACCTCTCCATCGAGGGATACGACGTGGCCACCGCGCGCAACGGCGAAGAGGGATTGAGCGAGATCACGTCGAAGCGTCCCGACCTGGTGATCCTCGACGTGATGATGCCCGGCATGGACGGGCTGGAGGCGTGCCGCAGGATCCGTGGCAACCCGGTGACCTCAGACCTTCCCGTGCTCATGTTCAGCGCGCTGTCCGGCGATGCCGACGTCGAACGTGCGCGCGTCGCCGGCGCCAACAACCTGATCACCAAGCCCTTCAACCTGGTTGGGCTGGGCACCGTGGTGAAGTCGTTCTTCCCCCAGAACGGCAGCGAGTAAAACGCCGTTTCGGCGTGACCTACAGTGGCGGCAGGTTGATGTGCGTGCCCTGCGCCAGGTGCGAGGCGAAGTTGCCCGGCAACACCGGCGCGAACACCGCGTGCACCTGCGGGCTCACCCGCACCGCCTGTCCGGCGATGGTCGCTGACTGGATGGCGTCAGCCGGCGCCGCACGGTCGCGTGTCGCACCTGGCGACGACGCGGGCGTGGCCGCCACCGCGTAGGCCACGAGGAACAGCACCAACGCTTCCGCGAGGCCGACCACGACGCCCACCAGCGTGCCGGCGATGCGGTCGAACAGCACCACGGCCACCCGCTGGATCTTGTCGTTGAAGAGCGCACCGAGGATCTCGAAAGCCACCACGACGATGAGCAGAACCACGATGAACGCCCATGCATTGGCGTCGACGCTGCCGGGATGCACAGCCGCCGCGACGGCGTTGCCGACGTTGGTCGCGGCCAGGCATCCCAGGTAGAGGCCGGCGAATCCGACGACCCGGCGCAGGAGACCGAAGCGCCAGCCGAGGTATGCGTTGAGCCCGACCAGCGCGATGAGGATCGCGTCAGCGGCGAACTGCGCCGGCGTCGTGTCCAGGGAGGCGACCATCGAGCTCAGTGGCCACTGCCGAACTCGTGCGCGACCTCGATGATCGCGGGTCCCAGCAGCACGATGAAGAGCGTGGGGAAGATGCAGCCCACCATGGGGAAGAGCATCTTCAGCGGCGCCTTCTGGCCCTGCTCCTCGGCACGCTGACGGCGGCGCCGGCGGATCTCCTCCGACTGGATGCGCAGCACGTTGGCGACGCCGACGCCCAGCTGCTCCGACTGGATGATCGCCTGCACGAAGTTGCTCAGCTCCTCGACCTTGCAGCGCTTGGCCAGGTCGTCGAGCGCTTCCAGGCGCGGCCGTCCCAGGCGGACCTCGTTGAGCAGCTGCGTGAGCTCTTGCGACAGTGCGTTCTTGTATTTGTCGGCGACGCGCGCCAGCGCTGCGTCGAAGCTGAGGCCGGCCTCGACGCTTATGGTGAGCAGGTCGAGCGCGCTCGGCATCGCCACGAGAATTGCCTTCTGGCGCTTCTTGATGCGGCGCGACAGCATGAGCTGCGGCATGAGGAAGCCGAGCACGCCGCCCGCCACCGGGCCGAGCAGCAGGTTGGGCATGGTGAACTGCATCAGCACCGCGAGCGCGAGGCCGAGGCAGGTGAACAGCAGGAGCGACAGAAGCCGCAGCGCGGTGAAGCCGCTCGCGGTGAGGCCCCAGGGGCGCCCGGCGAGGTTGAGCTTCTCCTGCAGGATCTGCGTGCTGCCCGCCTGGGCGCGCCGGGTGAGGAAGTTGCCCACGGCGTCGAGGGAGGGGCGCACCACGCGCTCGAAGAGCGGGAGCGACATCTCCACCTCGGCGAGCGTCGTTGGCATGCGCCCGGTTTCGGTGAAGTGCGCCAGGCGCGCTTCGAGCAGGTCGCCCGGCTTGGGCGCGATGCTCACGGTGAGCCCGTACATGATCAGCAGCACGCCACCCGCGGCGACGATCGCGATGACAAGCGCAAGCGGCGTCATGTCAGACCTCGATCCTCACGATCTTCTGGATGATGCCGGCGCCGATCGCGATGGAGAAGATGCCCAGTCCGAGCATGATGTGCCCGAAGGGATCGGTGAGCATGGGGCCGAAGTAGCTGGGCGAGATGAAGCTCAGCACAACCGCCAGGAAGATCGGCAGCAGCGTGATGATGATGCCCGAGGCCCGAGCCTGTGCGGTGAGCGTGCGGATCTCTCCCTGGATGCGCACCCGCTCGCGGATGGTGAACGCGATCGTGTCGAGGATCTCGGCCAGGTTGCCACCGACCACACGCTGGATCTGCACCGCGGTGACCATGAGGTCGAAGTCCTCGGATTTGTTGCGCTGCACCATGTGGTTGAGCGCATCGTCGACGCTGATGCCGAGCGCGATCTCGCGCGTGGCGCGGGCGAACTCGTCGGCGATGGGCGGGTTGGCGTTCTTGCTCACGGTGGACAGCGCCTGTGCGAACGAGTGGCCTGCCTTGAGCGCGTTGCTGAGCAGCGTCAGCGTGTCGCCCAGCTGGTTGTTGAACGCGCGGCTGCGGCGGCCCTGACGCAGCCGCAGGAACAGCCCCGAGAGGATGTACACGATGAAGGGGCAGGGCACGAACGCGATGAAGCTGCCGAAGCGCAGCGCGACGATGACGCCGACGAACACGCCGAGCCCCACCACCGCCAGAACCCACTCCGACGACTTCAGCTTGATGTCCGCCTTCTGCAGGTCGTCGGCGAGCTTGCCGGTGTGAGAGCTGCGCGAGAGGACGGGGTTGAGGGCGGAGGTGAAGGAGTCGAGAAGGTCGCGGATGGCGTTGCCGGTCTTGACCCGCTCGGGCGCGGGTGCCACGGCGACGCCGCCATACTGGTTGAGCCGGCGCGCCATCTCGTCAGCCTCGCTGTTGCGATTGCTGAGGAAGAAGGCGAGGAACGCGAGGATCGAGGAGGCGACCAGCGCCGCCGCGATCAGCGATGCCGGGTTCATGGCCGGATCAGTGACCGAAGAGCGCGTTCAGCGATCCGACGGTCACCTCACCGTCTGCGGGCGAGGGGAGCGCCGGCCCTGTGGTGGCCTCGTAGTTCGGCTTGTAGCTGGAGTCGTCGGCCGCCATCTTTCCCCACTCCGACTCAGGCCGGAGCACGTACTTGACCACGAAGGGACCGGCCACGACGCTGCCGTTGTTGTCCTTGACCAGGCCGCGGTTGGTGGTCAGCGCGGTGAGCAGCTCAGCCTGGCTGCGCGGAACCTCGACGATGAACACGGACGGTGTTCCGGTCGAACCAAGGTCGCCGACGCGGAGCACGGGAACGTCCTGGAAGGAGAAGCGAACCCCGCCGTTTCCTGGGTCGATGAGGATGTCGATGTGGTCGCCGGGCTGGATGTAGTAGCCGGCCGAGGCCTGGTCACCGACAAGGCCGAACGTGTTCATGGACACGCCACTCTGCCCCGATGACGTAGGCGGCGTAACCGGCGTCGCCGGGATCGCCAGCGCAACGTATCCCTTCACGATCTGCGTTTCGACCGAGATGGGCTGACCCGACGCCGACGTCGTGGTGGTCGCGGCGGACAGCGGAGGCGCGGAGAAGAACGCCGGCACCAGGGGGGTGTTCTGCGCCACGGCGACGGTCGTCGTCTTGCCGACCACCGTGGAGGGATCGGTGAAGGCGTCCGCAGGCGCGACCGACGCCGGCACGGCCGACGTGGTGATCATGTCAGTGGTGAGCTGCGTGCCCGCAGTGATCGGACCCTTGGTGACGACCAGGTTCACGTTGTTGCCGCCGCCGCCGGACTGACGGAGCGCGAAGAGCACGCCGCCGAAGGCGAGCGCAGCAAGAAGCACTCCCAAGAGCAGAAACACTCGGCTGTTCGGTTTGCTCGCCTGGATGGCCACCTGATCTCCTCGCGGTGTCACGTACGGTTGAGAGCGCTGCGCGATGCACCGCCGGCGGACCGAGCGATCGCGACATTCATCGCACGCTCCGCGAATCGACCCGAGTGTGCCCCAATCGCGCCAGGGCCAGATCGCCTTTCGGTAACAAACGGATCGCGCTGCTTTCCGCCTTCGCCACGCGACGCGTCATGGCTGCTCATTCGTCTTCGAAGCGGCCCGTGGCCTGCACGTGCATGAGCATGCTGACGATGTCGTCACGATACGGAGCGACGGTCGCGATCTTGCGATACACGCGCACCGCGCCCTTGCGGTCGCCGCGCACACGGTGCAGCCGCGCGACGCGTTCCAGATAGCGCACCGCGAGCTCGATGTCCTTGTCGTCGAGGCAGATGTCCGCCAGGCGGAGCAGTGGCGTCTCGTGCAGCGGATCAGCGCGCGATGCCGCGAGATAGCAGCTCAGCGCGGCGTTCGCCTTGCCCAGAGCGCGGCAGCGGTCACCGGCGTCGAGGGCGAGCTCGGCGACGTCCCGGCCGCCGGGCTCCGCAGCGAGGCGCTGCAGCAGTGACGCTGCCTCGTCGCAGCGACGCTGGCGCAGGCGTTCGTTGATCTGGCGGCGCGCGTCGAGCACGTCTGGATCGGAGTCGAAGCGCGAGTCCGGCTGCAGCTCCTGGAACTCCGGCTCTTCGTCCTCGTCGTTCTCGGCCGCGCCGTCGGCGGGCGGTGGCTCGTCCTTGTCCTGGCGCCGGCCGGGGCGGAGATTGCGGATGCGCCAGGCGCGCGTGCCCTTGCCATTGCTGGGCGCGGGCTTGGGTTCGGGGCTGCGCTCGATGACCGGCAGCGGCGCCAGCTCGAGCTCGTCGTTCTCATCGCCTGCGAGGACCGCCGCCCGCGCCTCATCGGTGATGTGGAAGCCGTCTTTGGGGGCCATGAACGGCGGCGGGGCCGTGGCGTCGACGGTCTCGTCCGTGCTCGCCGCCGGAGCGGCCATGGACTCGAACTCGGTGGCGGCCTGCTCCGGTGGCGCCGCCTGCGCCTCGCCTGGCTCGTCGTCGCCGAGTTCGAGCGATGTGTGCTCGCCGCTGCGGCGGAAGAGGGTGAAGCGACGCCGCACCACAGGTGCAGGCGGCGCCTCGGGTTCGGCCTCGGCCGGCACCTCCGGCGTCTCCATGGCCGGCTCCTGCTCTGGCTCGGCTGCGGCCGCGGCCTCAGGCTCGAGCTCCGCTTCGGGCGCGGCGGCTGCCTCGGGCGTGATCTCCGCGGCAGGCAGGGGCAGCGGCTCCGGCTCGGGTTCGGCTTGCGGCTCCGGTTCCGGTTGGGGTTCCGGTTCAAGCTCGGGCTGTGGCGGTGTGACGGGATCGGGCGCGTCCTGCGGCTCGGCTTCCGGCTCGCGCTCGAGCTCGGGCGCCGGGGGAGGCGCCAGGGGCACCACCACCGGCGGTTCCGGAGGCGCCTGGGTCTGCAGATCCGCCACCTCCTCGGCGCCGATCAGCAGCGAGTTGCGGGTGAACCCCGACGGCGGCCCGTCCACCGCGATGTCGACGCGAGGCTCGACCACCGCGTCGAGCGAGAGGAGGAACTCGTACACGGTCTGCTGCATGCGCCGCGCCAGCGTGGCGGCATCGGCCGGCGACAGCGTGCGTCCGGCAAGGCGCCAGGCCTCCTCGACGATGCGCAGCAGCGACTGCTCATCGAGCGGTCCTTGGGGGACGGCCTCGCGCAGGCGCAGGTCGAGCAGCTCGGGCAGCTCGGCCACGTCAGGCGCCAGCGCCGACACCGCGTCTTCCCAGCCCTGACGGAGCCCTTCGATGTTTGTGGCCGTGATCGTCATCTCGCCGGGCAATTGTCATTGGCCTCCCCGCGTCTCTCTGGCACCATGACGCAACGGTTCTGTGACCGTCTTCGGACAGGAGGAGCGGGTGCCGGCCATCGTCGTCGCCGATCTGCGCAAGTCGTATGGCTCCGTCGATGCCGTGCGCGGAGTGAGCTTCAGCGTCGAACCGGGCGAGGTGTTCGGCCTGCTCGGGCCCAACGGCGCAGGCAAGACGACGATCGTGGAGATCCTCGAGGGATACCGCTCGCGCGACGGGGGCGAGGTCAGCGTGCTGGGCATGGATCCGCGCCGCGGCGGGCGGGCGCTGCGCGAGCGCGTGGGGCTGGTGCTGCAGGAGGCGGCCGTGCCGCCGCTGCTCTCGGTGAGGGAGCTGATCGACCTGTACCGCGGGTACTACTCGCGTCCCCTGGCGACGGATGACGTGCTGCGGCTGGTCGGCTTGGAGGAGAAGGCGGGCGAGCGGGTGCGGCGACTGTCGGGTGGGCAGCAGCGGCGGCTCGACGTCGCCCTGGGTCTGGTGGGTGACCCCGAGCTGATCTTCCTGGACGAGCCCACCACCGGCTTCGACCCCTCGGCGCGGCGCAACGCGTGGGATGTGGTGCGCAACATGCGCACGCTGGGCAAGACCATCGTGCTGACGACGCACTACATGGACGAGGCCGAGAACCTCGCTGACCGCATCTGCGTGGTCGCCGCCGGCAAGGTGGTGGCCGAGGGATCGCCGCAGACGCTGCGGGCGCGCACCGAGGGCCGCACGCACATCCGCTTCACCGTCCCCAGCGGGCTGGATCCCGCGTCGCTCCCGCTGCAGCCGCCGGTGCGTGACGGCACCGCGCTCATCGAGACGGCGACGCCGACACGAGCCGTGCACGAGGTGACCGAGTGGGCAGTGCAGCGCGACCTCGAGCTCGCCAACTTCGAGGTCACGCGTCCGTCGCTGGAGGACGTGTACCTGGAGCTGACCGCCGATGAGTGACGCGGCGATCGCGCTGCGCCAGGTCGGCTACGAGCAGCGCACGTTCTGGCGCAACCCGGCGAGCGCCTTCTTCGCGTTCCTCTTTCCGATCATCTTCCTGGTGGTGTTCGCCACGCTGTTCAAGGGATCCACCGCGCAGGTCGCCCCGCACGTGTCGGTACCGTACGACGACTACTACATCCCGGCGCTGACGGCATTCGGCGTCATCGGCGCCTGCTTCACCAACATCGCGTCGTCGCTGACCATCAGACGCGACGACGGCATCCTCAAGCGGCTGCGGGGGACGCCACTGCCGCCGTGGGCGTTCATGCTCGGCGTGGTCGGCTCGTCGATCGTGGTCAGCCTGCTGCTCACGCTGCTGACGGTGGGCTTCGGCATCCTCGCGTACGGCGTGCACGTGCCCAACCACATCGGAGCGCTCGTGCTCACGCTGGGGGTGGGCGCGATGTCGTTCTGCGCGCTGGGCTTGGCGATGACCGTCGCCATTCCCAACGCCGAGGCGGCGCCGGCGATCGTCAACGGCGTGCTCTTGCCGCTCGTGTTCATCTCGGGCACGTTCTTTCCCATCGACCAGACCTCGGTGCTGGCCAAGATCGCGTCGTACTTCCCGGTGCGCCATTTCATCTCGTCGATGTTCAACGCCTTCGACCCCGGCCATCTGTCCAGCTCCGGGTTCTCCGGCAACGACCTGATCATCATGGCTGCGTGGGGGGTGGCCGGTCTCCTGATCGCGGTGCGGCGCTTCCGCTGGGAGCCGCGCCGGACGTGACCACCGCTACGCGGTTTCCCTCGCGGCGACGCGGTGCGCCAGCACCAGCGCGTCATCGAGGCGCGTGCCGCCATAGCGGCCGCGCACCACGAGCACGTTGACCACGTTGCCGTCACGCCACTCCACGGTGAGCTGGACTGCGGTGACGCCGCTCGTCGCGGTGCGGGTGACGCTGTCGGCGTGGGCGGCGTCGCCGAGGACGCCCGTCGATATCGGCACCGCGCCGTGGGTGGCGTCGAGCGCTGCGACGCCGCCCGAGTAGCAGTCGGCCGCGCCGCTGCTGCCGGCGAAGCGTGCTGCCATGTCGATGATCTCGACCGGACCATTGGCGACGCTGAGGTCGACGCCGCGGAAGAAGCGCACCGACGCCGCGGCCTGGAAGCCGTCGCGAGCCATTCGTGCAGCGCCGAGGGGCCCGGCGAACGTCGCTGCATCGATGCTGTGCGCCGGCTCGACTGCGGTGAAGTCGGGGGTCACCAGGTCGTCGACGGTGAGCAGGTAGTGCTGCGGCGGCGTGGTGAGCTGCGCTCCCTCTGACGGTGCGTCACCGCATGCCGCGAGCAAGGTTGCCACGACCGCGCCGCCCGCAAGCGCAGCGCCGAGTGGCGCTCGACGAGGTCCCGCCATCGCGCGCCTACTCGTTGCGCAGCGCGTCCAGCACCGACGCCGACGTGGCACGGCGGGCCGGGCCGTACGCGGCGAGCAGCACCGCGGCGGCGAGAGTCACCAGCAGAACCGCCGCGGTCACCACGGGAAACGCGAAATGCGGGGCGAAGCCCATGCTCGCGCTGGCGCGGAGCATCGGCAGTGCCACGACGCAGCCCGCGGCGACGCCGCCGACCGTGGCGGCGATGGCGAGCACGCCGCACTCGCCGAGCACCAGGCGCAACGCTTGCCGGCGCGAGAGGCCGACCGCGCGGAGCAGCGCGAGCTCGCGCGTCCCCTGGCGCACGTTGACCAGCAGCGTGTTGATCACCGCCACCATCGCGATGCCGACGGTCACGATCGCCAGCGCCAGCAGCAGCCCGATGGATCGCTGCAGCGCGTCGCGCGCCGCGGCGCCCACGTCGTCGACGGTCACGCCCTCCATGCCGTACGTCGCCGCGGTGGCAGCCACGGCGGCGGTCGAGCCGTCCGTGGTCACGACGAGGTCGTCGAATCCGGCCGCGACGCTGCCGAAATACGTGCGCGCCATGTCGTCGGCCATGAGCAGCGATTCGCTGCCGTCGCCTGCGGGAAAGGAGTGCACCACCATCCCGGTCATCGTGAAGAACACAGTGCCGCTGGCGGCCTGCACGGGCACCTGCGTACCGACCTGCCATCCGTATGTCGCTGCGAGCTGCGCGGGCGCCAGAAAGCTCGGTCCATTCTCCAGCGCCTGCAGCGCCTGCAGCCGGGGGGCGCCGACCACCTGCAGCGTCCCCGTCGACTCGTATGCCGCGGGATCGATCGCGGTGATCCCGGTGACTGAGCCCTGCACTGTTGCCGAGAAGGTGCGCAGGGGCGTCAGCGCGGCGACGCCCGGGCTCTCCGCGATCGCCGTGGCCACGCCGTCCCGCTGCGTCACCGGACTGATGATCAGTTCATTGCCGGTGAAGAGGCCGGACACCCAGCTGTCACTGGCGCTGAGCGCACCCGCCGTGAGCGAGCTCACGGCCACGGCGACCGCCACGCTGACGGCGAGCCCTGCCGCGGTGAGGGTCGTCCGCTGCCGGCTGCGCATCAAGCCGGCTGCTGAGTTGGCCGCGGCCGGCGCCACCGGTGCCAGGCCGCGGGAGAGCAACCGGATCGCCACCGGACTCACCACGGGGACGGCGAGCACCACGCCGAGGAGGAAGAGCGCCACGCCGAGCGCGACCACACCGGCCGATGTCGCCGCGAAACACACCGCGCCCGCGACGAGCGCGGCGACGGCGCCGGCCACGAGGAAGGGCGCCGCGCGGCGCCGGCGTGTTTCCGGCCGCACCCTGAGACTCGCGAGCACTGGCATGCGCGCCGCCATGAGCGCGGGAGCCAGCCCGCCGGCGATGCCCGCGCCGGCTCCTGCTGCTGCCGCCGCGAGAATCTGCCAGACCGCGACGCTGAACACTGGACCGGGGAGGTCGGCGGGAGCGTACGCGCCGTCGAGCACCGCGCCGAGGGCCACCCCGACGCCAAGCCCGAGGGGCACCGCCACCGCGGCCAGGAGCGACGCCTCGGCAATGAACATGCGGAAGACCTGCGCCGACGATGCACCGGCGGCGCGCAGCAGCCCGATCTCGCGCCGCCGCTCGATGACCGCCAGCGCGACGCTGTTCGCGGTCACGCCGGCCCCGACCATCAGGCTGAGCACAGTCAGCAGCGCGAGCAGCGGTCGCAGATCGCTGAGCGGCTCGTCACCTCCGCCGGACGGGTCGACGGTGGTCACGGTGTCGCCGAGTTGCGCATGCACCTCGCTCGCCACGATGCGCGCCGCCGTGCCTGGATCGAGGCGCAGCGCGACCATCTGGGTACGCAGGCCGAGGCGGAACGCGGAGAGCATCGCCGCGTCGTCGGCGAACACGGCCGACCGCGTGAAGACGGGACCTGCGGAAGTGTCCGCGGTGGTGCCGACGACGGTGAAGGTGTCTGGACCCGTGGCCGTGACCAGCTGGACGCGGCGGCCGACGGCCGCCGTTCCGCTGGATGGCATGCCCAGCGCGGGGAGGAGCCCTGCGTCGATGGCCACCTCCGACGAGCTGCCGGGTCGCGGCAGCCGTCCGGCGACGACCTCGACCGGTCGCAGCGCGGCGCTGCCGTCCTGCAGTCCGACCAGGGTCACGGTGAGACCGGTGAGGGACGCGCCGGCCGGGGCGGCCGCGACGCGCTTTTCGTACAGCGGCACAGCCTGGGTGACCCCGGGAAGGGTGCCCAGTGCTGCGACCTGCGCCGCGGTGAGCCCGTCGCCCGCGTCCAGCCGGACGTCGAGCCCGGAAGCACCGGCGCGGAGTTGCGCCGCCGCGGCCGCCTGCGCATCCAGTCCATTGACCACGATCTGCGCACCCAGGACGACCGCGATGCCGAGGGCCACCGCGAGGATGGTGAGCCCGCTGCGCAACGGACGCGCGCCGACGGCCCGCCACACGAGCGGCCAGAGCCCGCTCACAGGTCGAGCTGGTTGAGGCGGGCCACCAGGGTGGCTGGATCGGGCGACGCGGCTGCGCCACCGTACGGCTGCTGCACCTCGTCGACGAACGCGCCGTCGCGCATGACGATCACGCGGTCCGCGTATGCGGCGACGCGCGCGTCGTGCGTGACCAGCACTGTGGTCTGCTGCTCGCTGCGGCACAGACGCGCGAGCAATCGCATCACATCGTGGCCCGTTTTCCAGTCGAGGTTCCCTGTGGGTTCGTCGGCGAGCAGGAGAGAGGGCGCGGCCACGAGCGCGCGCGCGATTGCGACGCGCTGCTGCTCCCCACCCGAGATCTCGTCGGCACCGTGTCCCTGCAGACCGTGGAGGTCGAGCTGTTCCATGAGGACGCCGACACGCTCACCGATCGAGGTGTGCGCCGCATGACGCGTCCAGGGGCGCAGCCACGATTCGCTGCGCAGGCGAAGCGGCAGGGCGACGTTCTCCGCAGCCGTCAGGGCAGGCAGCAGGTTGTACAGCTGAAACACGACGCCGATGTGGTCGCGGCGAAACGCAGATCGCTCGGTGTCCGGCAGCGCGTACACGTCGGCTCCCTGGATGCGCACCGCGCCGCGGTCGGGCGGTTCGAGGCCGCCGAGAATGTGCAGCAGTGTGCTCTTGCCGCTCCCGCTGGCTCCCATGATGGCGACGAACTCGCCATGGCGTACGGTCAGGGATACGCCGCGCAGCACCTCGCGCGGCGGGCGGCTGACGTGGAACGTCTTGTGCAGCCCTTCAGCGACGACCACCGGCGGCAGTTGGCTGGTGGTTTGCGGCGCGGCGGTGGCGACCTGTGTCATGTGCACCTGCTCAGGAGATGAGGAACGATGCGAGCACGGACTCGACGGAACCCGCGAGGAAACCCTGGTACTGGATCACCGGCGGAATCGCCACAGACAGAGGAAGCACGCCGCTCGGCAGCGGCGTCGGCGTCGCGACGATCTGCGGCGTGGCGGTTGGGGAGGGCGTCTTGACCGGCGCTGACGTCGCCGGCGGCTGTGCCGGGCCCGGCGGAGCCGGCGAGTTGCGCGGTGGGTTGTGATGCGACCGGTGCGGTGGCGGTGGGGGAGGTGGAGGCGGCGACGAGTTTCCCAGCTGTGCGAACTCCTCGGAGAACATCCACACGTTCTGATATCCAGGTGAACCGGCGCCGGTCCAGTAGACGCCCGGCGCGCTCTCGTCGGAGCCGACCCCCAGCGACGTGTAGTTGCGATCCAGGATGTTGGCTCTGTGATCCGGGCTGTTCATGAACTGGCCGTTGATGTAGTCGGCAGACGAGTATCCACTGCTCTCGCCCGACACCCAGCCGATGTTCTCGCCGGCGGACCGGTAGTGGACTCCGAACGCGCTCATCATCGAGAACACGAGCTGGCCGCAGCTCTTTATGGGATGCGCGAAGTAGTCGCGCTGGATCATGTCCACCGAGCGGCCGTAGACGGTGAAGCCGCAGCCACCGTACCGGGCGCCCTCGCCGATCGCGGCCAGGGTGCCGTTGTACGTCAGCGAGGGAACGCCGTTGCTGGCGCGGTCGGAGTTGGTCAGTGAGAAGAGCGTCGAGTTCGGGGCCGGCTGCTGCCGCCGCAGTTGTGGAGTCGTGCGCGGCGACGGCCGCGGCGACGGCGATGCACGCGCCGGCGATGGTGATCGCCGCGGGCAGGATGCGCGCGCGGTGTCTCGGGGGGCTGGGTGCTGCGGCCGGTGCCGCACGCACCGCAGCGGCGGTGCGCAGCAGCGCATCCCATCGCTCATCCGGCTGCGGGGACTCCATGGCACGCTCCTTGTCCGACGGGTTTTCTGCCCGGCCCTCGATCGGATATCTAACCCGTGGTCCCGAACTCCGATCGCGCTTCGACAGGATCGTTTCAGCATCCGCCGGGAGTTCGTGGCGACCACCGCCTAGCGTGCTCAGCGATGTCTCTGCTCGACCGCGTCCAGCGCAAGACCGAGGAGGCCGGCGTGCCCGCGCAGGCGGCCCCCGCCCCGGACCCAGCACCGCCCGCGGAACCAGAGGATGACGCACCGCCGACCCCGTCGGGGTGGCAAGTACGTCACACCAGGGCGCCACTGCCCGCGCCGCCGGAGCGCTCCGCATCGCAGCTCGACTCCGATGACGACGGCGACGGGGACTCCTCCGGCGGCGAGGAACCGGTGTTTCCCACCGCCAGGCCGGCCGCTGCGTTTCCGGCTGCATCCGTCGGTCGGCCGCGCACGACCGCGCCCCAGCCGCCGCCCGAGCAGCGGCAGGCGTCGCTGCTGAACCGCAGCGGCGGCCTCGGACGCAGCGGACTTCCCAAGGCGGTCGGCCATGGGACATATGCGGGACTGCGCGCCAAGGTGCACTCGCGCCTGGTCGACGAGCTGGCGGGAAACACCGACAACGCACCGCCAGAGGTGGTGCGGCAGCGCATCGCGGAGCTGGTCAACGAAGTCTCCACCGAGCAGTCGATGTCGATGTCGCGGCAGGACAAGCAGCGCGTCATCGAGATCGTCATCAACGACGTCCTCGGTCTGGGGCCGCTCGAGGAACTGCTGGCCAATGGCGACGTGACCGAGATCATGGTCAACGCGTACGACCAGATCTATGTCGAACAGCACGGCAAGATCACGCTGAGCCCTGTGTCGTTCGAGAGCACCGATCAGCTGATGCAGGTGATCGACCGCATCGTGAGCAGCATCGGCCGCCGCGTCGACAAGTCGTCGCCGATGGTCGACGCTCGGCTCAAGGACGGCTCCCGCGTGAACGTGATCATCCCGCCGCTGGCACTTCGCGGGCCGACGGTGACGATCCGGAAGTTCGCCAAGGAGGCGCTGGAAATCGAGGACCTGGTGCGGCTCGGTTCGATCACCGATGACATGGTCCGGTTCCTGGACGCCTGCGTTCGCGCCCGGTTGAACGTCGTCGTCAGCGGGGGCACAGGATCGGGAAAGACGACCACGCTGAACATCCTCTCGAGCTTCATCCCCGGCGACGAGCGCATCATCACGATCGAGGACGCTGCGGAGCTGCAGCTGCGCCAGGACCACGTGGTGACGCTGGAGACGCGCCCGTCCAACGTGGAGGGTAAGGGCCGCATCAGCATCCGCGACCTGGTCATCAACGCGCTGCGAATGAGGCCGGACCGCATCGTGGTGGGTGAGTGCCGCGGTGGTGAGGCGCTGGACATGCTCCAGGCGATGAACACCGGTCACGATGGATCACTGACCACGTTGCACGCCAACAACGCGCGCGACTGCATCAGCCGCCTCGAGACGATGGTGCTCATGGCCGGCGCCGAGCTTCCCTCGCGCGCCATCCGCGAGCAGATCGGCGCCGCGATCAACCTCGTGGTGCAGCAGGCGCGCCTGCGTGACGGAACACGCAAGATCATCAGCATCACCGAGGTGATGGGCACCGACGACAACGAGGTGCACCTGCAGGAGATCTTCGCCTTCCGTCAGACCGGTGTCGACGACGACGGCAAGGTGGAGGGATCCTTCATGCCGACGGGAAAGATCCCTTCGTTCCTCGACACGCTGCGGGTCGCCGGTGTGCACCTTTCGGAGAGCATCTTCCAGCCGGTCCACGTGGTCGAAGGAGCGAGCTGAGGTTCACGCAGGGGGCGCTCGCGGGTGCCTCCGGCGGCAGCGCCCGGGTGCTGCTGGCGGCGGCTCCCCGCGCTCCGGTTGCGAGGCTGTCATGCTTCGGGGATGCGAGCCGGGGCGGCCGGATGGCCAGGTGCAAGATGGACGCTCGCGCTCGCGTGCGCGGCCCTGGGCTGCTTGGGCGCAGCCTGTTCGCCGGCAGCGACGCCATCCTCGAAGCCGCCAACGACGCTCGTCGATGCCGCCACAGGTGGCATGTGGACGTACACCCTCGACGGCCCGCTCAGTCAGCTCACCAGCGTGTACGCGATTCTCCATGTCGTGGGAACCGGGTCGTTGGTCATCACAGGCATCTCGGCGAATGTCATCACGTCCGAGGGGTCCTCGTGGACCTCGGAGGGAAACCACACGTACGTAGCCACCGTGACCGGGAGCTTCCAGCAAGCGACCGAATCTGCAATCGAGACCGGCGGTGACGTGCTCGCGGAGGCGGAATCCTTCACTCCGCGTGCGGCTGCGTGGGACGCGGCTCGACCCGCTCTCGGCGTGAGCATGCGCGCCGGTCCCTACTACCTTCTGGCCAGCGTGTTCGACATTCCCGACAGCTCGCATTGGACGCTGCGGGGCGCCGATGTCACGTACCGCACCGGCGCGGGTGCCTCGGGCACATTGGCGATCAGGGGCTTGGGCGTGCAGGTGGAAACCCCACTCAGCTCCAACTGACCACAGGCGTGCATCGGGAATGCGCCGTTCGCCGCGGTCAGTGCTGCTGCTGGGAGTGCCTCTCCTTCTAGCCGGATGCGGACCGAGGGCGACACCCGCGGTCACGAACGCACCCACCAGCCAGCATGCGACGACATCAGCGCCAGCACCTCCCGGAAGGAGCGTCGCGTCCACGGGATGCGGCGATACCGCCGTCCATCGCGGCGATGTGCCCGCGTGGCTGGTCGCCGCGGGCGGTGGATCACGATCACCGTCTGGTGCCCCCAGCTACCTTCCGTATGTGATCGCGGAACCGCAGATTGCCGGCGCTTACCTCTTCGGCTTCCCGCTTCGCGCCGGACACCCCGAGAACCCGACGAACAAGATTCTTTGGGCGGTGCGGCTTCCCCGCAACGGCTCAAGCCTGGTGGTCAGCGCCACTCCCCTTGGCGCGGCCGGCCCCACAGTCTCGATAACGGTGCCAGACAACTCCAGCCCAGGGGAGATCTATCCGTCCATCGTCGATGTGCCGTTCGCCGGTTGCTGGCGGCTCGGACTATCCTGGATGGGACACCACGCAGAGCTCGACCTTGACTACACATAGGTCGTCCGCCTCGGGTGATTCGGGCCAGCGTATGAGAGACCACGCGCTACGCTCATGGGTGAGTGCGCTTCCGGGCAAGCCGGGAGTGGTCTCGCGCTGCAGAGATGTTATCCGCCGCATCCTGAGACGACGCGTGGTCGCCGGGTACGACGAGCGAGACATTCCGCCCGCAGGCGCCGGAGTTCCTGTACGTCCGCGGCGACCGGCACCTACCCTGAACGGTGCCGCTGAGATCGAGCTCTCCCGCTATTCGCCCTGACGCGCTTCTCGAGCGTCTCGTTCGCAGGCGAGCTCTCGCAGTCTAGGAGACTCGACCGGTACCGATGAGATCGAGGCCGTCCATCAGTCGCAACTGACGAGGCATCAGCAAGCACCGTCAAGGGAGCACGGAATGGGCAGGATTGTGGTCACGGAGTTTGTCTCTCTGGATGGGGTTTTCGAGGATCCGGGCGGAGCGGAGGGATACGAGCACGGAGGCTGGAGCTTCCAGTACGACCGCGGTGAGGAGGGTGACAAGTTCAAGATGGAGGAGCTGAACGACGCTGCGGTTCAGCTGCTCGGCCGGAAGACCTACGACGGCTTCGCCGCGGCGTGGCCGTCACGCGAAGGTGCGTTCGCCGACAAGATCAACAAGGGTCGCAAGGTCGTGGTCTCAACCACGCTCGGGGAACCAGGCTGGGAGAACACTACGGTGATCTCGCATGATGTCGTCGCGGAGCTCGGGAGCCTTCGCAACGACACCGAGGGGAACATCCTGGTCGCCGGCAGCGGAACCCTCGTACGGACGCTGCTCGAGAACGACCTGGTCGACGAGCTGCGGCTTATGGTCTTCCCCACCATCCTTGGCCGTGGGAAGCGCCTGTTCCCCGACGGGATTGACCGCCTCAAGCTGAAGCTCATCGATGCCAGGCGCGTCGGCTCCGAGGGCGTTCAGATCCAGGTCTACGAGCGCTCATGAAGCCGCGCATACACGCCCTGACCCTCGCCGTCGAAAGCCTGGACCGGTCGCTTGATTTCTATCGACAGCTCGGGTTCGAGTCGTCGGGCGTCATCGCCACCGAGTTCGCCGGCGACGAGGAGAACGCCGCCGGCGCCATCGTCACGTTCCCACTCGACCGCGGCCTCATCCTGGCCGTGTACCCACGAACCGAGCTGGCCAAGGATGCAAAGATCCCTCGATCAGCGCCGGCGTCCGGTGGCTTCAGCATCGGGCATGCGGTGGCGAGCAGGGCGGAGGTCGACGCCACGCTCGCTGCGGCGGAAGCCGCCGGCGCAACGCTCACCGTCAAGGCTTACGATCGTCCCTTCGGTGTCTACAGTGGCTACTTCCAGGATCCTGATGGTCACCTGTGGGAGATCCTGTGGAACCCAGCGCTCGACGACGTCTGAGCTTGCGGGTCAGACTCGTAGTTCATGAGCGCTGACGCCGCACCGCCGCCCGCCGAGCTGTGGGTGGTGCGCAACGCTCGCGGCGGACCGTACGACTTCTCGCGCGACATGCGGGAACAGCAGGGCTGGCAGGAGCACGCCGCCTTCATGAACGGCCTTGTCGACGCTGGGTTCGTGCTCTTGGGCGGGCCGCTGCAGGGCGACCGTGAGACGCTGCTCATCTGCTCGGCTGCCTCTGAGGGCGATGTGCGCGAGCGCCTGGCCCGCGATCCATGGGCGTCGAGTGGAATGGTCGTCGTGAAGAAGGTCGAGCGCTGGACGATCGCGCTTTCCCCGCCCGCCATCGACGACATCCTGGCGGACGCGCCAGGTCAGCCTAGCTCGGCGAGCACCGCGTGAAGTCCGCAGCCGCAGTGCTCTGCCTCGCCATCGGAGGGCTGCTTTCCGCATGCGCCACGCCACCCCTGCCGACGCCCAGATTGGTCTCGGTGCACGGAGTGCTCACCGGCGGACTCGATCCGTGTGAAGGAATTCTGCTGCCGAACGGTCCAACCTACGCCGCTGGACGTGTGACCGTACTGCGGGGCTCGCCCGGCTCCGCCGCGCGAGCGAGCGCCCCGCCTGGTGACGTCGTTGCCTCGGCCAACGTAGCGATCAACGCCACCTACCGGTTCGTGCTCGATGCTGGAACCTACACGGTGTACGGACGGCAGACCGGCTACGCGGCATCCGTGCAGGCAACAATCGTCGCCGGTCGGACCTCTCATGTGGACGTGCCGGCTTTCTGCAAGTAGGGGAAAGCTCATCCGAGAAGCCGTGGCCGCATCGGGAAGCGCGAGCAGTTGCCTTTACTGGCCCGACGCCGGCTTCCAGGTCATGTCGATCTGGCGCTGATAGGCGACGTACCCGGCGCGCTCAAACGCTTCGGCCATGGGGACGTTGGAAACATCCGTACTGGCGCGGATGCGAGATGCCTTGTTCCTAGCAAGGATGTGTCCACCCTCCGCCACCAAGTCATCGACGTATCCTCGCCCGCGGAATCCCGGGAGCACCCCGATGTAGGCAATGATCGGGTTGTAGCCATTGTGGGCTGGGATCACGAACCCGACGGGTTCGCCTTCGGAGAGGCAACCTATCCGCCACCAGTCGTGCGGACTCGCGTAGGACATGAACTCGGTGTCGTACTGATGGTTCGCGACCTCTTCAGCAGTGCTGCTCGCGAGAGCCTGACGGCTGTGAGCGTCCAACGTCCCGATCAGCACGCGAGTCATCAGCGCGACGAGCTCCGCACGGTCCTCGGGCTGTCTGAAGATGAGCCGCGGGCTCGGACGTCGTGCGGGCATGGTGTCAACCTGCAACTCGAAACGCAGCCTCTCGACGAGGAGCCGGGCGCCCGTTCTCTCGAGGACTTCCATCCGATCCTCGACGCCTCGGCGCGTCGCGTCATTTGCCCGCCAGTCGGCGGCAACGAAGCGGACATAGCCTGGCCATGGAGCGGGTGAGGACAGGACGGCGGTGGCGGCGGTCTGAACCAGGTGCACTCCGATGGCAACGCGGCCAGGCAGATCGGTGTCGTCGCTGAGATCGAGAATGTCCAGCAATCCGGGCTCTGCATCCCTGGTGTTTGACCACCAGGCGACGCGGGCGACGAGTTGCTCGCCTCGCAGCGCCATCCACATCCACTCCGGGCGGCGCCGTCCGCTCTGGAGGTCGCCGGCCAGCTCGTCGTTGAGGACGTAGGGCAGCCGGCAGAAGAGGTCGAGCTCATCGGTCCCGGCGATCGGGCGCAACGTCAGGTCATCGAAGCTCTGCAACAGGCTCACGCAGCGATCTTCCTGGTCACGACCAGAGGCTAGCGGGTCGTACGCTGCGTTCGGTGATTGTCGAGTCGATCCACACCGCTGATGCCGAAGAGATCTCGGCACTTGAAGAGTTGCAGCTGCGGGCGAGTCTCATCTGGGAAGCAGATCGCGCCTTCATCCTTTCCCATCCCGAGGTGATTGAGGTGCCCGCAGCAGCAGTGCGCGATGGACGCGTTCGTGTGGCGACCGGTGAAGGTCGCAGGTTGGGCTTCTCGCTCGTGCTGCCCACTGCAGACCGTGTGGAGGAGCTTGATGGGCTGTTCGTCGAGCCAGACGCCATGCGCCACGGGGTCGGCCGGCGGCTCGTGGCCGACGTCGTTGCGAGAGGACGCGCGCGAGAAGTCACGCGCATCGAGGTCACGGCCAACCCGGAGGCGGTCGGTTTCTACGAGCGGGTTGGATTCGTCGCCGACGGCACCGTCGCAACACAGTCCGGCCATGGCTTGCGCATGCACCTCGACGTCAGGTGATGACCTGCTGCCACAGATGCGTCCTCCAATTCCAATACCAGACTTCGAGGGGCTCCGGCGAGCCCTGATTCGGCTCGGCGATGACGCCCAGCAAGAGAAGGCGATGGTGGTCGATGTCCGGGACCAAGGCCAATGTCACACGGGGCAGCTCCGAGTTCGGGACCGCCATCCACCTCTCGCCGATCCAGGTCCAGAGCTCCTCCACGGGGCCCGACACCGTCCCGCACAGCAGCAGGCGGCCCGTGGCCGGATCCAGCGCCACCCCTCCCTGGCCGATCGGGGTCGCGCCTGGCAGGGCATGCCAGCGATCGCCGGCCCACTCCCAGGTAGAGCCCACCGCGCCAGTGGGCAGCCGTGCGCCGACGAGAAGAAGTCTGTGTGACGCGGGATCGAATGCCAGGCCGCGGCCGGCCGCGTTCAACGGCAGGTCGCCGGTGAGCTGCCGCAGCCACCTCGCTCCGGTCCACACCCATGTCTCGCCGGCGGCGGTGATCCCGGGGGTGACGAGAACCATCTGCTGGGTTGCGTCATCCCAGGCCATCAGGGCTCCCTCTCCTGGGGGAGGGGCCCCCGCGCCGCCGACGTCGCGCTCGAGCCAGTCGTTCCCGTCCCAAGCCCAGGTGTCGTTGACCACCTCCCCCGGACCGAGGCGCCCGCCGAAGAGCAGCACCCATCGGCTCGTCGGGTCGTACGCAGCCGCAGCCCCGAATCTTCCCGGCGGACTGACCGGCGGCCGCGCCAGCGACCAACCGCCGCCGCCCCAGAGCCACGTGGTGTCGTAGCTGTCCACGCCGCCGAAGGCGATCACCTGGTGAGATGCGGGGTCGTCAGCGACGCTGGCGCCGAACCCGAGCACCGGCTGGGCCGGAACGGGCGACGGGGTCACGGCGGGAACCGAGGACGCCGTAGATGTTGTCGGCGGCGGCGGCGGCGACCGCTGGCCGAGAGCGACGACGGCGCCGGCGGCTCCCGCGACGACGATGATGCCCGCGAGGGTTGCGACCACCCTGAAGCGCGGCCGCCCGCTGCCCAGGGGCGTCTGATCGTCTGCCATGGCTCGAGGATGAGACCTGCGGTACGCGACCGCGTTCGCCTGTTAGGGCTCGGTGACCGAGAGGTTCACGTCAACGGTCTCACCCGGATCCACGGTGACGGTCACGTTGTACTGCCCCGGTTCGCTCTGCTCTGGGGTTGCAACGATGAACGTGCCCGATGGGACGTCAACCGCGAAATGCCCCGATGCATTCGTTGCCGTCCTGGCGATGATGGTCCCGTCCTGCGTGGCAACGGTGATCGCTACGTGGGCCTCGGGCAGAGTGTACGCAGAAGGGCACGGCGACTCTCCCACGCAGGTGGGCACTGGGCCCGCGGAGAACATGAAGGTGCCGCGAATCTGGCCCGACGCCGGCATGGCCGTCGGCCGAGGCGTCGCGCCACAGCCGGCCGTAGCCGACGTTGCGAGCAACCCGCTCACAGCCAGCAGGACGCTGCGCCAGGAGGACACAGCGAGGATGATGCTCGCCAGAGCACCTGCACTCAACGCGATTGCTATCGTTGTCCCGATGGCCGGCGACACCGAAGAACAGGTTTCCTGGCTGGATGTGCCGGCGAATGTCCCGGTCCGCAGCAGCGACGGCGTCGAGATCGGGCATCTCGTAGAGGTGGCCGCTCTCCCGGCCGAGGACATATTCCACGGGATCGTCTTCCACCACGGCAAGCGGGGGCGGCCATACCTCGCGCCGGCCGCGGATGTCGCGCGAATGACCAATCGAGCCGTCTACCTCTCGGTGACCGCCGCCGCCGCTGACAAGTACGCGGAGTTCGAGCAGCTGCACATCTCGACACTCGGGTTGCGGGGAATGTTCCGGTGGAAGCACCTCGGCTGGAAGGACTCCAGCGAGTAGCCGGCAGCAAACGCGGCGGTGGGGTCGCGCCGGACTTAGTGATAGCAGCGCCGCAGGATGCTGAGGGACTGCTCACCAGCTCACCGCGAGCTGTCGTCCAACGGCTAGAGGCGCGCCCGGTCTCCGCGGCGGATGCTAGGGATGCAGCTGACCGTTGCCGTTGGCGCCGTCGTGCACGGCGGCCAGCTGGCGGCGGTCGGGGAAGAGCTGTGCCAGGCGGGGCGGCAGCGGCAAGCCCATGTCGAAGAGCCGGTCGATGACGCGCGGGCGGATGCCGGTGGGGTTGAACTCACCGACGATCTTGCCGGTCGTGGGATCGGCGCCCTTCGACTCGAACTTGAAGATCTCCTGCATCGTGATCATCTCGCCTTCCATGCCGATGACCTCGGTGATGGAGACGATCTTGCGCGAGCCGTCCTTGAGGCGGTTCAGCTGGATGATGAGGTTGATCGCGCCGGCGACCTGCTGCCGGATCGCCTTGAGCGGCAGGTCCATTCCGGCCATCAGCACCAGCGTCTCGAGGCGCGACAGCGTTTCGCGTGGAGAGTTGGCGTGGATCGTCGTGAGCGAGCCGTCGTGACCGGTGTTCATCGCCTGCAGCATGTCGAGGGCTTCGCCGCCGCGGCACTCACCCACCACGATGCGGTCCGGCCGCATGCGCAGTGAGTTGATCACCAGCTCGCGGATCGCGATGCGGCCGTCGCCGTTGATGTCGGGCGGACGCGACTCGAGACGACACACGTGCTCCTGGTGCAGCTGCAGCTCTGCAGCGTCCTCGATGGTGACGATGCGCTCGTCGATGGGGATGAACCCGGAGCACACGTTGAGCAGCGTCGTCTTGCCGGTGCCGGTGCCGCCGGAGACGATGATGTTGGCTCGCGCCAGGACGCACGCCTGGATGAACGACGCCGCTTCCTGCGTCAGCGTGCCGAAGCCGATGAGGTCGGACGCCTGGTACGGATCCTTGCTGAACTTGCGGATCGTCAGCAGCGGACCGTCGAGCGCCACCGGCGGGATGGCCGCGTTGACGCGGGAGCCATCCAGCAGGCGCGCGTCGCACAGTGGATTGCGTGCGTCGATGCGGCGCCCCACTGAGGAGACGATCGTCTCGATGACGCGCAGCAGATGGGCCTCGTCATCGAAGCGGATGTCGGTGAGCAGGATCTTGCCCTTGCGCTCGACGTACACCATGTCCGGCCCGTTCACCATGATCTCGGTGAGGCTGTCATCGTCCACCAGGGGACGCAGCGGGCCCAGAGCTTCGAGGTAGCGCGCGTCGATCTTGTGCGGCAGCGAGGCAATGCTCACAGGGGTCTCCTAACCGGCGTTGCGGAGCAGTGCTCCGGCAGCGATTCTGCGGTTGTGACGGCCCCCCGTTCTCACGCGCCACCGGTTCGATACACGATCTTTTCCGAGCCCGGACGCAGGTCGCGGGTACGATCGAGAAGCTGTGGCCCAGACCGGCGAGCCTTCCACCGTCGACGACGGCGTCGACTGGTTCGGCGAAGACACCCCGTTCGACAGCACGGCGGAGCTGACCGCCGCGCTGCGGGGCATCGCCACGCGCGCCTGGACGGTGCACGCGCCCGTCGTGCGCGGCCCGGTCGCCGCGCCGGACGGCACTCTCGACCCGGACGACCCGGACGAGACGCCCGACCCGCACAGCGACTTCGAGATTCTCGACCCGCGACCGCTGCCGGCTGCCAGAGGCACGCCCGAGCGCCCAGCGCCGGCGCTGCAGATTGAGGCTGAAGCCAGCATGCCGGCGCTGCCGACGTGGTCCGTTCGCCTGCCCGGCATCGATCCGCTGCCGCCGCGGCAGCCAGGTCGCAGCGGCTGGTCGCTACCCAACAGCGTCCGCATCCTGCGCCGCGCCGAGGAATTGATCGCGCGATTGCGGCAGGAGGCTGTCATCGCCGCATTCGACGCGGCGTCGCGCGCGATGCGAAACCAGGACGGCTAGGAGCGCGCCGGCTGGCGCAACCCGACCGGCGCCGAGCCGTTGCGCTGCGAGTGTCGGTCGCGCGTCAACGCGTACACGTTGTCCAGCGTCGGCGGCAGCCCCTGGCTGAGGATCGCCAGCACGATCTCGGGGTCGATCCCGCCCGGCGCCGCCAGTGCCGCGGCGCGCGCCGCCTCCTCCGCGGCTGACTGCGCGGTGCGCAGTCGAGCCTCGGCGTGCTGCATGCGCCGGTACATGAGGTAGCTGAGCAGGACGGTGATGGCGGTGATCACCGCGAGGATGGCGATGCCCTTCTCGGCCAACGATGCTCCCATCACGCGGCTCGGCAGCGCGGCGCGGCGTGTTGTCGCAGGGTCTTGACGGTGAACGTCAGGCTGCCCATACGTCGATATTCTTGGA
This sequence comes from Candidatus Dormiibacterota bacterium, assembly GCA_963777285.1. Taxonomy (GTDB): domain Bacteria; phylum Chloroflexota; class Dormibacteria; order Aeolococcales; family Aeolococcaceae; genus JAFARE01. The sequence continues at coordinate 162,077 of CAVZPR010000001.1, forward strand.
GCCGTGCCCGCAGAAATCATCACGATCGCGTCGCTAAAGAGTGCCGTGGGCAAGACGACCGTGACGTACGCGCTCGCTGCAGCCGGCGCCGCCACAGGACTGGACGTCATCGCGCTGGATCTCGATCCCAGCGGCGGCATCAGCGCGGGATTGGAGGTCGCCCGGCGCGAGACGACGATCGCAGACGTGCTCGAGGCGCGGATACCGCTTGCCGACGCGCTCTCGCGTCACCCGCTCGGCATCCGCACGCTGGCGGCCCACCGCACACTGGATGGCGAGGCGCTGACGGCCGCGCGGTTGCGAGCAGTGCTCGAGCCCGTCCTGGACAGGTGCGACATCGTGCTGCTCGACACGGGCTTCGACGAGACCGCGGTCACCGGGCCGCTGGCGGTTGCCGACCGCATCGTCGTCCCCACCTCGCTCGACGTGCTCTCGATGCGTGCTGCGGCGCTGACCGCGGGCCTGGCGCAGCAGGAGGGATGTGTCGAGCGGGTCAGTGGGCTTGCCGTGGTCAACGTGCCACAGCCGCCGTCGGCGACGACGCAGTCGCTGCTCGATGCGCTCCTGCGCACGGGCATGGCGTACGAGTCGGTGCTCTGGCACGACCAGAGCTGGGCCGTGGCGGCGGAGCGGACGGCCCCGCTGCCGGAAACGGTTCTCGCCTCGAGCAAGGCGCTCCTGCGTGAGGTGGCGACGCGGCCCGCACCCGTCGACGCCCTGATGCAGTTCATCGCGCTGGCGCAGGGACGCCTGCGCAAACCGGCCGTCGTCGCCGCGTCCTGATCGCTCCGGACCCCGCATTCCACAGTCGGGAATCGCGGATGGATCCGTTACCCCGGTGTGACCACCCGAGCCGCCGCGCCATCACAGAACGCATCAATACTCTCAAACGTAGATGGCCAAGAATGGTTCGGTCGACGACAGGGGATTTGAGCTCCGGCCGGGTGGGATGTACCGCATCTCCTACGCGGTCGGAGCGCCGCGACAGCGTCGCGTGACGCGCAGCCTGGTTGTCTTCGGGGGACGCTCGCATCGCCGCCAGTGGGACGGCGAGCTGGTCTACTGCCTGGACTTCGCACGTCCGCAGGGCCGGCCGCTCTCACTGCTCGCCTCGCAGCTCGTCGACGCCCGGCCGGCGTCGCTCAATGAGCGCGGGCAGCTCATCCTCACGGATGAGCCGGCGCAGCACCGCCGCCGGCTGACGCGCCGGCGGCGCGTGCTCCAGGCCGGCTAGGAGCTAGGCGGCGCCGTCCTCGCTCTCAGGGAGTGCCGGGTGACTGCGCTGCAGCCGCTCGTCGAGCCCGCGGCGCTCGAAACGGTAGCCGATGCCCGGCACCGCGTGGATGTACGTGGGCCGCGGCCCGTCAGGTTCGATCTTGCGGCGCAGCCGGTACACGTGCGCGTCGACGCTGCGCAGGTCGAGGTCGGCGCCCTGTCCCCACACCTTCTGGATCATCTCCGACCGCGAGATGACGCGACCCGGCGACGCCGAGAGCAGCGCCAGGAGGTCGAATTCCGTTGGCGTGAGGTTCACGCTCTGCCCGTCGCGCAGCACCTCATGGCGACCGATGTCGACGATCAGCCCGGGGAACTTGAGGCGTCCGGGGCGCACCTGCGACTGCGTGGTGCGCTGGCGGCGGAGCTTGGCGTTGATGCGCGCTGCAAGCTCGCGCAGCTCGAACGGCTTGGTGATGTAGTCGTCGGCGCCGATCTCCAGACCGACCACGACGTCGACCACGTCGTTGCTGCCCGAAACCATGATGATGGGCACCTCGACCCCGCCGGCGCGCAGGCGGCGACAGACGTCGAAACCGCCGACGCCGGGAAGACTGAGGTCGAGCAGGATCAGGTCGACGTCGCTCTGCTCGGCGACGCGCAGCCCGTCGGTGCCATCCTCCGCGAACTGCAGCGCGAAGCCGTGCTGATGCGCCAGCACGGCGAGGATGTCGCGCATCGCCGGGTCGTCGTCGATCACCAGCACGGTCGCCTCGGCGACGTTGCGCGCGGTGCCCGCGCCGAGCGGGTTGAGGATGGACTCGGTGAACGCGGTCATGCAGATCTTCCTGCTTCCGTCATGCAACGACCGTAGCAGCGGGGGCCGCGGATCTGACCCCGGGTTACGAGCGTGTGCAAGGGTTTTACGCCGCCGCAACAAAAGGCTGCAGCCCTGCGACGCGAGACTGTGTCGCGCCTGCTCGCGACCATCAGACGTGCATCGGCAGCGCCACCACGAAGGTGTTGCCGCGAGCGCGAGCGTTGTCGATCCAGATCATGCCGCCCATGCGTTCCACCAGCTGGCGCGACAGGTACAGGCCGACGCCAAAGCCACCGCGCTGACGCAGCAGCGGCGACTCCACCTGATAGAACGAGGCGAAGACGCGGTCGACGTCGCCGTCGGGAATGCGCCGTCCGTTGTCACGCACCTCGATGTGCACCTTGTTGACCACGCGGCGCGCGTGCACGCTGACCGGTTCGCTCTCGGGCGAGAACTTCAGGGCGTTGTCGATGAGACAGGCGAGCACCAGCGCGAGGCGGTCGTGGTCGGCGAGGACACGTTCGGCGTCGGGCGCGATGGTCATGGCGAAGCGCTCGTGGTCGGCGCTCTCCACGAAGCGTGAGATCACCTCGCGGAACACACCCTCGAGCTCGACGGCCGTCGTCTTGAGGCGGATCTCGCCCGATTCCAGCTGCGCGATGCAGAGCAGGTTGTCCGTGAGACGGGCCAGGTGCTCGGCCTCGAGGCGGAGCTCCAGCAGGCCCTCCTCTCGCGCCTGCTGGGGAAGGCGGTCTCCGGCCTCGTGCATCAGCGACAGCCACGCCTTGATCTTGGTCAGCGGGGTGCGCAGCTCGTGCGACGCCAGCATCATGAACTCGCTCTTCATGCGGTCGACCTCGCGCAGCTCGGCGAACGCGGCGTGTTCCAGCTCCAGCGTCTTGCGCATCTGCCGGTCGCGTGCCGTCACCAGCTCGCGGCCCAGCAGGTTGCTGGTCAGCGCGACCACGAAGAGCAGGAACATGCGGGTCACGAACACGTCCAGCAGCTCGCCCGAGAACTGGTGGCCGGCCACGATGAACCCGATGGCGAAGTACGCGCTGACGCTGGCCAGCGTGCAGATGAGGCTGGCGACGACGCGGAAGCGCAGGCTGCCGGCGATGATCACGAGGTAGAAGGCGACGCCCAGGTCGGACCGGAAGCCACCCGACAGGTAGACGAGGCTGCCGGCGACGGCGATGTCGAGCGCGGTCATCGCCAGCTGCGCGTGGCGTCCGGGCAAGCGGCCGGCGAGCAGCATCAGCGTGGCGGTGAGGTTGAACAGACCCCAGCCACCGAGCACCAGGTTGACCGCCGCGTGCTGCGATCCTTGCGGCACGCCCGGGAAGTTGTTGCTCACCGCCGCGTACACCAGGACGATCCAGCGGCTCAGCTCGATGGCGCGCTCCACGCCCAGGCGGCGGTCGCGGCCGACGGATCGGCTGGGCGGCTCCTGACGCGCCGGGGCGCGCGGCTCCGGGGCGGGCCTCGCCTGCGGTGGCGTCTGCGCCTGCAGCGGTGGCGCGAGTTCTTGGCTCACCACCTCCGCAGCCTACCGGCGAGACGGCGCAAGCCCGTCAAAGGTTGCGTAACGATGCCGCACCGCTGCCTTGACGGGCGGAGGCGGAGCGTGCGACGACGGACGCGAGGAGATGGAGAGTGCGACGAGCGACGCGAGGAGACGGAGACCGGGCTCGCGGGTACGCGGTCGCCATCGGGAGTGGCACGCCCGGGTCTTGACGCCTTCGGGCGATCCGCTACGGCCGTGACGAACGGGTCCTGCCGCCTTCGGGTACCCCCCGCTGGGCTCCTCGTGAATCGCCCAGCGGGTTCCTCCCCTCCGGCGTCACCCGTTCGTCCTTCGCTCGGCCCGGTCTCCGTCTCCTTCTGTCCCGCCGGGCAAGCTCCCTCAGCAGGCCGGGGCAGCGGGCGGCACCGTCAGGGCGGCGGTCACCGGCGACGCGTTCGGCGGCGGTGACGACATCACCATGGCGCCGCTCGCGGAGTCGTAGCAGTCGACCGTCCAGCCGATCTCGTGGAAGGCTGACGCCTCGGGCGAGTCGTCGCCGACGATCGCGTGGTGGATCGATTCGGCGGTGAGCACCGCCGTCCAGTCATCGCGCAGCAGGTGCACGTCCAGGTACCACTGCAGGTCGATGTTGCCGAAGATCGCGGTCTCGTCGTACAGGAACACCACACGGCCCTGGGGAAAGCGATAGGCGAGGTATCCACCCCACACGTCGCTGCTGTACAGCCGCTGCCCGGGGTCGTGCGCCGCGACGTAGGTCGCAGCAGCGTCGGGGTAGCGGCTCGACTCGAACGCCGCAGCCGCTGCCGGCGTCACCCGCGGCGCAACCGTGACCCCCACCGCAACCGCGATCACTGCGAGCATCGCCGCAGCGGTGACGCCTCCCCGCCGCAGCGGCCGCAGCGATCGGCCACGCAGCCGCGGCGCCACGCGCAGCCTCCACGCCCGCGTGCTGTACGTGGCAACCTGCGGCAGCGCGATCAGCGCGAACAGCGACACGTTGCGCTGCGCCTGCAGGCTGGCCGCCAGCGCGGCGAAGGCGAGCACCGCGTCGAGACGGTCGGGCCCGCCGCCGGCCGCCCACAGCACGACGAGCAGCACGGCCTCGACCTCGAAGAGCTGCAACCAGACGCTGTGGAAGTCGGGCGACGACCATTCGGTCACCAGCTGGGTGAGCGTGGGATTGGTGAAGGTCTCGAATACGTAGCCGTACAGCCCGGGGCCGGCGGGGTTCACCAGCGTTGCAGCGACGCCTGCGGCGAGGGCGAGGCCGAGCTGACCCCGCGCCAGCCGGACTCCCGGCTCCAGCGGCCGTGCCACCAGCAGCGCAAGCGCGACGATGACCAGGCCGACGATGAATCCGGCGTGCAGATTGGCCCACACCAGAAAGAGAGGAGGCAGTACCCAGACGGCGTGCCACCGGCCTTCGCGCCAGCGTGCCAGCGTGTACAGAACGATCGCCGTCCCCAGCAGGCTCAGCACCTGGCCGCGGACGCCGACGAGCTGACCCATCACGAAGCCGCTCAGCAGGATCGCCACGGCGAGCCACGGCCCGGGGACTCGCAGCGACCGGGGCACCGCGCCGGCGGCGACCACCAGGGCGATCACCGCGACGGCGCCCATCACAATCGACGCCAGGCCGGCGCCACCGGCGCCGACGAGGCCGGCCAGCAGCACCTCGTACAGCCACTGCTGCCCCACCCACTGGTTGGCGGCGGTGAGGAAGCTGAACGGCTCGTGCGCGGGGATGCCGTGGGCCACGATCAGCCGGCCGAGGGCGAGGTGCCACCACACATCGCTGTCGCGCAGCGGCTGCACCGTGATCGAGAGCATGAGCAGTGCGGCTCCGGCGACCCACGCGGCAGCCCACATGCGCTGGCGACGCCGCTCGCCGCCGGCGGCGTCGACGGGGATGACCCGCAGCGTGTTCACTGGTTCTGCGCCCCGCTGTTCAGACCCTTGGCATCGAGCTGCGCGCACGGATCGCCCGCTGGGTACGAGGCCGGATCCGGCGGCAGCTGCAGCGAGGCGAGCCTGTCCGCAGGTGCGTAGGCCACGCTCAACGGGTCGCTGTAGACGCGCACCCAGCGCGGGGATGCGGCGAGCACCGTGGCCAGCGGCGTTCCCGTGTCGAACAGCACGAGGTCGGTGCCGGAGTCGCGAATGATGCTGTCCCACTGCGGCTGCACGCCCTCCACCTGAGCGTACCGGTCGAGCAGCGGGTCACCCATCAGCGCCGCGTCGCCGAAGATGAACACCTTGTCGCCGCGCGACGACAGCTGATCCGCCAGAAAGCCGCCCTCGCCGTACTGGTTGAAGATATGCAGGGGTCGGGGCGCTGCCGCGAGCCACCTCGCCGCGCACACTGGGAACTCCTGGGCGTACGCCAGCGACCCGGGCTGCACGCGCATCGCCGGCAGCAGGCGGCCACCGGCGTACGTGGCGAGCAGCACGCCCACCAGCAGCGCCCACGTCACGACACCTGGGAGCAGGTTGCGGGGTCGCCGTCGCGGCGCGGCGGTCCCCCGCCGCGCGCGCAGCAGCATCGACGCTTGGTCGATCCAGATCGGTGTCGCGAGCGCGATGAAGACGGCGATGTGGCGCACCGACTGCAGCGCCAGCGCGGTTCCCAGCAGGACGAGCGCGGCGTCGCGCGCGCGCATGCGGCGGTTGACCGCGACCATCGCCGCCAGCGCCAGCAGCATGAGGCCGAACGGAATCACGGACCAGTCGTGGAAATCGGGCGAGTGCCACTCCAGGATGAGCGCCTGCTGCGCGGGCGATCCCTGCGTCTGGAACGCGTAGAGCAGGATGCCGGGGCCGTTGGGGTTGATCATGCTGACGGCGGTGCACGCGAGCAGCACCGGCAGCAGCGTGCGCACGCGGGCGGAGGCCGCCGCATCCGGCATGCGCAGCCAGCGCCCGCACACCTCGGCCACCAGCACGGCGGCGATGACGCCGAGGCCGATGATGAAGCCGGAGTGCAGGTTGCTCCACAGGAGGAAGAGCGGCACCAGCGCCCAGATGGCGCGCCCGCCGCGCTGCAGGTGACGCTCCACCAGCAGCAGAGTCAGCGCGGCGAAGCAGAACGTCACCATCTGCACGCGCGGGCCCCAGATGGGATACCCCGCAAGAACGGCGAGCAGCAGCCCGGCGGCGCACACGTAGCGGTTGGGCGAGCGCTCGCGCGCGCGGATGAACATGCACAGGATGCCGAGCCACGTGACCGCGCTCAGCGTCAGCACGATGAGCCCGAGACCTCCGGCGCGCTGCATGAGCGCGAAGAGCACCTCGGTGAGCCACTCGTGCATGGTCCAAGCGTGCGATGCCACCGTGTACGTGAAGGGATCCGTGCCCAGGAGCGCTCCCTTGGCGATGATCAGCTGACCCGCGCGCAGGTGCCACCAGAAGTCGGGATCGCGGATCGCGCTGGTGACCGGCAGCAGCGAGAGCACGAGCACCGCGCTCAGGAAGAGTCCGGCCGGCGACACCAGCTCCGCCAGCCGCGCGTGCGCGCGCGGGCGTGGGCGCGCCGCCGTCTCCGCCATCGTCGACATCACGTGCCCGCCGCCACGGGTCAGCGGGGCAGACCCTCCGTGAGCCGCACCACGCGCGGCGCGTCGCGGTCGAGCGTTCCCAGCATCCAGCGCAGCGTCTCGTCGAGCTGCGTGAAGTCGAAGGGCTTGCTCATGTACTCGACGCCGCCGAGCGCCATCACCTGCTGTATGTCCTCGTCGAAGCAGCGCGCCGTGAGCAGCACGATCGGCACCGCGCGCGTCTGCGGATTCTCGCGCATCTCGCGGCAGACGGAGAGCCCACTGAGCCGCGGCATCATGACGTCGAGCACGGCGACGTCGGGAGTCCAATCCTCGATCAGCTCCAGGGCCTGCACGCCGTCGGCCGCAGAGCGCACGTCGAATCCGCCGCCGCCGAGGCGAATTTCCAGCAGGCGCCGCAGCGAGTCGTCGTCCTCCGCCACCAGGACGCGCGGACGAGGCTCGTCGAGCATGGGCATCAGATTCCCCATTGGAGCGGGCGGTATGCGTTCGGTTATACGCTGCGCTTTCGAACCGCCCTGGAGGTGCAACAGGCCTGTCACAGGCCTTTAGAAGGAGTGCGCTGGACGCGTCGGGGCTGCCACCGTCCGGTGACACAATGGCTCGGTTGATGGCCCAGATCGAGACGCGCAGCGCGGTCAATCCCGGGGCGCTGTCCGGCGTGCGCTTCCTGGTGACCAAGCGGATCGAAGAGCTCGAGGCGCTCGGCGATTCACTGGAGCGGTCGCTGCACACCGCGGCGTCGCGCCGGGAGGACGTGCGCCGCAGCCTCGAGCACCTCGAGGGCCGTTGGAACGCGCTCCTGGCCAAGCTGCCCATGGGCAATCCCCACGACATCGACGGCGCGTTCCGCATGCTGGCCACGGCGCGGGCGGACATGGCAGCCGCCGACGCGCGTCACGCCGACCTGGGTGAGCAGCTGACCGCGACGCGCGGAGAGGTCGAGGTGCTGCGTTCGGTCTACCGCAGCCTGGACGACCTGATGGCGTCGACCGCGACGCCGGAGGAAGGGACGACGCGATTGCGCAGCGCCTCGCGACAGGTGTTCCAGGTCATCGAGGAGGAGCGCATGCGCATCGCGCGGGACATGCACGACGGACCCGCGCAGTCCATGTCCAACCTCGTGCTTCAGGCTGAGATCCTGGAGCGCCTCATCACCCGCGACCCGCAGCTGGTGGTCAAGGAGCTGGCCGACTTCAAGAACGGCGTGCGCGACGTGCTCGACGACACCCGGCGGCTGATCTTCGACCTGCGGCCCATGACCCTCGACGACCTTGGGCTGGTGCCGACGCTGCGGAAGTTCGTGCGAGAGTTCGGCGAGCGTGCCGGCGTGAAGGCGCACCTGCGCGTGGTGGGGGAGGAGATCCGGCTTCGCGAAGCGCTGGAGCCGACGCTGTTCCGCATCATCCAGGAGGCGCTCAACAACGCGCGCAAGCACGCGCGGGCCAGCGTCGTCGAGGTCAGCATCATCTTCCACCCGACGATGGTCAGCGCCATGGTGCGCGATGACGGCATCGGCATGGACGTCGCCGCCATCGAGGCGCGGCTCGACGGCACCCGCAACCTGGGGATCATCTCGATGCGCGAGCGCACCGAGCTGGAGAAGGGTCGTCTCGAGATCCGCTCGCAGGCGGGGCACGGCACCGAGGTCAGGGTCAGCTTCGACCTCTGAGCCACAATGGTCCGGTGCGTTACCACGTGCTGGCTTGCGACTACGATCGCACGATCGCGCTGAATGGCGCGGTCCCGCCACCCGCGCGGCGGCTGCTGCGCCAGGTGACGGCCTCTGGCCGCCGCCTCGTCCTGGTCACCGGCAGGACCCTGTCCGAGTTGAACGCCGTCTTCGACGAGCTCGACCTGTTCGACCTGCTGGTGATCGAGAACGGCGCGATCGTGCACAACCCGCGCACCGGCGAGGACGTGCTCCTGGCGGAGGAGTTTCCCGACGCCCTGCTCCTGGAGCTGCGTCGCCGCGAGATCGCGCCGCTGGCCCTGGGGCGCACCATCTGCGCCACCGCGGTCCCCAACGAACGCGCGGTGATGGGCGCCCTCGCCGCGCTGGGCATCGATCGCACCCTGGCCATCAACCGCGACTCGCTGATGATCCTGCCGCCCGGCGTCGACAAGGGCCACGGGCTGCGCGCGGCACTGGAGCAGCTGGATCAGCGCGCCGGCGCCACCGTGGCCGTCGGCGACGGGGAGAACGACGTCTCGCTGCTGGCGGCGGCGGGCGTCTCGGTCGCGGTGGAGAATGCCGTGGACGAGCTGAAGTCGGCGGCGGACGTCGTGCTCAGCGCTCCCGGCGTCGACGGCATCCAGCAGCTGGTGACGTCACTGGTGCGCCACGACCTCGCTGACCTCCTCGATGCGCAGCCGGCGCGTCGCGCGGGCTGAGGGACGTCGTTCCGGGCTCGCGCCCGATCGCTACGCGGACGCCTCCTGGTCGACTCCCACCGAGAGCGGTGACCGCAGCGCCTGCCGCCAGTGCGCGCCCACCGCGAGCTGGATCTGCAGGTCCGTCCACCAGAACGGGACCTCGGCGCTCTGGTCGTGGTCGACCCGCAGCTTGCGGCAGAGGATGCGGCGCCGCACCGGCACGCCGAAGTCCTTGCGCTTGGTCATGACCAGCCGGTACAGCATGTAGACGACGACCCAGAGCAGCAGCGCCGACACCAGGCCGAGGTACACCTCGGGGGTGAAGGGGCCGACCGTCGACGCCGTGGCCGTGTGCACCATCGCGCCAGAGCGTAAACCGCGCTCGATCGCAGGCGGGTGACGTTCCTGTTGAGCGCGAGCGACTCTCGGCCGGCGCTTGGCCGGCCGAGAGCACGCGCGTGGTGCTTTTAGGCGGAGGGCTCCGGCGCCGGCTCCAGCTCTGCGTCGGACTCGGCGTTCAGCTCCGCGGGAGCGAACTCGCCGTCGCCGCCGCCACCGGCCAGCGCCGCCGCCTCGTCCTCCTCGTACAGCCGGATCGCCTCGTCGCGCAGCTTCTGGTAGTAGTCGAGACCCGTGCCGGCGGGGATCAGCTTGCCGATGATCACGTTCTCCTTGAGGCCGCGCAGCTTGTCGACCTTGCCGGAGATCGCGGCTTCGGTGAGCACGCGGGTCGTCTCCTGGAACGAGGCCGCCGACAGCCAGGACGCCGTGTTGAGCGCCGCCTTGATCAGGCCGAGCAGCACCGTCTGCGCGATGGCAGGCTCGCCGCCCTCGCTGAGCGCCTTGGCGTTGGCCTCCTCCCATTCGAACTGCGAAACGATCTCGCCGGGGAGCAAGTCGGTGTCGCCGGCGTTGTCGATGCGCACCTTGCGCATCATCTGGCGAACGATGACCTCGATGTGCTTGTCGTTGATGTCGACGCCCTGGCTGCGGTACACACGCTGCACCTCGCGCACCAGGTAGTTCTGCACATCGTCGCGGCCGCGCACCAGGAGCAGCTCCTGGGGGCTGATCGAACCCTCGGTCACCTTGTCGCCGGCGTTGACGTGGTCGCCGTCGCGAACCACGAGCTGCGACGAGACCGGGATCGGATACTCGCGCGCCTCCTCGTCGCTGGTGCGGATGGTGATCTCCTTGGCGCCGATCTTGGCGACACCCGCGTACTTGCTGCGGATGGACATCTCCTTGCCGTTCTGGTCGACGCCGCGTGCCACCTCGCCGCCCTCCGCGACCGCCTGCCCGTCCTCGACGATGAGCGCGAACTTGGAGGGGATCGCATACGTCGTGTCGAACACGTCGCGTGAGGTGACCTTCACCCGCAGCGAGCGGTTCTCACCGCGGATCACTTCGACGTTGCCGTCGATCTCCGCGATCAGCGCCTTGCCCTTGGGCACGCGCGCCTCGAAGAGCTCCTCGACGCGCGGCAGGCCCTGGGTGATGTCGGAGCCGCCGGTGGCGACGCCACCGGTGTGGAACGTGCGCATGGTGAGCTGCGTGCCGGGCTCGCCGATCGACTGCGCGGCGATGACGCCCACCGCTTCACCGATCTCCACCAGCCGGCCGGTGGCCAGGTTGCGGCCGTAGCACATGCGGCAGACGCCCTCGCGCGCCTTGCAGGTCATGATGCTGCGCACCTTCACCCGCCCCAGCTGTGCCCGCTCCGCGTAGATGCGGCGCGCGGCTTCATCCTCGATCTCCTCGCCGGCCGCCACGATCACCTCGTCGCCGAGGCTCACGTCCTGGGCCGCGATGCGGCCCTGGTAGCGGTCCAGCACGCGGTCGGTGAGCTCCGAGTCTTCCAGCTCGATCCAGATGCCCGCCGTGGTCTCGCAGTCCTCGATGCGCACGATCACGTCCTGCGCGACGTCGACGAGGCGGCGCGTCAGGTATCCGGAGTCTGCGGTGCGCAGCGCGGTGTCGGCCAGTCCCTTGCGGGCGCCGTGCGTGGAGATGAAGTACTCCAGCACGGTGAGGCCTTCCGAGAAGTTGGCCTTGATGGGCAGGTCGATGATGCGGCCGGTGGGGTCGGCCATGAGGCCGCGCATTCCCGCCAGCTGGCGGATCTGCTGCGTCGAGCCGCGCGCGCCGGACTGCGACATCATGAGCACGGGGTGGAAGCGGTCGAACGAGGCCATGGTCACCTTGGTCACGTCGTCGGTGGCCTTGGTCCAGATGTCGACCGTCTTCAGGTAGCGCTCGTCGTCGGTGATCAGCCCGCGGCGGAACTGCAGGTCGACCTCTTCGACCTCCTGCTCGGCCTGGCTGATGATGCCGGCCTTGCGTTCAGGGGTCTTGATGTCCATGGCCGACACCGTGACGCCGGCGCGCGTTGCGTAGTGGAAGCCGAGCCGCTTGATGTCGTTGACGATCTGCGCCGTCGTCTCCGAACCGTGCAGGTCGTAGCACTCCTTGACCAGCTGTCCCAGCTTGCGCAGGTCGAGCACCTCGTTGTGGAACGCCAGCGAGGGCAGATCGTTGTCGACGCCCGTCTCGCCCAGCGGCAGCACGTCGTTGAAGAGCACACGGCCCGGCGTGGTGACCACGAGCTCGGTGCCCTCAGGCGTGTCCTGGGACGCGCGGTGCGCGTAGAGCTTGCGGCGCGGCATGCGCACGCGGACCTTGGCGTGCAGGTCGACGCGGCGATGCTCGAACGCGAGCAGCGCCTCCTCACCGGACGAGAAGGTGGGGAGCCTCGCCGGATCGGGCGTGGCGCCGTCCTCGGCGAACTCCTGTGTCAGGTAGTACGCACCCAGCACGATGTCCTGCGTGGGCGCCACCACCGGGCTCCCGTTGGATGCGCTGAGGATGTTGTTCGACGACATCATCAGGTTCTTGGCCTCGGCGACGGCGCCGCTGAAGAGCGGAACGTGCACCGCCATCTGGTCGCCGTCGAAGTCGGCGTTGAACGCCTTGCAGACCAGGGGGTGGATCTGGATCGCCTGGCCCTCGACCAGCACGGGCATGAATGCCTGGATGCCGAGGCGGTGCAGCGTCGGGGCGCGGTTGAGGAGCACCGGATGCTCCTTGATGACGCCGTCGAGGATGTCCCAGACCTCGGGCCGAACCCGCTCCACCATGCGCTTCGCGCTCTTGATGTTCTGAGTGCTGTTCTGGGAGACCAGCTCGCGCATCACGAACGGCTTGAAGAGCTCGAGCGCCATCTTCTTGGGCAGCCCGCACTCGTGCACGCGCAGCTCCGGTCCCACGACGATCACCGAGCGGCCGCTGTAGTCGACGCGCTTGCCCAGCAGGTTCTGACGGAAGCGGCCCTGCTTCCCCTTGAGCATGTCGCTCAGCGACTTGAGCTTGCGGTTGCCCGTGCCGGTGATGGCACGGCCGCGTCGGCCGTTGTCGATGAGCGCGTCGACCGCCTCCTGCAGCATCCGCTTTTCGTTGCGCACGATGATCTCGGGCGCGCCCAGCTCCAGCAGTCTCTTGAGGCGGTTGTTGCGGTTGATGACGCGGCGGTACAGGTCGTTGAGGTCGCTGGTGGCGAATCGTCCACCGTCCAGCTGCACCATGGGACGCAGCTCCGGCGGGATCACCGGCAGCACGTCGAGGATCATCCACGCGGGAGACGTCCCCGACTTGCGGAACGCTTCGACCACGCGCAGCCGCTTGATCGCCTTCTGACGCCGCTGCCCGCTGGTCGACTTCGATTCCTCGCGCAGCCGGATGGCCTCCTCGGCGAGGTCGATCTGCTGCAGCAGCTCGCGGATGGCAGACGCGCCGATGCCCGCCTTGAACACCTTGCCGAACTTCTCCACGTGCTCGCGGTACATGGTGTCGGTGAGCAGGTCACGCACGGAGAGGTTCTGCAGCTCCTCGCGCTGCTTGACCACCTCCTGGCGCAGGTTCTCGAGCTCGTCGCGCGCGGAGAACTCGGTTTCGGCGCGGGAGCCCTCGAGCTCGGCGCGCAGCTGTGCGACCTCGGCGCCGATCTCGTCCTCGGTCTCCTGGCGCCGCTGCGCGATGCCGTCCACGATCTCCTGCTCGCGCTCCGTGGCGCGCTTCTGCACCGCGACCGCCAGGTCCTCGTCGAGCATGACCCCCTTCTTGGCCGCGACCTCTGTTACCACCGAGTCGTTGAGCGTGAAGTTGGCCGGTGCCTTGCGGCCCTTGGCGTCCTGGATGCGTTCGTCGAGGTCCGCGGCGGACTCGCGCAGCGTCGTCAGGCGGCGCTCCTGTTCCGCGTCGAGGGCCTGCAGATGTGTCGCCATCGCCTGCTCGCGCTCGGTGATTCGCGCTTCGATGTCGCCGCGCCTGTCCGTGTCGCCCGAGTCGATGCGCTGCTTGAGCGCCACCACGCGCTCGTCCGTGTCCGGATCGAGCTTGGCGACCAGCTCGTGGCGCGCCTTGTCATCGATCGACGTGACGATGTAGTTGGCGAAGTAGAGGACCTTCTCCAGGTTGCGCGGGCTCATGTCGAGCAGCAGTCCCATGCGCGACGGGATGCCCTTGAAGTACCAGACGTGCGACACCGGCGAGGCCAGCTTGATGTGACCCATCCGCTCGCGGCGCACCTTGGCGCGGGTCACCTCGACGCCGCACTTGTCGCAGATGATGCCCTTGTAGCGGTAGCGCTTGTACTTGCCGCAGTGGCATTCCCAGTCCTTGGTGGGGCCGAAGATCTTCTCGCAGAAGAGGCCGTCGCGCTCCGGCTTGAGCGTGCGGTAGTTGATGGTCTCCGGCTTCGTGACCTCGCCGTGCGACCAGGAGAGGATCATCTCCGGGCTGGCGATGGACAACCTCAGCGCGTCGAAATTCTCGAGTTTCAGCACTCTTCCTTACCTGTCTCCGTCTTGCTTGCTGCGATGGTCATCGGACCTCGTCCACGTCGTCGCGCTCGTCGCGCTCGAGGTGGATGCCGAGGTCGAGAGGAATGTCGGGGATGTCCTCTTCGCCGAGGACGATCTGATGCTCGTCTTCGGACTGGATCTCGACGCCGAGGGCGAGGCCTTCCAGCTCCTTCACCAGCACGCGGAAGGACTCGGGGATGCCGGCCTCCAGCGTGTTCTCACCCTTGACGATCGCCTCGTACGCCTTGACGCGACCGACGATGTCGTCGCTCTTGACGGTGAGGATCTCCTGCAGGATGTGGCTGGCGCCGTACGCCTCGAGGGCCCACACCTCCATCTCGCCGAAGCGCTGGCCACCGAACTGCGCCTTGCCACCCAGCGGCTGCTGCGTGACCAGGGAGTAGGGGCCCGTGCTGCGCGCGTGGATCTTGTCCTCCACGAGGTGCGCGAGCTTCAGCATGTAGATGTAGCCGACCGTGATGTCATGGTCGAAGTACTCGCCCGTGCGTCCGTCGCGGAGCCGCTGCTTGCCGCTGCGCGGCAGGCCGGAACGCTCCAGCTCGTCCTCGATCAACTCCTCCGGCGCCCCGTCGAACACCGGTGACGCGACCTTGAGTCCCAGCGCGTGCGCCGCGTACCCGAGGTGCGTCTCCAGCACCTGGCCGAGATTCATCCGGCTGGGCACGCCCAGCGGGTTGAGCACGATCTCCACCGGCGTGCCGTCGGGAAGGTAGGGCATGTCGTCGATGGGCAGGATGCGGGCGATGACGCCCTTGTTTCCGTGGCGCCCGGCCATCTTGTCGCCCTGGCTGATCTTTCGCTTCTGCGCCACGTAGACGCGCACCAGCTCGTTCACCCCAGGGGGCAGCTCGTGCCCCGCCTCGCGGCTGAAGAGCTTGACGTCGACGACGATGCCGCGCTCGCCGTGCGGCACCCGCAGCGACGAATCGCGCACCTCGCGCGCCTTCTCACCGAAGATGGCGCGCAGCAGGCGCTCCTCGGCGCTGAGCTCGGACTCGCCCTTGGGCGTGATCTTGCCCACCAGGATGTCGCCCGGGCTGACCTCGGCGCCGACGTAGATGATGCCGCGCTCGTTGAGGTTCTTCAGCGATTCCTCGGCGATGTTGGGAAGGTCGCGCGTGATCTCCTCCGGGCCGAGCTTGGTGTCTCGCGCCTCGATCTCGAACTCCTCAATGTGGATCGAGGTGTACTTGTCGTCGCGCACCACCGACTCGCTGATGAGGATCGCGTCCTCGAAGTTGTAGCCCTCCCAGGGCATGAACGCCACGAGCACGTTGCGGCCCAGGGCGAGCTCGCCGCCCTGCGTGGACGGCCCGTCGGCGAGGACGTCGCCGGGATTCACGTGATCACCGGTCTTCACCAGCGTGCGCTGCGAGAGGCAGGTGCCCTGGTTGCTGCGCACGAACTTGTGCACGCCGTACCACTGGTCGGGGCCGCCGTCGTCGGGCCGCACCAGGATTCCGATGCCGAAGTCCTGGCCGCTGAGGATCTTCTCCACGCTGCGGTCGCTGGCGGCGGGCTCGGGGTACGACACCCCGACCACGGTGCCGGCCTTGCGCGCCAGCACCATCTCACCGGAGTTGCGCGCCGCGTGCTCTTCCATGCCCGTGCCCACGATGGGCGATTCCGTGACCAGCAGCGGCACCGCCTGCCGCTGCATGTTGGAACCCATCAGCGCGCGGTTGGCGTCGTCGTGCTCGAGGAACGGGATCAGCGCGGTGGCCACGCTCACCGTCTGCTTCGGCGACACGTCCATGTAGTCGACCTCGGTCACCGGGAGGTCCTTGAAGGTGTGCCGGCTGCGGCATGCGACGTGCGACACCGTGAAGTGCCCGCCGGCGTCGAGCGGCGCGTTGGCCTGCGCCACGTTGTACTTGTCCTCCTCGTCGGCCGAGAGGAACACGATCTCGTCGCTGACCACGGGGTTGCCGCCACCGTCGCGGTGCACGCGGCGGAACGGCGTCACGATGAAGCCGAACTCGTTGACGCGAGCGAATGTGGCCAGCGAGCCCATGAGGCCGATGTTCGGTCCCTCCGGCGTCTCGATGGGGCAGATGCGCCCGTAGTGGCTGTGGTGCACGTCGCGCACATCGAACCCGGCGCGCTCACGGGAGAGGCCGCCCGGCCCCAGCGCCGAGAGCCGCCGCTTGTGCGTCAGCTCGGCCAGCGGGTTGGTCTGGTCCATGAACTGCGAGAGCTGGCTGGACCCGAAGAACTCCTTGATCGCCGCGACGACGGGGCGCGCGTTGATCAGTGAGGCTGCGGTGACCGTCAGCGAATCGCAGATGGTCATGCGCTCCTTGATGATCCGCTCCATGCGGATCAGGCCCATGCGGAACTGGTTCTGCAGCAGCTCGCCGACGGCGCGGACACGGCGATTGCCCAGGTGGTCGATGTCGTCCGCCTCACCCACCCCGTTGTTGAGCTGGATGAGCTTGCGGATCATGCCGGTGAAGTCGTTGTGGTCGAGAATGCGGCGGTCCTTGTCCAGGGCGCGCTCGCGTGCCTCTTCCTCGCTGATGCCCAGGTTCTTGTCGAGCTTGAAGCGGCCCACCTTGGACAGGTCGAAGCGGCGGGCGTTGAAGAAGAGCGAGTTGAGCAGGTTGCGCGCGTTCTCGACGGTGGGCGGGTCGCCGGGGCGGATCTTGCGGTAGAGCTCGACCAGCGCCTCCTCGACCGAGGTGGTCGCGTCCTTCTCCAGGGTGGCCGCGATGTACTGGTGCTCGGGGTCGTTGTCGACCTCGGCGAACAGCGCCTTGATGTCCTCGTTGGAGCCGTAGCCGAGGGCCCGGACCAGCGTCGTCACCGGCACCTTGCGCTTGCGGTCGATCTTGACGGTGAGGATGTCCTTGCTCGAGGTCTCGATCTCGAGCCAGGCGCCCCGGTTGGGGATGAGCTTGGCCGCGAAGAGCAGGCGGCCCGAGGCGCGGTCCTCGCTGGACGTGAAGTAGACGCCGGGCGAGCGGACCAGCTGGGAGACGACGACCCGCTCGGTGCCGTTGACGATGAACGTGGCTTCCGGGGTCATCATGGCGAAGTCGCCCATGAAGACCTCGGCCTCCTTGATCTCGCCGGCGTTCTCGCCGGTCTTGATGTGGAGCCGGGTGTTGATCCGCAGCGGGGCGGAGAAGGTCATGTCCCGCTGGCGGCACTCCTCCTCGTCGAACTTGGGTGCGCCGAATTCGTAATCCAGGAAGCGCAGTTCATAGTTCTTTCCGGTGTAATCAGTTATCGGGTTGATCTCGTTGAAGAGTTCCCGAAGCCCCTCCCGCCTGAACCACTCGAATGAATCCAGTTGTGTCTGGATCAGGTTTCCGACTTCGAGCTTGTCAGCAATCCGGCCGTAGCTCTTGCGAACGGAAGGAGTGGTAGGCGAAAGCACCATATGCTAGAGTTCCCCCGAAAAGGAATACGCGCGGGCAGCGCGACGACGGGCACAATCCCGTATCGTAGCAAATTCCGGCCCGGCCGCGGTAGTCTTAGTGCGCCCTGCGGCCCGTTGGCCGCCCACCCAAACTCGCGCGTCGACGCGCGCCCAAACTGACTGCAGCAGCCGCGCGAAGGTCCGGCCCGCCCTACGAGAGCGGCCCGGGTGACGCCGAAGGACTGAAGCGCCAGGGTGACGCCGACGGGATTGAAGCAGCCCGGGGTGGCGCCGAAGGACTGAAGCAGCCCGGGGTGGCGCCGAAGGACTGAAGCAGCCCGGGTGACGCCGGAGGGGAGGAACCCGCGCGGCGATTCCCGAGGAGCCGCGCGGGGGGTACCCGAAGGCGGCAGGACCCGGGCTGCTTCGCCCGGCAGGACCCGGGCTGCTTCGCCCGGCAGGACCCGGGTTCGCCCGGCAGGACCCAGGCTGCTCCTCCTGGCCTACCGAACCTCGACGCTGGCGCCGGCTTCCTGGAGCTTCGCCGCAGTGGAATCGGCCTCGCCGCGCGCGACGCCCTCGCGCACGGGCTTGGGCGCGCTGTCGACCAGGTCCTTCGCCTCCTTGAGCCCGAGCCCGGTGATCTCGCGCACCGCCTTGATCACATTGATCTTGGCGTCGCCGGCCGCGGTGAGCACCACGGTGAACTCCGTCTGCTCCTCGGCGGGGGCCTCGGCGGCCGCGCCGGGAGCTGCCGCCGCCACCGCGACGGGAGCCGCCGCCTTGACGCCCAGCTTCTCCTCCATCAGCTTCACCGCGTTGACCACGTCGAGCACGGTCCACTGCTGCAGGGCGTCGACGAACTCCTCGGGGGTCAGGGTCTTGGCGGCCATCTCGCTACTCCTTTAAGAACTGGTGGTTGGCCGCCCGGTCAGGCGGCGAGCTTGTCGCGGTAGGCCTCGAGCGCCCCCGCCAGGTTGGTCAGGATCGAATTCAGGCCGCCCGCCAGCGCGGTCAGCGGCGACTGGAGCGTTCCGGCCAGCTGGGCCAGCAGCTGGTCACGTGAAGGCAGCTCGGCCAGGACGCGGACGCCCGCCTGGTCCAGCACCTGTCCCTCGACGAGCCCGGCGACCATCGGGAGCAGCCGGGTGGATCTGAAGTACTCGTTCAGGATCCGAGCCGGGGTGGCCAGCTCGCCATAGCCCAGCGCCAGGCCGACCGGGCCCTTGAGGGCGTCGGCGAATTGGGGAATCCCCGCCTCCGTCGCCGCCCGCCGCGCCAGGGTGTTCTTCACCACGACGTAGTCGACGCTCTCTGCGCGAAGTCGCCCGCGCAGGTCCTCGAGCTGCTTCACCGACAGGCCGCGGTAGTCGGTGACCACGGCCGAGGTGGCCCGGCTCAGCAGCTCGCTGAGGTGAGCGACCGCCTCGCGCTTGCGGGGCCCCGCCCTGACGGGCGCCTCTTCGGTGGTTGCCATGGGTTCCTCCGGGCCGGCCGCGACCGGGCCGACCAGGTAGAACACCCCAAACCGCCCAAGAGGGGGCCGGTGCTCGTCCACCTGCGCAGGGGATTGAGCGGAGAACGCTCCGCGCCTGCGGTCTTCGGCGACGGACGACGGCTGTCGTCTGTTTCGGGCGCGAACGATATCACGGGCGCCGCGGCGCACCGTTCCGAATTTGACGGCTGAACTCGAACGCTGGTACGATTCGCAGTCGCGCCACGAGCGGTCTGGTGTACTTCCGCGCGCTGTTTCGTGGCAGTGCGCTGTTCCTCACAACGGTCAAACGTGCCCACAATCCAGCAGCTGGTCCGGAAAGGCCGAACCAGCCCAACTCGCAAGACGAAAGCCCGCGCGCTTCGGGGATCGCCCCAGCGCCGCGGTGTTTGCGTGCGCGTGTACACGACCACGCCCAAGAAGCCCAACTCGGCGCTTCGCAAGGTGGCACGCGTCCGCCTGACCACCAAGGTGGAGGTGACCGCGTACATCCCCGGAATCGGCCACAACCTGCAGGAGCACTCGGTGGTGCTGATCCGCGGCGGGCGCGTCCGTGACCTGCCCGGCGTGCGCTACCACGTGATCCGCGGCGCCCTGGACACCGCCGGCACCAAGAACCGCAAGCAGGGGCGCAGCAAGTACGGCGCCAAGCGCGAGAAGCGCGGTTCCTGACCATGCCTCGGCGAGCTCGCGTCACCCGACGCACCATCCTGCCTGACCCGATCTACGCCAACGTGGGCGTGGCCAAGTTCGTCAACTGCCTCATGTTCCGTGGCAAGAAGAGCGTGGCCGAGGGGATCGTCTACGACGCTTTCGAGAAGATCCGCCGCTCCTCGCGCAAGGAGCCGCTCGATGTCTTCGACCAGGCGATCCGCAACGTCACGCCCATCCTCGAGGTGAAGCCGAAGCGCGTCGGCGGCGCGACGTACCAGGTGCCGGTGGAGATCCGCCACGACCGCCGCCAGGCGCTGGCCCGCCGCTGGATCATCAGGTACGCGCGAGCGCGCGGCGGCCGCAGCATGGCCGACCGCCTGGCTTCTGAATTGATGGACGCGGCCAACGGCGTGGGCGCCTCGATCAAGCGCAAGGAAGACACGCACAAGATGGCGGAGTCCAACAAGGCCTTCTCCCATTTCCGCTACTGACATGGCAGTCGCAGTGCGCACGCGCGCCTTTCCCCTGGAGAAGACCCGGAACATCGGGATCATGGCCCACATCGATGCGGGCAAGACCACGACCACCGAGCGCGTGCTGTTCTACACGGGCCGCATCCACAAGATGGGCGAGGTGCACGAGGGCGCCGCGACCATGGACTGGATGGTGCAGGAGCAGGAGCGCGGCATCACCATCACGTCAGCCGCGACCGCGGCGGAGTGGCGTGGCCACCGCATCAACATCATCGACACGCCGGGACACGTCGACTTCACCGTCGAGGTGGAGCGCAGCCTTCGTGTGCTCGACGGCGCCGTTGCCGTGTTCGACGCCGTGGCCGGAGTGGAGCCGCAGTCGGAGACCGTGTGGCGTCAGGCCGACCGCTACGACGTCCCCCGCATCTGCTTCATCAACAAGATGGACAGGGTAGGAGCTGATTTTTTCGCCGCTACCGCGGCGATCCGGGACCGGCTGGGCGCGCGGGCGATCCCGATCCAGCTGCCCATCGGCGCGGAGTCCGACTTCAAGGGCATGGTCGACCTGATCAACGAGCAGGCGATCATCTACACCGACGACCTGGGCACCACGCTGAAGCGCGCCGCCATCCCCGAGTCCATGCGCGAGCAGGTGGCGCGATACCGGCACGACCTGCTCGAGGCTGTCGCCGAATCGGACGACGAGGTGATGGTCAAGTATCTCGAGGGTGAGACGCTCAGCCACGACGACATCGTCAAGGGACTGCGCGCCGGCACCGTGAGCACGCGCATCTTCCCCGTGCTATGCGGCTCGGCGCTGAAGAACAAGGGTGTGCAGCCCATGCTGGACGCGGTGGTGGACTTCCTGCCGTCACCGCTGGACAAGCCGGCGATCACCGCCAAGCGGCTGCGCGGTGACAAGGACGCCACCATCAAGGTGAGCGACGAGGAGCCGTTCGCCGCTCTCGCCTTCAAGATCGCCACGGACCCGTTCGTCGGCAAGCTCACCTTCTTCCGGGTGTACAGCGGCGTGCTGCGCAGCGGCTCCTACGTGTACAACGCGAGCAAGGACGAGCGCGAGCGCGTCGGCCGCATCCTGCAGATGCACGCCAACCACCGCGAGGAGATCGAGGAGGTGCGCGCCGGCGACATCGCCGCGGCCATCGGCCTGCGCAAGACGACCACCGGCGACACGCTGTGCGACGAACGCCACCCTGTGGTGCTGGAGTCGATCACCTTCCCCGAGCCGGTCATCGCCGTCGCCGTCGAACCCAAGAGCAAGGCAGACCAGGACAAGATGGGGGTGGCGCTGCAGAAGCTCGCGGAGGAGGACCCGACGTTCCGCGTGCGCACCGACGAGGAGACCGGTCAGACGGTCATCTCGGGAATGGGCGAGCTCCACCTCGAGATCATCGTCGACCGCATGCTGCGCGAGTTCAAGGTCGACGCCAACGTGGGCAAGCCGCAGGTCGCGTATCGCGAGACGATCACGCAGCCGGCGCACGGCACCGGGCGTTTCGTGCGCCAGTCGGGCGGCCGGGGCCAGTACGGCCACGTGGAGCTGGAGCTGGCGCCCAACGAGGCCGGCAGTGGCTTCGAGTTCCTCAATCGCATCGTCGGCGGAGCGATCCCGCGCGAGTACATCCCCGCGGTGCAGCGCGGCATCTCGGATTCGCTGGCCAACGGCGTGCTCGCCGGTTATCCGGTGGTCGACGTGAAGGTCGCGCTGGTGGATGGCTCGTACCACGAGGTCGACTCCAGCGAGCAGGCGTTCTCCATCGCGGGATCGATGGGCTTCAAGGACGGCCTGCGCAAAGGCAAGCCGGTGCTGCTCGAGCCCATCATGCGGGTCGATGCCTTCATGCCCGAGGAATTCATGGGTGACGTGATGGGCGACCTGACTGCACGGCGCGGTCACATCCTGGGCATGGAGGGCCGTGCCTCGTCGCAGATGGTGCACGCGGAGGTGCCGCTGGCGACGATGTTCGGCTATGCCACCGATCTGCGCAGCATGACGCAGGGCCGCGCCAACTACAGCATGGAGTTCCACCACTACCAGCCCCTGCCGGCAAGCCTTGCCGACGAGATCGTCGCCAAGGCAAAGACATGATCGGAAACCAAACGAGGACAGCAGCCAAGTAAGGACGGAATATGGCCAAGAAGAAGTACGCGAGCACCAAACCCCACGTGAACGTCGGGACCATCGGTCACATCGACCACGGCAAGACCACGCTCACCGCGGCGATCACCAAGACGCTCGCCGAAACGGTCGGCGGTGACAACACGTTCGTCGCCTTCGACAAGATCGACAACGCGCCCGAGGAGAAGGCCCGTGGCATCACGATCGCCACGGCGCACGTGGAGTACGAGACCAAGAATCGTCACTACGCGCACGTGGACTGCCCCGGCCACGCCGACTACATCAAGAACATGATCACCGGCGCGGCGCAGATGGACGGCGCGATCCTGGTGGTCGCAGCCACCGACGGACCCATGCCGCAGACGCGCGAGCACATCCTGCTGGCCCGCCAGGTCGGCGTCCCGTACATCGTGGTGGCGCTCAACAAGGTCGACGCGGTCGACGACGAGGAGCTGCTCGAGCTGGTCGAGCTCGAGGTGCGCGAGCTGCTGAGCCGCTACGAGTTCCCCGGTGACGACATCCCGGTGGTGCGCGTGTCCGCGCTCAAGGCACTCGAGGGCGAGAAGGACGCGATGGACGGCGTGCTCAAGCTGATGGACGCGGTGGACACCTACATCCCGGTGCCGCAGCGGCCGGTCGACAAGCCCTTCATGATGCCCATCGAGGACGTGTTCTCGATCGAGGGTCGCGGCACCGTGGTGACCGGCCGCATCGAGCGCGGCCTGGTCAAGGTGAACGAGCAGGTCGAGATCGTCGGCATCAAGGAGACGACCAAGACCACCGTCACCGGCGTCGAGATGTTCCACAAGCTGCTCGACCAGGGCGAGGCGGGCATGAACGTCGGCTGCCTCCTGCGTGGTGTCAAGCGCGAGGAGGTGGAGCGCGGCCAGGTGCTCGCCAAGCCGAGCACGATCACGCCGCACACCAAGTTCAAGGCGCAGGTGTACGTGCTGAGCAAGGACGAGGGTGGCCGCCACACGCCGTTCTTCAACGGCTACCGTCCCCAGTTCTACATCCGCACCACGGACGTGACCGGCACGATCTCGCTGCCCGAGGGCCAGGAGATGTGCATGCCCGGCGACAACGTCGAGATGGGCATCGAGCTGATCACGCCCATAGCGGTCGAGGACGGCATGCGCTTCGCCATCCGCGAGGGCGGCCGGACCGTCGGCGCGGGTGCCGTGACGTCAATCGAAAAGTAAGGATCTGATGCACCACAACGTGTTCAACGTAAGCGACTGGGCGTGGCAGCGCAGCGGGATGCCGCTGCGCGGGACCGCGGGTGTCGATGGGCGCTGCCCATCGCACCCTCCTGCTCAGCTCGCCCTGCGCTCTGAGCACGTGTGGCTCGCCTCCGCAGAGGGTCCCGCTCCGGGCATGCCGCTGCGCTCCAGCGCAATCACCGCACGCATAAGCACATGGCGCAGAAGATCCGTATCCGGCTGAAGGCGTACGACCACCGCGTGCTCGACCAGGCCGCGTCGCGCATCGTCGACACAGCCACGCGCACGGGAACCCGTGTCGCCGGGCCGGTCCCGTTGCCGACCAGCATCAACAAGTACACGGTGGTGCGGTCGCCGTTCATCGACAAGGACTCGCGCGAGCAGTTCGAGATGCGGACGCACAAGCGGATCCTGGACATCCTCGACGCCAACCCCAAGGTGGTCGACGCGCTCATGCGCCTCAACCTCCCGAGCGGCGTGAACATCGAGATCAAGCTGTGAGCGGTGCGATCCTGGCCCGCAAGGTGGGCATGGCCCAGGTGTTCACGGAGCGAGGCACCGTGGTCGGCGTCACCGTGCTCGACGCCGGCGGGTGTCGAGTGGTGCAGCGCAAGACCACCGCCGTCGACGGCTACGAGGCCGCCCAGCTGGGTTTCGGCGAGCGCCTGCCGCGGCGCACGCCGAAGCCGCTCGCGGGACACTTCAAGCGCGCGGGGCTTGCGCCGCAGCGCGTGCTCGCCGAGGTGCGCGATCCCGGTGACGTCGAGGTCGGCGCGCAGCTCGGCGTTGACCAGTTCACGCCCGGCGAGCTCATCGACGTGAGCGGCGTCACCCAGGGCAAGGGGTTCGCCGGCCCGCACAAACGGCACAACTTCAAGCGCGGGCCTGTGACGCCACGGCTCGCACAACATCAAGCAGCCGGGATCGATCGGCTCGACCGACGCGGCGCGCGTCTTCCGCGGCGTGCGCATGGCCGGGCAGCTGGGCGCACGGCGCGCCACGGTGCGCCATCTCGAGGTGGTGCGCGTCGATGGCGACCGCAATCTGCTGCTCGTGAAGGGCGCGGTCCCGGGACACCGCAACAGCGTCGTGCTGGTGCGTCGCAGCGCACGCGGCGCGGCCGTCGAGGCGGCGTCATGAGCAGCGTGCGCCTCGTGGATGCGACCGGCGCGGCGACCGGTGAGGTCGACCTGCCGGGCGCGGTCTTCGACACCGAGGTCAACGTCGCGGTGATGCATCAGGCGCTGCTGCGCCAGCTGGCCAATGGCCGCCAGGGCACGCACTCCACGCGCACCCGCGGCAAGGTGCGCGGCGGTGGGCGCAAGCCGTACCGTCAGAAGGGAACCGGACGCGCACGGCAGGGGTCGATCCGCGCGCCGCAGTGGACCGGCGGTGGCGTCGTGTTCGGCCCGCACCCGCGTTCGTACCGGCAGGAGATGCCACGCAAGCAGCGCCGCACGGCGCTGCGCAGCGCGCTGACGACGAAGGCTCGCGAGCAGCAGCTGATGGTGCTCGGAGAGTTCTCGCTGGAGGCGCCGCGAACCCGTGCCGTCGTCGAGCCTGCTCCGCACGGTTGAGGCGGGCCGGCGCGTGCTCATGGTCCTGGGGACGCACAACGAGGTGCTGGAGAAGAGCGCGCGCAACATCCCCGAGGTGCGCGTGGTGCTCGCCGGCAACCTGTCGGTGCGCGACCTGCTCGCCGCGGAGACGGTCCTGCTGACCCAGGAGGCGCTGGAGCACGTCACCGAGGTGCTGGCATGAGCGCGGGCCGGAGCTTCGAGCAGGTGCTCATCAGGCCGGTGGTGAGTGAGAAGTCGTACGCAGCGATGGCCAACGGCCGCTATGTCTTCCGCTGCCATCCGTCGGCCAACAAGATCGAGATCCGGCGCGCCGTGGAAGAGGCGTTCGCCGATCAGAAGATCTCGGTGATCTCCGTGAACACCATCGTGGTGCGCGGCAAGGTGCGGCAGCGCTCACGCGGCCGTTCCCGCGTGTCGGGCAGCAGCACCGGGTGGAAGAAGGCCGTGGTGACGCTCGCGCCCGGCCAGAAGATAGAAGGCCTCTTCGAAGGCGTGTAAGTTAGAAATGCCAGTAAAGAAGTACAAGCCCACCAGCCCCGGACGGCGGTTCATGTCCGTCAGCACCTTCGAAGAGGTCACGCGCGGCACGCCGGAGCGCACCCTGGTGGAGCATCTCAAGAAGCACAGCGGGCGCAACAACACGGGGAGCATCACCGTCCGCCATCGCGGCGGCGGTCACAAGAAGGCGTACCGGATCATCGACTTCAAGCGCGAGAAGGACGGCGTGCCCGGCCGCGTCGCCACGATCGAGTACGACCCCAACCGCAGCGCGCGCATCGCGCTGATCAACTACGCTGACGGCGAGAAGCGCTACATCCTCGCGCCGCTCGGCCTCGCCGTCGGCGACACGGTGATGTCAGGCGCCGGCTCCGAGATCCGGGCGGGCAACTGCCTGCCCATCGCCAGCATCCCGCTGGGCACGACCATCCACAACCTGGAGGTGCAGCTCGGACGTGGCGCGCAGCTGGTGCGCAGCGCGGGCGCCGCCGCCCAGCTGCTCGCCAAGGACGGGCCGTACGCGCAGGTGCGCATGCCCAGCGCGGAGGTCCGGCTCATCGACGTGCGCTGCCGGGCCACCATCGGCCAGGTGGGCAACGTCGACCACGAGAACCAGGTGGTCGGCAAGGCAGGCAAGACGCGCTGGCGCGGGTTTCGTCCGGCGGTGCGCGGCATGACCATGAACCCGTTCGACCATCCGCACGGCGGGGGCGAGGGACGCAGCGGCGCCGGTGGCAATCCCCAGACACCGTGGGGCAAGCCGGCCCTGGGACACCGCACGCGGCACAACAAGAGCACCGATCGCATGATCGTGCGGCGCCGGAGCAAGTAATGGGCAGATCGCTGAAGAAGGGTCCGTTCTGTGACGACCACCTGCTGCAGAAGGTGCAGCAGCTCAACGCCACGCGGGAGAAGCGCATCATCAAGACCTGGTCGCGGCGCAGCGACGTGTTCCCCGAGATGGTGGGCCACACGATCGCGGTGCACGACGGCCGCAAGCACGTGCCCGTGTTCATCACCGAGGCGATGGTCGGCCACAAGCTCGGCGAGTTCGCCGCCACGCGGCGTTACCGCGGGCACGGGCATCACACCGAGCGCAGCACGGCATTGAAGTAGAGATGGAAGTAGTAGCGACAGCGAGGTGGGTGCGGACGACGGCGCGCAAGGCGCGGGTCGTGACGCGCATGGTCGAGGGCCTTCCCGTCGCCGAGGCGCTGGTGATCCTGCGCTACTCGCCGCGTTCCGCCGCGCGTGACGTGGCCAAGGTGATCAAGTCGGCGGCAGCAAACGCCGAGCACAACTACAACCTGGACTCGACGTCGCTGCGCGTGGCGCGCGTCGAGGTGGACGGCGCCGCGATCATCAAGCGCTGGCGGGCGAAGCCGCGCGGCATGGTGGGCAGCGTGTTCAAGCGGACCAGCCACCTGCGCGCCTTCGTGACCGACGAGGAGCTGGGCGAGCACGTGCGCAAGCGATCGGCGGTGCGACTGCCGCGCGCCGCGGTGCCCACGCCGACGGTGGCGCCGGCCACGCCGGCGGGCGCCGCATCGACACGCCGTCGCCCTGCTGCCGCTGCCGTCGCCGAGCCCGAACCGGTGGTGCCCGAAGAGGACGCTGCGCCGGAAGCCGTGGCCAAGCCCAAGGCGAAGCGCGCACCGCGGCGCCGCAAGCCGGCCGCGAGCTCCGAGGAGACCGAGTAGTGGGCCAGAAGGTCAACCCCATCGGGTTCCGGCTCGGCGTGTACCGCAACTGGGACGCGCGCTGGTACGCGGACAAGGAGTACACCAAGCTGCTGCACGAGGACCTCGCCATGCGCCGGCTCATCGGCAGCCGTCTGCGCAATGCGGGTGTGGCGCGCATCGAAACGGAACGCAGCGCCAATCAGCTGACGGTGATCATCCAGACCGCGAAGCCGGGCATCGTCATCGGTAAGCAGGGAGCGTCTGTCGACGCTCTGAGGGACGAGTTGGAGCGCATCTCCGGGAAGAAGGTCCGCGTGACCATCCACGAGATCAAGACACCGGAGCTCGACGCCACGCTGGTCGCGGAGAACGTCGCCTCGCAGCTGGAGAAGCGCATCGCATTCCGCCGCGCGCTCAAGCAGACCCTGATGCGGTCGATGCGGGCCGGCGCCAAGGGCGCGAAGATCCAGGTGGGCGGCCGCCTCGGCGGTTCGGAGATGTCGCGTCGCGAATGGGACAGAGACGGCCGCGTGCCGCTGCACACCCTGCGCGCGAACATCGACTACGGTCAGGCCGAGGCTCGCACCACCTTCGGACGCATCGGTGTGCAGTGCTGGCTGTACCTCGGCGACTTCGTGACGGCCACGGGCGAGCCGATCCCCGCGCCGGGCCGGGAGCGCGCCGAGCAACCCGAGCCTGCGGCTCAGCCGGTGGAGCGCACGGTGGTCGTGCCGGCCGCCGAGGTCGTTGCGGAACCGGCGCCGGAGATCCCGTCGCTGGACGAGGCAGCGTCTGAAGACGGTGCAGCGGTTGCCGACTCCGTGCCTGACGACGAGGAGGAGGAGATCGCCGCCGTCGTCAGCCAGGTGCCGCCGTCGGACCAGAAGGTGGAGAAGCTGACGCCGAAGCGCAAGAGCGCGGCGCGGCGTCCCACCGCGGCGAAGAAACCCGCAACCGTGACGCGTCCGGCCAAGAAGCCGGCCAAGAAGGCAGCCGACGCACCCGCCGAAGTGGCGGAGGAAGAGGAGGAGTAGCGCTGTGCTGATGCCCAAGCGGACCAAGCACCGCAAGCTCCACCGCGGACGCCGCACCGGAACCGCGCAGCGTGGCAACACGCTCAACTTCGGGAACTACGGCCTGCAGGCCGTGGAGCCGTGCTGGATGACGAACCGGCAGATCGAAGCGGCGCGGCGCGCGATGACGCGTCACGTCAAGCGCGGCGGCAAGATCTGGATCCGCATATTCCCGGATCACGCGTTCACCAAGAAGCCCGCGGAGACGCGCATGGGAAGCGGTAAGGGCCAGCCCGAAGGCTGGGTTGCCGTCGTGCTTCCCGGGCGGATCCTCTTCGAGATGGCGGGCGTGACCCACGAGACGGCACAAGAGGCGATGCGGCTCGCGGCGCACAAGCTCCCCATCAAGACGCGCTTCGTGGCCCGCGAGGAGAGCGGCACCGAGGTCGAGGCCACCGCATGAGCAAGAAAACCGAGGCGATCAAGAACGTGCGCGAGATGGGCGACGACGAGCTCCGCGAGCACGTGCGCCAGCAGCGCCGCCGCCTCTTCGAGCTCCGCTTCCAGCAGGCCACGGGTCAGGTGGAGAACCATCGTCAGGTCCGGGTCGTCCGCCGCGAGATCGCGCGCGCCCTCACCGTCGACGTCGAGCACGCCAAGGGGATCCTCGCTCCCGTGCCAGTCCTCGCATCGGTGGCTGTCTCGGAGCCGCGACGTCGTCGGGGTGCTGCCGCCGACGCGGCGGAGACGGCTCCACAGCAGCCGAGGGGTGACGCCGAAGGGGAGGAACCCGCGCGGCGATTTACGAGGAGCCGCGCGGGGGGCACCCGAAGGCGGCAGAACCCCGAGGCTGCTGACCAGACGGCGCTGGAGCTCGAGGCTGCTGGCGAGACCGCGAAGGACCCCGAGGCTGCTGAGCAGACGGCGCAGGACCCCGAGGCTGCTGAGCCGACGGCGCAGGAGCCCGAGGCTGCTGAGCAGACGGCGACGGAGCCCGAAACGGACGCTCCCGAAGAGCCGGCCGAGGACGAAGTGTCGGTGTCCGACGTCGAGCCGGGACCGGACGATGACACCAGCGAGGTCGAGGCTGATGAGTGAAGCGAGCGCGGTCGCGCCGGCGCGCGGGCGCCGCAAGGTGCGTGACGGGGTCGTGGTCAGCGACAGGATGCAGAAGACCGTGATCGTCGTCGTGCAGGATCTGAAGCCGCATCCGCTCTACAAGAAGGTTGTGCGGGCCACGCGGCGCTTCAAGGTGCACGACGAGGCGGGCATCTGCCACGTGGGCGACCGCGTGCGCATCACCGAGACGCGGCCGCTCTCCAAGGAGAAGCGCTGGCGCGTGGCCGAGATCATCGAGAAGGCCAAGTAGATGATCCAGCAGGAGACGGTGCTGAAGGTGGCCGACAACAGCGGGGCGCGTGAGCTGCTCTGCATCCGCGTGCTCGGCGGCAGCTATCGCAAGTACGCCTCGGTCGGCGACGTGATCGTGGGCACCGTCAAGGTGGCGCAGCCGAACGCGCAGGTGAAGAAGGGCGACGTCGTCCGCGCCGTCGTGGTGCGCACGAGCAAGGAGTTCAAGCGTCCCGACGGCAGCCACATCCGCTTCGACGAGAACGCCGCCGTGCTGATCAACCCGCAGAACAACCCTCGTGGCACGCGCATCTTCGGCCCGGTGGCGCGTGAGCTGCGCGAACGCAACTTCATGAAGATCGTCAGCCTTGCGCCGGAGGTGCTCTGACGTGAGCGCGAAGGCGAAACGCCGCACCAGGGTGCGCCTGCGCCGCGAGGGCTGGACGCTCGGCCACGTGCGCCCGCTCGATCTGCGTCAGGGCGACACGGTCGAGGTGATCGCAGGCAAGGACAAGGGCAAGCGCGGCGTGGTCGAGCGCGTGCTCGCGGACCAGCAGCGCATCGCGGTGCGCGGGGTGAATCTGCTGAAGCGCCACACCCGCGCCGGCGTGGCGGGCAACATCCAAGGCGGCATCGTCGACTTCGACGGCCCGATCGCGTACAGCAACGTGATGCTGGTGTGCAACCGCTGCGACAAGCGCACGCGCATCGGCAAGGTGGTGGACGAGGAGGGCAACCGCTTCACCGTGTGTCGCAAGTGCGGCGAGCGCTACGAAAGGGCGACCGTGTGATGGCAGCGCAGATCGCAGAGGCAGCGCGCCTGCGTCGCCAGTACGCCGATGAGATCGTGCCGTCGCTGGTGAAGGAGTTCCGCTACCGCAACGCCATGCAGGTGCCCGCGGTGGTCAAGATCGTGCTCAACATCGGCCTGGGTGAGGCGATCGCCAACGCGCGCGCCATCGACGCGGCCGTCGCCGACCTCAAAACGATCACCGGCCAGGCGCCGATCGTGATCCGCGCCCGCCGTTCTGTCGCCGCGTTCAAGCTGCGCGAGGGCATGCCCATCGGAGCCAAGGTCACACTCCGGGGAAGACGCATGTACGAGTTCCTCGACAAGCTGGTAAACGTCGCGCTGCCGCGCATCCGGGACTTCCGCGGCGTGGATCCGCGGGCCTTCGACGGCCACGGCAACTACACTCTCGGCCTGCGCGAGCAGCTCGTGTTCCCGGAGATCGACTACGACAAGATGGACAAGCTGCGCGGGCTCGAGGTGTGCATCGTGACCACCGCGCGCAACGATGAGGAGGGCAGAGCGCTGCTCACAGGTTTCGGCATGCCCTTCAGGAAGAACTGACGTGGCAAAGAAGTCGCTGATCGCCAAGTCGTTGCGGCCGGCCCGGTTCTCCACGCAGGAGCACCACCGCTGCGGCGTCTGCGGCCGTCCCCGCGCGTACATGCGCAAGTTCGGCATGTGCCGCATCTGCTTCCGCAAGCTGGCCAGCGTCGGGCAGGTGCCCGGCGTCAAGAAGAGCTCCTGGTGACCCCATGACGAGTGATCCGATCGCCGACATGCTCACCCGCATCCGCAACGCGTCTGTGGCACACCACGCCACGGTGGAGATGCCCGCATCCAAGATTCGCGTCGAGATCGCGCGCGTCTTGCAAGAGGAGGGCTTCGTCGCCGCGTACGAGCTCGGCGGCGAGGATCCGCGGCGCACGCTGACGATCACGCTGAAGCCGGGGACGTCGCGCAACCGAGCGCTCAACGGACTGCGGCGCATCAGCAAGCCCGGGCTCCGCGTGTACGCGGGCAAGGCGGACATCCCGCGCGTGCTCGGAGGTCTCGGGATCGCCATCATCTCCACCTCGCGGGGCCTCATGTCGGGACGGGCGGCGCAGCGTGCCGGGCTCGGCGGCGAAGTGGTGGCGTACGTATGGTGACCTCATGTCGCGGATAGGCAGGCTGCCGGTCGCTGTCCCGGCCGGCGTCGAGGTGTCGCTGCAGGCCAATCACCTGAGCGTCACGGGAGCGCGCGGCACGCTGGAGCGCGTGCTCCCCACCGCCATGCGCATCGAGGTGAACGACGGCGTGATCACCGTGGAGCGGCCCACGGACGCGGCGCCGCACCGGGCGCTGCACGGGCTCACGCGCACGCTCGTCGCCAACATGGTGCAGGGCGTGAGTGCGGGATTCACGCGCGAGCTCGACCTGGTCGGCGTCGGTTTCCGCGCTGCGAAGCAGGGCAACGACCTCGTGCTCACGCTGGGCTACTCGCATCCCATCCGCTACACGCCCCCCGAGGGGGTCAGCATCGACGTGCCGGTACCGACCCAGATCGTCGTGAGTGGCGCCGACAAGGAGGTGGTCGGCCAGGTGGCGGCCAAGATCCGCTCGTTCCGCAAGCCCGAGCCGTACAAGGGGAAGGGCGTGCTGTATCGCGGTGAGCGCTTGCGCCGCAAGGCCGGCAAGTCAGGCAAGGCAGGCAAGACCAAGTGACGGGAGCGATCTGAGCCATGTACACCAAGCACGACCGCGACGCCGCGCGGCGCCGCCGCCACCGCAGGGTGCGGAAGAGCATCAGCGGCACCGCGGAGAGACCGCGCCTGGCGATGCATCGCAGCCTGCGACACATCACCGTGCAGCTGGTGGACGACACTGCGGGTCGCACGCTGGCGGCGGCGTCCACCAGCGAGGAGTCGCTGCACGCGCCGGGCCCGCGGGTCGACGCGGCCGCCGCCGTGGGACGCGCGATCGCGGAGCGGGCGCGCGGCAAAGGCATCGAGACGGTAGTGTTCGACCGCGGCGGCTATCTCTACCACGGCCGCGTTCGCGCGCTGGCGGAGGCGGCCCGCGAAGGCGGGTTGAGGTTCTGAGATGGCGATGCGAATGGATCGTCGCGACGATCGCGGCGGAGACCTCCAGGAGAAGATCGTCTCGCTCAACCGCGTTGCGAAGGTGGTCAAGGGCGGCCGCCGCTTCTCCTTCAGCGCCCTCGTCGTCGTCGGCGACGGTCAGGGCCGCGTCGGCGCCGGCCTGGGGAAGGCGGGCGAGGTCCCCGACGCCATCCGCAAGGGAGTCGAGGACGCCAAGAAGCACATGATCACCGTGCCGATGGTGGGCACCACCATCCCGCACGAGATCCGCTACAAGCTCGGCGCTGCCAAGGTGCTGCTCAAGCCCGGTGTGCCCGGAACGGGCGTCATCAGCGGCAGCTCCATGCGCGCGGTGGTCGAGGCCGCGGGCATCCACGACATCCTCACCAAGAGCCTCGGCACCGACAACCCCATCAACGTGGTCCGCGCCACCGTCGCGGCGCTCGCCAGCCTGCGAACCCTGGCGGAGGTCGCCGCGCTGCGCGGCCGCACGCCGGAAGAGATCGTGGGCAGCCGGGCCCTGGCGGACCGCATGCTCGGCCGTGAGCCCGCGCCGGTCGCCGTACCGGAGGAGGTGACCGCGTGAGCACGCTGCGGGTCACGTATCGCAAGAGCTCCATCGGCTACGCGCACGATCAAAAGGCGACGCTCGTCGCCCTCGGCCTGCGCCGCCTGCACCAGACGGTCGAGCACGAGGCCACGCCGTCGATCCGCGGCATGGTGTTCAAGGTGCGTCACCTGGTCAGCGTCGACGGCGAGCCCGCCGACTCCGCGAAGGGCGTCGCGGTGCTCGCGGCACTCGCCGCCGGCAGTTCCGCGGCGGAACCGGTCGCGCCGGAGGGCTCCGCGTGAAGCTGCACGAGCTGACGCCGGCTCCGGGCAGCCGGCGCGAGGCGAAGCGCGTGGGCCGCGGCATCTCCGCGGGCAAGGGCAAGACCAGCGGACGGGGCCAGAAGGGCCAGGGTTCGCGCTCCAGCGTGGGCCTGCCCGTCGGCTTCGAGGGCGGTCAGATGCCGCTGACGCAACGGTTGCCCAAGCTGCGCGGCTTTCACAACCGCTGGCGCAAGGAATACGCCATCGTCAACCTGGGCAAGCTGCGCCGCTTCGACGCCAACACCGTGGTCGACGCGGCGGTGCTCGCCGAGGCCGGCATCGTCGCGCGCCGGTCGGCGCGCATCAAGCTCCTCGGCGCGGGCGAGCTGGAGGTGCCTCTGCAGCTGCGCGTGCACCGCGCCTCGGCGTCGGCCCGCCGCGCCGTCGAGGCAGCCGGCGGCAGTCTCGAATTGCTCGATGCGCAAACCCGTCCCACAGTGGTGCCCAGCGAGCAGTGAACCTGCTGGAGGCCCTTGCGCAGGCGTTCCGCATCCCGGAGCTGCGGCGGAAGCTGCTCTTCACCGTCGGCCTGCTCATGGTCTTCCGGGTGCTCGCCAGCATCTCGATACCCGGCGCCAACTCGCAGGCGCTCAACGACCTCTTCTCGAACAACTCGCTGCTGGGTTTGCTCAACCTCTTCAGCGGTGGCGGCCTCTCACGCTTCACGCTCGTGGCAGAGGGGCTGAACCCTTACATCAACGCCACGATCATCATGCAGCTCATGACGGTCGTGTCCGTCCGGCTCAAGGAGCTGAGCAAGGAAGGTGAGCAGGGCCGCAAGAAGATCACGCGCTACACGCGCTGGCTGACGGTACCCCTTGCTGCCCTGCAGGGCTACGGATACATGGCGCTGTTCACCAATCCGGGCGTGACCACCGCCGGCGCGATCATTCCCAACCCCACCACCGCTACCGAGATCAGCATCATCCTGGTGCTCACCGCCGGCACCATCGTCGCGATGTGGCTCGGGGAGCTGATCACCGAGTATGGCGTCGGCAACGGCGTGTCGCTGATCATCTTCGTCGGCATCATCGGCCGGCTTCCCGGCACGCTGGTGGCGTACGGCAGCACCGGCGGGACGTCGCACGTCGTGCAGCTGGTGATCATGACGATCATCGCGGTCGTGGTCACGGCGGGGATCATCGAGGTGCAGCAGGCGCAGCGAAAGGTGCCGGTGCAGTCGGCGCAGCGGGTGCTCAACCCGCGCACGGGGATGGCGTCTCAGGGGAGGCGCAACTTCTTACCGCTCCGGGTCAACGCGGCCGGAGTCATCCCGATCATCTTCGCCATATCGATCATGACGTTCCCCACCATCTTCGCCAACCTGTTCCAGGGCGCCACCGGTCCGCTGCAGCAGGCGTCGACGTGGATTCAGCAGAACTGGCAGCCGACGGGTCCGTCGATTCCCATCAACATCATCTACAACGGCATCTACTTCATGCTGGTGCTGGGCTTCACGTACTTCTACACGGCGGTCGTCTTCGACCCCAACGATGTCGCCGACAACCTGAAGAAGCAGTCGACGTTCATACCGGGCATTCGCCCCGGACGCAGCACCGCCGAGTATCTCGGCAGGGTGATGGGGCGCATCACGCTCGCGGGCGCGCTCTTTCTGGCGTTCATCACGGTCATCCTGCCGCTGGCCACGGCGGCGATCACGCGCGTGTCGCCCACCAGCCTCTACCTGGGCGGCACGGCCATCCTCATCGTGGTCGGCGTCGCGCTCGACACCATGAAGCAGATCGAGACCCAGCTCCTGATGCGCCAGTACCGAGGCTTCATCAAGTGATCGTCGTGCTCTTCGGGCCGCCGGGCAGCGGCAAGGGAACCCAGGCGGCGCGCGTGGCGCAGCGTCTCGGCGTTCCTCACGTCGCCACCGGCGACATCCTGCGCGCGGAGGTGAGCCGGGGCAGTGCCCTGGGCCGCGAGGCGGAACCGATCATGCGGGCCGGCCTCCTGCTGCCGGACGACCTGATGGTGCGCGTCGTGGCATCCCGCCTCGCCGAGCCCGACGCCGCCATGGGCGCGCTGCTCGACGGCTTCCCCCGCACCGTCGCGCAGGCCTCCGCGCTGGCGTCGACGCTCAACGCGGAGCAGCGTGCGGTCGACGTCATCGTCGCACTCGAAGTTCCCGACACGGTGTTGCGGGAGCGCATGTTGCGCCGCGCCGCGGAGGAGGGGCGCGCCGACGACACGCCGCAGGCATTCGAGCAGCGCCTGCACGTGTACCGCACCGAGACGCTGCCCGTGCTCGGCTGGTATCGCGAAGCAGGCACGCGCATCCAGACCGTCGATGGCGTCGGCGCCATCGACGACGTCACCGAGCGGATCGTGACGCCCCTCGCCGGGGTGCAGACGCCGTGACGCCGGCGCGTGTGGAGAGCTTCCGCCTGAAGCGCCCCGAGGAGGTCGACCGGATGCGCGTATCCGGGCGCATCCTCGGGGAGTGCCTCGCGCACCTGGCGGCGACGGTGCGTCCCGGGATCACCACGCTCGACCTCGACCGTGAGGCCGAGACGTTCATCCGCGACCACGGGTGCATCCCCGGATTCCTCGGCTACGACGGCTTTCGCAACTCCCTCTGCGTATCGGTCAACGAGCAGGTCGTGCACGGCATCCCTGGTTCGCAGGTGTTGCGCGACGGCGACCTCGTGTCGCTCGACTGCGGCCTCATCCTCGACGGGTGGTGGGCGGACAGCGGGCTCTCGGTGGCCTGCGGTGCCGCGAGCCCCGAGGTGACGCGCCTGATCGACGTCACGCGCGAGGCGCTCGACCGAGGCATCGCCGCGGCTCGCCCGGGCAACCACATCGGTGACATCGGCCACGCGGTGCAGACGTACGTCGAGGCTGAGGGCTACTCGGTGGTGCGCCAATACGTGGGCCACGGCATCGGCCGCGACATGCACGAGCCGCCGCAGGTGCCCAACTACGGCCGACCCGGAGAGGGCAACCAGCTCAAGGCCGGATACGTGCTGGCGATCGAGCCCATGGTCAACGCCGGTGGGCCGGAGGTCTACACGCTGGATGACGGGTGGACGGTCGTGACCGAGGACGGCCGCCTCTCCTGCTACTTCGAGCACACCGTGGCGGTGACCGAGGACGGGCCCGAGGTGCTGACGCTGCGCCCGCAGCCGGCCGTGGCCCGGGCCCGCTGAGTGGCGGTGGCGAGTTTGCTGCGAGTCCCCGGCCGCGCGTATAATCTGAGTTCGCGGTTCTCTGCAACTCGCTTTGGCGTGCCCTCTGGGAAGCGGATCGAGCGGCCGGGCGGTGGCGCCGATCCTGCCGGGGCGACCGGGGCCGCGTGTCTCATCAACAGCAGCGGGCGTGAACGCCACGCCGCGAACCAGAGGAGCGACCGTTCGAACGACATGAAGGTCAGGGCATCGGTCAAGAAGATGTGCGACCGCTGCAAGATCATCAAGCGCCACGGCGCCGTGCGGGTCATCTGTGACAACCCCAAGCACAAGCAGCGCCAGGGATAGAGGACTGCAGTGGCACGCATAGCCGGCGTCGACGTTCCCCGCGACAAGCGTGTCGAGGTGGCGCTCACCTACATCTACGGCATCGGTCTGACCACCTCGAAGCGGCTGCTGCAGCTGTCGAACATCTCCCCGGACACCCGCACCAAGGACCTCAGCGACGCGCAGGTGGGCAAGCTGCGAGACCTGATCGCCAAGCAGCTGCAGGGCAAGGTCGAGGGCGACCTGCGCCGCCAGATCGCGCTGAACATCAAACGGCTGATCGAGATCGGCACGTACCGCGGGCAGCGCCACCGCCGCGGACTTCCGGTCCGCGGTCAGCGCACCCGCACCAACGCACGCACCCGTCGCGGACCGAAGAAGACGGTCGGTGTGCGACGGAAGAAGGCGAAGTGACGCCGCTCCTCCTGGCCGTGGACGGCCTGAGCGGCATCAAGGACGATGGGTGATGGCAAAGAAAAAGAAGGCAGTCCGCACGCGGCGCCGCGAGCGCAAGAACATCGCCGTGGGTCACGCACACGTGCTGGCGACCTTCAACAACACCATCGTCAGCCTCACCGACCCGGACGGCAACGTGATCGCCTGGGGCTCCGCCGGCGCGCAGGGGTTCAAGGGCTCGCGCAAGAGCACCCCTTACGCCGCGCAGGTGACTGCCGAGGCGGCTGCGCGCAAGGCGATGGAGCATGGGCTCAAGACGATCGAGATCTTCGTCAAGGGTCCCGGCGCGGGACGCGAGGCCGCGATCCGCAGCCTGCAGGCGAGCGGCCTCGACATCACCGCCATCTCCGACATCACGCCGATCCCGCATAACGGCTGCCGTCCTCCCAAGCGGCGCCGGGTGTAAGCGATGGCCAACCAGAACGGTCCCGTCTGCCGCCTCTGCCGCCGCGAGGGCGTCAAGCTCTATCTCAAGGGCGCGAAGTGCGTCTCCAACTGCACCTTCGACAAGCGCAGCGGCCTGCTGCCCGGACAGCACGGCCTGGCGCGCCGGCGCAAGGCCAGCGACTACGGCATCCAGCTGCGCGCCAAGCAGCGAGCGCGGCGCCTCTACGGCGTCCTGGAACGGCAGTTCCAGCACTACTTCGAGCGTGCGGAACGCTCCGAGGGTGTCACCGGCACGGTGCTCCTGCAGCAGCTGGAGCGGCGCCTCGACAATGTCGTGTACCGCCTCGGATTCGCGGCGTCGCGCCGCGAGGCGCGGCAGCTGGTGTCGCACCGCCACTTCGCGGTCAACGGGCGCACCGTGAACATCGCGTCGGCGCAGGTGCGTCCCGGTGACGTGGTGGAGGTGCGCGAGAAGAGCCGCAAGATCCTGCCCGTGGAGAACGCGCAGCAGCTCCTGCAGGGCGCCCGCGGCGTCCCCGACTGGCTCACGCTCGACGGAGCGGCGCTGAAAGCGACGGTCGTACGGCTGCCGGAGCGGCGGGAGATGGAGCTCGCGGTGGACGAGCAGTTGATCGTCGAGTACTACTCGCGATGAATGAGCACGTTGCCGTCGTCGCCGCACTCACGTTCCGGGTACGCGGTCGGAGCCCCTCCGGGGCCCCGCCGCTCGGCACTCGGCTCGCCCTCAGCTCCGAGTCGTTCCGGCTCGCCTCCGTGACGCCCCGTCACGTGAGTGCGGCGCCGACGGCCGCGGCCACTTTCCTCACAGGAGTTCCACATGGCAGTTGATCTGATCACCTCTCCCGCCGTCCGCGAGATCGAGAGCGGCGCCGACTACGGCAAGTTCGAGATCGAGCCGCTGGAGCCGGGCTTCGGCGTGACGCTGGGCAACTCGCTGCGGCGCGTGCTGCTGTCGTCGCTGGCCGGCGCGGCGATCACGTCGGTTTCGATCGACAGCGTCTCGCACGAGTTCAGCGCGATCCCGCACGTCAAAGAGGACGTCACCGAGATCCTGCTGAACATCAAGGAAGTCAACGTCGTCTCGCACAGCAACGACCCGGTGCGACTCACGCTCGACGTGCGGGGCCCGCGCGAGGTCACCGCAGGAGACATCGAGTGTCCCAGCGACGTCGAGATCCGCAACCCGCAGCAGCACATCTGCACGCTGGACTCGCCCAAGGCGCAGTTGCGCATGGATCTGATGGTTGAGCGCGGCAAGGGCTACGTCACGGCCGAGCGCAACAAGCGCGAGGGCCAGCCCATCGGCGTCATCCCCATCGACGCCATCTTCACGCCGGTGCGCAAGGCGAACTTCGCCGTGGAGAAGACGCGGGTGGGGCAGGAGACCGAGTGGGACAGGCTGATCGTCGAGGTGTGGACCGACGGCACGCTGGCGCCGGTCGAGGCGGTGAGCCAGGCCGCGGCGCTGTTCACCGAGCACCTGGATCTCTTCGTCCGCTTCGGCGACAACCTGGCGGCGCCGCAGCTGCGTCAAGCTCGCGGCAACGACCTTCCCAGCCGGCTGGCCGACGTGCCCATCGAAGACCTCGACCTCAGCGTTCGCGCGCTCAACTGCCTCAAGGCCAACGACATCACCAAGGTGGGCCAGCTGGTCGGCATGAAGCAGGAGGAGCTGCTCACGCTGCGCAACTTCGGGCAGAAGTCGCTCGACGAGATCCGCGAGAAGCTGGTGCAGCGCGAATTCGTGACGCCCGAGGAGCTGGAGACACTCTTCCAGCCGATGGCGAGGTAGGCGAAGGCACATGCGCCACCGCGTGGCCGGCCGCAAGTTCGGCCGCAGCGCCGCCCATCGTCAGGCGATGACCCGCAACCAGGTCACGTCGCTGCTGCGCCACGGCCGCATCACCACGACCGAGGCGAAGGCCAAGGAATTGCGCCGCTGGGTGGAGCGCGTCATCACGGACGCCAAGCCCGACGACGTCAACGCGCGGCGGCGTGTGGGCCTTTACGTCAACGACCGCGAGGTGAGCAACAAGCTGTTCACCACATACCTCGAGCGCTACCGAGAACGGCCCGGTGGCTACACCCGGATCGTGAAGCTGGCGCCGCGCGCCACGGACGCGTCGCCGATGGCGGTCATCGAGTTGGTGGAGTAGGCGTGATGCCCACGTACCAGCTGACCCTGGAGTACGACGGGACCGACTTTCTCGGCTGGCAGGTGCAGCCGCACGGCCGGACCGTCGCGGGGACACTGCGCGACGCTCTGCGTGCCATCACCGGCGAGGACGCGGCGATGACGGCGGCGGGACGCACCGACCGCGGCGCGCACGCGCACGGGCAGGTGGTGGGCGTCACGATCGAAGCGCGCTGGGACCCCACACGACTTGGCATGGCGCTCGACGCCACGCTGCCCGACGACGTCGCCGTGGTCGACGCGGCGCTGCGTGCCGACGGCTTCGACGCGCGCCGCGACGCGATCGACCGCACCTACCGGTACGTCGTGATCAGCCGGCCGGGTCGCGCCCCGGTGACGCGCCGCCACGCATGGTCTGTGCACGGACCCCTCGACCACGCGTCCATGAGCGGGGCGGCTCAGCAGCTGGTCGGCACGCACGACTTCGCCGCCTTCGGCCGGCCCACGAATCCCGGTGGCTCCACGGTTCGCACCGTGCACCGGGCCGATGTTTCGCATCACGCAACCGGTGACAGCCGCGAGGGCCCGGTGATGGACGCGATCGTGATCACGGTGCGCGCCAACGCCTTCCTGCGCGGCATGATGCGCGCCTTCGCCGGTGCGCTGGTGCGTGTCGGCCAGGGTCGGGTGGCCGAATCGTGGATGCGCGAGCTTCTCGGCAACAAGACGTCTGCCGGCGCTGTGCCGCTGGCGCCGGCGCGCGGGCTGCACCAGTGGGCCGTCACGTACGGCTCCTACACGCTCGCCGGGAGCGGCGCATGACCATGCAAGCGACCTACCAGGCAAAGCCCGGCGAGGTCGAGGCCCGCTGGTTCGTGGTGGACGCGCGCGGCCAGACGCTGGGCCGCCTGGCGGTGAACGTCGCGCGGATCCTGCGGGGCAAGCACCGCCCGCAGTTCACGCAGCACGTCAACACCGGGGACCACGTCATCGTGATCAACGCGCGCGACATCGTGGTCACCGGCCGCAAGCGCACGCTCAAGACGTACGACAGGTACTCGGGGTACCCGAGCGGACGGCGCACGCGCACGTTCGAGGAAGCCTTGCAGCGCGATCCGACCTTTCCACTGATCCACGCCGTGCGCGGCATGCTGCAGCACAACACCCTCGGCGCGGAGCAGCTCAAGCGGCTCCGCGTGTACGCAGGTCCGGATCACCGCCACGAGGCCCAGCGCCCGCAGGCGATCAGCTTCGGTGAGCTCGGGGAGGTCATCAGTGCCCGCAGCTGACAACTACCACTACGGGACCGGACGGCGGAAGCGATCCGTCGCGCGCGTGCGCATCTCGCCCGGCGACGGCATCCTCACCATCAACCATCGCTCTCCCAGCGAGTACTTCGGCCGCCGCGACCTGGAGACCGTGGTGACCCAGCCGCTGCGGGCCACCGACAGTCTGGGACGGTTCGCGCTGAGCGTGAAGGTGAGCGGCGGGGGCGTGGCGGGGCAGGCCGGCGCCGTGTGCCATGGCATCGCGCGCGCCCTGGTCGCCGCCGATCCGGCGCTGCGCGCGGTGTTGAAGAAGGCCGGGCTCCTCACGCGCGACTCCCGTGAGAAGGAGCGCAAGAAGTACGGCCTCAAGCGCGCCCGCAAAGCACCGCAGTACACCAAGCGCTGACGTGCGCCCCGAGGCCGTCGCCGCCGGGGGGTGCGACCGGACATGAAGGGCGTGATCCTGGCGGGGGGCAGCGGGACGCGGCTGCATCCGCTGACGCGCATCACGAACAAGCACCTGCTGCCGTTGCACGACCGGCCCATGGTGACCTTTGCGGTGGAGGCGCTGGTGAACGCCGGCATCAACGACATGATGCTGGTGAGCGGCGGCACGCATGCCGGTGAGTTCTTCCGTCTCCTGGGCAACGGCCACGAGTACGGCGTCGACAGAATGCTGTACGCATACCAGGAGCGTGCCGGCGGCATCGCGGACGCGCTGCAACTCGCGGAGCGGTTCGTGTCGCGGGAGCGAGTGGTGGTGATGCTCGCCGACAACGTGTTCGAGCACTCGATCCGCCAGCCCGTGGAACACTTCGCGGCGCAGGCGCGCGGTGCTCGCATCCTGCTCTCCGCGGTGGACGAGGCGGAGCACCTGCACCACCTCGGCGTCCCCGAGATGGACGGCGCCGGCCACATCGTGCGCATCGTGGAGAAGCCCGCGGAGCCGCCGAGCCGCTACGCGGTGACCGGGGTCTACATGTACGACGCCGCCGTCTGGGACGTCCTGCCCTCGCTGCAGGAGTCAGACCGAGGCGAGCTGGAGATCACCGACGTGAACAACTGCTACGTGCGCGACGGGACCATGGAGTACGACGTGCTCGACGGATTCTGGGGCGACGCCGGCGAATCCATCGACGCGTACTACACGGTCAACGATTTCGTGCGCCACCACGGCGCCAACCGGCCACGCGACGATGAGCCGCAGCGTCACGGCGGCACCTGACGCCCCGGCGGCGATCCGGGCGTCCGTGCTCGGCTGCCCGGTTGACGTGGTCGACGTCGCCACCGCCGTCGCGGCGCTGGCACGCTTCATCGACACTGCGGCGGCGCGCCAGGTGGATCCCGCGCTGGTCGTCACGCTCAACCCGGAGATGGTGATGCGCGCGCGGCGGGATCCGCGCTTCAGAGCCCTGCTGCACCACGCTGCACTGCTGGTGCCCGACGGCATCGGCATCGTCCGTGCCCTGCGCCGCCGCGGGTATCCGCGTGCGGAGCGCGTCACCGGCGCCGACCTGCTCGCGACGTACCTGCCCCGCGCGGCCGCCGCCGGGCATCGCATCGCGTTCTGCGGCGCGGCCCCGGGGGTCGCGGCCGAGGCGGCACGCCGCCTGCAGGCGCGCCACCCCGGCCTGCGCATCGTCGCCGCGGATCCCGGCGCGCCGGACGCGGCCCTCGCCGCACGGCTGCACGAAGCCCGGCCGCAACTGGTGCTCGCGGCCTTCGGCGCGGGAGCCCAGGAGGTGTTTCTGGCCCGCCACCTTGCCGATATCGGCGCCGCCGCGGGCATGGGGGTGGGCGGCACCTTCGACTATCTCAGCGGCCGTCTGCCGCGCGCGCCGGCGCCGGTGCAACGTGCCGGCCTGGAGTGGGCCTGGCGGCTGGCACGGGAGCCGCGCCGCGTCCGGCGCCAGCTCGTGCTGCCGGCGTACTGGCTGCTGGAGCGCCGCGAGGCAGCCGCGAGTCGTCGTGGCTCCGGGGTGCGCTGACGGTGCTGAGCGTCGTCGTGCCCGCGTACAACGAGGAGGACCGTCTCCCGGCGACGCTGCTCAAGCTGCGCGGCTACCTCGACGCCGAGGGGGACGCGTACGAGGTCCTCGTGGTCGACGACGGCAGCCGCGACGGCACCGTCGCAATGGTCGAGGAGATGGTGGCGCGCTGGCCGGAGCTGCGCATCCTGCCGCAGGGCGTGAACCGCGGCAAAGGCGCCGCGGTGCGGGCCGGCATGCTGGCGGCGAACGGCGACCTGCGGCTCTTCAGCGACGCGGACCTCAGCACGCCCATCGAGGAGCTGCCCAAGCTGCGCGCCCGCATCGCGGGACGCTGCCAGGTGGCGATCGCGTCCCGCGCGCTGCCGGAGAGCGTGATCGACGAGCACCAGCCCGGACACCGCGAGATGATCGGACGCTCCTACAACCGCCTGCTGCGCGTGCTCGCCCTGCCAGGACTGCACGACACCCAGTGCGGATTCAAGCTCTTCGGCGCCGACGCAGCGGTGGCGTGCTTCGAACCGTTGCGCACGCTGCGCTTCGGCTTCGACGCAGAGGTGCTGCTGCGCGCCCGCCGGCTGGGTTGGACCGTGGCCGAGGTGCCGGTGCGCTGGCGGCACCGCGAGGACTCTCGCGTCAGCCCGCTTCGCAACTCGGCGCGCACGCTCTACGAGCTGCTCACGCTGCGCATGAACGCGCGGCGGTGAGCCGGTGGCTTCGATAGAGTCTGCTGGCTGCACA
Organism: Candidatus Dormiibacterota bacterium; assembly: GCA_963777285.1. Lineage (GTDB taxonomy): Bacteria > Chloroflexota > Dormibacteria > Aeolococcales > Aeolococcaceae > JAFARE01. Next base: position 206,125 of record CAVZPR010000001.1, read on the forward strand.
AGCTCGATGCGCAGGAGCGGTATGTGAGAACGCCCGAGGCCGCAACCCAGGATGCGCGTGGGATCGACGCGCGCGTGGCGGATTCCCCGCTGGTGGGCCTTCGCTACCACGTGGACGCGTGGGCGGCGGACCTCGAGGTGCAGGTGGAGCAGGTGCAGCAGCGCATCGCGACGATCGCGGCGTCGCGCTCGACGCTGATTCAAGCGTTGCGCGACAACGAGGACATGCGGCGTCATGTGCTGCGCGCGCTGCACAGATATGCAGCGCCGGACGTGGTGCGTTGCTTTCACGAAGGGCTCGCGCTGGGCGCGGAGCTGGCGCGGCTCGACGAGGAAGCCGCGGGATTCAAGCGGCGGCTGGAAGCGGCTGCCTCGCAGCGGGACACGTTTCGCTCCATCGCGGCGACGCTGCGACGGCTGGCGGCCTCGGGCACGGTGGCGGTCAACGAGCGCTCGAGCCGCATGAGCCAGGCGTCGCGGCAGATCTTCCAGATCGGCGACGAGGAGCACGAGGAGATGACGCGCGCCATCCTTGACGGTCCCATGCAGCGGCTGACAGACGCCGCATTCGAAGCAGAGCTCGCGGGGCAGCTGGTGGCGGGCGATAGCGACGCCGCGGTGAAGCACGCGTCGCGCTGCCGCGTCGCCACCGCAGACGCTGCGCGGAGGCTCGACGAGATCATCACCCGGCTGCGGCCGGTGACCGGGCAGCGCTCGCTTGTGCATGCGCTGCGCGAGCTCCTCGCCGCGTGCCCGGCGCGCGTGCACGTCATCGGCCGGGAGCGTCGCCTGCAGGCGATGCAGGAGCTGACCGTGTTCCGCATCGTCGAAGAGGCGGTGGACAACGCGATGCGCCACGGTCATTCGTCACGCATCGACGTGATCCTCTCCTTTCATCATGAGCGCGTCGTGCTCGTCATCAAGGACGACGGTGAGGGCTTCGACGTGCCCGCGACCGAGGCGCGCCTCGGTCGCACCCGGGCGCTAGGACTGATCGAGATGCACGAGCGCGCGGCGCTGGCCGGCAGCCGCCTGGAAGTGCGCAGCCTCATCGGCGCCGGCACCGAGGTGCGCGTCATGCTGGCGCAGAGGCGCTGACGACGGTGGCTGTGGTGCGCATGGAGCGCGACGACGGCGCCGTGGTCGCGTCCACCGTCGAGGTGGGCGAGAGCCTGTGGCGTCGCTTCATGGGCCTGATGGGGCGCCCGGGGCTGCCGGAGGGTCATGGGCTGCTGCTGCGGCCGTCAAGCTCCATCCACATGTTCTTCATGCGGTTCCCCATCGACGCGGCGTTTCTGGATCGCGAAGGCCGGGTGCTTCGCGTGTACGCCGGGCTCAAGCCGTGGCGCATCAGCAGCGTGGTGCGGCACGCGAAGGCGGTGGTCGAGCTGCCCGCGGGCACGCTGGCGGCGGCCGGAGTCGGCGCCGGCGACACGGTGCGATTCGTCGACGCGGCGCAGGACCCACCTGGAGGTGGCGAGCATGGCTGACGGGCTGATCGCGGACACGGTGTCGATCGACGGTCACGGCGGCGACGCGATCCCCGCGTACCGGGCCCGCCCCCAGGGTGCCGGCCCGGCCGGGGCGGTGGTGGTCATCCACCACATGCCGGGGTGGGACTGGTCGAGCAAGGAGATCGTGCGGCGCTTCGCCGACGGCGGTTACCTGGCGCTGATGCCCAACCTGCACCATCGCGAGGCCCCGGGCGCCAGCCCTGAGGACGCGTCGGCCGCCGTGCGGGCAGCGGGCGGCGTGCCCGATGAGCGGCTGGTCGGCGATGTTGCCGCGGCACGTGAGGCCTTGCTCGCCCTGCCCGAGTGCAATGGGAAGGTCGCGGTGATCGGCTACTGCTCGGGTGGCCGCCAGTCGTTCCTCGCCGCGTGCAGCCTCGAGTTCGACGCGGCGGTCGACTGCTACGGCGCCTTCGTGGCCGCCGCGCCGCCGCCTGAGAGCCCGGTGCAGGTTCGGCCCGTGCTCGAGCAGGCGGCACATCTGTCGTGCCCGCTGCTGGGGCTCTTCGGCGCCGAGGACAGCCACCCGTCGCCCGACGAGGTGCGTCAGATCGACGAGGAGCTGACCCGGCTGGGCAAGGACCACGAGTTCCACGTCATCGACGGCGCCGGGCACGCGTTCTTCGCCGTGGACCGGCCCAACTACCGGGTCGAGGCGGCGCGCGAGGGGTGGCGCCTGATCTGGGACTGGTTCGGGCGTCACCTGACCTGATCGTCCCGGCGGGCGGCGCCGCGGGCGAGCACGCTGGCGGCGTGTTGCGAGCCGCCCGCGACCTCCTGCTCGACGCGTTTGCTCCGCGGCGCTGCGCGGTCTGCGAGGCGGTCGGCCCGCCCATCTGTCGCGTGTGCCTCGCGCGGCTGGCTGCGCTGCCCGCGCCACGGCGCCGGGTGCAGCGACACGGCGTCGCCGTGGCGGCGTTCGACTTCACCGACCCGGTGCGCCAGGTGCTGCACCGCGGCAAATACCGCGGCGACCGGGTGGCCCTCGAGGCGCTGACCCGGCTCGCGGCAGAGCGCTGCCGGCCGGCGCTCCGGGGCGCTGTGCCTGACGCGATCGTCGCCGTGCCCCTGGGCGCGCGGCGGCGGCGGCGGCGCGGCTACAACCAGGCGGAGGTGATCGCCAGGGGCATCGCCGAGTTCGCCGCGGTGCCGCAGGCGGCCGGGCTGGTGCGTGTGCGCGAGACCCCGCCGCAGGCGGAGCGGGACGAGGCGCAGCGGCGGCGCAACGTGGCCGGGGCGTTCCGCTGGGAGGGATCGGCGCTTGCTGGCGCGGCGCTCTGGCTGGTGGACGACGTGCTCACCACCGGCGCCACGGCTGAGGCGGCCGCCGCAGCGCTGGCGGCGGCCGGCGCTGCGCGGGTCGATGTGGTGGTCATCGCAGCGGTGCCGTAAAGCTGTGAACGCCGACGTATCATCAGGGCACATGGCTCGGCCCGGCCGCTTCCGCGGCTCGCGGCGCGACGTGGGCGAGATGCGCGTGAGCGTCGTCGCCCAGACCCCCGAACCGGTACGCGTTCGCACCTACGCCGAGGCCCGGGTCGGGAGGCTGCGACGGCACTCACGCCTGCAGGACGCCAGTATGGTGGTGACGGCCGCGCCCGGCCGGACGCCCCCCTGCCACGTCGAGCTGGTCGTGCACCTGCACCACACGCGCCTGGTTGCGACGGCGGACGCCGAGACCGTGCAGGAGGCGATCGACGTCGCCGTCGACAGGGCGGACCACCAGGTCCTGCGGCAGAAGGAGAAGATCACCGACCACAAGGGCCTGCGCGGCGCCGACGGCATCGATCCGGTGGGCCTCTGACCCGCTGAATCGCCGGCGGCGGCGGTTTGGCGCCGCCCATCCCCTGCCATCATGTAGCCATGCCGTCCCTGAACTTCCTCTTCGGCGACCCCAACAAGCGCGAGATCAAGCGCTACCAGGCGGTCGTCGAAGAGATCAACGAGCTCGAGGAGGAGATCGCCGCGCTGAGCGACGCCGAGCTGAGCGCCAAGACCGCCGAGTTCCGCTCCCGCCTAGGCGTCAGCGCGCCCGATATCAGCCTGGGCCAGGCGGCGCAGCACGGCGACTATCAGGCGCGCCTGGTGCGCGGCGGCGAGGAGACGGAGGAGCAGGTCGCGGAGGAGCTTGCCCAGCAGGAGCAGCAGCAGCGCGACGAGGAGCGCGCGGCCGCGCTGGACGAGCTGCTCCCCGAGGCGTTCGCCGTGGTGCGCGAGGCGTCCAAGCGCACGCTGGGGCTGCGCCACTTCGACGTGCAGCTGATCGGCGGCGTGGTGCTCCACCAGGGGCGGATCGCGGAGATGAAGACCGGCGAGGGCAAGACGCTGGTGGCGACGCTGCCCCTGTATCTCAACGCGCTCGAGTGGCGCGGGGCCCACCTGGTCACGGTCAACGACTATCTGGCCCGCCGCGACGCCGGCTGGAACGGACCGCTGTACCACTTGCTGGGCATGTCCGTGGGCGTGATCTCGGGCCAGGACCTGTCGTTCATCTACGACCCGGAGTACCTGGACGAGACGCATCCGGACGCGCGGCTGCAGCACATGCGCCCCTGCACACGGCGCGAGGCCTACGCCGCCGACATCACGTACGCCACCAACAACGAGCTTGGCTTCGACTACCTGCGCGACAACATGGCGCAGAGCCTGCAGCAGTGCGTGCAGCGCCGTCTTCATTACGCGATCGTCGACGAGGTGGACTCGATCCTCATCGATGAAGCGCGCACGCCGCTGATCATCAGCGGCCAGGCCAACGAGGCGACGGAGAAGTACTACACGTACGCGCGCCTGGTGCCGCGCCTGGTCGCCGAAGACGACTTCACCATCGACGAGAAGACCAAGTCGGCGACGCTCACGGACGACGGCGCCGAGAAGATCGAGCGCTGGACGGGCCTCGACAACATCTACGACATGGAGCACGTCGTCGAGGCGCACCAGATCAACCAGGCGCTGCGCGCGCACGCCCTCTACCTGCGCGATCGTGACTACATCGTGCGCGACGGCGAGGTGGTCATCGTCGACGAGTTCACGGGGCGCACGATGCCGGGCCGCCGCTGGTCCGACGGTCTGCACCAGGCGATCGAGGCGAAGGAAGGGGTCAAGGTCCAGCAGGAGAACGTGACCCTGGCCACGATCACGTTCCAGAACTTCTTCCGCCTCTACGACAAGCTGGCCGGCATGACCGGCACGGCGATCACCGAGGCCGAGGAGTTTCACAAGATCTACACGCTCGAGGTGGTGCCCATTCCCACGCACCAGCCGATGATCCGCAAGGACGAGGCGGACCTCATCTACAAGACCGAGGAGGCGAAGTTCCGCGCGGTGGTGGAGGAGATCGCGGAGCGCAACAAGGAGGGACAGCCGATCCTCGTGGGTACCACCAGCATCGAGAAGAGCGAGCGCCTGTCGCGCATGCTCGAGAAGCGCGGCATCCAGCATGCGGTGCTCAACGCCAAGCTGCACGAGCGCGAGGCCTTCATCGTCACCGGGGCGGGGCAGCGCGGCGCCGTGACCATCGCCACCAACATGGCGGGACGCGGCACCGACATCGTGCTCGGTGACGGCGTTCCCGACGTGGGCGGCCTGTACATCATCGGCACCGAACGTCACGAGTCGCGGCGCATCGACAACCAGCTGCGCGGCCGCTCGGGACGCCAGGGCGATCCCGGCGAATCGCGATTCTTCCTGTCGTTCGAAGACGACCTGATGCGCATCTTCGGCGGCGATCGGATGCAGGGCATCATGGACCGGCTGCGCGTCGACGAGGACACGCCACTCGAGTTGCGGATGGTCTCGCGTCAGATCGAGGGCGCGCAGTCGCGCGTCGAGGGACACAACTTCGACTCACGCCGCCACGTCGTCGAGTACGACGACGTGATGAACAAGCAGCGCGAGATCATCTACGGCGAGCGGCGCAAGATCCTCGAAGGCACGGACACGCGCTCCAACTTCACGGCGATGCTGGAGCACGTGGTGGCGCAGGAGGTGCCGCTGTTCTGCGAGGGCCGCAACCGCGAGGCCTGGGACTTCGAGGGACTCTGGGACCGCCTGCGCCTCATGGCACCGGCGCTGCCGCAGCTGAGCGACGTCAACGTCGAGACGCTCGGCTCCAGCGCCGACGAGGTCGCCGAGACGCTCACGGGCGAGCTGCTCGCGCTGTACGAGGAGAAGGAGACGGAGTACGGCGCGGAGGCGATGCGCCAGGTGGAGCAGGCGGTGATGCTCCAGGTGATCGACACGCGGTGGCGTGCGTACCTGACTCAGATGGACCACCTGCGCGAGGGCATCGGGCTGCAGGCGTACGGCCAGAAGGATCCACTCGTCGAATACAAGCAGGCCGCGTTCGACTCGTTCCAGGATCTCACCGAGGACATCCAGCGCGAGATCGTGCGCGCACTGCTGAACGTCAAGGTGCAGCGCATGGAGCCGGGCGCCGACGGCGACGGCGGCGCTCCGGCAGAAGGGGCGGCCCAGGCCACCGCGCCCGCCTCACCTCGCGCGGACCGTGCCGGCTCGGCGACGAACGGCGAGCAGGTGCCGCCCGCACGCCCCGCGGCGTCCGCGGCGAGCGGCGCGCTGGCGCGCGCCACTGCGCCTCCCGGCCGGGCCGGCCTGCCCCTGCCCGCGCAGCCTGCGGTGCGGAACATCGTGGAGTCGTCGGCTTCCGGAACCCGACGTGTGGACGGCGGCGCGACCGCCGCGCGTCAGCCGGACGCCAACGGAAAGCCGGGGAAGGTGGGTCGCAACCAGCCCTGCCCCTGCGGCTCCGGAAAGAAGTACAAGTACTGCCACGGCAGGTGAGCGGCGAAGCAGAGCGCCTATCTGCGTATTCGCGCACGCTTTCAGAAGCGGTCCGGGCGGTGCGACAAACGGCCAGCAGATGTGGCCCGGAAAGTGGCCGGGCGGGGTGCGTCGCGGCAGCGCCTCGCGCCGAGAGGCTCGAGCAGGCTGCGAATGCGAGCCGCGGGGATCCGAGACGGCTCTGACGCCTGCCATGCCATGCCCACTTCGCGCCTGGCGGAGAATCCGTGCCGCCATTGGGCCCTAGTGGTTAGAGTCCGCGGGACTGGCCGCTTTGCCCGGTTTCCGGGCATCTGCGGCGTTCCGAGACATCCCTTTGGACGACGACCAGCACGGCATCCAGGACAGCTGCGAGGCGTACAGCGTCTACGTCATGCAGAAGACAGCCGAGGACTTCGGTGTGTCGACCGCTCAATGCGGCCACGAGCGGTGGGCCGAGTTTCTGGAGTATTTGACCGACTGCGGATTGACGCTCGAGGAGTTTCGCCGGGGCGAGTACGGCAAGTACATGAGGAATGCCGACCGGCAGTTGCCGCGGTTCGTGCGGCGCCTAGCAGACCATTACGGGGGATCGACGTTCGGGTTTGAGAATGTCGAGGCGAGGATGCGCAACGCCGGCCTTAAAGCCGATGTCTTGATCCACGTCAGCGCGCTGTCCGGACCGATACCCGTTAGCCTCAAGAACTACATCGGCGCGGGTGGGATAACGCGACCGCAGGTCTCAAGCGGAACGTACCTCTCCTTCGCGTGTGGCTTCGTGTTCAGTCGAATTGGCGTGGGGCGATACGAGGATCCGCGCCCGGATGCGCCGTCCCCGACATTCAGCGGTGCAAACGTCGATGTTCGCAACGCTGTCCTGGACTATATGGATCAGCCGCAACTAAAGGCTCCGCTCTCGGTCCTAGATCGACTCCAGGCGGAAATGCGCTCCGACCTTTTGGGCGCTGACTGCGAGATGTACGAGCAGAGGCGCGTTCGAGCAGCGGTTGATCGCATTGTGGGGCCTGGTATTGAGGCCGTACTGCTGATCTTCAGCGTGCTTGGGTCTGATCGGGTGCGCGAGAAGTTCTTGGCGCGGATGGGCATGGACGGGAAGGAGGAGGCGCTCTTCTTCGATTCCGAGCGCTACGTCGACAGCATCACAGACCCGGCCTATCACAACCTGCGCCAGAGCCTGAACGACGAGACGACCACCTTCGACGCGTTCCAGCGTCACCAGAACATCCGCTTTGAGTTTCGCGATGAGTCCGGCAGGGTGCTACTCGGCACGGACGTCCCCTTCACAATCAACACGAACGGCGCTTGGTACCGCCCGAAGCAGCGATTCCAAGGAATGCGTACATACAATGATAAGGGTCACTTGGTTCGACTGAGGTGGGGTCAGCGGCGACCCTACAAAAGTAGGGAGATCGCCACCTCTACGAATACATATCTCAACCTAGCCAAGGCCGGCATCTTTGGTAAGTGACGGGCTGCTGTTTGTTACATAGGAAGCGCGCCCTGCGGTAAGGCGTCGAGGAAGATCTGGCGCATCATCTTGCGTTCGTCTGCCGTTTGCTCCGGCAGTACTCGTTCGGGGTTCAGAGCGTCGCCAACGACGATCGTTCCACCTCTGAGACGTCGACGGCACAGGTCCACGTTGTCGCGCATGATGTCCACGCCGTAGATGTCGCGTAGGGCGTCGTCGGGTTTCATGCCGTGATGCAGGATCTTGATCCACTTCGCAGCTACGAGGAACTGGCCATCGCCGCATGCCGGATCTAGTACTGTCCGGCCCGGGGCAAAGCGATTAAGGGGCAGACCCGACAGCATATCTACGACGAGTGCAGTCGGAGTAAATACCTCACCGGTAGCGCGTACACGCGCCACCGTGCGCTCGACCCCATGCATATAGCCGTGCTCGTCCATGCGACTCGCAACCTCACGCCAAAGCGCACTCGACATGCTGTTGTTCCTCGTGGGTAAGGTGGAACATCGCGTACAGATCGGCATTAGTGAGCCTGCGGTTTGTGGGTAGGGCCGGCAAAGCTGCAAAGACCTTTTCATTTCCAAAGCCTGACCACTTCGCGGTGGCGAAAATGTACTGCATCAGGGGGAGATTCAGATTGTGAGCCAGATTCTCACCTGCGTCATCTGTGTCCACTCGTGTGAAGTAGATCATATCCGTTCCACCTAGTCGTCCAGGGTCGTAGATGGGTCGCGTGTACCCACTTCGCGACCACATGACTTTCCTGGAGGCCGCAAACGTCTGAAGTCGCGATGACCACCAAATCTGACGGTTCGTGTGCATCACGGGATGCCGGTGTTTCTCGGAGCGTGCTCGGCTGAGCGTGTCCGACCGTCGCAAGAGAATGTTGTGACACGTTACATAGTCACGTTCGACTGGAGCTTGGGAGCGGAGGTAAAGATAACCTTCCTATGGACGGAGAGCGAATGGAGGCTCAGGTCGTTGGGTAGGTAGAAAACATCTTCGTCCAAGACGAGCTCGAATCGCTGTCCGTTGGTGTGCACCTCGGTGGGAATCGTCCCGTTCGGCTGCTTGTATATGACGTAGTCCGCGAACGTGGATCCCACCGCGGGAAAGTGCTGCCCGGTGTCGAAGCGAAGCCGCGTCGTGTGATGCAACTTCATGAGGTCAAGGATGTCGTTACTCGGGCTTCGGAAGCTGGTGGGGGATATCTGGCAGAGGACGCCGCCTTCAGCTAGGAGTTGGTCGAACACTGACTTCGTGAAGTCGATCCACAGCTTATGCGGGGTCTTGCCCCGCTTCAGCGTGTCCTGAAAGGGAGGGTTGGTGAGGATGAGGTCGAACTTCATCGGCGCAGCGAATCCTGCTCGTGAGCGTACATTTGTTTGCCCCCGGATGTCAAGCGTGAGGGGGGCGCGTGGCTCGGACGTTCGGCGCTACGCTGGTCGGGCAACGCTGAAGGGTGTTGGTAGCAGCGGCACGTGCCCCCTGCGGGCAGATTTCCTGCCCGGCCTGTGGTCATGAGCTGCCGGACTCGGCCGCCGAGGCCCGCCCGGATTGGCTGCCAGGCGGCTCGACGCAGCAATGGACAGCCTCCATCGCCGAATCGGCGGGGTTGTACCCAGGTCGTGGGCGCTCGAAAGAAAGGTTTACCAGCTGAAGTCGGCGAACAAGCTTCAGGTCGAACAGCTTCCATCCCCCCACGCCCGTGCTCGATTCTCCGCCAACCTGAAATGCCCTTAAGACTGATCGACCACTCTTACTGATGCCGTGGCAACATGGCTCCACTACCCGGTTGTAACCCTCATATTCGAACGCGAGCAGCCGACGCAGCCTGATAGCGTCACAGACGATATCCACCGTACAAGAAGTGTAGGGATACCGAGAGGCGCGGCTGCTAAGCTGACGTCGCCACGAGCCTCGCCATCGAGAGCAGTCTCGGTGCGGCGGAGTTCTCCCCTGGATCGGGGCGGCCGTGTTGGATCCTGGTGGGCTGCGCCGCGGTGGCGCTGCACATTGGTTAGGGCGGATGCACGAGGACGCGGCGCCGTTCCAGCCGAAGGAGTAGGACAGGTTCCGGACGAGGACGCCGAAGTTGAGGAACCCTTGGATGTCGGAACGGAGGATGCAACAGAGCCTCCTGTGCGGAAGCGTTGGCGCAAGCCGCCGCCGACTAGCACAAATGGACCAGATACGCTAGCGAGGGTCTGTGCCAGTGTCGCTGCGGCGGGGCAGAGCCGCCAGCTTCTTAAGGCGCCTCTAGTCGCAAGATTGCGCTGTCGATGCCGTAAGCGCCACCATCGGTGCAGGTCGAATGGGTGATCCTCGTCCTCGTCAAGACGACATTCGCGATGCCGTCCGCCAACGGCTCCGCGCTGGGCTTTGTAGGGTGGAGTCCTATAAGGGCTCGGGGGCCGTGTACCGACTGAGCCTCCGACTGGAGGAGACAATCAACGGGATCGTCGGCGGCGACGCCGCGTATGAAGCTGACGGGTCTCCGTATACGGATCCGTCGGACGTTTGGGACGATGTCACTAGTAACAGCTCGCGAACCCTAATCGAGTTCTACGTGGGAAGCATGACGCTCGATACATTCGGGCTCAATGCGGCGGAGTGCGACGGCAAGGGCTGGATCGTATCGCCGGGGGACTACTACGGCTGCGACTTGCCAACACTCGTAGTTGCGGCTTGGGAACCGTTAAGCGATCGCCAAGCATTCGAGTTCGCTTTCCTGGATACCTACTCTGACGCGACTAGCGGGCTGAAGAACGCGACTCCTTTTCCTCCGGGCTCCGAGGAGAACGAGCCGACGATCAGTAGGGTCGGAAAGGACGTCTCCTTAGGACTTCTCGCCGCTTCCATGCACCCCTGCACGGTGCGCGACCCGTGGGCGTGGCGGACGGTCCAGAGGTGGCTTAACTATCAAGGGCGACCCGAAGACGAAGCAAGGATCGCCGGCGAGGTACCCGTGTCCGTTGCTGCCATGAGTAGTGCGCTCGACCGGCTGACTCTGGACGCGGACGGGTTCGCCGCAGCGATGCGCGATGGGACGGAAGAGGAACGGCGAGCAATGCTGGGCGCATATGCCTGGCGCCTCGGGCTTGACCGAGTCGCGACGACTTCCGACCTTACCGTGCCGTCGTGACCCTGACGGGATCTCAGGTGTGAATGTGGCCAGCTGATGTGCCAGCGGCCCGCACAAGAGTTCGGGATCTCACAGGTATCAGTACTGCCACGGGCGCTGACGCCGGACCGCCTCGGTCCGCGCTGATCCTGTGCCATCACGCGACCGAATCGTGAAGGGCGCGTGAGATCGCGCCCAGCACACTTGGGCCGTGGCCCAGCAGCCCAGCCTCCGTCTCGGCGTGCTCACGCGCCTCGGCCGCCGCCTGCCCCGGATCAGCGACACCGACGAAGCCGCCGTCGAGGTCACCCGCGCCCTGGCGCCGCTGCGGGTCGCGGCCATCGTGAGCGCGATCCAGGGGGACACGGCGATCGTGCTGGCGGTGCACGTGCCCAGTGGACTGGGGACGCACATCTCGCCGGCCACCGCCAGCCGCATGGTGGGCATGAACGTGCCCGTCGACGGCATCGAGGCCACACGCAGCGCCGTGCGGCTGCGCAAGCCGTTCCACGGGCTGCCCCGAGCCGTCGACACCATGCGCCGCCTGGCGCCGGACTCGGCGCTGGCGGAGGCCTTTCCTCGCCCCCAGGACGAGCCGCCGGTCATCGCGGTGCCGGTCATGGCCGGGGACCGGGTCGTGGCCACCATCACCGTGTACGGGCCGGGCTGCTCGGCCGACCTGGTGCCGACGCTGGAGTCGGTCGCCGCCATGCTGGGAACTGCCTGGGTGGCGCCCGCCGAGGCCGAGGTGTCGCGGCACGAGGCACCGTCGCTGCGCCGCCCCAACACGCCGCTGCGTCGCGCCCTGGACTCGCTGCTGGAGCAGGGCAGGATCGCCGCAGCGGTGCAGCCGATCGTGCGCCTGTACGACGGCTCGGTCATCGGATACGAGGCGCTGGCTCGCTTCGCACCCCTGACCCACGTGGCCACACCCGACGAGCTCTTCGCGGCCGCTGCGTCCCTGCACATGCAGGCCGCGGCCGACCGCGCCTGCCTGCGCGCGGCGCTCTCCGAGGCGCACAACCTGGGCGACGCCGACCTCTTCGTCAACGTGCTCATCGGCACGCTGCTGGCGCGCTCCGGCATGAGGGCGCTCGACGACGCGGTGCGCGAGGCGGACGTCGACCCGTCGAGCATCGTGCTCGAGTTCAGCGAGCGCGAGCCGGTGCCCGACCTGGCGCGGCTGCAGCGCATCGCAGCCGAGCTGCGCTCGCGCGGCTTCCGCATCGCGGTCGACGATGCGGGCGCGGGCCACGCGAGCATGCGGGTCATCGCCGAGCTTCGTCCCGAGTTCATCAAGATCGACCGGTCGCTCATCCACGCGATCGACTCCGACCGCGCGCGACGCGCGCTGGTGGTCGCGCTGCTGTCGTTCAGCGGCCACATCGGCGCGCGCCTCATCGCTGAGGGCATCGAGAGCCGCGCCGAGCAGGACGTGCTTCTGTCCCTCGGCGTGCAGTTCGGCCAGGGCTGGCTGCTGGGCCGGCCGGTGCTGGCGCGAGAGGTGGTCGGGTTGCCCGGAACCGAGGTGGTCGACCTCGGCTGGTTCGCGCGACGCCGCGTGTCGTCGACCCGCAGCGAGCATGCCTTGGTACCGCCCGAGAGCCCTCGGCCCGCATCCGTGCAGACCGCGGAGACGGCGGGCCGGCGGCGCGGCCTGCCGCGTGCGCTCAGCGACGCGGCGCGCGCGCTGCAGAGCGAGCACGACCCGCTGCGCATCCTCGGCGTGATGGCCGACCAGATGGCGCGGGTGATCCCGGTCACCGAGATGGCGATATTCGTCGCCGACTACGAGAAGCACCAGCTGGTGCCCGTGCTCGCCACCGGGCAGGACAGCGAAGAGATCCTCGCCGACAGCTTCTCACTGGACGCCGGCATCACCGGATGGGCGTTCGGCAAGGGCACGCCCGAGAACGTGCCCGACACGTCGAAGCATCCACTGGCGCGTCAGGTGCCCGGCACCGCCGTGGAAGAAGAGTCGCTGCTGCTCATCCCGCTCGTGGCCAGCGAGCACAAGCTGGGCATCATCAACTGCTGGCGCCACGGCATCGACCGCTTCACCAAGCGCGAGGTGGAAGCCGCGTCGCTCTTCGCCCACGTCGCCGCCGCGGCGTGGCGCAACGCGCAGCTCTACACGGAGCTGCTCAGCGCGGCGATGACCGATCCCCTGACGCGCCTGTACAACAGCCGCTGGCTGCACGACGCCGCGGAGCGCGACATCACCCGCGCCGAACGAGACGGCAAGCGCCTCGGGCTGCTGCTGGTCGACCTCGACCATTTCAAGGTGGTCAACGACAGTGGCGGCCACGCCGCCGGCGACATGGTGCTGCAGCGCGCGGCGACCCGCCTGCGCACCACGGTGCGCGGCGCCGATGCCGTGGTGCGGCTCGGCGGCGAGGAGTTCGTGGTGCTGCTGCACGACTGCGACATCGAAGCCGCCGCGGCCGTCGCCGAGGCGGTCCGCCTGTCGGTGCGCGACATCGCGCTGCCGCGCGGCTGCGGCCTCGCGCGCCTGACCGCATCGATAGGCGTCGCGGTCTACCCGGATCACGGTCGCGACCTGGATCAGCTCCTCGCCGCCGCCGACCGGGCCATGTACGCGGCGAAGCACGGCGGCAGGGACCGCCTGGTGCGCGCGTCGCTGCCTGCGGACCAGGGCATCATCGTCACCCTGCCGCTGCGCCGGGGCAAGGCTCCGCGGCGCGTCCGGCCGCGAGCAGCCGGCCTCAGCGACCGCAGCAGCTGATCTCGGCCCTGCGAATTCAACTCTTGTTACCAGCTCGTCACAGGTGGCGCGCCGGGGCACCTAGGATCGACAGCGGGTACGGCGCGGGGGTCACGCAGGTCAACACAATGACGCGGTCGCTGCTGGGCACGATTCACAGGCACCAGTCAAGCGCAGCGCGCGCCGTCGCAGCGCCGGCGGCGGACGCGTTGGCCATCCCTGCCGGCAACCAGCCGTGCTCCGCGTTGCGTTGCTCCTCGCAGCGCGGCGTGGGCTGCGGCTACGTCGACCGGCGTTCGCGGCGCTGCAAGACGGCGTGGTGCCCGGCGGACAGGACGATCGTCAACGGCAGGGTCTACTGCGCCCTCCACGCGCACACGATGCAGGGTCTCGAGTGGGAGTTCGGCACCGCGTCGCATCCCGACGTCGACAGCCGCACGGTCCCCGTCATCCAGTGGATCTCGTCTGCCGTCGCCGACGAGATCATCGAGACGCTCAACGTGTTCTGCGCGCTGAACGGCGAGATGCTGGTGGCCGAGCCGGTGCGGCGCCGCTTCAACGCAGTCGAGCGCACGCGCGTGTGGGAGAAGCAGTGGAAGACGCTGTCGCCCACCAGCGTGTCGATCCGCGTCTCGGTGAGCTCCGACGAAGCGCGGCCCACCGAGATCCACATCAAGGTGAACGGTCACGACGTCAACGTGGTGCCCCCGCCGTGGAACCGCGACCTGTCGGCGCCCACCGCAGCCGACCACCAATGGCTCGACCAGGAGGTGTTGACGCCCATCGCCGCAGCGCTGGAGCGCTGGATGCTCAGGACGCACGAGGAGACGGATGGCGGCTACGTCCCGCTGCAAGGCGGCCACGACGACGAGGAGGCGCGGCTGCTGGTGCGCGTCGCCGGCGGCGGTGACCGTTCCCGGCTGTTCCCCTTCCTCAACGTGGACGAAGCAGCGGTGGACGAGTCGCAGCGGCCCAACTTCCTGTACGGACTCGACGAGGTGGGCAGCGTGGCTCGGCGCGAGGCGCAGCAGGCCTGAGGCCGTTTCGCCTGTCGCGGCGCGTCATACACTGACGCCATGAGCGACCTCTCCACACGCGCCACCGACGTCGCCGGCCGCATCGCCGCCCTCCAGGAGCATCTTTGACCTCGCCGGCAAACGGGCGCGCGTAGAGGAGCTGGAGCGGCTCATCGCGGACCCCGACCTCTGGGACGATCCTCGCCGCGCGGCCACCCTGAACCAGGAGGCGGCGCGGCTCCACGATGAGCTGACCGGCTGGGAACAGCTGCAGCGTCGCGCGACCGACGCGCACGACCTCGGCGAGCTGCTCGACAGCGAGCCCGATGAGGCGGTCGCTTCGGAGCTGAGCACGGAGCTGGACTCGCTGGAGCGCGAGCTGCGGGAGCGGGAGATCGAGCTGCTCTTCAGCGATCCGTACAGCGACCATCCCGCGCTGCTCAGCGTCCACGCGGGTGCCGGCGGCACCGACTCGCAAGACTGGGCGGAGATGCTGCTGCGCATGTACCTGCGCTGGGCCGAGCGGCGCCGCTTCGACGTCGAGTTCATCGAAGAGTCCGCGGGCGAGGAGGCGGGCATCAAGTCGGCGACGGTGCGCATCGCCGGTCCGCGCTCGTACGGGCTGCTCATCGCCGAGCGGGGTGTGCACCGGCTGGTGCGGCTTTCACCGTTCGAACTCGGCGCATCGCAGGCACACGTCCTTCGCGCCCGTCGAGGTGGTGCCCGAGATCGAGGACCCGTCGGTCGACGTCGAGATCGACCCGGACGACGTGCGCGTCGACGTGTTCCGCTCCAGCGGCGCCGGCGGGCAGCACGTCAACAAGACTTCGTCGGCCGTGCGCCTCACGCACGTGCCCACCGGCATCGTGGTCACCTGTCAGAACGAGCGTTCCCAGCAGCAGAATCGCGACGTGGCCTGGCGGGTGCTGCGCTCCCGGCTGGTGGCGCTGCAGCAGGCGGCACACGCGGCGCACATCGCCGAGCTCAAGGGCGAGTCGATGCCCGCCGAGTGGGGAAGCCAGATCAGGTCCTACGTGCTCCACCCCTACACGCTCGTGAAGGACCACCGCACCGGCGTGGAGGTGGGCAACGTCCAGGCGGTGCTGGACGGCGACATCGACACCTTCATCGAGGCCTATCTGCGCTGGGCGGCGCGCGAGCCGGTGCGCGCCTGAGAGGCGCATCCGGAGCAAACGCTGCAAAGGCGGCGGAGATCACTCCCGCGCGCGTGAACGTTCTGTGACGATCTCAGGGCGCTCCGAAAAGGCGGCGGTATACTGCGGCGGCGTCTCCCGATGCGGTTGTCAATGCGCTACCACGTCCATGCGAACCGCTGACGCACCCGGTCGCCGCGAACGGCGGGCCGGAAGGACATATACGCTAAAAGATTCGGAGGCAGCCCGAACCGCAGCATGACTCTCGCTGTCGCAGAGCGTCCGCCGGTGGCGCCGGCGCCCGCGCTGCGCCCCGTCATCTCGTTTCACGGCGTCACGAAGGTCTACCCCAACGGCACCACCGCGTTGCGCGACGTCAATCTTGCGGTGCACCAAGGTGACTTCTGTTTCCTGGTGGGCGCAAGCGGCGCGGGAAAGTCGACGCTCGTACGGCTCCTGATCCGCGAGGAGACCGCGTCGACCGGGCGCATCTTCATCGACGGGCACGAGGTCACGCGCATGCCACGGCGCAGGCTGCCCAAGCTGCGCCGCAAGTTCGGCATCGTGTTCCAGGACTACAAGCTGCTGGCGCGGCGCACCGTGGGGCAGAACGTCGCGTTCGCGCTGCAGGTGACGCGTCCGGGACAGCGACACCTGCGTGAGAAGGTCGAGGAGGTGCTCTGGATCGTCGGTCTCGAGGACAAGCTCGACAAGTACCCCGACGAGCTCAGCGGTGGCGAGCAGCAGCGCGTGGCGATCGCGCGGGCTCTGGTGCACCGGCCGCGCATCTTCCTCGCCGACGAGCCCACCGGCAACCTCGACCCGGACACGTCGTGGGGCATCGTGCAGCTGCTGCTGCAGATCAACCACCGCGGCACCACGGTGCTCATGGCGACGCACAACCGCGAGGTCGTCGACCTGGTGCGGCGTCGCGTCATCGCTATCGAGGACGGGCGGGTCATCCGGGACGAGGCGCAGGGGAGCTACCTGCGCGCCGGCGAGGCCACGATATGAGGCGAATCGGCGCGGCGCTGTGGTTCGCGATTCACAGCGCCGGACAGAACTTCCGGCGCAACCTCGGCGTCTCCCTGGCGGGCGTCTTCACCATGGGCTTGATCCTCTTCCTCGTGGGAGGCGCGCTGCTCTTCACGCACTCGGTCGACAGCGTGCTGCAGGCGCAACAGGCCAAGGCGAGCCGCATCAAGATCTACCTCTCGGACAGCGCGTCGCTGGCCGCGATCACCGACTTCGAGCTGCGTCTCAAACACGATCCGCGCGTCGTGTCCGTGACGTTCGAGAACAAGGACCAAGCCGCCAAGGAAGCGTCGCAGGACCCTGACATCGAGCAGGCGCTCAGTGCGTTGGGGAGCAATCCGCTGCCCGCGTCACTCAACCTCAACGTGCGCCAGCTCACCGACCTCTCCCAGTTCGACGCCATGGCGCGCAACACTCCGATCGTTGACAAGACGACGGCAACGGACTACAACCCCGACGTGATCGGCAAGCTGCACACCGTGATCAACATCATCCAGCTGGTGGGCGGGATCATCGCCCTCATCCTGCTGGCGATCAGCATCGTGATCATCATGAACACGATCCGCACCGCGGTGTACGCGCGACGCACGGAGATCGAGATCATGAAGCTCGTCGGCGCGACCGATTGGTTCGTGCGCTGGCCCTTCATCCTCGAGGGTGTGCTCGGCGGCGTGCTCGCGGCCGTGTTCTCCGGCGGCGTCGTGTTCCTCGGTTACCGCTTCTTCGTGCAGCAGGCTGAGCACAGCCTTCTCAGCGTCCCGTTCGACGCGTCGTACACAGTTGCGCTGCTGGTCCTGCTCGTGGTCGGCGGGATCGGCGTCGGCGCATTCGGCAGCTACCTCGGAGTGCGCAGATTCCTAAGCGTCTGAAGCTCGCCAAAGTGGGGGCGGTAGCGCTGGTCGCAGCGACGCTGACCGTGCTGGCGCGCCCGGTCGCGGCCGACCAGTACACCGACCGGATCAAGCGCGACCGGCAGGAACAGCAGCAGGCCAACTCGCAGATCGCACGCCTGCGCGCGCAGATCGCCGCGGCGCAGAACAAGGAGGCGGTGCTGCAGGGCGTCATCGCCGGGCTCGATGTCCAGATCGTCGGCACCCAGGCTCAGATCGCCGGCGCCAAAACGCAGCTGTCACAGATCCAGGCCCAGCTGGCGGCGGCGAAGGCCACGCTGGCGGCGGCCGAGGCCCAGCTGGCGGCGGAGAAGCGGCAGCTCTCGCGCCAGGTGATCGTGATCTATGAGCTGCAGCAGCAGTCGACGCCACTCAACAACCTCATGTCGTCGGGCGACTTCAACAGCTTCTGGACCTCCGTCATCGACGGCCGCCGCATCAGCGACGCCGAGCTGCAGACGGTGGGCGTCATCCGCCGGCAGCAGGCGGTGATCCAGGGCGACGTGGCGGCCATCGCGGCCAAGCGGCAGCAGCAGGAGGCCGTGCTGGCGAGCCTCGACACCGCCGAGGCACAGCTGCTGTCGCAGCGCAGCGTGCAGCAGGCGGCGGTCAACTACCTGGCCCAGCTGCAGGCGCAGGACCGGCGCCTGGCGCTGCAGTGGCAGGCCGCGTACAACACGCTCAACACACAGATCGCCAAGCTGCAATCCGAGGAGGCGGCGGCGCGCGCCGCGGGCGGCGGCAGCGGGCGCTTCTCCTGGCCCGACACCGGGCCCATCTCACAGGGCTTCGGCTGCACCCCGTTCACCTTCGAGGCCTACGATCCCGCGTGTCCGCAGAAGCATTTCCACAACGGCATCGACATCGCCGGCGCCTGCGGCAACGACATCACCGCCGCTGACGCCGGCATCGCCCACATCGAACCGTACGAGTCGTGGGGCTTCGGCAACTACATCATCATCGTGCACGGCAACGGCTGGGAGACGCTGTACGGTCACCTCGCGGGCTTCGCGATACGCAGCGGCCAGGTGGTGCACCGCGGCCAGCTCATCGGCTGGGAGGGAACCACGGGGAACTCCACCGGGTGTCACCTGCACTTTGGCGTGAACCACAACGGCACGTGGGTCAACCCGCTGAGCTACCTGTCCTGACCTAGACGGCCGCAGTCGTCAAAGGCCGCGGCCGTTTTCGCGCGTCGCGCGACAATTGCACTGTCCGTCGTGCCGTGGACAGGGTGACGGACCGCGGTGCAGGCTGCCCCCGCGCGAAGTGCCATGAGGTTTTTCGCCCCTGAGACCGGCGAACGTCTCCGGCCGTCCGCGCGCGACCGGGTCAGGGTGCGCAACCCGTCGCTCGCGGGTGTCGACCCGTTGCTGACGCTGGCACTGGGCACGCTCGGTGCGCTGGGCATCGTCAACCTTTTGGCACTCGACGAGACGTCGCTCGCGATCCACCAGGCGGCGTGTGTCGCGCTCGGCTTCCTCGCGATGCTGCTCACGGCACGGGCTCGAGCCGTGCAGCTGCGCGTGCTGGGGCGCGTCATCTACGGCGTCGCGATCGTGCTCCTGCTCGGTGTGGCCGCTGCCGGCAGCCATGCATTCGGCGCGCAGCGCTGGCTGCAGCTGGGCAGCGTGGTGTTCCAGCCATCGGAGATGGCGAAGCTAGGCCTCCTGCTCGTCCTCGCCGAGGTGCTCGTCTCCAAGCCGCGCAAGCGGCACCGGCTCCTGCTCGCGCTGGGCGTCACCGCGGTGCCCGTCGTGCTGACGCTGCTCGAGCCCGACTTGAGCACGGCGCTGCTGCTCGCCGTGGTGGCTGCGGCGATGATCCTGCTGTCGCGGGTCCGGCTGCGCAGCCTGCTCTCGTTGCTCATCGCCGGCGCGGTGACGCTGCCGGCCGGTCTGCGGCTGCTGCGCCCGTATCAGCTCAGCCGGCTGAACTCCTTCCTGGCGGGTGGCGGCGATTCCGCCGCCGGCTGGACGCGGCTGCAAGCGCACATCGCCGTCGCGTCGGGTGGACTGCTGGGGACGCTGTCGCCGCTGCCGCCGCGATTGCTGTCGCAGTACCTGCCGGCGCGGGAGACCGACCTTGCGTTCGCCAGCCTGGTGGAGCAGCGTGGCCTGGTTGCCGGCGGCGTCGTGCTGCTCGCCGGCGCCGTCGCCGTCTGGCGACTGGTGGCCGTGGCGCGGCACACGCGCACCGAGGTCGGGTCGCTGATCGCGTCCGGCTTCGCCGCGCTGCTCGGCGCCGAGGTGGCGATCAACGTCGCCGGCAACCTGGGGCTGCTCCCACTCGCAGGTGTGCCCTTCCCGATGCTGAGCTTCGGCGGCACCTCGGTGGTGGCGCACTTCGTGGCGGTGGGCGCGGTGATGGGGGAGCGGCGCGACGAGCAGCGGCGCCGCCTTTGGTGTCCTCCTCTGTGGGCACGCCCGCGGCCGCGGCTAGCGCGTGCGACCGCGGGCGCGCTGGCGCTCGCCCTTGCTGGGCTGGCGCTGTCCACCTTCGACCTGCAGCACAACGACGGAGCGATGCTCCGTCAGGCAGCGTTGGTGGAAGCGAGCCGCGCCCTCGTGGTGCCGGCCGGCCGCGGCGTCATCGAGGACCGCCACGGCGTGCCGCTGGCGTACGACGCCGCGGTGCAGCGCGTGCTTGCGGTGCCCAGCATCGTGGCGCAGACGCGCGGGACCGACTCGCGTCTCGCGCTGCTGCTGAAGAAGCCGCTGGCGTCGGTCGACCGCGCACTGCAATCCAGGCCGCCGTACGGGGGCTTCGACGTCGTCGTGGCGGCGAGCGTTTCCGACGCGATGGCCGCTGCCGTGCAGCGGGCTCACCTGCCCGGTGTCATCGTCGCCCCGGTCGTGCAGCGCGTGTATCCCTACGGGTCGCTGCTCGCGCCGCTGCTGGGTTTCGTCGGCGTGGAGACCGCCGCCGACCTGCGCACCTTCGGCCGCCTGCCCCCCGACGAGATCGTCGGCCGGGCGGCGTTGGAGCGCGAGTACGACTCCGTGCTGCGCGGCCACGACGGGGTGCAGCGGCTCCTGGTGGACCCCGCGGGGGTGCCGGCGGCCATGGGCACCTCGGTCCAGCCGACCCCCGGCGGGGACCTCCGCCTCAGCGTCGACCTCGGCCTGCAGCAAGAGGCAACCGCCGCCCTGGCGAACGCGCTGCGCGGCGTCGGCCACGGCCAGCCGCGGGGTGATGAGGGCTCGGTGGTGGTCATGGACGCTCACACCGGCGCGATCCTCGCCATGGCGAGCCTGCCCGCCTACGACGACAACGCGTTCACCCCACCGGTCGACATCGCCGCCATCAACCGCGAGCTCTCGGAGCCAGGTGATCCCTTCCTGGAGCACGCCACCCAGACCGCGCTGCCGCCGGGATCCACGTTCAAGCTGGTGGTCGCCGCCGCCGACCTGGCCACCCGAACCGTCGCACCCGACCTGGTGGTGCCGACCGGCTCGACGTTCACCCTCGGCCGCGTCACCTTCGGCAACTGGAGCGACCTGCCCCCGCAGGACCTGCCCGAGGCCGTGGCCTGGTCGAACGACGTCTACTTCTACAAGCTGGCGCTTGCCCTGGGGCCGCAGCGGATCGACAGCGTCGCCGCCGAGATGGGCGTGGGGCGTGCCACCGGGATCGACCTGCCGGGGGAGAGCGTCGGCGTGCTGGGCACCCCCGACGGCGTGCGCGCCGCCGGCGACGGCTGGTACCCGGGCACCACCGCCATGATGGGGATCGGCCAGGGGTACCTGGCGGTCACGCCGTTGCAGGACGCGCGCTGGACCGCGGCTGCGGCGACCGGCGAGCTGGTGACGCCGCATCTGGCGCTGGACGCCCGCGACGCCGGCGCCATCGGGTACGGGCCGGTCACCACGCCTGCGCCGGCGCGGCTGCCGTTCGCAGCCGCGTTGGGACCGCTCACGGCGGGGATGCGGCAGGGCGTGGTGAACGGGACCGGCACGCTGCTGCGCACGCTGCCGCAACCGGCCGCGGGCAAGACCGGTACCGCCCAGGACCCGTCGGCGCCCGACGGCGGCCCCGACGCCTGGTACACGGCCTACTCGCCGGCGGCCGACCCGCAGGTGGTGGTGACCGTGAGCGTGCGCGGCGGCGGCGAGGGCGCCTGGACGGCGGAGCCGGTGGCGCGCGACGTCCTGGCGTACTTCGACGCCCACCAGGCGCAGATCATGAGCGTCGCCCCGCCGGCGCCCCAGAAGGCCGCGGCGGCGGCAACCCGGCGGCCCCGCTCCGCCACCCCGCCTGCGGCGCCTGCCGTGCTCGCGATGCTGCCGCTCAGCGGGCTGCGAACGCTGCGGCCACGTCCGGCTGCGACAGGATGGCTGCGGCGCCCTCGGCGACGCACGTCAGAGGGCGGTTCGACGGGCGCACCGAGAACCCGAACGCGTCCTCCAGCCGCCGCTCGAAGCCCTGCAGCAGCGAGCCGCCGCCGAAGGCCAGGACGCCGTCCTGCATGATGTCTCCGGCCGCCTGCGGGGGCAGCTCCGCCAGGCACGCGGCGAGCGCGTCCACGATGCCGTCGACCGTGGGCCGCAGCGCCTCCGTCACCTCCTCCGGGTCGAGCGTGAGCACGCTCGGGCGTCCGGCCACGAGGTCGCGACCTTCGACCACCAGCGGCCCGGGGCCGTCGCTCGGCTGCCGCAGCCTCACCTTCAGGTCCTCGGCGGTGAGCTCTCCCACGACCAGCTGGTGCCTCTGCCGCAGGTACTGGTGGATGGCCAGCGTCATCTCGTCGCCGGCGATGCGTGACGACTGGCTGGCGAGGATGCCGCCGAAGCAGAACGCGGTCATCTCCGCGGTGCCGCCGCCGATGTCCACCACCATGTGCGCGCGCCGCGACAGGGGGTCGATGCCGCAGCCCACCGCGCCGGCGATGGGCTCGGGCACCAGGTCGACGCGGCCGACCCCCGCCTCCTCAACGGCCTCCATGAGGGCGCGCCGCTCCAGCGTGGTGGCACCGGAAGGCACCCCGACCACCGCTCGCGGCCGCACCCGTTCCCAGGGGCGGCGGGTCACGCGACGCAGGATCGAGACGATGAATGCGCGCGCCGTTTCGAGGTCGGTGATGACGCCGTCCCGGATCGGCCGTACCGTCGCCATGCCCACCGGGGTGCGCCCCAGCAACTCCCGCGCCGCCGTGCCGATGAGCATCGCTTCGTGGTGGTCGTCGGTGCGCACAACCATCACCGACGGCTCGTTCAGCACCACCGCACCCGAGGGACGGCAAACGACCGTGTTCGCGGTGCCGAGGTCGATGCCGAACCCCGCGGAGAACAAGCCGAAACCCGGTGCCGTCATGCTTGTTGCATCAATGCCCTGCTGTGCCCAACGCCGGGATCATTGTGCGCCTAAAAGCTGATGGCAGTGTCTGAACGTGCACTTCCGCCGCTCACGTGGTTGCAGCGCCTGGGGCGCAGCGACGACGGTGAGTCGTGGCGCGTGCGCGCCGAGGACGGTGCGGTGCTCGTCGCCAAGCGCATCGCCACCGCAGAGGATGCGCGCCGGGCTCGCATCGCGCGCGCACTGCGGGCCACCCGGTCGCTGCCGGCGGACCACGTGGTGCCGGTGCGGGACGTGGTGCGGGTCAACGGGTCGCTCTGGATCCTCCGCGGATACGACCTCGGTGTGTCCTGGGCGCGTCTCTCGCGGGTCGCCTCACCGGCACTGTCGCAGGTGCTCGCACTCGCGCGGGCGCTGCTGGCCGCCGTCGACGACCTGCACCGCGCGGGGGTGGTGCACGGCGCGCTGAGCGGCGAGAACGTCTTCGTGGAACGAGACGGCAGGGTGCGCATCGCCGACGCGGGGATCAGGACGCCGGCAGGCGCGGGCCGCCGCGGCCAGGCTGCGGACGTCGCGGCTGCCGCGGGACTCGTCGACGAGCTCTGGCGCCACACCCGCCGCGACGCTGCCCCGGCGCTGGCGGCGCTGCTGAGCGAGGGGCGGCTTGCCGCGGCCGGCGACGCGAGCAACGCACTTGCGCTGATCGACGCAGCGATGGGCTCGGCCGGCCCGGCACCCGGCGAAGCCGACGCGGGCGTCTCCGCCCTGGTGGCGCGCCTCCTGCCCCGGGAGGCGGGTTCAGAGGGTGCCGGCGACACCTCGGCAGAGAGGTTCGCGGCGGCGCGGCCCGGCGAGGCCAACGCCCGCGCCGCGCTGGCAGCCTCGCTCGCCGCGTCGCGCTGGCGTCAGGCGAGGACACGCCTCGTCTGGATCGCGTTGGCCGCCTGCGCCGCCGCGGCGGCGGCGTTCATCGCCGCACACGAGCTTGTGCACCACGCAGCGCCGCGTGCAACGGCCACGACCACCGCACGCAGCACGCCCCGCGCGGCTCAAGCGCAGCCGCCGCGTCCGGTGCACACGCCGGCGCCGAGAGCGGCGCCGAGCGCGGCGCCGGTGCTCCAGGTGCTGGAGCCGCCGGCTCCCGCAGCCTCAGGCATCGTCGCCGCCGCGAGCGTCCAGACGCCCTCCGGTCCATGCACGCCCGGGGGATCGTGCGCGATCTCCTCGCGAATCGACCTCGTGTCGCATCCGGCGACGACGGTGACCTGGGAGGTCGTCGCCGTCGACGGCTGCTCCGGCGCGACCAGCGCGCTGCTCACCGCGTCGGTGGAGGCGGCGCCGGCGTACGGCTACGTGTTCGACGCCGAGACGGTGACGCTGCCGCAGGCGCGGTTCCTTTCGCTCTATGCGGTCACCCTCGCGCCGGTCCGGGTCGCGTCGCCGCCGTTGCGCTCCGCGGCGCCCGGTGCCACCTGCTGATGCGGTCGCGCCCGGAGGCGCGCTGAGGCGCCGATATACTGGCCGCGGTGGCCGAGCGGTACGACGTCGCGATCCTCGGCGGGGGCATGGGAGGGTACCCGGCGGCGATCCGTGCGGCGCAGCTTGGCCTGCGCGTCGCCGTCGTTGAAGAGGACAAGCTGGGCGGCACGTGCCTGCACCGCGGCTGCATTCCCACCAAGGCGCTGCTGCAGAGCGCCGACCTCCTCGACCGCCTGCGCGAGACCCGCGAGTTCGGCGTGACCACGAAGGACGTGCAGTTCGACTACGCGGTCGCGGGCAAGCGGCGCGACAAGGTCGTTGCGCAGCTGCACCGCGGGGTCGAGTTTCTCATGAAGAAGAACAAGATCACGGTGATCCGTGGTCACGGCCGGCTGGCGGGATCGGGCCGGCTGGCGGTCTCCGCAACCGGTGGCGAGACCCAGGACGTCGAAGCGGCCGCGGTGGTGGTCGCCAGCGGCTCCCGTCCCGCGGTGCCTGCGGGGGTGGAGATCGACGGCCGCCATGTGATCACCAGTGACGAGGCGCTGCGCCGCGACTCGCTGCCGGCGTCGGCGATCGTGCTCGGGGCCGGCGCCGTCGGTGTGGAGTTCGCGTCGCTGTACCGCAGCTGCGGCGCCGAGGTGACCCTGGTGGAGATGCAGCCACGGCTGGTGCCGCTCGAGGATTCGGACCTGGGTGCGGAGTTGCAGCGGCAGTTCGAGTCACGGGGCATACGCTGTCTCACCGGGGCCCGCATGGAGCTCGAGTCGATCGAGCGCAACGAGGGCGGCGTTTCGGTCACCACCACCGACGCCGAGGGACACGAGCAGCGGCTGCAGGCGGAGGTGCTGCTGATCGCCGTGGGCCGGTCGGCCAACACCGAGGACATCGGTCTCGACGGCACACGCGTTGTGGTCAAGAATGGCAGGATCGAAGTGGATCCTCTGCTGCGCACGGCGGAGCCCGGGGTCACCGCGATCGGCGATGTTGCCGGCGGGTTCCTGCTGGCGCACAAGGCGCTGCACGAAGGGGTGATCGCGGTCGAGGAGATCGCCGGCAAGTCACCGCAGCCCCTGGAGTCGCGACAGGTGGCGCGCACCACCTACTGCTCGCCGCAGATCGGCTCGCTGGGGCTCAGCGAGACCGAGGCGCGCGAGGCCGGCTACGACGTCGCCACGGGGGTGTTCCCCTTCCGGGGCAACGGCCGGGCGCTGATCTGGGGCGCCCCCGGCGGGTTCTGCAAGGTGGTGGCGGATCGCGCCGGCGGCAACGTCCTCGGTGTCCACGTCATCGGTCACGAGGTCACGGAGCTGATCTGGGGCCCGGCGCTCGCGATCCTGGTGGAGGCGACGCCCTTCGAGCTGGGCCGCACAGTCGCGCCACACCCTACACTCAGCGAGGTGCTCAGCGAAGCTGCGCTCGCCGTCAGCGGCGAGGCGATCCACATCTAGCGCGCGCCTCGGAGGACCACATGACGTGGCTGTGACCCAGACGGATGCCAAGGGGGAATCCGGGCTCGACGCCGAGACGCTGCGCGCCCTGTACCGCCACATGCTGCGCTCCCGCCTGCTGGATGAGCGCATGTGGGTGCTCAACCGCCAGGGGCGCGCGCCGTTCTGGATCTCGGGTATGGGGCACGAGGCTGTTCAGGTCGCTTTTGGCATGAACCTGCGGCCCGGGTACGACTGGGTGGCGCCGTACTACCGCGACCTGGCGCTGACCCTGGTGCTGGGCATGACACCCAAGGACCACCTGCTCTCCGTCCTGGCGCGCGCCGATGACCCCAACAGCGGCGGCCGGCAGATGCCCGCCCACTACAGCTGCAGGCGGCTCAACATCATCACCACCGGCTCGCCGGTGGGTACACAGCTGCTGCACGCCGCGGGCATCGCGTATGCGTCACGCCTGCGCGGCGAGGACGCCGTCACCTTCACGTCCATCGGCGAGGGCGGCACCAGCGAGGGAGACTTCCACGAAGCGCTCAACTTCGCGGCCACGCATCACCTGGCGGTGCTCTTCGTCGTGGAGAACAACGGCTACGCGATCAGCGTGCCCTGGGAGAAGCAGATGCCGACCCCGGACGTCGCCGACCGCGCCGCGGCGTACGGCATTCCCGGCGTGGTGGTGGACGGCGAGGACGCGCTGGCGTGCCACCGCGTCGCGCGCGAGGCGGTGGCGCGTGCGCGCAGCGGCGAGGGGCCGACGCTGGTCGAGGCCAAGGTGTTGCGGCTCACGTCGCACAGCTCCGACGACGACCAGCGCCGATATCGCTCAGCGGAGTCCATCGACGCTGAGAAGACCCGCGACGGGGTGCTCCTCTTCCGCGCGCAGCTCGAGGAGCTCGGCGTGCTCAAGCCGGGCGACGCAGAGGAGATGCGCGCCGAGCTGGTGCGCGACATGGACAGGGCGCTCGACGAGGCCGAGGCGGCGCCGGTCCCGGACCCGGCGACGGTCATGCGGCACGTGCTCGCTGACGGCGGCGAGGTGGCTCGTGGCTGAGCGCACCTACCTGGAGGCCATCCGCGAGGGCATCCGCGAGGAGATGGAGCGCGACGAGCGCGTGATGATCCTGGGCGAGGACGTGGGCGCCAAGGGGGGTGTCTTCGGCGTCAGCGATGGGCTGCAGAAGCAGTTCGGCGAGTGGCGTGTGCTCGACAGCCCGCTCGCCGAATCGTGCATCGTCGGCGTGGCCATCGGTGCGGCGCTCAACGGCATGCGGCCCATCGCCGAGATCCAGTTCCAGGACTTCATCATGCCGGCGGTGGATCAGATCATCAGCGAAGCCGCGAAGATGCGCTACCGCAGCAACGGCGACTGGGGCGTGCCCATGGTGGTGCGCGCTCCGTTCGGCGGCGGCATCCACGGCGCGCTGTACCACTCGCAGTCCATCGAGGCGATCTTCTGCCACATCCCCGGGTTGCGCGTCGTGGTGCCCAGCACGCCGTACGACGCCAAGGGGATGATCGTCGCGGCGCTGCGCGACCCGGACCCGGTGCTCTACTTCGAGCACAAGCGCGCCTACCGAGCCATCAAGGGCGAGGTGCCCGACGGCGATTACGTCGTGTCGCTCGACACCGCGTCGGTGGTGCGCGAGGGCGATGACATCGCCGTCCTCACATACGGAATCATGGTGCACACCGCGATGGAGGCTGCGGAGCGCCTGGCGGCGGACGGATTCGAGTGCGAGGTCGTCGACCTGCGCTCGCTTCGTCCGCTGGACCGCGCCGCCATCGTCTCCAGCGCTCGCAAGTGCGGCAAGGTGATCGTGGTGCAGGAGGCGAACCTCGCGGTGAGCGTGGCGTCCGAGGTCGCGGCGATCGTCGCCGAGGAGTGCTTCGAGCACCTCGACTCGCCGGTGCGCCGCCTCGGCGGCCCGGAGATCCCCGCCATGCCGTATGCGCCTCAGCTGGAGAAGGAATACCTGATCACGCCTGACAAGGTGGAGGCCGCGCTGCGTGACCTGGCCGCGTACTGACACGCCGCCCCGCCTGGAGGTGCTCACATGGCGCTGACGGTCAACATGCCACAGCTCGGCGAGAGCGTGACCGAGGGCACGATCGCGAGATGGCTGAAGCAGCCCGGCGACGCGATCGCCAAGTACGAGTCGATCGCGGAGGTGATCACCGACAAGGTCAACGCAGAGATTCCCGCGCCGGCCGACGGAACCATGGGCGAGTTGATCGCTCCGGAGGGCGCCGTCGTGGCCGTGGGGCAGCCCATCTGCAGCATCGACACGGGTGACGGCGCTGCAGGCGGCCCGTCACCGGATGTCGTCGAAGCGCCGGCCGCGGCACCCGCACCGGCCGCAACCGCCGCCGCCCAGGAGGGTGCGACCGAACAGCCGGCGCCACAACCCGAATCCGCAGCCGCAGCCACAACCCGCGCCCCAGCGGCAGGAGCCTCAGCCGGTGGCTTCCGCCCAGCCGGTCGCCGGGATCGCTGCGCCTTCGCCTGAGGGCAACGGCGCGGCGACGTACCACCTGACCCCCGCGGTGCGCATGCTGGTGCGCGAGCACGGCGTGGACCTGGGAGAGGTGCAGGGCAGCGGCATCGGCGGGCGCATCACCAAGAAGGACGTGCTCGAATACGTGCAGCGTCGCGACGCGGGCGGCGTCCGGGCGCCGGCTGG
This sequence comes from Candidatus Dormiibacterota bacterium, assembly GCA_963777285.1. Classification (GTDB taxonomy): domain Bacteria; phylum Chloroflexota; class Dormibacteria; order Aeolococcales; family Aeolococcaceae; genus JAFARE01. The sequence goes on from CAVZPR010000001.1 coordinate 234,750, forward strand.
GCGTGCCGCCCGCGCAGGCGCCCGCAGCCGGCGCTGTGCCGCAGCCGGCCGCCGCTGCACAGCCGTCCCCGCCCGCAGGCACGGTGCCGGCGGAAGCCGAAACGGTCGTTGCACTCACGAACGCGCGCAAAGCGATTGCCGAGCACATGGTGCGCAGCAAGTTCACCGCACCACATGCGTATCTCATGGTCGAGGTCGACATGTCGGCGGTGTCGCGCCTGCGCAGCGGGTCGCGTGCCGCGTTCGAGCAGCGCTACGGGGTGAAGCTCACGTACCTGCCGTTCGTCGCGCGGGCGGTGTGCGAGGCACTGCGGCGTCATCCGACCCTCAATGCGTCGTGGAACGACGAGGGCCTGATCCTGAAGCGCGACATCAACCTGGGCATCGCCGTGGCGCTGGAAGACAACCTGGTCGTGCCCGTCGTGCGCAACGCCGACCGGCTGAGCATCGCCGGGCTCGCCACGACGATGGCCGATCTCGGCGAACGCGCACGCGCCAACCGGTTGAAGCTCGACGAGATCCAGGGCGGCACCTTCACGCTCAACAACACGGGCGCTCTCGGCGCCGTGATGACGCAGGCGATCATCAATCAGCCGCAGGCGGCGATCATGACCATGGACATGGTGGTGAAGCGGCCGGTTGTGGTCGAGAATGACGCGATCGCGATCCGGCCCATGATGAACCTGGGCATGTCGTTCGACCACCGCATCAACGACGGTCTGCAGGCGACCCGGTTCGTGCGTACCGTGAAGGACCTGCTGGAGGCGTTCGACGAAGGCGCCGCGCTGCTCTGAGCCTCCTGCATGGCCGGGCCGCCTGAGACTATGATCGAGGCGAATGGCTGATTCCACGTACGACGTCTGGGGCTATCGGACGCCGCCCTCGTGGGCGCTGCGCGCTCTGGAGAAGGGCATCATCGACGTCAACCGCTTCGAGGCGCTGCTCCGCGTCGCCTCCGAGGAATCCGACCGCACCCGGCGCGCCCGCGCCCGTCACCTGGCCTGCTCGTGCCGCCGCCGCACCCGCCGCGCCTGCACGTCCTGGCGCGCCTAGACCAGCTCGGACAGGGAGCCCGCGGGTCCTGCCGCCTTCCCCTCAATCCGCATCCTGGTGTGGGTAGCGCCAGTCCGTCGCTGGCACGAACGTTTCCTTTATCGCGCGCGCTGACACCCAGCGTGTCAGGTTGAGCGCGGAGCCGGCCTTGTCGTTGGTGCCCGAGAGGCGCGCGCCGCCGAACGGCTGCTGGCCCACCACCGCGCCGGTCGGCTTGTCGTTCACATAGAAGTTCCCGGCGGCGTGACGCAGCCGCGCTGACGCTTCCTCGACGGCGGTGCGGTCGTCGGCGAACACGGCGCCCGTGAGCGCGTACGGCGACGTGGTGTCCACCAGGTCGAGCACCGAATCCCACTGCGAGTCCTCGTACGGATACACCGTGAGGATGGGCCCGAACAGCTCGCGCTGCATGAGGTCGTGGCGCGGATCGTCGGTCGCGTAGATCGTGGGGTGCACGAACCAGCCCGTGGTGTCGTCGCACTCGCCGCCGGCCACGAGCGTGAGGTGTGGATCGCTCCGCGCCGCGGCCATCACGGCCTCGTGCTTGCGGTAGCTGGTCTCGTCGATGACGGCGCCCATGAACATGCTGAAGTCCGCGGGGTCGCCGACCGGTATCGTCTCGGTGGCCGCCGCCAGCTGCTCCCGCAGGCGCTCCCACACAGAGCGAGCGACGTACGCGCGCGATGCGGCCGAGCACTTCTGCCCCTGGTACTCGAAGGCGCCGCGGAGCAGGCCGACCAGCAGCTCGTCAGGCGACGCGGAGGGGTGCGCCAGCACGAAGTCCTTGCCGCCGGTCTCGCCGACGAGCCGCGGGTAGGTCTTGTAATTGTCGAGATTGGCCGATACCGTCCGCCACAGCGTCTGGAAGGTGTCGGTGGAGCCGGTGAAGTGGATGCCCGCCAGGCTGCGGTGGTGCAGCGCGGCTTCGGACACCGCCGCGCCCGGACCGGCTACCAGGTTGACGACGCCCGGCGGCAGCCCAGCTGCTTCGAGCAGCTCCATGATCACGTGCGCGGCGAGGAGCTGCGTCGATGCGGGCTTCCACACCACGACGTTGCCCAGCAGGGCCGGAGCCGTGGGCAGGTTCCCTGCGATCGACGTGAAGTTGAACGGCGTGATCGCGAGGACGAAGCCCTCCAGCGGCCGGTACTCCATGCGGTTGAGGGTGCCCGGGGCCGAAACCGGCTGCTCCTCCTGCAGACGTTCGGCAAAGTGCACGTTCCAGCGCCAGAAGTCGATCAGCTCGCACGCGGCGTCGATCTCCGCCTGGTGCACCGTCTTGCTCTGGCCCAGCATGGTGGCGGCGTTGAGACGGTCGCGCCAGGGTCCGCTGAGCAGATCGGCGGCGCGCAGGAAGATCGTGGCCCGCGCCTCGAACGGCAGCGTCGACCACGAGCGCCACGCAGCGAGCGCTGCGTCGACGGCGCGCCCGACGTCGGCCGCGCTCGCCTGCCGGGCAGCGCCGAGCACCCGCTCGTGGCGGTGCGGCGCGCGCACCTGCATCTCGCCACCGGAACCGTCCACGGCCTCGCCGCCGATGTGCAGGCGCAGCGCGTGCGGAGCTGACGCCTCCATGGTGGTGACCGCGTCGCGGAGTCGCTTGCGCTCGGGCGAGCCGGGCGTGTAGAGATGGACGGTCTCGTTGCGCGGAGGGGTCGGCGAGATGCTCATATGCTCGATTGTGGCGCAGGGTGAGCCGCGGCCGCGACCGGGCGCCGCGACGCCGCCGGTGTAGAGTGAGTCGCAGAGATGGAGCCCATTCCGCTGCGGCCGCTCCCGGTGGCGCCGGCCGGCACGTCGCGGGCAGGCGACGTGCGGCCCATGCATCAACGCCTTCTGCCCGAGGGCGTCGATCGACGTCCTCCTTGGCTCACGGTGCGCCTCCCGTCCGGCGCGGGCTACAGCCACCTCAAGGGCATCATGCGCGGCCTCGAGCTCAACACCGTGTGCGAGGAGGCGCGCTGCCCCAACATTGCCGAGTGCTGGGGACACGGCACGGCGACGTTCATGATCCTCGGCGACGTGTGCACGCGCGCCTGCGCCTTCTGCGCCGTCACCAGCGGCAAACGCGGCGGTGACGTCGACTGGGACGAACCCCGGCGTGTCGCTGAGGCGGTGGCCCAGCTTGGCTTGCAGCATGCGGTGGTGACGTCGGTCGACCGCGACGACCTGGACGACGGCGGTGCCGCGCTCTTCGCCGCCACCATCCGCGCCATCCGCGAGCAGTCGCCAGGAACCACGATCGAGGTGCTCACCCCGGACTTCCGCGGCGACCACGACGCCCTGCGCACGGTGATGGACGCGCGGCCGGAGATCTTCAATCACAACGTGGAGACGATCGGCCGCCTCTACCGCCGGGTGCGGCCCAAGGCGGACCTGGCGCAGAGCCTGCGGCTGCTGCAGGCGGCGAAGCGCATGGAACCCCGCTCGCGCACCAAGAGCGGGCTCATGCTCGGGCTGGGCGAGGAGATGCACGAGGTCAAGGACCTGTTGCGCGCCATGCGCGCGCATGGAGTGGAGATCGTGACCATCGGGCAGTACCTGCGGCCCTCGCTGAAGCATCATCCGCTGATCCGCTTCTGGACGCCCGCCGAGTTCGCGGAGCTGAAGCAATTCGGGCTCTCCCTGGGCTTCGCGCACGTGGAGTCCGGTCCGCTGGTGCGCTCCAGCTACCACGCGCACGAGCAGGCCATCGCCGCCACGGCGGGCTGACCGCGATGTCGCGGCGCGCGCTGCAGCACACCTGGCTGGGCACCGTGCCGTACCGTGATGCATGGGAGCTGCAGCAGCGCCTGGCGCGCGCCCGGCGCGACGGCGTGCTCACCGACGACGTGGTCCTGCTGCTGGAGCATCCGCCCGTGTACACCATGGGTCGCAACGGCGAGGTGCGTCATCTGGGAGGCGGCGTCGCCTCGCTGCGATCCGCCGGTGCCGAGTACATCGAGGTGGACCGCGGTGGCTCGGTCACCTTCCACGGTCCGGGACAGCTGGTGGCGTACCCCATCGTCGACCTGGCGCGGCTGTTTCCCATCCCGGCTGCGCCGCATCACGGCGACGTCCTCCGCTATCTGCGCGCCCTGGAAGTGGCGCTGATCGACACGGCCGCAGGGCTCGGCGTGTCCGTGCAGCGGCGGCCTCCATACACGGGCGTTTGGGCCGGCGAGGACAAGCTCGCGGCCATCGGCGTGAAGCTGGCCCGGGGCGTGACCACGCACGGGGTGGCGATGAACGTGTGCAACGACCTGTCGTGGTTCGCCCGTGTCGTCCCCTGCGGCATCGAGGGAGCGGGCGTCGCCTCGCTCACGTCTCTCGGCGCCCGGCCTGTGACGCCACAGAGCGTCGCGCCGCTGCTGGCGTCAGCGCTCGCAGAGGCGTTCGATGAGCGCTGCGTTTCCGCGAGCGCCGCGCTGCACAGTCTCGTCGCGGCGTCGCGCGCCCCGATGGTCGCCGCCTGACGCTACGGCCGTCGCGCGGCCGCGAAGGTGAACGCGCGGTGGTAGGTGTACGCGCTCTCGCCAAGGCCGCGCATCGCCGCCTCCACGCGGCGCTCGAACCGCTCCCGGCCGGCGGAGCGCAGAAGTGAGAGAAGCGCGTGTGGGTACGGGCCCGCGAGCATCATCAGGTCGACCCAGGCGCGCGCGTCCGGGGTGTGGTTGCCCACCACCATCTGCGTGGTCGTCACTGCGTCGAACTCCGCCTGCTCCAGCATCTCCTGCAGCGCCCACGGCTCGCCGAACAGCGCGTGATGGTCGGGCAGTCTCGGGATGCGGAAGCCGCCCGCCATCTCCTCGAGGATGCGGAAGAACTCCTCTTCAGCCGGCGTGCACAGGCTGCGGCGCTGACACGACACGACGAGGCGGCCGCCGGGTCGCAGCACGCGGCGCGCCTCCGCCAACGCAACGCCGGGCGCGAGCACGTACGGCAGCACCTGACCCATGGTCACAACGTCGTAGCAGGCGTCCGGCGACACGACTCCTGCGGCGTCCATGAGCGCGAACACCGCGGTGCTTTCCGGGGGCGGGTCGAGCACGGCGACGCGGAGCATCGCCGGGGAGATGTCGATGCCCAGCGCGTAGCCGCCCTGGTCCGGGCTCACGCGCATGCGGTGCGTGACCAGCCCGGTGCCGCAGCCCACGTCGAGCACGCGCTCCGAGGCGCAGACCGCGGCGAGGTCGACCAGGCGCGCCGCGGCGCGGTCGTGGGCCCCGCCCGCGGCGCCGTCGTACCGGGGCGCGGCCCACTCGTAGAAGTCGAGCAGCTGCGTGACGAACGGATGTTGCAGCCGAGCCATGCGTGCAGTGTCGCCGCTGGCCTTCGCGCCGCGCCGCGCCGCGCCTCAACCGGGACGTGGCTACCATTACGGGTCCCAGCCGTCCACATCCAGGAGCAGTGCCATGGATCAGATCGTCGAGATGGAAGAGACCGCGGCGCCAACGCGCGGCCGCACGCGCCACAACGGCACATCCGGGGTGAACGTGGTCACGCTCGGGCCGCGCGACAGCCTCTCCGGCAACCTCACCGTCGAGGGCGACATCCGCATCGAGGGGAGCGTCGAGGGTGAGGTCCGCGCCAGCGGCGACATCGACATCGAGCCCTCGGCGAACGCGCGTGCGCGCCTGGAGGCGCGCAACGTGGCCGTGCGGGGCAACGTCACCGGCCATATCGTGGCGTCCGGGCGGCTCAGCGTCGGCGGATCGGGCACCGTGACCGGCGACGTGCGCGCCGCGCGGCTGCGGGTCGACGACGGCGCCACCGTCAACGGCAACGTCACCATGGGCGCGGGGGAGACGCCGAGCGAAGCCGGCTGAGCCGCGCAGCCCGACCGCCGAGCGCTACCTCGAGGCGATCTACTACATCGAGCACGAGGGCGAGGTGGCCCGGCCGGGCCGGCTGGCGGAGTGGCTCGGGGTCAGCGCTCCGACGGTGAGCGTGAGTCTGCAGCGGTTGGCGCGGGACGGATGGGTGCGCGCCGCCAGCGACCGGTCGGTCGAGCTCACGGAGGCCGGGGCCGCGGCCGCGGCTGACATCGTGCGCCGCCACCGCATCGTGGAGCGCTGGCTGACCGACGGGTTGGGTCTCGACTGGGCGACCGCCGATCGCGAGGCGGCGGTGCTCGCCCCGGGCATGACGGCCACGGTGCTGGAGCGCCTCGACGCCCAGCTGGGTCACCCGGCCACGTGTCCGCACGGCAACCTGATCCCGGGCCGGACCCCGCCCAAAGGGCGGCCGCTGGTGCGGCTGGTCGACGTCAGCGCCGGCTCGAGGGTGCGCGTGGCCCGGATTTCCGAGGTGGCGGAGCACGAGGCGCCGCAGTTGCTTGGCGCGCTGGGGGGCTGGGGCATCGTCCCAGGGACGGAGCTCGTGCTGGAGCGGGCCGATCGCGGGTGGCGCGTGCGGCTCGAATCCGGCGACGTAGAGCTCGACGAGAACATCGCGACGGCGGTCTGGGTCGAGCAGCCTTAGCTTAGACTAAGCTAAGTGCTGGGAAGCTTCCTGATCTTCGCGCGGGAAGGGATCGAGGGCACGCTCATCTGCTCGATCCTGCTGACGCTGCTCGCGGGAGCGGGGCGGCGTGACCTCTTTCGCTGGGTCCTCGGCGGCGCCGCGGTGGCGGTCGTCTTGGCGGCGGCGGTGGGCGTGGCCCTCTGGGTCGTGGGTCGGGACGCGTTCGTGGGCTCGGAGGCGCAGGCCTGGTTCGAGACCGTCGTGTTCCTCGTCGCGGTGTGCGTGCTCACCTACATGACCTTCTGGATGCGCCGCCACAGCCGCACCATCGCCCGCGAGCTGCGCAGCCGCGCCCAGGGAGCGCTGAGCGGCGGCTCGGGCCTCGCCCTCGCCTTCATCGCCTTCGCCACCGTGGGCCGTGAGGCCGTGGAGACGGTGATCTTCCTGCTGGCGATCGCCTACCAGAGCTCGCCGCTGCAGCTCGGCATCGGCGCGCTGCTGGGCCTTGCGTTCGCGACCGGCGTGAGCATGGGCATCTACAAGCTCGGGCGGCGCATCAACATCGGACGATTCTTCGCCGTGGCCGGCAGCCTGCTCATGGTGGTCGCCGCCGGTCTCCTGGCGGATGCGGTGCAGAACCTTCAAGCCCTCGCGGTGCTGCCCGGCGCGTCGATGACGCTCTGGAACATGAGCGGTGCGCTGCCGGACTCGAGCGGCATCGGCGACGTGCTGCACGGGCTGTTGGGCTACAGCTCTGCGCCGACAGCACTGCAGGCCGCGGTCTGGGTGCTCTTCCTGGCGGGCGGCCTGTGGCTCTTCCTTCGCCCGCGGAAAAGTCCCGGACGTCCGCTGGCCCCGGCTCCTTCCTGATACGGCGCGCGGCGCGGCACGCAGCGTCTCCGCGCATTCTCAGCGACGTCTCGCCGTCCTCTCAGGACTGCTCGCGGCACTGGCTGGTTCCATTCGTGGCGGTGGGTTCGACCCACGGCCAGGCGAACAAGGAGAGTGCACATGCGAATCCTCACGACGCTCAGGACCGGCGCTCTGAGCGTGGCGTCGCTGCTGATGACGGTCGGCTGCGGAGCGGCCACCGCCGGTGGCGCCGTGGCGGCGGCTGTGACGAGCACGCCGCCGCAGGTGAGCGCTGCCGCGGCGACATCCGCGGCACCGCCGGGGGGTGGATCGGGTAGCGGCACCGCGACGGGGGGCGCACCGGAAAGTGGTGCGTCCAGTGGGGTGAGCGCTTCCATCCAACGGCAGATTGCCGCCATCGACGCCCAGCTGAATGCAGTCGACGGTCAGATGAGCTCCGCAGCCGCGGGGCTCTCCACGCGCGAAGGAGATCCATCGCAATGACACGCAACGGGTTGATCAGGATCATCGCGACCTGTGGCGCCGCTGTTGCCGTCGGACTCGCTGGGAGCGCCACCGCGTTTGCGGCGACGTCGCCCGCGGCGAGCCCATCGGCCGTGGCAGCACAGCAACTGACGCTGCAGCAGCTCAAAGCGCGGTGCAATGTCGCGGTGCAACGCCGCCTGGGCACCCTCGGCGCGGACGAGGCATTCGTGGCGCGAACGCCGGCGCTCACGTCCGCCGACCGCGCCACGCTGCTCGGTCAGATCAGCGCCGACCGAGGTGGGCTGACCGAGCTGGATCAGACGATCCAGCGGGACACGACCTGGCAGCAGGCTCGGTCCGACTGCATGCGCATCGTCACCGGCTTCCGCGTGTACGTCCTCGAGGATCCGAAGATCCACGAGGTGATCGCGGCGGACGGCGTGACCAAGGTGGACTCAGCGTTCGAGACCCTCGTCCCCGCGCTGCAGAACCTGATCGACAGCTCCTCCCGGCCGCCGAGCGTGAAGGAGCGCGCCGGCGACCTGCTCATCGACCTGCGCAACAAGGTTCGGGCGTCGGAGACGTCGGTCTCCGGTGTCACGGGGTCGGTCATCCACCTGCAGCCGTCGGGGTATCCCGGCAACGCAGTGGTGCTGCGCAGCGCGGCGCAGAACATCCACACGTCGCGCACGGACCTCGCCGGTGCTCGTTTCGACGTCGCCCAGATCCTGCTGCTGCTGGGATCGTAGCCAGCGACCCCTCTGTACGAGAGGACGGCCCGGCGTTGGGCCGTCCTCTCCAATTTCTCCCCTATGCAGACAGGCGCGGGGCGGCTACTATCGCCCCGGACGTTCATCTGTTCGGCCGTCTTCATCTCGATCATCCACCCCCCGAGCCCGATGGACGCTCCCGAGGGAGCATATGGCCACCTTCGTCCGCAACCGCGTCCTGAACCAACTCCAGTGGACTCCCGAAGCTGAGGCGCAGCGCGCCTCGCGCCGCGAGGCGCTGTGTGAGCTCGACGGCTTGCTGGCGCAGCTCGAGGAGGTGAATCTTCGCGGCGCGCCCATTCCGACGCGCGTGCTGATCGCTCTGCAGCGCCATGGTGTGGCGCTGCGGCCGCGGACCAACGCCGCGGAGTTGATCGAAGCGGTGTTCGCCGTGCAGGAGCAGTTCATGCGCCAGCCGGACGGCACCACCGCGCCCGAGCCAGCCGCGCTCGCGGAGTTGCGCCGCCGCCTCGCGTCCTGAGTCATCCGCCGCTCAGCCGCTCTTGCCGGCTCGACCGCTAGGCTGCGGCCATGGACCTCGACGCCGCCAAGCGGGCCGCGGGAACGGCCGCGGCGGCGGCGGTGCGTGATGGCATGCGCGTGGGCCTGGGGACCGGCTCGACCGCATACTGGTTCATCGTCGCCCTCGGCGAGCTGGTGAGCGGCGGTCTGCGCGTTGTCGGTGTGCCGACCTCGCTGGCCAGCGCGAGTCTCGCTCGCGAACGCGGCATTACCTTGACGGAGCTGGATGAACGCGGCGTCGACCTCGCGGTCGATGGCGCCGACGCGGTGGACCCGCGGCTGCGGCTGATCAAGGGGAGGGGAGGGGCGATGGTGCGCGAGAAGATCGTCGCTGCGGCGGCGCAGCGATTCGTTGTCGTCGTCGATGACCGGAAGCTGGTGGAGCACCTGAGCGGCCGTGTGCCGGTCGAGCTCATGTCCTTCGGCGCGGCGCGCACCCTCGCGGTGCTCGCGGAAACGGGGATGCGTGTCGAGCTGCGCCGCGACGTCGCCGGCGAGGCGGTACGCAGCGACAACGGGAACCTCATCGCCGACGGCGAGTTGAGCGAGGGTGCCGACGTCGCGGCCATCGCCGCGCACCTGGATGCGCTGCCCGGCGTGGTGGGGCACGGGCTGTTCCTCGACATGACAGATGCTGTGATCGTGGGGAGCGACGACGGCACGGTCAGGCAGCTTGCCGCGCCGGACGGACCTGCGCCGCAGGCATGACGGCGATCCGCGTCCTCCCATGGCACCTCTTCGATGACCTGCGCGACGGTCTGAACGTCACGCTGCCCGATGACACCGCTGTCATCGCGGCGCGGCCGGATGACAGCGGTGAGCCGTGGGCCCGCCTCGCGCGGCTGTACGAACCGGTGGCGGTGGCGGTGGCCGGCGACACCGGGTTGCCCGTCGTGCTCAGCGGCGACTGCATCACACCGCTTGCCGTGCTGGCAGGCCTGCAGCGCCGCGGGAGCGACGCGTCCCTGGTGTGGTTCGACGCGCACGGCGACTTCCACACCGAAGCCACCACGCAGTCCGGATACCTCGGCGGCATGCCGCTGGCCAAAGCCGTCGGCCGTGGTGACATGACGCTCCCCGAAGCCCTGGGGCTCACGGCGCTTGACGAATCGCGTGCTGTGCTGGTCGACGGTCGTGATCTCGACCCACCCGAGGTGGATGCGCTGGCCGCCTCCGGCGTGCGTCGCGTGGCGGTGTGCGATGCGCACGCCGCGGTGCCTGAGGGTCCGATCCACCTGCACATCGATCTGGATGTCGTCGATCCTGCGCTCCTTCCCGGCCTCCGCTATCCGGCGACCGGAGGCGTCGACCTCGGCGCGCTGGGTCGCGCGGTGGAGCGGGTGGCAGGTCGCGGCACGCTCGCCGCCGTCAGCGTCGCGGCGACGTGGCGACCGGAGGAGAGCGATCGCGGGCGCAATGACGCGGCGGTCGCGTGTGTGCTCGCCGCGGTGCAGCACGCCACCGGCTGACGGATCCTCGCGTACAGTCGGGACACGGGCGGATAGCTCAGCCGGTCAGAGCGTCTCGCTTACACCGAGGAGGCCGCAGGTTCGAATCCTGCTCCGCCCACCAAATTTGCGTAATCGAACTCCGGCACCGCAGAAGAGCAGGTCGAAGGCCGGCAGGTAGCGGACGTGGGCGATGCGGCCGTCGCGCCCGGGCGACTGCTCGAAGACAGCCTGGTTGAACTGGGCGCGGCTCTTGTCGTTGGCGCGGCGGTACGAGTTTGTCGGCGAAGGCACGCACACCGGGTGAGTCCCAGCGCGTGATCGTGGAGCAACAACGCTCGTCATGGATGCTCCAGCTCAGCAAGGTCGCGGTTCGCGTAGCTGTTGTGCAGCCACTCTTCATCGAGTATGACGTGCAAGCATTGCAGCACCGTGTGCCGCTGGCGCGGATGTCCCGCCTCGTTTGGCGGTGTGCACACGCGGTTGAGCTCCTCGGGTGTGGTGGCGGCGATCGCTTCACGTGCCATGTCCATGCGCTCGCGGCGAACCGCGAGCACCTCGGCGAAGGACGGCGTCGCGGCGTAGTCCAGCCCCAGCGCAGCCGGGTCTTCCAGCCACGATCCCGCAAGTCCCCATGGGTGATACGGGCGCGGCTCGCCTCGCACCATTCGCAGCACCCAGCTGTCGGTGGCCATGATGAGATGACGCATCGTCTCGACGAAGCTCCATTCGCCGTCGACGCGTTGGTGCAACGTCTGTTCGGACAGCGCACGCGCGCGCTCCAAAGTCCGTGCCCAGGCGTCCTCCGTGACGCGCCATGCGGCGGCGAGACCGTCCGGGTCACAAGCGCGCAATTGCACCAGCTCGGGGTAGCGGCGCTCCAGCTCCGCCTCCACCAGCGGCGCGACCTCGACGCCGTTCACGCGCAACCCATCGATGTCGCCCGAGATGTCGGCGTTGCGCAAATAGCCGTCGGTGATGCGCAACCCCTCGAGGTTGGGAGAGTGCAACCGCGCACCCGTCAGATCCACATCGTCGACGCGCATGCCCCGCAGGTCGAGGCGCTGCCGCTCCGCCATGTGCGCCCCGCATTCTGCGCCTCCGCGCTACCGCGGCGACAGCCGGCACACCGCGACCCGTGCAGATGGTGTGATCCTGGGCGACCAGTACCTTCGGTCAAGTTGTATAGCCGCTGTCCGGGGCAGGCAGCAACACACTTAGTGTGCTAAAGTGCACACATGCGTGCCGTGATCGACAGCTCCAGCTGGATATCGATGGCTCGCGCCGGCCTCTTGAGCCTCCTGCAAGCGGTCCCCGTTGAATCGGTGCTGCTCGACGTCGTGCGTGCCGAAATCATCGACGAGGGCCGTCGGGGCGGGTACGCAGATGCCGCCGCATTGACCGCTGCCGTGGCGGGCATCGCTGAAGAGGCAACCACAGAAGGAGATCCTGTCGACGCACGCGTGCTGAACGCTTCCGGGGAGGTCGGCGTATTGATCGCCAACGACCTGGTCCTGGGCCGCCGAGCACGCTCCCTCGGCGTCACCTGGATCCGTACCGCTGACCTCATCTTGCTGGCTGTCGCGAAACGATCGATGTCGGCTGCCGAAGCGGTCGAGGGGTTGAGGGCGTTGGAAGAGACCGGACGAATCACCCCGGCGCTGGCAGACTCATATAGAGCCGAACTGCAATGACAAGAGCCGTCAGGGTCAACACGACTCTCGATGCCGACCTCCTGGAGCGCATCGATGCGTTTGCCAGCGAACGGCGCGAGGACCGTTCCACTGCAATTCGTCAACTCGTCGATATAGGCTTGCGCGAACTCGCGAAAGGCAACGCGCTCGACGCCTACCGCCGTGGACGCCTAACCCTGCGCGAGTTCGCGAGCGCGCTCAACCTCGGCGCCTGGGCCGCCCATGACCTTCTGCTCGCTGAAGGTGTCGCCGTTGCTCAGGGTGAAAGGGCGGAGACGAGTGCGGCGCTGGCCCACCTTTTGGAGGCTCAACTCCCGAGGTCGGTGGCGCGACGTGGCGCGCCGGCCGGCGGTCTACCAATCAATGCCCGCAGAGCCACCACACGTTCCCGCAGGCGCCCGCTCGACTAAGCAACTGCCCGGCCCACCTGCCTCGTCTGCCAGGCGCGGCGCGATCCAACTGCGCCACTTGACGATGTCGAGCAACTCCACGAGCACGTCGTTGTCACGCGACATGGGGGTCCCGCCGTTGTGGTCATTTCCATAGCGGAGTACGACGCGTTGCAGGAGACGATCAACGTGCTCGCTGATCCCGATGCTGTGGAAGATCTGCGCGTGAGTCAACAGGTCCTCGAGGCCATTCGCGTTGACGATTGGGAGGAGTAGAAACGCCGCCCGCGTCGGCGTGGCTAGGCTCGTAGGTACGCGTCGGGCCCTGAACCAGCTTTCGCGACTTCCCTCCGGGCCTCCGGGACGCTGTGGGACGCCGCGATCGACAGATTGGCGGTCGATCCCAAGATCCGGTAAGACGCTCCTTGGAGGGTTGGCGGGGACCGGTCGATGCTTGTTGGCAACTACCGCGTGCCCTACGCGATCGAGGACAGGTCACCCGAGCAGACGGTCGTGGTTCGTTCGGTGCGCCACCGAGCGACAGGCCATGTCACTCGTCGCCGTCAGCCAGCTGCGTGAGGCTGCCGCCGAAGCTCGTCGCCACGTCAGCGCGGTGGAGCGTCTGCTGCCCGGAGAGGAGCGGCTGCGGTACGACCACATGTTCAGTCCCGGCAACCCGGAGGCATGCAGGGTCACGCAGCGATCGCCATCGGTTCACGAGCCGGCAGCCGGTCGTACAGCGCGCGGGCCCATACGTACCCCGCGATTGCGATGGCGGCGCACCAGCCGGCGGCGAGCAGCGCATCGGCGCCGATGGGTGTGCCGGTGAGCAAGCCGCGCAACGTCTCGCAGACCGGTGTGAAGGGCTGATTCTGCGCGATCCACGCCACGCCGGCAGGCATGCTGGCAACGGGCACGAACGCGCTGCTGATGAAGGGCAGCACGATGACTATGAGCGAGAGGCTGTTGGCGCCGGCAGGCGTCTTCGCCAGCAACCCGAACGCGACGGTGAGCCACGTGAGTGCCAGCGTGAGCATCGCAAACATGCCCGCCGCCGCCAGCCATTGGATGACGCCTGCGCCGGGTCGGAAGCCGAGCGCGACCGCGACCAGCACGACCATGGCTCCGCTGACCATCGTGCGGATGAGGCTGCCGAGCACCTGCCCCGTCAGCACCGATGTGCGCGCGATGGCCATGGTGCGGAAGCGGGCGATGATGCCGGTGGTCATGTCGAGGCACACGTTGATCGCGGTGCCCTCGGCGACGGCGCCGGCCGTCATCACGATGATGCCGGGAACGAGGTAGTCGATGTAGTGCGCTCCGGCCACGCCCGCGCCCAGCCCGGCGTGCAGGGTGTTGCCGAACACTCCCGCGAAGAGCAGCAGAAACAGGATCGGCAGCGCCATCCCGCTGATGGTCATCGCCGGATATCGCATCGCATGTCGAAGGTCGCGGCGGAGCATGATGAGTGAGTCGCGCAGCGCGCGATATGGGCTGCTCATTATCGGGAGTCCTCCGCGCCATGGTCGGCGCCGGTGAGTGCCAGGAAGACGTCGTCGAGGCTCGGCGCGTCCGCGGCGACGCTTTCGACGCCCACGTGTGCGCGGTCGAGCTGGTCGAGGAGCAGCCGAAGCGAGCGTGGCGTTCCGTCGGTCCGCAAATCCAGGGTGAGGGTGTCATCGTCGCGCCTCGCGCCGGCGAGGACAGACGCGGCGGAGTTGAGCCCGCGCACATCACGGAACTGAAGCTGCACGTGGCCTCCCGGGATCCTGCGCTTCAGCTCGGCCGGCGTGCCTTCGGCGACGATGCGGCCGTGGTCGAGGAGTGCAACGCGATCGGCGAGCTGGTCCGCCTCCTCCAAGTTCTGCGTCGTGAGCAAGATGGTCACCTCGCGAGCGACCAGCTCGCCGACGATGTCCCACATGGTGCGGCGGCTGCGCGGGTCCAACCCGGTGGTCGGCTCGTCAAGAAAGATGATCCGCGGGTCGCCGACCAGCGTCATGGCAAGGTCGAGCCGGCGCCGCATTCCCCCGGAATACGTCGCAACTGTTTGGCGAGCCGCGCCAGTGAGATCGAAGCGGTCGAGCAGTTGCGCCGCGCGCAGACGACCCGCTCGACGGTCGAGATGATGCAGATCCGCCATCAGCAGCAGGTTCTCCTCACCGGAGAGCAGGTTGTCCACCGCGGAGAACTGCCCGGTGACACCGATCACTCCGCGTGCGCGCTGCGGTTCGCGAAACGGGTCGAATCCGGACACGAAGATCTGGCCCGCGTCGGGCTTCAGCAGTGTCGAGAGGATGCGGACTGCGGTCGTCTTTCCGGCACCGTTGGGCCCGAGCAGCGCGAAGACCGTCCCTCGGGCCACCTCGAGATCGACCGCGGACAGTACCGGCTTGCCGGCGAACGACTTGCTGAGGCCGCGCGCCTCGATCGCCAGATCTGCGGGGGCAGGAACGCTCATGGACGCGTCGCGCCCTGCGCAGCTGGAGTGAGATCGCGGTGCGGAGAAGAAGCGCGCTTGATGACGACGTCGCGGTTGCCGCGTATCCGCAGGCGGGCGACGTCCTGGAAGTGCTCGGGGCCATCCTGCGCGTCTAGGGAATTGCGCACCGTCCCGGTCCGCGAGCTCGCGTCGACCCATGCGGCGGTTCCCTCGCGGACGCCGACTTCAACTTCGCCGCCGCCCGTGGAGACCTCGATGACACCGCGGACGACCTCGCCGATGCGGACGTCGCCCGCTCCGGTGGTAGCGGTGAGGTCAGCTTCGACCCGGCCTACCGACATGCGTCCCTTGGCGGACGCCATGCGAACGGCGCCGAGGGTGTCACCAAGAGACATGTCACCCGCCGCGTTCTGGATGACCGCGGTGCCCTCGAGCCGGTCGATGCGCACGCGGCTCGACATCGAGGAGACCTCGACAGGTCCGCACGCACGCCCGACCGTGAGGTCGCCGCTGGTGGTGCTGAAGCGCAGTGCTCCTGTCTGCTCCAGTGAGACGTCGCCGGACATGATCTGGAACTGGCAGTCACCGAGCGCACCCTGGCCCCGGAACTGTGCGGACAGCGCTTCGCCCCTGACGTGCGATCCTGCGGGCAGCTCGATCGAGATGCTGACTGCGTCACCCTTGCGCCAACCCACGTGGCCACGCAAACCGCGCGGCTGGTTCTTGATGTGCAGCCGTCCGTTCGCGAACTCCACCTGGGTCCGGGCAGCAACGTCGGGTCCACGCGACTGGTTCGTGGCGACCACGTCGACGACGGTGTGGGGCCGATCGCCCGCGACGATGCGCACGTCGCCGCTGTACAGCTCGATGGCCACGGAGATCGGTCCGGGGGTGTCAAAGGTGTGCACGCGCTTGCTCCTCAAAGATGTCTCACTTCAGACGACAGGGAACCCATGGAGGCTGCCCTCAGCCGACCCAGCCGACGTACCGGCGACGCATCGCCGATTCACGACCCGCACGGCGGCGGTGGCGGTCACGAATGGCCGCGGCCGCTGCGCGTACCAGCCAGGCGTTGACCGAAAGCCCTTCCTCGGCCGCAGCTTCTTCCACACGCTCGCGCACCGCTTCAGGGAACCGGAGGTTGATGCGGGAGGTCGCGCCGGTGCCGGCCTTCAGCTGCAGCGAGGCGTCAGCCTCTGGTTCGACCGCGTCTTCGCCGGGGCCCTCTGCTGCGGCACCCGCTGCGGGTTCGGGCAGGGTGACGGCGAAACTCGGGTTGCCACCCTGGAGCCGCAGCTGCACGGACCCCGGCGCCAGGCTGAGGCTGATCTCATCCGACGCGGCCGACAGCGCGTCGAGCAGCATCAGCCGGGTGCCCGCCTCGAGGGCCGCGGCCAGCCGGTGCGCCGCCTGGCGCGCCTCGTCGCCGGCGGCTTCGGTGACCACGGCGAGCTCCCGCTGCAGGGTGTCGACGTACGGTTTCAGGTCCATCGGTGCCATTGTGGCTCAGACATGTGCCAGTGTCAAGCCATATTGAGCCAGAATGGCGCGCTGCAATGCCCAGCCCGGCCTCCGTCTCCGAGGAGGCGCCGATACCATGCACGCGTTCCTGTAGCCAACCGGCATTGCGGAGGTATCGGCGATGGCTGTGAGCAAAGTGGAGAAGAAGTCCGTTCTCAACGCCGACGAAAAGGCCGCGATGCGGGAGCTGGTCCGCGAACGCAAGGCCGCGTTGAGCAAGGCTGACGCGGAGAAGGAGTGCTTGGCCAAGATCGCCGAGATGCCGCCGTCCGACCGCTCCATGGCCAAGAAGATCCACGCGCTGATCAAGGCCACGGCTCCCATGCTCGACGCCAAGACGTGGTACGGAATGCCTGCCTATGCGAGGGCGGGCGACATCATCTGTTTCTTCCAGGCCGCGAGCAAGTTCAAGGCGCGCTACGCGACAGTCGGATTCACCGACAAGGCCAAGCTCGACAGTGGCAACCTGTGGCCCACTTACTTCGCTCTGACCAAGCTGACACCGGCGGACGAAGCCAAGATCGCTGCGTTGATGAAGAAGGCCGTCAGCTAGCAGCGCTGACGATCAGCACGACGTTGCCCGAGCCCTAGACCATGCGGTGCTGGTACGCGTAGCGCACCGCCTGCGCCCGGTCGCGTGCGCCGGTCTTGGAGAAGATGCGATTGACGTGCGTCTTCACCGTGGCATTGCTGAGGAACAGCGCCGCGGCGATCTCGGCGTTCGACAGCCCCGCCGCTATGAGTTGCAGCACCTCGGCCTCGCGCGGGCTGAGGTCGTCGGGCAGCGGCAGCGGCTCGGTGGCGACTGACGATCTATCCAGCACCGCCGCTACCAGGCGCTGCTGGATCGTGGCGTCGAGATGCGTCCTGCCCGCCGCGATGGCCCTGATGGCACGCTCTATCTCTTCCGCGCTGGCTTCCTTGGTCAGGTAGCCGCGAGCGCCGGCCTGCAGCGCGGGAAACAGCGATTCGTCGTCGGCATATGTCGTGAGCACGAGCACCTGCGTGGCCGGCAGCGACGCGCGTATGCGTCGTGTGGCTTCCGCGCCGTCCATCCCGGGCATGCGCAGATCCATGAGGACGACATCCGGCCGATCGCGCAGCGCGCCCTCAACCGCGGCTGCGCCGTCGCCGACCGCGTCCACGACCTCGACACCATCGATCAGACCCACCAGCATGGTCAGGCCGTCGCGCACCACGCGCTGATCGTCTGCGATGAGCACTCGGATCGTGCCTTCGATCATGCGGGTACCGACACCTCGACGCGCCAGCCTGTGTCCGTGGGCCCCACGCGAAGGCTGCCGCCCACGCGCTCGACACGCTCACGGAGACCGGCGAGGCCGTTGCCACCACCCACGCCCGCGAGCCCGCCGTCGCCCGGGGAGCCGGCTGTTTGCGGAACGGTGTCCTCGACGCACAGCGTGGCTCGGTCCGCGCTGTATCGCAGCACCACGCTGGTGGCCGCACCCGGCGCGTAGCGGGCCACGTTGGTGAGCGCCTCCTGCGCAGCGCGGTACAGGGCGAGGCCGGCGTCGGATGGCAGGATGCGCTCGCTGCCCTCGATCCTCAACGTGACATCGGCCTGCAGGTCGTCTCTGAAGCCGGCCACGAGCGTCTCCAGCTGCGCCACCCCGGGCAGCGCCTCGCCGCGCAGCGCCCCGACCGCCTGCCGCGCGTTGGCGAGTCCGTCCTTCACCAGGTGCGAGGCACGGTCGATGGCGGCCTGCAACCGCATGTCAGCCGAGTCGCGATCGGCGAGCATGCGCGCAGCCTGCAGCTGGATCGCCGCGCCGGACAGCGAGTGCGCGAGCACGTCGTGCAGCTCGCCGGCGATGCGGCCTCGTTCGGCAACGGCAGCGGCGCGCGCCTGCTCGTCGCGCGCATCTTCGAGCTCGGCCAGCAACAGCTCGGTGCGATCCTGGCTCGCTCGCGACTCCTTTATGAAGTAGGCGACGAAGCCGAGGAGAGCCAGCACCAGCGTGGCCGCGAGGATCGCCAGCGGCGCAGTGCCGGCGTGGGCCGCGGCGGCGGCCGCGGCCGCGATCGTCGCGACGCCGACGGTGACACCGGCGGTGAGCGGCAATCGCGTCACCGCGATCCAAACAGCGGCGCCGCAAGCGAGCTCCGCCGCACCTTGCGGCTGCAACCCGACGAGCGCCGCGCTCGATGCCGCGAGCAGGGTGATGTCCGCGGCCTGAAAGACGGCGCCGCGGTCGAGGAAGGCGTCTCCTATGGCGAGGAGAAGGCACGCGGCGAAGGCGATCAAGAGCAGCGCAACCGCGAGCCCCACGCCCTGGAGGCCGGGGCGCGGCGCCACCGCGGTGGCTCCGGCCACGACCACCACGATCATCGCCACGCCCAAGGGGCGGAGCAGGTCCCGCTGCCTGCGCACCCTGGCTGCGGACCGCAGCCGTGCCTCGGCCAGCCGCGGGCTGTCCGGCACGGAGTTCGCGGGCCCGGCGTCGGCGGCGCCGGCATCCTCGCTCGCGCGCATCGACTGCAGACGATAGAACGCCCCCGGCACGTTCTTGTGTGCCGGGGGCGCTCCCGCTGCGCGGCGATCAGGCAGCCGCACCGGCGCGGGCGGCGAGAGGACGGGCAACCGCCTGGGCGCGGCGGCCGCGAAGCTGGACCGTGACGACCCGCACTGTGACCTCGCAGATGGCCATCGAGACAAGCGCAACCGGCCATGCCGTGGCGCTGATCTGGTGCGCGATGCTGAAGGAGCGGATCGCGGGCTCCGCTCCGTGGGTGACGACGAAGGCGAAGACGAGCCGGGAGCCGATGCCGAAGACGAGCAGCGCGCCGGCGATCCAGCCCACGCGGGCGAGGGCGAAACCCGCGCTGCCGGAGCGGACGTGCGTCGCGAAGCCGCTGAGGAGTCCCAGCCCGACGCCGGCGGACGCGAGCAGCGAGATGAGCACCAGGTCGTTGCCGCTGGACGGGATCGTGTGCAGGTATTGCTGCGCGACGAAGAAGACCAGCACGAGCGGAATGACGATCGCTCGACGATCCAGCTGCCGCTCGCGCGCCTGCAGCAGCACCATGAGGATGAAGCCTCCGTTCATCAGGTAGTCCATCGTGGTCATCGGGGTTCCTCCGCGTTGCGTTCCGAAATCGATGAGTTCGCATGATTCGGCGGCGGCAGGCTCCCCGTCGTCGGCTCCGGGGTTGGACTTTCGGCGTCTGGTCAACCTCCGCCGTCAACCCACGGGTTGACCGCGCGTGCGACCCCAGCTGCGTCATCGAACCGAAAGGGTGGGGTCCTTACGTTGGCGCCGTGATGCTTCAGGGCCTCAGGCGGATGCCCGTGGCGCCGCTCGCCGCGGCCGGCGTGGCCGCGGTCGCACTCGCCGCATGCGCGCCCAACTCTGCGGGGAGCACGCACTCGCCGGCCGGCGAGGCGGCCACGGGCGTGCCCGTGTTCGGTGCGAGTCCCAGCGCCGCTCCGGCCGCGGGCGGCACGGGTGCGCAAGCGCTGCAGAACGCGTACGTGAGTGTGGTGCACAAGGTCTTGCCGTCGGTCGTGCAGATCGAGACCTCCAGCGGCCTGGGCTCCGGAATCGTGCTCGACACCCGCGGCGACATCGTGACCAACGACCACGTGGTCGGCAGCGACACCTCGTTCACCGTGACAACGTCGTCGGGTCACAAGTACAACGCGACCCTGGTGGGCACGTTCGTGCCTGACGACCTTGCTGTCATTCATGTCAGCAACGCGTCGCTCACGCCGGCGGGCTTCGCTGACTCGAGCAAGCTCGAGGTCGGCGACATCGTGATGGCGGTGGGCAATCCGCTGGGGCTGCAGAGCAGCGTGACCGCGGGAATCGTCAGCGCCACCGGGCGCACCGTGAGCGAGGACAACGGAGTGGTGCTGCCGGACACGATCCAGACGAGCGCCGAGATCAACCCGGGGAACAGCGGCGGTGCGCTCGTGGACCTCAACGGCAACGTCGTGGGGATCCCCACCCTGGCCGCCACCGACCCGGAGCTGGGCGGCAGCGCACCCGGCATCGGCTTCGCGATTCCCTCCGACGTGGTGACGTCCATCGCGTCGCAACTGGTCGCGCAGGGGCACGTGAGCCACTCAGGACGCGCCTACATGGGCGTGCGCATCGCCGTGGCTGCATTCGGCGGACCTGCGGGCGCGCTGATCGCGAGCGTCGACGCGGGGAGCCCTGCCGCGAAGGCGGGCCTGCAGGCGGGTGACACGATCACCGGTGTCGACGGCAAGACGGTTTCCTCTCCCGACGACCTCAGCACCGTGCTGGCCACACTGGCGCCCGGTGACAGAGCTTCGGTCGCCTTCGCCGATCAGAGCGGTGCCACGCACACGGCGACGGTGACGCTCGGGGAGCTGCCCGGATGATCAACTCCGCGCAGCCTCACTGCAATCAGTAGGTCTCCCTCCCTCTGCGGCGGCCGCGATGTGCGGCCGCCGCTTCCACCAGCAGGGCGTCCGCGGCGTGTCTCCCAATCGTCATCTGCACGATAGGAACCAGACGTGATCATGCGTGCAGGTCCGGGCCAGAGGAGGAATCCCTGCGCGTGAGACGTTTCATGGCGCGCCGCTTTCTCATGGCATACGCGCTGATCGTCGTGCTCGCGGGCGCGGGCGCTTTCATCCTGGCGCGGCGCGGCAGCGCTGACGTCCAATACCGTACGGTCGCTGCGACACTCGGGACGGTGACGCAGACGGTGTCGCTGTCGGGCAACCTCGCGCCCATCGCCGAGACGGATCTCGACTTCGGCGGCTCCGGCAAGGTCACGTCCGTCGACGTCGCGGTCGGCCAGAAGGTGAGCAGCGGGACGAGGCTCGCGTCCATCGATCCCACGACCCTGCAGGCGAACCTCACCACCGCGCAGGCGACCCTCGCCTCCGCGGAGGCGCGGCTCGCACTCGACCGGGCGGGACCGACCGCACAGGAGCTGGCGGCGGCCGAAGCGCAGGTCAGCAGCGCCGTCGTGGCGATGCAGAACGACGACACCAACCTCACCGACACCATCACCGGGAATCAGGCAGCCGTGCAGCAGGCGGAGACGGCGCTGCAGGAGGCCAGGAACACCGAAAGCGGGGATTGTGCCGACGCGCCCGGTGGCCAGCAGTGCGCGCAGGACAAGCAGGCGGTGAACCAGGACGTGCTGGCGCTGCAGTCGGCTCAGGTGAAGGCACAGCAGACGGACGACCAGGCTCGCGGCCAGGTGAACGCGGCACGCGTCGACCTGCAGAACGCCCAGGGATCGCTCGCCGCGTTGCGCGACAGCGTCACGCCGCAGCAGATCGAGATGGACCAGAGCCAGGTGCAGATCGACCAGGTGAACGTCAACGCCGCGCAGGCGGCATTGGATCAGGCGACGCTCAGCTCGCCGGTCAGCGGCGTGGTGGCGCAGGTGAACGTGGCCGTGGGCGATGAGGTGGGCGCCACCAGCGGCTCCAGCTCGGCATCGAGCTCGACGACGCACGCAGTCGTGGTCATCACGCCCGGCGTCTTCGCGGTGACCGGCGCCGTGAGCGACGCTGAGGTCAACGAGATCGCGCTCGGTCAGCAGGCGCAGGTGGTGCCCGCGGGGTCGCAGGAAGCCGTGACCGGAAAGGTGACGCAGATCGCGGAGGAGGCGACGGTCACGTCGGGTGTGGCCACCTTCCCCGTGACGGTGGCTCTCGACGGCACCAACATCGGACTCCGCGCAGGCATGTCGGCGTCGGTGAGCATCGTGGTCAACCAGGTGGTGCAGGTGCTCACTGTGCCCACCAGCGCGGTGCACACCACTAGTGCGGGCAGCACCGTGCAGGTGCTGGTCAACGGAGCCCCGCAGACGCGCGTGGTGCAGGTTGGGGCCTCGGACACGATCCGCACCCAGATCCTCTCCGGGCTCAATCCGGGCGACGAGGTGATCATCGCAACCATCACCGGCGCGGTGCCGGCCAGCGGCAGTGGCAACGGTCTCTTCGGGGGCGGAGGCAGGGGCACATTCGGTGGCGGCGGGGGCTTCGGCGGAGGCAACGGGGGGCGCGCCGCCGTCCCCGGGGGCTGAGCCACGTGTCCGGGGACATCATCAGCCTGCGCTCCGTGTCCAAGGTGTACGGCAGCGGCGACGCGACGGTGCGTGCTGTCGACGGCGTGTCGCTCGCGGTCGCCGAGGGCGACTTCGTTGCGGTGATGGGGCCGTCAGGCTCCGGGAAGTCGACGCTGATGCACATCGTCGGCTGTCTCGACGTGCCGACGTCGGGAACGTATCGCTTTGCCGGTGAGGACGTGGCGCGGATGAACGAGCGCGAGCTGGCCCGGGTGCGCAACCGCCGCATCGGCTTCGTGTTCCAGCAGTTCCACCTCCTGTCGTCCGTTTCCGCATGGCGCAACGTGGAGCTGCCGCTGCTGTACCGGACCGCGCGTGATCGCAAGGCGCTGGCGATGCGGGCGCTGGCGCGGGTCGGGCTGGACAACCGCGTGCACCACCGGCCGAACCAGCTGTCCGGCGGCCAGCAGCAGCGCGTCGCCATCGCCCGCGCACTGGTGACGGAGCCGAACCTCATCCTGGCGGACGAGCCCACGGGCAACCTCGACTCGGGGTCGAGCCGCGAGGTGCTGTCGCTGCTGAACGAGCTGAACGGCGCCGGACACACGGTGATCCTCATCACCCACGACGCCGGCGTCGCGGCCGTGGCACGGCGCGTCATCACAATGAGCGACGGCCGCGTCGTCGGAGCCGCGGCGTGAGCCTGCTGCGCACGCTGCAGACCGGCGTCCGCGGTCTGCTGTCGCATCGCCTGCGATCGGTGCTCACGACGCTGGGCATCCTGTTCGGTGTCGCAGCGGTCATCTGCACCGTGGGCATCGGCCAGGCGTCGGCGGCGTCGGTGAGCGCGCGCATCGCGGCGCTGGGGACAAACCTGCTGACGATCACCCCCGGCAGCACCGTCTCCGCCGGAGTGTTCGGCGGAAGTGGAAGCGCGTCGACGCTGACCACCGCCGACGTCGCCGGGCTGCGCGACAAGGGCGACGCGCCTGACGTCGCCGCCGTGGCGCCCGTGGTCGAGGGGCGCGCTTCACTGGTGAGCCGCTCGTCGAACTGGACCACGACCGTGCAGGGCAGCACGCCCGACTGGCTGAGCACAAACGCGCGCTCCATGGGCTCGGGTGCGTTCTTCGATTTCGCCGACGTGACGGCGCACAAGCAGGTCGTGGTGCTCGGTGCGACCACCGCGGCCGAGCTCGGGGCCGCAGTGGGAGACACGGTCGACATCACCGGCATCCCGTTTCAGGTCAGCGGGGTCCTGGCATCGACCGGCGGCCAGGCGTTCACCAACGGCGACGACCTCGCCGTCATGCCGATCACCACGGCGCAGGACGACCTCGTGGGCGGCAGCCCCACCTCGGTGCAGCGGATCCTGCTCAGCGCGACGAGCAGTGACACGGTCGGATCCGCCTACATCGAGGCCGACGACCTGCTGCTGCAGACGCATCACATCACCAATCCGGCGTCGCCCGACTTCACCATCCAGGCGCAGAGCAGCCTGCAGAGCACGGCGCAGTCGGTGACGGCCACGCTCACGATCCTGCTCGCCAGCGTGGCCGCCATCTCGCTGCTCGTCGGCGGCATCGGTGTGATGAACATCATGCTGGTGTCGGTCACCGAGCGCACCACGGAGATCGGGCTGCGCAAGGCGCTCGGCGCCACGCCCGGCGATCTGCTGCGCCAGTTCCTCGTCGAAGCCGCAACCCTGAGCGTCGTGGGTGGGGTGCTCGGTGTGGCCGCCGGCTTGCTCACCGGTGTGCTGGTGCCGCACTTCACCGGAATCGGTGTCGACATAACGGCGGCCCCGGTCCTGGTGGCCGTCGGTGTCGCCGCGGGGGTGGGCCTGATCTTCGGTGTGTATCCCGCAGCGCGCGCCGCCCGGCTCGCGCCCATCCAGGCGCTTCGCGCCGAATGAACCGTTGCCACGGAGGAGGCTGACGATGCACCGGGTTCCAGCACTGCTTGTCGCCGGAGGAGGCGCGCTGGCGATCGCGGCGTGCGGCAGCGCCGCGGCCGGCACGGTCTCGCCGTCGGCCACCTCCGGCACCTCCGGACGCGGCGGCTTCGCGCGCAACGCGGCGGCGGGACAGCTCGTTCAGATCAACGGCGCGACACTCGTGCTGAGCAACGCCAGCGGCGACGTCACGGTGACGTACAGCGGCAGCACCACGATCACGCAGACCAGCACCGGGACCGTCGCCGACATCGTCCCCGGAACCTGCATCGCCGCCACGGGCCAGAAGGACGCGACGGGTCACCTGACCGCGTCCATGGTCGTTCTCAGCGCGCCGCAGAACGGCACATGCCGCGCGGGTGGGCTCTTCGGCGGCGGCAGGCGCAGCGGGTCACCCGGCCCGTCGCGCAGCCCCAACCCGGCGTTCACCCCGCCCCCGGGTGCGAGGAACTTCGCCGCGGTGCGGGGTAGGGTCGCCGCCAACGGTGTGAACGGCACGGCGGTGACCGTCGACGAGACAAGCGGCGCCGCCGTCACGATCACGATCCCCACGACGGTGCGCGTCACCACGTCGTCGCAGGTGCAGCCGGCCGCGCTGAAGACCGGTCAGTGCATCGCGGCGCTCGGGCCCAAGGGCGCCACGGGCGCCGTGGCCGCGCGCGCCCTCACGATCGTGCCCGCCGGTCCATCCGGGTGCTTCAGCGGCGGGGGGTTCGGCGGCTTCGGCGGTGGCGGCGGCTTCGGCGGCGGCGGCAACCCCGGCGGCGCCACGACGGTGACCTGAGGGCAGGTTTGGCGGCTTCGCGACGCGTGAGAACATGAACGACATGCGCGTTCTGGTTGCCGAGGACGACCCCGGATTGCGAGAGGTCCTGACCCAGGGTCTGGAGGAAGCCGGCTACTTCGTGGATGCGGTCAGCGCCGGTGACGACGCCATCGAGCAGCTGCGTTTCTACGAGTACGACGTCGCCGTCATCGACTGGCGCATGCCCCGTGTCACCGGGCTCGACGTGGTGTCGTGGGCGCGGCGGCACAAGCATCCGTCAGCGCTGCTGATGCTGACGGCGCGGGACACCCCGGCGGACCGCATCCAGGGCCTCGACGCGGGTGCGGACGACTACCTGGTGAAGCCGTTCGACTTCGGTGAGCTCGTCGCTCGGGTGCGCGCGCTGCAGCGGCGGCCGCGCAACGTCGACGGTCCTGTGATCGTGCGCGGGCTGCTGCATCTCGATCCGATGCGGCGCGAGGTGGACGTTCGCGGCGCTGCACTGAACCTCACGTCGACCGAGTACGCGATCCTCGAGCTGCTGATGCGGCGCGCCCCGGCGGTCGTCGACCGCAAGGCGATAGCGGAGCACGCGTGGCGCGACGAGACGGCGCCGCTGGGGTCGAACGCGATCGACGTGCAGCTGAGCAGGCTCCGCGCCAAGATCTCCGGCACCGACGTGCGCATCGTCACGGTGCGCGGCGCCGGCTACCGGTTGGAGGAAGCATGAGCAGCCGGCTGGAGCGCGTCCGCAGCGCATCGTTTCGCGTCGCGCTGCTGAGCACCGGCATCACCGCGATCGCGTTCGCGGTGATCTCCGTGATCATCGTGATGTACGTCACCAACACGCTGACCGCGCAGGTGGACAGCCGGCTCACCTCGGCGCTCACGGCGGTGCAGAACGGCCAGCGCATCCGCGTGAACGGGCTCAGCGATCCGGAGGGCACGCCCTTCGGCCCGGCGCTCCTCGGATGGGAGCAGTACCCGGACGGCAGCTCGGCATCCAGCGACCCGTCGGCGCAGCTGCCCGTGGCCTACACGTCGATCAGCTCGCCCACCACCGTGTCCATCGGAGGCATCGACGTGCGGGTGGCCGGCGCCTCGCTTGGTCAGGGCGTGTACGTGGTGGTGGGACAGACGTTGGCGTCGGTGTCGCAGGCGCGCAGCACCATCATCGTCGCCGAGCTCATCGTCGGTGGGGCGCTGCTGGTCGTGGTCTTCTTCGGAGCGCTCGCGGTGGGGCGCCGCGTCGGCGCACCGATCGAGCTGGCCCGGCAGCGCCAGATGGAGTTCACCGCCGACGCCTCGCACGAGCTGCGCACACCGCTGTCGGTGATCGAGGCCCAGACCAGCCTGGCGCTGGCGCAGGATCGCGAGCCCGCCTGGTACCGGCAGGCGTTCGAGCGTGTCGGCGGGGAGAGCAAGCGGATCCGCCGCCTGGTCGAGGACCTGCTCTGGCTGGCCCGGGCCGATTCGACCAACATCGAGGAGCGCGCCGAGCCCGTCGACGTCGGGGTGATCGCCCGCCAGGCGACCGAGCGCTTCGCGGCGGTCGCCGAGGCCCGTGGCGTGCAGCTGGCCGTGACGGCGGGTGCCGACCCCGCCGTGGTGAACGTCCAGTCCGAGTGGCTCGACCGGCTGCTGGGCGTGCTCCTCGACAACGCCTGCAAGTACACGCCGGACCACGGCCGGGTGATGGTCGTCGTCGAGGTCGACGGGGGGCGCGCTCGGCTGGTGGTGGAGGACTCCGGCCCGGGGATCCCCAGCGCGGAACGCCACCGGGTGTTCGATCGCTTCCATCGCGCCAGCGACGCCCCGGGCGGCGCCGGCCTCGGCCTGGCCATCGCCGACACCATCGTGCGCGGCACCCACGGCCGCTGGGAGGTCGCCACCTCACGGCTGGGCGGGGCCAGGATGGCGGTGAGCTGGCCGCGCGTCCTGGTTGGCGGGCGCGAGCCGGTGCGGGCAGCCCTGCCCGAGCCTCCCGAACTGTCCGCCCAATAGGCGGCCGCCAAGGAGGCCGGAAAGCCAACTCGGCGTGTCACAATCGCCCCAGTTGGTGCCATGATCTGCCTAAACGGCAGGCGTGCGTTGGAGGTGTGAAGGCATGCCCAGAGGAGCGACCGCGGCTCTGAGCGCTGGGGTGGCGGTGTTCGGATTCGACCCCGACCCGGGAGCGGCAGCCGCTCGGGCGCTGCACGTGCTCACCCTGCGCCGGGCGCTGCCCCGCGCCGATCTGGATCCTCGCGAGCGCTTCGCCGACGCAGCCCAGCGGGCCGGCGAGAGCGCCGGGCTCAGCCTCGGTGGGCGGCGGGGCGGCCGTCAGCTGCGTCTGGTCACGATGGAGGACGAACCCGGCCGCGGCCGAGCGGTGACAGCCTGGTTCTACGCAACCGCGCCGTTCGCCGGCATCGACGGCCCGGGTGCATGGACCTCCACCGGGCGGGGGCTGCGGCTCGACGCCCGCGACAGCGCCGCCTTCCGTGCCGCCCTGGACCGCCTCCGCGCCGACACCCGGCAGCTGGCCGGCGCCGCGGCGCTGCTCGGCGAGGTGTTCACCGGCGATGACCTGCTCCGCCTCCACGTGGCGCTCCACGGCGGGCCCGAGGGCAGCGAGCGGACCTTCAGGCGGCGCATCCAGGAGCTTCGCGACGCCGGCGTGCTCAAGCCCGTACGCGAGAGCGAGGTCACCGGTCTTCGCAGTCGCGTGCCGCGCTTCCGCTCTCCGTCCGGCACCGGCGGGCGGCCGCCCGAGCTGCTGCGCTACTCGGGCAGCGGGGGAGAGGACGAGCAGCTGGCGTCCCTCCGCGCCCGGCGCGGCTGACCTCAGCCGGCGTCAGCCTCCCAAGCGGCCTCGCCGCCGCTGAGCACCAGGGTCACCGGGCCGTCGTTGACCAGCTCCACGTCCATGTGAGCTCCGAACTTGCCGGTGGCCACGCTGAGGCCGAGGGCGCGTGCTGCGTCGGCGAAGCCGGTGCAGAGGCGGCGGGCGAGGTCCGGCTGGGCCGCTCGGATGAACGATGGGCGATGGCCCCGAGAGGTGTCGGCGTGCAGGGTGAACTGGCTCACCACCAGCATCGCCCCTCCCGCCGACGCCAGATCCAGGTTCATCCGCCCAGCTTGGTCCGGAAACACGCGGAGTGCGGCGATGCGGGCGGCGAACCGGCGGGCGACGGCGTCGTCGTCGCCAGGGCCGACCGAGAGGAGGACGCACAGCCCACCGCCGATCGATCCCACCGCGGCGCCGTCGACCGTGACCCTGGCCCGCGACACCCGCTGGACGACCGCCCTCACTCTAGGAAGCGCAGGCCGCGCCAGATGCGCAGCGCCTCGGCTTCAGCCTCGAGGAAGCTGGGGCGCGAATCACGCATCCCGTGCACCAGGAAGCTCCAGGAGCGGCGCTCGCCATCGCTGCCGTCGAGCGTGCCGAACGCGGTTCCCAGGGCACGCGGCGGGTACATCTCGATGCGCTGCCCGCCGCGCATGCGCTTGAAGATGGGCCGCCGCACCATGATCGCCTCGAGCGCGGTGCCATCCAGCAGGCGGCCCCCGGCCAGGTCGACGGCTCGCAGTTTGGCGATCGGGTTGTCCGGGTCGCGCACCGTCACGCGGGCGCCGAATCGTTCCGACAGGTCGCGCAGCACGAAGAGAAGGGCCAGCGCGTCGGTCTCGTCGCCCGCAACCCGCAGGAAGGTGGCGGCGAAGAGCCGGCCGAGCTCGGGGTGCTCGCGCTTGGCCGCGGACGCGGCGTCGGCGAAGAACAGCTGCTGGAACAGCTCCGGGGAGCGCTGGTGGGCCAGCCAGGGTGACTGGTCCCGCCACTCCCGTGACGCGGTGAGCCCGGCGAACCGCTGCTGCAGGGGCTCGCGGTCGGAGTCATCGACGCCGAACAGGCGGACGTGGATCACGCGGGCCACCGATCGATTGTAGGGTCGGGGTCTGACGCGGAAGGCGTCCGCTATCCTGAGCCGCCGGTCTGCCGAGGTAGCTCAGTTGGTAGAGCACAGGTCTGAAAAACCTGGTGTCGACAGTTCGATCCTGTCCCTCGGCACACCAAATCCCTTACTGTATAAGACAACTTAGTCAGAGCTAAGGGTCGCACGGCGGCACGTAAAATGCCTGACACCTTCCTGAACCCGTCGTGGCACCGGTGTGCAGGACGCGTACGTGCTGCATCCATTCGATGTTTGGGGTCGATTCGACCTCGGGCCGCTTCGAGTTCGACACCTGCCCGCCCCCATCCTTTGTTCCCAACGTGGGCGTCCGTCTAATGTACGGCACGGACGTGCTCGTATACAGGTGATAGCGGGCCGTCGGGCGCCGTCGTCGACTTGGCCTCAGGAGCTGCAGAACGACCTTGGACGACCAAGCCTCTGACGGGGGTGTTCGGCACCGTGCGTCCCAAGACAAGGCGCAAAGGGCCACGCACCGCGAACAGGCGCGCTCGGGTGCAGGGCCAGTCTGAGCCGGAGGGGCCGAGTGGGCCGCTCACTGCGGGCGGCCCGCAGCGTGGCGCTGTCTGTACCAAGCCGTGTAGTGGGCGCCACAGCGCCCGCGCGTGGCTCGCCGGGGACAGTCAAGAACCAAGCACTCGATCAGGCATCCCGGTTGGCGATCGACTAGCCGGCTCCCCCCCGCCGGCAGGATTCGACCGCTTGACAACCCTGAGACGTCAGGAACATATTCACTCCTTGCGGCATCCGGGCGGGGAGGTATGCACGCCGGTTCCGACCGTGACATGGAGGGCGCTGGATGACGGGCTTGCGGTTTTATGCGAAACAGGGTGCGCGCGGCCCGGGCGGGCGCCGCATCCTGCTGATCGTCGCGGCTGCTGCGGTTGTGTCCGGATCGCTGATCGGCGTCGCCGGTCCTGCGGGAGCAACCGGCGCGAACGGCGTAGTCCGCACCCAATCTCTGGGCCAGGCGGGGACACCGCACATCACCACCGGTGCCGTTACGTTGAGCACGCGCACGCATCCGTCGATGGCGGGATCCGCTGCTGCGACGCGACGGCACACGACCTCGTACAGGGTGCAGCCGGACGTCGTCCGTCGCGCGCAGGGCGCGAAGCGGAAGCCGGGAGCCACACTCGCCATTCCGACTGTGAACTGCACCACTGCCTCCGCAGGCTGCGACGCGATCAGCACGAGCAACGGTGGGGCGATCACCCAGCCACATGCCTTGAACGCCACGGCGAACGGCAACATCTACGGCTTCGACATCGAGCCGCCGGATCAGCAGCTGTGCGCGGGCAATGGCTACGTGATGGAAGGGATCAACATCGGCGAGATCCAGGTGTTCAACGCGAATGTGCATCCGGTGTCGGGCATAACGTCGCTTGACAGCCTCATGGGGCTCACAGCCCGCGGCTGGAGCAGCGGTGGCGACGTCACGTGCCTCTATGACCCTGACAACGGCGGCCACTGGTTCATCATCGAGATCGTCTCAACGAACAGTGAGGCGAGCGGTGGCCCGTTTACCGGGTGCTTCGCGGGAGTCAAGAACCACTGCCGCGAAGGTCTCGCGGTGAGCACGACCAACAACCCGCTGGCCACGTCCTGGAACGTCTACTTCCTCAATCCCAACAAACTCAGCCCGACTGACCAGGGCGCGGGCTACCTGCTCAACGACTTTGCCAAGCTGGGCAACACCCGGGATGCGCTTCTGGTGTCGTACGACGAGTTCATCCTCAATCCCAAGTTGATCCCGCCGTGCCCGGCGTTCGGGTGCGTCAGCTTCAACGGTGCGCAGCAGCTCGCGATTCAGAAGACCGCGCTCGAGCTCGGCTACAACAGCGCCAACCTGGTGCACGAAAACATGGGGACGGACCCATTCATCCAGCCGCCGGATGGCAACTGCGCCAACGGGTCGACAGCAGGAGTCACCTGCTGGGGTCCTGTGATCCCGGCGTCGTCTCCGGCGGGCGAGTTCAACAACAACTACGGCGGCAGCGGGTTCATGACGGCAACGCTCGACTTCAACTCGTTCGCGTTCGGCGTCCCGAATGGAGATAATCGAGTCGCCGTCTTCTTCTGGACTGGCTTGAAGTACCTCGACAGCTTCAACTGCAACGCCTGCCAGCTGATCTCCTTCGGCGGGCAGCTGTTCACCGGTGTCGAAACCTACATCGATGGCGAGCTCAACTGTCCGGTGAATGCCAGCAACCCGTCCTGTAGCCTGGCGCCGCAACGGTTGGGGACGCTGGACCTCGGGACGTACTGCGGAGAGCCAGTGCTGGGCAACCCGCCGATTGCTTCCGTGCCGAAGTGTCCCGAGGAGGGTCTCGCAACCAACGGCGACACCGTCTATGAGGCCTCCTATGCCGCTGGACAGATCTGGTTTGCCACGCACACGTACATCAACCAGCAGTTCACGACGGGCAACGAGAACTCACATCGGCGCCGCGTACTGGGTGGTCGGCACCAGCCGGTTCACCGGCGCCCAGCAGCTGCTCACCCTCACGAGCCAGGGTTACGTTGCCGCGGCGCACGAGGATCTCGAGTTCCCCACACTGGTCGGTGGCACCGGCAACGCCGGTGGCCTGATGTCGTTCACGCTGTCGGGCAACGGCGGTCCCACTCGTGCCGACGGAGGCGGATTCTTCCCGAGCAGCGCGTACGGACGCGTGACGGCGACTTCCGGCGGCCTCGTGGGCAACAGCATCTACATCGCCGACGTGGGCAAGGCGCCGCAGGACGGCTTCAGCGAGTATCAGGGCCTGCCTGGCGGTATCCGCCCGCGCTGGGGTGACTACGGCATGGGCTTCTACGTGCCCGGCAAGGGTTTCTACTTCGCTACGGAGTACATTCAGCACGCCAACTGCAACCCGGCGTACTGGTACAACGTCGACCCGACCTGCAACGGGACCCGAGATCCCTTCGCAAACTTCGGGACGTCGGTCAACTTGGTGCCCTGATCGTGCAGGAGGCTCGAGCCTAGAAGTACACGGGCCCGGCGTCAACGGCGCCGGGCCCTTTGTACAGAGGAGTGGCTTTCGACGGCGAGCTCCTGGAGGAAGACGCCCCATCTGCTGGCGAAGCCAGCGCACTACGTGTCGTCTCCGGGATCCACCCCTAGGACGCTGACCGTCCCGGCGTCGCGCGGCCGAAAGCCCTCGAGGATCTCGAGTGTCGTGGTCTTCCCGGCGCCGTTCGGGCGCACCGTCCCCCTGGCGGGACGGATTGCAACTCTATGGGTGACAACCTCATCAGCACCGCTGGAGCGATCCCTACGTGGGGCGCGGCAGAATCACATTCGAACCTAGCGACCGCGCAACTGCAGGCGCACAACAGCCCAGCGCGCTATTCCTTTCCGCCGGTAGCTTCTTCGCCGCTATCGACTCGGGCGGATATTTCTTCGCGCAACGTGCCTGCCGTAGTTCCTTCTTGTCCCTCATTCAAGCGCAACTTTCGATTGCTAAGCGCTTCTCGCCGGGGTGGCCGGTAAAGGCGGCGAACCCTCCCTCCGCCAAAGGCCTGGAGTTGATGAAGTGTCGAGAACTATGAATCCTAGACCCCGAGTCCCCACGCCCTGATCCGTGTAGGCGTGATGCGAATGAACTCGTCGTCGAACACGGACACCAGTTGCTTGCCACCCGTAGGAACACTGGTGGCGGTGCCACGCACCTCAATCCCGCGTGGCGACCAGGGGGGAATCACGTCATCGATGACGAAGGCGACCTTGGGGTTCCACTGTATGTTGCCGTAGTACTTGCGGGCCGAAACTGGCGGCCGGCCACCGAAGTCCACGGTGCCTAACGCCGTGTTGAAGCGGAAAGTGACCGCCACAATGTGAGGCTGACCGCCGGCGTCCACCGTGGCCAGTCTGCCCAACCGCTGCGTTGCCATGTACTCGATCTGCGAGTTGGTGAAGTCAGCCATATGGGCATCATCGCACTCAAGGCTTGCCTCGGCGGCCTCTCTCGGCTGGTGAGGTCCGGCCGCAGGCCAACGACACAGAAGGGCGTAGGCGCTGTGGCCATCGCAGGTGGAGTTGAACCGCTTCCGTAGAAGGCTCAGCGTTAGGCCGCGATAGGTAAGTTTGGCGGCGTACCTCCTTTTCATACTCACTGGGCGTTGGGTCAGGCTTGAGTGGCGACGGTGAGTGTTGTAGAAGCCCTCGATGCCAACACGTCGCGCCGCGGGAACCCCTCATGGCCGGCGAGCCGACACTCGTGCATGCTGTCACGCGGATGAACGTACCGGACGCTGCTGACGACGATGGACGTGCTGCGTGCCGTCTACAGCGATACCGGTAAGGCAGGTGACGTCGCAACTGGTGGGTGTAGGACCCGTTTGTCCTTGCCGATGAGGTGATCTTGCTAGTGGGGACGTGGTTGGCTCGTCGAGGAAGCCAGCGCGTGGATCGCGGCGCAGCGTCAGGCCGGCGGCCAGTGGGCGGCGGCTTGTCGCGTCGCGCTAGCGCGACGGTGAGCATGTGTCGCAGCGGGGGACGACCCGGCGGTGTGGAGGCCGCGTCGGACACGCCTCCCGAGACTTCGGTCATGGCCACTACGGCAAGCGCGGCGGCGACGTCGCGAAGCGACCATGCTGGCCCCGGCGGGTCGCGAGCTGACGCGCTGGCGGACTTCTTCGCGCTGGCTACCGACATGCTCTGCGTCGCCGGCGTCGACGGCTACTTCAAGATCCTGAATCCGACGTGGAGCCGCGTCCTCGGCTTCAGCGACCACGAGCTGCTCTCGGAGCCGCATCTCGACTTCGTGCACCCCGACGACCGCGCCGCGACGATCGCCGAAGCCTCGAAGGTCGCCAGCGGCTTCCAGACGATCCACTTCCGCAACCGCTACCGCTGCAAGGACGACCCGCCGGTCGGACGTCCCTCATGGAGGCGACCATACGAGCTTCGACCGAAAGAACCGTTCGCGTTCTACTGTGAGTCAGCGCTGTGGGTAATGTCACGCAACGCACGGGAGGCGTTCCCGTCCTGGAGTGCGGCGAGCGCGGCCAGCGCCCTCATGTCCGGAGGCCCATTCACCTGTCCGTACGCCTCGATCAAGCAGACGACCTGGGCGTGCGTCCAAAGAACGACGCCTGAGGTGATCGAACCGCTGCTATATGTGTACGCAACAAATCCCGTGCCCACGCTGGGCAAGCCAGCCACGGCCTGCGCGTTGCTACCGCTCACATAGCCGCTCGCGAGATCCTGCTCCACCATCTGCGCCTCCTGGGCGGTCGCTTCCGCCTCCGCCACGCTGCTGACCGAGCTGAATGCATCGCTCTCGGTGCCGAGAAAGCCGGCGCCGCTGATCCCGGCTCCGTCAGCAGTGGGCCCCGTGTAGGTATATCCCGTCATCTGGGCTCGCTGCAGCACGATAGCGCTCACACGCACGGACGGCGCAACGCCATTGCCCGCGAACGCGAAGTGCGGTCCGCCGCTGGTGAGCACAACCATCACGGCAACGCCCGCGAAGACTATGCTCCAGCTGCTGATCCAGAGTAGCAAGGGAGCTCGCCGGGCACGTTGCGAGGGCGCAGGCGCCGCTTCTTCTGGCTGCAGCACAGGGGGGACAGGGAGCTGCCGCGGTGTTGCGAGCAGGTGCAAGTATATTTGCGTCAGCAAGATCACCAAGAACGTGCCTCCGAGCGTGTCGCCGGCCGCGCTCGCGAGGAATTCGGCCACCGGGCCGTCGCTCAGCAAGTGCGTGAGTAGTAAGTGCATTGATCCCCAAAGAACAGCCGACGCGAACAGGCTGCTGAGGAGCCAGACAACCAAGCGAAATGTCTCGCCTCGCGTCAGTTCCCAACAGCGGCGTAGCCCGCCCCACACGGGGCGACCCTCAAGCACGATCACTGGGACAAGCACCGACCAGCGCACCATTATCGGAGCCAGCGCGATCAGGCCAATGCCGAGCAGTAGGAAGTAGACAACTAGATTGATCGAGCAGGTTGGGGTGCAGCGGAGTGTGGTGAAGGCAGCGACTGTTGCTCCCGCGTTGTACAGGAAGGAGAGCGCGCTGAACGCGACAAGCACCAGCAGCAAACCTCCCAGCAACCGAAGCAGGCGACGCCGCAACCGCCACAGTGTGGGAAAGTACGAAGTCGTCGCATACGCCACGGACAGAGGTGCCGCGTGTGCAACTTCGACCGACTGCAAGAGCACCACACCCGCATAAAGGACGAGGAGCCCAACGACTGCGCTGGCGAGAGGGCCTGCCAGCAGCCAGGCAACCAGCACGCAGACTCCGCCCGGCACGTACGTGAGCAACGCCCGCGGTAGCAGTCGCTGCCACTCGCCGGTATAGCTCTCCAGCGCCCGCAGCAATACGTGATCGACTCGCACCGCGCCTGGCATGCGCTCGACGGTTCCGCTCAGCCACGTCGGTGGCGTCCCCGGTGGTGTGAGCTGCGCTGCCGAGGCCATGGGCGTGTCTGACGCTCTATACCGAGCGCGGCCACGCGAGCGACGTGGCAATGGTTATAGATCGCATGGCCTTGGTCACGCCGACCTCCGTCGTACCTTCACGTCCACGACGGTCGGCCGACCTGACAGCGAGGCTGGGCGCCGCGACTGCCTGGACGGGTGGGGATGAGCGTCCTCGCCGGACGTCCCGTCAATTCATCGAGCCGACACGAGATACATACCCGTGCAAAGCCTAGCCGGGATAGGCGTGGTACTACAAACCACTCAGGTACGATCCGGGCTCGCCCAGACAGAACAAGTTCCGCATCCCTCGCACGGCGCAAAACGGGCAGAAGGGAAAGGCGCCGGGCAGCTCGTTACCGCAGTTCGAGCACCTGGCCACGCCCCCGAGTTTCGCCGAAACAGCAGATCACCCGCTCCCGAGTGGGCGGGCGTGTGCCCTCCTGCCTCACGCTTGCGCTGGGACGATGAAACCGTGGGTTGCTCCGGCCGCGTCGTTGTACGTACCAAGCAGTGTTCCGTGGTCGTTGATGCACTGGAGGGTACTGCTCACCCCGTTTGGGTCGTCGACGGTTGTGTACTTGCCGTTGCGAAGCACGTAGCCGTGTGTGACATTGCTGCTGTCGATGTAATAGCCCACCAGGACGTCGTTGTTGTTGATTACGAAGCCAACGGTGCCCTGGCCCGTCGCGGTGCCAGCCTTCGGATCGTTGAACTCAAAAAAATGCCCATCCCAGTACAGGACAGCGTGATTCACGTCGTTCTTGTCGTGGTAGCCGCCGGCGATCAGACCGTGGTTGTTCACACCGGCCAGGTAGGTTCCCCCATTCGGTGCGAGAGCCGTTCCTTCACGGGGATCATCGACGCTCGAGTACCTTCCATTTCGCAGAATGAACCCGTGGAGGTGGCCGGTGCCGTCGACGATGAGCCCGACGATCAGACCCGAACCATTGATGCCTTCTGGAACGGTGCCCTGCGCTGCGCTGGTCCCGGCGGCCGGGTCATCCAGCGCCGTGAAGTGGCCGTGGCAAAACTCGAATCCGTGGTACGCGTTGCCGCTGTCGAGGTAGTACCCGACCACCACTCCGCCCGGCGATATGCCAATGGGATTGGTTCCCTGAAATGGCGCCGTCCCGGCGTGGGGATCATTGATCGCCGTGAAGTGACCATCGTGGTATAGGAAGCCAAAGTTGTCGTTGCTGGCGTTAACCCAATCGCCGACGATGTCGCCGCTGTTGTTGATGTCGGACACGAAGGTGCCCTGTCCGCTCCTGGTACCCGCTCTCGGGTGATCGAGCGTGATGAAGTGGCGAGCGTGCTCTGAAGCCGCCGCAACCCGCGCGGGCGCCACCGACACAAAGAGAACTGCGATTACCACAGCGCTTGACAGGACGAGCGATCTCCTTGTGTAACGCGCTCGAACTCAGTTTCATGTTCACGTTCCTCTCCCGCTAGTCCCTTAAGTGATCGCAGGCTTGTTTGCGGTCACAGGAGCATCCGCTCATTACGGGCGTTCGTGTCCGCTTCTTCGTTGATGCCTCATACAGGTCGCCGCGGCGCCACCGACCCGAGCGGCGCGGTGTGCTGCGGTGCGGAATGGTATCCGGAATGGGGGCGCTTCGTGTGAGCGACAACCACTCCCGTCCGTCAGACGCGAGTGGACGCGCTTGCGTCGTTTGGAAGCCCACCGCCTCATGCTTGAGGCCAATGTAGGGAACCAGCGGAAACGCGTACATCGAGTGGTTACCCGATCTTTCGGCAGGGTGTCACGTCGAGGCAGGCCGGCAGGTCACTTTCGATACGGAACGACGGCTCACTGTCGCGCAACAGCGGTACAAGCAGTGGTCGCCGAGGGCCTTTACCCCTTCGCTGTCGCGGTGGCGCGAGCGCTGTGGACTTTCGGACCGGTCCCGCCAAGTCGGGCGCGCGCTCATACAGACCGCGTGCTACGGAAAGTGGGGCGAGTACAAACATGCTGCAACGGAGCGATCGGTCCCGAACAAGCGGGCGCCCCTCAGAGCGCCTCTGTAGCAACGAAGCAGGTCGCGCGAAGCGCAGGTTCCGGCGGTGTCAGCGTTTGCAAATACTCTTGGCGATCGCGAAGCTAGCGACTCCCTCCGGCACGGCAGACGGCCTGACGCGCAGATCACCCGCCGTCGGATTCGGTGTGAGGTGGGGGTTGAACATCGATTCGAGTAACAGCCAGGTACGCGACAAGGACTAGGATCATGAGCGCCAGAACGAGAGCCACGCGACCGTTGCCCAGACCGACGCCACTCACGCTGGCAGGCTTCCCCAGGCCGTCGGCGAGCGATGCGCCAAGGGGGCGGGTGACAACGTACGCGAACCAGAATGAGAAGACGGCGTTCCAGCGCAACCAGCGATAACCCATGGCGGGTACAGCGATGACGGCCGCGAAGAGGAGCGACGAGGGGAAGTACCCGAAGTTGAGGGTGTACGCGGTGAAGTCGCCCAGCGCCGTACCCATGGCGAAGGTGGCCACTACGGCCGCCCAGTAGAAGGCCTCGCGTCGAGGCGTATCGACGCTGTGGATCGAGAGGGTCCCTTCGATGCGTGACCAACTGATGAAGACCGCGGCCAGGGCGACGGCATAGATGACCGTCGAGACGGTATAGGAGACGCCGAGTCCCACATGAAGGACGTCAGCCGCCATGGTCCCGAAGGTGCCAACCATCACCACAGCGCCCCAGTACGTCCAGGCGACATAGCGGCGCATCCTGAACTGGGCTAGCAGCGCGATCACGAACGCGACGAACCCTAATAGCACCGCCAGCTCCGGGACGATCGCATGCACCAGGTAGTCCGACGTCGACTCGCCCATAGCGGTCGACAGCAATTTGAGCAACCAGAAGGCTGCGGTTATCTCGGGCACACGTAGAGCCGTTCTAGCGGTCAGCCACGAAGCGCCGCGGCCCGCCGGTCGAGCGTCCCTCACGGAGGCGACCATACGAGATTCGACCGAAAGAACCAGGTGTGGCCCCCACCTCTCAAATCGCGACCCGGCGCCTCATCTCGCGGTACCGCGACGTCGAGGGTAGCTGAAGCTAAGGTCGCGGCTGCGATTGTGCGGGGAAGGCCCCAGGAAGCGTAGGCCTTGGCGCAGGCCAGGACGGCGGCGATCGCGGCGCACGTCATTCGGCGATCGCGACTCGATCGCGGTGGAAATGCAGCCCCAGCGGAAAGCGACGGCGGTGGTGGCGCCAATGGTGCTGGCCATCGGGACGGTGGCTTACCGTCTCGACGAAAGTACTCTTGCCAGAATACGACTTCGGCCGCCCAAGAGAGCTCTGATCTGGGGGACAAGGCATCGCAGGTTCGCGTTCCTGCCTCGCCGAGCTTTCGCCAGCCGTGGCATGAACACACATGCGCGCCGACACCGACAGATGGCATCCGCGCAAGTGTCTTCCAGCGACGCTGCGAATGCAAACGTACCTGCGACTCAACATCTTCGGCTCTCCAGCCCCGCGAAGCGCGTTCCGCATGCGCCATCGCTGCAGTTGGCTGGCTAATGGTCGCCGAGCGCAACGGTGTGCTGCTGGAGGGCGAGTGTCCGCTGGCGCGTGACCCGCTTTGACTTCTTACTGCTCGCAGCGACTAGGGGTGGTCTTGTTGAGCTGGGTCGTCGGCGGACCTCGGCGAGCATCGCGCGTTCTGTCTATCCAACCTCAAGCCCCGGCAGCAATCAACGCCTTGGTCGCCTCACTGGCCATCGGCCGTAACCCGTGTCCGCCGACCCACGTTCATCAGAAGTGCGGTCGATGAAAGAGTTGATCCGCAAGCGGTGGCTTTGGGAGACGCTGGCGGCAGGGGTTCTCATCATTGCAGCCGCGCTTGCGTTCTGGTTGGGCCAACAAAGAGGGCTGAACCTCCTGCGCGTCCAACGCATCACCCCCGATCAAGCAGCGACGGCGATGGCTCACGACCAGTTCTACTCCGACTACAACGAGGCCACGCTGCTCATCTCTGGTTCGGTCGCCTCTATAAACATGAACGGCGGCACGGCAACAGTAGGATTCGCCATAGCTGGCGCGGTGGCTCAATGCCAGATGCACGGGTCGCCATCCGCAATCAAACTCGGCGCTAGGGTCACCATGGTCACCGAAGGCTCGCAGGCTCAACGGCTACCCAACGGAGGCGTGCTGCTCAGCGATTGCATGCCGATCGTCCCGTGACTTCTCCCTCCGCAACCAGGAGGCTGTGGCAAGACGAAGCTGCCAGGAAACGAGTCCAGACGTCCATACCGACCATGCAGCGCGAAGCCGCTACGGTCATGGGTGAGTTGCTCGGATGAGGCGATCCCTCTCGGACACGAGGCCGATGGTCGCACGAAACCGGTCTCAGTCCGACGAGGGTGATTCATCGCGGAGTACGCCCCGACGTGCGGCGCAACTTCCTCGCATTCGCGCAGCTCATGCAGAACCGAGGCGAGCTCGCCGATCGTCCGGGGCGCCCCGGCCAGACACCGCTCAGCCAGGGTCGGCATCATTGAGGCGTTGGCCCTTAACCGTCGCGTCACGACACCACGCCTGCTGGCCCACAATCGACAACTGCTCTGCAAGCGACAGCGCGATGTGCAACCGCGAGGATGGTTCGAAGCGCTTCACGAGTGGACATTCGTGACACTCTACTTGACACCTTGGGCCGGCAAATCAGCGATGGAAACAGGCGGACGACCGCGGACATCGACGGTGGTAGTAGGAGTAGAATGCCCTATCGCATAAGGAGTTTCGTGGACGAGCGCGGATTGCGCCGCACCCCCAGGAACGCCTCCGGTGCCGGCTGAAAAACCTGGTATCGACAGTTCGATTCTGCCCCTCGGCACCTGGAAACCTCGCACTGGGCTGGACATGACGGAAGCAATCGACCAGGCCATCACCGGTTCGGCCGCCACGGCCGACAGCGTCGCGGTCGCGGGCAGCGCTGCCACGCGGACGAGCACGGCGGTCGCCGGCAGCGCCGGGACGGTGCGCAGCGCGGCCGTGGCGGGCAGCGCGGCAACCTGCTACTCCGTGGCGGTCGCGGGCAGCGCCGTGACCGTCGGTTCGGCCGCGGTCGCAGGCAGCGCCGCCACGATCGGGAGCATCGCCGTTGCAGGCAGCGTTCTCACGGTGCTCAGCGGAGTGGTCCGCGGCTGCGTGGGCATGTTGGGATGCCTTCGGTGCACGCGCTGCATCGGGTGCGTGGCCTGCATCGACTGCACGGACTGTGTCGGCTGTGTGGGGTGCATCGGTCTGCGCCGCGCGGTCGGCGCCGTGGGCCGTTCCGCATGACGGCGTCGACCTTGGGCGCTCAGCGCAAGGCATGCCCGCGCGGCTGAGGTTTCCGTGCGGAGCCTGCTGAGCCACATCGAGTGCTCCGGGTGCAGCTCCTCATTCGAAGCTGACGCGCTGCACAATCTCTGCCCTCGATGCGCAGCGCCGCTCTTGTGTCGATACGAGCTCGGCGGCGGCATCGACTGGCCTCGCTCGCTCGAGACACGGCCGCCGGCGATGTGGCGCTACTGGGAGCTGCTGCCACTGCAATCCCAGGACGGACCGGTGAGCCTGGGTGAGGTGATGACGCCGTTGATCGCGCTGCCGCGCCTGGGTGCAGAGCTGCGCCTGCCGCGGCTTGTGGTCAAGGACGAGGGATTGTTGCCCGCGGGTAGCTTCAAAGCGCGTGGCGCCGCGGTTGGTGTGGCGCGGCTGCGCGAGCTGGGCGGCCGTGCGTTGATCATGCCCAGCAACGGCAACGCTGGCGCGGCGTGGGCGCTGTACGCTGCCCGCGCCGGATTGGCGGCGCACGTCGTGATGCCCGAGGATGCGCCACTGATCGCACGGCAGGAAGCGCAGCTCGCCGGCGCCGTGGTGACCGTCGTCCCGGGAACCATCTCCGACGCGGGGGCGCGAGCCCGAGAGATCGCTGATGCCGGTGGGCTGTTCGACGCCGGCACGTTCAAGGAGCCGTACCGCCTCGAAGGCAAGAAGACGATGGGCTTCGAGATCGCCGAGCAGTACGAATGGAGACTGCCCGATGTGATCGTGTATCCAACCGGTGGTGGCGTTGGGCTCATCGGCATGTGGAAGGCCTGGCAAGAGCTGCGCCTGCTCGGGTTGGTCGACGGCCTGCCCCGGCTGGTCGCGGCGCAGGCGAGCGGCTGCGCTCCGGTGGTGCGCGCCTGGGAGTCTGGCGCCGACCAGTGCGAGCCCTGGGTTGATGCCATGACTGACGCATTCGGCATCAACGTGCCGCATCCGCTCGCGGGGCGCCTCATCCTCAGCGTGCTGCGTGAGAGCAACGGGTGTGCGGTCGCCGTCGACGACGCTGCAACTGCGCGAGAGCGAGCGACCGCGGCACGAACGGAGGGGGTGCACCTGTGCCCGGAGGGTGCATGCGCCCTCGCGGCGGTGCGCGCACTGGCCTCGTCAGGGTGGCTGCGCGACGCTCAATCGGTGCTCGTGCTCAACACCGGCAGCGGGCTCAAGTACCCCGTCAACTGGGCGGAAGGGTAGCCAGCCCGAATCCTTGCAGCAGCGGATTGCAGAGGGCGACGCCGTCTGCGAACGTAGCGGTGTCCGAGGTGTAGACCCGCGCGGTCAGCCGGCCCGAGTCAAATATGGCGAAGCACACCGGCGTGTACAGGGTTTCATGGTAGGGGCTGCTGGCGACGGAGGTCCATCGCGAGCCGTGGGTCAGCGCCGAGCACTCGGACTGCGCTCCCGCGCTGTCTGTCCCTGCGATGGTGACGTACCCGATCGTCTGGCCACCGCTGCTTGTCGCTGCATCGGCGCAGATGTAGGTGCGGTCAGGGTTCGCGGGCGTGTCCGCCACGCCGCCGCTGTTCGCCTGGCCATTGGGCGTCGGTGTCGCTGTCTGTACGGCGATGGATTGCCCTGCGGGTGACGATGAGTTGCCGCAGCCTGCGCCGGCCATAACGGCAAGGATCGCCAAGGCGAAGCGAAACCCTGGCAGCCTGTGGGTGATCGGTGAGGTCACGCCGTCATTCTGGCGTCCATCCAGGTACTCGGAACCTGTGCTCCGGACGGAGCTCGACATCTCAGCCGGGGGTCACCTCGAAGACGCGCGTGCCCCAGTTGGTCTTGCGGTTGGTCGTCTGGCTCGAAACCGGCGGGACGTACTCGGTGGCCAGCCAGAACGTGTCGGAGCTCAGGTCGACCGTGGCCCAGGAGTAGTCGCCCCAGCGAGTCGCTTGTGGGTCGTAGTGACCTGTGCCGGCCGCCGCGATGGTGATCGAGCCGAACCGAGATTGGCCGGACTTGAGCACGCTATATGCCGCACTCGGATAGAGGCTCTCGCCGCTGAGCGTGAAGACCATCACCGCGTTGCCGTTCGAGTCAGCCTGCAGCGCCGGGTAGATCACGTCGTTGCCGCCACGGAGGCCGGCCTCCGCGACGGTGCCCTGATGCACGATCGTGGCACCGCTGATGCGCGAGCCCTGCAGCGTCGGGCTTACGGCGAACCACGAAGCCGCCGCGCGGGACGCGGAATCTCCCCGGACGTCCACGGCAGTGGCGAGCTCGCCCCAGATAGTCCCGTTGATGTACTGCGTCTGCTGCATCCGGTCGTCGCCGGACGACAGCCGCCTGCTCGTACCCTTCTGCACCGCGTTCGGTGGTGAGGAGTAGGGCTCGGAGCCCACGATGACGGTCGACAGCGTGGGTGAGCCACCGCCGGCGACGACGGCACCCTTGGTCAGTGCCCAAACGCCGATGCGGTCGTCACCCTGGCCGGTGGGATCGAGCGAATCCATCAGGTATTCAGCGTTCGCATCGCCGGTCGAGATCGCCGGCTGCAGGGGACCGGCGACCGACCCATCGGCGTTCTTCAGGTTCCTGAACAGCGCGTAGTGCACCGGTGTGCCGGCGATGAGGTCGCGCTTGGCGAACACGAACAGCTGGGCGCCGTTGTACGTGTTCGAAGTGATGCCGAACTCGTCGGTGCTGACGTAGAGGTTGTTCTGGTCGATGCCCAGCTTCGGCTGGTCGCCGAAACAACCGCCGCGCTTGGCACCGCAGCCGTGGTTGGTCGAGTCCGTCGTGTCGATCTGGTACTGCGTCCAGACGTTGCCTGGGTTGCCCGTCGGGTTGACCGCGATGTCCAGGTGGGACGTGGTCCCGAAATTGCCGTTGGATGTCGCCAGGAACAGGATGGTGGCGAACCATGCGTTCGTCGCCGGATCGTAGTAGCAGCGCGGATCGCTGGTGAACTGCAGCGAGCCCTCGTCGTACAGGTCGTTGACGTTGAACGGCCCCGCAAGGGTCTTGCCGCTGGTGTTGAAGACGCGGTACGCGGAGTTCACGGGCTCGACCACGTTGCCGTTGCCCACGCACAGGCCCTGGTCCGGCGGTTCGAACTCCTGGTTGTAGTTGGTCACCTGACTGTCGCGGCTCGACGTCCCGTCGAAGTTGCTGAGAATCGACGCGCTGCCGGCAGACGCCGTCAGAGCCACCGCAGGGGTCGCGGTCTGCCGT
The DNA here is from genome assembly GCA_963777285.1 of Candidatus Dormiibacterota bacterium. Taxonomy (GTDB): domain Bacteria; phylum Chloroflexota; class Dormibacteria; order Aeolococcales; family Aeolococcaceae; genus JAFARE01. Next base: position 278,983 of record CAVZPR010000001.1, read on the forward strand.
GCGGAGGCGTGGCGGCCGGGCAACGATCGAACGCCACGTTGCGCGACGGCGGTGGTGGCGGCCGCATTCTCTGCGCGGCTTCCTGCGCGCACGGGGGAGAGGACGCCGGTCTGGGACGCACTCACGGTGCGCACCTGTGGCGAGGCCGCGGCGTGTGTGGACACGGGGACAGCCACGATCGCCGCCGCGGCGATCCCCGCCGCGAGCGTTGGATACAGCACCTTGAACCTGGCCATTGCGCCTCCTCTGATCCGCCATGCCCGCGGTTGATCCGCGTTGCGAACTCTACGCCGTGGAAAGACCGGTCGTCGGCCATGGGGGCGCCGCGCACCGGCGTGTCGCTGAGGGCGCGTTGAAGTGGCGCCGACGGGCATGGGGGACACGTCTTCATTTGGAAGATCGCGGCCTGGTTGTTCGCGAACGAGACCCGACCACGTGGTCGTTGACGGTGACGAAGGCGGCACTGTGTTGCCGGACCTGACCGTCCAGACGAAGTGCGACGTCACCGTCACGCTTGCCGATGCTGGAGCCGGAAGGGCGAACAGAGGCGATTAAGGAACCGCCCTCGGCGTGCCACCGTGCCCGAGGGCCGGCGCTTCGCGTTATCAGCAGAGATGGCTGCACCCCGCTGTGCCACGCTCGCCCTCGCTGTTCTCATGGCGACCGCGTGCGCGCCGGCCGCTGGGTCACCGGGCGCGACGACGGCATCCCCAACGACCACGGCGGGATCCCCTACAGCGTCACCAGCGGGGTCGCCGCAGCCGTCCTGCTCCAATCAGGAGGTGCTTGCGGGATGGAGCAGTGATCGCCTCGCCGAGCAAACACTCGTGGTACCCGTCGACGAGAACGATGTGCAGGCGATCGGTCCCGAGGTCGCCGCGGGAGCGGGCGGCGTCATCCTCTTCGGCTCCAGCGCGCCAGAGAATCTGCGCGCCCAGCTCGATGCTCTGGCAGCACGGGCACCGTCGCGGCTCGCGCCGATGATCATGACCGACGAGGAAGGCGGGGTCGTCCAGCGCATGGCGAACCTCGTCGGTTCGCTGCCATCGGCGCGGACGATGGCTGCGACGATGAGTTCATCGGCCATCGAAGCGCTGGCGGAAACAGTCGCCAGGCGCATGCGCGACGCCGGAGTGACCGTCGACCTCGCGCCGGTGCTCGACGTCAACTCCGGGGCCGGTCCCAACAATCGGGACGCCGACGGCACGCGATCGTTCAGCCCTGACCCGGCGGTGGCGTCCACCGACGGGAGGGCGTTTGCGGCAGGACTGGAGGCGGGCGGCCTGATGCCGGTCATCAAGCACTTTCCCGGACTGGGAGGCGCCACAGGCAACACCGACGTCACCGCAGCGTCGACGCCGCCCTGGAGCACCTTGCTCGAGCGAGGGCTCGTACCGTTCGAGGCCGGCATCTCCGCCGGCATCCCGGCCGTCATGGTCGCCAACGCGTCGGTGCCGGGGTTGAGCGCACTTCCGGCAAGTGTGTCTCCGGCGGTGATCACCGGTGTGCTCCGGGGGAGGCTCGGCTTCCGCGGTCTGATCCTGACCAACTCGCTCTCGGCCACCGCGCTGCACGCGGCCGGCTACTCGGTGCCGCGGGCGACGGTGGCCGCTCTCGCAGCGGGCGCCGACATGGTGCTGTTCAATGCCGACAAGGCCCAGACGGCGACCCTCACGGCTCAGATCGTGCAAGCCATAACCGGCGCGGTGGCAGGGCACACCCTGAGCCGGGACCGCCTCGTGGCAGCGACCGCAGACGTCCTCGCCGCGAAGCGGGTTGATCTCTGTGGCGGCGCCTGAACGGTCCAGAGGTACGGCGCCTTCTGATAGCCTGGGTATAAGGTTTCTTGACAGCGCGAGTACCCCTGGCGTACGGTGTGCCCTGGTTGTGGTGCCGAGCGTTGAAAGGAGGTCGACGGGCTGAGATGTGCGCGCAGGAAGTCGTCGCTCTTGCCGAGCGCAGAAACATCTTGGGACGCCGCCGCCTGCGCCAGTTGGTGCGCGCGTGGGCGGGCACTGTCGGCTGGATCGTCGCGGTTCTCAGCGCCTTGGCAATCGCCATCGTCGCCTTTCTGGAGCACTGAATGGATCGTTTGGACGACGCCAGGTCCTAGCAGAGGAAACCGCCACACGGAGGAACCGACGTGATCATCCTTGGGCTGATTCTCATGATCGTGGGGTTCATCATCGGGATCCCAATCCTTTGGACCATCGGGATCATCCTCTTGGTCATCGGGCTCATCTTGCTGGTTGTAGGCGCCATGGGCAGGGAGATCGGCGGCCGGCGCTGGTACTACTGACCACGCTGACGCCAGGCGCGAAGAAGGGCTCGAGCACGTGCTCGGGCCCTTCAAGCTGCATTGCGTATTCGCGAACCCTCGCTAGCGCGCCTACTTTGCGAAGACCGGCCGTGTCAGCCGTCCCAGAGCAAGGCTCAGAGCGGTCCAGCACACGCCAACCAGGAACCCACCCACCACGTCGCTGAGCCAGTGTGCTCCGACGTACATGCGGCTGATCCCTGCCGCCACCACCAGCAGCGCGACGAGGAACACGCAGACCGCGTAAAGAGCTCGTGGCAGCCCTCGGGCGAGCAATACCAGCGCCAGCACTCCCAGCCACACGAAGAACCCGACGTGGCCACTGGGGAAGCTGTACCCAAGCAGCTGGTGCGTGGTGTGAGGCACGCCGGACGGCCGCGGTCGCCGCACGATGAGGTTGACGCCGTTGTAGATGAGCGAGTACACCGCTGAGAAGGCGACGAACAACGTCGCGGGACGCCGCAGGAGGAAGGTGACAACGATGACGGCCGCGCCAACTCCCACACCGACCAATCCTGCCAACGCAGACACGAACGTGTTGAACGGCGCCAGAGGACCGATGTTCCAGGACTGCACGTCGAGCTCGACGGGCCTGTCAACCCAGAGCGGCGCAGGATGGAGCATCACGATCGCGGTCAGCGCGGCAAACAAGACGCCGGAGACGACGGCGATGGTCATGAACACGCGATCGATCTCGCCGGTGAGCCACCGCAGCCTGGAACCAATGCTGGCCAACATCCTGTCGTTGTTCCCCACACATCGGCGCGCTGGTCCGGTTCGTTACACCGTCACTACCATGGCAGGGTGACAGCCGTGGCCGATGCCGCGCACTCGGGTCCCGGTCAGGCAGCGAGCGAGATACTTGCGGGCGAGCCCGGCCCAGCTGCCCGACGGTGGCTGGGTCCGCTCAGCCTCGTCGCCTTCATCCTGTTTGCCCTTACAACGGTCTTCGTGGTCACAGGCCTGACACGGACGACGTTCGACGTCCCGGTTGAACAGGAAGTGCAACGGCTTCCCTGGGGTCCGCTCACCTACTGGATGACGCTGACCAACGTGACCGCGGGGCTGACCCAGGACGTCGCCGGCGCCGTCATCGTGGTGCTCCTCTTCATTTGGGACCGCCGCGCCGGGTTTCTCATGGCGCTCGGCGCGCTGGGCAGCCTCATCGACCAGGTGGTCAAGGTCTCCGTGCAGCGGCACCGTCCGACGGCTGATCTCGTAGCGATCCTCAACCCTTCGAGCGGTTACAGCTATCCGAGTGGGCACGCGGTGTTCTTCACGTGGCTCTTCTTCATGCTGGCGGCCGCGGTCGCTCCTCACATACGACGGCGGCTGCGCCCGGCGCTCTGGTGCGTCGCGGCTGCGCTCATCGCACTGGCCTGCATCGGGAGGGTCTGGGCAGGTGCGCACTGGCCCTCCGATGTGATCGGCGGCTTCCTGCTCGGGCTCGGCTGGTCTGCCTTCATCCTCTGGGTGCCCGAACGGTGGCTGCCTTCGCCGAGCAGGCGCTGGCTGCGCTGGTGGCGCAAGAAACCGAACGAGGGGGCGCCAGCATGAGCGTGCGCCCAGCCCCGACGAGCCGCCTCTTGATGATCAGCCCGGACGCCTCTCAGATGACTGACGACATCCGTCGCAGGCTGGAGAGGTCACTTCCCGGATACCGCGCCATCGACTTCGATCCCCGTCGTGACTTTCGGCGCCAGCTCACGCCGGCTGCGACCGTGGTGGTGGCCGGCGGCGACGGAACCATCGGCTTCGTTGCCCGCGCACTGGCGGGAAGCCGCCGCAAGCTTGCGATCGTGCCGCTGGGCACGTACAACAACTTCGCGCGCGCACTGGGCATTCCCGAGAACGTCAGCCGCGCGCTGCGCATCGTCGGAGCGGGCACGACGCGGTCAGTCACGCTGGGCGATGTCAACGGCCGGCCGTTCCTGGAAGCCGCCGCGGTGGGGCTCTTCGGAGACGCCATAGTGTTGGGCGAGCGGGCGAAAGAGCTGGAGTTCGGCAGCCTGGCGCGCGAGGTGCACGCGGTCGCGGGAGCCAACTCCTTCGAGTACGTCATAACGGGAGACCTCGAAGGCCACGGCAAGGCCTTCTCTCTCGTGTTCACGAACACACCGACGACCGGTGCGCGCATGGCGGTGGGAACCAAGCAGCCGGCGCAGCCCTTTCTCGAGCTGTCCGTCCAGGCCGGCAGCTCGCGTGCCGACGTCGTGAGCCGACTCCTCACGGCGGCGGTGCGGCGCAAGCACATCGACGAGGAGGCGATGACCTTCCGCTTTCGCAGCGTGCACGTCGTCACCAGCCCTCGGGTGCACGCTGTGGCCGACAACAGCCGCGTGGGACGCACGCCCGTGACCATCCGTGCCATGCCGCGCTCGCTGCACGTCATCGTGCCCTGACATGGCACGCCATGCAACCTCCGCCGGGCGCCGCAGTCGATCTGCGCGAAACGAGACCAGCCGCTCGGTTCGGCTCGTCAATCGGAAGGTTGAGGGCGCAGCATCCAATCCATGGTTCACCCGGCTCGCACGGCTGGGCTATGTCGTGCGCGGTGTCCTGTACGGCACGATGGGCGTGCTGGCGATGGGCCTGGCGGTCGGTGGCAGCGGCGGCACGACAGACCAGACGGGTGCGCTCGACCTGCTGGGCGGCGAGATCTTCGGCCGCCTGGTGCTGATCATCGTCATCGTCGCCCTCGCCGCGTACTCGCTCTGGGGCTTCATCCGCGCCATCTACGATCCGCTTGGCCGCGGCAGCGGACCCACAGGCGTCGCCGCACGAGTGGGTTTTGTTTGGAGCGGGCTCAACTATGGTGCGCTGATGGTGCTCGCGGTAGGCCTGCTTGTCGGCACCGCGAAGCCGAAGAGCTCCGATTCCGTGCAGCGCATAGTGGAGACCGTGCTGGCGCATCCCGGGGGAGGTGTGCTCATCATTGTCGCCGGGTCGATCGGCGTTCTGGCCGGACTGGGCCAGTTCGTGTACGCGTACCGTGCGGGATTCAAGAAAGACTTGAAGAGGAACACGATGTCGTGGCTCCAACGAATGGCCGCGGACAGCCTCGGCCGCTACGGCATGGTCGCGCGCGGGGTCATATTCACGCTCACCGGCTGCTTCATCTTGGACGCCGGCCTGCATCACAACGCGAGCGACGCACACGGGTTTGGGGTGGCATTCCAAACCGTGGCGCGCGCGCCCCTGGGACGCTTGCTCCTCGGCGTGGTGGCGCTCGGCTTCGTGGCTCTGGGATTGCACTCAGTTGCCAATGCCCGTTGGATTCGCATGCCGAAGCAGCGGACGGGGCGCTGAGCTAGCCGTCGACAGCCAGGCTTTTCAGCGGGCCTTTCAGCCTCGCCGAGCGCCGTGAGACGTGGGGGATTGGACGGAGCGGACGGGCTGTCTGGTCATCGTCCTGGAGCAGGGGACGCCAGTGCTCCTCGAATGCGGCGACGGGATCGATACCGCGGCAGTCAGCACCGACGTGCTCGCTCCAGAGACGCTCGCGCACCTCTTTGGCCAGTGCGCCGTCGTCGGTCACGAACGCAACCTCCGTGTCGTTGAACAGCGAGTGCTCGTTGAGGTTGGCAGAGCCCACGACGAGCCACGCGTCATCGACGATGCCGACCTTGGCGTGCACGTAGACCGGCGGCGCGGTGCCCCCCGGAGGCCCAATGGTCGCGGCGAGCAGCCGGTGGTCTCTGTCAGCCTCCTGCAGCAAGCCCAGCTGGCCGCGAGTGTCGTCGTTGCCGTTGTTGGGCCGGCGAGGCAACAGGATGCCGATCCGGAAATCAGATGTGGGCGGTCGCACCAGTTTGTCCCGCAGCACGCTCACGATCTCGCTGCTCCAGAGGAACTGGTTCTCCAGATATATGAATCGCGAGGCGCCTCGCAGCAGCGACAGATGGGACTGGAGCATCGTGAAGTCTCCATTCGGCACGGTCGGGTAGAGGCGCTCAGGTACGGTGCGCACCATTTGCACGCGGCTCTCCCCGCATCGAGCTGGGATCGCTGGAACGGGCAGCTGTTCGTGCGTGGTGGCGGTCCAGCGCATGGCGAAGTGCCCGGCTACGTCAGCCACCACGGGTCCTGTCAGGCGAGCAGCCACATCATGCCAACCCAGCTCGTCGCGCTGCGGATGCGGCGCTGCGTCGTAGCGATCGCCGGCAGCGTCGGTGAGGTCGATGCCGCCGACGAACGCAACCTCACCGTCGATCACGACCAGCTTCTCGTGGTGGCAGTGCATGGGCCGGTTGCGGGAGTCGAGGGCACCCCGTATGCGCGTGCCGCGCACCAGCGCGGCCAGCGAGCGCGCGCTCTCGGCACGCGTGGGGTGGATGACTGGTATCGGTGCGCCGGCCCACAGGAGAACGCGCACCTCGACGCGGCGCACCGCGTCGGCGAGCAGGTCGCGCAGCGTCGCGTCAGCCGGATCCCTCGTGAGGGCAAAGTGCGGACTCACGGCCCAGCCCGCCAGGTGCACAGACGATCGAGCGGAGCGGATCGCCTCGGCGACGGCGGGCAGGGCGTCGGCGCCATCGATGAGCACCTCCACCTTGTTGCCTTCGCGCGGCGGGGCGGTTCCCGTTGCCCAGCCACCAATCCCGCCGTTGAACGCGTGCTGCCAGCCGATGCGCGCGAGACGGCGGCGATGGTGCTGACTGTTGGCGTGCTCGATGAGCTCACCGAGACGCTTGTCGAGCCGATCGACCACCTCAGGGAACATCGCTCAAAGCGCACCTCCGCGGGCGCTGGTGCCCCGGCAATCGTACGGCGGGCTCTGATCCTGCAGGCAAGTCTGAGATGAGGGGCGACCTGAGTCGTTGCGCCCGGCTACGCGCGGCTGCGAATCTCGCGCAGGCGCACGTCGATGAGGCGCTGAACCAACGCCTTCGGCAGCGGCTTGCCGGCGGGAAAATGCAGGGCGCTCTTCGTGCCCTTGTAGCCGGCGACGGCGTCGCCCAGCTGCCCGAGGACGGACCCGCTGAATGGGAAGTAGCTGAGATGGTTCTTGAACGCTGCGAATCCGGCTATCACCTGCCCGTCCACGCGAAATGCGGGGATCCGGTATGAGATGCCCTGCTCAGCGTGGGGAACTATGCTGAGAATCGTCTGTCGCAACTGCTCCAGCGACGCGCGCTGCTGAGCATCGAGGCGGGTCAGGTAGGCGTCGATCTCATCCTGTGTCATCTGCTGCAGTGTAGATGCTCCTGGCCCGCGTGACTGACGAAAGGCGCGGCTCCTGCGTCTCGACCGGCGGCGTCTACCATGGCACTGCCCATGACTGCGGTGGAGCTTGTGTTGGCGATCGGCTGGGCACTCTTCTGGATCTACTGGCTGGCATCAGCCATGAGCAGCAAGCGGGCGGTGGTGCGTTCATCGCAGCACATCGTCATACGGCTGTTGATCCTCGTCCTCGTCGTGGTGCTGCTGCGCAGCAACGCGTTCAATGCTCGGACCAGCGTGGTGACCAACGTCGAGCTGCGATCCGCCGGGCTCGCCCTGTTCGTGGCCGGGCTCGCCGTGGCCGTGTGGGCAAGGATTCACCTCGGCCGCAACTGGGGAGTGCCGATGTCGGAGAATGCCGATCCTGAATTGGTCACGAGCGGACCCTACCGGTACATACGCCATCCCATCTACTCGGGCATCATTCTCGCGATGCTGGGGACGGCGATGGCGGTGGGCATCGTGTGGTTGATCATCGCTGTGCTGCTGGGCGGCTACTTCGTGTACAGCGCGACCGTTGAGGAGAAGACGATGATGCGTCTGTTTCCAGCGGCATACCCGCCGTACCGGCGGTCGACCAGGATGCTCGTCCCCTTCATCCTCTGATGATGCAGCGCAGCGGCCCGCTGCCGCCGGCGGGTGAGCCCGGACCGGAACCGCCATGGAGCTGGCCCGAGGCGCGCTGGCGTGGCGCCGTGGACCGCGTGCGCGCCGGTCGGCGACTGTCACCGGACGCGTGGCCCGACGGCGCGCGCTGCGCCGTCGCCTTGTCGTTCGACTCGGATCACGAGACGATCCCGCTGCGCGACGGCGCCACCACGCCAGGACGTCTCTCGCAGGGCGAGTACGGTTCCCGCGTCGCGTTGCCCCGCATCCTGCGCCTGCTCGACGAGCATCGGGCGCCGGCGTCGTTCTTTGTCCCCGCGGTGTCGGCGCTGCTGCACCCCGACGACGTGAGGGCTTGCGTCGACGCCGGACACGAGATCGCGCTGCACGGCTGGATTCACGAGTGGACGTCGCTCCTGGACCGCGACACCGAGCGAGCCCTGCTGCTGCGCAGCATCGACACGCTGCAGCGGTTGAGCGGCGCGCCGCCGCGAGGGCTGCGCACACCGTCGTGGGACTTCAGCGACGCGACGCTTGATCTGATCCGAGAGGCCGGCCTGCTGTACAACTCGTCACTGATGGCGGACGACGAACCGTATGAGATCGTCGCGAACGGAGCACCGACAGGCTTGGTCGAGATCCCCGTGGAGTGGATCCGCGACGACGCGCCGTATCTGATGATGGATCGCTATACCGGCAGCCGTCCGTACACGCCACCGCGGCGGTTGCTCGAGATTTGGATCGACGAGTTCGAGGCGGCGTATGCCGAGTCCGGGCTGTTCCAGCTGACGCTGCACCCGCACATCATCGGCCACCGATCGCGCATCGTCGTGCTCCGAGAGCTGCTCCGCCACATTGCGGAGCGCGGCGGTGTCTGGTTCACCCGGCACGACACACTCGCCGGACACGTGCTGCGCGTCACCGACGGGCCGGCTTAGACGAGCCGCGCTTGGCGCGCAGGTCGTCAAGGGCCGCCCTGGCGGCTCGCAGTGTGTGGGTCGCGGCCTCCAGCTGTCGCCGCGCCACATCCTCCTGTTCACGGGCCGCTCGCTCTCGGGTCTCGGCGCGCTGGACGTCAGCCTCCGCCGCCGCAAGACGCTTTCGATCCTGCGCCCCCTCACCCCCGTCCTTTCGCGACGACGGGGCCAAGGCAACGTCGAGGACGGGGAAAGCCGCGGCGTCCGGCTCGCCGGTGAGCCGCCCCTCGCGAAGCGCCGTCCACGTTGCGTGGTCGGCGACGCTCGCCGCCCGGAGCGCGTCCGCCAGTCGACGGATCGTCTCCGGCCCCGCGGTGCGGCCCGAGGCGCTGAGCAGCACTCCCAGCCTTCTGCTGAGCGCATCCACGCGCTCGCGCTGCACCCGCGTGGCCCGCTGCAACTCCGCTGCAGCACCGGCTCGGCCCCGCAGCACCCGCTCCTGCGACCGGCGCAGCTCCTCGCCCGCGGCACGCAGCGCGTGGAGGTCGTCCGGTGCTGCACCCGCTGCTTGGTTGAGCGTCCAGGTGGTCAGCGACGGCTTGCGCAGCCTGGCGATGCGGCCGGCCATCTCGGGCTTGCCGGCTTGCTCGAGCTCGCGCGTGGCCGCGCTCCGTGCGGCCACGAACTGCTCGAGCGGAGCCTGCATGATGCTGCGGATGGCGCCGGTGTCGTCGTCCATGGGCGGCTCCTCAGACGGATTCCAGTCCGAGACGATACGTCGCGCGGGCCTGGCTCGCGTTGTTCGATGCGACTGGCGCTATACTCCCGGGCGCGCCAATATCGGGCATGAGAGGGGCTTCGCCATGAAGCGGTCGACGTTCAACGAATCCGGCGCGTTCATGCGCCTGCAGGGGGTGTTCGAGTGAAAAGCATTCGTACCTGGGCGGCGCTCGCCGGCGCCGCAGTGGCCGTCGGCGGCGCCACCGCCGTGACGGTCCTTCCGGCGTCGGCGGCGTCCGGCAGAGACACGCTGGCCGGCTCGCTGGCGGCGAGCGCAGAACGGAGCCACCGCCAGGGAGCGGTCGCCTCCTCCAGTGGGGTGAGCTTCGACGTGGTGCTCAGCCTTTCCGACAGCGCCGGTGCCGCAGCCGCCGCCCGCGCCGCGTCGGACCCGGCGTCGTCCTCATACCGCCACTATCTGAGCGACGCCCAGTGGGTGGCACGGTTTGCACCCACGGCAGCAGCGGTGAGCAGCGTTGAGTCGTGGCTTCGCGCTCAGGGATTCGCCGTTGGCGCGGTCCCGTCTGACCGGCTTTTCGTGCCCGCCCAGGGCTCGGCCGCTCAAGTCGCACGGGCCTTCGGCACCAGCCTCGGCACGTATCGCGTGAACGGTCACTCGCTGCGGCTGGCGGACAGCGCGCTCTCCATCCCGTCGTCACTGGCCGGCGTCATCTCCGGCGTCAGCGGCGTCAACCAGCAGATGGCGAGCCCGGCGCAGGAGCCTCCGCCTCCAGCGGGCTTCCGCAACCCAGAGCCGTGCTCGGCGTACTGGGGCCAGAAGACCGACACCACGGACAGCCCGTCGCTGTACAAGCCGTACACGAGCCCGCTGCCGTACGACATCTGCGGCTACAAGCCAGACCAGCTGCGTGACGCGTACAGCATCGACTCCTCCAAGGCCGACGGCTCCGGGGTCACGCTGGCGATCGTCGATGCGTACGATTCGCCGACACTTCTCTCGGACGCGCAGCACTACTTCTCGCTCAACGATCCTAGCCATCCGCTGAGCAGCTCGCAGTTCATCAACGTTGAGCCGTCCACCACGGACGACTACAGCGCCTGCCTAGCGAGCGGTTGGTTCTCGGAGCAGGCGCTTGACGTCGAGTCCTCGCACTCGATGGCGCCCGGCGCGAACATCCTCTTCGTCGGTGCGCAGGACTGCCTCGACAGCAGCCTCCTCAGCGCGCTGACCACCGCGATCACGAGCGGAGCGTCCGTCGTGAGCGACTCCTGGGGCGACACGCTCGGTGACATCTTCACCGACGCCGCGACCAGGACTGCTTTCGACAACACCTTCCTCCTCGCAGACGGCACCGGGGTGAGCGTGCTCTTCTCGAGCGGCGACTTCGGCGACAACTTCGCTATATCGGGTCTCACGGCACCCGACTACCCCGCGTCCAGCCCCTACATCACCGCAGTAGGCGGTACGTCGCTGGAGGTCAACCAGAACGACCAGCGCCAGGCTGAGTACGGCTGGTCCACCGGCAAGCAGGTCCTGTGTGGCCCCGTGACGGTGAAGAACTGCGGTTCCGCGACGACCCCTGAAGGAACGCTCGCCCTGCAGGCGGCTGGTGGTGGCGGCACGAGCTACCAGTACTCCGAGCCGTACTACCAGGCGTCGGTGGTGCCCGTGGCACTTGCCGAGCGCAACGCCAAGGTGACCGGCATCCTCAACCGGGTCGAGCCCGACATCTCCCTGGATGCCGACGCGCAGACGGGCATGCTCATCGGCCTCACGCAGACCTACCCCAAGAGCGGTACTCACTACGGGCAGTTCAAAGAGGGCGGCACCAGCCTCGCGTCGCCGCTGCTCGCCGGCGTCATCGCTGACACCGACGAAGTGGCCGGCGTCTCGCTCGGCTTCCTGAATCCGAGCCTCTACAAGGCCTACAGCGAGCACCCGGGTGCGTTCGACGATGTCGTGCCGCAGGCGCATCCGCACCAGACGGCGACAATCCGGGTCGATTACGCGAACACGGTCAACCAGTCCGCCGGCTACCTGGTCAGCCTCCGCGTCCTCACCTACGAGGGCGTCGAGGTGTACTGCGACCTCACCGGCAACTGCGCCAGTCGTGACGTAACGCTGACGACCGCTCCGGGATTCGACTCGATGACCGGTCTCGGCTCCATCGGCCCGTCGTTCATCGACAGGCTGGCAAAGCTCTAACCTCTTCGTAGGCATCTTTGTGAAGGGCGCCGGGTCAACCCGGCGCCCTTCTTTTGTGTCAGCGACGCACGTGCTGCTCAGCCACGAGCGCGACCCAAGCCTGCGTAGACTCTGCGCCCATGAGCGAGATGGACGTGATCGTGATACACGTGCGGGCAGACCAGGCGGCCGAGTACGAAGAGCTGTTCACGACGCATGAGCTGCCGCGCTGGCGCGAGCTCCACGCTGCGGGCAGGTTCACCAAGGCCCGATTCTTCAAGGCGCTGTTCGGCACCGACGAGCGTCAGGACGTCGTCAAGTATGTGATCGCCGTCGAGGTGCCGAGCCACGCCGAGCACTCAGCGCACGATGCGGACCCGGGGTTTCAAGACTTCAACCGGCTGGCGGACGCGTTCCAGCCCGAGCCCCCGCTCGTCTTCGGCGGTGAGCTGATCCACTCCGTGGGCTGAATCCGTTGCGGCCTGACGCTGGTCAGGCAGCGCGCGACGTGTCGAGCTTCCTGATCACCTCCGACGCCAGCGCGAACAACTCTGGAGTGCGCAGCGTTGGATTGTTGAACGTGAAGCCGCCGAAGCGCTCGTCCACGTAGCCCTGCAGCATCTCGACCGCCCGTTCCGGTGTGGCCGCGCGAAACACGGCCCTGCGCTCGGGCGGCAGCTCCTGCATGCGACGTTCGCCCTCAGCGTCGGTGTCCACGAGCACGATCGGTGCCGCCAGCGTGCGCGTGATGGCCGCGGGGTCACGCCCGATCTCGTCGCAGTACCGGTCGAGCAGCTCGTGCTTGCGGCGCAGGTCCTCGATCGGGCCGCCGAACCAATGTGAATAGTCGGCGAAACGCGCCACGATGCGAAGCGTTCGCTGCTCGCCGCCGCCTCCAACAAGGACGGGCGGACCACCGGGCTGCAGCGGCCGAGGGCTGTTGAGCGCGCGCTCGATACGGTAGTAGCGGCCATCGAAGCTGGGGCGCTCCTCGGTGAACATCGCTTTGCAGATGGTGAGCGCCTCGTCGAGGCGGTTCATGCGCTGCCCGATCGGTGGGAACTCGAACCCGTAGCCGCGATGCTCGTCCTCGTTCCACGCGGCGCCGATGCCGAGGATGGCGCGGCCCTTGGAGATGACGTCGAGCGTGGCGACCTGTTTGGCGAGCATGGCCGGGTTGCGGTACGTCACGCCGCTGACCAGCGTCCCCAGGCGCACCTTGGTGGTGCGTGCCGCAATCGCCCCCAAGGTCGTGTAGGCCTCGAGCATCGCGGCCTCTTCGGGACCGACTCCGCGTATCTGGTAGAAGTGGTCCATCACGGTGACCAGGTCGAAGCCCGCGTTTTCCGCGGCCTGCGCCAGCTCGATGACCCGGTCGAAGACCTTGTCGTCCGGGGTGCCGGCAAACGTGAAGCTGGGCATGTGGAAGCCGAACAGCAGCGCCATCGCTTTAGATTATCGCGATGAATACGCCGTGCACCCGGGGCGGACCCGTCTGCCGCGCCCACTCGCACAACTGATGAAGGGGCGCAGGTATGCAGGCTGCCGGAACCTCGGCTGATGAGCGCGAGGAGTGGTCGCCGGCCGCCGTACGCGACTGATCCGCGCGTCGACGCCTACATCGATGGGTTGCCCGAGTGGCAGCAGACGATCTGCAGCCAGGTCCGAGACCTTGTCCGTGGCGCTGATCCAGAGGTCACCGAAACGATCAAGCGGACCCGTCAACCCTACTTCGAGCTGCAGGGCAACATCTGCGCGCTGCTGGCGGCGAAGGACCACGTCAACGTGTTCCTGTACGACGGCGGCATCGTGCCCGATCCCGAGAGGATCATCACCGGCGGGCACGGCAACACGACGGCGCGCACCGTGGCGGTGGGTCGCGGTGGCGCGCTGAACAAGCGGGCGCTGTCAGCGATGTTCAGGCAGATCATCGCCAACAATAGAGCCGGTGGCTGGCGGGCGCTCAAGCGCTCGGCGGGTCGATAGCGCCCAGGAATCCGTTCGCGCCGGCGGCGTGGACGCTACCATGCCGGCGATGAAGGGAACCCTTGCCCAGGCGCTCGTCGCGGCGCTTGCCTGCGTGCTGGCTCTGGCGGCGTGCGCGTCGCCCGCTCGCGTGTCCCACGCGCCCGCGACGGTTTCGTCGGGAGGGCGTGTCCCTCTCGTGGTGGCGATGCGCACCGGCCACGACCTCGGCCCGACATCTCGCACGCGGCGCATCACCTTCGAGATGACGCTGGCAAACCGTGACCCTGCGGGACTCCAAGCGCTCCTGGCGAGCGGACGCCGCGTCACGCCCGCCGAGTACGCTGCGCGCTTCGGCCCCGACCCCGCCCGCGTCGCGGCGGTCGCGCGCGTGCTCGCTGCCGCACAGCTCAGTGCCACGTGGCGGCCGGGCGACGTGATGCTCGAGGTCTCGGGTGGGGCGGCTGCCGTGGAGCGGTTCTTGCACGTCAGCATTCATGACTACGTCGCCGCCGACGGCACGCGCTTCTACGCGGCGCGCAGCGCGCCGGCCCTCTCCCGCACGTTGCACGGGACCGTCATCGCGATCACGGGCCTCGACGATTACGCGCGCGGCCTGGTGACGGCCATCCCGGCGGCCGACGCCAACGGGGTCACGCCGCGGGACATGACCGGCTTCTACGACATCAACCCGTTGCGCAGCGCCGGTCTCGACGGGAGCGGACAGACGGTTGTGTTCATCGAGTGGGGCGTGCCGTCGGCGGGTGTGCTGAATGCGTACTCACAGAAGTTCGGGCTGTCGCCGTTCAACGTCGATGTGCGCCAGGACGCGGCGGCGTGGGGAAGTCCCTTCGGCCCCAACGACAAGGAATTCAACGGCGTCGCGGGCGAAGCATCGCTCGACATCGAAGTGGTCCACGGCATCGCACCGGGCGCCCGTGAGGTGGTCTACCAGTTCGGCACTCCGTCCGCCATGCCGCTGGTGCTCAAGACCATCGCCACGCAGTTTCCCGGCGCCATCATCTCGAGCAGCATCAGCGACGGCGCGTGCGAAAAGGACGCGTCCGCAGCCAAGGACATGGTCGCGTTCAATCAGGAAGCGGATGCGCTTGCGGCGCAGGGCATGAGCATCTACATCGCGGCCGGTGATCGCGGCGCGTACGCGTGCCTGCCGGATTACCCCAGCCCCGATCCCAACGGCAACACGGAGATCACCGTCGACACCGACTCGGACAGCACCGGCGTCACGGCGGTGGGCGGCACGACGGCGTTCCTGGCGCAGAACGGCGGCTACTTCCAGGAGGCGGCGTGGGGGGAACCCGCGGAGCAGTGGGGTGGCGGCGGAGGCGTGAGCACGCTGTTCACGCGGCCGGCATGGCAGCAGGCGCCCGGCGTGCCTGCGAACCTGACGGGTCGCGGCGTCCCCGACGTGTCGGCAGACGCCGACAGCGAATCCGGCTGGGACATCTTCGAGCCGAGCCAGAGCAATCCCGCGCAGCCGCAGGAGACCACCGTCGGCGGGACATCCGCGGCCGCTCCCTTCTGGGCGGCGATCACAGCGCTGATCGATCAGAACCTGGCGCAGAAGGGCCTGCGCTCGGTCGGCTTCGCCAACCCGGCGCTGTACCAGTTCGCGCAGTCCCCATCCGGCCTGCCCGCGCCCGCGTTCCACGACATAGCCCTGGGGACGAACCTGCACTACGCGGCGGGCTCCGGCTGGGACATGGCGACGGGCCTGGGGACGCCCGACGTGGCCGCGCTCGCTGACGACTTCACCTGGTTCGAGCAGAACAACAAGGGCAACCGATGACCGACACACCACCGCCCGGCGAAGCTTCGCCGGGCACGGCGACTGTGACCTGCGTCCGGTGCGGCGCAAGTGTGCCGCCCGGCTCGTTCTGCGGCAACTGCGGCGCCCGTCTCGACCCCGGGGGCGCCCGGGTGCGCCGCACGTCGTATGCCGCGGCGCCGCACGAGCACGTGGTGCAGTCGTCGGTGATCACCACGTTGTTTCCCCACCTCCCGCACCGTCAGGTGCACATCTTCCGCGAGGTGCTGGTCGCCGGCGTCGCCGTGGTGCTGCTGCTGGCGGCGCTGCGTTGGGTCGCACCCGCGACGCTGGTGTCCGTGCTGCTTCTTCCCGTGCTCTATCTGCTCTACATGTACGAGGCGGAGGTGTATGAGGACGAGCCACTCCAGGTTCTGGTGCTCACCTTCGTAGCCGGCGGCGCGCTCGGATTCGTCTACTTCGTGCTGGCCAACCGCCTCACCGCACAGACCTTCTCGGCGACCGATCAGGGGCCGCTGGTCTCGGGCGTTCTGCTTCCGGTCATCGCCCAGGTGTTCATGCTCGCCGGGCCGCTGCTGCTGTTGGCGCGCCCCAAGTTCGACGAGTCGCTCGACGGCTTGACCTTCGCTGTCACCTCGGCGCTCGGCTTCACCGTGGTGGCCGTGATCGCCAGCTCCTGGTCGCTGTTCACGGCGCCGTTGGTGCACGGCATCGTCACGGACGACGTGCTGCGCATCCTGCGCACCGGAGTCGTCGCATCCATCGTCAACGCGGGCACCACCGGCATCATCGCCGCGGCACTCTGGCGCCGCCCGCCAGGGCACGGAGCACGCGAGCGGTGGCTGACGCCGGCGGCGGTGGCGACGGGATTCGCGGTCCAGGTGGGCCTCGGTGTCGCCGGCTACTACGTGCCCGATCCGCTGTCGGCGCTGCTGCTCTGGGCTGCGGTCGGCGCGGTGCTGCTGGTGGTGGTGCGCATCGTGCTGCACGCCGCGCTGCTCGAGGAGGCGGCGACGCATGAGATCGGACCGCTTGCACCGTGCCCCGAATGTCACCGCATGGTGCAGACCATGGCCTTCTGTCCGCACTGTGGCGCTGCGCGCCTCGCGGCGCCGAAGCACACCCGCCACAGCGATGCGGTGGCGACGTCGTGAGCAGCGTGGCCGCGGGCTTCTGCGGCCGCTGCGGCGCACCACTCGTTCCGGGGAGTGGGTTTTGCGGTCGCTGCGGAGCGCCCGTTGCTCCCGGCGTTCCTGTGGTTGCGGCGGCTCCACCCGTGTACGCGATGGCGCCGGCGCCGCCGCGCTCCAAGCTGTCGCATGGGTCGATTCTCATCGTCGCGGTGGCAGCAATCGCGGTCGTCGCGATAGTCATCACCATCGTGGCCGTGAACACACGCACCAAGGCCCAGGCATGCGGCTTCTACTGCGGGCCGCACACAGGCACACGCCTGGCCGGCGCGAGGCAATTCGTGGACACTAAGTGGGGATTCACGATCGACTACGACTCGGAGCTCACCCCCAATCCCGCGCAGCTGAGCCCCACGGCGGACTCAGTCGAGTTCGATGTCGCGGGTCAGAGCGGCAACGTCGTGGGCGCCGTGGTCGTCAAGGCGATGCAGGCAACCGACCCGCAGCAGGCGATCCAGGCGGAACTGGGAGCGATCAACAGCAACACGCTCCAGGACATCACGCCGGTGGAGGCCGTGCCGGGCGCGGAGGTCGGTCTCATCCCAGCTGCGGGCGAGGGCTACTCGGCCACGTTGGTACCGTCCGATGGAGGATCCGGGGAGCCCATCGGCATGCTCATCCTGGCCGCGACGCACGGCAACGTGACGCTGGTCGCCGTGGTGCAGGGAATCTCGAGCCAGCAGGGCGACGCGCCCTTCTACATCATCGCGGACCAGCCGCTGGACTACGTGCTCACCAACCTGCACTTCCAGGGCGGCGGCTGAGAGGGTTTCAGGCCAGGGCTTCAGTCGGCACGTCGCGGCGCACCGACGTGACCCCGCCACCCTTGCGTTTCGACTCGTACAGCGCCTGATCCGCGAGGTGCGCGACGGCGTGCGGGTCGTCGCCGGCGGCACCGTGTGCGGCGCCGATGCTGATCCGCGCCTCACCGTTGGCGGTGGACACGAGGCGCATCGCCGCGTGCATCCGCTGCGACAGGCGGTCGACCGCTGCGTCGCCGGCGTCCGACATGATCACAGCGAACTCGTCGCCGCCGATCCGCGCCAGCGTGTCGCCGCGCCGCACGACGCTGCGCAGCGCCGCGCCGACCCCGGCGATCATGCGATCTCCCGCGGCATGACCGAAGCGATCGTTGACCGCCTTCAGGCCGTCGACATCAATGGCAACGATCACGAACTTCGAGCGTTGCGAGACCGAATCCAGCGCGAGCTCGAAACCACGCCGGTTGGTGAGCTCGGTGAGGGGGTCGATGGTCGCCTGCTCCCGCGCGCGGGTGTGCGCCACCGCGTTGGACAGCGCCAGCTCGGTGAGCGCGCCCAGCGCACGCAGCCGGTCCAGCAGCTGGTCGGTTATCTCGACGCCCCGCGTGGACGCGCACACGATGCCGTGGAGCTGGCCGTCGCAGCGCACGGGTACCCAGGCAGCGTGCGTGATGCCGAGCACCGTCACGATCTCGCGCAGGCCAGGGCCGCACCGGTCCGCGTCGAGCCGGCAGGTCATCGCCTTGTCGCCGGCCACGACCTCCGGAAGCCAGGGATGCGAGCTCAGCGGGAAGGTCTCGCCCACCACGCTGGCGCCGGTGTCGTCGCTGTCCGCAGCGATCGTGACCACGTTGCCGTCGACGGTGAAGTACTGGCCGCGGCGCGGGCCGGCGCCGGGCAGGGCGGTGAGCAGCGCAGTGAGATGCGTCGCGGTGTCGATCACGAGGGCCGGCTCCAGGCTTGCACTGAGTGCGCGTGCCGCATCGGCCAGCACTCCTGCTTGCCGAGCCTGCTCGGTGGCGCTCGCCACCGCGGTTTCCAGCCGCGCACGCAGCATGTGCGCCGAAAGACCGATGAGCGCTGCGAGCCCGCCGTACACGAACACGCGTCGCACCATCACGACCGGTGTGAGCCTGGCGTCCAGGCCCAGGATGAGCAGCGCGGCGATGACCGCCGGGATGACCAGCAGCAGGTCGCGGCGCCTTCCGTAGAGGGCGGTGTAGACGACCGGCACCAGCAGCAGCGTTACCAGCCCGGAGCTCTGGCCGGCGGCGAAGTTCAAGACGGTCACGGCCGCAACTGCCACCAGCTGCCCCATGTACATCCCCAGTGGCAGCCGCTGCCACAATCCACCGACCCCGGCTACGACGGTCAGCGCGGTGACGGCGACAGCCCCGAGGAACCACGCCAGGCTCACGGGTCCCGGAGGGAGCAGGAGGCTGGCCAGCGCCAGCGTGGTCATGGCGGCAAACGGAAGGGTCTGATGGATCCCTGTGCTCGTCGCCGACCGTGGCACGCGTTGTCCTCCGCATGTGTCCCCGCCGCAGCCAATGTGCCAGCGGCAAGCTCACACCCTTGCGGCGGCGGGGTCACGATCGTGTCTCACCCTCCGCCACGCCGGCGTGCCGCCCCCGGCGGCGCGAGTGGCTCGCACCAGCCTGCCGCGCTACGCCTCGCAGCGCTAGGCTGGCGTGCCGTGGTGTCGCACGCCGACCGTCTCAGTGCCCTCGATGCCTCCTTCCTTGACCTCGAGGACGCGGTGAGCCACATGCACATCGGCTCCGTGGGCATCTTCGAGGGTCCCGCACCGCCGCATCAGGAGATCGTCGCCACCGTCGGAACCAAGATGCCGCTCGTGCCGCGCTACCGCCAGGTGGTGCGGCGGGTGCCCGGAGCCATCGGACGGCCACTGTGGGTCGACGACCCGCATTTCCACATCGACTATCACGTGCGACGCACCGCGCTTCCCGCGCCCGGCGGCGAGGCCGAGCTGCGGCGTCTCGTCGGCCGCCTCATGTCGCAGCAGCTGGACCGGCACAAGCCACTCTGGGAGATGTGGGTGGTGGAGGGTCTCGAGGAAGGGCGCTGGGCCACCGTGTGCAAGACGCACCACTGCCTCGTCGACGGTGTCTCCGGCACCGAGCTGCTGGCGGCGATCATGGACCTGTCGCCGGACGCGCGGCCGCCGGGTGCTGCCGGCGAATGGACGCCGGGACGCGAGCCGACCGGGGTGGAGCTGGCCGCGCTGACGCTGCTGGACCTGGCGCGAAGCCCGCGCGAGCAGCTGCGAGCCGCGCGCGAGGCGGGCATCGTCTCGACCCGTGCAGTGGTCGGCGCCGCACAGGTGATCAAGGGCATGGCCTCCTTTGCAGGCCTGGTCCGGCCGACCGCCCGCTCCAGCCTCAACGGGCCGATCGGACCGCACCGGCGCTGGAACTGGGCCGCCGCGACCGTCGACGACATCAAGGCGATCCGCCATGCGCAGGGGGGAACCTTCAACGACGTGGTGCTGGCGGCGATCACCACCGGATTCAGGCGCCTGCTGCAGAGCCGCGGCGAGCGTACCGAACGCGTGCTCCGGACGATGGTTCCGGTGTCGGTGCGCGACCGCGACGCGTCAGGCCTCGCGGTCGGCGACCATCGCTACAACAACAAGGTGTCGGCGATGTTCGCCGAGCTTCCCGTGCAGCTTGCGGATCCGGTGGCACGGCTCCGAGCCGTGTCGGCGCAGATGGAGGGGCTGAAGGAATCGGCCGAGGCCATCGCGGGCGAGGCGCTCACATCACTGGCCGGCTTTGCGCCGCCGATGCTGCTGGGGCTGGGATTGCGCCTCGCGTCGCGGGCGCCCCAGCGCAACTTCAACACGGTGACGACGAATGTGCCGGGGCCGCAGCTGCCGCTGTACATGCGCGGCAGGCAGATGCTGCGCGCCTATCCCTACGTACCGCTGTGGGGTCAGATACGCATCACCATCGCCATCTTCTCGTACAACGGCCAGGTCAACTTCGGCGTCACCGGCGACTACGACACCGCTTCCGACATCGACGTGCTGTGCCGCGGCATCGAGCGCGGCGTCGCCGAGCTCCTGCGCGCGTCGCGGCCGCGTCCAGCGACTGCCACACGCAGCGCTCGGGCGCGGGCGCGCACGCCGTCGCGATCGCGCCTCACGCGGACGGCGACGCCAAGGGCGTGACCGCGGTCCGGCGGGCCAGGAGCAGCGCTCCGACGGTCGCCGGCAGCAGCGTCAGGCATCCGGCGGCCACCAGCGCCGCGGCATCCGCGGGGCCGAGCAGGTGCGTGGAGAGTCCCAGGCTCGCCGCGGCCGCAGGCATGCCCAGCTGCGCCGACGCGGCCAGGCCGGTGGCGACGCGCATGCGGCGTCCGGTGACGGCAGCGGCGGTCAGGTGCGTGAGCATCGCGGCCGCGGCGAGCGCGACCGCGAGAATGATCCGCGAGGGCGACGTGAACAACGCGCGCAGGTCGAGCTCCGCGCCCAGCAGCAGGAAGAACAGCGGCACGAAGAACCCGTTGGCCACGCCGGTGAGCTGCAGTGCGAGGCGGTCGGGCTCGCGCAGCCGCACCAGGATCATCCCTGCCAGGAACCCCGCCACCAGCGTGCTTGCTCCGGTCCGCTCGGCGATCGCCGACAGGCCCAGCAGCAGCACCAGGGCGATGCGCACCTGCCAGGCCCAGCCGCGCTGCAGCGATTGCGCGCGCAGGTGCTGCGTCACCGCGGTGGCGCGCAGGCGGAGCGACGCGACCAGCACCAGCGCCCCGGTGGCCACGATGGCCGCGTCACCTGCGAGGGCGAGCGCGATGTTGCCGCCGCCGCTGAGCGTGAGCGGCATGATCACGACGGTCGTGGAATCAGCGATCGCGATCCAGGCAACCAGCATGGCCACGTCCGGCCCCGTGAGACCGCGCTCGCTGAGGATGGGAAATGCGATCGCCGCGGAGCTGCCGGCAATCAGCACGGCCAGCAGCGCCGGATGACCGATGCCCAGCACTGCGTCGAGGCCCAGCCCCAGAGGCACGGACGCCACCGCCACCACGGCGAACGCGACGAGGCCGCGCACGAACCCCTGCCGTATCGCCGGTGAGCCGACGTCCACGTGCGTGCCCGCGCTGAGCATGAGCATGGCGAAGCCGAGCGCGCGAAAGGCGGGAAGGGGCTGTGCCGTGGCGTCGATGACGCCGAACCCCGTGTGTCCCAGAACCACGCCTGCGGCCAGCTCGCCCACGACCACGGGCACGAGGCCGCGGCCCGCGAAGGCCAGGAGCGGGCCGGTGAGACCGGCGAGCACCAGGACGGTGAGCAGCGTGAACAACGCCGCAGATCATGCCGCGTGGGGCACCGGTGGCTGATACGGTTCGCGCCGTGCCACCTCGAGCTGCTCGCGAGCTCCCGGCGTTTGCCGACGCGACCGCGGCCTTCGAGGCGTGGCTGGGCCGGCGCATGCAGGTCGTCGCCGCCGACGTCGCCTTCAAGCACGAGCAGATGGCGACCACGCCCTTCGCGTTTCTGCGCGCCACCTTTTACCGGTGGGCACAGCAGTGGCCACGCTCCTGCGCCGAGCTGGCAAGGGCGCCGCAGGTGCTCGCTGCCGGCGACGTGCACATCGAGAACTTCGGCACCTGGCGGGACAGCGAGGGGCGTCTCGTCTGGGGCGTCAACGACTTCGACGAGGCGTACCCGCTCTCGTACGCCAACGACCTGGTGCGCCTGGCCACCAGCGCGAGGCTGGCCATAGCCGTCGGAACCCTGTCGCTGACCCCGCGGCGCGCGTGCGACGCGGTGCTCGAGGGATACCGCGACGCCCTGCGCACCTCGGGGCGTGCGTTTGTGCTCGAGGAGAAGCACCCCGTGCTGCGCGGCGAGGCGGAGAGCGCGCTGCGCGATCCGGCGGTCTTCTGGCATCGCATCGAGGGGCTGCCGCGATTGGCAGCGCCGCCGCTCGCAGCGACGCAGCGCCTGTCCAGGGCGCTGCCCCGCGGTGTGCAGCCGGTCCACCTGGCGCGGCGTGCCGGCCTGGGCAGCCTGGGGCATCCGCGCGTGGTGGCGCTCGCGCTGTGGCACGGGGGTCGCCTGGCGCGCGAGGCGAAGGCGCTGGCACCCTCGGCCTGCGTCTGGGCGTCTGGCGGCGGCGGCCGGCCCGCGCTGCTCTACGACCGCGTGCTGCGCGGAGCCGTGCGCTCTCCAGACCCCTACCTGTGGGCCGATGGGCCGTGGGTGGTGCGCCGGCTGGCGCCTGACTGCTCGCGCATCGAGTTCACGACAGTCAAGACACGAACCGGCCAGGAGGATCTGCTCGGGGCGATGGGCTCCGAGATCGCGAACGTGCACCTCGGCAGCGGTCCATTGCGCGCGCGAGCCGTGCTGCGAGATCTCTCGCGGCGCGACGCCGGCTGGCTGCACGCGGGTTCGCGGGTGATGGAGGCCGCGACCCGAAAGGACTTCGACGCCTGGCGGCGAGCCGCACGAGGTGCGACCCGGGCGCGGGCTGCGCGAAGCGCGAGCGCCTGAGCGGTCAGCCCGTCGACCGGCGGCGGAGCACCACCAGGGAGTGCGCCCGCACCGGAATGCGCTCTCGCGGCCGGTACGTCGAAGAGCCCGGCGCGACCTCGGGATCCGCGGTGTCGATCACCAGCGACCACTCGTCACCCCATCCCGGTGGCACCACCCACGTGATGTCGATCGAGCCCGTGTGCAGCAGCACCATGATGCTGTCACCCACGATGCGCTGTCCGCGCAGGTCGCGGTCCGGGATCTCGTCGCCGTTGAGGATCATCCCCAACGAGCGCTCGCTCTCGTTGAACCAGTGCGAGTCGTTGAACTCGCGTCCGTTGGGCAGGAACCAGAAGATGTCCTTGCGCCCCGAGCCGTAGATCGCCTGGCCGGAGAAGAAGCGCTTGCGCCGCAGCACCGGCTCGGAGCGGCGGAACTCGATGACCCGCTGCACGAACTGCAGCATCCCTTCATCGACATGCGCCCAGTCCAGCCAGGAGATCTCGTTGTCCTGGCAGTACGCGTTGTTGTTCCCCTCCTGGGTGCGCCCGATCTCGTCGCCGCCGAGGATCATGGGACAGCCCTGCGACAGCAGCACCGTGGCGATGAGGTTGCGCTGCTGCCGCGCGCGCAGCTCCCCGATGTCGTGATCGTCGGTCTCACCTTCCACGCCGCAGTTCCAGGATCGGTTGTCGTCGGTGCCGTCGTGATTGCCTTCGGCGTTGCGCGCGTTGTGCTTCTGGTCGTACGAGACCAGGTCGCGAAGCGTGAAGCCGTCGTGCGCGGTGACGAAGTTGATGCTCGCCCACGGCTGCCGGCCTTCACCCTGGTAGAGGTCGCTGGAGCCGGTGAGGCGGTACGCGAGGTCGCGCACACCGGCCACCGAGCCCCGCCAGTAATCGCGCACGGAGTCACGAAAACCACCGTTCCACTCCGCCCAGCGCACCGGAAAGTTGCCCACCTGGTATCCGCCGGCACCCACGTCCCATGGTTCGGCGACCAGCTTGACCCGCGAGAGAACGGGGTCCTGGTGGATGATGTCGAAGAACGCGGAGAGACGGTCCACTTCGTAGAACTGTCGTGCCAGCGCGGCTGCGAGGTCGAACCGGAAGCCGTCGACGTGCATCTCGGTGACCCAGTAGCGCAAGCTGTCCATGATCACCTGCAGGGTGTGCGGGTTGCGCACGTTGAAGCTGTTGCCGGTACCGGTGACGTCGAAGTAGAAGCGCGGATCCTCGTCGACCAGGCGGTAATACGCGTGGTTGTCGATGCCGCGAAAGCTCACGGTGGGGCCAAGGTGGTTGCCCTCGCCGGTATGGTTGTAGACGACGTCGAGGATCACCTCGAGGCCTGCAGCGTGCAGCGCGCGCACCATCGCCTTGAACTCGCGCACCTGCTGGCCTCCCGTGCCCCCCGCGGAGTAGCGCCCCTCGGGTGCGAAGTAGCCGATCGAAGTCGTAGCCCCAGTAGTTGACGAGACCGTTGGCCACGAGGTGTCCTGAGTCGATGAAGTGGTGCACCGGCATCAGCTCGACGGCCGTCACCCCGAGGTTCTGCAGGTGCTCGATGGCGGCCGGGTGCGCCATGCCCGCGTACGTGCCGCGCAGCTCCTCCGGAACCTCGGGGTGCTGTTTGGTGAACCCCTTGACGTGCGCCTCGTAGATGATCGTGTCGGCCCAGGCTGTGTTGGGACGGCGATCGTCACCCCAGGGAAAGGAGCGGTCGACGACAACGCAGCGCGGCATCGCCGGCGCCGAGTCCAGGTCGGAGGGGACGCTGTCGTCTCCGCCCAGCGCGTATCCGTAGAGTTCCGGTCCGTCCCGGAACGTTCCGGAGATGGCGAGCGCGTACGGGTCCAGGAGCAGCTTGTTGTGGTTGTAGCGCAGTCCATTGGCGGGGGAGTAGGGTCCGCGCACGCGATACGCGTAGTGCTGCCCGGGGTCGATCTTCTCGACGTACCCGTGCCATGTGAGGTCGGTGCGCTCGACCAGGTCGTACGTGGCCGTTTCGCGGCCGCCGCCGTCATACAGCACCAGCTCGACCCCTTCCGCCATCTCGGCGAAGAGCGCGAAGTTGGCGCCCTCGCCGTCCCACGTGGCCCCGAGTGGCGCGTCGACTCCCGGCCAGGCGACCAGGTGGCCGGTGGCGTCGGCCGCCGCGGGGGGCTCAGGGACCGCCACGAACGCCTCGGAAGCCGGCGATGGGCCTGATAGCATCGCGCTCAGAAATCATGATAGTGACTATCTCCAGTATGGCCTGCGCCGCGTGACCGCGGCGGGCCGCCCGGCGGACCCCGCGCGCTGGGGGGTCCGGACAGAGTACGTGGACGCGGTGGGGGTGCGCCGCAGGTCGGAACCGCGCGCCGTGGGCGCCGTTCTGGCCTCGATGGGCGCCGGTGCGGGGCCGCCGCCACAGGCGTTTCGGCCGCCCGCTCGCCGTGTCGCCGAGCCTTGCCACCAGCCCGCGCCGGGATGGGGATGGGCCGTGCAGCTCTACGCGCTGCGCTCGCGGGACAGCTGGGGCATCGGCGACCTCGGAGATCTGCGAGCGCTGGGGCGGTGGGCGCGGGGCCTGGGCGCGGCGATGCTGCTCCTCAATCCGTTGCATGCGGCGTTGCCCGGGACACCGCGCGAGCCGAGCCCCTACTTCCCCTCGAGCCGGGCCTTCCGCGACCCGCTGTACCTTCGCGTGGAGGACGTCCCCGGTGCCGCGGACGAGCCGCTGGTGGCGCGGCTGGGGCAGCGAGGGCGCGCGCTCAACGCGGCGCCCTCGATCGATCGCGACGCCGTGGCTGCACTGAAGGCGCGTGCGCTCGAGGCCCTGTGGGATCGCTTCACAGGCGACGAGCGCTTCACCGCGTACTGCGCGGACGAAAGCGAGCTGCTGGAGCGATACGCATGCTTCTGCGCACTGGCCGAGCGGTACGGGGATCACTGGACGTCGTGGCCGGCTCAGTTCCGGTCACCACTGGCTGTATCTCTTGCGCGCCTCCCGGCGGCGCTGCGGCCTCGCGTCGAGTATCACCGGTGGCTGCAGTGGCTGGTGGACGTGCAGCTGCAGCGCGCCTCGGCGGAGATGCCGCTGGTGCACGACATCGCGGTGGGGGTCGCCCCGGACGGCGCGGACGCGTGGATGTGGCAGGAGCTCGTGGCGCGCGCGATGCGCATCGGCGCGCCGCCCGACCGGTTCAACCCGCGTGGGCAGGACTGGGCGCTGGCACCGTTCGACCCGCACCGGCTGCGCGAGGCGGGGTGCGCGCCGGTGCGCGAAACCCTGCGTCGCGTCATGCGCGGCGCGGCCGGCGTTCGCATCGACCACGTGATGGGATTGTTTCGCCTCTGGTGGGTGCCCGACGGCGAGCGTCCCGACCGAGGCGCATACGTCGACTATCCGGCGGCCGACCTTCTCGAGGTGGTGGCTGCTGAGAGCCGGCGCAGCGCGTGCTACGTGGTGGGCGAGGACCTGGGGACGGTGGAGGCCGGCGTGCGGCCCGCGCTGCGTCACCGCGGCGTCCTCTCCTACCGGCTGGCGTGGTTCGAGCAGCGACCGCCACAGCGCTACCCGCGTGAGGCGCTGGCCGCCCTGAGCACCCATGACCTGCCCACGGTTGCAGGGGCGTGGACGGGCTCCGATGCGATGGAGGCCACGCAGGAGCGAGATGGTGCGGGCGGCGAGAGCGAAACCGCCCGGCGCCGCCTGCGACGCCTCACGGGGCTCCCGCGGAACGCATCCCCGGCGGCGGTGGCGGAGTCGGCGTACGCGGCGCTGGCGCGAGCGCCGTCCGTGCTGATCGCCGCGACGCTGGACGACGCGGCGCTTGCCGAACGCCGGCCGAACCTGCCCGGTGCGAGCGAGGCGCGGCACAACTGGTGCATCCCGCTGCCGCGCACCGTGGAGCAGCTGCGGCGCGATGCTGTGCCGCGCGCGATCGCGGCGCACCTTGAAGGTCACCGGTGAGGGCGCAACCGCGAGCCACCTACCGCGTGCAGCTGCGGTCGGAGTTCGACTTCGACGAGGCGGCCGGCGTGGTCCCGTACCTGGCGGCGCTGGGCGTCAGCCACCTGTACTGCTCGCCCTACATGCAGGCCGCGCCGGGAAGCTCGCACGGCTACGACGTCGTGGATCCCACGCGCGTGAGCGAGGACCTCGGCGGCGACTCGGGGCTGCGCCGGCTCGACGCGGCCCTCGCCGCGGACGGCATGGGGCAGCTGCTCGACATCGTGCCCAACCACATGTGCGTCAGCGATCCCGGAAACGCCTGGTGGTGGGACGTGCTGCGCCGTGGTCGCAGCAGCGACTTCGCTGCGTACTTCGACATCGACTGGGACGCGCCGGGTGCGTGTGGCCGCGTGGTGCTCCCGCTGCTGAGCGACGACGTGGCCGCGCTGCTGCAGCGCGGCGAGCTGCAGCTCTGCGACACGGACGCAGGCGTGGAGCTCCACTGCGGCGAGCTGCGCTTTCCACTCCGCGAGGGGAGCGACTGCACCGGAGGTCTCTCGCAGTCGCTGCTGGACCGGCAACATTACCGGCTGGAGCTGTGGAGCTCGGGGCTGCGCCACGTCAACTACCGCCGCTTCTTCGACATCGCGTCGCTGGCGGGCCTGCGCCAGGAGAGCTCCGAGGTGTTCGACGCGACGCACGCGCGAGCTCTCGAGCTGGTGCGCGACGGCCTGGTCGACGGGCTGCGCGTGGATCACGTCGACGGGCTGCACGACCCGGCCGCGTACGCGCGACGGCTTCGCACGGCGGCGCCGGAATCGTGGGTGGTGGTGGAGAAGATCGTGAGCGGGGACGAGCATCTGCCACCGGAATGGCCCGTGGACGGCACCACCGGATACGACTTCTGCGCGCTGGTCACCTCGCTGATGGTCGATCCTGCGGGCGCCAGGGGCGTTGCCGCGGGTTACCGCCGCTGGACCGGCGATGCCGCCGGCTTCGCGCGGCACAGCGTGTCGGCACGGCAGGACGTCCTCGCCGCATCGCTGTGCGCCGACGTGTCGCGCCTGCAGCGCGTGGCGGCGGCGGCGGGCGTCGCCGATTGCGGCGCCGAGCTGCGTGCTCTGCTGAGTGGCATGCCCGTGTACCGCGTGTACCCGCAGCAATGGCAACCACTGTCCGAAACGGGTGCGGCCGCGATCCTCGCAGCCCGGTCGGTCGCCCTCCAGACGCCCGACTGCGACCGGATCAAGCTCGACGCCCTGGTGGACCTTCTCCTGGGTAGCGGGCGTGACAGCGACGCGGGACGCGAGCTTCGCTGTCGCTTTCAGCAGGTGGCCGCAGCGGCGATGGCGAAGGGCGTGGAGGACACCGCCTTCTACCGCTACGTGCCTTTGACCGCGCTCAACGAGGTGGGATGCGACCCCGACCGCACCACCTCGATCGACGAGTTCCATGCGGAGTGCGGGCGCCGCGCCGCAGGGTCGCAACTTGCGCTGCTGGCCACCGCCACGCACGACACGAAGCGAGGCGAGGACGCGCGGCTGCGCCTGGCGATGCTCAGCGAGATGCCCGACGCATGGCTGCGGGCGCTGCACTCATGGAGCGACCTCGCCGCCGTTCACCGCGGTGCGCGCGACATCCCGCGCGCCGTCGAGTACCTGCTCATGCAGACCCTCGTCGCGGCGCAACCAATTGACGAAGAGCGCGCATCGGCGTACATGCTGAAGGCCGCGCGTGAGGCCAAGCAGCAGACGTCGTGGCTGCAGCCCGACAGCGCATACGAGGCGGGGGTGGACGCATACGTGCGCGGTGTGGTAGGCGATGCCGCGATCCGTGAGCAGGTCGAGGCGTTCGTGGCGCACATGGCACCCGCGTGGCACACCGCAGCCCTGTCGCAGGCGCTGCTCAAGCTGACGTGCCCCGGGGTGCCCGACATCTATCAAGGCTGTGAGCTGTGGGACCTTCGTCTCGTCGACCCCGACAACCGCACCCCCGTCGACTACGTGCTGCGCCGCCGGCTGCTGGCGGAGCTCGAGGGCGCGAGTGCGGCTGAGGTCATGTCGCGCTGCGCTGAGGGCATGCCCAAGCTTCACGTGACGCTGGCGGCGCTGCGGCTGCGCGCGCGGCGACCCCAAGCATTCGCAGCAGGCTCGGCGTACCAGCCGCTGGCCGTGACCGGCCCGCGCGCCATCCACGCGGTGGCGTTCGCGCGATCCGCCGGCGACAGCGCGGACGCTGTCACGCTGGCGGTGCGCCTGCCGCACATGCTGCACGGTGACTGGCAGGGCACGGCGGTGGAGCTGCCGCAGAGGCCGTGGCGCAACCTGCTCACCGCGTCGCTGGAGGAAGGCGGCCGCCGCGATGTGGCGGACCTGCTGCGCGACTTCCCCGTGGCGCTGCTGGAGGCTGCGGCATGAGCCACCCGTTCCGCGCCTGGGCGCCGCGGGCGACCTCGGTGCACGTCGACGTGCGCGCCCAACGTCACGAGATGCGTGCCAAGGCAGGCGGCTGGTTTGCGGCCGACGTGGAGGCGGCGGGCGCGGGTGACGACTACACCTTCCGCGTCGACGGGGGCGCGCCGCTCCCCGACCCGCGGTCGCCGTACCAACCGCTCGGCGTCCACGGACCATCGCGGCTGGTGGATCACAGCGCTCACGCCTGGCGCGACTCCGCGTGGCGCGGGTTCCCGCTGCGCCAGGCGATCGTGTACGAGCTGCACGTGGGCACGTTCACGCCGCAGGGCACCTTCGCCGCCGCCGCCCAATGCCTGCGGCACCTGCGTGCGCTCGGAGTCAATGCTGTGGAGCTCATGCCGGTGGCGGAGTTCGCCGGCGACCGCGGCTGGGGATACGACGGCGTCAACCTGTTCGCGCCGCACCACGCGTACGGCGGGCCGGACGGGCTCAAGGTGCTGGTTGACGAATGCCACGCGCTGGAGATCGCGGTGATCGTCGACGTCGTGTACAACCATCTGGGACCCGAGGGCGCCCATCTGACTGAGTTCGGGCCGTACCTCAGTGAGGCGTACCGGACGCCATGGGGCAGCGCCATGAACTTCGACGGGCCCGACTGCGACGAGGTACGGGCCTTCGTGCTGGACAACGCCGAGATGTGGCTGCGCGACTATCACTGCGACGGCTTGCGGCTCGACGCGGTGCACGCGATCGTTGACACGTCCGCAACCAACATCCTCGAGGACCTGGTGGCGCGCGCCGACATGCTGCGCGACACGCTGGGACGTGACCTCTGGGTCATCGCCGAGAGCGACGCCAACGACCCGCGCCTGGTGCGCGACCGCGCCGTGGGTGGATTCGGGCTCGGCGCGCAGTGGAACGACGACTACCACCACTCCCTGCACGCGCTCCTCACCGGTGAACGCAACGGCTACTACGCGGCGTTCGGCCCGCCCGAGGACGTGTGCACGGCGCTGCGGCAGGCGTTCGTCTACACGGGCCAGCACTCGAGCTTTCGTCGCCGCCGCTTCGGCCGCACCATCGGCGAGACACCGCTGTGGCGTTTCGTCGGCTACGCGCAGAATCACGACCAGGTGGGCAACCGCGCCCTGGGCGAGCGTCTCGGGCAGCTCGTCTCGCCGGGCAGGGCGCGCATCGCTGCGGCGCTCACGCTGCTGGCGCCGTTCGTGCCCCTGCTGTTTCAAGGAGAGGAATGGGGAGCGAGGACGCCGTTCCAGTACTTCTCCGACCTGCGCGATGCCGAGCTGAGCCGCGCGGTGAGTGAGGGCAGGCGCAAGGAGTTCGCGCCCTTCGGCTGGAATCCCGCCGACGTGCCGGATCCGCAGGCTACGGACACGTTCATCCGATCGCGCCTCGACTGGCGAGAGTTGGAGCTCCCCGAGCACGCGCGGATGCTCGCCTGGTATCAGGACCTCATCGCGCTGCGCCGCGCCACCCCGGAGTTGACGACGCTGTTTCCCGTCGACGTGCGCTCCTGGTACGACCCGGACCGCGCGCTGCTCGTCTACGCGGCTGCCGGCCTGATGGTTGCCTGCAACCTGGGGGATTCGCACGTCGACGTGCCCGAAGCCGTGGAGGCCGGGCTCGCGCTGGCGTCGGACCCGGTCGGCGACGAGGCGATCCCGCGATTGATCCCTGACGCCGTCGCCGTGTGGCGCGTCAGCACGCCCGCTTGACGCCGCCCTCGCTCAGTCGCGACCATGCGGCCATGGTCGAGGCGAGGGGCGAGCTGGTACGCGATCCGACGCAGCATCGACGGCGGCAGGGCCACTCGGTCCGCCGCTTCATCGAGCGACTCTTCCTCGGGTCCATCATGACCGTCATCGCGGTGGTCCTGGACCGCCGCCTGCGGCGGGTCTTCTCCAAGCGCTAGGGCTGTCAGCCGCGACGCACCACGTCGGCGAGCAGCACGACCGCGAAGAGACCGCCGGCCGCGCCGAAGAGGATGCTCACCCACGCGGGGACGTGGCCGAAGCTGGCGGTCAGGCCGCACACCAGGAAGGCGGCCGTGCCGATGGCCGCGGTGGCCAGGCGGCGTGCAGCTCGCCGGATGGTGTTCTCGAGTCGCTCGGTGCCGCTGAAGACGACCTTGGGCTCGAAACCGGGCCGCGCCCCGCTGAGCTTCTCCAGCGAGTTCGAGCACGCTGTAGAGGCGCAGGCGCACCTTCTGCGCGCCGTAGATGAAGCGCTGCGGGCCCATCATGTCGCGCACCCGCGTGGTGAGCTGGCGAGTGAAGAACCGCCCCGCAACGGCGAACGGGTCGATGCCGGGGTCCATCGCCGCCGCGGCCAGCTGCATCTGGCCGAACGCCTTGGCGATGAACGCCAGCGACGACGGCATGCGGATGTCATGGCGCACGCACATCTCTGTGAGGTCCTGCAGCATCGGCCCCATCTGGAACTGCTCCAGCGCCAGGTGACGGTAGCGGTGCACCAGGTCGGCGAGCTCGGCGCGGAACGCCTCCTCATCCACCGTTCCGTGGCGCTCCGCGATCATGAGGATGACGTCACCCAGGAACGGGACGTCCTCGTGCCAGAACGCGAGCAGCAGGAAGCCGAGCAGCTCGCGCGTCCGCTCGTCGATCTCGCCGACCATGCCGAAGTCGAGCAGGTAGATCTTGTCGCGCCACCACATGAGGTTGCCGGGGTGGGGATCGGCGTGGAAGAAGCCCGCGGTCATCACCTGCTGGTAATAGGACTCCACCAGCTGGCGCGCCGCCTCGCTGCGCTCATCGGACGCCTCGGACTCCATCAGCGGCACGCCCTGCACCTCCTCCATCACCAGGAGGCGGTGGGTCGAGTACTGCGTGTACACGTGGGGCACATCCAGCCGGCTGAACGTCTCCAGCACGCCTCGCATGTGCTCGATGTTCTGTGCTTCGCGCGTGAAGTCCAGCTCGCGCTGCAGTGACTCGGAGAGGTGATCGATGATCGCGGGGAGGTCGATGATCTGCTCGAATCCCTCCTTGCCGCGGGCGCGTTCGCCGAAGAGCTGCAGCAGGGCGAGGTCTTTGCACATCTCCTCTTCTGCGGTGGGACGCTGCACCTTGACCACGACGTGCACACCGTCGCCGAGGGTCGCCCGGTGCACCTGCGCGATGGTGCCTGCCGCGATGGGGTCGGGTTGGATGCTGTCGAACACGTCCTCCCACGGGACGTGGAGCTCTTCCTCCATCACGCGCACCACCTCGGCGCGGGTCAGCGGCGGGACGTCGTCCTGCAGGGTGGACAGCTCGTCGATGAATTCCTTGGGGAGCAGGTCCGGCCGCGTGGACAGCATCTGACCCAACTTTTCGAACGTCGGCCCGAGCTTCTCCAGCAACTCGCGGAGCAGGCGAGCCTCGCGTTGCAGATCGCCGCGCCGCTTGGCCACGAACGCCTCGCGAACGCCAAGCGAAGCGATGGCGCGGCCGATCTCCGCGGCGCGGCCCATCATGCGCCCCTCGAACATCTCGGGATCGGCGGGCACCACCGGCGGCTCGCGATGGTGATGGAAGTGCGGGTGGCCGTCCGGGTCGTCGCGCATGGTGTTCACCAGCACCACGCTGCAGTGCGCCATGTGCGACACGCGGTTGGGCACGTTGTGCAGCAGGAACTCCTTGCGGCCCCGCATGCCCACGTTGCCGCACACGATCAGGTCAACGCGCTCCGCCTCGGCGACGTGCACGATGGCGTCCGCCGGGTCGTGCGACGTCACCACCAGACCGCGCGCGCGCGGGCCGCCGATGCGCTGCGCGGTCGTGGTGAGCTCCGGGTCGGGCTGCGCGAGGTGGGCATGATGTCCGTGTGGGGCGGGATGGTCGGCGTCGGGCTCGCGCTCCACGACGCGGAGCAGCAGGAGCTCGGACTCGTCCGGCCGCGCGTTGTCGGCCGCCCAGCGCACCGCCTCGGACGCCGTCTCCGAGAGATCGGTTGCGACAAGGATCCTCCTAGCCATGCGCTGCACTCTATCCGAGCGCCAGCGGCTCAGTGGAGGGGCGTCTCCAGCTTGACCTCGAGCCTGCCGTCGGTGTCGCGAACGATGAAGCGCGGCTGGTCGAAGGTCGCGGGACCACCCACGACGCGGCCGTCGCGCAGCCGGAAACGCGACCCGTGCCACGGACAGGTGACCACGCCGTCCGCGAGCGTGCCTTCATGGAGCGGGCCGCCCGCGTGGGAGCAGACGTCAGCAAGCGCGCAGATCTTGCCCTCGACGCGGGCGAGCAGCACCTGCATCCCGCCGGCATCGACGGAGACCATCCCATCCGCGGGCACCTCGGCGGACGGTCCCGCCGCCACCCATCCCTCCGGTGCTTCGAGGAATGCGCCCCGGTTCACCGCGTAGCCGATGCCGAACACCACGTGCCCGCCGTACCACGCGCCGAGCAGCACCAGGGCGTAGCCGGCCGTGGACAGGCCCACGGCGAGCGGGTGCAGACCCTCACCGGTCCACCAGCGCAGCCCCAGCGATGCCGCGTAGAGCAGCACGACCGTGGTCATGAGCAGGCCATGGATGAAGGCGAAGCGCCGTTCCAGGCCGATCGTGTCCTGGAAGTCGGTGTAGCCGCTGGCGAGGGTGAGCAGGGCGGCGACCAGGCCGACGGCCAGCGCCACGTCGCCGGCCGCTTCGGGGATGCGGGTCGTGAAGTGCGCCACGTAGTCGGCGACGACGCCCACGGTCCACGCGCCGATGGGGACGTCGGTCAACGCTGGGTGCAGCGGGTGGCGGAGGATGTACGTGCCGTTGAGCAGGTTCTTGAGTGCGCGCCCCGGGGCGCCGAACGCTCGGTAGAACGCCGCGATCCACCGCTGCACGGCATCCGCGGGCCGCTCGAGCCACGACTGCCCGCGCGCGAATCTGGCGAGCAGGGGCTCCGGCATCAGCCGGCGACGCCCAGCCGGCCGGCCTCAGCGGCCGCCGCCGCGGCGTGCGCGCGGTCCAACACGGCTTCGGGTGCACCGTCGAGCGCGGCGACCCCGGCGCGGATGGTCCGTTCCAGCGCGAGCCTGCGCATCTGTTCGAGCACCCGTTCCGCCACCACCCGTCCGGAGGTCACGCCCCCGTCGCGGACAAGCAGAGCGGCGCCACCGTCGTCGAGGATGGTCACCGGCTCATCGGCACGCGCGTAGGCGATGACCAGCGCCGCGTACCCGCCACGAGCACGCTTCGGGATGCTGTCATCGATGACGAATACAACAAGCGCGCCGCCGCGGGCGACCTCGCCGGCGCTGCGAAACAGCTCCTCGCGGCTGACCTGCCAGGGGAGTGTCGCCGCGCTGCCCGTCTCGCTCATCGTGACGATGGTGCCACGCCGGTGCGGGTCAGGGTCCGACGAGGAACCCCTGCTCCAGGCGGCGGACCACCGCGCGGCGCACGTCGACGGGGTCGCCCGGACCGCGCCGCCACTGCATCAGCGACTCGACTGTGCCGATGAGCTCGGCGAGGCGGGTGGGCTTGCTCAGCGCCGCCACGCCTCCCTCGGCTGGACGGTTCTCGCGAATCGCCCCGCTGATGAAGCAGATAGCCACGCGTCCTCCCGCTGGATCGTCGAGCAGGATGTCGGCGACGCGCACACCGTGCATGTCTGGAAGCAGGCCGTCGATGAGCACGGCGGCGATGCGCGGGTCACGACGGACGTGCTCCATCGCTTCCTCGCCGGTCCGGACACCAACCGGTTCCCACCCGCCCCTCTCCAGTGCCCGGGCGAGGAAGCCTCTCACGGCTTCGTCATCCTCGACGATGAGGACGCGCGGTTCGGATTCTGGCATCCCTGCGTGCACTATACCCGCCGCCGGTCGAAGCGCCTGCCTGCGCTACAGATTCGCCACACGATGGGGACAGTCGGGCACGTCGTGATGGCACCCGCACGTCTCCGCGGCCGCGGTGATGCGAAGCGGTGCGTCCGGGAACCGGAGGATGTGCGAGCCGTCCGCCGCTGCCGAGCCGTCGATGCGCGCCTGCTCGACGTACATGCCACGTCCGTCGACCTCCGCCCACGCGAGCATGTTGGGCACCCCGGCGCG
Source organism: Candidatus Dormiibacterota bacterium (assembly GCA_963777285.1). Lineage (GTDB taxonomy): Bacteria > Chloroflexota > Dormibacteria > Aeolococcales > Aeolococcaceae > JAFARE01. Next base: position 314,599 of record CAVZPR010000001.1, read on the forward strand.
GACCATGCGCTCCGCCTCGACTGCGCTGCCGGCGCTGTTGAGCAGGCGGTGGCCCACCGAGGTCCGGTACGACGAGCGCGACATGTCGGGCTTCTCACCTGCAGCGCCGGCGAGGAAGCGCGCCAGCGCGCCCGGCAGCAGCTCGACGCCGCGCGCCACGAGCTTGCGCGTCAGGGTGCCGGCGTTGTCATCGGCCTCGATGGTCACCGCGTCCTGGGCCATGATCGGGCCGGAGTCGACGCGCGGCGCCGCCCTGTGCAGCGTGATGCCGGTCTGGGGCGCACCGTCGGCGATGGCCCAGTACACCGGCTCGGGTCCGCGATACGCAGGGAGCAGGCTGGGGTGGATGTTCAGCCAGCCGTGACGCGGTATGTCGAGCGCTCGGCGCCCCACGATCTGGTCGAAGCTGGCCATAACGATGGCGTCGGCGTCGAGGGCCGACAGGTGCATGCGCGAGTGCTCGTCGTTTATGCGCCAGGCGCGCACCAGGGGGACGTCCAGGTGATCCGCGATTCGACTGAGCGCGTTGTCACCGAGGATCGCCGGATGCGCTCCCGGTGAGGTGACGATGCCGACCGGCCGGACGTCCGCCTGCAGCAGCGCAAGCAGGAAGCCGAGGCTGTAGTCGGAGGGGAATCCCGCGAAAGCGACCCGCGGGCCGTCTCCCAGGACCGCGGCATCCCTGGGCTGTGGCAGATCGCGGTCCGGGATGAAGGTGAACAGCCGCCTCGCCCAGAGCTCCTCGCGCACCGCGTCCAGGTAGGCAGACGTCGTGGCCACCGGCGCACATTAGCCAGGCGGAGCGCCACCCTGGCGGGGCGGAAGCAGCCCGTCGGCGACAAGGCTCGCCAGGGCCGCCTCCGCCAGTGGGGCCGGCTGGACCGGCTCACCGGCCAGCGCCGCCCGGAGGACGGCGCCCCGCACGGCGCGGAAGCTGCCCTCGTAGCGCGGCCGGCGGCGCGAGGGTGGCTGCGCCGGTGTTCGGCGGCGCGCGCTCCGGGAGACGCAGCCGCGCCGCAGCGGGCAGCCGTCGCACCTCGCCCTGGCGCGGCAGTGCAGCGCGCCTGCGTCGAAGAGCGCCAGGGTGTAGTCGCGCCGGCTCATGCCGCGCGGCAGGCCTGACGCCACCGCTGCCTCGATCTGCGCCGCGGTGGCCTCGTGCAGCTCGAGGCCGAGTGCGGCGCGCGCGGCGACACGGCTGACATTGACGTCGCACGGCGGGCGCGACGGCCCGTCCATCGCCAGAACGAGCAGGGCCCTCGCCGTGTACGGCCCGACGCTGGGAAGGCGGCGCAGGGTGACCTCGTCGCCGGGCCAGCCGTGCTCGGAGACGTGGCGCGCGATGCGGTGGAGGGCGAGCGCCCGCCGCGGGTAGCCCAGGCCCTGCCAGAGCCGCAGCACCTCGGCAAGGTCCGCGGCGGCGCACGCCGCCGGCTCGGGCCAGCGCCGGATGAAGCGGTGCCACGAGGGAATGACGCGAGAGACCTGCGTCTGCTGCAGCATCACCTCGCTGACCAGGATCTGCCAGGGGTCACGAGTGGCGCGCCATGGCAGGTCGTGCCGCCCGTGCGTCGCATACCAGCCTCGCAGCCCCCGTGTCCACACAGCGTGGCCAGTGTCACACTCTGGCGTCTGGCTCAGGGGCGCAGGAGGCAAAGGAGTGGCGCGTCACACGATCACGCTCATCCCCGGCGACGGTGTCGGGCCCGAGGTGAGCGCGGCAGCACGCCGGGTCATCGATGCGACGGGCGTCGACATCGAATGGGAGGTGCACGACGCCGGGCTGGACGTGATGGAGAAGTACGGCGAGCCCATGCCCGCGCACGTGCTGGATTCGATCCGGCGCAACAAGGTGGCGATCAAGGGACCGCTGACGACTCCTGTCGGCAAGGGCATCCGCAGCGTCAACGTGGCGCTGCGCAAGGAGCTCGACCTCTACGCGTTGGTTCGGCCGTGCAGGTCGTATCCCGGCGTGCGCAGCCGCTACGACGACATCGACCTGGTGATCGTGCGCGAGAACACGGAAGACTTGTATGCCGGCATCGAGTTCGCCGAAGGTGAGGCGTCCACACTGGAGCTGATCGATGCCATCGAGCGCCTGGGCAGCCGCGCCATCCGCCCGGATTCGGGCATCAGCATCAAGCCGATCTCCATCACCGGGACGCAGCGGGTCTTCCGCTTCGCGTTCCGCTGGGCCAAGGACAACGGCCGTCGCAAGGTGACCGCCGTGCACAAGGCGAACATCATGAAGCACACCGACGGTCTGTGGCTGCGCGTCGCGGAGGAGGTGGCGCGCGAGTTTCCCGACGTCGAGTTCGAGGACCGCATCGTCGACAACATGGCGATGCAGCTGGTGCAGAAGCCCGAGCTGTACGACGTCATGGTCATGCCCAACCTGTACGGCGACATCCTCAGCGACCTGTGCGCCGGCCTGGTCGGCGGCCTGGGCCTGGCCCCCGGAGCCAACACAGGCGACGAGATCGCGGTCTTCGAGGCGACGCACGGCAGCGCCCCCAAGTACGCGGGGCAGAACAAGGCAAACCCCATGGCAATGATGCTCAGCGGAGTCCTGATGCTGCGGCACATCGGAGAACGCGAGGCCGGCGATCGCTTGGAGGACGCCATCGCCCGCGTGATTCGCGACGGCCGGCGGGTGACCTACGACATGAAGCCGTCGCGTGACGATCCGACCGCGGCGGGCACCTCCGAGGTGGCAGACGCGGTGATCGCGGCCCTCGAGCCCGTGCGGGCGACGCCGTGAACGGCGCCGCCGCGGCGTCGCGATTCTGTGGCAATCGCGCGCCGCGCGGACACCACCGGGGCCGAGACCGCCGATACTGAGCGGCTGTGAGCGCGGCTTCCCAGGCGCTGCAATGGGTTTTGGGGGGAGCCTTCGCCGTGCTCGGCGTGTTCACGACCGTGGACTGGCTGCGCCACCGCGACCGGCTGCGCCGCTTCCTGGCGCTGTCCGTCGGACTTCTCGGCTGCGTGGCGCTGCTGGCCAGCGTGTCGACGCTGGGCTTCGACACGACCGGGTTGACCACCGACCTCTCGCTGATCTTCTTCCTGGGCTCGGGGTGGGCCTTTCTGCGCTTCCGCGACAGCCTCACCGCCTACCGCGTGGGCGTGCGTCGCGCGGTCGACCTCATCGTCGCGTTGACGGCATTCGTCCTCGTCATCGCCTATGCGCCGGGCACCGTGTCGGCGTCGCACGTGACCGCGCTGCAGTCGGGGGCGGCGCTGGCGTTGCTCGCCGTGTGGGCCGGCTGCGTGGTCGAGCCCATCTGGCGGATCTGGTCGCTGTCCGGCAGGCGGGCTTCGGTGCAGCGCTCGCGGTTGCGCGCGCTGGTGTCGGCGTACGCCGGCATCGTGCTCATCCTCGTGATGAGCGTGGTCGCAGGCTTCGCACCGGCGGCGGACGCCGTGGTGCAGGCCGTGGTCACGCCGTTGAGCCTGCTGCTGGTCCCGCTCTTCTACTGCGCGTTCGCCCCGCCGCGCTGGGTCCGCCGCTTCTGGCGCGAGGCTGAGGAACAGGAGTTTCGCCAGGCGCTGGGCGACCTGCTGCTGTACTCGCCGAACCGCCGCGCGCTGGCCGAGCGCGCCGTCGAGTGGGCTGCTCGTCTGGTCGGCGCCGATGCCGCGATGATCGCCACCGACGACAGCGAGGTGCTGGTCACGCACGGGCTCGACAGTGATTCCTATTGGCAGATCGTGCGTGGCGCTGCGGCAGCCGGTGCCACCGAACCCGGCACGACGACGCGGCGCGCGCCGCACAACGTGATCCAGGTGCCGCTGCGTTCTCAGTTCGGCAGCGGCGTGCTCGCGGTGCGCGCCGGACCGCTGACGCCGCTCTTCGGCGAGGAAGAGGTGGTGCGCCTGCACGACTACGCCGCCGCGCTGATCACGGCTCTCGACCGATGCCTCCTGGTGGAGCAGCTGCACCTGTCGGCGGAGCTGCTCGACCTGGCGTACAACCCGATTCTCACCTGGAGCGTCAAGAGCGGCAGGTACCTGTACTGGAACCGCGCCGCCGAGGCGACGTTCGGATGGAGCGCCACCGAGATGGTCGGCACCGTCGCCGGCGAGCTGCTGCGCAGCGAGCTGCCGATCACGCGTGACGAGATTCTCGTGGAGCTGCGCGCCAGACAGCAGTGGGAGGGCGAGATCGCGCAGACCACGAAAGATGGACGCCGCCTGCTGGTCAGCGCTCGCTGGGCGCTACGGCAGGACGCCGCCGGCCAGCCCGACGTGGTGATCGAGGTCAACCGAGACATCACCCGCGAGAAGGACGACGCCGAGGCCCTGCGTCGTGCGCGCGACCAGGCCGAACGGGCCAGCGCGGCCAAGAGCGAGTACCTGTCCCGCATGAGCCACGAGCTGCGCACGCCGCTGACCGCGATCCTCGGCTACAGCGACCTGATCGAGCTGCGCGACCCGCGTCACGACCAGCTGGAGGCGGTGGGCGCGATCCAGGAGGCGTCCAGCCACCTGCTCAGCCTGGTCAACGACGTGCTCGACATCGCCCGGATCGAATCGGGACGCGACGTGGTCGCGCCGGAGTCGGTGCCGGTGCCCGCGGCGGTCGAGGAGTCGATGCGGCTGGTGGCGCCGGCGGCCCGAGAGCGCGGCATCGAGCTCACCAAAGAATTGGCAGGCGTGGGCGACGCGATCGTGGCCGCGGACCGGCAGCGTCTCATCCAGGCCCTGCTCAACCTGCTCTCCAACGCCGTGAAGTACTCCGGCAGTGGCGCCCAGGTCAGGGTCGCGGTGGCGGCCGGCGGCCGTGACCGCCTGCGCATCACGGTGACGGACACCGGGCCCGGCCTCAGCAAGGAGCAGCAGCGGCGCCTCTTCCAACCGTTCGAGCGCCTCGGGGCGGAGCGCTCCACGACGCCGGGCACCGGTCTGGGCCTCGCGCTGACCAAGAAGCTGATCGAGTCGATGGGAGGCACCGTGGGCGTGGACAGCGCACCCGGACGCGGCAGCGCGTTCTGGATCGAGCTGCAGCGCGCCGCGCTCGACGTCGCGCCCGCAGCCGCACCGCCGCCGACCCGAGTGCGCGCGTCTGCAGGGGGTACGGTGCAGCACGTTGTGCTCTACGTTGAGGACAATCTCGCCACAATCGATCTGATCGAGCAGATCTTTCGCATGCGCCCAGCCGTGCGGATCATCAGCGCGCTGCAGGGGAGCATGGCTCTCGACCTGGCGCGCGAGCACAAGCCCGACCTGGTCATCCTGGACCTGCATCTCCCGGACATCTCAGGCGAGCAGGTGCTGCAGCAGCTGCGCGCAGACCCGCAGACGGCGGACATCCCCGTGGTCATGTTCAGCGCCGACGCGACGGAGCGGCAGGTGTCGCGCATGCTCGAGCTGGGCGCACGAGACTATCTGGTCAAGCCCGCCAAGGTGACCGACTTCCTGCAGATGCTCGACAGCGTGCTCACCACACCGGCGCCCGCGGCATCGTAGACCGAGGGGTGAGCAGCGTCGAGGGCCGCGACCGTGGCCCGGCGATCACCGTGCTCGCCGGGGGCGGGGACGCACCTCACACCGACGCGGAGCGCGTCTATGGCGGTGCGCTGCGCTTCGCCGGCCGTCCCGTGCCGCGAGTTGTGGCCAACTTTGTCACCAGCATTGACGGCGTGGCATCGGTCGGGCTGCACGACGGCAAGGACACGTCGACGATCAGTGGCCACGACCCAGCGGATCGTTACGTGATGGGCATGCTCCGCGCCGCCGCGGACGTCGTGCTCGTCGGCGCCGGCACGCTGCGAGCCAGCGTCGGACACCAGTGGACCGTCGAAGCTGTGGCGCCGCACCAGGCCGGAATGCTGGCGGGCTACAGGTCGTCGCTGGAGCGACGTTCGCAGCGGCCCACGCTCGCGGTGGTCACGGGACACGGCCAGCTGCCGTCGCACGTGGCGCTGACCGAGCCGGCCACCGACGTGGTCATCGTCACCACGGTCGCCGGCGCCGAACACGTGGTCCAGGCCTTCCCCAAGCTGCGCGTGATCGCCGTGGGCACGCAGCAGCAGCTGGACGGCGCGGAGGTGGTTTCCGCACTGCACCACGAGCTGGGCGCGCACCTCGTGCTCTGCGAGGGCGGTCCCACCCTCATGGGCACGCTGCTGGCGGCGCATTCGGTGCACGAGCTCTTCCTCACGCTCGCGCCGAATCTCGCCGGGCGCGACGCATCGCATCCCCGTCTCGGGCTGGTCAACAACTTGGTCGCCGCGCCGCAGAGCCTCCGCGGCACGCAGCTGCTCTCAGCCCGTCGAGCCGGCGACCACCTGCTGCTCAGGTACCAGCTGCTCCACTGAGCGCGCTCGCTCGACGGCGGCGGCGAGCAGCTCGTCGACGCTGCGCCCGGTTGACGGTGCCGCAGCCCGCGCGTAGGCGATGAGCTCCGGGTTGGTGCGCAGGAATCGCACCGCCGTGTCGATGACCTTGACCTCTGACGTCATGGGTCGAGGATGAACCTCAGCCGCGACATGTGCCTGTCGCCTTCGCGCCGCTTCAGCAGGCGGTCCTGAGCCCGTTGGCGCAGGCGAACGAATCCGCCAGCAGGTGGCCGAAGAACAGCGCTGCGACGGCCAGCGCCACGAGTCCCACGGCGAGCTCCCAGGCGCTGAGGCGCGCGGTGACCCGCCCCACCCACCGCCCCGCTTCACGGGCGGCATGGAGGCGGATCCGTGACAGCGCGAGCAGCAGCAGCGCCAGGGGCGGGCCGAGCGCCAGCAGCCGTCCCGCGCCCGGAGTGCCGGCTCCGTACAGCCATGTGGGAACGCTCCCTGCCTTGGTGTGCGCGGCGGAGGTCACGGCGGCCGCCGTCAGCCCAACCGCGAAAGGAAGCGTGAGCGCCAGCGCGGCGACGAGTATCCACGGGTTGACCCGCACCGGGTCGCGCCGTCCCGACGTGAACGCGAGCCGCGCGTCGGCGCGTCCCCGCCCCAGGCCTATGGCCAGCTCAGCACGCATGCTGCGGATACAACGCACAGCGGCGCGCGCGGCTACGCGTCACTGGTGCTTGACCTCCGCCACCAAGGCCGCGATCGACTGGCGGGCATCGCCGAAGAGCATGAGCGTGTTGGGTTTGTAGAAGAGGGGATTGTCGACGCCCGCGAACCCGGTGGCCATCGACCGCTTGAGCACCACCACCGTCTTGGCCTCGTCCGCGTTGAGGATCGGCATCCCGTAGATGGGACTGTTGGCCTGGTTGCGCGCCGCGGGATTGACCACGTCGTTGGCGCCGATCACGACTGCGACGTCCGCTCGGGGGAAGTCCGGGTTCACGGCGTCCATCTCCTTCAGCTGCGGGTAGGGGACGTTCGCCTCGGCGAGCAGCACGTTCATGTGACCCGGCATGCGTCCCGCGACCGGATGGATCGCGTACTCGACGTCGACGCCTCGCTGCTCGAGCACGTCGGCAAGCTCCTTGACGTCGTGCTGCGCGCGGGCCACCGCCATCCCGTATCCCGGCACGAAGATCACCAGGCGCGCGAACGCGAGCAGCGGCGCCACGTCCTCGACGGTCGTGGGGTGCGCCGTGCCGCCCTCGCCGCCTTCCGCCGCGCCGCCGGTCGCCTCGACCTTGGCGCCGAATGCCCCGAAGAGCACGTTGAACAGCGAGCGGTTCATCGCCTTGCTCATCTGCTGCGTGAGGATGGTTCCGGAGGCCCCGACCAGCGCGCCGCTGACGATGAGCACGTCATTGCTGAGCACGAAGCCCGTCATGGCCGCGGCGAGTCCGGTGAACGAGTTGAGCAGCGAGATGATCACCGGCATGTCGGCGCCGCCGATGGGCACGACGAACAGCACACCGAGCACCAGCGCCAGCAGCACGAAGACGCCGAAGAGCACCAGGCTCTGGCTGACGACGATGAGGTAGATGGCGATCGCGGCGATGGCCAGCAGCAACGTCGCGTTGATCGGCGTCTGCAGCGGATACGTCAGCGGGCGACCCGACATCAGCTCCTGCAGCTTGGCGAACGCAATCAGGCTTCCCGCGAAGCTGATGGATCCGATGAAGCAGCTGAGCATGATCGCCCACGTGATGTCGGGCTGCGCAGTGCCCGCAGCCACGGCGGTGCGAAAGTCCTGCGCCGCGATGAGCGCGGCCGAACCGCCGCCCATGCCGTTGAACAACGCCACCATCTGCGGCATCGCGGTCATGCGCACAGCGCGCGCCGACACGGCGCCGATCGCGGCGCCGATCACCACCGGCGGCACGATGTAGACCCAGTTGCCGCTGCTCGCGATGAGCCCCGCAGTGATGCCGATGATGAGGAGCATGCCCACGGCGGCGATGCGGTTTCCCAGCCGCGCCGTGGCTGGGGAGCGCAGCAGCTGCACACCGAACATGAAGCTCACCGCGGTGGCGGTGTAGCCCAGGATGGTGAGCGGCGCCGGCTGCACGCTCAGGTCTCCGGTGTGCGCGGCGTCGATGCCGGCTCCGCCGGCCGTTGGTCCGGCTGCCGGCGACGGAACATGTGCAGCATCCGGTCCGTGACCACCCAACCGCCTACGACATTGAGCGTCCCGAGCAGCACGGCGGCTATGGCGATCACGTATCCCAGGGTGTCGTGCGCTGACGCCGCCACCGTCAGCGCGCCCACGAGCACGATGCCGTGGATGAAGTTCGTCGCCGACATCAAAGGTGTGTGCAGCAGCGTGGGCACTCGCGATATGAGCAGGAATCCGACGAACACTGCGAGGGCGAAGATGAACGCGCCCAGCGCCAACGTCTCGCCGCTGGTCACGACGCAGACCGCTGCAGCAACGCCGTGATCTGATCGCCGACGGGTTGTCCGTCGCGCGTCATGCAGGTCTGCGCGTAGACCGGGTCGTCGAAGTCGACCCTCAGCTGTCCTTCACTGATGAACTGCAGCATGAAGCGGGTCACGTTGTGCGAGTAGAGCTGGCTCGCCTGCCCCGGGATCGCGGCCGCGAGGTTGGTCGGTCCAAGGACGAGCACGCCGTTCCGGGTCACCTCCTTGTCGGGTTCCGTGTACTCGCAGTTGCCACCGGCGGGCGCCGCCAGGTCGACCACCACCGACCCGTGCCGCATGCCGTCGACCATCTCGCGCGTCACCAGCACCGGCGCCCTCTTGCCCGGCACGAACGCCGTGGTGATCACGACGTCCGAGTCGCGCACGTGCTCGCCCAGCACCTCGTGCTCGCGCTGCTGCGCCTCCTGGGTCAGCTCCTTGGCGTAGCCGCCCGTGTCCTGCTGCGACTCCGACTCGATCCCGACCTCGACGAAGCGCGCACCCAGGCTCTCCACCTGCTCGCGCACCGCGGGGCGCACGTCGTAGGCCTCGACCACAGCGCCCAGGCGGCGGCACGTGGCGATCGCCTGCAGCCCGGCGACGCCGGCGCCGAGCACGAGGACGCGTGCGGGCGTCAGCGTGCCCGCGGCGGTCATCAGGAGCGGGAATATCCGCGGCAGCCGCGCCGCCGCCAGCACCGCGGCGTGGTAGCCCGCCAGGGTGGCCATCGAGGACAGCACGTCCATGTCCTGGGCTCGGCTGATCCGCGGCAGCGCCTCCATGCGGAACGACGTCACGCGGCGCTCCAGGAGCACCTTCAGCGGAGCGGGGTCGGCGCCGGGGTCGATCAGACCGAGCAGGATGGCGCCCTCCTTCAGGTGGCGCAGATCGCCGGCCGCCGGGCGGCGCACCACGGCGACAACGTCGCCCGACCCCAGCAGATCGTTGCGCGCCGTGACGACCTCGGCGCCGGCCTCGCGATAGGCAGCGTCGCTGAGTCCCGCCTGCTCTCCGGCACCGGCCTCAACCGCGACCTCGGCCTTGGCGGCGACCAGCTGGGCGACGGAGCGGGGCGCGACCGCGACCCGGGTTTCGCCAGGCGCCGTCTCAGCGGGCACCGCGATTCGCATGGTCGCGGACTCTACCGGCGCGGGTCGGACGTCCGGCTACCCTTTCTTCACAACCATGAACAACTCTTTCCTTCCTATCCCGTCTGTGATTTCCGAGAATCTCCCGCAGGAGACCAGGGAACGGGCGCAGGGGGAACGCCAAAGCTGCGACGGGGGCCGGCAAGGGGGGCCGCCCCCGACGCGGCGCGGCGGTGCGCATGGGTGAGAACGGCGTGGAGGCGCGCGTGCGCGCGCAGCTCGACGCGATGAGCGCCGAGTACACGGTGATCCCGTGCGACCCGGCGTTCGCCGACACGGCGGCGTTCTGCGACCGCTACGGCTTCGCGCTCGAGGACGCGGCCAACACGATCGTCGTGGCCGCGAAGCGCGAGCCGGGCGTCGCCTGCGCCTGCGTTGCCCTGGCGACGACGAGGCTCGACGTCAACCACAGCGTGTGCGGCCTCCTCGGCGTGCGCAAGGCGTCGTTTGCGCCGCCCGACCTCACGCGCGAGGTCACTGGCATGCTGATCGGCGGCGTGACGCCGTTCGGTCTTCCCGAGACGCTGCCCGTCTTCGTCGACGCCGCGGTGATGGAGCGTGCAAGTGTGGTGGTGGGCGGCGGCGGCCGGTCGATCAAGCTCCAGCTGGCCCCCGAGGTGATCCTCCGCGTGTCCGGGGCGCGGCTGGTGCCGGGCCTCGCCGCCGCCGCGCAGGCGTCCGCCTGATGGCGCGGGCCGCGGCGCTCCCAGCCGACCCGGCCGCGCGCCGCATCGTCCGCCTCGATCCCGCGTTCCGTGCGGTTGTGGCCGCCGCGGGGCCGGTGGCGCTGCGAGCGCCCACGGGCAACGCCTTCCACGCGCTGCTGCGGGCGATCGCCTTCCAGCAGCTGGCGGGGCGCGCCGCGGCGGCGATCCACGGCCGGGTGCTCGGCCTGTTCGACGGCCGTGGCCCGACGCCGGAGGGCCTGCTGGCGCTGTCGCACGAGGCGCTGCGGTCCGCAGGGCTCTCCGCGGCCAAGCAGGCGGCCTGCATCGACCTGGCCACAAAGTTCGTCGACGGGACGGTTCCCACGCACGACCTGGACCGGCTGCCCGATGCGGAGATCGTGGCCCGCCTCAGCCAGGTCCGCGGCATCGGCCGCTGGACCGCGGAGATGTTCCTGCTGTTCGAGCTGCAGCGGCCCGACGTGTGGCCCGTGGACGACTTCGGCGTGCGCGCCGGCTGGCGCCGCATCCACCACCTGGAGGAGGCTCCTTCGCCGCGTCAGCTGGAGCCGCTCGGCGATCCCTTCCGTCCGCAGCGCTCGGCCGTCGCCTGGTACTGCTGGCGGGCGGTGGACACGGCGGTGCTGCCCGACTCGGCCCTACAGTGAGGGGTCGACGACCACCTTGCCGCCCGATTGGGGCGCGATCAGCTCCTCGAACGCCTGAGGCACGCCGTCGAGGCCGACCCGGCGTGTCACGACCCGGGCCAGCGACGGGTCCGCCGCCAGCATGGCGATCGAGGTGCGGAAGTCCGCCTCGCTGGAGGCGATGCTGCCGGTGATGGTGATCTCTCGGGTGACCCACATCAGCGGAGCCACGCTGGCCTCGCCGAACGGCACGCCGAGCATCACCATCGCGCCACCGGGGGCCACGAGGTCGGCCGCCGTGTGCAGCACCGCCGCATTGCCGGAGCACTCGAAGACCGACGGCACCGGCTCGACGGTGGCCCGAACCTCCGCGGCGGTGGACACTGAATTGTCGGCGCCCAGCGCCAGCGCCAGGCGGCGCCGGTCGTCGACCGGGTCGACCCCGATCACCGGCCCGTAGCCGCGCGCCTTCAGCACCGCGACCGTGAAGAGCCCGATCGGACCCAGCCCGATGACGACCGCGGGGCCGCCGCCGGCGCGCGCACGGTCGACCCCGTGCACCGCGATGGAGAGGGGCTCCACCAGGCAGGCGTCGCGCAGCCCGAGCTCGGCGGGCAGCCTGTGCAGCAGCGTGGCGGGGGAGAGGACCAGCTCGGCGAAGCCGCCGTTGCGGGCAAAGCCGAGTCCCGCGGTGAGGGCGATCGCGCAGCGCCACGGTGACCCGCCACGGCACTCGTCGCAGGCGCCGCAGGGCATCTTGGGGTCGACCACGGCCGGGTCTCCCGGAGCCCAGCCCTCGACCCCGGGGCCCACGGCGGTGACCGTTCCCGAGAACTCGTGGCCGGGGACCGCGTCGGTGAACAGCCCCGCCTTGTACGAGCTGAGGTCGGAGCCGCAGATGCCGCAGCCCTCCACCCTGATGACGGTCTCTCCCGGACCGGGTTCGGGATCGGGCAGCTCGGCGAGCTCCAGGCGATGGGCGTCGACGAGCTGCACGGCCCGCATCACATCAGCCCGAACGAGGCGACCATCCGCAGCAGGTCGGAGAGCACCGCCGGGTCGGTGGTGACGTCGATCACCGTGCACACCCGGGCGTCGAGCGCCCGCTGCAGCGCCGGACGGAGCTGGTCGATGCGATCCACGTGCTCGCCCCTGGCGCCCAGCGCCTCGCCCAGGCGGTCGTACCGCGTCTGCTGCAGCTCGCTGGCGACGCGGCGGCCGGCGCCGAAGAACTGGTCCTGCTCGTGGCGGACGTCGCCCCAGCCGGCGTTGTTGGCCACGACCACCACCACCGGCAGGCCATGGCGCACCGCGGTGTCCACCTCCATGGCGGTGAGGCCGAAGGAGCCGTCGCCGCTGAACAGGATGACCGGCTCGGAGGGGCGCGCCACCTGCGCAGCCAGCGCGAAGGGCATGCCCACTCCCAGGGTGCCCAGCGCCGTCGTGGTGGTGAGCAGCCGGCCCGCCTTCTCGGCGTAGAAGTAGGCCAAACCCCAGCTCAGCGCGTCGCCACCGTCGGCGACCAGCGTGACCTCCCCGCCGAGGACCTCGCGGGCGAACGCCGCCAGCTCGCGCGCCACGAGTCCGGGATGGAGTGCTGTGCCGCCGTGCTCGTCGACCTGGCGGTCCCAGGAGGCGAGCGACGCCGCGGCCAGCGACCGCGCCTGCTCCACCCAGGATGGGTCCGCGCGGTCGCCCCGCCATGCCTGGCGCAGGTCGTGGACCACGAGCGCCGCGTCGCCGGCGACGGCCACGTCGGCCGCGCGGTTGCCGCCGAGGCGAGCCGGGTCGATGTCCACCTGCACCACCGTCTGCTCCGCGCCGAAGAGCGGCGGCGAGCCGTACATCACGTTGGCGTTGAACGCCGAGCCGAGCAGGAGCACGCAGTCGGCGCTGGGGATGGCGAGACCTCCGTGCACCAGCGAGCCGAGGCAGAGGGGATGCGAGTTGGGAACCACGCCGCGAGCCGCGCCGGCGGTGACGACCGGGATGCCGCTCGTCTCGGACAGCTCGGTGATCGCCTTTCCGGCACCGGACCAGAAAGCGCCGCTCCCGGCGACGATCAGCGGCCGGTGCGCGGTGCGCAGCGCCGCCAGCGCCGCGCCGATGTCTTCGGCCGGCGCGGCGGGGCGCGCCGGCGCCGCCGCGTACCCTGGCGGCACGACGTCCAGGGCCGGCGGCGTCTGCTGCAGCACATCCCAGGGCACGTCCAGGTAGACGGCGCCGGGGCAGCCGGAGCGTGCCCGGTGCACGGCCTCGGCCGCGTATCGGGGGATGCGCCCCGCCTCGACACAGCTCGCCGCCCATCTCACCCCGGGCGCCGCGATGGCCCGCTGGTCGATGTCCATCACGGCTCCGCGGCCCTGACGGGTCACCGCGGTGCGCCCGGCGATCATCACCAAGGGCACGCTCCAGGCGCCTGCGTCGAGGAGGCCGACGAGCCCGTTGGCGAATCCAGGCCCCGCCGTGACGGCGGCCACGCCGACGCCGCCCGTGGCCAGCGCCCAGCCTTCCGCGGCGAGCGTGGCAGCCCCCTCGTGCCGGGTGTCGATCACGCGGATGCCCAGGTCGCCGCAGGCGTCGAGGAGCGGGAGGATGTGCCCGCCGGGCAGGGTGAAGAGCGTCTCCACGCCGGAGTCATGCAAGGCCCCGGCCAGCAGCGCGCCGCCTCCGAGCGCAGCGGCCGCGCCGCGTGCGGGGCGCTGCATCAGGACGTCAGGCATGGCCTCCTCGCGACGATTGGCGAATTGCCCGGCGAGTGTATCGAGCCGGCATCGCCGCTCTGCCATGGCGAACATGTGTTCGCTATGATTCGGCCATGCGATGCGCCGCCGCGGTCCGTGCCGGAGGGCTCGGCTTCGCGGCCGAACCCGGCCCGTGGGGCGACGTGTACCGTCGCGACGCCGGCGAGGGGCTGGCGGCTCTCACCGACGGCAGGGCGCCCCAAGCTCCGCGTGCCGCGGCGGTCTGCCTGCTCGACCCCAGGATGGGGCCGCACGCCGCCACCGGGGCGCCGCCGGTGGTGCTCGACATCGAGGCGATCAGCGTGGCCGCGGGCCACCTGGCCGCGTTCCTCGTGGGCGTGGGGTCGTGGCAGTCTGACCGGCTCCTGGTGGAGCAATTCCTGCTCGCCGACGTGGGCCGGGAGACAGCGATGCTCCAGGCGATCGGCGCGCGCGTCCGCGGCTCGCTGCTCCTCACGTACAACGGGCGGGCCTTCGACATGCGAGTCCTCGGGTCCCGCTGCGTGGCGTGCGGCATCCATCCCGCGACGGTGGAGCCGGCCTTCCACCTCGACCTGCTCGCGCCGACCCGGCGGCGCTTCAGGGAGCGCATGCCCAGCTGCACGCTGCGCCAGGCGGAGGTCACGCTGCTGGGCTACGGCCGCGACCAGGACGTGCCCGGCGCCGAGGGTCCATGGCGGTACCGCGGCTGGCTCGCGGGCGGGCCGCCCGAGCTCATGGCCGGCGTGGTGGAGCACAACCGGATGGACGTGTGCTCGACCGCCCTCCTGGCCGCCAGGCTGGCGGCCGACTGGACGCCCCTGACACCCATGGAGGTCGCTGCGCGTTACAACGTCTCACGATGAGCGCCGTGCGTGAGACGACGCCCGCGCCCGCCCCGGACAGCTCGGGCGCGGTGCCGACGCGTCCGGCGGGGCTGGGCATGCGAGCGCTGCGCAACACGCTCCTCATCCTCGTCGCCCGCGTCATCTCCCGGATCGTCGCGCTGATCGCGGTGATCGCGGTGGGCAACTCGCTGGGGGACACGCGCTTCGGCGAGATGCAGACGGCGATCACCTACGTGGGGCTGGTCAGCACGCTGACCGATCTCGGCTTCTCCGCGCTCTACGTGCGCGAGGGCGCGCGCGACGTGCGATCCATCGGCCGCTTCTGGAACAACATCGCCTCGGTCAAGCTGCTGGGGTCGGCGGTGAGCCTGCCGCTACTGCTCGGGTTCCTGTACCTCGCCGGGCTGCGCTCGCTGCTGCTTCCATCGTTCGCCATCCTCATCCTGTCCGGGTACCAGCTGCTGCTGCGCAACACGCTCTACGCGATGCAGCAGCTGACATTCGAGATCATCGAGATCGTTCCCGAGACGCTGGTGGTGCTGGCGCTCGTGCTGGTCGGCGCGCACCTGGGGGCCGACGCCGGCTACTACCTGTGGGCATACGCCGCCAGCTACGCGCTCGCGGGCGTGTACTTCGGCGTGGTGCTGTACGCCAAGGGCGTGCTGCGGCCGCGCTGGAGCCTCGACCTCTCGCTGCTGCGCCCCTGGGTGCGCGCCGCCGTCCCGCTGGGCATCACGTTCGTGATCACCACCGTGTACTTCAAGGTCGACGTGCCCATCCTGCAGCGCTTCCGTCCCTACGACGAGGTGGGCTGGTACACGTTCGCGTACAAGCCCTTCGAGTTGCTCCTGTTCGTTCCCTTCACGCTGCGCGGCGTCGTGTTCCCGCTGCTCTCGCTGTACCACAAGCGCGCGCCGGACCGCGTGCTGTTCCTGGCGGAGAAGTTCTACAAGGCACTGGTGCTGCTCGGCTGGCCCGTGACCGTGGGCGTGTTCCTGCTGGCGCCGCAATTCAACAGCCTGCTCGACCTCTATCCGAACTCCGAACCGGCGCTGCGCATCCTGGCGCTGGCCATCGTGTTCATGTTCGCCGACAATACATTCGCCGCCACGCTGAATGCGATCGACAAGCAGAACGTCTTCGCCGCCGTGGCCATGGTGGGGCTGGTCATCAACGTCGGGGTAAACCTGGTGGTGATCCCGCGGTTCGGCTACATCGGCGCCAGCTGGGCAGTGGTGGTCACAGAGGCAGCGCTCGTCATCGTGGGATGGTTCGTGCTGCGAGCGCAGCTGGGAGTCATCCACGTGGTCCGTTCCTCGTGGAAGGTGGCCGTGGCGGGCCTGGTCATGGGTGCATTCATCTACGTCGTCAATCCCCAGGGGAGGTTGATGCTGTTCGTGGTCGTGCTGGCTTCGGCCGCCATCTACTTCCTGGTGCTCTTCGCGCTGCGCATCGCCGACGCCGAGGAGTTGAGCCTGATACGCAATGCGCTGCACCTGAGCCGCGCCACGGCGGACTGAAGCTCGGCGCTACGCGTGTGGAGCCGCAGCCGTCGTCGTCGTGCCGCCGGTCATCGAGCGTCCCAGGTCCTGCAGGATCGCCATCGCCGCGTTGCGGCCGTTGGCGGCGATGACGCTGCCGCCGGGATGCGTCGCGGCGCCGCACATGTAGAGGCCCGCGACCGGGGTGCGCGGCGCGAAGCGGCGCTGCCACATCTGCTCCGGGAGGCACTCACCCTGGAAGATGTGGCCGCCACCCAGTCCGACGTGCTCCTCGATGTCCGGTGGCGCGAGCACCTGGCGCTGCTCGATGCAGTCCGCGACGTCCGGCGCCACGCGTGCGATCTCGGCGATCACCGCGTCCGCGACGGATTCGCGCGCCTCCTCCCACGTGGTCTCCGCCAGCGTGTATGGCGCGTACTGGGCGAACACGCTCATGACGTGGCGTCCCGGAGGCGCGACGGTCGTGTCGTACGCGCTGTGGAAGTACAGCTCTGCCCAATGCGGGGCCGCGACCCCGCGCCGGCTCTGCTCGTACGCCGCCTGCGTGGCGTCGAGACTGCGCGCCACCGTGACCATGGCGCGGTGCGGCTGCTCGCCGTCGCGTGCCGCCGTGAAGCGTGGCAGGCGTCGCAGCGCGCAGTTGACCTTGATCACCGGACCCTCCATTCGCCACGCGGCGACGCGTTGCACGAACGCCGCCGGCGCATCGGCGCCGCACAGCCGCAGCGTGGCGCGGGGATCCGCGTTGCTGACCACGGTGCGTGCGGCGATGCGCGTCCCATCCTCGAGGAACACGGCGTCTCCTGGTTCGGCCCGCGCCATCGAAACGCCGCTGACGATCAGCGCACCGGCGGCGCGCGCGGCGTCCGCCAGCGCGAACGACACGGTGCCCATGCCGCCGCTCACGAATCCCCAGCCGCCCGGCCGGCCTTCCAGCGTTCCCATGCTGTGCATCGCGTGGATGGCTGCCGTGCCGCGGTCGCGCGGCCCGGCCCACGTGCCGATGAGCCCCTGGCCGTGCAGCGCGGTGCGCATGCGCTCGTCGCGCACGTGCCGCTCCACAACGTCGCCGATCGGCTCCTCGAACATGACCTCCACGAGTTCGGGGTCGTTGCCCAAGAGGTCCTCGATCTCGTCGCGTGCAGGCGCGTCGCCGAGCCACGTGTCGCGCGACGGCGACCTCAGGGCGCTGCGGATGCGCGCGAAGAGACGCTCGTAGCGCGCGTAGCCGCCGGCGTCGCCCGGCGCCAGCGCGGCCACCTCGGCGCGGCTGCGGTCCGAGTCGTCCCACAGCGTCAGCGACGTGCCGTCCTCGAACGGGCACCAGAGGTGCGGGTCGATGGGGTGCACCGCATAGCCACGCTCACGCAGGCCGAGCTCCTCGACGACCAGCGGGTGGAGCAGTCCGACGACATACGCGCAGGGGCTCACCACATAGCCGGGGTCGGCGAACGGGTGCTCCAGCGTGCAGGCGCCGCCGATCCTTGCGCGCGCCTCGAGGACCAGGACAGACAGACCGGCGCGTGCCAGGTACGCGGCGCACGTGAGACCGTTGTGCCCGGCGCCGGCGATGACCACGTCCCAGGTCTTGCGCGTGACGTCGTCGAGAGCGCTGGTCACGCCGCCCCGACCCGCAGCACGACCTTGCCCATGACCTCGCCATTCTGCAGGGCGCGATGCGCCCGCGCCGCCTCGGCGAGCGGCACGACCCGGTCGATGACCGGACGCACAGCGCCGCCGGCGAGGAGCGGCAGCACCATCTCCGCGAATGCGGCGACGATGGCCGCCTTCTGGTCGCGCGGCCGCGCCCGCAGTGCAGTGGCCACAACCGTCGCGCGCCTGCTCATCAGCCGCGCCAGGTCGAGCGGCGCGCCGGTCCCACCCTGCAGCCCGATGACCACCAGGCGCCCGTCGGCGGCGAGCGCGTCGACGTTGCGCTCCAGGTACGAGGCGCCCATGACGTCGAGGATCACGTCGGCCCCGCGGCCCTCCGTGGCGTCGCGAACGCGCTCAACGAAGTCCTCGGCCGTGTGGTCGACCGTCCACCGGGCACCCAGCTCGCGGGCCCGCTCCAGCTTGGCCGGCGAGCCCGCCGTGGCGATCACGGTGCATCCCGCATGCCGTGCCAGCTGCACCGCGGCGCTGCCCACGCCGCCCGCGCCACCGTGCACCAGCACAGCCTCACCAGGTTGAAGGCGGGCGCGGCTGAAGAGTGCGTCGTGCGCGGTGATGAACACCTCGGGGATTCCGCCGGCGTTGACCAATTCGATCCCGCCTGGCACAGCGGTCACCTGCGACGCCGGTGCGCGAGCCACCTCGGCGTAGCCGCCGCCCTCGATCAGCGCCATGACCCGGTCGCCGGCACGCCAACGCCCCGCACCGTCCGGCTGGATCACCTCGCCGGACACCTCGAGGCCGAGGATCTCCGAAGCGCCGGGTGGCGGCGGGTAGAACCCCATCCGCTGCAGCAGGTCGGCACGGTTCACCCCCGCTGCCACAACCCGGATGAGCACGTCGCCGGGGCCGGCCGCGGGCTCCGCGACGTCGTCGACGCGCAGGACCTCGGGGCCGCCGGGCTGGTCGGCGACGATCGCTCTCACGGGGCCGGTCCCGTGGGTGACCTCACGCCACCCGGCGCCTGCGCCTAGGAGATGTGGCCGGAGGCGGCCGGCGTGGAGCCCGTGGACACCTCGGCGCTGCCCCCCGGGCTGTTCGCGAAGCTGCTGAACGGGATCTGCCAGTCCGCCTCGCCGTTGGTGATGTCCGCGATGTTCGTCGTGTGCTTGACGACCACGACGTCACCCACAAGGCTCCAGTTGTAGAACGTGATGGCGCGAGCGGTGCTCAGGTTGACGCAGCCGTGCGACACGTCGTAGTGGCCCTGGGCATAGACCGACCACGGGGCCGCGTGGATGAAGAAGCCATTGGTGGAGATGGCCGTGTCGTAGTAGACGTTCTCGTCGTAGAACTGCGAACCGCCGGGGACGCATGCCGCGGAGGTGTGGAAGGTCGCGCACGAGTTCATTTTCACCACGTACGACTTGTACAGCACCACCAGGGTTCCGGACAGGGTTCTGAACCCGGGTTTGCCAAGGCTCACCGGCCACGTGTCGATCAGCTTGTCGTTCGAGAACACCTGCATCATGTGCGTGCTGTCGTCGATGACCGACACGTGCTTCGCGCCCACCGTGAAGCTGGAGCTCCAATCACCGAGGCCCCACACGCCGTTGCCGGCGTCGAAGCCCTTGAGGTTGGCGTTCACCTGCACCTTGGTGCCGCTGGGCCAGTAGCTCTCGGGCCTGAAGTGCACCGTGTTGCTGGAGAACCAGTGCCAGGCGCCGACGATGCCCGGCGTGGACGTCACCTGGATGCGCTGCACCAGCGCCGCCTTGCGGTCGTCAGGGATCGAGGTGTTGAAGGTGAGGTCGATGGGCTCGCCCACGCCGACGGTCTCGCCGCTCCACGGCGTCACGTTGGTTCTCAGGCGGCCCTGCGCCGTGAGCGTGGAGAAGGTGACGTGCGCGCTCACCGACTGACCGGCGCCGTTGCTCGCCGTCGCCTGGATCGTGTACGTCGCGTCGGAGTCCAGACCGGTGGCCAGCTGCCACGTGCGGCTGTCCGCGGACAGCAGTCCCGCCGGCGCCGGCGCCACACCGGCCTCCTGCACGCTGACGGCGGTGATGTGGCCCGAGTCGGCGGTGACCACCACCGGCGCGTCGAGCGCCACTCCACGGCTCCGGTCACTCGGGGTCAGTGTCAGATGCGGGGCGGCCACCGCGGCAACCGCGGCGCCGGGGCTGCCGTGCGCAGCGGCACCGGACGTCGTCTGCGTGCCGGGAAGCGTGCACGACGCAAGCACCAACGCGAGTGCACCCGTGCCGCCGATCAGCGCCGCACGCTCGGGCCACCAGCGTCCCACCATCTACCTCCACCGTACCATTGTTCGATCGCAGCGGGCCTGACGCGTGCCCGCACAGTGCCAACGTCGCCGCAACTCCGTCGGTTTCGACGGGTGAGGACGCAGCAGATTCAATGGTACCGCCTCTGATCTCGGCCGCAGAGCTGGCCGACGCGCTGGACAGCGCCTCCGCACCGGTGCTGCTCGACGTGCGCTGGTCGCTGGGCGGGCCGCCCGGTGTCGACGAGTACCGGCGCGGGCACGTCCCGGGGGCGAGCTTCGTCGACCTCGACGCAGAGCTGGCGGCGCCACCGGGGCGTGGCGGCCGCCACCCGCTGCCCGATGCCGCCGCGTTCGAGACCGCGATGCGCCGCCACGGCGTCGGAGCCGGTCCGGTCGTCGTGTACGACGCGTCATCCGGACTGGCGGCCGCGCGCGCCTGGTGGACGCTGCGCTATTTCGGCCACACCGACGTCCGCATGCTCGACGGTGGGTTCGCCGCATGGACCGGCGCGGGCCTCCCGCTGAGCCGCGACGAGGCACGGCCGCGGCCCGGCGACTTCAGTGCCCGCCCTGGCGGGATGCCGCTGCTGGACGCCGCCGCGGCGGCGTCGCTCGCCCATTCCGGGGTCCTGCTGGACGCCCGCGCGCCGGAGCGCTTCCGCGGCGAGCACGAGCCCGTCGACCCGGTGGCGGGGCACATCCCGGGTGCGCGAAACCTGCCCAGCACCGCCACCGTCGACGAGCACGGCCGGCTCCTGGCGCCACAGGAGCTGCGCGCCCAGTTCGCCGCCGCGGGGGCGCTGCCCGGTGCCGCGGTGGGCGCGTACTGCGGCTCCGGCGTGACCGCGGCGCAGCTGGTTCTGGCGCTGGCCGTGGCCGGCGTCGACGCGGCGCTTTACGCCGGGTCCTGGAGCGAGTGGATCGCGGACCCGTCGCGGCCCGTCGCCTCGGGTCCCTGAGCATCGCGCGCTGACGGCGGATCGAATGTAGAGTTCGGCGCGGAGTGGGGGAGCTCGTGGCTGCACACGGGGAAGCCCTGCATGAGATCCGTAATCCCTGCGCGCTGGATGCGGCGCATCCCGATGTCGAACGACCGCGAGCTGCGCATCGCTCGCGGCGAGGGCTCGTACCTGTGGGACGACGACGGCGTGCGCTACCTCGACCTCGACACAGGCCGCGGTTCGCTGCTGCTGGGACACGCGCACCCCGCGGTGCTGTCGGCGGTGGAACGCCAGCTGCGTCGCGTCAGCGCTGCGCACCACACGTTCGAGAGCGACGCGCGCGACGAGCTGTTCGACGTCCTCAGCACGATGCTTCCCGGCGCACTCACGCACGCGCTGCTGGTCGACACCGGCGGCGAGGCGGTCGACGCCGCGGTGCGCGCCGCGCGCATCGCCACGGCTCGCCCTCGCGTCATCACCATGGAGCGTTCGCAGCACGGCGCGGCGCCCGGCGACGAGCGCCACGAGCGCGTGCCCTTCGGCGACGCAGCCGCGCTCGAAGTCACGGCTCGACGAGTCCGTCGCCGCCGTCGTGGTCGAGCCGCTGCAAGCGGACGCCGGCGTGCGGGTTCCACCGGACGGATACCTGGCCGCGGTGGCGGCGAGCTGCGAGCGGTGGGGTGCGCTGCTCGTCGTCGACGAGAGGCAGACGGCGCTGCGCACGGGGACCGTGCTGGCGTGCAGCTCGGACGGTGTGACGCCTGACATCGTCTGCATGGCTCACTGCCTGGCGGGCGGCTTTCCTCTCGGCGTCATGGCGGCGAAGCACGGCGTGGCGCGCCATCTCGCCGGCCGCGGCGGCTGGTTCGTCAGCGCCGACTCGGCCAATCCGATCATCTGCGCGGCGGCGGCGGCGACGCTCGTGGTCGCCACCGGTGTCTCGGTGCAGGCGGCCGCCGCCACGACCGGGGAGCACCTGCAGGCGCGGCTGCGCGCTCTGCGCCTACCGGAGATCCGAGCCGTGCGAGGCCGGGGACTCATGGCCGCCGTGGAGCTTCACCACGGCGGCCACCTGGTGGCGCGGGAGCTGCAGCAGCGCGGTGTTCTGGTCATCTACGACGGAAACGGCATCATCCGCATGCTGCCGCCGCTGACCGTCACGCGGCAGCAGGTGGACACGGCCGCGGAGCAGCTGGCGAGTGCGATCCGCGCGGTGCGACGCAAGCCCCGTGCCCCGCATGGCGACTCGGACGCCGTGACGCTCCCGGGCGTGCCCGCGAAGCGCGGATCGGCGGCGCTGCGCCACGCGACGGACGCCTAGGCGAGCCGCTCCACGACCATCGCCATTCCCTGGCCTCCGCCCACGCACATCGTCTCCAGCCCGATCGTCTTGTCCATGGTGCGCAGATCGTTGAGCAGCGTGCAGAGGATGCGGGCGCCCGTCATGCCGAAGGGATGGCCGAGCGCGATCGCGCCGCCGTGCGGATTGAGGCGCTCGTCGTAGGGGTCGATGCCGATGCCGCGCGCCGACGGGATCACCTGCGCGGCGAAGGCCTCGTTGATCTCCACGACGTCGACGTCGTCGATGCTCATCGACGCACGCTGCAGCGCCTGCCGTGACGCCTCGATGGGACCCAGTCCCATGTATTCCGGAGCAAGCGACGTGAGGCCGGTCGAGACGATGCGTGCCAGAGGGGCGATGCCGAGGTCGCGCGCGCGGGTGTCCGACATGACCACCACGGCCGCGGCGCCGTCGTTGAGCGGGCACGCGTTCCCCGCCGTCACGGTGCCTCCCTCACGGAACGCCGGCTGCAGCGTGGCCAGCTTCTCCAGGCTCGTCTCGCGCCGTGGACCGTCGTCCTTGGCGAACACGCCTCCACCGTCGGGCAGCTCGACCGGGATGATCTCGCGGGCAAAGAAGCCGTCGTCCTGCGCCGCGACGGCACGCTGCTGGCTGCGCAGCGCGAAGCGATCCTGCTCCTCGCGCGAGATCTCCTCGCGAGCGGCGACGTTCTCCGCCGTCTGCCCCATGGTGATGTAGATGTCGGGGAATCCCTCGGCGTTGCCCGGTTCCAGCCGTTCGTTGCGACAGGTGGGGATGTCGCTGGTGCCGTTCAGGTATCGCGACACGCACTCAACTCCGACGCTGAGGAAGGCGTCGCCCTCGCCGCAGCGGATGGCGTGCGCGGCGATGCGCGTGGTCTGCAGCGAGGAGGCGCAGTAGCGGGTCACGGTGGTGCCCGGCACCTCGAGGCGCGCCAGGATGCTGACCACCCGGCCCAGGTTGAACCCCTGCTCGCCGCCCGGAAGCCCGCAGCCACAGATCAGGTCCTCGATCTCGTCCCGCGGCAGCTGCGGCACCCGGTCGAGCACCTGGCCGACGATGAACGCCGCGAGGTCGTCCGGCCTGACGTTGACCAGCGACCCCTTCATGGCTCTGCCGATCGGCGAGCGGCCGGCGGCGACGATGACCGGTTCGGGCATGAGACGAGCACCTCGGGAAGTTGACGTGTGTGTCAATTGTGCTCGCCGGCCCCTGCGATCTGCACCGACAGCGGTGGAGTCGCGCCTGCAGGAGTGTTCGGGCTGGCTCTATCCTCGCCGCGGCAGCGGTGGACCTGCTGACAGGAGTGGAGCCCGTGGATTACTTCGTGACCGGCGCGACCGGTTTCATCGGCAGCCACCTGGTGCCGCTCCTGCTGGCTCGCGACGTCGCGCGCGTGCACGTGCTGGTGCGACCCGGGTCGAGGGCGCGCTTCGCGGCGCTGCGCGAGCGCCTCGATCCTGACGGCGAGCGTCTCGTCGCCATCGCCGGCGACATCGGCGAGCCGGGGCTGAGTGTGAGCGACGAGGATCGCGAGCGGCTGCGCGGCGCCCGCGTGTATCACCTCGCCGCGGTGTACGACCTGCGCGCGTCGGAGGAGGACGCCGAGCGGGCCAACGTGCTGGGCACGAGCCACGTCGTCGAGTTCGCCAACGCCATCGGCGCGCGCTGCTTGCACCACGCCAGCTCGATCGCGGTCGCCGGGCACTACGAGGGCGAGTTCACCGAGGCGATGTTCGCCGAAGGACAGCGCCTCGACCATCCCTACTTCAGGACCAAGTACGAGTCGGAGCGCATCGTGCGCGAGGACGCGACGGTGCCGTGGCGGGTGTACCGGCCCGGGATCGTCATCGGCTCGTCGGAGACGGGCGAGGCCGACCGCGTCGACGGCCCCTACTACGCGTTCAAGCTCATCCAGCGCATGCGCGACTCGTTCCCGCAGTGGACACCCTTCATCGGCCCGGAGGGAAGCCCGCTCAACCTCGTGCCGGTCGACTTCGTGGCCAGGGCGATCGACCACATCTCGCACCTCGACGGCCTCGACGGGCGCGCGTTCCATCTCACCGATCCGGACCCGATGTCGCTCGGCGACACCATCAACACGTTCTGCCGCGCTGCGCACGCACCGGAGTTCGCGCTGCGCTTCGACCGGCGCATGGCGCGGATGCTCCCCCGTGGCGCGCTCGCCGCCGCCGGCCAGCTTCCTGCGGTGCGGCGCGTCGTCGACGAGGTGCTCGACAAGCTCGGCGTGCCGGCGGCGGCGCTGCAGTACGTCGACTACCGCGCGACCTTCGACAGCACCGAGGCGCGCAACGCGCTCGCGGGCACGGGCATCGCCTGCCCGCGTCTGCACACGTACGCGTGGAAGGTGTGGGACTACTGGGAGCGTCACCTCGACCCCGAGCTGCCCACCGTCGCCAACCTACGACGTGTTGCCGCGGGCAAGGTGGTGCTGGTCACAGGCGCGTCCAGCGGCATCGGCCGCGCCGTCTGCAGTCACCTTGCGGAGTCGGGCGCGACGGTGATCGGCGTGGCGCGTTCCGAGGACAAGCTCCGCGAGATGAAGGAGGAGGTGGAGGCCGCGGGCGGCAAGGCGTTCGTGTACCCCACGGACCTCAGCGACCCCGACGCCTGCCGCCGCCTGGTGGAGCGCGTCAACGACGAGCACGGCGGCGTCGACGTGTTGATCAACAACGCGGGGCGCTCGATCCGGCGGTCGGTGCTCAACTCGCTCGACCGGTTCCACGATTTCGAGCGCACCATGCAGCTGAACTACTTCGGCGCGGTGGCGATGATCCTCGCTGTGGTGCCGGGCATGCGCGAGCGCCACAACGGGCACATCATCAACATCACGTCGATCGGCGGCCAGACGTTTCCGCCGCGGTTCGCCGCGTACGTGGCCAGCAAGAACGCGCTGGACGGCTTCTCGCGGTGCTTCGCGCCAGAGGTTTCCGGCGACGGCATCGACATCACCACGATTCACATGCCGCTGGTGCGCACCCCGATGATCGCGCCCACGGGCTTGTATCGCAGCTTCCCCACGATCAGCCCCGACGAGGCGGCAGAGATGGTGGTCGAGGCGATGATCAAGCGCCCGCACGAGGTGTCGACGCGCGTGGGCAAGTTCGGTGAGCTGGTGCACGCGGTGGCCCCAGGTGTGCACCACCTGATCATGAGCGGTGCCTTCCACATGCTCCCCGACAGCGCCGGCAAGAAGGAGCCTGACGGGGAAAAGCGCGACCAGCCCGTGACGCCGGAGGCCTACGCGCTGGGGATGCTCATGCGCGGCATCCACCTGTAGCCATGAGCGGGGACTGGTCCGACGCGGACACGGCGCCGGTGCCGGTCGACCTCGGGGTGCCCTCGATCACGGACGCCGTCGAGATCGGCAGGGGTGGGTTCGCGGTCGTGTACCGCTGCCACCGCCTGGGATACGAGCAGACGGTCGCGGTGAAGCTGCTGTCGGTGGCGCTCGACGCCGAGGCCCGTCGCCATTTCGAGCGTGAGGTGCATGCGATGGATGCGCTCTTCGGCCATCCACATGTCGTCGGCATCATCGCGTTCGGGTACAACGGAGCCGACCGGCCGTACATCGTCATGGAGGACATGACGCAGGGCAGCGTCGCGGAGGCGGTGCGACGGCGGGGACGGTTCGAGTGGAAGGAGGCGGCGTCGGTGGGCGCCGACATCTGCGACGCCCTGGAGGCGGCCCACACGGCGCACGTGCTGCACCGCGACGTCAAGCCGGAGAACGCGCTCTATTCGCGGTACGGCGCCGTCAAGCTGGGCGACTTCGGGCTGGCGGCGCTCTCCGAGGGCCCGGAGACGCGGAGCACGTCGACGATGGTGAGCCTGGCCCACACGGCTCCTGAGGTGCTGGACGGACAGCCGCGGACGCCGGGCACCGACGTGTACGCGCTGGCGTCGACGATCATGACGCTGATCATCGGGCGGCCGCCGTTCGCGCGCGGCGCCGGCGAGACCACCGCCGCGGTGTTCAAGCGCATCAGCACCGAACCGCCGCCGGACGTGCGCCCGCTCGGCGTACCGGACGCGCTGTGCCGTGTGCTGGAGCGCGCCATGGCCAAGTCTCCGGCCGAGCGTTACGGCACGGCCGCGTCGTTTCGCGCCGACCTCGACGCCGGCCGCCGCGTCGACGCACCGGCATACGCGTCGCCGCCGCTGCCGGACGACCCTGATCGCACCGTGACGTACCGCCGCACCGCGACGCGAACACCCGAGCAGTCGCCGCCCGCGATCATGGTGCCGACATCGCATGCACCACCGCCACCGCCCCCTGCGTACTACGCGCCGGCCGCGTGGCAGGCGCCGCAGCCGTGGCTCTTGCAGCCGCAGCGCCCCGGCGGGATGTCGTGGTGGCTGCGGCTCGGGTGCCCGCTCGGTGCGCTTGCAGCCGTGGTGATGCTGGCCACGGCGGTCGGCACTGCACTCAGCGCGCCGGACCTCGCAGGCCCTGCTCCGATCGTCATCGCCGCCGTCATCGTCGCCGGCGTCGCTGTGACTGCGCCGCTCGTGCGCCGGATCCGCGCCCACAGTGTCCTGTCGATTGTTGCTGCGGTCCTGCTGGTCGGTGCGCTGGTGGTTCTCTGGGTCGTGGGTTCGATGTGGGCCGGTCCGCTCGACGTCTTGAACGACTCCGCCAATCCGGCGCCCGCATACGTCACCGCTCTCGGGTATGGAGTGCTCGTGGAATCAGTCGCGGCGCTGATGCTGATACCTGGCGTGTGGATCACCGCGGTGCGCAACCGGCGCGAGCGCCGCGTCTAGGCAGGCGGCGCCAGCAGGCACGCGCGACCTTTGTTCGACCACTCGGCCTGCACCGTGTAGCCGCCGAGCTGCACGGTGGTGGCGTTGCAGATGTCGCCGATCTCGTTGCCGGTGGCGTCGTCGTACCAGCCGTCGCCGGCCGGGTCGGTGATCGCCTCGCAGAGCTCGTGGCTGCTGATCTTGGTGAGCGAGCCGAACACGTCGCCCCCGAACGTGCATCCGGCGCAGTCCGCGTACGGCTCGACCGCGTAGACGAGCCGCCCCGCGTCGTGGTGGTAGCCGCAGTACACCTGGCACGACTGCTGTCCGTCGAGCGTGGACGTGACGCCGGGCGGCAGATAGACGAAGAAGACCGTGTTCGCGGTCGGCTGCGCGAGCGCGCCGCTGCCGATCCAGGCTTGCAGCGTGGATTGCACGTCCGCGTCGGACACGGAACCGGAGCCGCCCCCTGGGGCAGGCGACGTGATCGTGGCGCTGCCGGTGCGGCGGCCGTGACCGATCGGCATCCCGACCACGCCGTACTCCGCGAGCAGGTCCATGAGCGAGCTGGTGAGAATGAAGTCGAAGAATCCGTTGATCTGCGCCACGAGCGGGCTCTGCGGCGCCTGAGTCCACGCGCTGCCCCAGAAGACGGTGACCACCTCGGCTGCGGAGATGACGCGTCCGCCGTGGTAGGTGACATTCGCGGCTTGCTGCACACCCGGCAGCGCTGCCAACTCGCCGGCGTCGGCGACGGGCACGATCCTTCTCGCAATCGCCATGTGGTCCACCTCCTGCCGCCGGAGCCAGCCCGTGTCAGGCGGGTGAGGTCAGCAGCTCGAACTCGTCATCGATGCCGAGGGTGCGCGCGGTCGGCGATGTCGCCACGGAGTCTTTCGGCGGCGCCGTGCGGAGCACGTAGTCGGCCACGGGGTTGGTGACGCCGAACCAGTACTTCTCGTTCTTGTAGTGGTGCAGGATGTGCGCCCGCCACACGGCGCGGAACAGCGGAGTGCGGGGCACGTATGGCGAGTGGATCAGGTAGTGCGTCCACTCATAGCCGAAGAAGAAGCAGGTGAACGCGGCGAAAGCCGTGACGCTCAGATAGCGCGTGGGAAAGGCGAACCAGGCGATGGCGAAGAGGACGGCGAGGAATCCTGCCAGCACCGGCAGCGGCACGAACACGAGGCGCACGTTGCGCGGATCGCGATGGTGCATGCGGTGGCGGCGAGCGAAGAGCGGGTCGACGCGCCGGCCGAGCACCTGGCGCGGCTTGAAGTGGAGCAGGAAGACGTGGATGAGCCACTCCACGAACGGCTGGGCGATGAGGATGCCGCCGACCACCGCGAGATCCGCGAGGCTCCAGTGCCCCAGCACGAGCCTGGCCACGACGGTGGCCAGGCCGAAGCTGCCGATGATGCGCGGGCTTCCGTACCTGCTGAAGACGCGCCACGCGGCGCCGAGCCCCATGCGCTTGGGCGCGGTCGCCCCCAGGACTCCCTCGCCGGCAGGCGTGGCGACGCTGCTCATGCCGGCAAGCAGTCTACGTCGCCGGTGCCGCCTCGTCGACGACGCGGTTGGCGATGCTCCCGATGCCCTCGATCTCCACCTCGACCACCTGCCCGGGCTGCAGCCACGGCGCCGGGTCGCGCCCCATGGCAACGCCTGGCGGCGTGCCGGTGAGGATCAGATCGCCAGGCTCCAGCGTGAAGACGTCGGAGCAGCAACTGATCAGCGAAGCGACGTCGAAGATCATGTCCGAGGTGGTCGCGTCCTGGCGCACATCGCTGTCGACGCGGCATGTGATGCGCAGCGTCTGCGGGTCGGTGATCTCGTCGGCCGTGGCCACCGCCGGCCCGATGGGGCAGAACGTGTCAAAGCTCTTGCCGCGCAGCCACTGGTCACCGGACTTGAGCTGCGCCGTGCGCGCCGACACGTCGTTGGCGCAGCAGTAGCCGGCTGCATGGCTCAGCGCAGCGTCGCGTGTGATGTGCCGCCCGCCGGCTCCGACCACGACGCACAGCTCTGCCTCGTAGTCGAGGTCGTCGACACCGCCGGGGCGAACGATGTCGTCGAACGGGCCGATGACCGCGGTGGCGAACTTGGCGAAGAGGATCGGCTGTTCGGGCAGGGGGTTGCCCAGCTCGCGCGCGTGCGCGGCGTAGTTGCGCCCGACGCAAATGATCTTCCCCGGGCGCGGCACCGGCGGGCCGAGGCTGTCGAGGCCGGTCGGGGAAAGCGCGCCACGGTCAAAAGCAGCGACGAGCTCGTCGGCCACACCCGGCGCGAACGGATGCGGCGCCGAGATGTCACTGACGTGCACGGTTCCGTCGACGAGCAGCGCGGGATGCAGCGCGCCACCGTGGCGCGCCATCCCCACCCTCATGCGGGATCGACCTCCGCCTCGCGCAGCACCAGGTCGTGGAGCACGCCGTTGCTGGAGATGCCGGTGCCGCCGAGCACCGGGTCGTCGCGGCTGCGGTCGGTGAACCTGCCGCCCGCTTCGCCGACGATCAGAGCCAGCGCGGCGAAATCCCACACGTTGGCGCGCGACGTCCAGCCGATGTCCGCGGTGCCGCGCGCCACCGCGAGGTGCGACATCGAGTTGCCCAGGCCGCGCGCGTCCCAACATTGGCCCGCCAGCTTGGTCAGCAGCTCCGCCTTGCCCACGAGCACGAAGCCGCGGATGCTGGTGTGCGTGATCAGCGCCTCCCCGAGCCGGCTCACGCGAGACACGCGGATCGGCTTGCCGTTGAGCGCCGCGCCCTCGCCGCGCGCCGCCTGATACCTGTGTCCCAGGGCCGGCATCGACGCCACGGCGATCACCGTCTCGCCCTCGCGCTGCAGCGCGATGAGCGTCGCCCACGTCTCGTTGCCGCGCACGAAGCTGCGCGTGCCGTCGATCGGGTCGATGACCCAGCGCCAGGTGGCAGCGCCGTCTCCCTGCGCGCCGAACTCCTCGCCGAACACGGCATGACCGGGACGCTTGTGCGCGATGCGGTCGGCGACGGCGCGCTCGATGGCGCTGTCGGCGTTGGTCACCGGCGACATGTCCGGCTTGGCGACCACCACGAGGTTGCGCGAGCGGAAGCTGGCCATCAACTCGCGGTCGGCGATGTCGGCCAGCTCGTGGGCGAGTGCAAGGTCACTGTTCATCGCGCTGCGAGGATTCGCAGGACGCGGTCGTGCAGGATTCCGTTGCTGGTGACGGCGCTGCCGCCGTCGATCCGGTCGACGCCCGAGAAGTCGGTGAGACGGCCGCCCGCCTCAGTGACGATCACCTGGAGCGCCGCAAGATCCCACGGCTTCACGCCGGCCTCGATTGCGACGTCAACCGATCCTTCCGCGGTGAGCACGTGCGACCAGAAATCACCGAAGCCGCGCACGATGCGGCAGCGCGACGCGAGGGTGCGGAAGCCCGCGGCGCCGCTGTGCGCGTCGAGATCGCGGAAGTCGGTGCACGACAGCGTGGCGGCGTCGAGGCTGTCGATGCGGGACACAGCCAGCGTCTCGCCGGCGTCGTTCCACGCGCCCTCGCCGCGGCAGGCGAGCCAGCGCCGCCGCAACGCCGGCGCCGACACCACGCCGCACACCGGGTCGTCGCCATGGCACAGTGCGATGAGCGAAGCCCACACCGGAATGCCGCGAGCGTAGTTCTTGGTCCCGTCGATGGGGTCGAGCAGCCAGCGCCACTCCGAGCCGCTGTCGTCGGCGCCGAACTCTTCGCCGGTGACCGCGTGATCAGGCCGCGTGCGACGCAGGTGCTGGCGCAGCGCATCCTCGGTTCGCCGGTCAGCCTCGGTGACCGGCGTCATGTCGGCCTTCGTCTCCACCTGCAGGTCGCTCGCCCCGAAGCGCTGCAGCGTGAGCGCGTCGGCGATGTCCGCCAGCTCCAGCGCGAGGCCGAGTTCCGGATGCACCGCCGCAGCTTAGCGGGGCAGCGGCGGGCGACCGGCGAGCGGGTCCGCGGGTTAGCCTAGGAGCAGCAGGCTCGCCCGACCGCACCACGTTCATGAGGAGCGTCCATGGCCCATCGCAAGCTCGACATCCTGGCTGAGAGAGGCTTTGTCATCCTGCGCGACCGCGAGGGTCCACCCATTCCGCAGCAGGAATGGGACAGGCTCGAGTACGTCGACTGGAAGTCGGGCGGCGACACGAACTTCGCACCCCTGGCGTCGGCGCTCGGGCAGATGGAGTGTCGCGGTTTCTGGGACCACGGCAAGCCCGACAAGGACGGCATCTGGACTGACAACCGCGCGATCGCGCCGACGCTGTGCAGCTATGTGGAGACGGTCGGGGCTCGCTTTGGCCGCGTTCGCGTCATCAAGCTCAACCCGTCCTCCGAGGAGGACGCGCTGCGGCAGTTGCACGTCGACGACAACAACCGGCTCAATCCCGACAGTGAAGGATGGGTGGTGCGCGCCTGGCTGGAGCTGAACGCGCCCGCGGGATCAACGTTCATCCTGCGCGAGGAGCGCGACGACCCGGCGACGGAGACGCGCATCGCGCTCCACCCCGGCATGCAGCTGGTGATCGACACGGAGCGCCTGGCGCACGTCGTGCACAACCCCGGCCCAGAACCACGCTACTCGCTGATCAGCTCCTTCGAGTCGGGTGACGCGTTGCAGCGCTGGATCGAGTCGCAGCAGCTCACGGAAGCGACCGCGGCACGCTGAGAGCTCACTGCCCGGTGTAGACGAAGGAGTCGAACACCACGTCGGGCAGCGGCTCGGACTGTGACTGCCACTGCGCGTTGGGGCCGAACGAGAACGCGCCGAGCACGGCTCCGTCGGACGTGACGCCGGTGCCGATGTGCAGCACGCCGCCGCTGTACGTGTACCACTCTTCGTTGGCACCGGTGAGTCCGAGGAAGTAGGAGTCGCTGCGCACGCAGCTGGAGTCCAGCGTGTTGCCCCAGGGAAGGGTGTTGGTGCCGTTGACCGGGGTGCCGCAGTCGATGGTGGGTGTTCCTGCGCCGTTGGGCAGCAGCAGGCTGCTGAACACGCTGAGGATCTCGTCTCGGAATGTCTCCGCTTCCGTCTTGGGGTCGGTGCCGGAGGCCACCTCTGGGTTCTGGAAGCGGAAGAAGTACGCACCCGACGTGTGGTCCGGGGAGACGAATCCGTTGTCGAACCCCGCGCTGATGTCGGTCGTGTCCTGCTTCCATGCGGTGGGGTGGCACAGGTCCATGCCCAGCTCGGGCAGTTGCTCGGCCTTCAGCGTGGGCAGCGAGCTCCCGTCTGCGCTGGCCGTGGCCGCGAGGCCGCCGTTGATGTACACCTCCACCTTGTAGCGACCCGGCTGCACGCACTGCGTCATCGTCTTCAGTGAGCTGTTGATGAGGAAGTAGTCGCTCGACGTGCACCCGCTGCAGATGTTCTGGTAGACGGCGTTGTACTGGGTGACGCCGTTGGTGGCGCGGTAGGCCACGCCGGACATCGGGCCGATGACCGACCACCCGAGCTTCGGCGACGCCTGGTAGTACCACTGCGTCGACACGTTCGACGTCTGCGGGTTGACGCCGTCGATCGTCGCCTTCCACTGCAGCTCCGCGGGGAAGACGTCGAGCTCGGTGATCTTCATGGTACCGGTGCTGCCGGGCGGTCCCTGGTTGCGGTCCACGCCGTTGACGATGAGCACCTTCATGGCACGGACCTGCGCGGCGAGGTCGGTGCGGTGCAGTCCCAAGAGGTCGAGCGATGTCAACGCGCCCCCCACGTACAACTCCTCGGCGAAGGTGTCGTTGCGCGCGGTGCGGTGGCTGACGTCCGTGTACAGCGTGTGCTGCACGGCGTCCTGGTAGGTCTGCTGCGCCTGCGAGCGGTTGCCCTGACCGAGATAGGCAAGCCCGAGGTTGTAGTAGAGGAGTGGGTCGTTGGGGTCGAGCTTCAACGCTCCCTGCAGGAAGGTCATGGCCGGTCCGTAGTCAGACGACTGGCCCTGGGTGATCGCCAGCAGCAGTCGGTTGGCGGCGATGTTGTTGAGGAGCAGCTTGTCGCGCAGCCCGAGCTCGTACGCCATCTGCAGGTCGTTCCCCTGAGCTTGCAGCGCCGCCGGCGTGGTGATGCTCACGATGCTGTTGGTGCGCTCCGGCGACCCGATCAGGAAGCGCACCTGCGAGCGCTCGAGATACGCCTGTGCGAAACGCGGCCGCTGCTGGATCGCCTGGGTGAAGTAGCGGTCCGCGACCTCCAGGCCCTGGCTGCCCGGCTGCGTGTAGAACGTGTTGAGCGCGTACATCCCATTGGCGTACGAGGTGGCGGCTGCGTCGTCGGGCTGCGTCGGGTTGGAGAACTGGAGCACCACGGTGGAAACGGTGCCGACGGCCACCAGCACGACGCCGAGGCCGACGAGCCAGCGGCGGATGTGCGCCTGCAGGGTCAGGGAAAGACCAAACAGGTAGATGGCGACCGCGAGCAGGGTCAGGATCACGGAGAGCAGGCCGCTGCGCCCCTGCCAGTCGGCGCGCAGCTGATCCTGCGCGTCGCCCAGCGCGAAGAGCCGGTCCGAGCTCTTCTCGCTCTGCGAGAGCAGCACGCCGGGGAAATAAACATCCTGCTGCGGGCTCGTGGGGCCGCCGGCTTTGATCGTCGTCAGATCACCGGTCAGCGACGCCAATGTGGCCCAGCGCGTCTCTTCCAGCTGCAGCAGGTTGCCCTGCGCCGAGCCCTGCACCACGCTGGGCGCGAGGTACTCCTGGAACGCGTTGCCCTCCTCGGTGAGCTCCTGCTGCTGCTGCGCGTAGATGTCGAGGTTGGCGCGCGCGGCGTCGTCGGCACGCACAAGCTCGCCCTGACGCTCGATGCTCAGCTGCTGCGCGCTCACGCCGGCGGCGTCTGCACGCTGCTCAGCGACGGAGTGCAGGTACTCGACGGCGGCGACACCCAGCGTTGCGATGACGATCAACACCGCGAGCACGCGCGCGAACCGTTCGCGGCGCAGCTCTTCGCCTTCGGGAATCTCCACCCGCTCCGGCGGCTTCATCATGGCCCGACCACCAGCACCAAGATCCAGAGCACCACAGCGACGAGCGCGGTGAGCACGCCGGCGGCGGCGAACACGCGGCGGATCGCGGGTCGCGTGAACTGCGCCAGCGTCAGGAAGAGCAACGCCGCGATGAAGAGTGTCACCAACCCCACCAGGTTGACGCCCTGCGAATGCGTCGCATCCGCCTGCTGCAGCGTCGAGTCGGGGCGCAGCTCACTGAGCTGCTCGTTCGAGTTCTCCAGGCGCTGCAGCGCGGCCTTGGGATCGTACTGCACCGGCCCGTTGTCCGGCCCTGGTGCGGGAAAGGCGCCGCGGAAGAATGAGGCGCGGGTGCGCGCCAGCACAGTGTAGGACTCAGCCTGATCGCGCAGCTGTGCAGCGCTCGACGGATCGGACGAGCTCAGGGTGGCCGCTTGCGAGTGCAGGATGGCTGCGGCCTTGAGGTCCTCCTGGTACTGCGCCAGGTTGCGCTCGTCCTCCTGCACCGTCGCGTTGAGGTTGGTGATGATCTGCTGCTGCGTCGCCGTGTCCTCGATGCCGGACTCGTCGAGCTGGCTCGCCGTCTGCGCCGCGAGGGTGCCGGTGAACGCGACCACGGCCCCGAGGATCGAGACGATGGCGATGCCGATCGCCACCCAGGTCCGGAACCGGTCTTCGGGTTCCTTGCCGCGTGCCTCGCCTTCGGCGACCACCCCCTCTTCGTCCACGGCAGCCGCGACGCCGACGGGGCCTCCCGGGATGTAGGGCGCCTCGGGCTCGGGTTCCGGCTCCGACCGCTCGGGACGCGGGAGGTCGGGCGGAGGTGGAGGGGGCAGGCCGTCACCCGGCGGCGGCGGCGGAACGTCCTGCGGGGATCCCGGTCCTGGGATGTCGGACATCGGCGGGGAAGTCTAGGCCGAGAGCCTTGACATGAAATGATAGGTCGATCAATAATATGGCCGACATGGCAGCAGATACCCACCCCGCTCGATCCCGGCAGAGCTCCGAGGATCGTCGTGAGCAGGTGCTCGAGGCGGCGATCCGTGAGTTCGCGGAGGCCGGCTACGCGGCGGCGAGCACCGCTGCCATCGCCAAGCGAGCCGGCATCAGCCAGCCGTACATCTATGCGCTCTTCCCCAACAAACGCGATCTGTTTCTCGCGGTGCACGACCGGGTGCAGGGACGTGTCAGGGCGACGTTCCGCGACGCGGTACGGGGCGCCGGCACAGCGGAGGATGCGCTGGACCGTATGGGTCAGACCTATCCCGAACTCATCTCCGAC
The DNA here is from genome assembly GCA_963777285.1 of Candidatus Dormiibacterota bacterium. GTDB lineage: Bacteria > Chloroflexota > Dormibacteria > Aeolococcales > Aeolococcaceae > JAFARE01. The sequence goes on from CAVZPR010000001.1 coordinate 350,081, forward strand.
CGCTTCGAGCTACTGGTGCAGCTGCAGAGCTATGCGGCATCGGGAGACGCCGACATCCGTCGCCACGTCGCCAAGGGTTTCCGCGCGCTCGCAGACGACGTTGCGCGCTGGAGCGGCGCGTCGCCGCACCAGGTGGCGCAGTTCTTTGCGGCGGGCATGCTCGCCAACGTCACCACGATCCTGGAGGTTCCCGAGATCTGCGCGCCGCTGTGGACGGACGGCGCCGTCAGTGTGGAGCAGGAAGGGCTGGGCACGATCGCCTGAGTGGCGAGTACAAATTTTTTTGGTCACGTCGATTATCAATCAATCAATAGAAGGAGAAGGCGAAATGCCCCGAACGAGGACCGGTTGGACCCTGGCACTGGTGTCGCTGGCGCTGTTCATGGTGACGCTCGACAACCTGGTGGTCACCACGGCGCTGCCCAGCATCCGTGTCGACCTCGGCGCCGGCATCGACTCGCTGGAGTGGACGGTGAATGCGTACACCCTCAGCTTCGCCGTGCTGCTCCTCACGGGCGCCGCGCTCGGCGACCGTTTCGGGCGGCGGCGCATGTTCGTCGCCGGGCTCGGCGTCTTCACGATTGGTTCGGCCGCCGCAGCGCTGGCGCCCAGCGTCACGGCGCTGGTCGCGGCGAGAGCACTGCAGGGAGTGGGTGCGGCGATCGTCATGCCGCTGACGCTCACGCTGCTCAGTGAAGCCTTCCCCGAAGGCCGCCGCGGCGTCGCGCTCGGCATCTGGTCGGGCATCAGTGGCCTGGGTGTGGCGCTCGGACCCGTCGTCGGTGGCGCCGTGGTCAGCGGCATTTCGTGGCACTGGATCTTCTGGATCAACGTGCCGGTGGGCATCGTCGTCGCGCCGCTGGCACTGCTGCGCCTCAGCGAAAGCTATGGCAGCCGCCGGCGCTTCGACATCCCCGGCGTGGTGCTTGCGACCTCCGGGCTCTTTGGCATCGTGTACGGGCTGGTGCGAGCGAACGCGCTCGGGTGGGGAAGCAGCACAGTGCTAGGTGCGCTGCTCGGCGGCGCAGCGGTCCTGGCTGCGTTCGCGCTCTGGGAGCGGCGCACCGCGGCGCCGATGCTGCCGCTGCGCTTCTTCCGCAGCCGCGCCTTCACCGCGACCAACGTTGTGTCATACGCGATGTACTTCGGGATGTTCGGGTCGATCTTCCTGCTGGCGCAGTTCTTCCAGACGGCACAGCACTACACGGCGCTCCAGGCGGGGCTGCGCACGCTGCCTTGGACGGGCATGCCCATGCTGGTGGCGCCGGTGGCGGGAATACTCTCCGACCGCGTGGGCAGCCGGCCGTTGATGTTCGTGGGACTCGCGCTGCAGGCGATCGCGCTCGCATGGATCTCTGCGATCGTCACCGCGACGACGCCGTACGTCGCATTCATCGGGCCGTTCATCCTCGCCGGCACCGGCATGGCCCTGGTCTTCGCGCCCGCGGCAAACGCGGTGCTCTCTGCGGTGCGGCCCACTGAGGCGGGCCAGGCGTCCGGAGCGACGAACGCGATTCGCGAGATCGGTGGTGTGTTCGGCATCGCCGTGCTCGCGACGGTGTTCAGCCGCGCCGGCGGCTACGCGACCCCGCAGCTCTTCGTCGCCGGGCTTCATCCCGCCGCTTTCGTCGGTGCCGCAGTGCTCGCTCTCGGTGCCGCGGCTGCGCTGTTCGTGCCGCGGGCTCGTGCGTCGGCGAAGCGCGACGACGTCGTCTCGGAGAACACCGTGACGGCGCCTGTCGCCGCGTGACTTGAGCATCGGAGCCTGCGAGCGTTTATTCGCTCGCAGCTGCTCCGGTATACTTCCGATGCGCGACGCGGGAGTAGCTCAGTGGTAGAGCACTACCTTGCCAAGGTAGGGGTCGCGGGTTCGAGACCCGTCTCCCGCTCCACGCTCGGATGGATTGGCGAAATCGCTTTCAGAGAAAGGCGTTTCGCTCGCTAGGACCACTACCTCGATTTGTGCCGAGTGGCCTGAAAGTTGGGTGCTGCGAGCGGCTGCCACCACTTCCCAAGCAAAACGGTGCTAAGATCGGAGCGCCATGGCCGACTGGCTCCAGCCACTGCAGTCCAACCGCAGACCCGTGGCACGCAAATCGTTGGTGGCGACAGGCGACCGCGTTTCCTTCGAACGAGCGGTCGAGCGATTTGCCGAGTACCACGTTTCGCGCAAGACCGGCCGCCTCTACAGTCCAACGAGCAAACAGAACGTGCGCAACAACCTCTTGGGTGGGCCGCTGACCTCCTTTCGTCGCGAGCGGGGCATCGAAACCATCGACGCCTGGACCGGTGACCTCGCAGCCGACTACCTCCATTGGCTGCAGCACGATCTGCGCCGCGACTCGGCGACCATCAAGAAGGTCCGCAGCCAGTTGCGCTCCTTCGGTGCCTTTTGCGACGAACAGTTTGGGACCACCCATGCGGCTGATGGCGCACTGACCACTCTTCGCGTTTCGCCGGCAACGGACTTCGCCCGCCCCAAAGAGCCAGCACTCACGCACGGTGAGGCCGAGCTGCTATTGAAGAACGCCGCCACGGAACGCGACCGCCTCCTCGTCGCCATGCTCCTCTATACGGGCCTACGACCCAGCGAGGTCCTGGCACTGGACGAGCAGCACGTCCGCCTCGACCGCACGCCACCCGTCGTCGAGGTCCGCGGGTCGGTGCACCACCCGGATGCCACCAAGACCCAAGCAGGCTTCCGCGACATACCGCTAACGGTGGGGCAGACCACCCTGCCACGACTGCTCCGCGCTCATCTGGTGGACCCCGAGCGTCCCGTCAGCGCGTCACGACTGTTCCTGTCCCTACGTAGCGACCGCCACGGACGTCCACAACCGTTCACGCTCGAAGGGCTCAAGTCGATGCTAGCGACGCTTGGGACGAGCACTGGTATCCGGTGCAACGCCTATCGCTTCCGCCACACGTTCTGCACCTGGTGTGCCGACGCCGGCATGCATATGCTGCACCTGCAGCAGCTGATGGGGCACGCGAGCAGCGATATGGTCGCGTACTACTATCGGGGTAAGACCAGTCAAGCCGTCCTCGAAGCTGCAGCGCGAATTCGTTTCTAACCGACGTCTAAAGCGACGTTCATCGGCTTGCGTCTCTCGAGCGTTTCGAAGATTCGTATTGCAGTTCCATCCCGGACGGGACGGCCGCTGAGCGCGTTATAGACGGAGGCCGCATGAATTCTGGATGCGCTCGCGAATTCTGCCACCGTCCAGCCGCGCGAGATAATCGCACGCCTCAATCGGCTGCCATCGAAAGCCCGCGTTTCTGGGCTCCAGAGCCACGCTTGATGCAACTCGCCACTCATGGATCCGCCTTACCCCAGAGCGCGCGGAGCCGCGCCCTCTTTCCGCCAACCTTCGCTTCGAACGACGCGTCTCGCTCCGTCAAGTAGTCAGTTACCCCCGCAGCCGCGCTGCTGAGGACATCGAGGAGATCGTCGCGGCCGACCATCGCGCCTAGTGAGCTGAGGTGACCAGCGAGCGCGCTTATCGTGCGTTCGTAATTCACTCTACGCATCCGGGTTCGAACAAGCTGATTACAGGGCAAGCCAATTGCAATCGTACGAAGCCACTGCCACATGGGATCCTCCGGCCAGCGCGACCGCTTCGCGTGATGGCTGCGCGCTCTCAGCGACAACCAATCCAGCCCCTGCCACCACAGCCCTTGGCGGTTTTGCAAGACCGTTTCGCTCGACGCCAGTCCGAATTCAACGAGTGCCGTGCGTCTGAACTGAAACTCGATGCGCCACACTGGGCGGTCGGCGTCCATCCCGTCCCAGAAGATCGAGGCACCCCTATCCGTCTTTACCCGCTGCTCGAGCGTCTTGTTGTAGATCCGACCAACGACCGGCCCTTTTCCGAATTTGTAGCCGGAAAGCTCACTCCCGAAGTCATAGGCTCGGCCTTCCGGTTGGTAGAGCTCGCGGTGCTTCGCCCGACAAGCGAAACGCTCGAAATCGCTCAATACAGGCTCCCAGCCTTGGATGTCAGCGTAGACATCAATTCGGGAGGGCAGGAGCACACAAGAACCTTCAAAAACATCGCCCTCAAGTCGCTCGACAACCTCGCGAACTGATTCCTCCGCACCCAACTCGTGCAATCTCCGTGACCGGATTTCGATCAATACCGGAGGAAACGGCTCTTTTGCGCCAAGTATCACGTCGTACCCCGAGGCCTTCAACAAGAACGGGTAACCTCGTACGCCGTGCTTCGCTAGAACAAACTCGAGACCATCGGACGCAAACGTCGAGACCATTTCGGCCTCGCCAGCACCTCGCGCTTTCAGGGTCTCGACCCGCTCCACGAAGTCGTGGCGCAGCTGGCCTCGCACCGAGAACGCGAGCGTGTCCACCCCGGAGCTCAATGCACGTACGCCAGCAGTTGTTGGCATTTCGCCACCAAGACCGTATAACTGCATCGTTCGAAGGACTTTGCCTACTGCTTTCCGGACTTTAGCGCCACGGTGTTACGCGTTCCGTGGCGCCTTCACGTGGTCCCAGCACCTTGGCGTTCCGAGCGGTTAGCTGGTGCCCGGGCATCCCTCTCGAAATCTCTGACGATCTTCGTCCTCGTCGCGTTGCGGTCCATCACGAGCTGCTGGAGGAATTTCGGTTGCTCGACAACGAGCCGGCCGATCAGCGCTAACGCCCGCCACTCTTGAGAGACAGAGACGCCATCCTCATCAGCCCAAGCCTTGAGGTCGTCGTAGAGCTTGGGGCTAACTCGAAGGTGGACCAGCTCCTTATTCGCATCCGGACGCGGCTTCGGCCCCGGCCTCGGCTGTGATCTGGGCGGCATGACGAACAGTATGCCAGCCGAGCCATATTCTGTCTACATAGTTGTCTACAAGGTTCCCCCGGGGCCCGCCCCCGTCATCATCCGGGCGACGAGACTCCGGTCCGGCCGACCGACGGGCAGTTGCCCCCCGGTCGGCCTAACCGGCGGCCGGATCGATCCCGGATCAGCCGGGCGCGGCACCCTGTGTGCCGAGCCCCAGGTAGGCTTCCTGGCGTGGATACGAACCTTCTCTACTACGGCGACAACCTCGACGTGCTGCCGAGGTACATCCGGGACGAGACAGTTGACCTCGTCTACCTCGATCCTCCCTTCAACTCAAATCGACCATACAACGTCTTATTCCAAGAGCACGGCGCCCAGTCTGCCGCGCAGATCATGGCCTTTGAGGATACGTGGACATGGAACACCGACGCTGAGTACGACTACGAGCAGACGGTCGAGAAGGGCGGACGCGTTGCCGATGCGCTTGTGGGGTTCCGGACGGTACTCGGCACGAGTGACATGTTGGCTTATCTAGCGATGATGGCACCCCGACTCGTGCACCTCCGGAGAGTCATGAAGCCCACAGCAAGCATCTACCTACACTGCGATCCAACTGCGGGCCACTACCTCAAGCTACTCTTGGATGCGGTATTTGACGTTCGTAACTTCAAAGCCGAGATTGTCTGGAAACGTAGCAGTGCGCACAGCGATACCAAACAGGGCCGCAAGCAGCCTGGGCACATTCACGACTGCATTCTCTTTTATACGAAAAGCAACCAATGGATCTGGAATCCGCTCTATACGCCCTACGATCCGCAGTACGTGGATAGCTTTTATCGCCATGTGGAAGAGGGGACTGACAGACGCTACCGCCTCGGAGATCTCACGGCGGCAAAACCCGGCGGCGATACGTCCTACGAATGGCATGGCGTACGGCCGTACAAGGGCCGGTTTTGGGCATACTCGAAAGCCAATATGGAAGAGTATGAACGTCAAGGCCGACTCGTCTACAGCAAGAGTGGCATGCCTTCCTACAAGCGGTACTTGGACGAGATGCCCGGCGTTCCGCTGCAGGACGTATGGACTGACATTGACCCCGTCCCTCCAGGCGAGGGCGAACGCCTTGGATACCCGACGCAGAAGCCAGTTGCACTTATGGAGCGCATTATCGGTTCGAGCAGCAGCAAGGGCGATCTAATACTCGATCCATTCTGCGGCTGTGGCACCACTATCGCCGCCGCGCAGAAACTCGATCGACGTTGGATCGGCATAGATATCACCCACCTCGCCATCGGCCTGATCAAACACCGTTTGGCGGACGCTTACGGGCCAAGCGTGAAAAACACGTACAAGGTCATCGGCGAACCGGTGGATGTCGACGGTGCCCGTCAACTCGCCCAAGATAATCCGTTTCAGTTCCAAGCGTGGGCACTCGGACTTGTTGGTGCGCGCGTTGCCGGCAGCGGACAACCAGGCCCTGACAAGGGCATCGACGGCCGTCTCTACTTCCACGACGAGGGAACAGGCGGCAAGACCAAGCAGATCATCTTTCAGGTCAAGGCCGGACATATTCAACCGGCGTACGTACAACAGCTTCGCGGCGTGGTGGACGAGAACAATGCGCAGGTCGGTGTTCTGCTGTCCTTCGAGAAGCCATCCCCGCAGATGCGTGCCGTCGCTGCGAGCGCAGGGTTCTACAAGTCACCGTGGGGCGGCGAGTACGCGAAGCTGCAGCTCCTCACAGTCGGCGAGCTACTCGACGGCAAGCAGGTTGACTATCCCCATCTGACGGGTGGCAACCTGACCCATCGGCGTGCTCCGCGAGCGGAGCTCATAGCTGCTGAGCAACCCGAACTCGACTACGCTGCCCACCCAGCTAATGAAGACTAGTCACCCGCCACCTCGCGCTCGTGCCAGGGTACGTCACGAGAAGCCGAAGGCCGCTTAGCCTCCGACCGACCTAGGAGCGATGAGGACCGCCTCTGGCGGCAGTGGCGCACCGCCGCTCCCAGCGGGAACGACGCACGACGTGCCAGCACCCGCGACAAACACGGCCTCGGGGACGAGCACCACGAGTTGATACTCCGGTTGCCGTACCAAGAAAGGCGCACCTAGGAAGGGCGCCGGGCTCGTTCCCGGCGGTGGGGTAGGCAAAGGCATCGACTGCATCTCAGATCGCCTCCATCGTACCTAGCGAGTGAAGCATACTTACTCACCCCATGTCGCGCCAAACGCGTATCGAACGCCTGCGGGCGCTCCAAACTGCCGTCGGCCACCCAGTTCTCGCTCTAGTCACGGGCGACCGCCCAAACATGCCCACCCAAATTGCAGCAGATCAACTTCCCCGACTGCCACGACACCTACGAGCTGTAGGCGACCACGACACCATCGGGCTTCTCTTGCATACACGAGGCGGCGAGACGCATGCCGCCTGGCCCTTGGTCAATGCGATTCGCGAGCATTGCAAAACGCTGACGGTGCTTGTACCCATGAGCGCTCACAGCGCTGGAACCTTAGTTGCACTTGGTGCCGACGTGATCCTCATGGGTCGCTATGCCACTCTCAGTCCGATCGATCCGACCATCGTGAGCCCATACAACGAACCCCATCCTCAGAATCCCGTCCTGAGACTGCCCATTTCCGTCGAAGACGTGATGGCCTATTTCGAGCTCGCGAAGCGCAACGGTGTAGAAGGTGACAGCGAGGCCGCGGTCTTCTTAAGACTTACGGACAAGGTGCACCCTTTGGCGCTTGGGAACGTCGAACGCAGCGTCAATCAAATCCGCGAGCTGGCGAAAAAAATGCTCGCGCTCCACGCGCCAGATCGTGATAAAGAGCAGACCAATCAGCTCATCCACCGCCTAACGACCGGACTGTACTCCCACTATCACCTGGTCAGTCGCCGGGAAGCTGCTGAGATAGGGCTTCCTGTACAAACACCTTCCGCTGAGGTGGAAGGAGCAATGTGGGACTACTACGATGGGCTCGTTCAGGATCTCGAGCTCCTGGATCCGTTCAACCCCACTGAGATCCTCCGCCGAGCAGTCGCTGCCGGCACCAGACCCCGTCCACCACTCACGACCCTTGTAGGCCAAACAGCTCAGATGACCGCGGAGCGTGCCTATATTGAAACGGAAATGACCTGCGATCGCTTCGTGAGTGAAGGCACCATCACCGTCCACGCCCCGGCGCCAGTCATGCTTCCAGGGATGCCAGCGCCGACCGTTCAACCACCCGCGGTCTCGTTGGAACTGGAGCGCGAGGGCTGGGAGATTGCCGACTAGCACGCTAGTCCCATCCAGCCACGAGCAGTCAAGTCTCCGCCGCTGGGGCCTTCGGTTCAGGCTTGAATAGACCGCAGGTCGGTGCGGTACCCCGCAATTGACGCCACCTCGTATTCAGCGAGCGGACCATTGTGGACGGCGTATATGCGCTGGCGTTCGACTTCAATCCCTTGCGCCCAGGGAGGAGGTTATGCTCTCGCAAAAATGGCGGACCAAAACGGAAGCGCTGCTGACGACGTTCTAGCGTGGGCCGCAGGCTCGGGCGGGATGGCGACAGCCGTGCTCGCTGCATTCGCGGGTACGGCCGCCGCCACAATCGCTGCGCCCGTCGTAGGCGGTGCGGCGTTCATCGCAGGCACAATCTGGACCTTCCGTAAGATTCGGCGGAGACGGAAGCCATGACAGAGACCCACCGGCCGCCTGCCGAGCACGGCGACCCGTTGTCACGTTCCGGGGAAGCTCTAGAGCCCTCCGCCGACACGAGCGAACCATCCGCACCGTTCTGGTGGTCGCCCGTGGCCGGAATCGCATTGGTCGGCGGTGGTGGCGTCGCGCTCTTCGAGCACACGGTCGTACGACTGTTCGACACATTCGACGCGGTCGCCATAAACATCGTCCTGGTTGGCTTCGCATGGGCAATCTTTCGCGGAGCCGTGTGGCTGTGGACTTGCGAGCCAGGCGGCGAAGCAGTCGAGACTCTCACGCTGCCAGGCACCGAAGTGTCCGAGAGTGAGGCGCCATACAGCGTCGAGGTTCGTCCGACGCGACAACCCGAGCGGCGTTCTTGATACCCACGACGCTTCCAATAGTGCGTCGACAGTCGGACCGTTTACGCTTTCGACACACTCCTCGCTACGGTCGAAGCAGGGTCCGAGTAGGCGCCTCACGGCGGAAGTCAGGATGCGCTGAGATCACGCGATGGGACCACCCTTGCCAAGGTAGGGGTCGCGGGTTCGAGACCCGTCTCCCGCTCCAGTGCCAAAACTTGAAAGAAGCCGCGCCAAGCGATACGCATCCGCGCAACGAGGATGCGAAGCCGCGCCGCAGTAGCCTTCGGCCTCCGGCGATTCGAAAGGGCAACTGAGCAGCCGCGCGCCCACGATCGACGTCTTCGCCACCGAAGGCACTGCATCGCTGGCAGAAGCTGGACTCCCTCCGGGCAACCTGCTGTCAGATGTCGCGGCCGGAGAAGGCGCTAGTGCCCGACGACGAGGCTGCTCCGTGGCGCTTCAAGTTTCGTCGACCTCGCTCGCGTATGCGCTGAGCTCGATGAGGTGCCCGTCAGGGTCTCGAAGGAAGCATCGTGTCTCGCGTCCGTTGCGGAGAGGCGGCGTGAGGAACTGTGCACCTCGCCGGCGAAGCTGCTCATACGCTGCCTGGCAGTCAGCAACGCGGATCGTCCACGCGTGATCTACCGTGTCTGGATCCGGGGGTGCGGCGAACGTGACGGATGGCTTGTCGGGGGTTGGCGGTCCGCCCGTCACCAACAACACCCATGTGTCGATGAAGCGGAGAACCACAGATGTGCCGCCGTATTCACGGTACACGGTGGCACCGAGCACATCGCGGTAGAACTCCTTCGATCGCTGCGGATCATGCACCACCAGGATGTGCGTGAGCTCCATGCCGGCGGCAGGGAAGGAATCGATGTCGTCCATCGTTACGAGTTCAGCGAACCGGGTGCGTCGATGGGGCCGGCCGCATGCGTTATCGTGATCGTCGGGACGAGCGTACCCTTGCCGCAGCTTCCATGGTCGCTGGACGTAGCACGGCACCTAGGATGTGAAGGCGCTGGCGGCGCATCCTCGAGCTCGAACATCAGGTCATCGGGATAGCAGTAATACCAGTCTTCGCCTGGCTCGTAGGACCTGATGATGGGATCACCGACGGTCCGATAGTGGGCCGTGGCGTGCTTTCCCGGCGAATTGTCGCAACATCCGACGTGTCCACATTCCTGACAGACGCGAAGGTGGACCCAGTCACTCCGGCCTTCGGCTATGCACTCGACGCAGCCGGTTCCCGACGGCACGACGTCGCGTATCTGATCCAGGTGCTGACATACGTCATTCATCGACTCACTCCATCACGTCTCGTCGTGACGATCATATGGGCTGCTGGGCCGACGGCGTGTACTAGCTCGGCATCCCATTTCATCAGCGCGGCTGTGGTCGCGTACGTGCTCTCGAGGAACTGCCGGATCGCCAGCCGTGGGTCGGGCTCTGTTCGCGCCGCATCGTAGGGCAGGAGGAACTCGCTGATCGTGGGCTCCCACGCCGCGCCGGCGGGCTCGATCGAGGCACGATCGATGCCGTCGGGAGCGGGATAGCCGTATGCAAAGAAAGCCGGGTACGCGATGCGATCGTCGCCGGGCCACCAACCTACGCAAATCGCCTCAGCGTCGCCGCTGTAGCGGGCGATGACGCCGGCACCTGCCGGGGGCACCACCGCGCGGCCAGAGTATCGGGTGACGGCGAGGTCGAAGGTTCCCCAAAAGAAGTGCACCGGCGTGCTGCGTCCCCGAAAGGCGGCGTGGTACGCCTTCAAAGCGACATCCACCCTGGAGAGGACCTGGAAGAACCGTGTGGCGTGTTCGGGGTTGTACGTTTCGTGCGTCCGGTCGTCAGGGAACGGAATCGGGTCGGAAACCTCAGACGGAACCGGGGAGATCTTCACAGTCACCGAAAGGCGCTCCAGCATGCGCTGCACATCGGTGAAGAATTCGGCGACGCTGCCGCCGAGTGGCCGTCGCTCGATCATTCCGTCATTGCTGCGCAGGACCACGGCGTGGTCCATGAAGTCGAACTCTGCGTCCATGGTGCGTATACCGACCGGCACTGGCGAGGTACTGAGTCCGCGCGCCGTGACGTACAGCGGCACGTTGGCCCACTCGGGCTCGAAGGGGCTCAGCGCCAGGCGCAGCTTGCCGATCACCTGCGTGTACATGTGCAGCGTGTCGCGCGTCTCGCGCCACTCCTCGTAGGGCAGCGCCGGCCAGGCGCCAGCCGAATCAGTCATCGTGGTTCAGTGCCCTCTGATCGTCCGTCGACGTACAGCCCGTTGTCCTCAGGCTACTCGCCGTAGGGCGTTCCCAGCAGCGGCAAGAACCGTGTGCCTGCAGGTGCATGCGGCGATGCGGACGGGAATCCCGGGCCGGGCCACGGCCAGTTCGCGGATGCGCGTTCGCGTCGTTTGGTAGGTCGAATACGACGGGGCCCAGAGGATTCGACCTCAGGCCGGTGGCTGACGATCGGCCGGGCCACGATCGCGCGGCGCCCGGATTCTGACAACGGGAGTAGCCGGGCGGAAGCGAAGTCGGCCCACGGATCAGAGTCGGCGCTGGGGCGAGCCGCCAGCAAGGGACTTCACTGGTCACGCCGCGCCTTGGAAGCGATACGAGAATTCGACCGTAAAAGCCCTTCTGGCGCTCGCGCGGAAGACCCCCGTCTCCCGCTGCTCTGCCAAAAGTTCGAACCACTCCGTTCCTGATTACGAGGCTTGGAAGCGCGCCTTCGACGCCGACCCGGCTGATCGAAAGGGCCACGGCGTTAAGGATTCGCTGCGGGTCCCATCTGCGACTCGGCTCGCGCGCTCATCACTCCTACGGTTCTTGTCGTTTTCATCAGAGTGATGCCTAACACGAAATAGACCGCGAAATGGGCGCAACGCTCGTCGAGATCCGCCGATGCATCACACTCTGTGTCCGCGAGCAGCGAGGTAGGCGAGAGAAGCGTTTGCAGATCACCGTCGCAACCGACGTCTCATGTTTGACCCTGCCGCCAGAAGAGTATGCTGCTCAGTCCAGACCTCATTGAGGTCAACGTTTCAGATCAGAAGCTGCATTGCGGTGGCGAGCGACCTGAGAAAGGAGTCCCGTCATGGCAATGTTGGTCGAGTTCTCGCCAACCGGTTGTACCGCCGAGAGATACGAGTTTGCTAACCGCGAGCTGGAGAAGGCGGGTCAGGGTGACCCCAGAGGCCGACTGTCCCACATCGTGTACGGCGACCCTCTGGCGCTGCGTGTGACCGAGGTTTGGGAGACAAAGGAGGAGTTCGAAGCCTTCGGTGTCACCCTCGTTCCCATCCTTCGCCGGATTGGAATTGATCCTGGAGAGCCGAAGGTGACTCAGCTTCACAACGTCCGTATGGGTGTTGCAGCCGTCGTCGCCTGATCACACTTGATTTCACGGCAGGGCGTCCTTCGGGGCGCCCTGTTGTCGCCGGGATGCTCGGCGCAAACGCACGCCCGCTGCACCCCGACGAAGGGTGGACCTGAGCAGGGGGCTCGGCCAAAAGATCAGGGGGACGCAACCTTCTGCTCAACCGATCCATTTGGCCGGCGCGGCTCCCGACGCGAACCGAGCGTCCAGGACGGCGGAGCCAAGCTTCCCTCCTATTTGGTCCGCTACCGTGCCGACGCCGGCGGGGTCCAGGGTTCACCATCCGTGGGGTGCCGTTGCCCAATGGGGGTTCGCGGTCGTCGAAAAGGGGCGATTGGGCACAGCGCGACTGGTTGCCAAGTGGCGCCTCGAGAGGGGGAATCTCGCCGGCGGCCGTGGACGGATGGACGACCCAGAAGGGGTGCTCGGTGGCGATTGACGGCAAGCGGCGACGCTGATGGCTCGGCGTCGCTTCGTCGCCGTGCCGGCAACCTCAACGACGCTCTGGGTGGATCCCTCTCAGGTTTCCCTGGTGAGAGAGGCAGGATCGGGAACACAGATCGTGCTCAACAGCGGCTTCACGTTTGACGCTGACATCGCGGTCGAGGCGGTGCTCAGCGCGCTGGAGATCGCGCATGGGGAGGCCGAGTTTCACTTCGCTCAGCATGTTGACAGCGCGTGAGCGGAGGATCACGAACCCGGCTGCCTGCCTTGTCAGCGAGGCCTACTCGTGCTCGCGTTCGCGGCGCCCCGCCGCATCCGCCGCTTCCCGCAACAGCTTCTCGCGCGCGTCCTTCTCCTCGCGAGCCTCATGCTGCCGCTGTTCCTCGTGACGTTGTTCGTGGCGCCGGGCTTCTTGCTCTTGCGTGTCCATGGGCCGAGCATATGGCGTCACTTCGATCAGTGATGCGAATCTGCACTGGCGACTACCCTGTCCAGCGCTGACTTGATGACGGCGTAGCACTCGCAGGCGACGGACTCCAGGCCCACACGGTCGACGATCGTCACCTGACCGCGGTGATACCGGATCAACCCAGCCGCCTGAAGGAGCCCGGCGGAGAGCGTCACGGTGGCGCGGCGCGAGCCAAGCATCTGTCCCAGGAATTCGTGCGTGATCGGAAAGGTCTCGGCGCCCACGCGGTCATGGCTCATCAGCAGCCAGCGGCTGAGCCTCTCCTCGTTCGAATGCAACCGGTTGCACGCCGCAGCTTGTGAGATCTGCCCGAACAGCGCCTGGAGATAGTTCTCGACGAGATCACGAAAGGCACCAGGGCGCTCGAATCGGGCGACGAAGGCCGGAGCTTGCATCCGCAGCGTGCGTCCCGGGACCTGTGAGATGGCGCGGACGGCGAGCGAGCCGCCGCGCACCATGGGTACGCCGACGATGCCCTCGTTGCCTACCGTGGCGACTTCCACAATGGCGCCGTCCTCCAGGCTGGTGACCAGCGAGATGACGCCGTCGAGCGGGAAGTGCAGAGCCCTGACCTCTTCGCCAGGCTCGAAGACCACGGTCTTCATCGCGAGGGTCACCGGCGTCAGGTCCGGCAGCACCTCGGATCGCTCGCTGGCAGGTAGAGCGTCAAGTAGCCGGTTTCCCGTCCGTTTCCGTCCATTGCCAGAGTTGTGCTGGGCCACGATCCTACTCACCGCAGCAACGCCGCGCTCCTGGTGACTCCGCCGGTCTACGTGCCGGACGACGACAAACGAGTCTACCCCCTCGTTGCTCCCAACACGCTGATTGGGGCGGGTAGGCGCATGCGTCTCTCGCGAGCGGTCGACCGGCCCCGGTAGCCTGAGCCAGCCTCGACTTGGCGACGCATACCCCCACGGCGCATCGCGCGGTGGGGGATGGCCTTCCTACGCGACCACTGCCAGCATCGCCTTCCGTTGCTCGCCGCTAGACGCGACGGGGTCAGGCACGACACGCGGACTGCTGATGACGCTCTCGTACAGGCTCATGTATCCGCGGGCCATTACGGCTGGACTGAAGCGCTCTCGCGTCAACCGTGCGCACACCGACGGATCGACCTGCCCGACCCTCGACACCGCGTCGGTCATGCCGTCTGCGTCTGCCACCAGGAATCCGGTCACCCCGTCGGCCACCAGCTCGGGCGCGGCTCCGCGTGCGATCGCGATCACCGGCGTACCACTTGCCATCGCTTCGACCATTGCCAGCCCGAACGGCTCCTCCCACTGCAGCGGCGCCAGCAGGGCGTGTGCTCCGCTCAGCAGCCGAGCCTTGGCGTCGCCGGTGACGTTGACGATGTGTGTGACCCGGTCACCATCCACGTGCGGTGCGACATCGCGCTCGAAATAGCCGGTGGCTTCCGGGATGTCCTCCACCTTGCCGGCGAGCACGAGACGCATGCCCACGCGCCGCGCCACCTCGATTGCCACATGCTGCCCTTTGTCCGGACAGATACGCGCCAGGCACAGAAGATACGAGTTCGCGTCCGCAGCGGCGACGCGCAGCGCGTCGAGGTCCACGGCGTTGTGCACCGTGCCGATCCACGGCAGCCGGGGCATGCTGGCGCGCTGAGCCGCGCTGATGGACACAAATCCAACGCTGGGTGCGACCGAGGAATAGAACGTCGCGTATGTCTCCGGAATGTCGCCGTGCACCGTGTGCACCACCGGGACGACGCCGCCGAGGCACGCCGCGATCAGGCTGGAGAAGCCGCAGTGGTCGTGGATGACGTCGACGTCGTGCAGCTGAGCCAGCGTGGTCGCGACGCGAGCGGCGTACGTCAGCTCTCGCATGCGCTCAGCAGGTCGGCCCAGGTCGGCACGCCACTTCGCGGGGGCCAACTCGATCGCGCCCGGCTGAGACCCGTCGGCGGCGATGAGCGTGACCCGCTGACCGGCGCGCCGGAGTGCGTCGCACAGCAGAGCGACCACGAGCTCTATGCCGCCGTAGCCATCGGGCGGGACCGGGTACCACGGGGGTGCGACGACCACCACATGCCGGCGGGTCATCGGTCAGTCCCGCGCAACGACAACGCGAAGCGCGTGGTCGGTGTCCACTGTGACGTCCTCGCCGCGGATGTGCACCCGCACGCGCACGCCTCGATACAGCATGTGAACGGTGAGGTCCTGCCATTCCGCAGGCAGCCGGGGAGTGATGCGCAGGGCGTCACCGTCGGCCCGGATACCGGCAAAGCCCTCCACCATCGCCAGCCACACACCTCCCATTGCCGCCACGTGCAGCCCGTGCGCCGTAGACGGCGAGGTTCCGGTCACGTCCAGGCCGGCCGCGTACCGCAGCAGATCGCGCGCCTCCTGGTGGCGCGAGGCCCGCGCCAGCAGCGCGGCGTGCACCGCGGGGGAGAGCGAGCTGCCGTGCGCGGTGATCGGCAAATAGCGGTCGAGGTTCGGGCCGAGTGATCCCGGCGCCACGTCGTCGGGGACCATCAGCTGCAGCATCAGTGCGTCCGCCTGCTTGACGACCTGCAGAGATTGAATGCGGTCGAAGCCGATGACCGAGTCCGCCGCGAAAGGCGCCGGCCCATAGGTGGCGCGGAGCGGGAACAGGGTGAGATCGGAGAAGCCGGCGAACTCCTCGTACACCAGCGTCTGTGGATCGAGGCCGTCCACCAGGTGGTCGGCGAGCCTGCGCCACGTGCGCACTTCGCGCTCATCGCACTGCGAGCCCGCCCGCGTGATCGCCGCGCAGAGGTTCCAGCGCGCCATGACGTTGGTGAACGCATTGTCATCGACGTCGTCGTGGTACTCGTCGGGGCCGATGACGTGCCGGATATGCGCGGTGCCATCACCATCAGTGTCGATGCGGGACGCCCAGTAGCGCGCGGTCTCGACCAGCAGCTGGGTCAGCGGGCCGCGGCGGAATGACGGGTCCGCGGTCCAGTCGTCGTAGCGGCACGCCGCCCAGGCGACGTCGGCCACGATGTGGTCCTCCATCTCGCCCGTGCGTACGACAACATGCTCACCACGCGGTCCCAGCACCATCGTGGGAGTGATCTCGCGGCCGGTGCTCGCAGACTCCCAGGGGAACTTGGCTCCCCCGCGGCCCAGCTCGCGCGCCTGCTCAACCGCGGTGCCCAGGCGGCGCACGCGATACTCGAGCATCGCCCTGGCGGCGGGTGGACACGTTGCCGCCAGGAAAGGCACGACGAAGACATCGGAGTCCCAAAAGACGTGGCCGTTGTAGCCGTCACCGCTGAGGCCGCGCGCCCCGAGCGCCGCCTCGGCCGTCGTCGCCACCGCGCCCATGAGCTGGAAGAGTGAGTACCGGACGTTGCGCTGCAGCTCGTCGTCGCCGGTGATGCGGATGTCCGCGTCTCGCCACCGTGTCGCCCACGCCTCACGGTGGGTCCGATGCAGTGCGTTGACACCATGCTGTCGCGCCGTTTCGGCACGGAACCGCGTCACGCTCACGTCACCGGCCGCGAACACCGCAACCCGCTCGACCACGAGCTGGTCATCGTCGGTTCGCACCACGTCGTTCACGTGCACCGCCATCCCGCCGCTCTGTGATGTGGTGACCAGCGAGTCGCTGGTGCCCCCGGCCTGCGCGCCGATGAGCGCGCGGTCCCCGATGGCCCACAGCACCGCAGTCCCCGGCGATTGCAGCGCGCTGAATCCAACCGATGACACCTTCGCTCCCTCCTGCTCCACGCGCTGGGCCAGCATGCCGGTCCGGACATCGAGCACGCGTGTGAGACGCGCGGTTGGAGGCAGCGGTGTCGAGAGTTGGTTCCATCCCGGCAGCGGACGAAGATGCTCCGACGCACCCTCCCCCTCGTAGAACCCGGCCGCGAGCGTCGCCCCGGTTGCGGCAGGGTGTGTCAGCAACGGAACGCCCACCGCACCGATGCGGCCATCCGCAACCGTCAGCACCGATGCCCGCTGCGGCTCAAGCGCTGCGTCGAATCCATCGACGGTGATGCACCAAGCAGCGTCGGGTCTGGGCTGCGGTGGCTGTCCCAGGGCGCGGCGATGCAGCTGGTCCTCCAGCACCTCGATCATGCGGTCCGGACCGCCGGGCAGCGCCAGCACGCCGGGGGGTGCGCCGAACGGCTCGGCGCCGACGGTGACGGCGACCGCGCCCCTGGATTCAGCCACGAGAATCAGCGAATCGCTGCCCGGGACGCCCCCGAGCATGCCGAACTCGTCGCCTGCGACCAGCACATCGGCAGCGCTGATGCCGTGCTCCCACAGATCCGCGAACGCCCATCGTGCCGCATCCGCCTTGTCGGTCAGACCGATCTCCACGTACTTGGCATCACTGCTGATGCGCGCCTCCGGCAGACCCGCATCGGTTGCGGCCACGCGCGCCATGGCCACCACGTCGGCGACTGAAACGATCCCCGCCGCACGCAGGCGCTCCTCCGTGGCGGAGAGCAGATCGGCGATGCGAGCCTTGGGCGGGTCGGCCCACTGCGGCAGTGGAATGATGTCCACCTTGCGGCGGTTGAGACGCTGCGCGACGATCGTCGCGTGCAGGCCCCGTTCACCCAGACGTTCGACGGTCAGCGCCGCGGCCCGATCCAGCTGCGCATTCTCGGCGGCCGTCGCCTCACGCCGGTGCAGCAGCACGGCGCCGTCGCGTTCGCACTGGTACACCTCTGAGCCGCGGTTGACGCACATGAGCAGGCGACCAGGACCCGCGGGGCGAGCCCGGAGCTGGCCGTCCACATTGCCGACGTGCGTTCCGGTGACCAGCACAAGATCGAACCCAGCTGCGCAGAGACCCTCGATGACCGCGCGAACCTGGGAGGCGTCGGAGGCGCGATCGGGCACAAGCGTGCCGTCCCAGTCGGCCACACAGGCTTCGAACCGCCGGCGGACGGCAAGCAGCGGGGAGGCGCCCTCAGCGATGGCCGACCTGAAGGCCGAAGATGCGCCGGCGGAGTCCTGCTGTCATGTGCACGTATCCTTGTTGATTGATCGTCGTGGATCGTCGTCGGCACACGCAGGCTGGTGCACAACTGCCACAGACCAGGTGCCTGACCTGCCGCAGCATCGATGATGGTCCTGCGAGCGCAACAATTGCAGTAACAGATGCTGCAGGGGTCGATTCGCCAGTCGTTCGGCAGGCACCTGAGATGTTCCGCCGATCAGTGAGGAGTGCTAGCCTGCACCAGGCTCCGCAACAAATGCGGTAACAGCCTCGACGCGTGACTCCCAGTAGCCCAGGCGCGACCGGAAACGCTGCGCCTGCGCCACCACCACCGGCACGTTGGTCAACTCCACCTCGCGCCGCGCCTGCGGAGACTGCGTCGCCATCAGATCCCTGATCCGCTGCAGCACCAACTCCTCCATGGCCAGGATCTCCGCATAGATGTTTCGCCAGAACAGCGCTTCCTCCAGCGATGCGGTGCGGGGGTCACCCTCGCCGTCCATGCGCAGCGACGCATCTCCGCCACGCGTCGCCGCAATGATGTCGGGCCGGTCCGGAGTCGGTCTGGGTGCACGCATGCTCTTCTTGTACGCCCGCCGGCATAAGAAGATCAGCAATATCGTTAAACGTGACGGCGTGACGGACGTGGCGCTCACTGCGGCGGCCGCGCTACCTCACGAAGGAGAGGACATCCTCCCCCGGCTCGAGATCCCTGCCACGCCTCGGACCAGGGACGTGCCGGCCCCACCGACGTGTTGCTGCGCCTGTTACGGCTGCCGCACCACACTTGCGGCAGACCAAGCCATGCAGGGAACAAGCGTGGCTCGACCCGCCCACGCGGAGGAGTGACGATGTTGCAGACACCACCGACAGCACAGACCGGCGCGCCCCCTGCGCCGCCGCCACGCGGCAGCCTGGGCAACCCGGTTACCGCCCCCGCCGCCGTGGTCACACGGACCCGCACCGGCATCGTGTGGTGGGCGCTGGGATTCAGCATGGTGCTGCTCGTCATCACCATGGTCTTCGTTCTGCAGAACCTGGGCTCCGCAAGCATCAAGTTCTTCACCGTCGCATGGACCATTCCGTTGGGTCTGGACCTGCTGCTCGCGGCGCTGCTGGGAGGTCTCTTCGCCTTCCTGCTCGGTGCCGCTCGGATCCTGCAGCTGCGCCGTCTCGCGCGCCGGACCGCACGCGCGCCTCGGCGGGCCGGGGGCGTCTCCTGAGGGCTGCCGGTAGGGAGACCGGTAGCGAACCCTTATCGACGACCTTGACCTTCAACGTCGTCACGGGGTACTGGGCGCCCGACGGCCAGAATAGACAGTGTGTCGAGTTTGGCGTCTGTGCATCATCAGCCCTCGTTTCGAAACGCGAGGGCATAGCCACGACCGGGCCGATTGATGAGGTCGCACGGTATCTCCAGACGACCGAGGATTTTCCTGACTCGCAGGACGTAATTGCGGACTTCTTCCGGTCGCAGTGCCGCGTCTGACCAGGCGTACGCGCTGATCTGCGAAGTGGTGTAAAAACGGTGCGGGTGGTCGAGCAGAAATTGTAAGAGCTCGAATTCTCTGACCGTGAGCGCGGCCTCCTTCCCCTTGTGGCGTATCACTCGCCCATTCGGATCGACCCATAGACCCTGGAGCTGCCACACCCGCTGGTACCACTGGTCGAGCCGCTCGTGATAGCCGGCGAGCTGAGCCTCGATGTACGTGACGTCGACGTCGACGGCGCCCTGCGCGACTGGAGGCAGTTTGGGCAACTCGCGCCTGACCCGCTCAAGGAGGCGGAGCTTGAAGCGGATCAGGTCGTCATAGATGCTCATCCAGTGGCGAGCGTCCTCCCAGTGTTCGGTTGCGAGGTCCTCTCCTTCGAGGGGCCCCGTGGCGGGCGCCCCATCGTGTCGCGCCATACACCCACTTTAAGGCGGTGTTACGGATGTTTTTACGGACGGCCGGTGCATTGAAGAGGGCATGGACACCGAACGCGCCGGTCGCGACCGACCCGACATCGCCGCGGCAACGAGGGGAGGGGACGTCTAGATCGGCACCACTACTGTTCTGGGAGACGTGTGCCGGGACGCCTCAATCGCGCCTAGGGATGTTGCTGCCGTTGTTGCGCGCTCGGGTGCAAGCTCGAAGACGGCACATGAGCGAGCTGCATAGAGGTCACCGAGGAGCGTCAATGTCCACCGATGAGAACAAGCAAACTGTCCGCCGGTTCCTCGCAGCGATTTCGAAAGGGGGCGACACCGATCAGATCGACAGGTTGGTCGCACCGGGTTACGTGAACCGCGGCATGGGCAATCTCGATCTCGCCGGCTTCAAGGCGATGCTTGCCACAATGCCCGCGGCGACCGACGTGGAGATCAACGATCTGCTAGGCGAAGGCGATGGCGTGGTGCTTCGGAGCACGATGAGCATCACCCTCGGCACGGGGGAGACTCTCTCCGCACGTGCCTTGACGTTCTACCGCCTCGCGAACGGAAAGATCGTGGAAGATGACACCATGACCACGCCGGATCTAACGCAGATCCTGGGCAGTGCGATCCCGGCGACAGCTGGCGTCTAGCCAGACGACCGAGGCGATGTTCTCCTCCGATTGACCTCAACGCTGACGACCGGTCCTCGAACTTCGAGGTCAACGTCCGTGCTGCAGTGCCGCTGCAATGTCGGAGACCTTCTGAACAAGTCGCTGCGTGTCCGGAATGGCCCGGAAGCCAGGGTGCTCGTAGAAGCCGGCTGCATTTGCGTCGATGGCATCGACGACCATGAAACGAGCAGCGATGGTCGCGGTCGCTTCGACGATCCGTTCGAGCGCGTCTGCAAGCAGAGCACCACCGAGCGTTTGGCCGTGGAGCGAGCTGTCCAGCGCGAGGCGCGCGGACATCAGGGAGTCCCGTCAAGCTTCGGGGCCCGACCCGGCGCCTACTCCTTTGGGTGGGCCTCGACGTGTTTCACACCATCCGCCAGCGGAGCCACACACCCGGTCGTGTGCTGGGCGAGTCGACGGCAAAGGAGGCGTGACCGCGACCCGTCTCGACTGGATCGTGTCAAGAACATTGACAGGGTCAACCATCAGCGAGTAGGATCCGACCCGTGGCAGTTCGGGCGACCTCGCCGATGCTCCTGCGCAGCGGAGGTCTGAGGCCCACCGCCATCCGCCTTGCAGTGCTCGATGCCCTGCGGCAGACACCACACGCCGGCGTGCCCGACATCACAGCCGCCGTGCAGCGCGCGCTCGGCAGCGCATCACGGCAGGCGGTGTACGACGCACTCGAGCAGCTCTTCGGCGCGCAGCTGGTCCGGCGAATCGAGCCCGCCGGATCACCCGCTCGGTACGAGGTGCGGGTGGGAGACAACCACCATCACGTCGTCTGCCGCCGTTGCGGGCGCGCCGCCGACGTCGACTGCGCGGTCGGTGAGGCCCCGTGCCTGGAGGCGTCGCAGACACACGGATTCGTTCTCGATGAAGCAGAGGTGACCTTCTGGGGTCTCTGTCCCCGATGCCAGGGCAAGGAGGAAAAAGCATGACGGATACGCGGAGACCATCGACCACGGATATGGGGATGCCCGCCACCGGCGATGAGCATCTGCCGACGAATGGATCGAACGGCGCGCGGCCGCTGCCGCACGGTCCCGTCAAGCGCAAGTCGAACAAGGACTGGTGGCCGAACTGGCTCGACCTCAACGTCCTGCATCGAAACGCGCCGCTGTCGAACCCGCTAGGCGGTGACTTCGACTATGCGAAAGAGTTCGACACGCTCGACCTCGATGCACTGAAGCGCGACATCGTCGAGGTGCTCACGACGTCACAGGACTGGTGGCCTGCCGACTACGGTCACTACGGGCCGCTCATCATCCGGATGGCCTGGCACAGCGCGGGCACGTACCGCATCGCAGACGGCCGGGGTGGCGGCGGCAGCGGCGCCCAACGCTTCGCTCCGCTCAACAGCTGGCCGGACAACGCGAACCTCGACAAGGCGCGCCGCCTGTTGTGGCCGGTCAAGCAGAAGTACGGTCGCAAGATCTCGTGGGGAGATCTGATGATCTTTGCCGGCAACGTCGCGCTGGAATCGATGGGATTCAGGACGTTCGGCTTTGGCGGCGGAAGGATCGACATCTGGGAGCCCGACGAGGACACGTACTGGGGATCCGAGGACACGTGGCTCGGGGACGAGCGATACAGCGGCGACCGAGAGCTCGCCAACCCGTTCGGCGCCGTGCAGATGGGTCTCATCTACGTGAACCCGGAGGGTCCGAACGGGAATCCGGATCCCCTCGCGGCAGCCAGGGACATCCGCGAGACCTTCGCCCGCATGGCGATGAACGACGAGGAAACCGTGGCGCTCATCGCAGGCGGTCACACCTTTGGCAAGACGCACGGTGCGGTGAAGGCCGACTACGTCGGTCCCGAACCTGAAGGTGCACCGATGGAGCAGCAGGGCCTCGGCTGGAAGAACACCTTTGGAAGTGGCAGCGGCGACGACGCGTTCACCAGCGGCCTCGAGGGCGCATGGACCACCGAGCCGGTGCGCTGGGACAACGGCTACTTCGACAACCTGTTCAACTACGACTGGGAGCTGACCGCGAGTCCCGCCGGCGCTAAGCAGTGGACCGCCAAGGACGCATCGGTGCAGACCGCAGTGCCGGACGCTCACGATCCAGCCAAGCGCCACGCGCCGACGATGCTCACGACCGATCTCGCGTTGAAGCTGGATCCCGTCTACGGACCGATTTCGAAGCGCTTTCACGAGAATCCGGACGAGCTGGCGGATGCATTCGCAAGGGCCTGGTTCAAGCTGACACATCGCGACATGGGACCCGTGTCGCGCTACCTGGGGCCGCTCGTCCCAGCGGAGCCGCAGCTCTGGCAGGATCCTGTACCCGCGGTCGAGCACGACCTCATCGGCGCGGAGGACGTCGCGCTGCTGAAGCAGCGGATTCTCGCGTCAGGCCTCTCCGTCTCGCAGCTGGTCACCACGGCATGGGCGTCGGCGGCGACGTTTCGTGGCACCGACAAGCGCGGTGGCGCAAACGGCGCGCGAGTTCGCCTCGCCCCGCAACGCGACTGGGAGGTCAACGACCTGCCTCAGCTGTCCCAGGTGCTGCGGAAGCTGGAATCGGTGCAAAAGGAATTCAACGCCGCTCAGTCCAGCCCGACACGGGTCTCGCTTGCCGACCTGATCGTGCTCGCCGGGTGCGCGGGTGTCGAGCGGGCGGCGAAGAACGCCGGGCACGATGTCGCGGTCCCGTTCTCTCCGGGTCGCACCGACGCGTCCCAGGAGCAAACCGACGTGCAGTCGTTCGCCGTCCTCGAACCCACCTTCGACGGGTTTCGCAACTACCTGAACCCGAGCCAGACGCTGCCGGCAGAGCGCCTGCTGGTGGAGCGCGCCAACTTGTTGACGTTGACGGCCCCGGAGATGACTGTGCTCGTCGGCGGCATGCGCGCACTCAACGCGAATGCCGGCGGATCCCAGCACGGCGTGTTCACCCACCGCCCTGAAGCGCTGACCAACGACTTCTTCGTCAACCTGCTGGACATGCGCAACGAGTGGGCGCCCCGTTCATCCGATGGTCTGTTCGAGTGCCGGGAGCGAGCCTCGGGCGACGTCAGGTGGACCGGCACCGCGGTCGATCTGGTGTTCGGCTCGCACTCCGAGCTGCGCGCCATCGCGGAGGTCTACGCGTGCGACGACGCGACGGAGAAGTTCGTGCGCGACTTCGTGGCGGCCTGGAACAAGGTGATGAACCTGGACCGCTTCGACCTGGGCTGACCGGCGCCTTCCTCACGAGACAGAGGAGGGGCCGCAGCGCGGCCCCTCCCCCTACTCGGCTCGATGTCAGCAGGGGTTGGCGAACGGCCCGCTGTTGTAGTCGTTGATCGTGGTCTGCGTGGCCCCGTGGCCGTCGAAGACCCAGTACGTCTGGCCGTACAGCGATCCGAACTCGGCGGAGCTGCCACCGAAGTTGTCGATCGTGTGCGGCAGGGTGTCGCCCGCTCCCCAGCGGCAGGCACCGTTCTGGGACACGGTGGAGAAGTAGGGGTAGAAGGCTGCATGGCTGCCGTCGTCGGTGGGCGGCGGGTTGGTGCACCCGGCGCCGGTCAGACGGTTGCACGCCCCACCGAAGTCAGACGCTTCGATGCGCGGCAGATCGGCCTCGAACGCCACATGGGAGTACGGCGCGTTGTAGTGAGCGCCCGTGTGCGGGCTGCTGAACAGAAACGCGGTCGCGTTGTTGCTCGTCCCGTTGGGCCAGTAGTGATTGTACGAGGTGCCGTCGAAGCCGGGATCGTTCGATGCGACGCAGTAGGCAGCGTCCTGCCCGGCGGGCGCGACGTAGTTCACGTTGGCGTTCTGTGTGTCGGAGAAGCACCCGGCGTCGTCACCGTCGGCGGCCTCCTGGTCACCCGGGATGCCCTCGGTGCCGTTGCACAGGCCGGTGTCGGCATCGAGATGCGAGCAGAAGTCGAAGTGGCCTGTCTCGGCGTCCATGGCCACGTTGTAGCTGTGCGCTGCCCAGAGCACGCGCGTCTGCGGGGAGGACGTGGAGTACATCGGATGGAAGTCGTAGTTGATCTCCTGGCAGGAGGTGCCGGTCGGCTGGAACTTGATCTGCCCGAAGCCGTTGGCCGCGCTCGCCACCATGGAGCCTTGCGTGTTGCGCGTGTTGTCGACGACCACGGCCTTCAGGCCGTGCGCCGTGTCTCCCAGCGACACGGTGACGTTGTCGCCCTGGTTCATGTAGAAGGTGTCGCTGCTGCTGTGCGGATCGCCGGATCCGATGAACTGGAAGTCGTATGGGTTGGGTGGCCCGATGGGCTTGCCGTTGTGCGTCAGGTAGGCGAAGTTGACGTACTCGATCGAGCCGCCGATCTCAGCGGTGCACGTGGGATTCAGCGTGGTGCCGTTGAAGGGGTCCTCTGAGAGGCTGTCGATCGTCATCGCCACGCACCACTTGGTCGCGTCGCAACTGAAACCGGCGAACTGTGGTGCGAATCCGGGTGGATAGAACTGCAGCTCCATGAACGCCACACCGGGCGCCTTCTTGGTGGTTGCAGGGTTCACGATGTTGCTGTCGCTGTCCGGGGTGCAGGTCGACGTCGACTCCGGGTACGACTGGGTGTCACACATGGCCATGCCGAACCAGAATGCCGGCGACACCTCGTTGCTGTAGCCCTTCTTGTCGGAGAAGGCCCCGCCAGGCTCCCTGGGCAGCGTGACGTCGTAACGCATGTGGTTGCCCGAGCCCGGCACGTTCGAGTAGAAGAGCACGGACGGCTCATCGTGGCCGACGTAGTGGCCGAAGGCTGCGTCGGCGTCGTCCACCTCGGTACAGAGCCGCGCATTGCTGGCGCAACCACGCCAGGAACCCCCTCCATAGCTGTCCGCGGCCCTGGCCGATACCCCGAATGTGGCAACGGTCGCCGCGGCCAGGCCGCCGACGGTGACGGCTATGAGGACGCGAAGTGATTTCACCCAACCATCTCCTTCCGGCACCTCCCGCCCGGGCGCCGGTATCAACTGTCACTGTGACCGGCAGCCTTGTGCGCAGGCTTGCCGCTCGTTTCTACGAGTGAGCAGCGCCGCCCGCGATCGGGGGTGCGCGCGATGCCGGGCTGCCGTTCATCCGCGGCATGCGTCTCCAGGCGCATCCCGACGGACCCATCCCGTCGTGCAACGCCGTGCTGTGCTCCCAGGGCGCCAAAAACTCGATCTCCAGCGGATGAGGTATACGCGCGGGGTACTCGCCGTGTCAACTCGACGCAGCGGCCACCGACAGCGCATGTACAGTTCGGGCACATGGGCGACTATCGCGTGCTGAACCGGGCCAACTGGGACGAGCGGGCGCCGGCCCACGCGGCGTCACCGGACTATGGAGTGGAGCGATTCATCGCTGATCCGACCTTCCTGAGCCGGGTGGTGCGCTTCGACGTTCAGCTGCTCGGCGACATCCGCGGTGCGCGCGGCTGTCACCTGCAGTGCCACATCGGCACCGACACGCTCTCGCTGGCCCGGCTTGGCGCTCGCATGACGGGCGTCGACTTTTCGAGCGCGTCGCTGAATGAGGCGCGTCGCATCGCATCCGCGACCGGCGCCGCGATCGACTTCGCCGAGTGCGAGGTGTACGACGCCCCGTCCGTGCTGGATGCGGGGTCCTTCGATCTCGTGTACACCGGGGTGGGCGCGATCTGCTGGCTTCCCTCGATCCGGCGCTGGGCCGATGTCGTCGCCGCACTGCTGCGCCCCGGGGGACGGCTCTTCATGCGTGAGGGGCATCCCATGCTGTGGTCGATCGACGAGCTGCGCCAAGACGGTCTGCTCACCATCGAGTACCCCTACTTCGAACGGGAGGAACCGCTGGTGTGGGAGGAGGGCGGGACCTACGTGCAGACGGACATGACATTCGCGTCCCGGGTGACGCACCAGTGGAATCACGGCTTCGGCGAGATGGTGACCGCGCTGAAGGACGCCGGAATGGACCTCACCGGACTCGTCGAGCACGACAGCGTGCCCTGGGAGGCCCTGCCGGGACGCATGCGGCGCGGCGACGATGGTGAGTGGCGCCTCGTCGACCGGCCCTGGCGCCTGCCCCTCACGTACACGCTGCAGGCGGTGAAGCGGAGCGCTTGACCTCAGGCGAGGGCGCTCTGCGTGCGCCGGCGCGTACGGCACAGCCGTGAAGGTGCGCAGGCTCGCGTAGGGCGTCAGCTCAGCAGAGCGACCACCTGCTTCAGCTGCGCCGGGCTGATGTTGCCGCCGGAGCAGATGAGCGCGACATTCTTCCCGGCAACGCGATCCTTCAACTGCAGCGCGGCGGCGAGCGCCGCCGCGCCTGCGGGCTCCACGAGGTTGCGTGTGCAGGTGATCATCGTCGCCGTCGCCTGCAGCAGGTCGGCGTCGTCGACCAGCACGAAGTCGTCGAGCAGCTCCCACAGGATGCGCTGCGGCAGCGCGAAGGGCTGACCCGTGGCGAGGCCTTCGGCCACGGTCTGATTGGGCGCGTCGACGAGGCGCCGTTCGCTCCACGACCTGTACGCCGACGGTGCCTGGCGCGACTGCACGGCGATGACCGCGGCATCGGGCCGCAGCGCGTGCTGCACGATGCAAGCGCCGGCGGCACCGCTGCCGCCGCCGAGTGGCACGATCACGGTGTCGATGCTCGGCTCCTGCTCGAATATCTCCAGCGTGTGCGTGGCGACGCCCGCGATAAGGTGAGGCTCGTCGCCGGAATGCACGTAGCGCAGCCCGCCTTCCCCTGCCAGTCTCTCGGCGACGACCTTGGCCTCGTCGAAGTTGCGTCCCTGGAGCACGACCGTCGCTCCCAGGTCACGGATCGCCTCGACCTTGACGGGATTTGCCGCCACAGGTGCACACACCGTGGCGCGCACGCTGAAGATGCGCGCGGCGTAGGCGATCGACTGGCCGTGGTTGCCGGTTGATGCGGTGACAACGCCGCGGCGGCGATCCTCCTCGGAAAGCTGCGCGATCAGGTTGATCCCGCCCCGCACCTTGAACGCGCCCACGGGCTGGTGGTTCTCGTGCTTCACCCATACGTTCGCTCGCGTGGCGCGGTCGAGCCCCGGATAGCGGTGGAGTGGCGTCGGCCGAAGGTATGGGGCGATCGTCTCGCGAGCACGCAGCACGTCCTCGATGACCGGGGCCGCGAGCGTGTCCGCCGTGCTCACCGAGTGCATGGCGCGCGCAGTATGCCACGCCGGCTCGCCGCCCGCCGGGAGCATCGCAGCCGTGCCGCCGGATGCGTCAGATGGCGATGGCGATCTTCACCCCGATGAGGATCAGCGGCCACAGCAGCACCGCGAGGATCGCGGAGAGGACGCCGCCGATCGTGCCCAGATGGCCGAAGAAGTGATGTGTCGCAGCCACGATCACACCTATGACCAGCCAGGCAATGGACAGCAGTGAGAGTCGCATGAACGCTCAGTGTGACAGCCGGTACCTGACCAGACCGCGCGGGCGTCACCCGAGAGACGCGATCAGGAGGCGGCGCCGGCGGCGGGCGTATCCAGCTCGACGATGCGGGCCACGACCTGGCGCATCACCTGGCGGTCGAATCCCAGCTGGAAGTGGGATGCGTTCACCTCCACGCACTCCGCGTCGGCATCGCGGCACGCGCGCCAGTCGACCACGCCGTCACTCTTGCTGTAGAAGGAGATGTAGGGCACGTGTGCCGGGAACGGGGAGGAGAGCAGGGCCAGCATGGCGCCGGCGCATTCGCCTTCGAGGCAGTCGGCGCCGAGCGTCTGGCGCACCCCCAGCGCGTTGAGCCGGCTGAGCAGGCGAAGCTGCATCATCACGACGCGACTCACCGCCCGCGGATTCGCGTTGGGGCTTCCCAGGGTGATCAGTGCGGACACGAGATGCGGGCTGCGCAGGGTCGCGAGCTTGCCCAGCGTGCCGCCCCTGCTCCAGCCCACGACGATGGCACGCCGCCCGTGTCGCGACAGTGAGTCGCGCAGGCGCTCCTCGATGCGGTCGACCATTTCCGATGTGCAGCCGACGTTGAACCCGATTCGCGCTGCGACGGTTGGATGGCCCTGGTCGCGCAGTGCCTGCGACAGCGCGCGCATCGTCCAGTCGCCGGCCATCAGGCCGGGGACCAGCAGCACCGGTGCGCGCGTCGGGTTCGTGGCCACCGCGGTCAGCGCCCGCTGAAGCGCGCCGGCCGCTTCTCCAGGAACGCGGTGACGCCTTCCACGAAGTCACTGCTCCTCGCCGCGTCCGACTGCAGGCGCTCCTCCACCTGGAACTGCGCGGCGAGGTCGTTTCCGGGCGACAGGTTCAGGGCGCGCTTGATCAGCCCGATGGAGTAGGGCGCCGCGGCGAGCCGTGCGGCCAGCTCGGCGGCGGCCGCCGGCAGCTCCGCGTCGGCCACGACGGCATTGACGAGGCCGATCTCGAGTGCGCGCTGCGCGTCCACGGCGTCGCCGAGCATCGCCAGCTCCGCGGCGCGCGCGGGACCGACGATGCGTGGCAGGAAGTACGTGCTGCCCGCGTCTGGGATGAGGCCGATGCGCACGAACGCCTGCACGAAGGTCGCCGAACGCGCTGCCACGCGGAAGTCCGCCGCGAGAGCGAGCGAGAATCCGGCGCCTGCCGCCGGGCCGTTGACCGCGGCGACGACCGGCTTCTCCAGTTCACGCATCGCGCGAATCGCCGGCACGTAGTGCTCGCGCAGGTGCATGCCGATGTCGAGGTCGCCGTCGGCGGCGGCTGCCTTCAGATCCTGTCCGCTGCAAAACGCCCGCCCCGCGCCCGTGACGACGACGGCGCGTACGGACGCGTCGTCTGCCGCGGCCCGCAGCGACGTTGCGAGCACGTCGAGCAGATCGTCCGTGATCGCGTTCAACACCTGGGGACGGTTCAGCGTCAGCGTCAGCACCGCGCCGTGGCGCGCTTCCAGGACGGGCTGGCTGGCCACCTCGGTGGACATGGGTCGACTCTAGCCGCCGTCTCGCGGTGAGGGAGCGGCGTGGCGCATCCCCAGTTCGTGCAGCGTCGCGTACGTGTAGATGCCGGTGTTGTGGCCGTCGGCCCACACCGCGTTCAGCCCGTAGGCGCCCACGAGCGAGATGTCGGCGAGCTCGTCTTCGCCGGGCCGGAGCTCGGGATCGGTGGCGAAGCGGCCCGCGTATCCGCCCTCGCCGCGGCACGTCGCGCACGGGCACGCGCGCCGCAGCACCGCGAATGGAATCCGGTGCGTTGCCCCGTCCGACCACTCGACGAGCAGCGAGCGCGCCGGCTCGTCGTAGTCGAAGCGCAGCGGCCGCAGGGCCGCGTCGCCGGACGTGCTTAGCGCAGGACCGACTGGAGCTTCATCGCCAGCCCCATGTCGCCCTTGATCTTGATCTTGCCGCTCATGAAGGCCATGGTCCCGTCGAGCTTGCCCAGGGCGAGGTCGACGAAGTCTTCGGCTTTCATGCTGATCGTGATGTTGGGGTTCTCCGGCGCGCCCTGGCCGACGTCTGCCTTGCCGTCCTTGAGCGCGATGTGGTACTGGCCGCCCTCGTCACCCGCAAGGTCGAACGCGTACACCGCGTTCATGCTGCTGACCTTGGACGGATCGGCCTGTAGCCGGTTGTCGATCTCGGTGAAGACTTCCGATGGCGTGGCCAACTCACATACCTCCTCTGTGGAGCGGGCGAGGCCCGCTACGGCGCTGCCAGTCTACCGGCTGCGCCCCGGCGGCCGGGCTCGGCGGAGCATAGGCTTCCTTTAAGGATCGCTTCCGACAATGGCGGCGATGGGCACCGCCTCGGCACCAACGCTCAGCCGCCGCCAGGTCCTCGGCATCGCTACGGGCGGGCTGGCCGCGGCAACGGGCGCCGGGTTCTTCGCGTACAACTTCCCGACGCTGTTCACCGGCTTCGCCGGTCCCTGGCCCTGGCAGCGCCCGGGCACG
This sequence comes from Candidatus Dormiibacterota bacterium, assembly GCA_963777285.1. GTDB lineage: Bacteria > Chloroflexota > Dormibacteria > Aeolococcales > Aeolococcaceae > JAFARE01. The sequence goes on from CAVZPR010000001.1 coordinate 380,600, forward strand.
TCGCGTGCGCTGGCGGCGCACCTGCTGCGGCGCGCGGGCTTCGCGTATACGCCGGCCGACCTCGACGCAGCGCAGTCGATTCCGTATCCGGACCTCGTCGACAAGGTGCTCGCACAGCGACCCGAGCCCCTGCCCGACGTCGCGTTCGAGGGACGCGCCGCCGCGGTGGTGCGCGCTTGGTACCAGCACATGGCGACAACAGCGTCGCAGTTTCCGGAGCGAATGCTGCTGTTCTGGCACGGCGTCCTGACCAGCGACTACCACAGCGCCGGGGTGCTGCCGTTCGCCCTGCAGCAGAACCGCCTGTATCGCGACCTCGGGCGGGGCAGCTTTCGCACGCTCCTGCTCGCCGTGACCTTCGACCCCTTGATGATGCGCTACCTCAACCTCGCCCAGAGCAGCGCCGCCGCGCCCAACGAGAACTACAGCCGCGAGCTGATGGAGCTGTTCACGCTTGGTCCAGGAAACTACACGGAAACCGACGTGCGTCAGGGTGCACGGGCGCTGTCCGGAATTCGCACCGTCCTGGTGGACGCCAGTGGCTCGCGCATCCGCCTGGCGCCGCGCAAAGGCACGTCCGCCTCCGCATACGCCGCGTACATAGCCAACCTGCTGGCCCAGGGCGCGCGCTTCACCAGCGTGCTGGTGCCGCGCAATCACGACTCCGGCGTCAAGACCTTCCTCGGCCGCACAGGCAATCTCGGACCCGAGGAGGTGGTTGATGCGATCCTCGCTCAGCCCGCCTGCGCCACCCACGTCGCCACCCGCGCGCTGCAGCACTTCTGCATGCCCACCCCACCGGCGGCGCTGGTCAACACCGTCGCCAACGCGTTCCGCGGCAGCGGCTACGACATCACCGCGATGATGCGTGCCATCTTCACCAGCGACGACTTCGTGAGCGCGACCGCTTACCGCTCGCTGGTGCGCTCGCCGGCGCACCTGATCGTTGCGACGATGCGCGTGCTCGGCAGACCCGACCTCGCCCCCGCGGCGGCGCGCGCCGGGGTGAGCATGGGCCAGGCTCTGTACGACCCGCCGAACGTCGGTGGCTGGCCGGTGAGCACGGGCTGGGTCAGCTCCTCGGCCTGGCTGGCGCGGCTCAACTTCATCGCGCGGGCGACGATGGCGCAGCACACCTTCCCCGACGCTTCGCAGGCGGTGCGCGACCAGCTGGACGGCGTCGTCAGCGACGCGACGTCGGCGGTGCTCCACGCCGCGCAGTCCGATGAACAGCGCTGGTACGCGCTGCTCGCGGGACCGGAGTTTCAGCTGCAATGAGGCAGGGCCGATGATCACGCGCAGAGACTTCGTGGTGAGTGGCCTGGCGGCATCCGGCGTGGGCATCGTCGTGCCCCCGGTGCTGGCGAGGTCCGTGTATGCGGCGGTCGCCGACGGCAACCGCAACAATCGCGTGCTGGTGGTGCTGCAGCTCGCGGGCGGCAACGACGGGCTGAACACGGTCGTGCCGTACGCGGACCCCGCGTATCGCAGCGCACGCCCCACCATCGCGGTGGCCGGGTCGTCGGTGCTGCCGCTGACCGCCGAGCTTGGATTGAACCCGGCGCTGCGCAACGTCAAGAGAATGTACGACGCAGGTGAGGTCGCCATCGTCAACGGGGTGGGCTATCCGCAGCCGACGTATTCGCATTTCGAGGGCATGTACGTCTGGCAGCACGCGGATCCGTCACGGCAGCGCACCGACGGATGGCTCGGCGCGCTGCTCGCCTCGCAGCTGGACTCGCAGGGCCATCCACTGACCGCCTGTGCCCTCGGCGAGACGACGACACCACCTGAGCTGCTGGACGAGCGCGCCACCGTGAGCGTCATCGAGTCGGTCGACTCCTATCAGGTGGCGGGCGGCAGACCCGCGCAGACGGCCGCGCCGGCCCTGTATCGCAACACTCCCGGTGTCTACGGCGCGCTCTTCGACCAGGCGCTGTCGACGGCCGAGACCGGCATCGCGGCGCTGCGGTCGTCCGCGTCGCGCTACACGCCGGCGGTGCGCTATCCGTCGGAGGAGTCGACGGTCGCCGGCACCGGCGCCCTGGCCACTTCGCTGCAGCTCACCGCGGAGATGATCGTGACCCAGCCGTCGGTGAAGATCTGCCACGTGGTCCTGGGCGGCTTCGACACGCACCAGGACGAGGATGCGCGGCAGAACTCGCTGCTGGCCGACTTCGACGCCGCGGTGTCCGCGTTCATGCAGGACATCGCGGCCCATGGGCAGGCGGACCGCGTGGTGCTCATGACGTGGTCGGAGTTCGGCCGGCGCGTCGCCGAGAACGGCAGCGGGGGAACCGACCACGGCGCCGCGGCGCCCGTCTTCGTGATCGGCAAGCCGGTGCGCGGTGGCCTCCAGGGCGAGCAGCCGTCGCTGACCGACACAGTCGACTCGGGCAACCTCAAATACAACGTCGACTTCCGCAGCGTGTACCAGTCGCTCATCCGCGACTGGCTGCAGGCAGACGCCGCGACGGTGCTGGGCGCCACCTTCCCGGAGATCCCGTTGATCTAGTACCAGCGGGTGGTGTGGGGGGTTCAGGGCCTGGGTACACTCGTGCCATGTGGTTCTGGGTGGTGTGGGCCGTGGTCGGCCTGCTGCTGGTGGCGCTCGAGGTGCATTCGCAGGCGTTCTATGCCGTCTTCCTGGCCCTCGGAGCTTTCGCGGCGGCGGTGGTCACCGTTGTCGGCATACCGCTGTGGCTCAGCGCGGTGGTGTTCGCAGGCGTCGCCGTCGGCGGAACGCTGCTGGTGCGGCCGGCGCTGACACGGATCTCGGCGCGGCATCAGGCGCCGCGGCTCGAGCTCCCCGGCGCGTCGGATTCGCTGGTCGGGCAGCGCGCCCTGACGCTGGACGCGGTCGGTGACGTGCACCATCCCGGCCACGCGCGGCTGGCGGGGGAGCGATGGCTCGCCGTCACCGACGAGCCCGGTGGCGTTCCCTCACAAACTCAGGTACTGGTCATCGAAGTCCGCGGCACCACGCTCGTCGTGATGCCCTTCACAGGGGGTTGAACGTGGAGCTCGCCACCGGAATCATCATCGGGATCGTCGTCATCGTCGTGGCAATACTGCTGGCCGCCGCGATCAAGATCGTGCCCCAGGGTTACTCGGGTGTGGTCACCCGATTCGGGCGTTTTCGCCGCGAATCCAACGCCGGCCTGGCGCTGATCACACCGTTCGTCGACCGGCTGATCCGCGTCGACATGCGCGAGACACCACGCACCGGTGACCGCCAGGACGTGATCACCCGCGACAACGTGGCGGTGGCGGTGAACGCCACCATCTTCAGCCAGGTCATCGAACCGCGCTCGGCGCTCTTCGCGGTGTCGGACTACTTCGTGGCCATCGACCAGCAGGCTCGCACCACGTTGCGAAACGCCTTTGGCAACGTGAGCCTGGACGAAGCGCTGTCGTCGCGCGAGCAGATCAACGCCAACATGCAGATGCAGATGGAGCAGGTCACGGACAAGTGGGGCATCCGCATCAACAGGATCGAGATCGTGGACATCTCGCCGCCGGCACAGATCCTGCAGGCGATGGCGCTGCAGAAGCAGGCGGATCAGGAGAAGCGGGCCCGGATCCTTCAGTCCGAAGGCCAACAGCAGTCCGCGGTCAACATCGCGGACGGCAACCGGCAGGCAGCGATCAAGCAGGCGGAGGGGGAGAGGCAAGCGGCCATCCTGCGCGCCGAGGGAAACCGGCAGGCGGCGATCCTCGAAGCAGAAGGACGCGCGCGAGCCATCGAGACGGTCTACGGATCCATCAAGCAGGCCCAGCCGGACCCGACCCTGGTGGCGATCCTGCAGCTGGACACGCTCTCGAAGTTCGCCGACAGCGACAACACGAAGATCGTGATCCCCGCTGAGTCCGCCGGGCTTCTGGGCGCCGCCCAGGCGCTGCGTTCCGTGCTCAGCGAGGCCCCGGCTCTCGAGCCGCCGGCCACCAGTTCCTGACAAATACGGCGACAACGCAGAGAGCGGCCCACCGATGAGCGGGCAGGAGGAGCTGTTCGCCGCGCCGGCGGACCGGGCTTCGGCAGCGGAGGCCGCCGGCGAGGCACCGCTGGCGACGCGCATGCGGCCGCGCACGGTCGACGAGTTCGCGGGCCAGGCGCACGTGCTCGGCGAAGGAACCGTGCTGCGCCGCGCCATCGACGCGGGTGAGCTGCCCTCGATGATCCTGTGGGGCCCGCCGGGCAGCGGCAAGACGAGCCTGGCCATGCTCCTTGCGGCGCGCACCGACGCGGCGTTCGAGCCGGTCAGCGCTGCCAGCGCCGGTGTCGCAGACCTGCGTGCTGTCGTCGAACGCGCCCGGCGCCGTCGCCGGGACAGCTCCAGGACCGTGCTCTTCATCGACGAGATCCACCGCTTCAACAAGACGCAGCAGGACGCCGTGCTGCCGCACGTGGAGAGCGGCCTGGTCACGCTCCTGGGGGCGACGACGGAGAATCCCTCATTCGAGGTGAACGCCGCGCTGCTGTCGCGCACGCGCGTGGTGCGGCTCGAGGCATTGAGCCACGACGACCTCGACTCGGTGCTCACCCGCGCCCTGCAGGACTCGGAACGCGGCCTGGGATCGATGAATGTCGTGCTTGCGCAGCCGGCGCGCGAGCGGCTCCTCGCGCTCTGCGGCGGCGATGCCCGGGTCGCGCTCAACGCCCTCGAGCTCGCCGCACGGGCGGCGCGGCGCGACGGCGAGGCGACGATCGTCAGCGCCGCCGACATCGAAGGCGCGCTGCAGCAGCCGGCGCTGCTCTACGACCGCGCCGGCGACCAGCACTACTGGCTCATCTCCGCCTTCATCAAGTCCGTGCGTGACAGCGATCCCGACGCGGCCGTGTACTGGATCGCCCGCATGCTGGAGGCGGGAGAGGACCCGCTCTTCGTCGCTCGCAGGCTCGTCATCCTGGCGGCGGAGGACGTCGGCTTGGCGGACCCGCAGGCGCTCGCCGTCGCCGTCGCGGCGCAGCAGGCCGCGCACTTTGTGGGCATGCCCGAGGGGTACCTGCCGCTCACCGAGGCGGCGCTGTACCTGGCCACGGCTCCGAAGAGCAACAGCGCACTCGCGGCGTACACGGCGGCGCGGGCAGACGTCATGGCCACGCTGCACCAACCCGTGCCGCTGCACCTGCGCAACGCGGTGACCGCGCTGCAGCGCGGCATGGGGTTCGGGCACGACTATCGCTACGCGCACGACTACGACGACGCTGTGGTCGAGCAACAGCACCTGCCGGATTCGCTGGCAGGACGCCGCTACTACAAGCCCACAGACCACGGCGCCGAGGCGGCGGTGGCGGAACGCCTGCGAGCCATCCGGGAACGGCTGGACGAGCGCAGCGGGCGGTCTTAAGACGATCGGCCGGGCGCCATCCGGCCGGGGTCGGCCTCATGATCGGCGTACGCCGGGGGCCCACAGCCCTTGGCTCGTGAACAGCCCCTCCTTTCCCCTAGAGCCGGCAATTCCCCTAGCCGGCCGGCAACGAACCTTGCCCGCCCGGTCCCGAGCGCCCCATCCCCCGCGGCGGCCGGGCGGGCTGCCCCCCTCTCTCGAGGGGTGGCGCTGCCGGAGGCACGAACCCCACCGGTCGCCGGTGCGTCTCTGCGATACGCTTGCCGCGCTGGGGGGCAAGACATGGAGTGGCGCAGCCGCCAAGTGGACGTAGCCGAGCCCATCCGAGTCCTGATCGTCGACGACCATCCCCTCGTCCGGCGTGGCCTGACCTCGCTTCTCGGGGGCGTCGAGGGCATCGAGGTGGTGGGCGTCGCCGCCGACGGCGAGGAGGCGGTCGCCCAGGCGGCGGCGACGGCGCCCGAGGTCGTGCTGATGGACGTGTCGATGCCGGGCATGAGCGGCATGGAGGCGGCGCGGCGGGTGCTGCAGGACGCACCCGGCACCCGTGTGGTCATGCTCACCTCCTTCTCCCAGCACGACGTGGTGGTCGAGGCGTTCGACGCCGGGGCGGTCGGCTACCTGCTCAAGGACGCCGACCCCGAGGAGCTGATCAGCGGCATCCGCGCGGCCGCCCGGGGGGACGCGCCGGTGTCACCCCGCGCCGCCAAGGAGCTGATCCAGGAGCGCACGCGGCGCCGCCCGCTCGAGGACCTGACCCACCGCGAGCGGGACGTGCTCACGCTGGTGGGCCGAGGCATGGCCAACAAGCAGATCGCCTGGAGGCTGGGGATCAGCGAGAAGACGGTCAAGGCGCACCTGGGAAGCGTCTTCGACAGGCTCGGCGTGCACGACCGTACTCAGGCGGCGCTCTGGGCGCAGAAGCACGGACTGGTTTGAGCGGCGCGCCTCAGGCGCCGGCGCGTGCCAACCGTATGGCCGCACGACGGAACGCCTCGACCGTCTCGTCGAGGTCGCGCAGCGTGTGCACCGAGGAGCAGAAGGCGCTGGTGCGGATCAGGTCGACGCCCTCCTCGCGCAGCGCCGCCGCCAGGCGGGCGTGCCGCTCAGGGTCATCCAGCTCCACGTGCACCATGCTGCTGAGGCGCCACACGCGGCCGGGGAGGCCGACCGCTTCGAGCACCGCGCGCCACTCGCTCTCGAGGGTGCGGGCGTAGCCGTCCGCGGCCCGCTGGGGCGCTCCGTCCGCGGCCAGCCGCAGCGTGGCGATGCCCGCGGCCGCCGTCAACGGGTTGGCGTTGAACGTGCCCGGGTGCATGATCCGCTCGCCCACCAGCGACATGAGGTCGCGCCGTGCCCCCACGGCACCACCGGGGAGGCCGCCGGCCATGATCTTGCCGAAGACGTTGAGGTCGGGCACGACCTCGAGCACGGACTGCATGCCACCGGGCGCCACGCGGAAGCCGGTCACCACCTCATCGAACACGAGCAGCGCGCCGGCGGCGTCGCATGCCGACCGGATCTTGTCCACAAGGCCGTCCTGCAGCGGGGTCCAGCCGAAGTGCGCGCCGGACGGCTCGAGGATGACGGCGGCCACGTCCCCGGGGGCCAGCGCCGCCTCGATCGATTCCATGGTCGGCCGGGCGACCCGGGTCAGCGCAGCCAGCAGCTCGGGGACGCCCGCCGGGGCGGCCACGGCGTCAGCGCTGTCGAGCTCGAGGCTGACCACGTCCGCCCACCCGTGGAAGTGGCCCTCCAGCTTGACCACGACCGCTCTGCCGGTCGCCGCCCGCGCGATGCGCAGCGCGAGCATGGTCGCCTCGGTGCCCGAGGCGGTGAAGCGGATCATCTCGGCGGATGCCACCAGGGAGGCGATGAGCTCCGCCCACTCCACCTCCATTGGATGGGCGGCGCCGAAGTGGGTGCCGTCGGCCGCCTGCTCCTGCACCGCGCGCACCACGGCAGGGTGCGCGTGGCCGAGCAGCAGCGCCCCGTGCCCCATGGTGTAGTCGATCAGCTCGCGCCGGTCGACGAGCCATTTGCGAGCTCCCTGCGCCCGCACCACGTACAGCGCCGGCGCGTACGCACGCACCGCGTGTGTGTTGCCGCCGGGGAGAACCTGCTCAGCGCGTGCGCGCAGGTCCTCCGCGCTGTTGCGCGCGAAAGACGCGAGGGAAGGCACGACAGTGAGCATAGCCGGGGTCTGGAGGCGACGGTGGGAATCGAACCCACGATGAAGGTTTTGCAGACCTCTGCCTTACCACTTGGCTACGTCGCCGCGGTGCAGCGCCTGCTGAGGTTATCAGCCTTCCGTCGCGGCTACGCCGCCCGCCTGCGCGTGGGTGCGGTGAGGTTTGAGCCGCGGCGCTGCCGGGAACACGAGCCCGGAGATCCGCGATCCCCGTCGCCGTCCATCACGGAGGTTGCCGCATGACGGTCCAGACCGAGCCCCGGGTCGCTCGCCCGCCAGCCCTCGACGCGGCCCGGCACGGGCTGCCCGTGATCCTCAGTGCGCTGATGCTGGCGATGCTGCTGGCGGCGCTCGATCAGACGATCGTTTCCACCGCGCTTCCCACAATCGTGGGGGACCTCGGCGGCCTCAGCGAGCTCTCCTGGGTGGTGACCGCCTACCTGCTCACCTCCACGGTCTCGACGCCGCTGTACGGCAAGCTCGGCGACATCTACGGTCGCAAGCGCATCTTCCAAGCGGCGATCGTCATCTTCCTGGTGGGCTCGATGCTCTGCGGTCTGTCGCAGAACATGGCGCAGCTGGTGTCGTTCCGCGCCCTGCAGGGTCTCGGGGCCGGTGGGCTCATGGTCGGCGCCCAGGCGATCATCGGCGACCTGGTGTCACCGCGCGAACGCGGCAAGTACATGGGCTATTTCGGTGCGGTGTTCGGACTCGCCACCATCGCCGGGCCTCTGCTGGGCGGCTTCTTCGTCGATCACGCGTCGTGGCGCTGGGTCTTCTACGTCAACGTGCCCATCGGCGTCGCGGCGCTGGTCGCGGTGGCGACGGTGCTGCACCTGCCGCGCTACACGGTGCGGCACCGCATCGACTACGCCGGCGCAGCGCTGCTGGCCGCCGGCGTCAGCTGCATCGTGCTGCTCACCACCTGGGGTGGCACCCAGTTCGCGTGGGGGTCGCCGCAGATCGTCGCGCTGGCGGTTGCGGGCGGCCTGCTGCTGACGGCGTTCGCCCTGGTGGAGCGTCGCGTCGCCGAACCGGTCCTGCCGCTGCGGCTCTTCCGCAACTCGGTGTTCAGCGTGGGCTCGGCGGTGAGCTTCGTCGTCGGCTTCGGACTCTTCGGCGCCGTCGTGTTCCTGCCGCAGTACCTGCAGATCGTGCGCGGCTTCGGCGCGACCAACTCCGGTTTGCTGCTCGTGCCGTTGATGGGCGGCGTGCTCTTCACCTCGATCGGCAGCGGCCAGCTGATCAGCAGAACCGGACGCTACAAGGTGTTTCCCATCACCGGCACTGCGATCATGGCGCTGGCGCTGTATCTGCTGTCGACCATGAGCGTGACCACGCCGCTGCCGGTCACGCTGGGCTACATGGTGTTGCTGGGCGTCGGTTTGGGCCTGGTGATGCAGGTGCTCGTGCTGGTGATGCAGAACGCTGTCGACTATCGCGACCTCGGCACCGCGACGTCGCTGGCGACCTTCTTCCGCGCCATCGGCGGCGCGTTCGGCGTCGCCATATTCGGCGCCATCTACAGCAACGCGCTGCTCGGCAATCTGGCGCGGATCCTTCCGGGCGTGCACCTCGGTGGACTCTCCGGCGGGGTCGGCAACGCCAGCCCGGCGGCGCTGGCCGCGCTGCCCCCGGCGGTCCACGCCGGCGTGGTGCAGGGATTCTCCGAGTCGCTCAGCACCGTGTTCATCTCGGGGGTGCCGTTCGGCGTGCTCGCCTTCCTGCTCTGCTGGATGTTGCGCGAGGTGCCGCTGCGCACCCGCTCCGGCGGTGCCTCGGCGGCCGCTGACCGCGAGGCCGCCACGGGCGCGGCGTGACCCGGGCCGGTGCTAGCGGCTGACGCTCGCGGCCGCAGCCTGCGCCGCCGGCTCCGGCTCGGGGGGCAGCACGAACCCAACCTCGAGGGCCTCGGCCAGCGCGCGCAACCTGGTGTAGAAGCCCGACGTGTGCGGTGACCGCGCCAGGCGCAGCGCGGCGAAGTCGAAGTGGTGCACCCACTCGTGCAACACGGTGTTGAGGAACACCTTGGGGCTGATCACCTGCTGCCGCACCGCGGTGCGGTGGTAGATGCGGATGCGGGCGTTGCGGACCTCGCCGTCCTCGAAAGCGCACTGGTAGTAGCCGTACGTCTTGCTCTGCAGGCGGCGGCCGTCGTGCTGGTGCACCTGCGCCCGGTCGGCGACGGCGACGCGGCACGGCGCCAATCCCGCGACCGCGTTCAGCTCATCGACCAGCAGCTGCGCCAGGCGGCGCCGCTCCCGAGCGTCATCGGGTGATGCCGCCACGCGCATCGCCAGCCCCCGGGCGACGCTGCCCGGCTGCACCGGCAGCCCGGTCGCGCTCTGGCTGCGGCGGTAGGTCGCGTCAGCGGGCGGGTGGCGCCGACCGAACATATGCTCCGTCGAGTATATGCCGGCCGGCGCGCGCCCGCCGTGCGCTCAGCCCTGCGCGTACTGCGTGGCGCCGTTCCAGTCCACGACCGTGACGGTCTCGTCGCCGACGACCCAGGCGTCGTGCCCGGCGGGAAGGAAGGAGATCTGGCCCGGCGTCAGGTCGAACTCCGAGCCGTCGGCCATGAGCACGTGGAGGGTGCCGGTCACGTGGTACTGGAAGTGCGGCGCCTCGCACCACTCGGTGCCGCCGAGTGGCTTCACGTGCACGGACCAGCGCCATCCCGGTTCCAGCGTGAGCCGGCCGATGGTGCCGCCGCCGATCTCGACGACCTCCATCTTGCCGCGGTCGAAGGGGCGGGTCTCGGTGGGTCTGGCGAGGTCGGCGACCTCGGCCCTTTGCGTCGCCTGGCTGCTCATGGCGGCCTCCTGGTGGTCTGTCCGTCCGGCTCAGCTGCCGGCCTGCGCGCAGTCTCGGGGGTGGCGTTTGCAGCGCGATTGCAGTGGGGAATGCGGGATGTGATCGCGGTGACCGCCGGCTGCAACCCGGCTGCAACCCGTCACCCTTAGACCCACAGTCATGGTGCAGAACCTCGACCCGCCCGTGCTCCAGAGCGATGCGATCAGGGACGTGCCGCACGTGCGCGTGGCGGCGTCTCTCGACGATCTGCTGATCGAGCTGGACGATCGCCGTCCCTTCAAGACCAGCGATTCCCTCTCGGGCAGCAGGTTCGAGACGGCGACGTACCGCGGCGAGCGCATGGTGCTCAAGTACGCTTCGGTCGACGACGACTGGATCATGCGGGCCACGGGGGACCTCGACTGCCGGGTGCTGCGGTTCCTGCAGTCGGATCTCGTGGCGCGCGTCCCCGCGGCCATCGACCACTGCGTTGGAGTCGCCGCGCCGTACCTGTCGCGTCTGGGTCATCGCGGCGCCGCGCTGCTCATGCACGATGTGAGCGAAGATCTCGTAGCTCCGGGTGACCGTGCCGTGGCTGCGGATGTGCATCAGCGGTTCATGCAACACATGGCCGGACTACACGCGTCGTTCTGGGACTTCAGCGATGAGCTCGGCCTGATCCCGCTGGCGCACCACTACACGCTCCTCACGCCCACGATGGCGTCCATCGAGGGCGAGCGTGGGGGAGTGGACCCGGTGCCCGGCGCCGTGGCTGCGGGATGGGACCGGCTCGGCAGCACGGTGCCCCGTGTCGCATCGCTGCTCCAGGACCTGGCGCGCGACCCGAGCCCGCTGGTGCGCGCCTTGGAGTCGAACTCCGCACACCTTCATCCATGGCGACTGGAAGTTCGGCAATCTGGGAACGCACCGCGATGGCCGCACCGTGTTGCTGGACTGGGACCGCTGCGGCGCCGGGCCCGCGACGTTCGACCTCGCCTGGTATCTCGCGGTCAACTGCGACAGGCTGCCCGAGTCCAAGGAGGACGCGATCGCCCGCTACCGCGACGCCTTGGTCTCCGCGGGAATAGACCTCGACGGCTGGTGGGACAGGCAGTTGGGGTTGACGCTGCTCGGCGCCGGCTTGCAGTTGATGTGGTCGAAGCTCGACGATGCGCGCGAGCGCGGATGGTGGGTGGAGCGCATCGGCGAGGGTCGGTCGCTCCTCGCATGACGGAGGACGCGACGTCGGCGTACATCGGCGTCGCCGCGGCGTGGGAGGCGGGGCCCGCGAAGCTGTACGCGCGGCTCGCGGAGCACGTCGTCGCGTGTTATCCGCAGCAGCTCGAGGGGCGCCGCGTCCTGGATCTCGGCGCCGGCGCAGGTGCCGTGTCACGCGCGCTCATGGCACGCGGCGCCCGGCCGTGCGCCGTCGACCTCGCGCCGGACATGGTCGAGCGCATGCGCGCGGCAGGAATCGACGCGGTGTGTGCGGACCTTCTTTCGCTGCCGTTCGACCGGGCCGCGTTCGACGGCGCGGTGGCGGCATTCTCCGTGTCGCACGTCGGCCAGCCGGTGGCAGCGCTGCGCGAAGCCGCCCGCGTGGTGGCACCGCGTGGCGCGGTTGTCGTCGCGGCCTTCGCGACCGATCACGGCAACGCGTCGAAGCAAGCGGTCGACGCCGTCGCCGCTCAGTTTGGATACCGCCCGCCGGCCTGGTACACGCGCTTCAAGCTCGAGCTCGAGCCGCGCTGCGGCAGCACCGAGCGGCTGGCTGCGATCGCACGCGACGCTTCGCTCCACGGCATCACGGTGCGAACCGACACTGTGGAGACCGGTATCGACACGCCGGATGCGGTCGTCGCCAGCAGGATGGGCATGGCGCATCTCGCACCCTTCGTCGCGTCGCTGAGCGACGCACACCTTGCGGAGTTCGTGGCGGCCGCCTGTGCCGCCGTCGCGCGCGCGGTTCAGCCCCTGGCAGCCGAGGTGCTGGTGCTCTCCAGCACCGTTGCGGCGTAGCGCTCGAACGTCTGCCGCATCGTGGCTGGGAGCGCTGCGCTCAGTGCGGCCGCTTGTGCCCGGGACGATTCACGGCAGCGGTGCACGCCGGTCCTCGCCCCGACGGCGGCGCTGAGCGCCCACGCCTCGGGCGCCGCAACCCGGGGGAGCTCGTCGCACAGAGACACCACATCGGCTGCGTCGACCACCCCGCCCTGCGCGGCGATCGCCTCCAGCTCCACAAGCCTCGCCATCAACTGGTAGCGTCGAGCGGCGTGTCCGCGCGCTGCGAGCACGCCATCGCGCGCGAGGGATTCGGCGCGCTCTGCGTCACCGGCGCGCAGCGCGATGCGCGCATCGAGAAGATGGATGCGCAGCAGGTGCCGCCAGCGGTACGCATAGTCGTCGGCGGTGAGGCGTCGTGCGTCCGCCAGCCGGACCGTGGCCTCTGCAAACTGCGCGGCGAGCAGCTCGATCTCGCACAGGTCGAGGATCGCGTACACCTCCAGCTCGCGGTAGTCGACGGCGCGGCCGCCGTCGCGGGCCGCCTCATTGGCCTCGCGCGCGCGCTGCATGTCGCCTGCGCTGCGGTAGATCCAGGACGTGAAGTTGGTGCGCAGCGACCCGTAGCGCACCAGTCCCTGGCGCTCCGCTTCGGACGCGCCGCGGGACCACGACCGAAGTGCGTCTGATACGCGACCACAGGTCGCCTGCGCGTAGCCGCGGATGAAGTGCTCGTGCACCGGTGTGTACGCCGTCGAGGCACTACCGGTCGACGCGCCGGCGCTTTGCGCCCCATCGAGCAGCTCGAGCGCGCGATCGGCGGCCCCCATGTGCACGTGGATGAACGCGTGGACGGAGCGCGGTTCGGGAAGCGCCGTCGCCACGGCCAGGCTCTGCGCCTGTTCGATGAGCGTCAGGGCACCCCGGACGTCGCCAGACGCGTGCGTGGCGCGAGCGCCGACGACGAGCGCCGCCAGCCGCAGCGCGTCGTCGTTCGTCTGCTTGAGGAGGGATCGCGCCAGTGCCGCCGAGCGTTCGAAGCGCCGGCGGTAGTATGCGACGGCTCCAGCTATCTCGAGCGCTCGCGGGTCGTCGCGATTGGTGACGGCGGCATCCGCGTCGCGACCCGCTTCGTCGTAGCGCCCCAGCCACAGCAGCACTCGGGCTCGCTGCAAGAGCGCCGCCGTATTCGCGTCGAATGCCACAGCCTCGTCGGCGAGCGTCAGCGCCGTGCCCAGATCGTGGCGGCCGGCGGCGATGGCGCTGGCGGCGGTGAGCGCCTCGGCGGCGATCCCGTCCTCGCCGCTGCGACGTGCGTGCTCCGCGGTGACCAGCGGATCCGCGTGCCGCCGCCGCGACATGACGCGCGCCGCCTCACGATGCAGCGCCGCCCGCCGGGGCTCGGTCATTCCCGCCGCCAGCGCCTCCCGGACGATCTCGTGGCGGAACGTGAACGTCGCCCGCCGCTCCTCCAGAAACCCGAGGCTGACACCCTGCTCCAGCTGGTCCACGATCGTGATCGGGTCACTTCGGCAGACGGTGGCCAGCAGGTCGACGTCGACGCCCAGCACGGCGGCGGCTCGAAGCGTCGGCGCCGCGCCGGGCGATTCGTCGCACCGGGCGCCGATGGCCGCGGCGACCGTGTCAGGAATCGCGTCGCCATCGGGTGATTTGGCCAGTTCGGACAGAAACAGCGGGTTCCCGCCGGTGCGCCGGTGCAGCTTCGCGGCGCGCTCCCGACCCACGATGACGGCGGCGGAGTCCACCGTGAGCGGTGTCATGGTGATGGTCCTGTCGACGGCGAGCAACCGGCGCTCGCGCGGTCGCGACGTCGTGAGCACGAGCATCAGCAGATCGGAGCCGCGCTGCGCCAGCTGGTTGATCCACGCGACCGTCGCGTGGTCGGCGCGGTGGATGTCGTCGATGAAGAGAACGGAGGGCGCCGCGCACACGCGTCGCGTCAAGCCGATGAGCGCGGCGTGGACCATTGCCTCAGCCATCGGCGTTCGCACCTCGAGCACCTCCGCCGGTGCCGCGACCGGGCCTTCTGCGCCCAGGGCGCCGCTGAAGAGCGGGGCGAGCAGCGAAGCGTCGCGTCCGAGCAGCCGGGATGCCGCCTCGGGTTCCAGCGAGCGCAGGTGCGCATGCAGCGCGTCGATGACCGGCTGCAACGGCAGCGACGTCGGCATCTGGCCGCACTCGGCGGCGAGCACCGTCACGCCGCTGTCGAGTCCGGTGATCCAGTGGCGCACGAGGAAGGTCTTCCCGATACCGGGCTCACCCTCGACGACGAGACGCGTGAGCCCGCGTTCCCGCGCGGCGCGCAGAGCCTCGTTCAGCTCCGCGGTCTCGCGTTCACGTCCTGCGAGCAACCCGCGCAGCTCGCGCGAGCGCGACATGGAAGGTGGCGCGCGCACGATCACGTCAGGAACGGATTCGCCGCGCAGGATGGCGCGGTGCGCCAGCACGGTTGCGGGCGACGGCGAAGCGCCGAGCTCGTCTGCCATGCGCTCGCGGAAGGACTCGAACAGCAGCAGCGCCGCCGCCGACTGCCCCGCCGCGGCCATGCTCGCCAACCCGAGTCGCACGGCCTCCTCGTCGAGCGGGTCGGCGTCGATGGCGCGGCGCGCGTTCTCGACCGCCGCCGCGACGTCGCCGCTGGCGAGCAGAGCGCGGATGGACAGATGCCGCACGCGCGACGCCAGACGCTGGGCCATCACGTCTGCGGCATCGGTCGCGCCGGCCATGACGGCGGCCGCGCCGTTCGCCGAGCTGAGAGCTGCTGCGAAGTGGCCCGTGGCGAGGCGGCGCTCGGCGTCGTCGACCAGCGCCTCGACGGCTTCGAAGTCCATCCAGTCGTAATGCAGGCGGTACCCGGCGTCACCGAGGGTGATGCGGTCGGCGCCGAGCACGCGACGCAGGCGGCTGACGATCACGGCGAGCTGCGCGGACGGCTCTGCGGGCGGCCTGCTCTCCCACAGCGCGTCGACGAGGCGGTCCACCGACACGGGCTGTCCCCGCGCCAGCGCGAGCTCGCGCAGCAGCGCGCGGGCCTTGCGGCTGCCCAGCCGGTAGCGATCGAGGCCGTCGACGCTGACGCCGCCGACCACGTGCACCCTCAGGTCGGCGGGTGCTGGTGTGCGGTCGCGGGCGGCCCCCCGTCGCATCGGTCAAGCATACGAGGCGCCCGCGGGAACGCTGGAGCAGGCGCTACGCGCGGACGGCGGCGCCCCCGCTGCCGCTGCGGCGTGAGAGCGCGTCGATGCTCACGGCGACGATGAGCACCAGCCCGGTGACGATGAACTCCCACTGCACATCGAGCCCCAGCAGATACATGCCGTTGTAGATGCCGCCGATGACGAGCCCACCGAGCACCCCGTGGATGGCCTTGCCGCGGCCGCCGAACAGGCTCGTTCCGCCGATGACGGCGGCGGCCACCGCGTAGAGGACCAGCTGGCCACCGTTGACGTTGTTCGACATGCCGCCGAGGTACGACGCGTACAGGAGGCCGCCGATGCCGGCGGTGAAGGAGCAGAGGACGAAACCCCAGGTGCGCACCGAGGCGAGGTTGACGCCGGCACGCCGCGCTGCTTCGGGGTTGCCCCCGACCGCGTACACGTAGCGGCCGTACCTGGTGCGCTGCAGCAGCACCGTCCACGACGCCAGCACGACCAGGACGATGGGGATGACCCAGGGAACCCCGTCGACCACGACGACGGCGCGTCCCCGGTTCACGTTGCAGATGGCGACGACGGCGGCGCCCACCACCGCGATGAACGCGATCTTGATCGCGGTCAGGCTGGCCGGCGGCGCGACGAGCCCGCTGCGGCGCCGCCGCGCGTCGCGAAGCCAGAGGTTGCCGCCGAGCAGCACCAGTACCACGGCGAGACCCGCCCAGCTCACCGTCGGGTCGATGTTGCCCCACATGAGCTTGTAGAGGACCTGCAGGTTCGTCTGCTGCCCGGCGAGGCTGGGGTAGCCGGAGAAGGGGCCGAGGAGCAGCAGGATGAGCATGAGGCCGTTGAAGATGAGGTAGCCGGCGAGCGTGACCACGAATGACGGCAGACGCAGCCGCGAGACCAGCGTGCCCTGCAGCGCGCCGATCACCGCGCACGCCAGCAGCGCCGCTGCGATTGCCGCCCACCACGGCCAGTTGGTGGTGACCGGCTGCACCAGCTGCACGGCGATCACGCCGCCGATCGCCGCGACGAATCCGACCGAGAGGTCGATCTCACCCAGCAGGAGGGCGAACCCCTCCGCCATGGCCAGCACCATGAACACCGCGCTCTGCTGGAACAGGTTGACGAGGTTGCCGGCAGACAGGAAGACGTTGTTGGGGCTGATGACCTGGAAGACGACGGTGATGAGCGCAAGCCCGGCGATGACCGGCAGCACGCCGCTGTCGCCGCTGCGCACGCGCGCCAGCGAGGTGCGCACGAAGTCGCCGAGCGATTGCGCCGCGATCGCGGCGGGGACCGCGAGCTTCGCCGCCTCCTCTGCGTCGGCGCTCTCCACCTCGGAGGCGTCGGGCGCGGTCACCAGCGCAGGCGAGTCCGTCTCGATCCCTGCCATGGTCAGGCCCGCCCGGGGCTCGGCTGCGTGGTTGCGGTGGCAGTCAGCTGGCCGCCCGTCGTCATGTACTGCACCACGCTCTGACGGTCGAACGCCGCGATGTCGTCCTGCACGACCAGGCGCCCGAGGTAGAGCACGGCGATCCGGTCCGCGATCTCGAACACGTCGTTGAGGTTGTGCGAGATCACCATCACCGCGAGCCCTCGCTCGCGCAGGCGGCGTATGAGCTCCAGCACCATCTTGGTCTGCACCACGCCGAGCGCCGCGGTGGGTTCGTCCATGATCACCAGCCGCGAGTTCCACATCACGGCCTTGGCCACCGCGACCGACTGTCGCTGCCCGCCGGAGAGCGACGCGACCGGCTGGCGGATGGAACGCACGGTGGTGACGCGCAGGCTGGCGAGCGTCTCTGCGGCGGCGCGTTCCATCGAGTCTTCGTCGAGCAGCCGGCGGTGCACCCGTTCGCGGCCGAGGAACATGTTCTGCACGATGTCCAGGTTGTCCGCCAGGGCGAGGTCCTGATAGACGGTCTCGATGCCCAGACGGCCTGCATCGCGCGGTCCGCGGATGTTCACCCGCCGCCCCTCCCACAGGATGTCGCCGGAATCGGGCTGGTGAATGCCCGCGATGCACTTGGTCAGTACCGACTTGCCCGCACCGTTGTCGCCGCAGAGGGCTGTCACCTGTCCCTCTGGCAGGTCGAGGTCGACCTTGTACAGCGCCTGCACCGGCCCGAAGTGCTTGTCGATCCCGCGGAGGCTGAGGAGCGGCACCGAGGCCGGGACGGGCGCCGTTTCTGCCGCGACGCTCATGCCGCGTCAACTCCCGATGGACTGATCTCTCTGGGGTTCACCGCATCATGCTCCAATGCCGGCCGGGTGTGACGCCGCCGCGCAGCGGCGCGACGGCGTCACGGCACCCACTTCTCAGGAGGGGATGTTGTTCGCCGAGCAGACGCTTGCGCCCACCGCGCTGCACAGCGCTGACGCGGAGACGAAGCTGTCCTTGATCACCGTGGAAGCCATGTTCGAGGCGGTGACCCAGATGGGCGTGAGCAGCGACGCCGGCTGCGCCGAGCCGGTGACGCCCTGCGGCGGTGTGGTCGTCGAGTTCACCAGCGCCGCAGGCGGCTTCAGTCCCGCCCGCAGGAGGGTCGCCAGCGACACGGCGTCCTGTGCCTCGATGTAGATCGGCTTGTACACGGAGCCGCACTGGTAGCCCTGGAGGATGTGCTCCATGCCCTGCAGCGTCGCATCCTGGCCTGTGGTCGGCACCTTCTTTGGGCCGATGCCGTCGTTCTTGAGGTCCGTGATGACAGCGTTGCCCAAACCGTCGTTGGCCTCGACCGTGGCGTTGATGTTTGGATGCGCCGTGAACTGCTGCTGGAAGATCGTGCCGCCGGTCGCGTTGACCCACCCCGGCGTGATGTGGTCGCCCACGAGCTTGTAGCCCATGCTGTTGGTGATGCCCGCGCTGAGCGGCGTCGTCGTGCTGCCCCAGATCACCGAGTTGTACCCCTGCGCGAACGACACGGCGTTCGGGTCCGTGTCCTCACCGCCATCCAGCTCGAAGACCTGCGGGCTCGAGACCCCCCAGGCCTGGACGCACGACTCGAAGCCCTGTCCGATGAGCTTGCCCACCAGCTCGTTGTTGAAGCTGACGTAGTACGTGTTGGTCCCGGTGAACGTGGCCCGGTCGTAGCTGATCACCGTCACGCCGTGCGACTGCGCGTACTGCTGTATCTGCGATCCCACCGTGCTGTCGATGGGATCGAACACGATCACGCTCGCGCCCTCGGTGATGTCCGACTGCGCGTCGGCGAGCTCCGTCGCGTCGCTGCCCTGGGCGTTGTCGATCTTGAAGCCAGACGACGGGTAGCCGGCGCCCTGGAAGGCCTTGGCCAGGTACGGAGCGTCGAAGTCCACGTAGCGGGTCGATGATGTGGTGTCGGGGAGGATCACGCCGACGAGCCCGTGGCCCGCCGCGGTCACGCTTTTCAGCGCGCTCATCTCCGAGAAGCTGCTGTCGAAGGAGGTCACACTGAGCCCGGAGGGGACGGTGGCGCTGCCCGACGAGGATGACGACGGGCTGCCGCCTCCGCCGCAGGCGGCGGCGATCGCCGCCACTCCGACCAGGCCGCCTATTCGCGCCAGCCGGCTGATTGTGGTTCCGTTCACCATGTCAGTCCTCCAGTCTCGTTCGGCTTCAACGTCAACCTCCTAGCTCGCGGCGGCCGCGGCGTCGCTTTCGATGTCCGATGGGTGCTCGGTGGCGCCGGTCTCGGTCTCCTGCAGGGCGATGGCCACCGCGCCGAGGACAGCGGTCCGGCCGGCGAGCGCTCCAGCCACCAGTTGCGCCGCGCGCGCGGCCACCGGAATGGCGCGTCGCGAGAGCCCGTCCTCGATGGCGCTCAGCAGCACGTCGCCCGCCATCGCCAGCTCGCCGCCGACGATGATCAGCTCGGGGTTGACGACGTTGCAGAGGTTTGCCACGGCAACGCCGATGTGGCGGCCGGCGTCGGTGATGATCCGGCGGCAGCCGATGTCGCCGTCGTCGCTGAGGCGCAGCAGGTCCTCGAGCGTGAGCGCGTCACCGTGGGTGAGCCGCAGCTGCTCGAGCAGCGCCGGCGCGGCCGCCACGGTCTCCAGACAGCCGCGGTTTCCGCAGCGGCACAGCGCGCCGTCTTCGGCGATGGTCGTGTGCCCGATCTCGCCCGCCGTGCCCGACGCGCCGCGGTACAGGCGGCCGTTGAGCACGAGCCCGGCGCCGATGCCCGTCGAAAGCTTGAGGTAGGCGAAGTCGCGGACGCCGCGCCCACGGCCCCAGAGGCTCTCGGCGGCGGCTCCCAGGTTTGCGTCGTTCTCGACCACAACTGGGACGTCGAGCACGGCGCGGAAGGCTCCGGCGATGTCGACGTCCGCCCAGCCGGGGAGGATGGTTGGCGAGCCGACCTCGCTGGTCGCGTGCACGATCGGACCCGGCAGTCCGACCGCCATGGCCTTGAGCTCGCCGATGTCGCGTCCGGCGCTTTCGGCGAGGCGACCGACCATGGCGACGCATCGCTCCACACCCTCGGCGGCGCGGTGGCTCTGCTGCAGGCGGATGTAGTCCTCGGCGACGACCGTGTGCAGCATGTCGGCCAGGGCCACGCGGAGGTGGCGATTGCCGAAGTCCACTCCCGCCACGAGTTCCGCGTGCGGGTTGAGCACCACGTGCGTGGCCCGGCGGCCGTTCTGGGTGACGGTGGCCATGCTTGCCGTCCCCTCCTCGATCAGCTCGCGGACGATGTTCGATACCGACGCGTGCGAGAGGCCGGAGCGACGAGCCAGCTCCGCTTGCGTCATGCCCCCATTCAGTCGCAGCAAGCGCAGGGCGTGCTCCCGGTTGGCTCGGCGGAGGTCGGTGAGCGACCCGCCGCGACGTCGTCTCCGCTCCATTGGCGCGCGCCACTCTGACGTCCTGAGCAGGTGTTTGTCAAGCTTTGACGGGCGCCGGCCCAAAAGAGACACCCTGAGCGTCAAAGCCTGACGCTTACCCCGAACGCTCAGCCCGAAGAGGACGCCGGCTGCCCGTAGAACTCGGTCGCCGCCGGGCTGGCGAAATGGCAGACGCGGCGGTCTTAAAAACCGCTGGAGGGATGACCTCCATCCGGGTTCGACCCCCGGGCTCGGCATTGCTGCACAAGGGATTTCGGCACATCGCCCAAGGGGCGCGCGTCGCGACGGTTGCCGACGTCCACGGTACCCACGTTTGCCTGGGTGCGCGTCGGATGGGCGCTCGTTTCGGCTGGGCTGACGTGAACGTTGAGGGGCCGGAACTCATCGTCCGCCAGGCGCTGATCCGCCAGGAGCAGCCTTCTCGAGCTCAAGTGCACGCCGTTGCGCCGGCGTCTGCCATGGCCCTAGCGCTGGTCGACATGCTTCGTTGGCTCTGGGGGATCGAGGCGGCGAAGCGGCTTCCTTCGGACTGGCCGCTCCGGCTCACATGGCCTCGTGGTCACTAGAGGAATTGCGGCTGCATGCCACCCGCGCCGCGACGGTTCAGCGGGCGCTCTTCGCTCCCGGGCTGCCGCGCCGACGGAGACACGATCTGCGCCACGCATGCGCCACGCGGCTGCGGGGCGCAGGTAACGGATCTGGCTCGACAACCCAAGGGCGATGCGGTACACCAGATCGGCCGACCGCTGCAGCGAGGGGAGTAGCAGCAGCTCGAAGACCTCGCTTCGGGATCGGCGAGGTAGGCTCGCGCATCCACGGCGTGGATGCACCTTTGCCTCTCCGCATGACGCAGGGTTCTTGGTTGAAGCGGGCCGGCAGCGCACTCCGATGCGCGAAACCCCACACATGTAGGAGCTCGGGACCACTGCGCCATCGTCCAGGTGCCTGAACAAGTATTTAGAGCCGTTTCTGGCCAGCGAGGATCAGCACGGATGGTTGAGTGAGCCATCACAAAACCAGTAGTATTCGCGCCACGCTTGGTCTCGGAACCGACTGAAGCCAGCGATCGGAGAAAGGGGGGTACGTTATGGGGCGTCGGTGGACGGCCGCAGCCACGACAGTCGTGATGGCTGCAGCCCTGACCCCCTTGCTGCACGCGCAGGCGGGTACTTCTGCAGGCCCCAAGCTTCAGGCGGACGGTCTGCACCGAGCCATGTCCCCGAGCAGTCTTGCGCCGGGTGCGAGACCCATCATCTTTATCCCTGGCATTCTTGGGTCGTTTCTGCAAGATGCTTCCGGGAATGAGGCGTGGCCTCAAGCATCGAGACTCGTCAACTGCGAGCAGAATCCTTTTGTGAGTAACCCATACGCGTGCGAGGCGAGTGTACTCGCGCCGATTGCCAATGCGACAGACGGCTCGCCGCAGGCCGGCTCCACAGTGGATGAAGTCGACGGTTCTCCCCCAATGGGCGGCGCCATCTCGACTGTGAGTGGGCACTTTGTAATGTCGTTTACGGAGCACGTCTACGATGTCCTAGCAGAGAACGCCGCCGCGGGTGGAAGTGGCTACACCATTGTGCAACCGGGCGACACAACTGGGTTGAGCGCCTGCGCCGTGACTCTACGATGCCTGATTCCCGTGGGTGTCGACTGGCGCCTCAGTTCCCAGTCCAACGAAGCCGCGATAATGACGGTAATTAACCGCGTGCTCATGCTGACAGGAAGCGATCGAGTGAACATTCTTGCTCACTCACAGGGCGGGCTCATCGTGAACGCGCTTGTGCACGATCCGAACTCGGTGGGAAAGATCTATCGCGTCGTGACGCTCGGTACGCCATTCCTAGGCGCGACAAAAGCTCTCGCCGAACTCATTTATAAAGAACCCTGTCAATCGCCGTACTCAAAGTTTGGCGGATTCTTCTCGGGATGTCTGGTAGATCCGCCGGTGGCCCAATCGCTCATCGAGAACTATCCTGGGGCTTCCGAACTGTTGCCGTCCCAGGACTACTACGCCGCTTACCCTGGGGCCGGCCCGCTCTTTAACTCCGCAGCCGGCGCATCCCTGGATTGGTCCAGCGCTCAAAGCACGGTAGCCAGCGCATTGGCGTCACTCACTGCGCCAGCGTCGCCTCGGAACATGGACCTGGTAAACGCGGCGGAAACGTTTCACTCCAGTGAGGATGCCTGGGCACCGCTGGATCCGGACGTGCGGCTTCTGCGCATGGTTGGTTACGACGCTGCTGATAACACGCCGCAGTGCGCTTCAGCCCCCTGTAATGCGCAGGGGTCCGTCTCCAATGCTGCTGCAACCATACTCAGTGTTGATACGCAGCCTGGGCATCAAATCATCTACGGTACAGGTGATGGCACAGTTCCCCTGTTCTCAGCCAGCCTGTACAACCCGTCGGCGTCCTTCGATGACACTGGAAGTTCGAGCAGCAACATGTACTGGTGCGCGGTATCGCACCTGGGTCTGGCCCAGTCAACCGCCGTCTGGGCTGCAGCTGCCTTATTCTTCGAAGGCACAACAGCCTTCATGCAGGATTCGGTCGGCGCGACTTGCCCTGACGGCAGCCTAGGCAGCATTTCGTATCTCTTGCCCGGGTTCTCGGCCGTGTCGCTCACCACCTCATTGAGTCCGTCGCTTGTTGGCCAACGCGTCGTCTTGACGGCTAGCGTTGTTCCGGCGGACGCGGGGGGGACTATTAGCTTCTACGACGGGACGTCGTCCCTTGGCCAGCCTGTGCTAGTCGCGAGTGGCCAAGCAGAGTTGAGTATAAGTGCGCTGACTCCAGGGAACCATGTCATCTTGGCGGTGTACTCGGGTACGAGGACCCTTTATCCCGGTGTTGCAGAGAGTGCCCAATTCGTCAAGGATTTCAGTGCACTGGACGTGGTTGATGGATACGGGGGTGCCCATCCTGTTGACTCCCCACAGTTGCAGACTGCGCCGCCATCCTGGCCAGGCTGGGACATCGCCCGCGGCATTGCGCTGCGGCCCGATGGGCAGAGCGGATATGTACTCGACGGCTGGGGCGGTGTGCATCCGTTTGGCGGCGCGCCTGCGGTGACGGTCACCGGCTACTGGCGCGGCTGGGACATCGCCCGCGGCATTGTGCTGCGCCCCGATGGGCAGAGCGGATATGTACTCGACGGCTGGGGCGGTGTGCATCCGTTCGGCGGTGCGCCTGCGGTGACGGTCACCGGCTACTGGCGCGGCTGGGACATCGCCCGCGGCATTGTGCTGCGCCCCGATGGGCAGAGCGGATATGTGCTCGATGGATGGGGCGGTGTGCATCCATTCGGCGGTGCGCCTGCGGTGACGGTCAGCGGCTACTGGCGCGGCTGGGACATCGCCCGCGGCATTGTGCTGCGCCCCGATGGGCAGAGCGGATATGTGCTCGATGGATGGGGCGGTGTGCATCCATTCGGCGGTGCGCCTGCGGTGACGGTCAGCGGCTACTGGCGCGGCTGGGACATCGCCCGCGGCATCGTGCTCGACCGGATTGGAGTTGGTGGTTACGTAGTGGACGGGTTTGGCGGCGTGCACTCGGTTGGCCAGGACTACGGCGTAACTCTTTCGCCTGGGAGTTACTTCCCGGGCACAGACATAGTGCGTGGGCTCGCGATAGCGTAGCTTGCCGTGTTCCCGAGATCTTGAAGGATGACCCCGAGTAGCTGAAGACGGTGTATCCGTCCGTCGTACGAGTCATTCGGGAGCGGGGCGCAAGGGACGCCACGGGCAGCTCTTTACGCCCCAGCAAGGCGGGATTGGCGGCGAGCCCTTATCCAGGCCACCCGCGTTCACGGTTCCACTCTCGCGTGGAAGCCACGGCATCGAAGAGGCCGTATATCCAGAGGAGTACGCCCGTCAACGCGAGCGCGATCGTAGACAGCGCGACAGCCGGCCCCGGATACCCTGGGGAGCAGACTGGCTGACCACCGAATACCGCGGCAGTGCACTCGTGTGACAACGACAATGCAAGCACCACCGACCCCACCGCCGCCCCATTCCCAAGAACGAAAAGGACCAAGCCTTTCCCAACCTTGCCAGCGAACATCGTTCCGAGCCCGATCAAGATGAAACTCGCAAAGAAGTGCAGGATGGCACTCCGCCGTGGTCCAGTTGACATCGGCGTAGCGGCAACCGGCACCCATCGGTAGCCGTCCCAGAACAATCTGCCGTCGGGCGAGTAAACCGGCTGACCTCGATTCTGCACCTTACCGACCTCCTTGGTTCTTGCTGAGCCGCACTGTCGGTCTTGGCAACCGGATCACTCTGCCCACCCTTCCGTCACCGGAATGCGTCGCGATGCCCGTGGGCCGTCCCGTAGGGCCACAACCTGCTCTCGTGATTCGGGATTGAGCAGCAAGTCGACGGCACCGAAGCCGTCGACCACGCCGGAGGCCTCACCGTACCCACATGCCAGGCACCGGCAGACGTTGAACTCGCATCCACGGCCGCGACGGTGACGGTGCTCCAGGCCTGGTGCGTCGCAACGCGGGCAGATCACTTGCAGCCCCTGATTTGTGCCGTGGAGGTCGACGGGCTCGTGAGGAGAATGGGAGAGCTGCAGCGCACCGCGGCTGGATGCGCTGCCCTCGGACGCGGGCCGTTCATCCCAGTTGCGCTAACCATTGGCGCGCCGGGCACCGAGGCTGCCGACGTAGTCCGTTCAACTCCCGACACGCTCGATTTGGGCGCGGAGATGAAGATCTCGCCAAAGGCCGAGTTGCTCCGCTCCGGGGGATGGCGCACCCGTGCCGAGTGCTACGTCAGGCCCCGTGGGCTTCAAGACGGCGATCCCCATCATGCGTCCCAACATCTCCAGCCCATGCCTTGCAAAATCGACGATATGTCGGCGTGCTTTTGGGCACATGAGCCGTTCGCATCACTCCCGCGCGGTACAGATTCAGCAGTCGGCTCGGGGCGCGAAGCTTGCGCTGCCAAATAGTCTGGGGCGTCCAGGGAAGTCCCGGGCCGAAGACTGTCGTTCGTCCCTGCCAGAGTTCCCAGCGTCACCTGCCCCCTGTGCATTCGCAGGTCCGCGTGCACCGACGTACGTACCCTGGACGGTTGAGCGTCTTGCCCACCCTGGCTGCCCCAACCATCCCCACGCCAGCGCATAAGCGGTGTGCCGACATGCAGAAGGCTTCGGCGCCAGACCCAACGGCGAGGGCTTGGTGCCGGAACCTTCCACGAGAGTGCTCGCGCTCGCGCGTTACGGCTTCTTGACGACCGCTTTGCCGCGGGATCGCCCCGGCCGGCCTCACGGCGAACTCCGGTGCTGCCCCCGACGAGAGAGGCCACGGTATTCACGGCACGACGCACAACGAAGGGAAGCATCCAGCCGCGGGTCTTCTCCGCAAGAACGCGTAAGGCTGCCAGCGCGAAGATGGTTCCGCGCAACTTCGGATAGCTGCTCAAGGCCCACATCCACGTGCGACTCGCCCGAGTATCAGAGCGGCACGTGCACGTGCGACAGCTTGGCCGGATCGGCGACAGCATAGATCGCCGCGATCCTCGCGTCGCGAACCATGAGCGCAAGCACCGCCCGGGGACGGTGATTGACCGCGACGACGACGCCGGTCTCGCCGTTGACGTCGGCAACCACCATGGTCGCGCCCGACTGCCGGCCGAACAGCCGCAGGATGCGCGAGGCGACCTCATCGCGACCGCGGCTGGGCTGGCGCAGGGTTGCGCGCCCGCCGAGGTCGGCCCAGCCCACCACCGCCGGGTCTAGCACCTCGAGCAGCGGGTGCACGTCGCCGCCGGCACACGCCGCGATGAACTTCTCGGCCACGCGGCGGAGCTCCGCCGCGTCCACCTCGTCGTGAGCCGCCGGTGGCGTTGCGCTGATGCGGCGCCGCGCCCTGCTGGCGAGCTGGCGGCACGCGGCGGGCGTGCGTTCGACGATCGGGGCGATCTCGTCGAAGGAGAACTGGAAGACGTCGTGCAGCACGAACACGGCGCGCTCCGCCGGTGTCAGCCGCTCCAGGACGATGAGCAGCGCCATCCGCACGCTCTCGTCGAGCGTGATCATGTCGGCAGGGTCGAGCCCGGCACCGGCCGCGGTGACCAACGGCTCGGGGAACCACGGCGAGGTGGCCGTCTCGCGGCGCGTGCGCGCCGAGCGCAGGTGGTCCAGGGCCACACGCGTGGCGACGACCACGAGCCAGCCGCGCACGTCGGCGATGCTGGAGATGTCGCTGCGGAACAGCCGCAGGAACGCCTCCTGCACCACATCCTCGGCTTCGGTGACGCTGCCCACCAGGCGGTAGGCGACGTTGAGCAGATAGGCGCGGTCGCGATTCCACGCCGCAGCGAACGGTCCGCCCGCGGTGTCGTCCTCGGCGAGCGATCGCCGCTGCAGCTGCTGCGCGCCGGTCTCGGTGCTCATCACTCCTCTTGGACGGAGTAGCCCGCACAAATGTGACACGTCACACATCTCCGGCCACCTACGTCGTTGAGGGCATGGACGGACCGCATCCGGAGGCCTGACGCGATGATCGAGGTGCAACAGCTGACCAAGGTGTACTCAGGCGGCGTGGAGGCGGTGAAGGGCATCGACTTCCACGTCGGCGCG
Organism: Candidatus Dormiibacterota bacterium; assembly: GCA_963777285.1. Taxonomy (GTDB): domain Bacteria; phylum Chloroflexota; class Dormibacteria; order Aeolococcales; family Aeolococcaceae; genus JAFARE01. The sequence goes on from CAVZPR010000001.1 coordinate 407,533, forward strand.
GGGGAGGTGTTCGGCCTCCTCGGCCCCAACGGCGCAGGCAAGTCGACGACGATCGGCATGCTGACGACAAGCATCACGCCGACCCGCGGACACGCGAGCGTCGCCGGGTTCGACGTGCGCCGCGCACCAATGCAGGCGCGAGCGGCGAGCGGGATCGTGTTCCAGGAATCCGCCCTCGACCTCGGGCTCAGCGGCCGTCGCAACCTCGAGATCCACGCGCGGCTGTGGGGTGTCAGCGGGCAAGAGGCCGCGCCGCGCATCGCATCCCTGGCCGAGGCGTTCGGCTTGTCGGCGCTGCTGGATCGGGCGGCGGCGAGCTACTCCGGCGGAGAGCGACGCCGTCTCGAGATCGCGCGTGCGCTCACGTCGCAGCCCCAGGTTCTCTTCCTCGACGAGCCGACGGTGGGCCTGGACCCGCGTATCCGGTTCGAGCTCCTCGACCTGATCGCGGGGCTGCGCGCCGCGGCGGACATGACGATCCTACTGACCACGCACTACCTCGACGAGGCGGAGCGCCTCTGCGATCGGATCGCCATCATGCACGAGGGTCGCATCGTCGCCATCGACACGCCGGCAGCGCTGCTGTCACACCTGGGCGCGGAGATCGTCGAGCTGCGCGTCGACTCCGGCGCCGACGCCGCACTGGCGCAGCTGCGGGCGCGCGGCATCGCAGGAGACGACGCGATGCGTCTCGGATCCACGCTGACCGTACCCCTGCACGACCGCGCGGGGCACGACGCCGTGGCAGCCATCACCGCGCTGCGCCTGGCCGCGTCGAGCGTGGCGGCGCGCAAGACGACCCTCGACGACGTGTACCTGCGACTGACCGGAATCCGCATCGCTGCATGACAAGACCGCACAGCGATCACGTGCAAAGGAGAACGCCATGACCACCGTCACCGCGCACTTCGACGCCCCGGCCGCGCTCACCGCGCGCGCATCGCGGAACCCGCAGCTGCGAGCCTTCGCCACCCTGGTGCGGCGTCGCTTCACCCTCACCGCCCGCACGCCGCGGGAGCTCGTCGTCCCAGTTGTCAATCCCATCATCTTCGCGGTGGTCATCGCCCCCGCGCTGGCAGACATCGTCGGCCGCTTTCGCAATGGCCTCGACTACATGAGCTTCGTCGCCATCGGCACGGCCGGCCTGCTGGTGCCGATCAACTGCCTCTTCGCCGGCGTCGGCGTGTTCACGGACCGGAGCAGCGGAGCGCGGCGCGACCTGCTCGCGGCGCCGATCCGCCGCCCGCTCGTCGTCATGAGCAACCTCGCGGTGGCGCTGGCCACCACCGGGTTGCAGCTGGCGGCGTTGGTCGGCGCGGCGATCCTTCGTGGTGCACGCTTCGACACCAGCGCGGGCGGCGTTCTGTGGTTCGTCGCAGCGGCAGCTCTGCTCGCGGTGGCGATGTACAGCGTCGCCGAGATCCTGGCCAATCGCATGGCCACGCAGGAGCAGTACGTGGGAGCGCTGCCCGCTGTCGCCATCCTGCCGTACTTCTTCGCCGGCTCGCTGTTCCCCATCAGCTCGCTGCCCACATGGCTCGGCGCCGTTGCCAAATTCCTGCCGTTGACACACGCGCTCGCGCTCATGCGGTACGGGGTCATCGATCCGCACGCGTACGGGCTGCACGACATCTGGGGTGCGGGCGACCCGACGATCCTGGCGGCGCGCAGCCTCGGCGTGCTGGTGGTGTTCGGCGCCGCCTTCGCGATGCTCGCCGTCCGGGTGTTCGGCAGGGCGGCGTCGCGGTGAGGCGGCGAGAACGAGCTCACCGTGCGCGCTCGTCAGATCGAGCGCTGGTAGGCGCGGAAGGCGCGCACCGCGATCCAGCCCAGAACCATGGTGAGCGCGGCGAGCCACCCCAACCGGCTGAGCACCACGCCCCAGTCGACGCTCGACGCGAGCGTCTGCCGCCCCACTTCCACCGCCCAGTTGACCGGGTTGTAGCGCGACACCGTCTGGATCCACGCCGGCATCAGCGACACGGGCAGGAACGTCGACGACAGAAAGCAGAGTGGTAGAACCAGCAGCACGTTGGCGGCAATCACCGTTTCCTGCTGGCGCAGCCGCAGCGCCAGCGCGTTGGAGAGACTGGCCATCGCCACCCCGAGCAGGACGGCCGCCGCGACGACAGAGATGACGCTGACCGCGCCGCCCGCGAAGCGAGCACCGAGCGCGAGCGCCAGTCCGACCAGGATGATCGACTGGATCACTGTGAGCAGAGCCCAGTAGCAGAGCTGGCCGATGAGGAATGAGCTGCGCCGCGCGGGCGTCACGAGGAGCCGGTCGAGCACACCGCGCTCCATGTCCAGGATGTACATCGTGCCGCTCCATCCGTTGGAGAACAGCGCATTCATCACCAGCACGCCGGGTGCGAGATAGTCGAGATATGACACGCCGGCGAACCCGGGAAGCCGTGTCACGTTCTGGAAGAGCTGGCCGAAGAGCAGCAGCCAGATCAGTGGCTGCACCAGCTGCACGACGACGTAGTACGGCTGGCGCCGCAGGGCGCGCATGTATCGCGCGGCGACGTGCGCCGGTTGCAGGACCGCGGTGCTCATCGTGTTTCTCCCGTGGTTGTCGAGCCGAACGTGCGGCCCGTGTGCTGCAGATAGACGTCGTCCAGCGATGGACGCGAGACCGTGACCGCGGCGACGCGCACGCCGGCGGCGTCGAGCGCTGCGAGGACAGCCGGCACCACCGCGGCCCCGTCGTCGACGCGGGCGTGAAGCACGCGGCCGTCCGCGGTGACCTGGCGCAAACGTCCATCGAGCGGCTGCAGTGCGACGCGCGCATCGCCGGCGGCGCCTGGGTCCAGCTCGACGTGGATCGCGTCGCCGCGCAGCTCGCTCTTGAGCCGGTCCGGGCTGCCCGCGGCAACCACCCGTCCCTCGTCGATGATCGCCACGCGATGCGCAAGGCGGTCGGCCTCGTCGAGGTAGTGCGTGGTCAGAAGGATGGTGACGCCGTCGTCGCGGGCCAGCCGCCGGATCTCGCTCCACAGTTCGGCACGCGCTTCAGGGTCCAGGCCGGTGGTGGGCTCGTCCAGGAAGAGCACCTGCGGTCGGTGCACCAGCCCCACGGCCACGGCGAGCTTGCGCAGCGTGCCCCCGGACAGGGTGCGGGCGATGCGATCGGCTGCGTCCTCGAGCCGGAATCGCACCAGCAGCGCATCCACCCGCGAGCGCAGCTCGGCGCCGTGCATCTCGTACAGCTGGCCCTGCAGCGTCAGGTTCTCCCGGGCCGTGGCCTCGAGGTCGACGGCGTCCTTCTGCGTGACGCAGCCGATCACCCGGCGGACGCTCTTGGGCCGGCGCAGCACGTCGATGCCGGCAACCTGCGCCTCGCCCGAGTCCGGGCGGGTCAGCGTGGTGAGGATCTTGACCGTGGTCGACTTCCCGGCCCCGTTGGGGCCGAGCAGCCCGAACACCGTGCCGGGCTCGACGGCGAGGCTGACGCCCCGCAGGGCGCGGGTGGACTTGCCGTAGGTCTTGTGCAAGGCCTCGGCGGCGATCGCCGGGGCCGGTGTCTGAGCCATCGCGACTGCTCCTCCTGGGGTGCTGCTGTCCCGCGCACTGAAGTGACTTACGGTGTTAGGGACGATTCTGCGCTACCATATCCCAAACAATGTTAGGGATGCAAGCGCGCTGCCGGTGACCAAGCCCGATGCCCGTGCGCCGGGTCTGACCCGACGTCGCGTCGTCGACGCCGCCATCGAGCTGATGGAGCGAGAGGGGCTCGACGCCCTGACCATGCGCGCCTTGGGGGAGGCGCTCCGGGTGAAGGCGGCGTCCCTGTACTGGCACGTGCGCGACCGCGAGGAGCTGCTGCAACTGATCGCCGGCGCCCTGCTCGACGCCGTGCCGATGCCGCCTCCAGGGCGCGGATGGCGCGAGGAGGTGCTGGCGATCTGCGCCGCCATGGACGCGTCCCTGACCCGCCGCCGTGACGCGGCGCGGGTGCTCCTGGCGGTGCCCGGGGCGCTCGAACAGAGCCCGCCGCAGCGGGCGCTCGTGGCCACGCTGAGCCGTGCCGGGCTGCCCGCCGCCGAGGCGTCGGCCACCGCGGCGATGATGCTCACCGCCGTGCTGGCGGGGATGCAGCGCCCGCGTCCCGAGTCAGGTGCCCAAGCGTCGCCGGTGCGCCTCGCCATCGACACCGGGTCGCGCGGCGTGGTGGTTCGGGCCGGCGCCGGCATGGTCGAGCTGATCCGCGCCGGCCACGACCCCGAGGCGGCGGCGCCCGCGATCGTGCGCGGAGACACCATCGTGGTGCGGCGGCTCCGGGGCGGGCGGCAGGGCCTGCTCGAGCTCAACCCCGCCACCCCGTGGCGCTTCAAGGTGCAGGCGCCCACCTGGAACACCGTCCTGGACATGAGCGGGCTGGACGTGCGCGAGCTGCACGTCGACAGCGGCGCCGTGAGGGTGGAATGCGTCCTGCCGCCGCCGCGCGGTGTCGTGCCCGTCGACATCTCCAGCGGCGTCGTGGGGGTGCGCCTGCGCCGGCCGCCAGGCGTCGCCGTCGTCGCCGACCTGAGCGCGGGCTCGGTGAAGCTCCGGCTCGACGGCCACGCCATCTCGGCCGCCGCGCCGCAAACCCACTGGGAGAGCGCTCCCGGGGCCGCGGCCCGCGACCACTACCGCCTGCGCGTGGCCAGCGGCACCGTGCGCGTCACGCTGGAGGAGGATCCGGCGATCGTCGCGCCGCCGGCCCCAGCCCCGGCGCCGCCGCCCGCCTCGGTGGTGGCGGCGCTGCACGTGGTCCTGGACGGCGTCGCCGCGCGAACTCGCTAGCGGCGCCTCCGCACACCCGAATTCTCACGGCCGCCTCTCGGACGTGCGGAGCCGGGAAACCGGCCTGTGACATTCCGCATGCGCTGCTCCCGCGCGCGCCCGCCCGCGCCCCATCCTGGCCCATGGCCCAGCGATCGAGCGCGGCCGCGCCAGCCCTAGGCGTCGGCCCCGACCTGGCCGCCGGCAGCGCCCTCCGGCGCCGCATCGCGGCGGAGCTCGACCGCCTCGAGGTCCTGACCACCACCAACCCGCACGCTGCATTCACCCCCGCCGCGGACCTGGAGCGCCAGGCCCGACACGCCGGCGCCGTGGGCCTCGAGATGCGCGCCCGGCTGGTGCAGGCCGACGTGCTGGGACGCATTGGCAAGACTGCCGCGGGAGGCCAGCTGCTGCGCCAGGTGAACGCCTGGGCGGTCGAGGAGCGCGACGACTACGTGCTGGCTCGCAGCCACCGCCTGCTGGCCACGTTCTTCGACCGTATCGGCGACTTCGCCGCCGGGCTCGAGCACGCGCTGCGCGCCGTCGAGCTCCTCTCCGGAGACGTGCCGCTTCGCCTCCGCGCCGACCACGTCTTCTGCCTGGCGATGGCGTTGCTCCGCCTGCACTCCTTCGACGAGGCGCGCGAACGATATCGCGCGGTGCTCGACATCGCCGAGGAGCTGGGCGACGACCTGCTCGCGGTCAAGGTGCTCAACGACTTCGCCTGGCTCGAGGATGAGGCGGGAGACTCGAAGCGCTCCATGGAGCTGGCGCTGCACATGAAGGCGTTCGCCGACGGGCGCGGCATCACCATGAATGCTGCCTGCCTCGACACGCTGGCGCACGCCCAGTTCCAGCTGGGCCAGTACGAGCAAGCGATCGAGACTCTGCGCCCCATCCTCGAGGACCCTGCGCTGGCGACGCGCGAGACGGAGGGGCTCGCCGAAGCGCTGCGCACCGCGGCCGCGGCGCAGCGGCGGGTCGGCGACCACGCGGGGGCGCAGACGACGCTCTCGGTGTGCCTCCGCATGTGCGAAGAGCGCCATCTCGCCGACGTACGGGTGCAGGTGCTGCTCGAGCAGGCCGACGTCTTCGCGGCGGAGGGTCGCTTCCGTGAAGCGTACGAGCAGATGCGGCTCTTCCATGACGAATCGGAAGAGCTCCACTCCGCCGAACGCGAGGCGCGCTCGCGCACGCTGCAGGCGGTCTTCGAGATCGCCGAGGCGCGGCGTGAGGAGCAGCGGTTCCGCGAGCTGGCGCTCGAGGACGCGCTCACCGGGCTGCGCAACCGGCGCTACGTGGACGCCGAGCTGCCCGCGCTCGTTCGCGCGGCCGCCGACGGCGAAACGCCGCTGGCCCTGGCGCTCGTCGACCTCGACCACTTCAAGCGGATCAACGACACGCTCTCCCATGCGGTGGGCGACGAGGTGCTCTGCCGCGTCGCGGCGATCCTCGACAGCACCATGGGCGAGCGCGGCTTCGCGGCGCGCATGGGTGGAGAGGAGTTCCTCCTCGTGCTGCCCGGCGTGGCGGAGGCCGAAGCGCACCTCTTCTGGGAAGCGGCCCGGATCCAGGTCGGCTCCTACGCGTGGCAGGCGCTCACGGCCGGCCTTCCGGTCACCGTCAGCGTCGGCGGCACCTCGGTGGCCCCCGGCCGCGCCACCATGAGCACGCTTCTCGGCCAGGCGGACCGCAACCTGTACGTGGCCAAGCGCGGCGGCCGCGACCGCGTGGTGACCGACTCCGACTGAGCGGCCGGCCTCAGACCGTCTTGGGCACGAGCACCTCGACGTTGCCGCCCGAGGTGCGCACCGAGAGGGTGGGCAGCGGCGTCACCGCGTGCGCGTATGCGGTCCCGGGGGTCGGCGTCCCGTCGAGCCCGAAGGTCGCGTAGTGACAGGGGCACACGAGCTGCGACCGCGGGGCGTCGGCGCGGAGCACGCACCCCTGGTCGGTGCAGACCGCGGACAGCGCCCGCAGCGTGCCCCCGGCGTTGAGCAGAAATCCCTCGACGCCGCCCGCGGAGAAGCGGCGGATGGCGCCCGGGGTCATGTCGGCGAGGGACGCCACGGCCACCCACGCGCCGTCGCTGGGGACGATCGCCGGCTGCCCGCCGGGGACGGCGCCGCCGGTCAGGACCTCGCGCAGGCGCTCGACGCCGAACCCCGCGCCCAGCCCCGCTGCCGCGGCCGCGCCCGCGGTGGCCAGGAATCGTCGCCGCTGCATCGAGGGCGCCGGCGCCGCGGATTCCTCGCGCTGGCGGCGCAGCCGGCGGGCAAGCTCGTCGACGAACTCCGGCGACGGCTCGGCGGATCCGGGGTGGGCGGCGTGCAGCTGCGCCGCCAGCAGCATGGCGGACTCGTCGTCGCCCGCATCGGCGCGCGGCGGCCGGCGGTCCTTGAGGAGCGCGTCGACGTGACGCTGGAGCCTGCGGTCTGCCTTGCTCATCGGCCCGGAACCTCGTTCTGCTGCGCGGCGCGGCGCAGTGCCCGCAGCTGCATCACCTTTGCATTGTTGACGCTGATGCCCATGGCGCCGGCTGTCTCCTTGACCGAGTAGCCGCGCAGGAAGCGCAGCTCCAGCACCTGCCGGTAGTGGGGTGGCAGCGGCCCCAGGATCCCTTCGACGTCGACCTCTGTGGACTCGCCCTGCCAGGGCTGCGCCGCGCGCTCCTCGTCGAGGACGGCCGTGGTGGCGCCGTGCCGCTCCCTCCAGAGGTCGGCGAGAACCGTGCGCGCGGTGGTGCGCAGATAGGCCCGCGTCTCGCCCTCGGACACTTCGCCGCGGAGCCGGGGCAGTGCACGCATGAACGTCGCGGAGGTCACATCCTCGGCGTCGGGCCGGTTGCCGGTGCGTGCGTACACATATCTATAGAGCGTGGCGACGTGGGTGCGATACACCGCCTCCCAGTCGAGGGGCGGCGGACGATCCGGTTCGACGACCCGCAGCGGCGGGACGGTGACGTCACCCATTGACACGCTCGTCCCTGATACGGGCGGCGGTTACACCCAGAACGCGGAGGCGGCCACCGGCGTGCCCCAGGCCGGCAGAGAGTGGCCGAGCGCGCAGGCGCCGGCTCCGTGGCGGTGCGGGAACGCGCGGTCGAGAGCGGCGGGGTCCATGACCAGGAGCTCTTCGCGGCGCGGAATCCTGCACATCAGGAGGTGCGCCCGCCGCGCCGCCGCGCACTCGATGCCGTCGCGGATCGCGTCGCGCCACGCCCCGTCCGCCGCCGTGACCAGCGACATGGCCTGCGTCCACACGGTGCCGGACCAGCGCTCGACCAGCACGGCGGTGTCCACCGCCGCCAGGCGCACCACCTGCAGCATCGGACCCGGTCCGACCAGCTGTAGATCGAAGCGCTGCAGCACGCACTGCACACCGTCAACCGCCTCGGCATACGCGCGAAGCATCCGGGCCACGTCGTCGCGGCGGGCCTGCAGCCGCGCACCGACATGCGGCCAGTCCTCGGCCATGAGGTATGCAAGTGCCTGGGGCAGGTCGTTGTTGACCTGCGCGTTCACGCCCAGCATGACCGCGTCCAGCGGCGCCGTCGTGCTCGCCGCGGCCGCGTGGTGCGCAGCCCCCCACGCCGGTGGTGTCACCAGGGTGAGGTCGTCGTCCGCCGGCTCAACCGTGACGAAGTAGTGGTCAGCCCACGCGTCGAGGAGACGAAGCACCCAGCCGCTGTCGTTGAACCGCCCGCGGCGGCAGGTCGCCACCACACTGTCGACGCCGATCGCACATGCCGCGGCGAACAGCGCGCGACGGTCCTGGGTCCCGCGCCAGCGCTCGATGCAGGCGCTCAGCTGCCGCCGGTATGGCGCGCGCGGACCGTCGCTGAAGCACTCCATGGTGGCCAGCGTACAGGCGATGTACGCAGGCGCGCCAGGGCGCGCGAAAAACCTAACAAACCTTTACGTGCGGTCAGTATCCGACGGGGAAGGTGAAGGGCTGCGGGGGCACGTCGCTGCCGACGTCGATCTGGATCAGCTCGTGCGCGGTCAGGGTGATGGAGCGCGGATCGCCGTTGAAGCGCTTGCCGCCGACGTACACGATGAGCTTCCCGGTCGCGGGGCCGACCTGGCTGGTGGTGAGCGGCTGACCCCAGATGTCGAAGAACTGGCCCAGCGTGTACGTCTTCTGCGACGGCAACTCGATGTGGATGATCCCGTCGCCGGTGTGCGTGTGCAGCCAGTAGAAGCAGTGGCCGCTGTCGACGTATGGCCCCTCGTCGGTCTGCACCACGCTGCGCGGTGGCGCGATGCCGATGCCCCAGGGGATCGTCCGCGCTGCACCGTTGACGTAGATGGCCAGGTGCGCGTGGATGTGATAGACGAGCTGCTCGCTGGTCTGGCACTGGATGCCGTCGATGGCAGCGCCGGTGGTCGCGGCGGAAAGGGTCGCCAGGTCGGACGGGTTGGGGGTGATCACCGCAGGGGTTGCCGCCGGCGGGGTGGTCGCGTTGGCGCCGCTGCCGCGCGCCACCACGATGATGACCACCACCAGGGCGACGATGACCGCAGCGCCGATGCCGTTCCAGATCCAGAGCCGGCGCGGACCACGGCGCGTCTGGGACAGCGCGCGCATCGCCTCGGCACGGCGCCGCTCCCGCTTGCGTCGCGACGCCGACCGGGGCTCGGGCCGCTGCGTCGGGCGCTTCTGCGGAGGTCGTGCCACCGAGCGACAGATAGCACATTTCCGGCGCCACCCCGCGCAGCGACGCGGCTGGCGGCGCTACGCTGCATGAACAAGGAGATGCCCGGACCCACCCCATCGAGCCAGATCAGCACGTTCCTGGCGAAGGCGCTGGACATGGCGGTGGTGACCCGCCTCAGCGCCGTCCAGGTGACCAAACCCGCACGCGTCGACCTGACGCCGGCCGATCCCGCAGCGTTCTGGAGCGCCAGCAGCGTGGCCGATCCGCGGCCGGTGCGCGTGGCCGCCGAGTGGGAGCCGTTCGACGGGCCCGAATGGCGGGCGCTGGAGCTCGTCGCCGACAGCGAGGGTCCGGGGACGCACCGGGGCAGCCGCGAGATGCTGGCGACCGCGCACGTGCGGCGTCGCAGCCGTGACGCTGCCGCTCCGCTCATCGTCATGGTGCACGGCTTCGCCATCCCGTTCACCGGATTCGACCGCTGGCTGGCGTGGAAGATGCGCCGCCGCGGCGCGTCCACGGTGCGCGTCGACCTGCCTTATCACCTGCGGCGCTCGGTGCCGGGCAGGGCCAGCGGCGACGGCTTCTTCAGCATCGACCCGCCGCACACCAGGCTCGTGGTGCGCCAGGCGGTGGAGGAGGTGGCGTCGCTCGTCGCCTGGGCCCGCGCCGAGGTGACGCCCTACGTGTGCGTCATCGGGGTGAGCCTCGGCGGATTGATCGCGACGCTGTGCGCGGCGCTGCTCGATCTCGACCGGGTGATCGCCATCGCACCGCTGTGCGACCCGCCCGCGTCCTTCAGCATGCGCCCGCCAGGGGCGCTGCAGCGCCGCATGGGAATGCTCGGCGACGGCGAAGGCTACTGGGGCAGGAACCGCGCCGCCGCCAAGGCCGCGCTCGAGGGCGCGCTGGCGCCGTTGACCGCGCGGCTGCTGCGGCCCGTGACGCCCGGCAATCGCGTCACGCTGGTTCGTGCCGACCATGACCTGATCGTGGGTCCCGGTCCCGTCGACGAGCTCGCTTCCGCGTGGGGCACAGAGCTGTGGACGTACCCGCACGGCCACATCACCGTGATGAGTGCAAGGGGAGTGGGGCAGCGCATCATCGATCGCGCCGTCGACGTGGGCGCCGCCCGGGGCGACCTCCAGCTGGCAGGATGACCACCCGCGGCGCGCTGCTGCGCCGGGAGCTCACCACGCGCGATGCGCGTGCGGTGCTGCTGAGACCCGCGCGCGAGGAGGACGCCGCCGCGCTGGTGAGCTTGCGCGACGCGGTTGCTGCAGAGGGCGAGTACATCGCGGCGCGTCCCGGGGATCGCAGCGTCCTCGAGGAGCAGGCCTCCCACGCCGCGCTGCTCCGAGAGGGCGGCCTCGCCGTCCTGGCGGAGAGCGACGGACGGGCGGTGGCGCACCTGACGGTCAACCGCCGGTCGCCGCCCAACTCGGACACCGGTGATCTCGCCATCATTGTCGAAAACAGCTTTCGCGACGTCGGCCTGGGACGGGCGATGATGACCATGGCGATCGACTGGGCGCGCGCGGTGGCGCTGCGGCGCATCTCGCTGTGGGTCTTCGCCGGCAACGAGCGCGCCATCGGCCTGTATCACGCGCTCGGGTTCGCCGACGAGGGTCGCGGCCGCACTCGCTGTGGCGCTGCGGCCGGCGAGCGCGAGTGCGTGCTCATGGGGCTGCGGCTCTGACCTCAGGTCGCGCGCTGCACCCCTGCTATCCTGCGGCGAGATGAGCGATCCCCGCCCGGTCGGCGTGTTCGATTCCGGCGTGGGAGGGTTGACCGTGCTGCAGGAGCTGCGCCGGCGGCTGCCGTACGAAGCGCTCGCCTATCTCGCGGACCTCCAGTGCTTTCCCTACGGGCCGCGGCCGCAGGACGAGGTGCGCGAGCGGGCGCTGGCGATCATCGCAAACCTTGCCGCCGCCGACACCAAGCTCGTGGTCATCGCGTGCAACACCGCGACCGCCGCGGCGCTCAACGTGGCGCGGGAGCGCTTCGACATTCCCATCGTCGGCGTCATCGCGCCCGGGGCGCAGGCCGCTGCAGCCGCGACGCGCAACGGACGGGTTGCGGTGATCAGCACCCAAGGGACGTTGCAGAGCGGCGAGTACGTGCACGCCATCAGGGAGGCGAACCCGGGCGTGGTGGTCCTGGGCCGCGCCGCGCCGGACCTGGTCGACATCGTCGAAGCGGGTGACGCCGACACGCCGCGAGCCGACGCGGCGCTGCGGCCGCTCATCGAGGACGTCGGCGCGTGGGGCGCGGACACGCTGGTGCTGGGGTGCACGCACTATCCGCTGCTGCGACCGGCGCTGCGTCGGGTGGTGGGCCGCAGGCTGCGCATCATCGACAGCGCGGAGACGACGGCCGCGCGCGTGCTGCGCATCCTGCAGACGAACCGGTTGCTGCGCGGCGACGACGGCGCACCACCCGCGATGGACGTCATGGTGACGGCGGCTCCGCCGCGCTTCACCGAGGTGGCCACGCGGCTCTTCGGCGAAGGCATCCCCGCACCTCGCAGTGTCACGGTCGAGGCGCGGCCATGGCCGCTGGCGATGGCGCGATGAGCACCGTCGCCGAGGAGCTCCTGGAACCTGTGGCGGCAGACCTGCAGGAGTTCGAGCAGCGGCTGGTGGCGTCCATCGCCGCCGACCTCGGACCCATGGCCAGCGCGATGGAGCACATCGTGAAGGCCGGAGGCAAGCGGCTGCGCCCCGCGCTGGTCATCCTCTCGGCGCGCATGGGCGAGGCCGATCGCGACTCGGTGTTCAACATCGCGATGGGCATCGAGTTCATCCACACAGCCACGCTGGTGCACGACGACCTCATCGACAACTCGCCGACGCGCCGCGGCATCCGCACCATCCACGAGGCGCTGGGCGCCAACCCGGCGATCATCATCGGCGACTACTACTTCGCCAAGGGCGCCAACCTGCTCTCGTCCATCGGCTCGCCGGCGATCGACGCGGCCATCAGCCACGCGGTCATGACCATCTGCATGGGCGAGCTGCTGCAGATGACCAGCCGCAACGACTACGAGCAGTCTTTGGACTCGTATCACCGCAAGATCGAGCGCAAGACCGCGACGCTGGTGGGCACGTGCTGCTATTCGGGAGCGGTGGTGAGCCGGCAGGACGATGCTGCTGTTGAGGCACTGCGCCGCTACGGCTTCAACCTCGGCATGGCATTCCAGATCGTCGATGACGTCCTCGATTACGTCGCCACCAGCGACGAGATGGGCAAGCCGGTCGGGGCGGACCTGCGCCAGGGAACGGTGACGCTGCCGCTGATGCTGGCGCTGCGCGACGCGGACACATCAGCGGCGCTGCGTCCGCTCCTGCATCGCGCCGCAGACGACGACGCGGCGTACGAGCAGATCGTCGCTCTGGTGCGGGATTCCCCCGCGATCGCAGAGGCCGAGAAGCACGCACAGGGCTTCGCCGAACGTGCGCGCCGTGAGCTCGACGTCTTCCCCGAGTCCCGGGTGCGCGAGACCCTCGCGCGGATCTGCGACTACGTCGTGGAGCGGCGTATCTAGTTCAGCCCTGCTAGATCGCCGCGAGGCGGCGCAGGTCGGCGCCGAACCACCAGGCCCAGAGCGCCAGCGCGGCGCCGGCGGCGACGAGCCCAGCCGCCTCGGCAACAGCCCACGCGACCGAGGCGTCGAGCCGCGCTGCGGCGATGGCAATGGCGCAGGCGCGCGCGCAGTCCACGGCGGCGACCAGCGCGACGGCGACGAGCAGCAGCCGCACCAGCAGATACTCGCGACGCAATCCGCTGCGCAGCTGTGTGGCGTTGAGACGTTCCAGCGACGCACGCCCGGCCGCGGGTTCGAGCGGTCCACGACGCACGCGCAGCGCCGCCGCGATGAAGAACAGCGCCGCAAGCCATCCCACCCACGCGGTGCGGATGCTGGAGCCGTTCGCCAGCAGATTCTGCACCGGGTTGAGCGACGCGCCCGCGACGCGCTGCACGTCCAGGTGCGCCTCGAGACGGTAGAGCGCGTCACCCGCGACGCCGGCCGCGGCCGCGACGGCGACGACGACCAACGCGCGCAGGGCGAGCGGGCCGCGGTCAAGGAACACGAGCTGGGTCAGCGCCGGCCGCTCTGTCGACCTCACCGTGGCATTGTATGAACGTGGTGCCTTCTCGCACGCACGCGGGTAGCCAGATTCGCGTCGCGACGTACAACATCCTCATGGGAGGGGTGCGCCGCGAGAGCCTGATCCGTGACGTGCTGTCGCGCATCGACGCCGATGTCGTCGCCGTGCAGGAGGTGAGCGACATACCGCTGTTGCGGCGCATCGCCGCACAGCTGCGCATGGAGATGCTGCTCGGTGCACCAAGCGATCCGCAGTCACCACACCTGGCGATCCTCACCCGCCGGCCGGTGATCGAGTGGAAGAACCGCGTGCACCGTGGTCGCATGCTGCGCTCGCATCTGCACGCGACCGTGCGCACCGGGGGCGCCCGGATGCCGATCCTCGGCATCCACTGCGTTCATCTGGCTGCGCGCTTCGGGGAGCGAGCCAAGGGCGAGGCGCGGCGCATGCGTGAGCTGACGGCGGTGCTCAGTGGCATCGACGCGTCGCCCCAACAGCCGCACCTGCTGCTCGGCGACTTCAACTCGCTCACATCCGGCGACAGCGTCGCCGCCACCAGATTCTTCAGGCGGTACAACGCGCTGCGCCGCGCCGGTTTGATCGTGGAGCGCGAAGACGGATACATCGGGCCCAGGCCTCGCACCGGCGCCGACGACGCGCTGCTCGACGCGCGCTGGCGCGCCGCCGGAGTCGACCCGCGGCTGGACGTCGGCGTTCCCTTCCTGCCGCGGGTCGTGGGCCGGCTCACATCGGGTCTGCCGGTGAGCCCGGCGCTGGATCGCTTGCTCGGCCGCTTCATCGAGCGCTGGACTACGGATCGCATCCAGGCGCTGGGCTACGTCGACTGCTTCCGCCGCGCCCATCCACGCGCCCGCGGCTACACCTGCGCGACCTGGTTGCCGGCCGCGCGCGTCGACTACATCTTCGCCACACGGGACGTGGCCGCGAGGCTTGCGTCGTGCATCGTCGTCGGCGGCCGCGGCGCGCCCGACCGGGACGCGATCGTGGCCTCGGACCACCTGCCGGTGGTCGCCGACTTCTCTGTCTAGGGTGTCGTGCTGACCGCCGCGTGCAAGCCGATCAGCGCGCCGTACACGACGATCAGGAACAGCAGCGAGATGACGATGGCGATGAGGCCCGTGACGATGCCTGTGATCGCCATGCCCTTGCCGATGCCGCCCAGGCGCGCGGCGTTGCGATTGCCGACGACGCCGAAGATCAGTCCGAGCACGCCGAGGATGATCGCGATGAAGTCGACAAACGGGATCCAGCAGAAGACGACGGCGATGATGCCCAGCACGCCGCCGGCCACCGCGGCGCCGTTCGTCGGCTGCACCACGCCGCCGTATTGCTGTTGAGGGTAGTAGCCGGGCTGCTGCCCATAGCCGGGCGGCGAGCCGGCGCTGGGCGGGCCGCCCGGGGGCGGATTTCCCGGGCCGGGCTGGCCCGGCTGCGTCGGGTACTGGTCAGGCATGAATCGTTCGCCTCCCTGTCAGCGGATGGAATCGGACCAGATCACGCTGGCGGAAGTTCTTGCGCTCTCGTCAGGCGCTCGGCGGCGGAGGAGGCGGCGCACCGTAGCCTCCGTACCCACCCGGCGTCGCGACCAGTGGCGCCTCACCGGGGAAGCGGCTGATCACCACGAGGTAGTAGACGATGAAGTAGATGATCAGGTCGATGATGAAACCGACGATCGCGCCTGCGCCGAAGCCCAGCAGACCGCTGTAGGCCATGATGTTGCCGATCAGGCCGATGAGCGCGCCCAGAAGGCCGAGGGCCAGTCCATAGATGACCCAGTCCTTTCCCTGGCGGAGTCCCTGATACATGCGATAGGCGCCGATCGTGCCTATGACAAGCCCGGCGAGCCCGACCAGGTCGCCGAGCAGCCAGATGATCGGAAAACCGCACAGGCCCACTCCGAACCCGCCGCAGAACCCGAAGATCGTGAGCAGGCCGATGATGGCAAAGATGAGTCCGATGATTCCAAGGATCATCAGCACCAGACCCAAGGTCTTGGCGTTGATGTTGACCTTCACCGGCGGATTGGCGGCGAAGGGTGGTTCTGTCAGCGCGTTAGCCATGTATTCTCGTTGACCCTCCAACTCGGTTGCGCCTGTCGATGGCGTTCGGCGAATGATACGGCTGTTCCGGGACCTGTGTGGGGTCGATCTTGTATCAGCCTCAGAAACCCTCCCCGATTGCGTCGCCGACTGTGAAACGCCTGGTGGCCCGGGAACGCTGCAGCCACGCGGCCAGTCCCAGGGCGGCGCTGGAGAGGATGGCGAGGATGAGGCCGATGCCGAGCGAGCGGCCGCGCGACACGAGGTCGAGCACCAGCTGCAGGAACACGGCGGCGATCGCGGCGCCGGCCAGCAGCGTGAGCGCCTGGCTGTCTGTAATCCGCCCCCCGACCATGTCTTCGACAGCGCCGTGGCGCATCAGCAGAAAGACGGCTGTGAGCGCAATCGCGACAAAGAAGAGGTCGCCCAGGATGGACGCGCGGAACCCGTTGACGGTGATGTGCGCCGTGGCGGTGCTGTAGCTGTACCAGGGGAAATACGCGGCGATCGCCCCCAGCACGACAGCTGCTGCGGCGGCGCGGTCTGCTGCTCTGACCCGCCTGAGCATGGTCGTCCTCCCTCGGAACCGAGTTGGAGTGCGGCGCGCACATGAGTGCGTCCGCGGAGAGTGATTGGTTCGGGCCGATGGTATGCAGCGCCGTAATTGCTGTCAATAGCGCTGAGCGCTGTTGACAGATCAGTGCGAGGCGGACTCCGGCGGCGTGGATCCACGGCCTCGCGGACGGCGTCGACGCCGCGGACGCGGCGCCGTGCCGTTACCCGCCGCGGAGCCGTCGTCGTCACCGAACCGCAGCGGCGGCCGCCCCACGCTGAGCAGATCCGCCAGAGTGCGCCAGCCGAACTGCGCCCGGCCGAGCGTCAGCAGCGCCAGAAAGCACGCGGCGGTCGCCTCGGCGTCCGCCAGCGCGTGGTGGGGCCGGCGGTGCACCACGCCGAGCTCGCGGCAGAGTCGCTCCAGGCCGATCGTGTCGCGCAGCTGCCACACGGTCGCCGCCAGACGCGTCGTGTCCAGGTTGTCGGCGTTGAGGTTGGTGCCCACGGTGCGCGATATGAGCCGCGTGTCGAAGGCGTCCGCGCTGTGCTCCACCAGCACCGAGCCCTCGACGAAGCGGCGGAACCTGGCGACGACGCGCGAAACGGGTGGCGCGCCGTGGAGGCTCTCGGGGCCGATGCCGTGGATGCGCCGCGCATACGGATTGATGCGGTCGTTGGAGTGCACCAGTGTCTCGAAGCTCATCAGGTGACGGTCGACGGTGAACGACACGGCGCCGAGCTCCACCAGGTGGTGCGGCGACTGCCCGGTGGTCTCACAGTCGAGTGCGACAAATCGCAGCATGTCGATCGGCGTTTCCGGCTCGGGACGCGGACGAGGGCCGGCCTCCTCGGGGTCGTCGATGGCCGCGAAACGCTCGGCGCCGAGGGGGCCGAGGCGGGAGACGAAGCGGTCGCCCACCCGCACGGTGCCTCGCCGGCGCCCATAGCGACGGCGACGCGTCTGGGATTGGGCGGGCGTGTCCGCCGTGCCGTCAGGGCCCAAGGCGAAGCCGGCGGCGCTCATCCATGCAACGCACCCGCATGGCCCAATCGTACTGGCCGCAGGCGCGAGGCGCCGAAAACGAGCCCGTACCTATACTCGTGACCCGGATGCTCATGGCTCCGTTCGCGGCTGCCCGATGACGCGCCTCGTCGCCGCCGGACTCAGCTTTCGCACCGCGCCGCTGGCGGTGCGCGAAGCCGCAGCCGTGGCGCCGGACCAGGCCCGCAACCTGCTCCGCTATCTGGTGGGCCACTCCGGTTTCGGCGCCGCCGCGGTGCTGTCCACGTGCAACCGGACGGAGTTCTACGTCAGCTGTCCGGACGATGCCGCCGGCGACGTGGCGGCGCGCATCGCCCCTCTTCTCGACATCACCGACGAGCGCGATGTGCTGCGCCACTTCACGGCGTCGGTCGAAGAGCCCGCGCTGCGACACCTGTTCCGCGTGGCCGCCGGCCTGGACAGCATGGTGCTCGGCGAGGTGCAGGTGCTGGGACAGCTGCGCGACGCGCACCGGCTGGCGCACGACGCGGGGACGCTGGATGCGCGGTTGGACTTCGTGCTGCGGCGCGCCATCTCCGTGGGCAAGCTGGTGCACAGCACGACCGGCCTGGGCCGGGGCGCCGGGAGCCTCAGCGAGATCGCGGTGTCGTGCGCCCGCGCTCTCGCAGGAGACCTCGACGGCCGCGGCGTGCTGCTCGTGGGCGCCGGCAAGATGAACCGGCTGGCGGCGCGGCGGCTGCGCGAGATGGGGGCGCGCATCCTGGTGACGTCACGCGGCGCCTCCAAAACGGCGCTGGCACGCGCGGTCGACGCCACCACGGTCGACGTCGACGAGCTGGCGCACGTTGCCGCCGGCGTCGACGTGCTGGTGTGCTCCACCGCGAGCGGCCACCCCGTGATATCGCGGGCCCTCGTCGAGGAGATGCAGCTCCGTCGCGGTAGCGCGCCGCTCTGCATCGTCGACATCGCCGTCCCGCGAGACGTCGACCCCGCCGCAGCCTCTGTGCCCGGCGTGACCCTCATCGACATCGACCAGCTGGGACGCCGGCTCGACGGTCACCTCGCGGCGCGGCGGCAGGCAGTTCCGGCCGCGGAGCGGGTCATCGAGACGGAGCTGGCCCGCACCATGACGGTGATCGGGCAGCGCGACGCCGCCGGCCCCACGATCGCCGCCCTGATTCGTAGCGCTGAGGCGCTCCGCCGTCGCGAGGTGGAGCGGACCGTCGCGCGCGCCCCGCAGCTCGACGCCGACGCTCGGGAGCGCATCGACTCGCTCACCGCCAGCCTGGTGCGCAAGCTCCTGCACGGACCCATCGAGCATCTGCGGGCGACGGTGGACGACCCCAGCGTCGCGCTCACCCTTCGCCAGGCCTTCGGCCTCGACGAGGGGGACGCCGCCGCCGCGCCCCGGACCCCCGACCCGGCGGCCGGTTCCCGGGGGTGACCGCCCAGGCGGCAGCCGCGCTGCGCCTGGCCACGCGGGGGAGTGCCCTGGCTCGCGCCCAGGCGGCCATCGCCGCGTCCGCGCTGCAGGCCGCCACCGGGCGGGCGAGCGAGCTCGTCGTGGTGCGCACCAGCGGGGACCGGCAGGCGTCGGTGCCGTTCGACCAGCTGACGGGTCAGGGGTGGTTCACCGCGGAGCTGGAGCGGGCCGTCGCCGGCGGCGGCGCCGACATCGCTGTGCACAGCGCCAAGGACCTGCCCATCGCCTGCGCGCCCGGTCTGGTGGTGGCGGCGTACCTGGCGCGGGCCGACCCGCGTGACTGCGTGGTCTCGCGCGACGGCCGGCCGCTGGCAGAGCTGGCGCCTGGCGCCCGCGTGGGCACAGGCAGCGTCCGCCGAGCCGCGCTCCTCCGGGCCCAGCACCCGCGACTCGAGCCCGTGCCGGTGCGGGGGAACGTCGACACCCGGTTGCGCAAGCTGGATGCTGGGGAGTTCGACGCGCTCATCCTCGCCAGCGCGGGCCTCGACCGCCTCGGACTCGCCGCGAGGATCTCCGAGCGCCTCGACCCGGCGGTCTGGGTGCCCAGCCCGGCGCAGGGGGCGATCGCACTCGAGTGCCGCCAGCGCTCTGCTGCGGTGGCGCTCTGCGCCGCCGCCGGCGACCGCGACACCGCTGCGGCGGTCACAGCCGAGCGCGCGGTGCTGCAGGCGCTTGGCGGAAGCTGCCTGCTCCCCCTCGGCGCGTGGGCCCGGCTCGAGGGCGGCGGGCTGCGGTTGACCGCGGCGCTGGGCGGCGAGGCGCGATCGCGGTTTGCCGACTCCCGCGGCTCCGTCGACGATCCTGCCGCCCTGGGTGCGGCCGTGGGAGAGGCGCTGTCGTGAAGGGTCGCGGAGCACTCGCCGGTCGCCGCGTGGTTGTGACGCGTGCCCGCGAAGGCGCCTCGGGCTTGGTGGACGCGCTCGCGGCGGCGGGCGCCGAGCCGGTCGTCGTGCCGCTGATCACAACGGTGGTGCTGGCCTCCCCGGCCCAGGTCACGGACGGCGCCGCGGCCCTCATCGCGCACCCGGGTGGTCGCTGGGCCGTGTTCACCAGCGCCACCGCGGCTCGTCTGGTGCTGGGCGTCGTCGCCCCGGCGGCATTTCGCGGCGTCACCGTGGCCGCGGTGGGCGCGGCCACGGCCCTGGCGCTGGCCGACCGCAGGGTGAGCGTCTCGCTGGTGCCGCAGAGCAGCACCGCCGCCGGGCTGGCCGCGGCCGTCGCCGCCCGCGCAGGCGCGGGCGAGATGGTGTGGTTCCCCTGCGCCGAGGCGGCGGGACACGAGGTGGAGGAGCGGCTCACGGCTGCCGGGGCCGAGGTCCGGCGCCTGGATCTCTACCGCACCGACATGCCCGCCGATGCGCCACGCCGGCTGCGGTCCGCCATGGAGCGGCCCGTCGACGCGGTCACCCTGGCCAGCGGAGGCGCGGCGCGTCACCTCGTGCGTGCCCTCGAGGGGCGCGTGCTGCCTGCATCGGCCCTGGTGGCGTGCATCGGGCAGCCCACCGCGACGGCCGCCGCGGCGGCCGGCTTGACGAACATCGTGGTCGCCGCGGAGCCCTCCGCCGGCGGTCTGGTGGACGCGCTCGCTGCGCGGTTGGCGGCAGCGCAGCCGCTACCCTGACCGCGATGCCGTTTCCCCTGGAGCGCCAGCGCCGGCTGCGACGCACCCCGGAGCTGCGCCGGCTGGTGCGGGAGACGATCCTCGCCCCGTCGCAGCTCATCCAGCCGCTGTTCGTGAGCGAAGCGGCGTCGCGCCCGGCGCCCATCCCGTCCCTGCCCGGACAGCGCCACGAGACGGTCACGTCCGTGGTGGACGCGGTGTCGTCCGCGCGCGACGCCGGATGCGGCGCCGTGATCCTGTTCGGCCTTCCCCGGGAGAAGGACGACCAGGGGTCGCAGGCCTGGGCAGACGAAGGCGTGGTGCAGACCGCGATCCGCGAGGTGCGCGCTCGCGGCGGCGCCGACGTCACGATCGTCGCCGACTGTTGTCTCTGCGAGTACACGGACCATGGGCACTGCGGCGTGCTCACGTCCGGCGGCACGGTGGACAACGACGCGACGCTCGAGCTGTACGCGCGCACCGCCGTCAGTCAGGCACGAGCGGGTGCTGACGTCATCGCGCCAAGCGGAATGATGGACGGGCAGGTTGCAGCCATCCGTGAAGCGCTCGACGCCGCGGGGTTCACCGAGACGGCGGTCATGGCGTACAGCGCGAAGTTCGCCACCGTGATGTACGGGCCCTTCCGCGAGGCGGCCGGCAGCGTGCCGCAACGAGGCGATCGCCGCGCCTACCAGATGGACGTCACCAATCAGCGCGAGGCGGTTCGCGAAGCGCTGCTCGACGTGGAGGAGGGCGCCGACATCGTCATGGTGAAGCCGGCGCTGACCTTTCTCGACGTCGTCGCCAGGGTGCGCGACATCACCGACCTGCCCCTTGCCGCGTACTGCGTGAGCGGCGAATACGCCATGGTGCACCATGCCGCCGCCGCGGGCGCTTTCGACGAGCGCTGCGCGGTGCTCGAGACACTCACAGGCATCCGCCGCGCGGGTGCGGACATGATCATCACCTACCACGCGCTGGCGGCCGCGCGCTGGTTGCAGGAGGAGCGACGATGAGCGACCCGGCAGGCATCCCGCCACGACGCGTGCCGGTGATGGTCGCCGCCGGCGTGGTGCTGGTCGCGGGGTTCGTGGCCATCGCGATCGGCGTCGACCACGCCAGCAACGCGGTGGCGCCGAGCACGCCGCCGCCGGCCACCGCCAGCGCGTCTGCCTCTGCGTCGGCGTCGCCCAGCGCTGCATCGATCATCGCCTACGCCGACTGCGCCACCAAGAAGTTCGGTCCCGTGCTGCAGCCGCTGCACGAACCCGCATCGGTGCACACGTACACGGCCGCGCCGGCGATGTCGATCGACGTGACCAAGCTGTATCAGGCGACGATCACCACGGCGCGCGGCACGATCGTGCTCTGCCTGCAGCCGCAACTGGCGCCCAACACAGTCAACAACTTCGTCGTGCTGGCTCGCAATCACTTCTACGACGGCATCCCGTTCCATCGCGTGGTGGCCGGCTTTGTGATTCAGGGCGGTGATCCCAACTGCATCGGCCAGGTGCCGTCGCCGCCGGCGTCGCCGACGGGCACGTGCGGCAACGGCGGCCCCGGCTACCGTTTCAACGACGAACCGGTGCACCAGAAGTACACCAAGGGCTGCGTCGCCATGGCCAACAGCGGCGTCAACACCAACGGATCGCAGTTCTTCATCTGCATCGCCGACGACTCGACGACGCTGCAGAACCTCTACAACCTGTTCGGGTCGGTTGAGTCGGGCATGGACGTCGCGCAGAAGATCGTGCAGGGCGACGTCATGAAGTCGGTCACGGTCAGAGAGCAGACGTGATCCGCGACGCGCAGGCGCGTGCCCTGCGCGAGCGCGCCGAGCGGGTGCTTCCCGGCGGGGTCAGCAGCCCTGTGCGTGCCTTCCGCGCCGTGCCCGGCGTCCCGCCGCACCCGCTCCGTGGCGAGGGCGCGTACGTGATCGACGCAGAGGGACGCCGATTCATCGACTTCGTGATGGCATACGGTCCGCACATCCTGGGCCACAACCCACGGCCTGTCGTGGCGGCGATGCGCGCGCAGCTGGAACGCGGCCTGGCCTTCGGCCTCACGACCGAGCCGGAGGTGGAGCTCGCGGAGCGCATCGTGGCGGCGGTGCCGTCGATCGAGATGGTGCGCTTCGTCAACTCGGGCACCGAGGCGACGATGTCGGCTCTGCGCCTGGCGCGCGCTGTCACCCGCCGCGATGTGGTGATCAAGTTCGACGGCGCCTACCACGGCCACGCCGACGCGCTGCTCGCAGGCGCCGGATCGGGCGTGGCCACGCTGGGCATTCCCGGGTCCCCCGGCGTTCCCGCGGCTGCAGTGGCCACCACCGCGGTGCTGCCGTACAACGACGCGAGCGCGGTGGCCGAGCTGTTCGAGAGCCGGGGCCACGAGGTCGCCGCCGTGTTCGTCGAGCCGGTCGCCGGGAACATGGGCTGCGTCCCGCCGCTGCCGGGTTTCCTCGAGTCGCTGCGCACGCTCACTCTGCGGCACGGCGCGCTGCTGGTGTTCGACGAGGTGATGAGCGGCTTCCGCGTCGCCTACGGCGGCGCCCAGGAGCTGTACGGGGTGCGGCCGGACCTCACCTGCCTGGGCAAGGTCATCGGCGGCGGGCTGCCGGTGGGCGCCTACGGTGGCACGCGCGCGCTGATGGAACGCATCGCTCCGGCGGGCGACGTGTATCAGGCGGGGACGCTGTCGGGCAGTCCCCTCGCCATGGCCGCCGGGGCGGCGGCGCTCGACTGCCTGCGCGACGGCCGCGTGTACGCGCAGCTGGAGCGGGACGGTGAGCGGCTTGCGTCCGGGCTTGGTCAGGCCGCGGCAGCGGCGGGGGTGCCGTGCGCCGTCAACCGCGTGGGCAGCATGCTCACACCGTTCCTCGGCGCCGAGCGGGTGGTGGACATGGCGACTGCGCGCGCCGCGTCCACAGGTCTTTTCGGCCGGGTGCACCGGGCGTGGTTCGAAGCAGGCGTGCTCTGGCCGCCGTCGCAGTTCGAGTCGGGCTTCCTCAGCAGCGCGCACACTTCGCAGGACCTGGACCGCACGGTGGAGGCCTTTGCCGCAGCCGTTCGCGATCTCAGTCCGATCTCAGGGGTGGCCGCGAAGCCGGTGCTAGACTGAGGTCGATGTCCGGCATCGCCGGCCACTGGTGGCTGATCCTGATCGTCCTCGCGATCGTATTGATCATATGGGGTCCCGGCAAGCTGCCCGACGTGGGCGCGGGCATGGGCCGCGCGATCCGCGAGTTCCGGAAAGCATCGTCCGAAACCCACGACACGATCATCAACGCCACCACCGGAAGCTCGGGGCAGTCTAATGCGCCCGCGCAGCCAAGCCCGCCGCCGGCTGCGCCGCCGCCCCCCGCCCCGGCGCCACCTCAGCCCAGCGACACGCCGCACAGCACGGTCTCCGGCTGAAGCCCGCCGGGGGTGCGTGGCCCGGATAGGAGGACTCTGAGCCGGTGCAGGGGGCGATGAACGACGAGCGGCGCATGACCATCGTGGAGCACCTCACGGAGCTCCGCCGGGTCTTGATCGTCTCGCTCGCAGCCTGGCTTGCCGGCACCATCGTCGCCTTCGTCTTCAACGGATTCGTGCTCGGTTTGCTGCTGGCACCGCTCAAGCTGATCCTGCGCAACTCGCACGACATCGTGTCGACCGCGATCTTCACCAGCCCCACGGAGGGGCTCACCGTCCCGATCAAGATCGCGGCGATCGTCGGCTTCATCCTCGCGCTCCCGGTGATCCTGTGGCAGGTGTGGTCGTTCGTCTCGCCGGGACTGCGGCCGGTGGAGCGCAAGTTCGTCGCTCCCTTCATCGGCTCGGCGCTGCTGCTGTTCGCCTGCGGCGCCGCGTTCGCGTACTTCGTGATGCCGATCGGGCTCGGCTTCCTGGCGGGATTCCTCGGCGGCAACGCCGTGTACTTCCCCGACATCAACCAGTACCTGAGCTTCTTCCTGCTGCTGGTGGCGATATTCGGCGTCACCTTCGAGATGCCCGTGGTGCTGGTGCTGCTCGGCGTGCTGCGGATCATCTCGTCGCAGTGGCTGCGACGCCGGCGGCGTGCAGCGATCCTCATCATCATCGTGGCCGCGCTGATCGTCACGCCGGGTGCCGACCCCTTCACGCCCACGGCGCTGGCGATCCCGCTCATCCTCCTGTACGAGGCGTCGATCCTGGTGCTGAGCAAGGTGTTTCGCCGCTGATGCGCCCCGACGCCCGAGCGCCGCACGAGCTGCGTCCCACCACGATCGAGCTGCATGCCCTGCCGTACGCAGAGGGGAGTGCGCTGATCACGATGGGCGAGACGCGCGTGCTCTGCGCCGCCAGCGTCGAGGAGCGCATCCCGCAGTTTCGCAAGGGGACGGGAAGGGGATGGGTGACGGCGGAGTACTCGATGCTGCCCCGCAGCACCCAGACGCGCACCGAGCGTGACGGGCGCCGTGGTCGCGTCGACGGCCGCGTGCAGGAGATCCAGCGCCTCATCGGACGCAGCCTGCGCGCCGCGGTCGACTTTGCGGCGCTCGGGGAGCGAACCGTGATCGTCGACTGCGACGTGCTCGTGGCCGACGGCGGCACGAGGACCGCGTCGATCACCGGAGGCTACGTGGCGCTGGCTCTGGCGCTGGCCCGTACGCGTGCGGCCGGGCTCGCGGGCGAGGGCGTGCTCCGCCACCCGGTGGCCGCGGTCAGCGCCGGGATCGTCGCGGGCCAGCCGCGGCTCGACCTCTGCTACGTGGAGGACGCGGCCGCGGAGACCGACATGAACTGCGTCGCGTCGGGCGACGGCAGGTTCATCGAGCTGCAGGGCTCAGCCGAGCAGGAGCCCTTCTCCCGCCAGGAGATGGAGCAGCTGCTCGACCTCGCCTCGGGCGGCCTGCAACAGCTCTTCGAGATTCAGCGCACAGCCCTGGCGGAGCCCGGCTGACGGCGGGAGGTCCCGCCGGCGCCGTGCCCGGCCCCCGTCTGGTCCTGGCCAGCCGCAACCCCGGCAAGCTGCGCGAGCTGCGCCGCCTGCTGGCGCACCACTCCTGGCGCCTCGCGTCGCTCGACGACGTGCGTTTCGCGGGCGAGCTGGTGGAGGCAGGACCCGGCTACCTGGACAACGCCCTGGCCAAGGCGGCCGCCGTCTGCCTGGCGACGGGCCTTGCCGCCCTCGCCGACGACAGCGGGATCGAGGTCGACGCGCTGCGCGGCTGGCCGGGGCCGCTCTCCGCCCGCTGGATGGCCGGCAGCGACGCGGACCGCCTCCAGGGGCTCCTCCGCGAGGTGGAACGGCGCAGTCCGGACGACCGTCGCGTCCGCTACGTCTGCGTCGCGGCGCTGGCGCGTCCCGGCGCGGAGCCGGTCGCGGGGCGCGGCGAGACGCTGGGCGAGCTCGTCGAGCCGCGTGGCGCGGCGGGGTTCGGGTACGACCCTGCCTTCCTCTCGCGAGACCTGGGGATGACCTTCGGAGAGGCGGACGACGCGGGCAAGGACGGCGTGTCCCACCGCGCCCGGGCGCTGCGCCGCCTTGCGGAGTCGGGCGTGCTGGATCCTCCTCCCGCGTATCGCTGACCGGCCACGGCGGCACCGGTGCGGCACAATCCGCGCGTGGTCCCGGAGCGCCGCCCCGTGCTGGAGCGGATCCTGCCTCGCGCCGGGATCGTCGCCGCGGTGCTCGCGCTCGCGGGCGTCATCGCGTTCGCGGTCAGCATCGGCGCCGCGCGGCTCGACGCATCCAAGCTGCGGGCGGAGGGACTGCCGCGGGCGGCGCCGCCGTCGCCCACTCCGAAGCCGCTCACCGACGTGGGCCTGGCGCTGCTGCCCAACGTGGTGACCGTGGAGACCGAGCGGGCCTCGGACGAGGCGCTGGGCACCGGCTGGCTGTTCGACAATCGCGGCGACTTCGTCACCAACGCCCACGTGGTCGAGGGAGAGCTGAGCATCCGGATCACGGACCGTCGCGACCAGACCCATGTGGGCACGATCCTGGGGATCGATCAGACCACCGACATCGCGCTGGTGCACTGCAGCGGCGGGTTCCAGGGCACACCGCTCGCGGTCGACACCGATCCGCTGAACACGGTGCCGCTGGACGTGGTGGCGCTGGCGTCGAGCCGTGCCACCGGCCAGGGGGACCTGACCACGGAGACGATCACCGCGGTGCACCAGGACGTGCCGCTGCAGAGCGGGCAGGCGCCGCCGGGACCCGGCTCTCCCACCGTGTACCACGACATGCTCGACCTCGCCGGGTCTCGCATCTACCAGGGAAACAGCGGCGGGCCCGTCCTCGACGACGACGGACGTGTCGTGGGGATCGTCACCCTGGCCAGCCCGTCAGGGCCCGAGGCCTACGCCATCCCGGTCACCCGGGTGATCACCGAGCTGCGCCAGTTCGCTGCGCGCAGCGGGTGACGCGCGCCGCCATTGGGTATGGTCACCGATGGAGGCGCCATGAGCATGGACACACAAGCCCGCGACTTCGACATCGTGATCGCCGGCGCCGGACCGGCGGGCCTGACCGCCGCGCTCTACGCCGGACGCAACAAGGAGCACGCGGTGCTGTTGGAGTCCAAGGCTCCCGGCGGCCAGCTGCTCAACACCGAGCTCATCGAGGACTATCCCGGCATCGCGTCGACGCTCGGCGTGGAGCTGGCGGAGACCATGGCGCAGCAGGCGACGCACTTCGGCACCGAGATGGTATCTGCCGAGGTGCAGGGCGTGCACGTGCGCGACGACGGCATCAAGGAGGTCAGCACCACGGCGGGCGTGTTCCGGGCCCCCGCGCTCATCCTCACCGCGGGCGGCAACCCGCGCAAGCTCGGTGTCGCCGGCGAGGAAGAGCTCGCAGGGCGCGGTGTGTCGTACTGCGCGGTCTGCGACGGCGCGTTCTTCCGCGACGTGCACCTCGCGGTCGTCGGCGGTGGCGATGCGGCGGTCGAGGAGGCGCTCTTCCTCACGCGCTACGCCAGCAAGGTGTCGATCATTCACCGCCGCGAACAGTTCCGCGCGCAGCCGATCCTTCTGGACGCGGCGCGCGCGCACGACAAGGTCGACTTCATCCTGGACACGGTCGTCGAGTCGATCGATGGCGGTGATTCGGTGCGGCGCCTGTCGCTGCGCAACGTGCGCAGCGGCGAGACGAGCACGCTCGACGTCGGCGGCGTCTTCATCTTCATCGGGTTCATCCCCAACACCGGGCTGCTCGACGTGCACGTCGAGCACGACGCCGCCGGCTACTACGTCACCGATCCGATGACCATGATGACCAGCGTTCCCGGCGTCTTCGCGGCGGGCGACGTGCGCAGCCAGCTGACGCGGCAGATCACCACCGCGGTGGGTGACGCCACCACGGCGACCATCGCTGCGAGCAAGTGGGTGGAGGAGTGGAAGCGCGGCCGGGCCGACACCCCGGAAGCGCTGGCCGAGGCGGCTGCGAGCGGGGCGGTCTGACGCCGTGAGCATCGTCACCAAGGGTGGCGACGGCGGCGAGACGGGGCTGCTCTACGGAGGGCGCGTGCCCAAGGACGACCTGCACACCGAAGCGTACGGCGCCCTGGACGAGGCGATATCGGCGCTGGGGCTGGCCCGGGCTCTGGAAACCGATGGGGCGCGCGCCGCGCGGCTGCTCACGCTGCAGCGGGAGCTCTTCGTGGTCGGCGCCGAGCTGGCCACCGGCGAGGGCCACCGCGGCGACCTGGAGAAGCACTTCGCGGTGGTGACCTCTGACATGGTCGAGGCGCTGCACGCGCAGGTGCGCGAGCTCGAAGCGGCGGTGCAGCTGCCGCCCGGGTTCGTCATCCCCGGCGGCACGCCGGCGGCCGCGGCGCTGGACGTGGCGCGCACCCTGGTGCGGCGGGCGGAGCGGCGTGCCGTGGCGCTGCAGCGGGCAGGCGCGCTGCAGAATCGGGAGGTGCTGCGTTACCTGAACCGCTGCTCCGACCTGCTGTTCATGCTCGCGCGCGAAGCGGAGCAGGGCGCCACCACTCCGACGGGCGGGCACCGCAAGCGCTGACCGCCGGCGCCTCAGTCGAGCAGGCGGCGGCAGCGCAGCGCCAGCCAGACGCGGTGCCGCTCCGCCGGGTCGTCGACGTCGATGCCGAGGTCGCGCAGGCGCCCGGCGCGGTACACGATCGTGTGGCGGTGCACCCCGAGCTGCGCGGCCGCGTCACCGATCGACGCGGCAGTGACCAGCGCCTCGAGGGTCTCCAGCAGCTCGTCGCTGCGGGTGCGGCGCAACTCCAGCAGCGGACCGAGCACGCGCTCGACGAAGCGCCGCATGCCCACCCGGTCCCCGGCCAGCGCGGCGAACACGCCCATCTCGGCGTCGCTGTGCAGGCGGCGGTCGGGGTCGAGCCGCCTCCCGACCTCGAGGGCACGGCGTGCCTGGCGGGCGGCGCCGGCGACCTCGTCGAGCGTCTCAGCGTCCGGGCCGATGCCGAAGGTGGCGCGGGGCACCGCTTCGCAGAGCCGCGACACGTCGGTGCCGGGGGGCAGCAGGGCCGTCCACTGTCCCGGCTCCTCGCTGACCAGCAGCGCACCGTCGGCGCGCCACACGTCGTCGAACCGGCGGCCCCCATCCGGGCTCACCGCGCAGGCGACCACGCGGTACGGCGGGTGCAGCGTGAGGTCGGCGGCGGCCGCAAGCCGGCGCAGCTCGCTCGACGCGTCTCCGGCGAGCAGCCGCTGCAGGATGCGGTCGCGGTCCCGGTCGCGCTGGCGCATGAGGCGCTCGCGCGTCTCCAGGTAGGCGCTGCCCACCGCCGCGCTGATCTCGTCGAGGTACTCCAGCACCCCGGCGGTCACCGCCACCACGGTCGCCGGGGGCAGCTCGTTGAGCAGAGCCGGCTGGCCGACGATGTCCTGCCACACGACCTTCGCCGCCACCCGGTATGCGCCGAAGACCACCTCGAGCGGGACGCCCAGCTCCGCCTGGTGCGCGCCCATCGAGCCCAGGCGGTCGAGGTCTCCCGGACGGAGCCCGCGGCCGTCGTTGAGCAGGCGGATCAGCGTGCGCACCGCGTCGCGGCAGGCGGCCGTGACGGTGCGCAGGTACCGGTGGCTGCGGAACCGGGCGTCGCCGAGATCCGTCGCGGCGATGATCTGGCGGGTCATGCGCCGCGCGGTGCCGTCGACGTCCGCCAGCAGACGGACCGTGATCGCCGGCGGCAGCGTGGCCGCTGCAGACAAGCCGAGCCCTCGTGGTTTGGTCACTGTGGCCAAATTGTGGTTCCTGGATAAAAAACCTGCCTCGCCACCCTACCACGTTGCCGTTGCTTTGTTCGTGATGTCTAAGATAGTGTGGATTTCATGCTCTACGACGACCTGTTCATCCGGCTCGAGCGCGCCCGCTGGCAGCTCTCCAGCGACATCCCCTTCGACGCCATCGACCCCTCGCTGGTGGACGAGCGCTGGCGGTTCGACCTGCGCCACATCTGCCTCACGGAGCTCAGCGCGCTCTACGCGACGGAGATGTTCATCCGCGACTTCTACGCCGACATCGACTTCTGCAGCTTCATCTCCGTCTGGTTCTACGAGGAGATGAAGCACCACCTGGTGCTGCGCAAGTACCTGGAGCGGTGTGGCGAGCACTTCGAGGAGGCAGCGCTGCCGTCGCTGCGACTCACCTTCGCCCCGGGGCCGGCCATCGAGACGTTGACCATGCACTACTGCGGCGAGCAACGCCTCGCGCATTGGTACACCGCGTTCTCGGAGAATGCGCCGGAGCCCGTGCTGCGCCAGATCTTCAAGATCCTGGCCGCCGACGAGCTGCGCCATGCCGCCTGCTACGCCAAGTACCTGCGCCGCGCCGTGGCCAACGAGCCCTCCTGCGTGAGCGACATCCTGAAGATGGCGCTGTGGATGGTGCGCAGCAGCAACGACAGCCCCAAGCACCCCACGACCGTCACCGAGCCGTCGGTGGTGGGGCAGCTGGAGGATCCCGAGTACATCGCGCGCATGCTCAACTGGTATCTGCCGGGACGCGATCACGAGCGACCGGTGCGCCGCCGCATCCTGGCCCTGATGTCCCAGCTGACTTCGGAGCGCATGGAATCGCCGCGCGACCTTCTCACCGCGATCCGCGCGCGGCAGCCCGAGACTCCTGCGCCGGCGGCCGCGTAGCAGCGGCGCATCGGACGGCTTCGGACCGCGCAGCGAGGGCACCTATAATCGCTGCGAGATGGATGACGGCAGGGTGCGAATACGTGCCGTCGTTCGCGGGCGCGTGCAGATGGTCGGCTTTCGCGCGTTCGTGCTGCGGCACGCGGGTGACAGCAGGGCTGCACGGCACGGTGCGCAACGCGCCGGACGGCACGCTGGAGTGCGTTCTCGAGGGTCCGCGCGACGACGTGCAGCGCGTGATCGCGCAGCTGCGCCGCGGGCCGTCGCATGCGCGAGTTGACGCCGTCGACGTCGAGGAGCTCGACCCCACCGGCGCGCTGCCGCCGATTTCGGTCACGGCGTGAGCTTCAGATTCGCAGACCGCATGTCTCGGCTCGGCACCGAGAGCGCGTTCGAGGTGCTGGCGCAAGCCAGGAAGCTGGAGGCCGAGGGACGCTCCATCATCCACCTGGAGATTGGCGAGCCTGATTTCGCCACTCCTGACAACATCATCGACGCCGCGGTGACGTCGATGCGCGACGGGGCCACCCACTACACGCCGGCAAGTGGGATCCCCGAGGTGCGCGAAGCGACGGCGCGGTACGTCACGCGCAGCACCGGCGTGCCCACCGCGGCGGAGAACATCGTCCTCACCCCGGGAAGCAAGAACATCCTGCTGTTCGCGCTGCTCAGCCTCGTCGACGAGGGCGACGAGGTGATCATCCCCGATCCCGGGTATCCGATATACCGCTCCCTGGTCGAGTTCATCGGCGCGCGCGCCGTGTCGCTGCCGCTGCGCCAGGAGAACGCCTTCCGCGCCGACCCCGAGGAGCTCGCGTCGCTGGTCACTGATCGCACCCGGCTGGTGGTGGTCAACACACCGCAGAACCCGACAGGCGGCGTGCTCACCCGCGATGACTGCGAGGCGATCGCGCGCATAGCGCAGGAGCGCGACCTCGTGGTGCTCAGCGACGAGATCTACAACCGGCTGACGTACGACGGCGAACACGTGTCGCTGTACTCCATCGATGGCATGGCGCAGCGAACCATCCTGCTCGACGGGCTCAGCAAGGCGTGGGCCATGTGCGGCTGGCGACTGGGCTACGGCGCGATGCCGGTCGAGATCGCGCGCCGCATGGACACGCTGATGATCAACAGCTCGTCGTGCGCCGCCGCATTCACCCAGTGGGCGGCCGTCGAGGCGTTCGAGTTCGCAGGAGTCGGACGCGGCGGTGGCGGCGATGGTGGAGGAGTTCCGCGGGCGCCGTGACACGCTCGTCGACGCGCTGAACGGTGTGGCCGGCTTCCGCTGTCACAAGCCCGCGGGCGCGTTCTACGTGTTCCCCGACATCACCGAGACCGGCTGGAACGACCGCGACCTCACCGCAGCCCTGCTGGACGAGGTGGGCGTCGCGGTGCTGCGGGGCTCGTCGTTCGGGCCGCACGGCGCGGGCCACATACGCTTGAGCTACGCCAACTCGGTCGACAACCTGACAGCAGCGGTGCAGCGCATCGCCGGGTTCGTGGGCGCGGCGGTGCAGCCATGACGCCGCCGCCATGGCGTGTTCCCTGCCGGCGCGCCACGAGCTGAGCGCCCGATCCGGGACCGTGCGCTCCGTCCCGGCCTCATGAGCGAGCTCGGTGCGCTGGGCCCCATCGTGGCGCGCAAGCACGCCGAGGTGGAAGCGCTGCGCTGCGGCGCAGCCGCCATGTGGGCCAAGGCGGAATCGCTGCCGCCGGTACCCGCGCCGGAGGCCGTGCTGCGCGGCGGCGCGGTGATCGCCGAGATGAAGCGACGCTCGCCAAGCGGCGGTGATCTTCGCACCGGTCTCGACGTGGTGGCGACCGCATGCGGCTTCGAGCGCGCAGGCGCCGCGGCGGTGGCGGTGCTCACCGACGGCCGCGGCTTCGGCGGGTCGCTGCTGGACCTCCACGATGCCGCCGCGAGCGTCAGCATCCCGGTGTTGCGCAAGGACTTCGTGATCGACCCGCTGCAGGTCGCGGAGGCGCGCGTCGCCGGCGCAGCCTGGGTGCTGCTGATCGTCGCGGTGCTCGACGACCGCGCGCTGGATGAGTGCATGGCCGGGGCGGACCGCTGCACGATGCATGCGCTGCTCGAGGTGCACGACGCGCCAGAAGCTCGTCGTGCCGTCGCCGCGGGCGCGGCGTGCATCGGCGTCAACAATCGCGACCTGCGCACGCTTCGCACCGACCTGGACACGTTCAGCCGCGTGCGCGGTGCCATCCCCGACGCCGTGCCGTGCGTCGCCGAGTCCGGGATCTCGTCTCCCGAGGACGCGGCACGCCTGGTGGCCGAGGGCGCCGACGCCGTGCTGGTCGGTGAGGCGCTGATGCGCGCCCCATCGCCTGAGGAGCGCTGCGCGCAGATGGTCGCGGCGTCGCACGCCGCTGCCCAGGCGCGTGCGTGATCGTCAAGGTGTGCGGCGTGCGCCACGCTGAGGTGGCCATGGCCGCCGTGGAGGGCGGCGCGGACTGGATCGGCATCATGCTCGAGCGGCGCAGCCCGCGCTTCGCCGCCGACGCCGAGGCGCTGCGCGTGGTCGATGCCGTGTCAGGCCGAGCCGACATGGTCGGCGTATTCGTCGAGCCCAGCGCCGCAGAGTGCGCGGAGGCCGTGGACCGCTACCGGCTTGCCGCGGTGCAGGTGCACGGCGACGTCGACCCCAGCCTGGTCACCGAATGTCCTGTTCCTGTCATACGTGGCTTCAACGTGCGCAGCCTGGCGGAGGCGGCGACGCTGCAGTGGTGGCCGGACTGCTTGGTCCTGGTCGACGTCGCTGTCGAGGGCCACGCGCTCCCGGGTGGCACCGGGCGCCGGCTCGAACCAAGGTGGGCGGCCGAGGTGGCGCGCCACCGCCGCGTGATCCTCGCCGGCGGCCTCGACGCGGACAACGTCGCAGATGCGATCCGCACGGTACGCCCCGAAGGAGTGGACGCGTCCAGCCGGCTCGAGACGTCGCCCGGCAACAAGGACGCGGGCCTGGTGCGGCGGTTCGTGCGCGCCGCTCGCGAGGCATCCGCGGCTGAGGCGGATGGAGGCTGAGGGTACGCGAGCCGGCTGGTTCGGCGAGTACGGCGGTGCCTTCGTCCCGGAGACGCTGGTGCCGGCGCTGGACGAGCTGGAGCGCGGCATGGCGGCGGCCTTCTCGGATCCGGCGTTCGATGCGGAGCTGAGCGGCTGGCTGCGCCACTATGCGGGACGTCCCACCGCCCTGACGCACGCGCGGCGCCTCAGTGAGGAAATGGGTGGCGCGCAGATCTGGTTGAAGCGTGAGGACCTGCTGCACACCGGCGCGCACAAGCTGAACAACGCGCTCGGCCAGGTGCTGCTCGCGCTGCGCCTCGGCAAGCACCGCGTCATCGCCGAGACCGGCGCGGGGCAGCACGGCGTGGCCACCGCGACCGCGTGCGCCTGCCTCGGTCTTCAGTGCGTGGTGTACATGGGTCGCGAGGACATGCGCCGGCAGGCGCTGAACGTCTACCGCATGACGCTGCTCGGCGCCGAGGTGGTGGCGGTCGACAGCGGCACCGCCACGCTCAAGGACGCCACCAACGAGGCAATCCGCGACTGGGTTGGCAGCGCCGGCGACACGCACTACGTGATCGGCAGTGCCGTGGGTCCGCATCCGTATCCGACGCTGGTGCGCCGCCTGCAGCGCGTCATCGGCGACGAGGCACGTGAGCAGCTCGCGGCGCGGGTGGGCGGCCTCCCCGACGTGGTCGTGGCCTGTGTCGGTGGCGGCAGCAACGCCATCGGCTGCTTCGCCGCATTCCTCGCCGACGACGTGGAGCTGGTCGGGGTGGAGGCCGCGGGACGCGGCCTCGACTCGGGCGAGCACGCTGCGCCGCTGGCCCGCGGCCGGCCCGGCGTGCTCCACGGCGCGCGCAGCTACCTCATGCAGGACGGCGACGGCCAGGTGCTCGGCGCCCATTCGATCAGCGCCGGCCTCGACTACCCCGGCGTCGGGCCGGAGCACGCAGCCCTGCGCGACAGCGGTCGCGTGCGCTACGTCGCCGCCACGGATGCGGACGCCCTCGAGGCGTTCCATCGCCTGTCGCGTGTCGAGGGCATCATCCCCGCGCTGGAGCCGGCGCATGCCGTGCACGCGGCGACCCGGATCGCCGCGGAGCGGCGCGGCGACGAGGTTGTGCTGGTGTGCCTCAGCGGCCGTGGCGACAAGGACATCGACACCGCTCGCGCCGCGGACGGGTGATGGCGGCCGCTGTCGCGCCGCGAACGCGCTTCGACGCCGCCTTCGCCACGGCGTCGCCACGGCCGGGGCTCATCCCATACGTCACCGCCGGGTTCCCCACGCTGGACGCGCTGCCGGCGATGCTGGCCGCGGTGCAGCGCGGAGGGGCGACGGCGGCAGAGGTGGGCATCCCCTTCAGCGATCCGATCGCCGACGGTCCCACCATCCAGCGCGCCGGTTGGCGTGCGCTGCGCAACGGCATGACCCTGCGCCTGGCGCTGCAGCAGGTCTCGGCGGCGCGGGGCGAGGGCGTGACGCTGCCGCTGGCCGTGATGACGTATCTCAATCCCGTGCTGGCGTACGGCGTCAGCGCTTTCGGCAGTGACGCGCGCGCCGCCGGGGTCGACGCGCTCATCGTGCCGGACCTTCCCGACAGCGAGGCAGCCGGCGTGCGCGACACGGTGCACCGGGCGCAGATCGCGCTGGTTCCACTGGTCGCGCCCCCGACGACGGACGAGCGCATCGCCGCGATCTGCCGCCACGCCGCAGGCTTCGTGTACTGCGTGAGCGTTGCCGGCGTCACCGGCGCTCGGGCGGTGGTGCCGGACGAATCGCTGCGCCTGCTGGAGCGCGTGCGCCGCCGCACATCGCTGCCTCGCGCTCTAGGTTTTGGTCTGTCGCGACACGAACACTTGGCGGCGATCGCAGGTCGCGCGGAGGCCGCGGTCGTCGGCTCGGCGCTGATCGATGCAGTCGAGCGCGGCGGCGGCGACCCCGCGGCGGTCGCGGAGCAGTTCTGCCGCACGATGCTGGGACGCGGCTGAGCATGGCCGCGTTCGA
The DNA here is from genome assembly GCA_963777285.1 of Candidatus Dormiibacterota bacterium. Taxonomy (GTDB): domain Bacteria; phylum Chloroflexota; class Dormibacteria; order Aeolococcales; family Aeolococcaceae; genus JAFARE01. The sequence continues at coordinate 442,909 of CAVZPR010000001.1, forward strand.
GCGCCGGCCTCGGCGCCGCGTCAGCGGATCAGGCTGAGCGCGAACCCGGCGCACAGCGCGGCGGCGGTGAACTGGTGCATGCGGACCGCGCCGATGAGCAGCAACGTCCAGCCGCGCGAGTCGGTGCTGGTCCCGGCACGCACAGCCAGGCGCACGCAGCCGAGCCCGGGGAGCAGCGCGAGCGCGCACCACAGCGGAAGCCCGCGCGTCGCCAGCCCGGCGATCACCGTGAGCAGGACGGTCGCGGTGAGCACGCGATACTCCCACACGACCCCGCCGCGACCGAGATACGTCGCAAGCGTGCGCTTGCCGACGCTCGCGTCGTGATCGCGGTCGCGCGCGTTGTTGGCGTGCAGGATCGCCGCGGTGAGGAGCGCGAGCGGCGCCGCCGCCCACCAGACGCCCGCGGGCACGTGCGCCGTCTGCGCGGCGGCGGTCCCCCAGGTGATGCCGAAACCCATGGGGATGCTCGAGGCGAGCTCGCCCAGCGGACGGTACGCGAGCCGGAGCGGCCACGCGGTGTACGCCCAGCCGACCGCGACAGCGCCGCCACCGAGCAGCAGCAGGGCGGGCTTCTGCGTCAGGAGCACGATGCCGGCCCCGAGCACCGCCGCCGCCGCGAAGCAGGCTGCGGCGATCAGTCGTGCTGCCGCCGAATCGATCCACCCGGCGCGCATCGCGAGCGACGACCCCGCGGCGGCATGCGTGTCGGCGCCGGTGCGCGCGTCCTCCGCGTCGTTGAGCACGTTGGTGCCGCACTGCAGCAGCACCGCGAGCAGCGCGCTGAGCGCCGCGATGCCGGGCGCGGCGCTGCCCTGCGGCAGCAGCGCGAGCGTCCCCACCAGTGACGTGAACACCGCGATCGTGAGCGAGCGCGGCCGCACGCTCTCCCACAGCACCACGGGGAGCGCGGGACGCGGCCTCGCGACGGCGGCGGCGCCCATCAGTCGGGGGCGTCGGCGCCGTCGAAGCTGAGCAGCAGGGGAGGCGTGCCCGCCGCTTCCACCACCTTGATGGTGGTCACGGAGATGATCGCCGGCATCACCGGCAGGCGCTCGATGAACTGTGCGGCGCCGGGGGCGTGCGCGGTGAGACGGCGGAACAGCTCCGCGTGGCGGTCCTCCGCGGTGACCAGCTCCGCGATACCGGTGCCCTGCACCCACCGCGACGGGTTGCCCGGCGAGCACATGAAGGCGACGCGGGCATCGGCCTGCATCTCGCGCTGCTTCCGCGATCCCTTGATGGTCGCCAGCAGCAGCTGGATGCCGCCCGCCGGCGACACCTCCGGCGCGAAGAACACGCCGGCCACGTGGGGACCGAGCTCGCTGACCGTGCCGAGGGCCGTGGTGTCGTACGCGCGCAGTGCCCACACGGCGCGCTCCACGTCACTGCGCTCGATCGCGGTCATCGCGTCCCGGCCATCATCGCAGAAGCCGGCTGAGGCGCCGGTCGGCGTACACCCTGCCTTCGGTCTGGCAGGTGGGGCAGTACTGAAACGAGCGCGACGTGTAGGAGACCTCGCGGACCGTGTCGCCGCAGACGGGACAGCGCTGCCCGGCGCGGCCGTGCACCTGCATGCGCAGCTTCTTCTCGCCGCGCAGCGTGTCTGGGTCGGCCTCGCGCGCTCGTGCCAGCGCGCCCTCGAGCACGTCGTGCAGCGCGGTGTGCAGCCGCGCGGCGTCGTCCTCGACGACGCTCGAGGCCTTGCGAAACGGTGAGAGGCGCGCTGCGTGCAGGATCTCGTCGGAGTATGCGTTGCCGATGCCCGCGATCACGGTCTGATCGGCGAGCACGGTCTTGAGCGGGCGCGCATCGCCGCGCAGGAGAGCGCCCAGAGCGTCCGCCGCGAGCGAGCTGTCGAGCGCGTCCACCCCGAGGCGGGCGACGCCGGGAACGTCTCGCGGCGAGCGGACCACGTACAGCGCCAGGTGTCTCTCGGTCCCCTGCTCGGTGACCTCGAGGGCCCGTCCCTGGTGCAGGCGCAGCACCATGAGCAGCGGACCGCGCAGCGAGGGCCGGGCGTCGGTGGCCCGCTGGCGGAGCCGGATCCAGCCGGCGCGGGCCAGGTGCACCACGAGGTGCAGCGGCCCGACTCTGAGGTCGATGAACTTGCCCAAGCGGGCGCAGCCGGCGATCTGCCCGCCCTGCAACGCCAGGAGCGGAGGGTCGTACGTCTTGAGCGCGGCCACCGATCGGAGCAGCGCACCCTCGACGACGTCGCCGCGGAGCGAGACGTCCAGTGACTCGGTGAGCGCTTGCACCTCGGGCAGCTCCGGCATCGCGGCTATGGTCGCGGATGGAAGAATTCGCGCGTGGTGAGGAGCGGCGCCGGCCCGTCCAGGCGGCCGCGCGCAGCGGCGCACGCCGCGGCATCCGAGGACGTCCTCTGCGTGCCGCGCACCACGATCTTCCCCGACGGCGCCTGGCACGGGCTGGTGACCACCGGGCTGGAACGGCTGCTGCGGACGGTGCGGGCCGCGTCGGAGTACCAGCCGCGCAGGAACGTGGAGGACGACCCGTCGCTGCAGCAGATCATCCCGTACTGCGTGGTGCACCACCCCCATGACGACACCTACCTGATCACCCGCAGGCTGCGCCGCTCCAGCGAGCGCCGCCTGCACCATCTCTTCTCGCTGGGCATCGGCGGGCACGTCAACCCGCAGGACGGCGAGTCGGGTGACCCGGTCGAGGGCGGCCTGCGCCGCGAGTGGGGCGAGGAGATCCGCTGCGCCTCGCCGGCGACCGCCCGGCTCGTGGCCGCGCTCAACGACGACTCGAGCCCGGTGTCCCGGGTGCACCTGGGGCTGGTGTTCCTGGTGGAGCCGACGCTGGGGTTCGTCGACGTGCGTGAGGTGGAGAAGCTCGAGGGCGACTGCATGACGCTGGCGGCCATGCGACGGCACTACCTCAGCATGGAGTCGTGGTCGCAGCTGGTCTTCGACGACCTTGTCGACGGTGCCAGCGCTCGCGCGGCGCGAAGCCCGCTGGTGGTGGAGTTGAACGCCGCGCCGTAGCTTCTCCCGCGGCGACGGTAGGATCGCAGCGTCATGGCACACGCCGAATGGCAGGGCACGATCTCCGGCGGGCCGGCGGGCATCGACGACGTGGTCCGCGGTTCCATCGCCGGCGTTCGCGGCATGAAGGTGGTCGACTCGCTCGAGGGCCGCATCGTCGCCCGGCATCGATTCGGCATCTGGAGCTGGGGTGAGGACGTCGAGGTGAGCTGGCGTCCGGCCACCGAGGGCATCCTCGACATCACCATCACCAGCGCGTCGCGGGTGCGCACCACGCTGGTCGACTGGGGGCAGAACCGGCGCAACGTGGCCGCGGTCCGCGACCGGCTGCTGCGCCAGGTGCAGAGCTAACCGCCCATACCCTGCAGCGCCCGTGCCAGACGCGACGCCGCAGCGGGCACGCCGTGCTTCCCGGCGAGCTCCTCGAGCCGCCGCGGGTCGGCGGGCAGATCGCGCCGCGGCGCGTCCGGCAGCGTCACCGGAAGGGTCGCCACCGGCGGCACCACGCGGAGCGCCCGCGTCAGGTAGTCGCGATCGGCCTCACGGAGCTGGGCGGTGCGCAGCATCGGTTCGACCCCGCCGTAGCGCTGGATGAGCGCGGCGGCGGACACCGCCCCCACGCCCCTGAGCCCGGGCAGGCCGTCCGACGGGTCTCCGCGGAGGATCGCGTAGTCACCGTAGCGCCGGCCGGGGATGCCGTAGCGGCGCGCCACCTCCGCCTCGTCGACCAGGGTGAGCCCGGAGCGCTCCGGGTACAGCACCCTGACCCTGGGGTCCTCGACCAGCGCGAACAGGTCCCGGTCGCCGCTGGCGATCTCGACCGTGCCCCGGGACTTCGCCACCCAGGTGGCGATCACGTCCTCCGCTTCGTAGTCGGGCACGCCCACGCAGTCGAGGCCGGCGGCGGCCAGCAGCTCGTCGATCACCGGCATCTGCGGAATCAGCCCCGGGGGGATCGGCTCCGCCGTGCGGTGCGCCTTGTACGACGGGATCAGCTCGACGCGCCACAGGGGACGCCAGTCGGCGTCGGCGGCGACCGCGACGCCGCCCGGGCGGCGCGTGGTGATCAGCCGCGTGAGCGTCTCCAGGAAGCCGCGCACCGCGTTGACCGGCCGGCCGTCGGGGGCGCGCACGCTCTGGGGCACGCCGTAGAAGGCGCGGAAGATCAGGCTCGAGCCGTCGACGAGGAGCCAGTCACACGCCACTGGCGCATCTTCCGGCAACGCGCCGCCCGGGTCGCGGCGAGGGCAGTTCGTATACTCCTGCGATGGCTGTGACGGTTCGTGTGCCGGGGCCGCTGCGCCGCCTCACCAACGGCAGCGCCGAGGTGCAGGTGGAAGGGGAGACGGTGTCGGCCGCGCTCACCAACCTCGACGCCGAGTACCCTGGCTTTCGCGACCGGCTCTACGACGACACGGGCAACCTGCGCCAGTTCATCAACATCTACGTCAATGACTCCGACATCCGCTTTGGCCAGGGCCTCGACACGCCGGTCAGCGAGCGCGACGAGCTCTCCATCGTTCCCGCCGTCGCCGGCGGAGGTGGCTGAGGACCCCTTCGCGGAGCTTCCCGGGGGCGCGGTGGTCGCGGTGGCCATGTCAGGCGGGGTCGAACTCGAGCGTGGCCGCGGCGCGCGTCGCGGCGCGCGGTCTGCCCTGCTTCGCGATCACCCTGGCGATGTGGGCTCGCAGCGCCGAGGAGCAGCGCGATCGCGGCTGCTGCTCGGTAGACGCCGTCGAGGATGCCCGGCGCGTCGCCGCCGCGCTGCGCATCCCCCATTACGTGTGGAACCTCGAGGCCGAGTTCGAGGCGCGCGTGGTCGAGCCGGCGTGCGGCGAGTACGCCGAGGGGCTCACGCCCAACCCCTGCACCCGCTGCAACGAGCGGATCAAGTTCGGGGTGCTCCTGGCTCGCGCCCTCGCGGCCGGCGCCACCCACCTGGTCACCGGCCACTACGCGCGGCGGGGCCGGCGGGGCGCCGACGCCACCCTGCATCGCGCCCGCGATTCCCGGCGCGACCAGTCCTACGTGCTGCACCGCGTCGGTGCCGAGCAGCTGGCGTGCGCGATCTTTCCGCTGGGCGACGCGCGTTCCAAGGCGGAGGTGCGGAACGAAGCGGCGGCGCTGGGCCTCGCCACCGCCGCGAAGCCCGAGTCGCAGGACCTCTGCTTCGCCGGCGGGGACCTGCGCAGCGAGCTGTCGCGTCGCCTCCAGGGTCGTTACCGGCCGGGACCGCTGCTCGACAGCGCGGGAGGCGTGGCCGGCGCCCACGACGGCCTGCCCTTCTACACCGTGGGGCAGCGCTCCGGGCTGCGGCTGCGGCCCGGCCGTCCCGACCAGCCGCCGCTGTACGTCATCGAGGTGCGACCGGAGGACAACGCGCTGGTCGTGGGTGAGCGCCGTCGCCTCGAGCGAGATCGCCTGGAGGCATCCGACTGCCGCTGGATCGGCGCGCCGCCCGCGCCCGGGACACGCTGCCAGGCGCAGCTGCGCGCCCACGGTGTGCCCCACGACGCGGAGGTGCTCGACGCCGGGCATGACGTCCTGCGGCTGCGCTTCGAGGCGCCGGTGATGCAGGTCTCGCCCGGACAGGCGGTCGTCCTGTACAGCGGCGACGAGGTGCTCGGCGGCGGCGTCGTCCGCCGCGCCGCCTGACGCCGTGCCGCCGTCGATCGGCGACGTCGTCCTCGCCGTCGTCGCCGTCCTCGCCGGCTGCGTGGCGGGCGCCGCCGCGGTGCGCGGCGGCTACCTCAGCGGCAACTGGTTCGCCTACATCTGCGCGGCCGGCTGCGCCGCGTTCGTCGCGGGGATCGTCGGCCAGCGCGTCTTTCCCAGCGCCGACGCCATCCGAACGCTGGGAACCGAGGCGGCGGCCCGCTCCGTGCCCGGACCCTGGGACGCCGGCGTGAGCCTCCCGCTCCTGCCGATCCGCCTCACGCCGGTGACGGTCGCCGGCATCCTGGTCGCGGCGGTGGGCCTCAGCCTGGTGCTCCTCTTCGAGCGAGTGCCGGGGGCCGGGCGCGCCGCCGCTCGGCGGCCGCGCCGCCTCGAGGAGGACGACACGGTCTGAGGGGCCAGAGCGCGCCGACTACAATGCCGCCGATGCTCGACGGCTGTGCCCACGCGCCGTGAACGCAATCGCCTTCTACGTTCTGGCGGCGCTGGTGGTGCTGGCAGCCGCGGCCGCGGTGTCGCTTCCCCGGCAGCGCGACACCGTCCTGGCGGTCGCGGCGCTGTGCGTCGCCGCCGCGGTCCTGTTCGCGGTCGCGGGTGGGTATGCGGTGGCGGTCGCCCAGGTGCTCATTCCCGCGGCCTGCGCCGGTGGCGTCTGGGTCGCCATGCGCCGGGGCGGGTACCGCGGTCTGGCCCGGCCCGAACCCTGGCGGCGCGCGAGATGGCTGCTGGCGCTTCCCGCGATCGCGCTCGGCGTGCTCGTGGTGGTCGTGCTCGCGCTCTCGGGTGGCGCCTGGCACGTCGCCGGCGGCGCCGTCGGCAGCCTGATCACGGTGCTGCACTACCGGGCCGGCTTCGCCCTGATGCTCGCGCTGGTGCTGGCGGTCACCGGCGTGGCGGCCGCGGTGCTCATCGGCCGTACCAGCGCTGACGAGCGCGAGCTGGATCGTGCCACGGAAACGAGGCGGCTGCGCGAGGAGCGCGAGCGCCGGCGCCGCGAGGATCGCGAGGCGGCGCGGCGGCGCAGGGGAGGCGGCCCCGTGGCGGAGGAGGAGGCGTGAGCGTCGGTCCGGGCCACTTCGCCGTCCTCGGCGGGCTGGTGCTGGCGATCGGCCTGTACGGCGTGCTGACGCGGCGCGGAGCGCCGGCGGTGCTGCTCGCCGCAGCCGTGCTCTCCATCGCGCCGGTGATCGCGCTCGTCGGCTTGGCGCATCTGGGCCGCTCCGGCCAGGTGCCCGCGACCGGCGACGCGTTCGCGTTTCTCGCGCTCGTCGGCCTCGGCGCCGTGTGCGCGCTGGCCACCGGCATCACGCTGCTGCTCTGGCGGCGACTGCGCACCGCCGAGGTCGACGACCTGGTCGACGCGGACGGCTGATGGCCGTCTACAACGTGGCCTGGTTCGTCGTGGTACTCCCGCTGCTGGGGGCGCTCACCTCGTTCATGGCGGAGACGCAGCGGCGCGCGGCGCAGGTCTGCATCGTCGTCAGCGGGATGACCTTCGTGCTGGCGGCGATCGTCCTCGTGGTGCGGCTGACGCACGCCAGCGGCGCGCCCTTCACCGGGCTGATCACGTTCTTCTCGTTCAGCCCGCCGGAGGGCAACCTCTTCGCCACGCGGTTCGAGCCGATGTTCGGCGTGCTGGTCGACTCGCTGAGCGCTGCCTTCGCCGCGGCGGTGTCGTTCGTCGTGTTCCTGGTGCAGGCGTATGCGCTGGGCTGGTTGCGCGGCGAAGCCGGGTACCGGCGCTTCTTCTGGACGTCGTCCCTGTTCTCCTTCGCCGCGCTCGGCTTCGTCTTCAGTCCCAACAGCTTCGACTCGTTGTTCATGTGGATGGCGGGGGCCGCCGCCGTGTACCTGATGGCGCTGCACTGGTCGGAGCGAGCGGACGCGGCCGCCCCGGCGCGGCGCGCGCTCGTGGTGCTCAGGGCAGGCGACGTCGCGCTGCTCCTCGGCGTCCTCTACGCGTTCATCAAGTTCGGCGTCTACGCGTCGCTGCAGCCGGCGCCCGCTGGCCAGGACATCAACGACCCCTTCTCCTTCACCACCATCGCTCAGGCCTCCGCCGCGGTCCTGCACCACCAGGTGAGCGGCAGCGGACCCAAGACGCTGGCCGTGATCGCCGCGCTGGTGGTCTTCGCCGCCGGGCTGCGCGCCGCCCAGCTGCCCTTCCAGGTGTGGCTGAGCGAGCTCGCCATGGCGCCGCTGCCGGTGCTGGCGATGGCCGTGACCGCCGGCGCCGTGTTCCCCGCGATCCTCCTGGCACGCTTCTACCCGCTGCTCGTGCTGGTGCCGCACGCGCGCACCGCGCTGGCGCTGGTGGGCGCGGCGTCGGCGCTCGGCGGCGCGCTCATCGCGCTGGCGCAGCGCGACCTCCTGCGGATCGGTGTGTTTGCGGCCGTGGCCCAGCTGGGCCTGGCACTGGCCGCGCTGGGCAGCGGCGGCTTCGGGCCGGGCATGTTCGTGGTGTTCACGGCAATCTTCCTCAACGCGGTGCTGCTGCTCGCCGTGGGCAACCTCGTGCGCGTGTACCGGACCCGCGACGTCCATGAGACAGGTGGCGCATGGCGCCGGCTTCGCGTCACGTCGGCCGCGCTGGTCGGGTGGGCCGCAGGCGCAGCGGGCCTCGCGCTTGCCTCGTACTACACGCTCACGTCGGCGTTCGCCGGAGCGCCTGCCGGCGCGGGCCGCCTCGCGGGCGCGTCGCGAGACGCCGTCACCGCGCTGACGCTGGCCGCAGCCATTGTCATCGCGCTGTTCGCCGTGCGCCTCGTGCTGCTGGTGTGCGCCGGGCAGGTTGCGCGCCGCCGCGGCTTCCAGCACGAGCGCGTTCGCGACGCGGACCCGGGACTGCGCCGCTGGGCGGTTGTCGCAATCGTGGCGCTGGTGGCGTCGGTGCTGGTCGGGCTGCCGGGCCTCAACGGTGGCGGCGCGGGGCGCACCCACACCCCGGGCCTGAGCTTCACCCGCTTCGTGTTCCTGGGCAATTCGCCACCATCGCTCGGCGTCGACGGCTTTGCCCTGGTGCTGGTGCTGGTCGCGCTGGCCGTCGGAGCCGGCCTCGCCGTGCTGCTGTGGTCGCCTGCGAATCGTGATGCGCCGGCCCAGCTGGCCCCACGCGTCGCCCGCCTGACCCGTGCCCTGTCGCGCGCCCTGTACCTGGACCGCGCCGCGCACCGTGGCGGTGCACCGGTGCTGCTCGCCGCAGGCGCCGTGGCGCGGTTCGACGACGCGGTGATGGACAGCGTCGGCGGGGCGCTGGGCGACGTCCCGGATGGCGCTGCTGCGCTGACGGCTCGCCTGCGCGGTTCACGGAGCGCTCTGTTCCTCGCCGGCGGGATCACCGTCGTCGCCGTGGTGGCGCTGCTCGCGGTCCTGGCCGCCACCGGGCACTTCTGGGTGCGCACCGTATGAACCCGCTGGCGTTCAGCATGCTCACGTCGCACGTCATCGCGCAAACGACGCCCACGACGACCACGACTCAGACCGGGATCCAGTTTCCTTCGATCCTCCTGAGCGTGATCATCTTCGCGCCGTTCGTCGGCTTTCTCCTGGTTCCGTTCTTCCCCGAGCGCGATGACGAGGAGCGCTCGCGCGTCCGCCTGGTGGGCGTCGCGGCCAGCGCGCTCTCGTTTCTGCTCACCGCGTTCTTCGGGATGCTGGGGCAGATCGGGCTGGCCGACGGTGGCGGGCTGAGCAGCGCGAACGAGGAGAACGTGCACTGGCTGCCGTTCTCGTTCGTGGCCAACTACCACCTCACGGCCGACGGCCTGAGCCTGACGCTGCTGATGCTCAGCACCCTGCTCTTCGGGTGTCTGTTCCTGCACAGCTGGAAGATCCGGCAGCGCGTGCGCCTGTACATCGGACTGATGCTGCTGCTCGAGACAGCCGTCAACGGCGTGCTCTGCTCGGCGGACTACGTGCTGTTCCTTCTGTTCTGGGGGATGCAGATCCTGCCCGTGTACCTGCTCGCACGTGTCTGGGGTGGGCCCGAGCGCGCGCGCGCCGCCAATCGCTACCTGGCGTTCGCGCTCACGTCGTTCGCGTTGATCATCGCCGCGGTGATCTTGGTGATCGTGAAGTCGGGACAGCAGACATCGGACATCGCGACCGACTACACGTCGCTGCTCGGACCCGTGGAGAACGCCGGATTCTGGCTCAGCTTTGCGGGATTCGCCATCGCGCTGGGGGTGTTCCCCGTGCACCGATGGATGATCGACGTGACCGCGCAGGCCGGTCCCGGAGCGGCGGCGGCCGTGTCGGGGGCGTGCCTCATGCTCGGCGGCTACGGGCTGATGCGCGTTACCCTCGCGAGCTTTCCCGGCGTGGCGGTGCACTTCTCCCTGCTGATCGCCGGCGTCGCCGTGGTCGGCGCCGCGTGGGGGGTGCTGGGCGCGCTGGCGCAGGACGATATGCGTCGCTTCATCGGCTATATCAACCTGGCGCAGATGTCACTGGTGCTGCTCGCCGTGGGCGCGCACACCTCCGTGGCGCTCGAGGGAGCCGTCTTCCTGCTCGTGGCTCATGGTTTCGGCGCGGGGATGCTCATCCTCGTATCCGGCTCCGTCGAAGAGAGGACGCGCACACGCAGCATCGCCGCGCTGGGCGGGCTCATCGCGCAGATGCCGCGACTCGCGGCACTCTGGATGTTCGCAGTGTTCACGCTCGTCGGCGTGCCATTCCTCGGCGGGTTCGTGGCCGACCTGCTGCTGTTCACGGGAGCGTTCCCGGCGCATCGGATCGCCACCGTGCTGGCGATGACCACGCTGGTGGTCGGTGCCGGCGCGCTGGTGTGGGCCGCGCATCGCATCTTCCTCGGCCCGGCCAAGGAGGCCTACTCGCGAGCGCGCGACGTCAGCACGCTGGAGCTGACGTACCTCATCCCGATCGTGGCCATGGTGCTGCTCTTCGGTGTGCGGCCCGGAGCTGTGACGCCGGTGATCAGCAACGGCCTGCTGCCCATCGTCACGCGGCTGACGAGCGGCTAGGCGACGGTGACCGGCTTCACCGGCGTCCTGCTCACCGCGCTGCTGCCGCAGCTCATCCTCGCAGGCGTCGCTGTCGTCGGCGCATTGATCGCGCTGGTGCGGCCTCGCGAGCGACCGGACCTGCACCGCTGGCTGGCGTGCATCGGCCTGCTCGGGGCCATCGCCGCGTCGGGCTTCGTGCTGTTCGGAGTGCGGCGTCGCGGCGACGGCGTGGCGCTGTCGGCATGGAACGGCGGCCTCTCCGTCGACAGGTTCTCGCTCTTCGTGACGATCGTCGCTTGCGGCATCGCGCTCATCACCTGCCTGTCGAGCGACTCCTACCTGCGACGCATCCCGTCGCGATCGGGTGCCTTTTGCGCGCTGCTGCTGGTGGCCACGCTGGCGACGTCGGCGCTGGCCGCACAGCACGAGATGATCGCCCTCTTCATCGCGCTGCAGCTGCTGCTGGTGTGCCTCGCGGCGATCGCCGCGTTGCTGAAGACCGACGCGGTGGGCGCCGAGGCTGCCTGGAAGCTCGTGCTCGAGGGAGTTGTGGCGTCGGCGCTCGTCGCCTATGGCCTGACCCTGCTCTACGGCGTCACCGGGAATGACAGCCTCGCGTCAGTCGCCGCAGCGCTGCACCGCGCACCGGCGGTGGCGACGCTCGGCGTCGCGCTCGTGCTGCTCGGCATGACCGGCTTCATCGGCGTCTTCCCCTGGGGCCGGTGGCCGTCTCGCGTGGCCGAGGCGCTTCCCGGTGCGGCGGCGGGATTCGTCGTCGTGATGGGGACCACCGGCGGTGTCGTGGCGCTGCTTCGCTTCGGTGTGAGCGGTCTGGGCGCAGCGGTGCACCCGTGGATCGGACTTGCCACGGCGCTGGTCGCACTCGCGTTGCTGCACGCGGCACTCACCGCGTTTCGCGCGCTGCGGATGAGCAGGCTGGTCGCGGCGGTGGTGAGCAGCCAGTCGGCATTGCTCGTGCTGGCATTCCTGGACTTCGGCGCCGCGGGCAGCGGGCTTGCTCAGGCGGGTCCGACGTCGTTCCTCTTCGCGCTTGTCGTGTTCGCCCTCGCGACCCTGGCCACCTTCACCGCGCTCGCGATGCTGCAGAACGCCGGGCTCGGCGACTCGCTCGCCGGGTTCCGCGGGCTGGCGCAGCGCTCGCCCGCGACGGCGCTGCTGCTGGCCCTCGCGCTGGGCACGCTGGTGGGACTTCCGCCGCTCGCAGGGTTCATCGCGCGGCTCTTCATCCTCACCAGCGCCTTCAGCGGCGGCTATGGCTGGCTGGCGATCGTCGCGCTCGCCTGCGGCGTCGTCACCGCGGTCCCGGTGCTGCGTGCCATCGCGAGCATGTACGCGGAGACCGGCGACGAGCAACCGTTCACGCTGCTGGCGACACCGCGTCTGGGGCGCGTCGTGGCCACGACCTGCTGCTTCACCGCGGTCTGTCTGACGGTGCTCGCGGAGCCATTGCTGGTCGCGGCTCGCGGTGGTGCGGGCCCGATCCCCTGAGCGAGCAGGGGGACGCCGGGCCAACCGGCGAGACCCCCGGCGTCATCGGCCTGACGCGCCGGCCCACGGGCCACGAGTGGCGTCGCGCCACGGTGACGTTCGTCATCGGTCTCGTGGTTCTGTTCCTGCTGGTCCTGCTGGTGCACCCGGAGCCGCCGCTGCTGGCACCGGGGAGCAGCGCCCCCGCGATCACCCTGGACTCGGCGGCAGGGCAGCGCGAGACCGTGGTCGGCGGCGGAGTGCATCATCCGGTCGTGGCCGCCTTCATCGAGACCGCGTGCGTGACGTGTCAGCAGCAGGCGCCGGCGCTCTGCCGGGTGGCGTCGAGCTTTCCGCGCGCGTCCGTCGTGCTCGTCGACTCAGGGGAAGACCCGCAGAACGCGCTGCTGTCCTTCACGTCGCGGTACCTGCCCGCGGGATGCGACGCGACGCTGTACGCGGATCCCGGCCTCGATGTGAGCAAGGCGTACCAGGTGCGTGTGGTGCCGACCGTCTACGTTATTGACGCTTCTGGCACGATCACGTATGGGGGACTCGGCGGCACGGGCGTCGCCGGCCTCGACGGTGCGCTGCAGCGGCTGTCCGGTGCGCGCTGATCCCGGCCGCGGCGCGCGGGTGGCGCGGGCCGCGATCATCGCGAGCGTGCGCGGCGCCGGCCCGCTGCGGCGCCCCGCGGCCGACGCCGTCGGCCTCGCCTGGTACGCATCGCGGCCCGCGCGCGAACGGCTGCGGGCGGCGCACAACCATCAGCGTCTCGATCCGCGCCTGGACGCAGCAGCGGCGCGGCGCCTGGCGCGCCGCTCATATCGCGAGTACGTGCGGATGATCGCCAACTCCATCTGGGCGGAAGCGCTGAGCGGCGCGGACATCCTGCAACGGGTGCGCGTGGTGGGGCGGGAGAATCTCGCCGCGGCGCCCTCCGGCGGCGTGCTGACGCTGTGCCATTTCGGCAACTGGGACATCGCCGCCAGCGGCGCGCTGGCGCTCGGCCTGCCCATGACGACGGTGATGGCCCAGATCATCTCGCCGGCGTTCACCTGGATGGTGGCGGTCTCACGTCGGAGCAAGGGTTTCGAGCTGTTCACGCCGCAGCAGGCGGCACGCGGCCTGGTGCGGGCGCTGCGCCACCACCGCTTCGTGGCGCTGATGGCCGACGTCCCCGAGGCCGGACCCACGGTGACCGTGCGCTACTGCGGGGGAGACGTGCGCTTCAGCGCGGTACCCGCGCGGCTCGCCGCTGCGCTGGGCACGCCGGTGATACCGGTGGCGTGCTGGCGCGAGGACGGCCACTGGGTGCTGCAGATCCACGCGGCGCTGCCCGTCGGCAGAGACGACGAAGACGCCGCCGTGATGTCCCGTGTCGCGCAGGTGCTGGAACCGCCGGTGCGGCGGCATCCAGAGCAGTGGTATCCGTTCCACGAGGTCTATGACGACGGCGGCTGACCGGTCGCGGACGGCCACAGAAAGGGAAGCGTTGGCGGAGTTGGAGCGCGCCTTCGGTCCTGGAGCGCGGCCCCGCGCGGCATGGGCACCCGGGCGCTGCACCATCGTCGGCGAGCACGTCGACTACGCCGGGGGTCGGGTGCTGGCCGCCGCCGTCGAGCTGGGTGTCGCCGTCGCGCTGCGGGCCGCGGCAGACGGTGTGTTCAGGGCCGCCAGCCGCGACCGCATCGCGGAGCGCAGCGACCCGGGCCCGGTTGGTGACATAGGTGACCGCATCTTTGCTGCGGCGGTCGCGCTGCGGCACGCGGGCATCGACGTGCCCGCCTTCGAGCTCGGAGTCGCCGCCACCCTGCCGGAGTCCGCCGGGCTCGCGTCCTCCGCAGCGCTGACGTGCGCGGTGCTGACCGCGTTGCTGCGTCTCTCGTCTCGAAGCGTGACCACGCGCGAGCTCGTCGACCTCGCGCTCCACGCTGAACGGGATATCGCGGGCATCCCGTGCGGACCGCTGGACCAGCACGTCGTGGTCGAGGCGCCGCGGAACGGCGTGCTGCTGCTGGATTGCACCAGCGATGAGGCCTCGGCGATCCGGTGGCCCTGGGATGACGCGTCACTCTGCCTGTGCGCCACCGGCGAGGTGCACGACGTCGGCGGCGAGGAGTACGCGGAGCGTCGCGACCAGGTGGGCCGGGCCCTGTCGTTGCTCCGCGTCGACTCCTGCCAGGAGGTCGGCCCCGACCTGCTGGCGAGCGCGTCACTGGGCCAGGTGGAGAGGCGCCGCCTGCGCCACGTCGTCAGCGAGAGCCGGCGGGCCTTCGAAGCGGCAGCGGCGATCAACCGCGGTGACCTCGCGCTGCTCGGTCGCCTGATGTCGGCCAGCCATCGCTCCCTCCGTGAGGACCACGAGGTGAGCACCGACCGCATCGACGCAGTGGTGCAAGCGGCGCAGCGCGCCGGCGGCTGCCTGGGCGCGCGCGTGGTCGGAGCCGGGTTCGGCGGCTCGGTGGTGGCACTGGCACATGACGCGGCGGTGTCCCGGGTGCGCGCCGCGATGGCGAACAGCGCCGGCACCGGCCTCTCGCGCACGTGGGCCCTGAAGCCCGCGCCGGGCCTGCGTGAGCTTGCCTCCGACGTGTTTCGCACCGGATAGACTGCCGCCCATGCGAGGGCGGCTCGCCGACACGGCCGGATGCGCCGCCGGCTATCTCATCGGGTCGATCCCCGTCGGCCTGGTGCTGGGCCGCGCCCTGCGCGGGCTCGACGTGCGCGAACACGGCAGCGGCAGCACCGGCACCACCAACGTGCTCCGTCTCCTCGGACCCAGCGCCGCGGCGCTGACCTTCGCGCTGGACGTGGGCAAGGGCAGCGCCGCCGTGCTGGTGGCGAGGCGTCTCGGCGCCGACCGGGGTGGCCAGGTGGCCGCCGGCCTGGGTGCGATCGTCGGTCACTCCTGGCCGGCGCTGGCGCGCTTCCGCGGCGGCAAGGGCGTGGCCACCGCGTTCGGCGCGATCCTTCTGCTCTCACCCGAGGCGTCGGCCTTCGCCGTGGTCGGCGGCCTGACGGCGCTGGGCGCCACCCGGATCATGTCGGTGGGGTCGCTGAGCGCGGCGGGGTCGGCGGTTGCCGGCGCGGCCGTCGAATCGGCGCGCACCCGCGACCGCGCCTCGCTCGCATACGCCGCCGGCGCCGCGGCCCTGATCGCGGTGCGCCACCACGCGAACATCAGACGCCTGCTGCGCGGCGAGGAGCCCAGGGTGTCCCTCCGCCGCATGGCAAGGTCGTGACGAGCCTGTTCAGGATTGTTGAGCCGAGCCTCCAGGGACCCGCTCGTATGATCCGTTCATGAGGCGACGCGGAAGGGCGGGCTGGCAGCGGTGGGCGGTCGGCGGCCTGGCGGCGGCCATCGTCTTCGCCGTGTCGAGCCTCGCAGTCGGTGTGTTCGCGTCGGCGAGCTCTGCGGCTCAGCCGACACGGTCCGCGCCACGCGCTCCTTCTCTCTGCCTGCCGCGCGTGACGCCATGCCCGATCCCGACCCCGACCGTGTCGCTGCCGATCCCGACCCCCACCGTCTCGCTTCCAGTCCCGACCCCCACCGTCTCGCTTCCAGTCCCGACGCCCTGCCTCGTCAACTGCGGCAGCCCCACGCCGAAACCCACGCCCACGCCCACGCCCACGCCCAGCCCGACGCCGCTGTGCATCCCGCTGCTGACATGCCCCACGCCCACGCCGAATCCCACGCCGACACCCACCCCTTGCCTGCTGGGCATCGTGTGCCTGCCGGGAACCCCGTCGCCCAGCGGTAGCGGTGGCTGCCTTATCAACTGCACGCCTGATCCATCGCCTGCGCCCGGCGGATCGACCGGCGGCTCCGTGCCCGGATCCACGTCGGGTTCGGGGCCGGACCCAGGAAGCCAGGGCGCCGCGCCCGGAGCGGGTGATCCCGCCACCTCGTTCGTCGGAGGCGACGGCGCCGGCGCGGCAGGGGGCACGACGTCGTCGCTCCTGATTCCCGCCCCGCCCGCGGTCCAGCTCAGCTCGCCGGTTGCAGGCATCTCGTTCGGCAGGGCCCCCTTCCTCTGGCCGCTCTTCGTGGTCCTCGACGCGCTGGCCCTCATCGCCGTCGTGATCGTGCTCCGCAAGACCTGGTCGAAGCCGATCGCGGACTGAGGCTGAGCCACACCGGTGCTCAACCGGCTGCGCGCCTCCTTCGCGGCGAAGCTGCTCCTCGGCGGATTCGTCTTCTCGCTGGTGATCATCGGGGGCGTCAGCGCATATCTTCTGGTGAGCCGCGACAGCCAGACACGCGCAGGCGCGTTGAGCAACTCGGACAACCGCGCGGCAGTGATGCGCGAGGTGCTGCTGCGCTTCACCGGCGCGCAGTCGTACTCCACCGCCCACGGGCTGGCGGCGCAGTCACCGCTCATCACGGCGCTGCTGTCAGCGACGTCGACGGTCACGGTGCCGCGGCTGTTCGCCGGCTCGCCACCCGTCGACCTCGCCGACGAGGTGCTGGTCATCGCCGACCGGCACGGCGCCCCGGTCTACGCGCGCGCCGATCCAGCGCTGACCGGCGTCGACCTGGCGGCGTTCGAGCAGGCGTCCGTGATACGTGCCGCGCTCACCGGTGCCGCGTGTCCGCTCGGCGGCGCTCCGTCGACGCCGGGCGCGTGCGGCGTCGAGCTGCTTGCGGGCAACACGCCGTGCTACGCCGTCGCGGTGCCGGTGCTTGCCGGCGCGACCACCGTGGGCGTCGTGTCGTACATCGCACCACTGCAGTACCAGCTCGACCGGTTCAACGCTCTCTTCCAGTTCCCCACGGCGTTCATCGCCGCGAATGATCCGCAGCGGGAGGTACGGCAGCGCGACGGCAGCGACGTCGGCGCCGCCGCGCCCGCCGCCATTGCCGCCGGTGTCGCCCAGCACGCCGACGTGGTGCACGCGACCTACTCGGCGCCGTCGGTGTCGGGCGGAGTCGAGGACGTCGCAGGCAGCTTCGATGCGCTGACGGCACCCGATGGACACAGCATCGCCGGGTACCTGGGGGTCGAGGTGCCGCTGGCGCCGTTCGTCGGGGACGAGCGCACCGACGAGCTCACGCTGGGGCTGATCACGCTCTTCGCGCTGCTGCTGACGGCGATCGCGGTGATCGTGTTCGTTCAGGTCGTGGTGCGCCGCCCGATACACCGGTTGGAGCGCGGTGTCGCCCGGATCGCGGGCGGCGACTACTCGTCCGACGTCACCGTGCAGTCGCGCGACGAGCTGGGTCGCCTGGCCATGAGCGTCAACCGCATGCGCGACAGCATCCGCCGCTACACGACCGAGATCGAGGGTGCACGCGCGCGCCTCGACAGCAACGTCGAGCGCGTCGCCGGGGTGTCGCGCGCTCTCACCACCACGACCGGCGGCATTGCGGCGCTGCAGAACGAGGTCGTGCGCGCCGCGGTGGCGATCGCCGGAGGGGGCGCCGCCGCGCTCCTCGCGATGCGCGACGGCGACACGCTGGTGGCGCGCGCGGCGTTTCCTCCAGGCTCGCAGATCGGAGACCTGAACGCGTGGCCGAAGGTCAAGGACTTGTTGGCGGGCAACGTGGTGCGCGAGGACGACCCGGCGCTGGGCGCGATGACGGCGCTGCCCACGTTCTATCAGGGCGCGGTGGTGGGCGCGCTGGTGGTGGCGACGCGCGCCGGGCATGCCGTGCTGGGTACCGACGAGGAAGACGTGCTCGCGGTGCTGGCCAGCAACGCCGCAATCGCGGTGGAGAACGCGCGCCTGTACGAGCAGGAGAAGGAGACGGTGCGGCGCTTGCGCGAGCTCGACGCGATGAAGACGGACTTCCTGTCCACGGTGCAGCACGAACTGCGCACGCCGCTCACCGCAATCCTGGGGTTGAGCGATCTCGTCGAGATGTGCTGGGACATGTGGGAGGACGCGCCCAAGCTGGACGCGGTCCGCGACATCCAGGTCGCGGCGCGCAACCTCTACGACATCGTCGAAACGATCATCGACTTCTCCGTCCTCGACGGCGAAGCGATGGCGATCAGCCCGGACAACGTCGCCGTCGACGACGCGGCCACGGCAGCGGTCGCGCTGGTCGCGGAACGCTACAAGGGCGGCTTGCCCATTCCCGTGCAGCTGGCCATCCCCGCGTCGGCATCGGTGTACGCTGACGCCGATCGCTTTGCCCAGGTGCTGCGTGCCCTCATCGACAACGCGGTGAAGTTCAGCGAAGGCAAAGGCGAGGTGACCGTGCGCGCAGCACTCGTCAACCGCAAGCGCACGGTGCGCATCGAGGTGATCGACGAGGGAATCGGCATCGCCGACGGGGACCTGCCGCGCGTCTTCGAGCGCTTCTTCCAGGCGGACAACACCGCCACGCGGCGGTACGGCGGCACGGGCATGGGCCTGGCCCTGGTCAAGCGCATCGTGCTGGCGCACGGGGCGACCATCCGTGTGGATACCGAGGTGGGCAAGGGCACGCGCGTCATCGTCGAGTGGCCCGCGTCGGCGAGCGCGCATCAGCGCGCCACGAGCGGCGACGCCGCGGCGCGACCCGCTCCGCCGCCCGCGGTGCCGGTACAATGAGCGCGGTCGCGCTAGACGGGGAGTTAGCGGTGCCCTGCACCCGCAATCCGCTACAGCGGGGTCGAACTCCCCACCGAGGGGGCACGTCGTCGGGTCCGCTCCGAACGCATCGGCGCTGACGACCGGGTCCCGCGCAGCTCGGGCCCGTGAACCCCGTCAGGTCCGGAAGGAAGCAGCGGTAAGCGGTCTCCCGGGGGTGCCGCGGAGCAACCTGGTCCGAGCTGGGCGGTCGGGTGAGCGCCGGGGGCGCGCCAACGACGTGGGGTGCGCGACTACTCGATCCTTGACGTTGCCCGGACCCCGTCCATAATCTCCGCAGCCGCAGGCACGCGCAGCTCGACCAGGGCTGCTGCCGGATGGGGGGCAATGGCCGGTCGACTCGCGGAGTTCTGGTGGGGGAGGGTGCCCACCGCGGCGGCGCGGCTCTCGTCGGCGCTGGCGATCATGTTCCGCGACGGCGTCTATCTCGAGGCGTCGCCGCCGGTGGCCGCGCTCGCCCCCATCGCAGCGCTCGTGGTCGGATTCATCGCAGGCTGGCGGCACCCGCTCACGACCGACGTGTACATGACGTCGCTGCTGGTCCTCATCGTGGCGCTGGTGGTCGGCACGTTGAGCGCGGCCCTGGGCGCCTGGCTGGTCATCGGCTTCTCTCTGGGTGACCTGCTGCTGGGCGCCCGCTCCACCGTCTTCCTCGGCGCCTTCACCAACAGTGGCAAGACGTGGGCCGCGCTGATCCTCTGCGACCTGGTCCTGGCGATGCTCGTGGTGCTGATCCCGCTGAGCGCGCGCGCGCTGGCCAACGAGGCGTCGGGGCGGTGGTTCGTCGGCCGCGGGCTGCTGCCCGAGGTGATCGTCGGCGTGGTGGTCGAGGCTCTCCTCGTGTTCGCCTGGGCGCAGGCGGCGCTGGTGCTCACGCGCCCGTTCTTCCTCTGGCACGGACTGCCGCCCAGCTCCCTGGCCCTCGACACGTTGCACAAAGCTGCGTGGGCCCTGCCGCTGGTGGCGCTGGGGGCGGCATCCCTGCGCGCCTGGCTGGAGATCCGGCTCACCCCGGTTGCGCCGGAACGGCCGCCACTGCCGCGACACGCGCATCGGGTGCTGCCGCCCGCCGTCGTCGTGGTGCTGCGCGTCGCCCTGGCGGTGTTCCTGCTCGCCGGACTGATGGACTCCTTCGTCGACCCGATAGTGATCGCGGTGGTCATGGCGGCCTTCCTGGTCCTGCGCGAGCCGGCGCTGCGGCGGATGGAGTCGCAGACGGCGTTCGTCATGCGAGTCCCGGTGCTCCCGCAACTCATCCTCGGCGCGATCGTCAGCGCCATCGTGGCGATCATCGTCGTCGCCGCGTTCGGCACCACCAGCGTGGTCCGCCCCGTGGTCATCTCGACCCTGATCTCCCTGATCGTGTTCACGGTGCTGCTCCCCGACCACGTGCTCGGCGAGCACGAGCTGCACGAGGAGGCCCACGAAGCCCCGGCCGGTGTGGCGCCGCAGGCGGCGTCGCCGCCATGACGGGTGCGCGCCGCGCGGCGCTCGCCGGGGTCCTTGGCCTGTCGTGTCTGCTCCCCGTCGCAGTTTTGGCTGATGGCGGCAGCAACCCGGCGCTCGGCGTCTCCGCCGGCACCTACTACGTCACCCAGATCGGCCAGGGTGCGGTGGCGCGGGTCGACGTCAGCACGGCGGGTGTGGTGGTGGTCACCGAGCACTACGTCACCGGGCTGCCGACGAGCGGTCCCGACAGCGCCGTGTTCGCCAGCGACGGCACCATGCTGGTGAGCAACTTCGGTGACGGCACCATCTCGCGGGTCGACGTGAACGCACGCCGCATCATCACGGCGCAGGTCAACAAGACGCCCCTGCCCGACATCGCGGACCTTGCGGTCGATCCCAACGGCAACGACGTGTGGGGGATCGTGTACAGCGGCAGCGGACCGACGGCGATCTCGCGGATCGACTTGAGCACCGGCGCCACGGCGTCGATGAACCCCGACGGTGTCACCAGCACGGGCGGCATCACCTTCAGCACCGATGGCTCGCGTCTCTTCGTCAGCTCGCACGACGGCTACATCGCCGAGATCGATCAGCGCAGCGGGCACGTGCTGCACAAGGTGAAGGTCAACGGCGCACCCGACGGCATGACGTACGACCCGGAAACCAACTTCGTGTACGCATCGGGCTGCGGCGGGATCTGCGCGCTGGATGCCAGTGGCGGCGGCCTGAAGTTGACACGAACCCTCACCGGTGCCGACGGTGACGGGATCGCGGCTGACGGAGCCGGCCACATCTACATCGCCGAGAGCTCGTGCGGTTCGCTGTGCCGCCTGGACATCGCCAGCGACACCGCGGTGACCGTGGCGGAGAGCGTTTCCGGCGCCGACGACGTCACGCCGTTGGTGGGCGCCGGCTCGGCGGCCGGGACGTCGTGCCGCACGCTGGGCAGCTGCTGGGCCGGCGCCGGGGCGGCCGGCATCGCCGCAGCCAGCGTCGGGCTCGTCGTGTTCATGAGCGCCGCCGCCTTCAGCCCACGCCCGGGATCGCTGCCGCTCAGCGTGGCGGCGCATCCGGCGGCCGCGGCCGCCGGAACAGGCGCTCATGGCGCGCTGGCGCCGGCGGTGGCCGGACCGCCCGGGCCACCGCCCCACGGGGTGGCGCCCGGTGGACCGCCGCACCCACCCCCGGGCACGGCCGCCGGGCCGCCGGCGACCGTCGAGCCGTCGCACCTGCAAGAGGAGTCGGGCGACAAGCTGCTCGAGGCGGGTGGCGCGGGGCTGGAGCATGGCGTTCGCTCCGGCATGGTGCCCGCCATCGAGGAGGAGGAGGAGCTCGGCGCCGGAGCCGAGGCGGGGACCGGCGGCGCGGCGCTTGGCGGCGGCGCGCGCCTGGCGCGCGACGAGCCCGAGGACGAGGGCGGCACGGAGGGTTCTGGCGGCCCGCCCTCGGGCCCACCGTCCGGACCGCCACAGCCACCCGCGCCTCCGCAGCCGCCGGCCCCAGCGCAGCCGCCGACCCCGCCTGATCGTCAGGGCTGAGCGCCGCGGGGCGGCTGACACAATGGTCGCTGCCGGATGACAGCCGCCCTCTACCGACGCTACCGCTCGGAGCGCTTCGCCGACCTGGTCGGTCAGGACGTCATCGCGCGCACGCTGCTCAATGAGATCCGCGCGGGATCGCTGGCGCACGCGTACCTGTTCGCCGGGGTGCGGGGCACGGGCAAGACGTCGACCGCGCGCATCCTGGCGCGCGCGGTCAACTGCTTGGCGCCGCAGGACGGCGAGCCCTGCAACAGCTGCGCTCACTGCCGCGAGATCCTCGCCGGCGCGTCGGTCGACGTGCTCGAGATCGACGCCGCGAGCAACCGCGGCATCGACGAGATGCGCGATCTCCGCGACAAGGTGAAGTACCTGCCCGCGGCGCTGAGACGCAAGGTCTACATCATCGACGAGGCGCACATGCTGACCACGGAGGCGTGGAACGCGTTTCTCAAGACGCTCGAGGAACCGCCTGACCACGTGCTCTTCGTGCTCGCGACGACCGAGCCGCACAAGATTCCCGACACCGTCAGGTCGCGGGTGCAGCGCTTCGATTTCCGGCGCATCTCGACCACCGACATCGCCGCCCACCTGCGCGACATCGCCGCGCAGGAAGAGGTGGCGGTGGAAGCCGCAGCCACCGACCTGATCGCGAGGTCGGCGCAGGGGAGCATGCGCGACGCGCTCTCGCTGCTCGACCAGGCGGTGAGTGGTGGCGAACGTCCCGTCACGCTGGCCGTTGCGCGGCGCGCCCTGGGGCTCACCGATCCGGCGACGCTGCACGCTCTGGTGCGGGCGCTCTCGGGCGCCGATGCGGCGGGCGCGCTCCGTGCCGCGGCGCGAGCCTTCGAGGCCGGCGCCGACCCCCGGCAGCTGCTGCGCGACGTGGCACGGCTGGCTCGCGCCGCCGAGCTGACGGCGCTGGGGTATCCGGAGGGATCGGAGGTGGGTGCAGAGGAGGCGGCGCTGGCGGCGGACGTCGCCGCGGTCGCCCCGGCCGGGTTCTGGCTGCGCGCCCTCGACCTGTTCGCAGAGGCGGAGATGAACCTGCGCCAGCCGGTCGATGCGCGGCTGCAGGTCGAGCTCTGCCTGCTGCGCCTGGTCCGGCCGTCCCCGGCCGCCGCTGACGACGATGCGCTGGCGGCCATCGACGCGCGCCTGACGGCGCTGGAGCGCTCCGCGGCCCGGCCGCCGGCCGCGCCGGCGCTGGCCGTGAGCCCCGCCGGCGCGCCGGCCGCGGCGACGGAGCCGGAGCAGCCGGCGCGCGAGGCTGCGCCGGTGCGCGAGCCCGCGGCGGGCTTGGGGCACACCAGCGTCGACGACTGGCGCGCCGACTGGCAGGTGCTGATCGACGCCGTGACGCGCATGGACGCGATGCTCGCCGGCGTCCTGCGCGACTGCAGGCCTGTCGAGGCGGGCCCGGACCGGCTGGTGGTCGGCGCCGGCGGCAACTTCCACTACGAACGCCTGCGCGAGCCCGCCAAGGCGACGGTGCTGTCCGACGCGGTGGCCCATGTGGCGGGGCGGCCCCTGGTGGTGGAGGCGCGGTTCATCGGGGAGGCCCCGGCGGCGCCGGCGCCGCCGCCCGGCACGATCGGGGACGCCACCCAGGCGGTGCTCCAGACGTTCGCCGGCAGCCGGGTGACGGCCACGCGGACGCACGAGCGGGATCCCGGTGCGGCGCCTGCGTCGCCGCGCGGTGCGTAGACTCCAGCGCGATGCCCAACCCGCAGCAGAACATGTTGAAGCAGCTGCAGCAGATGCAGACGCGGATGGCCAAGCTGCAGGACGAGCTGGGCGAGATCACCGTGACGGGCAGCGCCGGGGGCGGGGTGGTGACGGTGACCGCCGACGGTCACCAGCGGCTCCAGTCGGTGACGATTCAGCCTGAGGCGCTGGAGGAAGGCGCCGAGCTGCTCGCGGACCTGGTCCTGGCAGCCTGCAGCGACGCGCTGGACCAGTCCCGGGCGAAGGCAGCGGCCCACATGGGGCAGCTCACCGCGGGGCTCGGGCTCCCACCCGGCCTGATCTGAGCGGCGCCACGGCGCCGGGAGGCTAGGCGATGCCGCTGGTCCCTGAGGCCGTCGAGGGCCTCATCGCGGAGTTCGGGCGGCTTCCGGGGATCGGACCCAAGACGGCCCAGCGGCTGGCGTTCTTCTGCCTGCGCGCCCCGGCGGACGTGTCGCGGCGGCTGGGGGCGGCGCTCGAGGGACTGCAGGAGCGGGTGCGCCCCTGCAGCCGCTGCTTCTTCATCGCCGAGGGGCCGCTGTGCGGCATCTGCGCCGACCCCAGGCGGGACACGACGCAGCTGTGCGTGGTGGAGGAGGCGCTCGACGTGCTCGCGGTGGAGCGCAGCGGCGAGTTCCGCGGCGTGTACCACGTGCTGGGCGGCGCGCTGTCCCCCATGGACGGCATCGGGCCGGACGAGCTGCGCATCGCCGACCTCGAGCGGCGCCTGGACTCCGGCGAGGTGCGCGAGGTGGTCGTGGCCACCGACCCGGACGTGGAGGGAGAGGCGACCGCCTTCTACCTCGGCGAGCGACTGGCACGGCCTGGGGTGGTCGTCTCCCGGCTGGCCCACGGGCTGCCCGCCGGGGCGGACCTCGAGTACGCCGACGAGCTGACGGTCGCACGCGCCTTCGTGGGCCGTCGCGCGCTCTGAGGCGCGGAACCCGTCTTGACGCGTTTGACCGGCGCCCGGGAAGGCGGTAGACTACTCAACTCGCGCACCGGATTCCGGTTTTGCGTGCAAATGGACTGTCTCGAGGCTTCGTGCGGTCTCGGCGCGGGCCGCGCACCTTGACAATTGAAGAGTGGAGACGACTTTCCGCGAAGGCCCCGGCGTGGGGACCTCGTCAACAACATATGTCTTCGTCCCGGTTCATCCGGGAGCTGACGTAACAATGGAGAGTTTGATCCTGGCTCAGGATTAACGCTGGCGGCGTGCATGAAACATGCAAGTCGAGCGCGGTGTTCAGTGGGGTAACCCGCTGAACATCTAGCGGCGCACGGGTGAGTAACACGTGAGCAACCTACCTTCGAGTCGGGGATAGCCCTGGGAAACCAGGATTAATACCCGATGTGGTCACGACAGGACATCCTGGCGTGAGTAAAGGCGCAAGCCGCTCGATGACGGGCTCGCGGCCTATTAGCTTGTTGGTGGGGTAACGGCCTACCAAGGCGGTGATGGGTAGCTGGTCTGAGAGGACGATCAGCCACACTGGGACTGAGACACGGCCCAAACTCCTACGGGAGGCAGCAGTTAGGAATTTTCCGCAATGGGCGAAAGCCTGACGGAGCAACGCCGCGTGGGTGATGAAGACCTTCGGGTTGTAAAGCCCTGTCGGAGGGGAAGAACAATGACGGTACCCTCCAAGAAAGCCCCGGCTAACTACGTGCCAGCAGCCGCGGTAATACGTAGGGGGCGAGCGTTATCCGGATTTACTGGGCGTAAAGCGCGTTAAGGCGGCCGGCAAAGTTGGTTGTGAAATTTCAGGGCTCAACCCTGAAACTGCGTCCAATACTCGTCGGCTCGAGTGCGAGAGAGGAAGGTGGAATTCCCGGTGTAGTAGTGAAATGCGTAGATATCGGGAGGAACACCAGTGGCGAAGGCGGCCTTCTGGCTCGCAACTGACGCTGTAGCGCGAAAGCGTGGGGAGCGAACGGGATTAGATACCCCGGTAGTCCACGCCCTAAACGATGTGCACTAGGTGTTGGGCGTATTGACGCGCTCAGTGCCGCAGCTAACGCATTAAGTGCACCGCCTGGGGAGTACGGCCGCAAGGTTAAAACTCAAAGGAATTGACGGGGGCCCGCACAAGCAGCGGAGCATGTGGTTTAATTCGAGGCAACGCGAAGAACCTTACCCAGGTTTGACATGCACTTGTAAGCCGTGGAAACACGGCCCCCGAAAGGCAGGTGCACAGGTGGTGCATGGCTGTCGTCAGCTCGTGCCGTGAGGTGTTGGGTTAAGTCCCGCAACGAGCGCAACCCCTGTGGTTAGTTGTATTTTTCTAGCCAGACTGCTGGGAGAAACCCAGAGGAAGGTGGGGATGACGTCAAGTCATCATGCCCTTTATACCTGGGGCTACACACATGCTACAATGCCCAGTACAACGGGCTGCGACACCGCGAGGTGAAGCCAATCCCTTAAAGCTGGGCTCAGTTCGGATTGCAGGCTGCAACTCGCCTGCATGAAGTCGGAGTTGCTAGTAACCGTGGGTCAGCACACCGCGGTGAATATGTTCCCGGGCCTTGTACACACCGCCCGTCACACCACCCGAGTCTGGTGCACCCGAAGTCGCTGGCCGAACCCGCAAGGGACGGAGGTGCCGAAGGTGTGCCCGGTGAGGGGGGTGAAGTCGTAAAAATGTTGCGACCCATGCCAGCAATGGCATTGGAGAAATTCGGCTATATGCTGGAAACCCCGCTGTATCCCTGGCTACTCGCCGATGCGAGTGACAATGCTCTGGGTGATGCGGACAATCAGCAGGGAAGTCGTCCAGTCGATGAGACTGGACTGACCCCTCAGAGACTACACGCCGAACTCCTTGCAGCAACCTGTCCTGTCTCCCGTGCATACCTATGGGGTGCACTCCACGATGCGACCATCAGCCGCCGGCATCGCACCGTCCGCTTTGGGCAGAGCGATCCGCAGTGGCTCGAGGGGCTGATCGTGCTCCTGGCGAAGCTTGGTCAGCGAGCGTGGATGTATCGAGAAGGGCGCACGAGAAGGCTGTGGATCCTAGAAACCTCGTTCGGATGGATGGCCGAAACGATGTCATTCACGACGGTCGAAGAGCAGCTCGCCTATGCGAGAGGCTACTTCGACGCCGAGGGTGGCATTCCCAAGGATCTGTCCGCGAGGTTCTATATCCAACTTGTCCAGAAGAACGCCACGGATCTCAGCGAGTTGAGAACCATTCTCGAGACTATCGGCGTTCGATGCGGCACGATGCACAACCCGAGTGTCCGCGTGGACAGCTCAATGTGGAGGTTCTACGTGCTCGCAGTGTCCCATCGGACATTTGTCGAGCGCGTGAGCTCCTGGCACCCGCGCAAGCGAAGAGACATGGACCTCTGGCTGAAAGCCAGGCAAGGATGAAGATATAGTCCGCGCCCCGTGGCGACACGGGGAGAACCGCGAACAAGGTAGCCGTACCGGAAGGTGCGGCTGGATCACCTCCTTTTAGGGAGCGGCACGCATCCGCAGACTGCAATCGGATTGCAGTCGGCGCGCGAGCCGGTCAACTCAGGTATGGCAGCAACGCGTCACCCAGAACCGCGAAGAGTAGCGATGCCGGACTTCGGGATCGCGAAGAGTACCGGGATGCAGCGTGGCGCGAACCGTTCGCACATCGTGCGTGCGGGGAGGCCTGCCAGGGGCAGTGGGAATCTGCACATGAATGTCGGGTAGTACGGTGCTCCCGACGACAACGAGAACCCGCGCAGGGTCTCGCGGGAGTCGCTCCACGCTTCAGCGGTCGAGGACCTGCTGCGCCGGCCCGCCGGGCCGGGCGCGCGATGCAAGATGTCGCGCCGCCCGAGCCTGGGCCTTTAGCTCAGTTGGTGAGAGCGCACGGCTGATAACCGTGAGGTCTCTGGTTCGAATCCAGAAAGGCCCACGCTCGGGCCGGCGCGCTTCAGTGCCACCTGCCTCGGGGATGTAGCTCAGCTGGGAGAGCACCTGCTTTGCAAGCAGGGGGTCGCCGGTTCGAGCCCGGCCATCTCCACCAGCGCTTCCTCAGTCGATCCACCCGGCGTCACGCCGGGATCGCCGCACCTTGATACGTGAATAGCGAGTCTGCGTGAGAAAATTGCACGGTGCACATGCTGCAACGTGCACTTTGAGAATCCTCACAATGTGAATGCCAGGCGACACAAGAGCGTGTCGAGCGGCGCGTCCGGCGCCGTTCAACTTCCGCTGTCACTGAAGAGTGACGATAGGAAGGTCAAGCTACTAAGGGCACACGGTGGATGCCTTGGCACCAAGAGCCGATGAAGGACGTAGCGTTGCTGCGATAAGCCTCGGGTAGCTGCTAGCAAGCGTTAGATCCGGGGATTTCCGAATGGGGCAACCCACCTGGAGGAATGTCCAGGTACTCCCGGTTGAACACATAGGCCGGGTAGAGGGCACGCGGAGAACTGAAACATCTAAGTATCCGCAGGAAAAGATGACATCCCCTTAGTAGTGGCGAGCGAAAAGGGGCCAGCCTAAACCGAGACGGCGTGATAGCCGGCAGGCGTTTCCGTTTCGGTGTCGTGGGACCTCTCGGTTTCCTCTGCCGGGGAGACGAGGAGTTACAAAGTCGACGTCTAGCCGAATGGCTTTGGAAAAGCCAGCCGCAGAAGGTGACAGCCCTGTACGCGAAAGACGAGCGACCTCCTGAGAGAGCTCCCAAGTACCACGGAACACGTGGAATTCTGTGGGAATCTGGGCGGACCATCGTCCAAGGCTGAATACTCTTGGTGACCGATAGCGAACTAGTACCGTGAGGGAAAGGTGAAAAGCACCCCAGACGGGGAGTTAAAAGTACCTGAAACCGTGTGCTTACAAACCGTGAGAGGGCTATGCCCATTTATGGGAATGCCTGATTGCGTGCCTTTTGTAGAATGAGCCGGCGAGTTACTTCCGTGCGGCGAGGTTAAGGGGTTGACACCCGGAGCCGCAGCGAAAGCGAGTCTGAATAGGGCGTGGCCACCGCGAGGTGGCGGTAGTCGCACGGAGTAGACCCGAAACCGAGTGACCTATCCATGGTCAGGGTGAAGCGCGGGTAAGACCGCGTGGAAGCCCGAACCGACCCCGGTTGAAAACGCGGCGGATGAACTGTGGATAGCGGTGAAATGCCAATCGAACTCGGAGATAGCTGGTTCTCCTCGAAATGCATTTAGGTGCAGCGTCGTCGTTGGGGTTTGCAGCTGGTAGAGCACTGAATGGGCTAGGGGCGATCACCTCGTTACCAAACCCAATCAAACTCCGAATGGCGGCAAATCATCCGGCGGCAGTGAGACGGTGGGGGCTAAGCTTCATCGTCGAAAGGGAAAAAGCCCAGACCACCGGCTAAGGTCCCTAATCGCAAGCTAAGTGGAAAAGGATGTCACGGTGTCCAGACAACCAGGATGTTGGCTTAGAAGCAGCCACCATTCAAAGAGTGCGTAACAGCTCACTGGTCGAATGTCGTGGCGCCGACAATGATCGGGGCTCAAGCTTGCAACCGAAGCCGTGGATGGCTCTTCCTCTGGAAGAGTCGTGGTAGAGGAGCGTTCTGTGTGCTGCGAAGCTCGACCGTAAGGACGGGTGGAGCGCACAGAAGTGCGAATGCCGGCACAAGTAGCGAGAAACACGTGGGAAACGTGTTCGCCGTAAGCCTAAGGTTTCCTGGGCAACGTTAATCGTCCCAGGGTCAGTCGGGACCTAAGCCGAGGCCGAAAGGCGTAGGCGATGGACAGTTGGTCAACATTCCAACACCACCGATAGTTCGTTATCAGCGATGGGGGAACGGGGAAGGATAGGCCTGACGGGGCGTTGGTTGTCCCCGACGGAGCCTCCTAGGGTGCCAGGTAGGAAAATCCGCCTGGCGTGAGCCTGAGAAGGATCCCAAGGTACTTGTGCCGATGGGGCCGATTCCATGCCTCCAAGAAAAGCCTCTAGCGAGAACTACGGTGCCCGTACCGCAAACCGACACAGGTAGGCGGGAAGAGGATTCCAAGGCGATCGAGGGAAACGTGGCTAAGGAACTCGGCAAAATTTCCCCGTAACTTCGGGAGAAGGGGAGCCCTTGACGGTGATCCGGCTTGCCCGGTGAGCTGGCGAGGGCCGCAGAGAAAAGGCCCATCCGACTGTTTACTAAAAACACAGGTCTCTGCTAAAGCGCAAGCTGACGTATAGGGGCTGACGCCTGCCCGGTGCCGGAAGGTTAAGTGGAGGGGTGCAAGCCCTGAAATGAAGCCCCGGTAAACGGCGGCCGTAACTATAACGGTCCTAAGGTAGCGAAATTCCTTGTCGGGTAAGTGGAAACGAGCCCGTACCGGCTAATATCGGTGAAGCCCGAACGGCATCGTGCGGATGCGCGAGGGTGATACCGAGGGAAGTCATCCAGCAACCGCTGGACTGACCCTGTATCGACTGAGGCGAAAGCCGACGGCTATCTGTCGTGACTCAGCGTGGGTTACAATCTTCACAATAGCCAATACGCCGGTGAGGTCCTCATATGGATCTGCCTTCGTACATATCGGGTTACGCAGACGGTGAGGGCTGTTTCAACGTGTCTTTCTGCCGCCGTGCTTCGCTGCGCAGCGGTTGGGAAGTGCGGCCCAGCTTCTCGGTCAGCCAGAATGCCGACAGACGTCAGGTTCTGGACCTGATGCTGGAGTACTTTGACTGCGGAAGCATTCGGCCTGACAGAAGCGATCTCACCGTCAAGTTTGAGGTGCGTGCGATTAACGACCTGACCCGTCGCATCGTGCCCCACTTCGAGAAGTACCCAATGATGTCTGCGAAGCAGAACGACTTCGTTGCGTTCGCACGGGTGTGTCAGCTGGTTGATGCCGGCGAACATTTGCGTGCATCGGGACTGCAATCAATTGTCAGCCTGGTGGCTCCGATGAATTCGTCGGGGCGACGCAAGTTTACGACTGCCGAAATAGTTGGCAGTCAGGATCTCAAAGTTATAGTCAGTGCCTGCAGTAATGCAGGAGGTTCATGAAGTTCCGACCCGCACGAATGGCGTAACGAGATGGGCGCTGTCTCGGCCACGTACTCGGCGAAACTGAAGTACCTGTGAAGATACAGGTTACCCGCAGCAGGACGGAAAGACCCCGTGGAGCTTTACTACAACTTGCCACTGAAATGGGGTCTAGCATGTAGAGGATAGCTGGGAGACTGTGAAGCCGGGCCGCTAGGTTCGGTGGAGTCAACCTTGGAATACCAGCCTTGCTAGATTTTATTTCTAACCGGCGCCGTTATCCGGTGTCGGGACCGTGGCAGGCGGGTAGTTTGACTGGGGCGGTCGCCTCCCAAACGGTAACGGAGGCGCCCAAAGGTTCCCTCAGCCTGGATGGAAATCAGGCTTTGGCGTGTAATGGCGTAAGGGAGCTTGACTGTGAGGCCGACAAGCCGAACAGGGACGAAAGTCGGGCATAGTGATCCGACGGCTCTGTATGGAAAGGCCGTCGCTCAACGGATAAAAGCTACCCCGGGGATAACAGGCTGATCTTGCCCAAGAGTTCACATCGACGGCAAGGTTTGGCACCTCGATGTCGGCTCGTCGCATCCTGGGGCTGGAGTAGGTCCCAAGGGTTGGGCTGTTCGCCCATTAAAGCGGTACGCGAGCTGGGTTTAGAACGTCGTGAGACAGTTCGGATCGTATCCGCTGTGGGCGCAGGAGATTTGAGGGGAGCTGACCTTAGTACGAGAGGACCGGGTTGGACGGACCGCTAGTGCACCAGTTGTTCTGCCAAGAGCACCGCTGGGTAGCCATGTCCGGTTGGGATAAGCGCTGAAAGCATCTAAGTGCGAAGCCCACCCCAAGATAAGATCTCCCACCGAATAATCGGGTAAGACCCCAGAGAGACCATCTGGTTGATAGGCCGCGGGTGTAAGAGGGGCAACCCTTTGAGCTGAGCGGTACTAATCGGTCGAGGGCTTGACCTCCTATCCCACTTTTCAGAGACATGCGGCGACGGCAGGATGCCGTCGATGCTCACTACCGTCTGGCAGCAGCGCGCATCGCGCTGCAGGATTCTCGAGCGCGCGCGCTCTCTCGGCAGACTTCGCTATCTCCCTTTGTCAAAAGAGAGATATCCGGTGACCATAGCGGTGGGGAAACACCTGTTCCCATCCCGAACACAGCAGTTAAGCCCACCAGCGCCGATGGTACTGCCCTGGCAACGGGGTGGAAGAGTAGGTCATTGCCGGGTATCTCTTTTTTTTGCTTACAGTCTGTTCTCCGAGAGCACGCAGGTTGATCCGGAAATGCGTACGCCGCGGCTAGGCTGGGATGGTTGGACGCGCATCAGCACGGAGGGACCGCCAATGCCGGGAAAGAAGGAGCTGCCATCCACCCTCAAGCGCTCGCCGACCAAGGCGCAGCGCACCTGGATCGAAACGCACGACAGCGCGGTGGAACAGTACGGCGAGGGTGAGCGCGCACACCGCACGGCGTTCGCGTCGCTCAAGCACACGTATGAGAAGGTGGGCGATCGCTGGGAGCGCAAGGACGAACGTGGGCCTTCGGACCCGCAGTCAGCACGGCAGGACCGGAACAAGCGGGACCATCCGTCAGAGACCTTCGGTGGCGTCGACCTTTACGGGCACACGCGCCGTGAGCTCTACGGCCGCGCCGCTGAACTGAACGTGGCCGGGCGCTCCCGCATGACCAAAGTGGAGTTGGCGCGCGCCATCGCGCAACGCCAGTAGCGATCAGTGGCCCGAGAAGAGCGCTCCGAGCTTGGCCGACATGAGCACGGAGATGGCGTTCTGCGCGTCCTGCAGCAGGCTGGTCTCCTGCGCCGACGTGAGGGCGCCCCTGGTCACCGCCTTGTCGAGCTCCGACTTGATGGCTGCGACCGCCTGGGCCTGCAGGGTTGCCGCCTTCGCGCCCGCGATCTGATCCAGGGTCTTGCCGGCGCGGATGTCCGCGAAGATCTGCTGCGGCGTGAGCCCCAGCTCTTTCGTCACCTTGCCCAGCATGCCGAACGCTGCCGCGCCGCCAAAAGCGGGGCCGTGCGCGCCGCGGCCCCACGGGCCATGGGTGTCGGGCGCCGTGGTGGAGTGAGAGCTTCCGGAGGCGGCTGTCAGCTGCGCGGGCCCGTTCGTGGCCGCGCCCGCGTGATCGATGGCGACGACCGTGCCGAGCCCGATGACGCCGGCGGTGAGCACCGCGATCAGCAGGTTCCGCGGAGAGGCGATGAGCTTCATGGTCCTGTGTCCCCCAGCCTGTGGCGAGTTGCGCGTCCAGCGTAGCGCAGGTAGCCGAATCGAAAGCTTTCAGCAATGTGACGATTCTCCGGCGGGAACCTTCCCTGGCCGCAGGCGGCGGCGCCTCCCGTAGACTTAGGCGGCCCGAGGCCGAGGTGGTGGAATTGGTAGACACGCTAGCTTGAGGGGCTAGTGAGGGCAACCTTGTAAGGGTTCGAGTCCCTTCCTCGGCACCAGATTTCTCTTATAGAATAAGGGATCTCTCGCGGCTTACCTCAGCCTGTACCCCCAAAGTGACTCCGTTCTGAGCCTCAGGAGCGCCGCGGGCCGAGTTCGGCCTGGAGGCTACGGCTCGTCCGGAAATGGCGCGATTCCCTTCCCCCGCTTTGTGGAGTTGCGTAGCGGGAGGTTCCCCACATCATGGTGGTCTGTCGATCGGGTCAAGCCCACTCACGCGGGCCGGCCGCAGCACGGCGCTGATGGATGCTAGATGGTGCGCATCGCGGCCGAGCGAGATCTGGCACCCGGGCTCAAGCGCAATCCGGAGCAGGCGATCGAGATGGGCGACTACCCGGGCGACCAGGATGTCGACCGAACATCGATGAGCCCGGAGGCCCTGAAGCGTCAATGTGGCATGCGACCCAACCGACCCGAGCTGCAGAGAGCCGCAAAGAGATGAAGGAGTAGTCCCGTGCGGGAAGTCGTGCTGCTTATGACTGCGTCAATCGACGGGTTCGTCGCCGCGCCAACGGGACACGTCGGTGGCTTACCGGAGCCGGACGAGCTCAAACGTTGGAAGCTCGATCGGATCCGTCGCGCCGGGACGCACATCATGGGGCGCGTCACCTACGAGGAGATGGCCTCGTACTGGCCCACCTCCACCGATGACTATGCCGCGCCGATGAACGACATCCCCAAGGTGGTGTTCTCGAAGACGCTGGAGGAGGCCACCTGGGCCGGGACGTCAATCGCGAGCGGCGACCTGGCCGACGAGATCGCCGCGCTAAAGGGGCAAGCAGGCGGAGAGATCATCGCGTGGGGCGGTGCCCGCTTCGCTCAAGCGCTGTCCACGGCCGGGCTCATCGACGTATACGCCATCGTGGTGAAGCCCGTTGCGTACGGGAACGGCGAGCCGCTCTTCGCGAACCTTCCCGACGCGCTGCTCCTCAGAGTGGTTAGTACGACGACCTTTTCGACGGGGACGATGCTCCACATCTACCGGCCACGCAGCTGGGGTGGTCAGGCCGGGGAATGATCAGGCACCGGCGTTGCCCGGCAAGCATGGCCTCCTGGCATCGCTGTGCAAGGCAACATACTGATCGACTTGCCGAACGACGGCGAGATCACCGACTGCCTCTGCCAGCGACGGTGTGCGGGTGGCCTCTTCCTGCCACGGCCCACCAAGCAAGTGATCTTCCTATAGTTGTGGGCGCTGTGATTGCTGCCAACGCTCTCATACGTCAACGGCGGCCCCCAAGCCAGGCAATGTCTTTGCCGCGCACCTGGCGCTCACCGGCGGTGCTGTGCAATCCCGCGGTCGAGACGTGGTTGCGCCAGCTCAAGCGCGACGGCTTGCTGGTTTCGCTATCGTGAGCGACGCCTCGCCATGCTCAGGTGATTTCGTTCGCGCTCGCACGGCAGAGCGTGATGCCGTCACCGTCGAAGGAATCCTCCAACTCCGCCACGTGCCTGTGTGGGATTACGTGCAGGTCCTTGTCCTCGACGATGAAGATTGGCATGACGTTGACCCTGCGTCCATTGAAGTGCTCGAAGCCGGCGCAGCCTCTGCCGAGGAGATGGAGGCGCAGGACGTGTTGCGTGATGAGCCGGGCTGGCGATCACACCGCCGCCTGATCGACGCGCAACGCGCCGGCCTCATCAGTCCTGTTCGAGATTACCAAGGCATCAGTTGGGCTGACCTCTATGAGGCGGCTGATCGCTTCGCGCAGCCACTGATTGACGCAGGCTGGCTGGTCACGGACCGAACGCAGGACTCCCATAACGTCCTCGGCGACACGATCCTCATCGACCTCCGTCGCGGAGACGAAGCGTTCGAGATCGAGCGATATGAGAACGGGAACGTCACGCTGCGCGCCGTCGACGACGAGGCACTCGCCGATGACGAGGCTCCGGCAGATCCCTTGCTCGACCAGGGCACTCCAACGGAGGCGATCAACGAAATTCGGGCTCGGGGGTGGCTGCCGTAACCGCTCGCCGCATCCCGTGATGACGAGGCCGCCGCGGCGGCCTCGAGCCTGACGCGATCAGCCTGGAGGCGTTCGGTCGCGAGATGCCGGAGGTGCGATTAGGCCAGCCATCCAGCCGTCAGGTCAAATCGCCGCTAGAGCTCTCCCCACCGCGGCGGTCACCCTTGGCAGCCGTCTCCGCGCCCGACCTCGCGTCGTAGGGCCCGTCCAAGCGCACGCCGGACGGTCGGCCGGCAGCGTCAATATCGGCGGTCACCGCATACCAGCGCTTGCCCAGGTGCAGCACGCCGTAGTGCCGCTCGATCGTCCAGCTCTTGGGCGTGATCCCAACTCGCTCGCTCTGGGGCATGATCAGCCTGCACGGTAGCGCGACCTGGCGAGAGGCGGCTACCCCGAGCTCGCTGATGTTCGAGCCCGCGGCGCGTAACGTGGGATGCGTTGGCGCGTACGCGTCACCTCCCCGTGTCCGATTCGTCAAGCAGCGCACCATTTTTTGGGCGAGTGTCTGTGGCGACCATGCAGGACGCGCCGCCATACCCGCAGGCACTGCCTGCTGCCGATGCGCTCACCCGGCGCAAGCGCAAGCCGAGGGGCGCCGATTCCGGAACCGAGCCGGGCACGGTTGCATCCGACACTCTGATCTTCCACATCTCCGCTGCCCGGCTGCGTCTGGTGGGTGGCAGCGGCCGCGGCGTTGGGTGGAGCGGCATCGTCGACCTACCGCTGGACGGTGAACCCGATGCCGCGCGCGTTCATGCTTCGGGCCGGCCCGCGCACGCCGGCGGTGGTGACGAAGCGGTGCGAGTGATCGGGCCGTACTGGGCGAAGAACGCGCTCCTGGTTCCTGTCGGTGGGGAACACCTTGTCGTCTTCGGCGGCGACGAGCTCCTGCCCGACCCCGACGCGAGCCTGGTAGCCGCCGCAGCGCACCTCGTCGCCGACATCCACCAGATCTCGCCGGCGAAGCTGCTCGCCAACGAGCTGGAGGTCGTGCACGCGATCCGCCATCTCATGGAGTACCGGCCGGAGCGCGTCGTCGACACCGCCAGACACATCGCAGCAAAGGCCGCCGAGCCGCTGTCATGCGAGGTCGGCGCGGTGCTCGTGCAACATGAGGGGCAGCTCGTCGCCGAGGTCGTCACCCGCGACTGGCCTGCGCAACTCGATCCTGAGGGCATCCGCAAGACGCTCTTGGAGCTCTTCCAGAGAACGGAGCACGGCACAGCGCTGCTGGAGCTGGAACTCGAGGCCAGGGCCGGAGACGCGCTGGGACGCGAGCAGGGCCTCGTGGCCCGCTTCGCACTTCCGATCGGACGGCCCGAGCCGTTCGGCGTCCTCGTCGTCGCACACGCAGCGACGCAGGCGCGCGGATTCACAAATCTCTGCCAGCGGATAGGCCACTCGCTTGCCGACGTCGCGGAGTCGCTGCTCGCGCAGGCGATCTCGCGGGAGGCACTCGCCCAAGAGCGTGACCGCTTCGCCCGCGAGGCGCGCATCGACCCGCTGACGGGGCTCGAGAACCGTGCCGCCTGGGAGACGCACCTCGCCGAAGAGGAAGTGCGTCGCGGCCGTTACGGCCGTCCTGTCACGATTGTGAGCGCCGACCTGGACAACTTGAAAGCGGTCAACGACAGCGAGGGACACGACGCCGGTGACCGTTTGATCCGCACTGCTGCAGACTTCCTCAGGTGCCACGCTCGAGGCGCAGATCACGTCGCCAGGGTGGGGGGCGACGAGTTCTTGATACTCATGCCCGAAACAGATGGAGCAGGCGCCAAGCGCTATGTCGCGCGCATGCGTGCGGCCCTCCGGCAGCTGCGTGCGACCGACAACCAGTGCCTGGCGTTGTCTCTTGGGGTGGCGACGGCTGATGCTGACGAGACGCTGGCCGCCACAGCCGCGCGGGCCGACGCCGCGATGTACGCGGCCAAGAAGCGCCGCAGCCGCAGTGCCCCTCGCTCCGCCGCAGACGCAAAGACCTGACCGCGTATCGAGGGCGTCCACCGCGACGCGGCGATCGGCGCCCGCCGGCAGGCGGTGAGCCTATGGTTGGCTGATGACCACGCCGGCGCCTGCGCCGAAGACCGTCGAGCAGCTTCTCCGTGAGGCCAGGGCGAGCCTGCCGTTCCGCTTGTCGCCGGCGGAAGCCGCGCAGGCACAGGCTGCTGGCGCGCTGCTCATCGACATGCGAGGCGACGATCAACGGCGGCGCGATGGGCTCATCCCAGGGGCTCTCGTCATTCCCCGAAACTCGCTGGAGTGGCGGTGCGACCCCAAGTCAGCGTGGCATGACCCGGTGATTCGCAGCCACGAGCAGCGCCTCGTCCTCGTCTGCGACGAGGGCTTCTCGTCGAGCCTCGCTGCCGCCGCGCTGCAGCAGCTCGGCATGCACCTCGCGTGCGACGTGGAAGGTGGCTTCCAGGCATGGCGTCACGCGGGCCTGCCGGTGACGCCGGCCCGAAGCGACGACGCGGACCCGAATCCCGAAGACGGTGCGACCTCGCCGGCGCTCCACTGGGATGCCGCATACCGCCGCGGCGGCGCTGAGGCCGTGAGCTGGTACCAACGGGAACCGACGATGGCCGTGGCGCTGATCGACGAGCTGGGCGTCACGCCCGACGCCGCGGTGCTTGACGTCGGTGGCGGCGCTTCCGCGCTCGCAGCAACTCTCGTCCGCCGCGGCTTCCAGGACGTCACGGTCCTTGACTTTTCGCAAGACGCCCTCGATTCCTGCCGGCGGCGGCTGGGTGCGCTGGCCGCTCAGGTGCATCTCCTCTGCGCCGACCTCCTCACGATGCAGCCCTCGCGGCGCTATCGCCTGTGGCACGACCGGGCCCTGCTCCACTTCTTCGTGGAGCCCGAGCAACGGGCTCGGTACGTACGAACCCTCGGGGCCGCGCTGGAGCGGGACGGTGTGGTGCTCCTGGGCGTGTTCGCCGAAGACGGTCCGGAGCGCTGCTCTGGACTTCCCGTCCTGCGCTATTCGGCTGGCCGCCTCTCGTCGCTCCTCGGGGAAGAATTCGAGCTGGTGGCAGAACGCCAGGAGCGCCACGTAACCCCTGGCGGCGCCGAGCAGCCGTTCCAGTGGGCTGCGTTCAAACGCGCAGGTCAGTGATCTTGGACCGCCCCGCTTGCTGTGCTATCGTTCTCCTTGGTTTGGGCGCCCCGTTTGACGCGAATGGCGGGATCAGGTAAGGTCGCGGGGTCGCTGCTGGGGGAGCAACCGCGGGGGAACGGATGGAAAAGGGGCAGGCCGCTGACGCGCGTACGCCGTTGGCGCATTCACGACCGACTGCAGATGGCGCAGGCGTAGGACGGTCGCACCGCCGGGGAATCGCGCTGGCGGCGTTCTCGACGCTGGCCACGATCTTCGGCTCGTTCGTGGTTGCCGCGTCTCCGGCGCCGGCGGCGGCTGCGGCGCCGACAACTCAGGACTGGCCGACCTACCTGCACGACGCTGAGCGCAGCGCGGCCTCCGGCGAGAGCATCCTCAACACCGGCAACGCACCCGGGCTGGCGGTCAGTTGGAAGTACCTCACCGGCAGCGCGATCCTCTCGCCGCCGGCGGTCGTCAACGGCATCGTGTACTTCGGGTCGTCGGACGGCTACGAGTACGCGGTCAACGCCAGCAACGGCGCGCTGGTTTGGAAGCAGAACCTGGGTACGACGAACGATCCCAACTGCCCCAACCTCGGTATGCCGCTGGGGGTCACGTCCGGGGCGACGGTGCAGAACGGCGTCGTGTACGTCGGTGGCGGAGCCACCAACTGGTATGCGCTCAACGCGGCTACCGGAGCCGTCCTGTACACGGTGCCGACGGGTGACAACAGTGTGACCGGCGCGCACTACAACTGGGCAAGTCCGCTGCTGTACAACGGCTACGCCTACATCGGCATCGCCAGCAACTGCGACAACCCGTTGGTACAGGGTGAGCTGATCCAGGTGAGCTTGGGCGGAGCGGGGCTGCCGGCCGCCGGCACAATCACCAACGTCGCCAAGTTCGTCCCTGACGGCCAGGTGGGCGGCGGCGTGTGGACCTCGCCGACCGTGGATCCCGCGACCA
Source organism: Candidatus Dormiibacterota bacterium (assembly GCA_963777285.1). GTDB lineage: Bacteria > Chloroflexota > Dormibacteria > Aeolococcales > Aeolococcaceae > JAFARE01. Next base: position 481,808 of record CAVZPR010000001.1, read on the forward strand.
ACACCATCTTCGTCAGCACCGGCACCATCAACCTCTACACGCAACAGCTTTCGCAGGCGATCGTGTCGCTGGACGCCGGCACGCTGGCCATCAAGAGCCACTGGCAGCTGCCGTTCCAGGTCGAGACGTACAACTCCGACTGGGGTACCACGCCGACGCTGACCACGGACACCAAGGGCGATCAGCTGCTGAGCGTCGCCAACAAGAACGGCATTCTCTACACCTTCAACCGCAACAACCTCGCCGCCGGGCCGATCTGGCAGTACCAGATCGCGCGGGGCGGCGCGTGTCCACAGTGCGGTGACGGCCCGATCTCGTCGGGTGCCTTCGTCAGCAACCTGACGATCGGCGGCTACACGGGCCCGGTGCTGTTCTACGCGAGCCCGAGCACGCTCATCAACGGCACCGGCTACAGCGGTGTCGTGCGCGCGTTCAACCCGGCCGACGGCACCGTCCTGTGGACGCACACCGACGCCGGCCCCATTCTCGGCTCGCTCGCGTACGACAACGGCCTCCTGGCGTTCGGTCAGGGCAACATCTTCGAGGTCCTCGACGCCACCACCGGCCGGAGCGTCTACGACTACTGCACGAACAGCTACATCTTCAGCGCCGCGGCGATCGCCGACGGGGAGATCTTCGTCGGCAACAGCGACGACAACATGTACGCGTTCAACCTGCAACCGCCGGCGACGCCGCCTGCCGATCCGAACTGCCCCGCCGGGTACACGTGCCAGGACGTGGGCGGTCCCCCGGTCGCGGGGAGCGAGACCGTCAACGGCACGACAGTCACCGTGAAGGCGAGCGGTCTCGGCGAGCGGCACAAGTCGGATCAGGGACGCATCATCACCAAGCCCGTCACCGGTGACTTCCAGGTGAGCGTGACCGACACCAACCAGACGGGAGGCGGGTACACGGGCGGCGACGCCCCGCAGCTGGGCATCATCATCCGGCAGAGCCCGCTGCCGGGCTCGCCGTACTACGCGGCTCTGCAAGATCCGACGTATCCCAACGAGCACGAGAACGTGGCGAACCTGATCGTCTTCTATCGCCGCCAGTGGAACGCGCCCACATTCGAGCTCACCCAGGACTACCCCGCCGCGTTTCCCAGGAAGATCGTGGTGCAGAGACGTGGCGACACGTTCCAGGCGCTCACGAGCACGGACGGCACGCACTTCTGGCTGCTCTCGGGCACGCAGCAGGCGGTGGTGATGCCGACGACGGCCATGGCAGGCATGTGGATCAGCGCCGGTAACACCACCGCGACCACAACCGCCTCGTTCCAGAACCTTGCCATCGGTGCCAACACGACCACCTACACCTGCGCGCCGCAGGCGTCGGGATGCACCGCGCACCCGTGCCCCGCGTCGTGGACCTGCGGTGACGTCGACGACGCCAACCCGGCCGGTGATCAGACGCTGGCCAACGGCACGTGGAGCATGTACGGATCGGGCACGGGCATCAGCTCGGGTGTCCCGGGGTCGCCCCTGTACGGCAACCTCGACCAGTTCCACTACGTGTACCAGTCGGTCAACAACGATCAAACGCTGACGGCCGAGTACATGGGCTGGGGTGGAACGAAGCCGGCCAACGCCCAGGCCGGCATCATGATGCGCGCCGGCCTGGCTCCGGGTGCTCCGTACTACGCATTCCTGATGTCGTCGACGGGCGGCGCCACGGTGCAGTGGCGCTCCAACTCGAACCTCGTCGACCAGGGAGCAGATGTGAAGCTGCCGGCTCTTGCGGCACCCGTCTACCTGCGCATCATCCGGTACACCGACACGAGATTCAATCCGCCGGTGGTGGACTACAGCGCAGCGACCTCGACCGACGGCACGAACTGGACCACTGTGCAGGGTTCGACCGCGGTCATCGACATGGGCGGCGGTGCCGCGGGCCCGACACTCATGGGGCTCGTCGGTGACGCCATCGCGATCCGCACCACGATTCAGTCCACCTGGTCCAACCTGGCGATCGCGCCGACGACCGCGGCACCGCCCGGGGTCTGCCCCAGCGGCTTCACCTGCGAGGACGTCGGCGCTGCGCACGTTGCCGGCAACCAGACATTCGTCAACCAGACATTCACCATGCAGGCGTCGGGTGACATGTGGGACGTCTACGACCAGTTCCGCTACATCTGGCAACCACTTTCTGGCGACGGCACGGTCAGCGCTCGTGTCGTGTCGATGACGGGTGGCGATGACTGGCAGAAGGCGGGTGTCATGCTCCGCGCTGGAGCCACGGATCCGCAGGCGCCGTACTACGGGGTGTTCCTCACACCGGGGCACGGCGTCGCCGTGCAGTGGCGATCAACCGAGGGCGCGAGCACGAACCAGCTGACATACGGCACTGCCAACAGCGAACAGGCGCCGCTGTACTTGATGGCGGCGCGGTACACGGACACGGCGCACGCCGGGACCGTCTATTACACCGCCTACGTCTCGAGCGACGATCACACGTGGACCCAGATTCCGTACTCGACGATCGCGCTGATGCTGCCGCCGGACGGCAGCGGCAACCTCGCAGCCGGAATGGTGGACGACGGTCACGTCGCGGGCACGCTGGCGACCGCAACACTCGACAACTACAGCCTCCTCGGGTCGGCGCCGGCGCCGGCGGGGATCTGCCCCGCGCAGTGGAACTGCGACGACATCGGTGGCCCACTGCCCGTCGGCTCGCAGACCCTCACCAACGGCACGTGGAGCATCACGGCGGGAGGAGGCGACTACTGGGGCACATCAAACTCGTTCCACTTCATCTACCAGCCGCTTCCCGCCGATGGAACGGTCACCGCGCACGTCGTGGCCCAGGCCGGCGGCCTGGAGTGGGCCAAGGGCGGCGTCATGCTGCGGCCGGCCTCGACTGAGCCCGATCCCAGCGCGCCCTACTACGGCATCTTCGCCACGCCCAGTCACGGCGTGGTGGTGCAGTGGCGGCCCAGCGAAGGCGCATCGACGAGTCAGCTTCAGCTGCCCGCGATGTCGATGCCGGTCTACCTCATGGTGGATCGCTGGACCGACAGCGGCGCGAACCCGCCGGTGACCTACTACCAGGCACTCACGTCGCCGGACGGCAACACCTGGACGGCCGTCCCCGGCTCCACGATGCAGCTGGCGGCGCTCGGCGGCGCGCTCGATGCGGGTGTGTCGAGCGATTCCTGGAACCAGGGCAACGCAGCCACCTGGACGATGGACACCGTCGCGGTGGCCAGCACGGAGCTGCAGCCTCAGGGCGTCTGTGCGCGTCCTGTGGAGTGCGAGGACATCGGTGGCGCCACGCCGCCGGGGACCCAGACACTGTCGGGCGGGACGTGGACGCTGCAAGCGGGAGGCGGTGACATCTGGGGCACCGCGGACCAGTTCCACCTCGTGGGCCAGCCGCTGACGGCGGACGGAACGGTGAGCGCCGACGTGGTTTCCCAGAGCGCCACCAATGCATGGGCCAAGGCCGGTGTGATGCTGCGCGCCGCCGCCGGTGATCCCGATGCGGGAGCTCCGTACTACGCCATCCTCATGACACCTGGACACGGAACGGTGGTGCAATGGCGCCCGGCCGAGGGCGCCGGCACGAGCTCGCTCGCTGTTCCCGGCAGCAATCCATACCTCGAGGTGGTGCGCTGGACCGACACGAGCGGAACCTCTCCAGTGACGTACTTCACGGCGTACACCTCGCCGGACGGCACCACGTGGACCGCGGCACCGGGATCCACCATGGCGCTGTCCATCACCGGCGGCTTGATCGCCGGTCTTGCGGCAACCTCGCACGATACGACCCAGCTCGGCACCGACACATTCAACGCGCTGTCAGTGACCGCAACCGAGGTGCAGCCTGCGGGAATCTGCCTCGCATCCTGGACGTGCGCCGACATCGGCAACGTGACGCCGGCCGGATCGCAGAACCCGAGCAATGGAAGCTGGACGGTCAACGCCGGGGGCGGTGACATCTTTGGGACCGCAGACTCGTTCCGCTACATCTGGCAGGCGCTGCCGGGCGATGGCACGTCAAGCCTGCGTGATGTGTCGCTGGCGAACACCAATCCATGGACCAAGGCAGGAGTCATGGACCGGGCGAGCAGCGACGCCGGCGCCGCGTACTACGGGATCTTCATGACGCCGGGCCACGGCATCGTGGTCCAGTACAGGACCGCGCAGGGTGGGGCGACCACGCAGGTCGCGGCCGGCGCCGGCGCCGCACCTGTCTACCTGAGCGTGACGCGCAGTGGCACCACGTTCAGCGCCGCGACATCCACGAACGGCACGACGTGGACGACCGTTCCGGGTTCGACGGTGACCATCGCAGCGCTCGGTGGCAGCCTGCTGTCGGGCATGGCCGCGACGTCGCACGATGTCACGCAGCTGACCACCGCGGTCTTCAACTCGCTCTCCATCCCGTAACCAAGCTCCGCACGTCGCGGCTCGATCGCTAGTGGAGCGCGATCGAGCCGCGACCGATCAGGCTGAGGAACTCCGTGCGGCACTTCTCGTCGCTGCGGTAGACACCGGTGAGCGCGGACGTCACCGCGGCGCTGCTCTGCTTCTGCACGCCGCGCATCATCATGCAGAGGTGCACCGCCTCGATGACCACAGCGACGCCGTGAGGCTGCAGGGCCTCGTGCAGCGCGTCGGCGATCTGCATGGTGAGGCGCTCCTGCACCTGCAGTCGCCGGGCGAAGACGTCGACGACGCGCGGGATCTTGCTCAGGCCCAGGATGCGGCCACAGGGGAGATACGCGACGTGCACCTTGCCGTAGAAGGGCAGCAGGTGGTGCTCGCAGAGGCTGTACACCTCGACGTCCTTGACCACGACCATCTCCTCGTAAGGCTCCGAAAAGACTGCGCCGTTGATCACCTCTGAGACAGAGCTGCCGTAGCCGTTCAGCAGGAAGCGCATGCTCTCCGCGACGCGCTGCGGCGTGCGGCGAAGACCCTCGCGCGAGGGGTCCTCACCCAGGTCCACCAGCATCGCACGCACCAGTGCAGCGATGTCGCCGGCGGTGGGGTCGCCGGGTGCGCGGAGAGGAGTTGCTTCAGCCATTGCCAAAACACTATCCCACCCGCGCCTGGTGCGCGCCGGCCTCACTCGTTGCTGAAGATCGGGATGTTGATGCCGCTGAGCGGGGCGGCCTCGGATGTGATCAGGAACGCGATGATCGCGGCCATGTCCTGCGCCGTCATGCCGGGCCGCAGATGGGGCGCGGCGACTTGCAACATCTCGGTGTCAACCGCTCCCGGGCTCACGCACACGCAGCGGATGCCGTGCGGCTTTCCCTCCAGCGCCACCGCCTCGGTCAGGGCGATGACGCCGGCCTTGGCCACGTTGTACGCGGCCAGCCCGGGGAACTTCTCCACGCTGGGCACGCCCGATAGCGATGCGACGTTGACGATGACGCCGCCATCATGTCGCATTCGCTTGAATGCTGCGAGGCAGCCGAAGAGGACGCCGTCGAGGTCGACGCGCATGGTGCTTCGCCAGCGATCCGGTGTCAGCTCCGCGAACTCCATGCGCTCCAGGAGCGCGGCGTTGTTGACCCACACGCGCAGGCGCCCGCGCGACGCGGCGATGCTCGCCGCGCGCTCGACGTCTGCGGGGTCTCCGACGTCTCCCGGGCAGGGGACCACCGCCGCGGATTCGCGCGCCAGCGAAGCGAGGTCGTCTTCGGTGCGCGCCACGGCCACGACGGCGTAGCCGTCTGCGGCGAGCCGAAGCGCGGTGGCCCGTCCGATACCCCGGCCGCCGCCGGTCACGACGGCCACGGACGGATCGGGAACGGTCAGGCGGCCACCTTGGCTCCGCACTTCTGGCAGAACAGAGCGTCGGCCGCGAGCGCTGCGCCGCACCTGCTGCAGAAGCCAGCCCCATGCGCCGCAGTTGGGGTCGAAGCCGGCACCGGCGCGGCCGGCGCCGAGGCCGCAGCGGCGACCGCGGGAGGCGCCGGGGGCCCGCCGTACGACACCTGCGTACCGCCGGCGAGATAGCGCTCGACGAACTCGAAGGTGCGATCGGGAAGCTTGCTCTGCTGCCAGGCGCCATACGCGGCGGTGAAGGCGAGCGGCCAGAGCAGGAACCAGCCGACGGCGCCGGCCGCCGCCTTGTCGCTCCACTTGCCCGCGCCCATTTCGACCACCAGGTCTTCTCCCTGGGTGCGGAACACCATCTGCAGGGCGGACGAGGTGCCGAACGCCTTGCGCCAGTCGCCTGCCTGGCGCGCCTGGAGCATCATGCCGCCCTGCGCAGGTGCCGTCTGGATCTCGAAGTTCTGGCCCTGGTACCACTGGGCCACCGCCTCGACCAGCGCGGGCAGCGCCACCTTCGGGGCGTGGAACGTACGGAAATCGTTCATGCCGTCTCCAGTGCGAGCGTCAGCTCCATGCCCTGCAGCACCGCCCATTCCACCAGGGCGCGCGTCAGCAGCTCGTGTGTCTCGTCGTCGACGCGCTCCTCGACCTCGGCGAGCAGCCCCACGAACTCGTTCGGCCTGCTCCCGGGCCTGATCCATGGTCACGGCACCGCGGGCGATGTGGTCCCGCCAGTCCCCCATCCTGCCGGCGTAGCGCTCGAAGAGTTGATCGTCGCCCGCCTCGCTGAACCAGCTTGTCTTTGGCACTCGCTTCCTCCTAACCGAGTGCGCACAGTAGCGCGCCTGCGGCGTGTGCCGGTGCGGCGCGCCCATGCCCTCGTCGCCGCCCGCTACCATTTGCGGAAGAGCGGGGAATGTCGGCTTGACGCGAGCGATGCGTTCGTGTAAGGTCCGGCCAGGGGACCGCTGGGGTAGGAGTGGGCATGGGCAGGGGTTTTTGGGCTGAGTGGCGCACGCGTGGTCGCGCGTCCTCGGCGGCGTGGCGCGGCCGGGCCGCCCAGAGCGCCTGGTGGCCCAATTGATCGGCCTCGCGCCGCGCAGGCTCGTCGTCGGTGTGCTGTCGCCGGCTGAGCGCCGGCGAGCCCGCATCCACCCCGCTGAGGGTGACGAAGGCCGGGGTCTGCCACTGTCGGTGCCGGTCATCGCGGTGCTGCTCGCGGCGGTGGCCACATCAATCGCAGCCAGCCACGGCTGGTTGACGCTGTACGACGACGCGAGATCGCACCTCAACATCGCACGCCGTCTGACGGATTCGACCACCCCCGGCTTCGGCCAGCTGGGAAGCATCTGGCTGCCGCTCCCGCACCTGCTGATGGCGCCGCTGGCCGCCATCGACTGGATGTGGCAGAGCGCGGCGGCGGGAGCCATCGTCAGCGGCGTCGCCTTCGTCTACGCGTCGGTGCGCGTCTTTTCGCTTGTCGACGACTGGTTCGGCAATCGATTCGCCGCGTGGACCGCCTTTGCCGTTTTCGCGGGCAACCTCAACCTGCTCTACATGCAGTCGACCGCGCTCGACGAGCCGCTCATGCTCGCCTGCTTCGTCGGCGCCGTGTACCACCTGGCTCGCTGGACGCGCAGCCACGCCCTCGGGGACCTGCTCCTGGCCGGAATCGCGATGTTCCTCGCGACGCTGACACGCTACGACGCCTGGGGCGTGTTCCTCGCCGCGATCATCGCGGTGGCCATCTGGAGCAGGCTCGAGCGGCGGCGGCCCGGATACACCCAGGCCAACATGCTGGTTTTCGCCTTCATTGGCGGATACGGCATCGCCCTGTGGTTCCTCTACAACTTCGTCATCCTGCACGACCCGCTGTTCTTCCTCCACGGGCAGGTCACCGAGATCGACCGGGAGCTGCAGCTGGCCAACTGCTCGTCACCGCTGACGGCCTGCACCCGCGGCAACGCCGTCGACAGTGGACTGATATACGGGTGGGCGGTCCTCGACGTGGTCGGCTGGCCCGCGATGGCGCTCGCCGTCGTCGGCGCTCTGGGCATGCTCGCCAGGCGAGGTGCCGCTTTCTGGCGCAACCTCGCGCTGCTCATGGTGCTCGCCTCGCCGATCGTCCTCAACGTCGTCACGCTGTACCTGGGACAGACCACGATCCTGGTTCCGCAGCGTCCGCCCTTCCAGGTCTTCAACTTGCGCTTCGGCATCGAGGCGCTGCCGTTTGCAGCCGTGTGCATCGCGTACCTGGCCACGCTCCTGCGGCGGCGGTCTGCGCGGCTCCCGGCGCTTGCCGCCGTCATCGCCGCATCGGTCATCGTGTCTCTCCCCGTGCCCATCCTGCTGGCGGAAGGCCTTACCGGCGTCGCCGGATATGGACGCACCGAGGCGACCGCGGCGAGCGCGTACCTCCACCCGCGCTACAGCGGCGGCGAGATCCTCGTGGACGAGACGCAGACGCAGCCGTTCATCTTCGCTGCGGGATTCGACCTGCGCCAGTTCATCACCGTCAGATCACATGGCGTCTGGGCGCAGGCGCTGGCTGATCCGGCGCACAACGCCAAGTGGGTGGTCGCCTTCACCGGGGACGCCATCAGCCAGGACATGGCCGCGAATCCCGCACGCTTCACCAACTTCCGGCTGGTGTTCCAGCAGGCGCCGTACCGGATCTACGAACGGCTTCCATAGCACGCGCGCGTCACCCCGCGCCGACGAGCACGATCTCCAGCAGCACGAGCAGCGAGCCGGCGACGAGCATGACCAGGCCGAGGCCCAGGTGCGCCCAGCGGATCGGCTCGCGCCCGCGGCGCGTGACCAGGCGGCTGAACAGGGTCACGCCGATGAGGCCGAGGCCTCCGGCCACCAGAACCGTTGCGGGCACGCCGATGAGCGCGCCGAGCACGTCGCGCATGGCACGAGCGTAGCCGCCGGCGCGTGGCGCGCGGCGGCGCTCCGTACCATGGGCTGGTGAACGCTCCCCCGGTCAGCGCGGTCGACGACACGGAGCTGCAGCGCGCGCTGGAGAACCTCGACGCTCCTGCATGGCGAGCGAAACAGGTTCGGCGCGCGCTTTGGCATTCCCCTGCCGCGGATTGGGAGGATGTGCGCCAGCTGCCTGAATCGCTACGCCGGCAGCTGCCCCAGCACCTGGCGTTCAGCAGCGTCGATTCCGCCCTGGAGACCGTCGCCGATGCCGGGCGGACCATCAAGCTTTTGTGCCGCCTGGGCGACGGGCAGACCGTTGAGACCGTCGCCATGGAGACCCCCGCAGGCGACCTCGCGCGCCGCCGCGCCACCGTCTGCGTCAGCACGCAGGTCGGCTGCGCCGTGGGATGCCCCTTCTGCGCCACGGGCCGGCTGGGTCTGCTGCGCAGCTGCAGTGCAGCGGAGATCGTCGACCAGGTTCGCGTGGCCTCGTGGGCGCTGCGCCGCCGCGGTCTGGGTCCGGTGACGCACGTGGTCTACATGGGCATGGGTGAGCCTCTGGCCAACGCGGAGGCCACGCTGCAGTCGCTCGCCGTGCTGGTGCGCGACGCGGGTATCAGCGCGCGCCGCATCACCGTTTCCACGAGCGGCGTGGTGGCCGGGATCGAGCGGCTCACGCGCGAGGCGCCGCCCGTCACCCTGGCCGTGTCGCTGCACGCCGCCACGGACCGGCTCCGCGATCGACTGGTGCCGCTGAATCGCACGCAGCCCTTGCGCGCGCTGCGCGATGCGGCGCGGCGCTACGCCGAGCGCTCGGGCCGGCGCATCACGTACGAGTGGTGCCTCATCGCCGGAGTCAACGACTCTGTCGAGCAGGCACGCGCGCTGCGCCGGGTGGCGTGGGAGGACCACGCGCACGTCAATGTGATCCCCATGAACCGCATCACGGGCAGTCCATGGGGACCGCCGGACGCGACCGCGGCTCGTGCGTTCCTCGAAGCGCTGCGTGGTGTGCGGGTGACCATGCGCGATACGCGGGGAGAGAGCGCGGACGCGGCGTGCGGCCAGCTCCGCGCCGAGCTCGAGTCGCGGCGCAGGCTCCGTGCCGACGGCACCCTCACGCCGCCGCGGCGCGCGGGGAACGATTGAGCGCCACGCGCCCGGACGACGCGCGGTTCATGGGGGCGGCGCTGGAGCTGGCGCGCAGCGCCAACTATGCGACCAGCCCGAATCCCATGGTCGGATGCGTGGTCGTGCGCGAGGGCGTCGTGGTGGGATCGGGGATGCACGCCCGTGCGGGCGCGCCGCACGCCGAAGCCACGGCGCTGGCCGCGGCGGGTGAGTCCGCACGCGGCTCCGACGTGTACATCACTCTGGAGCCGTGCACACGCCAGGGACGCACGCCGCCGTGTGCCCCTGGCGTCATCGCTGCCGCGCCGGCGCGCGTCGTGCTGGCGATGCTCGACCCCAATCCTGCCGAGTCCGGTCGCGGCGCTGCCGCGCTGCGCGCTGTGGGCATCGAGGTGTGCACCGGGGTGCGTGAGGCGGAGGCTCGCGAGCTCAACGCCTTCTACGTGAAGCACGTGACCACCGGCATCCCGTTCGTCACCGCCAAGTTCGCCGCGTCGTTGGATGGCAAGATCGCGACCGCGGCTGGCGAATCGCAATGGATCACCGGCTCCGGTGCGCGCCGCCGCGCTCACGAGTTGCGCCAGGCGCACGATGCGGTGCTGGTCGGGGTGAACACGGTGCTGCGCGACGATCCTGCGCTGACAGCGCGTCTCGACGAGCCGGCGCGCTCGCCGCTTCGGGTGGTGGTCGACAGCACGCTCCGCATCCCTGACGCCGCCCGTGTGCTGCATGAAGGGCAGGGCGCCGCGCTTCTGGCGACGACCGAACGGGCGCCGGCAGGACGACTCGAGCAGCTGCGCGCCCGCGGCGTATCGGTGGAGGTGATGCCACAGGCGGCGGGCAGGGTCGACATAACGGCGCTGCTGCGCTTGCTCGGCGAGCGGCAGGTGATCAGCGTCCTGGCGGAGGGCGGCGCGGCGCTGCTGGGCTCGCTGTTCGACGCGCGCGCGGTCGACCGCGTGGTGGCGATGATCGCGCCGCGCGTCGTCGGCGGCGTGGAGGCACCCGGCGCGGTCGCGGGCCATGGCGCGAGGAGCCTGGCGTCAGCGGTGACGCTGCGCGGCGTCTCGGTGGAGCGGATCGAGCCCGATGTCGTCGTCAGCGGCTACTGTGTGTGGTGAACCAGGCATCACCGCGAGGATCAGGAGACGTGTTCAGCGGCATCGTGAAGGCGACGGGTTGCGTGCGGGAATCGGCCCGCGGCCGTCTCCTGATCACCGCGGATGCGCGGCTGTCAGGGCTCTCGGTCGGTGACAGCGTTGCCGTGAACGGCGTGTGCCTGACCGTCACCGCGTGCGACGCGGGAGCGTTCACCACCGAGGTCACTCCGGAGACGCTGCGCCGCACCACGCTCGGCTCCCTGCACGCGGGCGACAAGGTGAACCTGGAGCCGTCACTGACGCTGGGAGACGTGGTGGGCGGCCACCTCGTCACCGGCCACGTCGACGCCACCGGTGAGGTCAGCAAGGTCGAGGCCGACGGCAGCGCGCATGCGCTGCGCATCGCGATACCGGACCACGTGCTGTCGCTGGTCGCGGAGAAGGGCAGCGTCGCCGTCGACGGCGTGAGCCTCACGGTGACCGGAGTGATGGACGCGTGCTTCGCCGTGATGCTGATCCCGCACACGCTGCAGACGACCACCGCGGGTGCATGGCGCGGGGGAACGCGCGTCAACGTGGAGGCCGACCTCGTCGCCCGCTACGTGCAGCGCTTGTTGAGCGCGAGGGACGCCGCGGCGGTGGGAGTGTAGCCATGGCGCTGGCCAGCGTCGAGGAGGCGATCGCCGACGTCCGCGACGGCAGGTTCGTGATCATCGTCGACGACGAGGACCGCGAGGACGAGGGTGACCTCGCCATGGCAGCCGATCGGGTCACGCCCGATGCCGTGAACTTCATGGCCACGCATGCGCGCGGACTCGTGTGCGTGCCCTGTGACGGCTGGCGGCTCGACGAGCTCGGTTTGGGTGCGATGGTGGACCAGAACACGTCACGCTTCGGCACCGCGTTCACCGTCACCATCGAGGCGGTGGGCCGTGGGGTGACCACCGGGATCAGCGCCTTCGACAGGGCGACGACCATCCGGCTGCTCTGCGACGAGCACGCGAAGCCGAGCGATTTCGCCCGACCAGGCCACACGTTTCCCCTGCGCGCCGCAACAGGCGGCGTGCTCGAGCGGGCCGGACAGACAGAGGCGATCGTCGACCTGTGCAAGCTCGCCGGGCGTTTCCCCGCGGGCGTGGTCTGCGAGATCATGCGCGAGGACGGGCGCATGGCGCGCCGTCCCGACCTCGACCGCTTCGCCGCCGAGCACGGCATCAAGATCGTCGCGGTTGATCAGATCATCGCCTACCGCAGGCGCTCGGAGAAGCTGGTGACGCGCGGCGCCACCACGGAGATTCCCACCGACTTCGGCCGGCTCACGGTGCACGGCTACGAGGATGTGATCACGCACCAGGTGCACGTGGCGGTGGTGTGGGGCACGGTCGATGATGGCGAGCCGGTGCTGGTGCGCGTGCACAGCGAGTGCCTCACGGGAGACGTGTTCGGCTCGCAGCGCTGCGACTGCCAAGCGCAGCTGCAGAAGGCGATGACCATCATCGCCGAGCGCGGTCGTGGCGTCCTCGTGTACCTGCGCCAGGAGGGCCGCGGCATCGGGCTGATGGACAAGCTGCGCGCCTACGCGCTGCAGGACCGCGGCCTGGACACGGTGGAGGCGAACGTCCACCTCGGGCTGCCCGTGGACAAGCGCGACTACGGGATCGGAACGCAGATCCTCGCCGACCTCGGGGCGCGCCGCATCGTGGTGCTGACGAACAACCCCAAGAAGTACTACGGGCTCAGCGGCTACGGCCTGGAGGTCGTCGACCAGGTGCCGCTGGTGGTGCCACCCACGGCGTACAGCGAGCGCTACCTTCGGGCCAAGCGCGAGAAGCTCGGCCACCTGCTCGACGCGGTGGACTCCGGCGCCGGAACGTGACGGTCACGGTGGTGCCGCCTGTGCGAGGATCGGCGAGGTGAAGGAGCACAGCGGCAGCCTCGATGCCACGGGGATGCGCTTCGGCGTGGTCGTCGCCCGCTTCAACGAGCTGGTGTCCAAGCAGCTGCTCGACGGCGCCATGGGCGCGCTGCGCCGCTGCGGCGCGGCCGACGAGGACGTCACCGTCGCCTGGGTGCCCGGAAGCTTCGAGATCGGCGTGGCCGCGCGGACGCTCGCCGAGCACGGTGGAGTTGACGCCGTCGTCTGTCTCGGGGCAGTGATCCGAGGCGAGACCCCTCACTTCGACCACGTCGCCGCCCAGGCCGCTCGTGGAGTGGCGGACGTCTCCCAGACGACCGGAGTACCGGCCACGTTTGGCGTGATCACCGCGGACACCCTCGCCCAGGCCCTGGACCGCGCCGGTGGCAAGCACGGCAACAAGGGGGCGGACGCGGCGATGGCCGCGGTGGAGACGGCCTCGCTTCTGCGCGACCTGCGCCGGCCCAGGGACGCCTCGCGCCACGCCACCGCCTGACCGGCGTCAGCGAGCGGTCTTGGCCTGGGTGCGAAGGCAGCGGGTGCAGACGCGCGCCTTGACCAGCCTGCCGCCGCGGACGACGTGGGCCGCATGCAGGTTGGGCAGGAAGCGGCGCTTCGTGTGCACCTTGGAGTGGCTCACGTTGTGACCGGTCATCGGCCGCTTGCCGCAGATTTCACAGCGCTGGGACATGGATTTCTCGGGACACCTGATGCCGGAGGGGACGGGCGCGCCGGTTCGCGCGTACTAGAATGCGCCGCTGCGGCAGCGGCACTGCCGAATTCCGCCGGGGCGGAACGCGGGCCGAGAATAACACAGGCCCGTCGCCGTCCTTATGGAGTCACGTGAAGAGCAAGGTCAAGACCCCGGGTGCGCTCACCCGCACCGCCTCGCTCGGTCGCATCGAGGTGTCGCCCCGCGTGGTCGCGTCCATCGTCGGCCATGCCGCGAGCGAGTGCTACGGCATCGTCGGCATGGCCGCCCGCGGTCTGCGTGACGGCATCGCCGAGCGGCTGAACCGGGAGAACGAGCACCGCGGCGTCGAGGTCCAGGTGCAGGCCGGTGGGCTGGTCATCGAGCTCTACGTCATCGCCCAGTACGGGACCCGCATCAGCGAGGTGGCGCACAACCTGATGAGCGCCGTGCGCTACCACGTCGAGCGCACGCTGGGGATCCCGGTCATCGCCGTCAACGTCAACGTGCAGGGCATCCACCTGGAGCAGGACGGTGGCCGCCACTGACCCGGCGCAGTCCGGGCTGACCGTTCTGCGCAAGCCGCTCCACGAGGTGGACGGCGCGCAGGTGCTGGCGGGATTCCGGTCGGCGCTGTCGTGGCTCGAAGCCAACCAGCAGGAGATCAACGACCTCAACGTCTTTCCTGTGCCGGACGGCGACACCGGCTCCAACATGTACCTGACGCTGCGCTCTGCGGTGGAGGAGGCGCAGCATGCGCCGGTGCCCGGGGCCGTGGATTCGGTGATGGCCGCCGCGGCTCATGGGTCTCTCATGGGGGCTCGGGGCAACAGCGGCGTCATCCTCTCCCAGATCCTGCGGGGGCTGGCCCAGGGGGTCAGCGGCCGCCGCAGCCTGGACGCGGCGGGAATCGCCGCGGCGCTGGGCGAGGCCTCCGCGGTCGCCTACCGCGCGGTCATGAAGCCCACCGAGGGGACGATCCTCACCGTCGTCCGCGCCGCCGCGGCCGCGGCCGAAGCCGCGCGAGCCGAAACGGACGACCTGCGCGTGGTGCTGCAGCGCGTGGTGCACGACAGCCACGTCGCCGTGGAGCACACCGTCGAGCAGCTCGACGTGCTCCGCGACGCCGGCGTCGTCGATGCCGGAGGGTTCGGTCTGGCGGTCGTGCTCGAAGGGTTCAGCCGCGCCCTCGCCGAGACGGAGGCTCGCCCGGCCCCGCCACCCGGCCACGTGCGCCGCAATGCCGAGCCCGCGGTGCGGCTGCCCTTCGGGGAGCGCCCCACCGACGCGGAGCCGTCGCCGCGGCGGGGCGCAGCCGCGGTGGCGCCGAAGGAGGGCGGCTGGGGCTACTGCACCGAGTTCCTGCTCAGCGGCCCGGGCCTCGACGTCGACCGCATCCGCGCGGCGCTGACCTCCCTGGGCGAGTCCGCGCTCGTCGTCGGCGATGACGACATCGTGCGCGTGCACATCCACACGGGTGACCCCGCCGGGCTCATCGCCGTGGCCGCGCAGCAGGGGCGCATGAGCCGGCTCAAGGTCGAGGACATGTCGGCGCAGCACCACGACGTCCTGGAGCGCGCCGCAACCCCCGCCGAGCCGGCCGCTGCACCTGCGGCGGCGGCGCCGCCCAAGCCGCTGGGCGTTGTGTCCGTGGCACCGGGGGAGGGCTTCCGCGACATTCTGCAGAGCCTGGGCTCCGACGTCGTGGTGCTCGGCGGGCAGACGATGAACCCCTCGATCGAGGACCTGCTCAACGCCGTGCGCTCGGCGCATGCCGGCTCGGTGATCCTCCTGCCCAACAACGGCAACGTGATCCTCACGGCGGAGCAGGTGAACGACCTGGCCGACGGATGCGAGGTGCGGGTGCTGCCGACGCACAACCTGCCTCAGGGGGTGAGCGCGCTGCTCGCCTACGATCCTGCCGCAGACGTCGCGACCAACTGCGAACGCATGCAGGAGGCGATGCAGACCGTGCGCAGCGTCG
Source organism: Candidatus Dormiibacterota bacterium (assembly GCA_963777285.1). GTDB lineage: Bacteria > Chloroflexota > Dormibacteria > Aeolococcales > Aeolococcaceae > JAFARE01. Next base: position 497,352 of record CAVZPR010000001.1, read on the forward strand.
AGATCACGCGCGCGGTGCGCGACAGCGTTGCCGACGGGCACGACATCAAGGAGGGCGATGTCATCGCCCTGGTCGACGACCGCATCGCAGAGGTGGGCGCGGACTTCCTCTCGGTGATACGCGGCGTGCTCGCAGCGCAGCCGTCCCCGCCCGAGCTGGTCACGGTGTACCACGGTGATGACGTCAGCGACGACGACGCGGAGTCGCTGGTGCAGACGCTGCGGGCTGACCATCCCGGCACGGAGTTCGAATTGCACGCCGGCGGCCAGGAGCACTATCCCTACCTCATTTCACTGGAATAACCGTGATCCACGTCGTCACGGACAGCACCTCCGATCTGACCCAGGAGGAGGCGAAGTCGCTGGGCGTGACGGTGGTGCCGCTCACCGTCCGGTTCGGCGACGAGCAATTCGCCGACGGCGTGGACATCGACTCGGACGAGTTCTACCGGCGGCTGGGGACGGCGGGCGTCCATCCCACCACGTCACAGCCCACGCCGGAGCAGTTCGCCGACGTCTACCGGTCGCTCCTCGGAAGTGACCAGGATTCGGTCGTCAGCCTGCACATCTCGTCGAAGCTGAGCGGCACGCTGCAGTCCGCGAACATCGCCGCGCACGAGGTGGCGCCGGAGCGCATCCACCTGGTCGACACCGAGAGCGTCAGCGCCGGGCTGCAGCTGCTGGTACGCGCCGCGCTGGGCGACGTGGCCGCGGGGCGGGACGCTGCAGCGGTCGCCGAAGCGGCGCAGCGGCGGCGCACCAAGGTCACCATCTACGTGCTGCTGGACACGCTGACCTACCTGCAGCGCGGTGGCCGGATCGGTCGTGCCCAAGCGCTGCTGGGGGCGCGTGCTCAGCGTCAAGCCCGTGCTCACCGTCATCGACGGCGAGGTGGCGCCTCGAGCGCGCGTGCGCAGCATCCACCAAGGCATGGACCGGATCGTGCAGCTGCTGCGCGAGCGCATGCCGCTGCGCGCTCTCGCCGCCTTCCACTGCGGCTCTCCGGACCTGCTGGCACCGTTCCTGCAGCAGCTCGCCGAGGTGGTGCCTTCGCTCGACATCCTGCGCGGCCAGGTGGGGCCGGTGGTCGGCGCGTACACGGGTCCCGGCGGCATCGGCATCGCCTGCCTCGGCGCGTAGCTGCGGGCGTGGTGCCCGATCATGGTGGGGTGACCGCCGCCACCGCGACGCGCCCGCTGACGCTGGACACTCCCGCGGCCGACCTCCCCGGCGCCACGCAGAAGAACCGCCCCAACCTGCCCCGCCTCGGCCTCATCACCGCGCGCGACGTGCTGTTCCACCTGCCGCGCCGCTACGAGGACTCGCGCAAAATGGTGCCGCTGTCGCAACTCGTGCCCGGTGACGCACAGACGACACGCGCCCAGGTGCGCAGCGTGATGCGGCGCCAGACACCGCGGCGCCACATGTTCATCGTGGAGGCCACCCTCGAGGACGACGGTGCGCTGGCGACCGCGGTCTGGTTCAACCTGAAGTACATCCCGCCGGCGCTCAAGCAGGGTACCGAGGTCGTGGTCAGCGGCCGCGTCAAGTGGTCGGGCGGCACGATGCAGTTTCAGAACCCCAAGTTCGAGGACGCGAACACGGTGCAGCATCACGTCGGCGCCATCTCCCCGGTCTATCCCGAGACCGACACCGTCAGCTCGCGAAACATCCGCACGATGGTCGAGGCCGTGCTGCCCCTCGCCGGATCCATCCCCGACGCGCTGCCCGACGCGGTGCGCCGCGAAGAGAACCTGCTGCCGATCGGCGAGGCCCTGCGGCTGGTGCACTTCCCGGACGCGCCGGGACAGGCTGACGTGGCCCGCGTCCGCATCGCCTTCGGCGAGCACTTCCTGCTGCAGCTCGCCGCGGAGCGCGCCCGCCGCCGCCGCCTCAGCGGTGCCGGGGTGGTCGTGCCCTACGACGTCGCGGTGGCCCGCGACTTCGTCGCCGCACTTCCCTTCAAGCTCACCGACGGGCAGCGGGTTGCGGGCCACGAGATCCTCACCGACATGGCGGCTCCCGGGGCGATGAACCGCCTGCTCCAGGGCGACGTGGGCAGCGGCAAGACGGTCGTCGCCGCGCTCGCCGCGGTGATGGCGCACCGCGCCGGTCTCCAGACAGCGGTGATGGCGCCGACGGAGATCCTGGCGCGGCAGCACGCGGCCACGCTCGACCGTCTGCTCACGCCGCACGGGCTGCCGCCGCGACTCCTGGTGGGCAGCACCGGCGCGCGGGCGCGTCGCGAGGTCGTCGACGCCCTGGCGGCGGGCCAGGACTCGCTCGTGGTCGGCACGCACGCGCTCATCGAGGAGGACGTGGTGATGGCCAACCTGGGGCTCGTCGTGGTCGACGAGCAGCACCGCTTCGGTGTCGCGCAGCGGCAGCGGCTGCGGCAGAAGACCGGCGCGATGCCGAACTTCCTGGCCATGACGGCGACGCCGATCCCGCGCTCGCTGGCGCTCACGCTGTATGGCGACGTCGACGTGAGCGAGCTGCGCGAGATGCCGCCGGGACGGCGGCCGGTGGACACGCGCGTCGTGTCGCCGGCCGCGCGGGCGACCGCGTACGAGTTCGTGCGCGCGCAGGTCACCGCGGGCCGGCAGGCGTTCGTCATCTGCCCGCTGATCGAGGAGTCGGACAAGCTCGGCGTGCGCGCCGCCACCGCGGAATACGAGCGGCTGCGCACCGACGTGTTCCCCGACCTGCGCATCGAGTTGCTGCACGGCAGAATGCCGGCGCGCGAGAAGGAAGAGCGGATGGCTCGGTTCGCGACCGGAGCCGCGGACGTGCTTGTGTCGACCAGCGTGGTCGAGGTCGGCGTGGACGTGGCCAACGCCACCGTGATGCTCATCGAAGGGGCGGAGCGATTCGGTCTGGCGCAGCTGCACCAGTTCCGCGGCCGCGTCGGCCGTGGCGCACACGATTCCTACTGCCTGCTCTTCGAGGGCGGCATGGACGAGGAGGGTTCGCGGCGACGCCTCGACGCCGTGGCCGGCACGCAGAGCGGCTTCGACCTCGCCGAGCTGGACCTGCGCCTGCGCGGGCCGGGCGACGTCGTCGGCCTGCGCCAGCACGGCCTCCCCGAGATGCTGGCCGCGGATCTGCTCGACCACGCGCTCGCACAGCGTGCGCGCGCGGCGGCGCTCCGCTGGCTGGAACACGATCCCGACCTGACGCGGCACGCACCGCTGCGCGACGCCATGGGCGCGTACCGCACGGTCTTCGACCTCGACTGATGTCGGCGCCTGCACGCACCCGCATCACCGCAGGTGAGTACCGCGGCCGCCTGATCGGGACGCCGCGGGGCACCCAGCTGCGGCCGACGCGCTCGATGGTGCGGCAGTCGCTGTTCAACATCCTGGCGCAGCGCATCGCCGGCGCTTCCGTGATCGACCTCTACGCCGGCGCCGGTACCGTCGGGTTCGAGGCGCTCTCTCGCGGCGCGGCGTCCGCGGTCTTCGTCGACCATGACCGCGACGCGCTGGCCGCGATCAACGCCACCGCCGCCCGCCTCGGTTGTGCCGATCGCTGCCGGCTGGTGCGCGCGGACTGCATCGCGTGGGCACGGCGTCACCCCGACGTCCTCGGCGCATCGGGCCTGTGCTTCATCGACGCGCCGTATCGCGACCCTGACCTCGACCGCGTGCTCCAAGCCGTCGCCGCGTCCCCGCCTGCCCTGGTTGTGTGCGAACATCACCAGCGGCGACGGCTCGCCGACCGCATCGGCCTCTTGATCCTGGTGCGGGAGGTCCGCCACGGATTGACGACACTCAGCTTCTTGCAACGCACCCCAACCGCCGCAGCCGCAGCGACGCCATGAGCGAGCGCGTCGCCGTCTATCCGGGGAGCTTCGACCCGGTCACATACGGCCATCTGGACATCCTCGACCGCGCCTCGCTCATCTTCGATCGCGTGGTCGTCGGCGTTCTGGCCAACCCTGGCAAGGAGCCGCTCTTCACCGTCGACGAGCGCATCCAGTTGCTGCGCGCGTCGATCGCCGAGCGTCCGCGCGTCGACGTCACCGCCTTTGACGGACTCACCGTCGACTTCGCGGAGTCGGTCGGCGCAATCGCGATCGTGCGCGGGCTTCGCGTCATCAGCGACTTCGAGACCGAGTTCCAGATGGCGCTGATGAACCGCCGATTGAACCCCGCGGTGAACACCGTCTTCCTCATGACCTCCTTTTCCAACGTCTTCGTCTCGTCGTCGATCATCAAGGAGGTGGTTCGTCTGGGCGGCAACGTGGACGAGGCCGTGCCGGCGCAGAGCGTCCGGGCCATGCGGCGCAAGTTCGGGCTGGAGGGAGCGCCGCAATGAGCGCTGACGGAGGCGGCGAGCTGAGCGCGCTCGACATCGTCGACGAGCTGGAGGACATCGTCACAGGCGCGAGAAGGCTGCCGCTGAGCGCAAACGTCATCGTGAACGAGGACGAGACGCTGGAGCTGATCGACCGGCTGCGCGTGGGGCTGCCCGAAGAGCTGCTGCAGGCGCGGCACACGCTCGAGGACCGGCAGCGCATCGTCGCGTCGGCGCAGCAGGAGGCGGAACAGACGCTGGCTGGAGCCGAGCAGGAGGCCGAGCGGACGCTGCGCGAGGCCGGCGAGCACGCCGCCGCGCTCGTCGCCGACAGCGCCATCACGCAGCAGGCGCGGGCCAACGCCGCGCAGCTGATCGCCGGGGCCGAGGAACACGCCGCAACCACCCGCGCCGAGGCCGACGCCTACGCGCGCGATGTGATGACACAGCTCGAGGAGCAGCTGAAGCGCGCCATCGGCACGGTGCGCAAGGGCATCGAGGCGCTCCCCGCGCCTCCCGGCGCGCGCCGCCGCCGCAGGGACGGCAGGCCCGCCTGAACGGCCGGTCGCGACCGATCCGCCCGGTATACTTGGGCCGATTCGCGGACAGCGCCATCCCCGGCTGCGTCCCTGCCTCGGAGAACAGATGCCACTTCCCAAACAGCGTGTGTCAAAGCGCAGGCGTGACTTCCGCCGGTCTCATCACGCGCTCAGCATTCCCACGCTCGCGCCCTGCCCGCAGTGCCGTCAGCCGCGACCGCCGCATCGCGTCTGTCCCAACTGCGGTCACTACCGCGGGCGCGAGATCATCGTCACCGAGTAATCGCGCTGCCCCTCGCATTCTGCTTTCCCGGACAGGGAAGTCAGGCCGCCGGGATGGCGGAAGGTTTGACCGGCGGCGACGTGGCGCGCCGCATGCTGGACGCCGCGGCGGAGCAGGGCCTCGACCTGGAGCAGGCGCTGCTCGGTGACGCCGACGCACTGCGACCCACGGATGTTGCGCAGCCAGCGCTACTGCTCGTGGAGTGCGCGTTGCACGAGCTCGCTCCGATGAACGCGGTCGCCGTAGCGGGCCACAGCGTCGGCGAATACGCGGCCTGCGTCGCCGCCGGTGCGCTGCAACCGGAGGACGCGATGCGCTTGGTGGTCGCGCGCGGCCGCGCCATGGCCGCGATGCGCGAGGGCACGATGCGCGCGTTCATCGGGATCGACGTCGAGTCGGTGCGCGACGTCTGTGATGCTGTGCAACGCGAGACCGGCGAGGTCGTGGTCGTGGCCAACGTCAACGCTCCGGGCCAGGTCGTCGTGAGTGGATCTCTGGCCGGCGTCGATGCCGCTGCGCAGCGTGCCGGCGAGGCCGGGCTGCGCCGCGCCGTGCCGCTCAATGTCGGCGGAGCGTTTCACTCCCCACTGATGCGCGAGGCCGCGGAGCGCTTTGCAGCCGAGCTGGACCGCGTGCCGCTGCGTGCACCCGCGGTGCCGGTGGTGTGCAACGTGGACGCGGAGGCGGTGCGCGACCCGGATGCGCTGCGACAGCGCCTGCGCCGCCAGCTGACCTCGCCGGTGCTGTGGATCGAGAGCGTGCAGCGCCTGCTGCAGCTCGGCGCTGACCTGCTCGTGGAGATCGGTCCCGGCGCGGTGCTGACCGGACTGGCGCGGCGCATCGCTCCGGGCACCGCCGCGCTCAGCGTGAGCACGCCGGACGCCGCTCGCGCGCTCGTGGCGCCGGCGGCCCGGCCATGAGCGGTACGCGCGCCCTGGAAGGGCGGGTCGCGCTCGTCACGGGTGCTTCGCGCGGCATCGGCCGGGCGACGGCCGTGGCCCTCGGCGCCGCCGGAGCCGCGGTGGCCGCCGCATGCAGCGCTCCCAGCGAGGCGGCCGACCAGACGCTGGCCGAGCTGGCGGCGACGGGTGCGCGCGCGCTGCTCGTGCCCGCGGATCTCGGCGATCCGACGGCCCCCGCGCGCATGGTGGAGACGGCGCTCGCCGAGCTGGGTCGCATCGACATCGTGGTGAACAACGCCGGCGTGACCCGGGACGGCCTCGCGGTGCGCATGAGCGACGACGACTGGTCCGCTGTCATCGCCGTCGACCTCACCGCCGCGTTCCAGGTCTGCCGCGCTGCGCTGCGTCCCATGCTGCGGCAGCGCTGGGGGCGCATCGTCAACGTCTCCAGCGTCTCGGGCGTCAACGGCAATGCCGGCCAGGCGAACTACTCGGCCGCCAAGGCCGGGCTGATCGGGTTGACCAAATCGCTGGCGCGCGAGGTGGCGACGCGGCAGATCACCGTCAACGCTGTGGCGCCGGGGTTCATCGACACGGAGATGACCTCGGCGTTGCCCGAGCAGGCGCGAACCGCCGCCGTCGCGGCCGTACCTCTGGCCCGCATGGGCACCGCCGCCGAGGTGGCCGCGGCGATCGCGTTCCTGGCGTCGCCGGCGGCGTCGTACATAACCGGCCACGTGCTGCACGTGGACGGAGGCCTCGGCGCGTGACGCCGGAACAGCCGGGGGCGTCGAGCGACGGCGGTGCTCCGGCCCCGCGACGGCAGCGACGGCCGCGCCGGGCGGCGGCTCCGCCCGCGGTCGCCGAGCCGTTTCGGGATGGCGCGTCGGGCCCCCTGGCGTGGCGACCGACCCCGTCCGACGCTATCGTTCCGGATCAGACCGCTGAGGCACCGCGCCCCACGGATTCCCCACAGGACAACGGCGGAGCCGCGACCCCGCGCCAAGCCGCCACCACAGAAGAAGGACAGACGGATGCCAGACTTCAGCTACGACAGGTTCAAGGCGATAGTGGTCGATCAACTCGGCGTCGAACCCGATCAGGTGACACCGGAGGCGTCGTTCGTCGAGGATCTGAACGCGGACTCGCTCGACCTGGTCGAGCTGATCATGGCGTTCGAGGAGGAGTATCAGATGGAGATCTCCGACGAGGACGCCGAGAAGATCGGGACGGTGGGGCAGGCCTGGGACTACATCCAGGAGAAGGTGGGCGCGGCGTCCTAAACACGAAGGAGGAACCGGTTCCCCCTTCGAGCCACCCCAAAAGAGGTGCCGGCTCTGGCGAGGTGAATTCCTCTTCGCCGGTGGTTCCTCTGGCGAAGGGGGAGAAGTTGCCTTCGCCGGTGCTCCCGCTCGCCAAGGTGCTCCCGCTCGCCAAGGACGAGCAGGAGCGAATCGACGCGCTGCAGAAGCGCATCGGCGTCCAGTTCCGCCACGCCGAGCTGCTGCGCGAGGCGATGACACACGCTTCGTGGAACAACGAGCGGGGCCAGCCCAGCGGCCCCGGGCACGACAACGAGCGGCTGGAGTACCTCGGCGACGCGGTGCTCGAGCTGGTGGTGGGCGAGTACCTCTTCCGCCGCTTCCCCACGTACAACGAAGGTCAGCTGACCCAGCTTCGCGCCGCCCTGGTGAACACGACGTCGCTGGCCCGCCTGGCCGAACGGCTGCAGCTGGGCGAGACGCTCCTGCTGGGACGCGGGGCGGTGAAGACGGGCGGGCGCCAGCTGCCCTCGCTGCTGGCCAACGCCTTCGAGGCGATGATCGGGGCGATCTTCCTCGACCAGGGATACCGCACCGCCACGCGCGTCTTCCTGCAGAACATCGGCGACCTCGCCGAATGGAGCGACGAGAACTTCAAGGGCCGCCTCCAGGAGGTGTCGCAGGAACGGCGTGGCGAGACGCCGCGCTACCGCGTGGTGGCGAGCGGCGGCCCCGGCCACCGGCGCCAGTACACCGCAGAGGTGATGCTCGGTTCCACGATCGCCGGCAGCGGTCGCGGGGCCACCAAGCAGGCGGCCGAGCAGTCGGCTGCGCAGGAGGCGCTCGACCGGCTCGCGCGGTCCGAGCCCGGTGCGGCGGCTGCCGCAGCGGGAGCGGCTCGCGAGGCCGCGCGAGACGCGGCCACCGAGCCTGCCAGGGTGCGCCGCCGCGTCGCCGAGGTGGCCGCCGACCGCGGTGCCAGCGCGGCAAAACCCGGCCGCCGCGAGGAGGCGGGAAGTGCCCAGGCGCGCCGCGGCCTGCTCGCGGCGCTGCGTTCCGCCGCCGAAGCGCTGGTGGGCCGCCTGACCCCGGAGCCGCCGCCGCCACCGCCGGAGCCCCCGCGCAAGCGGTCCCGTCGTGGCCGGCGCGGCGGTCGCGGACGGGGCGGGCGGTCGTCTGGTGCGACGCCGTGAGCCCAACATGTGGGGTCGGCGCGCTTCCGCGACCCAAGATGTTGACGTGACGCGCGAGGCGTGGGGACAATCCCGGCAATGAAGCTGCGCCGCATCGCCGTCGCCGGGTTCAAGACGTTCGCGTCGCGCTCCCAGGTGGACTTCGACCGCGGCATCACCGCGATCGTGGGGCCGAACGGGAGCGGCAAGAGCAACCTGGTGGACGCGCTGCGCTGGGCGCTGGGCGAGACCAACGCCCGCGAGCTCCGCGGTCAGCGGATGGACGAGGTGGTGTACGCCGGCGGCGGGCGCCGCAACCGGGTGAACGTCGCCGAGGTGGAGCTGCTGATCGACAACGCCGAGGGCCGGCTGCCGGTGGAGGATGCCGAGGTGTCGGTGAGCCGGCGGGTGGTCCGCGGCGCCGGCGACACGGAGTACCGCCTCAACGGCGACCGGGTGCGGCTGCGCGAGGTGGAGCGCATCCTGGGCTCCACCGGGCTGACCCAGAACGGGTACGCCGTGGTGGCGCAGAACGACATCGACGGCATCATCGAGGCGACGCCAGGGCAGCGACGGGCCCTGGTGGAGCAGGCGGCCGGGGTTCGGTCGCTGCGCGCCGCCTGCGAGGACGCCACGCGCCGGGTGGGCGGCGCCGAGGCGGTGCTGCGCCGCATCGCGGACCTCCTCGCCGACGCCGAGCCCCGGCTGGCGGAGCTGGCCGTGCAGGCGGAGGCGGCCACCGCGCAGCGAGAGCTCGGCTCCCGGTTGGCCGAGCTGCGCGGCAGCCTGGCCCGCGAGGAGTGGCGAACCGCGCGAGGGCGCCTCAAGCAGGCGCGGCGGCGTCAGGAGCAGGCGCTCTCCCGCTGGGAGGGGGCACGCGAAGCCGAGGCGGCCTTCGCCGAACGGGCGCGGGAGCAGCGTCAGCGCCTGGAAGCGCTGCGCGCCGAGCGCGACAGCTCCCGCGAGGAGTTGGAGGAGGCACTGCTGGCGGTGGAGCGGCTCACCGCGGCCGCCCGCCGCTGGCGGGAACGAGCCCGGGCCGCGCTGCTGCGCCGCCGGGCCGCCCGGGACGAGGCGGCGGCCGCAGCGGCCGACCTCGACGCCGCCGCAGACGCGATCGCGCGCCACGCGGGCGCCGAGCGGTCGGTGTCGGAAGACGCCGCCTCGGTGCTGGCCGAACGCGAACACTCGATCCAGCTGCGCGCTCGGCTCGCCGCCGCCTGCGTCGAGTGGGAAGCTCAGGTGGAGTCCGCCGCAGCGTCGCTTGCCGCCGCCGTCACCGAGCGCCGCGAAGCGGAGTCCGCGCTGCGCGACGCCCGTTCCGCGTTGGACCGTGCCGAGGCTGCAGCGGTGGCGCTGGAGACGGAGGTGCAGCTGGCCGATGCGGCCGCGGCCGGGCGCGCCGCGGAAGCGGCCGCCGCCGGCGCCGCTGCCGAGAGCGCGGCCGCGACCGCCGCCGCTGCGGAGCGCGAGCTCAAAGACGCGCAGGCGGCCGGCGAGGCGGCGTGGGAAGCGGTGAACGCCGCCGAGGAGCGTGCCGCCGGGGCGTCCGAAGCAGCGCGGCTTTCCCTGGCTCGCGCGGCTGAGGCGCGCGGCCTCCTCGCCGGGTCGCTCGGCGGGCTGGGTGGCGTGGGCCGGGCGGTTGCGTCGGGCGTGCTCGCCGGCCGCCGCCTGGCGGACGTCGTCGGGCCGCGCGATCCTGCCGACGCTGCCGCGATCGCGGCCGCGCTCGAGCCGTTCACCGCCGCGTGGCTCGTCGACGACCTGGATGCGGCCGGAGTGCGCCTCGATCCGGACGGGCCGCGCGAGCTCGTCCTTGACGCACACGCCGCTCCTGGGGGCGAGGGGGATCCGCCGGCGCCCTGGCGGCGCGCCTGCGATGCGATCGACGTCGATCCGGCGGCGGAGGGCGCCGTTCGTGCGCTCCTCGCCGGCGTCTGGCTCGGTGGCGGGCGCCACGAGGCCGGCCGCGCCCTGGCGGCCGGGGCTCGCATGGTCGTGCTGCGGGACGGCACCACGATCGAGGCCGCCCGCCTGCGCGGCGGAGCACCGTCCCCGGCGCTGGCGCACGCCGCCGAGGACCGGGACGCCACCCGGGCGGCGCAGCAAGCCGGCGCGGCCGAGGCGACGGCCATCACCGCGCTGCAGGCGGCGCGCGAAGCTCTCGGGGCGGCGGAGGCGGAGGCCGGCCGGCTGGCGCAGGCGGCTCAGGCAGCCCGCGCCGCCGCGGTCACCGCCGCCGCTGCGGCTGCTGGCGCCGCGGCCGAAGCAGCCTCCACCCAAGCCCGCCTCGACGTGCGCCGGGAGGCGCTGCAGCACGGGCGCGCCGCGCGAGACTCGGCGGCCGCTGCCCTATCCGAGGCCGAGCGCCGGCTGACCGCCGCCGCCGAGCCGGTCCGGGAAGCCGAGCGGGTGCTCGCCGCAGCCGAGGCGGCGTTGGGTGGCGGCCGGGAGGAGCTGGCGGGCGCCGAGACGTCCGCCCGGGAGGCGGAGCTCGCCGCCGCGCGCGCCGAGGGAGCCGCGGCCGAGGCGGCGGTGCGCGCGGGCGAGCTGACCGCGGCGGCCGGCGCGGCGCTGCGCCGCCGGGAGGCGTCGGCCGAGCGCATGGCGCTGGCCGCGGCGGAGGCGGTGGAGGCGCTCGCCGAGGGCCGCGAGGCGCGAAGGCGCTCGGAGGAAGCGTCGGCGCGGCTGGCCGAGGCACGGGCCCGGGCTGACGGGATCACGCCGCTGCTTCTCCAGGTCGAGCGCGCCCTGCTGGGCCTCGAGAGCGAGCACGCCGGCGTGGCCGTCGCCCTGGCGCGCGCCGAGGACGAGCGCAACGCAGCGGACCAGGAGGTGGCGAGCGCGGAGGAGGAGCTCTCGCGGCTCACCGACGCGGCCCGCGAGGAGGGTGACGAGGAGCCGGCCGACTGGGACCCGCAGGCGCTGGAACGAGCGGAGCGCGAGATCGTGCGCCTGGAGCGGCGCATCGCGTCCCTCGGACCGGTGAACGCGCTGGCGCCGGAGCAGCACGACACGCTCCTGGCGCGGGTCACGGCTTTGCGCGATCACCGCGACGACCTGGAGAGTGCCTGCGGCGACATCCGGCACCTGGCGCGCCGTCTCGCGGCCGACCTGGAGCGGCGCTTCGACGCCGTCTTCGAGGCCGTCACCACCCAGTTCTCGGCCATCTTCGCCGAGCTGTTCCCGGAAGGGCGGGCGACGCTGCGGCTCGAGGAGCCGTCCGTCGCGGATGCCGACGAGGAGGTCGCCGAGGCGGTGGCCGAGCGCCGTCCCGGGGTGGAGATCCTGGCGCAGCCGCCGGGGAAGCGGCTCTGCCCACTGCGGCTCCTCAGCGGCGGCGAGCGGGCGCTCACCGCGCTCGGCTTCGTCCTCGCGCTGCAGCAGGTGAACCCGAGCCCGTTCTACGTCTTCGACGAGGTCGACGCTGCGCTCGACGACAGCAACGTGCTGCGCTTCACCCGCCTGCTGCGACGCCTGGGCGCCGACCAGCAGTTCATCGTGGTCACGCACAACCACATCACCATGGCTGCCGCCGACGTGCTCTGGGGCATCACCATCGACTCCGACGGGGTGAGCTCGGTGATCGGCGTGCGCTTCGACGCGGAGGCGCACGAGCCAACGGTGGCGGCGTCGGGACTGCGCCGGGTCCCCGCCGGCTCGGAAGCCTGAGCCGGCCGATGAGCAGCGGGCCGGACGGACTGGTCTCGCCGCCGCGACGCGCCGCCTGGTGGCGGCGCATGGCGGCCCGCATGGGGCGGGCGTCTCGGGCGTTCGGCGAGCAGCTGCGGCGCATCGTGCAGCGCAGCTCCCTGGACGACGACTTCTACGACGACGTCACCGAGCTTCTGGTCGGCGCCGACTGCGGTCTCCAGGTTGCGGAGCGTCTCGTGACCTCGATGCGGGAGGCGGTGCGCCGTGAGGGCGCCCGTGACGCTCCGGCCGCCATCTCCGTCCTGAAGGCGGAGATGCTCGCCATGCTCGGCGAGCGCGACCGCTCGCTGCACCTCGACGCCCGGCCGAGCGTGGTGCTTTTCGTCGGCGTCAACGGCAGCGGCAAGACCACCACCATCGGCAAGGTGGCGCAGCTGCTCCACGACTCCGGCCGCACCACGCTGGTGGCCGCCGCCGACACCTACCGGGCGGCGGCGATCGACCAGCTGCGCGTCTGGGCGGACCGCGCCGGCGCCACCGTGGTGGCGCACCAGCCGGGCGGGGATCCGGGAGCCGTGGTCTACGACGCCCTCGAGGCTGCCCTGGCGCGTCGCGCCGACTGCGTCCTCGTGGACACCGCCGGCCGGCTGCACACCAAGGCCAACCTCATGGCCGAGCTGAGCAAGATCCGCCGCGTGATCGAGCGCCTCATCCCGGAGGCGCCCCACGAGACGCTGCTGGTGCTGGAGGCACCCACCGGCATGAACGCGGTGGTCCAGGCGCGAGCCTTCAACGAGACGATGGCGCTGACCGGGCTGGTGCTGACCAAGCTGGACGGCACGGCACGAGGCGGCACCGTCATCGCCATCGAGCAGGACCTGGGCGTGCCCGTGAAGCTGGTGGGGCTGGGCGAGGGCATCGAGGACCTCAACGTCTTCGACCCGGCCGCGTACCTCGACGCCCTCTTCGCCGGGGCTGCCGACAGCTGAGCTCCGGCGGCTAGAATGTCAAGGCTTTGCCCTTGACACCCACTCGGATCGCGGCGCCCGCGGACCGGCTCCAGCTGCAGCAGCTGCTCGACGTGTACGGCGGCCTGCTCACCGCACACCAGCGCCACGCCTGCCGCCTGTACCTCGACGAGGACTGGTCGTTCAGCGAGCTCGCCGAGCACGTCGGCTGCACCCGCAGCGGCGCGCACGACCTGGTACACCGGGCGCTCGCCCAGCTGGAGCACTACGAGCAGGCGCTGGGCCACGCCGCCGAGCTGCGCCGTCGCGACGACCGCGAGGCGGAGCTGCAGGCGCGCTTGCGACGCCCGCCGGCGGCGGGGCGCTGATGTTCGACTCCCTCACCGACCGGCTCAACGCCGCGCTGCAGCGCTTCAGCGGCCGAGGCCGGCTCAGCAAAGACGACGTGGAGGCCGGCTTGCGCGAGGTTCGCGTGGCCCTGCTCGAGGCCGACGTCAACTTCCGCGTGGCCCGCGCCTTCGTCGACCGCATCCGGGAGCGCGCCGTGGGGACCGACGTGCTCGAGTCGCTGACGCCGGGACAGCAGATCGTGAAGATCGTCAACGACGAGCTGGTGGCCTTGCTCGGCGGCGAGACGCGGCGGATCCGGTACCAGCCGCACCCGCCCACCGTGGTCATGCTGATCGGCCTGCAGGGAAGCGGCAAGACCACCACCGCGGCCAAGCTGGCGCTCGCCGTCCGTCGCGACGGGCACCGCCCGCTGCTGGTGGCTGCGGACCTGCAGCGCCCGGCGGCGGTGCAGCAGCTGGAGAAGCTGGGCGCGGACAACGGAGTGCCGGTGACGCTGCCGGAGAAGCGCTCGAAGGTTCCGGACATGGCCCGTCGCGGCGTCGCCGACGCGCAGCGGCTCAACGCCGACGTCGTGATTCTCGACACCGCCGGCCGCCTGCAGATCGACGAGCCGCTGCTCGAGGAGCTGCGCGACATCCGCAAGGCCGTGGCAGTGCACGAGAGCGTGCTCGTAGTCGATGCGATGACCGGGCAGGAAGCGGTCAACGTCGGCCACGCCTTCGAGGAGGCGATCGGCATCGACGGAGTGATCCTCACCAAGCTCGACGGCGACGCCCGCGGCGGCGCCGCGCTGTCGATGCGCGAGGCGATCGGCAAACCGATCATGTTCACGGGCGTCGGCGAGAAGGTGTCCGATCTGGAGCCCTTCGCGCCCGACCGCATGGCGTCGCGCATCCTCGGGATGGGCGACGTGCTCACCCTGGTGGAACGGGCGCAGCAGCATGTCGACGAGAAGAAGGCGCAGGACATGGTCGAGCGTTCCTTCGCGGGGCGGCTCACCATGGAGGACTTCCTGGAGCAGCTGCGTCAGGTGCGCAACCTGGGACCGGTCGAGGGCGTGCTGGGGATGATCCCGGGCGGGCGCAAGCTGATGCAGCAGGCGGGCGCGGCCGTTCCGTCGGAGCGCGACATCGGCCGCATGGAGGCGATCGTGCTTTCCATGACGCCGCGCGAGCGCCGCCACCCGGAGATCATCAAGGGCTCGCGGCGCAAACGCATCGCCGCCGGCAGCGGGACGTCGATCGCCGACGTCAACAAGCTGGTCAAGGGATTCGAGCAGATGCAAGGCGTCTTCAAGGCGCTGGGTGGCAAGCCGGGAAAGGGCGTGCGCGGCAAGGCGCGCATGCTGCGCCAGCTCAAGGACCTCGACCCCACGCAGCTGGGGATCACGCCGTGAACACCAAGAGGAGAGCGCGTTGGTAAAGATTCGACTGAAGCGCATGGGCACGACCAAGCGCCCCGTGTACCGGCTCGTGGTGGCGGACTCGCGCAGCCCGCGCGATGGGCGATTCATCGAGGCGATCGGCTTCTACGATCCACTGCCCGATCCCGCGGTCGTGCGCATCGACGAAGAGAAGGTGCGCACCTGGATGCGCAAGGGCGCGCGTCCCAGCGACAGCGCCCGCTTCCTGCTGGTGCAGCAGGGCATCCTCGCCCCGCTGCCGCGCCCGGCCCGGCCGCTGACCGCCTCAGAGGAATCGACGCCGTCCGCGTCGGCCGACGGCGGGGCGGGTCCTGCCGCCTCAGGCGATGGCGGGGCGCGTTCTACGGTCTCAGGGGAATCGACGCCGTCGGCGTCGGCCGCGGGTGACGCCGGAGGGGCGGAGACCCACGCGGCGATTCCCGAGGAGCCGCGTGGAGGGGACCCTGAGGCGGCAGGACCCGCGGCCGGCGCCTCCAATGGGGGAGATGCAACCGATGCTGCAGCCGCGAGCCCCTCAGAGGATTCGACGGCATGACCGACTATGCGGACCTGACCCGCTTCATCGCTGAACGCATCGTCGGTGACAAGGACGCGGTCGAGGTGCAGACCACGCCGCGCGGCCGCAGCACCATCGTCAAGCTGCACGTCGCCGATGCGGACATGGGCAAGGTCATCGGCAAGAACGGGCGCAACATCGAGGCGATCCGCGCCGTGGTGCGCGCCGCGGGCCTGCGTCACCACGAGCGCGTGCAGGTGGAGCTCAAGGACCAGCGGTGAGCCGGACAGCGGCGCCGCAGCGCCTGCGCGTGGCGCTGGTGCGTCGCGCTCACGGCGTCGCCGGCGAGGTGCGCGCGGAGCCGTGTGGCGGTGACTGGCGCCGCTTCACGCGCGGCGAACAGCTCCGCGTGGAGTCGAGTGGCCGCGCCCTCACGGTTCGCGCCGCGCGCGACGGCGGCAATGGCTCTGTGCTGATGCGCTTCGACGAGGTCGAGGATGCCGCCGCGGCGGAGGCGCTGCAGGGCGAGTATCTGCTCGTCGACGTCACGCAGGCTCGCCGGCTCGGTCGCGACGAGTGGTTCGACTGGCAGCTGCAGGGACTTCGCGTGTGTGATCCCACGGGCGCGGACCTCGGCGTCGTCGGAGACGTCGAACCCGGCGTGTCGAACGATGTGCTCGTGGTGCGCAGCGCCGGTGCGGTACGCCGGTATCCGATGGTGCGCGCATTCGTCATCGATGTGGACCTCGAATCCGGCGTGCTGACGCTGCAGCCGCAGGACGAGGTGTAGTGCCGCGATGCGCTTCCACGTCGTCACCATCTTTCCCGGAGTTTTCCCGGGCCCGCTGGCCGTCGGCGTCGTGGGGCGCGCACTCGATGCGGGCGTGTTCTCGCTGCACGTGCACGACCTGCGCGAGCACGCGCCCGGTGCGCACCGGCAGGTGGACGACGCGGCGTTCGGTGGCGGTCCGGGGATGGTGCTGAAGCCGGAGCCGGTGATCCGCGCGGTGCGCCGCCTGCGCAACGCCGAGCCGCGGCTGCGCACCATCATGCTGACGCCCCAGGGACGCCGCTTCACGCAGAGCGTGGCTGCCGAGCTTGCCGGCGAGGAGGCGGTTCTCCTGGTGTGCGGGCGCTACCAGGGTGTGGACGAGCGCGCGCGACTCGAGACCGGTGAAGAGCTGTCGGTGGGTGACTACGTGCTCAGTGGCGGCGAGGTGGCGGCGATGGCGGTCATCGAAGCGACGGCACGACTGCTTCCGGGCGTGGTCGGCTCACCCGACTCGCTCAGCGAGGAAACGTTCTCTGACGCGGCGGCCGGCGGCCTGGAGGCGCCGCTCTACACCAGGCCCGCGGAGTTCGAGGGTGTCGCCGTGCCCGACGTGCTGCGCAACGGCGACCACGCGGCGATCGAGCGGTGGCGGCGAGAGCAGCGTGCGCGCCGGACCGGAGAGCGCCGCCCGGATCTGTTACGGTCTGACGCAGTCGGAGGAGCCAGTTGAACGTCATCGATCTGCTTCAGCGCGAGCGGGAGAAGGGCAAGGTGCCCGTGCTGCGTCCCGGAGACACGGTGCGCGTGCATGTGAAGGTCGTCGAGGGTACGCGCGAGCGGATCCAGGTGTTCGAGGGCGTGGTCATCGCACTCAAGGGCAAGAGCGGTCTGCACACGAGCTTCACCGTGCGTCGCATCTCGCACGGCGTCGGCGTCGAGCGCACCTTCCTGCTGCACTCGCCGCGCATCGACCGTGTCGAGGTGCTGCGCCACGGCCAGGTGCGGCGCGCCAAGCTCTTCTACCTGCGCGAGAAGGTGGGCAAGCACGCTCGCATCCGGGAACGTCGCAGCCCGCTGGGCGGCCCGGAGACGGTGACGGCGCGAGGCGCCGTGGCGACGGTGCCCGGCGCCGACGACGACGCAGAGACCGCAGACCTGGTGGCTGAGGAGCCGGCAACGGACGGCGCCGGGGAGCCGGCGGCAGAAAACGAAGCCGCGGAGCCGGCGATGGCCGGCGAGGGCGACGGCGACGAGTAACCGCGCGTTGCGCACGCCGGAGCCGCTGCCTCCGGCTCGTCCCCTGCGCGACAGGGTCGGCCAGGCCGGCGAGGCCGCGGCTCTGACGCACCTCAAGGAGCAGGGGATGCGCGTGCTGGCGCGCGACTGGCGCAGCCGCCTGGGCCAGATCGATGTGGTCGCCGAGGACGGCGAGACGCTGGTGCTGGTCGAGGTGAAGGCCCGCCGGGGCACCAGCTTCGGCCTCCCCGAGGAGGCGGTCGACGCGCGCAAGCAACGCAAGCTGCGCACCCTGCTGGAACTCTATCGCGCCCAGACCCACCGCCAGAAACAGCCGTGCCGCATCGACGTGGTCGGCCTGCTCCTCGACGAGAACCTCGCGATCACGCGGGTCGAGCACATCCGCGACGCGGTGCACGGGGACGACTAGGGCCGCGCGCCGGGCGCAGGAAACACCGCGCCGGACGCGTTGGATACCATCGACACCACCGCTCTCGGGGCGGATCTGGAGGGTCGAGTGAGAAAGGCGCGCGCAGCGCTGATGTGTCTCATACTCCTCGGCGGACTCGCGCCTGCCGCGTTCCCGCTGCTGGCGCACGCGGCGACCTGCACCGCGCAGGCAGCCGGCGCGTACCCCAACGACCCGCAGTTCTCGCCGGCAGAGAACGGCGTCTCCGGGCAGACGTGGGACAGCGAGGACTGGTACCTCTACGGCTGCATTCCGCAGGACGTTGCGACGACGTCGAGCGACGCCGAGGGCGCCTCGGGCATGAACGTGTCCAGCCTCTGGAACCGCAGCACCGGTCCGTTTCCGTATCCCGACCGCGGTCGCAACGACGTCGTCGTCTCCTACATGGAGGGCGGCGTCAACTGGCGCATCAGCACGAGCTGCGAGCTGAAGGACCGCGCGCTGCTCAACACCGGCGAGCTTCCGTACCCCGAGACCGCGGCGGGCGCCGACAAGCACACGTACGACCTCAACCACGACGGCGTGGTCAATGTGGAGGACTACCTCAACGATCCGCGGGTGCGTGCCGCGGTCAAGGCGCTCGGTCCCGGGGCGAAGAGCCCGCCGGGTGGTCCCTTCCTGCACCACGTGTGCGCCAAGTTGGGCACGGCCAACGGCGCAGGCTACGCGCCGACCGACATCACGCCCGAGGACCTCATCGTGGCGTTCGGTCACTGCCAGGTCGTCAACCACGAGATCGGCCCCTCCGGGTGCCCGGAGGGCGGCCGCTTCGACAACGACGGCAACGGTTATCCCAACGACATCAACGGCTGGAACTTCAATCGCGACAACAACGACCCGCAGACCGAGCAAAGCGTGTACGCGCACTTCGACGACGAGTCCTCGCAGCTGGTGGGGGAGGGCGGCAACGCGTTCGCCAGCATCGGCATGTGCCCGCTCTGCCGCTACGTGCCCATCAAAGCGGGAGACGAAGCCATCGACCGGCCGGACCGCGTGGCCGAGGGCATCGTGTACGCGGCGCGCATCGGCGTCAACGTGATGGACGTCACCGACGCGTCGCTCGGCCTCAACTCCGTGGTGCAGGACGCGATCAACTACGCGTGGAGCCGCGGCACCGTGGTGGTGTTCGCCAGCAACGACTTCGAGTCCGCCGACCACACGGACGGGATGTTCTACGCGCACGTCTGGCCGGGCAACTCGATCACCGGCGACCACTCGACACGCAGCGACACCACGTGCCCGGTGCCGCCCAGCGACCCCAACGCCGCGTTCTGCGCCTTCGTGCTGAGCAACACGACGTTCCGCTCGCGCTCGTCACTGACGTCGTACGGCCCGCATGCGCTGTTCTCGGTGCCCAACAACGACGGCTCCACCTCGACTGGCACGCCGACCACGGCGGGCGTCGCCGCGCTGGTCATCTCCGAGCTGAAGGACGCCGCCATCCGCCACGAGATCACCGGTCTGCCGATCAGCGCCGACGAGGTGAAGCAGATCGTGCGCGCCAGCGCCAGTCCGATCTCCGCTCCGTGCCCCGCGGTGGAACCGTGCTTCACCGGTCCGGCGGGCGCGTCGTGGAACATCCAGTACGGCTACGGGCGACCCAATCTCCTGGCGGCGGCGGCCCTGATCGACGCGGGCGAGATCCCGCCCACGGCGTCGTTCGACACGCCCAGCTGGTACCAGGAGGTCGACCCCACCGTGCAGCCCGCCGTGCACGTCAGCGCCGACGTCGCCGCCCGCCGCGCGCCGGGCTACACCTGGCAGCTCCAGTACGGACTGGGACCGCAGCCGCTGGATGGCGCCTGGACCACGTTCGCCAGTGGCAGCGGCACGGCGCCGCAGACGGTCGGTGCCGACCTCAACGTGGCCGCCATTCCAGCGTCGTTCTGGAACGCCCCGTACAGCGTCGACCCCACGACCCGCAGCACCATCGAGCAGTACGACGTCACCGTGCGGGTGCGAGTTTTTGCCAACGGTGACACCACGCACGCATACGCCATGGGTGAGGATCGGCGCGCGTTCCACCTGCACCACGATCCGACCCTCTTGACGGGCGTCCCCGTGAGCCTTGGCTCCTCCGGTGACGCGTCGCCGACGCTGGCCGACGTCGAGGGACGCGGCTGGCTCGACGCGGTGGTGCCCACGTCGGACGGCAGCGTCGAGGTGATCCGGCCCGACGGCTCAGAGGCGCCCGGGTTTCCGGTGCACACGGGTCCGGCACCGGGCATGGACCCGGCGGCCGGGCACAACGGCGGCGTGAGCTACCTCGGTGACCCCACCTGGGGCAACGGCGTGGTGCCGCGGCCGCGCGACCCGATCTTCAGCACCGCGGCGGTGGGTGACCTGGAGCACACGGGAGCGCTCGACATCGTGGTGAGCACCGCGTCCGGGTACACGTACGCCTGGGACGGCACCGGCACCCTGCTGCCGGGATTCCCGGTGCTCAACGGCTCCCCGGCCGACTTCGGCCTCTCCGTGCCGCCGCCGAACACGCCCTACAGCTTCGAACGGGAGAACTACACGGCGGCGTCGCCGGTGCTCGCCCACCTGGTCCGGGGAAGCCACGAGCTCGACATCGTCCAGGCCGCCGGGGACAACGCCGTCCACGCGTGGCGGCCGGACGGCAAGCCGGTTCCCGGCTGGCCCGTGAGCACGCTGCTGCCGCCAGGGACCGTGCCCGCCGGGGACCAGCAGACGCACGACTCCAAGGTCGTCCCCACGCCGGCCGTGGTCGACATCAACGGCGACGGCATCCCCGACGTCGTGGTGGGGCTGGACGACAGCATCCTGGGCACGCTGCCCTCGGGCGCCGGGGTGGAGGCGTTCCTCATGGCCTACGACGGCCGCGGCAACGACGCACCCGGCGGCCACGCGCTGCTGTCCGGCTACCCGGTCAAGATCCCCGGGCTGATCCAGGGGTACGGCGTGGCCCAGGACTTCGTCACCCAGGGCGTCGAGTCGCCCGCCGTGTACGTCGACCCGGTGCGCGGCCCCCAGGCGGTGGTCAACGCCAACCTCTTCGCGCCGGTTCGCGTCGACCTCAAGACGGCGGCCGTGTCAGGGCCGTTCAGCCCCACCGTCATCCCCGCGGTGCCGGCGGGCGCAGCCTGCCCCACACCGGGCACCGTGCCGCCGGTGTTCCCGGGCCCGTGCGCGCTGGTCCAGTTCACCACGTCGGCGAGCCTGGGAACGCTGGTCTCCGGCTCGCCGGTGCCCGAGGCCTTCCAGATGGGGTCGGCCGCGGCCGACGTCTTCCTGGGGATCACGCAGACGCCCGGTTTCGGCATCCGGGTCGACAACGGCCTGGGCGCCTGGGATCCCTCAACCGGGGCGCCGGACACTCGCTTCAGCAACTACATCCAGGGCCTGGCGTTCTTCGCCGCGCCGGCGGTGGCAGACGTCACCGGCGACGGGGTGCCCGACGTGATCGTCCCGGCCGACTCCGGGGCGGTGATGGCGTTCGACGGCACGACCGGCCAGCCCGCCAGCGGCTTTCCCAAGTGGACCGGCGGCTGGAGCGTCTTCACGCCGGCGACGGGCGACATGCTGGGCAATGGCCACACCGACGTCGCCGCCGACACGCGGGAGGGCTACCTGTTCATCTGGTCGACCGGAGGCAACGGCTGCGGCGGCAACAGCGAGGCATGGCACTGGCACCAGGACGACTGGAACGATGGCCGGTACCACAGCGACACGCGGCCACCGGCGGCGATCTCCGATCTCAGCGTGACCGGGGCTGGCGCGATGGACGTGCTGAGGTTCACCGCGGTGGGCGACGACTGGAAGTGCGGCACCGCGGCCCGCTACCAGCTGTTCACGTCCTCGCAGCCGATCACCCAGGAAACCCTGGGCGGTGCCACGCGGCTCACCGTCACCCAACCACCTGGGCCGGCCGGGCACCAGGAGACGATCACCATCCCGGCCGCGCGGGACCAGGGCTTCCTCGCCATCCGCGCCGTCGACGCCGCGGGGAACATCGGGCCCATTGTCGTCAGCCTGGAGCCGGGCAGCCCGGCGCCTGCGTCCGGGCTGGCGGCGTCGGTGGCTCCGGTGTTCGCCGTCGGCTCCGCGGGGGGCGTCCTGGGGCTGCTCCGGAGGCGTCGCCGGCACCGCTAGCGTCGCGCCGACGGCCGTGGGTGTACCACAACGCTGTGTGATACACTGCTTTGTATGATCGCCGCGGCACTCAGTTGCGCCACGCGCGGCCTCGCCGGGGTGCCCGTCACCGTGGAGGCCGACGTGGCCAACGGCCTGCCCAACTTCACGATCGTCGGGCTGACGGACCGCGCCATCCAGGAGGCGCGCGAGCGCGTCCGCGCCGCGGTGCGCAACGGCGGCTTCGAGTTCCCCCAGCGACGCGTCACCGTCAACCTCGCACCCGCCGAGGTGCCCAAGGAGGGGACGTCGTTCGACCTTGCCATCGCCGTCGCCGTGCTCCGCGCCGGGGACAGCGCCATGCGCCTCGACGGCACCGCGTTCCTCGGGGAGCTGGCGCTGGACGCCGCCGTGCGGCCGGTGACGGGCGTCCTCCCGATGGCGATGTGCCTCGCCGCGGCCGGGGTGCGGACGCTGGTCGTGGCTCCCGAAAACGCGGGCGAGGCGGCGCTCGTCGACGGCCTCGAGGTGCTGCCCGCGCCCAGCCTGCAGAGGTGTGTCGAGCATCTCCGTGGCGAGGCGGCCCTGGCGTCGCACCGGCGGGATCCGTGGTACACGCCGCCGACGCCGTCGGACGCCACGGACATCGGCTCCGTGCGCGGCCAGGCGCAGGCGAAGCGCGCGCTGGAGATCGCCGCCGCCGGCGGCCACAACCTGCTCATGACAGGCCCGCCGGGAGCGGGCAAGACCATGCTGGCGCGGGCCTTCGCGTCGCTGATCCCCGATCTCGATGTCGAGCGTGCCCTCGAGGTGGCCGCGATCTACTCGCTTCGTGGGGCGCTTCGCGAGCGGCCGCCGGAGACGCTGCGCCCACCCTTCCGCGCGCCGCACCACAGCGTGTCCCGGGCCGGGCTGGTCGGCGGCGGCTCGGGCTTCGCCCAGCCCGGCGAGATCTCCCTGGCGCACCATGGAGTCCTGTTCCTCGACGAGCTCTGCGAGTTCCCGCGCTCCCACCTGGAGGCGCTGCGCCAGCCGCTGGAGGAACGGACGGTCACCGTGGTGCGCGCCCGCGCGGCGGTCAGCTATCCGGCGAGCTTCACGCTGCTGGCGGCGGCGAACCCCTGCCCCTGCGGCCATCTCGGCGACGCCCGCGGCTGCAGCTGTGAGCCGCACCGCCTGGCGGCGTACCGGGCGCGGTTGAGCGGACCCATCAAGGACCGCATCGACCTCGTGGTGTCGGTCCCGCGACAGCGCTACGAGGACATCTTCGACGAGCGGCCCGAGCAACCGTCGCGGCTGGTCCGCGCGCGTGTGGCCGCCGCCCAGGCGCGCCAGCGGCAGCGCGGCGGCGAGCTCAACGCCACGCTGGCGGGCCGGCAGGTGCTGCTCGCCTGCCGCCTCACCGGCGCAGCGGCGCGGATGCTCGCCCGCTCCGGTGAGCGGCTCCACCTCAGCGCGCGGGCGTTCTTCCGGGTGCTGCGCGTGGCCCGCACCATCGCCGACCTTGCGGGCGCCGAGCGGGTTGGCGACGACGAGCTGGCCGAAGCTCTGCACCACCGCACGGGCGCCGAGGCGTGAGCGCCGGCCCCAGGCCGGCGGCGGTGTTGATCGAGCCCGGATCCGCCGCCTGGCCACCCCGGCTGGCGCACCTGGCCACACCGCCGGCGCGGCTCTGGCTGTGGGGCAACAGCCGTCCCCGGGAACCCGCCGTCGCGCTGGTGGGCTCGCGGCGAGCAACGCTCGCCGGGCTCGACATCGCTCGCTGCCTGGGCCGCGACCTCGCCGGCGCCGGGGTGCAGGTGGTCAGCGGCATGGCCCGCGGGATCGATGCGGCCGCCCACGAAGGCTGCCTCGAGGCCGGCGGATCCACCGTGGCGGTGCTCGGCTGCGGCATCGACGTCTGCTACCCGCCTGGCCACCAGCGCTTGCGCGAGCGCATCGTCGCTGCGGGATGTGTGCTCACCGAGGAGCCTCCGGGGGTCGCGCCGCTGAAATACAACTTCCCCAAACGCAACCGCCTCATCGCCGCCCTGGCCGCAGCGGTGGTCGTGGTCGAGGCGACGTCGCGCAGCGGTGCCCTGAGCACGGCGCGTTGGGCGGCCGACCTGGGCCGCGAGGTGCTGGCGGTGCCGGGATCGATCCGCACGCCCCAGAGTGAGGGGACCAACCTGCTGATCCGGGACGGCGCCCGGCCGTTCCTCGGCATGGACGACCTGTTGGAAGCGGTCCCCGGGCTGGCGACGGCCTCCGCGGCGCAGGACGGCGGCCAGGACGCCGCTCCGGCGAGCGGTTTGAGCCGGCCCCTGACGGAGATACTCAGCGCCATGGGAGCCACCCCGGTCCACCCCGACGCGCTCGGCGCGACCCTGTCGCTGTCCGCGCCGGTGCTGGCGTCGCGCCTGGCGACGCTGGAGCTCGCCGGAGCGGTACTGTCCCTGCCCGGCGGCCTCGTCGCCCGTACATTCGACGGCTCGGAAGCCGGTGGCCGTGGAGTGCTCCGCCGCCACCACCCCTGAGCCGCCGCCGTGCGACGGCGGCGTGAATCCGCCGTCCACCCGCCGCTTTTGCAGCAAGCTATAGCCCCGCAATGCCCAGCCGCCTGATCATCGTCGAGTCGCCCAGCAAGGCCAGGACGCTCTCCCGCTTCCTGGGATCGGACTACACCGTCCTGGCCTCGATGGGCCACGTGCGCGATCTGCCCAAGTCCAAGATCGGCGTCGACGTCGACGCGGGCTTCACGCCCCAGTACGAGGTCATCAAGGGCAAGGAGAAGCAGATCCGCGACCTGCGGGCCGCGGCGCGCAAGGCGCAGAGCACGCTGCTCGCCGCCGACCCGGACCGCGAAGGCGAGGCGATCGCCTGGCACCTGGCGGCGGCGCTCGGCCTGCACGATCCCGACCGGATCGTCTTCCACGAGATCACCAAGCCGGCCGTCGACGCGGCGCTGGCGCACCCGCGCAAGATCGACCGCTCCCTGGTCGCGGCGCAGGAGGCGCGGCGGGTCATCGACCGGCTGGTCGGGTACCGCCTGTCGCCGCTCCTGTGGCGCAAGGTGCGCGCCGGTCTCAGCGCCGGCCGGGTGCAGTCGGTTGCGGTGCGGCTCGTGGTCGACCGCGAAGCCGAGATCGATGCGTTCGTGCCCGTCGAGTCGTGGACCGTCGACGCAGTTCTAGTCAAAGATGGCAGCAATCAGTTCCGCGCGCGTCTGGTGGGGCGGCGTGCCGGTGACGGTCCGGAAGGCGCCACGGACGACACGGCGGACAAGCTCGAGCTGGGCAGCGAGGCCGAGGCTCGCGAGGTCACGGAAGCGCTGGCCCTGGGTGATGGTGGCGTGGCCACGGAGCGGACGCCACCCTTCGTGGTGCGCTCGGTCGAGGTCAAGGAGACGTCGCGAAGCGCGCCGGCGCCCTACACCACGAGCGCGATGCAGCAGGACGCGAGCACGCGCCTGCGCATGTCGCCCAAGCGCACCATGAGCCTGGCGCAGGAGCTGTACGAGGGCGTCGACCTCGGCAGCGCCGGATCGACCGGCCTGATCACCTACATGCGCACCGATTCCACGCGAATCAGCGACCTGGCTCGCGCTGAG
The DNA here is from genome assembly GCA_963777285.1 of Candidatus Dormiibacterota bacterium. Lineage (GTDB taxonomy): Bacteria > Chloroflexota > Dormibacteria > Aeolococcales > Aeolococcaceae > JAFARE01. The sequence continues at coordinate 522,861 of CAVZPR010000001.1, forward strand.
ACGGCGCGCCACATCACGCGCGAGTTCGGCAAGGAGTACGTGCGTACCGGCGCGCCGCGGCAGAAGCAGGCGCAGAACGTGCAGGACGCGCACGAGGCGATCAGGCCCACCGACGTGACGCGCACGCCGGAATCCATAAGCTCGCATCTGTCGCCGCCGCAGCTGCGCCTCTACGACCTCATCTGGCGGCGCTACGTGGCCAGTCAGATGAGCGCGGCGCGGTTCCTCAACACGCGGGCCACGATCGACGCGGCGCAGTTCGTGTTTCGTGCCAGCGGGTCGGTGGTGACGTTCGACGGCTTCCAGCGGGTCTGGAAGCGCGACGAAGACAAGGACAAGGAGGAGACGCTGCCGGCGCTCGCGGAGCGCGACGCCCTCACGTGCGTGCAGGTGCTTGCTGAGCAGCACTTCACGCAGCCGCCGCCGCGATACACGGAGGCGTCGCTGATCAAGGAGCTGGAGGAGCGCGGCATCGGCCGCCCGTCCACCTATGCCCCGACCGTGGAGACGATCCAGGAACGCAACTACGTGCGCCAGGAGGAGCGTCGTCTGCATCCCACGGAGCTGGGCAAGACCGTCGATGCCGTGCTGCGCAGCAACTTCCCGGACATCGTCGACGTGGCATTCACCGCCGAGCTGGAGAAGCGTCTGGACGGTGTCGAGGAGGGAAGGCGGCAGTACGAGCCCACCGTGCGCGAGTGGTACGAGCCCTTCGCCGAGACCGTGGCCCGGGCCGAGACCTCGATGCAGCGCGTCAAGGTGCCGGCGCGGGAGACGGGCGAGACCTGTCCCGAGTGCGAGATCGGCCAGCTGGTGGTGCGCGAGGGCAAGTACGGCGAGTTCACCGGCTGCTCGCGATTCCCCGAGTGCACGTACATAAAGGACAAGCGCAGCTCCGAGGCCCAGCCCACCGGAGAGGCCTGCCCGCGCTGCGCCAGGCCGCTGGTCACGCGCCAAGGGCGCCGCGGGCCGTTCGTCGGCTGCTCGGGGTATCCAGAGTGCACGTACATCAAGAGCGACCGCACCGCGGCGGGCGGGGACGCGCAGCCCGAGGAGGACCTCGGCGCCTGCCCGGAGTGCGGCAAGCCGCTGCGGCGGCGCGCCGGCCGGCGCGGCCCCTTCGTGGGCTGCAGCGGCTTCCCCGGCTGCCGCTACATCCAGCCGGGAGCGGCGGGCGCGTCGAGCGCGCGACCTGCGCCGGAACCCACCGGCGAGGAGTGCCCGGAGTGCGGCAAGCCGCTGGTGCGGCGTCAGGGCCGCTACGGCGCGTTCGTCAGCTGCTCGGGATACCCGCAGTGCCGCTACCGCCCGCCCAAGGGAATTCCGGCCGCATGACGCGCGCCCACGCGACCACGATCGTCGCAGTCAAGCGGCGCGGCCGCGTTGCCGTCGCCGGCGACGGCCAGGTCACGGTCGGCGACGTGGTGATGAAGCAGCACGCCTCGAAGGTGCGCCGCCTCTTCCACGACCAGGTGGTGTGCGGCTTCGCCGGCGCCGTCGCCGACGCTCTGACGCTGTTCGACAAGTTCGAGCAGCACCTGGAGAAGCACCAGGGCAACCTGCTCCGCGCCGCGGTCGGCCTGAGCAAGGAGTGGCGCACCGACAGGTACCTGCGCCACCTCGAGGCGCAGCTGATCGCGGCCAGTGGCGACCGCCTGCTGGTGCTCAGCGGCGACGGCGAGGTGATCGAACCCGATGACAACGACGGCATCGCCGCCATCGGCAGCGGCGGCGCGTACGCCCACGCGGCGGCGAGGGCGCTGCTGGACAACACCGACCTCGACGCCGAGGAGATCGCCCGCCGCGCTCTGGAGATCGCCGCCAGGCTCTGCATCTACACCAACGACGCGATCACCGTCGAGACGTTGAGCGCCGAGTCCGTGGCGCAGGCCGCGGCGCGATGACCTCGCCCACGGGACCGCGTCGCGGTGCGCTGGCGACGGCGACGATCAGCCACGCGCCGCCCCCTGAGACGGTGCCCACCGAGCTCGATGAGCCCGCGTCGGAGACGTCCGGCGGCGGTCGCGCGGAGGACGTGGTCGACGCCGTCGCCGCCGAGGAGCTGCGTCCCGTCGACGTGGTGCGTCGCCTCGACGAGTACATCATCGGGCAGCACGCAGCCAAGCGCGCCGTAGCGATCGCGCTGCGCAACCGCGTGCGCCGCCAGCGCCTTCCCGAGGACCTGCGCGAGGAGGTGCTGCCCAAGAACATCCTCATGATCGGGCCGACCGGCGTGGGCAAGACGGAGATCGCCCGTCGCGTGGCGCGTCTGACGTCGTCGCCATTCCTCAAGGTCGAGGCGACCAAGTTCACCGAGGTCGGCTACGTGGGACGTGACGTCGAGTCGATCGTGCGCGACCTGCTGGAGCAGACCATCACCGAGGTGCACGACGACCGCATGGCCGAGGTGGAGGACCAGGCCAAGGAGCTGGCGACTGGGCGCATCGCCGACACCATGCTCGACGCGGAGGACCGCCGCGCCGTGGACGCCGGCCGCGCCGAGGCAGCTCCTGCCGCATCCGACGACCCCGCGGTGCGCCGCCGGCGCCGGGCTCGCCGCCGCCGTCTGCTCGCGCCGGCTCGCCTCCGGCGCGCTCGAGACAACTCCGGTGGACATCGAGGTCGAGGAGCCGTTCCAGCCCGCGTTCGAGGGGTTCTCGGGCACCGGGCTGGAGGAGGTCGGCGTCTCGCTTTCGGACTTCTTCTCGCAGCTGGCTCCGCCGCGCAAGCGGCAAAAGCGCATGAGCGTCGCCGACGCGCGCACCGTGCTCGTGCAGGAGGAGACCGACCGGCTCATCGACATGGACCGCGTGTACGACGACGCAATCCGGCTCGTCGAAGACGACGGCATCGTCTTCATCGACGAGGTGGACAAGATCGCGGGACGCGCGTCCGACCACGGGCCCGACGTCAGCGGCGAGGGCGTGCAGCGCGACCTGCTGCCGATCCTCGAAGGGTCGACGGTGCACACGCGCTACGGGCCGGTGCACACCGACCACATCCTGTTCATCGCGGCCGGCGCGTTCACCGTGGCGCGGCCCAGCGAGCTGATCCCTGAATTCCAGGGACGCTTTCCCATTCGCGTGGAGCTCAGCGCGCTCAGCGAGCGCGACCTGGAGCGCATCCTCACCGAGCCGGGCAACGCGCTGACGCGGCAGTACACGGCACTGCTCGGCACCGAGGGCGTCGATCTGCAGTTCTCCACGGATGGCATTGCCGAGTTGGCCCGGCAGGCGCACCGCGTCAACGAGGACGACGAGAACATCGGCGCGCGGCGCCTCTTCACGATCATGGAGAAGGTGCTCGAGGACGTCTCCTTCCGCGCGGAGGACCACGCCGGCAGCACGGTGACCGTCGACGCGCCCTACGTGGCGCAGCGCCTCACCGACCTGGTGCGCAACACCGACCTGCGCAGGTACGTGCTGTAGCCGGAGCGCCCGATCCCGGCTTCGTCGTGCGCCGTTGGCGCGCGCGGGACGCGGAGGCGCTGCACCGGGCGGTCATCGACAGCATCGAACACCTGCGTCCCTGGATGCCGTGGATCGCCGAGGAGCCGCTGAGCGTGGCGGAGCGTCGCGCCCTGCTGCAGCGCTGGGAGCAGGAATGGGACGGCGGTGGCGACCGGGTCTACGGCATGTTCGCCGGCGACGCGGTCGTGGTGGATGCGGGCTGCATCATCGTCTCGGCCCGGGCGCGCTGGAGATCGGCTACTGGGTGCGCGCGGGCCGCACCGGAATGGGCTTCGCCACCGCCGCGGCGGCGCGCCTGACCGACGATGCCTTCGCTCTGCCGGGCGTCGAGCGTGTCGAGATCCGTCACGACCGCGCCAACGTCGCCAGCTCCAGGGTTCCGCAGAAGCTGGGCTACGAGCCGGCGGGCGAGCTGCGCGTCGAGCGGGACACGCCGGCGGCCACAGGGGTGCGGCTCGTGTGGCGCATGACGCGTCCGCGATGGCGCGCTCGCGGGCGCGGCGCGCCCCCGCTGATACACTGAGCCCATCACACACGCCTGGAAGATGTCGACGGCAGGTGCCCGGACGGGTCGCCGCGGCGCGTGACACCAGGCGGAGGCCCACACCCAGAAGAGGAGGCACGGCCCATGCCGCGCGCCACGCTCCGCCAGCTGCTCGAGGCGGGTGTCCACTTCGGACACCAGACGAGTCGCTGGAACCCCCGCATGCGTCCGTACATCTTCACGGCACGCAACGGCGTCCACATCATCGACCTGATCCAGACGCAGAAGCAGCTCGACGCCGCCTGTGACTACGTCCGCGACCTGGTCGCGGGCGGCCAGAAGGTGCTCTTCGTGGGCACCAAGAAGCAGGCCCAGGACGTCATCGAGGACGTCTGCCAGCGAAGCGGCCAGTTCTACGTGACCCACCGCTGGATGGGCGGCATGCTCACCAACTTCGGCATCATTCAGAAGCGCCTGCGCCGCCTCGCGGAGCTGCGCGTGATGCGCGACCGCGGCGATTTCGAGCGCATGAGCTCCAAGGAAGCGAATGACAGCCGCGACGACCTCGACCGCCTGGAGCGCAACTTCGCCGGCATGGCCGAGATGAAGCGTCTTCCCGGAGCGCTCTTCGTCATCGACTGCAAGAAGGAGCGCATCGCGGTCAACGAGGCCAACAAGCTGAACATCCCAATTGTTGCCATCGTTGACACGAACTGTGACCCGGAGGCCGTCGAGCTGGTCATCCCCGGCAACGACGACGCCATCCGCAGCTGCCGCCTGATCGTCACCCTGATCGGCGACGCGATCACCGAAGGCCTGCAGCAGCTCGGCGAGCGCGAGCTGCGAGAGGCTGAGGAGGTCGCCCGCCGGGAGCGGGAGGCCGCGGCAGGGTCCGTCGGCGCGGGCGAGACGTCGGTTGACGCGGGTCCTGCCGCCTCCGGGTCCCCCCCGCCCGGCTCCTCGGAAATCGCCGGGGCGGGCTCCGCCCCTCCGGCGTCACCCGCGTCAACCGACAAGGAGCAGAAGGCTGCAGGACCCGAGTCGGCAGCACGGGCGGCAGCCGCGCCAGCTGCCCCCGGAGCCCGCCGCTGATGGCCGGCGTGACAGCGGCGCAGGTCAAGGCGCTGCGCGATCTGACCGGCGCCGGGATGATGGACGCCAAGCGTGCGCTGCAGGATGCGGGCGGCGACGTCGAGAAGGCGAAGGACCTGCTGCGCGCAAAGGGGCTGGCCCGCGCCGCGGACAAGGCGGGCCGTGCCACGCGAGAAGGCGTGATCGAGGCGTACATCCACCACTCGGGCGGCATCGCCAAGCAGGGCGCGCTGGTTGAGCTCGACTGCGAGTCCGACTTTGTCGCCAAGACCGACGACTTCCGCCACCTGGCGCACGCGCTGGCGCTGCAGGTGGTGGGCGCGTCGCCGCTGTACGTGCGCCGCGAGGACGTCCCCGCCGAGTTGGTGGAGCGAGAGAAGGCGGTGTACCGCGAGCAGGTCGCGGGCAAGCCGGAGAACATCGTCGCCAAGATCCTCGAGGGCAAGCTCAGCGACTTCTACTCGAAGATCTGTCTGCTCGAGCAGCCCTGGATCAAGGACGACAAGCGGCGCGTCGGCGACCTCGTCACCGAGGCCGTCGCCAAGCTGAAGGAGAACATCACGGTGGCACGCTTCGCTCGCTTCGCCGTCGGTGAGGAGCCCGCCGGCGCCGACCACGACGGGGCGGCCGCCGGGTGACCACCGGCGTCGCCGGCATGAACATCGCCGAGCTCTCAGGGCGCGCCCGCGACGGACGCGTACCGGTGTTCAAGCGCGTGGTGCTCAAGCTCGGCGGCGAAGCGCTCCTGGGCAACGCCGCGTATGGGATCGACCAGGCGGCGGCGCAGCGCATCGCCCAGCAGTTGCGGCACGTGCACGAGCGTGGCGTGCAGGTGGCGATCGTCGTGGGTGGCGGCAACATCGTGCGCGGCATCGAGGCCAGCGAACACGGCATCGACCGCGTGACCGGCGACTACATGGGGATGCTGGCCACGGTCATCAACGCGCTGGCGCTGCGCGACGCCATCGAGCAGCTCGACATGCAGTGTCGCGTGCAGAGCGCAATCGCGATGCAGCAGGTCGCGGAACCGTTCATCCCCCGGCGCGCCATCCGCCACCTGGAGAAGGGTCGCGTGGTCATCCTCGCCGCGGGCACGGGCAATCCGTTCTTCACCACGGACACCACCGCCGCGCTGCGAGCGGCTGAGATCGGTGCGGAGGTGCTGCTCAAGGCAACCAAGGTCGACGGCATCTACACCGCGGACCCCCACAAGGACCAGAGCGCCACGCGGCTCGGACACCTCACGTATCTCGACGTGCTCAACCGCGGCCTGGCGATCATGGACAGCACGGCGCTCACGCTGTGCATGGACAACCGCATGCCCATCATCGTGTTCGACCTCTTCGCCGAGGGCAACATCGAGCGCGTGATCCTGGGGGAGCCGATCGGCACCCGCGTCGACGCCGGCGGAGCGGGCGGTGCCGGCTGACCGCACCAAGGCGGAAGAAGCGCAGGCCGCCATCAACCAGCGGGTCGCCGACGCCAAGGCGCGCATGGAGAAGAGCATCGAGGCGCTGCACAAGGAGCTGATGACCGTGCGCACCGGCAGGGCGTCGCCGGCGCTGGTGGAGCGCCTGCACGTCGACTACTACGGCTCACCGACACCGCTGCAGAGCCTGGCGGGCATCAGCGCTCCCGACGCCGGCCAGCTGGTCATCTCACCGTACGACCGCAACGCGATCTCGGCGATCGAGAAGGCGATCCAGCGCAGCGAGCTGGGGCTCAACCCCAGCAACGACGGCCAGGTCATCCGCATCGCGATCCCGCAGCTCAACGAGGAGCGCCGCCGCGAGCTGGTCAAGGTGGTGCACCGCCGCACCGAGGAGGCGCGCGTCGCGGTGCGCAACATCCGCCGCGACGAGGTGGAGCACCTGCGCCGCGTGGAGAAAGAGGGCCACGTCAGCAAGGACGAGGTCGAAGCCAAGCTCGCCGAGATCCAGAAGGTGACCGACCTGCACGTCGCCAAGGTCGACGAGGCGGAGAAGAAGAAGGAGGCTGAGATCCTCGAGGTGTGAGCACGGCAGCCGAAACGGGCCGATCCGCCGGATCGTTCTCCCCTCACAGCACGATGCTTCGCCCACCTCCTCCTGCAGCCGTCCCCGAGCCGGCGCGGCCCGATCTGCCGCGACACATCGGCATCATCATGGACGGCAACGGGCGCTGGGCCCGGCAGCGGCACCTGCCCCGCGTCGCCGGCCACCGCGCCGGCGTGCGCGCCATCCGTCCCGTGATGGAGGCGTGCGACCAAGCCGGCGTGCACATCCTCACGCTCTACGCCTTCAGCACGGAGAACTGGTCCAGGCCGCGCCACGAGGTCACGGCGCTGATGCAGCTGTTCGGCGAGACCATCGACAGCGAGGTCGACGAGCTGGACCGGGAAGGTGTGCAGATCCGCATCCTGGGCGACAGGGCGCGGCTCAGCACGCGGCTGCAGGCGAAGGTCACGCAGGCCGAGTCGCGCACGCAGCGCAACACCAAGGCCGTGCTGAACGTGGCCATCAACTACGGCGGCCGCGGCGAGATCGTGGAGGCCGTGCGAGAGCTCGCGGCGCGGGGCGCCGACCTCACCGCCCTGAGCCAGGAGATGCTGAGCCGCGAGCTCTACACCGCCGGCCTGCCCGATCCCGACCTCATCATCCGCACCGCCGGCGAGCTGCGCATCAGCAACTTCCTGCTGTGGCAGGCGGCGTACGCCGAGCTGTACGTCACCGACACGCTCTGGCCCGACTTCGGCGAGGCTGCGCTGCACGACGCCCTGCGCGACTTCTCCAGCCGCGAGCGCAAGTTCGGCGCCGTCCCCGAGCGCACGCCGTCCCCCCTCGACGTCCTGCACGCATCGCCTGCTTGATGAACCTGCTGCTCCGGGTCGTCTCCGGGGCGATCCTCCTGGCGGTGCTGGCCGCGGTGCTCCTCCTGGGCACGCCCTGGCTGGCCGCGCTGATCGGCGCCGGCACCGTCGTCGGCGCCTGGGAGTTCGCCGGGCTGGCGGGGCGGATCGGGCTGCCCCCCGCGCGCTGGCTGCTGCTGCCGCTGGCGCTCTGGTTGGCGGTGCGCTACGCGCTGCCCCCGTCCTGGCAGCCCGCCGAGTGGCCGCTCGTGGCCGCCGTCGTCGTGGGGCTGCTGGTCATGGTCGCCGGCGTGCGCCCCCTGTCAGGCTGGGTGGCTGCGCTGGGCGGCGCGCTGTACCTCGGCTTCACCCTCGGCTTCTACGTGGCCCTCTATCGCTGGCACCAGCCGGATCCCAACCACTTCGGCCTGCGCCTCGCCGCCCTGCCGGTGCTGGCGGTGGTCGCCGGCGACACCGCCGCGTACCTGCTGGGTTCGGCGCTGGGACGGCATCCGTTCTTCCGCTCCGTATCGCCTCGCAAGACGGTGGAGGGAGCCGTCGCCGGCGCCGCGGCCACCATCGTGCTGGTGGCGCTCGCCGGACCGCCGCTGGTGGGCATCGGCGCACCCGCGGGCGCCGGCCTGGGGGCGCTGATCGCCATCGCCGCCCAGGGAGGCGACCTCGTGGAGTCCGCCCTCAAGCGCCAGGCGGGGGTGAAGGACTCGTCGGGACTGATACCGGGCCACGGCGGCCTGCTGGATCGCGTGGACAGCCTGGTGCTCGTCGGGCCGGTCGTATATTGCTATCTCAAGCTGCTCGCGCTGTGACGCCCAGAAACCCCCGCGCTCCGCACCCGCTCACCGCCGCCTCCGCAGCGCCTCGCTCCCCGGAACGCCGCCGTGTGGTGCTTCTCGGCGCCACGGGCTCGATCGGCCGGCAGGCGTGCGACGTCATCGGCCGCCACCCCGAACGCTTCGAGCTGGTCGGCGCCGTCGCCGGGCGCGACGCGGCGGCGCTGCGCGTCGTCGCCGACCGCTTCGGCGTGGCTCGCGTCGCGCTGGTCCAGCCCGACGCCGGCAGCGCTGCGCCCGGCATGTCCGTGGGGCTGGACGCGGCCTGCGAGATCGCCGCCATGGACTGCGACGTCGTCTGCGTGGCCATCACCGGCGCCGCGGCGCTGCGCCCGGCGCTGGCGGCGCTCGACGCCGGCCGCCTGGTGGCGGTGGCCACCAAGGAGGTCCTGGTGATGGCCGGCGACCTGGTGCGCGAGAGCGCCACCCGGTCGGGCGCGCGCGTCATCCCCGTGGACAGCGAGCACAGCGCGCTCTGGCAGTGCCTGCGGGGCGAGGACCGCGCCGCGGTGCGGCGGCTGGTGCTCACCGCCAGCGGCGGCCCGTTCCTGTCGCGGGCGCTGGAAACGCTGGGCAGCGTGACACCCGGCGAGGCGCTGGCCCACCCCACCTGGCGCATGGGTCCGAAGGTGACGATCAACTCCGCGACGATGATGAACAAGGGGCTGGAGGTGATCGAGGCGCACCACCTGTTCGACGTCGACTACGCGAGCATCGACGTCGCCATCCATCCGGACAGCCTGGTGCACAGCTACGTGGAGTTCTGCGACGGCGCCGTGGTGGCGCAGCTCGGAGTTCCCGACATGCGTGTCCCCATCTCGCTGGCGCTGAGTGACGGGGAGCGCCTGCCCGACGTGGGACCTCGACTCGACCTCACCGCCGCGCCGCAGCTGCGGTTCGCCGCGGTCGACCCCGCCAGGTTTCCCGCGGTGGACCTGGCCCGCAGCGCCGGGGTGCGTGGCGGGCTGGCTCCCTGTGTGCTCAACGCGGCGAACGAGGTGGCGGTGGCGGCATTCCTGGACGGCCGCTGCCGCTTCGACGAAATAGTGCCACTCGTGGCCGATACCATCCAGGCGGCGCCGGCGACCGGCAGCACGCCGTCGCTGGCCGCGATCCTCGACGCCGACGAGTGGGCGCGACGCTACGCGGCCGCGCGCATCCGTCCCGCCGTGGCGGCGCACTGACGTGGGCCAGTATCTGATCTACGCGGGCGCCTTCATCCTCGTCATCTTCAGCGTGGTCGTGGTGCACGAGGCGGGGCACTTCCTCGTGGGCAAGCTCAGCGGCATCCGCGTCGACGAGTTCTCCGTCGGCTTCGGGCCCAAGATCGCCTCGCGCAGGCGCGGCGAGACGACCTACGCGCTGCGCCTCCTGCCCCTGGGTGGATTCGTGCGCATGGCGGGAATGCTCGGCATTCCCGGCGAGGCGGACGCGGGGGAGCGCAACTTCTACCGGGCCAGCATTCCCAAGCGCTGCGCCACCATCGCCGCGGGCATCGTCTTCAACTTCATCTTCGCGGTGCTGTGCTTCACGGTCGTGAACATGGCCGCGTCGAGCCCGTGGGGGGTGGTCAAGGGTGGGCCGGCGGCAACCTCCGGTGTGCCCGAGGGGGCCGCGATCACCGCGATCAACGGGACCGCGGTGCACGACAACTCGCCCCAGTCGGTGAGCGCGGACCTGCATGCGGCGACCGCGGCCAGCCGGGGCGCCCCCGTCGCTGTGACGTACCGCGCGCTGGACGGCAGCGTGCGCACGGCCACGGTGAAGCCGGAGCTGGTGATCCTCAATCCGGTGGCGGGGAGCCTGCCCGCGGGGGTCGTCGTGGTCACCGCGATCGACGGTCATCCGGCCAGCACCGGCGACGCTGCTGCGCTCCTCTCCGGGTCCGGCATCCGGGTGAGCGGCTACGCGGAGAAGGCGGACGGGTCGCCCGGGAAGAGCATCACGAACGCGGCTGCTCCCAGCGTGGTCGACGGCTACGGCACCTCGGCGACGCAGGCACAGGCCGCCTGGCTGCTGGGCGTCCGCGCCGGATGGCCGGGTCAGTCGTTCCCCACCGCGGTGGTCAACGGGGTGGTGCAGATCCCCGCGTTCGTGCACGACACGGTGGTCGGCATCTACCAGCTGGTCACCGTGCCTTCGCTGGGCGGTGTCAACGGGCCGAACGGCCTCTCCGGTCCCGTCGGCATCGCCGAAGCGACCGCGACCGCGTCGCAGAACGGCTTCCTCAGCCAGAACGGGCTCGTCTGGTGGATCGGATTCATCAGCATGAACCTGGGCCTGATCAACGTCCTTCCCATTCCCTTCCTCGACGGCGGCAAGCTGCTGTTCCTGGGCATCGAGGCGGTGCGTCGCAAGCGTCTCGACCCGCGCCACGAGGCGATCGCGTCCGCGATCGGTCTCGCCGTCGTGGTGCTGCTGCTTATCTATGTCACCATCGGAGACGTGGGACGCATATGAGCATCGACATCAGCACGGGAAACCGGCGCGCCACGGTTCCGGTGAACGTCGGTGGTGTCGTGATCGGTGGCGCCGCGCCGATCCCCGTGCAGACCATGACCAAGACGCAGACTGAGGACGTGCGTGCCACGCTGGCGCAGATCGAGCGCGCCGCTGCCGCGGGCGCCGACATCATCCGCGTCACCTGCGACACACGAGAGGCGGCGTCGGCGATGCACGAGATCGTGCGCGAGTCGCCGATTCCCATCGTCGCCGACATTCACTACGACGCGCCGCTCGCGCTGCTGGCGTTGGAGGCAGGGGTGCAGTGCCTGCGGCTCAACCCGGGCAACATCACCGACTCCGCGAAGGTTGCCGACATCGCGCGCGAAGCAAAGTCGCGCGACGTGCCCATGCGCATCGGCGTCAACGCCGGGAGCATCCCGCAGCGCAAGGAGCTGACCCGCGGGCGTGGGGCCACCATCGAGGAGACCGCGCAGCGCATGGTCGACGCGGCCATGAGTCACATCCGCATCCTCGAGGAGCTCGACTTCCGCAACATCAAGGTCTCGCTCAAGGCGAGTGACGTGCTCACCAACATCGCCGCCAACCGCAGGTTCGTGGCGCTGGGCAATCGCTATCCGCTGCACCTCGGCCTCACCGAGGCGGGACCGGTGGACTCGGGCAGCGTCAAGTCGGCCATGGGCATCGGCATCCTGCTCAGCGAAGGAATCGGCGACACCATCCGCGTGTCGCTGGTCGGCGAGCCGGAGGACGAGGTGCGCGTCGGGCGCCAGATCCTGGCGAACCTGCAGGAGAAGGGGAGTGGCCCGAATCTGGTCGCCTGCCCCACGTGCGGGCGGCTCGAGATCGACATGTTCCCCATGGTCAAGCGCGTCGAGGAGGCGCTCGCCGGCGTGAAGCGGACCCTGACCGTGTCGGTCATGGGGTGCGTGGTCAACGGACCCGGCGAAGGCATGCACGCCGACATCGGCATCGCCGGTGGGCGGCAGAAAGGAATCCTGTACCGCGGCGGCAAGGTGATCGCCACGCTCCCCGAAGCCGAGCTGATCGCCACCCTGGTCGACGAGTTGCATCGAATCGCCGAGGAGGACGCGCGACTCCTGGCCGAGGGCAAGCCGCTGCCCCAGGGTGCGGGCGACGGCGCCCTGCCCATCCCTGTCGCCGCCGGCTGACCGCGCTGCGTCGAGCGAGCGAGCGGCGGTGCGCTGATGCCTGATCCAAAGTCGATCACGCGGCAGTCGGAGGACTTCGACCGCTGGTACGTCGACGTGGTGCTGCGCGCGGAGCTGGCCGACTACGCGCCGGTGCGCGGCTGCATGGTGATCCGGCCCTACGGCTACGCCCTGTGGGAGAACACGCAGCGCGCCCTCGACGGCATGATCAAGCGCACCGGGCACCAGAACATGTACTTCCCGCTGCTCATTCCCGAGTCGTACCTGCAGCGCGAGGCGGAGCACGTGGAGGGCTTCGCGCCGGAGTGCGCCTGGGTCACGCACGGCGGCGACAAGGAGCTCGAGGAGCGTCTCGCGATCCGCCCCACCAGCGAGTCGATCATCTGCTCGCTCTACCGCGACTGGATCCACTCCTGGCGCGACCTGCCGGTGAAGATCAATCAGTGGTGCAACGTGTACCGCTGGGAGAAGCGCACGCGTCTCTTCCTGCGCACCGCGGAGTTCCTGTGGCAGGAAGGGCACACCTTCCACGAGGGCGACGGCGAAGCCGCGGACGAGGTCAGCGCCATGCTCGGCTGCTACCGCGAGCTCGCCGAGGACTGGCTGGCGATTCCCGTCATCTCCGGCCGCAAGACGGAGTCGGAGAAGTTCGCCGGCGCGCGCTACACGGAAAGCATCGAGGCGATGATGGCCGACGGCTGGGCGCTGCAGGCGGGCACGTCGCACCACCTGGGGCAGAACTTCACGCGCGCCTACGGCATCACGTACAGCGATCGCGACAACACGCTGCAGCACCCGTTCCAGACGTCGTGGGGGCTGTCCACGCGCATCATCGGCGGCCTGATCATGGCCCACGGCGACGACGCCGGCCTCGTCCTGCCGCCCCGCGTGGCGCCCATCCAGGTGGTGGTGGTGCCCATCGTGCGCAGCAACGACCCGGAGGGCAGTGCTCTGGTCGAGTCCGCGGTGACGCAGATCGAGAAGCAGGTGGGCGATTCGGTGCGCCTGCACGTCGACCGGCGCGAAGGCATGCGCCCCGGCGAGAAGTACGCGGAGTGGGAGCTGCGCGGCGTGCCGCTGCGCGTGGTGGCCGGCGCCAAGGACCTGGCCGGCGGCGGGGTGACCGTGGTGCGCCGCCTCGACGGGGAACAGCGCACCGTCCCCGTCGACGGACTCGCGGCGAGCCTCCCTGGCATGCTCGACGAGGCGCAGGTGGCGCTGCGGGCGCGCGCCCAGCGCTCGCTCGACGAGCGCAGCGTCGACGTGCACAGCATCGACGAGCTCGTGGCGGCCTTCGCGGAGCGTCCCGTGTTCGCCAGCGGTCCGTTCTGCAACAACGCCGCCTGCGAAGCGCGACTCAAGGAGGCGGTGCACGCGCTCACGGTGCGCGTGCTGCGTGCCGACCGCGGGGCGCACGGCGCGCCCTGCATCGCGTGCGGCGACGCGACGGACGACGTGGCGCTCATGGCGCGCGCGTACTGAGCCTCGTCGCGGTGGCGCAGGACTTCGACCTGGACCTGCGCTGCGGCCGCATCCACGCGCGGCGGCACGGTCGCCGTGGCGCGCCGTTGCTCCTCTGCGTGCCGGGGCTGTCGGCGAATCTCGCGAGCTTCGACTTCATCGGCGAGCGCATCGCGGGTGAGGCCCGCTGCGCCGTCGCCGTGGACCTGCGCGGGCGCGGTCGCAGCGAGGTGACCGGTCCCGGCACGTACGGGTGGCGGGCGCATGCCCGAGACGTCCTCGACGTGGCCGATCAGCTCGGCGCGCGGTCGTTCTGCATCGCCGGCCACTCGATGGGTGGACTCGTGGCCATGGCCGCGGCCGCCCAGGCCGCGGACCGGCTACAGGCGGTGGTGCTGCTGGACATCTGCGGCGTCCCGGACCCTGCCAGCGAAGCGCCCATCGCCGGGTCGGTGCGCCGCCTCGGCGCGGTGTACCCCTCGCTGGACGACTATCTGGGGCTGGTGCGCGGCCTCGGCGTGATCGAGCCCTGGAGCGAGTACTGGGACCGATATTTCCGCTACGAGCTGGAGGAGGTGGAAGGCGGCGTGCGGGCGCGCACCGATCGAGCTGCGGTGCTCGAGGACGCCGCCTTCGGGGCCGGGGCATTCGCGTTCGGGGACCATGCCGGTGTCTATGCGCTGTGGCCGTCGCTGACCATGCCCGTGCTGCTGGCCCGCGCCGCGCGGGAGATCCTCCCTGGGTTCGGGTACATCGTGACGGCGCGTGACCGCGACCGCTTCCGCGCCGAGGTGCGCTCCAGCACGGTGGTGGAGATAGACGCCAACCACTACACGGTGGCCACCGTTCCCGACACGGTGCACGCCATCGACTCCTTCCTGAGAGCGGCCGCCGCGTGACCATGATGGACGTGCCGCTGAACAGCTGGCTGCTGTTCGACCATGCCGCCAAGCACCACGCCGGCGTGGAGGTGGTGACCCGCTTCGCGTCGGGTGACGTCCATCGCTACACGTACGGCGACTTCTCGCGGCGCGCGCAGCAGCTGATGCACGCGCTGGACCGGCTCGGTGTCGCGCCGGGCGGCCGCGTCGCCACCCTTGCGTGGAACCACTTCCGGCACCTCGAGGCGTACTTCGCGGTGCCCTGCGCCGGCCGCGTGCTGCACACGCTGAACGTGCGCCTGTCGGCCCAGGAACTGGCGTACATCATCCAGGACGCCGGCGACGAGGTGGTGCTCGCCGATCCCGACATGCTGCCGTTGCTGGAGCAGGTAGCAGGGCACGGCGGCATGCGCGGCGTGGAGCACGTGATCGTGCTCGACCGCAGCGCGCAGGGCGATGCCGTCGCGTACGAGGACCTGATCGCCGCCGAGCCGGACGCGTACGCGCCACGGGACATCGACGAACGGTCGCCGTTCGGCATGTGCTACACGTCCGGCACCACGGGACGGCCCAAGGGGGTGGTGTACACGCACCGCTCCGTGTTCCTGCACTCCATGGCCGTGACCTCGGCGGCGGGCATGGACGTCGGCCCGCGCGACTGCGTGCTGCCGGTGGTGCCGATGTTCCACGCCATGGCGTGGGGCGCGCCGCACGCGGCGGTTGCCGTGGGCGCCAAGCTCGTCTTCCTGGCCGGTCCGCTCGACGCCGGCGCGCTGGTCGACCTCTTCGACGCGGAGGACGTGACGGTGAGCGCCGGCGTGCCCACTGTGTGGCTGGCCGTGGCCGACGCCCTGGCGGAGCGCCGGGCCCGCCCCGCCGCCCTGCGCCACCTGGTCTGCGGTGGCGCCCAGCCACCACGGCGCCTCATCGAGCGGCTGCAGCGGGAGTTCGACATCCCGCTCATCCAGGCGTGGGGCATGACCGAGACGTCGCCGCTGGCCAGCCTCGCCTGGCCCAAGCACGCGTACCGTGGCGCCGGCGCCGACGACCTGGTGTCGCGGGTCACCTCGCAGGCGGGGTTGCCGCTGTTCGGGCTGGACGTGTCGGTGCGCGACCCTGGGGGCCGCGAGGTGCCCGCCGACGGCGAGACGATGGGCGACCTGTACGTGCGAGGGCCCTGGGTGGCGGCCTCGTACTGGAAGGGCAGCGGCCCCGAGGCGTTCGCAGACGGGTGGTTCCGCACCGGCGACGTGGCCGTCAAGTCACCCGACGGCTACTTCGTGATCGCCGACCGGACCAAGGATCTGATCAAGTCCGGAGGCGAGTGGATCTCCTCGGTGGACATGGAGGGGGCGATCATGTCGATGCCCACGGTGGTGGAGGCGGCTGTCATCGCCGTGCCCGACCCGCGGTGGCAGGAGCGTCCCCTGGCGTGCGTGGTGCCGCGGCCCGGGGCCACGGTCACGCTGGACGAGGTGCGGGCACACCTGGAAGGCCTGGGCTGGGCGCGCTGGCAGCTCCCCGACCGCCTGGAGATCGTCGCCGAGGTGCCGCGCACGAGCGTGGGCAAGTTCGACAAGAAGGTGCTGCGGGCGCGCTTCGCCGCTGAGGAGAACGCCGCCGCCGAGGCGTGACCGGTGTCCCGGGCCGCGATCAGGCCCCGGCAACCTTTCGAAGGTGCTCCCAGAACGCCTCGAGAGCCGGGGTGTGACCTCCCCGGCGCCGCGCCGCGGTGAACACCTGGGCCACGCGGCGCCCGGGGCGGGGCAGGGCGACGAGCCGCCCCGATTCCAGCTCGCGCTCGACCAGGGCGCGGGGCATCGCGGCGAACCCCAGGCCGGCGAGCAGCGCTGCCAGGAGCGCCGCCTCCTCGAGCTCGACCGAGTTCGGCTCCGGCGGCGTGATCGCCGACCAGCTCCGCCGCGCGCCGCTCCGTGGCGGTGCCCTGCTCGTGGACCAGCTGGCGGTACCGCTTCAGGTCGCGGATCGGTGAGCGGCTCGCGGCGAGGGGGTGTTCCGACGCCACCACCAGCTCCATCTCGGTGCGCTCCATCGCCAGCGACTCCACTCCTGGGGCGTCCACCCCGGAGCCCGCGATGATCACGTCCACCTCGCCGTCCACGAGCATCTCCACCAGGTGCTTGATCGGCGCCAGGGTGAGGTGCACGTCGATCTCCGGGTGCGCTGCGATGAAGGGCGCCAGCCAGCCCGAGACGCGGTGCGCGCCCACCACGCGGCCGGACGCGATCGTCAGCTCGCCGTGCTGCATCTCCAGGTAGCCGGCGCGCAGCTCCTCGACCTGCTCCGCCGCGTCGAGCACGCGGGCCGCGACGGGGCGCAGCGCGCGTCCCACGTCGGAGAGGCGCACGTTGCGCCCCACGCGATGGAACAGCGGCAGCCCGAGCGTGGCCTCGAGGCGGCGGATGAGGGTGCTGACCGAGCCCTGCGAGATGCCCAGCGCCACTGCGGCGTTGCCCACGTGCTCGCGGTCGGCCACCGCCAGGAACGTGTGCAGCTGATCCAGGGTCACCCGAGGGCGGGGACGCACCCGCCCGCGGCGCTCGCGGTGGTCGGGGTGGAGCGGCCGGTGCGCCTCGGGGTCGCCCCAGCGGGAAGAGATCATCGTTCTCCTAAAGAGAATGGAATCATAGTCTCAAACCGCTTGCTCAATGCGATGGGAGCCTGGCACAGTCTGCGGAGCGCTTCGCGCGCGTCACACAGCAAGGCGGTTTCCCGGAGAAGGACATGCACTTCGACATCTACGTGGCCGTCGCCGGACTGATCGTCGGCCTCGCCGTGGGCATGACCGGCATGGGCGGGGGCGCGCTCATGACCCCGGTGCTGGTGCTGCTGTTCAAGGTGCAGCCGCTGGCCGCCGTCTCCAGCGACCTCGTCGCCTCGTTGATCATGAAGCCCTTCGGCGCCAGCGTTCATCTGGGCTCTCGGACGGTGCGCTGGGCGCTGGTGCGCTGGCTGGCCATCGGATCGGTTCCGGCGGCCTTCCTGGGCGTCGTCTTCCTGCGTTCCCTCGGCAAGGGCCACACGGTTCAGAACGTGGTGTCGCTGGCGCTCGGCGGGGCGGTCCTCCTGGCGGTTGCGAGCGTGCTGATCAAGGCGCTGATCGACCGCCGCCGCGGCGTCTCCGTCGATTCCACGGCGCCCGAGAAGGTCCAGGCGCGGCCCTTCGTGCTGGTCGGCCTCGGGGCGATCACCGGGTTCATCGTGGGCATCACCTCGGTCGGCTCCGGGACGCTGATCATCATCGGCCTGCTCTTCCTGTACCCGCGCCTGCGCGGCTCGCAACTGGTGGGCACCGACCTGACCCAGGCGATCCCCATGGTCGGCGCCGCGGCGCTGGCGCACATCCTCTACGGCGACTTCCAGCTGAGCCTGACGCTGAGCATCATCGCGGGAAGCATCCCGGGAGTGCTGCTCGGGTCGACCCTGTCCTCGCGGCTCTCCACACCAGTGGTCCGCGCCGCGCTCTGCGTGGTGCTGCTGGTGTCCGGGCTGAAGCTGGTCAACGTGCCGACGGTCGCCGTGGGCATCGCCCTCGCGGTCGGCCTGCTGGTCGCCGCGGCGGCGCTGGCATACGGTGCCCGGACCCGGCCCGCGGCCCGCGAGGCGCACGCCGAAGCGACCGCCTGACCTCCGCTCGTCACCCGCTCCGCCCGGTTCGCGCGGGTTTGCATTCGCCTGGGCGCACGTAAACTCACTGGGGCAATGCCCATCGCGGAGTTGATGGCCAAGGCCCAGTACCTGCCCGGCGACGACCAGGCCACCCTCGCTCGCGCCTTCGACGTGGCCGCGGCTGCGCACGAGGGCCAGTTCCGCCTCACCGGCGAGGCCTACGTCGAGCACCCCGTGGCGGTCGCAGGCATCCTGGCCGACCTCCATCTGGACGGCGACACCCTCGCCGCGGCTCTCCTGCACGACACCGTGGAGGACACGCAGGTCACGCGCGACGACATCCGCGACGGGTTCGGCCCCGAGGTCGCCAAGCTCGTGGACGGCGTCACCAAGCTGGGCAAGATCCACGTGCGCACCGCCGAAGAGCACCAGGCGGAGAACATCCGCAAGATGCTGGTGGCCATGGCCGAGGATGTGCGCGTCGTCCTCATCAAGCTGGGCGACCGGCTGCACAACATGCGCACCATCGCCGCGCACACGCCGGAGCGCCGCGCCCGCATCAGCCGCGAGACGCTCGACATCTACGCACCGCTGGCGCACCGGCTGGGCATCTGGCAGATCAAGGGCGAGCTCGAGGACCTCGCGTTCGTGCAGCTCGAGCCGGACAACTTCGCGCTGGTGGAGGCGAAGCTGGCCAGCCATCGCGAGCAGCGCGACGCCTTCGTGCGCGACGTGTCGGAGATCCTGGCACGGGAGTTCGAGCCGCTGGGCATGAACGCCGAGATCTCGGGGCGCACCAAGCACGTGTACAGCATCCACGAGAAGATGCGCCGCAGCGGCAAGGAATTCGACGAGATCTACGACCTCATCGCCATCCGCGTGCTCGTCGATTCCATCAAGGACTGCTACGGTGCGCTGGGCGTGGTGCACTCGTTGTGGAAGCCGATTCCCGGCCGCTTCAAGGACTACATCGCGATGCCCAAGGGCAACGGGTATCAGTCGCTGCACACCACTGTGCTCTCGCACACCGGCGAGCCGATGGAGGTGCAGATCCGCACGCACGAGATGCATCAGCTCTCCGAGTACGGCGTGGCCGCGCACTGGCGCTACAAGGGCCCGGGCGACGGTCAGCGCGTGGACGAGCGCTTCACCTGGCTGCGACTGCTCATGGACTGGCAGAAGGAGGTGCTCGACGCGGAGGCGTTCGTCGACACGGTGCGCGTCGACATCTTCCAGGACGAGGTCTTCGTGTTCACGCCGCGCGGCGACGTGCGCTCGCTGCCGCAGGGGTCGACGCCCGTCGACTTCGCGTACCGCATCCACACCGACGTGGGGCATCACTGCATCGGCGCCAAGGTGAACGGCCGCATGGTGTCGCTGGACCACCGGCTGCAGAACGGCGAGATCGTCGAGGTGCTCACCACCAAGGCGCCGCACGGCCCCTCGCGCGACTGGCTCAGCTTCGTGAAGACGTCGAGCGCGAGGGAGAAGATCCGCCAGTGGTTCAAGCGCGAACGGCGCGAGGAGAACGTGCAGAAGGGCCGGGAGGCGCTGGACAAGGAGTTCCGCCGCCTGCGCCAGATGGTGCTCGCCGCCGTCAAGGACGACCAGCTGCTCAAGCTGGCCCAGGACTTTCGCTTCAACAACGTCGACGACTTCGTCGCCGCGGTCGGCTATGGCGACATCAGCGCGCGCAGCGCGGTGCTCCGCTTCAGCGACGGCGAGCGCACGCCCGACCCCGGGCACGACCTCGGCATCCCGCTCACCAGCGCGCCCGCGCCGACGGGCACGGTGCGCGTGCACGGCCACGCTGACATGCTCACCACGCTCGCCAGCTGCTGCAAGCCGGTCGCCGGTGAGTCGATCCGCGGCTACGTGACGCGGGGCAAGGGCGTCACCGTGCACCGCAGCGACTGCGTCAACGTGCGCAACGCCGGCGACGTCGAGCGTCTCGTCGAGGTGGAGTGGGAAACCGGCGCCCGCCAGGTCTACCCGGTGAGCATCAAGATCGAGGCGTGGGATCGCACCGGGCTGCTGCGCGACATCGCCGGCGTCATCGCCGAGTCCAAGATCAACCTCAGCGGCGCCGACGTGCAGGTGTACGACGACCGCACCGCGGTTATCTCAACCGTGGTGGAGATTCAGAACCTCACGCAGCTCAGCCGCCTGCTGGAGCGCCTCGAGTCGGTGCGCGACGTGCACACGGTGGCGCGCGACGGCGTCTGAGCAGCTCAGGCCGCGACGCGGCTGAAGCGCATGCCTCTGCCGTTGAGCGCGAGGCTCATCTCGTCGCCTGTGACCCAGGCGTCGACGGCGCCGTCGACGCCCATCGCGTCAGCGTGGAGCTTGCCGTCGGCGCCGACCGACCAGTGGCCGGTTCGCTGCATGCCGTTCATCATCGTCAGCGACAGGGTTCCGTCGGCGCTGAAGGTGACCTTCATGAACGGGCTGCTCCACGCGCCCACGATCGCCGCCGCGAGCGGGCGAGCGTCCCGCTGGTCCGGTGGCGGAGGCACCGCGGCCTGCTGCGTCTCGTTCTCGAACTTGGTCACCATCGCCGCACCTTGCGCCCGTACCTCCGCTCGCTTCGTCGAGTCGGCGGAGAAGAGCGTGCCCAGCTCGCTCCGCGCCAAGCCCTCGAGCGAGTTCGCGGTGATGTCGCCGACCTCCGGATCCGCGAGCCGTTCCATGTTGACCACACGCGCGCTGCGCGGCAGGTAGAAGACGCGCACGTACCCCGCGTCCGGCGCCTCCAGATACCAGGACCGCCACACCTCGAACCGCCGGCCCTCGACCTCGAAGTAGTACGACGTCAGGCTGCTGCCGCGGCTGCCGTGCGTCGTGACGGTCCGTTTGGTGATGGCGCCGTCGATCGCCTGTACCTTCCCGGCGCGCACGTCCTCGGTGACGCGGTCGTCGCCGCTGAGCGCGCGCCACAGCAGGAAACCCGCGATCGCGAGGCAGGCGACGCCGGCGAGCGGCTTGACGGTTGCGTACTTCGCCGGGCCCGGGGCGAACCACACGAGCATGCCGATGACCGTGATGGCAGCCGCGAAGTAGGTCTCGGTCTTGCGTATACCTCGCGACTGGCTCCGCCACGCGCGGCGCTGCTCGTCGGTGAGGCGGCCGGCGCGATTTGCGCCGACCGCCTCGGAAACGAGCGCGTCGCCGGGGTCCATGCCGTGCTCCTACTCCCCGGTGCCCCGTCGACCCGCCGGCCTCACGGAATCCGTCCCAGCGCGGTCGTCCCCTCACTCTCCATCGCGGCGCTGCTCGGTGGCGTTCCGCCGACATTGAGATCCGAGAAGGCAAGGAATGTCGCTCCCTTCAGGAGATAGATGGCGCTGCCGCCGAAGGTGTGCCCGGCGATGGTCGTGCCGAACGTCCCCACCGCGGCCTTGTCGGCGCCGGAGACGCTGGTGTCGCTGATGTTGAAGCTGACGGTGACGCCTGCCGGAAGACCTGTGAGGCCCTTCTTGATCTGAGCCTCCGCTTTGGCTTCCTGGGCCGCCCATTCCGCCTGCGCCGTCGCGGGATCCGAAGCCTGCGCGACGGTCACTTGGAACACATTGGTGGTCTGGTAGCCGTACACGCAGGTGTTGCTGTTGCCGCCGCTGCCGGTGCTGGTCTCCTCCTTGCAGCTGGTGTAGTTGGCGCCGGCCAGCTGCGACGCCTCGGAGGCGGTGACCAGCTGGGCCGGGTCGAGGCTCGTCGGCGCCGCGGAGGTGGACGGCGCAGCCGTGGCCGCGGCGGTGGCGGCGGGGCTAGAGCTGGTGGCTGGGGTTGGGGTGCCGCTGCTGTTGGTGGACGAGCTGCAGGCGGCGAGCGCCGCCAGCAGCGGGAAGCCCAGCAGGATCAGTGGTCTCGGGTTCATTGCCGTGGTCTCCTTGTGTTGTTGCTGCGGTGGCTACGAAGCCCGCAGCGATCGGTCGGGATGCAGTGTGGCAGCGGCCGGCTGCGCGGCGGCAGCCGGCGGGGTCGGGAGCGTGTACGCGTAGATGGAGTGGTCCGTGGATCCCTCGTAGACCCAGCCGTTGACCACGACGGGGGATGTCTGCGACTGCCCGCCGTTGCTGGCGGTCCAGAGCACCGAGCCGGTCGAACTCATCGAGCGCGTTGAGCGTGTTCTGCCCGGTGCCGGGGTCACCAAAGGCATCGCCACAGGTCTCGTACACCACACCGTTTGCGACGCTGGGCTGAGCCACAACCCCGGCGTCACACAACCCGGCTCCCCACAACTGCGCGCTGCTCGTCGCGCTCACGGCGTCGAACGCGTACGAGCCGCCTCCGCCCACGTAGACCGCACCCCCGGTGACAGCCGGCGATCCCACGGGAGGGCCTCCGGTGTTGAATCTATAGAGCTGTTGGCCGTCGGCTGCGCCCAGGGCGTACAGGTAGTCGTCGTAGGAGCCGATGTACACGACCCCGTTGGCGACGGCCGGGGAGAGGTAGACCGGCCCCCCCGTGGGGTAGTACCAGAGCAGGGAGCCGTCGGTCGCGCTGAGGGCATAGACGTTGCCGTTCGCAGAGCCGGCGTAGACCGCGCCGTTGGCGACGGCCGGCGAGGATGAGATCGCGCCCGTGGTCGCCGTAGCCCAGATCTGGGCGCCGGTCGACGCGTTGATGGCGTAGACGGTGTGATCCTCCGAGCCGACATACACCACGCCGTTCACCACGGTGGGCGAGGACACGACGGCGCCGCCGGTGGGAAACACCCACGGCGTGAAGCCGTCGGACGTGTCGACCGCGTACACGTTGCCGCTGTTGCCGCCGATGTAGAGGCGGCTTCCGGCCACGACAGGCGACGAGTCGAACCCGGACGGCTCCAGCGCGCTCAGGTCGTCGTTCCACTTCACCTTTCCCGTAGCGGCGTGCAAGGCGTAGATGTGACCGTCCTCAGAGCCGGCGTAGAGGATGCCGTTGACCACCGCCGGAGTGGAGTTCACCGCGCCGCCGGTGGGGAACGTCCAAGCCTGCTCCAGGTTCTGGACGTTGTACGGATTGAGCGTGTTCTCGTACGGGTTCCAGCCCTGACGCGCCGCGTTGAACCCGAGCTCGGTCCAGTTCGTGCGCACCGTGAACCTCTTCTGTGCGGACAGGCTGCTGGTGCGCCCCACCGCCGTGACGTAGTGAACGCCCGGCTGCGCTGATGCCGGGACGTGGAACGACACCGAGAACGCTCCCGTGGCGTCGCTCGACGCCAGCGCCATGTCGGTGCTGTCGAAGTACACGTCGACCCCCTCCGTGACGCCGAAGCCCGCGCCCTTCACGACGAGTTTCGTCGTGGGCGGCCCTGACGCGGTCTTCAGGGTCAGCGTCGGGCCTGCCGCGGAGACGGCGCGGCCGGCTCCCGCGGCGACGGATGCCGCGACGACGGCACCGATCAGCAGCTTGACGAGCGGTCTCATCGACCTACCTCCATTGCACCCGTGATCGGGTGTGGTTCGACACCGTTCTGGCAACGCATGACAATTACTCCTCTGTTGGATCACTCAGCGCGCCGGACATCTGTTGACCCGCCGCGGGCGAGCCGGCGGCCTCGACCAGGAAGCGGATCAGCGAGTCCGGCTCCGCGAACGTGACGCGGCGCCCTGACCGCAGGTGCACCGCCGTGCCGCGCACCCCCTCGGGGCGCTCGCCCTCGCTCGGCGTCCACACCCGCACCGTGAATGTCTCCACGACGGGCGAGCGTAGGCAGGCCTCTTAGCGCCGCCTTAAGGTTCGCTGAAAGCCGGCGACCTCAGCTCGCACGCGCCGCGGCGGGGAAGGGCGCCGGCTCCACGCCCAGCTCATCCATGGCGCGCCGGTAGTTCAGGTAGTGACGGTGCGCCTCGCCGTGCCGGCCGGCGGCCGTGAGTGCGCTCACCAG
This sequence comes from Candidatus Dormiibacterota bacterium, assembly GCA_963777285.1. Taxonomy (GTDB): domain Bacteria; phylum Chloroflexota; class Dormibacteria; order Aeolococcales; family Aeolococcaceae; genus JAFARE01. The sequence goes on from CAVZPR010000001.1 coordinate 547,061, forward strand.
TCCGAGGTTCGCCTGCTCGTCGTAGCGGTCCAGCTCGAGGATCCGCAGAAAGTGCGGCACGGCCGCCTCCGGGTCGGCGCCGGCGGCGGCGTGCGTGGCCAGCACACGGGAGGCGGCGACGTACGCCGAGCGAGCCTCCTCGCGCGCCACCACCGCCCAGTCGTCGTACGAGTTCTCCTCCAGGAAATCGCCGGCGTAGCTTCGCGTCGCCGCCTCCAGCAGCGCCAGCCCAGCGCCTTGCTCGCCGCGACGCAGCAGCGCCTGGCCCTCGGATGCCGCCGTCAGGAACCGTTCCAGGTCGACATCGACGCGGTTCAGGTCGAGGGCGACGGCCTCCTTGCCGGCCACGACGATGTCATCGCCGAGCCTGCGCTCGGGGTCGAGCACGGTGCGCACAGTCGTCAGCGCGACCGAGAGCCGGTTGGCGATCCGGTCCGGGTCCTCCCCGGGCCACAGCGTCTCCATCAGGAAGCCGCGCGTGGCCGGCCGGCCGCGCCGCGCCACCAGGAGTTTGAGCAGCTCGCGCGCGCGGCGCGACTGCCACTCAGATGCGGGCACCGGAGCACCGCCGCGCAACACCGCGAAGCCGCCGAGCGATTGGATTCGCAGGGCCGGAGGGTCGCTCCCGGTGGCGAGCGTGGCGATGCCGGCGGCGGTGCCGCGCTCAGGGTGCGGGCGAAGCCCGTGCGCCTCCAAGGCTCGCTCGGCGTCCCGGCGCAGGGCCACCGCGCCGGGGACACTCGCTGACGCCAGGGCGAGCTCCGTCCTCGCGGCCGCCACCGGATTGCCGATCTCGCGCCAGATTGCCACCGCCTCTCGCAGACGGGCTTCGCGCGTCCCCGGGTCGGCGGCCACCGCGCCGGCCAGCACCGTCGCCTCCGCCAGCCCGGCGCGGTCGTGGCGGCCACGCGCCTGCTCGATCGCCTCGGCGGCGGCCGATGCGGCGCCGGCGGTGTCCTCCCGGGCCCAGGCCACCCAGCCCTGCGCCAAGAGCGCTGTGACGTAGCCGAGGCCCGCGCCGAGGGCGACGGCCCGGCCGGCCACCGTCCGCGCCTGCTCCGGGTCGCCGACGGCCAGCACCGTCGCCAAACCCGCGAGCGCGGGCACGAGGCCCTGGACGTCCCCCGATGCTTCGGAGACCGCCGCAGCCTCTTCGAACACGGCGCGCGCCTGGGCGAGGTTGCCGCGCTCGCGATAGACCTCGCCGATGATCGTGAGCGGGTACGCGATCATGTCCGAGCCGATCTGGCGGTAGCGCTCGCGCGACGCCTCGAGGTCGGAGAGGCCCTCGTCGATCCGCCCCAGGCGCACCTTCGCCTCGCCGCGGTTGCTCAGGCTGAGCGCCAGGAAGCTCGCGTACGAGGTGAGCTCCGCAAGACGCACCGCGACCTCGAGCTCCTGCAACGCCTCGGCGTACGAGCCCTCCTCCAGGAAGTGCGACGCCCGGTTGGTGCGGATGCGGACGGTCTGCAGGACGTCCGGCGCCTCCTCCGCGGCGCGCAGCGCCAGCAGGTAGTGCGCGTCGTTGCCGCGGCGATCACCGTCGAGCGCCGCCAGCATGGCCATCACCGTGTGCGCCGCGGCCAGGGCGCGGCGGTCGCCGCTGGCATTCGCTGCCGCCAGGGCGCGGGTGGCCAGCGTCCGGCAGGGTTCGACCTCGCCACGGATCCAGTGCGCCGTCGACGTCCAGGCCAGCAACAGCGCTGTGTCGACCGGCTCGCACTGCTCGTCGTCGGTCGCGCTCGCGTACACCTGCAGCGCCCGCTCGGGCTCGCCCCGGAGGTAGTGGATGACGCCGATGCGCCAGGCGAGGCTGGCGGGGAGCACGTCGCGGCCCGCGGTGGCGCGCTGAAAGCAGGCAAGCGCCGCCTCCCAATCTCCCTGGATCTGCTCTGCCTCACCCTGCAGCTGCTCGACGGTCGGGTCGCGCTCGCCGGCAGGCACCGCGCGGCATGCGTCGAGCACCGCCGCCACCTGGCCGCCGGCCAGCAGCCGGGCACCGTGGGCCACGAGCGTGGCGCGGAGCCGGTCGGGCATCCCGGCGGAGACGAGCATGCGCAGCGCCCCGGCGGGGTCACCCCGCGCCTCCATCCACTGGCCAGCCTCCAGCCGCAGGCGCCGCGCCGTCCCGCGTTCCAGCGGCAGATGCTCGAGGGCGTACTCGCGGATCAGGGGCCGCAGCGCCAGGGAGCCGTCCTGGCGGCTGTCGACGAACAGCCCGCGGCCGGCCAGCTCCGCCAGCAGAGCGCGCGCTCCCCGGATGCCCAGCGCCTCGCAGAGCTCGGGCGTGAAACGGTCCAGCAGGGCGACCCGGCTCATCAGGTGGCGGACGGGCGGGGGGAGGCGGGCGAACACCTCCTCGGCGAGATAGTTGAAAAGCGGCGCGCCGGGCCGCTCCAGACCCGCCACGGCTTCCAGCCGTGCCTCCGCGGGCGCGTCTCGCAGCGCCTCGACCGCCAGGACCACGCCGGCCGGCCAGCCACCGGTGAGGCGGTGCACCGACGTGGCCAGCTCGGCCCCGGACGCGCCGAGGCGCGTTTCGATCAGCTCGGCGACCTCCGCGGTGCTGAACGCCAGCTGGGCGCCGCCGATGTCGAGCAGCTGGCCCTGACCCCTCAGGCGTTCGACGGGAAAGGGTGGCCGCTGCCGCCCCGAGAGCACCAGGTGCAGCCGGGGCGGGGCATGGCGGCAGAGTGCTTCGACCAGCCGTGCCGACGGGCTCCCGGGGCTGAGCTCCTGAATGTCGTCGACCACCAGCAGCAGATCGGCCGGCAGGAGGGGATGCAGCGTCTCCGCGAGGCGCGCGGCGAGCGAGTCTGCTCGCGCGTGCTGCTCGGGTTCGGGACCGCCCGCGCCCTCCGCCAGCCAGGTGGAGTCGGCGGGGAGCTCCGGAACGCGCAGGCGGAGTGCGTCGCCGAGACGGCGGCCGAGCGTGGCCAGGTCCTGGTCGAGCTGGTCGACGGTGTACCAGGCGCAGGGCGCGGCCTCCCACCATGAAGCCAGCAGCGTTGACTTGCCGAACCCCGCCTCGGCCACCACCAGCGTCAGCCGCCGCTGCGCCGCCGTGGCCGCCAGGGCCGCCAACGCGGGACGCTCGACGAAGCCGGCCGGGCGGTCGGGTGGCAGGATCTTCGCCACCGGGGTCGTTTCCACGTGGTGAGTCTGGGGCCCGTTCAGCCAACCCGTAGACTCGGGCGCTCATGGCGGAGATCGCGGCGCCGCGCGGCACCCGGGACGTCCTGCCTGCCGAGGCAACCGCCTGGCGCTGGCTGACGGAGACGCACCGGCGTGTCGCGGAGTCCTTCGGCTACCGGCTCATCGAGACGCCCGTGTACGAGGCGGCCGAGCTCTTCGCCCGTGGCGTCGGCGCCGAGACCGACATCGTCGAAAAGCAGATGTTCACGTTCGAGGATCGCGGCGGCCGTTCCCTCGCGCTGCGTCCGGAGAGCACCGCGGGAGTCGTCCGGGCGGTGCTCGGGGCGCACCTGGAGCAGCAGCGCCGGCCCGTGCGGGTGCACTACGCGGGGCCGATGTTTCGCGCCGAGCGGCCGCAGGCCGGACGGCAGCACCAATTCACCCAGTTCGGCGTCGAGTGCGTGGGCGAGCGCGCGCCCGCGGTCGACGCCGAGGTCATCGAGGTCGCGTGGCGCTTTTTCGCGGCGCTGCGCCTGCCCGGCGTTCGCCTCCAGGTCAACACGCTCGGCGGCGCCGACGACAGGCGGCGCTACCGCGATGCGCTGGTGGCGTACTACACCCCGCACCGCGACAGCCTCTGCGCCGACTGCCGGCGCCGCCTAGAGGTCAACCCGCTGCGGCTCCTCGACTGCAAGAAGGATGCCGGCTTGGCGGCCGGCGCGCCGCTGATCTGGGACCTGCTCGACCGGGAGAGCAGGAGCTACTTCACGGATGTGCTGGCGGCCCTCGAGGCGGGCGGCGTCGAGGCCACCGTCAACCACCGCATGGTGCGCGGGCTGGACTACTACGCCGACACCGTGTTCGAGTTCTGGCACGAGAGCCTCCGGGGCGCGCAGAACGCCCTCGGCGGGGGCGGCCGCTACGACGGGCTGGCCGCGCTCCTGGGTTTCCGCGCCGAGCCGGGCGTGGGCTATGCGCTGGGCGTGGAGCGGATCGGGATGGTGGCGCACGAGGCCGGCGTGGCCCCGGTCCCGGAGCCAGAGTGCGACGTGGTGGTGTGCAGCGTCGGCGACGCGCAGGCGGACGGCGCGGCGGCGCTGGCCAGGGAGCTGCGAGCGGCGGGGGGCAGGGTCGTGCTCGACGTGGCGGACCGCCGCCTCGACCGCAAGCTGCGGAACGCCGACCGGCTCGGCGCCCGCCTGGCGGTGATCGTCGGGGAAGACGAGGCCGGCGCCGGCGAGGCAGTGCTGCGCGACCTCACGCAGCACTCGCAGCAGCGTGTGCCGCTGTCCGAGATGACCGGCGCCGTGGCCCGGGCGTTGGCGGCCGAATCGTGAGCGCGCCTCGCACCTTCTGCGGCGCGCCCCGTGCCGGCGACGCGGGCAGCAGCGCGACGGTGTACGGCTGGGTCGACAGGCGGCGCGACCAGGGTGGCCTCATCTTTCTCGACCTGCGCGATCACAGCGGCATCCTGCAGGTGGTGCTCGACGCGAGGACCTCGCGCGAGGCGCACGACGCGGCGCACGGCGTCCGCTTGGAGTGGGTGCTGCGCGTCGACGGCGAGGTGCGGCGCCGCGCCTCGGAGAACGTCAACCCCAGGCTGCAGACCGGCGAGGTGGAGCTGCACGCCGCGTCGTGCAGCGTGCTGTCCGCGGCGCGCACGCCGCCCTTCCCGATCAACGAGGACACGGAGGTGGACGAGCAGCTGCGTCTGCGTCACCGCTACATCGACCTGCGACGCGAACGCATGCAGCACAACCTGCGCGCACGGGCGCGCTTCGTCTCGGAGCTGCGCCGCGCCATGACCGAGCAGGGCTTCGTCGAGGTGGAGACGCCGCAGATGATTCGCGCCACCCCGGAGGGCGCGCGCGACTATCTGGTTCCCAGCCGCCTCTTCCCCGGCAGCTTCTACGCGCTGCCTCAGTCGCCGCAGCTGTACAAGCAGCTGTGCATGGTGGCGGGCATCGACCGCTACTTCCAGATGGCGCGCTGCATGCGCGACGAGGACTTGCGCGCCGACCGCCAGCCGGAGTTCACCCAGCTCGACATCGAGATGTCGTTCGTGGACGAGGAGGACGTCTTCGCCGCGCTGGAACACGCGATTCCCAGCGCGTGGCACGCATGCGACTTCCGCGGCACGCCACTGCGGGTCCCGTTCCCGCGCCTGACCTGGCGGGAGGCGATGGATCGCTACGGTGTCGACAAGCCCGATACGCGCTTCGGCCTGGAGCTCCACGACGTCACGGACGCGGCTCGTGACAGCGGCTTCCGCGTCTTCGCCGACGCTGTGGCCGGGGGTGCGGTGGTGAAGGCGATCTGCGTCAGCGGCGGCGTCGATCTCACCCGCAGCGAGATCGAGGGTCGCCTGCTCGAGATCGTGCGCGCCGCCGGCGGCCGCGGCCTCGCCTACATCTGGAAGCGGCCGGAGGGCTGGCAGAGCGGCATCGCCAAGTTCTTCAGCGCCGAGTCGCTCGACGCCATCGGGGCCGCGGTGGATGCGCGCGAGGGAGACTGCGTGCTCATGGTCGCCGACCAGCCGGCCGTGGTCGCGGCGGCGCTGGGCGCGCTGCGCAATCGTCTGGGGCGCGAGCGCAGGCTGTACGACGAGTCCCGCGTCGACTTCATCTGGGTGACGGAGTTCCCCATGTTCGAACGCGGCGCGGAGAGCGGGGCCATCGAACCCGCGCACCATCCGTTCACCATGGTGCACCCGGAGGACGTCTCGCTCCTGGCGACGGACCCGCTGGCGGCGCGCTCCCGTGCATACGACATCGTCGTCAACGGGCGCGAGGTGGGCAGCGGCAGCATCCGCATCACCGACCCGGACGTGCAGCGTCGCGTTCTGGCCGTGCTTGGCATAAACGAGGCGATGGCGCGGGAGAAGTTCGGCTTCCTGCTGGAGGCGTTCGACTACGGCGTCCCGCCGCACGGCGGATGGGCCGGCGGCGTCGACCGCATGGTCATGGAAGGGCTCGGCACCGACAACATCCGCGACGTGATCGCGTTTCCCAAGAACCAGCAGGCGCAGGAGCCGATGACCGACGCGCCGGCGCCGGTGGACGCGGCGCAGCTGCGCGAGCTGGGCCTGTCACTGATCGAACCGCCCGCGCCGTGAGCCCCGCGCTGGGGCTGGCGCTGCTGTTCATGCTCATCGGCGCGCAGGCGGCGCACGTGTTCGCGCCGCGCCGCCTGCGTTACACGTGGCTCCTGCTTCTCGCGGCGGCCGGTGTGCTGGGCGCGGAGCTGGCGGCCGTGGCGCTGCACACCGGCGGCCCGGCGCTGGGCGTGCTCCATCCGGTCGCCGACGCGGCAGGCGTCGCCGTGTGCGAGCTCGCAGGCACGACGCTGACCGGGCGAAGGCGACGGGCTCCATAATCGCTGCGCGTCGGCATATCTCGGAGGCGAGCCATGAAGTTTCCCCTGGGCCGCAAGGGCCTGATCGCCGTCGGCACCGTGGCCGGAGGGCTCGCCTTCTGGCGCATCCGCTCGCGCCGCCGCCAGCGCGAGGAGCTGGAGTGGGAGGCTGAGGTGGTCGGCGCCATCGACGAGGGACGAGCCGCCGGCGAACCGGCCGGCTCCAGCTCCGAGCCGTCCTCCGGGACGTCCTAGCCTCGGCGGCAGCGTGAGCGCCGCTGCGCGCGGAGTTTCGTGATGCGTGGCCGGGGGTATGCCGCATCTGTGATGGGAGAGGTGACCGAGCTGCGCCTGCCGGCCGACCGCGAATACGTGGTCGTGGCCAAGCGCTGCGCGGCCGCGCTGTGCAGCGTCGCCGGCTTCGACCTCGATGCGATCGACGACCTCACGATCGCGGTGGCGCAGGCGACCGAGAACGCGATCGCGTGCCTGGAGCGCTCCGGCGCGCTGGCGGGACAGGTCCGCGTCGCCTTCAAGCTCTCCGCGCGCGGCCTCGAGGTGAACGTGCGCAGCGCCGTGAACCGCGACGCCGAGATGGAGGCGCGGGCGCGGCTGCGCGAGCAGCACACGCGGGCGGCGGGCGCGGCCTCGCTGTCCTCTGCGGACGAGGACGCGGTCGACCTCGCGCTGCGGCTCATGGGACTCTTCGTCGACGACCACAGCTATCGCGTCGATGAGCGGACCGGCGGACTGCGCGTCCGGCTGACCAAGTACAGAGCCTCGTGACGCCACCGCCGCGTCGCGGCGGATCTGCCGGGACGCGAGCGCGAACCCTTGCCAAGCCCGCGTCCACTCCCGAGAGGGAGGAGGTGCGGCGCCTGCTCAGGGAGTACGCCGCGCACCGCGACCCGCGCACCCGCGACCGCCTGGTGGAGCTCAACAGCGACCTGGTGCACTACATCGCGCGGCGCTTCGCCAACCGCGGGGAACCGCTGGAGGACATCGAGCAGGTCGGCTTCGTCGGTCTGATCCAGGCCATCGAGCGCTTCGACCCCTCGCTGGAGAACGAGTTCTCCACCTTCGCCACGCCGACGATCGCGGGTGAGATCCGCCGCTATTTCCGCGACCGCTCGTGGGCGGTGCGCGTGCCGCGCAGACTGCAGGAGAACCTGGGCCGGGTCAACACGGCGTCTCAGACCCTCCAGGCGGAGCTGGGCCGCGCCCCCACGGTGGCCGAGATCGGCGCGCGCCTCGGGCTCGAGCCTGACGAGGTGCTGGCCGCGCTGGAGGTGTCGCCGGCGCAGCACACCGTTTCGCTGGACACGCCCGCAGCGGCCTCGTCGGAAGACAGCCTCACCCTGGGGGAGCGTCTGGGGCGCGAGGATTCGAACCTGGAGCGCGTCGAGGCGCAGGAACTGCTGGACCGTGTGATGTCGCACCTGACGCCCCGCGAGCGAAGAATCCTGGCGCTGCGTTTCGTGGAGCAGCTGCCGCAGACCGAGGTGGCCAAGCGGCTCGGCATCTCGCAGATGCACGTGTCGCGGCTGCAGCGCGCCGCCATCGACCACCTGCGCAGGGAGTTCGGCGACCAGGTCCCGCAGTGACCTGCGTCAGGTGGCGCGGGGCGTCGTCAGGTAGAATCGGCGCGCAGCTTCCGGGCTCACTTCAGCATGCGTAGTTTCGAAATTCGGGAGCGTTTCCTGCGCTTCTTCGAAGAGCGCGGGCACCATCGCCTTCCCAGTGCATCGCTCATACCCCACGACGACGCGTCGCTTCTCTTCACCGTGGCCGGCATGGTGCCGCTCAAGCCCTTCATCTCCGGCCGGCGCACGCCGCCTGCACCGAACCTCACGTCGTGCCAGAAATGCTTTCGCGGCTCGGGCGTGACTTACGACGACATCGCCAACGTCGGTGACTCATCGCACCACACCTTCTTCGAGATGCTGGGCAACTGGTCGATCGGCGACTACTTCAAGGAGGGTGCGATCGACTACGCGTGGGAGCTCGCCACGGGAGTCTTCGGCCTGGATCCGCAGCGCATCTGGGCCAGCGTCTATCCCGACGACACCGTCGCGGCCGGCATATGGGAGCAGCGCATCGGCCTGCCGCGCGAGCGGATCGTCGCCGTCTCCGGCAACTGGTGGGCGGCCGGGCCCACCGGGCCGTGCGGCTACGACAGCGAGATGCACTGGGATTTCGGGCCGCCCTGCTCCTGCGGCAGGAGCGACTGCCGTCCCGACGACGAGTGCGGAGGCGATCGCTGGCTGGAGTTCTGGAACCTCGTGTTCATGGAGTTCGACCAGCAGTCCGATGGCAGCCGGCCGCTGCTGCCCAAGCCCACCGTGGACACCGGCATGAGCCTGGAGCGCATCACCGCGGTGGTCCAGGGGGTGCGCAGCAACTACGAGACCGACCTGTTCCTGCCCCTGGTGGCCGGTTTCCGGGCGCGCGCCGCACACGCCGAGGCGTCGCCGCAGAGCACGCGGTCGATGAACGTGCTGGCCGACCACCTGCGGGGCGCCTCGTTCCTCATCGCGGACGGTGTCTATCCCTCCAACGAGGGTCGCGGCTACGTGCTGCGCCGCGTGATCCGCCGCGCCGCGGTGCACGGCCGCCGCGTGGGACTGCGCGGGGGTCTCGCCGCCGGCGTCGGCGACCTGGTCGCAGTGATGGGGGAGGCGTATCCCGAGCTGGTCGAGCAGCGCGGCCTTGTCGAGGGCTTGATGCGCGACGAGGAGTCGACGTTCGAGCGCACCCTCGAGGGTGGGAGCCAGCGCCTCGAGGAGGTGCTGTCCCGCGCCGGCGGCTCGATCTCGGGCGCTGACGCGTTCCGTCTCTACGATACCTTCGGCCTGCCCATCGAGTTAACTGTCGAGATGGCCGCCGAGCGCGGCGCCGTGGTCGACCTCGAGGGCTTCCGCGGCGCCATGGAGCAGCAGCGCGCCCAGAGTCGCTCGCGCGATGCCAGGGTGTCCGCCGGCTTCGGCGACGAGAGCGGCATCGAAGCCTCACGCCGGGCGGCCACTAACTTCGTCGGCTACGACCGCCTCGAGGCCGACGCGGAGGTCCTGGCGCTCGCCCCGGCGCGTGACGCCCTCGGCGCGGGGGAGGAGGGACGCGTGATCATCGACGTGTCGCCCTTCTACGCCGAGGCGGGCGGTCAGGTGGGCGACACCGGGACGCTCACCTGGGAGGGCGGGTCGGCGCGTGTGGTGGACACGCAGCTCGAGGCGGGTGCGCGCGTGCACGCCGTCCACGTCGACGAAGGTGCGCTGCGCAGCGGCACGCGCGTCCGCGCCCTGGTCGACGCGCAGCGGCGCGCCCGGCTGGCGCGGCACCACAGCGCCACGCACCTGCTCAACCGGGCGCTGCGCGAGGTGCTCGGCGACGCGATCGTGCAGCGGGGGTCGTTGGTGGCGCCGGAGCACACCACGTTCGACTTCTCGTTCCCCCGCGCGCTGACCGCCGCCGAGCTCGCCGACATCGAGCATCGCGTCAACGACGCGATCCGTCGCAACCTGGAGCGCACCGCCGCGGAGATGCCCCTGAGTGCGGCGCGCGCCAGCGGCGCGATCGCGTTGCTCGACGAGCGCTACGCCGACCTGGTGCGCGTCATCGACTTCGGCGGCTGGTCGCGCGAGCTCTGCGGCGGGACCCACGTGGCCCGCAGCGGTGACCTGGGCGCGGCGATCATCGTTTCCGAGTCGAGCATCGGCCAGGGCGTGCGGCGCATCGACCTCGTCGCCGGCGAAGCCGCGGAACAGCGCTGGCGTCAGACGGCCGCGGCGCTGCAGTCCACGGCTCGCGAGCTGAAGGCCCGCCCCGAGGAGGTGCCGCAGCGCGTCGCCGCGCTGCAGGAGCAGGTTCGCCGGCTGTCGCGCGACGTCGAGGAGGCGCGGCGCCACGGTGGCGGTGAGAGCCTCGCCGCGGCGACGGTCGAGGAGATCGGGGACCTGCGCCTGGCGGTGGCGGTGCTGGACTCGGAGACCGCCGGCGACGGCGCGGTGGCGGCGGCCGACCGCCTCTACTCCGAGCGCCTCGGTGGCGACGGTGTCGCCGTGGCGCTGGGCCGCGAATCCCTGGTGGTCAAGGTCGGCGGCCGCGCGCTGGAGCGCGGCGTCAGCGCCGGGGACCTGGTGCGCGACGCCGCGCAGCTGATGGGCGGTCGCGGCGGCGGCAGGGCGGAGTTCGCGCGCGGGGCGGTGAAAGACGCCTCGAAACGCGATGCCGCGGTGGACAGCATCCGGCGCAGCGTGGCGCGTGCGGCGGGCGTGTGATGGCGAAGCGCAAGTTCTCGCTGATGCGCCGCCGCGACGAGTTCCACAGTCACTACACCGTGCTCGACATCGGCACCGAGTTCGTGAAAGCGCTCGTGGTCAAGCGCGAGGAGAACAAGGGCATCGTGCTCGGCGTGGGCAAGGTGCGGCAGTCGGTGACGCACATGCAAGCGGGCGCGGTCGCCGACATCCAGTCGGTGATCGACAACTGCGACCGCGCGCTCAGCGAGGCCGAGGACATGTGCGAGACCATCCCTGGGCAGGCGGTGATCGGCATCGCAGGCGAGCAGGTGCGCGGCTTCAGCACCACGTACAGCCTGCCTCGCTCCCAGCCGCAGGCGCGCATCACGCAGGCGGATCTGGCCACCGCGCTGCAAGCCGTGCAGCGACGCGCGCTGCGCGAGGCGGTGCGGCAGATGTCGCAGGACCTCGGCGTCGCGGAGATCAACGTCAAGCTGGTGCACAGCACGATCACGCAGGTGCGCGTCGACGGCTACGTGGTCAGCAATCCCATCGACTTCCAGGGCCACTCGGTCGAGGTCACCGTCTTCAACACATTCGCGCCGCTGACGCACATCGGCGCGCTGCAGACGATCGCGCAGGAGCTGGATCTGGAGCTCGTCGCGACGGTGGCCGAGCCGTACGCGCTGGCGCGCGGATGTTCCAGTGACGAGACGCAGGAGCTCGGCGCCATCTTCATCGACGTCGGTGGTGGCACCACCGACATCGCGGTGGTGCGCCGCGGCGGCATCGAGGCCACGCGCATGTTCGCGCTGGGCGGCCGGTCCTTCACCAAGCGCCTCGCGTCCGACCTGGCGATGAACCTCGACGAGGCGGAGCGCTTCAAAGTGATGCACGCCGATCACCGTCTCGCCGCGGAGCAGAACGCGATGGCGCTGAAGAGCCTGACGCCCACGGCGGAGGTGCTCGCCCAGGGAGTCGCGCTGAGCCTCGAGGAGCTCGCCGGCAACGAGGCCCTGCCGCCGGCGATGTACCTGGCGGGAGGCGGAGCGGCGCTTCCCGAGGTGGCGGACCAGCTGCGCGCCGTCGACTGGACGTCGACGGTGTCGTTCAACAGCCCGCCGCTGGTCAAGGTGCTCGGACCCGACGACGTGCACGGGGTGTACGACACGACCGGGCTCTTGGTGGGATGCCAGGACGTGACGCCGATGGGCCTTGCGCGTCACGCCATCACGTTGGAAGATGACGTCGACGCCCCCCTCGGCGGGCTCATGCGCCGCGTCTTGAAAACGATGAAGGTATAGGTGCGATGCCGGTACTGGTGCAAGCGCGTCCCGACGACGAGATCGCGGACGTCATAGAGAAGGTCCGCGCCGCAGGCGAGTCCGAGGTCGGGCTGGTGCTGCCCCGCGGCAGCCGCGCGCTGCAGACGCCGTTGAGCGCCAGACTGCTCAGCCAGTTCAGCAAGCAGCGCGGGCAGCGCACCGCAATCGTCAGCGACGAGCCCCGCGTGCAGGAGCTGGCCCGCGCCAACGGATTCCCGGTGTACGCGTCGGTTCCCGCCTTCGAGCGCGGCATCCAGCTGGGCACGTCGGTGGTGGCTCCGGGCACGTACCGCACCGGCACCGCGACAGCCGCGGCGACAGCACTGCAGGAGGCGCCGCCGCGCGCGTTCACGCCGCGTCCGACGCTCGACGCCGTGCCGCCGTCCACCCAGGTGCGTCGCGGCGGACCGCCGAGCCTGCCGCCCAAGACGCCCAAGGCGTCGGTCTGGGCCACGCAGCGCCGTCCCCTCTACTTCGCCGGTGCCGCGGCCGCGCTCATCGGCCTGCTGCTGTTCTTCGCCTTTGCGCCTTCTGCCAAGGTGACGATCACGGTTGCGGGAACACCGGTGTCGGTGAATCCGACCATCCAGGGAAGCACCGATCCCGCCGCTGCAAAGCAGGGCGACCACCTGCTCACTTCGGTGATCACCGCCAGCGGTTCGGGGAAGTTCGCCGCCAGCCCCACGGGCAGCCAGACGCTGCCCGCGACACCGGCAGGGGGAAAGATCGTCTTCACCACCAACGTTCCCGAGGGCGCGCAGTTCTCGCTCAACCAGGGCGCCGGATTCCAGACGTCCGACGGCAGCGTCAACTACCTGGTGACTCAGGGCACGTACATCTGCATCAGCGCCACGGGATCGCCGCCGCCGACAACGGCGGACTGTGGCGGGCAGCAGCCCAACGACACGACGTCGATCCAGGCGGAGTCGTCGGGACGGGCCGGCAACGTTCCTGCCGGGACTGTCACGAAGTGGAACCCGCCGTCGGAGGATCCCTGCACCGGCAACCCGTTCTGCAATCCCAGCCCGGGCACCACCTACGACGTGTTCGTGACCAATCCGGCTGCCACCAGCGGCGGTGCGGACCAGAAGCAGGTGACCGTGGCCAGCCCCAGCGACGTCAACAGCTGGACCACGCAGGTAACGCAGATCGAGAACACCCTGACCAACCAGGTCAACAGTCAGATGCAGGGCAGGGCCGGCGGCAAGACGTTCGCCGTCGACCCCAACGGCGGGGGCAAGTCGATCGCTTTCACCGTCACGCCGCATCTGCCCAGCGCCGGGTCGCAGTTCTCGGCGACGCAGATCACGGTGAGCGCGCAGGCGTCGGCCGCGGTGTACGACCCCGCGGACGTGCGCAACGACATCGTGGCCGACCTCAACGCCAAGGTCACGCAGGGTGACCAGCTGGCCCCGGGGAAGCTCAGCGTGCAGCCGTGCCAGGTCACGCAGGCGGCGACGGACGGCACCGTGATCCTCGCCTGCGCGGCATCCGACTTCGTGCAGCCGGTCGTCGACCTGCAGGGGTTGAAGACAAAGCTGGCAGGAAAAAATCCCGGCGACGCCGAGAAGATCATCGAGGGCGCGGTCGACAAGGTGCAGAACGTCGATGTCTCGGAGTTTCCGTTCAAGCTCTTCTACCTGCCGTTCTTCTCCTCGCGCATCGAGATAGACGAGAACTTCGTCTCGCAGACGTCGTCGGGCACGTGAGCGGAGCCGTCAGCGCGCGACCTGCCGGTCGCGTCCTGGGGGTCGACGTCGGCTCGGTTCGTGTCGGGCTTGCCGCGAGCGATGAGACCAGGACCATCGCCACACCCATCGGTACGCTGTCGCGCGACTCGCGCGATCTCTGGACCCGCCTCGGCAGCGAGGCGAAGCGCAACGAGGTCGCCAGCGCCGTCGTGGGGCTGCCCCGCCGCCTCGACGGCAGCGAGGGCTCGGCCGCCGCTGACGCGCGCGCGTTCGCCGGCGAGCTGGAGCGCCGCGTGCGCCTGCCGGTGGCGTTCTGGGACGAGCGCTTCACCACGGCGCTCGCGGAGCGCTTCCTGCTGCACGCGGGCATGCGGCGCGACCGGCGGCGGCGGACGGTGGACGCCGTGGCGGCGGCGCTGATCCTGCAGAGCTGGCTCGACGCGCAGCGGTGACCCCGCTGCTGGTCGCCGGCGCGATCGTCGCCGGGGCGCTGGTGGGCGCCGGCTCGGGCTGGCTGGTGACGGCGCTGGAGCGTGTCGAGAAGCTGGAGGCCGAGGAGGCCGAGGAGCGCGTGCAGTACGAGCGCGACGTGGCGACCGCGCGCGAGCGGGCTGCGGCCGGCGGCGAGACGCCGCCCGAGGCCGAGCCGTGGGCGGCCGAGCGCTACGGCTGGACCTGGCTGGAGCGCTACCTGGGTCCTGGGCTGGGAGCGGCCGGCTTCGGCGCCTTCACCGCTCACGAGGCCTTCGACACCGGGCTCCTCGTGCACCTGCTGTGGGTCGCCGTCTTCGTGCACATCGTCACGTTCGATCTCAAGCATCGCCTCATCCTCAACAAGGTCACGTACCCGGCCATCCTCGCGGCGCTGGCGCTGGCGCAGGTCTCCCCGGGGCTGACGATCGTGCGCGCGCTGATCGGGGGTGGTGGCGTCGCCGCGTTCTTCCTGCTGCAGAACCTGGTGTCGCGCGGCAGCATCGGGCTGGGTGACGCCAAGCTGGGAGCGCTGGTCGGCGCGGTCACGGGCGCGGCGCTGGACGGTTCGCACCTCGGCGCCGTGATACGCGGTGGTGTACGCGGTCTTCCTCGGCGGCGCGGTGGCGCTCATCCTTCTCGCCACCCGGATCCGGCGACTCAAGGATCCGATTCCGTATGGTCCGTTTCTCTGCGCCGGAGCGGCGTTCATCCTTTACCTGGGCCCATGAGCACCAACTCGCAGCTGATGCCGGATGAGCGGGCGATCACGATGTCCCGCCAGCATTGGTCCGTGGTCGTGCCCTGGATCGTGGCCGGCATCCTGGTGCTCATCGCCGGCATCGTCGTCCTCGTGCTCGTGCCGGCGACCGTCGGCGGGCACAGCACCAAGACACCCAGGCTGATCGCGGGAATCGTGCTCGTGGTCGCGGTGATCCTGTGGACCGGCCTGCACTACCTGCGCTGGCGCCTGCTCACCTATCTGCTCACCGACCGGAGGATCATGGTGGAGAGCGGCGTCCTTTCCCGCACCACCGAGTCGATCACGCTCGACCGCATCCAGAACACGGTGATCAAGCGTCCGCTCGGCGACCGGATGATCGGCGCGGGCGACATCGAGATCTCGTCCGCCGGACGTGACGGCGTGGAGGTGCTGCACCGCATCCCCAACGCGCAGGCCTTCTACACCGCGATCATGCAGGCGGTGGAGGGGTTTCGCAGCGGCTCATACCCGCCGCCGCACCCTCTCTGAGCCCGAGCTCCTGCGCGCTTGCGGCAGCGCGTCGCGGGCCAGCGTCGCGAGGCAGAGACGCGCCGCCGCCGCGGTGCACGGCTCGCCGGCCAGCACGACCTCGCGGTACGCGACGACGGCGCTCACCCGGTCGCCGTTGAGCTCGAAGAGGCGCGCGATGCGCAGCAGCTCGTGCGGCGCGAGCCTCGGGTCGATCACGACACCGGAGCATCGGTGCGCACCGCGGACCGCGGGCGGACGTCACTGGCCGCGCGCGACGCGCCGGCCCGTATGCTGAGGGACGTGGCCATGGGAGAGACGACGTGATCAATGCCGGCGACCTGCGCCCGGGCAACACCGTGGAGCGCGACGGCGATCTGCTTCAGGTGATGGACTTCGCGCACGTCAAGCAGGGACGGGGCACCGCCTTCGTGCGCGCCAAGCTCAAGAACCTGACCAGCGGCGCGGTGACCGAGGAGACGTTCCGTCCCGAGGAGAAGTTCGGGCGCGCCCGCATCGAGCGCGTCGAAGCGCAGTACCTCTACAAGGACGGTGACAATTACGTGGTCATGGACACGAGCACGTACGACCAGTTCCCGCTGGGCGCGGACGTGCTCGGCGACGCCGCCGGCTACCTGACCGACAACGCAGCGCTGACCCTGCTGCGCTACGACACGCGGGTGCTGGGGGTCGAGATGCCCACGGCGGTGGAGCTCGCCGTCACCGAGACCGAGCCTGGCTTCAAGGGGGACACCGCCAATGCGGCGTTCAAGCCGGCGACGTTGGAGACGGGCCGCGTCATCGACGTGCCGCTCTTCGTCAACCAGGGCGACCGGGTTCGCGTCGACACGCGCAGCGGGCGCTACATCGAGAGGGCGTGACGGAGGTGCAGACGTCCGCCGGACCGCTGGAGCTGGACGGTGGCGGCGACGACGCGCACTCCCCGCTGGGTGCGACGCGTGTCGCCAACGAGGTGGTCGCGTCCATCGCGGCGCTGGCGGCCATGCAGGTGGACGGCGTGCACGCGCTGTACCACCCCGGCGCCCAACCCATCGACCGGATCGTCCGTCGCCAGCAGGCTCATCGCGGCGTCCGCGTCGCGCTCGTCGACGGCGCGCTGCGGCTCGACGTGTGGCTGGTCATGGAAGCCGGCGGCGACGTGCCCCGCGTCGGAACCGAGGTGCAGCGCCGCGTGGCGGACGCCATCGACCGCATGCTCGACCTGCGCGTCTCCGAGGTGAACGTCTTCGTCAGCGAGATCGTGTTCCGGTGACCACGGCCAGCCGCGTGGTCGGCCGCCGCCGGCGCGGCCGCGAGCTCGCGCTGCGCGTGCTCTTCGAGCTGGAGGGCACGAGCAAGGACTCCGACTGGGCACTGCGCTACCAGGGCGACGACATGAGCGCCCCGGCCGACGTCGCCGCATTCGCGGGCCAAATCGTGGATGGGTGCCTGGCGCACGCGCAGGCCATCGACGACGCGATCGCTGCCGCGTCGGAGAACTGGGACCTCGTGGACCTGGGCAAGGTGGAGCGCGCGCTGCTGCGCATGGCGGCGTTCGAGCTGCTATACGAACCGGAGACGCCGGTCGCCGTGGTCATAGACGAGTCGGTGGAGCTGGCCAAGTCCTACGCCGGCGACGACGCCGCGCACTTCATCAACGGAGTGCTGGGACACGTCGCGCGCCAGCGCGCATGAGCGCCGTCGCGGTCACCGTCAGCGATGTGACCGCGCTGGTGCGTGATTCGATCGCCGCGCGGCCCGAGCTGGAGGACGTGCTCGTCGAGGGTGAGGTGAGCAACGTCAGCACGCCTGCGTCGGGCCACGTGTACTTCACCCTCAAGGACTCGCGCGCGGCGCTCGCGTGTGTCTGCTTCCGCACCCACGCGCAGCGCATTCCGTTCCGCGTCGAGAACGGGATGACGCTGCTGGCGCACGGCAGCGTGCAGGTGTACGAGCAGCAGGGCAGGTATCAGCTCAACGCGGACCGTCTCGAGCCCAGCGGCATCGGCGCGCTCGCCCTCGCCGTCGAGCAGCTGAAACGGCGCCTGGCCGCGGAGGGGTTGTTCGACGCGCGACGCAAACGCGAGCTGCCGCTGCTGCCGCGTCGCGTCGTGGTGGTGACGTCGCGCAGCGGCGCCGCGTTGCGCGACGTGCACACGGTGATGACGCGCCGCGCGCCGGGCATCGACCTCGTGCTCTCGCCGGCGACGGTGCAGGGCGAGGGTGCGGCCGACACCATCGTCACCGCGCTGCGCCGCGCGGGGCAGGTGCGCGGCGCCGACGTGATCCTTCTGGTGCGCGGTGGCGGCGCCATCGAGGACCTCATGCCATTCAACAGCGAGGCGGTGGCGCGGGCGATCGCGGCCGCAACGTTGCCCGTGGTGAGCGGCATCGGCCACGAGACCGACACGACGGTGGCCGACCACGCGGCCGACCGGCGCGCCGCGACACCGTCGGCGGCGGCCGAGCTGGTGGTGCCCAGCGTCGCCGAGCTGCGTCAGGGCCTGTCCGGCCGCAGCTTGCGCATGGTGCAGGCGGTGCAGGGAATGACGGCGCAGCGCCGTTCCGGCCTCGAGCACCGCGAAGCGCGCCTGGGACGTCTCTCGCCAGGGCATCGGGTCGCCGGGCTGCGACAGGACCTGGACCGGCGGACGCAGCTGCTGCGCCGAGCGCTGCTGGCCGAGGTCGCCGCGCAGCGCCGCACGCTGGATGCGGCAAGCGGGCGGCTCGGCGTGCAGCACCCGTCCCGTCGCCTCGAGGTGGGCCGCTCGCGGTTGGAGCGCCACATGGGGCGGCTCGAGGGCGTCTGGCGTCGCGGCGTGGATGCCCGGCGGGCGTCCCTGGCGACGCGATCCGCCCAGGTCGAGGCACTCTCGCCGCGGCGCACCCTCGAGCGCGGCTACTCCATCACGCTCGACGCCGGCGGGACGGTGCTGACCAGCTCTGCGGGCGTTCGTGCGCAGCAGCGGGTGCGCACGCTGCTGGGCGGGGGTGCTTTCGAGAGCGTCGTGGTGGACGTCGACGCCGTGCCGCCTGGCGACGAACGGATGTACGATGAGCCGCGCCATGACGGGTGACGCCCAGGCGGGTTTGGAGGCGCTCAGCTTCGAGGCGGCGCTGGCCGAGCTGGACAGCATCATCGGCCGGCTGGAGGCCGGCAGCATCGCCCTCGACGACGCCATCGCGGCGTACGAGCGGGGTACCCAGCTGGCGCGGCATTGCGAGCGCCTGCTGGACCGCACCGAGCGGCGCGTCAACGCGCTGGTGGTGGGGGGCGACGGCCGGCTGGTGGAGAAGCCGCTGGACGTCGGCGAGGAGCAGCCCGCCCCCGAGCAGCCACGCGCGCTCTTCCCCCAGCCGCCGAGTGCGCCACCGCGGGCACGGGCGGCCTCGATCGACCCCGACGACGTGCCCTTCTGACCATTCCTGACATACACAGACCTGTGTAACAATGCCGGCCATGACGACTGCTCCGCGCCCCCAGGCACGCCGGCTCGACGTCGAGCTGGTGGAGCGCACGCTGGCGACGAGCCGCGAGCGCGCCCAGGGACTCGTGGCCGCCGGCCTGGTGGACGTGGACGGCGCCCCGGCGCGAAGCGCGGCGCAGCGCGTCACCGAGGCAAGCAGCATCAGGGTCGCCGGCCCGCCCCATCCCTGGGTGGGGCGCGGCGGCGTGAAGCTCGCGGCTGCGCTGGATGCCTTCGGCGTCACCGCGCAGGGACGCGTGGCGCTCGACGCCGGCGCTTCGACAGGTGGCTTCACCGACGTGCTGCTGGCTCGCGGCGCCGCGCGTGTCTACGCGGTCGACGTGGGTCACGGGCTTCTCGACGCTCGCCTGGCCGCCGATGCTCGCGTGACCGTGATGGACCGCACCAATCTGCGCTCGCTGCGGTCGCTCCCGGGAGAGCCGCCGGACCTGGTCACGCTCGACCTCTCGTTCATCTCGCTGCGCACCGTGCTCCCGGCGGTGGCCGCGCTGGTGCGGCGGCCGGCGGACGTCGTGGCCCTCTTCAAGCCGCAGTTCGAGGTGGGCCGGGACGGCGTCGGCCGCGGCGGCGTGGTGCGCGACGCGGCGCTGGCGGCGAGCGCGCTGGCCGGCTTCGAGAAGTGGACCCGCGCCGCCGTCGGCGCCGCGCTGCCCCATCCCGCGCTCGCCGCACCGATCCGTGGCGCCAAGGGAAACCAGGAGTGGCTGGTGCACCTGCGCCTGGCGGAGCAGGCAGCGTGAGCTCCGACCGGCGCAGCATCGGCTTCCTGCTGCACCCCGGGGAGCAACGCGCCGTCGAGGCTGCGGTCGCCCGGGCCCAGGCGCGCGGCTTCACGGTGTGGACCGCGGTCGACGATCCCGACGCGTCGATGCGCGAGCACGCCGCCGCCACCGCGCTGCTGGTGACGGTCGGCGGCGACGGCACCTTCCTGTACGGTGCCCGCCTCGCGGCGCCCCAGGGGATTCCGGTCATCGGGGTGAACCGCGGCCGGCTCGGGTTTCTCAACGACATCGAGGTCGAGGCACTGCCCGACGCGATCACGCGTTTCGCCGAGGGTGACTACCGTTCCCAGCGCCGGTCGCTCATCGAGGTGACCGCCTCCGGTCTCGGCGTCGAGGCCACCGCGCTCGCCCTGAACGAGATGGTGGTGCGGGCGCGGGGCGTGGCCGTTGCCCGGCTCGGGGTCGACGTCGACGACGAGCTCCTCGGCGAGTTCGACGCCGACGGCATCGTCGTGGCCACGGCGACGGGCTCCACGGCGTACGCGCTGAGCGCGGGAGGGCCTCCGGTCGATCCGCGGCTGCACGCCCTCTGCGTGGTGCCGCTGGCGCCGCACGCGGTGATCAGCCGCCCGGTGGTGATCCCCGACGCGGTGCGGGTGACGGTCCGCGTCGAACGCGGTCAGGTCTTCGTCGCCGCCGACGGGCTCTCCCTGGCGCTGCTCGCCGACGGCGGCCGGGTCGAGGTGAACCCGGGCCCCGAGCTGGAGGTGCTGCGGTTCGCGGATTCGCCCACGTTCCACGCCCGGCTGCGGCAGAAGTTCCGCTTCGGCGTTCCCCACAAGGACATCGAGCCAGGGCCTCGCCGGGTTGCGCCCGAACCAGAAGCCGAGGCCGGCGGAGAGCGCGATGCTTCGTGAGCTGCGCATCCGGGACCTCGCCGTCGTCGCCGAGGCCTGCCTCGAGGCGGGGGAGGGATTCACCGTGCTCACCGGCGAGACCGGCGCCGGGAAGTCGGTCTGCGTCGCGGCGCTTCGCGGCGCCCTTGGTGGCCGGCTGGATGCCGACGCGGTGCGCCCGGGCGCGAGCTCGGCGTGCGTGAGCGCTGTGTTCGACTCGGCGCCGGCCCCGGCGCGAGGGCGGCTCGCCCAGCTTGGCGTCCCCGATGACGACCTCCTCACTCTGACCCGCGAGGTGGTGCCGGGCGGCCGCGGATCCTGCCGGATCAACGGCGCGCTGGTCTCCCTGTCCGTGCTCCGCGAGGTCGGCGAATCGGTGGCCGACGTCACCGTGCAGGGCGCGAGCCAGCGCCTGCTCCGCCGCACCTGGCAGCGCGACATCCTCGACGCCGCCTGCCCCCAGGGGCTGGTCGCGGCAGGGCGTGTCGAGGCGGCCGTGTCGCGCTGGCGCGACGCCGAGTCCGGGCTGGCAGCCGCGACGGAGGCGGCGCGCGCCGGCGGGGCCGCCGTGGAGCGAGCCCGGGAGGTGATCTCCGACCTCCATCCGCTGCGGCTGCGCGCCGGCGAGGAGGCCGAGCTGGCCGCGGAGCGCACGCGCCTGGCGCACGCTGCCGGCCTGCTGGCCGCGGCGGACACGCTGGCTTGCGGTGTGGGCGGCGACGAGACAGGTGGCGCCGACGTGGTGGCGACCGCCGTCGCTGCGGCGCGGGCGTCTGCCGCGGCCGACCCGGAGCTGGCCGGGATCGTCGAGGAGGCGGCTGAGCTCGCCGAGCGGCTGCGTCAGGTGGCCCTGGACGCGCGCAGGTTCGCCGCGTCGGTAACGCTCGACGAGCGGCGTCTGGCGGAGGTCGAGGCACGTCTCGACGCGATCGCACGGGTGACGCGCGTGCACGGGTCGCTGGAGACGGCGCTGCGCGACCTGGCGGCCGCTGAAGCGCTGGTGGCCGCGTATGACGGCGGCGAGGCCGGATTGGCGCGGCAGGCGCAGGAGGCGGCGGCGGCGCGCGCCGAGGCGATCGCGGCCGCGGCCGAGCTCAGCTCGCTGCGCGCCGCGGGCGCTCGCGCCCTGGAACGGGCGGTGACCGCCGAGCTGCGCACTCTCGCGTTGCCGTACGCGCGGTTCCGGGTCGTGCTGCGGCGCACCCCTGACGCCACCGGCGTCGACACGGGTGACGGCGTCCCGGTGCGCTGCGGCCGCCACGGCGTGGACGAGGTCGAGTTTCGCCTCGTCGCCAACCGCGACATGCTCCCCTTGCCCCTCGACCAGGGCCCGTCGGGCGGCGAGCTGTCACGGCTCGCGCTGGCTCTGGCGGCCGTGGTCAGCGAAGAGGCTGCGCCGCTGCTGGTGCTCGATGAGGTGGACACCGGCATCGGCGGGGAGACGGCGGCGCGCGTGGGTGACGTCCTGGCGCGCATCGGACGGGATCGCCAGGTGCTGGCGGTGACGCACCGTCCCGAGATCGCCGCCCGCGCCGCAACCCACGTCGTCATCCGCAAGCGCGAAGAAGCGCTCGGAACCCGCGCCGCGGTGGCGCTCGTCGCCGGGGAAGAACGGGCCGAGGAGGTCGCTCGGCTGATGTCGGGCCGCACCACCAGGGCGGCGCTGGCCCGCGCGCGCGAGCTGCTCGCCGAGGGCCGGCCGGTCGAGGCGCAGGGCCGGCGCGCGGCCGCCCGTACCATGTGAGCGTGGATCCGGTGCATGACGTCGCGGTCCCCGCAGACGCCGAGCACGACGCGCCGCCGCGCGCCGCCGCGCCCTCGCGCTTCCCGGTGGACGTTCCCGGATTCCAGGGTTCGCTGGAGGAGCTGGTGCGGCTGGCGCAGCACGGTGAGGTGGACCTCACCCAGATCTCGGTCGGCGCGATCACCAAAGGCTACCGGGCGATGCTCGACGGTCCGCCCCCACGTCCCGAGATCCGCGAAGTCGCCGACTTCCTGACCCTGGCGGCCCGGCTCGTCTCCCTCAAGGCGGAGGCCGTCCTGCCCGACCAGGCCGCCGGGGCAGACGACGTCGAGGAGGAGGACCCGGGCACCGAGGCCGGGCGCCGGCTCGCGGAGTACCGGCTCTTTCGCGCCGCCGCCGAGGCGCTCCTCGCCGACGCCGTCGAGGAGGGAACCCGCAGCTTCCTGGGCATGGTCTCGCCCGAGGTCATCCCGGTTGAGCGGATGCGCATCCCCCCGGAGCGGCTGGCCGCCGCGTTCCGCAGCGTGCTGGAGCGCCTGGCCGAAGCCGAGCCGCTGCCCGTCGGGGCGGTCACCTTCTCGGTGGCGGACAAGGTGGAGGAGCTGAGGTCGCGCCTCGCCGCCGGCAGCCTCGCCTTCGAGGAGGTGTTCCGCGACGTCGGCTCCCGCCTCGAGGCCGTGGCCTGCTTCCTCGCTCTGCTGGAGCTGCTCAAGCTGGGCGAGGCGACGGTGACGCAGGCCCAGGCGTTCGGGCCGATCACGGTGACCGGCCGTGGATGACGAGCTGATCGTCGACGTCTTCGGCCGGGCCGTCGTCCCCGACTCCGCTCTGGCGGCGGAGGCCGACGACCTGGCGCTCGCGCTCGAGGGTGTCTGCTTCGCGCTCAACCGGCCCGTCACCCTGGGCGAGGCGGCAGGCGTCCTCGGCTGCAGCCCGGCGGCGGCGGGGCGGGCGGCGGCGGCGCTGGCGGAGCAGCTGCGGCCGCGGGGTCTGATGCTGCAGCGGCACCACGACGCCATCCAGCTGGTGACGCGCCCCGAGGTGGCGTGGGCCGTGCAGCGCGCGCTCACGCCCGAGCGCCCGGGCCGGCTGAGCCGGCCGGCGATGGAGACGCTCGCCATCGTGGCCTACCGCCAGCCCGTGACCCGGGCGGCAATCGAGGCGATCCGCGGCGTCAACTGCGAGGCCGTGCTGGAGCACCTGGAGCAGCGCGGGCTGGTTGAGGAGGTGGGACGCAAAGAGACGGCGGGGCATCCCCGGCTCTTCGGCACCACGCTGCGGTTCCTCCAGATCGTGGGCCTGGAGCGCATCCAGGACCTGCCGCCCATCGCCGCGGGCGACACCATCCCCCAGCTGGACGAGGCCTTCGCCGCCGCCGAGGGGTCGTGACCGCTGCGTCGACCGAGCGCCTCAACCGGTTCCTCGCCCGCCGCGGCGTGGCGTCGCGGCGCGCTGCGGACGCGCTGATCAGCGCCGGGCGGGTGACCGTCAACGGTCGCCGCGGCTCGCTGGGAGGGGTCGTCGACGCAGCTTCCGACCGCGTCGCGGTGGACGGCCGGCCCGTGGCCGGTCCCGCCCCGCCCGTCACGCTTGCGCTGAACAAACCGGCGGGGGTGGTGAGCACCCGGCGCGACCCGCAGCGGCGGCCGACCGTCATGTCGCTGGTCGAACCGTTGCCGGGGCTGGTGCCCATCGGCCGCCTTGACGCGGACACCCGTGGCCTGCTCCTGCTCACCACCGACGGCGATCTTGCGCACCGGGTTTCGCACCCGCGCTTCGGCGTCAGCAAGCGGTACGCGGTGACCGCCGCGGCGGCTCCGAGCGCTGCCCAGCTGGCGGCGCTGCGGCGCGGGGTCACCCTGCACGACGGCCCGGTCCGGCCCAGGCGCGTCGAGCGCGGCGACGATGCGCGCTTGCTCGAGATCACCCTCGGCGAGGGCCGCAAGCGCGAGGTGCGGCGCCTCTGCGCCGCGGTGGGCGTGGAGGTCGTCGACCTGGTGCGGCTGGCGGTCGGGCCCGTCACACTGGGGCGCCTGGCGGAGGGCCGCTCGCGTCGCCTCAGCGTCGCTGAGGACGCCTCGCTGCGCCGCGTGGTCGGCCTCGGCGGGGTCGTGGTCGCGGTCGACGGTCCGGTGGGGAGCGGCAAGAGCACCCTGGGCAGCCGGCTCGCGGCCCAGCTCCGCCTTCCCTTCGTCGACACCGGCCTCTTCTACCGTGGCGTCACCGTGGCTGCCGCCCGCGCCGGGGTCGACCACGGGGACGCACGCGGGCTGGCCGCCGTCGCCGCCGCGGTGCGGCTCGACCTCGACACCAGCCCGCGAGGCACCGGTCCGCCGCTGCGCCTGGACGGACACCCGGTCAGCGCCGCTGAGCTGCACGACGCCCGGCTGGCACCGCTCCTGGCCGCGGTCAGCGCCGTGCCCGGGGTGCGCTCCGCGCTCCTGGAGCCGCAGCGCGCCGCCGCCGGCCGCGGCGCGGTCGCGGTGGGTCGCGATTGCGGCACGGTGGTGTTCCCGGACGCGGCGTTGAAGATCTTCCTCGACGCCCCGGCCGACGTGCGCGAGCGGCGCCGCGCCGCGCAGCTGCGCGCCCATGGTCATGACGTCGAGGAGACCTCGCTCGGCGCCGAGGTCGGCGGGCGCGACCGCGCGGATGCAACCCGCAGCGACAGCCCGCTGCGGCGGGCACCGGATGCGCACGTCATCGACACGGCCGCATGCGACGCCACCGAGACCCTCCGCCGCGCGCTCGAGCTGTGCGCCGCGGCCGGCATCACCCCTCTGTGATCTACGCCGTGATGCGTGCTCTGGTGCGCGCCGCCAGCGCCGTGATCCTGGGGCGGGAGCTGCGCATCGAGGGCCTGGAAAACGTTCCCCGCGCCGGGCCCGCGCTGGTGGTGGGCAACCACGTCGGCGCGGTGGATCCCGTGCTGCTCGGGGTCAACATCCCGCGCCTCGACGTGTACTACATGGGCAAGAGCGAGCTCTTTCGGCACCGGGTGCTGGGCTGGCTCTTCCGCCGCTGCCATGTCTTTCCGGTGGTTCGCGACAGCCCGGACCGGATGGCCTTGCGGACGGCCCTGTCCCACCTGGAGAGCGGCCACGTCCTTCTCGTCTACCCGGAGGGCACGCGCGCTCGTGACGGCGGGATTGGCAAAGCCCACGCCGGCGCCGGTTTCATCGCGCGCCGGTCAGGGTCGCCGGTGGTCCCGGTCGCCAGCTGGGGCAGCGATCGCGTCATCCCCCCCGGCGTGCATCTGCCACGCCGCGCCCCGGTTCGCATCCGGGTGGGCGCGCCCTTCCAGCTGCCTCAGGGGACGGCCGACGGCGCGCCGCTGAGCCACCAGCAGGCTGCCGACCTCATGCTCGCCCGGGTGGCCGAGCTGCTGCCGCGGCGCCAGGGGGGCGCGGCACGTTCCCGGCGCTCCCCCGCCGCGTGACGCCGAGCACGGGCCGGCCGGCCTCGCTGGTCGCCTTCGATCTGGAGGCCACCGGGCTCTCGCCGCGGACCGACCACGTGCTCGAGGTGGGGGCGGTCCGCTACGACGCCGGACTGCGCCGCGTCGCCGAGCTGGAGCTGGTGGTCGACCCGGGCGTGACCATCCCGCTGGCGATCCAGCGTCTGGTGGGTTTGGGCCCTGCCGACGTCGCCGGGGCGCCCTCGCCCGCCGAGGCGCTGGCGCAGCTCGCGGACTTCACCGACGGCTCCGCGCTGATCGTCCACGGCGGAGCGTTCGACCTGCAGCTCTGCCGCGCGCTGCTGCCCGACGTCTTCGCCGACCGCCTGGTGTTCGACACCCTCGACCTTGCCCGGATCCTCCTGCCCGAGGAGCCGAGCCACAGCCTGCCCCAGTTGAGCGCCCGGTTGGGGTTGCGCCACGACCGCCCCCACCGGGCGCTCAGCGACGCCGCGGCCTCGGGCGACCTCTTCGTCCACCTCGCGCAGCAGGCGGCTCTGCTGCCGCAGGGCACGCTGGCCGAGGTGCGCCGCGTCGCCGAGCAGGCGGGCGGATCCCTCGCGGCGTTCTTCGCAACGGTGGTGGAAGGGGAGGGGGCGCCCGCGCACACCGGCCCGGCAGCCGACACCGCACCCCCACCGCAGGCCGCGAGCGCCGCTCCGCAGCAGGCGGCACCCGACCGCCTCGACGACGCGGCGGCCGCGGTGCTGGCAGGCGCCGGCGAGACCGCCCTGGGCTTCGAGTATCGCGAAGCCCAGGTGCAGATGGGCCGCGCCGTGGCCCAGGCGCTGGAGCGGCGGCGGCGGCTTCTCGTGGAGGCGGGCACCGGCGTGGGCAAGTCGCGTGCCTACCTGGTGCCGCTGGCCCTCTGGGCCTCGCGCACGGGCGGCCGCGCCGTGGTGGCCACGCACACGGTGAACCTGCAGGAGCAGATCGCGGAGCGGGACATACCGTCGATCGCCAGGCTGCTTCCCGTCCCGCCGGTGGCGGTGCTCAAGGGCCGCAACCACTACGTGAGCCTCCGCCGCTGGCGTCGCTTCCTCGCGGCGGACGCAGGCGGCACGCCCCGAGAGCAGCTCGACGAAGCGCGCTTCAAGCTCAAGGTGCTGGCCTGGCTGACCCGGACCCGCACCGGCGACCGCTCCGAGCTGCACCTCAACGCGGAGGAGGAGCCCTACTGGCGCTTGATCGCATCCGACACCGACGACTGCCTGGGCACGCTGTGTGCCAACTGGGCAACGCGCCGCTGCCACATGGTCGCCGCGCGCGCGGCGGCTGCAGATGCTGCCATCATTGTCACTAACCATGCGCTGCTGCTGGCTGCTTCGGAGCGGCAGGGCCAGGTGCTGCCCGACTACTCGGCGCTCGTCATCGACGAGGCGCACCAGCTGGAGGCGGCGGCGACCCGACACCTGGGGGCGAGTGTCCGAGGCGCAGACCTCGCCGTGGTGCTCGACCGCGCGAGCGCCGCCGCGGGCGCGTCCGCCACTGCCGTCAACGAGCTGGGACGCTGCCGCGAGGCGGCCGCGCGTCTCTTCGGCGACGTCAAGGGCTTTCTCGGCGAGCGCCTTGGCGGGGAGAACGCGGGCAACGGCCGGGTCGGGGTCACGCCGGAGGTGCTCGGCGACCCTCGCTTCACAACCGTGCAGCGCGCCGCGCGCGCCGCGGTGCTCGCCTGCCGCGCCGCGGCCGCCGCCATCGAGACTGCGCGGGATACCCGGGTCGAGCTCCTGCCGGGCGGCGGCGACACGGACGAGCTGAGTCTCGCGGCGGCCTCGCTGCGCGGCATCGCGGCCACGGTCGAGCGCGTCATGGTGCAGCTCGCGCCCGGCTTCGTCGCCTGGCTGGAGATGCGCGCCGAGCAGTCCGAGCTGCACGAGGCCCCCGTCAGCGTCGCGGAACCGCTGCGCGAGCTCGTCTTCGACACCGTCGACGCCGCGGTGCTGACCTCGGCGACGCTGACCGTGGCCGGCGACTTCGGCTTCATCCGCGAGCGTGTCGGCATCGGGGACGGCGCCGACGAGCTGAGCCTGCCTTCGCCGTTCGACTATCTGCGTCAGTCGCTCTGCGTGCTCGCCGGAGGTGTGCCGCCGTACGACGATCCGCGGCACGACGGCGTCGTCGCCGCGATGGTCGCGCGCATCGCGGAGCGGTTGGGCGGCAGGATGCTGGTGCTGTTCACGGGGTACGGTCCGCTGCGCCGCGTCCACGCGCTGCTGCACGACAGGATGGAAGCGCATGGGGTTGCGCTCCTGGGTCAGGGCATCGACGGCACGCGACGCCAGATACTCAACAGCTTCTTGCAGGACCCGCGCACGGTGCTCCTCGGCACCAACAGCTTCTGGGAGGGCGTCGACATCCCCGGAGAGCGGCTGCGCTGCGTGCTCATCGACAAGCTGCCCTTCGCGGTGCCCACCGATCCTCTGGTGCGCGCACGCACCGAGGGTTTGCGCGATCCGTTCGCGCAGTACATCCTGCCCGCGGCGGTGATCCGCCTGCGCCAGGGGTTCGGCCGGTTGATCCGCGGCTCGTCGGACCGCGGCGCGGCCGTGCTCTGCGACGACCGTCTCTCGACCCGCGACTACGGCGAGGTGTTCATGCGCGCGCTGCCCCCGGCCGCGGTGATGCGCGCGCCGTACGATGATGTGCCGCGGATGGTCGAGGCATTCGCGCTGCACGGTCAGCTCCCCGAAGGCGTGACACAATCGCCGCGTGACTAGCGGCCCGGCCGCGGCCGGCTGCATCGCCGTCGTGGCCACGCCGATCGGCAACCTCCAGGACATCACCCTGCGCGCGCTGCAGACGCTGCGCGACTGCGACGCCGTCGTCGCCGAGGACTCGCGACGCACGCGTGCGCTGCTCAGCGCGCACGGCATCCGCACACGTGTGCTGTCGCTGCCGGCGTTCGCGGAGACGCGGCGCATCCCTGACCTGCTGTCCCGGCTCGACGCCGGGGAGACGCTGGCGCTGTGCAGCGACGCCGGGTCACCGGCGGTCAGCGACCCCGGCGCGCAGCTGGTGCGTGCCGCCCGTGAGGCGGGGCACCGCGTGGTCACCGTGCCCGGGCCGTCCGCGGTCATCGCGGCGCTTGCGGCCAGCGGCCTCGACGCCAGCGCGTTCACGTTCCTCGGTTTTCTGCCGCGCGGCCCCGCCAAGCTGCTGCGCGCCCTGCAGGCTGCGCTGGACGCGGGGCACACGCTGGTCTTCTTCGAGTCGCCGCTGCGCCTGGTGAAGACGCTCCGTCTGGCCGCGCCCATCCTGGGAGAGCGCCACGTGATCGTCGCCCGCGAGCTGACCAAGGTGCACGAGCACTTTCACCACGGCACGGCGCAGCAGCTGCTCGAGGAGTTCATGGCGCAGGCACCCCGCGGGTGAGTGCACCGTCCTGGTGGGTCCGTGACGGCGCCGCCGCTGGTCGACACGCACTGCCATCTGACGCTGCTGGAGCAGCGGGGCATCCTCGATGCAGCGCTCGCCGGGGCGCGCGCCGCAGGTGTGCTCGATGTGGTCACAATTGGCGTGAACCTGAAGGACAGCAAGCGCAGCCGTGCCCTCGCAGAGGCGCACGAGGGGGTGTGGTTCACGGTCGGGTGGGATCCGCAGCAGCCCGCGCCACCGGACCGCGAGGAGCTGCGCGCGCTCGACGAGCTGTTGCGCCACCCGCGCGCCGTGGGTGTCGGCGAGATCGGGCTCGATCTGTGCTTTCGCCCCGGGTACCACGAGACGCCGCTCGACGTGCAGCGGGAATCGCTGCGGACCATGTTGCATCTGGCGCTGGAGCACGGCAAGCCGGTCGTGGTGCACGACCGTGACGCGCACCACGAGGTGCTCGACGAGCTGGACCGTGTGCCAGAGGCGCTCGGTGTCATGCACTGCTTCACAGGCGACGCGGCGCACGCCGCGCGCTGCCTCGAGCGCGGCTTCGTCCTCTCCTTCTCGGGCATCGTCACCTTCGCCGGCGCGGCGACCATCCAGCAGGCGGCGCGCGAAGTGCCGCCGGACGCCTACGTGGTGGAGACTGACGCGCCGTTCCTGGCCCCCGTACCGCACCGTGGCACGGTCAACCTGCCCGAGCGCGTCGCCGTCACCGCGTCCGCGCTGGCTGCGATGCGCAACGAGCCCGTGCACGACGTTCGCGCCGGCACCAGCCGCACAGCGCGACGGCTGTTCGGCTTGCCGGAGGCCCGGTGACGCGGGCTGATGGGGCGGGCAGCGCCCCGGACTCAGATCGCAGCCTCGACCTGACGCGTCCCGCCACGGCGCGAGCCGTGGCACGTCGTGCCGGCGTGCGTGGCAGCCGGCGACTGGGGCAGCACTTTCTCGTCGACGCGTCGGTGCGTGATGCGATCGTCGACGCGCTGGCACCGCTGCCGGATGACACCGTCGTCGAGATCGGCTGCGGCATCGGCACGCTGACGTCTGCGCTTGCCGCCCGCGCCGGCCGCGTCATCGCCCTCGATGTCGACGCAGCCTGCGTCCGGGCCGCCCGGATCACGCAGCGTCACCACGACCACGTGACCGTGGCGCGCGCCGACGCCCGCCAGCTGCGGCCGGCGGAGTTCGGGCTCGGCGCCGGCTGGCTGGCCGCGGGCAACCTGCCGTACCGGCTCACCGGCGCGCTGCTGGGACACCTGGTCGAGCTCGAGGTTCCCCCCAGCCGCGGCGTGTTCCTGGTGCAGCGCGAGGTCGCCGCCCGCCTCACCGCCGCGCCGGGCGACTGGGGCCTGGCCACGGTGGCGCTGCGCTCCCTGGCCAAGGTTGACCGCCTGGCCGACGTCGCGCCCGGCGCGTTCTCGCCGCCGCCCGCGGTGCACTCTTCGATCATCCGGCTG
The DNA here is from genome assembly GCA_963777285.1 of Candidatus Dormiibacterota bacterium. Classification (GTDB taxonomy): domain Bacteria; phylum Chloroflexota; class Dormibacteria; order Aeolococcales; family Aeolococcaceae; genus JAFARE01. Next base: position 577,645 of record CAVZPR010000001.1, read on the forward strand.
CTGCCCGCGCCCGCTCTGGCGCCGGACTCCCGCGCGACGGTGCTGCACCTGGCCCGCGCCGTCTTCCAGCAGCGCCGCAAGACGCTGCGCCACGGCGTTGCGCACGCGCTCGACGGCGACGCGGATGCCGCCGCCGATGCGCTGAGGCGGGCAGGCGTGGATCCGGCGCGGAGGCCGGGTACCCTTGGCCTCGATGAGTGGAGTCGCCTGGCTCGCGCCGTGACCGGGCTGAGGGATTCGGGTTGAGCCGCACCACGCCGGCGGCACGGCGCGAACGCGGCCGGGGCCACGCATCGCGCCCGGTGCCCGAGGCGGTCGACATCCGCGCGCCGCTGCACGCCACGCGGCCGGCGGTGCCGCCGCAGCCGCAGGACGCCGAAGGCTTCATCGCCGTGCTGCGCCGCGGCGACTTCCGCTATCTGTGGGCGGCGCAGGCCGCGTCGCAGCTGGCCGACAAGTTCTTGATGTTCACGCTGCTCGTGTTCATGTACACGATCAGCGGTCGCGCTTCGCTGCAGTCGGTGGTGCTCATCGCGTACACGCTGCCCAGCGTGCTGCTGAGCGCGCCCGCCGGCGTGTACGCCGACCGCCACGACAAGCGCACGCTGATGGTGGCGTGCAACCTGGTGCGCGCGGGCTTGGTGCTGCTCATCCCCGCGGCGCAGTACGTCCCCGGGCTGAAAGGGCAGGCGTGGCCGTTGATCATCGTCACCCTGCTGTTCAGCTCCGCGGGCCAGGTGTTCGCGCCGGCGGAGGCGGCGAGCATCCCCAGCCTGGTGGCGCGCAACCAGATCACCGAGGCCACGTCGCTCTTCATGACCACGGTGCTGCTGACGCTCGTGCTGGGTGTTCCCGCGGCCACGCTGGCGATCGCGTTCCTGGGCAACTTCGCGCCCTTCTACGTCGCCGCCGCCCTGTTCGGACTGGCCGCGCTGGCGGTGTGGCGGGTGGGCACGAGCCTCAAGGCGGTGCGCTCCACCAATGCGCCTGCGCCCAACATCGCTCGCGAGCTGCGCGAGGGCGTCGCGCTGCTGCGGGCGAGCCCGGCGCTGCGCCTCGGCCTGTATCAGCTGGCCCTGGCCCTGATCGTCGTCTTCACCGTCTTCGCGCTGGGACCGGTGTACATGGCCAAGGTGCTGCACCGCTCCGACCAGGACACGTACATCGTCCTGGTTCCCGCAACCTTCGGTCTCGTGGCCACGGCCGCGCTGCTGGGACAGCGGCCCAGGTTCCCGCGAGCGCTCACGCTCGTCGCAGCCATCATCACGTCGGGGGCCGCGCTCGCAGTCATGGGTGTCGTGCCCGATGTGCTGGAGCACTTCGGCATCTACGGCGGCACGATCCCGCTCGCCGTGGTGCTGGCGCTGATCTTCGGCTGTGCGCTGGGCGCGCTGCTCATCCCGGCGTTCACGGTGCTGCAGGAGCGCACCACACCGGAGGCACGCGGCAGGATCTTCGGCGGCATCTTCACGGTCATCAACGCCGCGGTGGCGATCCCGCTGCTGCTGGCGGGGGTCATCGCCGACCTCGTCGGCGTGGACCGCGTCGTCGCCGCGCTGGGCGTGCTGCTGGTGATGCTGGGCATCCTGGTGCGCACGGTCGGCTGGCGCCGCCTGGCCGTCCTGGAGGAGGACGACACCGCGGTCTCTCTGGCGGCGATCGAGACCTAGCCGGGCCGCTTCGCATGTCGCGAACGTGCAACGGCGCGGTCGCGACAATATGGCGGCGGCGGGCTCGCGCGGTGCCGGTGGCAAGCTCACGGCCGGCAGATGGCCCCATGGGTGCAGTGGAGGCTTTCCCAATGCGAGCGGTCGTGACGTGCGAGTGCTGCGGGCACCGCCAGGCTGTGGCGCGCCCCATCGCCCGACCCGAGTCGTTTCACGTCGTCTGTCACGAGTGCGAGAGCGTGCTCCGGGTCGAGGTGACCGACGACGACCTGCGCGCGGCCCAGGCGAGCACGCACCCGGCACGGCCGGCCGCTCGCGTCTGAGCCGCCAGCGCCGCGGTAGAATCGCCCCGAGGGGACGGGCGCATAGCTCAGTTGGTACGAGCGCTGCGTTGACATCGCAGAGGTCATTGGTTCGAATCCAATTGCGCCCACCAAATTGCTCCGGGACGTCATGACGCGGTCGATGGCGATGCGGCTCGTGTAGCCCATGGCGCCCACCACCCCTCAGGTGCCGGAAACAGGCGCCGCCGCCTCCGGCCGACTATGCTGCGGGCGCGATGGGAGGCACGGGCGGCAGCGCAGCCGGGCGGGCGCGCACCGCCCTCTACATCGCCTGGCGCAACCTCACCGGGGAGCGGCGTCGCTGGGCCGTCAGCGCGGCGGCGCTCGCCGTCGCGGCCATGCTCGTCATCTTTCTCGAGGGCACGACGCAGTGGGTGACGGCGTCGGCGTCGCAGTACGTCGATCACACCCGCTCGCAGCTCATCGTCGCCGAGAAGGGGATCGACGACCTGCTCTTCGCGCAGTCGGCGTTTCCTGCGACCACGCTCGACCAGGTCGGCCGGGTCTCCGGCGTCGCCGCGGTTACGCCCATAGTTGGCATAAACGGCGTGGTCTCGGCGAATGGCGCGCACGTGCCGGTCTATGTGGTGGGCTTCGTCGCAGGTGCCGCGGGAGGGCCCTGGCAGATCGACTCGGGAAGCGCCAACCCGCGCGGTGAAGAAGCCGTCCTCGACCGCGGCTTTGCCGGTCTCGCCGGGGTCCACATCGGTGGCGCCGTCACGCTGTTCGGCCACAGCCTCCAGGTCGTCGGCATCTCCGACGACACCGACGCCGCGGGTGACTTCTTCGTGTTCGTCCCGGTGCAGGTGGCGGAAGCCATCGCGGGGGCCGGCAGCGTGAGCTACGGGCTGGTGCAGCTGGCGCCGTCGGCGTCGTCCGCGACCGTCGTGCGGGCCATCGACGCGATACCGGGCGTGCATGCGCTGCCCACGTCGACCGTCGCCGCGAACGACCTGGCCATGGTCAGCTCCAGCTTCGCGGCGCCGATCCAGGTGGTTGGGCTTGTCGGCCTCATCGCCAGTGTGCTGATCGCCGGCATCGTGCTCTACGCGGCCACCGTCGAGCACCAGCGCGACTACGCGGTGATGAAGGCCGTGGGTGCGTCGCGCGCCATCCTGTACGGAAGCGCGTTGCTGCAGTCGCTGGTGCTGTCGGTGTGCGGCGCCCTCGTGGGATGGGGGCTGGCCGCAGGCCTCGCGGCGGGGTTGGACCGGTGGGATCCGGTGATCGAGTCGCAGCTCGACGTCGGCCTCGTGCTCGGCGTCGCGGGCGTGATCCTCGTCGTCAACCTCATCGCCGCGCTGCTGCCCATCCGCTACGTCAGCCGCATCGACCCGCAGGAGGTGTTCAAGGCGTGAGTCTGGTGGAGGCAGCAGCGCTGACGCGCACCTTCGGGCACGGCGCCAACGCCGTCCACGCGGTGAGCGACGCGACCCTCGGTGTCGACGGCGGCGAGGTCGTGCTGCTGCTGGGTCCGTCGGGTTCGGGCAAGACCACGCTCATCTCGATGCTCGCGGGGCTGCTGCGCCCCTCCAGCGGGATGGTGCGCATCGCTGGTGCGGAGCTGCCCCCGAGCCAGGTGGAGCTGGCGCACCTGCGGCTCACGACGATCGGCTTCGTGTTCCAGTCGTTCAACCTGCTTGCGGGATTCACCGCCCGCGACAACGTGGCCCTGCCGCTGCGCCTGCTCGGGGTTCCGGGTCGTGCCGCGAGAGAGCGGGCTGACGCGATGCTGGACGCGCTCGGGCTCGCCGCGCGGCGCCACGACAAGCCGGGCACGTTGAGCGGCGGCGAGAAGCAGCGGGTCAGCCTCGCTCGCGCGCTGATCACCGGGCCCACGGTGCTGCTGGCGGACGAGCCCACCGCGAGCCTCGACACGCAGACGGGCCGCGGCACGATGCAGGTGCTCACGCATTCCGTACGCGAGGGCCGGCAGGCGTGCCTGGTGGTGACGCACGACACCCGGCTCATCGGCTTCGCCGACCGCGTGCTGCAGATCGAGGACGGACGCATCCAGCCGGGTACGATGCACCGTCAGTGAGATTTCTCGCCCCGGCGTTGCGCCTGCTGCGCCGCTTCTGGGCTGAGCTCTTCGCCCTCGCCGGGCTGGCGGCCCTGATCATCGGCGTCAATCCGCTGCGCCTGGGGCACGTGTTCAGCCAGATACGATGGGCGCCCGCGCTGCTGATGGTGCCTGTCGTGGTCGCCGTGTATCTGTGTCGCGGCTCCGCGTGGTGGATGGCATTGCGCGGCATCGGCGAACGGATCGGCTTCGTGCGCACCCAGCTCATCGAGCTCGCCGGGCAGGTGATGATCTTCCTGCCGCTGGGCGACCTGACGCGCGTGGCGATGGTGCGCTCCCGCGACCACCAGCGCGGCGTCGGCGCGATCACCGCGACGGTGGCGCTGCAGGAGATCTCCTACATGCTCCTGATGAGCTTTGGCGCGCTGCCGCAGCTGGTGCAGCGTCACAACGTGGCGCTGCTGATGATGGCGATGATGCTGGGGTTCATCGGGGTGTTCATCCTGCTGCTGTGGGAGCCGGCGTACAGCCGTGCCATCCGCGCGGTGGAGCACGTCCGCTTCCTGCGCCGCTTCGACACGCAGCTGCACGAGATCCGGCCCGCGTTCGTGAAGCTGTGCCGGCCGCGCACGCTGCTGCCCGTGCTCGGCTTTCAGGCGCTCGCCGCCATCCTGTCCTTTCTGCTGTTCTATCTCGCGCTCCTGGCAATCGGGCTGCATGTCACCTACATCACCGCGGTGTTCGTGCTCGGTGTGAGCTACACGTTCGCCGCCATCAGCTTCCTCCCGCTGGGCATCGGCGCGTTCGAGGGGTTGCTCACGGTGATCATGCTGACGTTCGGCATCACGGCGGCCGCCGGCGCCGCATCCGCACTGCTGTTCCGCGGCTACAACGACGTGCTCATGGCGATGATCGGCGCGCCGTGCCTCCTCTACATCCGCGCGCAGGAGCGCGCGGAGCGCCGCGGCCGGATGGCGAACGCCGCGGCCCGGCCCGAGGGCGCGGCCTAGTCAGCTCCAGGCGTGGACGACCTCGCGTAGCCCGCCGCGATATGCGGGAAAGCGAGGCGTGAAGCCGCGCGGCCGCGGCCTGTCGGGGATGCGCGCCGTCGCCAGCCGCACCATGTCCATGTGCTCCTGCGCGATCACCAGGTGCGACACGGGGGCCAGCACACCGGGAATGTGCAGCGGCAGCGGATTGCCGACGAGGCGCGCGAAGTGGTCCATGAACGCGGCGAAGGTGGCTGGCTGGTCGTCGGCGGCGACCGTGACGCTGCCGGCCACACCCCGCGCCGCGGCGAGCAGCGCTCTGGCGGCGTCGTGCGTGTGCAGGAAGCGCTGCCGCACGCGCGCCGGGCCGGCCCAGTAGGGGCGGCCGATGCGAAAGGCGCGGCGGTACGCGCGCAGGCTGCGCGAGCCGGGACCGTACAGGTATCCGAGGCGCACCACGCACGCCGGTCGCCGCGCCTGCAGCACCACCTGTTCTGCGGCGAGCGCACCTTCCACGGTCGCCGCCAGCGAATCGGCGACCTCGAGACCGGCGTCCCGTGCACCGGCAAAGTGGAACCCGGCGTGCACGACGAAGTCGGCGCGCGCCGCGCTGCGCAGCGCCGCCTCCGCGTCGCCGATGAGACGCGACGGCGGATACCGCTTCCACGCCTGGCCGTCGTGCAGCAGGCTGTTCGCCGGCTGACCGGCAACGTTGATCAGCACGCGTGGCCCGCCGCCAGGCGAGGGTCGCGACTGCAGCAGCTCGCGGATCGCCGTCGACAGCTCGCCCGCCTCCGGGTGAAGGCTGACGATCACGCCGGCGCTAGAGCGATCGGCGCAGCTGCGGTTCCTCTGCGCCCAGCTCGGCCATCCAGCGTTCGATCTCGCCGGGCTCGCGGGGCAGCGCCGCGGAGAGCACGCGGCAGCCATCCTCTGTCACCAGCACGTCGTCCTCGATGCGGATGCCGATACCTCGCAGATGCTCCGGCACGGTCATGTCGTCGGGCTGGAAGTAGAGGCCCGGCTCCACGGTCAAGACCATTCCAGCCTCCAACGGACCGGACCGGTAGTGCTCGTCGCGAGCGTGGGAGCAGTCGTGCACGTCGAGCCCCAGCATGTGCGACGTTCCATGCCGCGTGTAGCGCCGGTACAGCTGCTTGTCCTCCTGCAAGGATGTCTCTGCTCCCTCCGGAAGCAGACCGAGGCGCTCCAATCCCCCGGCCAGGACACGCATCGCGGCGCGGTGCGGCGCCAGAAAGTCAGCACCGGGCCGCACCTCGCTGATGGCCGCGTCCTGGGCGCGCAGCACCAGCTCGTACAGCTCGCGCTGCTGCGCGGTGAAACGACCCGACACGGGCAGCGTGCGCGTGATGTCCGCGGTGTAGAGCTCGTCGCATTCCACGCCGGCGTCGAGCAGCAGCAGGTCGCCAGCTTGCACGTCGCCGTCATTGCGCTGCCAGTGCAGGATGGCGGCGTGCGCGCCTGACGCGGCGATGGTTCCGTACCCGGCGTCGTTGCCGTCGACACGGGCACGCAGGCGGAAGACCCCGTCGACCACACGCTCGCCGCGCTCCATCGCGTCCGGCAGCGCGCGCACCACGTCCTCGAATCCCTTGACCGTGGCGGCCACCGCTCGCTCCAGCTGGCGCACCTCGAAGTCGTCCTTCAGCAGCCGCAGCTCGGAGAGCGCGGTGGCCAGCGTCGCGTCGTCGGGATGCTCCTGGATCGCGTCGTCGACCGACGCGTCCACGCCGCGCAGCGTCACCGCGCTCCCAGCCTCCAGCGACGCGAGGTCTTTCTGCAGGCGCGACAGCGGGGCGCAGGCGATGTCGAGACGCGCGGCCGTCTCCTCCAGTCCCCGCCGTGGCCCCACCCAGAGCTCGCCACGGCGGGCGTCGGTGAAGAAGTCCGGCGTCGAACGGTCGGCGCGCGGCTCCAGGTAGAGGGTCGCCTCGTGCTGGTCGCCGTCGGCGCGCATCAGCAGCACCGCGTCCTCTTCCTGGTGGCCGCAGAGCCAGACGAAGTCGCTCCCGGGGCGGAACGGGAAATCGGTGTCGCCGCTGCGCGCTTTCAGGCCACCCGTGGGCACGATGAGGTGACGGCCGCGAAACTGCTGCGACAGGCGTTCGCGCCGCTGGCGAAAGTTGTGGGCCGCGGGGTGCACGGCCGCGTCGACCGGCGGGGGCGCGTCCCAGTGCTGCGACATGAACTCGATCAGCGCCTCAGGCGGCTGCGGGTCGTAGTTGCGCGCGCCCGGGGCGCGCGGCTCCTCGCCGCCGGGCTCCGGCGGCGGCGCTGCGTCGACCGGTGTGGCCTCGTCTCCCATGCCGTGCAGCCTATCGAGTCGGCGGCCCGGCGCATCCGCCACCCGGGGCTTGGGTAGGCTTGTGGCGTGCTTCGGTCCGCACTCGCGCTGACCCTCGGCGCCGTCGTGGCCGTCGCGCTGATGGTGTTCGCGGTGCTGCTGTGGCAGCGCACCCTGATCATCTTCGCGGCACCGCTCGGCGTGGCGTCTCTGGCCACCGTGTGGGTGACAATCGACAATCAGTTCCTGTACCGGAGCAAGGGCACCGCTCCGCCGGAGCAATAGCCGGGCGCGCCGGCCGTCAGCGCAAGGCGCGGACGGCTACCCTGCACACGTGAGGTGCGCGGCGTGCGGGGCTGACAACAGGCCGGGACGCCGCTTCTGCGGGCAGTGCGGGGCGCCACTGCAGCGTGCCTGCTCCGTCTGCGGTGAGGGCAACGACGCCGAAGAGCGGTTCTGCGGTGCGTGCGGCGCCCCGCTGGACCCGGCCGCCCCGGCCGCGACGCGTGCCGACGCGCCGGCGAAGCGCGCGGCACGGTCGCCCGCCGAGCGGCGTCACGTCACGGTGCTCTTCGCCGACCTGGTGGGCTTCACACAGCTGGCGCAGCGGCGCGACGCCGAGGACGTGCGCGAGCTGCTCACTCGCTACTTCGACAGCGCCCGCACCATCATCTCCCGGTACGGGGGCACCGTCGAGAAGTTCATCGGCGACGCGGTCATGGCGGTGTGGGGCGTGCCGGCTGTGCAGGAGGACGACGCAGAGCGCGGCGTGCGCGCGGCCCTGGATCTGGTCGACGCGGTCAGCGCTCTGGGCGAGACGGCGGGGGTGGGCGGCCTCAAGGCGCGAGTCGGCGTGCTCACCGGCGAAGCCGCCGTCAACCTCGACGCCACCGGACAGACGATGGTGGCCGGCGACCTGGTCAACACCGCCTCCCGGCTGCAGGCGGCCGCGGAGCCGGGGACCGTCCTGGTGGGCGAGGCGACCCGGCAGGCGACCGAGGCGGCGATCGTGTACGACGACGCCGGGACCCACGAGCTCAAGGGCAAGGCCGAGCCGCTTCGCCTGTGGCGCGCCAACCGCGTGGTCGCGGCACGCGGCGGCGTGATGCGGCCCACCGGCATCGAGCCGCCCTTCGTGGGCCGCGAGCGCGAGCTGCGCCTGCTCAAGGAGATGCTGCACGCCACGGCGGAGGAGGGTAAGGCGCGGCTCCTGTCCGTCGTCGGAGTGGCCGGCGTCGGCAAGTCGCGGCTGTCGTGGGAGTTCGAGAAGTACATCGACGGGCTGACCCAGCAGATGTACTGGCATCGCGGCCGCTGCCTCGCGTACGGCGACGCGATCGCGTACTGGGCGCTGGCCGAGATGGTCCGGACCCGCGCCGGGCTGCTGGAGAGCGAGGCGCCGGCCGCCGCCCGGGTGAAGCTGCGACACACCGTCGAGGAGTTCGTCGCCGATGAGGACGAGCGGACGTGGATGGAGCCGCGCCTGGCGCAGCTTCTCGGCTTGGAAACCGAGGCGTCGCGGGATCCGCGCGACCTCTTCGCCGCCTGGCGCATGTTCTTCGAAGCCCTGGCGGCACGCGACCTCACCGTGCTCGTATTCGAGGACCTGCAGTGGGCGGACAGCGGCCTGCTCGACTTCATCGAGTACCTCCTCGAGTGGTCGCGCAACAGCCCGATCCTGGTGCTGACGCTGGCGCGCCCCGAGGTCGCCGAGCGCCGGCCGGGGTGGGGCATCGGCAAGCGAGGCCTGACCTCCCTCTACCTCGAACCGCTCAGCGACGACGCGATGGCGGCGCTGCTCAGCGGCATGGTTCCCGGACTGGCTGAGGAGCTCAGCTCCAGGATCCTGGAACGGGCCGCGGGCATCCCGCTCTACGCCGTCGAGACGGTGCGGATGCTGCTGGACCGGCGGCTGATCGTGGAGGAGGGCGGCGTCTACCGCTCGGTGGCGTCGCTGGATGCGCTCGAGGTGCCGGAAAGCCTGCACGCGATGATCGCCGCTCGTCTCGGCGGTCTGGACGAGGCCGAGCGGCACCTGCTCCAGGACGCGGCGGTGCTCGGCAAGTCGTTCACCCCGGCGGCTCTCAGCGCGGTTTCGGAGCTCCCCCTGGCGCAGGTCGAAGCGGCGCTGGCGGGGCTCGTCGAGAAGGACCTGCTCTCGATCCAGTCCGATCCCCGATCGCCGGAGCGGGGCCACTACGTGTTCGTGCAGGACCTGGTCAGGGGCGTCGCCTACGGGACCCTGGCGCGCCACGACCGGCGGCTGCGCCACGAGGCCGCGGCCGCATACCTGGAGGCGTCCTGGGTTGGCGAGGAAGGCGTCGCAGAGGTGATCGCCGCGCATCTCGTGGCTGCCCACGAGGCCGAGCCCGGCGCCCCGGACGCCGCCGATCTGCGCGACCGAGCTCTCCAGGCACTGGCCCGTGCCGGCGACCATGCCACGTCCCTTGGCGCACCCGACGCCGCGCAGCGCTACTACGAGCGGGCGCTGCAGCTGGCCGTCGGCGAGCGGCTGCGCGCCGAGCTCAGCAGCAAGGCCGGCCTGGCCGCCCGGCTGCAGGCGCGGCACCAGCAGGCGACGGCGCACTACACCGCGGCGTTCGAGCTGGACAGCGCGCTGGGAGACGTGGCGTCGGCGGCCCGCGCGCTGGGCGGCGTGGCCTACATCGAGCTGGCGGAGGGCAGGCTCAACTCTGCCCTGGAGCACATGAAGCAGGCGCTGGACATGCTCATGAGCGCCGATGAGAGCGACACCGAGCGCAACGACGCGCTGGCGGACGCGGCCGCCCTGCTGGCATCGACGGAGTACTTCCACGGGGAGCTCCACAGCGCGCTGGAGCACGCCGACCTGGCGCTGTCGGTCGCCGAGTCGTGGCGGCTCATGGAGACGCTCACCTCGGCACTCGACACCAAATCCTGGGTGCTCGCGGCGCTGGGGCGGCGCGAGGAAGGCGAGATCCTGGAGGAGGGGGCCCTCAAGCTGGCGCGGGCGCTCGGGATGCCGCGGCTGGGGACGATCGAGAGCAACCTCGGCGACACGCTGCAGGAAGCAGACCGCCTGGAGGCCGCAGCGGGGCACTTCGAGCAGGCGGCGGTGGCCGCCCGCCGCATCGGCGACCGGGCCGGCTCCGCGTTCGCCGACCTCGGTGGGGCGAGCGCGCTCCTCGACCTGGGCCGGTGGGATCGCTGTGCCGAGCTGGTCACGAGCTACCTGGAGCACGACGCCACCGAGCTGGGCACGCACGTGCCGACCGTGGGCTACGCGGTTGGTTTCACGTGGCTGTACCTGTGGCGTGGGCAGCTGGACGGCGCGCGCCACCTGGTGGGCGCCGCCGAGAGCCTGTTCGAGCGCACCGGCGCGAGCAACATCGCCCAGGATCTGCGCGCTCTGCTGAAGGCCGCCGAGGCCGGTGTCGCGTCGGCTGAAGGCCGCCTGAGCGACGCGCTCGGGCTTGCCAAAGAGGCGCTGGAGCTCTCCCTCGAGGCGTATCCGACGATGGCGCGCCGGGGGCTGTGGGAGGCGTCGCAGGCGGCGATAGCGCTCGGCCATCGGGCCGAGCTGGAAGCCCTGATCGAGACCACGTCGCGGCGTTTCCGAGAGGGCACGCAGCCGTCGCTGCAGGCCCACCTCTCACGCTGGCGGGCCAACCTGGGGGCGGGCGACGAAGGCGACCCGGAAGCGCTGTTCCGCAAGGCCATCGACGCCTTCGACCGGCTCAGACGCCCGTTCTGGGCGGCGGTGGTTCGCACCGAGCTGGGCGAGTGGCTGCTCGCCGGCGACGCCGAGGACGAGGCGCAGGCGCCCCTCGCCGAGGCTCGCGCCGCCCTGGAACAGCTCGGCGCCACGCCCTGGGTGGCGCGGGTCGACGCCGCACGCCGCGGCGGTGTTCGCCTGGCAGGGCGGGCGTAGCGATCTCGACCGCGACGGAGACCGTGGGGGAACGGGTCGGCTATCGCTCCCTCTTCGGCATCCGCGACTACCGCCTGCTCTTCGCCGGACTGACCATCTCCCTGAGCGGCTCCTGGGCCTACAACGTCGGCCTCGTCGTGTTCGTCTTCAACGCCACGCATTCGCCCGCGTGGGTCGCCGCCGCCTCCATGACGCGCTTTCTCACGGCGCTGGTGTGCAGCCCGCTCAGCGGGCTCGTGTCCGACCGCGTGGAGCGCATCAGGCTGATGATCACGCTCGATCTCCTGGCACTGCTGGTGCAGGGCGGCCTCGCGCTGGTGGCGGCGCTGAATGGTCCGGTGCTCCTGGCTCTCGTGCTGGCGGGGCTCACGGCCGTGACGACGTCGGCGTACGACCCGTCCGCCCGCGCGGCGACGCCCGCTGTCGTCGGTGAGGAGTACCTCGCGGCGGCCAACAGCGTGCAGTCCGCGGTGGAGAACCTGGCGATCATCGTGGGCCCCGCGATCGCGGCGGTGCTGCTGCTCGCTGGTCCACCCGCGCTGGTGTTTGGCATCAACGCCGCCACGTTCGGCGTCTCTGCGCTGCTGGTCAGCCGCATGCGGACACGCAATCAGCCGGGTGACATCACGCAGGGCGGGACCGCAGGTCCGCTGCAGCAGATGGCCGCAGGCCTGAAGGCCTTCGTCGAGTCGCCCGCCGTGGCGCTCATGTGCGGCTTCAGCATCCTGGCCAGCTTCGTGTACGGCACCGACACCGTGCTCTTCGTGGTCATCAGCAAGACGGTTCTCGGCACCGGCAGCGCGGGATACGGATACATGCTGGCCTCGCTGGGCGTCGGCGGCATCGTCATAGCGGCGTTCATGAACCGCATCGCCAGGGCGCGGCGTCTGGCCGGGATCATCATCCTGGGCATGTCCTGCTATTGCCTGCCGACGGCGCTGCTGACGGTCGTCCACCAGCCCGAGGCCGTGTTCGCCATCGAGGTGGTGCGCGGCGCCGGCACCATCGTCGTCGACGTGCTGGCCATAACCGCGCTGCAGCGCTCCGCGAAGCCCGACGTGGTGGCGCGCGTCTTCGGCGTCTTCTTCGCGCTGGTGCTTGCCGCGATATCACTGGGAGCGCTGCTCATGCCGGTGCTTCTCGGCATCGTGGGGCTCAACGCCACGCTGCTCCTGGTGGCATTCGTGATCCCGGGACTGTCGCTGCTGGCGTACCCCTGGGTGCGCGCCATCAACTCCCGCGGCGCCGGCGAGACCGCACGCCTGGAGCCGTGGGTCGCTGTCTTCCAGACGCTGGACATCTTCTCGGGCGCGCCACGCCCCGCGCTGGAGAGGATCGCGCGCGCGGCGGCCGAGGAGAACGTGGCGGCAGGCACCCTGATCATCCGCGAGGCTGCGCGCGCCGACGACTTCTTCGTGCTGCTTGACGGTGGGGTGCAGGTCACAGCGAGCGGCGAGGACCGCGTGGAGCGGGTGATCAATACGCTGCGCGCGCCGGCGTATTTCGGTGAGATCGGCCTGCTGGAGCACCGGCTTCGCACCGCGACGGTACGAGCCGCGACTGCGTGCGCGCTGCTGCGCATCGACGGAGCGGCGTTCGTCGACGCGCTCACCGGCGTCACCCTGTCCGCATCCGCGCTGGGCACGGTGCGCATGCGCCTGGCGCGCACGCACCCCGCCGCGGCGCTCACGTTCGGCCAGACGCCCGCCGAGTGAAGGCGGCGCTCAGGCGCTGATCAGATCCTCGAGCAGCTCGAGGTACTGGTGCAGGTGTCGTGAGCCGAGGAACTCGGAACGCACGCGTTCCTGCGCCGCGTGTCCCATGGCGTTGGCCGCCTTCGGGTCGTCGAGGAGGCTCAGCACCGCCGCGCCGAACCCGTCGAGGTCGGTGGGGTCGACGAGCAGTCCTGAGCGCCCGTCCTCGATCTGGTCGCGGATGCCTCCGATGCCGCTGGCCACCACGGGGCGCGCCTTCCACATCGCCTCCGCCACCGTGAGCCCGAATCCCTCTGCGAGGCTCTTCTGCGCCACCACGGTGGCGCGCCGCTGCAACGCGTTGACGATCACCGCGTTCTCTTCGAGGTCTTCCATCGGAAGCGTGGCGAGGTGCACGCGCGCTGCGACCTGTGCCGGCAGGGCGCGCCATGCCTCTCTCACGTCCTGGCACACCTGCAGCCCCTCGGGGTCGTCGGAGACATGCGTCACCGAGGGACCGGCGAGGACCAGATGCGCATCGCTGCGACCGTGGACGTGCTCGACGAACGCCTGGAGAACGCCGCGCGGATCCTTGAGCCTGTCCCAGCGACTCACCTGCAGCAGCAGCGGTGTGGCCGGCTCGATGCGCGTCGACTCCGTCATCTCGGCACGGCGCCGCACGGTGGCGCTCGTGCCGTCGGTGCGCGCGAAGTCCGCTGCGGCTGCCGCACGGCCGTCCTCGATGCCCGCAGCACGGAGCACCGCCGCGACCTTGTCCGGCGCCAGCTCGTAATTCTTCACGGCGAACGGATCGACCGACGGCGCGATGACCGCGAGGCGGGTGTCGTCCAGCCCCTGCCACACGAAAGCGCGGCAGGAGAAGACGAACGCTTGGGCGCGCGACACGTAGGGACGCAGGAAGTCCCACGCGCCGCGCACCACGTCGTTGGGCTGGTCGACGCCGACATGACAGCGCCACACCACGATGCGTCCCGCTTGGCGCAGCGCGGGGATCATCCCCGCCGTCTGCGGGTCGTGCAGGATGACGATGTCCCGCTCTGCGGTGCGCTCCACCAGACGCTCCGCATTGACCCTGAGGATGTCTTCGTAGTGGGAGCGCGCATTGTCGTCGAGGTCGGCGCCGTCGCCCGGCGAGCCGTGCAGGCGGTTGTGGATGCGTTTGGTGATTCGAAAGAACCCGTCGTCGCCGGCGATCACGGTCCAGCGCGTGTCGACGCCGGCGCCGCGCGAGTAGCGCACCAGCGACTGCAGCATCTCGGCCACTCCGCCGCCACTTGCCGTCGAGTTGACGTTCCAGATGGTGCGGCCCCGGAACGCGCGCTCGGCCTGCGCGGCCTCGGCGATCACACTCTCAGCGGTGGCCGCAGGCAGCACCTCGGCGAAGCGCTGCAGCGACAGCGGGGAGAGATCGACGTCCTGCAGCGGCGGCAGCTGAACGGTGGCCACCTGTGTCCTCGGGATGCTGTGGTCGACGCCGCGGCTCACGCGGCGAGGTTGGCCAGGCTCCCCGTGCCGAGGGCGACCCCGAACCAGACCCAGTTCTGCTCATAGTAGTTGGCGGGGTCACCCCAGTACGAGCGCCCAGCCTCCTGGTGGAACCCGCCGGTCAACCGCTGCAGGATGGCGGCGACGCCCGCGGTGTCTGTACCCAGGAAGGCCCCGATGTCACCGCCGTACACCGTGAGGTCGTCACCCGAGGCGCGCACCAGGCCGTCGTGGCCGTAGACCGGAGCCAGGGCTGCGTCCGCATGCCAGCGTGCGCGCAGAAACGCTTGCGTGGCGAGGTACGCGCGGGCGGCGGGTGATCCGCTCCACTGCTCATCGAGGGCGATCCGCCACATGACGCGGAATGCGTCGTATCCGTAGTCGTCACCGTCGGGTTTGCTGCTGAACGACCGCATCTGTCCGGTGCTGCGGTCGAGGACGCACCAGTTGGGTGGCAGCCCCACGCTGCTCCCGGTGTCGAGCGCGGCTCGTGAGCACGCGTTGAGCGCTGCGTAGGAGCTGCCCACCAGCGACATCCAGGGATGCGATCCGTCGACGCGGGCGAACACGCGATAGGCATACGGCGCGAAGTACGACGGGTCGAGCACGGCCCCCGCGGGATCGCCGTGCGCCGCCCAGTTGCCGGCCACCACGAACGGCGTGCCGCCGACCTGCGCGACATCGTTCTGCCAGATGCCCTGCAGCACGGGTTGCACCTGTTGCATGTAGGAGCCGTCATGCCAGAGATGCGCGGCGAACACCAGCGCCAGCGCGATGTCCTGGTCGGCGTCGGTGGCACTGTCAGGGCTCAGCAGGCGCCCGCCGGCCCAGATCCAGCCGAACCGTTGCGAAGCCTGCTGCCAGAGGTTGGCGCGGGTCCAGCTCCACACGGAGTCGAACGCGGTGCGGTCGTCCATCCACGCGGCGCGCAGCATCGCGTACGACTGGCCCTCGGACGTGGTGTTGCCGTTGCTGGGGTCAACCACGTGTCCATCGTGGATGAACTGCGTCGCATAGCTCTGCCATGTGCTGCGCAGCATCGACGCCGCGGCGCTGCTGCGTTGCGCGGGGCCCTTGCTCGTGACGCCGCTGCTCACCGCGGGCGCGGATGCGGCGCAGCCGGCGGTCGTCGCCACGCACGCCGCGCCCGCGAGCGCACGGCCGAGTCGCATCTCGCCACCTGCGCTGCTGCGCTGGAACCTGACATTCGCGCTGTTCGATTATACGGACGCGTACCGGCGTCGCCCGCGAACGCGGCCGCAGGCAACCGCTGTTGCACACCACTTGCGCACAAGCGATGCGCGTGCGACGTGAACTGCGGCGTGGCGCTTCTCCACAGTGTGCACAACCCGACTTGTGCACAGGGGCACAGCATCACGGTGCGGACCCGCCCTTGCAGCGCCCCCATTGACACATGTTCGCAGCGCGGTCGTACACTGCCCGTCGCCGATGGAGGGACCTGGCGACAGCGGTGTGCAGCGTGGCGGTGAGAAGCGCCGCGTGTGTGCACGCCGTGGATGCGGCGCCGTGGTCAACAAGCGCACCGCGAAGTACTGCAGCGTGCGCTGCTGCGCCATCGACCCGGAGCGGCTGCAGCGCCTGCGCGCGCAGGCACGTCGTTCCAACGCACGTCCCCTGCCGATGGTCCGCCAGCTGTCCTTGACGCTGCACCCCACGACATACGACCCGGAGGCGCAGCTGGCGGACCTGTGCATCGGACGCGACGACCTGCCCGGGGGGATGTCGCGCCTCGCCGGTTGAGCGGGTTTCGCGCGCCGGTCCCGGGGCTGGCGGGCCGGGCGAGCCCGTAGAATCCGCGGTTCATGGCCGACGACGCCGTCGACGACGCTGCTGAAGCAGGCCCGCCGCTCGACAGCCCCGCCGAGCCGACGCTCGAGATCCTGCGTCACAGCGCCGCTCACCTGCTCGCCGCCGCGGTGATGCAGCTCTACGAGGGGACGCAGTACGACGTCGGGCCGCCGATCGAAGATGGGTTCTTCTACAACTTCCGGCTCGGCAGCGGCGAGCACTTCAGCGACGACGACCTGTCCCGCATCGAGCAGCGGATGCACGAGATGGCGAGAGCGCGCATCCCGTTCACGAGAGAAACACTCGATCGCGGCGCCGCGCGGCAGATGTTCGACTCGATGGGACAGGGGTTCAAGGTCGACATCATCGACCGGCTCGACGCCGGCGTCGACACGGTGGGCGTCTACCGCACGGGCGACTTCGTCGACCTCTGCCGCGGCCCGCACGTGCCCGACACCGGGTGGCTCAACGCGGTCAAGCTGCTCCGCGTTGCCGGGGTGTACTGGCGCGGTGACGAGCGCAACGAACAGCTGCAGCGCGTGTACGGCACCGCCTGGTTCAGCGCGGAGGACCTCGACGCATACCTGCAGCGGCTCGTCGAGGCGGAACGCCGCGACCACCGCCGCATCGGCCGTGAGCTGGAGCTCTTCGACTTCGATTCGACGGCCCCGGGCATGCCGTACTGGCTGCCCAACGGTCTCGTCCTCTTCAACGAGCTCCTCGACTACTCACGCGCGGAGCACGCGCGCCGCGGCTACAAGGAGATCTCCACGCCCGTGGTCAACGAGAAACGCCTCTGGGAGATCTCCGGACACTGGGACCACTACCGGGACAACATCTTCGTCACCCCGGTGGACGAGCACACGACGTACGGCACCAAGCCGATGAACTGCCCCAACGCAATGGTCGTCTACAACATGCGCCGGCGCAGCTACCGCGAGCTGCCGCTGCGCCTGGCGGACTGGGGTGTGCTGCACCGCTTCGAGCGCTCGGGCACGCTGCACGGGCTGCTGCGGGTGCGCAAGTTCCAGCAGGACGACGCGCACATCTTCGTCGCGCCGGACGACATCGAAGCCGAGTACGACCGTGTGTTCGACATCGTGAGCCATTTCTACGGGCTCTTCGACCTCAAGTACTCCTTCCGCCTGGGCACCCGGCCCGACGACTTCATCGGTGACGTCGAAACCTGGGAGCGTGCCGAGGCGGCGCTGCTACGGATCCTCGACGCCCGCGCCGGGGAGGGCGGGTACGTGGTCGACAAGGGAGAGGGCGCCTTCTACGGGCCCAAGATCGACATCATGATGGAGGACGCGATCGGCCGTTCCTGGCAGCTGGGGACGATCCAGCTCGACTTCCAGCTGCCGCGCCGCTTCGGCTGCGTCTACATCGACCCGGGCGGCCAGGAGCGCACGCCCGCGGTGATCCACCGCGCGGTGTACGGATCGCTGGAGCGTTTCATCGGCGTGCTCACGGAGCACTTCGCGGGCCACTTCCCGCTGTGGCTCGCGCCGGTGCAGTGCGAGGTGATCCCGGTGCAGGACGACGTGGCCGAGGTGATGCGCTTCGTGGAGGATGTGGTGACACGTTTGAGGGAGGCGGGGTTGCGCGCAATGGTCAACGACCGTCCCGGGGAGCGCATGCAGGCCCGGGTGCGTGACGCCGAGCTGCGGCGCGTCCCGTATGTCGTCGTGGTGGGACGCCGCGACGTGGAGCGTGGCGACGGTGTCGTCCGGGTGCGCGACACGCGCCGCGACACACAGGTCGACGTTGCGCTCGACTCGCTCGTGGAGCAGCTGCTCGCCGAGGTGCGCCAACGGCGCGCAAGCTGAAGCGACCCGCGGCCGGCGACGCGCTCACCCTGCCGCAGCAGCGCGCCCTCCGCGGGGAGGCGAAGCTGCGCGCTGCGCTGCTCGCCTTCGACGTGACGGTGGACGGTCGCGTGGCGCTCGATGTCGGGGCCGCGGCAGGCGGCTTCACGAAGGTGCTGCTGCAGGGTGGCGCGGCGCGCGTGTATGCCGTGGACGCGGGCCACGGTCAGCTGCTCGGCTCCCTGCGACAGGAGGCTCGCGTGGTGAACCTCGAGGCCACCAACGTCGCCGCGCTTGACCGGGTGCTCATTCCGGAGCCGATCGACGTAGTCACCGTGGACGTCTCGTACCTCGCGCTGGCCGCATGCGTGGCGCAGCTGGGTGCGCTGCGATTCGCGGCCGGGGCGGACCTCATCGGGTTGGTCAAGCCGATGTTCGAGCTGCGGCTGGCCACCGCGCCGCAGGACGGTCCGCTCGTGGCTGAGGCGGCGGACCGCGCCGCGCGCGGTGTGGGCGATGCCGGCTGGCGAGTCGTCGCCGTGGTGCCGTCGCCGGTGCACGGCGCCCGTGGCGCCGCCGAGATGCTGCTGCACGCACGCCGCGACAGCCCGTGACGTCCGCGTTTGGCTGCGCGAACCCCGTGATATGCTGCCGAACCGGACGCCGTGTTGGCGCCGCCAAGAAGATGCGTGCGGTCGCATCTCACCTCCCGGGTTCGCCTTGGAGGTCCAGCCACCGATCCCTGGATAGCGGACAGCTATCCATTTTTTTATCCGGAGGATTCGCCCCATCGCATTCCGAGAGCTGAGGATCAACGACCAGATCCGGGTTCCGACCGTCCGACTGTTCGACGACACCACCGGCGAGCCTCTGGGCATCGTCACCATAGAGAAGGCGAGGGAGCTCGCCGGTGCGAGAGAGCTGGACCTGGTCGAGGTGGCTCCTCAGGCTCAACCCCCCGTCTGCCGTCTGATGGACTATGGGCGCTACAAGTTCGAAGCGCTGAAGAAGGACAAGGAGAGCCGCAGAGAGCACAACACCATCAACGTCAAGGAGATGAAGCTCCGGCCCAAGATCTCCGAGCATGACTTTCAGACCAAGTTCGGCTCGGTGCGCAGCTTCCTCCGCGACGGAGACAAGGTCAAGCTGACGATCATGTTCCGCGGCCGCGAGATGGTGCACCAGGAGTACGGTCGCCGCCTGCTGGACCGCATGGCCGAGGAGCTGAAGGAGCTGGCCACGATCGAGCGCAACCCGCTCGTGGAGGGCCGCAACATGATCATGATCCTCAGTCCGCTCAACAAGAAGCACGCCAAGGGCGATCACCGCGAGAACGAGCGCCAGCCGCGCGAGCAGGCGGCCGCGGCGCATGCCGGCGACGCCGGCGCCACGGGAAACAACAATGCCGAAGATCAGAACGCATAGGGGAGCGAAGAAGCGCTTTCGCGTCACCTCCACGGGAAAGGTGATGCGGCGCAAGGCATTCCGCTCACACCTTCTGGAGCACAAGAGCGCCAAGCGCAAGCGGCAGTACCGCAAGCAGCATGAGGTCTCGTCGGCGGAGCGCCGGACGGTGATCCGTCTCGCGCCCTACCTGTAGGGGAGGAGCCATGGCCAGGGTGAAGCGCGGCGTCACCGGACGGGCACGCCACAAGAAGATCCTCGACCTCACGGAGGGAATGCAGGGCGCGCGGCGCCGCCTCTACAAGCCTGCCAATGAGGCTGTGATGCACTCGCTGGCGTATGCCTATCGCGATCGCAAGCAGCGCAAGGGCGACATGCGCGCGCTGTGGATCGCCCGCATCAACGCCGGGGCGCGGCAGAACGGGCTGGCGTACAGCCGCTTCATGCACGGCCTCAAGGAGGCGGGCGTGGAGATCGACCGCAAGATGCTCGCCGGTCTGGCGGTCGATGACCCGGCGGCGTTCAGCCGCCTGGTCGAGGTGGCGCGGGGCACGACCGCCGGCGCGTGACCACCCGGCGGGGGCGGGCACCGGAGGACCCTGCCCAGCAGCGTACGGGGGACGCGCACGGCGTCGCTTCGGCGGCGCTCGACGCGATCGCAGCAGCGCCTGACCTGGCAGCCCTCGAGGCCGTCCGCGCCGATTACCTGGGGCGCGCCGACGGCCGGCTCACCGGACTGCGCCGCGGCCTGGGCTCGCTGCCCGACCCGGAGGCGCGGCGAGCGCTGGGGCAGCTGCTCAACACGCTGGTGGAGCGGGTCGACGGCGCGCTGACGGAGCGCCGCGCCGCCCTGGAGGCCGCGGCCGGCGCCGAGCGCCGCGAGGCCGAGGCGCTCGACCTCTCGTGGCCGCCGCCCCCGCTGCGCCGCGGCCGCCCCAATCCGGTGACGCGCGCGGAGTCCGAGATGCGGCGCATCTTCGGGCACCTCGGCTACTCGGTCGTGTCCGGACCCGAGGTGGAGTACGACCGCTACAACTTCACGCTGGTCAACCAGCCGCCGGGGCACCCCGCGCGCGACGCGCACGACACCTTCTACATCGACGATGTGCGCCTGCTGCGCACGCACACGTCACCGGTGCAAATCCGCAGCATGATCATGCACGGCGCACCGCAGCGCGTCATCGTGCCCGGCAAGTCGTACCGTCGCGACTACGACGCGTCGCACCTGCCGATGTTCTTCCAGGTCGAGGGGCTATGCATCGACGAGGGCATCGCCGTGTCGGATCTCAAGGGGACGCTGGAGTACTTCGCACGCGCCTTCTTCGGTGAGCACGCTCGCGTGCAGTGGCGGCCGCACCACTTCCCCTTCACCGAGCCGTCGCTGGAGATGGAGCTGGCCTGTGTCTCATGCGGCGGCTCCGGCTGCTCGCTGTGCAAGCACAGTGGGTGGCTCGAGCTGCTGGGCTGCGGCATGGTGCATCCCAACGTGCTGCGCAACGGTGGCATCGACCCGGATCGCTTTTCCGGGTTCGCATTCGGCATGGGGATCGAGCGCGCGGCGATGCTCGCGTACGGCATCAACGACATGCGGCTGCTGTACGAGAACGATGTGCGCTTCCTGCAACCGGCGACATGAAGCTGTCGCTGCGCTGGCTGCGCGACTATGCGGCGCTCGACGCGACCCTCGATCTCCTGGTGCGCACGCTGGTCGAGACCGGTACGGAGGTGGGCGCCACCGAGGATTTCGCCGCCGGCATCGTCGTGGCGCGCGTGCTCGCACTCGAACCCATGCCCGGGTCCACCCACGGTCTGCAGATCGCCGACGTCGACGTCGGACCGTCGCCGCCGCCGGTGCTCGCGGCCATGGGCATCGCCACCGATCCGCTGCGGGTGGTCACGGGCGCCCCCAACGTGCGCGCCGGCGACCTGGTGCCGTACGCGCCGCCGGGGACGCGCCCGCCGGCCTTGGACGAACCGCTGGGGGTGCGCACCTACCGCGGCAAGCACCGCTCGCCGGGGATGCTGCTGTCACCCGCGGAGCTGGGCCTGGGCGACGACGCCGGTGGGCTCATGGTGTTGGAGCGCGGCACACCAGGACAGCCGCTGCGCGACGTCGTCGACCTCGATGTGGTCATCGACGCAGAGGTGACGACCAACCGCCCCGACTGCCTCTGCCACCTGGGAATCGCCCGCGAGCTCGCCGCCGCACTGGGCGAGCCGCTCAACGAGCCGGACAGGTCGATCCCCGAGTCGCACGCATCCTCCGTGGCCACCGCGCAACGCACCACCGTGGCCGTCGAGGATGCCGGCGCGTGCCCGCGGTTCGCGGTGCGCGTGGTGGAGAACGTGCGCATCGGTCGCTCACCCGAGTGGATGCAGCGCCGGCTTCGCGCGGTGGGGCTGCGACCGATCAATGGCGTCGTCGACGTCACCAACTTCGTGGCCCGCGAGCTGGGCCAGCCGCTGCACGCCTTCGACCTCGACAAGCTGGTCGCGGCGACCGCCGCGACGGACGGCCGGGCCGGTGTGGTGGTGCGCCGGGCGCGCGCCGGTGAGCGCCTCGTCACGCTGGACGGCGTCGACCGCGAGCTGGCGAGCGGTGACATCGCAGTCTGCGCCGGCTCACGAGTGGTCAGCCTGGCGGGCGTGATGGGCGGCCTGGACACCGCGGTCGACGACAACACCCGCGCCGTGCTCATCGAGGCCGCCACCTGGGACGGCATCGCCGTGCGCGCCACCGCGACGCGGCTGGGGCTGCGCACCGACGCGTCGACGCTCTTCGAGAAGGGGCTGAGCGACACGCTGCCGCCCCTGGCGCTGGATCGTGCTGCGCGTCTCATGGTCGAGGCATCCGGTGGGCACGTTCTCGACGGCGCGGTGGACGTGTGGGCCGGGCCGCTGCCCGAGATCGCCCCGATCGCGCTGTCCGCCGGTCAGATCGAAGCCACGCTGGGGATGGCGGTGGACGCCACCGACGCGGCGACGATCCTGGCGCACCTCGGCTTCGCCGTCGAGCAGAGCGGCGCCGCGCTGGTGGTGGCGCCGCCCCACTTCCGCCGCGACGTGCACGTGCGCGAGGACGTGATCGAAGAGGTGGGCCGCATGCTCGGCTATGCGCGGGTGCCGAGCACCCTGCCGGGACGTCGCGTGCCGCTGGGCCCGCCGCTGCCCCCCGCTCCGGTCGAGGACGCTGTGCGCGAAGCCAGCTACGGGGCGGGGTTCGACGAGGCGATCACGTACTCGTTCACCGCCGGGGACGTGGCCGCCGTGCTCCCGGGATTGGGCGCCGGCCGGGAGCCGATCCCGCTGCGCAACCCGTTGACCTCGGACTGGCAGGTCCTGCGCACCGGCCAGCTGCCGGGCCTGGCTCAGTCCCTGGCGCTGAACCTGAGCCGGGGCGTGGAGGAGGCGGCGCTGTTCGAGCTGGGCCGCGCTTTCTGGGAGGGCGAGCGGCGCGGGCTCCCCGAGGGGTCGACGGCTGACGGGGCCGACTCGCGCCTGACGCCTTTGCCCGCGGAGCCGCTGCTGCTGAGCGTGATCGTCCACCGCGAGGGCGGCGCGGGCGAGGCGGCGCACACCCTGCGCCACATCCAAGCGCTGTTCCAAAGCCTGGTCCGGGAGCTGGCCGGTGTGCGGCTCGACTGGGGCCCGGCCGAGCTGGCGGGAATGATTCCCGGTCGGACCGGCGAGGGGGCCGCCGGGGGCAGGCGCGTGGCCGTCGCCGGTGAGCTCGACGCTGCCGCGATGCGGCGCTTCGACCTCCGCGGCCGGATCGTCGCCGGGGAGCTCGACATCGAGGCGCTCACCGCCGGGTTCCAGCGGCCGGTGCGCTACGCACCCCCGCCGCGGCTTCCCGCCGTGGTCCATGACCTGGCGGTCACGGTGCGGTCGGACGAGCGCGCCGGCGCGGCGCTGGATGTCATCCGCATGGCCGGCGGCGACCTCCTGGAGCAGGCTGAGCTGTACGACGAGTACCGGGGCGAGGCGGTCGGCGCGGGACGCAAGGGCTGGACCTTCCGCCTGACGTTCCGGGCTCCGGACCGGACCCTCACCGGCGACGAGGCGGTGGCGGCACAAGCGGCGATCGCGCGCGCCCTGCAGGAGCGCTGCGGCGCGGAGGTGCGCGCATAGCCACGACCCTGGAGCGCGACTGGTTCGCGCGGCCCGCGGCGACGGTGGCGCGCGGCCTCGTGGGCTGCACGCTGCTGGTCGACGGGGACACCGCGGACGCGGTCTGCGCACGCATCGTCGAGGTGGAGGCGTACGAGGGCCTCCGCGACCCGGCGTCGCACGCGCACCGCGGTCCGACGCCGCGCGCCGCCATCATGTTCGGTGCCGCCGGCTTTCTCTACGTGTACTTCTCGTACGGCGTGCACCACTGCGCCAACATCGTCAGCGACGTGGACGGGACGGCCGGTGCGGTGCTGCTGCGCGCTGCGTCGGTGGAGCAAGGCGCAGACGTCGTCGCTCGCCGCCGCGGTGTGCGGGATCACGACGCGCTGCTGCGCGGGCCAGGAAACCTGTGTCGCGGCTTGGGAATCTCACTCGCGGACAATGGGATGGACCTCTGCGCGCCGGGGGCGCGGCTGACGGTGCGGTCGCGCGACGCCGAGCCACCCATCGCCGTCTCGCGCCGCGTCGGCATCAGCGCCGCAGCCGACCGCGAGCTGCGCTTCACGTGGCGCGATCATCCTGCGGTGTCGGGACGGCGGCCACGGCCGCGCGTCAGCGCATCTGCGATGTGACGCGAAGCCGCTGCGGGCGGGGCAAAAAAGAAGGGACCGGCTGAGCCGGTCCCTGTGTATCTGTTGCGCCGTTTCTAAGCGGCAGCCCGGTAGACATTCCCGGGCCTGATTGTGTTGTGAGGCCGTTGGCCTCAGCGGTACTCGCCCGGTCCCGCGGCGCAGCCGCGACCCCGGGCCTCAGACCTCCGCTCGGCCGTGCCTCAGTCGTTCCCAGACGGTGCTTGCGATCGTGATCACCTCCGTCTGAAGGGTGTGTACCTTCCTCGATGATAGACCGAATCCGCGCCGCTTCCAACACCCAAACCGCGCCCGTGTGGCTGACGAGCGGAGCCGTAGAACTCGGAGCAGATCGGAGCCTACAATTCCGAACACTCGTTCGCTTCCTGGAGGTCCCATGTCCGGCCACAGCAAATGGGCTGGCATCAAGCACAAGAAGGCGGTCGTCGACGCCCGCCGCGGCCAGGTGTTCACCAAGGTGGCGCGTGAGCTGGCGGTCTCGGCGCGCGAGGGTGGCCCCGATCCCGCGGGCAACTTCCGCCTGCGCCTCGCGATCCAGAAGGCCCGCGAGGTCAACATGCCCGCCGACAACATCGACCGCGCCATCCAGCGTGGCGCCGGCGGCAAGGAGGGAGCGCAGCTCGAGGAGGTGCGCTACGAGGGCTACGGCCCCAACGGCGTCGCCGTGATGGTCGACACCGTGACGGACAACCGCAACCGGACGGTGGCGGCCATCCGCAACGTCTTCACTCGAGCCGGCGGGTCGCTCGGAGAGACGAACAGTGTTGCCTGGATGTTCACGCAGCAGGGCCTGATCCGCGTCGACGCGCGCGGCCGAGACCCCGAGGAGCTGGCGCTCGAGCTGCTCGACGCCGTCGACGTCGGCGACGACGGCGACGTCACGGTGGACGGCCGTGAAGTGCAGGTGACCGTGGCGCCGGCGCGCTTCGAGGAGACGCGCCGCACCCTCGAGGAACGCGGCTACACCATCGACACCGCCGAGGTGACCATGAATCCCAGCACCTCCGTCGAGCTCGACGCGCGCCAGGCACCTGCCGTGCTGCGCCTGCTCGACGCGCTCGAGGAGCACGACGACGTCCAGCAGGTCTATGCCAACGCCGAGATACCGGACGACGTCCTCGAATCCGTGGGCTGACGCCCGCCCGGCCCGCCGAAGCCGTGTCGAGGTGAAAGAGCCGTCGCGGGTCCTGCCGCCTTCGGGTGCCCCCCGCGCGGCTCCTCGGGAATCGCCGCGCGGGTTCCTCCCCTCCGGCGTCACCCGCGACGGCACATCGATGGTCTTCCCCTCCGGCAGGACCCGCGACGAGATAGCCGACTCGCCGGACGCGATGGCATGACGCGGGTGCTCGGCGTCGATCCTGGGTTGGGCCGCACGGGCATCGCGCTGGTGGACGGCGCGCCCGGGGCGCTGGAGCTGGTCAGCGCGGCGCGGCTGGACACCGTGCCGCAGACGAGCGAGGCGGCGCGCCTGGCGAACCTGTTCGCCCTGGTGCTGGATGCGATGGAGACGCTGCGTCCCGAGGTGGTCGCCGTGGAGCAGCTTTTCCTGTCGACGAACCGGCGCACCGCCATGCGCGTGAGCGAGGCGCGCGGCGTCATCCTCTGCGCGGCGGGCCGGCTCGGTCTGCCCGTCGCCGAGTACACGCCCAATCAGGTGAAGGAGGCGGTGTGCGGCCACGGCGGCGCGTCAAAGCCGCAGGTGGGCCGCATGACGCGGCAGCTGCTCGGGCTCGACACCGCCTCGGACGACGTCGCCGACGCCTGCGCCGTCGCCGTCTGCCACCACCACCGCGCGGGTCTCAGCACGCTGCTTCGGGCGGCGCCCCGTGTCATGCCCGCGCGCCTGGAGGCTGCGGTCGCGCGGGCTCGGGCCAGGCTCGGGGTGGTGCGGTGATCGGGATGATCCGCGGGCGCGTCGCCGCAGCGGCGACGGACCACGTGATCGTCGACGCGGGTGGCGTGGGGTACCTGGTGTACTGCCACCTGCGCACCCTGGCGGCGCTGCGCGGCTCCGACCGCGACGAGGTGGTCCTGCACGTGCACACCAGCGTCAGCGAGGACGCAATCCGGCTCTTCGGCTTTCTCAGCGCCGAGGAGCTGCGGCTGTTCCAGCTGCTGATCGGCGTGGAGCGCATCGGCCCCAAGGCGGCGCTGAGCATCCTCGGCCGCGCCGAGCTGCCGGCGATGGTTCGCGCCATCCGCTCGGGCGACGCCGCGCTCGTGGCGACGGTACCCGGCGTCGGTCCCAAGACCGCGGAGCGCGTGATCCTCGAGCTGCGCGACAAGCTCGACGGCCTGGCGCTCCCCGGCCAGCCCGCGGCAACCAGGACCGCCCACGAGGAGGCGGTGAGCGCCGCCATCGCCGGGCTCGTCGGTCTGGGTTTCCGCGAGCCGGAGGCGCGCGCGGCGATCTCGTCGGCCGCCGACGGTGAGGACCTCGACGTCGCGAGCCTGGTGGGACGCGCGCTGCGAACGCTCGACGCGGCGGCGGCGCGGTGAGCGACGAGCGCGCCGTGGCCGCGGGCGTGCTGGAAGAGGAGCAGGCGAGCGACGTCGCGCTGCGACCCAAGCGGCTGAGCGAGTTCGTCGGCCAGCCGGCCGTGCACGAGCAGGTGCGCATCCTCGTCGAGGCGGCGACGCAGCGCGGCGAGGCGCTCGACCACGTCCTCCTGCACGGACCTCCAGGTCTGGGCAAGACGACGCTGGCGCAGATCATCGCCAACGAGATGGGGGTCAATGCGCGGCTCACCAGCGGCCCCGCGCTGGAGCACCAGGGGATGCTCGCCTCCATCCTCACCAGCCTCGACGACCGCGACGTCTTCTTCATCGACGAGGTGCACCGCCTCAACCGCGCCGTGGAGGAGGCGCTGTATCCCGCGATGGAGGACCTGGCCTTCGACTTCGTCGCCGGCAAGGGCGCGGGAGCGCAGACGCTGCGACTGTCGCTCAACCGCTTCACGGTCATCGCCGCGACGACGCGCGCGGGCGCGCTGGGCGGTCCGCTGCGCGACCGGTTCGGCGTGACGTTCCGTCTCGACTTCTACGGCGTCGACGAGCTGGTCGCGATCATCAACCGCTCGGCGGCGCTGCTGGGCGTCGACGTCGACGCGGCGGGAGCGGCATTCCTGGCGCGGCGCGCGCGAGGCACGCCGCGCATCGCCAACCGGCTGCTGCGCCGCGCGCGCGACTTCGCGCAGGTGCGCGCCGCCGGGCACGTGGATGAGGCGGTGGCGGCCGCGGCGCTCGACGTGCTCGGCGTCGACGCGCTGGGGCTCGACGACCTGGACAGGCGTGTGCTCGCCGTGCTCACCGGATCGCTGCGAGGCCACCCCATGGGCGCGCACACCATCGCCGTGAGCGTGCAGGAGGATCCCGACACCATCGAGGACATCGTCGAGCCGTTCCTCATCCGCATCGGACTTCTGGCGCGCACCCCGCGCGGCCGCCTGGCGACGGCCGCGGCCTACCGCCACCTCGGACTGCCGGCGCCGGCGAGCGCGCCTGGAGCGGACCAACCCTCCCAGGCCTCGCTCTTCACGTCGTGATCGCCACCCGCAGCAGGAGCGCCACGGAGCGCACCGGCTGGTACGACTACAGCCTGCCCGCGGATCGCATCGCGCAGGAACCACTTGCCGATCGGGACGCGTCGTTGTTGCTGCACGCCCATCGCGACGGCCGGCTCGACGACCGCCGCTTCCGCGAGCTGCCGCAGCTGCTGCGCGAGGGCGACCTGCTGGTGGTCAACGACACGCGCGTGCGACGTGCACGGGTGCGCGGCCGGTCGGCGGGCGGCCACGACGTGGAGCTGCTGGTGCTGCACGCCCGCGGCGACGGAAGCTTCCTCTGCCTCACCAGGCCGGCGCGTCACGCGCGCCCGGGGACGCGCATCAGCGTTGCCGCAGACGTCGACGCGGCCGTGCTCGCGATCGACGCGTCGCATCCCGGCGCGCGCGTGATCCGCTTCGACTGCGATGACCCCGAAGCGATGCTCGAACGCCACGGCGAGGCCCCGCTGCCGCCGTACATCCGCGCATCGCCGCGCGACGCGGAGCGATACCAGACGCGGTTCGCCACAGGACCGCCGGCGTCGGCAGCCGCGCCGACAGCAGGGCTGCACTTCACCGACTCGGTGATGAACGACCTGCAGGCCCACGGCGTGGGCTGGACGGCTGTGCGGCTCGACGTCGGCCTCGCGACGTTCGCGCCCATCCGCGCGGAGAGCCTGGACGAGCACCGCATGCACGAGGAGCATTTCGAGCTTCCCGGTGAGGCCGCGGCCGCGATCGATGGAACACGTGCGCGCGGCGGCCGCGTGGTCGCCGTCGGCACCACCGTCGTGCGCGTGCTGGAGACGTGCGCGCAGCGTGACGGCAGGGTCGAGCCACGCGCCGGCGTCACGGCGCTGTTCCTCCGCCCGGGGCACAGGTTCAGGGTCGTGGACGCCCTGCTCACCAACTTCCACCAGCCGCGGTCGTCGCTGCTGGTGCTGCTCAGCGCCTTCGCCGGTGACGCGGTCTGGCGCGCGGCGTATGCGCACGCCCTCGCCGGGTCGTACCGATTCCTGTCGTTCGGCGACTGCATGCTCTGCTGGAACGCCGCAGCGTGACGGCCCTGACGATCGAGGCGCGCGACGGCGCGGCCCGCACCGGCGTGCTCATGACGCGGCACGGTCCGTGCCGGGTTCCCGCGTTCATGCCGGTGGGCACGCACGCCACGGTGAAGGCGATGCACCCCGACGAGGTACGCGACTGCGGCGTCGACGTCCTGCTCTGCAACGCGTATCACCTCGCTCTGCGGCCCGGCGTCGACGTGGTCGAGCGCGCCGGGGGACTGCATCGCTTCATGGGTTGGAGCGGACCGATACTCACGGACAGCGGCGGGTACCAGCTCGTCACCCTGGACGGCGCCGCGGCCGTCGATGCGGACGGCGCGACGTTCGTCTCGCCCTATGACGGCTCGCGCATGCGCGTCACGCCTGAGGCAGCCGTGAGCCTGCAGACGCATCTTGGCGCCGACGTCCTCATGTGCCTCGATCACCCCGTGGCCTGGGGAACGGCCGATGCGCACGCGGAGGCGGCGACAGAGCGCACGCATCGCTGGGCTGAGCGGTGCCGGCGCGCGCATCCAGGCGAAGGGCGGCTGCTGTTCGGCATCGTCCAGGGCGGCTTCAACCCGAGCACGCGACGTGAGTCGGCGGCACGAGTTGCGGAGCTCGACTTCGACGGCAACGCCGTGGGCGGGTTGTCGGTGGGCGAGCCACTCGAGCTGATGCTCGACCTGGCCGCGGCCGTCGTCGACGAGCTGCCGCACGACCGGCCGCGCTACTTCATGGGTCTGGGCACCGACTCCGAGCTGCTGGCCATGGTGGCGCTCGGCATCGACATGTTCGACTGCGTGGTGCCCACCCGGCTGGCCCGCAACGGCACAGCGCTGACCCCGCGCGGCCGCGTCAGCCTGCGCAACGCGGTGTACCGCGACGACGCGACACCCATCGACGCCGATTGCTCCTGCCCGGCCTGCGAGCGGTTCTCACGCGCCTATCTGCGTCACCTCTTCCAGGCGCACGAGATCCTTGCGCATCGCCTGGTCAGCATCCACAACGTCACCCACCTGTCCCGGCTCATGGACGCTGCACGCGTGGCCATCGGCAACGGGACGCTCACGGCACTCCGCGCCGACGTCGCCGCGCGGTTGGAAGGCCAGGTGCCACCGGACCCCGGCTAAACTGGCGTCGTGTTCCGGATCACCGGTTTTCGGCTGGCCATCGTCGGCCTCGTGGTCTTGGGCGCGCTCTTCGTCGACGGCTTCAGCCTCGTCCCCAACGCCAACATCGCGGGCCGGGCGATCACGGTGCACAAGGGCCTCGACCTGCAGGGCGGCACCGAGCTGGTCCTCGCCGTCTGCAGGGGGCCGAACGATCCGCCGGGCGCGGACTGCCGCAACGGTCCGCCCAACGGCGCATCGGTGAGCAGCGCGCAGCAGTCGACGCTGCCGATCATCCAGCAGCGCGTCAACGCGCTGGGTGTGTCCGAAGCGGTGGTGCAGGCGCAGGGAGACGATCAGATCCTGGTGCAGCTGCCGGGTGTCAGCCTGGACGAGGCCAAGGCGGCGGTGGGCACGACCGCGAAGCTGTATTTCGCGACGCCGGTTGCCGGTGCGCCGCCAACCGCGCAGCAGCTGGCCCACCCCGACCAGGCGACGCGCAACTTCATCGCCGACCAGCAGAACCACTACAACCCGGCGCAGTTCGGTGACACGCTCTACTACCCCGCGGACTACCACTGGAAGATCGACAACAACATCGACGCCAGTGACGTGCAGTCGGCCGACGTGGGCACCGACAGCCTCGGCAACATCGCCGTCGACATCACCTTCAACGGACACGGTGCCTCCGAGTGGGAAAAGATCACCAACGCTGCCTTCGCGGCGTACGAGACCAACACGACCAATCCGCCGCCGCAGGCATTCATCGCCATCTTCCTGGACAACGACGTGCTCACCGCACCGGTGGTGCAGCAGGGAGGTCAGAGCAACCAGACGCAGATCACCGGCGGATTCAGCACCACCAGCGCGCAGCAGCTGGCCAACGACATCAACGCAGGCGCGCTGCCCGCCGAGATCGGCACCGTGCAGACCACGGAGGTGAGCGCGACGCTGGGCAGCCAGACGGTGCAGTCGAGCATCGTCGCCGGCGCGGTGGGGCTGCTGATCGTGATCATCTTCATGATCGGCTACTACCGGTTCCCCGGCCTGCTGGCCACGCTCGCGCTGCTCATCTACGCGGCGATCGTCTTCGCGCTCTTCATGCTCATCCCGGTCACGCTCAGCCTCGCCGGTCTGGCTGGCTTCGTGCTCAGCGTGGGCATGGCGGTCGACGCCAACGTGCTCATATTCGAGCGAACGCGCGATGAGCTTCGCCACGGCCGCGGTGTCGCGCTGGCGGTGGAGACCGGATTCCGCCGTGCGTTTCCGGCCATTCGTGACAGCAACATCTCGACGATCATCGCCTGCCTGGTGCTGTTCGCTTTCGGCACCAGCGTGGTGCGCGGATTCGCACTCACCCTGGGCATCGGCGTCATCGTGTCGTTCTTCACGGCGATCACCGTCACCCGGTCGCTGTTCGCCTGGGTGCTGCGCTGGCGAATCGGGCGCAACCCGACCCTCTACACGCAGATCCACGAGGAGTACGAGGAGCGTCCCCCCGGGGACGGTTCGACATCGTGCGCGCGCGCAACTGGTACTTCGCCGGGTCTCTGGCGATCATCATCCCCGGGATCCTGGCGATCATCGTCTGGGGCTTCAACCTGGGGATCGACTTCCGCGGCGGCAACCGCCTCGACGTGCACCTGGCCAATCCGGCCACGCAGGCGCAGGTGATCGCGGCGGTGGAATCGGTCGCCGGAGACCTGCGCCCGCAGGTCGAGGCGGAGGCCGGCAACCACTGGGCCATCTCCACGCTTCCCTCCGACGTCGGCCGCATCGACCAGATCGACGCCGCGCTGCAGAAGCCGCCGCTCGGCATCGCCACCAAGAACGGTCAACCAGACGTGCAGGTGCAGCAGGTGGGGCCGACGATCGCCGCCAACCTCGTGTCCACCGCGATCATCCTCATCCTGGTCAGCGCGGCTCTGATCGCGATCTATCTCGCGTTCGCGTTCCGACGGCAGCGCAGCATCTCGCCGTGGCGCTTCTCCGCGTGCACCTTCTTGAAGTTGCTGCACGACGTGTTCGTGCTGGCCGGGATCTGGGCGATCCTGGGCCACTTCAGCGACCTGGGGCAGGTCGACGAGCTCTTCGTCACCGCGGTGCTGACCTCGGTCGCGTTCTCCATCCACGACACGATCGTGGTGTTCGACCGCGTGCGCGAGAACCTGCGCGTGGGGCCGCGTCTCACCTTCGACCAGGTGATCAACCTCTCGACGGTGCAGACCATGACGCGCTCGCTGAACACGTCGCTCACCGTCATCTTCGTGCTGCTGGCGCTGGTGATCTTCGGCGGCGTCACCATCCGCGGCTTCGTGCTCGCCCTGCTGATCGGCATCGCCACCGGCACCTACAGCTCGATCTTCAACGCGTCGACGCTGCTCGTCGCCTGGCAGAAGGCCCGCGGCGAGACGCAACACCCGTCGAAGTCGGGCCCGCGTCGCGTGCAGGTGAGAACGGCGTAGGTTTCTCCCGCCAGGGAGGATGCGCGGTGTCGTCGGTGGCATGAACGGAGGAGGTGAGGCCCCGAAGGGGGCGTCTCGGAGCCGCGGTGGTCCCCGCGGCGCGAGCCGAAGGCGAGACCGCGAAGCGGTCGAGACGTGTCCCCCAGAGGGGCCTCACCTCCTCCGTCGGGCCACACGCCGAGCGCTCCTCCTCCGGACGATACCGACCCCGTGCATATGAACAGCGACACGCCGCCTGACTTCGACGCCCTGCTGCGACCGGCGCTGAGCCATCTGGGTGTCGAGCTGCTCGACGTGCAGTGGTCGGGCAGGGGCAAGGGCGCGGTGCTGCGGCTGACGATCGATCGCGAGGGAGGCGTGACGCTCGACGACTGCGAGCGTGCCTCCAACACGGCGTCGGCGGTGCTCGACGCCTACGACCCGATACAGAGCGCGTACCGGCTCGAAGTGTCGTCCCCCGGGGCGGAGCGTCCGCTGCGCTCACTGCCGGAGTGGCGGGCGGCGCTGGGGAGGCGGGTCAACGTGCGCGCCGGCGGACCGGACGGCGAGGTGGTCGTCGAGGGTCGCCTGATCGCCGTGAGCGAGCTTGCGGTGGAGCTCGAGGTGCGCGACCGGCGCACCGCCCGCGTCCGCTCGGTGCCCCTGGCAGACGTTCTCGCGGCGCGCATCGTGGTCGACATCTGATGAGCGCGGACGCGGACGCCGAGCCGCTGGCGGCGCTGCACGACGCCGCCCTCGAGACGCACCTCGACGCCGCCGAGATCGCCCGCGCGGTGGAGGCGGCGGTCGCGACCACGTACCGCCGCCTGGTGGACGACGACCCCGCGATCCGCGCTCGGGTGGACCTCGCCAGCGGCCGCTGGGCCGTGTACCGCACCGGCGAGACCGGGGAGGAGCAGGTCACCGTGGCCCTCGCCGACTTTCCCCGGCAGGCGGCCGCGGCGGCGCGGCAGGCGGTGGCGGAGCGGCTCTCGGTCGCGACCAACCGCCGGGTCCTCGCCGAGGCCGCCGAGCACCACGGCCAGCTGATCGACGCCATCGTGGAGCGCCCGGCCGGCCGCTCCTGGTACGTCGACGCGGCCGGCGTCCCCGGCTACCTGCCCCCGGAGGAGCAGATCCCGGGCGAGCGGCTGCAGCGCCGGCAGCATCTGAAAGTGGTCGTGCTCGAAGGCCGCCGCCGGGTGCACGACGCGGTGGTCGTAGTGTCGCGGACCCATCCCATCCTGCTGCAGCGCCTGCTGGAGCAGGAGGTGCCCGAGCTGCATGAGCGGGCAAGTGGTGATCCGCGGCATCGCCCGCGAGCCGGGGCGCCGCACCAAGGTCGCGGTCGAGGCGCCAGCCGAGGACATCGACCCCCAGGGCGCGTGCATCGGCCCGCGGGGCGTGCGCCAGCGGGCGGTGACCTCCGAGCTCGGCGAGGAGCAGGTGCAGATCATCGCCTGGTCCGCCGACCCGGCCACGCTCGTGGCGAACTCCCTGAGCCCCGCCTCGGTCGTCGCCGTCACGCTCGACGACGTGACCGGCACCGCCCGCGTCCAGGTGCCGGCCGATCAGCTCTCGCTCGCCATCGGCCGCGCCGGCGAGAACGCCAGGCTGGCAGCTCGCCTGAGCGGCTGGCGGATCGACATCCACGCCGCGCCGGAGTGAGCGAAGCGCTTGATCTTCAGTCACAAGGCGGCCGGACACCCCTTCCGGGGACAGGTCTCGACGGCTTGGCCGTCTCGCCTTCCGCCTCGCCGCCGGGGCCGCGGCGGCTGCGACACGCCCCGTGCGGAGTGCCGGCCGCCTCGTGACTGAGGATTCGAAGCCGAGCCACCCGCAGCGCACGTGCGTGGGATGCCGGCGCATCCGCCCCAAGGGCGAGCTGCTCAGGCTGGCGGTCGAGGCCGGCGGCGGTCGCGTTACGATTGACGTGAGCGGCCGGCTTCCTGGTCGCGGCGCGTACGTGTGCCGGGACACGCCGGCCGAGTGCTTGCGTCAAGCGTTGCGGAAGCGTCAGGTTTCACGCCCGCTCCGCGTGGGCCATGATGTAATCGACAACTCCGCGCTGGGCGTCCAGCTCAGCCGGCTGCACGAGGAGACGCCCCCATCGCCACCGTCAAGAAGCTGACGCTGCCCGCCACGCTCACCGTCGCTGAGCTGGCCGAGCGCGTCGGCGTGTCCGCGCCGCAGGTCATCAAGTACCTGATGGCCAACGGCGTCATGGCCGCGCAGAACCAGCCCGTCGACTTCGAGACGGCGGCACTGGTCGCCGACGAGTTCGGCTTCGAGGCCGAGAGCGAGGATGCGGCTGCCGCTGCCGCAGCGGCGCAGGCGCCCGGCGCCGACGGGGCACGCCGGCGCCACCCGCTCCTCGATCTGAGCAGCGAGGACCCGGCGGCGCTCGTGTCCCGGCCGCCGGTGGCGGCGGTGCTGGGCCACGTCGACCACGGCAAGACGTCGCTCCTCGACCGCATCCGCGAGACGCGGGTCGCCGCGGGCGAGGCCGGGGGCATCACCCAGACGATCGGTGCCTACCAGGTGGACCGCAGCGGCCGGCCGATCACGTTCATCGACACCCCGGGCCACGAGGCCTTCACCGCGATGCGTGCGCGCGGCGCAGACGTCACCGACGTCGCGATACTCGTCGTCGCCGCAGACGACGGGGTCATGCCGCAGACGGACGAGGCGTTGCAGCACGCGCGCAGCGCCGGGGTGCCGATCGTGGTGGCGGTGAACAAGGTGGACAAGGACGGGGCCAATCCCGACCGCGTCCTGCAACAGCTGGCCGACCGCGGCCTCGTGGCCGAGCAGTTCGGCGGCGACACCCCGGTGGTGCGCACCAGCGCCAAGACGGGGGAGGGGATCGACGACCTGCTCAAGACACTGCTCGCGACGTCCGAGGTCTACGTCGACCCCAAAGCCAACCCCAAGCGCCCAGCCGTGGGCACGGTGATCGACTCGCACCTCGAGCGTGGCCGCGGCGCGATCGCCACGGTGCTGGTGCAGAACGGCACGCTGCGCGTCGGCGACATCGTCGTCGCGGGGCCGGTGTTCGGCAAGGTCCGGGCGCTCGTCGACGACACCGGCAAGCGCGTCAGCGAGGCCGGACCGAGCACGCCGTCGGTGCTGATCGGACTGCCCGACATCGTGTCGGCGGGCGAGGTCTTCCAGGTCGTGGACACGGAGCGTGCGGCGCGCGGCCTCGCGGAGCAGCGCGCCCTCGCCGAGCGGCAGCGCGCCGAGCAGCCGGTGCGGCGCATCACCCTGGCCGACCTCGCCTCGCAGGTCACCGAGGGCAAGACCAAGGCACTCAACCTGGTTCTCAAGGCGGAAGCGAACGGCTCCCTCGAGGCGCTGCGCGGCCAGATCACGAAGATCGAGGACCCCAGCGTCAAGATCAAGATCGTCGGCGAGGGGGTCGGGGCGGTGAGCGAGTCCGACGTGAACCTGGCGGCGGTGACGGACGCGATCGTCATCGGCTTCAACGTGCGCCCCGACGACCGGGCGCGTGCCGCCGCCGAAGACCAGGGCGTCGACGTGCGCTTCTATGAGGTCGTGTACCAGGCGACCGACGACATCGACAAGGCCATCAAGGGGATGTACGAGCCCACGATGGTGGAGATCTTCCAGGGTCGCGCCGAGGTGCGCCGTGTGTACACGGTCGACGGCCGCCCGGCGATCGCGGGGTCGCACGTCGTCGACGGACGGATCATCCGCAACGCCGTGTGTCGCGTGCTGCGCGACGGCAGGGAGATCGCGCGCAGCCGGATCGCGGACCTCAAGCGTTTCAAGGACGACGTCCGCGAGGTGGCGCACGGATACGACTGCGGCATCACG
Organism: Candidatus Dormiibacterota bacterium; assembly: GCA_963777285.1. Lineage (GTDB taxonomy): Bacteria > Chloroflexota > Dormibacteria > Aeolococcales > Aeolococcaceae > JAFARE01. The sequence goes on from CAVZPR010000001.1 coordinate 613,854, forward strand.
CTCGCCGACTTCAGCGAGTTCCAGGAAGGAGACATCCTCGAGGCTTATTCCGTCGAGCAGCAGAACGCCTGAGCACCGACTTGATCTTGCATGCCCCACAGACCACGCGCGACCGCACTTCCCGACGCGCTGCGCCCGCAGCGAAGCCCGCGCCGCGAGCGGGTGGCCGAGCTGCTGCGCGAGGAGATATCGCACCTGATGATGCGTGACATGAAGGACCCACGCGTTCGTCTCGCGTCGGTCAGCGACGTGCGCGTGTCGCCGGACCTGCGCGAGGCGCGAGTCATGATCAGCGCGCTCGGCGACGACGCGCAGCGGCGCGATGTCGTGACCGCGATGCGCCATGCGGAGGGCTTCGTGCGGGCTGAGCTCGGTGACCGCCTGGAGAGCCTTCGCAGCGTGCCGCACCTGCGCTTCGAGCTCGACGAATCGATCGAGTACAGCGTGCGTGTCAGCTCGCTGCTGCGCGATCTTGGAGAAGGCCCCGGCGCAGCAAGCACCGTGGGCGGCACGGAATGAGCGTCGCCGTCGTGGACTGGCCCCGCCTCGAAGATGTCTTCGAGGACATTCAGCGTGTCATCCTCGACGCGGACGACATCGCGTGCCTGGCGCACAAGGACGCCGACGCGGACAGCCTCGGATCCGCGCTCGGCTTCGCCATCGCCGTTCGTGGATTGGGCAAGCGCGTGCAGGCGATGGCGCCGGCGCCGGTGCCGCGGCTGCTGGACTATCTGCCCGGATTCGACACGCTGGTCGACAACGCGGGAGACGCGCAGGCGCTGTTCACCTTCGACTGCGCCACGCTCAACCGCTTCGGCGAGAAGCAGGCACTGGTGGAGCGCACGCCTGTCGTCGTCAACGTGGACCACCACGTGAGCAACGAGGGCTTCGGCACCATCAACCTGGTGGAGCCGACGGCCAGCGCCACGGGCGAGGTCGTGTTCCGCCTGCTGCGTGCCCTGGGAGCGCCCATCAACGCCGACGTGGCCACCAACTTGTACGCGGCGCTGTTCACGGACACCGGCGGGTTCCGTCACGAGAACACCACCGAGGCAGTCCTGCGCCTCGGCGCGGACCTGGTCGCGCTGGGCGCGAACCCTGGCTGGGTGGCGCTGAAGAGCTACAAGTCGAAGTCGGTGTCGCGGACCAGGCTGGAGGGCATGGCGATCGCGCGCATGCACACGGAGCTCGAGGGACGGCTGGTGTGGTCCGAGATCACGCAGGCGATGCTCACCGAGGCGGGCGCCCGCATGGAGGAGTCGGAGGGCGTCATCGACCAGCTGCAGAGCATCGACACCATGCGCATCGCGGTGCTGCTCAAGGAGAACGGAACCGGCAGCACCAAGGTCAGCGTTCGCTCCCGCGATCCATACGACGCGACCGACGTCTGCAGCCCATTCGGCGGCGGCGGCCACCACCGCGCGGCCGGCGCCGAGATCAGCGCGCCGCTGGCGGTGACGCGCGAGCGCGTGCTGGAGGTCGCTCGCAACCTGCTCAACCGGCATCAGTGACCGCGGGCATCGCCGACGGCGCGCCGCCGCGCGCACGCGTTCGCGGCGCGGGCGTGCTGGCCCTGGACAAGCCCGCGGGCATCACGTCGTTCGACGCGGTTCGCGAGGTGCGCCGTGTGGTGGGGGAGCGGCGAGTGGGCCACGCGGGAACCCTCGACCCGACGGCGTCCGGTCTGCTGCCCATCTGCATCGGTCGCGCCACGCGCCTCGTCGACTACTTCCACGCGCAGCCCAAGACGTACCACTGCGTCGTCCGTCTCGGCGAGCGCAGCGACACGTTCGACGTCGAAGGCACCGTCACGCCGGGCGGCGACGCGAGCTCGCTGACCGAGGATCAGGTCGCGCAGGCGCTGGATCGCTTTCGCGGTGACATCCTGCAGCTGCCGCCGATGCATTCCGCGGTGCGCCATGAGGGGCGGCACCTGTACGAGCTGGCCCGCGCGGGTCAGGAGGTGGAGCGCCGGCCGCGCCCGGCGACCATCCACGCGATCGAGCTCGTGGCCTTCCGCCCGGGCCGGGCGGCGGAGGCCGAGATCGTGGTCACGTCGGGCAAAGGCGCCTACATGCGCGTCCTGGCCGCCGACCTGGGTGAAGCGCTGGGCACGGGCGGGCTGCTCGGCTGGCTCAGCCGCACCCGGTACGGGACGCTGCGCCTCGAGGACGCGATCACACTCGACCGGCTGCTGGCGCTCGACGACCCCTGGTCCGCCGTGGGTGACATGGACGTCGCCGTGGCCCACCTGCCGCGGGTGGATGTCGCGCCGGCTCTCGCGCAGCAGCTGCGCCGCGGCCAGCCCGTGTGGCTGCCCCGGTCGCTGCAGCCCGAGGTGAGCGGTGAGTGCCGCGCTCATGCGGTGGACGGCGAGCTGATCGCCGTCGGCTCGGTGCAGGGGGGGCTGCTGCGACCCACCAAGGTGCTGGCGGCCTGAGGCTCGTCGCCCGACGATGGACGCGCAAGGGGCAGGCGGGGGCGGCGGCTCCGCGCTGACCGTCGGCACCTTCGACGGCGTGCACCGCGGTCACATGGCGCTGCTGGGACGCCTCATGGCCGTTTCCGCCCCGGCCGGCGCCAGGACGGTGGCGGTCACGTTCGACCCGCACCCCCGCTGCGTCGTCGACCCGGCCGGGTGCCCGCCCCTGCTCTGCAGCGTGCCCGAGCGGGTCGACCTGCTGCGCCGGGCCGGTGTGGACGAGGTTGCGGTGCTCGACTTCACCCCGCAGCTCGCGGCGATGAGCGCCGAGGACTTCTGCGACCTGCTGGTGGAGCGCTTCCGCCCGGTCGCCCTGGTGGAGGGGGGCGGCTTCGCCCTGGGGCAGGGACGGGCCGGCGACCTCGAGTTCCTGCGGGACTATGGGTCGGCGCACGGCTTCATCGTGGCCGAGGTCGTGATCGGGACCCACAGCGGGTCACCGGTCTCCTCGCGCCGCATCCGCGAGGAGATCGCCGCCGGCCGCATGCGCGAGGCGAACGAGATGCTGGGCCGCCACTACTCCCTCAGCGCCCCGGTGGTCGCCGGGCGCAAGGTGGGCGCCCGGCTGGGCTTCCCCACCGCCAACCTTGCGGTCCCGCCGGATCGGTGCGTGCCGGGGCCGGGCGTGTACGCCACCTGGCTCGAGGTGGAAGGCCGCTGGCTCCCAGCGGCCACCAGCATCGGCCCCCACCCCACGTTCTCGGACAACCCGGAGGCCACCATCGAGGCGCACGTGCTCGACTTCGAGGGCGACGTCTACGGCCAGGACGTCCGCCTGGCCTTCGCGCGCAGGCTGCGGGGGCAGAAGCGCTTCGGTTCGGAGGCGGCGCTGGCCGAGGCGATCCGCCGCGACGTCGAGCGGGTGCGCCAGGTGCTGTCCGGAGCAAGGCCGTACCTGTGATCTCCGACACGCTGGTCGTGGTCAACCCGGCGAGCGCCGGGGGCCGGACCTTCCAGCGGTGGCCCGAGACCGCGGCGCTCCTGCTGGCCGCCGGCGTCGACTACGAGGCGCAGCTCACGCGCGGGTCCGGCGACGCGACCGACCTCGTGCGCGCGGCGCTGTCCGGCGGCTGCCGGCGCGTGGTGGTGGTCGGCGGTGACGGCACGCTCAACGAAGCGGTGAACGGCTTCTTCGACGCCGCGGGTGCGCCGCTCGGTCGCGACGCCTGCCTTGCGCTGATCCCCAGCGGCACCGGCGGCGACTTCCGCAGGAGCGCCGGCATCCCCGTCCGGCCGGCGGCGGCGGTGCGGCTGGTGGCTGCGGGCGAGACGCGGCGGATCGACGGCGGCCGCATCGAGTACGGGGACGGCAGCCGCCGCCATTTCATCAACATCGCCGACTGCGGTCTCGGGGGTGAGGTGGTGGCTCGCGTCAACCGCAGCCCGCACAAGGGCGGCGGGGTACGCGGCACCGCGGTGTTCCTGGGCCAATCGCTGGCGGCGCTGTGGAGCTACGGCGCGCGCCGCGTGACCGTGACCGTCGACGACAGGGACAGCCTCGAGGCCGACGTGCAGAGCGTCGTCGTCGCCAACGGCGGCTACTTCGGCGGCGGCATGCACATCGCACCGCACGCGTCGCTCGACGACGGTCTGTTCGACGTGATCGTGGTCGAATCGCGCGGTCGCATCGCATCCTTGCGCGGGCTGCCGCAGCTGTATCGCGGCAAACACATGGCGCAGCCCGGCGTCACCGCCATGCAGGCGAGAAAGGTGCGCATCGAGACGATGGATCAGCCGCTGCTGTTCGACGTCGAGGGCGAGCAGATCGGCTGCACGCCGGCCACGCTGACGTGCCTGCCGGGCGCCATCGCGCTCTGCGCGCCCGCTGCTGACCCGTCGCTGTGAGGCCGCGGTTCCCGGGCGCCTGCTAGACTGCAGCGAAACGTGCCAATCGTCAGACCCAAGTCCGAGATCATCGCCGAGCACCGCCGGCACGAGACAGACACCGGCTCCGCGGAGGTCCAGGTCGCAGTTCTCACCGAGCGCATCAGCGCGCTCACGGAACACCTGCGCGACCATCCCAAAGACCACGCGTCGCGCCGGGGACTGCTCAAGTTGGTGGGGCAGCGGCGCAGGCTGCTCGACTACCTGTCGCGCCTCGACGTCGAGCGCTACCGCGCGTTGATCAGCCGTCTCGGCCTGCGCCGCTGATGCGGCGCAGCTCAGCCAGGTCTGGCACAGCGGAGGAGACGGGCTCGCGCTGACGCCGAGCCGACACTGACAAAGCGACGACACATCGACCACTCACCGACGCAACCCGGTGCTGGCGCTCTCGCCCACCACGCGCTGTTGGTGAGACGTTGGGGACCGGGTGTCGCCCGGGACTCGCAGCGACAGCATGTCGCGCGGCCCGGCTCGAGCCCAGCCTCCAACACCTCACCGCTCGCATGCGCGACAGGCAACGCCACCACCGGGTCTCATCACATCTGAGGAGATCCAACCTATGGCGTATCAAAAATTCGAAACCGACCTCGCCGGGCGCACGCTCACCGTCGAGACCGGCCACATCGCTGAACAGGCGAACGGCGCGGCCATCATCCGCGCCGGCGACACCATGCTGCTGGTCACCGCGGTCGCGTCACGGCAGCCGCGCGAGGGAATCGATTTCTTTCCGTTGACGTGCGACTACGAGGAGAAGCTGTACGCGGCAGGCCGCATCCCGGGGTCCTTCCCGCGTCGTGAAGGGCGGCCCACCGAAGCGGCGATTCTCACCAGCCGCATGATCGACCGTCCCATGCGGCCGCTCTTTCCCAAGGACTTTCGCAACGACGTGCAGATCGTTGCCACGGTGCTGAGCGCCGACCAGGAGCAGGATCCGACGACGCTGGCGGTGACGGGCGCGTCCATCGCGCTGCAGATCAGCGGCATCCCGCACGCGGGTCCGGTCGCATGCGTGCGCGTGGGCATGATCGACGGGCGGCTGCTCATCAACCCCACGCTTTCGCAGCTCGGCGGCTCGGAGCTCGACCTTGTGGTCGCGGGCACCGGGGACGCGATCATCATGGTCGAGGCCGGGGCGCACCAGGTGGCGGAGGCCACGATGCTGCAGGCGTTGCGTCTGGGACACGACGAGATCCGCAAGCTGGTGGCCTTCCAGGAGCAGATCCGCGAGGCCGCGGGCAAGCCGCCGATGACGTATCCATCGGCAGCCGTGCCGGCTGAGCTCGCGGACGCGGTGCACGGCTTCGTGGTCGACCGCATCGGACACGCGGCGCGCAACAGCGACAAGGCTGCTCGCGACACCGCGATCGAGGACCTCAAAGCCGAGACCGTCTCGTCGCTGGAGCAGCGCTACCCGGAGGCACGCGGCGACATCGCCAAGGCGTTCGAGTCGGAGCTGAAGAAGGCGGTGCGCACCGCGATCCTCGACGACGGTATCCGCCCCGACGGGCGGCGCAGCGACGAGATCCGGCCGATCTGGTGCCAGGTGGGCGTGCTGCCGCGCACCCACGGGTCGGCGCTGTTCACCCGCGGCCAGACCCAGGCACTGTCGATCGTCACCCTGGGTTCTGGTCAGGACCAGCAGAAGCTCGACGGCCTCGGTCTCGAGGAATTCAAGCGGTTCATGCACCACTACAACTTCCCGCCGTTCTCGGTGGGGGAGGCGCGGCCGCTGCGGTCGCCGGGGCGGCGTGAGATCGGTCACGGCGCGCTTGCGGAGCGCGCGGTGCACAACGTGATGCCGGACGACGAGGACTTCCCTTACGTGGTGCGCATCGTCAGCGAGATCCTCTCGAGCAACGGCTCGACGTCGATGGCGTCGGTGTGCGGCACGGCGCTGGCGCTGATGGACGCCGGCGTGCCGCTGCGCGCGCCCGTCGCCGGAATCGCCATGGGGCTCATCACCGACGAATCCGGAGAGCGCTCCGCGATCCTCAGCGACATCCAGGGCATGGAAGACGCGCTCGGTGACATGGACTTCAAGGTCGCCGGCACGGAGACCGGCGTCACCGCCCTGCAGATGGACATCAAGATCAAGGGTCTGCGCTGGGACCTGCTGGAGCGAGCGCTCGAGCAGGCGCGCATCGGGCGGCTGCACATCCTCGCCAAGATGGCCGAGACGCTGCCCGGGCCGCGTCAGGAGATGAGCCAGTGGGCGCCGCGCATCGACGTCATCCAGATCAACCCGGACAAGATCCGGGACATCATCGGCCCCGGCGGCAAGACCATCCGCCGCATCGTCGACGAAACCGGAGCGCAGATCGACGTCGAAGACGACGGCAGGGTCTTCGTCGCGTCGAACAACGCCATGGCGCGCGAGCAAGCCCTGGCGATGATCCGCGACCTGACCGACGACATCGAGATCGGGCGCATCTACAAGGGCAAGGTTTCCCGCCTCATGAGCTTCGGCGCATTCGTCGAGATCATGCCCAAGAAGGAGGGGTTGGTCCGCATCGGGCACCTGGCCGAGCATCGCGTGGAGAAGGTGGAGGATGTGGTCAACGTCGGCGACGAGATCATGGTCAAGGTGATCGAGATCGACGACCGCGGCCGGGTCAACCTGTCGCGCAAGGAGGCGATCCGCGACCTGACCAAGAGCCAGACGGAGGCCGCGGGCGCGGGCAGCGCCGGCCCTGCCTGAGGCCAGCGCGGCGAGCCGCATGGCGCACGCCGGTGCCGCGAGCGGTCCGCGGGTGGCCGTCGTCGGCGCCACCGGCGCCGCCGGCGGCACGCTGCTGCGCGTGCTGCACGAGCGCCGGTTTCCGCTCTCGGAGCTACGCGTTCTGGCCAGTGAGCGGAGCGCCGGCAGCGCGGTGCGCTACGCCGGCGGCGAGCTGATCGTGCGCGCCATCGACGAGGACGCGCTCCACGACGCCGACATCGTCTTCTTCGCCGCGGGGTCATCGACATCGCGCCGGCACGCGCCGCACGTGGCCGCGGCGGGCGGCGTCGCTGTGGACAAGTCGAGCGCGTTCCGCCTCGACGACGCCGTTCCCCTGGTGGTGCCGGAGGTCAACGCGAGCGCACTGCAGGCGCACCGCGGGATCGTGGCAAACCCGAACTGCGTCGCCATTCCGCTGAGCGTCACCCTGGCCCCGCTGCAGCACGCGTTCGGCCTGCGCCAGGTGACGCTGGCGACGTACCAGGCGGCGAGCGGCGCCGGCCGCGACCTGGTGCGCGAGCTCGCCGAGCAGGAGCGCGACGACGCAGAGGGAAAGGTGCCGCGGGCGAATGTCTATCCGCATGTGCTGCACGGCAACGTCGTGCCGGGTGGCTGGGCGATGCACGGCGACGACACCGAGGAGGAGCTGAAGATCGTCGCCGAGACGCGGCGGGTCCTCGGCGCGCCGGCGCTGCCCATCAGCGTCACGTCGGTGCGCGTTCCCGTGGCGGTGGGGCACAGCGCCGCGGTGTTCGTCGAGCTGGAGCAGCCCGTGACCGCGGACCAGGCGCGTGGCGTGCTGCGCGACGCACCCGGCGTTGCGCTGGTGGACGAACCCGGCTCGCAACGCTATCCGACACCGCGCGCCGCAGCCGGCGGCGACGATGTGCTCGTCGGCCGGGTGCGCCTCGACGCCGGCCGCGACCGCGGCCTGGCGTACTTCTTCAGCGCCGACAACCTGCGCAAAGGCGCCGCGACCAACGCGGTGCAGATCGCCGAGCTGCTGCTGGGGTGATCCCCGGAGCCGCGCCGCCGCCAGCCCTACAATCCGGCGCGATGCAGGCCACCACGGACCAGCTGCTGGAGCTGCACGGCCGTGTCCGCGGTTGCGTGGCCTGTCCGCTGCACCTGACGCGCATCCAGGCGGTGCCGGGGTACGGCCCGGTCACGGCGCGGATCATGGCCGTCGGGGAGGCGCCGGGAGAGACCGAGGACCGCGAGGGCAAGCCGTTCGTCGGCGCCGCGGGACAGCTGCTCACCCGGCTGCTCGAGGGCGTCGGCCTCAGCCGGCGCGACATCTACATCACCAACGTGATCAAGTGCCGGCCACCCGGCAATCGAGACCCCGAGCAGCCCGAGGTGGACGCCTGCAGCCACTTCCTGGACGAGCAGGTCGGCATGCTGCGGCCCGCGGTGATCCTGCTGCTGGGCCGCCATGCACTGTCGCGCCTGCTGCCAGGCGCCGGCAGCATCACCCGCCTGCACGGGGAACGCATCCGCCGCGGGGACCGCGTGTACGTGCCGCTGTACCACCCGGCGGCCGCCCTGTACAACGCCAATCTCCTCGAGACCCTGCAAGCTGACATGGCGCGCGTGCGGCGCTACCTCGACGATGCAATTGGCCCCGCCGAACCCTCCATGCAGATGGCCCTCTTTGAGTAGCGACCGCACGCTCCGTATCGTGCCGCTCGGCGGTCTCGGGGAGATCGGCCGCAACATGATGGCCGTCTGCTGCGGCGACGACATCGTGGTCATCGATTCCGGGCTGATGTTCCCCGAGCAGGAGATGCTGGGCGTCGACCTGGTCATCCCGGACGTGACCTGGCTCGTCGAGCGCAAGGCACAGGTGCGCGGCATCGTGCTGACGCACGGACACGAGGACCACATCGGTGCACTGCCGTACGTGCTGCCGCGTGTCGACGTGCCGGTGTTCGGCACCGCGCTGACGCTGGGCTTCCTGCGCAACAAGCTGCGCGATCACCACCTCACGGAGTCGACCGCGCTGCACACGGTGCACGCCGGAGACACGCGGACACTCGGCTGCTTCGACGTCGAGTGGGTGCACACCACGCATTCGATCCCCGATGCATGCGCGCTGGTGATCCGCACGCCGGTGGGCACGATCGTGCACAGCGGTGACTTCAAGATCGACTCCACGCCGGTGCAGGGTGAGCCCCCGGACCTGGCCCGGCTCGCCCGTCTCGGCGACGAGGGCGTGCTGCTGCTGCTCAGCGACAGCACCAACGCGGAGCACGACGGCACGACGCCCAGCGAACGGTCGGTGGGCGAGGGACTGGCGCCGATCTTCGCACAGGCGCCGGGGCGCATCGTGATGGCCACGTTCGCCTCGAACATCAGCCGTCTGCAGCAGGCGATCAACGCCGCGCGCGACACCGGCCGCAAGGTGTTCATCGTCGGCCGCTCGATGCTGAAGAACGTGCGCGTGGCCGAGGAGCTCGGCTACCTGCAGGCTCCGGCGTCGATCTTCGTGTCACCCAAGGAGCACGAGTCGGTGCCCGACTCGGAGCTGGGGATCCTCTGCACCGGCGCCCAGGGCGAGCCGCTGTCGGCGCTGACGCGCATCGCCGCGGGCGAGCACCCCATGGTGCGCATGCACGCCGACGACACGGTGATCATCAGCGCCAATCCCATCCCCGGCAACGAGGAAGCGGTGCACCGCACCATCAACAACCTCTACCGCCGCGGCGCCCGCGTGTTCAACTCCTCGCGCCACCGCGTGCACGCCTCGGGTCACGCCAGCCGGGAGGAGCTGAAGCTGCTGCTGACGCTGACGAGGCCACGCTACTTCGTGCCGGTGCACGGCGAGTACCGCCACCTGGCGCTGCACTCGGAGCTGGCCCGGTCCGTGGGCATCGCCAGCGATCGCGTCGTGGCCATCGACAACGGCACCGTGCTGCAGATCGACGACGACGGCGTCCGGCGCAGCGAGGTGCGTGTGCCGGCGGGCTACGTCTACGTCGACGGCCTCACCATCGAGGAGGCGGACGACGTGGTCTTCCGCGACCGCCAGCAGCTGGCCAAGGACGGCGTGATCATCGTCGTGCTGACGGTGGAGCGGTCCGGCGGCACGGTGGTGCAGGGCCCGGAGCTGGTTTCGCGCGGCTTCATCGAGGACGGCGCCGGACGCCTCTTCGACGACGCGCGCGAGCACATCGTGTCGCTGCAGTCCCGGCTCGCGCCGGAGGCCGACTGGAGCGTCTGGCAGGCGACGATCCACGAGGAGCTGGCGCGCTTCCTCTACCGGAGGACCCGGCGCCGGCCGCTGATCCTGCCGCTGGTCACGGAGGTCTGAAGCCCGGCGCGAACGGGGGTTTGCTGATACGATCGCCGCGATCTCACAGGCGTTTCCGCCAACGTCGACGCAGGGTTTCACGCATGGCTCGTAGCGCATCCTCGCGGCGCCCCCCCGCGCGGCGCCGACCCGCTTCGCGCGGCCGCGCCACGACCGCGCGTGGACGCGCCTCCAAAGCACCGAGGGCGCCGCTGCTCAGCCTGGACCTGCAGCGCGAGCTGATCGGCGTGGGGGCGATCGGCCTGGGGCTGGTGGTGGGGGCGGTGCTCCTACTCCCGGGGACAGGCTCGGTGGCACGCCCGGTGCACGACGCGCTCTACGCGTTCTTCGGGGTGGGCGCCTGGCTGGCCGTCGGCGGGCTCGTGGTCACCGGGATCCGCCTCTGCGCCAGCCACGCGTGGCGCGCCGGCGAGGTCGCGGCGGCGGGGTGCGTGCTCACCGTGCTGGCGGTCCTCGGCCTCGTGGGCTTGGCGGCTCCAGGTTCAGCGGGGGACCTCGGCCGCTGGCTCGGGCCCGGCATCGCCCGCGGTCTCGGCGGAGCGGGCGCGGCCGCGGCGCTGGTGGTGGTCGCGGTGTTGGGCCTGGTCCTGGCCACCGACCTGCGCACCGGGCCGCTGGTGGCGGCGGCGGCCGGGTGGCTGCACCGCATGCGCGAATCCCCGGCACCCGAGACACGCCGGCCGCAGCGCTTCACCGCGACCGGTGGTGGCGTGGCGGAGCTCGCGGGTACGCCCGTCCCGTTGCCGTTCCAGGCACCGCTCGACAGCCAGGCGCCCGACGCGTTCTTCCCCGACCTCGACACCCCGCCCGTTGCGCCGAAGGAGCCTGCCGACGGCGAGGACGCGGGCTTCCACCGCGAGTTCGAGGGCATCCCGGCGCCGCCGCCACTGGGCCCGGTGCCCGAGGTGACCGCTGCGCATGCGGCGGAGGACGCCGCGACCGACGAGCCCGAGAAGGTGTGGCTGCTTCCCAGCGCCGACCTGCTCGACACCATCACCGGCAAGCGCGAGCGCCTCCAGGCCGAGGTGCGCGCCACCGGCGAGAAGATCGTCGCGACCCTGGCCTCCTTCGGCATCGAGACGCGGATCGTCGGCGCCAACAGCGGCCCCACCGTGACGCAGTACGAGCTGCAGCCGGCGGTCGGCGTCCCGGTGCGCAAGATCCTCGGCTATCAAACGGACCTCGCCCTCGCTCTGGCCGCCCCGATCCGCATCCAGCCGTTCATCCCGGGCAAGTCCGCGATCGGCGTCGAAGTGCCCAACAAGGCCGCGCAGCTGGTGAGCCTCAAGGAGATCGTCGAGTCGCAGCCCTTCAACGACTCGCACAAGCGGCTGAGCGTCGCGCTCGGCGCGGACGTGAGCGGACATCCTGTGGTCGGCGATCTCACGCGCATGCCGCACCTGCTCATCGCGGGCGCGACCGGAAGCGGCAAGTCGGTGTCGATCAACGCGCTGCTCGGCGGGTTCCTGCTGCAGGCAACGCCGGCGCAGCTGAAGATGATCCTGATCGACCCCAAGCGCGTGGAGCTGTCCAACTTCGCAGACCTGCCCCACCTGCTGGTGCCGGTGGTGGTAGAGCCCGAGGCCGCCGTGGCATCGCTGCGCTGGGCGGTACGCGAGATGGAGGAGCGGTACAAGCTCTTCGCCACGCACGGGGCGCGCAACATCGCCGTCTTCAACGAGCGCTCGGCGAGCCTCGGCCTGGCGGCGCTGCCGTACATCGTGATCGTGATCGACGAGCTCGCCGACCTGATGATGGTCGCGGCGGGGGAGATCGAGGACCTCATCTGCCGCGTCGCGCAGCTGGCGCGCGCCGTCGGCATACATCTCATCGTGGCGACGCAGCGCCCGTCGGCGGACATCATCACCGGGCTGATCAAGGCGAACATCCCCAGCCGCGTCGCGTTCGCCGTGTCCAGTGGCGTCGACTCGCGCGTGATCCTCGACGAGATGGGCGCGGAAAAGCTGCTGGGCCGTGGCGACATGCTCTACCTGCCGATCGACGAGGGCAAGCCGCGCCGCCTGCAGGGCGCGTACGTCAGCGATCGCGAGCTCGATTCGCTTATCGCGCACTGGAAGGCGCAGGGATTGCCCGAGTACCAGGAGGAGATCTTCACCGTCGAGGCAACGGTGTCGTGGGCGCGCGACGCGATGAAGCGCGATTCGCTCTTCGCCAAGGCGGCGCACACCGTCGCCGCCGAGGGACGCGCCGCCGCATCCCTGCTGCAGCGCAAGCTCAACGTCGGCTACACGCGCGCCGCGCGCCTCATCGACCAGCTCGCCGAGCACGGTGTCGTCGGTCCGTACGAGGGCAGCAAATCGCGCGAGGTGCGGATGGACGTGTTCCAGGTGGACGAGCTGCTCGAGTCGCTGGGCGAGGAGTAGCCGGCGGCGCGGGATCGCGGCGCCGTGCGCCACGTGGGGGCGGAGCAGCAGCGCAGCGGGAACCGCCGGCCGCCCCGGCCGGTACGGCAGCCGATACTGGTCGGCATGCCGGCTCGCGAGCGGTTTCGCGGCGCAGCACGGTTCGTTCCGCCTGACGCCGGGCTGGACACGATGCGGGCGGCGGCGCAGTCGTGCGAGGGCTGCGACCTCTATCGCAATGCGACGCAGGCCGTGTTCGGCGAGGGCGAGGCACGTGCTGTCGTGATGCTCGTGGGGGAGCAGCCCGGTGACCGCGAGGACGTCGAGGGCCACCCGTTCGTCGGGCCGGCCGGCCGGCTCCTCGACGCGGCCCTGCTCGAGGCGCGCATCGACCGGCGCGCCGTGTACATCACCAACGCGGTGAAGCACTTCAAATGGGAGCCACGAGGCAAGCGGCGCATCCACAAGAAGCCGAGCGCCGGTGAGGTCGACGCGTGCAGGCCCTGGCTCGAAGCGGAGATCGCCGCCGTCGATCCGCGGATCGTCGTGTGCCTGGGCGCCACAGCCGCCCAGGCGCTGCTCGGTTCGGGCTTCCGTGTGTCGCGTCAGCGTGGGCAGCTGCTCGCGCGGCCGGATGGACGGCGAATCCTGGCCACGGTCCATCCCTCGTCGATCCTGCGCGCACCGGACGACGCGGCGCGGCAGCTGGCCCGTGCCGAGTTCGTCGATGACCTCGCCGTCGTCGCCGCGACGCTGCACGGCTGAGCCGGGTATTCTCAGCCGGATCCATGGCCCAGGACCACTCCTTCGACGTCGTCAGCGACTTCGACCGCCAGGAGTTGGTCAACGCCGTGGACCAGGCTCGGCGCGAGATCACCACGCGGTACGACTTCAAGGGCGTGCCGGTGCAGATCGAGCTGGACGCCGCGACGATCACCGTGACGTCTGCAAGCGACGGGCAGCTCAAGTCGATCCTGGACGTGCTGCAGAGCAAGGTGCACCGTCGCGGCATCGACCTCAAGGTCCTCGACGCGCAGAAGCCGGAGCCGGCGGCGAAGGGCAACGTGCGCCAGGTGATCAAGCTGCGCAAGGGAATCGACGAGGAGCTGGCGCGCAGCCTGACCAAGCGCGTGCGCGCGGTGCATCCCAAGGCGCAGGTGCGCACCCAGGGTGATCAGCTCCGCGTCAGCGCCCGGGACAAGGACGAGCTTCAGGCTGTGATTCAGCAGCTGAAGGAGCTCGACCTCGAGGTGCCCCTGCAGTTCACCAACTATCGGTGAGCCGGCCCGCGAAGGTCGCCACGGCACGTAGAAAAGCTGTTTGGGGCGCCGGCATGACGCGGCACCTCACGCTTCCCAACCAGCTCACCATCCTCCGCCTGCTGCTGGTGCCGGTGATCGGCTACACGCTGAGCGCGTCGTGGGCGTACCACGACCAGGTGAGCGTGGCGGTCTACGCGTCCGCGGCCGCCACCGACACGCTCGACGGCCGCATCGCGCGCAGCCGCCAGCTCGTCAGCGAGCTGGGCAAGTTCCTCGATCCGCTGGCGGACAAGATCCTCGTCGTCACGGTGCTGGCCATACTGCTCGGCGAAAATCTGGTTCCGTTCTGGGTGGTCGTGGTGATCTTCGCCCGTGAGTTCGTGATCACGGGCATCAGGTTCGTTGCCGCCGGCCAGGGCGTGGTGGTGGGATCAACCCCGTGGGGCAAGTCGAAGACCGTGACGCAGAACTTCATGATCGCGTTGCTCATGCTGCAGCCGGCGTACCCGGCGCTCAAGCCGGTTGCGTTCGGTTTCACCCTGCTCGCGGTGGTGGCCACCGTGGCGAGTGGGCTCGACTATCTCTGGCGCTACCGCCGCTTCGTGATCTGACGAATGCGGCCGATCAGCGCGCCGATGCTGGCTGAGGATTTTCCAGATGCGGCCGTTCTTGGCCAGAACCTGCGCGAGGCGGGATGGACCATCGCCGTGGCCGAGTCCTGCACGGGCGGGCTGCTCGGCGCCGTCCTGACGGCGGTGCCCGGTGCCTCCGACTACGTGCGCGGCGGCGTCATCGCCTACGCGGACGACGTCAAGCAAGAGCTGGTCGGCGTCGACCAGGAGATCCTGGCCGGCGCCGGCGCCGTCAGCGAACCGGTGAGCGCGCAGATGGCCGAGGGCGCACGCCGCCGCCTGCAGGCGGACGTGGGGGTTGGGATCACCGGTGTCGCGGGCCCCGGGCAGCCCGGGGAAGCCAAGCCGGCGGGGCTCGTGTTCGTGGCGGTTGCCTCGCCCGTGGGTCTCGAGGTGAGCCGGCTGCAGGGCGATGCGGGCCGCGAAACCAACCGCGCCGCCGCGGTTCGCGAGGCGCTCCGTGTTTGCATCGCGCACACCGGCCGGCGACCATGACGGCCCCGATGTGCCGCAACCCGTTGTCAGTCCCGCCCGCATCGTATACAGTACATATGTTCGCCCCCGGACGAGCCCGGATTGCCCCGCCCGCAGCGGCGCGTCACCCTCGCAGCAGCTTCGCAGCAGTGCGCGACGTCACCACGTCGCCGTTGGAGTACGGTCTTGACAAACACACTAGACAGTCGTACCATCGAGCCCGTCGTGGATGTGATCGGCAGGCGCTCGACGCCGTCCAAAGAGAGGAGCGAGCCTGTGGCAACAACTGAACGTGACCGAGCGCTGCAGACGGCCCTCGGGCAGATCGAGAGGGCGCACGGAAAGGGCGCGATCATGCGCCTGGGCGAGGCTCAGACGCAGAGGGTCGAGGTGATCCCCACGGGCGCGCTCACGCTGGACATCGCCCTCGGCGTCGGCGGCATCCCGCGCGGTCGCGTGGTCGAGGTGTACGGACCGGAGTTGTCGGGCAAGACCACGCTCACGCTGCACGTCATCGCAGAGGCACAGCGTCGCGGTGGGGTCGCCGCCTTCATCGACGCGGAGCACGCGCTCGATCCGCAGTACGCGGCGCGCATCGGTGTGCGCACCGAGGAGCTCCTCATCTCGCAACCGGACACCGGCGAACAGGCCCTCGAGATCGTCGAGGTGCTGGTTCGCAGCGGTGCGGTCGACGTCGTCGTGATCAACTCCGTCGCGGCGCTGGTGCCCAAGGCGGAGATCGACGGCGAGATGGGGGACACCCACGTGGGCCTGCAGGCGCGGCTGATGTCGCAGGCCATGCGGAAGCTCACCGCCGCCATCAGCCGGTCCAACACCTCGGTGATCTTCATCAACCAGCTGCGCGAGAAGGTGGGGATCATGTTCGGCAACCCCGAGGTCACGACCGGTGGCCGCGCGCTCAAGTTCTATGCGTCCGTACGCATGGACATCCGCAAGATCGACTCCATCAAGCAGGGCCTCGACGTCATCGGCAGCCGGGTCAAGGTCAAGGTTGTCAAAAACAAGGTGGCGCCCCCCTTCAGGGCCGCGGAGTTCGACATCCTCTACAACGAGGGCATCTCGTACGCCGGCAGCGTTCTCGACATGGCCATCGACGCGCGGATCATCGACAAGAGCGGAGCCTGGTTCTCCTACGGCGACATGCGCCTCGGTCAGGGCCGCGAGAACGTGCGCGACTACCTGCGCCAGAATCCGTCGTTGCTCGAGGAGGTCGCCGGTAAGGTGCGGCTGGCGGCTCTCCCCGAGGCCACGCCGGCGCCGGCGGCGGAGAACGGCGCGTCGCCGCCGGTTCCGGTGGGCTGAGCACGCGAAGCGCTCCGGCGCGGCAGCACAGGGAGACCCCCGACCGCGACGACGCGGCCGCCGCCGAGTCCGCCGCGCTGCGCATCCTCGGCGGTGCGGCGCAGTCCGGCGCCGCGCTGCAGCGGCGGCTGGAGCGACGCGGGTTCTCCGCTGAAGCGGCCGCGGCTGCCGTGGAGCGCTGCCGCGAGCTGGGCTACGTCGACGACGTGTCGCTTGCTGCGTCGGTCGCCGCCCGCCATCGCCGCGATCTGCACGGCCGCGCGCGCATCGTCGCCGATCTGCGCGCCCGCGGCGTCACCGCGGACGCCATCGCCAGCGCCACATCAGGGCTGACCGAGGACGAGCAGGACGCCGCGGTCGCCGCGGCGCACCTGCTTCACGCGCGCCGCCACGACACCTCCCAGCCGCTCGACCAGGGCGCACGGCGGCGCATCGGCGCGGCCCTGCAGCGTCGCGGCTTCAGCGGCGACGTCATCGTGAGGGCACTGCGCTCGCTCGACTGATGCTCGCGGCGTGTGGGCGAAGTGAACGCACGTCATCGCCCTCACGATGTCATCGGAGGGCGCGTGGCCTTCAGCCGGCCGTGGCGGTGGCGGTGCCGGGAGGTCGCCGCCGATCCTGCCGGGTGGCGACCAGCAGCAGACCGAACGTCGTCAGCGACAGGATCAGACCGAGTCCGATCAGCCCGTCCGCCTGGAAGAGATGGGTCGAGACGCCTCCGAGGACCGCGCCGATGGCGCTTCCCCCGGCGAGGGCCACCGTGTAGAAGGACATCAGAGCGGCGCGATCGGCGACCAGCGCCTCGCTGCAGTCGGCCAGGTACGTGACCGCCGCCGGGCCGAAGCCCGCCAGCCAGAGAATCCCCAGGATCAGGAACGGCAGCCAGATGGGCCCCAGCCCGAGCGGCGTGTGGTTGATGGCGAGCAGCGCCGCGAGGATGAGCCAGGTTCCCGGGACGGCCCGCCGCATGACCCGCAGCGGGTGCGAACGGGCCAGCACGGGGGTCCAGAGGATGATCCCGATCAGGAACGCCACGATCCAGCCGACCAGGATGCCGCCGATCAGGCGCTCGTCGAAGTGGTGCATGAGCGTCTGACCCGGCACCCGGGCGTGGCGCAGCAGCGCTGCCAGGTTGGCCAGGAACGCCCCCAGCAGGGCGAAGCCACACATCCATGCGGGCAGGAAGCTGCGCAGGGGGCCGGGGCCGAGCACCGTCCGCAACACGGTGCGCAGCGGGCTCACCCGCATCGGCGCGATCCGCGGCACGAACACCACGCACACCAGCGCGGAGGCTACGTAGAGGCCCGCCAGCGCCACGAACGCGAAGCGGTGGATGCCCACCCAGATGAACGAGCCCAGGGCGAAGCCGCCGGCGTAGCCCGCCAGCGTGGCACCCTCGAAGGCGCCGCTGGCGCGCGAGCGCACGGCGCGGTTGCTCACCGTCGCCGCGGCGATGATTCCCAGCGCCACAGGAACGAACGCAGCGGCCCCGATGCCCTCCACCAGCCGTGCGCCGGCGAGCTGCGCCGCGTTGACCCCGCCCGCGACCAGGAGCACCCCGAGGACCCCGATGAGGGGGCCTGCCACCAGCAGCCGTGACCTGCCGACGCGGTCCGCGTAGCGAGCCAGGAACGGCGCGAAGATCATCTCGGTCAGCGCCTGCGACGCGCCCACGAGCCCGATCGCCAGACCGTTGGGCCGCGCATGGGCCAGGTCGCTGAGGTCGAACTGGACGGCCACGCCGGTCCCCACGGTGGCCACGCGAAGCAGGGCGGTGGCCAGCAGCAGCGCTCCCAGCGCGGCGGGACGATGCCGCTGCAGCTCGTCGTCCAGGTTGGCGACCCAGGCAGCTTCCGCGTCGGAGCCGCCTTCGGGTACGCCGGCGGGTATCGCGAGCGGCTCGATGACGCCCGCCGACTGCTGATCTCCCTCTGCCACGGGGCACAGCGTATAGCGCCCCGCGGCTTGGCGGGAACGAGGCGCGCACTCGGTCTGCGTGCCCTTACAATCGCGGGGTCGGACGCGTCGACCGACCGGCGCCACCAGGCCCGGCCCGCGCCGGAGAGCAAACGAAGCTGGCTTCGCCCTCCGGCCCTTGTCGATGCGCCCGGCACGCACACGGGCACCTGGGTGCCCCTACGGAGTTCCTGACATCATCATCGAAATAGCCGCCCTTGCCGGGCTGGTTGTCGCGGTCGCGTTCGCGATCTGGGCGCTCGTGTACGCACGCGGCAGCGTGGCACGCGCCCGCGCCGAGCACGCCGCCGCCGACCAACGCAGCGGCGACGCCCGCGCCGCTGCCGAGCAGGACGCCAAGGCGGCGCTCCTCGCCGCCAAGGAGGAAGCCGCTCGGCGCCGCGACGAGGTGGAGTCCGAGCTGCGTGAGCGCCGTGCTGAGGTTGCGCGGCTGGAGCAGCGCGCTTCGCAGCGCGAAGAAGCGATCGAGCGGCGCATGCGTGAGCTGGAGTTCGAACGAGGCCCGTCTGGGCAGACGGGAGACCGAGCTCGAGGAGCTGCGCCAGACGATCGAGCAGGAGCGGGCCGCGGTCGACAAGGAGCTGCAGCGCGTGTCCTCCCTCTCCCAGGAGGAGGCGCGAGCCGAGCTGCTCCAGGCAGTCGAGGCGGAGCTCACGGGCGAGATCGCGGAGCGCATCCGCAGCGCCGAGCAGCGCGTGCGCGAGGAGGCGAGCGAGAAGAGCCGCGAGATCCTGATCGGCGCCATGCAGCGTCAGGCGTCGGAGGAGACGGGCGACGCGGCGGTGACGGTGGTCCAGCTTCCCTCTGACGAGCTCAAGGGCCGGATCATCGGTCGCGAAGGCCGCAACATCCGTGCCCTCGAGGCGGCGACGGGCGTCGATGTCATCGTCGACGACACCCCGGAAGCGATCGTGCTGAGCGCCTTCGACCCGGTGCGCCGCGAGGTCGCGCGGGCGGCGCTGGAGCGCCTCTTCGCCGACGGCCGGATCCACCCGGCGCGGATCGAGGAGATGGTCACCAAGAGCCGCAACGAGCTGGCGCAGCGGATCAGGCAGGACGGCGAGCAGGCCTGCCAGGAGGTCGGCATGACCGGTGTTCATCCGGAGCTTACCCGTCTCCTGGGGACGCTGCGCTTCCGCAGCACCTACGGCCAGAACGTGCTGGCTCACGCGGTGGACTCGGCGGGCATCGCCGGCCTGATCGCGGCGGAGATCGGCTACGACGAGCAGGCGGCCAAGGAGGCGGCGCTGTTCCACGACATCGGCAAGGCTGTCGAGCACGACATCGAGGGGTCGCACGCGATCATCGGCGGCGAGATCCTGGCCCGGCTGGGGCGCAAGCCGGCGGTGGTGCACGCCGTGCGCACCCATCACTACGACGAGGAGCCCCGCTCCACCCTCGCCTTCATCGTGATGACCGCGGATGCCATCAGCGCGGCGCGCAGCGGCGGCCGCCGCGAGGGTCTGGCCGCATCGATCAAGCGCCTGGAGCGTATCGAGGCCATCGCCAACGACTTCCCCGGCGTGGAGCGCAGCTTCGCCGTGCAGGCGGGCAAGGAGCTCCGGGTGATGGTCAAGCCCGAGGAGGTCGACGACGACGCGGCGCAGGTGATGGCGCGGCAGATCGCCAAGCGACTGCACGGCGAGGGCAGCTACAGCGGCCGGATCAAGGTGGTGGTGCTGCGCGAGACCCGGAGCGTCGAGTACGCCAAATAGGGGACGGCGGTAACGATCGCATCGCGGTGGCGGGTCTCATTCCCACCAAGGGCACAATCGACCGGGATAATGTCCACAACCACGCACGCGATCCCGCAGGGCCCTGAGGGGGCCGCAACTCCATTGGAAATTCTCAAAGTCTCCGCAACAAGCAAGCCGGTGGCAGTCGCCGGCGCCATCGCCGGCGTCGTGCGCAGCCAGCAGAGGGTGGAGGTCCAGGCGATCGGCGCCGGGGCCATCAACCAGGCGGTCAAGGCGATCGCCATCTCCCGCGGCTACGTCGCGCCGGGCGGCCTCGACCTGGTGTGCATCCCTTCGTTCATCGACATCAGCATCGACGGCGAGGAGCGCACCGGCATCCGGCTCGTGGTCGAGGTGCGGTAAGGAGCCGACCTCGGTCCGGCCGCCCTCAGGGCCGGCTGATTCCGGCGGGACCGGGCCGCCGGCCGCTGCTACGCTTCCGGCGATGCCGCTCCCTACGCTCAGCGTGGCCGCCCGCGGCTTTTCGCCGCTGCCGCTGCTGCAGCGGCCGGCGCGCCGGCAGCCCATCGTTCCCGTGCTTGGCCGGGCGCCGCGCGTGCACCTGTGGCACATCGGCTGCCAGATGAACCAGGCGGATCGCGAGCAGCTGGCGGAGCAGCTCGCCGACATCGGCTGCATCCCCGAGGTGCCGCTCGATGACGCCGACGTCGCGGTGCTGATCACGTGCACCGTTCGCGCCAACGCGGAGCAGAAGGTGTACGGACGCTTCCGCGAGCTGATCCCGTGGAAGCGCCGCCGCCCCGGCCGGGCCATCGCCATCACGGGGTGCATGGCGGTGGAGCACGGCGAGGCGCTGCTCGATCAGCTGCCCGAGCTCGACTACGTGTTCGACGTGCGCGACCCGGACGGTTTCCTGGCCAAGCTCCAGAGCCTGCTCGCCGCCGACCTCGACAGCCCCGTCGCCCTGCCGGCCTCCGACCGGCTCAGCGCGTACGTTCCGGTCATGGGTGGCTGCAACGAGATGTGCACGTACTGCATCGTGCCCTTCGTGAGGGGCCGCGAGACAGGTCGCAGCGCGCGCGAGATCGTTGAGCACGTGACGCGCCTGGTCGACCGAGGTGTGCGCGACGTGACGCTGCTCGGCCAGAACGTGAACTCGTACCGCGATCCGGAGAGCGGCGGGCGGTTGCCGGAGCTGCTGCGGCTGGTGGACGCGGTGCCCGGCCTGTGGCGCCTGCGGTTTCTGACGTCGCATCCGCGCAATGCGGTGCCTGCGCTCTTCACAGCCATGCGCGATCTCTCCACCGTGTGCGAGCAGCTGCACCTTCCCGTCCAAGCGGGCGCCGACACGCTGCTGCGCCGCATGCGCCGCCTCTACACGGTGGCCGAATACCGCGAGAAGATCGACTCTGCGCGCGCCACGGTGGGACCGCGACTCGCGGTGACGACCGACGTCATCGTCGGCTTCTGCGGTGAGACCGACGCCGAGTTCGCGGCCACCGAGCAGCTGCTTCGCGACGTGCGCTTCGACACGGTCCACCTCGCCGCATACTCGGTGCGCCCCGGCACGGCAGCGGCGCGACGCGCCGACGACGTACCGCTGCAGGAGAAGAAGCGCCGCCTCAACCACCTGCTCGAGGTGCAGCGGGCGATCGCGGCGGAGCGCAACGCCGCGCTCGTCGGCAGTGAGGTCGAGGTGCTCGTCGAGGGAGCCGCCGCGAACGGACGGCTGTTCGGGCGCACGCGAGAGAACAAGGTCGCGTGGCTGCCGCCCGGCGCCGCCAGGATCGGCGCGCGCCGCCGCGGCACCGTGGTCGACGCCACCGCGTGGCAGCTCCAGGTCCAGGCACTCGATCCAGCGGCGTGACCACGAGAGGGAAGGGGATGGCGCCCCACCTCGCCGCGGGCGCGCATCCGTCGGCGACCGCGACCATCGCCATCGAAGACGCCGGGGACACTCCAATCCTTCGCGAGTACCGCGCGGTCAAGGAGCAGCACCCGGACGCGATCCTGATGGCGCGCCTGGGCGATTTCTTCGAGATGTTCGGCAACGACGCGGAAGCGGCGGCGCCGCTCCTCGGCGTCACCCTGACCGGCAGGCGCTTCGGCAACGCCGGGCGGTTGCCGATGTGCGGCGTGCCGTACCAGGCGGCACCGCAATACATCCGGCGCCTCCTCGGCGCGGGGCATCGCGTCGCCCTGTGGGACCAGGTGGGCGACGTCGTCGACGGACGCCTGGTGCGGCGAGAGGTCACGCGCGTGCTCAGCGCCGGCACGGCGGTCGATGGCGAGTTCCTGGATCCCGTCACGATCTCGCGCTGCGTCGCGCTCGCCACCGGCGCCGCACAGCGCGTGGGCATCGCCGCACTCGACGCCAGCACCGGTGAGCTCCGCGTCCTGGAGGTGGAGGGCGGTGTGGATTCGGCGGCCTGTCTGGAGGAGCTGCTCCGGCTGGACGTGGGGGAGCTCATCTTCGCCGACGGCCAGGCCGAGCCGCCACCCACGTTGCTGCCAGGCGTGGCCAGAACCCGCTTGGCCGATTCGCTCTTCGACCCGGGGCGAGCCGCAGACAGGCTGCGCAGCGCCACGGGCGGGTCGCTCGCGGTGCTCGATCTCGAGGACCTGCCGCTGGCGACGCGCGCTGCCGGTGCCGTCCTGGCGTACTGCGAGCGGGCACGCGTGAGCATCGCTCCGGAGCTGCTGCGCGTGGCCGTGCAGCATCCCGGCGCCACGATGCGCCTCGACGCTCAGACGCGGCGCAACCTCGAGCTGTTCGCGCCGCTCGGGGATGCGGGCATGTCGCTCTATGCCCTGCTCGACCGCACCCAGACGCCGATGGGTGCACGGCTGCTGCGCTCCTGGCTGCAGGCGCCGCTGCTCGACGCCGCCGCCATCGACGTGCGTGCCGGCGGCGTCGAGGCGCTGGTGCGCGACCGTGCCTCGCTGAGAGCGCTGACCACCGCGCTTGGCGCAGCGCGCGACCTGGAGCGGTTGGCGGCGCGCGCCGTGCAGGGCACCGCCTCGCCGCGCGACCTGGCGGGGATCCGCGAGACCTGCGCGGGTCTCGAGGGCGTGCGCCGAGCCGTCGCGTCGATCACGGCGCCGGGCGTGGCCGAGGCCGCTGCCGGGTGCACCGCGCCGGAGGCACTGCTGCGCCGCCTGCACGAGGAGCTGGCCGAGGACCCACCGGCCGGCCGCGCCGAAGGAGGCGCCATCCGTCCCGGCGCGGACGCGGAGCTCGATGCGCTCCGGGCCGCGGGTGCCGACGCACGCACGTATCTGACGATGTTGGAGGAAACCGAGCGAAGCCGTACGGGCATCCGTGGTCTGCGTGTCGGCTACAACCGCGTTTTCGGCTACTACATCGAGGTGCCCAGCTCGCAGCAGTCGCACGCTCCCCCGGAGTACGTGCGCAAGCAGACCCTCGCCGCCGCGGAGCGATACGTGACCGCCGAGTTGAAGGAGCATGAGAACGTCGTCCTCAACGCCCGCGAGCGCGCCGTGGCTCGCGAGGGCGAGCTGCTCGCAGCGCTCTGTGCCGCGGTGGCCGATCAGGCCGCACAGCTGATGACCGCGGCAACGGCGCTGGCCACCCTGGACGCTCTGCAGTCCCTCGCCCGGGTCGCCGGCGAGGACGGCTGGGTGCGCCCCGCGGTCGACGCATCAGAGGTGGTGGACGTCGAAGCAGGCCGGCACCCATTGGTGGCACGCGCGTTGGGCCCGGGACGATTCGTGGCCAACGACTGCAGCCTCGACGCCGCGGAACGGATCGTCGTGCTCACCGGGCCCAACATGGCGGGCAAGTCCACGTACCTCCGTCAGGTTGCGGTCATCGTCCTGCTGGCGCAGATCGGATCGTTCGTGCCCGCGGCGCGCGCGCGGATCGGGCTGTGCGACCGCATCTTCACGCGCCTCGGCGCACACGACGACCTGAGCGGCGGCATGTCGACGTTCATGGTCGAGATGTCGGAGACGGCCGCGATTCTGCGCCAGGCGACGCGGCGCAGCCTGGTCATCCTCGACGAGATCGGCCGGGGCACGTCCACGTATGACGGTCTGAGCATCGCCCAGGCGGTCATCGAGCACCTGCACGATGCGCCGCATCTCGACTGCCGCACCGTCTTCGCCACGCACTACCACGAGCTCACGGCGCTGGCGTCGACCCTGGCCCGGGTGCGCAACGCACGCCTCGAGGTGGTGGAGGAGGGTGACCGCGTCACGTTCCTGCACCGCATCGTGCCCGGAGGCGCCGACCGCTCCTACGGCATCCACGTGGCCAAGCTCGCGGGCGTTCCCGCCGGCGTGCTCGCGCGAGCCCGCGCCATCCTCGACGGCCTGGAGCGCTCCCGGCCCCTCGCCGACCGTGCCGAGGACGCCGTTCCAGGTCAGCTGACGCTCGCGATCCCGGCGCCGGCGCACCCCGTCGTGAGCGAGCTGGCGGAGCTGGACATCGAAACCCTCTCGCCTCTGGCGGCGCTCAACAAGCTGGCCGAGCTGCGGCAGCGGGCGGCGAGGTGATCACCGCCGCTCGCATCCAGCGGCTGCCCCAGGTGCTCGCCGACGCCATCGCCGCCGGCGAGGTCATCGAGCGTCCCGCGTCGGTGGTCAAGGAGCTGGTGGAGAACGCGCTCGACGCGGGGGCACGCCGCGTCGACGTCGACGTGGACGGGGGCGGGCTGGTGCGCATCCAGGTTGTGGACGACGGTGGCGGGATCTCGAGCGATGACCTCGAGCTTGCGGTCACGCGCCACGCCACGTCGAAGATCGCCTCGAGCGACGACCTGGCGGCGATACGCACCCTAGGCTTCCGCGGCGAAGCGCTGGCCAGCGTGGCGGCGGTGTCAGACCTGCGCATCGTGTCGCGCACCGTCGCCGACGAGGACGCGCACAGCATCCGGGTGCGCGGCGGAGAGGTGCTGGAGCGGTCGAGCGCGGCGGCGGGGCCGGGCACGTGTGTGGAGGTGTGCGAGCTCTTTGCAGCCACGCCTGCCCGGCTGCGCTTCCTGCGTGCCACCGCCACCGAGGCCGCGGCCGCGGTGCGCGTCGCGGCGGACCTCGCGCTGAGCCGCCCCGAGATCGCGCTCACGTGCCACACGGACGGGCGCACCACGCTGCGCTCGCCGGGTGGAACGCTGCGCGACGCGCTGGCTGCGGTGTTCGGCGCCCGCACCGAGCGCGACCTGGTGGACGTGCACGCAGCCGGCGAACTCGCGGTGGCGGGCGCGATCAGCGCACCGCACGCGCACCGCGCCGCGAGGTCGGGGATCGTCCTCGTGGTCAACGGCCGCCGCGTCCACAACCGCTCGCTGACAGTCGCGGTGGAGGAGGCGTACCGGGGTCTCCTGCCGCAGGGACGCCATCCCTTCGGTGTCATCGCGCTGTCGCTCGATCTGGCCAGTATTGACGTAAACGTGCACCCGACCAAGCGCGAGGTGCGCTTCCGCGACGAGCGCGCCGTGTTCGCTGCGGTGCAGCGCGCCTGCTGGGAGGCCGTGCGGGCCGCACCCGTGGCATCGTTCCCCGTCCTGGCGACGCGCGGCTGGCTGCAGGCGCCGGCGCCGCGCGGGCTGAGCCTGGCGGACCGCGAGGACGAGCCGCTGCCGCCTCACGCCCGGGAGGACGATGGCGACGGCGAGGCCGAACGATCGCTGCCGGGTCAGGCCTCGCCCCCGGCCGGGTCGAGCCTCACCCTGCCCGACCTGGCGCCGCTCCGCGCCCTGGGGCAGAGCGACGCCTCCTGGATGGTGGCCAGCGGCGGCGGTTCCGTGGTCCTGGTCGACCCGCACGCGGCGCACGAGAAAGTGCTGTACACGGAGATCCTGCAGGCCTGGGCGTCGCCCGCGGCCGCTGACACCCAGCTCCTCCTGGTGCCCGCGCTCGTGGAATGCGACGCGCGGCGCATGGACACCTGGGAGCGGCACGCCGGTCTCCTGGCCGGCTGCGGGTTCGAGGTGGAGCAGTTCGGTCCGTCGCTGCTGCGCTGCACCGGGGTGCCGTCGCTGGGCGGCCCCGCAGACGCGGCGGCGGTCGTCGCCGATCTTCTCGACGCGCTGGCGGACGGTGACGCGACGGTGGACGGACGCAGCCATCGCATGGCCGCCGTAGTCGCCTGCCACAGCGCCGTGCGATTCGGTGACCGCCTCGACCCCGCCGCACAGCAGCGGCTGCTCGACCGCCTGGTGGCCACCCCGGGCGGCATGACGTGCCCGCACGGGCGTCCCACGGTGCTCGTGCTCGGCGACGCCGACCTGCGGAGGGCGTTCAGGCGGCCGCTCGGGTGACCGAGCCGCTGATCGCGATCGTCGGCCCCACCTGCACCGGCAAGACCGCGGCCGCCGTGGCGCTGGCGCGCAGCCTGGGCCGAGCCGAGCTGATCAACGCCGATTCGCGCCAGGTGCGACGCGGGCTGCACGTGGGCACCTGCGCCCCGACGGAGCGCGAGCTGCAGGGGGTGCGCTGCCACCTCACCGGCGTCGCCGCGCCGGGAACGCCCTACTCCGTCGCCGACTGGCTGGCCGCGGCCCGAGGCGTCCTGGCGGACACCGCCGCTCGGAGTGCGCGGCCGATCCTCGTCGGCGGCACCGGGCTCTATGTTTCCGCGCTGGTCGACGGGTTCGAGCTCGGCGGTGCACCGGACCCGGCTGCGCGCCGGCGGCGCGAGGTCCAGGCGGCGACGGCGCCGGGGCGCGAGGCGCTGGTGGCGGAGCTGGTGCGACGCGACCCGGAGGCCGCGGTCCAGGTCGACGTCCGCAACCCGCGCCGGGTGACCCGCGCCCTCGAGGTGCTCGACGCGTCGGGTTCGCTGACGGCCATGCGCCGCCGCGGCGCCGCTGTGCCTTCCGTACTGGTGGGGCTGGACCTGCCCGCGGCCGTGCATCGCGGCTGGATCGAGCGGCGCACGGCCGCGATGTTCGAAGGCCCGCTCCAGGACGAGGTGCGAGGCGCGCTCGGCGCTGGGGTCGAGGCGGCGGCCCTCGCGGCTTGCGGCATCGGGTATTCGGAGGCGATCGCGGTCGTTGCGGGCCGCATGGGTGTCGCAGACGCGATCGCCACCGTGGTGGCACGGACGGTGCGCTACGCCAGAGCCCAGCGGACGTGGTTCCGCCGCGACCGCCGCGTCCAGTGGCTGGGCGCCGACGAGGGTTCACCCAGCGAGCTCACGGCGCGAATCCGGGGCGCCGCCGGCGTCTGAGCGGCACAGTCCGGCGGCCCCGACGATTGCAGTCGTCGCGGGGGAACAAACGTTTGCACATTTGCTCCAGCCGTGTTACAGTCCCCAGCACCCACTCGGTTGGAGGAAAACCATCCAATGCCGAACACTCTGAACGCACGTCAGCGGCAGATCCTCGACTTCCTTCGCAGCCACGCCCGGGAGCACGCCTACCCGCCCACGGTGCGGGAGATCGGCCAGGCGGTGGGGTTGAGCTCCTCGTCGACCGTGCAAAACCACCTGAACACGCTGGAGACGCGTGGCTACATCCGCCGCGACCCCTCCAAGTCCCGCACCGTCGAGATCGTCGAGCAGGATGCGGTGGCGGCGGCCCCGCGGCGGGACAACATCATCCATCTGCCGCTCGTCGGCCGGGTGGCGGCCGGCACGCCCGTGCTCGCGACGCAGAACATCGAGGACACGCTGGCGGTGGGTCCCGAGATCGCCGGGGGCGACGACGCGTACGCGCTCACCGTGCACGGCGACAGCATGATCGGCGCCGGCATCAACGACGGCGACATCGTGGTGGTCAAGCCACGGCGGGACGCGCCCGCCAACGGCACGATCGTGGTGGCACGGGTGGAGAACGACACCACGGGTGAGAGCGAGGTCACCGTCAAGCGCTTTTTCCGCGAATCCGACCGGGTGCGCCTGCAGCCGGAGAACCCGAGCCTGCAGCCGATCTACTCGCGCGACCTGCAGCTCGAAGGCGTGGTCACGGCGGTCATCCGCATCCTGGCGTAGCGGCGAGCGGGGCGTCAGCCCACCGCGGCGACGGCGGGCTCGACGTAGCGCGGCAGCGAGCCGAGGTAGGCGTCGAGCGCGGCGGCCAGCTCGGGCGTGGCCAGCCCGTGCACGGTGACCCTGGTGCCGCCCTCGTCATCGTCGGAGACGGCGCTGATGGCCAGATCCGGCCGGTGGTCGAGCAGGATCGGGATCGCGGGCAGCAGCGCCACCGGAAGCAGCGCGATGAAGACGACCGAGATGGCCGTGAGGATGAGGACGGCCAGCACGATCACGATCCCCAGCAGCACCGCGACGTCTCCGCCGTAGCGGTTGCGTTTCTGCGGCCTGAGGATGAGGTAGTTGGTGCCTCGTTCCGCGACGGAGATGCCGGGGAGGCGGCGCTCGGCGAACTCGCGGAGCACGTCCGCCGCCGGGCGGCTGGTCCGCAGCGAGAACTGGTACGAGCGCGCGAGTCGGCGTGCTCGCCGACCTGGAATCTGCACCACCGGCAGTTGTACCGCGTCGCGCGGGGGTTCTGCCAGATTCGCCACCGATCGTGACGCGCGCGTCCAGCAGGGCCCTGGAGCCGCGGCGACACATGCGCTAGGGTTCTGTGAATGGGGCTCCCCCCGCCCGCCGCGTTCAACCCGGATCCCGTCCTGGTGGCGGCGGTGTGCCTCACCGGAGCGCTCGGGGGCGGCCTCCTGGCGGCGCGCCGGCACGCGGAGCGCCTCCGGGGTCGCTGGCTGGCGCTGGCCGCGGCGCTGCTGCTCCTCGTGGGCGTGTGGCTGTCGCCGCTGGGCACCGACGCGCAGCACTATCTGCTGACGGCGCACCTGCTGCAGATCACGATCCTCATGGGCGCCGTGCCGCCGCTGCTGCTCGTGGCCCTGCCCCGACAGAGCCCTGTGCAGCCACCGTCCGCGGTGCGCGCCATCCTGCGCGCGGTGACGCACCCGGTTTTCGCCATTCTGGCTGTGAACGCGGCGTTCTTCGGCTGGCACACCACGGCGGCGTACGGAGCGGCGATGCAGTCCGGCTGGCTGTATGGCCTGGAGCAGCTCACGTTGCTGCTGACATCGATCTGCTTCTGGTGGCCGATCGTCTCGCCGTTCTCGCCGCCGCTGCGTCCCATGAGCCCGCTGCTCAAGATGGGCTACATCCTGCTGGCGACGATCCCGCAGACCTTTGGCGGCCTGGTGGTGGCGCTGGCACACCACCTCCTCTTTCCCGTGTACGCCGCGGCGCCACGCCTGCTCGGCCTCGACCCGCTGACGGACCAGCAGATCGCGGGGGCGTCGATCGCCCTGGTGAGCAAGATCGCGCTGTTCGCGGCCTTCATCGTCATCTTCATGCACGCGCTTGGAAGCGAGAGCGCGGAGAGCGACGACGGCGGTGGCGACGGGGGCATCCGACCGGTGATCGAGCCACAGCCGCTGCCTTCGGGCACGCCACGCTGGCTGATCGACGTGGCCCGCGACCGCACCGTCGCGGAACCTCCCGCTCGCAGGCCGCGGGTCAGGGTGCCGGCAGGGTCAGGATCTGACCGGGGCTGATCAGCCCGCCGTGGAGGTGGTTCGCCGCCTCGACCTCGGCGACGCGCTGCTGGATGTCGTCGCCCGGGTAGTGGGCGCGAGTGATGCCCCAGATGGTGTCGCCGGCGTGGACGACGATGTGCTGCACGCCGTTCGACGAGCCGCCGTAGGCGACGCCTCCGAGCAGGAGCAGCGCGCTCACGGCGACACCGGCGGCTGCCGCCCAGGCGCGAGGGCGCCGGCCCAGGGGAGCGCGACGGTGGTAGCGGTGCGGCGCTCCGGCGTCCCGAACCAGCGTTCCTGCACCGAACACATGTTCCATGGAAGCGACGGTAGCAGGGAACGTATGTTCGAGTCAAGCGTCCGTCGTGGCTGACCGGGGGGTCCGCGTCCGCGTCGCGGTCTGCCTCTGCGACGGCGAGCGGATCCTGCTGGTGCAGCACGAGAAGCACGGGCGCCGCTACTGGCTGATCCCCGGCGGCGGCGTGGAGCGGGGCGAGACCCTGCTGCAGGCGGCGGCGCGGGAGGTGGAGGAGGAGACCGGGCTTCGGGCCAGCGTGGGCCGCCTGGTGCTCCTCTGCGAGGCGATCGAGCCCCAGGGCCGCCACATCGTCAACCTCTTCTTCGCGGGGGAGGTGTCGGACGGCACCCTGCGGGTCGGCGATGACACGGCGCTGCGAGACGCGCGCTGGCAGCCGCGGAGCGCCCTGCGCAGCCTCGAGATGTACCCGCCGGTGGGTGCCGAGCTCGACGAGTGCTGGGCCGAGGGATTCGCCGGGCCGGTCCGCTACCTCGGCAACGTCTGGCGCGCTGCCGCGCCGGTGGAGCCCTGACCGGCACTCAAGCCGGAGCGGCCGCCACCTTTTCGAGATACTCGCCGAGGCGGCGGTAGGCGTCGCGCTTGCGCCGGTCGGTGATCTCGGTGTAGACGCGGAGCGTCTCCAGGGTGGCGTGCCCGAGCACCTCCTGCACCAGGCGCACGTCTCCGTCGGTCGCCTCGAGCAGCGTGGTCGCGGCCGTGTGCCGGGCGACGTGCGGGCTGCGCAAACCGCGGACCAGCTCGTGGGTCGCCGGATCCCCGCCGAGGCGGCGGCGCAGCGACGCCAGCGCCCGGCGCGCGCCGTCCGGGGTCAGCCGGTTGCCGGCCACCGCCCGGCCGCGGTGCAGATCGGCGCGCGCAACGCTGATGAAGAGCGCGTCGCTGTCGTCGGCGCCGCGGGCCGACAGGTATTCGCGCACCGCCGCCAGCGCGGCGTCGGTGCAGTACACGGTGCGGTGCTTGCCACCCTTGCCCAGCACACGAAATCCCTCGGCGCGCACGTCACCGCGGTCCAGGGCGCAGGCCTCAGAGATGCGGCAGCCGGTGCTGAGCAGGAAGTGCACCAGGGCACGGTCGCGGAGGTCACGGAGGCCCGCTCCCGGCAGCGCAGCCAGCAGGCGGGGCACGTCTGCTGTGGGGATCGGATGCGGATCGCCCAGCACGTAGCGGGGCACCGTCACCTGCCGGCTCAGCTCAGGCGCGATCCAGCCCTCGTCGTACGCGTAGGCGAGAAAGCGGCGCAGCGCCACCAGCGCCCGGGCGCGCGTGCGAGGGTGCGGCAGCACCTCGGCGAGCTCGATCTGGTAGCGGCGCAGCGTGGCCCGGTCGACGCCGGCGCAGAACCGCTCGGCGAGGGGCCGGGTGCGCATGTATGCGACAAACTTGGCCAGATCCTGGCGGTATGCGCGGGCTGTGGTGGCAGGCCGGTTGCGCTGCACGCGCAGCCAGTCGAGGAACTGCTCGACCTCCTCAGGCAGATCGTCACGGGGTCCGGGGACGCTGTGCGCCCAGCGGGGCACGCGGCGCTGGTGCGGAGCGGTGCGGCGCCGCGGTGGCACGCCACGGGTGGCCATGCGCGCATTATCGGCGCGGCTGCGCGCAGCGCACGGGTTTGCGCGCACCGCAGCGCCGCGCGCTCAGCCGAGGCGCACCTCGGTGACGGCGCCGCCGGCGACGGTGAGCGGTCTTGGCGCCGCGCCGCCCGGCGGCCAGAGCCAGTACTCGCCCGCGCTGAGCTCAGGAAAGAGCGCCGCGTACACCGGCGCATCGCCTGCGGCGCGCCGGCGCACCACGTTGTGCACCCTTTCCGCGTGCGGCACGCCCGGGCTGAGCTCGATCTCACGATCTTGCTGCGACGCGTCGGTGAGAATGAGGAGGGCGCCAACCCCGTCGCCGATGTCCACGATCACGTGGCTCTGCCGGTCGGTGTCGGCGTGGGCCTCGCTCATCCCACCAACTTCATCGATGCCCGCTACTTCGACGGCGTGTGGAATCCGTCGTGCGGCAGGCCGAGATACGGGAAGCTCGACTGGTAGCGGCTCGATCCGCCGGCAGGGCCGGTGAGGTCGTAGATCGCTCCTGCCGCGCCGTCCGGCGTGTACGAGGCCACCAGCGGATACGTGAGCCCCGCGATGGCGCGCAGCTCGATGGTGACGACATCGTCAAAAACGCGCCGTCCGTTGGGATACCCGGCCAGGTCTCCACCGAGGATGCCGTACTGGTTCTGCTTCGACGACGACGCCGGCGGGATGGCCAGGTTGAGGCGCAGCATGTCGGCGAGCGTGCTCCCGGTGTAGTTCTGGAAGCCGCTGATGATCCCTGACGGGATGCCTGTGAGCAGGATCGCCTCGAGGTCGGCGCGCGGCGCATGCGATGCGTTCAGCGCTGCGAGGTTCTTGAAGGTGTTGCCCGGGTAGAGGATGGGCAGCAGCGTCGCCACCTCTGGATGGCGGTAGTGGGACACGAACTGGCTGTCGCCGTTGACCGGCTCGGCGTTCCAGTAGTCCTTCCTGCCCATGGGGATGACGACTTCATTGATGAGCGGATGCCCCAGGCGCGACACCTGCACCCACGGGCCCATCTCGTCGGTGTCGGCTTCCGCGTGGCGCACCTCGACGCGGCGCCGGCTGGCGGTGGTCCAGATGCCCAGCACCGACCGCGGGTCGTTGACGTCATCCGGATCAGGCGTGAAGCCATCGCGGGTCAGGCTGTTGATCGGCACCTGGATGGCGATCGTGTGCACGTTGGCCGTCTTCAGCGTGTCGACGCCGGGTGCGGCGGGGGAGGGGATGAGATGAAGCTCCTGGAAGGGGCGGAGGTCCGCCAGGTCGAAGACCGAGCCGAGGTCGACGAAGAATCCATCCTTGCGCTGACCCGCGAAGATCTTGAAGTCCCTGGAGAATTCGTGCACGGCCTCGCCGGCCAAGGTTGCGTAGTCGGGCGTGGAGCGCGGCCCGATGTTGCACGGCGGGCAGGCCAGGTTGTCGGCGGACCAGGTGACGTTGCCGTGCTCGTCGAGGCGGCGCACGGAGTAGGACTGCCGCCGGTTCCACGTCGAGTCGCTGATGTGGTTGATGGGCCCGGTGTTGTAGAGAAACGTCTTGGGGTTGAGCACCTCCGTGCGGAAGTGGAACTGCCAGGTGACGTCGGAGTCGGCGTCGCCGTCGTTGTCGACGTGGATCTCGTAGAGCACGTCGTCGCCGAACTCGTAGAAGTTGGGTCCGCCGGCGGGCGCCTCGGTGGGCACGTAGTTGGCCACGATGACCACCGTGTCCTGGTTGTCGGCCGGCCGGAACGCGTACAGATCGGCGCTGTCCGCCACCGGATCCTTGGAGATCGCAGGCGCCTCTCGATGCGAAGACATGGTTGCTTACCCTCTGTGTGTGCTTCGGTTCTGGAGCGCCGGCGCTAGTGCGCGGCGCGGAGCAGCCGGCCCACGAGCTCGGGATCGCGCACGGCGATCTCTCTCGCGCCCACGACGATCGACAGCTCGCCACGTCGCGGATCGCGCACGTACGCGACGAGCGGCTCGCCGTTGGACTTGGCCAGCACGTCCGTCGCGGTCACGCCGGCCGCGGCGAGTGCTGCGGCGGCGATGCCGGATCCGAGTGTCAGCGTGCCGATCGACGCCGCGCCGGTGGCCACGCCGGTCTGCAGGAAGCGCCGTCGAGTGAGGTCGGGCATGTGTCACCCCTCGCAAGCGGACCGCCGTGCCAGGCGACGGCCCCGTTGTCCCCGCCACCCCGTGGCCGGTGTGCTGCTTTCGCTGGCACCTACGGATACGAGGCCGGCGCCCCCGCGGATCAGCACCCGGACGCGGGCCTGGCGGGACCGGTGACGACCCGGCTACGAAGCCCCGACCGTCACCTGGATTTGCCTCGCCGTCGAGTACCCATTGCGTGCTGTGCACGGCAAGTCGAACGACGCTGGCGCTCGCGCTGCGGACGGGCACGGGCGGGCCGGGTTCCGGTGGCGGCGAGACCGTCGGACCACGGTGATCCCGCTCCGTGTCGCCGCGTTTCTGGCGTGCCTGGGGATCGCCGGGGCGCTGGCGCCGGCGTCCGCCGCCAATGCAGCACCTGGCCCGACTCCGACACCGACCGCAGCGGCGAGCCCCAGCCCGAGCCCGACTGCCCCGCCCACGCCGGCCGAGACACATCTGCAGGCGGAAGTGACCGCGCTCGAGCAGCAGATCCTCGCGCTGCAGCTGCAGAGTGCGCCGTTTCAGCTGCAGGCGGTGCAGGCGCAACAGCGGGTTGCGACCCTGCAACAGCAGCTCGCGGCGGCTCAGCTGGAGCTGGCCGGCGCGAACGTGCGCGTAGCCGAGACGACCGGCCGCCTGCAAGCGCTGCAGCCAGTCCTCGCGGCGGACCGGGAGCAGCTCGGGGCCCTGATCCTCGGCTCATACAAGATCACGACCGACGGCACCGCGCTCACGGCGGTGCTCAGCAGTCAGAGCCTTGCGCAGGGCCTCGACCGGCTGCTGTCCTACCAGCAAGTCACTGACGGCATGGAGACGCTGCTGCTCCGCGTGCGCGGCGAGGTGCAGGAGCTGGCGGACCTGCAGCTGCAGCAACATCAGCAGCAGCAGCAGATCACCGCCCAGGTGAGCTCGGTGCAGGCGCTGCAGGCCCAGGCGACGCAGGACGAGGCCACATATCAACGCAAGGCGGTCCGGCTGACCGGAAGAGCTGCGGCCCTGACGCAGCAGCTGGATGTTCTGTTGCGGCAGCTGGCGGCGTTGGAGGGCGTGCAGATCGCCAACGTCGACGTCAGCGGGGGCAACGTCGGCTCAGTGGCCGGGGGGCTGCCGGCATTCGCGTTCGGTCCCCGCCTCGACGACTTTCCCTGGGGTCAGTGCACCTGGTATGTGGCGTCGCTGCGCGACGTCACGTGGAGCGGCAACGCCTGGGAATGGGCGGCTGCCGCTGCGGCCGCGGGCGAGGCGGAGGGTCTGGTGCCCAAGCCGGGCGCGATCGTCGTCTTCGGGCGCGGCAACGGATACAGCGACATCGGGCACGTCGCATACGTGGAAACCGTGACGGGTCCGACCAGCTTCGTCGTCGACGAGGCCAACGTGTACGGGCTCGGCGTCGTCGACAGGCGCGCTGTGGCCTCGCTCAACGACGTCGAGGCCTTTATCTACTGAGGGCGCCCCGGGGCAGGGCTCTCGGATCTGGCATGTGGTCGAATTCCTGAGAATATGCATTATCAGGAGCTTTAGTCGCACCGCTCCAAGCCCGTCTGCGGTCATCCCCCACGAGCCTGACCAGCCTCCTCGCCGATGGCGGTGAGCGCAGCCACGAGGTTGCCGATCGGGCGCGTGGCGTCCAGCTCGTGGGTGCAGGTGGAACGCAGCCGCGGCTCGACCTCGGCGATGTGCTTCAGGATCAGGTCGCGTTCCGCCGCCCGCTTGCCGTACGGGTTGGTCGTCCTGATGTCGATCCGCCGTAGCAGCACGTCAGCAGGCGCGCTGAGCAGGACGATGGCATCGAACCGTGGGTAGAAGCGGCCCTGGTTGGAGACCGTCCCGGAGAGATAGAGCGTCGCGTCACGCTCGCGGGTGAGCAGCTCTGCGATTCGATCTTCCTGCCACACGTAGCCGTCCTCTTCCTCTGACCACCGGCTCCAGCCGGGCTCGTCGGTGTCCACGACCTCGAAGCCCCGCCGCCCCAGCGCTTCCAGGACCGTCGACTTGCCGGTGCCGGACATCCCGGTCACGAGCACGGCGGCGGGCCGTCCGCGAGGGACGCCCGTCAGCTGCGACCGGCGGCGCGGGCGGCCTCGACCGCGGTGTCGACGCCGCCGCTCCATGGATCGCCGTGACCGGGCCAGACGGTGCCGGCACCGGTGCGCTGCAGCCCGCCGAGCGACGACAGGGCCTGTGACGAGTCGACGTTCAATCCCGCGGGCATGATCTGCGGGCCGCGGCGACCGGTCAGCGGATTGCGCGTG
This sequence comes from Candidatus Dormiibacterota bacterium, assembly GCA_963777285.1. Classification (GTDB taxonomy): domain Bacteria; phylum Chloroflexota; class Dormibacteria; order Aeolococcales; family Aeolococcaceae; genus JAFARE01. The sequence goes on from CAVZPR010000001.1 coordinate 649,725, forward strand.
ACCAGCGCGTCGCCGGTGCACAGCGCCGACGCCTCCTCGATCCACAGCGCACAGCTTCCCGCCGTGTGTCCCGGCACGTGCACGGCGCGCGGCCGCCCCGGAACCTCGATCGGCTCACCGTCTCCGAACGTGACAACCTCCGCCACCGGCACGATCCGCGTGCCCCCGCCACGCATGAGGCCGAAGAGCGTCCGGTACAACTCGGCGTGCACCAGGTACCGCGCCAGGCCGGTCTCGTGCTTGCCCAGCGGGCCGCCGCGCGCTGCCGCCGCGTCCGCTTCGTGCACGCGCACGGTGGATCCGGCCTCGGTCCGCGCCCGCTCCGCGAATCCCGTGTGGTCGCTGTGCGCGTGCGTCAGCAGCACGCAGTCCACTGCGTCGAGGCCGAGCCCGCGCGACCGCAGCGCACCCAGCAGCAGCTTCCAGTCAGCCGGGACGCCGGCGTCGATCAGCGTCACCTTGGACCCCTCCTCCACCAGATACCAATTGGAGATCCCCGACGTCAGCCGCGTGACCTGCACCGTCATCTGGAGAACCGCCGCGCCATCGCTCCCCTGTATCCCGGGAAGTAGCGTTCGATGTCGGGCAGGTCGAAGCTGGCCAGTATGGCCTCCGGCGGCTCGCGCTCCAGCAGGAAGCAGAACGACTCGCGCACGAGGTCGGCCGCCCGCACCTCCGGTCCCAGGCCGGCGACGTCGGTGTCGAGCACCCCGACGTCGAAGCTGCGCCCGTCCACACGCACCGTGTACCGCGTCACCGCGCCGTTGCGTCGCGCACCGCCCACCTCCACCGTCCACGGCATCGTCAGCCCCCCGTCAGCTCGGTGAGGTACTGCGGCAGCATCCGCCACCACGTGGGCCAGTCATGGTCGTACTCGGCAGACCACGCGTCGACCCGGTTTGGGACACCTTTGGCACCAAGTACCTCCGCCATGCGCCATGACTCCCCCGCGTTCTCCCACCGGCCCTGTCCCGTCGCCAGGATGGCGAAACGCGTGCGCAACGTCTCGAGGAGAGCACCGTTGAGCCCGGGCAGGAAGTACAGCGGCGTGGCGAAGTACAGCTCCTCCCCCGCTCCATCGCCGATGAAACGCGCCAAATCGTACGTACCACTCATACCGACCGCGGCGCTCACCACGTCGGGGAAGCGGCACATCAGCGCCACGGCGTTGAAGGCGCCGACGGACGCGCCCGCCGCGATCACCTCGATGTCGGGATCGACGCAGTCCGCGCGAATGGCCGGCACCATCTCGTAGCGCACGAACTCCTGGTACGCCTTGAGCAGCGCGCCGCGATAGGCGGGCGAGCCCTCGTTGAGCATCATCGCCGAGCCGGCGACGCTGTCACACGAGTACACCTTGATGCGTCCGGCGTCGAGCAAGCCCTCGAGCGAGCCGACCAGGTGGCGTCGCTCGACCTCCTCGGCGTCACCACCCGCGGTGGGAAAGACGATCACCGGCCGGCCGTAGTGGCCCCAGCGGACCACGTTCACGTCGCGGTAGATCCGGCCGGAGTACCAGCGCTCCATCAATTTCACGGGGCGAGTCTCCCGGAAAGCACTGCCTAGGGGAAGACCAGGCGGGCGTCGCCGGGGAGCAGCCAGCCGAGGCCGTCCAGCAGGCGGTCGCGCCAGCTGATCCAGTTGTGCCCGTCGAGCCCCTCCACCAGGCGGAACTCGGCGGCCATGGCCTGCAGGGTTGCGGCCATGCCCCGGTTGTGGTCGGCCGAAGGCTCGAACGCCCCGACGCTGAGGAAGATGCGCTCGGCGACCAGCCGCGGCGCGGCGCGGATGCCGTTGACGAAGCGCAGCACCGGTTCCAGCGGCCCCTCGCGGCGGGAGCGCCCCGCCACCCGGTAGTAGAAGGTGCCCGACTGAAGCAGGAGCCCGCCGTAAAAGCCAGGGGCTCGCACGGCGGCGGCCAAAGACGCGATGGCGCCCATGCTGGCTCCGGCGAGCACGCGACCCGCGGGGTCGGCGCGCAGCGGCATGGTTCGCTCCAGGCGCGGCACCAGCTCCGCCGTGAGAAACCGGCTGTGCGCAGGGCTGGCCGCGTACTCGCTCAAGCGCTCGCCCGGATGCGTCAGCGCCACCAGCGTGTCGGCCACGAGGCGGTGGTGCATCAAGTTGTCCAGGACGGTGGCCACTCCGGAGAAGTTGAGGAAGTCGCCGCCGTCGTGCATGACCAGCAGCGGCAGTCGGTCGCGACGGCGCATCCGCACCGGGAGGTACAGCGTCACCCTGGCCTCACGCTTCAGGTGCCGGCTGGGGATCCGCACCTCGACCAGCTCCCCGGGGACCACCGCAGGGTCGGCGACAGCCCACCACGGGGTCTCGTACCCACCGGCCTCGAGCACGGACTTGCTGCCGCTTGGGTCGTGCGCCTGTTTCGGGTTGAGCGGGTCGAGCACGCTCTCGATGTCGCCGCCGCGGCGCACCAGGATTCGGTACTCGATGCGAGAACCAGGCGGCAGCTCCACCGTGGCGTGCCAGAGGTCCCCGCCGCCGCGAAGCCGGCGCATGACGACCGGATCGGGCAACCCGGTTACGCGATGCTCCACGCCGACGGCGTCGGCGTCGCCACGCCAGAGAAACGTGCACGACGTCCCCTCGACGATGGGAACCGTCGCCTCGCCGAGCAGCGCGTCGAGCGCTGCCGGGTCCGCGGCCGCTGCGCGGAGACGGTCGATCGTCCGCCCGGGACGTCGCTCGCGGTTGAGGATCACGCGGCCTCCGCCGCTCCGCGCACGCCGCCGTCGGGTCCGACCACCCTGGCGGTGCGCAGGTCGGGCGCGGCGCCCTCGTCGCACTGAATGCGATCACCGTCGTCGAGCAGGACGCACGCGTCCGGCGCGCATCGCCGTGCCAGCAGCGCCATCGCGTCGGCGTCGTCCGAGTCCAGGCGCGCCGCCGCAGCCGGAATCGGCACGATGCCGCTGAGCACCTGCAGTCCAACATCCGCCAGCTCGGCGGGCCGGCGCGCCAAGTCGTGGTCATCGATGACCAGAACTCGCGACCCCACGGCCATGCAGCCCGAGGACCATGCCAGCAACGGCAGCGAGGCCGCGTCGACGACGCCGCAGAGTCGCATGCACTCGAGCAGGACGCTGACGTGGCCGCCCGCGATTGCGATGGCGGCGCACCCGTCGAGCACCTCGCGCACCGCCGCACGGTGCGCCACGACGATGTCGCTGGCTTCGGGGGGATGCGCCTCCGCAAACGCGGCACGCGAATCACGCACCGCCGCGAGATGGTCCGCGTCGAGCCGCCGCACGTCTTGGATCGCCTGGTCGAGCTCGGTGCCGATGCGGCGGCGCGCTCCCGCCCAGCGGCGCTGGATGGCCGCCACCGCAGCCAGCGCGTGCCCCAGCCGCAGCCGGTACGCGGCCTGCGCCTCCGCCAGGTCGGCGCCGTGCGCCTCGAGCGCCGCAGCGAACTCGGGATCCGACGCCAAGACGTCGAGCCGCCGGCCGAACAGGCCGAGGTTGCGCGTGCCACCGCCGAGCAAGCGGTCGATGTGCGCGTCGTTGCGCTCCGCCTCCTCCCATCCCGCGGTCACCAGGGCGACGGGGCCGTCGACCCCGAGCCAGGAGAGGTCGTCGGTCAGGTCGGCCTCCGGCCCCAGCGGTCCGCGCAGGACGGCTCGGTTCACGCGGCGCGCACGTGCAGCAGGTGGCCCACGTCGGTGAGCATCTCGCGCAGCACGTCGTAGTCGGGATGCGCCATGCGCAGCCACGCGTTGGCCATGTACCCCGCCTCGACCGGCTGGGTCGGCGTGCCCGGGCCGGGCAGGTGGGAGTCGATGATGCTCTCGCCGTAGCGGCGTTGCACCTCCTCGGCACCCTCGTAGTGGCTGATCTGGCCGTCCCGGTCGGGCCGCAGCGCGATGATCCCCGCGGCGAGCCGGCGGGACAGTGGCGCGTACACCTGTCCGTGGACGACGGCGTTGGCCCACTCGCGGTAGATGTCGATGTCGTTGCCCACCGCGTACAGGTCCCAGGCGCGCACCCCCGGCGGCCGGCAGCCGATCTCGCTGAAGCGCAGCCCCTTGGGACCGAAGAACCATTCCATATGAGTCGCCGACGTGTCGATGCCCAGGGCGTCGATCACGCGTGCGCCCATGGCGCGCACCTCTGCGTACGCCTCAGCGCTGTCAACGCGATTGGTGGCGATGAACTGCGGGCTGATCCAGCGTTCGCGCATCGCCTCGAGCACGTTGGGGTAGTAGTGGGAGACGAAGTCGTACACCGGCCGTCCGTTGACGCAGATGGTGTCGTAGAACGCCTCGTGCCCCTCGACGAACTCCTCGACCGCCACCGACTGCGACCCGCTCGCGCCCAGCGCCTGCAGCGCGCGCTCCAACTCGGCGCCGTCGTCGACGCGGACGGTTCCCGATGCTCCCGCCGCCGCCCGGGGCTTGAGGATGAGCGGGAAGCCGACCCGCTCGGCGAACTCGTGCACTTCTGCAGCGCTGTCTGCCGCCGTCGAGTCCGCGCAGGGTACGCCGGCGGCGCGGAGCGCCTCCTTCATCGACGGCTTGTCTCGGCATAGGTACGCGGTGCGAACCGACGTGCCGGGGATGCTGCAGCGCTCTCGCACGTGGGCAACGGGCAGCGTGTGCGCCTCGATCGATGTCTCCAGGCGGTCGACCCACAGCCGCTCCTGCACCCAGCGGACGGCAGCGGTGAGCGCGTCGACGTCGGTCACGTTGCCGATCTGCTCGTAGTGCAGCATCCAGTCCTTGAGCTGGCCGTCGAGGTGGTCCGCCGGCCGCTCACCGATGCCGATCACCGTGGCGCCCACCGATGCCAGCGCACGCACGAATTCGCGCTGGTTGGGAGGAAAGGCGGGCTCGATGAAGATGACGTTCATGCCGGCCACGATCGTAATCGGAACGGAGCCTGATACGATGGTAGCGAGTTCGACGAGCGCCGCGGAGGCGCCATGAACGGAGAAACCGCGCAGTGCTGAATGGAAAGCGCGTCGCAGTGGTGCTCCCGGCGTACAACGCTGAGGCCACCCTGGCACGCACCCTGGGAGAGATCGACCGCGACGTGGTCGATGTCGTCCTGCTGGTGGACGACGCCAGCACCGACGGCACCGTCGCGCTGTCGCGCAAGCTCGGCTTGGACACGATCGTGCACGAGCGCAACCGCGGCTATGGCGCCAACCAGAAGACGTGCTACAACGCGGCGCTGGAGCGCGGCGCCGACATCGTTGTGATGCTCCACCCGGACTATCAGTACTCGCCGCGGCTGATCGTGCCGATGGCAGCGATGATCGCGTACGGCGAGTACGACTTCGTGCTCGGCTCGCGCATCCTGGCGCAGAACGCCGTGGACGGCGGCATGCCCCGCTACAAGTACGTGGCCAACCGCTTTCTCACCGCCTTCGAGAACCTGGTGGTGCGCTCCAAGCTGTCCGAGTACCACACGGGCCTGCGCGCCTTCAGCCGCGAGCTCCTGCTCCACCTCCCCTTCCACCTCAACTCCGACGACTTCGTCTTCGACAACGAGGTGATCCTGCAGGCGTTCGCTGTGGGAGCGCGCGTCGGCGAGGTGTCGTGCCCCACACGCTACGAGGGAGACTCGTCGTCCATCAGCTTCCGCCGCAGCGTCCGCTACGGCATCGGCGTGGTGCGCGCGGCCGTGCAGTTCCGGCTCGACCGCATGGGTATCCGTCCCGCCCCCTTCCTCGAGCCCGGTGCGTTTGCGCAGACGAGCGCGCGCGTCACCGAGCCGCGCGCCCGGCAGCTACCCCGAGCCTAGCGCCTGCCGCCGCCGGAGACGGCGAGAAGCCTGCCAGTCGACGCCTGCCAGGACGACGGCGCCGGCCGCCAGCCAGAGGATGCCGATGCCCAGCCACAAGCCGTCACCGCGGCCTGACCACAGCCACGCCACCAGCGACAGCACGCCGGCGCAGCGCGCCCACATCTGTGACGACGCGAGCATCGCCAGCGCCAAGGGGAACAGATACACCAGGTAGTGCGGCCAGATGGTCGATGACAGGAACGGGACCGTCGCCAGGGTGACCGCGAACGCGAAGGCGATTCCGAGCCTGCGGTCGATGCAGGCTCGAAGCCACAGGCCGAGCACGGCGAGTCGCGTGATCCAGAGGATGGCGACGCCCTCCAGCGCATGCGGTATCGGCGCGCTGTACGGGGTCGCGCGGGTGACCAGCCCGCCGAACCAGCGCTGCAGCGCGTAGCCCAGCGAGATGTTGGACCCGTTGCGCAGCGTGTGCTCCGCGAAGTACGGCAGCACCGTGTCCGTGTAGTACAGCGTCGCGGCGAGACCGATCAACGGGGCGAAGGCCATGTTGAGCAGCAGGATCGTCAGCAGGGCCAGGATCGTCACCCACCACTGGCGGCGCAACAGCGGCAGCAGCAGCACGATGACCGTCACCGGCTTGAAGGCGAGCGCCAGGCCCATGAACACACCAGAGTCGCGTCGCGGGAAGCGCAGCAGCGACAGAACGAGCAACAGCAGCACGACGCCGTTGATCTGTCCCTGCGTGATCTCCGAGCTCACCGGATCCGTGATGCTGATGAGCAGTGTCGCGGCGCCCACCGCCGGCCATCCGATTCCCGCACGGCGTGCGGCGAGGATCACGGCGGCGAAGAGCGCCAGTGTGTCGAACACCGACCAGGCGGAGGCGGCCACCGGAAGACCCCAGATGCGCACCAGCGGAACGAAGGGCAGGTACGGGATCAGCCCCGACGGCGGGTGCACGAATGCATACGCCGCAAACGAGATGGCCACCTGATGGTGGGCGTCGTTGTAGAGGTGCGTGGGATTGCTGACGAAGCGTGACGCCTCATTGAGGTAGATGTAGCTATCGTCGTAGCCCCTGCCGTGTGGCAGCGTGAGCACGTGGATGACCACGAGGCGGGTCACCACGGCGGCCGCGGCGGCGAACAGGACCAGCGTGAGCGCGAGCCGCGCGCGTGGCGGCAGCCGGGACGGGTGCACTGCACGCGCGAGCGCGCCGCCGGCTTGCTTGATGAGCGGCAGCCCGCGATTCCCCCCTGCCTCCTGATGGGAGACCGCCACAGGCTGAGTGTACGGGCGCGACCCGGTCGCGCGGCGCCTGCCTACACTGCGCCCTCATGGTCACCGCCGTTTTCGCGGCGCCGTTCCTGCTCGAGGCCACCGTGCGCTTCATCGACGCCGCGGCGGCAGAGGACGACGCTCACATCGCGCTGGTGAGCCAGGATCCCGAGGACGGGCTCCCCACGACGGTACGCGGCCGCATCGCGGCCCACTACCGCGTCGATGACGGGACCGACGCCGGGCAGATCGCCGACGCGGTGCGAAGGTTGGCGGCGCACCTGGGAGGCGTCGACCGCCTCATCGGAACGCTGGAGCAGCTGCAGGTCCCGCTGGCGCACGTGCGCGAATGGCTGGACATCCCGGGAATGCGCGTCGAAGCGGCGCAGAACTTTCGCGACAAGGCGCGCATGAAGTCCGTGCTCCGAGCGCATGGGGTGCCGTGCGCCGGACACGTGCTGGCGACCTCGGCTGGAGCGGCGCTCCAGGCGGCGGAGGAGCTGGGTCTTCCGTTGGTGGTCAAGCCGCCGGCGGGCGCCGGTGCGCGCAGCACGTTTCGCATCGATCGCCAGGATCAGATGCACGACTGGCTGCGGTTCGATCCACCGAGCAGCGAACAGCCGGCCCTTCTGGAGCAGGCCCTGACCGGTGAGGAGCACAGCTTCGACAGCGCCGTCGTCGACGGCCGCCTGGTGTGGCACTCGATCTCGCGCTACCTGCCGACCCCGCTCGAGGTGCTGGAGAACCCCTGGGTCCAGTGGGCCGTGCTCCTCCCCCGCGAGATCCACGGACCCGCGTACGACGCCATCCGCGAGGCCGGGAGCCAGGCCCTGCGTGTGCTCGGCATGAGCACCGGCTTCAGTCACATGGAATGGTTCAACCGGGGCCCGGGCGACGTGGCCGTGTCGGAGGTCGCCGCGCGGCCCCCGGGCGCCCAGTTCATGTCATTGATGTCATTTTCGTACGACGTGGACATGTACCGGGCCTGGGCACGACTGGAGCTGTTCGGCCGCTTCTCCCCGCCGGAGCGGAAGTACGCCGTGGGCGCGGCGTACCTGCGAGGCCAGGGGGCAGGCAGGGTGACGGCCGTGGAGGGTCTCGACACGCTGCAGCGGGAGCTCGGCGACCTGGTGGTCGAGGCGCGCATGCCACGCTTCGGGCAGGCCCCGAGCGACTCGTACGAGGGCGACGGTTATGTGATCGTGCGGCACCCGGAAACGCCCGTGGTCGAAGCGGCGCTCCGCCGCGTCGTCGACGTCGCGCGCGTCCGGCTGGGATCGCCATGAGTTCGCACGGTGCTGCTCATCTCCCCTGGGTACCCGGGGGAGATGCCCTTCTTCACCAGAGGATTGGCTCGGAGCGGGGTGCGCGTCATCGGCGCGGGCGACCAGCACGTGAGCGCGCTTCCGGACATGGCGCGAGAGCACCTCCACGATTACTGGCAGATCCCCTCCTTCGCCGACGAGTGGGGCGTCGTCCACGACGTGGCCCGGCGCGCCGGCGGCGCCGGGATCGAGCAGGTCGAATCACTGTGGGAGCCCACGATGATCCTCGCCGCGCGGCTGCGCGCCGCCCTCGGCGTGCCCGGCATGAACGTGGAGCAGACGGTGCTCTTCCGCGACAAGGAGCTGATGAAGCGGGCGCTCGACGCGGCAGGCATCCGGACGCCGCAGCACGTCAGCACCACCACCGCGCACGGCGTGCGCGAGGCCGCCGAACGCATCGGCTATCCGCTCATCGTCAAACCGATCGCGGGCGCGGGCTCGGCGAGCACGTATCGGGTCGAATCGTCACGCGAGCTCGAGACCGTGATCCCGCTGCTGCTGCACGTGCCGGAGGTGAGCGTCGAAGAGTTCGTCGAGGCCGACGAGTTCACCTTCGACACCATCTGCGCGCACGGCACGCCGCTGTTCGAGAACATCTGCTGGTACCGGCCGCGGCCGCTGGTGTCGCGATCCTTGGAGTGGATCAGCCCGGTGACGCTGGCGCTGCGTGACATCACCGTCGACTACCTCGCCAGCGGCCGGGAGATGGGACACGCGGTGCTGCGCGCGCTGGGCTTCGAGGAAGGCTTCACGCACATGGAGTGGTACAGGCGCTCCGACGGTGAGGCCGTGTTCGGTGAGATCGCGTGCCGGCCACCCGGCGCGCGCACCGTCGACGTGATGAACTTCACCACCGACACCGACCTGTTCGAGCGCTGGGCCGAGGCGGTGACCACGGGAGCGCTCGCCAGCCCGGTCACGCGCACCTACAACGCCGCGTCGATCACCAAGCGCGCGGAGGGTCAGGGGCGCATCCGGCGCATCGATGGCCTCACCAGGCTGCTGGCCGAGTGGGGCGAGGCCATCTGCGCCGTCGATCTGCTGCCCCTGGGCGCGCCGCGGCGCGACTGGCTGCAGACGCTGCTCTCCGACGGCATCGTCTTCGTGCGCCATCCCGAGCTGCAGACCTGCATCGAGCTCGCCGACCAGGTCGCCTCCGACCTGCGCATCTACGCCGGCTGAGGGCGCCTCACGACGCAGCCAGCGGGTCTGCCGTCGCGGGGGGCAGCGCCGAGTGGCGAGTTCCGGGGAGCCCGAGGCGAGGGGTCCCCGCGACGGCAGGACCCGCCGGCTGGGCTGTTCAGGCCGCCATCGTCGGCTGCGGCGCGGGCCGCGGCGAGGGCGCGTCGCTGATCAGCTCCTGCACGAGGCTGTCGACCACGTCCTGCAGCGAGCCGCCGGCGGCGACCACCTCGCGCTGCCGGATGTAGCTGGGGCCGCGGTCCATGACCTCGAACGCGCGCTGCAGCTCTTCGACGCAGCCCAGCCGCTTGGCGACCGGGGTGAGGTCCTCGACCAGCTCTGCGAGCGACTCGCGCAGTGGCACGGTCGTGCCCTCCTCGTCGACGATGATCGACGCGTCGAGCCCGTGCCTCGCCGCCCGCCACTTGTTCTCGCGAACCAACCAGGCGCGCGTGGTGGGCAGCGAGTAACCGCGGTCGATCATGTTGTCGAAGCGGTGCACCAGGCATTGGCTTATGGCCGCCACCATGCCCACCTCGTGGAGCGTCGGGATGCCGTCGCAGATGCGCAGCTCGATGGTGCCGAATCCGGGATGCGGTCGGATGTCCCACCAGATCTCGCGAATGGTGCTGATGGTTCGCGCCGCGATCAGCGTCTCCATGAGGCGTTCGAACTGCGCCCATCCGGTGAGCTGCCACGGTGGCCCGGCTGTGGGCAGGCCCTCGAAGACCTTGGAGCGGCACGACGCCAACCCCGTGTCGTGGCCCATCCAGTACGGACTTGACGCACTCAGCGCCAGGAAGTGCGGGATGTACCCGGAGAGGGCGTTGACCATCGCGATCGCCTTCTCACCGGAACGCACCCCCACGTGCACGTGGATGCCGAAGATCTGCATCTGCCGCGCCGGCCACTGCATCTCATCGACCAGCCGCTCGTAGCGCGGATCCGGGCTGATCCGCTGCGTCGCCGGATCGCTGAACGGGTGCGTGCCGGAGCACATCAGCATGAGCCCGTCCCGGTCCGTGTAGGCGCGGAGCTCCTCGAGCGTGGCCGCAAGGTCCGCCTGCGCCTCGCGTGCGCTGGTGCAGATGCCCGTGATGATCTCGACGGTCGACTGCAGCAGCTCGGCCTTGGCCTTGGGGTGGACGCCGTCCGGGAACTTCGCCTTCATCTCGCCGAGGATCTCGTGCGCGCCGCTCACGAGCTCCCGCGAGTTGCGGTCGATCAGCTCGAGCTCGACCTCGACGCCGATCGTCGGTCGCGGCGACCCTGAGAACTGGATGGGGTTGGTCATCCGGACATGCTATGCCGCGACCGCGCGCTGGTCGCGGGCCCAGGCCTGCAGCAGGCCGCGGAAGTGGGCGATGAACTGCTCGTGCTCGTGCTCGGGAAACGTGCCGCGCACCGTGTCCACGACGAGGCGGTCGAACTCCTCGCTCTCCACCCATTCCACCGACGCCTCGTCGACAGCGGACAGGTGACGCGCGCAGAACTCCTGGTAGCGGTCGACCTCCAGCTGGCGGTCGGCGAGGCCACGGTACATCCGCAGCTTTTCGGCGTACGTGAGGTCGTCGCGGTCCGCGATCGCGAAATACGCCTGCGTGTTCATGTCGACGGTCTGCCGGCGCCCGGTGACGCAGCAGAAGATCACCCATTTGAGCAGCGCCCGTATCGCCCACGGAAAGTAGTAGTGCAGGCTGGTGATCGCCAGGTCGGGCGTGGCGTTCGCGTAATCGATGGGAATCACGTCGTCGCCGCGGATCAGCGTCTCGCAGCTGTTCAGCTCCCAGCGGAAGAATGCATTGACCACGCGCAGGATGCTCACCACCTCCTCCCCCACCGGTGCACGCAGGAAGTTGTGGTCCACGCTGTACCGGTCGTGCATCGGCTTGTCAGGGTTGAAGTGCATCACCGTCAGCTCGGCACCGACGCCGAGGCTGCGCGCGAAAACGTCGAAGCCGTCCACCGCAGCCTGCAGGTGCATCAGCCGCTGCTGCGACTCGTCGTAGGCACGGTGCAGGGTCGCCGTGTCCTCGACGCGGCTGACGCCGACCCAGGCGCCACCGTCGAACGGCTTCATGTACAGCGGCATGCCGACGGCGCGGGCCACCTCGTCGAGGTCGAAGTAGCGCAGGTAACGCTGGGCGGTCCCCTCGAAACGCGGGTTGTCGGGCGGCCGCTTGTGCGGCAGCATCCAGGTCTCGGGCACCTTGAGGCCGAGGCGGATCATGGCGCAGTACGCCGCGTGCTTCTGCATCGCCTCGAACGTGAAGGGGTTGTTGAGCAGGTGCACGCTGTTCATCAGCGTGACCTTCTTGAGCCACTCGCGGGGCAGGTCGTACCACCACGCGAGCCGGTCGATCACCAGCGAGTAGCGCGGCACCGCGCGCAGGTTGAAGGGCTCGATGGTGACGCGCTCGGTGGCGAAGCGATGGGTCTCGCCGCCGACCTCGATGGCGGGGTCGACCCGGCGCAGGAGCGACTCGAACGCGCCCGGCCAGTCCTCCTCGACGCCGAGAAGGAGGCCCACCAAATGCGTCACCGCCATGGTGCGGCTGAGTATTGCATCCTGCGGAGTCGATCACCGAACCGCGGGCATCCCGCGGCCCGATCAGAGCTTCGGGCCTCCCGGACGGCGCGATAGCTCGGCCAGATGCTCCCAGGTGTGCTCCAGCGTGCGGCGCATGGCCTTGCGCAGCGTGTAGACGCGCGCGCCGCCGCCGAGGACGCGGCGGGCGCGGCGCTGCTCCGGCGTGGTCTGGCGCACCCGGGACTCCACCAGCTCGGCGACGCGGGACCACGCGTCCTGCAGGGGCAGCTCGCCGCGTTCGGCAAGGGTCACGATGCGCGAGAACCCCGGCGCGCCACCCAGCGCGGCGCTGAGGTAGGCGCCGGGAGATCCCACCGCGTGCAGCACCATCGCCCTCGCGGTACGGCCACCACCGGCAGGCTTGGCGTCCAGAGCCGGCGCGGGTTGGGTCGCTGCCCAGCCTCCGAACTCCGACGCCATGGCGGCGAAGCGGGCCAGCAGCGTGTCGATCTCAACGTCCGACAGCGGCTTCAAGTCGTCGGCGAAGACCAAGTACGGCGAGCCGTTGCCCAGCCATTCGCCCTTGGTGATGTGCTCCTCTACCTTCACGTGCACCGCGGCCCGTGCGTCGAACGATTCTCCGTGACGCTTCAGGAAGGCGCCGAATTGCTGCACCGCCTCCGGGGTCGCGGCCAGCGCCTCCTCAGTGGTCGGCCCGTTGGCCGTGCAGCCGAGGAGCTCGAGCACGTGCACCATGGTGCGGCGCCGCTGCGGACCCGATTCGAGGTGCACGTGATAGGTGGTCATCTGGGGTGCTCCCTGTCGCCACCCCAGCCCGCAGCGGCCATCGCCGCACCATAGCGCGTCGTCCGGAAGCGGCTGCGGCGGCGGCGAGCGGCCCCACAATGGCTTGGTGACCACCACGAGCACCGCCCCCGCGGCGGTGGACTGGACCGCCTGGCTGCGCCGCTGGGACGCGCAGCAGCAGCTGCACATCCCCGACCGCGAGGAGCGCTTCGCCGCGATCGTCGAGGCGCTGCGCGCTTTCGCCGGGGACAGCCCGCGCGTGCTGGACCTCGGCTGCGGCCCTGGATCCCTCAGTGCCCGCGTGCTCGATCGCCTGCCCGAGGCGCGGGTGGTCGCCGTCGACGCCGACCCTCTGCTGCTGGCCATCGGGCGTGGCGCGCTGGGCAGCCGCCGGAACCTCCGCTTCGTCGACGCGGACCTGCGCGAGGACTGGGTGGCGCTGCTGCCAGATGCCGGGCCGTTCGACGCGGCGGTGTCGACGACCGCGCTGCACTGGCTGAGCCTGGAGCAGCTGCTCAACGTGTACCGCCGCCTGGCGACGCTCATCCGCCCCGGTGGCGTCGTGCTCGACGGTGACCGGCTCGACTTCGGCCACAACCAGCGCGCCATCGCCGAGGCAGCGCGCCACATCGAACCGCCGTGGGACGAGCCGTCGGGCGGCGGCGAAGACTGGAAGGCGTGGTGGGCGGCGGCCGAGGCGGAGCCCGCTTTCGCCGCCGAGCTCGCCGAGCGGGCGCGCCGCGGCCACGATCATCCGCACAACGACGAAGCGCACACGTACGAATTCCACCGTTCCGCCCTGCTGGCTTCGGGATTCGCCGAGGTGGGTACGCTCTGGCAGCGCCTGACGAACCGGGTCCTGGTCGCGGTGCGCTGAACCCCATGACCGACGTCTCCCCCGCTCCGCCTCCAGACGAGAAGGCCGTCTTCAGCTGGCAGCCCGCGTCGCCGTCGGGAGGGTGGCTGCCGGCGACGACCGCGCCGCCGCAGCCCGAGCGTCACTCCCCGACGGCGCCACGCCGCGGCCGCGAAGGAGGAGTCATCGGCGCCATCGGCGCGGGCCTCGCCGCCTTCCTCAAATACGGCGTGGTCCTGCTCAAGGTCGGCAAGTTGGGGCCGACCGCGATCTCGATGGTGGTCGCGCTGTTCTTCTACACGCTGTTCTTCGGCTGGCAGTTCGCCATCGGCGTGGTGCTCCTCATCCTGGTGCACGAGACCGGGCACGTCGTCGTGTCCCGCGCCCAGGGCCTGCCCATGTCCATGCCGGTGTTCCTCGGACCCTTCGGCGCCTTCACCCGCATGCAGCGGCCGCCGCGCGACGCGCGCCAGGAAGCGATCGTCGCCATCGCCGGTCCTGTGTTCGGCACCGCCGCGTCGTTCCTCGTGTACATCTGGGCGCTGGCGCTGCCCGCCGGCCACCTGCATCTGCTGCTGCTGGCACTCGCGTACTTCGGCTTCTTCATCAACCTGTTCAACCTCATCCCGATGAGCCCGCTCGACGGTGGCCGGGTGGCCAACGCGATCTCCGTCTGGATGAACGTGGTCGGCGTCGCGATCATGGCCGTCGTCGCGCTGTGGCTTTCGAACCCCTTCGCCGTCATCATCCTGATCCTCGGGATCATCACCACGGTGCAGCGCTTCCGCAACGCGCGCCGCGGCCTCGAGCCCGCGGGCGTGACGGCGGCGACCCGGTTCACCATCGGCGTCGCCTGGCTCACGATGCTGGCCATCTGCGTCATCGGGATGTCGCTGGCGCACACGGCGATCATCACGTCGAACACCGTGCCGGGCGTGGGCCAGAGCTCCGGCAGCGTCTGACGCAGGGCTCTACGCGCGTCGCCAAGGGCGTGAGGCGGCTGCCGCCTCACGCCTGTGTACGACAGGCGCTCGCGACGCGTCAGCCGCTGACGAAGCTCAACCTTATTGTGCGGCGCTGATTGTCGACGTTCGTATCGACGAGGACGACCCGCTGCCACGTGCCGAGCTGCAGATGGCCGGCAGCCACGGGGACCGTCAGCGACGGCGATACGAACACGGGAAGCAGATGGTCACGCCCGTGCCCCGCCGAGCCGTGGCGGTGCGCGTAGTCGCCGCCGGGCGGAAGCAGACGTTCGAGTGCGATGCCGAGGTCGTGTTCGCTGCCGGAGCCGGTCTCCATGAGCGCGACGCCTGCGGTCGCATGCGGGACGAACACGTTGAGCAACCCGTCGCCGCAGGTGGCGGCGAAGCCGGCGACGTCATCGGTGATGTCGGAGACCGTGGTGCTGCCGGTGGTCACCTGCAACTCGCGGGTCAACATCGCGTGGCGGTCTCGCTCATCTCGGCGTCGGCGAGGGGCTCGCCGCGGGCGCCTCGCACAGCGGGTACGGGAACGCGATCGAATCGTAGAAGTCGGTGAACAGGGTGAGGTCACTGGGATCGTCGTAGTTGAACTGCATCTGCAGGGCGTGGGTCCCGTCGAACTTCAGGCGGATCGTCGCGTAGTGCGTCAGCGTCGGAGTGGCCGATCCGGTCCCGGGTGTGGCGGCCGATCCGGTGCGCGAGTACTCCACCAGCGTGCCGGTGTAGCCGCAGACCACCTCCGGATTGGAGAACGTGCTCACGTACCCGGGCGTCTCTTCCGCACCGAAGCCGCTGAGCGTCGCCGCGTTGCGCACCACGATCGTCGGCGCGCTCTGCTGCTGCGGGCGGAACACCACGTCCGTGACCTCTTCGGCGAACGTCCAGCTGGCCGGGTACAGCACCGCAAACGAGCGAGTATCAGACGAGTACGACTGAAACTGGCCCTCCGCCGTGTACGCTGGGTTGGCGACGATCCATCCCGTCACGGTCTGGCCCTGCACCTTGAACCAGCCTCCGCCACTGGCCTGATAGCTCAGCACGGTGAGCTGCGTGCCCTGCGAGGCCACACCCTCGACATGCGCCGTCGTCGACGGCGCCGCGTGAATGTTGAGACCCAGGCGCGCCAGCACAGTGCGCGTGGTGCCGGTGAGCTGCGGCGTGCCGCTGGCGCCGGCCGTGGCGCCGCTGGTCGGCCGCGGTGTCGGGGTGACGGTCGGAGGTGCGCCGATGCTGCAGCCGGTGAGGAGCAGCAGGGGGAGCGCGGCGTACCAGCGCATGCCGGTCAAACGCCGGACGTCGCGGCGCCGTTCCGATCGTTCAGCACACGCAGCACGGCGGCGCTGGATTCCGCCAGCGCCTCGAGGTCGTAGCCACCCTCGAGGAGCCACACACTGCGGCCGCTGCAGTGGCGCGCGGCCAGTGCGTGCAGGCGTCGCGCGATCTCGGCGTACGTCCCGGTGCGGAGCCGCAGCTCTGCGAGCGGGTCGGACTCGTGCGCGTCGAACCCGGCGCTGACCAGTATCAGGCCGGGGCCGAAGCGCTCCAGCGCGGGCGCCACGCGCGCGTCGAACAGGTCCAGCCATGTGGCTCCGCCGGCGCCCGCGTGCAGGTGCACGTTGATCGTGGCGCCCTCGCCGGTGCCGCTGCCCGAATCCTCCTCCCGGCCGGTCCCAGGGTAGAACGGGTACTGGTGCAGCGACGAGTACAGCACGGTCGGGTCCGCGGCGAAGATGTCCTGGGTGCCGTTGCCGTGGTGCACGTCGATGTCGACGACGGCGACGCGCTCGACACCGCGGAGCTGCGCCGTTCGCACCGCGATCGCTGCGTTGTTGAAGAGGCAGAAGCCCATCGGCACCTGATCGGTCGCGTGGTGGCCGGGCGGGCGAACGATCGCGAAGGCCGAACGGACCTCACCGTCGGCGACGGCGCTCGCGGCGCGTGCGCAGGCGCCGGCGGCCTGCAGCGCGATCTCGTACGACGCCTCGCGGCAGTACGTGTCGGCGTCGAACCAGCCACCGCCCGCGGCGCTCATGGCCTCGACGGCGCGGACCTCGTCCTCCGCGTGAACAAGAAGCGGCAACCCGGGGTCGGCGTCGTCGACTTCCAGCCATGGCAGCCGCGCCAGATCGTCCTCGGCGCGGATGTGATCCAGGATCGCCAGCACCCGCTCCGGACGCTCCGGGTGTCCCGGCCAGTGGTGCTCGCCGTGCCCGTCGTTGCGCACCAGGGCGAGCTGCTCGGTCATGTCGCGGCGGCTGCGGCCCGCGCCGTCTGGATTCGCTGGTGGAATGCCGCAGCGGCGGCACGCGGGCCTTCAGGCGCTGCCGCGATGCCGCGGCTGACGGAAACGAGCACTCCCCGGCCGCGGGCGTCGAGCCCGGCCTGGACCGCGGCCTCCAGCGAGCCACCCTGCGCCCCGACCCCGGGGAGCAGCAGCGGGTGGCCGGGCGCCCGCGAGCGGATGGCGGCCACGGCGGCGGGGTCCGTGGCACCGACGACGAAGCCGACGGACCCGCCAGGGTCCCAGCTCAGCCCGAGCTCGACGATCCTCTCGAACACCGTCGGGCCCTCCGCGGTGGCGGCGTCGAGGATGTCGCCGGCTCCGGGATTGCTGCTGCGGGCGACCAGGAAGCAGCCCCGGCCGGGTCGTACGAGGAACGGCGCCACCGAGTCGCGGCCGAGCAGCGGGTTGAGCGTGACCGCATCGGCGCCGAGGACGTCGAACAGGGCCCGGGCGTACGCCTCGGCGGTGCTGGAGATGTCGCCGCGCTTGGCGTCCACCAGGTAGAAGCGGTCGCGCGGCACTCGCCCGCGCAGCCGCTCGAGCACGGCGTAGCCGGCGGAGCCGAGCTGCTCGAAGAACGCGACGTTGGGCTTCACCGCGCATGCGGTGGGGAGGGTCGCGTCGAGAACCTCGAGGCACGCACGCTCGGCCTCAGCGGCGCTCGACACATCGACCGGGTCCAGCCCCACGCAGAGCAGCGAGCCGGAGCTCTCGACGCATTCGTCGAGGTGACCGGTGAACCCCATCCCTACCAGATGTCTCGCGAGGTGCTCGGTTGGATCGCACCCTGGTCAGGTCTGGGCGCGAACGGCAGCTCGATGCGCTCCTTCTCGGTCGCCGCGCACCGAGGGCAGACCTGTGCGATGTGTCCGTCGAGGATCACGGCGGCGAGCCGGAAGATCGGCGTGGGCCTGCCGCAGCAGTCGCAGGCCTGGTAGACCGCCATCGTCCTCGATGCTACGCGATTCCCGGGACGGCATCGGCGCGTGACAGTCCCGCGGCCGTGGCGGAACGGCTGGTGCGGCGGCGGGCGCCGCGGGCACGGTGGCTGATCTCCTCGAGCATCGTCTCGGCCTCCTGCTCGTCACGGCAGCGCGCCACCGCCTCCCAGCGCTGTCCGGCGGTGTCGATGTGCAGGTTGGCGAGCCTCAGGCGTCGCTGCAGCGGTCCGCTCTTGAGCCGTGCGCTCTGGATCTTCTCCAGGGGCACCACGACCGTCGCCGCGCGCAGCCGCCCCGTCCGCGCGTACACGTAGCGGGTCCCGAACCACGCGGCCAGGAAGTGGTACGAGAGCGGTGCCTTGAATCGCGCTCGCGGCGGCGGGTGCGCCGCGGGTGGCGGCTCCACCCCGGCCTCGGCGAAGACGCGTCCCAGCAGCGACAGGACCTCGGCGCGGTGGCCGACGGGAAGCAGGGTGCGGGCCAGGCGTTGGGGGTCGTCCCGCGCCTGCTCCACCCCGTGCTGCCGGGCCACGTCGACCTCGAGGCGCAGCCATCCCGCCGGACGCCAGAGGAGCGGCTGCACCACGCGCAGCGCCTGGATGCGGCCGTACGGGATGGTCTCGTGGCGCCGCTGCAGGAGGCCGCGGTCGAGACGCACCCCGTCGCCGGCCTCGCTGATGGCGAAGTCGAACTCCTCGTTGAAGGTGCGGGCCACGCTGATGGCGCCGCCCAGCAGGACCGTGAAACACGTGCTGATCAGCGTGGCGCCCACCCGCGGCGCCACGACGAGGAGCACCACCGCGGTGATCATCAGCAGCAGCGGCCAGAACACGCCGGCGCGAAGCAGCAGGGCGGCGACCAGACGCGGGTTGTAGACCTTCACCAGCGGCACCGCCGGCGGCTCCGGTGTCTCCACCGCCAGCCCGTGCGCCAGGGCGAGCAGCCGCGCTCGCGCCGCGGCTGCCTCCGCCGCCGTGAGGTAGCCCAGGCGACCCCGCTCGCCGCCGCGGCCGGCGGACACGACGCGGACCTCGGCCAGCCCCAGGATCCGCGCGGCGAGCGGCGCCACGATGTCCACCGCTTGGATGCGGGCGAGGGGGATGCGGATCGACTGCCGCCGGATCAGCCCCGTCTCGATTTGCAGGTCCGAGGCGCCGATGCGCCACCGGGTCACGAGCCAGGACACGAAGCCCGCCACCATGCTGACGCCCACCAGGACGGCCCACACCGTGAACGACTCGAACACGGGGCTGTCGCCGGCGTGGACGCCGCCGCCTCGCCCCGCCTCGAGCGTCGGGATCGCCACGATGATCAGGCCGACGGCGATGCGGCCGAAGCGCACCACCGGTGACAGCGGGTGCAGCCGGCGCCACTCCGCGCCCACCGCCGGGGCGGCCCCGTCCGGGGCGCTCACAGCCCGGTGGCGGTGGCTTCGCCGACTGCGGCGAGGCGGTCGCGCAGCTGGTCGGCGTCGCTGCGCAGCAACCCCGGGATGCGCGCGTCGGTCGCGGCAGCCGCGGTGTGCAGCTGCACGGTCGCAAGCCCGAAGAGACGGTCGACGGGCCCCGCGGTCACGTCGATGAACTGCATGCGACCGTAGGGCACCACCGAGACGCGGCGGAACAGCAGCCCGCGGCGCACGATCAGATCCTCCTCCCGCTCCACGTATCCCCAGGACCGGTAGCGGCCGCGCTCCACGATCCACGAGACCGCGGCCCAGAGCACGACGCCGACCGGCAGCAGCACCGCGAGCGGATACGCGATGAGCACCATGCCGACCAGCGCTGCCCCGAGCAGGGGAAGGGTGACGGCGGCGAGCTCGGCCTGACGAGCCAGCCAGAAGCGAGGCGAGAGGCGGCGATAGCCGGCCTGCGCCCGGCTACCAGTAATACCAGCGACGGCGACCACCGCGGAACAGGAACCCCAGCAGCCAGATGGCCAGCATGACCAGGGCGATCCACCACAGCACGTGGAGCGCCACGCCCGCACCGAAGAGGGCGGCTGTGAGTATCAGGAAGGCGATCAGCGCGCACATGGGCGCTGCCGGCGACCGCAGATCATGTGCTTACTGTATGCCGCGCCGGGCCGCGGCGGCGGTCTGCGCGCACCCCCGAGGCTGTTACGGTGCGAGACGCGGTGGACGCTCCATGACGCGCATCCGTGGTGCGGTGGCCGCGGCGGTGACGCCCCTGACCGCCGGCGGCGCGGGTGTCGACCGCGACGCGATCCAGGCGCTCGTAGACTTTTACGTCGCGGCCGGCCTCGACGGTCTGCTCGTCTTGGGCACCACAGGCGAGGGAATCCTGCTCGCCGGTGACGAGCGGCGCGCTGCTGCGACCGCATTCCTCGACGCGTCGCGCGGCCGCATTCCCGTCGTGGTGCACTGTGGGGCGCAGACGACCCGAGACACGAACCTCCTCGCAGAGCACGCAGCCGGCATCGGCGCCGACGGCGTCGCCGTCATCCCCCCGCCGTACTACGCACTCGACGCCGCAGCCATCCTGCGCCATCTGTCGAGCGCTGCGGCCGCTTGCGCGCCGGCGCCGTTCTACGCATACGAGTTTGCCGCGCGCAGCGGATATGCCATCCCGCTCGAGCTGCTGCCATCGCTGCGCGACGAGGCCACGAACTTCGTGGGCATCAAGGTGTCGGACTCTCCCTACGAGAAGGTCTCCCCCTACCTGGTCGAGGGGCTCGACGTCTTCATCGGCGCAGAGGGACTGATCGCTCGCGGGATGCAGGAGGGTGCGGTGGGAGCGGTGTCAGGGCTCGCGGCGGCTCTGCCGGAGCTCACGATCACGGCGGTGCGATCCGGCTCCGAGGCTGCAAGTGACGACACGGCCCGGGTGCGCGACGCCCTGCAGCGCTTTCCGTTTCACGCGGTCCTCAAACTGTTGCTCCGCCGCCGCGGCGTGCCCATCACCGACTCCGTGACCGCACCGCTGCGCACCCTCGACGCGGCTGAGCTCGCGGAGTTCGAGCGTCTCATCGAGGACCCGGCCCGCGGTATCGCTCCCCTGATCACGCGCTGAGCGCACTCACAGCACGGCGGTCTCGCCGGCTGCGGTCGAGCCGTGGAAGCGGTCCGGGCGCAGGTCGTGGAGGTCGAAGGTGGTGCACCGTCCGTCACGGATCAGCTCAGTCACCGCCTGGCCGGCGGCCAGCGAGTGCATGATCCCGTGTCCGCCGAATCCGGCGCACTGCACCAGCCACGGCATCTCCTCCGTCGCCCCGATGATCGCGTTGTGGTCGGGGGTTTCCGGATACAGCCCGGCCCAGCACTTCCTCCGATCGATGGGCACGCCCTCGAGAAAGGGAAACCGGTTGCCCACGCGCAGCGCGACGGCCTCGAGAAACGCCGGGTCGAACGTCGTGTCCTGGGACGGCGAATCACGCGGGTCGGAGAATCCGATGATGGCTGCGCCGCCCTCACCACGGATGAACGTACCTGTATCCATGTCGACGCACATCGGCGTCGACGCGGGGAACCCCGGTATCGGCTCCGTGCACGCCAGGTTGCGACGGTACGGAGCGACGGGCAGCTCCACGCCCACCAGCAGTGCGAGGGCTGCGGCCTGCGGCCCGGCAGCGTTCACCACCCGCCACGCGTCGATGCCGGCGTTGCCGATGTCGACCCGTGCGCCGTTGCCCCGTGGAGCAATCGCATATACGCGGCGTCCGAACACGAAGGTCGCGCCGAGGCGTGAGGCCTCGCTCCACATCGCGGTCGCGACTCCGTGTGGATCGATGACGCCGTCCGACCTGCACAGCGTGGCGGCGCGCAAGCCGTTGACGTCGACGAAGGGCGCATGCGCGGCCACGTCCGCGACATCGAGCCATTCGACGTCGACGCCCAGCGACCGTTGCAGCGCATGAGCGCGGTGCAGCGACGCCGCGCCGGCCACTGTGCCCGTCATGAACAGGTAGCCCCGCCGCCGCAGCCCCACGAGGCCGGACGCCGCCGCGTCCAGGCTCTCCAGCACATCGATCGTGTAGCGCGAGAACTCGATGTTGACGGCCGTCGCGAACTGGGCGCGCACGCCGCCGTTGGCTCGCGCGGTCGACCCCATGCCCGGCGAGTCGTTCGCGTCGATGACGACGACGTCCGGCACGCCGCCGCGGCGCAGCTGCAGCGCCACGGCGAGCCCGATCACCCCGGCCCCGATCACCGCGACCGACGCGCGGCGCGGAATCCGGGAAGGCGTCAGCGGCGTGACGTCGCCTTCTTCTCGAGCGCGTCCAATCGCTGACGGATCGCGTGCGTGTCGGCCTGCATGTCGCCCAGAAGCTCGAGGGCGTCGTTGAGTCGATCGATGAAGTCGGCGTCGAGGTGCGCCGTGGCGCGCTCCACGCGCTCGAGGATGGCGGCGGCATGCTCCACGGCGCTGGTGAGGCGCTCCACCGCGCGAATGGGTACGTTCAGCCCTGACGCGGCGCCGACGACGCTGTTCACCGAACCGCGCAGCATGCCGCTCAGCCCGCCCGGCGCCGCAGGTGCATCGTCGACAGGTGGCGCGGCTCGGCGTGTGGTCGCACGTCGGGTCATCTGCCGCGAGATTCTAGCGAGACGCCTCCGATGCGACTGCGCCGCGCACGCAGTGCCGCCGGACCGTGTGCGCGCCCGTGTCAACCCGTTGCTCGAACACGCACCATTCGGACCCGGGAGCGTCGCTGTGACCGGAGACCGGTCGGTAGTCGATACACGCGACGACGGTGTCAACGCTGTACGGGCAGGCGCGCCAGCCACGCTTCGTACCGGCGGCTGCCGCAGCGGCGGTGATCACGCGTCGATGCTGCGACGCGCCCGCATACGACCGCCAGGGCCGTTGGTCACAATCGGGCGCATGGAATCGCCTCAGCCCCCGCGCGCCGCGCATGGCGGCAAGGGCGAGGCGTTCAAAGCGCTCCACGCAGGCGAGCTCTTCGTCATCCCCAACCCCTGGGACGCCGGGTCGGCCCGTGCGCTCGCCGCACTCGGGTTCAGGGCGCTGGCGACCACCAGCTCCGGCTACGCCTTCACGCGGGGGCGGCTCGACGGCACGATCACGCTCCGAGAGATGGCCGCCCACGTCGCCGAGATCGACGCCGCGACCGACC
The DNA here is from genome assembly GCA_963777285.1 of Candidatus Dormiibacterota bacterium. Classification (GTDB taxonomy): domain Bacteria; phylum Chloroflexota; class Dormibacteria; order Aeolococcales; family Aeolococcaceae; genus JAFARE01. The sequence continues at coordinate 672,779 of CAVZPR010000001.1, forward strand.
TGCCCGTCTCGGCGGACCTGGAGAACGGCTACGGCGCCGAACCCGAAGCCGCGGCGGAGGCGATCGCGGTCATCGCGGAGGCGGGGGCGGCCGGCGGCTCCATCGAGGACTACGACCCGCGCGGTCACCTCTACAGCGTGTCGCAGGCGGCAGAACGCGTCGCCGCGGCGGCGGCCGCGGTTCGCGCGCTGCCCGTTCCGTTCGTGCTCACAGCGCGCGCCGAGAACCACATCCGGGGCCATCCGGACCTCGACGACACGATCGCCCGCCTGCAGGCGTACGAAGCCGCCGGCGCCGATGTGCTCTACGCCCCAGGGCTGAGCAGGTACGAGGACATCGCGGCGGTCTGCGCCGCGCTGTCTCATCCCGTCAACGTGCTGGCCAGGGCGTCGATGACGGTGACCGAGCTCGCCACGGTCGGGGTGCGGCGCGTCAGCGTCGGCGGCAGCCTCACCTGGACGGCGGTCAACGCGATGGCCGCTGCCGCTGTCGAGATCCGGGATCGCGGGTCGTTCGCCGGCCTGGGCAGCAGCCCGCCTCTGGGCGAGTGGTTCGCCGGCGGGGACGCGGCCCTCGACCGATGACTCGCGGGGCGATCCGCGGTCACCAACTGACGGCAGCATCACGCGAGGAGCGGTCGATACGATGGTCGTCATGCAGCAGGCGTCGCTGAGCCCTGGCATCGAGGAGGAGCTCGAGCAGCACCGCCACGCCCTCGCGGGCTACTGCTACCGCATGCTCGGCTCGCCCTTCGAGGCCGAGGACGCGGTCCAGGAGACGATGCTCCGAGCTTGGCGCGGCTACGAGGGGTTCGACGGCCGCGCCGCGCTCCGCTCCTGGCTGTATCGCATCGCCACCAATGTTTGCCTCGACATGCTCAAGGGGCGCTCGCGGCGGGCACTGCCGATGGACTTCGGGCCCGCGCAGCCGCCGCTCGAGTTGAACCTGAGCACTCGCCCCGAGGTGACCTGGATCCAGCCCATCCCGGACAGCGCCATCGCCGCTGAGGCGGATCCCGCCGACGTCGCGGTGGCTCGGGAGACGGTGAAGCTGGCGTTCGTCGCCGCGCTGCAGCACCTGCCCGCCCGGCAGCGCGCGGCGCTCATCCTCTGCGAGGTGCTGCGCTGGCGCGCGGCCGAGGTCGCAGAGCTGCTGGACACGACGGTGGCGTCGGTCAACAGCGCCCTGCAGCGTGCCCGCGCCACCCTCGAAGCCCGGGCGCCCAGCGCCGAGACAGCGGCGACCGAGCTCCCGTCCGTCCAGCGCGAGCTGCTCACGCGCTACGTGGACGCGTTCCAGCGCTACGACCTCGACGCCCTGACCTCGCTGATCCAGCGAGATGCGACCCAGTCGATGCCGCCGTATGACATGTGGCTCGAGGGCCGCGACGACGTTCTCGCCTGGTGGTTCGGGCCCGGCATCGGCTGCCGCGGGTCGCGCCTGCTGCCCACCGGCGGCGCCAACGGTTCGGTGGCATTCGGTCAGTACAAGCCGAGCCAGACCGGGCGTGGCTACGACCCGTGGGCGCTGCAGGTGGTCGAGATCCGCGATGGACAGATGGCCGGGTTCACGTTCTTCCTCGACACAGACCGTCTCTTCCCGCTCTTCGGACTGCCGCCCCGCCTCGAGGCCTGACGCTCAGGCGCGCAGCACGTCGTCCAGCCCCATCAGAGCGATGAGGGCGCGAAGCTCCTCCGAGCAGTGGTGCAGCCGTATGCGGCGGCCGCTGCGCCTCGCCGCCAGCTGCAGCCGTGCCAGTGCCTCCACCGTGGCGACGTCAGCGGCGACGCCGGCGACGTCGCAGAGGACGGTGACGGTGCCGCGAGGCGCGCCGTTCCCAGCGCGCTGCCGTCGCGCGCTCTCGTCCGCGTCCATGGCCATCACCCGTCATGACCACGCCGCGGCGTCGAAGTCATCGCGGCAACACGATCCGGCGGCGCCGCGGCGTGGCCCGGCCGGTGAAGCGAAAACGCTAGTGCAGGGTGGCCTCGACGCCCCGAACGTCGCCATCGTCGTCCACCAGCACCACGACGTCCCCAAATCCGCAGCCCAGCAGGTCGGCGCGCAGCAGCCTGGCCTGGTCGCCGCCGAGCTCGAGGAGCAGCGCGCCCCCTGGGCGCAGGAACCGCGCCGAGTCAGTGACCACGCGGCGGAGCACGCCGGTGCCGTCCGGCCCGCCGTCGTATGCGAGCGGCGTCTCGAAGGTGAACGTGTCGCGCTGCAGCAGTGGCAGCTCGGGCGTGGGGACGTACGGCACCACCGCGGTCACCACCTCGACGCGACCCATGAGGCTCTGCGGGAGCGGCGCGAAGAGGTCGCCTGCGAGCGCGTCCACCCCGTTGCGGTGCGCGCAGGCGACCGCGCCCGCGTCGATGTCGGTTGCGATCACGCGCGCCCGTGGGCGCGTTGCCATCAGGACCGCGGCCACCGCACCGGAACCGGTGCAGATGTCGACCGCGGTGCCGCGCGGGGGCAGGCGCTTCGTGGCACGGCGCGCGAGGTCCTCCGTCTGAGCTCGCGGCACGTACACGCCGGGGTCGATGCGGATGTCGAGCCCGCAGAACGCCGTGTGTCCGACGATCCAGGCCAGCGGTTCGCCCGTGAGGCGGCGCTCCAGCAGTGCCGAGAGCCTCTCGGGGTCGCCCGCTGCGCTTTGGCAGAGCTGAGCCGCCTCATCGTCCGGCGCCAGGAACCCGGCCCGCGAGAGCGCTTCACCGATCGACGCGGCGTCCGGCGGCGCGGCGCCACCGGTGTGCGAACCCATTGGTTGCAACCTCAGCTACGCGGCGACGATCTTGCCGTGGATCTCACCGGTGAGCTCGTCGATGCGCTTGGTCAGCCGCGTGTTCTCGTCGATGAGCTTCTGCAGCAGCTCCAACCCAGACTTGGCTTCGGTCTGGCGATCGAGCGTGTCCTGCGCCACCGCTTCGCGATGATTGGCGTCGGCCTCGGCCTGTGCCTTGTCGCGGTCCGCCTGCCGCGTCTGGGCCAGCAGGATCAGCGGCGCGGCGTACGCGGCCTGGAGGCTGAACGCGAGATTCAGCAGGATGAAGGGATAGAGGTCGAATCTCACGACGTGCAATGCGTTGAGCAGGATCCATGCGCCCACGACCAGCGTCTGCCCGACGAGGAACTTCGGCGTGCCGAAGAAGCGGGCGAACGCTTCAGCTCTCTGCCCGAAGCTGCCACCTCCGAACGGATGCGTCAGGTGCTCTGTCTCCCTGAGAAAGCGCCGGTAGTGCTCGCTCGCCGTGACGGATGTGGTCATCGTGTCCTCTCCTCCTGGATTGCTGCAGCGCCGCCAGCGAATTGTCGCCGCTCGGAAGCGCTAGGTCGCCCATGGTGGCGTCGCTTCCGCCCACTCCACCTGCGCGGCCCTGCCCAGGAAGGCGCCCAGGCGCTCGGCGGCGCTGGACACCGCCATCCGCTCCCTGCGATTCATGCGGCGAAGCAAGCGGACGCGCACCGTGACCGCCCGGGCAGCGCGAAGCGGACGCCACGCGCCTCGCACGACGCCGTCGACAGTGACCACGTTGGACAGGATGCTGCCAAACGCGAACAGGGTGGGATCGAATCGCCGGCCCTGGTGCAACGCGGTGCGGTCGCGGTAGGCAACCGTGTACTCATCGAAGTTGGGCAGCAGGTGCGCGATCGTGCCCACGCCGCCGGGATCCGCGGCATCGCCCGCGCTCCAGCACCAGCTGCCGGCGATCATCTCGCGGTGCAGCGCGGCGCCGGCGGCGTCGATTCCGAGCCGCGCGTCGGTGCGGCTGAGCCCCGACCACCAGGCGAAGTCCTGGAGCTGCGCTGGCCCGCGGCTGCTGAAGTACCGACGCGCGAGCTCGGCCAGCGCGACGTCGCGCTCGTACCGTTGCGCTGATGGAGCGCGTTCATCGAGGAGCGCGTATGTGAATGCGCGACCGCGCCGCGGTCCGCTGATGATCAGCCCGTCCAGCTCGGCAGCCAGGAGCAGGTGCGGCAGCCGCTGCCCGTCCGTCACGATCCCCGCGGCTTCGATGACGGTGCCGAGCTCCGGGCGCGTGAGATACGTGTGGCCGGCGAGCGCGGCGGACACCGCGGCATGCGAGCGGCCGATCGTGTGCTCGTCAAGCTCGAGTCGCCGATGACGCCCGGCGACGCCGCGCCGCACGCGAGGCCCCGTCAGCGCGAGCAGCCAGCCCGCGTCCTCTGGCAGCACGAAGTGCCAGGTGGGACGCAGCACGTGGGTGCGCAGGATGCGGCCTTCGTCATAGAGGCGGTCGATGTCGGCGTCGGCGCTCGCCCGTGTGCGCTGCCCCAGCGCCCATTTCGCGGCGCCGTAGTCCTGCGACTGGACGGCGCCGAACCAGCGCAGCGCATCGACCGGTGATGCGAATGGCTCGCCGGTGAGCCGCTGGGCGCGCAGGCGTCTGGACGGTACCGACGCCGGCTCAGTGATCGGCTCGCGCCCAGTCACCCGCCGGGCCCGGAAGCGGCCGGCCGATGAGCCATTCGTGACCGAAGGGATCGGTGAACTTCCCCTGGCGCAGCCCGTACTCCTGGTCAGCGATCGGAGCCAGCTCGACGGCACCGTTCCCGACCGCGCGCGCGGCGACGACATCGGGGTCGGTGACGAAGAGGTTGAGGCGCACCGACGTCCCGCCCAACGTCCCTGGACTCACCACGGACGATTGCGCCGCCTCCTCCACCAACCGGAAGCGAGCGCCGTCGACGCGCAGCTCGGCGACGATCCGCCCGTCCGGATATGTGTTGCGGTGCACCTCCACGGCACCGAACGCATTCTCGTAGAAGCTGATCGCCTCAGCCACGCCGCGTACGGTCAGGACAGGCGTGATCCGCGTTGGGACCGTTTTCATCGCGACCATATTGTGCCCGTGCACGATGCCAGGGCGATGCGCAGCGGGTGGTGGCGCGCAGCCGCGCGTCCATACTTCCTGCGACATCACCGCGGAGGGCACCACGCATGAAGGTTGCGATACTCGGTTCGGCGACGGTCGGTCGCACGTTGGCCGGCAAGATCCAATCCCTGGGACACGACGTGGCCGTGGGCACCCGGGACGTCTCCGGCCTGCTGGCCCGGCGCGAAACTGGGCCGATGGGGCTGGAGCCTTTCAGCGACTGGCACGCGCAACACACCCAGATCCGCATCGCAGAGTTCAGCGACGCCACGAGAGATGCCGAGATCGTCTTCAACTGCGTCAACGGGGCGGGCGCGCTGGCGGCCCTGCAGGCGGCGGGGGCGGAGCACCTGGGCGGCAAGATCCTGGTGGACGTGTCCAACCCCTTGGACTTCTCGCGCGGCTTTCCCCCGACCCTCCTGGTGGCCAACGACGATTCGCTCGGCGAACAGATACAGCGCCGCTTCCCAGAGGCCCGGGTGGTGAAGACGCTGAACACGGTGAACAGCGCGGTGATGATCGATCCCGGCGCGCTGGCAGGCGGCGACCATCACCTCTTCGTGAGCGGCAACGACGAGGACGCCAAAGCGCAGGTGACGCAGATCCTCAAGGACTGGTTCGGCTGGCACAACGTCATCGACCTGGGGGACATCACGACGGCGCGCGGCGTGGAGATGTACCTGCCGCTCTGGGTGCGCCTTCTGAGCGTGATCGGTCGCCGGCCCTTCAACATCAAGGTCGTCACCTGACCGCGCTGCGGGAGCAGATGACCGAGTTCACGATCGCACGGGCGGGCGATTCCGACGTCGACGATCTCCTGCCGCTGGTGCGCAGCTACTGCGACTTCTACAACGTCTCGCCCGCGGACGATGCCCTGCTCGCGCTGCTGCGATCGCTTCTCCACGACCCAGTCCACGAAGGAGTGCAGCTGCTCGCGCGGGATGGCTCGGGGCGCGCAGTCGGCTTTGCCACGGTGTACTGGTCGTGGTCGACCACCGACGCGTGCCGCATCGGGGTCATGAACGATCTCTTCGTGGCCGAGAGCGCCCGCGGGGCGGGACTCGCCGACGCGTTGATCGACGCGTGTCGCGGTGAGTGTGCGCATCGTGGGGCGCGGCGGCTCACGTGGCAGACGGCGCCGGACAATCTGCGAGCGCAGGCCGTGTACGACCGCATCGGCGCGAAGCGCGAAACCTGGGTCGACTACTGGCTGGACGTCTGACGGCGCCAGGTTGTCAGGTCGCGCCCGGCACGTCGACGTCGATCACCACCGCCGCGTGGTCCGAGGGGAGCTTCCCTTTGCGCGTCTCGCGATCGATGTACGCGTCTGAAACGTGGGATGCGAGATCGTTGCGCAGGAGCGCCAGGTCGATGCGCATGCCCATGCCTTTGTGAAAGTTGCCCGCGCGGTAGTCCCAGTAGGTGAACGGCAGGCCCTTGAGGGCGCGCGGACGGACGTCGACCAGGCCGAGCTCCAGGAGCGACGCGACAGCATCTCGTTCCTCGGAGGTGACGTGCGTAGAGCCGACGAACGCCGCCGGGTCCCAGACGTCCTCGTCTCCCGGGGCGACGTTGAAGTCGCCGCACACCACCAGCGGCGCCGGCTGGGTCACGTCCTGCGCCAGCGCTTCGCGCAGAGCGCGAAGCCACGCGAGCTTGTACGCAAAGTGCGGGCTGCCCACGGTGCGGCCGTTGGGCACGTAGAGCGACCAGACGCGCAGGCCGCCGCACGTCGCTGCGAGTGCGCGGGCCTCCACGGCAGGGAACCCCGGCTCGCCGTCGAATCCGCAGCGCACGTCAGACAGGCCCAACGCTGACAGGATGGCCACGCCGTTCCACTGCCCCAGACCGTGTGTCGCTGCGCTGTAGCCCAGGCCCGACAGCTCCGCGTGGGGGAACTGGGCGTCCGACATCTTGGTTTCCTGCAGGCAGAGCACGTCGGGCCGGACGGCGCTGAGCCATTCGAGGACTCGAGGGATTCGCGCCGCCAGGGAGTTGACGTTCCAGGTGGCGATCCGCATGCGCGGAGGATGCTCCATGTCCCTGCACGAGCGCCGCGGGCGACGCTACGCTCCCGTGGCATGGGCCTTCCTCTCCGCGCACACTGCGCGCTCTCGAAGCGTTGAGCCCATCCGACGCGTATCTCGACTACTCCGGCCGGGATGACCGGCTGAGTGGCGGAGCCCGGCGGATCCCGATAGACACGCCTGCCGGCCGCTTCGCCGTGTGGACCAAGAGGGTCGGGAACAACCCCGGCCTCAAGGTGCTGCTGCTCCACGGCGGCCCTGGGGCGACGCACGAGTACCTCGAGGCATTCGACAGCTACCTTCCGGCCGCGGGCATCGAGTACCACTACTACGACCAGCTGGGCTCGGGGTTCAGCGACCAGCCGGACGAGCCGTCCCTCTGGGAGCTGGATCGATTCGTCGACGAGGTCGAGCAGGTGCGGCGGACGCTCGGCCTTGACCGCGACAACTTCGTCCTCTATGGGCAGTCCTGGGGCGGAATGCTCGCGATCGAGTACGCGCTGGCTCACCAGGAGCATCTGCGCGGACTGGTTGTCTCCAACATGATGGCCAGCGCACCCGCGTACACCGCGTATGCGGAGCAGGTCCTCATGCCTGCGATGGACCAGGACGCCCTTGCCGAGATCAAAGCGCTCGAGTTTGCAGGTGACATCGAGAACCCGCGCTACATGGAGCTGTTGACGCGGCACCACTACGAGGCGCACGTCCTGCGTATGGCCGCTGCTGATTGGCCCGATCCCGTGCAGCGCTCGCTCGCGCACATCAACCCCAAGATCTACGTGCCGATGCAGGGCCCCAGCGAGCTCGGAATGGCCGCAGACGCCAAGCTCGCACGCTGGGATCGCGTGTCCGACCTGTCCCGAATCCTGGTGCCTGCGCTGGTCGTCGGCGCCGCCTACGACACCATGGATCCGGCGCACATGCAGATGATGGCCGGGCGGTTGCCGCGCGGGCGATATCTCCATTGTCCCAAGGGCAGCCACATGGCCCTCTACGACGACCAGGAAACCTACTTCGCCGGACTCATCGACTTCTTGCGGGACCTTCCACCTGGCTGACAAGAGTCGCGAGCGTCACCTCACCCTGTCAGTCAGGTGGCGCGATCGGGTGAAGACGAGGCGCCCCTCCGAGGAAGGCCTGCGAACGACGTAGCGCTCCATGGAGTAGCTCTCGTACATCACGTCGACGAAGCGCATCGCCGTCCGGTGAGCCGGCCGGCGATAGGTCGCGCGCGCCGCTGCGATCAACTCCCAAACACAGAACGAGACGCACTTGCGGTCACCCTGCGGGTGACCCCGAAAGTAGTGCAGCAAGCCTCCGGTTCCCTGGGCCTCGAGGTAGGCGGCATCGTCGTACCGGATGAGCAGCGCCTCGTCAGCCGTGTCCCGGAGCAGCGAGCGGAACACGACCAGGTAGAGGCCACCGCCCGGCGTCTGCTGGATCGCGTCCGGCCACGTGAAGCCATCCGCGATCGGGACCTCGCAGTATCGCGACGTGGTGGGTACCAGCCGTTCCCAATCGACACTCGTCCGTGTCGGGACGGCCTGGAGGGTTGGTTCGCGCAACAAAGCGGGGCCACCATATGGCCGGCCTCATCTATCTAGCAATACGATTAGTGCTATAGATTTATTCTCCTGAGACTATCAATGGCCGTACGCCTGGCCCCTGCGAGCGCCTCAGTGATCCACGGCAGCGGTCAGCTGGGCGACGGCCGCCTCGGGATCGTCGACACCGACGACCAGCTTCGCGTAGTGCTCATCGTGGAGGTGGATCGTGATCGCCTTTTGCGGATCGTGGACATCCCAGAAGGACCATTCGCCCTGGCGCAGGAAGCTGCCTGCGGTGACGACGCCCGGCAGGCTGGTGCCGGGCATGCGCAGGCCGTGGTAGACGCGCCGCGCTTCGTCGCCGGCGATCTCGGCCCCGCTGACGTGCTCCAGCGGCACGCTGACGCTGCTCTTGACCGCGAGGATGCGGTCGAGGCCGTGCATGTGCACTGTGAGCGTGTCGCCCGCGATCTCGATCTGGGCCATGGCGCCAACCGCGATTGTGGCGACATGTGCAGCGCCCTGTCGACGCGTACCTCAGACCGGAGCGAGCCCCCACGGCTGCAGCTGCTCGAGCTGTGCCGCCACGCTGAGCAGCAACGCCTCCGAACCGGCCGGAGCGATCAGCTGCACCGCGATCGGCAGCCCGTCAGCGCCCGTGCCTGCGGGCACAGCCACCGCGGCAGCCCCGGCGACGTTCCACATGTTGGCGTAGCCCATCCAGCGACCGACGCCGAGCATCGTCGACACCCAACCGCGTCCGCGCCAGCGGCCGATCGGCACCGGCGCCGAGGCAAGCATCGGGGTCACCAGGAGGTCGAACCGCGGCAGCCAGCGCTGCATGTACCCGGCGAACTGACTCTCCTGCACCGGGCGTGCCTTGCGCTGCGCGCGCAGGCCGCGCTTCACCATCGCCTGCGTCCGCGATTCGAGCTTCGATGTGTCCAGGCCCTCGGCGTCCTGCGCGATGCCCGCCAGCCAGCGCCGGCTGAACTGCGTTGGCGCCATCGGATATCGCGGATTGACTCGCTCGATGTGGTGACCGGCTGCGCCCAGTGCTGAAGCGGTGTTGTCAACCACCTCGCGCACCTCGCGCGAGAGTCGCGCTCCGAACACCGGATGGCGGGTCGAAACGGCGATGCGCAGTCCCCCGGTCGCTGGGCTCGGATCTCGGTAGGCATGGCTACCGGACATCACGTCGAGCGTCAGCGCCGCATCAGCCACCGTGCGCGCCAGTGGCCCGAATGCGGTCAGCCCGTACCAGTGCTCGCTCCGCTTCCCCGGAACCGGGACCAGCCCTGGTGCCGGCTTGACGCCGACGAGACCGCAGCATGCGGCGGGGACTCGGATGGAGCCGCCACCGTCGGAGCCGACGGCAACTGCGGCCATTCGCGCCGCGACTGCAACGGCGGAACCACCGCTGGAGCCGCCCGGAGTCAGCTCGAGATTCCACGGGTTGCGCGGCGCGTCGTAGGCGTCCGGCTCGGTGAACGGCCATACCGCCAGCTCCGGCATCACCGTCCGTCCCACGATCACCGCTCCCGCCGCTCGGAGGCGTTGCACCAAGAGCGCGTCATCGGACGCCGGAGTCTCCGGCGTTGCTCCGGAGCCAAACCTGGTCGGCTCGCCCGCGATCTCCACGTTGTCCTTGACGGCGACGGGAACACCTGCGAGCGGCAGCATCCCCAGGTCGTGACGGTGGCGCAGCGCCGCCGCCTCGCTGCGCGCGGACCGCTCCAGCACGGCGGCGAAAGCGTGCAGACGCGGCTGCAACGCCTCGATGCGTCGCAGGGTCGCATCCAGGAGGTCGACGGCGTCGAGCTCGCGCGAGCGGACCAGCCGCGCCATTTCGGTCGCGGGGAGCCGGGTGATGGCGTCGTCGCCGGTGAGCTGGCCGGTGGATCGGGTGGCCGAGGTGGAATTGAACATGCGCCCACCCTACGCAGCCACCAGGTGCGCGTCCATCGACAGTTCTGTCGATTTCCTGCGGTCAGGTCTCGAGCAGGTCGTGTTCCATGGCGAAGACGGCGGCGGCGGCGCGCGTGGACACACCGGCCTTCTCGTATGCGTGCGCAAGGTGGGTGTGAACGGTCAACTCCGAGACGAAGAGCTGCCTTGCCACCTGACGCATCGTCATCCCGCGCACGCAGAGGCGCAGCACGTCGACCTCGCGCTGGGTGAGGCCCGCCGGCCAGGTGCGCGACCGCCGGCGCGCGTGGCCGGCCGCTTCGAGCACGGCCTCCAGCGCGTCGTGATCGAGCGGCATCTGGCGGGCGGTCTGCGCCGCTGCATCAGGGCTGAAAGCAGGACGATGTGGTCGTACTTCGGTCAGCGCGTGATACACGTCAGCGGCCGCGAGAATCCGGCAGAGCCGATCCTGCCCGGACGCGCGCGAGCCACGATGGTATCCGCTGCCGTCGAGTCGCTCGTGGTGCATGCCGGCGATGCGCCCCAGGGGCTCGAGCACCGCTGAACGCGCGAGGATCCGCTCTGTCTGGTATGCGTGCAGACGCACCTGTTCCCATTCCGCGCTGCTGAGCCGGCCGGGACGCTCCCATATGCCCGTGGCCACAGAGGCACGACCGAGATCGTGCATCAGCGCGGCACGACGAACCGTGGTCACCGAAGCGGCGCCCTCTCCGCACAGCTCGGCAGCCAGCGCGGCCAGCGCGGCGACGCCACTCGAGTGGCCGTGCAGGTGCACGGCTTTGAGATCCGCGACGGTGGAGAACGTGGCGGCCACGTCGTCGAGCCGCCCGTCGGGCGCCGTGAGCGCCGGTGCTGGTTCGGCCTCGAGCAATGCCTCCAGCGGATCCGAGTGATCCGGCCCCTCCCCGCGGCGCGACCACGCGTTCAGGATTGCCGTGACGACAGCCGGGTCGCAGGCCCGGCCAGACCATTGCTCGAGCACCGACGCAGCGCCCTCCTCCCCCATCGACGCTCGAAACAGCACCGCGGTCGACACGCCGCACGCGACGCGCGCGCTGAGCCCAATCGCGTCCCCGCGAAGCCCTCGGGGATGACCGCGGCCGTCCCAGCGCTCGAATCCTTGGAACAACGCGTCAGCCACTTGCGGTCCAAGTCCCAGGCGCATGGCCATGATGCGCGACTTCGCAATCGGCTTGCGCCGCTTGTGCGGCGATACGCCGCCCGTGCACCACGCCGGTGGCCAGCACGCCGACGCGCCGCCCACGCGGCTGCTGGCGCGCCACCCGGCGGACGAAGGCAATCCCTTCGCGCGGATTGGTTGGGTCGATCACGTCGCCTTCGCGGCGCACGGCGATGTCGTCACCGCCGAGATTCGTCGCGTACTCGTGTGACGTCGCGGTGCAGCCCAGCGACCGCAGCAACGTTACGTACAGCGCTTCGCTGACCGCTGCAGGCGATTCGCCAAGTTCGGTGGCGACGTTGGCGGCGAGCAGCGCCGCCTCCAAGGCCTGCTCCGCAGGACGTCCATGCGCGAGATCGGTCACCAACGAGAGGGCGGCCAGCGGCTCGAGCAGGCGCAGCCTCTTGTCTTCAGGGGTTGTGGGCAGCATCGGCGACGCAGTCTTCCGTCGCGTCAGCTCAGCTCTGTCGCGAGCGAAGCACGCAGGAACTCGTTGTCCTCTACGTCGGCGAGCACCACCCAGGTCACGTCGCCCTGCCGGATGTCGGCACGGCGCGCGCCGAGTGCCTCCAGCCGTGCGACTGTCATGTTGCCGGGCCGATGGGCATCGTTGTTCAACTCACCTGGCTGCCGGCGTCGAGGGCGTCGAGCCTTTCACCAACCCATTCCAACTCGGCTTGGTCATCCGGGTCCAGCTCGTTGGTCAGCTCGCGCAGTGCCGTGGTGGCCTCTGCGAACCGCCGGCGGGCATCCTCCCGATTGCCACGCGCGGCGGCGACGGCCGCCCACGATAAGCGGCTCCACGCATTCGCGTAGGGGTCCGCAGCGAGCCGCTCATCGCGATCCCGGAAACGGGATTCGGCTTCGTTCACATTACCAAGGTGGAGCTCGACCCAGCCGAGACAGTCGAGCTCCATCGTCTGCCAGCCCGCGTTGCCGAGCTCTTCGTTCAGCGCGAGGCTCGTCAGGTAGAGCGCTTTTGCGCTCTCATACCGGCCGCGCAGTCTCGTGCCGGCGGCTTGAAGATGCAGCGGCGAGGCCTCCGCTTCGCGGTCGCCGGCAGCTTGGGCGAGCGCCCGGCCCTGGCCGGCCAACGCAACGACCTCGTCGTAGCGCCCGTCGCGGAGCGCGAGGCGCGCCAGACCCGTCAACGCCTCGCACTGGCCGCGCACATCACCGCCGGCTCGGGCGATGCGAAGCGCCTCGTCGTTGCACTCGAGCGAGCGTGCCGCATCGCCGGCGCGGAACGCCAGCACGCCGTCGCCGGACAGCGCACGCGCACGCCATACGGGCACGCTCCCCGCTCCAGGCGAGACAAGAGCCGCCGCGGCAGTTTCACGGCCTTCGGCGAGCTCGCCGCTCGTCAGCCAGATCCGCCAAGCTCTCCCGAAGAGCTCCAGCGCAGAGGGTGCGTCGCCGCGCGCCGCTAAGGTGCGGACCGCTTCCGCTACAGCCGCGCGCTCGCCGCCGAGCGCTTCGAGGTCAGCATCGCGGGCAAGTTTCAGAGCGCTCTCTGGCGTCATGTCCGCGATCATAGGAGCACGCCGGCTTCGGCTCAATCGCGCGGTGCGGAACTCTTCCATTCACACCCACGCCACGCCGCTACTCTTACGCCATGCGGCCCCTCCGGTATTCCATCAACGTCACGCTGGACGGATGCTGCGATCATCGTGAAGGCATCGCGGACGAAGCCTTGCATCGTCACGCGATGGAGAACATCGATCAAGCCGATGCCCTCATCTTTGGCCGGGTGACGTACGAAATGATGGAGGCGGCATGGCGGCCGGCGGCGCAGACGGGAGCGAACCCCGATTGGATGGAGCCCTGGATGGAACCCTTTGCCCGGACGATAGACGCGGCGAAGAAGTACGTCGTGTCGAGCACCCTGGAGCGGGTCGACTGGAACGCAGAGCTCCTGCGTGGAGATCTGGGGAAAGCCATTCAGCGCCTCAAGCAAGAGCCGGGCAAGGGGCTGCTCGTGGGGGGTGTGAAGCTCCCTCTGGCCTTGGCGGAGCTGGGGTTCATCGATGAATACGAGTTCGTGGTGCAGCCTCGGCTGGCGGGCCATGGGCCAACGTTGTTCGCGGGGCTGCCGAAGCGTATCGACCTGCAGCTGGTGAGCAGGCTGGAGTTCGAATCGGGAGCGGTGGCGATGCGCTATACGCCGGTCGGGTAGTGTCGCGCGACTCGTATGGAACCGGTGCGGCCATGCGGCCGCCGCCGCCGAAGTGTGAGGTCGATGTCGTAGCCGAGCGCCAGCGCAAAGCGGAGGAGCCGGTCCATCGAGAACCCGGCGAGGTTGCCGCGGACGAGTGCCGACACTTTGGGCTGATCCACACCGAGCACCTCGGCGGCCTGGTGCTGGGTGAGGCCTTCCTGCTCGATGAGTGCGCTGATCCGGCGCGCCAGTTCGGCCTTCGCCAGCCTATGACCGCTGCGTCAGCCTTGGGACGAGGAAGATCGGGCCCACGGAGAGGAAGGAGCCGATGGTGACAACCCCAACGCCGGTTCCGACGGCGAAGTCGGATATGGAGATGAGATTCGCCTGCAGGCCGTAACGGACCAGCAGGTAATAGACGATGGCGTAAAGCAATCCGCTCGCGAGGCCAGGTGAGTATGTGTTGCGACGGATGGTCCAATAGGTGTGTACCGTGACGAGATGGGTCACAAACCCCGCGACGAGGATCAGGGGCGGGATCACCCAATGACCGCCGAGGCTATCGAACAGAACGTTCCCGGTGGCGATCACCACGATTGCTCCCGCGTTGAACCAGAAGAACATGCGGGCGTTGTAGGCCGGCCAGAAGTCGCTGGCAATCCATGCTACGAAACCGCCGTTCATCATGGTCTCATCGAGAATGTGCACGATGTACGCACCGAGGAACGCCCAGAACAAAAGGCTTATAAGGAGCATTCGAGGAGACCTCCGGCCAGGCCGCCGACCTGTCCTCAAGTCATACGTTTATGACGGCAATCTTGCTTGATACCTGGCCCCGCGCCAAACCCGGCCCGGCCCGCGATCCGTCCAGCGTTCACAACGAATTCTCGCCGCGAATGATCCCTTCTGCGAGAAAAAGGGAAGCGTTCCTGGTTGGAGTACCAGCACTGACGGGCTCGAGAATGGTATCCGCTGGAGAAGACGTTCACAGCGCTGGAATCTGATCGAGCTCGGGGAGACAGGACTCGAACCTGCGACCCCTGGTCCCCCAGACTAGTACTGATTTGGCTATGTGGCTCTGTATTCGAGTGTGAGTGCATTCGTCGCGCAATGGTTGGGTGAAGGACTGATCCCCGCATCTTGAAATCACCTGCAGACTGATGGAAGCCGCTGAAAATGCCGCAGCCCGCCTCCCCATGTGACTCGGTGTCGGTCATCGCCTTCTCGAGGCCCAGCCGCGCGCCCACTCGTTCACGCACTGTTAAGCCCGACGGTTCTCGATCTTCACGAAGTGGTTGACTAGCTCGCCATGGCGGACCTGCCAGCGCAACCAGAACGCCTTGTTCTCAGGATTGCCTGGGCTGAACAGGTGGTCGTAGCGCAAACGCTCCTCACCCGGGAGCAGCCGTTCGACTGCTCGCACGCAGAGCTCGCGCAACTGACGGGGGCTGTTCAGGCCGTCGTCGACGGCGATGTAGAAGAGCGCCATCCTCTCCACTGCGGTGATGCGACGTCCAGCCTCCTCGGCGGCGGCGCGGAACTGGCCCACAGCGACCAGGATGCGGTCGCCAATGTCCAGAGGTGCGATGCTGTACACGTTGTCGCGGGGGATTCGGCTCACGAGGTCTGCACCCTTTGTGCGCTCCGCCATCAACCGTTGCAACTCGCCTGCGCTGCTCCCTGAACTGCCCGCCAGCACGAACGCGACCGGGGCCCCGGCCGCGGCGGCCTGGTCGAGCACGGGGAGCAGGAGCTCATAGGGCGCGAATCCGGCTGGGTTCGAGTCGCACTCGTCGATGAAGCAGAGGGTGCGCGCAGCGGGTTCGGCTCCAATGCCCCTGAGGAAGTCGCGCAGTGCTTGCTCATCGGTGTTGGCCAGGTTGATCTCGGCACAGCGCACGTCTGGGATCAACTCCGCGACCTGCCGTACGAAGTAGGTTTTGCCGCTGCCCGGAGCCGCCCAGAGGAGGTGGGCGTTGCGCTTACGTCCGGGGTGCTCGATGGCCATGGCGATGCTCTGCCTGGCGTCGATGAGCGCGTCGCGGACAGATGGATCGAAACGCATGATCCTGCCCACCACGTTGAACGCGTCCATGTCGATGTGCTCGAGCCCGGTCACCAACGACAGTGCTTCCTCGGTCTCAGCGCTTGGCGTCCCCGGCTCTGGTCTGCCGGCGCGGTCGCCCGGCGCGGCCGCGCGGAAGCCATGCAACGCGTCGTGTTGCATCCACGCAATCAGTGCGTCGAGCGATGTTGCGCGCCCGACCGCGTACGTTGTCTCAAACTGTTCGTCGCCCAGGCCGCGGCGGGCAGAATCAGTGGCTTCGTTGACGGTCCGCACCATGTCGTCGTTCTCCGGCACCCACCCGAAGCTGCCCTCACGCGCGGCGGCTCCGAGCAGTGTGGCGGTGGCTTCGTGGTCTCCCGAGGAACCCGTCACCCACGCGAGCCCGTAGAGTCCCTCCACCGCGCACTCGAGCAGGCCGAGATCATGAGCAAGCTCGAGGCTCTCCCGGAAGCATGCCCAGGCTCTCGCATCCTCGCGGAGCCGGCCATACGTATAGCCGAGATTCAGGAGCGCGATGGCCACCGATCGTCGAGCGCCTGCCGCTCGTGCCGTGGCCACCGCTTCAGCTTGCACGGCGGCGGCGCCGGCAAGGTCGCCGGCGAAGTACGTCTCGAGGCCGATGTTGTTGAGGAGCGAACTGACGCCGACCGCGTCGCCCGCGGCCCGGGCCAACCGCAGCGCCTCAGCATGAAGTGTGGCGATCCGACCGCTATCTGGACTTGCGCCCCACCGTTCGGCTGCGGCGACGGCGCGGAGCACTCGCGCCGTCAACGCGTCATCGCCGAGCGTCCGGGCGATGAGCAGCGCCTCGTCGAGGTAAACATTGGCCGTCGAAGCATCACCGCGCCGTCCGCTGATCCAGCCCGCGGCGCGGAGCGCCGTCGCCCGGGCGGCGGTCGGTTGTGTGTTTCCGGCGAGCGCGTGCTGCAGCATCCGCTCGCACTCCTCCCAGCTGCCCCGCAGGAACCAGTGCTCCGCCGCAGCCGCGACCAGTCGCAGCTCGCTGTTCGCGTCGCCGCGCTGCACGAAGTGGTCGAGTGCGAGGCGCAGGTTGAGGTCCTCCGCGGTGCGCGATTCCCATGTGTCGGGAAGGCCGAGCTCGACGTCACTCTCGATGCGCTCGGCAAACGACAGGAAGAACTCGGCGTGCCGCTGGGCCAGCTCGTCGCGCCCCGCCAACGCACCGAGGCGCTCGGTGGCGTACTCCCGGATCAGCTCGAGCATGCTGAACCGCCGCCGCTGGTGCCGTACGACGCTCTTGGCGACCAGTCCCTCGAGCACCTCCAGCTCGGCCCCGCAGACGTCCTCGGCAGCCTCTACGCTCCAGCCTCCAGCGAAGACGGCCAGCCGCGCGAACAGGTCGCGTTCCGCCTGCGTCAGCAGCTCGTGGCTCCACTCGATGGTGGCACGAACTGTCTGCTGGCGCAGCGGCGTGTCGCGCCCCCGCCCCGTCAACAGCTCGAGGCGATGCGACAGGCGCGCCAGGATCTGGTCGGTCGAGAGCACCTTGATGCGCGCCGCGGCCAGCTCTACGGCCAGCGGCAGCCCGTCCACCGCGCTGCAGATGTCGGACACGGCACGGTCGGCATTGAACTCAGGGTCCATGGCGCGGGCGCGAGCGGTGAAGAGCGCGATGGCTTCTGATTGCGGCAGCGGTGGCACCGGGTACTCGCGCTCGGCGGCGATGCGAAGCGGCTCGCGGCTCGTCACCAGCAGCTTGACGGTCCGCAGGCGCTCCAGCAGGTGCGCGAGCTGCGGCGCCGCGTCGACCACCTGCTCGAAGTTGTCGATGACCAGCAGCATGCGCTTGCCCGCCAGCCGTGCCTCGAGGTCGGAGGTGACGCCGACGGCGTCGGCGATCGCGGGCATGACCATGGTCGGGTCGCGCATCTCGGCCAGCGGCACCCAGAAGACGCCATCCGGCATGCCGTGGCTCGCCTCGGCAGCGGCCTGCAGCGCGAGGCGCGTCTTGCCCGTGCCGCCGGGGCCCACGAGCGACACCAAGCGGTGCTCGCCGAGCAGCGTCACCACCTGATCGGTCTCGCGCTCGCGTCCCACCAACGGGGTCGATTGGATAGGGAGGTTTGTGAAGTCGATCGTGCGCAGCGGCGGGAAAGTGGAGTGTCCGATTTGGTACAGACGCAGCGGCGCCAGCAGGTCCTTGAGCCGGTGCTCACCAAGGTCGTGGAGGTCGACGTCGACGAGCGCGGCCGTCGCTGCCGAGAGGAGAACCTGGCCACCATGAGCCGCGGCGCAGATGCGTGCAGCACGGTGAACGTCGATCCCGGCGTAGCCCTCGGCATCGACGCTGGCCTCGCCGGTGTGCAGACCCATGCGAACGCGCACCGGACCTGCCGCCAGCGCGGTCTGCCCTTCCATCGCCGCCCGCACCGCGTCCGCCGCGCTGCCGAAGGCGTAGAAGAAGGAATCGCCCTGGGTGTCCACCTCCGCGCCGTCGCGGCCGCTGAGCGCCTTGCGCAGTCGACGCCGGTGCTCGCGGAGCACGTCGGCGTAGCCGGCACCGAGCTCCTGCGCCAGCCGCGTCGACCCCTCGATGTCCGTGAAGAGGAAGGTGACCGTGCCGGTGGGCAGGGCCCGCGCCTCGGCGGCCGCCATTACCGGCGCAGTGCCGGGCACTCCGACCGGTTCGACCTCCCCTGTCATGGTGCTTGGATTCTGGCAATCGGCCGGCGCGCCGTCACTGATCCCCTGACGGGCGATCTCTCGGGCCGGTCAGAGCACCAGTCCCTGGAGCCTCGGAGGGGCTGACCAGGGTGCTCGCCAAGGACGGCGCTCTCGGAGACCAGGCCGGGACCTCAACGCGGATCGAAAACCATCTCGGCTTTCCTGCCGGATCGTCAGGCGAGGCCGATGCCAAGGTCTGTAGCCATCTCCACGAAGCCGAGCACCCCCGACAACCGAGGACGCGGTGCGGGGTACCTCCCCCGTCACCCTACGGCAGACGCTGGAACAATCAGTGGCCACGTCCTGTCAAGTGGTGTAAGAGCGACCCGCATCATCCGTGCGATTGAGTTGTTCACGCGGCGGCTCCTGTGATCGCGGGCGTGCCCTCCGTGTCGATGGTGGTGTACGAAGCATCGAGCGATTCCACGCTCATGTAGTGGCGGGTCACCGCCCACTCGTCGTGCTGCTCAGCGAGCACCGCGCCGAGCAAGCGGATGATCGCCGGACGGTCCGGAAAAATGCCCACGACGTCACTCCGCCGACGCAGCTCCTTGTTGAGCCGCTCCTGCGGGTTGTTCGACCAGATCTGCCGCCAGTGCTGCTTGGGAAAGCCGGTGAAGGCGAGCACGTCGTGCGAGGCGTCGGCGAGCATGTGCGCCGCCTCGGCGAAGATCTCTTCGAGCTGCTGCACGATCCGCTGCAGCTGCGCCCAGGTGGATTCCGCATCCGGCTGCGCGAAGACCGTGCGTACCAGCGTCGCCACCATCGGCTGCGCGCTCTTGCGGACTCGCGTCAGCAGATTGCGCATGAAGTGGGTGCGGCAGCGCTGCCAGGTGGCACCCACGAGCACTGCACCGATGGCGTCCTTGAGTTCCTCATGCGCGTCCGAGATGACCAGCTCGACGCCGCGGAGGCCCCGCGCAACCAGCGAGCGTAGGAAGGCGGTCCAGGCGGCACCGTCCTCGCGGGTGACCACGTCGGCGCCGAGGATCTCGCGCTGCCCCTCGCGATTGACACCGGTGGCGCACACCAAGGCAACGTTGACGATGCGACCACCCTCGCGGCACTTGAGCACCAGCGCGTCGATCCACACGTAGCGGTAGGGCGCCGCGTCCAGCGGCCGGCTGCGGAACGCCTCAACGATGGGGTCGAGGCTCTTGGCCATCTCCGAGACCTGCGATTTGGAGATGCCGTCGATGCCCAGCGTCTTCACCAGACCGTCGACGCGCCGGGTCGAGACACCTCGCACGTAGCACTCGGCGATCACTTGCACCAGCGCCTGCTCCGAACGCCGGCGCCGCTCCAGCAGCCAGTCCGGAAAGTACGAGCCGGTGCGCAGCTTCGGAATGCCGAGCTCGATGCTCCCGGCTCGCGTGTCCCAGCTGCGCTCGCGGTATCCGTTGCGCGAGTTGGTCCGCTCCGGCGTTCGTTCGCCGTACCCGGCGCCGCAGATGGCGTCCACCTCGGCGTTCATGAGCATGCTGGTGAAGGTGCTGAGCATCTCGCGAAGCCGATCGGCGTCGGTGCTCTCGAGCTGCTTGCGAAACCAGGCCCAGGGGTCCATGCTGGTCGTGGCCACTGTTGTCTCCTTGAGGTTGGTAGAGCTTCGTCAAGGATGACGCGGTGGTCCTTCTCTGTCAGGACCGTCCGGGGCCGCTCATACACCACGTCCGTGGACACTAAGCAATCAGTAGCGCCGCCGTTATCGCCATGTCTGACAAAAGCTCGGGGAGACAGGACTCGAACCTGCGACCCCTGGTCCCCCAGACTAGTGATTATTTCCCGATTCTGGTTTGTATTCGTGAAATATGACTTTCGTCGGAAGATGGTTGGGTAAAGGACTGATCCCCGCATCTTCAAATCGCGTGAAAACGCTTGGAAGGTGTTGGAATCGAGCGCAGGGAGGACTCGATGGATAGCGCCAGGACCCCATCCTGCCCCAGCGCGGGCCATGGACAAATGGCAATTCGAGCCACCGCGGCTGGCGCTACGTCGAGCCGATCCACTGCAGCTGTGGCTTCCAACTGCCCGGCGACCCTGCGGTCATCAGCGGTGACAGAACCGGGCACCGCGCCCTGGCTCTTGGCGCGGACCTACGAATCGGCTCCCTGCTTCAGCTGCCTGTCGTACTCCTTCTGGTCGAAATGCCCAAGCGAAGCAGCGATGAGGCCGCCGGCTCCCATGGTCCACTCCTCGAAACCGCTGATGCGGACGCTGCGCCCAGTTCCGCCCGGCCCCGCGTTTGTTCCTATGAGCGTCCAGTGGTATTCGATCTTCTCGCCCTCGACGCGCAGATCATCCATCAATACTTGCATGTCCGGGAAGGCGACCATAAAGGTGCGCGCAGATTCCGCAATCGCCGCTCTACCATGCGAAGGGGCACCGTCGTTAATTGTGAGCGAGCCGTTCGGTTCGTACTGCGCCGCGACAAGCCCAGGATCCTGACTACACCACGCCTCCGTGTAGCGTCGGGCGAACTCCCGCATCTGATGGTGGTTTGACACCGCTGCTACCTCCGTGGGGTCTCTCTTGTTGCGCTCGCGGCCGTCTGCAGCCAGTTCGGTGTCAGGTTGTTGCTAACCATCCGTACATCCGCTTGAGATCCGGCGTTGGATCCTCACCAGCGTGACCGTGGCCGAGTGTCGGTGTGACTACGAGGGTCGCGTTGGGGATGTGCTCCGCCAGCCAGCGTGGATGCTGTCGAGGCAGCACGGTCTCGTCAGGGTCATAGCAAATGGCTGTAGGGGCGACGATGGCCTCGGGCTCCAAGCCCCACGTCCCAAGCTGCGCCAGCTCGTCGTCCACCGCGCCCCACGGCCCCTGTCGCACCGCCTCCGCGTACTGGGCGGTGTCCGGGTTGGCCGGATCGACTAGGGTGGCGACCTCTGCGCTGATCACCGCGGCCGCACCCTCCTCACCTTCGAGACAGCGCGCCATGTACTCCCGCGTCTCTGCGTCCTGACCCGCCGACCACGCCTCATGTCCAAGTCGCTGGCGCGGCGCGATGGGCGCCTGCAGCGCGAGCCGGGTGACCGTCGTGGGTCGTTGTCGTTTGCGCCAATCGGTCCATACGCACCCCTCGGCGCAACGCGCCGTCGTGAACAGGCTCAAGCCGGAGATCAAGGGTTGCACACGGCGGCCACGGTTGTCCCTGGCCATCGAGTGCCCCTGATACCGTTGCGCGCTGAGACATTCACCTATCCGAGAGGGTTGTCGCCGGCGTGAGGTGGTTTGGCGTACGCATCCAGCGCGCTTGGCAGTCACCGGCGACCAAGTGGATCCTCGTCTTCGCGTGCATCCTCCTCGCCACTCTGTGGCTCTGGCGCGTTCCCCCTGCGGGGTCTGCCACGGCCAACCTCGGGACGTGGGGGGAGTGGATTGCCGGGATCGGCGCCATTGCGGCGGCGGTTGTTGCCCTCAGCGCCATCGTGATTCAGCGTCAGGCGGAGGACATTGGGCGACGCACGGCCGTCGCGGCGTGGATGGACGTCGAGGTCGATCCGGACCGCGGCCAGCCGTACTGGACAGTGAAGATCCGCAACGACACGGGCCTGCCAATCTTCGCGTGGGGCATCACCAGTCCCACAAGGTCAGTGCACCTGTGCTCACGCGAAAACGGTCCGATCGTCCCGGACATGAGTCGGTATCTCCTCTCAGCCGAAGAACCACCCGACCAGGCCCGCGCTGTGGCACTTGTGCTGGAGTTCAGGGATCGACTGGGCAAGGTGTGGCGACGGGAAGCCAGCGGAGAGGTTGGTTCGCTGACAGCGCTGACCCGCTGTCCCAATGAGCCGGCACTGAGGTGAGCAACGTCGTTCCTGCACCCGGCCAGGCGCAGCGGATTCACCCGATTGGAGTTCGGTTGGACTTCACCGAGCGCGTCTATGGTGCATCCTCTCGCATCCCGGAAGCGTCGGCGACGGCCCGTGGGCGAGTAGCCAGCCTGACGACCAACCTGCCCATCGCCTCAACTCCCCTGGTTGGAAGAGACGAAGACCTTTCCTCGCTTGTCGAGCTGGTACGCGGACATCGCGTTGTGACGATCACGGGTCCGGGAGGCGTCGGCAAGACGAGCCTCGTTCTCGAACTCGGTCGACAACTCGGCAGTGAATCCTTTGGCTCCGTCTTGTTCGTCGCGCTTGCGGACATCGTGAACCCCGCTGAGTTCATTCCAGCGATCGCGAACGCACTTGACGTCAAAGAGGCGGAGGGGCGGACACTGTTTGAGGGCCTCGTAGCGCTGATCGACGGCAGGAAGACGCTGTTGTTGCTGGACAACCTGGAGCAGGTCGTGACGGCTACGCCGGAAATTACCAAGCTCCTGCAACGGTGCTCCGATCTCCGGGTCGTCGCCACCAGCAGGACACCACTCAGGATCTCAGGCGAGCAGGAGTACCCGCTCGCCGCACTGTCGCTCCCGCCGTCGTCAGGCACGGATTCAGCCGAATCCTTGCTCGCATATCCATCTGTAGCTCTGTTCGTTGAGCGTGCTCGTGCCAATCGAGGCTCGTTCGAGTTGACCGATGCGAACGCCGCAGCCGTCGCCACCATCTGCCGCCGCTTGGACGGCTTGCCGTTGGCCATCCAGCTGGCTGCGTCACGCCTCCGTCTCTTGTCTCCGGAAGCGTTGTTGGAACGGCTCAATCACGCCCTCGATGTGCTCACATCAGGGACTCGCGACGCGCCGGTGCGACAGCAGACGCTGCGGGCGACGATTGACTGGAGCTACTCGCTCCTCACGCCCTCGGAGCAGAGACTGTTCCGCCGCCTGACCGTGTTCGCGGGCGGCTGCTCAGTCGAGGATGTTGAAGCCGTGTGCGCTGACCCGGATGACAGCAGCAGCCTCGACTCACTCGAGTCTGTGCTCGACAAGGCACTGGTGCAACTGGATCCCCGCGGCATCCGCCTCTCGATGCTCCAGACGGTCGCCGAGTACGCACGCGAGCAGCTTGACGCCTCGGGTGAGACGGTGCCGGTGGCGCTGCGCCATGCCCGGCACTACGCAGACATCGCGCGCGCCGTCCGTCTCGGGGTCGAGGGCGCGGATCAGATCGCATCCCTACAGCGTGGGATCGCTGACGAGGGCAACATCGTCGCGGCGCTCGACACGCTGTTGATGGAGGCACGGAACGCGGATACATCCGCGTGCGAAACGGGAATGCAGATGTGCGGCGATCTGCTCCTCTATTGGCACATCCGCGGAAAGAACCTTACAGCGCGGCAGTACGCTCAAGCCTTTCTCGATGCTGACACCGTGGGCGCTCCGTCGGTGGGGCGCGCCGGCGCTCTGCTCACTGCCGCCCTGGCCTCATGGACGCTCGGCGAGTTCGAGCGGTCGAACGCGGAGGTCATCCAGGCGCACACCGTCGCGGTGGAGGTCAACGCCGATCGCGAGCGGTGCTACGCGCGCTTCCTCGGCGGACTTGGACAGATCGGTTTCAACCTGGAGCAAGGGCTGGCGTGGACGAGTGAAGCCCTCAAACTCGCCCAAGCGATCGGTTTCCAGTGGGCCGAGGGTTTCGCTCTGACCATCGATGGCTTGCTCCAGACCGTCTGCAACGAACCCGGTAAGGCGCGCGAACGGTACGAGCAGGCGCTTGCAATCCAGGGCCGAATCGGGGACGAGGAGGGTGCCGGTCTGTCCCTTGGCGGCCTCGCCCAACTGGCGGCGATGTCTGGCGAGTACGCTGGCGCTCTCGATTTCTATGAGCGGTCGCTCGCCGCCTTCAGAGCCTGCGGTGATCGGGCCGAGGAAGCGCGCATCCTGTCCGAGATGGCGTGGGCCCAATTGCAGAACGGCGATAGCGCGCAGGCCCGCCGCTTGTTCTTCGATTCGGTACATGCGTATACCGACGTCGCCAGCGTTCGAGGGATCGGGTTGTCACTGGTCGGACTGGCTGCAGCGGAGGCTGTGGAAGATCGGCCGTCGAATGCCGTCCGCATCGCTGCGGCTGCCGAGGTGTATGCGAATCAGGAAGGGATCGTCAACGTGTATTCCGACGAGAATCCGGGGCGCCGCTTCGTGGATGAGGCACGAGCCGTGCTTCCTGCCGAGGAGGTCGCGCGTGCCACAGCGGACGGTCGCAGGTTGACGATCAATGAAGCACTCGAGCTCGCCAATCGTGGTGACACGCCCAGCGAGTGATCGCAACGCGGATCGGATAGATGATAGCGGCTACGTTTGTACGCTATGTGGCACAAACTCGGGGAGACAGGACTCGAACCTGCGACCCCTGGTCCCCCAGACCAGTACTCTAACCACCTGAGCTACTCCCCGGGCCGGGGGGCGAGTTTAAACCATCGCCCGGGGCGAGCCCTCGCAACTCCTCCGCGGGATCTCGACTCATCAGGTCCGCGAGCGCGGCGCCGACCGGCTTGGCCTCGAAGAGCACGGCGTTGACCTCGCGGGTGATGGGCATGTCCACCCCATGGATCACTGCCAGCCGCGCCGCCACGCGCGCCGCGTTCACGCCCTCCACCACCATGCGCACCTGCGCCATCGCTTCGGCCAGGGACGCGCCGCGGGCAATCGCTTCCCCCAGTTGGCGGTTGCGCGAGTGCGGGCTGGAACACGTCACAACGCAGTCGCCGATGCCCGCCAGTCCGGCGAACGTCATCACGGTGGCGCCGGCGCGCACGCCGAGACGCGCGATCTCAGCGATGCCCCGCGTCAGGATCGCGGCCTTGCCGTTGTCGCCCACCCCGATGCCGTCGCACGCACCCACGGCGATGGCGAGCACGTTCTTGAGCGCGCCGCCGTACTCCACGCCGATCCGGTCCGCGGTGCTGTACACGCGAAACGACGTGCTGCTGCAGGCGTCGCGCACCTGCTCGGCCGCCTCTGACGAACCGCCCACAACCGTGGCCGCCGGCAGTCCCCGCGCCACCTCGATCGCGATGTTCGGACCGCTGAGCGCTGTGATCCGCGAATCCCACGCGGGGCTGAGCACGTCGCACAGCAGAGCGCTCATGGTCATGCCACTGGATGTCTCGAATCCCTTGGCAGCGCTGACCAGCACACTGTCGCGCATCAGAAGCGGCGCCAGTCCGGTCACGACCGCACGCATGCCGTGCGTCGGCACGGCGAGCAGCACGATGCTCGCGCCGGCCAGCGCTTGACGCGCATCCGCGGTCACGCTGACTCGGTCGTCGAGTGTGATCTCGCTGAGGTATCGTGGGTTGCGCCGCGCCCGGCCGATGGCCTCGGCCAGCTCCGGGTCGCGCGCCCAGAGCACCACGTCGGCGTCGGTGCCCGTGGCCAGAGACTGCGCCAGCGCCGTGCCCCACGAACCGGCGCCGATGACGGCGATGCGCACGTCAGCCCTCGTCGCTGTCGCGCCGACGCGTGACCAGGCGAAGGCGCACGCCTCCGAACCCGAAGACGGATCGAATGCGGTTCTCCAGATAACGCGAGTACGCGAAGTGCAGCAGCTCCGGATCGTTGACAAACAGCACGATCGTGGGGGTCTCGCTCCGCGCCTGGGTCGCGTAGAGCAGCTTCAGGCGGCGGCCCTTGTGTGTGCGCGGTGGATGCTCGTCGAACGCGTCGCGCAGCAGCTGGTTCAGAGCGCCGGTGGGCACGTGCGTGGCGCGCGCGCCGGCAACCTGCGCCGCGGACTGCAGCACGCGATCCACATTGCGCCCCTGCGTGGCGCTCGCCGTGAGCACCGGTGCACCGGGTACGAAGTCGAACGCCTTGCCGAACGCCTTCAGGAAAGCCGGATCGGCTCGCTGCTCCTGCGGCACCAGGTCCCACTTGTTGGCCACCACCACGAGCCCGGCGCCGGCGTCCGCCGCGTATCCCGCGACGTGCCGGTCCTGGGCGACGACTCCCTGGGAGGCGTCGAGCACGAGGATGCCGACGTCACTCCGCTGC
The DNA here is from genome assembly GCA_963777285.1 of Candidatus Dormiibacterota bacterium. Taxonomy (GTDB): domain Bacteria; phylum Chloroflexota; class Dormibacteria; order Aeolococcales; family Aeolococcaceae; genus JAFARE01. Next base: position 699,147 of record CAVZPR010000001.1, read on the forward strand.
AATGCGCGCAGCGCGCGCAGCAGGCTGTAGCGCTCCACGTCCGTGGCCACCACACCGCGCCGGCGTATGCCGGCCGTGTCCACGAGCCGCACGGCGTGATCCGCGAGCGTCACCAGCGTGTCCACGGTGTCGCGCGTTGTTCCTGCCACCGGTGACACCAGCGTGCGCTCCTCCCCTACCAGAGCGTTGAGCAGCGACGACTTGCCCGTGTTGGGCCGGCCCACGATGGCCACGCGCAGCTCGCCCGCGCCGGCGTCCGGCCCCTCCCCTGTCTCGGCGGGCGGCAGCATCTCGACGACGCGGTCGAGCAGGTCACCGGTGTCGCGTCCCTGCAGGGCGCTGATGAGCATCGGCTCGCCCAGTCCCAAGCGGTGCAGCTCGTGCGCGTAGTAAGGCTCTCGGTCGCTGTCCGCCTTGTTGCCGGCGAGCAGCACCGGCCGGCCGCCGGCGCGAAGCGCGGCGGCGATCTCCTCGTCGAGCGCCGTGACGCCGTCGCGCACGTCGAGCATGAGCACGCAGACGTCGGCCTGCTCGATGGCGATGCGGGCCTGATCCTGGGTGCCGCGCACCAACGCCGCCATGTCCTCCTGGCCGCCGGCCTCGGGGCCACGCGGGTCGAGGCCCGCCGTGTCGACCAGCGTGAACGCTCGCCCGCGCCACTCGACGACACCGTAGAGCCGGTCGCGCGTCAGCCCGGCCATCTCATCCACGATCGCGCGACGCGTGCCGGTGAGGCGGTTGAACAACGTCGATTTGCCCACGTTCGGCCGGCCTACGATGGCGACGATCCCGCTCGGTGGACCGAACGCCGAGTCGCGAGCCGGACGGCTCCGCGCCGCGCGTCGCGTGACTGCGGGGCTCACGGCGCCGGGGTGGGCTCTCGCGGCGTGACGATGAGCAGCAGCGGCACGAACGGCTCTCCCTCTCCGCTCAGCGTGAAGGCGTTCACGTCACCCGTCCCTTCACGTGTCGTGGTGCACACGATGTACACGTAGTCAATCCACGCGTGGTCGGTGTCGAACTGCGACGGATTGGCCGGGTGATCGGGGTGGCTGTGCCAGAAGCCGACGACGTCGAGGCCCAGCTCGCGTGCCTCGCGGTCCGCCCGCACGATGTCGCCCGGGTCCATCACGTAGCGGTCGCGTGCGCGCTCCGTGTTGAGGTTGCGCGCGGATGTCGCTGCAAAGATCTGTGTGCGAGCGTCCTGGACCCGGCCGATGAGGACGCCGCATCCCTCCTGCGGATAGGCCGCGGCCGCGAAGGCGCGCATCCGCTCGTGCGCGTCATCCAGGCACTCGACGTCGACGCGGTTCATCGCGCGGGCGACTGGTACAAACCCGTGGAGATGTACCGGTCGCCGCCGTCGGCGAGCACGGTGACGACGACCCCGCCGGCGGCGCGCCGCGCCACTTCGCGAACCGCCCACAGCGCCGCGCCGCTGGAATGCCCCGCGAGCACCCCTTCTTCGCGAGCCAGCCGCCGCACCAGCTCATAGGCCGGCTCGGTGTCGACGCCGATGTCCTCGTCGGCGATGGTGGGATCGTAGATGCCCGGGACGATCGAGGAGCGCATGTGCTTCAGCCCCTCCAGGCCGTGCCATGCCTCTGCCGGCTGCACGCTGATGCAGCGGACGTCTGGGTTCAGCTGCTTCAGGCGCCGCGAGGTGCCCACGAAGGTTCCACTCGTCCCCAGCCCGGCCACGAAGTGCGTCACCGTGCCGGCCGTCTGCTCCCAGATCTCGTTCGCCGTCGTGTCGAAGTGCGCCTGCCAGTTGGCGTCGTTGTTGTACTGGTCGGGCATGAAGTACGCGCGCGGGCTGTCCGCGTACATCTGCCTCGCCAGGCGGATGGCGCCGTCGCTGCCCTCCAGGGGATCGCTGTACACGACGTCCGCCCCGTAGGCGTGCACCAGCGCCTTGCGCTCCGCGCTCACGTTGCGCGGCATCACCAGCCGCACCCGGTACCCCTTGGCGGCGCCCACCATGGCGTACGCGACCCCGGTGTTGCCGCTGGTGCTGTCGAGGATGATGCGATCGCGGTTGAGGGCGCCGCTCCGCTCACCGGCCTCGATCATGCGCAGCGCGGCGCGATCCTTGACCGAGCCGCCGGGGTTGAAGAACTCGGCCTTGGCATGCACGGCGACGCCCGGAGCCTCATCCTCGAAGAGGCGGATGCGAAGCAGCGGCGTGTTGCCGATGCGGCCGCAGATCCCGTCGCCTGGAGCGTGCGCCTGCGGCGACGGGCGCGGCCGAGCGGAAGACAGCATCGGGTCATTATCCGGGCGCCCCTGCGGCGTCCGGTGCGGGCTCAGCTCGCTGCGGTCGGCAGGGGGCCGATGCGGAAGCCCGCTGCGCCCTTGCGCGTGTCCTCGACGATCGCGATCACCGCCTCCGGCCGCACCAGCACCGGCCCGTCCTCGCCGGGCAGCTCGATGAACCCCGGCGCGCCGATGGCGAGCGCCGCCTTCACGTCCTCCAGGTTCAGCTTCACCGCGACGTCGGCGCCGTTGGCGAGGCGGAGGATGGACATGGCGGTCACATCGTACCTCCGAGCGCTGCGGCGAACTCCCGCTGCAGGTCGGCCAGCGCCTCGATCCCGGTGCTCACGCGCAGCAGCCCGTCGCCGATCCCCAACGCGGCCCGCTGCTCCCGGCTCTGCGTGCGGTGCGAGCTTAGGCCCGGATGGGTCACGGTGGTGGCCACGTCGCCGAGGCTGGGGGCCAGCCGTACCCCGCTGAACCGGCGCACCACCGCAGCCGCCGCCTCCTGCCCACCGGCGACGTCGATGCTGAACAGCGGGCCACGTCCGTGCGGCAGCAGTCTCGCGGCACGCTCTGCGTCGCAGGATCCGCCGTTCCCGGGGTAGTGGACGGCGGCAACGCCCTCCTGCTCTCGCAGCCACGCCACGAGGCTCGCAGCGTTGGCGCTGCCGCGCTCGACCCGCAGGGCGGCCGTGCGCAACCCGCGCAGCGCGAGCCAGGCGTCGAACGGCGCCAGGCCCACGCCCAGGAGGCGGCAGAAGCCATCCAGCCAGTCCACGGCCGGATGGTCCGCGCGAGCCAGGAGCACACCGCCGACCACGTCGCTGTGGCCCGAGAGGTGCTTGGTGAGGCTGTGCATCACCAGGTCGGCGCCGTGCGCGAACGGTTGGAAGAGGAACGGCGTGGCGAAGGTGGCGTCGACCAGGAGCGCGGCGCCGGCATCGCGCGCCGCGCCGGCCACGGCGGGAACGTCGACCACCTGCATCAGTGGGTTGGTGATGACCTCGGCCACCACCACGGCGACGGTCTCGTCGAGCGCGGCGGCGACAAGCGCGCGATGGTCGGCGCCGCCGCCGGGCGGCAGGTCGACCGTGCGCAGCGACACGCCCAGGTTGCCGAGCGGACCGGCAACCAGCGCGTCGCTGCCCCCATAGCAGGGCCGCACCACAACAACGCAACGGCGCCGCGGCGTGGCGACCGCCGCAACCGCGAGCGCCAGCGCGGCTTGGCCGCTGGCGGTGACCCGCGCCAGGGGAGGATCTCCGCCGGGCGGTGCTTCCAGCGCGGCCATGGCCTCCTCCAGGAGACGCACCGTGGAGTTGCCGTAGCGCCGGTACACGTCGCGTGTCTCCATGGCGGCGTCCAGGTCCTCCAGCCCCGCGAAGGCCCGCACCGACGCCAGCGCCGGAGCAGCCACCAGATCCTCGGCGTCGCTTCCGGGGCGGCTGCCCCCGAGCCCGGCTCGCGCCGCGACAGTGGCTGGATCGGGGCCGTCGCTCACCGGACGGAAGGCGCCGGGACCGGCTCGCCGCCGCGCCGCAAGGCTTGCCTCCCGGCGAATCTGCCGGCGTCCCCCAACTCGACTTCGATGGCCAGCAGCCGGTTGTACTTGGCGACGCGTTCCGAGCGCGACGGCGCACCGGTCTTGATCTGCCCGGCGTTGACCGCGACGGCGAGGTCGGCGATGGACGTGTCCTCCGTCTCGCCGCTGCGGTGGCTGATCACCGTCGCGTAGCCGTGGCCTGCGGCGAGCGCGATCGCCTCCAGGGTTTCGGTGACCGTGCCGATCTGGTTCAGCTTCACCAGCAGGGCATTGGCCACGTGCCGCTCGAACCCCAGACGGAGCCGGTCCGTGCTGGTCACAAAGATGTCGTCGCCCACGAGCTGGATGCGGTCCCCGAGGCGCTCCGTGAGGGCGCGCCACCCCGCCCAGTCGTCCTCGGCCATGCCGTCTTCGATGGACACGATGGGGTACCGGTCGCACCAGCGCTCCCACAGGTCGATCATCTCGTCGCCGCTCAGGCTGCGACCCTCTCCCGGGAGCACGTAGCGGCCACCCTCGAACAGCTCCGACGTCGCCGGGTCGAGGGCCAGGGCCACGTCCTCGCCCGGCGAGTAGCCGGCGCGCTCGATCGCGGCGAGCAGCAGCTCGACGGCCGCCTCATTGTTTTCCAGGTCGGGAGCGAAACCGCCCTCGTCACCCTGCCCGGTTCCGAGCCCTCGCTGGTGCAGCAGGTCGCGCAGCGCGTGGAAGCACTCGGCGCCGGCGCGGAGCGCATCGGCGAACCTGCTGAATCCCAGGGGTGCGAGCATGAACTCCTGGAAGTCGACACGCGTCTGCGCGTGCGCGCCTCCGTTCAGCACGTTGAGCAGCGGCACCGGCAGAAGGTCGCCTCCGCCGAGGTAGCGGTACAGCGGGAGCCCCGCCGACGCGGACGCCGCACGGGCGCACGCGAGGCTGACCGCGAGGATCGCGTTGGCGCCGAGACGGCTCTTGCCGGTGGTGCCATCCAGCTCGCGCAGCCGGCCGTCCACGGCCGCCTGATCGCCCGGATCCATCCCCGTCAGCGCGGGCGCGATCACTTCGACGACGTTCGCGACCGCGCGCAGCACACCCTTGCCGCCGTAGCGCGCTGCATCCCCGTCGCGCAGCTCGACCGCCTCGTGCGCGCCGGTGCTGGCGCCGCTGGGAACGCGGGCCACGCCTGTGGTTCCGTCGCTGAGGCGCACCGTCGCCTGCACCGTGGGGTTGCCGCGCGAATCGAGGATCTCGAGGGCCGTGATCCCCTCGACGGAGGTCACCGCCGCAGCGCGCCGGCGAGCTCGTCCCAGAGTCGGGTCAGCACGCGCACACCCTTGGCGTACATGTCGAGGTTGAACTTCTCGTTCGGTGAGTGGATGCGGTCGTCGGGGAGCCCGGTGCCGACCAGGACCGCGGGCATCCCCATGATGCGGTGGAACATCTCCACGGGCGGGATCGAACCTCCCTCGCGGCTGAACAGCGGCTGCTTGCCGAACACAGCCGCCATGGCCCGCGCCGCCGCCTGAACCGCGGGGTGATCCGTGGAGGTGACGACCGGCCGGCCGCCGCCCTTGGGCTCGGCCGTCACCGTGACCCCTGGGGGCGCTGCCGCGAGGATCGCGGCGGCCACCTTGCGGGCGATGTCGTCGGGGTCCTGGTCCGGCACCAGACGGCAGGTGATCTTGGCCGACGCGACCGCGGGGATGATCGTCTTCGATCCCGGCCCCTGGTACCCGCCCCAAAGGCCGTTGAACTCCAGCGTGGGTCGCACCCCGCGCCGCTCGGTGACGGTCCAGCCGGCCTCGCCGGTGGTGGCGGGGACGTCCCCTGCTTCGTGACGGTACTGAGCGTCGTCATAGGGGATGCGCGCGAATTCCTCCCGCTCTTCACGCGAGGGCTCGCGCACGGCGTCGTAGAAGCCGGGCACAGTCACCCGTCGCGTCTTCGGGTCGTGCAGCCCGGCGAGGATCTCCGACAGCGCCGCGATGGGATTCGTGACCGTGCCGCCGAACGCGCCTGAGTGCAGGTCCTGCGAAGGGCCGCGCACCGTGACCTCGACGCCGGCGAGTCCGCGCAGGCCCGTGGTGAGCGACGGCGTGTCGGGGCCCAGGATCCCGGTGTCGGACACGATCAGCACGTCGGCGCGCAGGCGCTCCTGCTCACGCTCGACGAGGCGCTCGAAGTTCACCGACCCGGACTCCTCCTCACCCTCCACGATCAGCTTCAGGTTCAGCGGCAGCTCGCCGCGGCCGCGCACGTGGGCCTCCACGCCCTTGAGCTGCATCCACACCTGGCCCTTGTCGTCGACGGCGCCGCGGCCGTAGAGGTTGCCGTCGCGCACCTCCGGCTCGAAGGGAGGCGACAACCACTCGTCGAGCGGATCGACCGGCTGCACGTCGTGATGCCCGTAGATCAGCGCCGTCGGCAGTGACGGGTCGACCATCCGCTCCGCATACACGGCGGGATGGCCCTCGGTCTCGATCAGCTCTGCGGATCTGAAGCCTGCCTGCAGCGCGGCGTCGCGGAAGTGCTCCGCGTTGCGGCGCACCTCGGGGGCATAGGCGGGATCGGCCGAGATGCTCGGGATGCGAAGCGCCTCGATCAGCTCGTCGACGAAGCGCTGCTGGTGCTCAGCGCAGTAGGCATCGAGGTCGGCGGGCTGCATCGCCGCTAGGGTAGCCAACCGCGGAGTGGCGCCGCGACCGCCGCGCTCAGCCCAGCAGGTGGACCGGGGCGCCCTCGTAGCCGACGACGATGGTGATGGTGTCGGTCGCTGTGCCGTTGACCGAGTACTGCAGCTGCCAGTAGCCGCCGCTGCCGCCTGCGTAGCTCGAGGAGATCGGCAGCTGGAAGAGGAGCCAGTGCCCGTTGAAGATGTTGCCCGATCCGCCCGAGCAGCTGGTGCTGACGATCGTGTTCACCGTGGCCTTCGTCGTGTCCGGTTGGACGATCGGCGAGCAGCCCGAATAGGTGGTGTCGACCGTCGGGGTCGACTGGGTGATGGGCACGTTGCGGCTCACCCCCAGGTCGTAGATGTTGACGCTCGTCCCCGTGTCGGCTTGGAACACCGAGCCGGTGTCGGGATTGATCAGCGAGAGCGTGTTCGTACCACTGCTCAGGTCACCCGGGTCGTACACGTACACGTCGACCGTTGTTCCCTTGTAGTCGCTGGGGAGCTGGAAGATGGGGATGTCGAACCCGCTGCCATTCGACACGATGGGTGTGTACAGAGCCATCTCGCCGATGCTGTACATCTGGCAAGCCGAGTTGGTGCAGGTCGAGTACGTGCTGCCACTCTTGGTGTCGAGCTGAATCGCGTACCCCTTGTGGGCGCGCGAGCATGGCACCGCACCGAGGCCTGCGTCGTCCACCGGCCGCAGGCCCTGGTAGTCGAGCATGTCGATGCGCAGACGGTAGCGACCCGCCGCGAGGCCGCTGGCGGAGATCGTGTTCTTGATCACGTGGATGACGTTGTAGGTGGTGCCGCCGGTGGTCCACTGCGTGGACGATGTCGGCGGATTCGTGATGTCCACCCAGCTGTGGTACACGACACTCGCCTGCGTGTCGGGGATGACTTGCGAGTTGCGCACGTCGGTGAAGGTGCCGCCGTAGGTTGGCGGGCTCCCCGACGGGGCGGCATTGATCGGGTCGAAGACCACCTGGTCGATGGGAACGTCCTGGGTGTGGTCGAAGATGTCGGTGACGGAGAAGAGCGTGTATTCCATCGCCGAGTACTGCGACGTCGACGAGTTGCCGGTGAACGAGGTGTCCTGCTCGTGCATGTTGTAGTTGGCGGTCGTGTTGTTGGAGAAGGGGTTGTATCCGCCGTCCGGCGCGAAGGAGGGGTTGTACACACGCAGGTATCCTGGCGATGCCGTCGACGGGACCACCACGCCGAAGTTGTAGCCTCCCCGCTCGGGCAGCGTGTTGAAGCCGTCCCCCGTCAGCGTGCCGTCGGTGACGTCGGTGCCGGCGTTGGCGCTGAGCTCATGGCCGTCGGTTGACGTTCCCTGTCCGGCCGTTTTCTCGGTGGCGTCACACCCGTCGGCGCTGCCGAACGTCTCCTTGGTCGTGTCGGGATCGAACGCGTCGCCCTCGGAACGGGGGTTGCCATAGCCCTCGGAGCGCAGAATGTAGTAGTTCCCCGAGCTGCCGAGGTCCTGCTCCTGCGAGCCGAGCTGCGATCCTGGCTGGCCCAGGGAGATGGGCGGCAGGTAGAACGCGGTGTCGGTCGCCGAGATCTTGTGGTCGCCGAAGCCCAGCACACGCAGGAAGGTCGTCGACGACCACGCGGTGACCGTGACCGTGAGCTTGTTGGCATCGCACGGGTTGCCCACCCCGCCGCAGCCCGACGGGTACTGCGCGTCGCTGACGGTCACCGGGTGGCCGTTGACCGTGCCGCCGTTGCGATAGCCGTCGCGCGCAGCAGCGGCACGCGCGGCGGTGTCGGCGGTGCTGCCGAAGCCGGTCGGCATGTAGGGCACTCCGGCCAGCGCCCCGGCGGCGGCGGCACGCTCGATGCCGTTGTACGTGAAGTAGCTGAGGCCGGCGTCGACGCCGAGGCCGACTATCGCGAAGAGGATCAGCGACATCACCGCAAAGATGACCATCACCTGGCCGCGCGCGCGGCTGCGCCTGCGTCGTGGCGCCATCGTCGTCTCGTCTGTCACCGTCATCCTCCGGACTCGATCGGCGCGAAGCACATCGTGGCGTACTGCGACGTCTGGATGTTGAAGAAGTTGAACGGCGCCGCAGCCTTGAACGTGAACTTCAGGCGCACTGCCACGACCGTCTCGTTGGGATGGCTCTGGTCGCGCTTGTCGAGCGTGTAGCCGGCGCTTCCGCTGAGCGCGAAGTTGCTCTCGTCATAGTTGCCCGAGCCGTCGTAGACGTAATCATCATGCGGGTCCACGCTGTTGTAGGAGCCGTTGAAGCTGCCCGAGGAATACGAGCACGCGCTGGTGGCCGTGGTGCACGAGCCACCAGACGCGCAGGGGTCGTAGACGTCGACCTCGTCCACCGACGCGATGTTCTTCAGATCGCGGGCGACCGTCAGCGTACTGGTGAGGATGGCGTCGTCCACGATGCACGGATCGTTCGCCGCGGTCTGGCACCCGCTCGCGGTGCTGGTCGACGTGTAATTGTCGTCGCCGAGCTCCGCACCCAGCCGCGCGCCTGCGCGCACCGACTGCCCGGCGATGTCCATGTCCGAGATGAAGCTCCCCGCGGTGTAGACCCCCATGAACAGGCTGAGGCAAACGGGAACCACCAACGACAGCTCCACCAGCGACTGGGCGCGCTGTCCGCGACGACGGATCGGCCGGCGCCTCACGACTGCGGCTCCAGGCGGAACGTCTTGGTCGCCGTCAGGTTGAACGTTGGACCGACGTGTGTGAAGAACGTGTACGAGTACGAGATGACCAGCCCGACGAACGAGCTCTGGCCGTTGCTCACGTCGCGTGCCAGCGGCGGCCAGGGTGGGCACAGCGACGTGTCCGTGCATCCGGACGCCTCGTCGAGGGCAACGATGGTGCCGCCCGAGAACTGGTACCGGTCGACGCACTCTCCACCATTGGGGCCGTTGGTGCAACCCGTCTCGATCTGCGGCGATCCGTCAGCGTTGGTCGCGAAGCTGTCGCCGTTGGCGTTGGTGACGAGCTCCTCGACATCGATCTCGGTGACCTTGATCAGCGGCGTCGTCGTCAGGCCGGCCGACTGCATCTTGGTCAGCGCCTGGATGTCGGCGTCGTGCACCCTGCCGAGCGCGGCGATGCTGTTGCTGCCGATGGTCGCCGACTGGTCCACCGCGTTGACGGTGTACAGCAGCATGCCCCCGTCGATCATCGCGAACAGCACGAGGAAGAACACCGGCCCGACGAGGGCGAATTCGACGAGCCCCTGACCGCGGCGACGGCGCCTGCGCGCGTCGATGCAGCGGGCAGGAGGAGATGGCGCGCGGCGCATGCTCGGATCATCAGCCGGGGGCCATGGCGAACTGGTTCGCATCGCCGATTCGTGACACGGAGGGTGCTGTGCCGTCAGGAGGCACCCAATCCGGGCACCGTGGATTCGGCGATCAGGGCGAAGGCGGTCAGCAGCGACGCGTACGCCGGCAGCCACCAGGGCGAGAGGTGATCACGGCCCGCCGCTACAGCGCAAAGCCCGGCGACCCCCAGCAGTCCGGCCGAGGCGACTGACGTGACGACGTACAGGAGGACATGCATCGCCGGGCAGGCTATTGGCCGGCTGCGACGCGGCAAACGACGCGGTGACCACAGCCGCGCGCGCCGCCGTCACGAAGCGGTTACGCCCCCGCCGCGCAGGTTGGCGTCCACGAGGTCGGTTTGCGGTGTACATTTCGCGCCGGACCTCGTCGTCACACTTCTCACGTCTTTCCAGGAGGTCTTCCTCATGGCTGCACGCGTCACCCCGGCCGAACCAGTCGGGATCCCAGCCGATCCCGCAGCGAACGGTCATGCGCCACCCGCCGATGAAGTCCTGCAGGTCACAGGGCGGGTTGTGGCCCCGGCGGCGGTCCGGGCCGGCGCGGTGGACCACATCGGCCGCGCTGTGGACGGCGAGACGATGCGCGCGCTGCGCTTGCTCGCGCTCGACAACCTGATCGACATCGTTCGCCTGCGCGAGTCCCTTGCCCAGCGGGACGCCGAGGTGGCGGCGCTGCAGGCGGACCGCGACCGCTGGCGGGAGCGAGCGCTCAGCGAATCCGGTGCCCGCCAGGCCGAGGCGTCGCTGGCGTTCGCGCGGCAGCGCGAGCTCGTCACCGTGCTGCATCGGCAGCTGATCGAGAACGACGAGTTGCACGAGGCGATCGCCTGGCGGCGCCGCCCCTGGTGGCGGCGCATCGGCAAGCGCGGACCTACAGCCCGGTCTGCTGCTCGCTGACCTCCCAGAGCCTTCTCGCGGTGGCGGCATCCTGCGCGGGAGCGCTCGGCGTCGCCCGCCGCTGGTCGACGAAGTACGCGCCGGACACGCCGGACACCGACGGGCTGTCGGCGAGCCAGACGAGGGTGGCGGCTCCCTTGCGCGGGCTTCGCGAGAACGGCCTGATGATCGTCATGACAGCGCTCATCAGCGCTCCGTTGTTGCGATTGAAGCCGCTCGCCACCTGTCCAGGGTGAAAGCAGTTCGCCGTGACGCCACTCTCGTGGAGCCTGCGCGCCAGCTCCGCGGTGAAGAGGATGTTCGCCAGCTTGGTCTGGCCATATCTCGTGAACCCGTGACCGCGCCAGGAACGTTCGGCGTTCAGATCATCGAAAGGGATCACCTTTCCCTTGTGGGCGTCCGACGTGGTCGTGATCACGCGCGCCGGGGTGCTGGCCCGCAGCCGCCCCAGCAGCATCGTCGTCAGCAGGAAGGGCGCGAGATGGTTGAGCGCCCATGTGCGCTCCACGCCGTCCACGGTCAGCCGCCGCGACGTGAACATGGCGCCCGCGTTGTTGATCAGGATGTCGACCCGCGGGTAGCGCTCCAGGATCTCGGCGGCGAGGCCGCGCACCGACGCCTGTGATTCGAGGTCGGCCAGGAGCGTGTCAACGGCAGCGCCCCCACCCCCCGCCGCGCTGATTCGAGCCACCGCCGCGGCGGCGCGTGCGCTGCTGCGCGCCACGACCACGAGCGCGGCACCGCGGCGGGCCAGCTCTTCCGCAGCCGCAAGCCCGATTCCGCGAGTGGCGCCGGTGATCACCACGCGTTTGCCGCGCACCCCTGTCCAGGCGTCCACAGGCGAGAACTCTACCGGGGCTCCTGCCGGCGAGCCACACTCGTACCGCTGATGAACATGCTCCTGCAACCCGGTGCTGCCGCCTTCGCTGCGGTTGTGCTCTGCGCCGCGTGCAGCCTGCCGGGAGTTCCCACCTCAGCACCGGCAACTCCGTCGCAACAGCAGCAGACGGCTACGGCCGCGCCCAGTCCGCAGGGGGCGGGCGGTGTCGTCACGCACAGCTTCGCCCCCGCCGCCGCGGATCCTCGTGTGATCGACTTCAGGGAGCCGGACATCGCCGCGTTCGCCTCCGGTGTCGCCACCAACCGCCTGCTCTTCGTGTTCCTCCCTGGCACCGGTGGTCAGCCGTCGTGCTGCACGCTGCTGCTCCGCAGTGCCGCCGCACTCGGATTTCACGCACTGGGCCTGCAGTACGCCGACTCCCCGGCAGTCGGCACGCGCTGCGGTGACGACCTCTCCTGCTATGGCATGGTGCGTCGCAATGTCTTCGACGGTGCCGACGCAGGACCATTGAGCAACCTCGCGCCGGCGGACACGGTGCAGCAGCGTCTCGTCGCCGCACTCCGCTACCTGGCCGAAAGCTACCCCGCCGAGGGCTGGAGCGCCTTCCTCCAGGGCGGCGACCCGGCGTACGCCAGCATCGTCTTCGGCGGCCATTCGCAGGGTGGCGGCGAAGCCGACTTCGTCTCGACGCTCGTCAAGGTGCGCGGCGTCGTCGCGCTGTCGTCGCCCCCCGACACCGACAGCGCCCTGAACCCCGCTCGCTGGCTCACCTCCCGCGGGATCACCGGCGCCAGTTCGATCGTCGGCTTCTATCACGCGGGCGACCCGTTCGGCCCGCGCATCACCGCGGACTGGACAGCGATGGGCCTGGGCGCGTTCGGGGGACCGGCATCCGCGGAGTCGTCGCCGCCGTACGACAGCAGCCACGAGATCCTCTCCGTGGCAGCGCTGCCCGCAGTCCCGCTCGCAGCGCACGACAGCACCGCAGTCGACAGCGCCACGCCGCTCTGCCCCGACGGGATGCCCCGGTACACACCGGTGTGGATCTACATGCTGCAGGTCGCGGGCGGGCTCGCCATCAGCAACAGCGCGCCAGCCTGCTGATGCCGACAAGCCGAGTCGAGGCATTCAGCGACGGTGTCTTCGCCGTGGCCATCACGCTGTTGGTGCTGGACCTCGCCACACCGATGACTTCGGGATCACTGATCGGCGCGCTCGCCGACAAGTGGCCCCAGTTCGCCGCCTTCGCCATCAGCTTCGTGGTGATCGGCATCGTGTGGGTCAACCACCACACGGTCTTTCACCGGCTCAAGCGCGTGGACCGGCCGCTCCTGTTCATCAACCTCGGCCTGCTGATGTCGGTGGTGCTCATCCCGTTCGTCACGTCCCTCTTCGCGCTCTATCTGACCCACCGCACCGCCCAGGCCGCGGTCGCGGGTGCGCTGTTCAATGGCGCCCTGCTGCTGATGGCGCTGAGCTTTCTCGCCGTGAACCTCTGGGTGAACACGCATCCGGAACTGCGCCGCGCCGCGGGGCCACGGCAGACGATCTGGCAGACGGCGCGATTCGCGGCGGGCAACGTGGCGTACGCGGTCTGCATCGGTCTCGCCTTCGTCAGCGCACCCTTGGTGCTGATCATCGACGGCGCCGTCGCGGCGTATTACGTCGCAGACCAGCTCGGCACCGCAAGCGAAGACACCTGAGTCGCTGCGCACGCGCTGTGCAACGGCGACGCGGAGCGAGAGGGATTCGAACCCTCGATCCGAGTTACCCCGGATACCGCATTTCCAGTGCGGCGCCCTCGACCAACTAGGCGATCGCTCCGAGCGCGATTGTAGGCCGCACGTCGCGCGCCGGCCTCGGCCTCAGACCTGTCCCGCGATCTGGCGCGCGAGGTTCCCCACGTTGGGTTCGAGGTCCGCACCGCTCTTCAACTCGTTGGTCGCGCCGATGACGACGAGCGTGTTTCCTTTCGAGAACACTACCGACGCCGAGTTCTGCTCGACGTCCTTCAACCCCTGATCGCCGACGCCGGAGAGCGTCTGCACGTTCGCGTTGCTGCCGTTGCCGGCCTGGCCCAGCGCCGCCTGCAGCTCCGTCTGAGCGATGCCCCCGGGGATGTTCTCAATCAGCAGCGTCGCGCTGGCACCGTTGCTCGTGTCTGCATATGTGACCAGGCTCGTGCCCGCGCCCGCTGCGCCGGAGCCGGCCTGCTGCGTCACGCCGGGATCGCCGCTGATCTGCGCGGCCGCGGACTGCGGCAGCAGGCTCGACGCTGACGTCCCGGAGCCACCACTGTTCGATCCACCGTTGGTGGCGCCGCTACCAGACCCTGACGACGAGGAAGGACTCGTCGTTGCGGATCCGCAGCCCGCAAGTCCAATCAGCGACGCGACCGCGAGGCTCCCGAGCAAGCGTGGCGAAACAGCGCGCATTCGTCTCCCTCGTTCTCTTGAAGCGACGTGGTCGCTTTGGCGCGGAATCATATCAGCGGATGCGCGCATATACTCGATCGCCGGAGAGGTGTCCGAGTGGTTGAAGGTGCCGCTCTCGAAAAGCGGTGTGGTTAATCGCCACCGTGGGTTCGAATCCCACCCTCTCCGCGGCGGACGTCTGACGTCGCTTGATCAGTGCGCTGCCGCAGACAGATCAGGCCTGCGGTACGGGCGGCGCGTTCTCCGTCACTCGGTCCGCGGATTCGGCGAGCAGCGCAGGCGTGGTCTCGGCCTTGACCAGGAACTCCAGCGCGCCGAGTTTCAGGCCCTGCTCGCGCAGCTCGGGCTCACCGTGGTTACTGAGAAAGATGACCGGCGTCGCCGCCGTGGAGGGCGTTGCGCGCAGCTGCTCCAGGACTGCGAATCCATCCATCTTGGGCAGCCGCAGGTCGAGGTATATGAGGTCCGGGGGGTTGTCGCGGGCGGCGCGCAGGCCCTCCTCGCCGTCGTGCGCCAGCGACACCGTGTAGCCGTCGGCGGCGAGCCGCATGCGATACATCTCGGCGGCGGCCCCGTCGTCCTCTATGAGCAGGACCCGAACCTCGTCGTCCACTCAGCCAGCCTCCTGGAACACGCGCCCGGCGGGGTGGATCGCCGCACCCCTGACGGGCCACACCCGGCTCGCACCGGCGCCCCGGCGGCCCCGACACTAGCGTCCGCCCAAAGCGGGTGTCAAGAACGGGTGCAGCCATGCTTATAGCATCACTATCAACTTCTGTGATACTGTCACCGGCAAACGCCCCGCCCTGGGAGCGGGTCGGAGTCAGGAGGTCTCCCGTGGCGATCTCGGTTCACGATGCCCCCGCGGATCCGGCCGGGCCGGACGCGGGATCAGAGGACAAGCCGGCGATCGACCTGGTGTGGCGATGCGCCGACTGCGGCCATCAGCGGCTGGCCGTCGAGGCCCCCGGCGGTTGCACGGCCTGCGGAGCGCCCGCCACCCATGTCGTCGGCAGGACCAGCATCGAATGGCGATTCCTCTTGCGTCACGCCGCCAAGAGCTGACCCGCACGCCGCACCGTGCTGCGGCCGGCTCAGCCCTGCCGGCGCCACATCCCTGGGCGCTGCGCAGCTACTCCTTCATCGGTGACGGCGAGCGCGGCGCGCTCATCGACCCGGACGGCGCGTGGGTCTGGCTCTGCGCTCCCTGGTGGGACTCCGAACCCGCTTTCGACGCGCTCCTTGGCGGCGCGGGGCATTTCCAGGTGATGCCCACGGAGCCACACAGCTGGGGCGGCTGCTACGAGGAAGGTTCGCTCGTCTGGCGCAACCGCTGGGTGACGCAGGGCGCCATCGTGGAATGCGCCGACGCCCTCGCCATGCCGCCGGCCGGCTCCGCCGCGGTGGGCCTCCGCCGCATCGAGGCGGTCGACGGAACCGCCCCGGTCGCGATGCGCCTGCGCCTGCCGGCGCCCGGGCCGGCCGGGTGGACGTTCGCCGACGGGGCGTGGACCGGCCGCAGCGCCAGGCTGTTCCTGCGACTGACGGTGGCCGGGGACATGCGCTTCGACGTCTCCGGCTCGACCCTCACCGGCACAGCCGTCGTCTCGCCGCGGGGCAACATCGACGTGGTGCTGGAGCTCGCCCCCGAGCGATTGCGTCAGGCTCCGCCCGACCCAGGACGCTCCTGGGAGCGCACCCGCCGGAACTGGCGGCGCGACCTCCCCGCCCTCGAGGGCGTGATCGCCGGCCGTGACGCCCGCCACGCCTACGCGATTCTCCGTGGGCTGACCAGCCGCGGTGGCGGCATCGTGGCCGCAGCCACGATGGCCCTCCCCGAGCGGGCCGAGAGCGGTCGTGACTACGACTACCGGTATGCGTGGGTGCGGGATCAGGCGTTCGCCGGGCTTGCCGGCGCCGCGGCGCCGGGGCTGGGTCTGCTCGACACCAGCGTGGGCTTCATCCAGGAGCGTCTCCTGGCCGACGGCCCCCGGCTCCGGCCTCTCTACCGGGCAGACGGCGGCGAGGCACCGGCAACGCCGGTCCGGGTCCCTCTGCCGGGGTATCCCGGAGCAGCGTCGGTGACCGCCGGCAATGGAGCGGCCGCGCAATTTCAGCTGGACTGCTTCGGCGAAGCGTTGCTCCTCTTCGCCGAAGCGGCGCGACTGGACCGGCTCGGCCCGCTCGGATGGCGCGCCGCCGAGGTGGCGGCGCTGGCCATCCAATCCCGCTGGACGGAACCCGAGTCGGGGATGTGGGAGCTCGACGACACCAGGATGTGGACCAGCAGCAGGCTGGTCTGCGCCGCCGGGCTGCGCGCCATGGCCGCCGTGGCCCGCCGCGCACCCCACGCCGCCCGCTGGGGCGCCCTCGCCGACAAGCTCCTCGACGAGTGCCTCCGGACCTCGGTGCATCCCACGGGTCGCTGGCAGGCAGCGCCTGACGACCCCTCCTGCGATGCGAGCCTGCTCATCGGAGAGATCCGCGGCGCCGCGCCACCGCGCGATCAGCGCGCCACCGCGACCCGGCGGGCCGTGGTCGCCGAGCTGAGCGAGGACGGCTACGTCTTCCGCAACCGCGCCCGTCACGGCCAGCCCGAGGGCGCATTTCTGCTGTGCAGCTTCTGGCTGGCGCTCGCCGAACACCGCGCGGGCAACGCCGTCGCCGCGGCGCGCTGGTTCGAACGCGCCCGCGCCGCGTGCGGACCCGCGGGTGTTTTCGCCGAGGAGTACGACGTCCGCCAGCGGCAGCTGCGCGGAAACCTCCCCCAGGCTTTCGTCCACGCGGTCATGCTCGAGACGGCCGCGGTGCTCGGCGCCGCCCCCGCCGCTTGACGCTGCGGCGCCGCGCCGCGGTGCGCCGGATGTGGACTCCGAACGGCGTTCCGATCAGCCCCATGAGGACGTCGTTGTAGCCGCGGTAGAGCAGACCCGCCGCGGCCCCGGTTGCAGCCGGGACGCCATTGGCCAGCATGAGCAGGGTGAGCAGACCTTCGAACGCACCCAGGCCGCCGGGCACCAGGCTCATGCCGGCAAGGATGTAGCTCAACCCGAGGAGGAAGGTGGCCGTGATGAATGTGATCTGCGTCGCACCGATGGCGTGCAGCGCCATGAAGAACAGCAGGAACGACAGCATCGCGGCCATGCCCTGCAGGAGGAAAACGGGGACGGCGGTGTCCCATGCGAAGAGCCTGACGAACGCCGGCCGAAGCTCCCGCAGCTGGCGGTCGAAGCGGCGCAGGATGCGCACGCGCTCCACGACGCGCACCGCCCGGTTGTACGCCGGTTCCCACACGAGCACGACGAAGATCCCGACGTGCAGCAGCGCCATGATCAGCACCAGGGCGCCGATGTCCGGCTGCGCCACCACCCGGGGCAGCACGCCAAAGCCCAGCAGCATCATGTAGATCAGCTCCTGGAAGGCGACCGTTCCGGTGACGGCGCCCGCTCCGCGCTCGCCCTCGGTGTTGCGCACCATCACCACCCTTGCCAGATCACCCAGCGGAAGGAACACCATCACCTGCCCGGCCAGTTCGATGGCGAGACAGCGGCGGATCGAGATGTGTACGCCGATCTTGCGCAGCGTCACCCACCACGCCATCCCGCGGCACAAGTAAAGGCCAAGAACGACTGGAACCATCAACAGGGCGAGCTGCCAGGTGATGTGGCGAAACACCTGCAGCAGCTTCGGTGGGTTCACGCCGAGGATCAGGCCGACCAGCGCCACGACGGCGATCGTTTCCGGGATGTGCCGTCGCAGGAACGACAGCGCCGGACGCAACCGGCGATGACGTCCGGCCCAGCGCCACATGCGGCGCCACGCGGAGATCACGAAGGCGATGGCGCGGTTCATTCGTGAGCGTCCGGCTCGGCGCGTCCGGGCATCAGCTCAGGACGGCGACGGGGTGGGTGGAGGTGAGGCCGGCGTGGGCGTCGGGGCAGAGGTTGCGGTGGCGCTGGGGGTGGGCCCGACCGTCGGCGTGGACCCGGGCGTCGGGGTCGCTCCCGGGCTCGTGGCGGCTGTCGGCGTCACTGCTGGAGAGGCGCTGGGGGTCGCGCTCCGTCCCAGTCCGGGCAGGTTGGGAGCGACGCTGCCGATCGTGGGCAGGTCCCCGCCGCCGCGGCTGAACGGTGCCTGGTCCGACGGAGAGCCGGCCACCAATGCCGCCATGGCCGCGACGGCCGCTCCAACCAGCGCCAGCGTGCCGGCCACCACCGCGCCGCGGCGGACGGGCGGCCGGTCCCCCGTGTTCTGCGGCGAACGAGTCCACGCGGCACGTTCCGGCGTCATCTGCACCCGCTCCGCGGCGACGCTGGCGGCCGGAGCGGATCCGTAGACGAAGGCCTCGAAGAGCAGCAGCACACCGAGGACGCCGGTCGCCAGCCCGGGAGAGCGCACCACCATCGCCACGCCTCCGGCCACAGCCCCCACGGCGAGCAGCGACTCGGTGCGCGACGCGCGCAGCGCCTGCAGCAGCGCGGCCTCCTCCTTGCGCTTCGGCGTGCGCAGGAACTCGGCCTGGCGGCTGATCAGCCCGCGCACGCAGGCCATGGTCACCACCCAGCTGAGCGCAAACCAGATGCGCAGTGCCTGCAGCGCGTCGCCCCAGGAGCAGCGGCTCGTCGCGCGCATCGCCCAGAGCGCGCGCAGCAAGCCCGTCGCCGCGAAGGCCAGCGGCACGACGAGCACCGCGCCGGTCAGCTGACGCAGAGGCAGCTGGTGGTGCAGCGACGTCACCAGCGCGGTCATCAACAGCAGGAAGGTGAACACCGCGGTCAGCGGCTCGCCGAACCACTGCAGCGCACCGAGCAGGTAGTGGGTGCGCTGCGCGCCGGTGAGCTTGAGCTTGTGGCGCCCGAACGGCAGCAGCTCGCGCCACCAGATGCGCAGGATCTGCACGCCGCCCAGAGCCCAGCGGAAGCGCTGCTTCTTCAGCCCGTCGAAGTCGAGCGGCATCATGCCCGCGCCGTATGCGGCGCTGTCGTACACCCCTCGATATCCCCGGCCGAGCATGCGCAGGCTCGCCTCGGCGTCTTCGGTGATGCATTCCTCGCTCCAGCCGCCGATCTCGTTGAGTGCGGCGCGCCGGATCAAGCCCATGGTGCCGCAGAAGATGATCGCGTTGCGGTGCGCGCGCGCCGGCATGGTGACGTCGAAGAAGTAGCGAAAGCTGTAGAAGAGGCCACGCAGGTAGCTGCTGTCCTGCCAGTCGCGATAGTTCTGCGAGCTCTGCACGAAGCCGACGCCGGGGTCATCGAAGTGGCCCACCAGCTTCTGCAGGAAGTCGGGCTGCACGTTGTAGTCCGCGTCGATGATGCCGACGATCTCGACATCCGCGGGCAGCCGTCTGGTCGCCTCGTTGCACGCTCCTGCTTTGAAACCCGGCCACGGCTCGAGGTGCATGAACTGGAAACGCGGTCCGAGCTGATCGCACAGCTGCTGCAGCGGCTGCCACAGCTCGGGGTCGCGCGTGTTGTTGTCGACCACCTGCACCAGAAGGTGCGGATAGTCGATGCGCGACAGCGACTCCAGCGTCGGTCGCACGATCTCGAGCGGCTCGTTGTACGTGGCAACCTGCAGTGCGACCCAGGGAAAGCGCGACGGCTTCGGCCGGTTCAGCGGCGGATCGCGGCGCGAGAGCACGTCGACGATCTCGAACGCGTACGACACCGACAGCGCCAGTGCCGCGATCTCCACCACCAACAGGACACTGGACACGGCCATGATCGCAGCGCTCAGTCCGCGCGCGTACGTCTGGTACGCGGCATAGGAGAGATACGCAAGGGCCGCCAGCGCGACGCACGCGAAGAGCTGCGCCCCGACCCAGCTCCAGCGTCGTTGGTTGAGCCGCGCGAGCAGCGTCACGACCACGGCCGTCAGGCTGAGGATCACCTCGCCCGTGGGGTCGTGTGATATGAGCGTGGCGATGAACGCGCTCGCGGCAAGGGCGATCCAGGCCGCAAGCAACGTCACGTGGAAGTGGGCGCGGATCACGCCGGGCACCAGCGCGACCGCGGTGGTCGCGACGAGGGCCAGGCTGAAATACGCGACTGCCTCCAGGATCACCGGCGCCCTCCCGCACTTGTGGTGGGACCACACTGAGAAAACGTGATAGCTACCCTATCATCTAGCTGAGCCGTGAAAGCGCTGATCGCCCGCCTGCTGGGCACGTACCCAGGGCGCCTGGCTCAGGCGTACGGGGCCAGCCAGGCCGGCAACTACGCGTCGGGCCTGGCCTTCAACGCGTTCATCAGCATGTTCCCGCTGATCCTCGGAATGCTCGCACTGCTCGGCCTGGCGACGCAGTCGGAGCAGGCGCGCCAGAGCTTCCTGAGCGGCGCGCTGGCCTTCTTCCCCACCGACTCGCGCGGAGCCATCACGAGCGCGTTCGACGGCATCCGCAGCCACTCGGGGCTGCTTGGCGCCATCGGCATCATCGGGCTGCTCTGGAGTGGCAGCAGCCTCTTCGTGTCCATGGAGTTCGCGCTCGGCCGCATGGTGGGCGCGCCGCAGCGCGGCTTCCTGCGGCAGCGGGCCATGACGCTGGTGATGACCGTCGTGTTCGTGGTCGCTGTGGTCGCCACGATCGGTGTGAACAGCGCTCTCTCGCTGGCGTCGGGTGCGGCCCGGGCCGAGCCGCTCGCGGGACTGGCGGTCTGGCTCGCCTTCATGGCGTGCATCTACCGCCTGGTGCCCAACCGCACGTTCCGGCTCCGGCAGATGTGGCCTGGGATCCTGCTGGCGGGATGCCTCATGGAGGGGCTCACGCTGCTCTGGCCGCTGTACACCGGCTTGGCGCACGGCTTCTCCACGTACGGAGCGGCGTTCGCCCTCTTCTTCCTCCTGGCCAGCTGGCTCTACTTCCTGGCGCAGTTCATCCTGCTGGGGGCGGTCGCCAACCGCATGCACGGGGGCGTGCCAAAGGCGCGCGGGCTCATCGCGTCACGCAGGTCCGAGCCCCTGGTCACCGAGGCGACGCGCGCCGCCGATCAGTTCGGCCACCGAAGCGCGACGGAGCCCGTGCCGGGACCCGCTGCCCGGCCCGCGTCAGGACGGCTGCGTACAGTGGACACAGACGACGCCACCGCCCCAGGAGGCACGTGAGCGATGGACAACGAGAAGAAGCCCTCCGACCCCGCCAACTGGGCTGAGGAGGAGGTCGCCGGCGAGCACGGCACGACCGCGTTCAAGGACTCGGCCAAGCACGAGGAGCACCCCGACATCGATCCGCAGACGCCCGGCGGCGCGATGCGCAAGGTGAAGGAGGAGGCCGCCGAGGGCGACAGCCTCTCCGACAAGGCCAAGCGGGCCGCCGAGGAGCTCGATCGCCAGATCTCCGGCGAGTACGAGCGGCGTGAGGATCCGACCGCGCGATAGACCCATGCAGGGGGCGAACTAGGTGATCACGGCCGGGTCCTGCCGCCTTCGGGTGCCCCCCACGCGGCTCCTCGTAAATCGCCGCGGTGGGTTCCTCCCCTCCGGCGTCACCCGGGCTCGCCCCGGTGCGGATCCGGCGGTCGCGGCCGGGGTCCTGCTACTCGGTGCGGTACCGCTCGGCGTCGTCGCGCAACGTCAGGCCGATGCCGGGGCGGTCCGTGGGGCGCAGCTCGCCGTCGACGGGTTCGAGCACCCCGTCGAAGAGGAGGTGGTCCACGCGCGCGTGGTCGTGGAAGTATTCGATGTGCCGCAGGTTCGGGGGAACGCACGCCACGTGTGCGTGCAGTGAGGGGCCGCAGTGTGCGGAGAGGGGCACCTGGTGGGATGCCGCGAGCGCGGCCACCCTGAGCCACTCCGTGATGCCCGCGCAACGCGAGACGTCGGCCTGCAGCACGTCCACGGCGCCCGCCTCGAGCATGGCGCGGAAGTAGTCGAGGTGGTAGCCGTACTCACCGGCGGTGACGTCCATGGGGAGGGCTTCGCGCAGCTGCCCCAGGCCGTCGAGGTCGTCGGACGAGACCGGCTCCTCGAACCATGAGACGCCCATCGAGCCGTACTCCTCCCCCATCCGCCGCGCCTGGGTGCGGTCGTACGCGCCGTTGGCGTCGACGTAGAGCTCGGCCTCGTCGCCGATGGCACGGCGCACCCGCCGGACCCTTTCCAGGTCGCGACGCCACGACGCACCGCGGTCCATCCCCACCTTCATCTTCACCCGCGGAATCCCCCGTTCGGTCCATCCCGCGAGCTGCCTGGTGAGCTGCTCGTCGCTGTAGCTGGTGAACCCGCCCGAGCCGTAGACGGGCACCGAATCCCGCACCGCTCCCAGCAGGCGGTGCAGCGGTTGGCCCAGGGCGCGCGCCTTCGTGTCCCAGAGCGCGATGTCCACCGCGGCGATGGCCATGGAGCAGATGCCGGGCCGTCCCAGGTTGCGGATGGCGCGCACCATCGCCTCCCAGGCCGCTGCGCCTTCGCGAACGTCCCGCCCCCGCACCTGCGCGGCAAGCTTCTCCCGCACCACCGCGGCGACGGCCGGCGAGCCGTATGCGAATCCCAGGCCCCGGACCCCGCCCTCGAGCTCGGGCTGCACGGCGACCACGACGGTCTCATCCCACTGCAGCGTGCCGTCGGCCTCGGGAGCTTCGGTCGGAACCGTGAAGACCTCCACGTCGAGGTCGCGGATCCGCCACTCCGCGACAGCGCCGGCGGTCCCCAGCGTCGCCGTGCTCACGGCGTCACATGGTACAGCGTCGATATCATGAACTCACATATCGAAGCTATCGCTATCGACGGTGACGCAACAGAGGTGGCGGCATGAGCGACACAGTCGGTGACTTCCTGGTGCAGCGCCTGGAGCAGTGGGGCGTCACTCACGTTTACGGCTATCCCGGAGACGGGATCAACGGGCTGCTGGGCGCGCTGGAGCGGTCGAGCGGATCGCTGACGTTCATCCAGACGCGCCACGAGGAGATGGCGGCGTTCATGGCGTGCGCGCACGCCAAGTACACGGGCTCGGTCGGCGTCTGCATGGCGACGTCCGGTCCGGGCGCGATCCACCTGCTCAACGGCCTGTACGACGCAAAGCTCGACCACACGCCGGTGGTCGCGATCGTGGGGCAAACGGTCAGCACCGCAATCGGCGGCGACCAGCAGCAGGAGGTCGACCTGCTCAGCTTGTACAAGGACGTGGCCGCAGCGTACGTGCAGCAGGTCAACACGCCGGCGCAGATGCGCCACGTCATCGATCGCGCACTGCGTATCGCGCAGGCGGAACACACGGTGACCGCCGTGATCGTTCCTGCCGACGTGCAGGACATGAAGGCGGTGCCGCTGCAGCCGCCGAGCATCAAGGCGATTCAGACGGGGATTGGCTTCGCGCACGCGCGCATGGTTCCCGAGAGCGCCGACCTCGATCGAGCGGCGGACGTGCTCAACGCCGGCGCCAAGGTGGCGATGCTGGTTGGCGCGGGGGCGCTCGACGCCACCGACGAGGTGATCGCTGTCGCCGACGTGCTCGGCGCCGGCATCGCCAAAGCGCTCTTGGGCAAAGCGGCCGTACCCGACGACGTCCCGTGCTGCACCGGCAGCATCGGCCTGCTCGGTACGCGGGCCAGCTGGAACATGATGCAGGGCGCGGACACGCTGCTGATGGTGGGCTCCGGCTTCCCCTACGCGAACTTCCTGCCCAAGCCCGACAAGGCGAAGGGCGTGCAGATCGACCACTCGCCCCGCATGCTGAGCATTCGCTTTCCCATGGAGGTGATGCTCTGCGGCGACGCCAAGGCGACGCTGAAGGAGCTGCTGCCACGGCTGCGGCGCAAGGAGGATCGCTCCTGGCAGGAAGCGATCGTCAAGGACGTCGCGGAGTGGTGGCAGCTCATGGACGACCGGGCGCAGCCCGAGCAGCGCGACGGTCGCGTGCGCCCGCAGCAGCTGTTCGGCGTGCTCTCGCAGCAGCTGCCCGACAACGCCATCCTCAGCGCGGATTCGGGAAGTGCGGCGAACTGGTACGCGCGGCACGTGAAGCTCCGCCGGGGTATGAAGGCGTCGCTCTCGGGCAACCTGGCGACGATGCTCCCCGGCGTGCCCTATGCCATCGCGGCGAAATTCGCGTATCCGGAGCGTGTGGCCATCGCTCTCGTCGGTGACGGCGCCATGCAGATGGGCGGCATGGCCGAGATGCTCACCGCGGCCAAGTATTACCGCACCTGGCGCGACCCTCGGCTCATCGTGCTCGTGCTCAACAACGAGGACCTGAACCAGGTCACCTGGGAGCAGCGCGTCATGGAAGGTGACCCGAAGTTCGCGGCATCGCAGACGATTCCCTATGTGCCGTTCGACCAGTGGGCGCAGATGATCGGTCTCGAGGGCATCAAGGTCGACAGGACCGATCAGGTGGAAGCTGCGTGGCGAAAGGCGCTCAGCGCCGACCGTCCTGTGATCATCAACGCGATCACGGACCCGGAGGAGCCGCCACTGCCGCCGCACATCACGGTGGAACAGGCGAAGAAGTTCACCTCGTCGGTGGCCAAGGGTGATCCCTCGGGAATGCGCGACGCCGTCACGGCGTTCCGCGAAAAGATCGACGAGTTCGTCCCCGGGCGCTGACGTGGCGCGCACGCTGCCGCGCCGCACTCGCGCCGGCGGGGAGACCGCGTACCTCATCGATCGCGTGTTGCAAAACGTGCGCACCGGCCGTTTCGAGCGATCCTTGGCGGGGCTCACAGCCGCGGGCGCCCTGGTCACCGGCGTCGAGGTGTACTTCGAGCACTACAGGGCCAGCTTCGGCGATCCGTGGATGTGGAGCCCGGTGGCGCTCACGCCACCGCTGGTCGCAGCGGGCGTCGGCGGAGTCTTCAGCCGGCGCTGGGCGAAGACCCTGCTGCCGATCGCTGCCGGCCTCTACGTGGCCAACGGCATCCTGGGCGAGTACTACCACCTCCGCGGCGTGGCGCGGAAACCCGGAGGTTGGAGCGCGGCCACCTACAACGTGCCCATGGGTCCGCCGGTGATGGCGCCGGGACTGATGTCGATGGTTGGCGGAATGGGCCTGCTCGCGGCGATTCTCCGCCGCGAGAGCTGAACTCGTGGGGCGAGCCGCACGCTACCGCGACGCGGGGCACCTGCCCAACCTCCGGCCGGACCGGCAACCGGCGCCCCCCTCCACGCTGCCGCGTCAGCGCCGGGGTGTGACACCGCAGATGGTGGGACGCTATCCCGACTTCGACGTCATGGAATCGGCGCCGACGTGGGACGAGGCCACGCGACGCGTCGTGGAAGAGCGGCTGCGGCCGCGCGGTCCGCTGCGCTTCTTCTCCGCCGACGAGGAATCCACGGCGCGCGCCCTCTGCGACACCCTGACCGCGCAGGACCGGGAACCGCGCATCCCGGTCGTGGAGATGGTGGATGCCAAGCTCGCCGACCGGGCTTTCGACGGCTACCGCTACGCGGGCATGCCGGACGACGACGAGACCTGGCGGCTGACGCTGCGCGGTCTCGACGAGGTCGCGGAGCGCCGCTACCAGCGGCGCTTCGCGCTGTGTGACGAGGAGGTGCGCACTGCCATCTGCGCGCAGCTCGCGGCGGGGTCGCTGCACGGTGGCGCTTTCGACCGCGTCGACTGCAGGCGCGCGTGGAGCGTGCTGACGCGCATGGTGGTGTCGCAGTTCTACTCGCATCCCTGGGCGTGGAACGAGATCGGATTCGGCGGCCCCGCGTATCCGCGCGGCTACATGCGCCTGGGTGAGGGCCTGCACGAGCCGCACGAGACAGGGGAAGCGGTGCACGACGATCCGGTGCGCGAGATGGAGACTCCTGCGCCATGACCCTTGCAGCTGCGCTGCTGCGCGGATCCGTCCGGCCTCGCGACAACGACTCGGCGTGGCTGCTGCATCCGCACCGCCGCGGCATACCCAACCGCGACCGCATGCGCCACCACGCCGACGATGAGGAGGTCGACCTCTGCATCGTCGGAGCCGGCGCCGGGGGCAGCGTGCTGGCGCAGCGCCTGGCGCGACGCGGCTGGAGGATAGTCATCATCGAGTTCGGGGCCCTTCTGGGATCCGGACACGGACTGGGTCAGCGATGAGGCGGGCTCGCACCACCTCTACTGGACCGATACGCGCGTCATCGGCGGAGATGATCCGGTCGAACTTGGCAAGAACAACAGCGGCGAGGGCGTCGGCGGGTCCATGGTGCACTTCGCCGGCTACGCGCCGCGCTTCCACCCCTCGGACTTCGTGACCCGCAGCCGGGACGGCGTGGGGGCCGACTGGCCGATCTCGTACTGGGACCTGAAGCCGCACTACGAAGCGCTGGAGCGCGAGCTGCCGGTCGCGGGCCAGCACTGGCCGTGGGGCGACCCGCACTCGTACCCGCATTCGCCTCACCCGGTCAGCGGCATGGCGGCGCGCATCTGGGAGGGGGCGCTGCGCCTCGGCATAGACGTTCGCGTCGGCCCGGTGGCCATCACCAACGGCGTGATGGGGAACCGGCCCCACTGCATCTACCGCGGCTTCTGCCTGCAGGGATGCAAGGTCAACGCCAAGGCGAGTCCCCTGGTGACCCACCTCCCCGACGCGATCGCGCACGGCGTGGAGGTGCGCGCCATGAGCCGCGCCATACGCATCGAGGTCGACGCCTCCGACCGCGCCAGGGGCGTGGTCTACGTCGACCGGCGCAGCGGGGAGCGGCGCATGCAGCGAGCCGCGATGGTGGCGGTGGCCGGCTACTCCATCGAGACGTCGCGGCTGCTGCTCCTCTCCCAGAGCCCGCGCTTTCCCAACGGGCTCTGCAACAACGAGGACCAGGTCGGCCGCTACGTCATGGTGCAGGGTGCGCCACAGGTGGCGGGCCGCTTCCCGGTGGAGATGCACCCCTACAAGGCGCCGCCGCCGGAGATCTCCTCAGAGCAGTTCTACGAGACCGACGAATCGCGCGGCTTCGCGCGCGGATTCACGATCCAGACCGTGGGGGCGCTGCCGATCGGTTGGGCGGAGCACGTCCTGGCCGACGGTCACTGGGGAGCCGCGCTGCGCGAGTACATGCGCGACTTCCGCCACTGGGGAATCATGGGTGTGCTCTGCGAGCTGCTGCCGCGGCCCAACAATCGCGTCACCCTCGCCGGCGAGAACGACGCCTACGGCGTGCCGGTGGCGCGGATGGACTACACGCAGAGCGACAACGACCGGCGCAACATCGCGTTCGCCCGAGACCTGCTGCATCAGATCTGGCGCCAGGCCGAGGCACAGGACGTGCTCGCGATCGACCGCTACGCGCACCTCATCGGCGGCTGCCGCATGGGATTCGGGCCGGACGACAGCGTGTGCGATGCAGATCAGACGTCGTGGGCGGTGCCGAACCTGGTGATCGCCGACGGCAGCGCCTGCCCCACGCAGGGAAGCGCCAACCCCGCGCTCACGATCATGGCGATGGCCTCGCGTCTCGCGGACCGCCTGGCGACGCGGTCGGTGGCGTATCGGCGCGCTGCGAGTGGCCGCCGAGCCGGTGCCGCCGCATGAGCGAGGTCGTCGTGGTCACGGGGGCCTCGGCCGGCGTGGGTCGCGCGGTGGCCCACGCGTTCGCGCGTCGCGGAGCCTCGGTGGGCCTCCTGGCGCGCGGCCTGCGCGGGCTCGAAGCCGCGCGCGCGGAGGTCGAAGCGCTGGGCGGGCGCGCCATCACCGTCCCCACCGACGTGGCCGAGTGGGAACAGGTCGACGCGGCCGCCACGCGGGTGGAGAACGAGCTGGGTCCGATCGACGTGTGGGTCAACAACGCCATGAGCACGGTGTTCGCGGAGTTTCTCGACGTCAAGCCGGCGGAGTACCGACGCGCCACAGAGGTGACGTACCTCGGTGCGGTCCACGGGACCCGGGCGGCGCTGCAGCGGATGCTGCCGCGAGATCGTGGCACCGTCGTCCAGGTCGGCTCGGCGCTCTCCTATCGCGCCATCCCGCTGCAGTCGGCCTACTGCGGCGCCAAGTTCGCCATGCGCGGGTTCACGGACTCGGTGCGCACCGAGCTGCTGCATCGCCACAGCCGGGTCTGGATCTGCATGGTGCAGCTGCCGGCGGTCAACACGCCGCAGTTCAGCTGGTGCCGCAGCCGCCTGCCCGACCACCCGCAGCCAGTGCCGCCCATCTACGAGCCGGAGGTGCCGGCGGAGGCGGTGTACCGCGCCGCCCACGCCCGGCGGCGCGAGGTGGTGGTCGGCGGATCGGCGCTGGCGGTCATCCTGGGCAACAAGGTGGTCCCCGGCCTCGCCGATCGCTACCTGGCCCGCACCGGCTACTCCGGGCAGCAGGTCGCCGGGTGGCCCGTCGCCCCGGACCGGCCCGACAACCTCGACGCGCCGGTCGAGGGTGCCGCGGCCACCCACGGGGTCTTCGACTCGCAGGCCAGGCGACGCGGCCTCATGGCCGGGCTCGGCCGCCTGAAGCTGATCCGCCTGCCCGAGGCGTAGAGACCATCGTCGGCACGGGATCGGGAATCGGGTCAGGCTGCGGCGTCACGGGCGGTACCTGCGGGTCCGGATTCGGGCTCCCAGGCCCGGGACCCGGCGGCACCGGATCGTCCGGCACCTGGGGGAGCTCCGGGACAGGCGCCTCCGGCGGGCCTCCGGGCTCCCGAGGCTGCGCCGGCGTCTCGATGACGGGCCCCGTCGCGCGCACGGTCACCGCGCCGCGGCACCGATGCGCTCGAGCATCGCGAGCGCCTCGCGTTCGAAGGCGTCGAGGTCGTCCGGCTGGCGCGACGTGACCAGGTTGCGGTCGACGACCACCTCCCGATCGACCACGTTGGCGCCGGCCTTGGCCAGGTCGACCTGCACGGTCTTCCAGGCGGTCATGGTCCGGCCCTGGACGACGTCGGCGGTGAGCAGCAGCTGGGGACCGTGGCACACGGCGAACACCGGCCGCTCGCGCTCGAAGAACGCCCGCGTGAAGTCGACGAAACGGGCATCGGCTCGCAGGTGATCGGGCGAGTAGCCGCCGGGCAGCAGCAGAGCATCGTATTGGTCGGGTGACACGTCGGCGATTCCGACGTCCGCATGCACCGTCTCGCGGCCCTTCTTGCCACGCAGCTCCCTGCCGGCCTCGGTACCGATGACGGTCACGTCATGCCCGGCGCCACGCAGAGCATCGAATGGCTTGCGGAACTCGGAATCCTCGAAGTCGCTGTCGAGCAGGCACGCGATCCGCATGGGCGCCTCCTTTGTCCACTCCGGGTGATCGGCGGCAAACATTATAGCGCCGCTATCAGCTTCAGCCCAGGGCGTGGGGGCGATGGGTCGGCGCGGGATTGGCGTGAGCGATGCCGCGGTACAGTCGGGGGCGATGAGCAGAGCGCGCGCGTCCGGGCTCGCGTGAGGGGCGGCGGAGGCCACTGGGGCCGGGCCGTCGGCGCCCACGACCGTCCCTCGGGGCGCGTGCCCCAGCGTGCCCTGGTGCGCGACGTCGGCCGCCTCTTCCGCCCTTACCGCGCCGCTGTGAGCGGGATCGGACTCCTCGTCCTGCTGACCGCCGGCGCCGGCGTCATCAATCCCATCCTCATCAAGGTCGTCTTCGACACCGCGCTCTTCCCGCCCGGCGGACACGTCGACCTGCCCCGCCTCTACGTCCTGGTGGGGATCATGATCGCGATCCCGATCATCACCGGCGCCGTCGGCATCCTGCAGACGTACCTCACCAACCGAGTTGGGCAGCGCGTGATGGAGGACCTGCGCAACCGCCTCTACGCGCACCTCCAGGGAATGTCGCTTCGCTTCTTCACCGGCACGCGCACCGGCGAGATCCAGTCGCGGCTCACCAACGACGTCGGCAGCATCCAGTCGATCGTCACGGACACCGCGTCGTCGCTGCTGTCGAACGTGGTGACGCTGCTCAGCACGCTGATCGCCATGGTGGTGCTGTCGTGGCAGCTGACCGTGCTGTCGCTGTTCATCACCCCGCTGTTCATCTGGTACACGTACCGCGCCGGCCAGGTGCGCCGCCGCATCACGCTGCAGGCGCAGGAGTCGAAGGCGGAGATGAGCGCGATCACCGAGGAGACGCTCTCGGTGTCCGGCATCCTGCTGAGCAAGGTGTTCGGCCGGCGCAACGAGGAGATCGCGCGCTTCAGCCAGGAGAACCGCCGCCTGGCCAACCTGGCGATACGCCAGGAGATGGTCGGCCGCACGTTGTTCGCCGTCATCGGAGCGTTTTTCAGCAGCGCGCCGGCCCTCGTGTATCTCATCGCCGGGGTGGTGCTCGCCAACGGACACGGCACCTCGGGCATCAGCCCGGGGACGATCGTGGCCTTCACCACGCTGCAGAGCCGCCTCTTCTTCCCCATCGGCAGCCTGCTGCAGGTGAGCGTCGAGATCCAGGCGTCGCTGGCACTCTTCGAACGCATCTTCGACTACCTGCGCATGCCCCACGACATCGTGGACAAGCCGGACGCGACCGTGCTCGACCCCGCCAAGGCGTCCGGAGCGGTGCGCTTCGACCACGTGTTCTTCCGCTACGACCGCGCCGCGTATGGTCCGCTGGACACGGACGGTGATGCCCCGGGCACGCCGGGGCGCGCCCCGGTCGTGGCCACCGACGGCAGCAACGGATACGGCGAGGAACTGGTGCCCAACGAGGCGCCACGACGGTGGGCGCTGGAGGACGTCTCCTTCGACGTGCGCCCCGGCCAGCTGGCTGCGATCGTCGGGCCCAGTGGCGCGGGCAAGACCACGATCTCCTACCTGATCCCCCGCCTCTACGACGTCACTCGCGGCCGCGCGCTGCTCGACGGTGTCGACGTGCGTGACATCCAGATCGATTCCTTGGCAAGCGTCATCAGCATGGTGACGCAGGAGACGTACCTGTTCCACGCGTCGGTGCGGCGCAACCTCATGTACGCCAAGCCGGACGCGACGCAGGAAGAGCTCGAGGCCGCCGCGCGCGCCGCGTTCATCCACGAGCGGATCGTGGAGCTCGACCAGGGCTACGACACCGTGGTCGGGGAGCGCGGCTACCGCATGTCGGGCGGAGAGAAGCAGCGCCTGGCCATCGCGCGCGTCGTGCTCAAGGCTCCCCGCGTCCTGATCCTCGACGAAGCGACGTCAGCGCTGGACACGACCAGCGAACGGCTGGTGCAGGCGGCGCTACAGCCGCTGATGTCAGGTCGAACCACCATCGCCATCGCGCACCGCCTCTCGACCATCCTCGCAGCCGACGTGATCTTCGTGATCGACCGCGGACGTCTCATCGAGCAGGGTTCCCACCTCGAGCTGGTCGCGCGTGGCGGGATGTACGCGCAACTCTACGAGCAGCAGTTCAAGGGCGGCCGCGTGGAAGCCGAGTGCGAGGACGGGGTGGTGCTGTCCAGTGGCGAGGTCGTGCACGATCGCACCGAGGCAGCCACGGCGTAGGATCGCGGCCGCAGCAGCGCAGCGTGAGGGGGCAGTCCATATGTCGCGGCCATCTCACACGCGCTCGCAAGCATCGAGGCCGCGGGCGGGAGCGTGGTCCAGGGCGAGACGCCGATTCCGCGCATGGGCTACTTCGCGACGTGCAAGGTCACCGAGGGGAACACGTTCGGCATCTTCACCGAGGACTCGAGCGCCGCTTAGATCTTGTCCTTCAGGTTCTCGGCCGCGCCCTCCGCCTGCTTCCCCTCATCCTCGAGCTTGCCGGCATCTTGTTGAAGGCCGCCCTCCTTCTGTTTCAGGTCACCTTCCTTCTTCTCGGCGTCTTCTGCGTCCTGCTTGAGCCGATCAAAGTCTCCTGCCATCGATCTTCTCCGTGACGGTTGTCCTGCTAGCCGTACTATCACATAACGTACCAGCTCATGGGGTGGGGTTTCGCCGCCGAGCGGCAAAGAACTCAGAGAGCAGCCCGCCACACGCCCGAGACAAGAGCCCCTCCTCCACCACCATGCGGTGATTGTTGCCCGGGTGTCTCAAAACCTCGTACACACTGCCGTCACCGCCCTTCTTCGGATCGCGAGCGCCGTAGACGAGTCGATCGATGCGCGCCTGTACCATCGCGCCGGCGCACATCGCGCACGGCTCGAGCGTCACGTATAGGGTCACGCCGCCGAGCCGCCATCCGCCAAGGACGCGCGCCGCGCGACGCAGGACCAGCATCTCCGCGTGCGCGGTGGCATCTCCACGACGCTCGATCGCGTTGCCCGCGGCTGCGATAACGTGCCCGTCGCGAACCGCGACGGCACCGACCGGCACCTCGCCGCGACGGCCCGCCGCACGCGCCAGCCCCAGCGCGCGGCGCATCAGCGCCTCCTCGTCAGGAGTCAGATCGTCCGGGACAGCGGGCACAGGCCGCCTTGCACAGACAACCGGATCGCTGCGGTTTACCCGGCCGCGACGAGCGGCAGCTCAGTCTTGAGTCGCGGCTTCTCGACCACGCGCATCGTGTCGTCGATGAAGCGGACGCGTTCAAAGGTTATGCAGTTGACGGGGCAATGATCTTCGCAGATGCGGCAGTTCGTGCACCGGTCGTAGTTGATGTAGATCTCGCCTTCGACGCCACCGCCCTCGGGGTCGCCCACGGCGGTCTTGCAGACGAGGTTGTCGCCGCCCGACGAGCGCTCGCGATCCTCGCCGAAGACGACCACGTCGATCGCCTTCTCGGGGCAGACGTCATCGCAGGCGCCGCAGAGCACGCACACCGACTCGTCGTAGTGGTGCACCGAGTCGCACTGGAAGCAGCGGATGGACTGCACGATCGCTTCGCGGTCGCTCCACGGCTGCTCCACCTCGGTCATGTCGTAGCGCTTGGACGCCTCGAGGATCCCCGGCTCGGTGCGCACGAACACCTCGGACTGGCGATGGTCGTCGGTGCGCTCGATCACCGTCTGGTAGATGCGGTTGCCTGCCGCGCTCATGTCCTCGCCGAGGAACTCCCGGATGGAGCGCGCCACCCGGTGGCCCCAGCCGCAGGCGTCGACGATGAACGACGGTCCCTGCACGCAGTCGCCGCCACAGAAGAGCTTGGCCACCGACGTGTGCCCGCCACGATCGGCGGCGATGAGGCCGCGCTGCGTCACCGGCACCGTCTCGTCGGGCCGCTCCATGATCTGGCCCGACGCGAAGATCACGTAGTCGGCGCCCGCGGTCCAGCGCTCGGCGCCCTCGATCTCCTTAACCGACGAGAAGATCAGCTTGCCCGAAAGCCCGTCGAACTCCAGGTCCTGCAGCGGTGCGAACGACACCGACGCGACGTTGCCGTGGGCGTCGGCATCGACCTCCTTGACGATGACGCCGCACTTGATGCGCAGCCCGATCTCCTTCGCCTCGTGCAGCTCGTTGCCGAACGCGGGGAGCCGGTCCTCGGGTTCGATCGCGACCATCCACACCTCGCGCGCCCCCAGCTTGATCGAGGTCTGGCACGCATCGGTCGCCACCGCGCCGCCACCGACCACGACGACGCGACCGCCCAGCGGGAAGTCGGCAGGGATGCGGTCGTACGAAACCTCGCGCAGGAAGCTCATCGCGTCGATCACCTGCGGCAGGTCGTGCCCCGGGATCGGCAGGATGCGGCCCTTCATCATGCCGACGCTGACGAACACCGCGTCGTACTCGTCGAGCAGCTCCTGCACCTTGATGTCGCGCTCGCCGGCGCCGACGTTGCTGTTGGTGCGCACGTCGATGCCGGTGGCCAGGATCATGTCCAGCTCCCATTGGAGCTGGCGGTGGTCGAAGCGGAACGGTGGAATGGAGGTGCTCAGCAGCCCGCCGACCTTGGCTTCACGCTCGTACAGGACGACGTCGTAGCCCTGCACGCGCAGGTCGAGCGCGCAGGTCAGCCCGGCGGGTCCGCCACCGACCACCGCCACGCGCTTCCCCTTGGCGGGGCCCAGCTTGTAGTCGATCCACAGCCCCTGCTGGAACGCGAAGTCGGTGGAGAATCGCTTGATCGAGCGGATCGTGACGGGGTCCTCGCCGGCGTCCCAGCCGCGCTTGCAGTCCGTCTCACAGGGGTGGTTGCAGAGCCTGCCGAGGATGCTCGGAAAGGGGTTGGTCTCGTGGATGACGGACCACGAGTCGACGTAGCGCCCCTGGCTCACGTAGTCGATGTACGTGGCGATGTCCTGGCGGATGGGGCAGTTCCGCTGGCACGGCGTGATGGGCACGTTGAACCCGAGGTCGCGATGGCCGCGCAGGATCTTCATCGGCGCCTTGTCAACCACGTTCTTGCCGATTGCGGCTAGAACCTGCGCAGTGCTGACGATGCCTGCCGGGTGACTGCGCCGCGAGAAGACGCCGCCGTCGAGGGCGGTGACGACGAGAGCATCGCTGCCGGATTGCCGCATCGACGCCGCGCCCTTCTCCACGAGCTCGCCGAGGTCCATGGCCGGAGCCGGGCGCATCGCGTCGCCCACACGGGTGGTGCCCAGGTCCGGGAAGGCCAGAACGACGGCGTCGAGGCCCAGACTGCCCACAACCTCGTCGTCACGCGTGACCAGGAGCGGCACCGGGTGCTGCGCACGCAGCGGGCGCATGACGTCAGCCAGGGTGTCCTCCGGATCGCATTCGGCGCCGAGGGCGTCGGCGACCGCCGCCAGCTCAGGCATCGGCGACGCCGGTGCGAGCCCGCAACAGGTAGTCGGCCACCTCGCGGGGCCCGACCATGCCCACGGGCGTCTCGTCCTCGTGCATGACAATCGCCAGGCGGCGGCGGTTGTTCGCCATGAGCGAGATCACCTCCGACACTCGCTGACCCTCGTCGACGAGCAGCGGCGGCTGCTGGATCACGTCGCGCGCGAGCACGTTGGTGACCGTGGGCCGCACCGCGAAGTCGCTGCCGGCGATGACGACGTCGCCGGCGACGAGGCGGTCGATCACCTCTTCCTGGCGGACGAAGCCCACGGGACGGCGATCGAGCAGCACCACGACCTCCTCCAGCGCGTTGTCCGCGAGCAGCTTGGCGACCGCATCGATCGGCGTGCTCGGCAGGCAGAACACGACCTCGTCGCGCATCACCGTGGACACCGCCGGATCGGCGGCATCCAGCGCGAGGCTGTCAGGGTCCAGCGACGCCGCCACCGGGATCCCGCTCACGGACGCGTGCTGAGATGAAGGGATCGCATCGCTTCGAGTATACCGGCGGCCAACTCGGCGGCCAGCCACCGTGACGCCTCAGACGCTGGTCGAGCCCGCGGTCATCTGCTCCTGCAACCGGCGCAGCACGTCCTGCCAGTCCTCGGCGGGCTGCTCCGCAGGCGCCTTCGGCAGGGTCCGCTGTATGCGCGTGCGCGTGCGGTGGATCTCGCGCTCGCGCCGCCGCTCCTGCACGGTGCGGGCGGAGCCCAGCGCCTGGTCCAGCTCGCTGCCGACGGCCGCTATCGACGCCGCGTCACCGGCGCTGCGCAGGGACCGGTTGAGCCGCGACGCCACGTCCTGCGACAGCTGATCCGAACCCTCGCGCAGGCGCTCGCCCACCCGGCGCCGAGCGGCGTCGAGCGCACGCTGAGCCTTGGCCGCCTCGGCCTGTTCCAGTCGCTGGGTGTCGAGAAGTTGCTCGCCCAGCGCGATCAGCTCGGCGTAGCGGAACGCCTGGCTGAACTTGCCGGTGTTGATGAGCCTGGTCACCTCCGCGACGGAAGCGGCGAGACGCTCCCGGGCGTCCCCGGAGAGCGCGCCGTCGAGATCGGCGAGAACGGGGCGCGCCTGGCCGTACGCTCGCCGCACCCAGGCCGGAAGGTGGTGATGCTCCGGTTCGGGCACAGGCCCGGGCGTCGTCGCGCGCGCCAGACCGGTGGGTCGGACGATCGCCGGGAACCCCGGCGGCATCGGGACCTGGCCACGTGGCTGACCGGTCCGCGAGGGTCGAGAGATCACACAGGTCCGCTTCGCATGACGTGATTGAGGGCATCCTACCAACATGTGGATGCGTCTCAGGAGCCGCCGTCGCCAATAGACTGAGCCGCGGGACGATGACGAGCCTCGATGCCTGACGGGACCCAGCAGCCCCCTCCGCAACAGGACGCTCCGCTCCTGACCCCGGACGAGGTCTCTCTGCTGCGCGATGCAGGCGCCGCGTGGTCCAACGGGCTGCCGCGGCCGTCGCGCGACGGCGGCGGGTTTTCCCCCGACCTCGACCGGCTCGAGGAACGAGGCGGCAAGGAGCGCCGCTACCTGCGCGTGCGCCGCTCCACCCAGGAGGGCTTCGAGTACATCGCCCCGGGCTGGCTGCAGGCGACCGCGCGAACCACCGCGCCGACCACGCGCCTGGCGCAGTTCCGGAGCTCGCTGCGCGAACACCTGGTGGGCCCTCCACTGGCCACGCGCGAGCTGGTGCACGAGCGGCTCACCAAGGTCAAGGCGCTGGCCGTGCTCTCGTCGGACGCGCTCTCGTCCGTGGCATATGCGACGGAGCAGATCCTCTTCGTCTTCGCGGTGGCAGGCGTCAGCGCGATCGCCCTGGCGCAGCGCGCCGACCTCTGGATCATGGGTGCGATCGGCTTCCTGCTCTTTGCCGTGGTGCTGAGCTATCGGCAGACCATCAAGGCGTATCCCAAGGGCGGGGGCTCGTACATCGTCGCCAAGGACAACCTCGGGCCGCTTCCCGGGTTGGTCGCGGCGTCTGCGCTGATGACCGACTACGTGCTCACGGTCGCGGTGTCCGTGTCGAGCGGTATCTCATATCTCACCAGCGCCTTCCCCAACCTCGTCACGTACACCGTTCCCATGTGCGTCGGGGCGATCGCCCTCATCTGCATCGGCAACCTTCGAGGAATCCGCGAGTCGGGCAGCATCTTCGCCGCGCCCACGTACCTCTTCATCGGCGCGATCCTGAGCATGCTGGTGCTCGCCTTCGTCAAGCTCGCCACCGGTCACTGCGCGGCCGGCGCCTGCCTGCACGCTGCGGGTCCCAACTATCCCCCCAAGGTGACGGATCTCGCGCCGGCGCTGACGTTGGTGCTGGTGCTGCGGGCCTTCGCATCCGGCTGCAGCGCGCTGACCGGCGTCGAGGCGATCAGCGACGGGGTCCCCGCCTTCAAGCCGCCGGAGTGGAAGAATGCGCGCCGCACGCTGACGATCATGGGGACGCTCCTCGGGACGATGTTCATCGGCACCACGCTGGTCACGCACTTCGTCGGCATCACCGTGGACGATCCCTCGAGTCCGCACTACCAGGTGCTCCTCGGGAAGATCGCGAAGATGGCGTTCGGCGCCGGGTCGGTGGGCTACTACGCAGTGAGCTTCACCACGCTGCTGATCCTCATCCTGGCCGCCAACACCGCGTTCTCCGACTTCCCGCGGCTCTTCTTCTTCCTGTCACGCGACGACTACGCCCCCCACCAGTTCAAGCGCCTCGGCGAGCGGCTCGCGTTCAGCAATGGGATCGTCGTCCTGGCCGCACTCGCGATCACGCTGGTGGTGGTGTTCGGCGGTGACGTCTCCCGGCTGATCCCGCTCTACGCCATCGGTGTGTTCCTTGCGTTCACCATGTCGCAGGCCGGCATGGTGGTGCGCTGGCTGCGCCGCCGAGAACCAGGCTGGCGCTTCGGGCTGCCCTTCAACGCGCTGGGCATGTGCCTCACCGCAATCGTGTTCGTGGTCTTCGCCGCATCCAAGTTCTTCGAGGGTGCGTTCGTCGTGCTCATCATCATCCCCAGCTTCGTCACCCTCTTCCTGGCCATCCACCGCCACTACCGCGAGGTCGCCACGCAGATCGCCACCGAGATCCCGCTGGCGCCGGCGAAGGTGCACCCCATCTGCATCGTCCCGATCGCCGATCTGAACAACGTGGCCCTGCAGAGCCTGGCGTTCGCCCGCACCGTCAGCGAGAAGGTGGTCGCCGTGCACGTCTGCGACGACGAGCACCACATCGCCCGTCTGCGAGCCATGTGGGACGCCTGGGGCAACCACGTGGCGCTCGAGATCATCGAGTCGCCCTATCGCAACTACGTCAGGCCGCTGCTCAAGTACATCGACGCGATCGACGAGCAGCGTGACGACGACACCCTCGTCGTGGTCCTGCCGGAGCTGGTGGCGACGAGGTGGTGGCACCAGCTGCTGCACAATCAGAGTGCGCTGCGTCTCAAGGCGCTGCTGCTGTTCCGGCCGGGGACCGTGGTGATCGACGTGCCGTACCACCTGCAGCGGCACAAGCACCTGCGCCGCCGCTTGGGCCGCGGCGACGACCCTGAGGCGATCTGACGCGTCAGCGCCGGGCGGCGGCCTGGCGCCGTGAGCGCGAGGCTGTGCGTGGAGGCGCCGCCTTCTCCTCCTGCGGCCGCTGACTCCGCGCCGCACGCACCAGATCACGGTACGACTTTTCGACACCTTTGGCAAAAATCTCGAGATCTGGGAGCGCGTGCGCGTCGCCCAGATAGCCGAAGTTCAACCATCCCATGTAGCTGAAGATGGCGACCGCCACCTGCTGCCGTTCGTACAGGAAGGCGATGGGGAACGCCTCCAGCAGGCGGGCGCCGCGGCAGTACAGCGGGAACTGTGGTCCCGGAACGTTGGTCACGACCAGGTTGAACCCGATCTGTCGCAGCGAGGCGCGCGCCACCATCGCGTGCAGCGTGGTGGGAGCGAAGCCGGCGAGGCTGAGCAGGAAATCCGCGCCCACCGCCTGCTTGCGTGCCTTGAGCCGGTCGACGGTGGCGCGGACGCGCGCCAGCCGCTCCGCCGCCGACGGCTCGTCGATGGGCAGGCGCACCAGCAGCATGGCAAGACGGTTGCCCAGCGCGGTGCGCTCCGACTGGTCTCGGATGCTGACCGGGCAGAGAGCCTGCAGCGCGTTCCTCGGATCCTCGGGGTCCTCGCCGCGGTGGATGAGGAACTGACGAAGACCCCCGGCGACCACTGCGAGCACCACGTCGTTGACGGTGCCGCCGAGCACGCTCTTGACGAGACGGAAGTCCTCCAGAGGAAAGCGCGAATAGGTGTACGCGCGCGACGCGCCCGTGGCGCCGTTGATGACC
The DNA here is from genome assembly GCA_963777285.1 of Candidatus Dormiibacterota bacterium. Classification (GTDB taxonomy): domain Bacteria; phylum Chloroflexota; class Dormibacteria; order Aeolococcales; family Aeolococcaceae; genus JAFARE01. The sequence continues at coordinate 737,965 of CAVZPR010000001.1, forward strand.
GACCGCGGTGCGCGAATGTTCTCCACCATCGCAGAGAGACCGCTGGCGGTGTCGCGCAGCGCGGCGGCAAGACGCCCCGGGTTCCCCGCCACCGCTCGCGCTGCGCTCAGCAGCCGGGCCGGCCGCCCCAGTCGATCGCGCAACGAGCGAATCAGCAGGTCGGTGCTGGTCGGCGAGTCGCCGGGCGTCCAGCGCGACTGGGCGTAGGGGTCGTCGGGTGCGTCCGGGTCGGTGTCGAACAGCACGGTTATCAGCTCGAGATTGCTGATGCCGTCGACCATCGCGTGGTGCGTCTTGGTGAGCAGCGCCCACTTCGAGTCGCGCAGGCCCTCGATGATGTACAGCTCCCAGAGCGGACGCCGCCGATCGAGCTGTCGCGAGAACACGCGGCCCACGAACTCTCGCAGCTCGCGGTCGCCGCCCGGCTTGGGGAGCGCGGCGCGCAGCACGTGGTTGCCGATGTCGAAGTCAGGGTCGTCGACCCACACCGGGGTGTCCAGGCTGAGCGGCAGGAACGCGACGCGCTGCCGGTACCGAGGCATGAGGTCGAGGCGCGGCTCGATGGTCCGCACGATCGCCTGGTACAGCGCTTCGCCGCTGCCCTGCGGGCTGCGCTCGAAGATGGCCACCCCACCGATGTGCATGTGGGTGTGCCGCGTCTCCAGGTGCAGGAACGACGCGTCCAGGGGGGTGAGCTTCTGTGCGCCCGGCATGGTTGGCAAACTCTACCGTCTGCGTCGCGACGCCGAGCCGTCGCCGAGATACGCGGACGGACAGATCTCGGCGAGGACGCACGCGCCGCAGCGCGGCTGGCGCGCCTGGCACACGCGCCGGCCGTGGAGGATGAGGCGCAGGCCCAGCTCCGTCCATTCGGCCGGGGGCACCATGCGGCAGACGTCCTCCTCGATCTTCACGGGGTCGGTCGCCGCCGTGAGACGCAGCCGCCGCGTCAGGCGCGCCACATGCGTGTCGACGGCGAACCCGGGCACGCCAAAGGCGACGCCGAGCACGACGTTGGCGGTCTTGCGGCCCACGCCGCGCAGCTGCACCAGATCCTGCATGCGCGATGGCACGACGCCGCCGTGGCGGTTGACCACGTCGGCAGCCATGGCGCGAATGGCCAGCGCCTTGCTGCGAAAGAACCCCGTGCTGCGGATCATGTCCTCGAGCTCGGCCTGGTCTGCAGCGGCGAAGGCGGCGGCGTCGCCGTACCGTGCGAACAGAGCGGGGGTCACCTTGTTGACCCGCTCGTCGGTGCACTGCGCGCTCAGGATCACCGCAACCAGCAGCTGCAACGGTCCGTCGTGCAGCAGCTCGGTGTGCGCGTCCGGGTACTCGCGACGCAGCCGCTCCACGACCTCGAGCGCGCGCTGCTTGGCGCCGGCGGGCAGGCGGCGGCGCTCCGCCATCAGCCGCCCGGCCGTGCCGCCAGCGTCGTGGCGCCAAGCATGTCGTCGAGCCTCTCCAGCGCGAGGCCGGCCGCCGCCCACAGTGGCGCGTAGTCGAGACGCACGGCGCCGCCCGGCAGCGCCCAGCGGCTGGAGCCACCGTAGTCCCATGGCACCTGCCCGGTCAGCCTGCGCAGGGCCGTCCCGGTCGCGTACTCGACGCCCAGGATGCCCGCGGCGTACACGACCGCGCGCACCCACAGCGGCTTCTGCCGCACGCCCTGGTGCAGCGGCTCGAACAGCACGGCGGCCAGCGAATAGATGGGCAGCATCCACAGGTAGCTGTACCCCTGCAGGCGCCACGACCGCGCGGACGGTGACAGCGCGTCGCGGACACCGGTGAACGCGACTTCCGCGGCCCAGCCCAGCAGCCCGTAGACGAGCGCACGCTCGCGTCGCGTCAGCCGCCGCCCAGGCTCCATCGCGCCGGAATGCTAGCGGTGCCCCAGCCGCCCCGCTGCGTAGAATTCGCCGCCGTGCGGGCCAAGATCACCGTCGTCGGCGCGGGGAACGTCGGGGCCACCCTGGCGCAGCGGCTCGCGGAGCGCGACTACGCCGACATCGTGCTGGTCGACATCGTCGAGGGGCTGCCGCAGGGCAAGGCGCTGGACATCCTCGAGTCCGGGCCGATCGCCGGCTTCGACTCGCTGGTCACCGGCGCCAACGACTACGAGGCGACCGCCGGCAGCAACATCGTGGTGGTCACAAGCGGTGTGCCGCGCAAGCCCGGCATGTCACGAGACGACCTGGTGATGACCAACGCCAGGATCGTCGCCGGCGTGGTGCGCGAGGTGACCTCGCGCTCTCCCGACTGCATCCTCATCGTCGTCGCCAACCCCGTCGACGGCATGGCCCAGCTCTCGCTCGCCGTGAGCGGATTTCCGCGCCACCGCGTCCTGGGCATGGCGGGCGTGCTCGACACGGCGCGCTTTCGCACCTTCATCGCGCAGGCGCTGGACGCGTCGGTGCACGACGTGCAGGCGTACGTCCTGGGTGGCCACGGCGACACGATGGTGCCCCTGACGCGGCTGACCACAGTCGCCGGTGTACCGGTCGCGGAGCTGATACCCGCGGGACCGCTGGAGACGATCGTGCAGCGCGCCCGCGACGGCGGCGCCGAGATCGTCAATCTGCTCAAGACCGGCAGCGCGTACTACGCGCCGAGCGCGGCGGTGGCGCAGATGGTGGACGCGATCCTGCTGGACACCAGGCAGGTGCTTCCCTGCACCGTGCTCCTGCAGGGTGAGTACGGCGTCGACGGCGTTTTCACCGGCGTGCCCTGCAGGCTCGGCGCGGAGGGTTTGATCGAGGTGATCGACGTGGCGCTGAGCGACGACGAGCGCGCGGCGCTGCAGCGATCCGCCGCCGCGGTGCGTGAGGTTGTCGACGTGATGGACGCGCGGCGCGGGGAGATCGACGCATCGCTGCCGCCGCTGCGCGCCGGCGACGCCGGCTGACGCTGCGCCTCCCCCGCCGCGCCGTCGCCCTCGAGGCGTTGGGGGTGGTGGCCGCGCCGGCCGCCGCCTTCTTCGTGCTGCGCCTGGCGCTGATGTCGCCGCCAGGTCTGCCCGACCCGAGCATGCACACCACGTACCTCATCGACCCGCACGACGCGCTGAACCGCTATGCCGCGGTGCTCCAGTCGACCGGACGGCTGCGCGAAGCGATGCGGCCGAGCTTCCTGGTGCCAGGCCGGATTGCGTACCTGCTCTTCGGCGCGCTGCCTGGTTTCGTCGTGCTCCGCTACGTGCTGGCGCTGGTGGCCGTGGCGCCTGCGTATGTCCTGCTGCGCCGCCTCTACGGGCGCGCCGCCGCGGTCGCGGGCGTGATCATCGTGATGAGCTGCCCGGTGCTCGTCGTCGCTTGGGGCACCGACTACCCCGACGCCGCCGCCGTCTCATACCTCACCGGCGGGCTCGCGTCGCTGGCGATGCCGTCGTCGCGCCGCATGCCCTGGCTGATCGCAGCCGCGGGGCTGTTCACCGCGGCCATCTGGGCGCTCGCCTCCGCCGCGCTCCTGGTGCTGGCCACGGTCGCGGTGTATGCGGTGATCCGCCTGCGCCGCGAGCGCGAGCACCTGCTGCGGGACGTGGCCGTCTGCGCCGCGAGCGCTGCCGTCATCACCGGCGCACTCGGCGTGGGGTCGAAGCTGTTCATCGGGCCGTTCGACTACGTCATCCCCACGATTCAGGCGCTCATCTATCTGAGCCACCCCTCGCAGGTGGCGGCGTTCCATTCGGCGAACTGGCACTGGGCGCCCTACGTCTCGTACCTGCTGGTCCCGCCGGTGACCGCGCTTGCGTGGCTCATCGCGTTCGGGCGGCGGCTGCGCGCCGTGCCCACCCCGCAGCTGCTGATCGGCGTCAGCTGCGCCGCGCAGCTGGCGATCTGCGTGCTGGCTCAGTTCGCGGGCACGGTCGAGGTCCTCGAGGTGGACCACTTCTCCTCTCTGCTGTGGGCGTCGGTGGTGCTCAGCCTCGCGCTCGTCGCCGCCCATCTCAACCGCCGCCACGCCACCCATGCGGTGCTGCGCTGGCTGCCCGCGGCGGTTGCGCTCGCGGTTCCGCTGGCCTACGTGATCGACCCGCATGTGCCCGCGTTCGGCTGGGTTGCGACCGGCGCCACGGTTGCCGCCGCGGCGCTCGTTGCGGCCATCACTGGCAAGATCTCGTTGCGCATCCGCTCGACGCCCCTGGGGGCGGCTGCGCTCGCGTCGAGCCTGGTCGTGCTCCTGGGGGCGATCCTCGTGCTCACTGTCGCACCCATCCCGGGCCATCCCCAGCTCGAGGGCATCGCCTGCTGCGACCCGCCACCGGCGTACGCCGCCTCACTGGGAGGCAACGCCGCGCCCAACATCGATCAGTACCGCGCCACCGTCCAGCTGCCTGCATTCGTCGGAAACGCGACCTATCGCGGCGAGCAACTCCTCACGTGGTGGCCGGAGCCACAATCGGTGGCTCTGCTGGGTCCCATCGGCATCTACCACTCTCGCTTCAACGAGGTGCCCGGCGGCTTCGGCGAGCTGAGGCCGGCGGGCAGGGCGTGGATCGTGCAGCGCAAGCCGGCGGAGATCCTGCTGCTCGGCACCACCGAACACGACTTCGCGCGCTCGCTGCGGTCACTGCAGGACTTCGACCCCGTCCTCGTCAAGACCGGCGTGCTGCGCTCGGGCAGCGTCGCGTTCCACGTGTGGCTGATCGACCTCCGGGTCTACCTGCGCTGAGCTGCTCGGCTCAGGTCGCGCGGCGGCGTCCGGTGATGCGAACCTCGTGCTCCCGGACCAGCGCCCGCAGGAGTTCGGGAGTCAGGTCGCGCACCGACTCCAGCGTCATGTCCGCGGCCTCGATCTCGGCGGCGGCCACCGCGTCGGTGCGAACCGCGACGCAGTGCAGTCCCGCCGCCTTCGCGGAACGAACGCCTGCAGGCGAGTCCTCCACCGCGAGGCATTCGTGCGGCGCCACGCCCAGCGACCGCGCAGCGCTGACGTAGACGGCGGGATCCGGCTTGCCCAGCTTCTCGTCGTCCGCGGTGCACACGGCGTCGATGAGGTGGGCGATGCCGAGCCGCTCCACCACCGCGTCGATGAGCTCCCGGCTCGACGACGACGCGATCGCCACGAGGAGTCCGGCGTCGCGCGCCGCGGTCACGGCCTCGACCGCCCCGGGAAGGCCGACTCCCTCGCCGCGCACGTGCTCCACCATCTCGCGCACGATCTCCCGCTGCACAGCCCGCGGCCGCACGCCGTGCCAGGGGCGCACCCGGTACCAGTGGTCCACCACCTCCTCGATGCGCATGCCCCACGTCTCGCGCAGCTGCGCCTCGTCGAGCTCGACGCCGACGCGCGCGAACACATCGCGTTCGACGCGGCGCCAGACGGGCTCGGTGTCGATCAGCACGCCGTCCATGTCGAAGACGCAGGCGCGGATCACCGCTGCACTCCGCGCCAGCGCGTGCGCCGCGTCGACGCGCTGTCGTCCGGCCCCGGCTCCGCAGAAACAGCCGGCAGGTTGGGATCGGCGTCGCCGGCGGGGGTCGATATCGTCGGCACCTCGGGACGCGGCGGCCGGTAGTGCATGCCGAAGTACGGCCCGATCACCACGAGCATGCGCAGCACCGCCTTGCGCGTCTCGGAGTTGCCCCACGCCAGCGTGCGCGAGTGGATGAAGAACGAAACGAACGCGACCAGCAGGACCGCGAGCACGATCGAGAGCGCGACGACCGCGGTCATCCGACCGCCTCAGGACACGCCGGAGCGATCGCTGCCACCGAAGACGAGGCGGCCCAGGAAGCGGATCGGATCCCAGCGGCGATCGGCGTTGCGCTCTTTCAGCGGGATGATCGCGTTGTCGGTGATGTGGATGTGCTCCGGGCACACCTCGGTGCAGCACTTGGTGATGTTGCAGAAGCCCAGGCCGCCCTTCTCGCGCGTGAGGTCGGTACGGTCCAGCACGTCCTTGGGGTGCATCTCCAGGGACGCGACGCGCACGAAGAAGCGGGGCCCGTAGAACCGGTCAGCGTAGCCGTGGCTTCGCAGCACGTGACACACGTCCTGGCAGAGGAAACACTCGATGCAGCGCCGGTGCTCGTAGAGACGCTCGATGTCGGCCTGCTGGATGCGCCAGGGGCCTTCGTCGCCCGGCGCCGGCGTGAACTGCGGGATCTCCCGGTTGACCTCGTAGTTGCGCGAAACGTCGGTCACCAGGTCCTTGATCAGCGGGAACGCCTTGAGGGGGTGCACCACCACCGGCCCCGCGGGCAGCTCGTCGATGCGCGTCTTGCACATGAGCACGGGATGGCCGTTCACCTCGGCGCTGCAGGATCCGCACTTCGCCGCCTTGCAGTTCCAGCGGCATGCGAGGTCGGTGTCGAGGTTGTGCTGCACGTAGTGCACCGCATCCAGCACCACCATGCCAGTCACCATGGGCACCTCATAGGTGACCTCGCGCGGGGTCGTGCCCGCCGTGCCCTTGAGCACGCGCAGCGTCACGGTCTCCCCGGTCAGCCCGCTCGCCAGCGGAGCCGGTGCCCTGTTGTGGGCCGTGGCCGCGGTCTCGGCGCGCTCCACCGTGGTCATCGTGCCGCGCTCCGAGCGCGCGCTCGCGCCGGCTTGGTGAGGTGGCCCTTGGGGAGCTTGGCGGAGTCGTAGAAGCGGCTGCGCTCCAGCAGCGGCCGCAGCCGCTCGGGCAGCGGCTCCAGCGGCACAGCTTCCACGGACATCTCATCACCCTGTCTGCGGCACACGAAGTTGACCGTGCCCAGCGAGTCGCTCTGCTCCGGATGATCGAAGCGCCACTGCGACCCGCGACTCTCGCGGCGTTCGATGGCGCTGCGAACGATCGCCTCCGAGATGACCAGCATGTTGCTCACATCCCTGCACGTGTGCCAGCCGGGATTGAGCGCGCGGCCACCCCCGACGCGCATGTGCCGCGCGCGCCCGCGCAGCTCCTCGATGGCGTTCAGGGCTCGACGCAGCGACTCGTCGCTGCGTCCGATGCCCGCGTCGTCCTGCATCGCGGCCTGCAGCTCCTCGTGCAGCTTGTATGGATTCTCGCCGGGACCGGCGCCATCACCCGACGTCTCGAGCGGACGCAGCAGGCCCTGCTGCTCGCGCGCCAACTGCGCATCGTCGACGACCTTCGGTCTGCGCCGCACGCTGCGCGCCCAGTCAGCGGCCGCAACGCCGGCGCGCAAGCCGAACACGAGGATGTCGCCCAGCGAGTTGCCGCCGAGGCGGTTGGCGCCGTGCAGACCGCCTGCGACCTCGCCCCCGGCGAACAGGCCGGGCACGGTGGTGGCCCCGGTCTCGGCATCGACGCGCACGCCTCCCATGGTGTAGTGGATCGTCGGGCCGACCTCCATCGGCTGCTTCGTGATGTCGATGGACGCCAGCGCATGGAACTGCTCGTACATCGAGGGCAGCTTCTGCTTGATGCGCTCGGCGCCCAGGTGGCGCACGTCGAGGAAGGCGCCGCCGTGCGGCGATCCACGGCCGGCCTGCACCTCCTTGTATATGGAGCGCGCCACCACGTCGCGTGAGGACAGCTCCTTCTTCACGGGGTCGTACTCCAGCATGAAGCGCTGACCCTCGCTGTTGAACAGCAGCCCGCCCTCGCCGCGCACCGCCTCCGTGACCAGGATGCCGCGAGCTCCGGGGGGCCACACCATTCCGGTGGGATGGAACTGCACGAACTCCATGTCGAGCAGCTCGGCCCCGGCGGCGTACGCCATGGCAGCGCCGTCGCCCGTGCCCTCCCAGGAATTGGAGGTGTAGCGGTACATGCGTCCCCAGCCACCGCTGCCCAGCACCACGGCGCCGCAGCGGACCACGACGAAGCTGCCGTCATTGCGGTTGTATCCGATGGCGCCGTTCACGCGGTCGCCGTCCTTGAGCAATGCCGTCAGCGTGTGCTCCATGAAGACGTCGACGCCGCCTGTGTGCACCATGCGGTCCTGCAGCGTGCGGATCAGCTCGAGCCCCGTGCGGTCACCCACGTGGGCCAGCCGTTTCCAGGAGTGCGCACCGAAGGCGCGCTGCATGATGCGGCCGTCAGGCGTGCGGTCGAAGAGACCGCCCCAACGCTCCAGCTCGTACACGCGGTCGATGACCTCGTGCGCGTACAGCTCGACCATCCGCCAGTTGTTGAGCAGCTGGCCACCGAGCATGGTGTCGGCGAAGTGCACTTCCCAGCCGTCGTCGGAATCCACGTTGCCCAGGCCGGCTGCGATCCCACCCTCCGCCATCACCGTGTGCGCCTTGCCGAGCAGTGACTTGGTGACCACCGCCACGGTGCAGCCGGCCTCGGCCGCGGCGATGGCGGCTCGCATCCCGGCGCCGCCCGCACCGACGACGAGGACGTCGCGGTCGATCGTCGTGTAGGGCTCGGCGGCCACGTCAGAGCACGATGTGCGGGTCGGTGAAGAACCCGGCATGCAGCAGGTGAATGTAGATGTCGGTGATCACCACGCTGAACATGCTCAGCCAGGCCCACACCGCGTGGCGCCCGTTGAGCACCGACACCAGCGACCAGCCCCGGAACCGCGCCATCCCCAGGCGCGCCGTGGAATAGCAGTCGAGGTTGCCGCCCACCATGTGCCTGAAGGAATGGCAGCCGAACGTGTACCCGCTGAGCAGCAGCACGTTGAGCAGCATGATCCCGGTGCCCAGCCCCAGCTGCACATGACCGTTCGCGGGGTCCCAGAACGCGAGGTACACGTCGTACCAGAGGAAGGCGGTGACGATGACGACCGCGTAGAAGAAGAAGCGATGCAGGTTGTTGAAGAACAGCGGGAACGACGCCTCACCGCGGTAGCGGCCGTGGCGCAGCTCACCCACGGCGCAGCCCGGCGGATCCCAGAAGAAGGAGCGGTAATAGGCCTTGCGGTAGTAGTAGCAGGTGGCCCGGAACAGGAGCGGTGACCAGAGCACCCACAGCGCCGGGCTGACCGGGCCTGTCGACCAGAGGAGCGGCGAGTAGAACGGCGAGAGGTAGGGGCCGCTCTGGTTGACGCCGCCGGCGAAGAAGGCGGTCCAGACCGCATAGAGGCTGAACGCCCCCAGCACCGCCACCACGGTCAGCGGGAGCAGCCACCAGGGGGACCGCCGCCGGAGGCGCTGACGCAACCCCACCTGTGCCTGTGGCTCGGACAGCAGTCCGCCGCGCGCGATCTGGGTTGCCATTGAGAGCCGATCCATCCTATCGGATGACCCAGATCGCTCGGCCCGGCGCCGCCTGGGCGGCCGGAGCCAAGGTTGGCCGCTCAGCCAGGCTCCGGCAGACGTCCATCACGGCCGGGTCGCCAGGGCCTTGAACCCGAGGCCGGTCCATGTCACCCTCTTGCGCCATAGGCGAACAGATGAGCGCCCAGCCACCCGCGCGGGGTCTGTACGACCCGCGGTTCGACCACGACGGGTGCGGCGTCGCCTTCGTCGCGCGGCTCGTCGGGCGGCGCCCGCCACGAGGTGGTCCAGCAGGGGCTCACCGCGCTCGCCAACCTGGCGCACCGCGGCGCCTCGGGCGCCGACGCGGACAGCGGCGACGGCGCCGGCATCCTGGTGCAGCTGCCCGATCCCTTCCTGCGGCGCGCAGCGGGGTTCCCGCTGCCCCCGCCCGCCGCGTACGGCGCCGGCATGGTGTTCCTCCCCGCCGGGGCGATCCAACGCTGCGAGGACGTGGTCGCTCGGGCGTGCGCCGACGAAGGCCTGCGCGTCCTCGGCTGGCGCGAGGTTCCTTGCGACGCGAGCGCGGTGGGCTCCGCGGCCGCGCGCCTCATGCCGGTCATCCGCCAGCTGTTCGTGGGCACGATCGGGCTCAGCGGCGAGACCCTGGAGCGAAGGCTCTACGTGCTGCGCCGGGTGATCGAGCGGCGCGCCGAGGACGCTGGGTTCGACCGCTCTCGCTTCCACATCGCCAGCCTCAGCAGCCGGACGCTGGTCTACAAGGGAATGCTGACGGCGACGCAGCTGGCTGCCTTCTACAAGGACCTGCGCGACCCCGAGTTCGCCTCCGCCCTCGCCGTGGTGCACGCGCGCTTCTCCACGAACGTGCTGCCGCGCTGGGACCTGGCGCAGCCGTTCCGCATGAGCGCCCACAACGGGGAGATAAACACGCTGCGGGGCAACGTGAACTGGATGCGGGCGCGGCAGTCCAAGTTTCGCAGCCCCCACTTCGGGGACGACATCACCAAGCTGCACCCGGTGGTCGACGAGCGCGGTTCCGACTCAGCCCAGTTCGACAACGTGCTGGAGCTGCTCGCCATGAGCGGCAGGTCCGTGGAGCACGCGGTGATGATGATGATTCCTGAGGCGTGGCACCGCAATCCCACCATGGACGCGCCGCGGCGCGCCTTCTACGAGTTCCACTCCTCGCTGCTGGAGCCGTGGGACGGCCCGGCTGCGATCGCGTTCACCGACGGCCGCCTGGTTGGTGCCACGCTCGACCGAAACGGGCTGCGTCCGGCGAGGTACCTGATCACCGACGACGGCCTTGTCGTCATGGCGTCCGAGGCCGGTGTGCTCGACATACCCGAGGAGCGCATCGTCCGCAAGTGGCGGCTCGAGCCGGGACGGCTGCTGCTCGTCGACACAGAGGGCGGCCGCATCCTCGACGATGGAGACTGCAAGCGCGTGCTCGCGGCGGCGCATCCATACGGCGACTGGATCCGCGACGGGACCGTGTACCTGGACGACCTGGAGCCGCCGGACCAGCTCCCACAACCCGACCCCGGCACGCTGCTCATCCGCCAGCAGGCGTTCGGCTACAGCATCGAGGACCTGCAGCTGCTGCTGGCGCCGATGGTGCACACGTCCCAGGAGCCGATCGGATCGATGGGCAACGACGTACCCCTCGCCGTGCTCAGCGACCGCGCCATGCTGCTTTTCAACTACTTCAAGCAGAGCTTCGCGCAGGTCACCAACCCACCGATCGATCCCATCCGGGAGCACGCGGTGATGTCCCTCGTCACCACGCTCGGCGCCGGCGGCAATCTGCTGGAACAGGGCCCGGCGCAGGCGAAACGGCTGGAGATGCCCCACCCGATTCTGAGCAACCTCGACCTCGAGAAGATCCGCCACGTCACGCAGCGCGAGTTTCCCGCCGCCACCGTGTCGATGGTGTTCCATCGCGACGCCGGCGCCGCGGGCCTCGTCGACGGGCTGCGCCGCATCTGCCGTCTGGCCTCGGAACACGTCGCCGCGGGCTGCACCGTCCTGGTGCTGAGCGACCGGCACATCGACGGAGCGCACGTGCCCATACCGTCGCTGCTCGCGGTCTCGGCAGTGCACCAGCACCTGGTGCGCGAGCGCACGCGCACGGGCGTCGGACTGGTCGTGGAGACGGGTGAAGCGCGTGAGGTGATGCACGTGGCACTGCTCATCGGATACGGCGCCGAGGCAGTGAACCCGTACCTGGCCTTCGAGTCTCTGCACGACCTCGGCCGCCAGGAGCTGCTGCCGCCCGACGTCGACGACGGCCGCGCCGAGGAGATCTACACCGAGGCGTTGTGCAAGGGGCTGCTCAAGACGATCGCGCGCATGGGCATCTCGACCATACAGTCGTACTGCGGCGCGCAGATCTTCGAGTGCCTCGGCCTGGGAGAGGAGCTGATCGACGCCTACTTTCCGGGCACGCCGTCGCGCATCGGCGGCGCCGGCCTCGACGTCATCGCCGCCGAGGCGGTGGCGCGCCACGACCATGCCTTCCCCGAGGTACGCATCGACGCGCCGGTGCTCGACGACCGCGGCGAGTACCGCTGGCGTCGCGGCGGTGAGTTGCACCGCTGGAATCCGGAGGTGATCGGTCGCCTGCAGCACGCGGTCAAGTCCGGGAACGAAGAGGTGTTCCGCGAGTACGTCCACCTGGCGGACGAGGAGTTGGCGGTGGCGACGAGCCTGCGCGGCCTGCTGGAGCTGCGCCCGGCGGCCGGCTCGCTGCCCCTCGAGGAGGTCGAACCCGCCATGGAGATCGTGCGCCGCTTCGCCACTGGGGCGATGTCGCACGGCTCCATCGGCAAAGAGGCGCACGAGACGCTCGCGATCGCCATGAACCGCATCGGCGGCCGCTCCAACACCGGCGAGGGCGGCGAGGATCGGTCGCGATACGCGCGCGACGACAACGGCGACTGGCGGCGCAGCGCCATCAAGCAGGTGGCGTCCGCGCGCTTCGGCGTGACCGCCGACTACCTGGTCAACGCGGACGAGCTGCAGATCAAGATCGCGCAGGGCGCAAAGCCCGGTGAGGGTGGCCAGCTGCCCGGCAGTAAGGTGGACGCCACCATCGCCCGTCTGCGTCATTCGATGCCCGGCGTGGGCCTCATCTCTCCCCCGCCGCACCACGACATCTATTCCATCGAGGACCTGGCGCAGCTGATCTCGGACCTGCGCGCGGTCAACCCGGCGGCTCGCATCAGCGTGAAGCTCGTGGCCGAAGCGGGCGTGGGCACCGTCGCCGCTGGCGTGGCCAAGGCTCGTGCCGATCACATCGTCATCGCCGGCTACGACGGCGGCACGGGAGCGTCGCCGCTGACGGCGATCAAGCACGCAGGGGTGCCCTGGGAACTGGGGCTCGCCGAGGCGCAGCAGGTGCTCGTGGATCATGGCCTCCGCGGCCGCGTCACCCTGCAGGCGGATGGCCAGATGAGGACCGGCCGCGATGTGGTCGTCGCTGCGCTCCTGGGGGCGGACGAGTTCGCGTTCGCCACCGCGCCGCTGGTCGCTGCCGGCTGCGTGATGATGCGGGTCTGCCACCTCAACACGTGTCCCGTGGGGATCGCCACTCAGGACCCCGCGCTGCGCGCTCGCTACGCCGGCAAGCCCGAACACGTCGTCACCTTCATGCAGTTCCTGGCCGAGGACGTCCGCCGCTGGATGGCCCGCCTCGGCGTCGCCCGTTTCGACGACCTGGTGGGCCGCGCCGACCTGTTGCAGCCGCGCGGCGCGATCACGCACTGGAAGGCTCGCGGCCTCGACCTGTCGCGACTGCTCGACGCGACGCCCGCAACCCGCAGCGGCGCGCGACGGCACACCGTAGGGCAGCGCGCGCCGGTGCACGGGCTTCTCGACGCTGAGATCCTCGACGAATGCGCACCCGCGCTGCAGGGCCTCTCTCGGGTCACGGTGCGCCGCCGCGTGCGCAACGAGCATCGCTCCGTGGGTGCGCTCATCAGCGGAGAGATCGCACGCCGCCACGGCGCTGCCGGTCTGCCTGACGCGCGGATCAGCATTCAGCTGGAGGGCTCCGCGGGACAGTCTTTCGGCGCGTGGCTCGCGCATGGCGTAAGCCTCTCGCTCACCGGCGAAGCCAATGACTACGTGGGCAAAGGGCTGTCGGGGGGCAGGCTGGTGATCCGGCCCTCGCCGCGGTCGCGCCGCGCGGCCGAGCAGAACATCATCGTCGGGAACGTCGCGCTCTACGGCGCCACCGCCGGTGAAGCTTTCATCTGCGGGGTCGCGGGGGAGCGGTTCTGCGTGCGCAACAGCGGCGCGGTCGCGGTGGTCGAGGGGGTCGGGGACCACGGATGCGAGTACATGACCGGCGGCACGGTCGTCGTCATCGGCGCCACCGGGCGCAACTTCGCCGCCGGGATGAGCGGCGGCGTGGCGTACGTCCTGGACGCCCGTGGCAGATTCGGCGAATGCTGCAACACCACGGCGCTCGGCCTGGACGAGCTGGACGACGCCGATGGCGAATTGGTGCGCACACTGCTGCTGCGGCACCGCCGGCTCACCGGCAGCAGCCTGGCGAAACGGCTCCTGGGTCGCTGGAAGGACACGGCGCGGGCCATGGTCAAGGTGATGCCGGACGAGTACCGCCGCGCGCTGCGCCAAGAGCGTCTGGAGCTGGTCAGCTGAAGGCGGGGCGCATCGGCTTCCTCGAACACGCGCGCCGCCCGCCATCGCGCCGCCCTGTCCACGAGCGGGTGCGCGACTACCGCGAGGTGTACCTGCCGCTGCCGGTGGCGTCCACGCAGGAGCAGGCGTCGCGGTGCATGGACTGCGGCGTCCCCTTCTGCCATCACGCTTGCCCGCTGGGCAACCTCATCCCGGAGTGGAACGACCTGGTGCGCCGCGACGACTGGCACGCCGCCGCGCTGCGGCTGCACCTGACCAACAACTTCCCCGAGTTCACGGGACGTCTCTGCCCGGCGCCCTGCGAGCCCGCTTGCGTGCTCGACATCAACGACTCGCCGGTCACCATCAAGCACATCGAGCAGGCGATCGTCGATCGTGCGTTCGAGGAGGGGTGGGTGCGAGCGGAGCCGCCGTCGCACCGCACCGGCAAGCGCGTCGCCGTGGCCGGGTCAGGGCCAGCCGGACTCGCAGCGGCACAGCAGCTGAACCGCGCAGGCCACCTGGTCATCGTGTTCGAGAAGGCCGACCGCGCTGGTGGGTTGCTGCGCTATGGAATCCCCGATTTCAAGATGGAGAAGTGGGTGCTCGACAGGCGTCTCGACCTGCTGGAGGCGGAGGGCATCGTGTTCGAGACCGGCTACGACGTGGGACGCAGCGTGACCGTCCAGCAGCTGCGCGCCGGCTTCGACGCGGTCGTGCTTGCGATCGGCGCTGAGGAGCCGCGCGACATCGCCGCGCCCGGCAGGCACCTCTCGGGGATCCACCGGGCGATGGACTACCTGGTGCAGCAGAACCGCCGTGTCGGCGGCGAGCGCATCGATCCCACCCGTGAGATCAGCGCCGCGGGCCGCCACGTGGTGATAATCGGCGGCGGCGACACCGGCGCGGATTGCCTGGGCAACGTGCTGCGCGAGGGCTGCGCGTCGGTGCAGCAGCTGTACATCTACCCGCAGCCTCCCGACCGGCGCAGCGCCGAGACGCCATGGCCGCGGTGGCCGCTCCTGCTGCGCACCTATCCGGCGCACGAGGAGGGTGGAGCGCGCGACTTCGGCATCATGGTCACGGGCTTCAGCGGTGACGGCGGCGCGGTGCAGCGCGTGCACACGGTGCGGGTCGACGCCGGCGGCGGGGGCGGCCGCGCCGGGCTTGCGCCGGTCCCGGGGAGCGAGGCGGCCCTCGACGCCGACCTGGTGCTGCTCGCGGTCGGCTTCGAGGGACCGGTGCGGCGCGGTCTGCTGGCGGACATCGGCGCGGCCGTGGACGCGCGCGGCAACGTCAGCGTCGACGCTGCGCTCGGCACCACCGTCCCGGGCGTGTTCGCGGCCGGCGACGCTTGCCGGGGCGCGTCGCTCATCGTCTCGGCGATCGCGGATGGCCGCGCCGCGGCGCGGAGCTGTGACCGCCACCTCATGGGGACGACGCTGCTTCGGTAGCGGCGGCGTATGGTGGGTGGGCGTGCGGCCGTTTCTGCAGCACCCCGGACCGATCCCCTTCGCGCACCGCGGCGGAGCTCGCGAGGCCCCGGAAAACACCATGGCCGCCTTCGCCGCCGCAGTTGAGCTCGGCTACACCCACCTCGAGACGGACGTCCACCTCAGCTCCGACGGGGTGGTGATCGCCTTCCACGACCCGTTCCTCGACCGTGTCACCAACTCCTCGGGGCCGGTGGAGTCGCTGCCACTGCGGCACATCCTGGAGGCGGACGCCGGCTACGGCTTCACCAGCGACGGCGGCTTGACCTTCCCCTACCGCGGCACGGGGCTGAAGGTGCCGGCCCTGGAGGAGATTCTCACCTCCTGGCCGCACGTATTGGTCAACATCGACATGAAGACGGACGCCACCGTCGCACCAATCGCGGCGCTGATAGCGCGGCTGCACGCCGAAGACCGGGTGTGCGTGGGCTCCTTCTCGGACCGCCGCCTGCTGCGCTTCCGCACGCTCACGCGAGGGGCGGTGTGCACCTCGATGGGAATCGCCGCGGTCACGCAGGCATGGCTGACCGCGCGCACCGGCAGGATGCGCCGCTACGGAGCCGACGTCGTGCAGATGCCGCCGAGCTACCGACGCGTGCGCGTGGCCGACGCCCGGTTCCTCGAAGCGGCACACCGCGCCGGCTTGCCGGTGCACGTGTGGACCATCGACGACAAGGAGATCATGCGCGCGCTGCTCGACTCCGGCGTCGACGGCATCATGACCGACCGCCCCACGGTGCTGCGTGAGGTGTTGGTGTCACGCGGCGAGTGGCACGGAGCGACGCAGCTGGCGGGCACGGCCGAACGCCAGCCCCATAATTGACGCTCCCCATGCGAACCCCCAGCGCCGATCCCGGCGTGCGTCACATACCGGCGCTGCCCATGGACGACTGGTACGCGCCCGACGAGCACCTTCACTGGTTGACGCGCACCATGGTCGGCGAAGCGATGTGGCCGGTCGCCGATTCTGCGCTCGGCGAGCTGGGCTCCTTGGTGCCGCAGCACATCGAGCCGCTGGCCCGTACCGCTGACCGGAATCCACCTGTTCTGCGCCAGTACGACGGACGCGGGCAGCGCATCGACGAGATCGAGTTCCATCCCGCGTACAAGGAGCTCGAGCGCACCGTGCTGGGTTTCGGGGCGGTTCGCGCGGGATTCGCGCCGGGATGGCGAGGGCTGCCGCAGCGCGCCCCGCGCCCAATGGTTGCGGCGATGCTGTACCTGTTCCTGCAGGCGGATCAGGCGATCACCGGATGCCCCATCGGCATGATGGACGCAATGGCGCGATGCCTGGAGCGCAACGACCCCGCTCTGTCGGAGCGCTTCCTGCCGCGCATTGCCGACGACACGGGACAGCACATGACGGCGGCGATGTTTCTCACGGAGAAGGCCGGGGGCTCGGATGTCGGCGCCAACGAAACCGTGGCCGTGCGCGTCGAGGACGGAAGCTGGCGCCTCAACGGCGAGAAGTGGTTCTGCAGCTGCGCGCATTCGGACCTGATCCTCGTGATGGCCAGGCCCGAAGGTGCGCCGCCGGGACCGCGCGGCCTCGGGCTCTTCCTTATGCCGCGGTTTCGCGAGGACGGCACCAGGAACACGTACGTGATCCATCGCCTCAAGGAGAAATTCGGCACGCGTGCCATGCCCTCCGCGGAGGTGGGCCTGCGGGACGCGTTCGCGTGGCAGGTGGGACGCCTGGACCGCGGCCTGCCGCAGATGATGGACATGGTCAACCTGACGCGCGTCGGCATCGCCACGGCAACCGCGGGAGCCATGCGCCGCAACGCCTTCGAGGCGCTCTCGCACGCGCGCGGCCGCGTGACCTTCGGCGCACCGCTGGACAGCCACCCACTGATGCGGGACCAGCTCGCCGAGCTGGTGGTCGACTCGGTTGCCGGCCTCACCGCCGCGCTGGGAATCGCCGGCACGCTGGCCGACGCCGACTCGGGTGACGAAGAGGCCACCGCCGCGCTGCGCCTGCTCACGCCGCTCTTCAAGATGCACGGCACCGAACGTGCGCGCATCTCTGCAACCGAGGCCATGGAGATCCGAGGCGGCAACGGATACATCGAGGACTGGCCGGAACCGCGCATCCTGCGCGACGTGTACGTGCACGCGATCTGGGAGGGATCCGGCAACGTCATCGCGCTGGATGTCTTGCGCGCGGTGGAGCAGGGCGCTCTCCCCGGATTCCTGGCGGACACCGAGCGCCACGCTGAAGCTGCCGCCTCCGAGGGTCCGGCGTCGCCGCTCGCCGGCGTGCTGCTGGCCGAGCTGCGCGGGATCGAGTCACGCATCGCTGCGCTGTCCGACGATCCGGAGTCGCGGCAGCTGCCCGTGCGCCGCCTGGCGCGCAGGATGGCGATGCTCGCCATCGGCGCACGTCTGAGCGAGCAGGGCAACACCTTCGCCGCCGACACCGGCAGCGGCCGGCTGGCCTGGATCGCCGCACGCTACGTGGCGCGGCTGCAGGGCGAAGCAGCCGTCGCGCTGCTCGCCGACGATCCCGGATGGCTGGCGCACGCCGGATCTCTGCTGCACGGCGGCCACGTGCCGCTGGACGTGGCTGCGGAAGCGGCACAGCTGGTTGCCGCAACACAAAGCGCATAACCGGGTCTGCGTGCGGGCCTCGGCCTTGCGGGGGCTTCTGCGGCCTCCTCGATCCCGCCGGGCTACGCCGGGACCGCGGTGTAGCCGGAATGCCCGGGCGGCTGCGGTGGGTGCGGCCGGATCCGTCGCATCAGCACAAGCGCGGCCACGAACCAGGCGGGAATGAACACCGCTGCCGCGCCGACGACATCGCCGAACGGCTGACCGGCGGCGATCACCAGAGATTCCGTTCCCGCGGTGGCCGGCGTGATGATGTAGCTGACGATCCCGTGCACTGCGGCGACGAGCCCGAACAGGCCGGCGAATGCGTACAGGAACGTGAACGCGACGACGGTGCCGCGCTCGACCCATGCCGGCGCGCCACCGGGCAGACGCCGCATCGAGCGGCGCAGCAGCCGGTGCAACCACAGCGCGACCACGCCGATGACGATGAGCGTGATCGCGAGGGACAGATCGTCGGTCCGCTGCGGCGTGAAGTCGAGTGAGGTCGGCGTGGGGCACTCGCTCGCGGGCACGCCCGCAGGGCACGACGAGGAGATGCCCAGTGAACCGGACCCGTAGCTGAATCCGAGATTGATGAAGCCGATGATCACCTTGATCAGCAGTGCGACCCCAAGCAGCGCCATGGTGGAGCTCAGGATTGTGATCACCTGCGCGTAGAAGGAGGCCGCGCCGGGGAGCGTGAAGGGCTCGGAGTCGCGCTGTCTGATGCCGATGACCACCCACAGGATCAGGCCGATGAACCCTGCGGGCCCAAGCACGACGAGCGCTGTCACGGTCGTCCCTCCAGGTTCGCTGATCGCGGGCAGCCGGATTCTAGGGGCGTTCGCGTTGGAGCGACCGCTTTTGGCGGGTTCGACCGTATAACTGACGTGTCGAGCACAACAGCGGGATCACCCTCCTGGGCGGCGGTTGACGTGGACACCGCCGGCACGCACCTGCAGGCCGCCGCGTTCGAAGCGGAGCTTCATCCACTGATCCGTCCGGCTCTCGCCCTCGCAGCCGGGATGCGTCTCGCTCCCGCGGACGCGGAGGATGCGGTGCAGGAGGCGGCCCTGCGCGCCTGGAGGTTCCGGTCCCGGCGCGCGGCGGGGTCACCGCTTCGTCCCTGGTTCCTGGCCATCGTGGCGAACCAATGCCGGGAGACGCGCCGCGGCCGGTGGGCCTCGGTGCTGCGCTTCGCCGAGCCCCCGGAGGCGCCTGCTCGCCTCCGCGACGATGCAGCTTCGATGGACCTGCTGACTGCGCTGCGGCGCCTGCCGCGACGGATCCGGCTCGCGGTGGTGCTCCGTTACTACCTCGACCTCCCCTTCGACGAGGTCGCGCTCGTCTCGGGCTGCTCGCTCGAGGCGGCCCGCTCGCGAGTGCGCCGCGGCCTGGAGGCTCTCGCAGCAGCTGTCAACCCGGAGGAATCCAGAACATGAACAGCGCCAACGACCGCGAGGCCGAGGTGCGCGCGCGGCTGCACCGCGCCATCGACGCGACGCTCCCCACCGCCGGCGCCGAGGAGCGCGTGCTGCAGTCTCTGAGCGACGCGACGGCGCGAGGCTCGCGCCGGTTCGCGCTCCGCCTGCGCGGAGGGTTCGGCGCCGCCCTGATGGCCGCGGCCGTCGTGCTGGTGATCGGCGGCGCGATCGGACTGAGCCTCAGCCTGCGCAGCCACACGACGAGCGGAGGGACTCCCGCTGCGCCCGCGGGGCAGCCCAGGCCGGCGTCCTCCCCCACCGCGACGCTGCCCACACCAACACCATCCCCCGTTCCAGCGACGACCTCGCCGGCACCCGCGATCCCCGCATGTGACAGCAGCATGCTCTCGGGGCACCTCGCCGACACCGTCGGCGCCGCCGGCAGCCGGGGCGCCGACATCGTCCTGCACAACGTCAGCCACACTGTCTGCACCATGAAGGGCTACACGAACCTGTACGGCGAGTCCGGGTCGCACGTCACCCAACTCGGCGTCACGCACAACGTTCCGGCCAACCTCATCAACAACAACAACCACACGCTGCCCCTGGAGCGCCAGGTCACGATTGCTCCGGGGCAGGACGCCTACGTCGCGATCGAGTGGAACGACGTCATCACGGGGCCCACGATGTGCCCCGACTACTCCTCGCTGCTCATCGTCCCGCCGCAGGGCGGCCATCCAGTGACGATCCCCGGCGTCGCTCTCACGCCGTGCGGTGGATTCGGCGCCGCGATGTGGGTCGACGAGACTCCGGTGAGCAGTTACGGCTACTTCGCGGTGACGCCGTAGTTCAATTGACCACGCTCGTGCGCCGGCGTAACCTTCGGCGGCGCAATGGTCGGGAAGGGTGGGCGGGCGCGGATGGCGCTGGTGGCGGCGGGCTTCTCCGCTGTCGCTCTGGGCTTCCCCCTTACAGCAGCCGCAAGCACGCAGCAGGCCGTCTTCCGGGAGGTAACCGCGCCCGCCATCCCGGGTGCCGGCGCCGGATACGAGGCGGCGAGTTGTCCGAGCCCGACGCGCTGCCTCGTCGTCGGATACACGGGAACGTCGAGCATCGTCACCGAGACCTCCGATGCCGGACGCACGTGGACAACCGTGACCGTCGCCAGCGGGACCTCGTCGCAGCTCGATGCGATCTCGTGCCCCACGGCGACCGACTGCTTCGCGGGCGGCGCAGCCGGCGGGCGGCCGGTCGTCGAGGTGACCCACGACGGCGGCGTCAGCTGGACCGCCGAGAGCGTCCCGCGTTCGGCCCTGATCGACTCGATCAGCTGCCCTACAACGTCGGACTGCGTCGCGGATGGTGCCGACAACAACAATGCCCAGAGCCTGATCGCGACCAATGACGGTGGTGCTGCCTGGAGCTTGCGCACCAGCAGCCGGCCCGTCTATCCCTATTCGGTCAGCTGCACCGACGCGACGCACTGCTGGATTGGGGGATTCGGCGAGACGTTCTTCACCTCGGACCTGGGAGCTTCATTGCAACCCGGGGTCCAGTTGCTGCCACCCGGCGCCTTCGAGAACAGCGGCGCGACCTGGGACATCGACTTCGTGTCCCAATCCACCGGCTATGCAATGAGCGAGGGACAGTGCGGTGGCACCAACGTCGTCACCTGTCCCGGTGGCTTCTTCAGCAGCGACGACGGTGGGCGGCGTTGGATGGTCATCTCGACGTGGACGTTCAACCAACCGGCGGGGTATCGCATCGCCTGCTCCGCGTCCACATGCTTCTACGCGGCCGATGCCGACAGCCACAGCGTCCTCGAACGAGGCCCCGTCTCCTGGAAGCCATTCCAGCAGCTGCCCTTCACGATCAACGGAATCGCGTGCAACCCCTCGGCGTCGTTTTGCGTTGTGGCGGGGGTTGGCCAGAACCGAGCAGCCCTCTACGCACTCGGCGCCGCCGGGCCGGCGCCGTTGCCCCAACCGAGCCCTCAGCTGAAGCCGGCGACCGTGACGCCACCGGTTCCATTGCAGTCGACACTGGCCACATCGCTGGCCACACCTGCATCTCTCATCACGGTGCCGCTCACCACGCTCGTGAACCTGTTGCTGGTCATCGCACTGGTCGTGCTGGTGACATTTCCCGCACAGCTCTTCAACCACACGTACGAGGAGAACCATGCGCGGCTCAGGTCTTTCTGGGAAGCCCATGCGCCCTGGCTGAAGCGGCTGAGACGTGGATCCGCGCGGCTCGGCGCGGGCAGGCGCGAAGCCGTCGCGGCGCTGGTGGTTCTCCTTGTCGGTGCGCTGCTCGGCGCACTGCTCGATCCCGACTTCGGCGCCAACCTGCGCACGCTGGGGCTGGCGTTGGGGATCGCACTCGCGCTCTCAGCAGGTGTGGCAGCCAGCGGCCTCTCCGCGGGGATGTATCGACGCTGGCGCCACCGCACGGCGCGCTGGAAGATACGCGCGCTGCCCAGCGGCCTGCTCGTCGCCGGCGTTTGCGTGCTCGTCTCGCGACTCGTCGGGTTTCAGCCCGGATACCTGTATGGAGTCGTCGGCGGTGTGGCTTTCGCCGGACAGCTCGGCGCTCGCGAAAGCGGTCAGGAGGTTGCGGTGGCGTCAACGACCACGCTCGTGCTGGCCGTGGCGGCATGGCTGTTCTGGGTACCCGTGTCCGCAGGCGCATCGAGCCCAAACGCGAACTTCGGCATGGTGCTGCTGCAGGACTTCCTCGCCGCCTTCTTCGTCAGCGCGCTGGTCGGTCTCGTGGTTGGCCTCGTGCCTTTGCGCTTCCTGCCCGGCCAGAAGCTGCTCGGATGGCACTGGGGCGCTTGGATCGCCGGCTTCGGGCTGGCTGCATTCGCGCTGCTCGAGATCATGATGCGCCCTCAAACTGCGGGTGCCCACGTCGACGGCGCACCGTTCTGGACAACACTCGCGCTGTTCCTCACTTTCGCCGCTGCGTCGGTCGGCTTCTGGGGCTACTTCCGGGTTCGCCCGGTCGACTGAGCCGCACAGCGGCGCGCACACGCGCGCCGAGGATGAGGGTGAGGGCCGTGCGGCCCTGCCGCCGGTCCGAGGGAGAAGGATCTGCCTTCTCCCTGTGACTCCGTGCGCGCAGCGCACAGCGGCGCGCACAGGCGCGCCGAGGATGAGGGTGAGGACCGTGCGGCTCTGCCGCCGGTCCGAGGGAGAAGGATCTGCCTTCCCCCTGTGACTCCGTGCGCGCAGCGCACAGCGGCGCGCACAGGCGCGCCGAGGATGAGGGTGAGGACCGTGCGGCTCTGCCGCCGGTCCGAGGGAGAAGGATCTGCCTTCTCCCTGTGACTCCGTGCGCGCAGCGCACGGCGGCGCGCACACGCGCGCCGAGGATGAGGGTGAGCGGTGCCCGGTTTTGCCGGGTATCGCGAGAGAGAAGGATCTGCCTTCTCCCTGCCAGATGGGGTGGCCAGTGGGATTCGAACCCACGACCTCCAGGGCCACAACCTGGCACTCTAACCAGCTGAGCTATGGCCACCACGGCGCCGGCCACGGCGCTGCCGCGATTATAGTCGCGCTCCTCACTCTGCTTCTTTGCGCGCGATCCGCGGATACACTCAGGTGCGGCCCCCGTAGCTCAGCGGATAGAGCAGCCGCCTTCTAAGCGGAAGGTCGTGGGTTCGATTCCTACCGGGGGCGCCACGCGCGCGTCATTCCCGTAGCATCCATGCGTTGATGGCCCCCGTCCACACGCGCCTGTACCTCATCCGTCACTGCGACGTGCGCAACCCGGACGGCATTCTCTATGGCCACCTACCCCAGTTTCCGTTGAGCGACAAGGGAGTGCGGCAGGCAGAGGCGATCGGATCCTTCCTGGCGAACACCGGCGTGCGCCACATCATCACCAGCCCCCTACAGCGCGCGCGTCAGACCGCCGACATCGTTGCCTCGCACCTCGACTCGCCGACGGTCGACGTCAGCGACGACCTGGTCGAGGCGCGGTTCGGCCGGTACCTGCAGGGCGTGCGGCCTGCACACGTGCCCTGGCGGCGTCCTCTCTGGATGGTGCACATGGTGTGGCCAGGGTTGTTGCGCAACGACGAGTCAGTGGCGCAAATGGCGGCGCGCGTGCGCCGCCCGCTGCTGCAGCTGCTGCGCCGGCATCCAGGTGTGGGCGGCGCGTGCGTCAGCCATGGCGACCCCATCCAGGCATTCTGGGTCGAGGCGGAACACCGTCCCGCCTACGCGCTGCACCGCCTGCAGTGCGCCAAGGGCGGGCTGTTGCAGCTCGACTACGAGGATGAGCGCCTGCAGACCATCACGTACCTCTCGCCACAACGGCTGCACGCGCCGCCGAGCGCCGCCGCGGCCGGCGCCAGCCATGCCTGACGCGGTCAGACCCGGGTCACCTCCGGTTCAGGCGCCACGGGTTCGGCATGCGCATCGCTCGCCGGCTCGCCGCTGACGCTGGCGGTCCAGAGCGGATCCAGGCGCAGCGGCGTGCGCCGCGTGAGCCGCCGGCGGCGCTCCAGATATGGCCGCAGGTACAGCTTGGTCAGCAGGCCCACCATCACCAGCACGAACGTCGCGTACACCAGCAGCACACCGCTGTCCTTGCCCACCTGAAACAGTGAGTACTGGTGCAGTGACGCGAACGTGATGCTGAACTGCGCCGTCTTGCCACCTGCGCCAGGCAGCTGGAACGGCAGCGTCTGACCCAACGCCAGCGGCACCACGTGCGCGTCCGCGAAGTACGGTTGCATCGCGTCGGTGTCGAGGGAGTTGACGTCCTGCGGCTGCCCGTTGTTGAGGCCGAGATCGCCGATGAAGAGCTGCAGGTCGATGACCGGGTTGCGCGCCGTGGGGCCGCCGGGGCCAAACTGCGTCTGCGTGGTGTCGAGCGCGCCGCTGCCGGTGATCGCGGGGATCAGCCGCGCGTCGGGGAAGATGGCCATCCGCGCTCCAACCTGGAGTGCCTGCGAATAGCCGGGAATCGTGTAGCCGAAGTCTGGGACCTTGAGCACGCCGGTCTGATCGGTCTTGTCGTTGCCGAAGAACTCGATCGGCCCGTCGAAGACCACGGAGCCTCGGGGATTGCGCACCACGATCTCCGGGGCCCAGCCGTAGTCCTGCTGGTACACGTTGATGCCGTCGTAGCTGAGAAAGTCGTTGACGCGGATTGCCTTGTTCATCACCGCCCGGCCGTGGTCGACGACCGTGACGTTGCTCACGTAGTCGGAGGCCTCACCGGACGGCGCATACGTCGCCTGAAAGCTGTTCAGGCGCATGGTGAAACCGGTGTGCTGACCGTTGAAGAGCAGCCCCTCCTGCAACTGGTCGTAGCCGGAGCGCGCCTCGGTGAAACTCTGCCCCTCCGGCAGGGCGACCAGGCCCTGAAACCCGGTGGCCTTGCCCCAGACGACGGCGACGAGCAGCAGGAAGAACGACGTGTGGAACAGCCAGGAACCCCACTCGCCCCAGTACTGCGGCGTGCGCGGATAGTGTCGTGCGGTGCGCACGATCAGGGCCTTGCCGCGCCGCAGCACGCAGGCGAGGAGCGCCACGTACAGGCTCCCCAGCAACGCGTAGAACACCGGTGACACGAACACGTCGGTGAGCGGCAGGCCCAGGTGGCTGAACAGGCCGGCGATGTTGGGATGGTCCGAGAGGAACTGCTGCACCTTGGTGGGATCCGACGTGTCCTGCTGCGGTACGAACGAGCCCACAGCGACGATCGCGACCACACCGATGAGAAAGAAGATCGCGGTGCGCATGCGGGTGTATTCCCGCCAGAAGCGCCCGAACCGAGACCGCATCGGCGCGGTGTCCATCACGGCCCCGGCTGCAGCAGCCCGTCGGGGTCGAAGGCTCGCGCCAGCAGCGCATGCCCAGGATCACCTGCGACACCCGGGGCCGGAGGCACCGGCGTCCCGCGGGCCACGGGCTCCAGCCGGAAGCTGACGGCGGTGACGATCGCCAGCCTGCCCAGGCTGCCGAGCAGGAGCGCGGGCAGGTCATAGCCGACGACGTCCTTGAGCACTCCGGCGCCGAAACGCACCACATCGCCACCGGACAGGACCGCCTCCACACCGCAGAGGGCGCGCCGCGGCACCTCTCCCCGACCGATCAGCCCGCCGACGTGCTCCGACGTGACAGCTGCACCCAGCCCCACGACCGCGAGGCGCGATCGCTCTGCGGCGGCGCGCACCGCGGCGACGGTGGCACCCGCTCCCGCGCGCAGCGTAAGGCCGGCCGGGGATGCGGCCACCTCGTTGAGCCGGTGGAGGCTGAGGAGCACACCATCGTGCGGGGCGGAACCGTCGGCGTCCGCCCGGCTGCGCACGGTCATCTGCGCTTTGGCCTCCGCGCACACACGCACCGCGGCGGCCAGCGCGGCGGCGTCGGCGGGCGCCACGACGTCACCCTGCTTGGCGATCGCGCCCGGGCCCAGCGACGAGCTCAGCTTCTTGCGCAGCTCTGCGTCCATGCGCTCTCGCTAGGTCGCGGCCACCGCGGGGAGCACCACGGACTGCGCTCCGGTGGCCGCGTTGAGCACCAGGAAGACGAAGATGCCGAGCACGAGCGTGCCCACGCTCGTCGCCAGCAGCACCGCGCCCCCACCGAGCGTGGTGCGCGACCACGGGTACTCCTGCTCCGGCTCCGGGAGACGCTGGTACATGAGCAGCGCCACGCGGAGGTAGTAGAACGCCGCCACCGCGCTGGTGAGGATGCCCCAGATGGCAAGCGGCGTGGCCCCGGACTTGATCGCGGCGGCGAACACGAAGAACTTGCCGAAAAAGCCCGCGGTGGGCGGGAACCCGCCCAGCGACAGCAGGAACAGGGCCATCGCCGCGGCAACGTACGGCCGCCGGTACGCCAGCCCACGCATCCCGTCGTAGCTGTCGAGGTCCTCACCGCGCCCCGCCATCACCGTGATCACCGCGAAGGCACCGAGATTGGTCACCGCGTACGCCGCCAGGTAGTAGAGGACGGCGATCGTGCCCAGCGGTTGCGTGGGCGTCACGGCGACGCCGATGAGGATGTAGCCGGCCTGGGCGATTCCCGACCACGCGAGCATGCGTTTCACGCTGGTCTGTGTCAGCGCCACGATGTTGCCCACCACCATCGAGGCGATCGCCACCAGCGCCACGATGATCTCCCAGTGCGAGTACACGTCGCGGAATGTGTAGGTGAAGACGCGCACCAGCGACGCGAAGGCGGCGACCTTCGTGGTCACGCTCATGAACGTCGTCACCGAGGTCGGCGCTCCCTGGTAGACATCCGGCGTCCACGCGTGGAACGGGACCGCGCTCACCTTGAACGCGAATCCGATGAACACCAGGATCACACCGCCCAGCACCAGCGGGTCGACGTTCTGCGCGGCCCGAAGTGCGATGCCGATCTGGGTGAGCTGCGTGTGCCCCGTCTCTCCGTACACCAGGGCCATGCCGTACAGCAGGAACCCCGAGGCGAAGCCGCCGAGCAGGAGATACTTGAGTGCGGCCTCCTGGGAGCGCTCTTCGGTTCGGGAGAAGCCGCTGAGCACGTACAGCGAGACGGAGAGCAGCTCGATGCCCAGGAAGATCACCATCAGGTTCATCGCGCCGGCCAGGATCATCATTCCGGTGGTCGCGGCCAGGATCAGCGCGTAGTACTCGCCGTGATGGATACCGCGCCGGTTGAGGTATTGCGGGCTGATGATCACCACGAGCCCGGCGCACACCAGAAGAATCGCGTTGACGAACATCGCGTACC
The DNA here is from genome assembly GCA_963777285.1 of Candidatus Dormiibacterota bacterium. GTDB lineage: Bacteria > Chloroflexota > Dormibacteria > Aeolococcales > Aeolococcaceae > JAFARE01. Next base: position 764,986 of record CAVZPR010000001.1, read on the forward strand.
GGTCGTACGCGAACGTCCCGGAATAGATGGTGCGCCCGTGCCCCGAGTTCGAACCAGCCCCACATCGACGCACCGAAGGCCGCGGCGATCGCCAGGAACGCGAACACAGCGAGCCAGGTGCGGCGCGAGTCCGGGAGCAACGCGTCGAGCACCATCAGCACGACGAAGCCGCCGCCCAGGATCAGCTCCGGCAGCAACCCGATCAGGTCATTGCCGCCGGGCATGACCAGCGCCGGCAGCTGTGCCAGCAGGCCCTGCGTCATGTCGGCGTCGCCGGCGGCGCCGGTGCGGGCGGCGGGGGCGACACGATGGCGACGTACTGCTGCACCGACGTCCGGGCGAGGTCGCCGACGGGACGGGGGAACACGCCGAGGAAGATCATCAGCGCAACAAGCGGCGCCAGCAGCAGCCCCTCGCCGATGCGCAGGTCGCGCACGCGCTCCAGGGCCGGTTTCAGCGGGTCGTGCATCAGTCCCTGGTGCAGCCGCAGCATGTACCAGCACGCGAGCACCACGCCGCCGCCGGCGAGCACCGCATAGATCCAGTGCAGCTGGAATGCACCGAGCATGATCGTGAACTCGCCCACGAAGCTGTTCATGCCGGGCATGCCAAGGCCGGCAAGGGTCGCCACCAGGAAGAGCGCGTACAGCCACGGCATGCGCTTCTCCAGGCCGCCCAGCTCGCGCAGGTCTCGTGTCCCGGTGCGCTGCTCGATCATCCCGACGATGAGGAAGAGCGCCGAGATGATCACGCCGTGGTTGATGATCTGGATGATCGCCCCGTTCACACCGTTTGCGGTCAGCGAGAAGATGCCCAGTGCGATGAAGCCGAGGTGGCTGATGCTGGCGTAGGCAACGATGCGTTTCAGGTCACGCTCGCTCAGCGCCATCAGAGCGCCATACACGATGCTGAGCACCGCGAGCGCCGCCAGGATCCACTTGAAGTACCCCACGGGCTGCGGGAACAACGTGAGCCCATAGCGAATGAAGCCGTACGCGCCCAGCTTGCTGACGATGCCCGCGAAGAACACCAGCACCGCGGGTGGACTGAACTCGTAGAGGTCGGGCAGCCACGTGTGGAAGGGCACGATCGGGATCTTGATGGCGAACGCGACGGCGAAGCCGATGAACACCAGCTGCTGGGGGGTGAACGTCGAAATGTGCAGGCCGGGGATCACGAACACCGCCTGCGCGGGCCCGCGGTGCGAGATCAGGTACTCCAGGTCGAAGGAGTGCGCACCCGAGTTGACGTACAGCCAGATGATCGACGCCAGCATCAGCAGGCTGCCGGCGACCGTGTAGACGATGAACTTCAGCGTGGCTCGCCCGCGGTTGGGGCCGCCGAAGTTGCTCAGCATGAAGTAGAGCGGGATCAGCATCCCCTCCCAGAAGAGGTAGAAGAGGAGCACGTCGACGCTGAGGAGCACCCCCGCCGTGGCCGTCTCGGTGAGCAGGAGCAGCGAGCAGTAGAAGCGCAGACGCTCCGTGGCGCGGCGCGAGACCGCCAGCGCACCGAGCAGGAAGACACCCGCATTCAGCGCGAGCAGCCACCCCGAGAGACCATCGAGCCCCACGTGGTAGCTGGCGCCGATCCCGGGGATCCAGTCGCGCTGCTCCTGGTAGTGCAGGCTGAGCGCGCCGCTGCCCGCCGTCGATCCCTGCAGGTTGTAAAGCAGCGCGCCGACGATCACGGCCACCGCCGTCGTGGCCAGCACCGTGATGCCCTTCACGGCCGCCGTCTGGGTGCGCGGCGTCACCTGCAGCAGGATCGCCGCGCCCGCGGGGATCACGATGATCAGCGTCAGCCAGGGCACATTCATCGCGATATGAAGACCACGGTGACCACCACGAACACGACGGCGGACACCGTGAACACCGCCGCGTAGTCACGGATGAACCCGGTCTGGAAGCCCTTGAGGTCGACGCTGAAGCCGCGCAGCCCGTCGATCACGCCCTTCACCCCCGCGTCCATGACGTTCGGCTCCACCACGCGACGCGCGGCTCGCGCCACGGCGCGGACCGGCCGCACCAGCGCCGCGTCGTAGAGCTCGTCGAAGTAGAACTTGTTGTAGGAGAGAAGCGGCAGGGCGCGCGGCAGCCGCGCCACCACCCGCGCCGGGTCGGGATTGCGCTGCAGCCACATGCGCCCTGCAGCGCCGGCGCCGAACACGCTGGCCAGGGTCCCGACCACGAGCGCCAGCGCGGCGATCGCCACCGCCGGGTCCGTCGCCAGCCCTGCCGGGGTGCCGGCGAACACGGGCGCGAGGAATGTCGTGAACAGGTGCACCGGCGCGCCCGGGAACGGCCACTGCAGCGGCCAGGCGACGATGAGCGCGAGCACACCCAGGATCGCGACCGGGATCAGCATCGAGCGGCCCGCCTCCTTGGCGGCGTACACGCGCGCGGTCTGCGGCTCGCCCTGGAACACGGTGGCCCACAGGCGGAACGCGTAAAGGCCGGTGAGCACGTTGACGCCCACACCCACCGCATACAGGATCCACGGCGCCGGGCCGGGGCCGGCCACCGTGCCGAAGCCGAGCAGGTTCTCCTTGCTGAACCAGCCGGCGAAGAATGGGATGCCGGCGAGCGCGAACGATCCGGAAAGGAACGACCACTGCGTGATGCGCATTCGTGCACCCAGCCCGCCCATGACGCGGATGTCCTGCTCGTCGTGCAGCGCGTGGATCACGTTGCCCGCGGCCATGAACAGGAGCGCCTTGAACACCGCGTGGGTGACGAAGTGGAAGAGCCCCGCGGTGTACGCGCCGATGCCGACGGCGTAGATCATCAGGCCGATCTGCGACATCGTCGAGTACGCGATCACGCGCTTGATGTCGAGTTGCGAGAGCGCGATGATGCCGGCCATCAGCGCCGTTCCCATGCCGACGCAGGCGACCATGCCGCCCGCGACCGGCGCCAGATTGAACAGCGGATGGAATCGCGCTATCAGGTACACCCCCGCCGTGACCATGGTGGCCGCATGGATCAGCGCGGAGACCGGCGTGGGGCCCTCCATTGCATCGGGCAGCCAGGTGTGCAGCGGAAACTGCGCGCTCTTGGCGAAGGCGCCGATCGCCAGCAGCGCGCAGATGCCGGTGATCAGGATGCCGCCCTGTGGAAACGCCGCGGTGCGCGCGAAGATGTTGGGCAGGCTCAGCGTGTGCGTGTTGAGGAAGATGAGGAACGCGGCGATGACCATCGCCACATCGCCCACGACCTGGGTGATGAAGGCTTTGCGTGCCGCCAGCACCGCGCTGCGGCGCTCGTACCAGAAGCCGATGAGCAGGTAGCTGCTGAGCGCCACCAGTGCCCAGCCGACGATGAGGATCACCAGGTCCGCGGCGAGCACCAACGTCAGCATCGAGAAGATGAAGAAGTTCATGTACGCGAAGAAGCGCGCCACGCCGGGGTCGTGCTCCATGTAGCCCACGCTGTAGACATGGATGAGGAAGCCGACGCCCGTGATGACCATGACCATGAGCGCGCTCAAGGGATCGAGCGTGAAGTCCATGCCCACGCTGAGGTTGCCGTTGCCGAGGTCCAGCCACTGCCACAGCCGCACCGTCGTGGCGCTGTGGCCGGCGGGAGCGCCCACGACGTTGCCCAGCAGGACGCAGGCCACGACGAACGCCGCGAAGATCGAGACGGTGCCCGCCACGTTGACGAACGCGCGCCCCAGCCGGGCGCCGAGCAGCCCATTGAGCGCAGCCCCGCCCAGCGGGAACAGCAGGATCAGGATGACCAGCGTCGAGGTGGTATCGACGCTCATTCGCTCAGCTCGTTGAGGTCGTCGACGTCGAGCTCACGGCCGAGATGGAAGATCTGCGTGATCAGCGCCAGGCCCACCACGACTTCGGCGGCTGCCACCACGATGACCATGAACGCGAAGATCTGACCTTCCTCACTGTTGAGGAAGCGCCCGTACGCCACCAGCGCGACGTTGGCGGCGTTGAGCATGAGCTCGATGCACATGAACACGACCAGCGGGTTGCGGCGCACCAGGACGCCCGCCACGCCGATCGTGAACAGGAATGCGGACAGCCCCAGGAGGTATGGGAATAGGCCCTGGCTGATCACCGCCGCGCAGCCCTCCGGGTCAGATAGACGGCGCCGATCACCGCCACCAGCAGCAGCAGCGAGGTGATCTCGAAGGGAAGCAGGTACGTGGTGAAGAGCTGGCCGGCGACGGTTTGCACGTTGCCCGCGGCGTTCACCTCTCCGAGGGGAAAGGCGAAGGTGTGATAGGGGTCGCACGCGCCGAGCCCCAGCGACGAGCAGCTGCTCGCCAGCTGCGTGGCACGCAGCCCGCCGCTGTTGTACGTGATGCCGTTGCCGGCGGCGACGAACACGAGGATGGTGACGGCGCCGACGGCCGCCAGGGCGATGAACATGCGCCAGTCGAGTGCCGGCCTGTCTTCGGCATCCGGGCTGAGCAGCGCGATTATGAAGACGAAGAGCACCATCACGGCGCCGGCGTAGATGATGATCTGCACCGCGAAGAGGAACTGCGCGTTGAGCAGCAGGAAGAGCACCGAGATCATGGCGATGGTCACGACCAGCGACAGCGCCGAGTAGATCGTCTGGCGCGCGAGCACCACGCCGAGCCCGCTGATCGCGGCGAGCCCGATGGCGACGGCGATGAGCACCGTCACGCGTGGTCTCCCGGCTCCACCACCGAGGGAACGTCCGCAGGGATCCCCAGCTCACCGGGATGCGGACCGCCGCCGCCGCCGGCCGCGTCGGCGACGTCCCACGCCCCCCGCGGGCTCACCCCGGGGTCGATCTCCTCGCGACCGGTCTGGTCCGCGCCGGCACCACGCGCGCTTGCCGGACCGCGGGCCTGGGCGAAGTGCGGCCAGGACTCGAGGAGCTCCGCCTTGGTCACCACCGTGTGCTCGCGGCGATAGTCGGCGAGCTCGAACTGCGGACCAAGTGTGATCGCTTCGGTGGGACACGCCTCCGCGCAGTAGCCGCAGTAGATGCAGCGCATCAGGTTGATCTCGTAGCGCTCGGCATACCGCTCACCCGGCGACACCGGGTTCTGCGGGTCGTTCTCGGCGGCGAGCACGTAGATGCAGCCGACGGGGCATGCGGCTGCACAGAGCTCGCATCCGATGCAGCGCTCGAGCCCGTTGTCGTAGCGGTGCAGGATGTGGCGGCCGCGGTGACGCGGCGGCACCGGCTTCTGCTCCTCGGGCCACTGCACGGTGAGAGGCCGCGACAGCATCTGCTTCATGGTGAAGGCGAGGCCTCTGACCATCTCCTTGATCACGGCGTCGCGCCCCTCACGCCCGCGCCGCCACGACGGCGCCGGTGATGACGATGTTCAGCAGCCCCAGCGGCAGCAGCACCTTCCAGCCGAAGTTCATCAGCCGGTCGTAGCGCAGCCGCGGCAGCGTCCAGCGCACCCACATCATCACGAACAGCAGAAGGATCACCTTACCCAGGAACCAGAACGGCCCCGGGATCCAGTCGAAGGGATGGAACGGCAGCAGCGGCAGCCATCCGCCGAGGAACAGCGCCGTGGCGATCGAGCAGACCGTGACCATGTTCACGTACTCGCCCAGAAAGTACAGACCGAAGCGCATCGACGAGTACTCGGTGTGATAGCCGCCCACGAGCTCGGTCTCGGCCTCGGGCAGGTCGAAGGGCAGGCGGTTCGTCTCCGCGAACGCCGCGGTGAAGTACAGGATGAACGCGAGCGGCTGCAGCACGACGAACCAGAGGTGCTGCTGCGACCCCACGATCTGCTCCAGGTCGAGCGATCCGGCGAGGATGATCACGCCCATGAGCGCGAAGGCGACCGCCATCTCGTACGAGATCAGCTGCGCCGACGAGCGCAGTCCCCCGAGCAGCGAGTACTTGCTGTGCGCCGACCAGCCCCCGAGGAACAGCGAGTACACGCCCAGCGAGGTCACCCCGAGGATGAAGAGCAGTCCGACGTTGAAGTGCGTGATGTCCCAGTGGAACTCGTAGCCGAACCAGTTGTTCGTGCCCAGCGGGATCAGCGCGTAGGCCAGCATGGCGGCGCCGCCGGCCAGGCTCGGCCCCAATAGATAAAGGAATCGATCGCGTCCCGCCGGCCCCGCGTTCTCCTTGAAGAACAGCTTGAGCCCGTCGGCCGCGGGCTGCAGCAGCCCGAAGGGGCCGACGCGGTTGGGCCCGTAGCGGAGCTGGATCCGCGCCGAGACTTTGCGCTCGGCGAGCGTGAGGTAGGCGAAGGCTGTGGCCAGAAAAAGCACGAGGAAGGCCGACTTGAGGAGCAGCACCCACCAGAAGTCCTGACCCACGAGCGCGGTCCAGAAGCTCGCGGTCACGCCACGACCTCCCGCACCCATGCGGCGCGACCGCCGTTGCCCGCGGCGCGGTAGGCGGGCAGTGCTTCACGCAGCGCGCGATTCACGGCGATCGGATCGCCGCCCGGCCAGTCAGAGGCGCCGAGCGCGGTGGCCATCGAGCTCAGGACACGTGTCTCGGCAGGAGTGGAGCTCGCGGGCGGAAGCGCCGTACGAACCCGCTGCACCCGGCCTTCGAGGTTGGTCACCGAGCCGGCCTTCTCCAGCAGCGCATGACCCGGCAGCAGGACCGTCGCCGCGCGTGACAGCGGCCCCGGTCGTGTGGCGATCACCACGACGGAGTCGGCGCGGCGCAGCGCCAGGTCGAGCTCGGGACCGGCCGCTTCCAGCACCGGATTCGGGCCGACGACGAGCAGTGCATGGATCGCCCCCGACGCCGCCGCCTCGAGAATGCCGCGGCCGGTCTTGCCCTCGGCCGGCGCCGGCCGGTAGCCGGGCCGCAGGTTGGGCAGGACCCCCAGGTCCTTGGCGCCGCGGCCGTTGACACCGCGCGTGACCGTGAGCCGCCGCACCTTCGTGTCGTGTCCCAGCGCCGCCGCCACGCGCGCCGCGTGCCGGCGGTTGGTCTCGTCGGCGATGAGGCCGACGCGCGTCGCGCCTTTGGCCAGCGCGGTGACGCTCGACGTCGACGCGTCGTGGTCCACGCGATGCACGCGAGCGCCATGCTTGCGCTCCGCCTTGTACAGGCGCAGCGTCAGGACCGGCGCTTCCTCCTCCGGCTCGGCACCGAGGACCACCAGGGCATCGCACCCCTCTATCTCTGCGATGCCCAGCTCGTGCTCCGCCGGGTCCAGCTCGGGGAACGCGTCGAGCTGGTGATCGATGTGCGGCGTGCCGATCACGCCACGCGCCAGGCGTTCCAGCAGGAACAGCTCTTCGTTGGTGCACTGCGGTGACCCGAGAACGGCGACCGACGCCGGGCCGTGCGCGTCGATCGCTGCGCGCAGCTCGCGCGCCGCGGCGGCGACGGCCTCGGCCACCGACACGTCGCGCTCCCCACCGTCGCGCGGACGCACCTGGGGACGGCGCACTCGCTCGCTGCTGTTCCACTGCGGAAAGCTGTAGCGCCCGCGATCGCAGAGCCACATGTCGTCGACCATGGGGTTGTCACGTGAGGCGAATCGCTTGACCTCGAAGTCGCGGCTGTCGATGTTGACGTTGCAGCCGTAGGAGCACTCCGGGCAGATGCCTGCGGTGCGCTGCAGCTCCCAGGGCCGCGCGCGGAAGCGGTACTCGCGGTGCGTGAGCGCCCCGACGGGGCACACCTCCGGCAGGTTGCCCTGGAACTTGGAGCGCAGCGGCTGCTCGTTGAACGTGGTCACCAGCGTCTGCACACCGCGCTGCTCGAGCACGATCTCCTTCTCGCCGGTGATCTCGTCGTAGTAGCGCACGCAGCGCCAGCACAGGATGCAGCGTTCCTGGTCCAGCTCGATGTGCTGCGACAGCGGGACGGCCTTGTTGAAGTGCACCTTCTCGGTGATCGGGAAGCGCGAGACCCCGGGCCCGTAGCGGAAGGTGAAGTCCTGCAGGTCGCATTCGCCACCCCGGTCGCACACCGGGCAGTCCAGTGGATGGTTGAGCAGGAGAAACTCGAGCACCCCTTCGCGCAGCTTGGTGACCTCGGCGTTGTCGGTCACGACCACCATGCCGTCGCCGACCACGGTGGCGCACGCCGGCTGCGGCTTGGGGAACTTCTCGATGTGCACCAGGCACATGCGACACACCGCGACGGGATCCATCTTGGCATGCGCGCAATAGATCGGGATGTGGATGCCCAGCTCCGTCGCCGCATCGAGCACGAGCGTCCCCTTGGGTACGCGCACCTCGCGGCCGTCGATGCTCACAGCGACGCGTCCATCATCGGCAGGCGGGGCAGCGGGCAGCACGGGAGGCGTGGCTTCAGCCTTCGGCGCCTCACTCCCCAATGGCGCCTTCGCCTGAAGCCGCGCCTCCCCACCCGGCTTCACCTTGCCTCCTGCCGGCGGCGTGGCTTCGGTCATCCTCAGGCCGCCCGGTCGCGTGCGCGTGCCTTTATGGGGCACTCGCCCGCGCCGCAGTGGGCTTGGAACTCGTCGCTGAAGTGCTTGTACGCCGACATGACGAACCATGTGGCCGTGTCACCCAGGGGGCAGAAGCAGCGGCCGTCCATGTTCTCGCAGATGTCGCTGAGGGTTGCCAGCTCGGCAGGCGTGGCGCGCCCGGCCTCCAGCTTGTGCATCAGCTGCAACTCGAAGTACGTGCCCTCGCGGCAGGGGACGCACTTGCCGCACGATTCGTGCTGGTAGAAGTCGACGAGGCGCATCGACACGTCCACCAAGCACGTGGTCTGGTCCATGAAGATCATCGCGCCCGCGCCCAGCGACGAGCCTGCCTTCTGCACCACGTTCATGTCGAGCGGCAGGTCGGCGTGCTCCGGCAGCAGCACCTGCATGGAGCCGCCACCCGGCTGGAATGCCTTGAGCGTGCTGCCGGGGCGCATGCCGCCACACTCCTCGTCGAGGAGCTCGCGGATCGGCGTGCCGAGCAGCATCTCGTAAGAACCCGGCTTGTTGATGTGCCCGCTGCAGCAGAAGACCCGCGTGCCGGTGCTGCTCTCCGTGCCCAATGACTTGAACCACTCGCCGCCGCGCGAGGCGATGTAGGGCAGGTTGCACAACGTCTCCACGTTGTTGACCACCGTGGGCTGGCCGTAGAGGCCCTTCACCGCGGGGAACGGTGGCTTGAGCCGCGGCTGGCCGCGCAGCCCTTCCAGCGAGTCGATCAGCGCCGTCTCCTCACCGCAGATGTATGCGCCGGCGCCGCCGTGGACGATGACGTCGCAGTCGAAGCCGCTGCCGAGGATGTTGGCGCCCACGTAGCCGGCGCCGCGAGCCTCTTCGACGGCGGCCTCCAGCAGCAGTCGCTGGTCGCGATACTCGCCGCGGATGTAGATGAACGCGGTGTTCACCTGCAGCGCGTATGCGGCGATCAGCAGTCCTTCGATGAGCTGGTGAGGGCTGCGGTCGATGAGGTACCGATCCTTGAAGCAGCCCGGCTCCGACTCGTCGGCGTTGCAGCACAGATAGCGGGGGAAGACGTCCTTGGGCAGGAACGACCACTTGGTGCCGGTGGGGAACCCCGCCCCGCCGCGCCCGCGGATGCCGCTCGTCTTCACCTCCGCGACCAGCGTCTCCGGCGTGAACTTCTTGAACGCGTCGCGCAAACCCTGATAGCCACCGGTGCGCTGGTACACGCTGAGCTGATGCAGGTTCTCGACGCCGAAGTCCTTGGTGAGGAGCTTGTACTCGGCCATCGTTAGTCACCACGCCGGAGAATGTCGATTGGCCGGCCAGCCGCCGCGGGTCAGCTGACGCCCGCGGTGGCCGGATGATGCCGCCTCCGGGTCCTCCGGCCGCAGCTTGCGTCGCCGCGGCGTGCGCGCCGTGGCGGGCGCTGCGGCGTCCTGGCTCGAGGCAGCGGGCCCCATCGGGGCGCGGGCCGCGCTCAACGTCGCGTCGACGGAGTCGGGCGTGAGGTTCTCGACGAAGCGGTGGTCGAGCTGCATGGCCGGTGCGCCCCCGCAAGCGCCGAGGCACTCGACCGTGCTGCTCCAGGTGAACTCGCCGTCAGCGGTGGTCTCACCGGAGGCACAGCCGAGCGAGCGCTCCAGGTGCGCGACGATGTCGTCGGCGCCGCGCAGCGCGCACGACACATTGATGCACACGATCACCTCGTGGCGCCCGTGCGGCTTCTGGAAGTACATCGAGTAGAAGGTCGACACCGCCTCGACCTCGCTCGGCGTCACGTGCAGCAGCGTGGCGACCTCACGCATCGCATCCGGCGTGAGATGACCCACCTCGTGCTGCACCGCCCAGAGCGCCGGCAGGATGGCGCTGCGCGCCTGCGGATAGCGGTCGCGAGCCTTCTCGATCTCAGCTCGCGTGGTGGTGCTCAGGCTCAACGGTCGACGTCCCCGAGGATGATGTCGATGGAGCCGATCACCGCCACGACGTCGGCGATGAGCTCGCCGTGCACCATGTGCGGCAGCGAGCTGAGGTTGCTGAACGACGGGCTGCGCACCTTGCACCGGTACGGCCGGTTGCTGCCGTCGCTGACGATGTAGAACCCCAGCTCCCCCCGTGGCCCCTCGATCCCCTGGTACACCTGGCCCACCGGCGGACGCATGCCCTCGGTCACCAGCTTGAAGTGGTGGATGAGCGACTCCATGCTGGTGTTGAGCTCGTTGCGCGGGGGCAGCGCCACCCTGCGGTCGGTGGTGTTGACCGGGCCGCCGGGAAGGTTGTTGAACGCCTGCTCCACGATCTTCAGCGACTCGCGCATCTCCTGCATGCGCACCAGGTAGCGGTCGTAGACGTCGCCGTGCGACGCGATCGGGATGTCGAATGTGAACTGGTCGTACGAGCTGTACGGGCGGGCCTTGCGCAGGTCGTACGGGATGCCGCAGGCGCGCAGGATGGGACCCGTGGCGCCGTATGACAGCGCGTCCTCGGCGCTGATGCGCCCCAGGCCCACGGTGCGCTCGCGCCAGATCGGGTTGCGTGTGATGAGCAGCTCGTGCTGGTCGATGAGCCTGGGGAAGGTCTGGATGAAGTCGTTCACCAGCGCGTAGAACCCCTCAGGGACGTCCGCCATCAGCCCGCCGACACGGATGAACGACGTGTGCATGCGGACACCGCTCACCAGCTCGTTGATGTCGAGGAGCTTCTCGCGGTCACGCCAGGCGTAGATGAACGGCGTGGTCGCGCCCAGGTCGAGGGCGCTGGTGCCGTACCAGAGCAGGTGGCTGGCGATGCGCGTCAGCTCGCACATGATCACGCGCAGGTACTGACCGCGCGGCGGCACCTCGATGCCGAGCAGCTTCTCGACCGCCAGCGCGAAGCCGAGGTTGTTGAAGAGCGGCGACAGGTAGTCCATCCGGTCGGTGTACGGGATGCACTGCTGGTACTGATGGCGCTCGAAGTCCTTCTCGAAACCGGTGTGCAGGAAGCCGATGTCCGGCTTGCACTGCTTCACCACCTCGCCGTCGAGCTCGAGCACGAGCCGCAGCACGCCGTGCGTCGAGGGGTGCTGCGGCCCCATGTTGAGCTCCATCGTGCTGTCGTCGAGCTGCACCAGGTCGACCGAGTCCAGGCCCGACTCGACACCGAGCATGTCGCGGCCGCGCTCGTACGCCTGCGACGCGTCGTCCGTGGCGGCCGGCGCGCCCGGCGGGGGCAGCACCGTCATCGCGACTGTCCAGGCATGTCGGCCGGCCGCTCCTGCGCGGGCAGCGCCCACTCCAGGTTGTGCGTGAACGCCACCGGCTCGCCGAACGACGCGTAGTCCTTGCGCAGCGGGTACCCCTCCCAGTCCATGGGCAGCAGGATGCGACGCAGGTCGTGGTGGCCGGTGAACTGGATGCCGAACAGGTCGTACGTCTCGCGCTCGAGCCAGTCCATGCCGGCAAACACGCGCTCCAGGGTCGGCACCGAGGGGTCGTCCTCGGTCACCTGCACGATGAGGCGGCACCAGTCGTTGAACTCGAGCGAGCGAAGCTGGTAGACGATGTCGAAGCGCGGCTCCTCGGGCTCGCGGTCCGGCCAGTCGACCGCGGTGACGAACATCGGCAGGCGGTAACGCGCGTCCGGATGGTCGCGGAGCAGGGTGCAGACCTGGACGAGACGCTCACGCGCGACCCAGACCGTCTCCTCGCCGTACGCGACGGTGCGCCGGAGGATCGCGTCCGGCAGCTCGCGCGCCAGCGCCTCGGCGGCGCGCGAGCCGCTGACCGGTCGCGTCGTGGCCGGCGCTCCGGGGCCGCTCACGCGCCTACCCTCGCAGTGAGCCGGGACGCTCCCCGGCGATCTTCTGCTGCAGCTTGATGACCGCGTCGAGGAGACCTTCCGGCCGCGGCGGGCAGCCGGGGAGGTAGATGTCCACCGGCACGACCTTGTCGACGCCCTGGACGATCGCGTAGTTGTTGAACATGCCGCCGCTGGAGGCGCAGGCGCCCATGCTGATGACCCACTTCGGCTCCGGCATCTGGTCGTAGATCTGCCGCAGCACCGGCGCCATCTTCTGCGAGACGCGCCCGGCGACGATCATCACGTCCGCCTGGCGCGGCGAGGCGCGGAAGACCTCGGCGCCGAAGCGCGACATGTCGTAGCGCGACGCGCCCGTGGCCATCATCTCGATGGCGCAGCAGGCCAGCCCGAAGAGCGCCGGCCAGAGCGAGCTGTACCGCCCCCATTGGATGAGCTTCTCGATGGTGGTGGTGACGACACCGCTCTGCACCGCGGTGCGCTCGCCGGCGCCGACGCGGGGCAGCGCGATGGTGCCCGCATCGCCGGCGCGCAGGAGCCCCGCGGTCGACGCCGTAGCGCTCAATCCCACCGCAGTGCTCCCTTGCGCCAGACGTACAGCAGCCCGACAAGCAGTGTGCCGATGAAGATTGCGATCTCCACGATGCCGAAGATCTTCAATTGCCGCACGATCGTCGCCCAGGGAAACAGGAAGATCGATTCGACGTCGAAGATGATGAACAGCATTGCTGTGACGTAGAAGCTCACCGAGAAGCGGCGCCGCGCCGATTCGCGCGGCACGATGCCCGATTCGTACGGAAGCTCCTTGGCGGCGGACGGCCGGCGCGGGCCGAGTGCCGAGCTGAGCAGCTGCGCGCCACATGCGAATGCGAGCACGACCGCCAGGAAGACGAGAATCGGCGCGTAGTCCGACAGCATCGCCGGCCGATCGTAACAAAGGCCCCTCGCGAGGCGACCGAGCCCCGCTCGACTACGCTTTTCGCCTCAACAGCGCAGCCGATGGAGCATCCAATGGCTCGAGCAGTGCCGACAACGATTCCAGTCCTGGTGACCGGGGCCTCGAGCGGCATCGGCCGCGAGTTCGCGCGCCGGTTTGCGGAGCGAGGTCACCCCGTCACGGTCGTGGCTCGCCGTGAGGAGCGGCTCGAGGAGCTGGCGGCCGAGCTGCGCGGCCGTCACCAGGTGGCAGCGGATGTGCTCGTGGCTGACCTGGAGACGGCGCGTGGGCGGCAGTCGGTGGCCCGGCTCCTGCGAGCGGGCGGCCCCTGGGTGCTGGTCAACAACGCGGGGTACGCCACGCGCGGCCGGCTGTCGGACCTCGAGGCGTCTCGCGAACGCGCCGAGGTGCAGCTCAACGTCGTCGCCATGCACGAGCTCACCCTCACCGTGCTGCCGGGGCTGCTCGAGGCCCGCGAAGGAGGCGTCATCAACGTCGCAAGCACCGCAGCCTTCCAGCCGCTGCCATACATGGCGACCTATGGCGCCACCAAGGCGTTCGTCCTCCACTTCACCGAGGCCCTCGCGGAGGAGCTGAGGGGCACCGGCGCCCGGGCCATGGCGTTGTGCCCCGGCCCGGTGCGCACCGAGTTCGCCGACGTGGCGGGGGTCAACGACTACATGGAGATGGCGCGGCCGATGAGCGCCCCCCGCTGTGTCTCCATCGCGCTGCGCGCCTTCGACCGGGGTGCCGCGGTCGCCGTCCCGGGGGCGCTCAATGCGGCGCTGGCGCTGGGTCCGCGCCTCGCCCCGCGGGTGGCCGTGCGCAGGGTGACCTCCGCCATATTCCACCCGCGCGACTGAGCCGCTCGTCAGATCACGCCCGGCGTTTCGCACAATCCGTGACCTGAGGCGGTCAGTGCGATTGAGAACTTTGACAAGACCCGGGGGTATGCAATAGCCTTCGTGCCAGACGGTTTCGGCATCGGGGCAGCGGGGGGTTCTGGGGGCAGGGATGGGATCGCAGTCGGCGATCCGCGCAATCCGCGTGACGTGCGCGGGCGGCGCGGCAACGGGGCGCGGCGCGTGGGGCTGAAGCGCGGCATCAGCGCAACCGAGCGCGCCGAGCGGCTGCGCCGGAGGGTGCCGGCGAGAGCGCGGCGGTCATTCGTCGTCCGCCGCATTCCAGCGCCGGCAAGCGGCGACCACGCGGTCGGCGCCGACACCGAGCGCGTCCTCACCGGCCGTCAGAAGCTCTTCCTTCTCGTGGTGGTCGCGGGGATCGCTGCGTCTGCATACATCGCACCGTTGCCCACGGCGATCGTCGTCAACGTTCTGATCGTCGCCTTCTTCGCCGCGGCCAACCTCTTCAAGCTCTGGCTGATCCGCCGCTCGGTGCGCAACCCGGCCTCGCTGCAGGTCGGCCAAGCGGAGCTCGATGCCCTGTCCGACCGCGGCCTGCCCATCTACACGGTGCTCGTGCCGCTCTACCGCGAGGCCAAGATGGTGCCCCAGCTGGTCACAGGCATCGCCCGGCTGAACTATCCGGCGGACAAGCTGGACGTCAAGATCCTGCTCGAGCAGGACGACGACGAGACACGGGATGCGCTCCTGGCCTTCAAGCCGCCGGGCAACTTCGAGGTCATCACGATTCCGGACGCCGGCCCCAAGGGCAAGCCGCGTGCCTGCAACGCGGGCCTGTCGCGCGCCCGCGGCGAGTACCTGGTCATCTACGACGCCGAGGACCGGCCCGAGCCCGACCAGCTGCGCAAGTGCGTGATCGCGTTCCGCAAGGCCTCGCCCGAGCTGGTCTGCATCCAGGCCAAGCTCAACTACTTCAACCGCCGCCAGAACGTGTTGACGCGCTGGTTCACGGCCGAGTACTCAGCATGGTTCGACCAGATGCTGCCGGGCCTGCAATCCCTGGACGTGGCCATCCCCCTGGGCGGCACCTCGAATCACTTCATCACGCGGCGCCTGCAGGCGCTTGGCGGCTGGAACGCCTTCAACGTCACGGAAGACGCCGATCTCGGCCTGCGCATCTTCGTGCGCGGCTGGAAGACGATGATCATCGCCTCGACGACGTACGAGGAGGCCAACAGCCGTCTGGGCAACTGGATCCGGCAGCGCAGCCGCTGGGTCAAGGGGTACGTGCAGACGTACCTCTTTCAGATGCGCCACCCCTGGAAGCTCTTCCGCACCATGGGCCCGCGCGCGTTCTTCTCCTTCCACCTGTTCTTCGGAGCCGGCACGCTCTGCCTGCTGATCAACCCGATCTACCTGGCGCTCACGGCGCTCTGGTTCACCACGCACCTGCAGACGATCCAGCTGCTGTTTCCAGGGGTCGTGCTCTACGCGTGCACGGCCGGCTTCCTGCTGGGGAACGCGGCGTTCATGGTGGCGACGCTGAGCGGCTGCTACGAGCGGGATCACTACGACGACGTCAAGTGGGCGCTGCTCGCACCGGTGTACTGGCTGCTGATGTCCGTGGCGGCGTGGAAGGGCACGCTGCAGCTGCTGTACAAGCCCTTCTACTGGGAGAAGACGCGGCACGGCTTCGCCACCCCGCCCGAACCGGCGGTGTCGCTGGGCGCCGGTGTCGCAGCGATACCAGAGCGCGAGGGGCTCGCCGTCCCGGCCTGACGCCTCGCCACTCCTCGCTTGGCGACCGTCACGCTCCGATCAAGTTCCTGATGGCTATGCTGCGTTGGCGGCAGGCCTGATCCGGCCGCTGCGGGCCACCGAGCCGAACCAGGAGCTGGAGTTGACCAAGGACGCAACCCTCGAAGCACCCGCGCCCCACGACAACCTGACCGCCGTGGAGGCAGCCGAGCGCGCCGCGCTGCTGTCCAACCTCGCGTACACGGTGTCGCTCGAGCTCAGCGACGACCCCAAGGCCGAGACGTTCGTCAGCGCCACCGAGGTGACCTTCGACGCGGCGCGCGACGGCGCGTCGACGTTCATCAACCTCGCGGCGCGATCGATCGACGACGTGGTGCTCAACGGAAAGCACCTCGCCCCCGCCGACGTCGCCTTCGACGGCAAGCGGCTGCGCCTCTCAGGGCTTCGGGCGGGCGCCAACCGCCTGGACGTGCGGGCGAAGTGCGAGTACCAGCACCTCGGCATCGGCTTGCACCGTCTCGCCGACCCGGTGGACGGGCGTGTGTACGTGTACACGCACTTCGAGCCGTTCGACGCGCATCGGGTGCTCGCGTGTTTCGACCAACCCGACCTCAAGGCGACCGTGTCGATGACGGTGGCCGCGCCGCCCGCCTGGCGCGTGTGCGGCAACGGCAGGGTGATCGCCACCGAAAGCAGCGACGGCCTGACGGTGACGCGCTTCAACACGACGCCGCCGATCCCGCCGTACCTGATCGCCGTCGTCGCCGGGACGTACCACGTGCTGCAGAGCGAGCACCGCGGCGTGCCCATGGGCATCTGGGCACGCGAGTCGATGGCCAGCTGGATGGAAGAGCAGGCGGAGGACATCTTCGAGATCACGCGGCAGGGTCTCGACTTCTTCGCCGACTACTTCGGCTTCCCCTACCCCTTCGACGAGTACAACCAGCTGTTCGTGCCCGAATTCAACATGGGCGCGATGGAGAACCCCGGGTGCGTCACCTTCAACGAGTCGTACGTGTTCCGCGGCCGCCCCACCGACACGCAGGTCGCGCGCCTTGCCGAGACCATCCTCCACGAGATGGCGCACGTGCACGGATTCGGCGACGTGACGACGATGCGCTGGTGGGGCGACCTGTGGCTCAACGAGACCTTCGCCACGTACATGTCGATCCTCGCCATGGCGGAGGCGACGCGGTTCACCAACGCGTGGGCTGACTTCGCCAACACCGTCAAGTCGGTGGCGGCGCGCCAGGACCAGCTGGTCACGACGCATCGCATCGCCGACGAGGTGCCTGACACCGAGGCGGTGCGGCAGAACTTCGACGGCATCACGTACCACAAGGGCGCCGCCGTGATGCGCCAGCTGGTGGCCTGGGTGGGCGAGGACTCCTTCAAGCGCGGCGTGCAGGACTACTTCCGCCGCTACCGCTGGGGCAACGCCACCCTCGACGACTTCCTCGACTGCCTGCGGCGCTCGTCGGGACGGGACGTCGGCCGTTTCGCGCGCGAGTGGCTGCAGACCACGGGCATGAACATGCTGCGTCCGGAGTTCAGCATCGACGGAGGCCGCTACACGTCCTTCGCCGTGGAGCAGGTGGCTCGCGCAGAGCATCCGACGATGCGCTCGCACCGGATCGCGGTGGGGCTGTACGACGGCGGCCAGGACGGCACGCTGCGGCGGCGGCGGCAGGTCGCGACCGACCTCAGCGGCCCTCGCACCGAGATCCGCGAGCTGGCCGGCGAGAAGGCCGCCGACATGGTGCTGGTGAACGACGACGACCTCACCTTCGCCAAGCTGCGCTTCGACGACCGCTCCGTGGCCACCCTGCTGGAGCGGCTGTCGGGCCTCGAGGACCCGCTGGCGCGCGCCCTCTGCTGGGCGGCGCTCTGGGACATGACCCGGGACGCCGAGGTGCCGGCTCGCCGGTTCGTGGAGCTGGTGGCGCGGCACGCCGCGGCCGAGACCGACGTGCTCATCGCGGAGCGGGTCCTGGGCCAGGCCGGGGCGGCGATCGAGCAGTTCGGCGACCCGGCCAACCGCGCGGCCGCGCGCAGCCGCCTGCACGCCGTGGCGCGGGAGCAGGTGGCGCGTCTGGAGCACTCGCCCGACCTCCTCACCGCCTGGTTCAAGTGCATGGTGGCGACCGCGGTGCAGCCGGAAGAGCGAGCCCAGCTGATCGGGCTGCTCGACGGCGCGGAGCAGATCCCCGGCCTCGAGCTGCGCACCGACCTGCACTGGCTACTGCTCGGCCACGCGTCCAGCTACGGTCTGGCGGACGCCGACCGCATCAACGCAGAGATCGACCGCGACCCCTCCGACATCGGGCGCCGCCGCGGCGCCGCCTGCCTCGCCGCGCGGCCGCTGCCCGAGGCGAAGGAAGAAGCCTGGCGGCGGATCATCGACCCCCGCTCCCCCATCCCCGAGGAGTGGGCCAAGGCGGTGGACCACGAGCCCTCGCTGGCGGCCATGACCGCGCTGATGGCCGGGTTCGTCGCCGCCTCGTCGGCGGCGGCGGGGTTCAACAACCGCCTCGACGACCCGGAGCTCCTGCGACCGTACGTCGCCCGCTACGTCGAGGCGCTGCCCGGCATCTGGGCGCAGCGCTCCATCGACGAGGCGGAGACCATGACCGAAGCGCTGTACCCCCGCCAGCTGGTCGACGCGGAGGTTGTCGCCGCGATCGACGGGGCGCTGCAGGACACACGGCTTCCGGGTCCGGCGCTGCGCATCCTGCGGGAGGGCCGCGACGGCAGCCTTCGCGCGCAACGCGCCCAGGCAGCCGATAGCGCCGCAGCCGAGGCCTAGCCCCAGCCGGGCAGGGTCACCCCGCCCGGAGCAGCTCCACCTCGTCGTCCGGGTAGCCGCATGGCGTGTCCGCCGGGGCGCGCGGTGCGGTCACCCGGTCGTAGATCGCGGAGACGCGGTCCACGGCGCGGCTCCAGGTGAACCGCGCGGCGCGCCGTCTCGCCTCCTCCCCCATCGCGGCGCGCATGCCGTCGTCGTTCAGCACCGCGGCGATGGTCTCCGCCCAGCGCCCGGTGTCGCGGCCTTCGACCAGGAACCCGGTCACGCCGTCCTGCACCACCTCGGTGAGCCCGCCCACCGCGGCGGCGACCACCGGCGTGCCCAGCGCCTGCGCCTCGAGGGCCACCAGGCCGAAGCTCTCGGTGCGCGAGGGCACGACGCAGACGTCGGCGATGGCGTAGTAGTCGGCGAGCCGGTCGTGCGACACGGCTCCGAGGAAGCGGACGCGCCCGTCCAGCGGGCTCTCCTCGGCGCGGCGCTGCAGCCGGGCCCGCTCGCCGCCGCCGCCGGCACCGTCGCCGCTGTCCTCGCCGGCGACCAGCAGCTGCACGTCCGCGTACTCGGGGCGTGCCGCCAGCCGGGCCAGCGCGTCGAGCAGCGTGTCGGCGCCCTTCAGCGGCTCCAGGCGGCCGGCAAAGAACACGACGCGGCTTCCGTCCAGGCCCATGTCCCGGCGCAGCGCAGCCGTGTCGCGCGGCTGAAAGAGGCGCAGGTCCACGCCAGGCTGAGCCACGCAGATCCGCTCGCGCGTCGCGCGGTACAGGCGGATGAGGTCTTTCGCCTCCGAGACGCTGGCCGCGACCAGCCGGTCGGCGCCGTCTACCAACGCCTGCTCCGCCAGCGCGCGGTCCGCGTCCAGGGGAAGCCCGGCGCGGGCTTTGGTGCGCGCCAGGGTGTGGAAGCTCTGCACCCAGGGGACGTCCCATGCGTCGCGGAGCGTCCGGGCCACGAGCCCGCCGAACCAGTAGTGGGCGTGGACGGCCCGGTACGACCGGCCCTCGGAAGCCGCATGGCCCCGCAGCGTCGCCGCGAAGGCGCCGCAGAGGGCGGGCACCTCTGCCTTGGGAAGGGGCGAAGGGGGGCCAACCGGCAGCCGTACCAGCCGACTGCCCGGGGCGATCAGCTCTTCGGCCGGCGCGCGGGGATCGTCGCGACGCACGAACACGTCGGTGGGGATGCCGCGCTCCGACAGGCCCTCGCACACACGGCGGATGGCCAGGTTCATGCCGCCGTTCTCGCCGCGCCCCAACTCGGACAGCGGCGAGGCGTGTACCGAGATGACGGCCACCGCCTGCCGGCCGGGCTCCCTCATACGGAATCAGTGTACGCAGCCGGCCGCCGGGCTAATCCCGCGGCGCTGCTGGTACCTTGATCGCGGCGGCACATGGAGGCTCCACTCATGGCACAGACCGCGGCCACCGCGACGACCAATGGCCGGAAGGGCGACGCCGCGACGGCCCCGGGGCGCGTCGAGACGATGCGGTATGGCAACTTCCGCTCCATCATCACCGGCAAGGACCCCTCCTGGGAGATCGGCGGGTTCAAGCTCCCCGACGGCACCGAGTGGAACTACCGCGAGCCCAACGCCACCGTGATCGTCGAGGGCGAGAAGCTCCGCGTCCGGGCCAACCCGCTGAGCCGGTCGCACGACCGCATCCAGGTGCTCGACAACGCCAAGCACATGTACTACTCGCTGGCGCGTTTCGAGCCGCCCGACGACGGCGAGATCGCCGTCGAGCTGACGATCGCCGCGCGGCGCCACAACGGTCGCGACGGCGATCTCTACGACGGCATGGCCACGGTCAACCTGCTCGACTTCAACACCGGAGCCGCCATCGACTTTTTTGTCACCAATGACAAGATCGCGACCGTCTACGGGCGCGTTCTGTTCCCCGGCGTCGCCGCGGACACACCCGCGGACCTCAACCGCCCCACCTATTTCTGCATCTTCAACGAGGTCGACGTGCCCACCAAGCCGGGTCAGCCGCACCTCTATCGCATCGTGTACGACAAGGCCAACGACGACCTGCGGTGGTTCATCGACGGAGAGCTCGTCGACCACCACGACAACGTGCCGATGAAGATCGAGTCCTTCCTGGTGGCGCTGGGCCTCATGACCGAGAAGCCGATCGACGAGGACCGCAGCGTCTCCGTGCACGGCCAGGGGCTCACCGGGGAGTGGAGCCCGATCACCATCACCACGACGCACCGCAGCTGACGGCAACCGTCCGCGACGCTACGCCGGACGACGTCCCTGCCCTCGCTGCGCTGCACCTGTCCAGCTGGCGCAGCGCGTACAGCGGCATCGTGCCGCAGGCATGGCTGTCCGCCGTGACGCTGGAGAGCCGGCTGGAGCGATGGGAGCAGGCGCTGCGTGCGCCCGCCTCGGAGCGGCAGACGATCGTGGCCGACGCCGGCGGCACCATCACCGGGCTGTGCGAGCTCGGCGTGGCGCGCGACGACGATGTCGCATCCGGCTGCGGAGAGATCATCGCCCTGCACGTGCGACCCGAATCGCGCGGGCGCGGTGTCGGCACGCTGTTGCTCGACGCGGCGATCAGCCGGCTGCACCACATGGGACGCACACACGCGGTGCTGTGGGTGATTCGCGACAACGCTGACGCCTGCCGCTTCTACGAAGCCCGGGGGTGGCACCGGGACGGCGCCGAACGGGTGGAGCACCGCGGCGACGCATCCATCCCAGAGGTGCGCTACCGCATAATCGCGGGCACAACTGCATAGCGTCACGGGTGATGGGAAGCCGGTGGGAATCCGGCGCTGTCGCGCAACTGTGAGCGGGGAACCGGCGGCCAGCGGCCACCTCGGAGCAATCCGGGGGAAGGCGGCCGGCCGGTGATGATCCGCGAGCCAGGAGACCGACCCGTGGGGCGCCCTCTCCACCCCCGCGCGAGACGGGAGGTCGGCCTCATGCGGCGAGGACCCTCCGGCGAGGTGGATCGGCGAGCCGCGTGAGGAGCGTGGGATGCGACGGTCCCGCAGGATCCTGGCAGCGTGCGTGCTGCTCATGGCGCCATTGCCGGCTTCACTCGAGGTCATCGATGTGGCAGCCGCAGGAGGACCCGCCGCGGCGGCGCTGGGCTACCTCCGATCGCAGCAGTCCCCTGCCGACGGCTCGATCCCGTCGTCTCCGGGAAGCTACGCGTCGAGCGAGCTGTTCGCCATCTCGCTCGCCGCGGCCGGCTCCGACCCCGGCGCGGCGCACGCCGGCGGGGGCCCGTCCGTCATCGCCTACCTCGCCGCGCACGCACGCGCCGCGTGCGCCAGCCCCGGCCCGTGCGGGGAGTTGGTGCAAGCCGTCGTCGCCGCCAGGCGCAACCCCCGATCGTTCGGCGGCGTCGACCTGATCGCGCAGCTCATGCACGGCTACAGCGCGGCCACCGGTGCATTCGGTGACGGGGAGGCGTTCACCCAGTCGCTGGCGATGCAGGGCCTCGCGGCGGCGCGCGCCCATGTGCCTGCGGCGGCCACGTCGTACGCCGTCTCGGCGCAGGACTCGGATGGCGGCTGGGACTATCTCGACCGGGCCAACGACAAGAATCCGAAAGATTTTGCCACCAGTGACACCAACTCGACGGCGATGTCGCTCATGGCGCTCGACGCCACCGGGACGCACACGCGCGACGCTCGCGCGATTGCCTGGCTGCGCACGCAGCAGAACGCCGACGGCGGCTTCCCGTACCAGGCGGGCTCGGGCAGCGACCCGGACTCCACGGCGCTCGTGGTGCAGGCGATCGTCGCCGCCGGGCAGAGCCCGACCGCGGCGTCGTGGACCAAGGACGGCCGCACTCCGCTGCAGGAGCTGACCGCCACCCAGGATGCGGACGGAGGCTTCACGTTTCCCGGCAAGAAGGCGCCCGACCCCTTCACCACTGCCCAGGTGCCTCCCGCCCTGCTGCTCCGTCCTTTCCCCGCAGTGCTGGCCGCGCTGCCGGGACGTCCGGCGTCGCCGGCGCCGGGATTCCCGACGGGGCTCGTCCTCATCATCGCGGCCGCCGTGGTCGTGGTCGCTGCGGGCGGCGGCGCGCTGTTGCGGCGGCGGTGAGTCTGCCCCGGGCCGGCGGGCTGATCGCATCGGCGACGGTGCTCTGCGGCGTTCTCTCGGGGGCGGCCGTGTTCGTCTCTCCGGCAGCGCCGTCAGCCCCCTCGCCATGCGCGGCCGCGAGTCACCCGCACCATGCGGCGGTCGTGGTGGAGCACGGCGACGGTCGAACGGTCCGCGCCTGCGTGGGCTTCGACGGCAGCGGCATCGGCGGCGAGCAGGCGCTGCGCGCATCGGGCATCGCATACCAAGCCGTCGGATATGCGTCGCTCGGCGAAGCCGTGTGCCAGGTCGACGGTGAACCGTCGACGTATCCAGCGACGTGCTGGACGGGCACGAGCCCGTACTGGGTGCTGTTCACCGCGAACAGAGGCGGCGCGTGGGTCTCCAGCGACGTCGGCATCGCCGGCGTGACGCTCCGCGACGGGGACGCGGAGGGATTGCGCTACGACCCGCAGAGCGGAGCGCCGGCGCCGCCACCGTCTGCGGCCGGCGCCTGCCCCGGCGGTGGCGTGCCGGTCGCTGCTTCCGCGACGCCGTCGCCGCGCGTCGCCGCCGTGCTGCCGGCCTCGTCTCGCGGCCCGGGCTCGTCGAGTCCGGCGCTCGGGTTCGTGGCCGCGTCCATCGCCGCCGCAGCGCTCGGGGTCACACTGGCGCTGCAGCTGCTGCGCCGCCGCCGCACCGGTCCGTGAACGCGCGAGCCGCGGCAGCGTGGTGCCTTGCGGCGCTGACGGTGGCGCTGTCGAGCGCGAACCCCGTCTACCGCGCGCTGGTGGTGCTCTGCGCGCTCAACGTGCTCGTGGCGCACAGGCGGAGCGACACGCGCCTGCGCCCGCTGCTGCTCGCGGTGATCGTTGCCGGATCGATCGCGCTGCTGATCACCACCGTGCTCAGCCACAGCGGAGCGCACGCCTTCGCCCAGGTCCCTCCCGCGATACCGGTGCTCGGCGGCGCATACACCTACGAGGCGCTCGTCTTCGGCGTGAGCACGGCGCTGGGCATTGCCGCGGCCATCCTGCCGGCGGCCGCGCTCTCGCTGGTCGTCGATCCTGCCGAGCTGGTGGACGCGCTCCCCGCGCTCCTGTCCCGCAGCGGCGCCGCGCTGGGCACGGCGCTCAACCTCATCCCGGGCCTGGCACGCAGCGCGGTCGACATCCGGGACGCGCAGCGCATGCGCGGCTGGCGGCCACGGAGGGCGCGCGACTGGCCCGACCTCGCGGTGCCCGTGGTGCTCACGGCCATCGAGTCGTCGTCGTCGCTGGCAGAGGCCATGGAGGCACGCGGCTACGGCGCCGGGACCCGCACCCACTACGCGGTCACGAAGTGGCACGCGGCCGACGTCGTCGTGTGCGTCGCCTCGCTGGCCGCGGCGGCGGCGTTCGTCGCGCTGCGCGTCTCCGGTGCCGTCGCCGACTGGTATCCGTTCCCCGCGATCACCACCCCTTCCGTCGACATCGGCGCAGCCGCTTGCTGCCTGGCGCTGGCGTCGCCGCTGCTGATCAAACGACGGTCATGAGTGTCGTGCGCCTCGAGGCGTTCACGTACTGGTATCCGGGGCGCCGCGTCCCCGCGCTCGATGGCGTCGACCTCGACGTCGACGGCGGCGTGGTCGTCGTCACCGGGCCGTCCGGCGGCGGCAAGTCGACGCTGCTGCGCACCTGCAACGGACTCGTTCCGCACTTCCACGGCGGCGCGGTGCGCGGCAGCGCGAGCGTGCTGGGACACAACGTCATCGGCGGGACCACGCGCGACATGGCACGCGACGTCGGATTCCTCTTCCAGGACCCCGAGCTGCAGTCGGTGCACGCGAGAGTGGAGCGCGACGTCGCGTTCGGCCTGGAGAACCTGCAAGTCGCCCCCGCGCTCATGCGCAGCCGCGTCGACGAGGCGCTGCACCGCACCGGCCTCGACGCGCTGCGGGGGCGCGCGGTGCGGACCCTGTCCGGAGGTGAGCGGCAGCGCCTCGCGCTCGCGGGTGTTCTGGCGATGCAGCCCCGATTGCTGGCGCTCGACGAACCGCTCTCGCAGCTCGATGCCATGTCGGCGGTTGCGCTGATGGACGCACTCCGCGACGCGACGCGAGGCGGCACCACGGTGCTGATTGCCGAGCACCGGCTGGATCAGATCCTTCCCCTCGCAACACGGGCTTTGCACGTCGCCGCCGGCGCCGTCGCCGACATCGATATTCCCGTCGCGGACACGGTTCCGCCCCCGTCGCGCCCGCACCACCGTGGCGATGGTGCCGCATGGCGTCTCGCACACGTCACCGCCGGCATCGACCGAACCGCCGTGGTGCACGACGTCACCCTGGAAGGCGGCGGCGACGTCGTCGTGCTGCAAGGGCCCAACGGCGGCGGCAAGACCACGCTGTTGCGCACCCTCGCCGGGCTGCTTCCGCCGCTTGCGGGCACGGTGCGGCGGCCACCCGGCCGTGTCGCCTACCTGCCGCAGAACCCCACCTCGCTGCTGTACCGCCCCACCGTGCGCGACGAGCTGGAGTGGACCGCCCGGCACTGCTCCGATGCATCGGCCAGCGATGTCCCTGACATGCTGGCGGCGCTCGACCTCGAGCGCGTCGCAGACCGCTACCCGCGCGACCTCAGCACCGGACAGCGGCAGCGCGCGGCGCTGGCGGCGGTGCTGGTGGGGCGCCCGTCGCTGGTCCTGCTCGACGAGCCCACGCGGGGCATGGACGGTGCCGCGCGCGCGGCCCTCTGCACCCTGATCGCCGGCCTTCGTGACCGCGGCGCCGCCGTGGCGGTGGCGACCCATGACGCTGCGCTGGCAGCGGCAGTCGGCGACCGCAGCATCACGGTCGGCGATGGCGTGGCGTGTGAGCGGGACGCCGCAGAACCGGTGACGGCGTGAGCCTCGTCGCCGTGTCCGCGGCCGGACTGGTGCTGTTCTTCTGGCCGTTCGTCGCCGCCTCGTCGCCTCCCGCAGGCGTCGCCGCCGCGCTGGCGCTGGGGCTCGTCGCCGTCCTCGCGTTTGTCGAGACTGCGACCCGCCGCCTGGACGCGCGGCGCTTTGCCCTGCTGGCGGCGATCGCGGGCATCGACGCGGCGCTGCGTCTGGTCCTGGTCATCGGGGTCGGCGGCTTCAGCCCGATCTTCTTTCTCATCCTGGCCGCCGGATACGTGTACGGCCCGTCCTACGGATTCCTCTGCGGTGCCACCGCGCTGCTGGCGTCCGCGGTGGTGACGGGCGGCATCGGCCCATGGCTGCCCTACCAGGTCATCGCCTGCGGCTGGGTCGGAATGGCCGCCGGGCTGGCCGGGCTTCGCCGCCGCGGGATTCCGTCCAGGCGCGACGTGGCGGTGCTCGCGGTCGTGGGTGTGGTCACGGGGTTCGCCTTCGGCGCGCTCCTCGACGTCTGGGACTGGACCGCGTTCTACCGCGGCACGCCGTCATTCGGCTGGGTGCCCGGCCTGGCGCCGGGTCAGGCGCTGGCGCGCTTCGCCAGCTTCTACGCTGCCACGTCGGCTGCGTACGACAGCCTTCGCGCCGCCGGCAATGCGGTGGCGGTGCTCGTCCTGGGCGCGCCCGTTCTCGCCGCGCTGGCGCGGCTGCGCAGCCGGGCGACGCTCACCGTGCTGCCGCCGCTCAGCCCGTCGTGATCGCGCGGAAGGCGAAGAGCAGCGTCGCCACCGCGCCACCGACCACCCACAGCGGTTCCTCGCGTTCGCCGCGTCCGCCGCCGATGAACATCGCGACGGGAAGCGCCAGCAGGGTGGCGGCGCCGTAGAACCAGTGGATCAGCTGCGAGGGGCGGTGCCCGGTGGCCACCAGCACGATGCCGATCACAACCTGCACGGCAACCGCCGCGACACTGAGCCGCAGGTATGCACGCACCGCGGGCAGCAGCGCGGGACGGAAGAGGCTCAGCACCGCGAACAGCGCACCAGCCGCCACGATGATGGTGACGACGACGCCGTAGCGATCATGGATCAGCATCCGTGATCAGCGGAGCAGCACGACGAGCCCGCTCACGGGCAGCTCGCGGTACCCGCTCGCGACCGTCGCAGGGACGTGCGCAGCATCGCCAGCACGCAGCAGCAGCCCGGTGTGGCGGCGCGCGCGCGAGACCCAGTCATCGCAGTCCGCGGGTGAGAGCAGCTCCATCGCCTCGCCGTCGCCGATGGCGCCGAAACGTGCCGCGCACGCGGCCGTGGTCGCATCGATCAGCCGCCACACGTCGTCCTCCGACGCCGCGCGCTGCTGCAGCTCGTCCCACGGAGGGAGTGTGAGCGACACTTCGTCGGGCGTGGTCGCATCGCGCGCATGATGCGCCTCCAGCAGCAGGTCGCATCCCTCCCAGGACAGCGCCTGCCGCTGGATCAGCGGCACGCCGCGGCCGGCCCCGGCGGCATGCGGGCGGCCCGCAGGAGCTGCACCGACGACGCGCAGCTCCTGCATCGCACGCATCAGGGGCCAGGGGTCTGCATCGCCGCTGCGCGGGCAGGAGAGACGGACACACGTGACGTCAACCGTCGGCAGGCACACGCGCCAGCCAAGCGCTGTCGCGACGCTCACGACGCCGGCGGCTGGGGCGGCACGCACGCCGTCGCGCGCCAGGCATACGAGCCCGGGGGCAGCGCGCCGCCGAACGGGGCGCGCACCGCGAATGAGTGGTACACGCCCCACACGATGGTCGCCGTGGCACGGAGCGGCGGGTACACCAGCACCACCACCACCGTCTGTCCGGGATCGACGTGCACCGTGCAGCTGGAGTCGCTGCCGCCCGGGCTGAGCACGGCCAGTGGGAACAGTGGATGGTAGAAGTGCCGCAGCGGTCCGGTCGCCGTGCCGTCGGGCGCGTAGTCGCTGGCGATCTGCACCGCGTTGAGCTGAGGATCCGACCCGGCCTTGCCGTCGTTGCGGATGCTCACGCCGACGAAGGTGAAGTCGCCCAGCGCGTCGAGCGGCTTCCAGCCGTTTCCCGGCAGCATCGCCTCGACGTCGCCCGGCGCGTGCCGCAGCACCAGGCGCACCTCCGTGTGGTCGGGGTTCTCGTAGATGCCGCCGTCGGGGCTCGTGTACAGCGTGACCGTGGCCAGCGCGCGCGACGCACCCGCGGGCAGCGACACGCGCGCCGCGCCGGCGGATCCCGGCTCACACGCGACCACCGTGGCGCACGCCGCCATGACGAGCAGCGAGGCGGCCGCTCTCATCGCACGCGCAGCACGGCGCGCGCGATCAGCGCCAGCACGCCGAAGCCCGCCGCCAGCGTCACCGCCGCGGCCACCAGCACCGCGCCGCCGTCGAACGCAGGCGCCCCGCCCAGGGCTGCGATGAACGCGGAGTGCAGGTAGGTGAAGGGATCGACCTGCGCCGCGATCCAGCGCCAGCCGTCACGGGGCACGCCGGTGAACAGGCCGCCGAGGAACAGCAGCGGAGCGAGCACGACCGCGACATCGAGCAGCACCTCACCCGGCCCGCCGCCCAGCGCAGCCACGGCGCAGCCCAGGACGTTGGTCACGACGAGCACGGCCGCGGCGCCGCACAGCAGGGCGACGGCGGCGACCGGCGACACCGGCGCGAGCGCGATGACGACGGCGAGCGCCGGCGCCAGCTGCAACGCATCGACGGCCGCGCCGCCCGCGACCCAGCCGCACACCACGCGCCAGGCGGGGCGCGGTGTCAGAGCCAGGCGCGTGAGCAACCCCGAGTCTCGCGCCCGCGAGATCGTCACCGCCGAGCCCACGGCCCCGGTCATCGCGCAGAGCACCGTGAGCAGCATCGCCGCCCAGAACGTGGGCGCGTGCCCGGCGACGAGCGGCACCGTGAGCAGCAGTGGCACCGCGACCTTCAGCAGCAGCGCGCGCGGCCGCGTCAACGACGTCAGCAGCTCGCGCACGAACATGCCACGCGGCATGACACGCCGAACAGGAGACGGCGCCGGTGCCGCAGTCGGCCGCGATGCCGTCGCCATCAGCGCGCCTCGCGCTCCGGAACGAGGTCGCGGCCCGTGAGATGGCGGAAGCTGTCGCCCAGGTCGGGCGCGTGCAGCCGGACCGCGCGCAGCGTACCCGCGGGGGCGTCGGCTGCAGCCACCACCGCGATCAGCGCCGCGTCGTCGAGCAGCTCCACGCTGACGACGCCGTCGACGCGCTCAACAGCGCCCACACCGGCGATCCCCCGCAGCAGACGCGTATCCACCACACCGCCCAGCTCGAGGTCCGCGCGCCGCCCGGCGCCAACCTCGCCGAGCAGCGTGCTCGGCGCCGCGTCGCGCAGCACCCGGCCGTCGTCGAGGAAGATCACGCGGTCGCACGTCGCGGCGACGAACGCGCAGTCATTGCTGGCGATCAGCGTGGTGCAGGCGCGTCCAGCGCGATCCCGCAGCACGCTGCTGAGCGCGTCCACACCTTCGGGGTCGAGACCCGCGGTGGGCTCGTCGAGCAGCAGCAGCGGCGGCTCGTGCGCGACGGCCTGCGCCAGCCCCAGGCGGCGGCGCATACCGAAGGAGAAACCGGCGACGCGCTCGTCGGCGACGTCGCCCAGGCCGAACCTGCGAAGTGCGTCCGTGACGCGCGCCTCCACGTTCTCCCGCGGCGTCCACTGGCTGCACCAGAAGTGCGTTGCCTGGCGTGCGGTGAGGGTCCCCTCCTCCACGATCGTGTCCGGCGCGTAGCCGATCCACTGCCTCGCGCGGCGCAGGGAGGCGTGGCGATACCACAGGACATCGCCTGAATGTGCGGCGTCGGCGGTCGCCACGATGCGGAGCAGCGTCGTCTTGCCCGCACCGTTCGGTCCCATGAGCGCCACGCACTCGCCGTCGGCGAGATGCACGTCGACTGGGCCGACGCCGCGCCCGTTGCGGTGGCGGCGCGTCACCGCGCGCACGTCGACGTTCACGTGACCACCATGGCGAGCAGCGTCGTCACCTGCGCGGCGACGTCGGTGGGCTTGAAGGGCATGCGCACCAATCCGGCGGCACCCTCTCGCATCGCTACGTGCGCCGCGGCGACGTCACGACCGTCGACAACGGCGAGCCAGCCGCGGCGCGCCGGAACCGGCCGCTGCGGCGTCAGGTGTGGCTGCAGCAGCACCACATCGGGCCGGGCGCCGAGGGCGGCCGCCGCGCCTGCGGCGTCGCGCACCTCGGTGACGCGATGTCCCTCGCGGCGCAATTTGTGCGCCAGGATGCGCCCCACCATGGGCTCCGCGACGGCGACGACGACGTGGGCCACCTCAGGCATCGCCGCCATACCAAAGTCGCGGCCAGCCGGAGTCGTCGAGCTCGCTCACGGCGCACAGCGGCCCGGCCACACCCGCATCCTCCAGCGCGTGGCGCGCGTCGTACGGTGTCGTGCGCGCGGTGGCGATGAGCACGTCGTCGACCAGCTCCACCTCCCATCCCAGCTCTTCGAGGCCGCCCGTGCAGAACGCGATCAGTTCGAGGCGGTGACGGAGCCGGTTGCTCAAGGCAGACACCGCGGCGGACGCCGTCACCTCACCCGCGCTCGCGTCGACGTCCGGGTTCTGCGCCTGCTCCAGCTCGTACAAGCGTGTCATCCAGCGCGGCCACGGCGGTCGCAGCGCGCCGCGAAGCTCGTGCCCGGGCGTGTCGAAGAGCCGGAGCCGCAACGCGACAATCCCGCGCGGCGGTGCGACGACATCGGCGCTGCGCGGTTCGCTCACGGTCCGGTTGCGGCTCCCGAGCTGCCACCCACGGGGCTCGGCTCGTTGTTGGTGATCTGCTGGTTCTGGATCGTGAGCTCGCCGCTGATGAGGTACGGCTGGCGTGCGTGCTCGCGGATCACGCCCATCACCATCATCATCACGCTGACCACCGCGCCGAGCCCGAGCAGCAGCACCTGGCTGCGCCGCCCCACCAACCCGGCGCGCAGCTCGTCGCGGCTGGAGGCGCGGAGATACGCGGTCAGCGACCAGAGGCTGAGGAACACCATGGCGAAGAGCGCAGCGACCTTCCACGGGATGAAGTAGCCGAGCGGATTGAGCAGCCCTCCCTGCCAGAACGGCCGGTCGAGGTGCGCGGCGACGACGTCACCGTACGTCGGCGCGAACCACGCAGGCAGCGCCGCAAACGCCGTCACCAGCGCCAGCAGCAGCGTGATGAATCCCTGGCGGCGAGTGTGTCTTGCCCCGCTGGCCTTCATGCGCCGCCAGAAGTAGGCCGTGCCCAGGGTGAAGATGGCACCCAGCAGCGTGATCTGCGCGAGGAAGACGTTGCTGAGGTCTCCGAACATCATGTCGAACCACGCGGGATTCGCGTGCAGCTGCACTTCCTTGGCGTACGAGTAGCCAACCCAGGGCTGCAGCAGCGTCAGGCCCACGGCGAAGACCGCGCCCCACTGCGCCGCCCAGTCCCAGTAGCGCGCCTCGCGCGCTTCGGGTGGCTCCGAACCTCCCGTGGCCGCCGCCATGGCGCCGACGGACGCGGCCGGCGCGGCGCCGGAGACGGTGCGGCGCACCCTCTCCAGACGGCGGGTGGCGCGCAGATAACGAAACGCCCCCACAAACGCCACCGCGGCGCCCGCCCAGGCGATGTTGCCGATGGTGCGATGCACCGTGAGCGGCAGCTGTGTGGGGTTGAGGATCTGGTTCAGGATGTTGACGTCCCCGCCGTTGGGCGTGAGCATGAACGACGCCACCGCGTCGATGAAGAACATCTGCCACCACTGCACGATGTTGAGCAGGATGAGCATGCCCAGCCGCGCTCGCCGGTGCGCTGCGAGCCGCTGCCAGTTGGCATACAGCGTGTAGATCATCACGATCTCGAAGACGAACGCGATGCCTTCCACGAAGAACATCCAGAACGTGACCTGCTGCAGCGCGATGAAGAACTTGCCCCACACGCCGGCGAGCACGAAGATGACGAAGAAGACCGCCAGCGCCGAGCCGAAGCTGAAGACGTAGACGGAGCTCTGCACCAGGCCATGGGCGAGGCGTTCGTGGCGCTCGTCGCCGCTGCGCCGCGCCAGCGCTACCGACTCGCTGACGATCGCCAGCGACGAGGCGCCGATGAGGTACGCGGCGATCTGGATGTGGAGGAGGATCACCACGGCCACCAGCAGGCCGTTGGTGACGAGGTCGCCGCCGATCTGGTTGAGCTGGTTCATCTCACAGGTTGTAGAGGCGGTTCACGCCCAGCACGGCGAGGAAGATCACGGTGAAGATCACGAAGAGCGCGGGTACCAGCACCTCGGGACGGCGCGTCGGTCTGCGCTCCGTCGACCGGTCCAGGAAGGGCAGCAGCAGGAAGGCCGCCGCGCCGCCGAGCACGATGACGAAGATGCCCACGGCGATCAGCGGATCGTGCGGGGTGAGCACCAGGAACTGGTCCAGCGGCAGGTAGAACCACTCCGGCGTGGGCACGTAGGTGAGTGTCGCGGGGTTCGCCGCCGGATCAAGTGGGGCGCC
The DNA here is from genome assembly GCA_963777285.1 of Candidatus Dormiibacterota bacterium. Classification (GTDB taxonomy): domain Bacteria; phylum Chloroflexota; class Dormibacteria; order Aeolococcales; family Aeolococcaceae; genus JAFARE01. The sequence goes on from CAVZPR010000001.1 coordinate 796,953, forward strand.
GAAGAGCCGGCCGGCGACGAAGATCAGCGCGATCAACCCCACGCTGACGACCGTGTCCTTGAACAGCTGGTCGGGGAAGAAGTCGACCGTCTTCTGGGGCGCCGCGTAGCGCCGCTCGATGCGCTTCGTGGGGTACGGAGGCTCCGCATCACGGATGCGCTCACCGATCTCGCGATCGGGGTTGTCGCTCTGCGTGTTGTAGTTGACCCAGGCGCCGAACTCGCCGTGGCGCCGCAGCAGGTAGAGGTGGCCCCCGATGAAAGAGAAGAGCAGGAACGGCAGCACCCAGATGTGCAGCGCGAAGGTGCGCGTGAGCGTGATCGGCCCCACGAAGCTGCCGCCGCGCCACAGCTGCCGCAGGCCGTCGCCGATGAACGGGAAGTAGTGCAGGATGTTGGTGACGACCGTGGAGGTCCAGTACGCGGCCTGGTCCCAGGGCAGCATCGCGCCGGTGATGGCGAGCCCGAGCACCAGGAAGAAGAGCAGCGCGCCGGACACCCAGTTGAGCTCGCGCGGCCTCTTGTAGCTGGCGCTGAGGAAGGTGCGCAGCGCGTGCAGCCCGATGATCAGGATGAGCGTGTACGCACCCCAGAGGTGCAGGCCGCGCACCCAGGAGCCGAACGGATCCTGGGTCTGCAGGAAGTTGAGGCTGCGCCACGCCTCTTCCACCGACGGCACGTAGTCGAGGAGCAGGAAGATGCCGCTGAAGAGCTGCAGCAGGATCAGGGCGAGGGTCGCGCTGCCCAGCGTGTAGGCCCAGCCACCGCTGTGCGGCACGGCCTCGTACAACCCCTTGTGCAGCAGCTCGGTGGCGCCGGTCCGCTCGTCGAACCACCTGTACATGCGGCGGAGCACCGGCGTCCGGTCTCCGCGATTCCTCGGCGCAGCAGCGTCCGCCGCCGGCGACGTGACGCGTGGACGATGGGTTTCAGACCTGTTCATTGAGTGCGTTCTGAATCTCAAGCACGTGCTCGCCGGTCGACGGGTCGACGGTGATTCGATGGATCCACTGCGGCAGCGGCTGCGGCGGCGGGCCGCCGACATTGGTGCCGTTGATGTCGTAGAGGCCGCCGTGGCAGGGACACAGGAACTGGCGCAGATTGGCCTGCCAGTGGACGTCGCACTGCATGTGCGAGCAGACGTTGCTCAGCGCCAGCGTGGTCCCGTCGCCGCGCTTGACGACGTAGACCACGCGCGGCACGGCCGGAGTGGGCCAGCCCTGCTCGCTGGGGACGGCCACCGTCAGCGGCGTCGGTGTGTCCATGGGGATGCTGTCGATGGCACCGACGCGCACCCAGTACGTGCGCCGCTGGATGAAGAGCGGGCTGAGCAGGAATCCCAAGGCAGGGATGCTGAGCATCACGCCGATGGCGCCCGCGCCGAGACCGGTGCCACGGATCAGCAGGTCGCGCCGCGAGAGCTTGCGCATCAGCCCACTCCCCCGGTGCGCACCAGCCCCACGGCCGCAGCAAGCAGCAGGCCCAGCAGCGCGAGCATGGTGGTCACCGCCGCCGCCGTGATGATCGCGCCGGCGCCGCGGTCGCCCGCGCGCCACACGCGAATGCCTCCGCGCACCGCCCACGCTCCGCCGACGCACATCAGGATGAACATCGCCGCGGCGACGATCGAGAAGTACCAGGCCGCCTGAAATTGACCCTCGCTCACATCGGCCATCGCGGCGGTGATCACGGGTACAGGCTCCCCGACGGATTGAACCGCTGCGCCGCCTGCGCCTGCGTCAGCTCGCCGTAGACGCCGTAGTTGCCGCGCGCGCTCTCCTTGATGACGCCCATGAGCAGGGAGGTGAGCAGCGCGAAGGCGCCCGCCATGATCAGGGCGCGGCGTCCCGCGCCCAGACCCGGTTGCGCGGCGCCGTCCATGCGCTCCGCGGGGAGCGGCGTGAGTCGCCAGCGCATCGCGAGGTGCACGGCGGTGACGACCACGGTCGCGCCGAGGCCGATGAACCGCGCGAACTCCGCGCCGGCAGGCAGCACCGCCGACGGCAGCGAGGCCACGATCATGCCCAGCAGCGAGACGGTGACGGCGACGGCTGCGAAGCGATCCCGCTTCGACCGGTCACCGCCCCATCGCGCCTCCGCCCCCAGCGCGACGTTGCCACCGACGAGCACCACGGCGACGAATGCCTCCTGCAGCACCATCAGCCACGCGGAGTCGCCGGAGACGAGGTTGGTGAAGAACCCCAGCTGCGTGTTGTTCAGCACCAGCATCAGGACGAACCCGTCGACCGGCATCAGCAGGGCGGTGGCGAGACCGATGCGCAGGTTGATGCGCGCCGCCCAGGCCTGAAAGGCGCGCTCCGCGGGGTCTGCGGCCGATCGCAGCTTCATCGCGGCGTACGCGGCGAAGAAGAGCGCGGTCCAGGAGACATTGCCGATGAGCCGGTGGATCAGCAGCGGCCAGTACACCGGGTTGAGCGTCGTGTCCAGGAGGCCACCGTGGAACGGCGTGATCAGGTATGCGTCCAGCCCCACGATCAGGAACACGAACAGCGTCTGCAGCGTGGCGAGCGCGGTGCCGAGCAACGCGTGCGTCCTGGCGGCGACCCGGTCCGCGCTGTTGCGATACACGACCAGCAGCGGAGCGATCAGCAGGAACAGCCCGAACGCGAAGGCGATGAGCGGCAGGAGCACGTTCACCAGGCGGCCGAACTCGTTGCCCCACAAGCCGAGCAGCAGCACCACCGCCGCCACGGCGAACGTCGCCCCCAGGCTGAAGAGCAGGTAGTAGCTGTTCGCCGCGGCGCGCGCGTATCGCAGCGCGCGTGCGTCTCCTCTGGCGAGCGCGCGCCACTCCATCGCCACGGCCAGCGTGATCGCGCCGACGGAGAACTCCGCGATGGCGATGTGCAGGATGAAGATGATCCCCACCGGCAGGCTGTTCCCCAGCAGAGGGAACTGCGGAGGGCTGACCTGCAGGCCGAGCATCATGGCGACGCGTGCACGGCGGCGCTAGGTGGCTGCCGCGCCGGGCGCCGCTTCCGTCTGCCGCCGCCCCAGCGCGTCGACCACGGGCGCCGTCACCTCGTTGAAGCCGCCGCGACGCTGCACCTGCGCCCGCGCCTCGGCGATTCCAGCTTCGACGTGCAGCACCGTCACCTCGCTGGCGCGAAGCGCGAAGGCGAGACGTTCCACCTGCTCCGTGGCCAGGTTGCGCAGGAAGCCGGCGGGGATCCGCTCCAGGCGTTCGACGGCGTCCTCGCTCCAGGGCAGGCGGCGGTGCTGATCGACCTGTGGCCCGGTGTGCTTCTCCGGCCCCAGCGGCGCGCGGTGCGGCCCCGCGGCGGCGTCGAGCGCGTCGAGCTCCGGGCGCACGAGGGGTTCCACCACGTCGACGGTGATCGCAGGCAGGCGGCGCGTCCGTGCGTGCTTCTCCACGATGGCCTTGACGCGACGGCGCAGATAGCCGGCCGGCAGCTGCTGCAGCAGGCGTCGCGCGTCCACCGTCCAGCCCAGCTTCTGCCCGTCGAACGCGGTGGTCGAGCCGTCACCCTCCTGCGCGGCGCTGCGCAGCAGCGCATCGACGTCTATCGCCTCGAAGCCCGAACCGTCACCGCCGCACACGGGACATTCGACAGGCTGCGCAGCGCGGGCCGCGTAGCCGCACGTGCGGCAGACGGCGCGCGCCGCCTCGGCGGGAGCCTCCTCGAGCATGGCGCGCTCCGCGCCGGCGATCACCGCCGTCACCTCGCGCACGCGCTGCAAGGCGCGGCGGTGCGGCATCAGCTCGTCGAGCGCGCTGTCCACGTCGCCCGACGCGACGACGCTGTGCCCGCGCTCCGTGCACCAGCGCAGCACGGCGGTGCGCGCCAGCCCCCGCGCCCCGGCGGGCACCAGCGCCATGCGCTCTTCGGCTTCGGGCGTCCACGCCACCGACTCCTCGGCGCGCACGTCCAGCGGCGGCACGTACGTCGCGCTGCTGATGAGGACGTCGCATGGTGCGTTGCGCAGCATCTGCGCCGTGTTGCTGCCGATGTCCATGCCGTCGGGCGAATGCACGCCGATCCGGCCGCACACCAGCAGCCACGGCTTGCGGTCGCGCGCGTAGCGCAGCACGCCGCTCGAACGCCTTGCCGTCGAAGAGGGTGATGCCGAGCTCCACGCCCTGCTCGGCCGCCGTCGCCTGGGCGACGCGCAGGTGCGACTCGTAGATCTTGGCCAGGCCCGTGTCGATGATCTCCTCGTGCAGCGCCTCCTGCTCCTTGAAACGGAAGACCTTCGACGCCTTCTCCGAGAGCACGTCGACGATGCCGTTGAACACGGCGTAGTGCAGGTAGGGGTCGTAGACGGCGACCGCCTCGACGCGCTTGTGCAGCGCCCTGCCCAGCGCCAGCGCGGTGCGCAGGCCGCCGAATGCCTGCGGCGATCCGTCGACCGCCACGATGATGTCGCCCTCCATCGTCTCGGCGCCGGTGCGCCGCACCACCAGCGTGTCCGTGCGCAGCCGGCGCACCACCCGGTCGGTGACGCTGCCGAGCGATGACTCCTTGACCGCTCCCGTGCCCAGCGCGCCCATCACCACGAGGTCGTAGCCGTTTTCGCTGACGTCGGCGACCAGCTCCTCCCAGTTGCGGCCGTCGCGCATTCGCGCCTCGAACTCGATGCCCCGTTCCATGCAGCGGTAGCGGAGCACGTCTGTGTAGCTGTCGCTGATCAGCTGCAGGCCGGTGGTGATCAGGCTGTCGTGGATGCGCCGCTGACGCAGCAGCTCGGCTTCATCCTGGTACTCCTCGGGGAGCGTGTACTCCATCTGCTTGAAGCGGTAGTCGTGCATGCGCCCCGCGTACACGTGCATGCCGACGCAGCGGGCGTTGAATGCGTCGCACAGCGCCAGGGCGACCGTCGCGGCGGCGTCCGAGTGCTCCGAGTTGTCCAGTGGGACGTAGACGCTTCGGTACATCGCTCCCCCAGCCTGGAGACGCTGACTGCCGGCGACCGCCCGCCGTCACGTGTCCGGCCACCCCCCACGGAGACCGCCGGCTCGGATGATAGCGCGGCGGTCCGCTTTTCCCGGTCGCCGCATTACGACTTTCATGTGTATTACGATCACCGATTACGCGACAGCCGTACACGGAGGATCGCGCCACGGGCGAGGAGCCGCGCTGCCCCTTTCCGCATGACGTCGCCGGCGCCGCGACGCCACCCGAGCACGAGGATGTGCATCGCTGGCACGAGGACGCGCGCCGCACCGCCGACGCGACGGCACGCCGGCATGCGAAGCACAGCCGCATCGACGAGGAGCGCGCCGCGTCGATGGCCGCCCGCGCCGTCGAGGCGCGCGCCGAGAGCAAGCAGGTGGACCAGATCGACGAGCGCTTCGTCCGCCAGGTGCAGCAGAAGCTGGGCTACGGGCACCCGCTGAGCGATCGCACCGGCAGCCTGGAGTTCACCTGGACCCCGGAGGCGGAGAAGCGCCTCGAGCAGGTGCCGGAGTTCTGCCGCGAGCTCACCCGCTGGCGGGTCGAGTGGACGGCGCACAAGCGCAACCTGGGCAGCACCATCACGCCCGAGATCATGGAGACCAAGTACGCGATGTGGGGCGAGGTCTCGGCCGCGATCGTGCAGCGGCACGAGGATGCGATGCCGTGGACGGAGTCGAGCCGGCGGCGCCTCGGCGGGATCCCGGAATTCGTGCGCGGCCAGGTGATCCAGGCGGTCGAGGGCAACGCGCGACGCCTGGGGCTCGATCAGGTCGACGACGCCGTGATCGACGACACGATCGCCCGCTGGACGCGCACCGGCGACTTCCACGAAGGGAAGTACGGCTTCCGCTGACCCGGGCGGGGCGTTTGCAGCCACCGCTGCAATCAGCGTAGGCTTGCAGCATCCGGGCAGGTGGTGAATCGTTGAGAGGAGGTCGTTCCATGCGTCGTCGACTCGCGTTGTCCGCTGCAGCCGCAGCCCCGCTTCTGGCGATCGCCGCGTGGGGAGCGATCCCTGCCGCGGCCGAAGGCTCGCACACCATCGTCGTCGAGCCAGGTCACTCGATCCAGGAGGCGATCAACGATGCCAGCCCGGGTGACACCATCCTGGTCGAACCGGGCACGTATCACGAGAGCCTGCTGATCAGCAAGGACGACATCACGCTCCGTGCTGCGGACCGTGACGACGGCCGCGTTGTGCTGGAGCCGAAGTCCTCGGCGCCGCCGAACATCTGCAGCGAGATCAACGGCGCCGCCGCCGGCATCTGCGTGGTGGGAAAGGTCGGGATGAAGGGCAAGGTGCTGCGTGACGTCGACGACACGCACATCTCCGGCTTCCTGGTCCGCTCCTTCCCGGGCAGTGGCATATTCGGCTACGGCACCGACGGCCTGGTGGTCACCGACAGCGCCGCGTACAACGACGGCGACTACGGCATCTCCCGCTTCGCATCGACGCACACGGTCTTCAGCGACGATCTCGCCGCGGGCAATGGTGAGGCCGGCTTCTACGTGGGCGACTCGCCGGATGCCGACACCGTGGTGAGCAACGACCGCGCCTGGAACAACGGCTTCGGCATCTTCGTGCGCCATGCCCATCAGGTGGCGGTGGTGAACAACGACGTCTACGACAACTGCATCGGCGTCTTCGTGCTCGACGACGGGCAGAGTGGCGGCGCCGGACAGGTGGCGGTGGTGGGCAACACGGTGCGCCACAACAACACGATCTGCCCGCCCGCTGAGGGTGCGCCACCCCTGGGTGGATCTGGCATCGCGCTCGTGGGCGCGGTCCACTCGATCGTGGTCGCCAACCACGTGGGCGGCAACGACGCCGGCGGCACCGTCGTATCGGGCGGCATCGTCGTCGCCTCCGCGCAGATGTTCACCGGGGGCAGCGCGGCCATCGACGACCTGGTGATCGCCAACCATGCGCACCACAACGCGCCGGCCGATCTGATCTACGACGGGAGCGGCCACGGCGACAAGTTCATCGCCAACGACTGCGGGACGTCGCTCCCGCCGGGGCTCTGCTGAGCTTCAGTCAGGCCAGTACTGCTCTTCGCGGATCTCCTTGTCGCCCATACCCTGGCGGCGCATGATGGCGCGCGCCCCGGCGATCATCCCGGGGTGGCCGCAGAGGAACACCCCGCCGTGGCCGGTGCGCACGCCGATCGCGTCGGCGTGCTTGCGCAGGACGTCCTCCACCCGGCCGGTCTCGCCGCTCCACTCGGGATCCTCCCAGGGGCGGCTCACCGTGGGCACATAGGTGAACCAGTCGAACTCGCGATCCAGCTGCTGCAGCTCCTCGGCGTAGCCCAGCTCCTGGGCGCGGCTGGCGCCCTGCAACGCCACGATCGGGTCTGGGGTCCACTCGCCGGCACGGGCTCGCGCCGCGAGCGTGCGCAGCAGGCTGACGAACGGCGCGATGCCGGTGACGGTGGCCACGAAGACGTGTGGCTGGCCCGCAAGCGGCGCGTCGCGCAGGAACAGCCCCTTGGTGCGCCTGCGCACGACCATCTCGGCCCCGACGCCCAGGTCGTACAGCGGCCATGAGAGCTCGCCCTCGGGCACGCGCTCGATGAAGAGCTCGATCTCGGGTTCCGCCGGCGCCGAGCAGATGGAGTACGGACGCTCGATCATTCGCCCGTTCCGAGGCAGCCCGATGGTCACGTACTGGCCGGGACGGTAGGGCAGCTCGACCTCGGGCTTGAGCCGGATCACCCACAGGTCGGGCGCGAAGTCTCGCCGGGCGACGATCGTGGCGGATGCGTACTTTTCGGAATCGATCATGCCCTGGCCAGAGTGTAGGGACGGCGCAATCACGCGCGCCCTAAGCTCGCGGCGATGGCAAGCAGCCCTGGTCCGCTGGCCCTGGTGGGCGGCGACGAGTTTCATCCCGGCAACGAGGAGCAGGACGAGCTGCTCTGCGCCGCCGCGGCGGGGCGTCCTGCATACGTCGTGGCCACCGCGGCCCGCGACAACCCGGAGGCCGCCGTCGCCACCGCCCGCGGCTGGTTCGGGCGCTTCGGTGTCGTGGTGACCGAGCTGCGGCTGCGCACGCGGGCCGAGGCCCGGTCGCCGGCCGCCGCCGCGCAAGCCGCCGGCGCCGGCCTCGTCTATCTCTGTGGCGGTGATCCGGGGCGGGTGGCCCAGGTGCTCCGCGGCAGCCCTGCCTGGCAGGCGATCCGCAACTCCTGGCGGGCCGGGTGCGCCCTCGCGGGCTCATCGGCCGGGGCCATGGCCCTGTGCGAGTGGACGCTGGTGCGCGCCGGGTGGCCAGGGCACACGGCCCGCCGCGCTCTTCCCGCCCTCGGCCTGCTGCCCGGAACCGCCTTCCTCCCCCACTTCGATGCCTTCGGGGAGCGCTGGATCCCGTCGGCGCAGGCGGCGCTGGGCCCGGAGACGCCACTGCTCGGCGTCGACGAGCGCAGCGCGGCGCTGTGGCGCGCCGGAGCCTGGCACGCGATGGGTCCGGGCGGCGTCACCCTGGTCAGGGGCGCCTCGCGAGCGACGTTCCGCGGAGGCGAGGCGATCGAGGGGCTGGCCGCGCCGGCCTGAGGGCAGCGCGTCGCTGGCCCTTGAGCTCGCGCTGGCGGGCGGCGATCACACGCGTGTCCCGGCCGAAGTCGGTGGCCTTGGCGAACTGGAGGATCGGCTCCAGGAATTGCGCCACCGGGGGAGGCTCGAGGCCGCGCGGGCGCAACAACGCATCGGCGTGCGTGGTGTCGAAGCGCGAGCCGCGCTCGAAATACGGCAGGTACTGGCGCAGCGCCGAGCCGACGTGGCGCCAGGGGCCCGCTCCCAACAGCGGATACACCAGCGGCGTCAGCACCCGCTGCAACGGGATCCGCACGAAGTGCGGCGAGCGCGTGGAGAACACGCGCGCCGCGTTGTCGCCGATGACGCCGGCGGACGTGGCGCGCGCGCCCGCGGCCAGCGCGTACGTCTGGCCCGGCTCACCGTGCAGCACCGCCTCCAGGGCGCCGCGTGCCACGAAGTCGACCGGGACGAGGTCGACGGGAAGGTCGCGGCCCGTAGGGGCGAGCTGGAACATCCCGTCTGCGTAAGCGCGCAGCGGCCAGTAGATGACGTTGAAGCTGCTGGTCGCGCCGGACTGCGAGTGGCCGACGATGATCGAAGGCCGCACCACCGTGATCGGCGTGTCGCGCATCGCGGCGCGGATCTCGAGCTCCGCTTCGAACTTCGACTGCTCGTAGGTGTTGCGGAACCGCTGGCCCACGTCGAGGTCGTCCTCGGCGAACCACTGCGGGTGGCTGCCACCGACGAATGCGGTGCTGATGTACTCGAATCGCTGCAGCCTGCCGCTGCGGTGCGCCATGTCGGCGAGGTCGAGCATCGCCACGGTTCCGCGCACGTTGATGCGTCGCGCTGCCGCCAGCGACTGGTCGAAGCGAACCGACGCGGCGCCGTGCACGATGTGGGTCACGCGGCACCCCAGGTCCTCGCGCTCGCCGCGGTCCAAGCCCAGTCCGGGGAGCGTGACGTCCGCGTCGACGGCGGAGGCGCGATGGCGCACGCCGCTCCAGGCGCCGCGGCCGAAGAGTTCGTCAACCACCGAGCGCAGGCGCGAGGTTGCGCTGGCGGCGGCGCCCGCTCGCACCAGGCAGACCACCTCCGCATCGGTGCCGGTCAGCAGCTGCGCCAGCATCTCCTTGCCCAGGAAGCCGGTGACCCCGGTGAGCAGCACCGTAGGGGGAGCCGGAGCCGCGGCGAGGGTGGTGGCGGGCATCGGGTCAGCCTGCCACAGGTCCGATTCCCCACGTGCTGCTGAACAACTCTCCCGGCTGCAGCACGCGAAGCCCGTCGCCGCTGCGGAAGGCGTTCGGCGCTGCCGTCATCGGCTCGACCGCGAGCCCCTGGCGCCGGCGTGCCGGCTCGAGGGTGTCGCCCGTGAACACCATGAGATAGGGATGGGCCGTGTCGACCCACAGCTGCACCGCGCGCTCGGGACCGCGCAGAGTGACCCGCGCGATTCCGTCGCCGTCGCGCTGGAGGTCGGTGTACGCGGTGTCGAGGCGGGCGCCACCGATCGAGCGCCCGCCGCGGAAGTCGAGCTCGGTGCCGGTGACCGGTGTGCGGCCGGTGGGGATCATGCGATGGTCCATCACCAAGGCGGTCGCCGCCGGCACCTCGAGCCGTGAGCCGTCCACCGGCACGCTTCCGGCCGTCAGATACGGGTGGCAACCGGCCGCGTAGGGGCAGGGACGCGGGCCAACGTTCACCGCCGTCTGCCGCACGGTGAGCCCGCCGCCGTCCAGCCGGTACTCGACGGCCAGGTCGAGGCAGAAGGGGTACCCCGGCTGCGGCGGCAGCTCCAGCGCCAGGAGCGCCCGCGCCTCGTCCCGTGCCTCGATGCGCCAGGGCATCCAGCGCGCCAGGCCGTGGATGGCGTGTCCGCGATCCGGCTCGGTGAGCGCCAGCTGCAGGCTCTGGCCGGCGAATTCGTACGAGCCACCGGCGATCCGGTTGGGCCAGGGCACGAGCAGCTGGCCGCGGCCGCCGTCGGCGACCGACTCCCGCGTGTACCCGTCCAGCAGCGGCCGGCCTTCATGCGTGTATTCGCGGATCCCGCCGCCGGCCGTCACCACCGTGACCTCGCCACCGGCTGCGCGGAGCGTCACCTGCTCCCCCGACGGGGTGCGGGGCGCCATCGGGCGGCCGGCGTCCGCGGCCTGGCTCATGTAATCCGATCGTAACCCTGCGCCGTTTACTCATATGGACGCAGGGGAAACCTTAGACACGCAGACGACGTAAACGGTACAGAGGCATGAGCATCCAGGACGCGATCATCGAGATGGACGGCGCCAAGGTGCGCGCGCGGCAGCGCGCCCACGAGCGGCGCATCCGCAGCGCTCAGGTGCAACGGCTCGAACGGATCCTCGAGGACGTCGAGATGCACAACCTGCAGCGGGACCGGCAGGTGCCACCGGCGATGTGGAAGGAGCTCACCGAGCTGGACGGCCTGCTGCCCGTGAAGGCTCCGGCCCGCCTCTGGGACGCCCGCAACACCGCGCGCCTGCACGACGCCCTTCTCGACTGGGAGGGCGACCTGCTCGACGAGGTCATGCCCCACCGCCGCGCTTACGACGACAGGGACGACGACTGACGCGCTGACGTCGTGGCCGCAGGGCCGCGGATACACTGGCGCGGTGCGCAGCACGACCGTTGCCGTGGCCGGCGCATGGCGCTGAGCACCACTCAGCTCGCAGACGAGAGCGCTCCCGCGGGTGAGAACGCCCGGTCGCACGTGACCCGATGAACGCGGGCGAGCGGCTGGCGCTGGTCGAGCGCAACACCGCCGAGGTGCTCGGCCGCGACGAGTTGCGCGTGCTCTTCGCAACCGGCGCTCCGCTGCAGCACTACATCGGCTTCGAGATCTCGGGCAAGGTCCACCTCGGCTCCGGCGTCCTCGCCATGGCCAAGGTGCGTGACCTCACCGAGGCGGGCGTGCGCTGCCGCGTGTTCCTCGCCGACTGGCACACCTGGATCAACGACAAGCTGGGCGGCGACCGCGAGGTCATCCGGCGGATCGCCACGGGCTATTTCACGGAGGCGATGCGCGCCTCGCTGCTCTGCGTCGGCGGCGATCCAGGCGCGGTGGAGTTCGTGCTCGCCAGCGACCTGTACGACGCGACCCCCGACTACTGGGCGACCGTGATCGACGTGAGCAAGAACACGTCGCTGGCGCGGATGCAGCGCAGCATCAGCATCCTGGGCCGCCAGGAGGGCGAGACCGTCGATTTCGCCAAGCTGGTCTATCCGGCGATGCAGGCGGCCGACATATTCGCGCAGCACGTCAACATCGCCCACGCCGGCATGGACCAGCGCAAGGCGCACGTCATCGCCCGCGACGTGGCCACGCACCTCCGCGTCAGTGCGCTCCACGGGCCTGACGGCGCGGTGATCAAGCCGGCCGCGGTGCACCATCCGCTGCTGCTGGGGCTGCGCAAGCCGCCGGTGTGGCCGGTCCCGGAGGCGGTTGCCCGCGACGTGTACGCCGACATGAAGATGAGCAAGTCGGACCCCAACGCAGCCGTCTTCGTGCACGACTCGCCGGACGACATCGCCGCCAAGGTGCGCCGCGCCTTCTGCCCGCCGCAGTCGCTGGACTTCAACCCCGTTCTGGACTGGATTGACAAGATCCTGTTCCGCATCGGCGGTGGACCCCTCCGCGTGGAGCGTTCCCTGGAGAACGGAGGCGCCGTGACATTCGACAGCTACGACGACGTCGCCACAGCGTACGTCGCGGGCTCGCTGCACCCGATGGACGCCAAGGCGGCGCTCACCCGAGGGCTCGTGGACCTCCTCGCCCCCGCACGCGAGCACTTCGCACAGCCCGAGGTGCGGGCGATGCTCGCCGATGTCGACGCGGCGCTGGCCGTGCCGAGGTAGCGCAGAGCCTCAGGCCGGAGCGGGGCCCGCCGGCGTGACCTCGGAGGTGCAGAAGCTGCAGCGACGCGCCGCCTTGGGGATGGTGCTGAGGCACTCGGGGCAGTCGCGGGTGGTGACGTCCACCGGCACCTTGGCCCGGCGCGCGGCGATGCGGTTCATGGGCACGACGACCACGTAGTACACGACGGCGGCGATGGCCAGGAAGGTGATCACCGCGTTGATCACGTCGCCGTACAGGAAGTGGCTGTTGTTGACCGTGAAGGTGAGGCTGCTGAAGTTCGGCTGCCCCACGATCGCGGCGATCAGCGGTGTGAGCAGGTCCTTGACCAGCGCCGAGACCACGGCGCCGAACGCGGTGCCGATGACCACCGCGATGGCCAGATCGACCACGTTGCCTCGCAGGATGAAGTTGCGGAATCCAGCGAACATGTCCACGCCCTCCGATGCCTCCGCGGGCTAGCGCAGCCCGACCGCGGAATGTACACGCGCCAGGGTCGCCTCCGCCACGGGCGCGACACGCGCCGCCGATTCGGCGAGCATCCGGCGCAGCCCGGCGTCGTCGGCGCGCGCCTCCGCGTAGCGCTGCTGGATCGGCCGCAACGTCTCGACGATGTCCTCGGCCACCGCGCTCTTCAGCTCGCTGTAGCGCCGCCCTTCGAACTCCGCATACGCCGCCTGGGCGGCGCCACCGCGCAGGGCGGCGCGAATCTCCAGCAGGTTGGCGACCCCCGCGCCGAGTGGTTCGTGCACCGCGGGCTCGGCGTCGGTCTGCGCCCGGGCCAGCCTGCGCCGCACCACGTCCGGCGGGTCGAGCATCAGCACCGCGTGTCCCGGTCGCTCCACGGCCGCGCTCTTGCTCATCTTCTCGTCGGGATTGTCGAGGCCCATGACCCGGGCACCCACCTCACGGATCAGTGGCCGGGGCACGCGCACCACGTCGCCGCGCAGCGAGTTGAGCCGCTGCGCCACGTCGCGGCAGAGCTCGATGTGCTGCCGCTGATCCTCGCCGACGGGCACGTAGTCGGCGTCGTACAGAAGGATGTCGGCTGCCATCAGCGCCGGATACGTGAACACACCGGTGCCGATGCGCTCACGCCCCTGCGCGGCGCTGCGTGCTTTGAACTGGGTCATGCGCTCCAGCCATCCCATGGGAATGAAGCACTCCAGGATCCACGACAGCTCTGAGTGCGCCGCAACGTGCGACTGCACGAAGATCTCGCAGCGCTGCGGGTCGAGACCGCAGGCGAGGTACAGCGCCGCGAGCTCGAGCGTGTTTTCGCGGAGCTGCTCCGGATCGGGGTGCACCGTGAGCGCGTGCAGGTCGACGATGCAGAAGTAGTTCTCGTACGCGTCCTGGTCGCGCACCCAGTTCCGCAGCGCGCCCAGGTAGTTGCCGATGTGCAGGCCGTGGTCCGGCTGCATGCCGGACAGCACGCGCGGGCGCGGAGCGTCAGAGGGAGCCATTGCGGCCACAGAATACCGGCGCCCGCGGCGGTGCCTTCATGGACCGAACGCCCCATTCGCGTCTGCCACCAGGTCGCGCGCCGCGATCCGCATGAGCGGCACCTGGTTGGCTGCGCAAAAACCTGGACAGACGTCAGGGTCGGAGTACCATTCCCCGCATCCTGGATCCCCGGATCCGGCAGAGGAAGGAGATCACCGTGCGCGTATCTCGGTTGTTGGGGATCGCTGCGCTGGGAATCGTCGGCTGGACCGCGGGCGCCGCTGTGTCAGCCGTCCCCGCGGCGGCGTGCATGATCAATCCGGGACAGCAGTGCGCCGCCGATCACCTCGCGGTGAGCTCCACCGCGACCATGGTTGCAACCACCAGCGGCACCAAGACCGCCAATCAATCAGGTGAGAAGCTCCAGTGGAGCTGGCTCGAAGACATCTACAGCGACCCGAGCAACGTGTATTGCCCCGGTTGCCTCACCTGGATCGTGCGCATCAAGAACAACTCCACGTCGACGACCGCGATAGCCACCGTCACCGTGTCCGGGTTCACCGGCTTCAAGACCGACATCGGGTACATCGTCCCGCCCGGCACCGCGCCGGGTCTGACCAACCCAACGACCCGGACCGCGCCCAACAATCCCAGCAGTCCGGGTGACGTGGTGGAGCGCAGCGCCGACGGCTCCGTCTTGCGCTGGCGCTTCGTTGCACCGGAGATCGTCGCCGGGAAGACCACCGTGCTGCTGGAGGTCGAGACGAACGCGAGCCACTACAACAAGAACGGCACCATCACCGTCGAGGATGGCGTGAACAGCCACACCGCCGGATTCGAGCCGGTGCTTCCCGAGGTGCCGTTCGTCCCCGCATTGGGCCTGCTGGGCGGCGTCATCGGGGGCAGGTTCGTGCTCCGCCGGCGCGGACAGCGGCGCTGACCCCGGCGCCCCGGAGAGCGGCCGCGCCGCTCCGCTGATTCAGGTGCGTGCCGTGGCGCTCGGAGAGATCGCACCCGCGCGCATCGCGGGGTAGAAGCCCGCGACGGCGCCGAGGGCGATCGCCAGCACGGCTGCGATGACGATGCCCGTGGTGCTCACCACAGGCACGGGCAGGCCGGAAAGGATGGACCCCGTCAGGGACGTGGCCGCCGCGCCAAGCGCGATGCCGAAGGCCCCGCCGATGCAGGCAAGCAGCAGGGCTTCGACCAGCACCAGCGTCACGAGGTCGCCGCGTGACGCACCCACGACTCTGCTGATGTGCAGCTCCCGCCGCCGTTCAGCGACGTTCTCGAACATCAGTCCCATGATGCAGACCGTCCCGGTGAGCAGCGCGATGAGCGCGATGGCGCCGAGGGTCCAGTTCATGACCGCTCCCGTCTGCTCGGCGCCGGCGACCAGGTCCTGCTGCGTGCGCACCTGGAAGTCCGCCAGTGTGGGGTTGACGATGTGGTGCCGCTGCAGCAGCGTGTTCTCGACCTCGGCCTTGACGCGATCGGTGCTGCCCGCGTCTCTCGCCTGCACCAGCACCTGCTGAATCCGCGGCGCGTTGGGTGGAAGCACGTACGCCCAGCTTGCGGTGATCGGGATCACCGCCAGGTCATCCTGGTCGTACGTGCCGGAGATGCCCCGGGATACGAAAACGCCGATGACGGTGAAGGGCTGATTGTTGATGCGCACCGTCTGCCCCACCGGGTTGGCGCTGGGGTACAGGTTCTCGGCCACCGTGGCGCCAAGCACCACGACCGACGCCGCCGAGCCCACCTCCGCCGCGCTGAAGAAGCGCCCGGTGCTCACCGAATAGCCCCTGGCGGACTCAAACCCCGCCGTGGATCCGATGATGTCCGTCTGCCACACACGGGGCTGCGCCGCAACGTCGTCGCGAAGCGCCGTTGTGGGCACGGCCTGCACGCCGTCGGGCACGTATCCAGGGTTGCCCAGCGCCGTGACGTCATCGGAGCTGATCGCGTTGCGCGTGGCGATGCCGGCCTGAATGCCCGAGGACGACACCCCGCCGGGGTAGACGACCACCAGCCCCGGGCTCAGCCCCTCGACGGTGGCGGTGCCGAGTGCTCCGACGGACTGGGCCACCGCGACGAGCAGCACGACCGCCGCGGCTCCGGCCAGGATGCCGACGATGCTGAGCCCGGCGCGCACCGGATGGCGTCCGATGCTGCGCCACGCCGTGCGAGCCGCATCACCCAGCTTCACGCACCCAGCTCCGCCGTCCTCGCAGGGGTGAGCTGATGGTGCGTGGCCGTCAGCCGGGTTGTGGCCTTGATTGACACAATCGTTCCCGCGCTGAGCTGCGCGACGCGCTGCGCGGCGGCGACCGTGGTCACGTCTGCCGTGAACAGCACCACGGCCTTGCCTCGCGCGTGGACATCGGACAGGAGGTTGAGCAGGTCCGCGCCGCTCCCGGGATCCAGAGCCGACACCGGGTCGTCGGCGAGTATCACCCCGGGATCGTTGACCAGGGCCCGGGCCAGAGCGGCGCGCCGCCGCGCCGCGGATGGCAGGAGACCCGCGGGCTGATCCGCGAACTGGCCGATGCCCAGGTCTTCGACAATGTCGAGCGCGCGTGCACGGCGGTCCTGCTGTTTCACGCCGCCGTAGCGCAGCGGCAGCTCGACATTCTCCAGGACGCTGAGCCCGGGAACCAGCGCGTCATCGGAGAACAGGTGACCGATGAAGCGGCTGCGCAGCCGCGAGAGCCGCGTGTCGTCGAGGTCCTCGGTCCGTGTCCCCATGAACGTGAGCGTCCCGGACGTCGGCACGTCCAGGCACCCCATGAGGTTGAAGAGCGTCGTCTTGCCGGCCGCCCTGGGCCCCACGATGCCGAGGTACTCACCGGAGCCGACGCTCAGGCCGACGCCATGCAGCGCCGCGACCGGTCCGGTCAGCGTCTCGTAGATCTTGCCGACCGACGTCAGCTCGATCACGGCGACGGCGAGGGGCCCACACCAGGAGCCAGGGACGGGAGCGGCTGCTGCGCCGACACGACGAGCTGCTCTCCGTTGGACACGCCGGACACGATCTCCGTCAGCTGGTCACCCACCAGCCCGGTCACGACTCGTGTCGGCACGGCATTCCCCTGCTGCCAGACGCTCACATACGAAGCATTGTTGAGCACGTAGATCGCTTGACTCGGCACCGCGAGCACGTTGTTCGCCTGGGCCACGTTGATGATCACGTTCGCGGTCATGCCGGTGCGCAGACGCGGGTCGGTCCGGTCGGGCGCGATGGCGGCGAAGAACTGCGGCACGCCGTGCACCAGCGTGGCTCCGCTGGCCACGGCGACGACGTGGCAGTTGAAGCTGAGCCCGGGAAAGGCGTCGAAGCTCACGGTGCCCGTCTGGCCGGCCTGCATCTCGGGAATGTCACTCTGGCTGAACGCGGCCACCACCTGGTAGTTGCCGGCGTTGCCGAGGAGCATGAACGCCTTGGTGCGGCTCACCGAGTTGGGGTTGATGATCGTACCGGACGATCCGACCACCGCCGGGCTTCCCGTGCGGCCTGCGGTCACCGTCGACCCGACCTGCGCGTTGACCTCGAGCACGGTGGCAGCGGACGGCGCCGCGATGACGGTGCGATTCTCGTTGGCCTGCGCACGCTGCACCGCTGCCTGCGCGTTGGCGACGCGCGCCTGCGCCGCGGCGATCGCCGTGGCACTGTGACTTGCCTCAGCCGCGCTGAGCGCGGTCTGCGCCGAGCTCAGACTCGCCTGGGCCGCATGCAGGCCGGCCAGCTGGTTGGCGTCGTTGAGCTTGGCGAGCACCTCTCCGGTGGTCACGTGGTCCCCCACCGCCACATTTATCTGCGCCACCTGGCCGTTGGCCCCGAAGTTCACCACCGTCAACGACTGCGGCAGCAGCGTACCCGTGGCGGTGACGTCAACAGGAAAGCTGCGATAGCTCACCGTGGTCAGCGCCGGCGTCGGATTCTTCTTCGTGAATGAAGAGACCAACTGCGGTCCGAATGCCACGATGATGAGAACGACCACGATGCCCAGGACCAGCAGACCCCGGCGGATGACCGTGCCACGCATCAGGAGCACACCTTTTCGGACATGCCTTGTCCCATCAATGAATTGTATTCCCGCTCCGCCCGAATCATAGCGTAGATCCTGCACTTGGCTGCTTCGAACGCAGCACGTCGAGCACCGCTGCGGCGATGCTCGGTTGCCCGATCAACAGATCGGGAAGCAGCGCGTCGGGGCGGTTGTAGATCAATGGCGCGCCGTCGAGACGCGAACAGTGCAGCCCCGCTGCAGTCGCAACTGCAACCGGCGCAGCCGAATCCCATTCGTACTGCCCGCCGGCGTGGATGTAAACGTCGGCGTCGCCGCTGAGCACGGCCATCGCCTTGGCGCCGGCGGAGCCCATGTAGACCACCTCAGCGCCGAGCGCGGCGGCCACCTCCTGGACCAGCGCCGGTGCGCGCGTGCGGCTGGCGACGATCCGGGGCGGCGCATGAGGCGTGGCCGTGGCGCTGACCGCAGTCCCCGTCGCGTACACCCTGCCCTGCGCGGGCAGGGCGACCGCGCCCGCGACCGGGACGCCGTCGACGCAGAGCGCGACGTGCACCGCCCAGTCGCTGCGCGGGGGCTCACCGAACTCCCGAGTGCCGTCGAGCGGATCGACCACCCAGACGCGAGCGCTGCCCAGCCGCGAGAGGTCATCGTGCCCCTCCTCGGACAGCACGGCGTCGTCTGGACGCAGCTCGCCGAGACGGCGCATGACCAGGCGGTGCGAACGCTGGTCACCCTGGCGGCGAAGCTCGTCGGAGCCGGCGCTCGCCGGAATCGCGGTCCGGAGCTCGAGCAGCATGTGCCCGGCCTCCTCGGCCACGTTTCTGGCCACCTCGTGATCGCTGAACGTCGTGGGCCTCACCCTGCCATCCCTCTGTCTGCGCCGCTCCCCTGCTTCAAGCGGATAGTATGCGTCAACCGCGTCTGAATCACCGAGCGCACCGCTGCAGGCCTCAAAGGAGGCGCAGACTCCTCCCGTGAGGGTGTCGGCGAAGGTCGATTACGCCCTGCGCGCGATGGCGCAGCTCGCCGCCGAGGCGTCGGTGCAGCCCGTGACCGCGGTCAGCATCGCACGGGCCCAGGACATTCCGCCGCGCTTCCTCCTCCGCATCCTGCGCGAGCTCAAGGAGGCTCATCTCCTCAGGAGCCACCGCGGCAGCGACGGCGGCTACGCGCTGGCCCGCCCCGCAGACCAGATCACCGTGGCGGAGATCATGCGGGTGATGGACGGTTCGCTGCTCAATCTGCGCGACCGCCAGCTGCGTGACCTCGAGTACATCGGCCCGGCCCGCGCTCTCGAGGACGTGTGGATGGCGGTGCGCGCCAGCGTCCGCTCGGTGCTGGAAACCGTGACCGTCGCCGACGTCGTCAGCGGCCAACTCCCGGCCGGCGTGCTCGCCCTCGCCGACGAGTACGTGCAGAGCGAGTCGGACCGTCCAGCGGTCCGCTTCAGTTCGGTCGTCCGACGCGCTTGACGCGGGGCATGCCCCGCTGCTAGAGTGCCGCGCTTGGCAGTGGACTAAGTCGATCCATTTGGTATACAAGGGCGGGGAAGGGGGAGAGCACAGTGCACATCGACGGCTACATCGCCCTGGCAGGGCTGATCGTCGGCTTTGCCGTGGGACTCACGGGCATGGGCGGCGGGGCGCTGATGACCCCGGTGCTGGTCATCGTGTTCGGCATTCAGCCGCTCGCGGCCGTCTCCAGCGACCTCGTCGCGTCGCTGATCATGAAGCCCGTCGGAGCCGCGGTGCACGCCGGCCGGCACACGGTGCGCTGGGGCTTGGTGCGCTGGCTCGCCCTCGGTTCCGTCCCGGGCGCCCTGCTGGGGGTCGTGTTCCTCAAGACCCTGGGGGCGGGCTCGAAAGTCGAGAGCGTGGTGCAGCTTGCGCTGGGGTCGGTGCTGCTGCTGTCCGTGCTTGCCCTCGGGGCCAAGTGGCTCATCGATCGCCGCGCTCGCAGCAGCGTCGCGCGTCCCCAGGAGGCCCAGCCGCTGCGCGTCCGCCGGGCCGCGACCGTGGCCATCGGCGCCTTCGTGGGGTTTGTCGTGGGGATCACCGCCACCGGTTCCGGCACGCTGGTGATCGTGTGCCTGCTCATCATCTATCCCCGCCTGCGCGGCTCGGAAACGGTCGGCACCGACCTCGCTCAGGCGGTGCCGATGGTCGGAGCCGCCGCCCTGGGCCACATCCTGTTCGGCGATTTCAAGCTGGGGCTCACTCTGTCGATCGTCGCGGGCAGCATCCCCGGCGTTCTGCTCGGGTCCACCGTCTCCTCCCGCGCCGGCACCGGCCTGATCCGCGGCGCACTGTCCGTGGTGCTGGTCGCTTCAGGCCTCAAGCTGGTCAACGTGCCCACGGTGGTGATCGGCGTGGTCGTCGCAATCGCCATCGTGGCGGTCGTGTCAGGAGCGCTGTTCAGCCGCTACGCGGCGCGTCAGCAGGCGGTCGCCGAGGCCGCCTAGGAGGCGAGAGGGGCTGGTGCAGGGGGTCCTGCAAGCCGAGGGGCATTCGCGCTACCATTCCGGCCCGCAGCGATCGGGGCGTCCGCTCCGCTCGAAGCCTGCTGGGGAATTCGCTGAGGTGGATGAAGGTGAGGGCTAGAGGGAAGAGGCTCATCTGCCAGGTTGGCGCGTTGAGCATGGTGGTCGGCGCGACGTTGCTCGTCACCGCCGGGGCCGCCGACGCCCAGGCCGCGCACAGCACCGCCGCCGCTCCAGCGTGCAGCAAGCAGGACGGACGCGAGGACCCGACGAACTCGAAGACCAAGGTGCTGGATTCCTATTGGTTCACCGTCGAGCACAACGGGTCCACCAACACCTACTGCAGCCTTCTGGGCAACGTGCAGGCGGGCGACACCGTGACGGCGTACTTCACGCTGCACAAGGGCGCGGGCAACGGCACGCGGGTCACGCTGGTGGCCAACGTCGCCAGCGCCGGTACCAAAGCTCAGACACTGTTCGGCTGCGCCACCTTCGGCGTTGCCGACGGCACCTGCACGTCGTCGTCGAGCGAGGCCCTGACGGTGACCGTCCCCCAGTGCGGCTTCCAGGTCGACCTCATCTACGGGTCTGCGCTGAAGACGATCATGAAGGGCGACTACTTCGCGCAGCACCGCTGGATCAACGGCGCCACGGGCAACCTGTCGAGCACCGCGAGCTGCTCGCCCGGCGGTCCCACGCCGACGCCGACGTCCAGCACCAGCGCAGCCTCCTCGAGCAGCGGCAGCGGGGTTCAGGGGATCACGACGCCGGGCACGGGTGCTGCCGGAAGCGGCCCCAGCCCGCAGGCCCCAATCGGAATCGCGCTTCTGGCGATCGGCGCGAGCGCGGTGGCCTACGGCGGCCGCCGGCTCAGGGCCGCCGCGGTCTGACGCTCCGTCCAGGCAACCGCTGAACGCAGCGGGCGCCTGCCTCGGCTGACGTGCGGCTGTTCAGCTTCGCGCTGCTGACGGCGTCGTTCGGGCTGGTGGCGGCCGCCTGCGGAACCGGCGCACCGGCGACCCCGAGTGCGAGCTCACCGCCCGCTGCTCCGAGCCCCTCACCCGTCCACACGGGAAATCCCGACGCCGTCTTCGATGTCACCACCTTCGGCGCCAGGGGGGACGGTCTCACCAACGACACGGCCGCGTTCGCCGCGGCCATCGGGGCCGCGGACCTCGCCGGCGGCGGCACGGTGTACGTGCCTGCGGGCCGTTATGTGTTCGGCAAGCCGGCGCTGCTGAACCAGGCTTCGATCATCATCGCGGGCACCGTGCCTGTGACGCTGCGCGGCGCGGGGCGGGACGTCACCTCGCTCATCGAGACGGTGCCGCACAAGGGGCTGCTGTCGGTGCGCACCGACGGGACGGCTGTCGAGGACGTCACGCTCGACACGCAGACGAACGACGGCGGCGCTGCCATCTTCGTGCAGGCGAACAACACGCTCCTCGAGCACGCCCGCGTTCTCGGCGGCGCGCATGCCTTTGCCATCTACTACGCGGGCCCTTCGGGTGCGAGACGCTCGGCACCGACGTACAACGTGGGCAACGTCGTCAACGACCTCGACCTCAACGACGAGATCTGTGACGACGGATTCTCCTGGAGCTTCCAGGAGGACAGCAGCATCAGCGACGTCAACCATGTCGGTTCGCGGCTCGCCCTGTATGCCGACAGGGCGACGACCGTGACCGACTACACGTACCAGCCCGGTGCGCAGAGCTGCGGCGCGCGCAACGGTTTCTGGCTGACACCGCCGGCGGACGACATCACCATCACCAACTTCGTCAGCAGCGGCAACGGCGGCTTGATCGGCGTCCTCGGCGGGGGCGGCGCGGTGACCGTCGCCGCCAACGTCACGGTGCGTGGCTTGCGCATGACCCGCCCCGGCTACCGGCTCGTCATCGGCGATGTGCAGAACCTGCTCCTGTCGGACTGCAACCTGGGGAGCAGCACCATCCTGATCGCGGCCCGCGCCGTCGCCGAGGGATCGCTGGCAAACTGCGTCTTCGGCAAGCTGGTCCGCCAGAGCGGACCCAGGGTCGCGGTGGCGATCACGGTGCGGACCACCTGAGCGGGCGGAACACCCCGCTTGACGCGATTGCTGGCAAAACCCGATAATCCCAAGCGAGATTCCGGCCGATGGTGGGTGGCCGGAGAACTGGGGAGTCGGGAGTACAGAGGGCGTTCTGAGTGCCGCGTCGTCCAGCGATGCATCAGCCTGCACCAGCCCGCGATGGCGGCTGGGAGGCGAATAGCGCAAAGGAAGGGCGGCCCGAGATCAGCCTGATCGTCGCGGTCGATGCGGTCGACGGCGGCACCCGGCGGTCCATCGAGGCGATGCAAGCCGTGGTCCACGACGCGCCCGTCGAGGTCATCGTGGCATCACGCGAACCCATAGCCGATGCTCCGAGCGGCGTGACCGTCGTCGTCTACGACGTGCCGTCTCGAGGCGACCGCTACGACCGCGCGGTGGAGCGCGCCCGCGGCTCGCTGCTCGCCTTCAGCGAAATCCGCATGCGGCTCCCCGCGGACTGGGCGCAGCGGGTGCTCGACGCGTTCGCCAACCCGGCGATCTCCGTCGCGGGCGGCCCCGTGCTGCCGCGCAGCTGGTGGCGCGGAGAACGTGTCAGCGCGCTCATCCTCAACCGGCACGTCGGCGCCACACCCGTGGGGCATCTCAACCGCCCGGAGCCCGCGGCCGAGGTCACGGAGCTGGCGGGTTCGAACCTGGTGATCCGCAGGGACGTGTTCCGGGCGGTCGGCGGCTTCCAGTCGCCGAGCGTCGGGGGCGAAGCCGTCCGCCTCTGCTACAAGGTCCGCGCCATCCTGGAGCGGCCCATCACCTACCTGCCCGCACTGGCGGTGTCGGCGACGGCGCGAAGGTTCCCGGGGCCCTTCCTGGGCGACATCGCCAGCTTCGGTCGCGCCCGCGGCGACCTCGCTCGCCGCTATCGCGAGCTGGCCCCGCTCCTCCCCTACGGGCTGCCGACGCTCACCGTCGCGCTCGCCGCCACCGAGCTCGCGCTGGTCGCGCTGCGGCGCTGGGATGCGGCCATCGTCTGTGGCGCCGTGCTGCTGGTCGCGTACCTCGTGCAGGCGGTGCGGATGATCTTCGGCCCCGGCCGCTGGACCGACCGGCTGCTGGCTGCCGGAGGCCTGCCGCTGGTGCCGCTCACCTATGGCAGCGCGTTCGTCCGCGGGTTTCTGGGCCCCAGTCAGAGCGAGGTCTCTCACCGCGGCGGAGACCGCCGGCCGCGCGTCCTGATCATCAACTGGCGTGACATCACCAATCCCCAGGCCGGTGGTGCCGAGGTGTACATGCACGAGATCGGCCGGCGCTGGAGCGACCAGGGCATCGAGGTGCGCTGGCTGTGCCGCCGCTATCCGCGCAGCCTCAAGTACGAGACCGTTGACGGCATCGCGGTGCAGCGGGTCGGTGGCCGCTTCACGCTGTACTTGATGGCGCCGCTCGCCTACTTGCGCCACCTGCGTGGCCGCTTCGATGTGATCATCGACTGCGAGAACGGGATTCCATTCTTCACGCCGCTGTACTCGCGCACGCCGCGCGTGCTCCTCGTGCACCACGTGCACAGCGAGATCTTCCGTCGCGAAACGCGCCCGCCGCTGCGCTGGATCGGTCTCTTCCTGGAGAGGCGCCTGATGCCGCGCGTGTACCGCAAGAGCCCGGTGGTGGCGGTGTCCGAAAGCACCCGCGACGATCTCGTCGCCATCGGCTTCCGTCCCGAGCGCATCACCGTCGTGCACAACGGCGTGCGGTCGGTGCCAGCTGTGCCACCGCAGCCGGCGGAGCAGCCCCGAATCGTATACGTGGGACGGCTCACGCCACAGAAGTGCGTCGACGTTCTGATCAAGGCCATGCCCGACGTGCTTCGTGCCTTTCCCGACGCCCGGCTGGACATCGTCGGCCAGGGCCCGGACCGTATGCGCCTGGAGCGCCTGGCGTGGACACTGAAACTGGCCCATCACGTGCGGTTCCATGGTTACCTGTCCGCCATGGAGCGCGACGAGCTGATCGCACTGGCCTGGGTCGCCGTCTGCCCCTCCGCGTTCGAAGGATGGGGCGTGTCGTGCGTCGAAGCGAGCGCTCGCGGCGTGCCCGTCGTCGCATCCAACGTCAACGGGCTGCGCGACGCCGTGCGCGACGGTGAGACGGGAGTGCTGGTGCCGCACGGCGACTCCGCTGCGCTCGCAGCGGTCGTCGTCGACCTGCTTGCGGACCCGGAGCGGCGCGGCCAGATGGGTGCTGCAGGGTGGCGCTGGGCTGCCTTGCACTCGTGGGATCGCAGCGCCAGCGCAATGCAATCCGTCGTCGCAGGTTATCCCGGTTTCGGACCGCGCACACCGCCGGTGGCGTGGTCGCCGCAGCTGCATGACGTGCCCGCGGCGGCAGCGGCATTGGATGCTAGCCTCCCGAGGGTCAGCTAGCGCCTGTACAACGTCGCGACGCGCATCGCGACATGGAGACTCCGAACGTGACCGAATCCGGCTCGACGCGAGACAGCGTCACCGCGCCCCACCGCATTCTCGTGGTGGGTGCACCGCGGTCAGGCACGTCCTGGCTGGGGTATGCGATGGCGCGCGCGCGTGGCGCACGTTTCTACTACGAGCCGGACGACATCAACGCGACGCGCACCGTCAGCCGCCCTGCGGGGCGGCTGGGCTTCGGGCCCTATCCCGTCATCGATCCCGGCGAGGACGACAACCCGTTCACGCCCGTCTGGGACATGGCTTTTTCCGGACGGCTGCCGCGCGTCGAGTCGAAGCCGATGCTGCTCGCCGCGCGTGTCGCGCTGCGCGTGCCGCGCTCAGTGCGCGATCCGATGGTGCACCGCGCCGCGGCAGTCGCCGCGCGAATACCGTCACGTCGCCGCTGGGCGATCGTCAAGACGATATACGCAACCTTCAGCCTGGACTGGCTGCTCGACCGCTACCGGCCGCAGGTCGTCGCCATCCAGCGCAACCCGCTGAACGTGGTGTCGAGCTGGAGACAGCTGCGCATCCCCTACTTCGACCTGGCCACTCGACCCGCCATCCGCAAGCGGTACCTCGATCCGCTCGGCATCGGCGCGCCGCGCGCCGATGAGTTCGAGGTGTCACGCATCGCGTGGCACGTGGGGCTTCTCACGCACGCGCTCAGCGAGAGCGTCGAGCGCCACCCGGAGACACTCGTCGTCACCCACGAGGACCTCTGTCGCGAACCGGTGCACCGGATCCGAGGTGTGTTCGATCGCCTGGGTCTGGACTGGACCGACGACGTCGAACGTTTCCTGGACAACAACAACCGCCCCGGGGAGGGGCTGCGCCCGGTGCGCGTGACCAAGGACCAACCCGACCGCTGGCGCGAGCGGCTGTCCGACAAGGAGGTGGACGAGATCCACAACGTGCTCGAGGCCTTTCCGCGTCGAGGTTGGATTCGAATGCCGGACAGCGCGAGCGCATGAGGTCACTCGACCAGGAGGGGGCAGACATCCGTGGCTGACGCAACTCCTGCCGTCAGCGGCGGGCTGGGTGCGCGCCTGCGGCGCCGCACGCAGTGGATGGTCGACCGTCCGATTGTCACGGCGGCAATCCTTGCGATCGCGGGCGTTCTGGTGCGCCAGGCGTGGGTCTTCAGCACCGCCTCGCTGGCCTCAGGCGACTGGTCGTTTCGCGACCGTCCGCGCCTGCTCACCTATTTCCCCTGGCCGTCGCTCTGGGATCCGAACCTCGGCCCCGGCGGCGTGAGCCGCTTCCTCGCGGCCTTCCGCTTCCCCGTCTACGCCGTGTCCGGAGCGCTCGCCTGGCTCGGCGCGAACTGGAATCTCATCGAGCGCGCCGAGTACTTCGTCCCGCTGGCGATCCTCCTGCCCGTCGCCGGGTGGCTGCTGGCGCGCGAGGTCATGGGTCGCACGCGGTGGACGCTGCTGGCGCCCGTGCTCCTGCTGGGCAACACGTACTTCATTCTGGAAGGCAACACCGAACCGCCACTCGCGCTCGCCGAAGCGATCAGCCTGCTGGCGCTCATGGGTTTCATCCGGGCGATGCGGCAGCGGTCCCTCGGCTGGGCGCTGATCACCGCGCTGCTCCTCGGAGTGACGACCGCCTTCGACATCCGCGCCGCCTACCTGATCCTCGTGGTGATGGCGATGTACTTCGTGGTGCTGGCGTTGATGAGCCGCGACTGGCGCCTGCTGGGGCGTCGCGCCTTCCTGGGCTCCGTCACAGTGATGTCGTTCGCGGCGACGCAGGCCTTCTGGATCGTCCCGCTGCTGACGTACCACGGCAACGCCGGCCTGCCGACGCCGCCGGCGCCCGACTTCAAGATCCTCACCGTCGGTCACGGACTCGCGGGTGCCGCCTCGGGATGGACCGGCGGAGAGCCGGCGCCGTTCACCCAGGCGCCGTTGAACCCGCTCTTCATGATCCTGCCACTTTTGGCACTTTCACCGCTGCTCGCCCGCCGGCGGCTGTCGCCTGCGATCGTCACGCTGAGCATCGCCGCCGTGTGCTTCGCGCTCTTCGCCAACACCGACAACGCCCCGCTGGGCGGCCTGTACGACTGGATGTACGCGCACATCCCCGGGTGGAACCTCTTCCGCGAGGGCTCCAAGTTCCTCTACGTCGTTGGATTCTCCTACTCGATCCTCATCCCCACCGCGCTGCGCATGGGCTTCGCGGGCGCTGCGGCGACACCGCATCGCAGGCGCGGGCTGCTGCTCCGCAGCGGCGCCAGCCTCGCGCTGGCCGGCGTCGTGGCACTGAGCTGCTGGACGGTCACGGTGCTGGAGACAGGACAGCTCGAACTCGACGTCGCGACCGACCCCCGAACCGGCGTCGTTCACAACTCTGTCGTCGATGCTCGCGCAGGACCAACGGCCGGGAGCGGTGCTCTGGTTCGGCAACCCGGTGACCAAGGAGGGCCTGCGGCGACACACCTTCCTGGTGGCGTCGTCGGCGCACCCCGACGTGAACCTGTCGGGGCGCTACAACGCGCTGACGGACGTCGTGCAGCGCGACCCCTTCCAGCTCTTCTGCGGCGACTCCGGAATCCCCTACTGCTATCTCGAGCCGCAGCTCTTCTCGTACCTGGTGCACCAGAGCGGCGCCGGCTACATCGTGGTGCCCGCCGGCATCGACGCCGGAGCCATTCCCAACGGCATCACGCGGCTGTGGCTGCGCCAGCAGGTCTCGACCGTGTTCGGCGCACCCACGCTGTTGGGCAGTGGGGACACGCAGCTGCTCGTCTGGCGTGTCGCGTCACCGAGCCCCACCGTCACCAGCGCTTCCGCGGTCGCCCTCGTCGACTCGGGCACCTGGGCCACCCCGCTGGCGCTGCCGGCGCTGCAGGCGCTCGGCCTGCCCGCGGTGTACCGCCAGACGTTCGACAAGAGCCACTATCCCGCGGCGCCGGCCTCGGTGCCGGACAGCATCAGGGTCCTGCCCCGCGTCGCCACGGGTTGTCAGGGTTCGTCTGCGGCGACGGTGGCCGTCATGGCGCGGAGCACGCTGCCATCGCTCACCGTGAACGTTGCCGGCACAAAGCAGACGCTGTCCGCCCTTGCTCCGAGCACGCGCGTCCCCGGGTGGAGCTTCTACGGCCCGATTCAGGTCTCGGCCGGCACCACCTCGATCTCGGCACCGGCGACGACGCAGCTCGGTCCCTGCGTCGCATGGTCACCGCTGACCGCGAGCGCGCTGCAGGGAAGCGCCACGCTGCTTTCCGCGACCGTGGCCTCGAACGGCGAGCGGATCACCGCGCCTTCCGCCGCCGGACCATGGATCGAGCTGCACCGCTACTACGACCAGGGCTGGCTGCTCGATCAGCACCACGCCACCGCCGTCGGCGACGGCATCTTCAACCTGTATCACGTCGGCGCCAAGTCCCAGAGCTCGCTGTCATTTCTGTACAGCACACTGCCGTACGAGCGCATCGGCATCGCGGCGTCGGTGGTCGTGCTCGTCGTCGTGGTGTTCCTCGTCGTGTGGGACCTGCGCCGCCGCCGCGTCGCCGTCCCGTCGCCGGACATCGATCCTCTCCTTTACCCGTCGGCCGCGGCGCGCTGGATCGCGGCGGTCGGCATGGCGATGCTGGCGTTCACCGCGGCTGCGGTGACGTGGAACTGGTTCGGGGTGCCGTCGATCATTCCCGCCGCCGGTTTCGCACCGGACCCGTACGACCTCGACGTGGGCTATGGCGTCACCGCCGTGGGCATCCTGCTTCTCTCCCTGGTGGTGCGGCTGGCGCTGCACCTGGTGGGTGTGCACGAGCGCGCGGCCCGAATCCGCTGGACGCGCGCACCGCTGCGCCTGGGGGCTCCCGCCACGATGATCGCGGTTGCGCTGCTGCTGACGTCGTGCGCGCGCCCACCTGATTCGCTGCAGAACATGCTGCAGACGGGACCGAGCGGGTCCAGCAGCAGCCTCGAAGGGGGCACCCTGAGCGACGCCCTCGTCGCGCGCGCATCCCACGAAGCACAGCGCTGCATCGGCGACTACACGCAGGCCCTGGGCGACTTCCCGGATCTCGCGGCTGCCTACGCGGGCAGGGCAACGTGCTATCTCCGCGGCGGCAAGAACGCTCCCGCGGCGGTCCACGACTTCACACAGGCGCTCGCGTTCAATCCTGCGCGGACGGATCTGCTGCTCGCGAGGGCCGCGGCGCAGCGACAGTCGGGAGATGTCGCTGCCGCGCTGGCCGGCTACGAGCAGGCCGCCACGCTCCCGGCGGCCTCGCCGGTGCAGCAGCTCGTGGCCATCGACGGCATGATCGGCCTGTTCGACACCGCACAGGCGCTGGCCACGTACCAGCAGGTGGAACCGCGCAACCCATCCGCCTCGGCCTTGCACCTCGCCCGCGCCGACATCGCGACGGCGACCGGCGACGACGCCACCGCACAGGTCGAGCTGGACACGGCGCTGAGGCTGGCGACAACCAAGCGGGAGCTCGCGCTCGTCCGAGCGCGCCTGTGCCGCCGCGACGTGTTGCTGCACGGCTTTCAGCAGGCGATGAGCGACTGCTCCCTGGCCGCTCAGCTCAGCAACCGGCCCTCCAGCGTGTACGACGACCTCTCCGCGGCGGAGCTCGGCCTTGGCAATCCGACGGCAGCCCTGGTCGACATCGATGCCGCGATCGGCGCGTGGGTTGGTGGCGCCGGTCAGTTCGCACAGCCCACGGGAGTGGACGGCATCGGCCTGTCGTCCCTGTACGTGGCACGCGGGTGGATCGAGGTGCAGCTGAACCAGAGCGCCGCGGCAGTACGAGATTTCCAGCTGGCGATTGCGGTGCTGCCGACGCTCGCACCCGACTCCCGCGCTCTCATCCGCGCCGACATCCTCACAGCGCAAACGGACTGACGGCGCGCGCCACGTGCCTCAGTCCGTCTCGGCGGTCATCACCAACTACAACGGTGGCGAGGACCTCATTCGCTGCCTGGCGTCGCTGCGCGGGCAGGATCACATCCTCGAGGTGCTGCTCGTCGACAACGCGTCGGTCGACGGCTCGCTGGGCCGCGCCATGGAGTTGTTTCCCGAAGTCACGCCGGTGCCGGACACGGTCAACCGAGGGGTGGCCGGCGCGCGCAATCGCGGCGCGGCGTGGGCGCGCGGCGACATCCTGCTGTTTCTCGACCACGACGTCGTGCTGCACGCCGGCTGCGTCGATGCCCTGGTCGCGGCACTGGATGAACGCGAAGGCGTGGTCGGTCCGGCGCTGCGCACCTTCACGACGGGGGATGTGGAGACGGGCGCGACCATGGACATTCTCGGCCACGCACGGGGAATCAAGGCTCCGGCGGCACCGCCGTTCTTCATCAACGGCGCCGTGTTCGCGACGCAGCGCACGCTGTTCCAGCGGCTCGGTGGGTTCGACCAGCGCTTCTTCTACACCGAGGAGGACGTCGACTACTGCTGGCGCGTTCTGCTGATGGGCGGCACCGTCGCGTCGATACCGGCGGCGCGGGCCGACCATGTCGGCGGCGGCTCGACACCGGGCGGCTACGTGCGCAGCGGCCGCATCGAGACCACCGACTTCCGCGTCCTGCTCCGGGAGCGCTACACGCTGGCGGTGCTCCTGAAGTGCGCTCCCGCCTCGTGGCTGCCGTGGCTCGTCCCCGCCTACGTCGCCAAGACCGTGGTGGTCGCGGCCGTCGCGCTCAGCATGGGAAGACCCCGCCTCGCCGTGGCGGTGCTGGGCGGCCTGGGATGGAACGTGTCCCAGCTTTGGGCCACGCTGCGGCTGCGCCACGCCATCCCCCGGACGGTACTTGGGGAATCGGAGGCCGTGCGGCGGATGCACCGCGGCCTCATCATGCTCGACCTGGTGCGCCGGCACGGACTGCCGCGCTTCGTCGACCGCACCTCGGGCGTCACGCAGGCGCGATGAGTTGCGGCGCCCGCCGTCCGGGTCGGACCTCCGTGACGGGAGCGTTGCAACGCATCCGACACCGTCGCGCGAATTGATGCGACCTTGCCCGGCATGCCGGGAGGAATCAGCGCCGCTGCACGCATGGCGGCGGCGGCGGGCGTCGTCTGCGCGGCCGGAGCCGCGGCCACGATTGCGGCTGCGCATGCCGGGGCGCCTACCCAGGGGCGTGCAGCGACACCCGTGGCGGCGGCGAGTGCGCGGCTTTCCGACGCTCCGCGGGGCTCGCTCGCGGGGCGCCAGCAGGTCGCCGCGGCGGCGGCCCCCATCCGGCCGGCGCCGCACACGACCCGGACCACGCACACGGCAAGAGCCGCAACAAGCGACAGCGCACCGTCATCGCTGCCCCAGCCGGTCACCGACGTCACCGCGTACGGAGCGGTGGGTGACGGCCACACCGACAGTGGCGCGGCGGTGCGGGCGGCCATGACCGCCGCCGAAAAGGTGGGCGGCACCCTCTACTTCCCCGCCGGCCACTACCTGCTCAGCGCGGCCACCTCAGGCGGCGCCTTCAGCACCCCGGCAGGCGGCCGCCCCCTGACCATCGCCGGGGACAGCGCCGCCACCTCGGTGGTCACCGGGCTCACCAACGGCGCTCCGGTGCTGGGCCTGCGCAGCGACCACGTCACCGTGCAGGACCTGACCATCGACGCCCAGTCGCACGACCTGGGCGCCTCCATCTATCTGATCGCCAACTACAACACCATCCAGCGCTGCTCGCTGCTGGGCGGCAGCCACTTCTTCGGCGTCTACGCGGCCGGCGACGCCAGCGGCGTCAACGGCAACACCGGCAACCAGCTGCTCGACGACACCATCAGCGACCGCACCCAGATGCCGCTGGGCGACGGCATCTCCTGGTCGTATCAGCACAACAGCCTGATCCAGAACATCGACCACACCGGCTCCCGGCTGGCGCTGTACCGGGACACCAACGTCACGGTCGACGGATACACGTACCACCCTGGCGCGGACGCGCAGGTCGACCAGGGATTCTGGATCACGCCTCAGTCCAGCGGCATCACCATCGACAACTTCACGACGTACGGCAACGGCGGTGTCATGAGCGCCAACGGCGGCCAGTACACGACGAACGTGACCATCGACAACGAGGTGTTCCTGGGCACGGGAGGCCAGCTGCGCATCGACGGCGTGGACGGGCTCACCATCAGCGGCTGCTCCCTGGGCACGTCGAACAGCATCGAGTTCGCCGCAACCGTCCCGGTGCACAACGTGGTCATCGAGCGGTGCGCCGCGCTCCCGATGGTGCGGTTCTGGGACACCTCGTCGGTACAGGTCGAGTTCGACTACGACACCTTCACGCCGGCGAGGCCCTCAGGCGGCGGCACAGCCGCGACCTTCGTCAGCTACGCGGGAGGCACCGGCGTCACCTTCACCGTCACCGGGGGCATCTGGCAGAACGCCGCCGGCGGCTTCGCGACCGGACAGATGACCTACACGGTGCACGGCCTGGGCAATTACTCCGGCTGGATGGAGACGCCCCCAGACCCCTAGCCCGGCTGCTACGATTGCCGTGATTGACACGCCGCGTCCCTGCGGCGCACACTCGCGAGCCGAGGCGGTCGCGATGGGACGGCCGTGGAGCAAGGGGGACAGCCCTGAAGATCGGACGGATAGGCCTATCGAGCCTGGTCGCGCTGGGTTTTGCCCTCGCATTGCCCACCGCGGCGGTGAACGCCCAGGGAACCGGCTGGACCATCCAGCCGACGCCGATGCGCGGGCAGCACTCCAACGGCACGCCCGCCGGCCTCACCTCGGTGGCGTGCTTCAGCGCGACCGACTGCATCGCCGTCGGACACGGCATCAACCGGCGGGGCTACATCGTGCCGTGGGCGGATGACTGGGACGGCAGCACGTGGGGGCACATGACGATCCCCAGCCCCAGCTCATCCACCGATGGGGAGCTGCTGGGCATGTCCTGCCCCACCACCGCGTTCTGCTTCGCGGTCGGATTCGGCACGTATCCCACCTCCGCGGCTCCGGAGAAGCCGGTTTCCGCGAAGTGGGACGGCACCACGTGGAGCGTGAACGTCGCCTTCCACCCGCCGGGTGCGGCGAGGACCGTCTTCAACGGGGTCTCCTGTGACAGCGCCACGCACTGCATGGCCGTGGGTCAGTACAGCGCCAACAGCAGCACGCTGGACACCGCGCTCAGCGAGACGTGGTCCAGCGGCACGTGGACCAAGCACCCCGCGGCAATTCCCACCGGCGCCTCAGCCACATCGTTCAATGCTGTGCTGTGCAGCGCCGCCAACGCCTGCACGGCGGTCGGCTCCTACGTGGACAGCACGAGCGACGTCCTTCCCCTGGTGGAGACGTGGAACGGCTCCAAGTGGAAGCTGCAGTCCGCCCCCGGGTCGGGACAGCTGCTCGCGCTCTCCTGCAGCGGCACGGCACCCTGCATGGCCGTCGGCTGTGCCACCGGCAACGCCGGATGCGCCGGCGGACCGCCACTGGTGGAGCTGTTCGACGGCACCAGCTGGACGGTTGGCCCGGCGCCCGACGGTGAGTACCTGCAGGGCGTGTCCTGCACCAGCGCCACGACCTGCACCGCGGTCGGACAGGCCGGCGGCTTCACCTACGCGACCGCCTGGGACGGCACCGGCTGGACCGACCAGGCCACGCCCAACCCCAGCGGCTCCATGTCCGCGGACCTCGCCGGTGTGACCTGCCTGAGCGTCACGCAGTGCGAGGCGGTGGGCAGCTACGTGGACAGCATGGGCAATCCGTACACGCTCGCTGAGGGCTACGCCGGATGATCAATGTGAAGAGCGCGCGCGCCGCCATCGCGGGCTTGATGGCACTCGCTTGCGTGGTGGCGACGCATACCGCGCCCGTCAGCGCACAGGGCACCGGCTGGACGATTCAGGCGACCCCCGTCGCCACCCCGCCCGCCGGCCTCACGTCCGTGTCCTGTTTCAGCGCGACCGACTGCATCGCGGTGGGCTCGGACATGAACACCAAGGGTTACATCGTTCCCATCGCGGATCAGTGGGACGGCGCCAAGTGGACGAAGATGACGGTTCCGAACCCGAAGGTCTCGGTGGACGCCGAGCTGCTCGGGATGTCGTGTCCCACCACGACATTCTGCTTCGCCGTGGGCTTCTCAACGTACCCCTACTCGACGACGCCCGAGCTGCCGATGGCCGAGGCGTGGACGGCGGGCTCCGGTTGGAAGGCCCACCTCGGCGTGAGCCCGCCGGGGGTCGCGCGGGCCTATTTCAGCGGCGTCTCCTGCACCAGTTCGACACACTGCACCGTCGTCGGGCAGTACAGCGCCAACCACGCCAGCACACCCAACACTCCGCTGACCGAGAACTGGTTCGGCACCGGGTGGGCGCCGAAGACCGCCCCCATGCCGTCCGGCGCCACATCAGCGCTGCTCGACAGCGTGGTGTGCAGCAGCTCCAACGCCTGCACGGCGGTGGGCTCCTACGTGGACAGCACGAGCGACGTCCTTCCCCTGGTGGAGACGTGGAACGGCTCCAAGTGGAGCCTGCGGTCTGCTCCCGGGTCGGGACAGCTGCTCGCGCTCTCCTGCAGCGGCACGGCACCCTGCATGGCCGTCGGCTGTGCCACCGGCAACGCCGGATGCGCCGGCGGACCGCCACTGGTGGAGCTGTTCGACGGCACCAGCTGGACGGTTGGCCCGGCGCCCGACGGTGAGTACCTGCAGGGCGTGTCCTGCACCAGCGCCACGACCTGCACCGCGGTCGGACAGGCCGGCGGCTTCACCTACGCGACCGCCTGGGACGGCACCGGCTGGACCGACCAGGCCACGCCCAACCCCAGCGGCTCCATGTCCGCGGACCTCGCCGGTGTGACCTGCCTGAGCGTCACGCAGTGCGAAGCGGTGGGCAGCTACGTGGACAGCACCAGCGCCAAGCACACGCTGGCCGAGGTGTACGCGGGATAGCGCTGTCCCATCGCGCGGCTGTGCGCAGCCTGCGGTCGCGTACTCTTGCGCGCGAGGTGTTTCCAAACATGGCTGCACGTGCAGTGAACGATGGCTGACGGTATCGACGCCCCGATAGTCGTGGGCGGCACCGGTGGTTCCGGGACGCGCGTCGTGGTGCAGGTGTTGCGCAGCCTGGGCGTGTACATGGATCCGGTGTACGACAAGCGCGAAGACTCGATCCCCATGGGCAGGTTCGACCGGCGTTGGGGTCGTCGTGTGATCGTTCACTGTGGCGAAAGCCCTGGGACGCGCGTCTCGGACCGCGTCGCCGGGGCGCTGGCGCGTGCGGCGTTCGGCCGAGCGCGGCGGGGTCAGCTCCGGCACTACCCGGGGGGTCGCTGGGGATGGAAGCATCCGCACTCGTATCTCTTCATCCCGTTCCTGCAGCGCATGCTGCCGCGCATGCAGTTCATTCATCTGGTGCGCAACGGCCTCGACATGGCGATCTCGGACAACCTGGGTCAGCTGCGCCGCTACGGCGACCTCTTCATGACACCCGGGGAACGCAGCGCGGGCGACGCCCGCGCTGCCGCCCTTTTCTGGAGCCGGGCGAACCTGCACGCGCGCAGGACCGGCACCGATGTGCTCGGCACTCGCTACGTGTGCGTGCGCTTCGAGGATCTGTGCGAGGAGCCGCTCGCCACCATCACCGAGATGTCGAACAAGCTCGGCATCGCAGCGAGTGCGGACGCGCTGGCGCAGGCGGCGCAGTTTCCCAAGCGCCCTTCGACCGCGGGGCGGGCGCAGAATCTCGCGGCCGACGTTCGTGCGGCGATGCGCGAATCCGCGCGCGAGGCGCTGGACGCTTTCGGCTACGTCAGCGATTGACGGCCGCGGGAGGGCGGACCCAGCCGCGCGACGGGAACGCTTCGAGGGCGGCCTCGACCTCGTCGACCTGCGCGTCCGTCATCCGCTTGCGCCAGCGATTCGTCTGCTCGCGCGTCACCCTGATGTTGCTGAAGCCCTCCCCAGGCCGGTTCGAGTTGGCCAGGAAGCGGGCCACCTGCTCGCTCCAGGTGAGTCCCAGCTGCTCGCACACGGCGCGGATGGATGTCTCCGGCTCGACGCAGAGGTCCTCGTGCGTGACCAGCAGCCAGTCAGGATGCCGCTGCTGGTTCTCGGCGGCTACCGTCGAAAGCAAGCCGACCCACGTGGCGATGAGCTGCAGGCGGGTGGGGTTGCGAGGCAGCGTGACCCCGAGCCTGTCGAGGTAGCGCTCGCGGATCACCGGACGCGTGAGCAGGTCGAACCCGCTCAGGCCGAGCTCTGACCACGACGACACGACGTTCAGCGGATTGCGCTGAATCGTGATCACCCGCGGCTGATAGTTCTCGACCAGCCAGTCGACCGCGAAGTGCGCGTAGATCGACTTCACGACCACGTGCGGCGAACGTCCAGGCCACGATGAGATGAACTGAGCGCTCCTGCGGATCAGCGGATCGCGGACGGCTTCCGGGAGCCGGAGCGCTGCTCGGCTGGCACGCAGCCGCCAGCCAGGGATCTCTCCGTTGGGCAGGCGCGCGCTGAAGGCGAGGTCCCACAGCGCCCGGTACTGTGGCGCGGCGGCACCTGCATCTATCACCGGATAGGGTCCGAAATTGCGCGCGCTGACGTTGTCCGGTTCTTTCACGAGCCGCGTGCCCTCGGCGTTGCCGAGCGCAGTCGCCAGCCATCGCGTACCCGAACGGGCCACACCCAGGAGAAGGATGCGGTCCGCACGTCCGATCGCGGCGTGCCCATTGGTGGCTTCGTTCGAATGCTCCTGCACCGCGGCACGCTCGTCGGAACCGGGTGTCACTGCGCGGCACCGGCAACATCGAACGGCTGCACCGGCTGCAGGTCGGCCGCCGCCCCGCTGTCTCTGGGGCCTGAGATGGTCTGCTGGCGCCGGCGTTCCCACATCACGTAGCGGACGGTGAGAGCGAGCACCAGCGTGCCGATCGAGATGTCGCCCATGACCGCCACGATGAAGAGCGACTGGTGAAACAGAAGCACCAGGACGGGCTTGAGCAGCGTCCCCGGCACCAGCACCCAGAGCATTCCAAGATCGGACAGCGACTGCTGCGTCTGCGTCAGCATGGTCACCGCCGCCAGCAGTGGCATGCTCATCGCGTACCAGCCGATGTACGTCGCTCCGCCTTCATAGGCCTTGCCCGAGAAGAGATGGAGGATCAGCTGGCCGCCGGCGGAGAAGACGACGAAGCCGACCAAGCCTCCGATCACGGCCACCGCGACCGACGCCGCGACGATCGCCTTGGTGCCGCGCGAGGTGGCGTGACGGGCGGCGACCTTGGGAAAGAGCACGCTTCCCACGCTCCCCAGCACGAAGTACAGGGTCCGCGAGGTCACCGCCACAGAGCTGAACTGGCCACCGGCGCGGGCGCCGAAGAAGTGCTGCACCAAGACGACGTCGCTGCCCATCGCGACGGACACGGAAACGCCGGAGACCAACGACAGCAGCAGAAATCGCCAGTGCGCGCGCCAGCTCGAACGGATGCGGCTGCGCTGCAACCGCGGCCACACCACGGCGAGCAGTCCGCCATAGATGAGCACCGACGCAACGGTGATGCCCAAGAGCACCCCGGCCACGCCGAACGGGATGACGAACGCGAGCACGCATACGACGCGGCTGAACGCGATGGCGATGCTGGCGGCGCTCCAGGACCTCCAGCGCTCCTGGCCCTGCAACGAAGCGAGCAGCCCGGGCGTGGCCATTCCGAACGGAAGGCCGACGGCGCCGAGGATCACGTACAGGGCCGGGACGTGCAGATACTCGCCGACAAGCGGTGCTCCGGCCACGAACACCAGCGCGACCAGCGCCCCGCCGATCAGGAGACGGTTGTTGGTGATGCGCAGCAGCGCATTGCTGGCGCCGTCGCTGTCGCGTCCCATCGCCCGGCTGCGGCTGGTGCTCCAGGTGATCACACGGCCGAAGCCGTATGCCGGCTGTGTGAGGATCGTGAAGAAGCTGAAGACGGCGAAGGCCTGGCCGTATTCCATCGGCCGGAAGTGGTGGCTCACGATCGCCTGCAGCAGGAGGCCGAACACTCCCGCCCCTAAGGTGCCTGCCGCGGCCACTGCGTTGTGCGCGATGAAGCGGCGGCGTTCGCCGCGGGCCTCCACGGAGTCCGACCAGTGCCGCTCGCGCAGCGCCGCCACCTTCACCGGCAGTCCACCGCGCGGTGGATGCGCGGACCCTGCCGGGACGGCCGGAGCGGCGTCGGTGCCGGGGACCGGGGGCTCACTGCCGTCCGAGGCGCTG
The DNA here is from genome assembly GCA_963777285.1 of Candidatus Dormiibacterota bacterium. Lineage (GTDB taxonomy): Bacteria > Chloroflexota > Dormibacteria > Aeolococcales > Aeolococcaceae > JAFARE01. The sequence continues at coordinate 834,911 of CAVZPR010000001.1, forward strand.
GAGCGCCTCCCTCCACTGGCGTGCGACATGGTCACGGCCATGATGCTGCTCCAGCCACGATCGTTGCGCCGCGGCGCGCGCGCGCATGGTCTCGGGTGGCTCGGGAGACGCAATCAGGCGGGCGACGATCGAGGCGAGCTGATCGAGCGGGGCCGCGACGATCCCGGGCGCGTCCTCGATGCCCTCGAAGGCCAGTGGCGTGCCCGCAACGCGCCGCTCGTGCCCCAGGTAGTGCAGCACCTTGGTCTTCACACCGGCACCCGAGGCCAGCGGCGCGAGGCAGAGGTCGGCGGCGGCGATGATCGAGTCCACGTCATCGACCCTGCCCAGGCAGGCCACACGGGCGCCCTCGGCGCCGGTGGGAAGGTGCTGGCTGCCCGGGCCACAGATGACGATGCTGGTCGTGTCCGGCAGCGCCGGCGCAAGCGTGTCGATGATCCAGCGCGCGGCGGGGACATTGTGCTTTGCCGCCATGGTGCCGACGAAGACGAGGACGGGCCCGGAGAGCGGCCGGCCCAGGAGTCGCTCCAGCTCACGCCTGCCGGAGAGCGAGTCGCGCTGCCGCACGAATGCTTCGTGATCGACCGTGACCAGCCGGCCGTCGAGCTTGGGGTGCGACCGGAGCCAGTGCGCGGCCTCGGAATCGCCGATGGCCACGGCCAGCGTGCTGCGACGGGCAGCCCAATTCTCCAGCAGCCGCCACGCATAGCCCTTGCTGACGTTGACCGGTGACATCGGCAGCCGCGTGTAGTGCAGGGTCTGGCACTCGTTCGTGTCCCAGACCACAGGCGCCCGCGCGCCTGAAACCGCCAGGATTGGCAAGAACGCGGCGTGCGCGAGGATGATCACGTCGCAGCCCGGCGCCGCCTGAGACACGAGGCGCGTGAGGTCGGTGAGGAAGTGCGCCCCCGCGCGTGGCACCTGCAGCGAGCGCGCCCACGGCGGGTTCCCCTGCAGCGGCACCGCCTCACGGGTGCTGACGATTGCCGCCGGGATTCCCAGGTCGGACAGATGTTCGGCGAGCACGCGAGAGCGGACCTGCAGGCCGCCGTCAGGGTCGAGGATGGAACCCAGGGTCAGCAGCAGAGGGCGCGCCGGCAGCCTCGCGACCTCGCGCTGGATGCCTGGCTCAGCGGGCGCCAATCTCTGAGGGACGGCAACGGTCACTCGGAAGCCCGCTCTGGACCACCCGGAGCGGTGCGCTGGACCGTGACGATCGGCAGGATCACGCGCACGTGAACAGGCTCCTCTGAACTCCCTCTCCGACGGATACCACCGCGCCTCGCCATTCTGGCCCGGTCGAGCCTAGCGCGTCAAGCGGATCGCGGCCCGGCGCCCATCTCACAGCAGCGCCTAAGGCGTCCCGGCTCCCCCGGATCGTAGCCTTGCCATGTGCCCGCCCTCCGCACGCGTCTCTTGTTCGCCGCGCTGACAGCCACCGGAATGGTGGCGGTCGCCTGCAGCGGTCCTGCCACTCCGACCATCCCGCAGGGCATCCACAAGATCAAGCACGTGATCGTGATCATGCAGGAGAACCGCTCCTTCGATTCGTACTTCGGCACCTATCCCGGCGCTGATGGCTTTCCCATGCAGAACGGCGTGCCGTCGGTTTGCGTCCCGGACGCCACCAGCGGCGCGTGCGACAAGCCCTACGTCGACCACGCGGACATCAACGGCGGCGGGCCTCACAGCCTGAAGAATGCCGTGGCGGACATCGACGGCGGCAAGATGGACGGCTTCGTGAGGGAGGCAGCCAACGCCAACAAGGGTTGCAGCAGTGCGGTCAACCCCGCGTGCGCCAACTCGGCCACCCCGGACGTGATGGGCTATCACGTGCAGAGCGACATCCCCAACTACTGGACGTACGCGCACGATTTCGTGCTGCAGGACCACATGTACGAGCCCAACGCGTCGTGGAGCCTTCCCGCTCACCTCTTCATGGTGTCCGAGTGGTCGGCGAAGTGCACGCAGCACGACAATCCGTCGAGCTGCAAGAACGCCACCCAGGCCCCCGGCCTGCCGCCGGACGACAACAAGCAGCACAAGGACCCGATCTACGCCTGGACCGACCTGAGCTACCTGCTCTACAAGAACAACATCAGCTGGGGGTATTACGTCGTGCCGGGCGCCGAGCCCGACTGCGAGAACGACGCAGCCCTCTCGTGCGCCCCCGTGAAGCAGAACAGCAGGACGCCCGGAATCTGGAACCCGCTGCCCTACTTCGACACGGTCAGGGATGACGGGCAGCTGGGCAACATCCAGCCGGTTTCGAATTTCTACGCGGAGGCCGGGGCCGGCTCGCTGCCCGCGGTGAGCTGGGTGGTGCCCTCGCAGGAGGTCAGCGAGCACCCACCCGGGCCGGTGAGCTTCGGGCAGTCCTACGTGACCAGCCTGGTCAACGCGGTGATGCGGGGCCCCGATTGGGATTCCACGGCGATATTTCTCTCTTGGGACGACTGGGGCGGCTTCTACGACCACGTCGTGCCTCCATCCGTTGACGTGAACGGCTACGGCTTGCGCGTTCCGGGGATCGTGATCAGCCCGTATGCGCGGCAGGGGTACATCGACCACCAGACGCTGAGCTTCGACGCGTACGACAAGTTCATCGAGGACGACTTCCTCAACGGCCAGCGAATCGATCCGGCCTCGGACGGGCGGCCCGATCCGCGTCCGGACGTGCGCGAGAACGTCTCGATCCTCGGCAACCTCGACGCCGACTTCAACTTTTCGCAGTCGCCCCGCGCGCCCGTCCTTCTCCCGGTGCGGCCGGCGACCACCTTGACGGGAACACCGACTGTTGGCGGTGTGAAGCAGACAGCATTCGCGTCAGCACCCGACGACGACTAGCTGATTTTCGATCCCGCCTCGCCCGACGGGTCCCGGGCTGATACCGTCGATATGAGTCCGCGAGACGCGGCACGTCTGGTGCGTTCTGGCTGACTTTGGTACCATCCTGCGGGGCGGAAAGGCGATTGGGGCGATGAGGGCGTTCACCGCTGAGCATCAGACAGAAGAACTCTGCCAGCAGACAAGCGACCGGGCCGACGTGATCGTGGCGGGCGAGGTGCCGGTGAGCAGTCCGCCGCCCGTGCATCGGCAGGTTCGAGCGCAGGCTGCCCGATGTCCTGAGGCGCTGGCTGTCAGCGCGCCCGATGGCGACCTCACATACAGCGAGCTCGACCGCCGCTCCGACGTGCTTGCCCGGGGGCTGCGCGACCTGGGCGTGGGCCCCGACGCACTGGTGTGCCTCTGCGTCGAGCGCTCCGCCGCGCTGGTGGTGGGAGCGCTCGCGATCCTCAAGGCCGGGGGCGCGTTCGTCGCCCTGGATCCCCACCTCCCGGACAGCCGGATCCAGCTCATGGTGGACGACTCTCGCGCCGCCGTGCTGGTGACGCGGCGCGCCATGGCGCAGCGCGTGCGGCATGACGGCCACGTCCTGGCCGTCGATGATGTGGCACTCCAGCTGCCCGGCGATCTCTCAGCCCCTGACGACGCCGGCGAAACGCTGGAGAACCTCGCGTACATCATCTACACGTCAGGGTCGACGGGCACGCCGCGCGGCGTGATGGTCGAGCATCGCAACCTGATCAACCTCGTGAGCTGGCACCGGCGCGCGTTCGCGCTCGACGCCGGCGACAGGTGCACGCTGGTCGCCAGCCCTGGCTTCGACGCCATCGTCTGGGAGATGTGGCCGGCGCTGACCGCGGGCGCGAGCCTTCACGTCCCAACGGACGACGCGCTGCTCGACCCGGCCGGCCTCCGCGACTGGCTCGTCTCGCAGCGCATCACCGTGGGGTTCCTCCCCACGCCGATGGCCGAGGCGGTGCTGAGCCTCGAGTGGCCTGCCGGCACCGAGCTTCGCTGCCTGCTCACCGGCGGCGACGCGCTGCACAAGCATCCACGCGAAGACCTTCCGTTCGCGCTGGTGAACAACTACGGCCCGACGGAGGCGACGGTGGTGACCACATCGGGCGTGGTGGAGCCGTGCGCGACGCCACGCTCCGCCCCCTCTCTGGGACGCGCCATCGACAACGTGCGCGTCGAGATCGTCGACGAGGATCTGCACCCCGTCGAGCCCGGCGCGCCCGGCGAGCTGATCATCGCGGGCGCCGGTGTCGCCCGCGGATACCTCAACTCTCCGGAGCTCACGAGCACCCGATTTCCCACCGATCCTGCAGCGGACGATCCGGGTGCGCGCCGTTTCCGCAGCGGCGACCTGGTTCGCCAAGCAGGTGATGAAAGTCTCGAGTTCCTCGGACGCCTCGACGATCAGGTCAAGATCCGCGGCAACCGCGTCGAGCTCGGCGAGATCGCCGCGAACATCAACGCCCACCCGGGGGTCCGCTCCAGCGTGGTGGTGGTCAGCGAGCCGCAGCCCGGTGCAAAGCAGCTGGTCGCGTACATCGTGCCCGGCGGCGGCGCCGCGCCGGACGCCTCCGAGCTTGGGGAACATCTGGCCACACGCCTTCCCGAGCACATGATGCCGTCCGCATACGTGTGGATGGACGCGCTGCCCCTCACGCCGAGTGGCAAGGTGGATCGCGCGGCGCTGCCGCCGCCACCGGCCGACGCGCCTGCGGTGGTCAACGAGCCGAGCACCGAGCTCGAGAGAGCGCTCGCAGACATCGTCGCTCCCCTCCTCGGCTTCGATGCCATCGACGTCGATGACAACTTCTTCATGCTGGGCGGACATTCACTTCTCGGTGCCCAGCTGATCGCGCGCATCGGTGAACGCTTCGGCGTCGAGATGCCGCTGCGCACGCTCTTCGAGCACCCGACAGTGGCCGGGATGTCGGTAGAGGTGGAGCGCCTTCTGGTCAGCGAGCTGGAGGCGATGAGCGACGAGGAAGCGGATCGGGCGGCCCGCAGCCTCGCCTCCTCACCGGTTTCCCATGGCGATATCGAGCAGCGCTCCGCTTAGCCTCTTCCACCTCCTGGATCCGGCCGTGCTCGCGGATCCGTACCCGCTGTACGAGCGGCTGCGCTCCGAGGATCCGGTGCACTGGGACCCGTACCTGCACGCCTGGGTGGTGACGCGCTACCGGGACGTGGTCGACGTGTTGCAGAACTTCTCGGCAAAGCGCACGCCGTCACCGGAAAAGCTCGCCGCGCTGGACATGGAGAAGCTGGCGCCGATAGCAGCAGTGATGGTGCGCCAGATGCTGTTCCTCGACCCGCCGGAGCACACGCGCGTGCGGCGCCTCGCTGCGGCCGCGTTCACGCCGCGACGGGTCGAGCGTCTGCGCTCGCGCATCCAGGAGATCGCAGAGATGCTGGTCGGCCGCATCGGCGCGGGCGGCACGATGGAGTTGCTCGACGACCTGGCGAACCCGCTTCCTGCGATCGTCACCGCCGAGATGTTCGGCCTTCCGTCCGAGGACCACCGCCAGCTCAAATCGTGGTCGCAGGACTTTGCTGAGATGCTGGGCAACTTCCAGCACAACCCCGGACGCGCCGGCAATGTGTTGCGCAGCCTGGAGGCGATGACGGCCTACTTCCGTGAGGCGGTGCGCCGTCAGTCCGAGGCCCCGCGCGAGGGACTGATCAACGCGCTCGCCACCGCAGAGGTGGACGGCGACCGTCTCACCGAGGACGAGGTCGTGGCCAACGCCATCGTCACCATGGTCGGGGGCATGGAGACGACGACGAACCTCATCGGGAACGGCCTGCTGACGCTGCTGCGAAAGCCCGAGGCGATGCAGGAGCTGCGTGAGGACACGAGCCTGATGCCCTCGGCGATCGAGGAGCTGCTGCGCTACGAGAGTCCCAGCCAGCACACGGCACGTCTCGCTCCTCAGGACACCGAGCTCGGCGAGCGCGCCATCGAGCGCGGTCAGGCGGTGATCGCCGTCATGGGCGCGGCCAACCGCGATCCGGAGCGCTTCCCTGAGCCGGACAGGCTGGACCTGCGCCGCGCCGACAACCGTCACGTCGCGTTTGCCTGGGCAGGACACTTCTGCTTCGGCGCGCCGCTGGCGCGCATCGAGGGTGAGGTCGCGTTCACCACGCTGCTGGCTCGTTTTCCCCGGATGCAGCTCGCGCCGGGATCGATCAGCTGGCGGCCGAACCTGGGCCTGCGCGGGCTCACCGCGCTGCACGTCGAGGTGGGCCGGTGAGCGAACACGCCGCCGCGCAGCTCTCGCCCGGCAAGCGTGCCCTTCTCGAGCAGCGCGTGCGCGGCGCCGCGGCGACACGCGACGGTGTGTTGCGCTGGGTCGCGGACCGGGGACGCCTGCGGCCCGCGCCGCTGTCCGTCGCGCAGGAGCAGCTCTGGTACTTCAGCCAGCTGGTGCCGGGCAATCCCGTCTACAACGAGTTCGATCACCATCCGCAAGGACGGCGCCCTCGACGTCGACGCGCTGCGCACCGCCTTTCACGGTCTGGTGCGGCGCCACGAGATCTGGCGCTCGACGTTCGTGCTGCGCGAAGGCACGCCGCTGCAGGTGGTGCACGATTCGGCGGCCATCGACATCCCGCTTCTCGACGTCAGCGACCGGCCGCGCGAGAAAGCCGAGGAAGACGCTGCGATCCGCGCGGCCGCGGTGGCGCGGGAGCCGTACGACCTGGCGGCCGGCCCCCTGGTGCGGCCCATGCTGGTCCGCTTCGCCGCTGACCATCATCGCCTCTACCTGTCGATGCACCACCTGGTCTTCGACGGCGTGAGTCTCTACCGAATCATCTTGCCCGAGCTGGTCGCGCTCTACGACGCCGCGGTGGCGGGAACCGGTCCGCCGCTGCCGGAACCGGTGCTGCAATACGGCGACTACGCCGCGTGGAGCCGTGAGCGCCTGGCCACACAGGATTTTGCCAAACGCGGCGATTACTGGCGGGCGCACCTCGCCGGCGTCGAGCCCCTGCACCTCCCGCTGGACCGGCCCCGACCCGCGCAGCAGCGATTCCGTGGCGGCATGCTGCCGCTGCACATCCCGCGCCAGCTGGCCGAGGATCTGCGCGCGGTGAGCCGGCGCGCCCGTACGACACTGTTCCAGACGATCGCGGCCGCGTTCGCCGTGCTGCTGCACCGCTACTCGGGGCAGGACGACGTGGTGTTCGGCTCGCTGACCGACCTGCGAGACCGCACGGAGCTCGAGGCCCTGGTCGGGTACTGCCTCACGCCCCTCGTGATCCGCGCCGATCTCCGCGGCGACCCGTCATTTCTCGAGCTGGCAGGCCGCGTCGGCGGCGACGTGATCGGCGCCCTGGAGCACCTGGTTCCGTTCGGGCAGCTGACGCAGGCGCTCAATCCGGACCGCGACACGAGCATGAACCCGCTGTTCCAGGCGGCCATAGTCCTGGAACCGCCGGCGATCGCCACCGACCGCAGCTGGACGCTGCATCAGATGGAAGCGGCGATGGGCGAGCAGATCGGGCACGCCAAGTTCGACCTGCACATCGAGCTCGATGAGCGTCCTGAAGGCCACATAGACGGCCGCCTGATCTTCAACAGCGACCTCTTCGAGCGCGAGACCGCGGAGCGCGTCGCCAGGCACTGGCAGACGATGCTGCACGGCGTCGCCGCCAACCCTGACGCGCCGGTGTCGCAGCTGCCGCTGCTCGACGAGGCGGAGGTGCAGCGTCAGATCGTCACCTGGAACGCGACCGGCGCCGAGTATCCGCGAGACCAGCGCGTGGACGAGCTGGTCGCCGCCCAGGTGCGGCGCACGCCCGGCGCGGTGGCGGTGACGTGCGGAGGCACGTCCTTGACGTACGGCGAGCTCGATCGCGACTTCGAACCGCATCGCACGCCAGCTCCGGCAGCTCGGGGTCGACGCCGGGTCGGTGGTCGCCATCTGCTTGGAGCGCTCGACGGCGATGGTGACGGCGATGCTCGGCGTGCTCAAGGCAGGGGCCGCATACCTGCCGCTGGACCCAGCGCATCCCGCCGCACGGCTCACCTTTGCACTCACGGACTCCGCCGCCGGCGCGCTCGTCACCGACACCCGGCTGCTGTCGCGGTTCCCCAGCCCTCCAGGGCGCGTCGTCTGCGTGGACTCGGCGGATGCCGGCGACGCCACCGACGGAGCACCTCCGTGCGCCGCGACCGCGGAGGATCTCGCATACGTGATCTACACGTCGGGATCCACCGGCACACCCAACGGAGTGCGCATCGGTCATCGCGCGGTGGTGAACTTCCTGACGTCGATGGCGCGCCGGCCGGGAATCACCGCCGAGGACGTGCTCGTCGCGGTGACCACGTACGCATTCGACATCGCGGTGCTGGAGATATGGCTGCCGCTCACCAGCGGCGCACAGGTCGTGCTCGCCACCGCGAGTGAGACGACCAGCGGCGGAAGCCTGGCGCGCCTGCTCGATGGATCGCGAGCCACGCTGATGCAGGCGACGCCCGCGACGTGGCAGATGCTGATCGACTCAGGCTGGAGCGGGCGCCGCGAGCTCGTCGCCCTCTGCGGCGGAGAGGCGCTTGCACCGCAGCTCGCCGCGGCGCTGCTGACCCGCGTCGGCGTGCTGTGGAACATGTACGGCCCGACGGAAACGACGGTGTGGTCCACGCTGGCGCGCGTCGAGCCGGGTCAGGCAGTGACCATCGGCAGGCCGATCGCCAACACGCGCGTCTACGTGCTCGACGCCAACCTCCAGCCCGTGCCGGTCGGCGTGCGCGGCGAGATCTACATCGGCGGGGACGGGCTCACCGCCGGCTACCTCAACCGCTCCGAACTCAACGCGCAGCGCATCGTGCCCGACCCGTGGGTGCCGGGCGCTTTCATGTACCGCACCGGCGACGCCGGCCGTCATCTGTCCGACGGCCGCCTCGAGCACCTCGGACGCCTGGACCATCAGGTCAAGGTGCGCGGCTTTCGCATCGAGCCCGGCGAGGTCGAGACCGCGCTGCTCACGCATCCGTCGGTCGACGCAGCGGTGGTCATGGCACGGGAAGACACACCCGGCGACAGGCGGCTCGTGGCGTACGTCGTCGCGGCATCGGACCCGCCCGCCGCTTCCGACCTGCGCAGCCACCTGCGAGCGATGCTTCCCGACCACATGATCCCCTCCGTGTTCGTCACCATCGACTCGCTGCCGCGCACGCCCAACGGCAAGCTCGATCGCGCCGCCCTGCCGGCGCCGGAGACGGACGGGGCCTCGGGCGACGCACCTTCGTCGCCGCCGCGAACCCAGGTGGAGCAGCGGCTGAGCGAGATCTGGGCGCGTGCGTTGAACGTCGACCGGGTCGGCGTCGACGACAACTTCTTCGACCTGGGAGGCCACTCGCTGCTCGCGGTGCGCCTGCGGGTCGACGTCGAGAAGGATTTCGGCTGCGACATTCCGCTGGGGACGATCTTCAATGAGGCGGCGACCGTGGCCGGCATGGCAGCGCTCATCGAGGCGGGTGGCCATGGCCGTGCGTGACGAGCCGGCCGGCGCCGCCGGCGTGCAGGCGCCCGAGCGTCTCAGCACAGTGGACAGGGTCGCGCCGCTGTCGGCACCGCAGGAACAGCTCTGGTACTTCAGCCAGGTTGCGCCCGGCTCGCGCGCCTACAACGAGGCGGTCGTGCTGATCAAGCGCGGGCCATTCGACGTCGACGCATTCCGGGCCGCCTTCAACGAGATGTTCCGGCGCCACGAGATCTGGCGAACGGCCTTCGTGGTCCGCGACGGCGAGCCGGCGCAGGTGGTCAGCCCGCAGGCCTCGTTCGAGCTCGCGCTGCACGACATGAGCACCATGGAGCGGCACGACGCCGTGCGCGAGGCCGGCCGCATCGTGGCCGACGAGGCACGCCGTCCCTACCTGCTGGACAGCGGTCCCCTGATCCGGCCTCGTCTGACTCGGGTCGCGCCCGATGAGCACCGGCTGTACCTGGCGATGCACCACATCGTGTTCGACGGCGCGACGCTGCACACGATCGTCGCCGAGCTCATCACCCTCTACACGGCGTTCAGCGCTTCGCAGTCGCCGCCGGTCACCGCTCCTGCCACCCAGTACCTCGAGTACGCCCGCTGGGAGCGCGAGTGGATGGAAGGTCCGGAGTTCGCGGAACGGATCGAGTTCTGGCGACACCGCCTCGCCGGCGCACCGCGCCTGCAGGTGCCCACCGACCGTTCCCGCACGCAGCGGATCACCTTTCCGGGCGCGGTGCAGCCATTCGCCATCTCGAGTGACATCGCCGCCCGGCTGCGCACCCTGAGCAGGCAGCGCCACGCCACGCTGTTCCAGTGCATCGCGGCAGGGTTCGCGGCGCTGCTGCACCGCTATTCCGGGCAGCGCGACATCGTGTTCGGAACCGTCGCCGACCTGCGCCACCAGGCGCGCTTCGAGTCCATGCTGGGGTACTGCGTCACACCCATGGTGGTGCGCCTGGACCTCGGGGATGCTCCGTCGTTCGGTGACCTCGTCAGCCGCACGCGAGATGAGCTGCTGAACGGCATAGCCAATCTGGTTCCGTTCGAGCGCCTGGTTCGCAAGCTGAACCCGGAGCGTCAGCGGGGCTCGAGCCCGCTGTTCGACGTGATGCTGGCGATGCAGCCGGTCGGTGCGGCGCCTGACCCCGCGTGGGACATGCTGCCTCTCGAGCAGGAGCGCCCCGAGTGGGTCGACGAAGCCAAGTTCGACTTCTCGGTGGAGCTCGACGAGCGCCCCGACGGCCGCGTGGAGGGCCGCTTCGTCTACAACCCCGATCTCTTCGACCGCGAAACCATAAGCGGCATGGCGCGACACCTGGTCGCGCTGCTCGAGTCGGCGGTCGCAGAGCCGGACTCGTCCGTCGGCGCCCTCACCATCCTCGGCGACGACGAACGCCGAGAACAGCTGGTCACGTGGAACGCCACAGCGTGCAGCTGGCCGAGTGACGCGTGCATCCACGAGGTGATTGCGGCACGCGCTGCCCTGGCACCGGACCGTGCAGCCGTCACCAGCGAGGGCGTGACGATCACGTACGGCGAGCTCGAGCAGCGCAGCGGCGTCGTGGCGCGGCGTCTCCGCGCAGCCGGCGCGGTAAGCGGAAGCGTCGTCGGACTCGCGGTCGAACGCTCCCTCGACATGGTCGTCGGCATGCTCGGCATCCTCGAGGTGGGTGCAGCGTACGTGCCGCTCGACCCTCGTCATCCTCACGATCGCCTTGGCTTCGTCCTCGACGAATCGGGCGCCCAAGTGCTACTCACGCAGCGTCACCTGCGCGACCAGCTTCCGCAGGGCCGCTGGATCCCCGTGTGCATCGATGACGAGAGCGACCCACCTGATGGTCCAGCAGTGGTGGCGGGCACAGGGCCCGAGTTCTGCGCGTACATCCTGTACACCTCGGGGTCGACGGGCCGGCCCAAGGGCGTGCGCGTGCTGCACCGCAACGTGGTCAACCTGATGACGGCCTTGACCCTGACTCCGGGACTGAGCGCGAAAGACTCCGTCGTCGCGGTGGCCACCTACATCTTCGACATGTCGGTGGGAGACGTCTTCGCAACGCTGGGCACGGGCGCGCACCTCGTTCTCGCGTCGCGTGCCGAGACGCGCGACCCGCGCCTGCTGGCAGCGCTGCTCGAACTCGTCGCAGGCGACGCTGATGCACGCAACACCGGCCACCTGGCAGATGCTCGTCGACGGCGGTTGGATGGGACGCGACACCCTGGTGGCGGTGAGCGGCGGCGACGTCCTCTCGGAGGCGCTGGCCGCTCAGCTCCTGGGGCGCTGCCCCCAGGTGTGGAATGGGTACGGCCCCACCGAGACCACGGTGTACGCGACGTTCTCACGTGTCGCACCGGGCGGTCGCATCTGCATCGGCCGTCCCATCGCCAACGTGCGCACGTACATCGTCGACGGCTCGCTGCAGCCGCTGCCTGTCGGGGCCGGCGGCGAGCTGCTGATCGGTGGCGCGGGCATCGCCGACGGCTACGTCGATCGCGCCGCCGAGACCGAGGAGCGCTTCATCGCAGATCCGTTCGTGCCCGGGGGACGCGTGTACCGCACCGGCGACCTGGCGCGGTTCCTGCGCGACGGCAGCATCGTGCACATGGGCCGCATCGATCGCCAGGTGAAGATCCGCGGCGTGCGCATCGAACCCGGCGAGATCGAGGGCGCGCTGCTGCGCCATCCTGCGATCTCCGACGCCGTGGTCACGGTGGCCGGCGACGGAGCAGCGGATCGACGTCTCGTCGGCTACTACGTCGCCAACGGCGCTGCGCTCGGCGATGCGGACGTGCAGCGGTGGCTGCAGCAGACGCTGCCGCGCCACATGGTGCCGGCAGCGCTGGTGCGCATGAAGGCGTTTCCGGCGACGGCGAGCGGCAAGGTCGACCGTGACGCCTTGCCGCCGCCGCATTGGGGCACGTCGCGGCCGCAGCGCCTGGTCTTGCCTCGGACCGCGCTCGAAACCGAGCTGGCCGCGATCTGGTCGCGTCTGCTCGGTGTCGACACCGTCGGCGTCGACGACGACTTCTTCGACCTCGGCGGCCACAGCCTGCTCGCGGTGCGGCTGCTGGCGACGATCGACGCGCAGCTGGGTGTCGACGTTCCCATCGCCGACTTCATCGAGGGTGCTGCCACCGTCGCCCGGCAGGCGGCATACATCACCGCCGCGCGCGCCACCGAGGCGAATCGCGAGCTGCTGGTTCGAGCGCAGCCCCTGGGCACGCGACCACCGCTGTTCTTCGTGCTGCCGACACCCCGCGCCATGTTCGTCCGCCACTACGTCGGTCCCCTGGGTGAAGACCAACCGGTCTTCGCCGTGCTGGGACCGCAGCAGAACGGCGAGGCGCACCGCTACTCCGGAGACCTGACGCAGCTCGCCGCGCCGCGGGTGCGCGCGATCCGCGCCGAGCAGCCGCACGGTCCGTATCACCTGGCGGGCTATTCGCTCGGCGGCCTGCTCGCGTATGAGATCGCCGGGCAGCTGCGCAAGCAGGGCGAGCAGGTTGCCTGGCTGGCGCTGCTCAACACAGCGACACCCGAGGCGCTGGCGCGCTTCTGGAGGCGCCGGTATCTGCGCGTCGGCCAGGTGGCCATGCACGTGTCCCCGATGACGGCGTGGCGCACGGTGCGCGACCAGCTGACGGCGTCGCGCCTGGGGGCGGGCCTGCGGAGGGCGCGGCTCGCCGACAGCTTCGACCCGCATGCCGCGATACAGCTGTCGCTCGAGTATCGCTGCGAGGGCCATGATGCACCGCTGGTCATCTTCGCCACCGCGGATGAGATGGCGACGATTCGCAACACGTCGCTCGGCTGGGACAGGGTGCACCGCGGCTCCATCGAGGTGCAGCGCGCACCCGGTGACCATCGCGCGTTGGTGCGTCCGACCAAGGAGGTGGGCATCGCCGCGGAGATGCTGGCGAGGTCGCTCCGCGCCGCGCAGTCATCGCGCTGAGGCGTGCCGTCGAGCCTGCGGCTGCATGACGGCGAGGTGCACCTCTGGCGCGCGCGCCTCGACGTCGACGCCGGTGAGCTGTCGCGGCTGAGCCGGCTGCTGCCGCGCGGCGACGTGGAGCGCGCCGAGCGCTTCGCGGCGGTGCTCGCCCGCTCGCGCTACACCGCGGCGCGCGGCATGCTGCGGCTGCTCCTGGCCCGCTATCTGGAGACCGATGCGGCGGATCTCGTGATCGTGGACGACGCGCGGGGCAAGCCTCGTCTCGAAGACCCGGGCTCGCAGTGGCTGCGGTTCAATCTCTCCCACTCGCAAGACCTGGCCGTCTTCGCGATCGTCCGTGACCGCGCGGTGGGCGTCGACGTCGAGTACCTGGACCAGAGGATCTCCACGGACGAGATCGCTCGGCGCCACTTCTCCCCTGCTGAACAGCGCGCGCTCGCAGAGCTGCAGGGCGATGAAGGGCGGCGCGCCTTTTTTTCGCTCTGGACGCTGAAGGAAGCGTATGTGAAAGCCACCGGGGCCGGGCTGCAGGATGCGCTCCCGGAGCTGCCGCTCGGTGATGACGACGGAGTGGCGCGAAGCGTTATGGACGTCGACCCGTCAGGACGGCAGCGGCACTGGGTGCTGCAGCCGTTTCACGCAGCCGCGAGCTTCGCCGCGGCGGCCGCTGTTGAGGGCGTGGCGGCTGCGATTCCGCGGACGGCCGAGTGGCTGACGATCGCGTGAAACCGAGCGCGCCGCGATCGCTGAGCGCGCACGTCCTCCGAGACTAGGTATACCCCTTCAGGTTGGTCACGCTGAACGTGGTCTGACCGCCCTTCAGGAACCCGCCGGCACTGTTGTGCCACGCGCCGCCGCTGACCGCGAATGTGACGTGCCCGCCCCGGCCAAAGTTGGTGAACGTGGCCCGCGCGGCCGAGGGCTTGACGAACTGGTCGCCCACGAACTTCATGCTCGCCGGCGAGAGGTCCCAGAAGTTCACCATGGGCAGCGCGGTGCACTGCTGGATGAGCATGCCCGTCTCCTTCACCGTCGCCGTGAACTCGAGCACGTTGCCGGTGCCGAAGTCGCAGCCCGTGATGACGATGCCGGTGGCGCCGTTCACGCGGAGCTGGCCGCCATGCCCCAGGAACTTCTCGTTGGTGATCGTGACGTTGGTGTCGTACGCGCCGCCGTTGGCGCTGAGCACGCCGCCGTTGCCGTATGTGGTGAAGCCCTTGATGAGGATGTCATTCGACGGCGCCGAGATCCAGAATCCGTCGTCCACGTTGGGCTCCGGGCCGGGGTGGTACGTGTAGGTCTGCACGGTCACGTTCTGATCCCGATACAGCGCCAGCCGCGAGCCGGTCTGGGTGACGTTCTCGATCAGGCTGTTGTGCTGGTACGACCAGGAGATGCCATCGCCGAGCGGCATGGTGGTGTGGTCGTTGATGGTGTCGTTGAGGAGCTTGTTGCCGTTGCCGTATCCACCCTTGGTGTAGTCGCCCCCTGCCCAGATGGCGAAGTCCTGGGTCCCGCCCTTGATGGTGCAGTCGCGGATGGTCACGTAGTGGGCGGTCAAGCTCAGCGCCTTGTGCGCGTTGGTCGACTGCGTGTCGAGCGTCAGCGACTGCACGATCGTGTGGTCGGTGCCCACGCCCATCAGCGCGCCCTGGCGGTTGGTCGCGGTGAGAATGGTCGATCCGGCGCCGGCCCCGGAAACGGTGATTGCGCGTCCCTGGTTGACCTGGATCGCTCCGAACTTGTTGGGTCCGCCGAGCATGTAGTGGCCGGCGGGGAAGTACAGCGTGCCTCCTTTCTTCTCCGCGACCGCGAGCGCCGCGCGAATTGCGGGGCCGCTGTCCTTCGTGCCGTTGCCCTTCGCGCCGTAGTTGGTCACGTTGGTGATCGGGAGCGGCATCGGCGGCGCCGACGTTGCGTCGTCAGCTGCCTGTCCATTTCCCAACGCGGACGTCGACGATCCGGCGCCGGCGTGCGATCCACTCGAGACGACAGACGGTGCGCCTCGCGTGCCTGCCGATGTGCCCGCTCTCGGTGCGCTCTGCGCGCCGGGGAACATGCCGATGCGTGGGATGGCTGCGACGCCGATCGTCGCAGCGGCCGAGACGACCAGTGCCGCCGCGACGAGCTTGACGCCCACCGACATGGTGGACGCTGTGATGAGTCCGCGCTGTGCGCGCGCCTGTGCGGCAGCCAGGTCAGAGGGTGCTATGGCCAATACAACGATCCCCGTGGAAGTCTCTTGCGGCGACGAGCGGTGCGCATTGTACGGATCGCCCGCCCGCGCTGCGCCTGGGCGGACGCCTAGGCGGTGCGTCGCTTGGGGCGGGGCTGGCGCCGGATGCGTGGCGCCCAGCAGCGATCGACGAACCTCGCGATCTCAGCCGAGAGGCGCTCCGGTGAGAAGCGCAGCTCGAGGATGTGCGACGCCTCGCAGAGCCGCGCATTGGGCAGCTCGCCCGCGAGCTTCCCCGCGTCGGAGAACGGGTGCACCGGGTCGCGGTGGTGGCCGATGATCAGCGTGGGCGCGGTGATCGCCTTGCGCTGGTCGCGGTGCGGGGCGGTGTGGCCGAAGAACAGGCCCTGCAGCAGGGCGCCGCTGGGACCCGGGTCCTGGCGCACCACGTCGAGCGCCACGTTGCCCCAGAACGGCACCAGCCGCCGCGGGATGCGCTGCAGGAAACGCGCCACCGGGCGCAGCCAGTCCTCGCCGAAGTGGAGCAGCACTAGCAGCGGCCCGAACGCGATGGCGGATGCCACGAGGCCGTTCTCCAGCACCGGCATCTCGATGATCATGC
Source organism: Candidatus Dormiibacterota bacterium (assembly GCA_963777285.1). Lineage (GTDB taxonomy): Bacteria > Chloroflexota > Dormibacteria > Aeolococcales > Aeolococcaceae > JAFARE01. Next base: position 851,016 of record CAVZPR010000001.1, read on the forward strand.
CGCGCAGCCGCTGCGGCGCGATCACCGCCAGCTCCAGGGTGACGTTGGCGCCCAGCGACGTGCCGCCGATCACCGCCTCGTCGATGTCGAGATGGTCGAGCAGTGCGATCGCTTCCTCGGCGAACGCCTTCACCGAGTAGTGCGCCATGTCGTTGGGCCGCTCGCTGCGGCCGTGGCCCAGCGGGTCCAGGGTCACGACGTGATTGCCGTGCGCGGCGAGGTGCTGCGCAAGGTGCTCCTGCATCGCCGCGGGAATGAGCAGGCCGGGCATGAGCACCACCCAGCGAGGCCCGTCACCGAACATCGTGTACGCGATCCGATGGCCCCGGTGGAGGAACGTGCCCTCCTTCGACGGGACCGCCGGCGGCTGCGCCACGGCCGGAAATATGCACGATCTTGGCCCGGTTGCCAAGCGTCCCTAGACTCGCCCCAGTGCCCCATCGCATCGTGCTCTTCGGCGCCACCGGCTACACCGGGCGGCTGGTCGCGCATGCGCTGGTACGGGCACGTGCGCGACCGGTGCTCGCCGGGCGGAGCCACCAGAGCCTCGCGGCGCTCGGCGTCACCCTGGGCAAGGGACTCGACATCGCGGTGGCGGACGTCAGCCGGCCCGAGTTGCTGCTCGAGATCATCCAGCGCGACGACGTCCTCATAAGCACCGTGGGGCCGTTCGCGCGCTACGGCCGTCCAGTCGTCGAGGCGGCCATCCACCGCCGCGCCACCTACGTCGACAGCAGCGGCGAGCCCGCCTTCCTGCGCGTCGTGTTCGAGGAGCTGGGACCGGTGGCGGCGGCCGGCGGCGTCACCCTGATTCCCTCCTGCGCCTACGATTTCGTCGCCGGGAACCTCGCCGGCGCCCTCGCGCTCCACGGCCTGCCGGACGCCGGCCGCGTCGACGTCGGCTACTTCCTGCGCGGTTCGTACCGCGGCGCGGTGAGCATGGGCACGCGCAAGTCGGTGGGCGGGTTGCTGCTGGCACCGCATTTCGCCTGGCGCGACGCGGCGCTCCTGACCGTCCCCGCAGGAGAGCGCACCCGCACCTTCGCGATCGACGGCCACGACCGGCCCGCGTTGTCCTTCGGCAGCTCCGAGCACCTCACCCTCCCCCGCCTGCACCAGTCGCTGCGCGAGGTCAACACGTACCTCGGCCTGTTCCGCCGGCCACTGGCGACCCGCCTCACGGGACGGGCCCTGGGCCGCGCCGTGAAGATCCCCGGAGCCGCCCGAGCCGCAACCTGGGTGACGCAGCTGCCCGTGGGCCGCGAAGGACCCGACCCTGCGCAGCGCGAGCGGCGCGGCTGCGTCGTCGTTGCGGTTGCCTACCAGGGCGAGCGGGAGCTGCGCACGGTTCGGCTCGAAGGCGCCAACCCGTACACGTTCAGCGGCGACATCCTCGCCTGGGCGGCGCTGCGGCTGAGCCATGGCGGCCCTGACGCGACGGGAGCGCTGGGGCCGGTCGAGGCGTTCGGCCTGGAACCGCTGCGCGACGCGTGCGCGGCCGCGGGGCTCGCGGTGTCCGAGGGGTAGCGGCTACTGGCCCTCGTACTTGAACGAGAGGCTGAGGCGGGTGCGAAACCGCGCCACCTTGCCGTCCTCGACCGTGACGTCGAACTTGGTCACCTCGGCGACGCGCAGGTCACGCAGCGACCCTGACGCCGTCTCGATGGCGGCCTGAGCCGCTTTCTCCCATGACTCCGTGCTGGTGCCCACGAGCTCCGTCACGCGATACACGCTGTCCGCCATCTCTGCACTCCTTGCTGCTGCCGGTTGATCGAGCAGCGATTCTCGCAAGGACGTCCGGTGCTCTGCGGAGGATCAGTTGTAGCCGATGAGCCCCTGCACCGAGTAGGTCGTCTGCCCGCCGTGGGAGAAGCCACCTGACTGGTTGGCCCAGGAACCCCCGTTGACGTCGCACGTGACCCATCCGCCGCGGCCGTAGTTGACGAATGTCTCCGTCGACCCGGCGGGCGCGGGGAACGTGTCGTTCTCGAAATTGACGCCCACTGTTGCCGTGTCCCAGTAGCGAACCATCGGCAGCGACGTGCAGTTCTTGATGACGACCCCGGTCAGCGGGACGGTCGCCGCGAACTCGATGGTGTTGCCCGTGCCCAGGCTGCACCCGGTCACCGTCAGCCCGGTTGCGCCCACCACGCGCAGCTGCCCGCCGCTGCCCAGGAACTGCTCTCCCGAGATGACGACGCCCGTGTCGTACTGACCGCCGTTGGCGCTCATGACACCGCCGTTGCCGTACGTCGTGAAGTCGGTGACCGTGATGTTCGACGAGGGCGCCGAGATCCAGAACCCGTTGTCGACGTTCGCGTAGGGGCCGGGATGATAGGTGTAGTTCGTGACCGTGACATCCGTGTCCCGGTACAGCGCCAGCCGGGAGCCGGTGTGGTCGATGTCCTGGATCAGGCTGTTGTGCTGGTACGACCAGGAGATGCCGTCGCCCAGCGGCATCTGGGTGCGGTCGCTGATGGTGTCGTCGAGCAGCTGGTTGCCGGTGTTGCCGTTGACGCCGCTGGCGTCGCCGGCCGCGTAGACGCCGAAGAAGTGGCTGCCGCCCAGCAGCGAGCAGCGCTGGATGGTGTTGTAGTTGGCGATCAGGTAGATGGAGGCGCCCAGGTCGTGCGACTGGGCGTCGATGGTCAGGTCCTGCACGGTGACGTGGTCGCTGCGCAGGCCCAGCACCGGAGCGCCGTTGGTGAGCCCGGTGACCACCGAGGTGGCGGCGCTGTCACCGGCGATGGTCAGAGGGCGGCCGCCTGCCGGGGTGCTGAAGGCGCCGCCTGAGGTGGCCGCGCTGAGCAGGTAGTGGCCGGCGGGGAAGTAGAGGCTGCCGCCCACCTTTTCGGCGGCGCTCATGGCCGCCCGCACCGCCGCGCCGCTGTCGGTGTGGCCGTCACCCACCGCTCCGTACGCGGTGACGTCGGTGACCGGCTGGGGCAGCGATCCGCCACCTCCGGTCGGGGATGGAGACGGCGTCGAGGTTGGCGTCGACGTGGGTGTCGCGGTGGCCGTGGAGGAAGCTGTCGGAGTGTCCGTCGGCGGCGCGGTTGGTGACGGCGACGGGCTGGGCTGCGCCAGCGTGATCACCAGCTGCGGCGCGTGCGCGCCGCGCGTGGACGAGAAGTCCACCTGCTTGGTCGAGGTGACCACGGCCAGGTTCAGGTCGCCCGCGGCGACGTGCGACGCGGTGAGCTCGTAGGTCTTCCATCCGGTGCTGCCGGCGGATCCGCTGCCGAGCACCGTGGATCCCACGCCCGGCGCGTTGCCGTAGGTGAGCTTCGCCGCGCTCCACGCGTCGCTGGAGACGGTGCGCACCGACACGCCGGCGCCCGGCGAGGTGACGTAGAGGTGCAGGACCGCGGCGGTGACGTTGCCCGAAGGGATGGCGAAGCGCAGGTAGGCGCGCTTCGCGGGAGAACCGTTGGCGCGCAGGACGTTCCACGTCCCGTGCGCCAGACCCGGGTGCAGCGCCGTGGCGAACGTGTCCTGCGTCGGCGTCAGGCCTATCGAACCGGAGGCCGCGACCGGGCGCACACCGCCGAGCGTTGACGCGCCGAGGCACCAGAGAGCGGTGCATGCCAGGATCGCCAGCGCTGCCGTGCGCCGCCCGCGCGGGGCCGGTACCCTGCGCACCGCTCAGCCTCGAACCAGCGTCGTTGCCACGCGGGCACAGTGCGTCCGATCCCCGGTTGCAAATCGCACACCGGGTAACGGTCAGGTGACGGGTCTACGGCCCTCCCCTTCCGACCGGCCTCAGCAGTTGCGCTGCACCCAGCAGACCAGCGCCACCTCGGCGTTGGAGTTGATCACCGCCGAGTTGGTCCCCGAAGCGGACGGCAGGCCGACCTTGAGGTTGATCGCGGTATCGGCCAGCCCCAGCGGGCCGCAGCCGTTCGAGCCAGGCACCGCGAACGTCGAGTCGCCGATGCGCACTCCGGCGACGACGATCACCTTGCCCTGGTCGTGGCCGGTGATCGTCTCGTGAGGCGACCGCAGGCGCTTGAGGCTGAGGACGATCGGATCGGTATCGGAGCCGATGTAGCAGCTCGACCCCAGCAGCGTGTTGTTGAGCTGCACCTTCACCGGAACCCGCAGCACCGCGAGCTTGTCGATGCCCAGCGATGCAAGCGGGTCGAACCAGTACGTGTTCGACGTCGGATCGAGCACGGTGCCGGGTGTGGCCGGCGCAGCCAGCTGCAGGGACGCCGTGACGCCGCCGAGGCTGGGATTCGCGGTCACCTCCGCGCAGATCGCCGACACCACGGGGATGCTGCTCGGGCACATCAGGCCGAGCAGGCCGCCGGGCACCGTCTGCGCCGGGCCGCCGAACACGTCGCCCGACGTGGGCGTGACGATCGCCAGCTGATCCGGGCTGGCGGTCTGGCTCAGAGGCCGGTATGCACCCAGGTCGACGGTGTCCGGGTTGGCGGCGATCGGGACCTTGGAGTTGCCCAGCTTGATGCTGCCGCCGGCGGTCTCGGAGTGCGCGCAGATCAACCCGCTTGCCTGCACGTCGGGGTTGGTGAATGTGACAGGACACAATTTGAACTGAGAACGCGCCCCCGTAACCGCCGCTGTCGCGGTCACCAGCGACCCGAGGAGTGCGGCAGCGGCCACCAGGGTCAGCGCGACCAACGACCTCCGGTGGAACCGAAACCTGCGATGCGCTGTCGATCTCCTCATCAGCGTGTCCTCCGAGTCTGCTGGGCGCCTTCGACGGATCACTCACTCCCTGTGTTCGCAGCTTCGCACCGGCGCAGGAGGGTGTGCGCCGAGCGCACACCCTCCTCGTGCCTGATGTCGATTGTCGCTAGGACGCGTCGCCCACGTGCGGGCTGAACGTGTACGTCCCGTTGAAGCTGGACGTGGTCGCTGTCGTCGGGCAGATCGCTCCGCCCGTGACCTTGATCGGCAGGTTGCTGATGCTCACAACGAACGTATTGACGTCGTTGTAGGAGCCCGGCACCTTGAACGCGCCGTTGGGAGCCACGGTGATCGTGCAGCCTTCGGAGGTGTGCACCACCGCGCCGCCCTTGGGCACGGTCACCTGCAGCTTGTCACCCGAGTTGGGCTCGCTCTGGCTCTCGTCTCCGGCTGCGTCGATCTCCTGGATCTTCCACGTGCCCGAGGTCGTGGTCGTCTCGGTGCCGCCAAGGTTGTCCGTGCACGGCTTGCCTTTGCCGTCATTGAAGACGGGACGCGGCGAGATGGTGAACGCTCCCAGCCCGGTCGCGGGCGTCTTGCCGCCGGCCGAGGAGTGGGTGCACGTCACGGTGATCACCGGCGACGTGGCCGGAACGCTGAACGTGGTCTTGGTGCTCGTGCCCTTGACCGTCGTGCCGGCGGGGTTGTAGTGATCGTCGCTGTCAGAAGCGGTAGGCGACGCGTGCGCCCACACCGTCGACAACGACACCGCGAGCGCGGCTGTGGCGAACAGCACGCTCGCCTTGCGGGTTTTGCCTTTCATTCCTTCTCCTCTTGGGGTTGATACGACGTGACATGCATGCGAGTGGCAGGCGGGGCGCGACCGCGCAGGCAGGGTTGACGTGGTGCCGTATGGCGGAGCCGAGTGCCTCGGCCGATCCGGGATCCCCCTCTCCTGGAGTCCGGCGCACGCACCTCACGTCCTCCATGCACCGCCCATCCGCCATGGGGTCCGCCACACCCGTGACCGACGAGCGCTTGCGCCCGCGTGGATGCCCTTATGTATCACAGCGGGACGTGCTCCTGCCACCTTTCCTGAGTGCGTGGTTGGCTATCTCGTTGCAACGTGCTTATACTGTCGCCGCCCAGCGTGACACTGAGCTGGGCAAGCGAGCTTGGCTCGTCGGGCCGCGTCGGTGGGACGCTGATGGGACGGGTGAAAGGAAAGCCGAGCCTTGGCTAGTCGTGCACGGCAGGGGCTGGTGACGTTGGGGGACCAGTCGATCCTGTTCGCCGCGGCGGTGCGGGGGATCTTCCAGCGGCCCTTCTACCTGGCCGAGTTCCTGGACCAGTGCCGCTTCATCCTCACCTCCTGCTTCGTGCCCCTGCTGCTCACCGGGCTGGGCTGGGGCACCATCGTGGCCCTGGAGGCGGGCAACTTCTTCAAGCTGGCCTCGGCGGAGTGGCGCATCGGCGGCTTCATGGTGCTGGCCAACGTGCGCGAGTTCGCCCCGGTGGCCACCGGCCTGATGGTGGCCGCGGTGTGCGGCACCGCGATCACCGCCGACCTGGGGGCGCGCAAGGTGCGCGACGAGCTGGAGGCGCTGAGCGTGATGGGGCTGTCCAACGTGCTCTTCATCGTGGTGCCGCGCTTTCTGGCGCTGGCCTTCATGACCGCCCTCTACAACGTGCCCATGATCGCCTTCACCTGCCTTTCCGGCTACCTGGCCAGTGTCGCCCTGGTGGGGGTCAACAGCGGCGCCTTCATCAGCACCTTCTTCACCCAGGGCACGTTGCAGGACCTCTACGGCGGCGAGCTGAAGTGCGTGGTCTTCGGCATGATCATCGCCACCATCTGCTGCTACAAGGGCATCACCGCCCGGGGCGGCGCCGAGGGGGTGGCCCGGGCGGTGCACCAGGCGGTGGTGGCCTGCTTCGTCAGCATCCAGATCTTCGAGTACCTGTACACGCCCACGGTGCTGGCCCTGTTCCACACCAACAACGTGCTCCGCTGATGGCCGTCGTCACCCCGTCCCGGCCCGCGCCCCGCCCCGGCACGCTGCGCCCGCAGCGGGCCCCGGCCACAGGAGTGCGCGGCGGCGTGGAGACCCTGGGCCGGATCGTCAACTTCGCCGCCGGGGCCATCGTGCACATCCCCCAGTCGACGCGCTACATGCGCGAGGTCTGGTGGTACGCCGCCTTCCTGGCCATCGGCTCCACCCCGGTGGCCCTGGTGCTCACCTACTTCACCGGCAGCGAGTGCAGCGTGGAGGCGTACTACTCGCTGTCGCAGATCGGGGCCCAGTCGCTGGCCGGGGTGTTCAACGCCATCTGCGACACGCGCGAGATCACGCCGCTCTTCTTCGGCTTCGCCATCGGGGCCAAGGTGGGCTGCGGCCTGGTCGCCGAGCTGGGCACCATGCGGGTCAACGAGGAGATCGACGCGCTGGAGGTGATGGGCATCCCCAGCAAGGTCTACCTGGTCAGCACCCGCATGCTGGCCTGCTTCATCGTGCTGCCCTTCATGTACCTGCTGAGCCTGGGCATCAGCTACGTGGGCTCCTACGTGGTGCAGATGTTCCAGGTGCCCGCGGGCACCATCTCCAGCGGCGTCTACGGCGACTACTTCTACCGCTTCATCAACGTCGAGGACCTGGCCTTCTCGATGATCAAGGCGGTGGTCTTCGCCTTCCTCATCGTCTGCGTCGCCGTCTACTACGGCTACAACGTCACCGGCGGCGCCGTGGGCATCGGCAAAGCCGTGGCCAAGACCATGGCCGTGTCCCTGGTGGTGACCGTGGTCGTCAACGCCCTGCTCACCCAGGTGATGTGGGGCAACAACCCCAACCTCCCCATCCAGATCTGACATGAACGTGCACCGCCCGAGCACTGACGACGAGACCGACGAGCGCGTGAGCTCCAACGGTTCGCCGCGTCCCGTGCTGCCTCCGCCGCTGCCGCCGCAGACCTCGCAACCGCAGACGTTGCCGAGCGCGGCGCCGCCGCCGCAGTCACTGCAGCGGCCGTTTGCGGCGCCATCAGCCGCTGCAGCCGCGACGCCTGTGCGATCCGCCGGCGCACGCATCGAGAAGCCGGACTCGCAATCGGAGTCGACGTGGAACAAGGAGGCGGTGATCGAGCTCGTCGACGTGCACAAGGCGTTCGGTGCGCTGAAGGTGCTGGACGGCGTCACCTGTCGCATCCCGCGGGGCGAGATCACGGTGCTGATGGGGCCGTCGGGCACGGGCAAGAGCGTGACCCTGCGCCACATCGTGGGCCTGCTGCCGCCGGACCGCGGCGACGTGTACGTCGCCGGGCGCGACGTGCCCGGGCTCAACGAGCGCGAGCTGCTGGCGCTGCGCCGCGACATCGGCATGCTCTTCCAGGACGGCGCGCTCTTCTCCTCCATGAACCTCTTCGACAACGTGGCCTTCCCGCTGCGGCAGCACACGCGCAAGAGCGAGGCGGAGGTGCGCGACATCGTCATGGAGCACCTCATGGAGGTGGGCCTGGCGGGGGCGGAGCAGCGCATGCCCAACGAGCTCAGCGGCGGCATGCGCAAGCGCGCCGGCTTCGCCCGGGCGCTGGTGATGGAGCCCACGATCCTGCTCTTCGACGAGCCCGATTCAGGGCTCGACCCGGTGCGCACCACGCTGCTCTGCGACCTGATCCGGGAGATCAGCCACAAGTACTCGGCCACTTCTGTGGTGGTCAGCCACGACGTGGGCGCGGTGCGTCGCTTCGCCGACAACATCGGCATCCTCTACAAGGGAAAGATGCGGCACTTCGGCAGCAAGCAGGAGATCGAGGTGTCCGACGACGAGTTCGTGCACCAGTTCTTCAACGCCTCCTCGGAAGGCCCCCTGGGCATGGACTGAGCCATGAAGCTGAGCCGCTCGCTGCTCGTCGGGGTGGCCATCGCCGCGGTGCTGCTGGGCGCCGCCGCCTTCGCCCTGGTGTCGCCGCGCCTGGGCGGGGCGAGCAGCCACCAGGTGCAGATCGTGTTCCCCAGCGCCGACGGCCTGGTGGAGGGCAGCGACGTGCTCGAGGCGGGGGCCAAGGTGGGCTACATCAGCGCCATCCAGCCGCTGCGCACGGACGCGGCGCTGGTCACCATCCAGGTGAGCGACGACCACTGGCCGCTGCACCAGGGGCTCAGCGCCGACATCCGGCCCAAGTCGCTGCTGGGCGAGAAGTACGTCGACCTGCACGACGGTCCCAGCAACGCCGTCGCCTACGACGCCGCCGTCACGCTGCACGCGTCGAACAACTCGACCCCCGTCGAGATCGATCAGTTCGTCAACAGTCTCGACCCGGCCACGCGCGAGGCGGTACGCGTGCTGCTCGACGACCTCGGCGCCGGCGTGGCGGGTCAGGGCACCAATCTGAACACCGCCATCGCCGCGGGCAAGGCCGACCTGGCGCACCTCGCCGTGTTCGGCACCACCCTCGATGACCGCGACCCAGACCTGGACAGGATCCTCGTGGGCCTGGACGGCGTCCTCAGCAAGATCACCACCAGCGACCAGCTCACGCAGCTGAGCCAGCTGATCACCAACGGGCAGAACACGCTCAACGACATCGAGACCGTGCAGCAGTCGTTCAGCACCTCCTTCACGAACGCCAACCTGGCGCTGACCGAGCTCAACACGGCGGTCGACGGAGCGGTGCCGGCGCTGCGCTCGACGCTCAATGTCGCGCCCACGCTGCTCGCCAACCTGCGCTCGGAGACGACGCTCCTGGGCGGTCTCGGCGGGCTCGTGACCACGACGGCGAACATGAGCCCCAACGGTGAGTGCGGCGCGTCGACCACGGCCGAGCAGCCGATCACGCAGATCACCGGTCTCGTGCAGTGCTCGCCGCTGTGGGAGCTGCTCAAGGGACTTCAGGGCGGTCCGACGGTCTCGTCGGGTGCCGTGGAGCACACGCCCAGCGGCGCCAACAATCCCATCTTCCGCGTCTGCGTGCTGGGCTATCCGGTGCAGAACGCCGTGGGATCCTGCGACACGGGTGCGACATTCGCAGGCCTGATGCAACGGGACGCGGCGATGTTCGCCGCGTACCTGGGTACCTGACATGCGCAGCCGCTGGAATCTCCCGATCTACATCGTGTACCTGGCGATGTCGCTGCTCGTCATCGGGTTCATCGTGGCCCAGGTCGGTGTGCCGCTTCCCTGGAGTCATCAGTACAGCGTGACGGCGTACTTCGCCGACGCCGCCGACATCCTGCCGAACAACGAGGTGTACATGGACGGCACCAAGGTCGGCCATGTCGGCGCTGTCACGGTGATCGACAACGAGGCAAAGGTGCAGCTGGTGATCGACAACGGCGATGCGCTGCCGCTGCACGCGAACGCCTCCGCCGAGGTGCGCAAGAAGAACCTTCTCGGCGAGACGTACATCGATCTGCAGCGTGGATCCGGCGCAGGCAGCATCGCCGACGGCGGCAGCATCCCGGTGAGCCGCACCGTGCCGATCACGGAGATCGACCAGGTGCTGGCCATCTTCGACCCGCAGTCCGTGCAGCGGCTGCAGCTGCTGATCAACGCGCTGGGCAACGCGACCACCAACAACGGCCAGAACATGAACAACGAGGCGTCGACCACGAATCAGCTGCTCACGGCGCTCAACGGACCGGCCCAGGAGCTGTCGGTGCGAGAGCAGCAGGTGAACGACATCGTGCTCGAGCTGCAGCGCTTCTACCAGGTGCTCGCCAACCAGCGCGTCCAGGTGCGCGACGAGTTCGGCACATGGAACCAGGTGATGGCGCAGCTGGCGAATCAGGAGTCGAGCATCGGCGGCACGGTGCAGCAGGCGAACGCGCTGCTCAAGAGCCTGGATTCGCTGGTCTCGGGTGAGAGCGGCAACATTCGCTCGGTCCTGAACGACCTGCCCGCGGCGCTGGGCACGACCAACGGCTTCCTCGGCCAGGCGAATCAGATCATCGGTGACCTGGCGCCATACCGCCAGTACATCAACGACATCTTCCCCGGGCTGGCGACGTCGTTCACGCAGAAGGACCCCAACGGCAACCACCTGTGGTCGGTGTTCTCGGCCAACTGCAACAGCGGCATGGCATCGCCGTGCGCGGGCAGCACACCGAGCAGCACGAACGGCGCCACGCCCAGCGCGGTGTGGGCCGCGTACTCCACGGGAGCGGCGGGGCCATGACCAGGAGCACGACCGCGCGCAACGGCATCATCATCCTGCTGTTCACCGTGCTCTGCGTCGCGGGCATGGAGTTCCTCGCCGTCAACATGGGCCAGGGGACTCCCTTCAGCTCGAGCTACACGGTGCACGCCGTGTTCAGCGACGCCGACGGCGTGCCCACGGCTGCTGACGTGCGCGCCAGCGGTGTGGACGTCGGCAAGGTGATCGCGGTCTCTCACGACCCCGAGTATCCGGGCGAGACGGTCGTGACCATGGAGATCACCAACCCCAACGCGACTCCCGTGTACAGCGACGGCTACGCGATCGTGCGTCCCAAGACGCTGCTGGGCGAGAAGTACATCGACCTCACGCGCGGCGACCCGGCAACCGCCGACTCGATTCCATCGGGCGGATACCTGGCGCCGTCCCAGGCGAACAAGGACGTGTCCAACGACGAGATCTTCAACGCCTTCGACGCGCGGACGCGCGCCGAGCAGCAGCAGGTCCTCTCCGAGCTGGACACGGCGACCTTCCAGCGCGCCGGCGACATCCAGGCGATCCTGCCCCAGGTGGAGCAGGTGGTGACCAACCTGCAGCCCATCGCCGCCGTGTACCAGAAGGACCAGCCGCAGGTGGACGACATCTTCGTGCAGCTGGACACGATCATGCAGACCGTCGCATCCGAGCACCAGCAGCTGGGCGGGCTGCTGAACGCGGGCAGCGTCGCCCTCGGCGCCATCGGGTCGCGCGACCAGGATCTCATCGCCACCCTCCAGGAAGGCGCCAACTTCACCACCGAGCTGGAGAACGCGATGGCGCCGACGGTGGCACAGCAGCGGCAGGCCATCGCCGCGATCGGACCGGCGCTGCAGTCGCAGAGCCGTCTGCTCGACCTCGTGGTGGGGCCGCAGCCGACCTGCGGCGGCAAGCCCTGCGGCATCGACCAGCTCTTCACGGGCACGCTGCTGGGCAGCATCAACTACCCCAACAACCAGCTGACGGTCACGACACCGCCCGGCGAGCTCGTGGCCGACGAGTGGGATGCGCTCTTCAGCCAGCCCACCAACGACAACCGATCGCTCAGCTACGCGCCGTCGCTGCACGCGGGAGCGCCGTTCCCATGATGACGCGCCGCATCGTCGAGACACTCGCGTCCTCGCGCGCGATCTGCCTCACCGCGCTGCTCACCGGGTCGCTGTGCGGCGTCGCCTTTCTGGGCATCGGTGAGTCGAGCAGCCACGTCATCACCGCGCAATTCCAGGATGCTGACGGCCTGGTTGCCGGCAACGACGTGCGCATCGGCGGCGTGTCGGCGGGCTCGGTGGCGTCGGTCAACGTCCTCACTAACAACGCGACCGGCGCGCAGTACGCGCAGGTGCAGATGAGCATCGACGCCGCCGACTGGCCGCTGCCGCAGGGCACGACGCTGGAGGTGAAGCCCAAGGGCGTGCTCAGCGACGTGTTCGTGGCGGTGACGCCGGGATCGCCGCACAACCCGCCTTTGGGTGCGAACCCGTTCTTCTCGCTCAGCCAGACCACGAGCCCGGTCAACCTCGATGAGCTGACCAACGTGTTCACGCCCAGCGTGCGCACCGCCATCCGCACGCAGCTGCAGGAAGGCGTGCTGGCCTTCGGCGGTGCGGGCGCAACCGAGCTCAACCAGACCCTGGCGAACGCCAACCCGCTGACGCTCGACCTGATTCCGGTCACCGACGTGCTGGCCACGCGTTCGCCGCAGCTGGACAACCTCAACTTCGAGTTCGACACCATCACGGCGGAGCTGGCGCGCGAGAACGCAAACCTGCGGCCGCTCATCGTCAACGCCGAGCTGACGCTCAATGCGATCGCCACAAAGGCGAGCGACGCGCAGGGCACCCTGGTGCACGCCGCCGACGTCTTCAGGGACCTGGACCAAGGGTTCAGCAGCCCGACCACGCAGGCTGACCTGACGCGCATCTTCCAGGTGGGAGCGCAGTCGCTGACCTGCGCGAACGCCGCCGGGACTTACCTGAACCCGGTGATCAGCGCCGTGAACCCGTACATCGCGTACAAGTCGCCGCTGAGCCTCGAGCAGCTGCTCGCCGACCTGGTCACCGCGAGCGGTCTCAACACGCCGCTCGCCGGCGGCAGTGGCGGGCCGCCGCCGTCAGGGAACGCGCTGCGCGTGGATCCGTTCGTCGCATCCATCGCCCTGCCCGGCTACAGCACCTCCGACACGGGCGGATTGACGCTGGCGCACGGCGGCTACACCGACGCCACGTCGGGTGGCAGGAACGTGTACGTCGAGCAGCCGCCGCTCACCGCGTACCCGACGCTGGGCGGCTGCACACCGCCGGCGGGGCTGCCATGAGCTCCACCGGACGCCGTCCGTTCGTCAACCCCGCGCTGGCGGGCTTCGTGGCCGGCCTGCTCATCGCCCTGTTGGTCGGCTTCATGGCGTTGATCAACGTGCAGTACGGCGCGCCGTGGGCGCGCACGCACACGTTGACGGCACAGGTCGTCGACGCGGACAGCATGTCGGTGGGCAGCGACGTGCGCATCGCGGGACGCCTGGTGGGCCAGGTGGTGGCGGTGCAGGCGGCCGGTGACCACACCAACATCACGTTCCACGTCGATGACGCGGACTGGCCGCTGGCCGGCGACACCACGGCCAGCGTACGGCTGGCCACGCTGCTCGGCCAGAAGTACCTGCAGCTCAACCCCGGCGCGTCGACCCAGACGCTGGCCGACAACGCGGTGCTCGGGGTGCAGCGCACCAAGCCCGTGGTGGATTTCGACCAGATCCTGGACACCTTCGACAAGCCGACGCGTGACGCGCTGACCCGGCTGGTGCGCACCGCGTCCGCTGCGGTCGCGGGTCAGGAGGGCACGCTGCAGCAGCTGATCCCCGCGCTGGCCACGCTCTCGGAGACGAGCCAGGTCCCCACGCAGGAGCTGGTCAGCCGCAATCCCGAGATCAACCGGATTCTGATCAACCTCGGCGTGGTGTCCAGCCAGCTCGACGCCAGCAGCGCGTCGCTGGCCGGGTTCATCGACCACCTCAACATGGTGACCGCGGCACTGGCCTCGAACCAGGGGCACGCGCTCACCAGCTTCATCACGAGCACCAATCGCCTGAACGTGACCACGAACGCGGTGCTGGGAAACGGCGGCGCCGCGCAGCTCGGTGCGGGCCTGCGGCAGCTCGGCACCTTCAGCAACGAGCTCAACACGCTGCTGGGCGCGCTGATTCCGCAGACGACTTCGTTCACCAGGCCGGTGCCGGGCGCGGAGCCGAGCGACTTCATCAACGGCAACGACGCGATTCCCGCCAAGTCGGCGATCGACCTCATCTACGAGATCACCGAGGCGAGCTCGCAGGGCTACGGCTTCCAGAACTTCGGCGGCGGTGGCGCATCCAACGTGCAGGGCAACTTCTTCCTCCGTCAGAACGCTGCCGGCTTCGACGACTGCGCCTTCAAGGTCCCCGTCTGCCAGTGGGGCCAGCGTGGCCCGGCGCCCGCTCCGACCGCTGCCGCCGCGCCCGCGGCCACCCCCACACCCGCGCCGCCGGCGCCTCCGACGTTCACCTCGCCCGGCAACCGCACGCCGTCACCGTCGGCGAGCGCCGCCCCGGCCCCCACGCCCACCGGCCCGACGATGCTGACGCCGCCGCCCTTCACCATCGAGCTCGCCGTCATCGTCGCTGTCGTCCGCGGCGCTGACGGCGAACGGGCTGCAGTACATCGCGCCCGATGAGTTCTCCGCGCTGCTGGCGATCGCACACGGCAGCGTCAACCTGATCGCAACGCAATCGGCGCCTGGATACTCGACCATCTGGGACGCGCTGCTGCCGGCGGGGTGGAGCTGATGCACCGTCCCCGCGTGAGCCCGCTCGCCACCGGCGCGGTTGCCGCGGTGGTGATGCTCGCCGTCATGAGCTTCATATTCATCAGCGGCATCCCCGGTGGACCTCGGCTGTCGCTGCCGTGGAACCAGCAGATGACGCTGCACGTGCAGCTCGCCGACGCGGACGGGCTCGCTCCGCAGGCCAGCGTCGAGATCACCGGCGTCAAGGTCGGCCAGGTGGAGAGCGTCACCGCGCAGGGGTACGACGCCATCGCCACCCTGCAGATCTCGAAGCAGTACTTCGACATCCATCGCGACGCCACCGTCTACCTGCGCGCGCACGGGCTGTTCGGCCCCAAGTACATCGCGATCGTGCCGGGCACGGCAGCTTCGCCGGCCGTGGGCGACGGCGGCACCATCGCCTTGGCGCAGACGGTGGAACCGGTCGACCTCAGCGCGGTGCTGCAGGCGCTGCAGTCGCCTGAGCAGCAGGACCTGCGCACCACCATCGTGGAGCTCGGCGAGGCTGCAGCCGGCCAGGGCCAGGACGTCAACCACCTCATCACCGCCGCCGACAGCCTCACGCGCGTGCTCGACTCTCCGCTCAAGACGGTCGACAGCGTCTCGCCTCAGCTCAGCAGCATGCTGGTGAACGACGAGGCGTTCAACAACTACTTTGCGCAGGCGCCGCTGGACCAGCTGGTGGCCAACAGCGAGCGCACGTTCCAGGCTTTCGCCAACAACTCGAGCCAGCTGGAGTCGCTGCTCTCCAACGCCAACTCCACGCTGACGCAGCTCGACCAGGACCTCAACGGCCAGCCCGGCAACCTGGCGCGGATCATTCAGACGCTGGGGCAGCCGGGCGGGACCATAGATCGTCTGGATCGCTTCACGTATCTGCTCGCGCTGTTCGGCGCCAACCTCAACGGCGGTGAGGCATCGTTGGGCAGCGACCCGGCTGACCGCAACGTCACCAACGGCATCATCGCCGCCATCACCAGCATCGCTTCGTCCTTCATCTACTCCGACCCGTGTCCCGCCACCAAGGGTGCGCCGGGCGCCACCAACGACAACCACTGCTCCGTCTCGCCCGACTCCCGTCAGCACTACCTGCAGGCATTCCTGTACAACTTCCCACCGAGCACCAGCCCCAACCCAGGCCTCGCGTCCTACCAGGGCGCCCCGCGCCTCGGGCTCGGCGCGGGGAACCAGCTGGGGGGCCTGGGGCTGCTGCTCGCGCCGTGACCGCTCGCCGCACTCCGGATTGACCTAAGCCATCACATAGGGGGGACCGAATGCCTGAGCAGCCCGTATCCAGTGGCCGTGCCCACAAGAGCCGCCTGCGCGTTCGACTGCTGAGCGCGCTGGGCATCATCGCCGCCGCCGTGCTGCCGCTGGCGACCACGAGCCACGCGGCGGCGTCCAGCTCGACCACGTACTACCTCTCGCTGGGAGACTCGCTGGCCCGCGGGGTGCAGCCCGACAGCACCGGCACCGACGTCCTGACCAATCACGGCTACGTCAACGACCTGTACGCCGCTGAGCGGCACAACTTCCCCGGACTGCGCATGGCGCAGCTGGGGTGCCCCGGCGAGACGACGCACACCATGATCGTCGGTGGGATCTGCTCGTATCACACCGGCGGCCAGCTGGCGCAGGCCGTCTCTTTCCTGCACAGCCACACGGTTGCCTTCATCACCATCGACATCGGCGCCAACAACGTCAACTCGTGCGTCTCCGGCGACAACGTCAACACCAACTGCATCATCGCCGGCATCCAGCAGGCGATCAGCGACCTGCCCCAGATCCTGCAGACGCTACGCACCGTGGCGCCCGCCGTGCCCATCTACGCGATGAACTACTACGACCCGTTCCTCGCCGCCTGGCTGCAGGGATCGGCGGGACAGACGCTGGCCCACGAGTCCGAGGCGATCGCCACCGAGTTCAACGGCTACCTGACCAACATCTACACGGCGTTCGGCGTGCCGGTTGCCGATGTGGCGGGGGCGTTTCAGACATCCAACTTCACCCTGACGGGTGTCGGGGTTCCTGTGAACGTGCTGCTCATCTGCGCATTCACCTGGATGTGCGAACCGCCGCCTGTGGGGCCGAACATCCACGCAGACGTCGTCGGCTACGAGGTGATCGCGATCGCCTTCACCAAGGTGATCTGAGCGCCGCGCGGGCGGAATGACCGGCGCCACCGCGGCGCCGGCCTCCCCCGCACATTACCCATCCCCCCGGAAAGGCCTTACCCCTCCCTGCGCTGATACCGCACGAGAATTGCGAACGAAGCCAGCCCGGCGCCGCACATCAGCAGCAGCCCGGCCGGCAGCAGGACGCCACCGAGCCCCGCGCCGGTGCCCGGCGTGCCCGGCGTCGACGTGCTGATGGCCTGCACGCCGCTGGCAGGCGCCGTGATCGTCACGGTGTCGGCGCCGCAGCGCGTGCTGGCGTTGTGGTTGACGGCGTTGCCGCTGTGGAACGTCGCCACCCACGTGTACGTGCCTGGTGCGCTCGTGACGAAGTCCGTCGACGTGACGCTGAACGGTCCGCTCGACAGCGGACGCTCGGTGTCGGTGAACAGCGGCGTGCCGCTGCACGTCCTGTCACCGGGGCCGAAGAGTGAGAACGTGACCTTGCCCGAGGGATGATCGCCGCCCTTCACCGTCGCGGTGTCGTGCAGGCTGATGCCCACGGCGCCGCCCGCCGAGTGCTTGGTGCTGATGCGCGGCGACGCAGCCACCACCCGAACCGCCTCCTCGGCGCAGGAGCTCGACGCGGCGCGGTTGTTGGCGTCGCCGCTGTAGACGGCGGTCCAGTGATACGTACCCAGCTGGTCGCTGACCACAGGCGACACGGCGGTGCTGGCGAGCCCGTCGCTCACCGGCTCCTCCAGCGGAGGCACGACCGGCGTGCCGCTGCACGTCGGGTCCGACGGCGGGAAGAGCGCGAACGTGACGATGCCGCTGGGCGCGTCGCCGGAGACGACGGCGGCCTGGTCGACCAGCGACCCGCCGACCGCGCCGGCCCCGCTGGGGTTGGTGAAGAGCGACGGCGACGCCTTGATCACGTCGACGGACTCGCCGCATCCGCTGGGACCCCAGTCCACGCTCATGTCGTGGTGCAGGATCTCCGTGGTCCACTGATACGTCCCGGTGACCTTGGCCGAGTACGCGGTGGTCATCGTGATGGTGGCGGTGTGGATCGCCGCGGCGCCGCCCACCGGCTCGACCGCCGGCGGGGCGATCGGGTTGGCACCGGCGACGCCGCAGGTGCCCGGAGCCCAGAGCATGAACCGGACGTAGCGGTCCGATTCCGCCTGCACGGTGGCCTGGTCCAGGAGCCTGGTGGCACCCACGACGTTGGGCATCTCGAAGCACGGCGCGGCGCCGGAGAGGCCGCCGCTGCCGGGGGCGCACAGCGCGGTCGTGGAGACGACCTGCTGCGCCGACACGGTCACGATCGACGCGATCCCTCCCACCAGGATGCCGGCGACGGCCACCCCGGCGCGTATGGCGTATCCGCGTCGCTCGCTCCTCTGCACGAGGCAAGCCCTCCGTGGCGCGGCCCCCGCCGCGCTTCCCCGTTACTCGCGTCCCCGCGATGGCCCGGCCCGATGAGCTAAACGCTCCATTCGAGGCTATCGCGCCATCACGGTAACAAACGACCGATGACCGGTCAAGCATGGGCCAAGCCGCCGGATCTGCCTAGGGGATGCGGGCGGCAGTCATCCTTCGCAAGTGCCCGACCCAGACGCCGAGGTGCGGCGCCACGACTGGCTCTATCCCTTCGTGCTCCCCGACGGCCGCCGCACCGTCGACGCGCTCCCGGAGGGTGTCGCCGCCATGCACGAGGCACGGTTGCAGATGCTCAACGCGGCGCTCGACGCCGCCTTTCCCGCAGAACCACCGCGCACCGCCCTGGACCTCGGCTGCAACGAGGGGTACTTCGCGCTGGCCCTGGCCCAGCGCGGGCTCGACGTCACCGGGGTCGACATCCGCGACGATCACCTCACCTCCGCGCGCCTCATGCAGCGCGCGCTCGGCGTTCAGCCGGCGCGCTTCGTGCGGCGCGACGTGCTCGAGCTTCAGCCCGATGAGCTGGGCGTGGCCGACGTGGTGCTCGTGTTCGGCCTGCTGCAGCGAGTCGTGCAGCCGGCGGCCATCCTGCACGCCGCCCGCGCGCACACGCGGCAGCTCTGCATCGTCGAGACCACCACGGACGTGCAGCCCGAAACGCTGATGCGTGACGCCGGATTCACGGGCATCACCCTCGTCCCTCCGCCCGAGGACGAGACGTCGCGGCGCGCCCTGCATCATCGCGTGATGCTGGCAGCGCGCGTCCCCTGACCGGCGCCGGCAAAGTCGCGCGGTACACCCTGCCTAAACTCGACGGCATGTTGCGTGCCACCCGAATCGTCTCGCGGCTGTGCCTGTCGAGCATCTTCATCAACTCAGGGATCGACCTCATCCAGAATCCGGCCGGACGCGCCAAACGCGCTGCGGAGGAGCTGCCCGGCCTTCCCGAGATGCCGCTGATCGGCCAGGTGCACGGCGCCACGATGCTGTTGTTCGGGACGACGATGGCGCTGGGCATCCTGCCGTCCGCCTCAGCAGGGGTGCTGGCGCTCACCCTCATCCCGAACACCTATGTGGGTCACCAGTTCTGGAAGCAGGAAGACCCGGCGGCGCGCAAGGGCCAGACGATCCACTTCCTCAAGAACGTGGGGCTCTTCGGGGGGCTGCTCGCGGTGGTCGCCGCGCAGCGGGAGCTGAAGCGCTAGCAGGAGGCCGAACCCGCCGTCACGAAGGGAAGGGATCGCAAGAGATGCGCAATCGGATCGTTGTAGTTGATGGCTGCTCTCGACAGCCGTCACATCCGATGACGCGAGCAACAACATGAAGTTGACCGTTCGCCGGAGGGTGGTCGCGGGAGCCGTCACGGCGGTTCCCGCCCTTCTGATCCTCGGTGCGTTTGCCGCGCCTGCGATGGCGCCGGCAACGGCCGCGGCGGCCTCAGCCGCCATCCCGGCCCCGGACGCGACGCCGCTCTGCATCACGACGCCCACGCCGACGCCCCTGGTCAGCCTCCCGCCGCTGCCCACCTGCGCTCCCACGCTCCCGCCCACACCCACGATCCGGCCGACGGCGACGCCCACCCTGCCCATCCCCACTCCCACCCTGCCCCCGCCCACGGCCACGCCCGCGCCGGGCGGCGGAGGTGGTGGCGGCGGGGGCGGTGGCTCCGGCGGGTCGGGCGGGTCCGGCGGCTCGGGTGGCGGCGGGAGCGGGGCGACAGGCGGCGCCGGGGGCGCCGCCGGCGGCCAGGGCACGGGCCTCCCGGCGACCCAGCCCCAGGGCTCAACCCTCGCCTGGCCGGACGGCGTGACCGGCAGCCTGCTGATCGCCGACCCCGTGCTCGCGGGCCAGATCAACCAGGTGCTGCAGCACCCCGTGGCGGCGCAGCGGCCCGACCTGCTCCACTTCGCCGTGAGCGGCGCCTCGAGCAGCGCCGTGCTCGGGCTGGGAGCGGGCCGGGGCTTCCCGGGGCCCACGCTCCTCCCAGGCACCGCCGCCCTCCTGGTCCTGGTCGCCCTGCTCGCCGCCCTGGTGGCCCTGGCGGTGCAGGCCCAGTGGCGGCGGCTGAGCAACGTCTTGGTATTCGCCCCTGCGGCGCTGGCGATCCCCGTGGCCGCCGCGGCTGCGGTGCTGATCAGCCAGCCGGCGCCGGCTCGGCCCCACCCCGGGCCGGCGCCACACCGCGCCGCGCCCTCGGACCAGGCGGCTCCGGTGGCGCGCGCGGCGCTGCAGGCCACGCGCACCGTCCCGGCGTGGGGCACCCTTGTGAGCATCGAGAACCGGCTCTTGGACGAGCACGATGCCCTGGTGACCAACGAGCAGCAGATCGCCGCGCTCACCGCCCAGGTGGAGCAGCCGCCGAGCGACGTCGACGGTGGCCCGCGCTCGCTTCGCCCCAACGCCTACGCGATGCTGACCGCCGAGCTGCGGCAGCTCGTGGCCCGCCACCAGGCCCTGCTCGACGAATACCAGCAGAGCCTCGAGGCGGAGTACCAGTTCTTCGTGCAGACCATGCAGTCGCCCACCCAGCTGGCCGAGGTGCAGTCGGTCGCGGAGCAGGCGTCGCCGCAGATCAGCAGCGCCGTCGGCTACGACATCAACCTGGTCAGGACGCAGCTGGCGCAGAACGCCGCCATCAACGCGGCGCTGGCGCGGACGGGCTCGACCACGGTGCCGGCCGGCTTCACGCCGCTCGCCCCGGGCGTCCTCTCGTTCCACGCCCCGGTGAGCGGCGTGGTGACCCAGGGCTTCGGCCCCACGTCCTTCACGCTGGAGCCGCCGCTGACCTACCGCGGCGTCTTCTATCCGCACTTCCACACCGGCATCGACATCGCCGCGCCGATGGGCACGCCGGTGGGGGCGGCGGCGGCGGGGGTGGTGGTCCTGGCCACGTCGAGCCGCGACGCGGCCGGCAACCTGGTCGGCTACGGCAACTACGTGGTGATCCGCCACGCAGACGGCTTCGTCACGCTGTACGGCCACCTGGAGCAGCTGCTGGCCACGGCCGGCGAGGTGGTGCAGCAGGGTGAGGAGATCGGGCTGCTGGGCTCCACGGGCTGGTCCAGCGGGCCGCATGTGCACTTCGAGATCCGCTACGACGGCATGTTCGTCGACCCCGCGCCGTACCTCGCCGGACAGCTCACGCGCTGAGCTCGCCGGCGCGCCGGCGGTTGACCTTGGGGCTGCGCATTCGTACGATGCCGGCCAGGGTCGGTCCGTCGCGACCGGGCTCAACTCAGGAAGGTGACCCGTGTGACACAACCTCACGCTCACCTCGACCGTACGAGTCCGTGCCGGCGGGCCGGCTCCCCGGACAGATACCGTCCGAGCGCATGACGCACAGCGCGACGCCGCGGGGGCGCTTCGACCTGCGCACCGCCAACGAGTACTTCGGCGGCTGGGTCACGGCAGCTCCGTCAGATGAGCTGGTCATCCCTATGGCGTTCCCGGTGGAGGGCTGGGCCGGCAGCGCCGCGGTGCTGGTGCGTCAGGACGGCGACGGCGTGGTGCACGGCGAGGTGATCGGCGCCGGCGGCGACGACGCCGCCGCGTGGCGGCAGGCGCTCGCCGTGCTGTCGCTCGACGTCGACGGCGCCGGCTTCGACGGCGTGGGCAAGCGGGATCGCGTGATCGGAGAGCTGCAGCACCGGTTCGGCGGGCTGCGCCCGGTGCTCTTCCACTCGCCGTACGAGGCCGCCTGCGCGTTTGTCATCGGGCACCGCATCACGATCGCGCAGGGACGCGCCATCCGCCGCCGCCTCGCGGAGGAGCACGGTACGGCCATCGACACGCCGGCGGGGACGCAGCACGCGTTCCCGTCGCCACAGGCGCTGCTGCAGCTGGATGCATTCGCGGGCGTACCCGCGAGCAAGTGGCCGCGCCTGCACGCAATCTGCGAGGCAGCGCTCACCGGACGGCTCGACCGGGAGCGCCTGCGCAGCCTGCCGGTGGAGGATGCGCTCCGCGAGCTGCGGACGATCCCCGGCCTCGGGCCCTTCTTCAGCCAGGGCGTGCTCTATCGCGGCGCCGGCCTCGTCGACGTGGTGAGCGACGACGAGATGACGAAGCTCGCGGTGCAGCGTGCCTATGGACTGCAGGAGACGCCGGATCACGCCGAGGTGGCACGCATCGCCGAGGCATGGCGGCCGTATCGCATGTGGGTTTCGGTGCTGCTGCACGTGGCGCTGCGGCGTGACGATCCGCCGCGACGGGGGCACACGCGCGCTCGCGGACGGCGACAGCGCCCGGAGTGAGCTCCGCAACAGCAGGCCTTCTCAGCATGGGCGTGGGCCGCAGTGGAACGTCCTTGGCAACGCGCGTGGCGCACAGCATCGGCTTGCATCTGCCAATCCCTCCCGACGTCATGCCGCCAAATCCGGCGAATCCGAGCGGGTACTTCGAGAGCACTCTCCTGTCGGCGATCAATGACAAGCTCCTTGCCCTCTGGCGGTGCTCGTGGTGGCAGCCGCCGCCCGCGGTCACCGATTCCATGCTCCAGCAGCTCGATGACAAAGCACCCGCCGCATCAGACGCGTTCACTTCCGTGTTCGAAAGCGGGTGGGTCTGGAAGGATCCGCGTTTGACGGTGCTCCTGCCCTTCTGGGAGCGCGTGCTGGGCAGCCAACCTGTCCTCGTCGTCTTCCGCGAGCCGCAGGGCGTCGCCCGAAGCCTCGTCACGCGCGACAAGGTCACCTACGAACAAGGACTCGCCATCTGGGAGCGGCATACTCGCCTCGCGCTGGCAAACCTGCCCGGAAGGCGCGTCCTGCTCAGGAGCTATCAGAGCCTGTGTAACAGGCCGGCCGCATGGCGGTCCGACCTCCTCGCGTTCTGCCTGTCTGCCGGCCTGCCGGTGCGCCAGGGTGTCGACCAGCCCCCGCGGATCACGCGGTCGCGTAGTTCGGCCGACGGGTGGATCTCACCGGAGCAAGCCGAGCTGCTCACCCTGCTGCTCGACCTGGAGGGAACCCACACAAGCTTTCCGGCGGTGTCCCCTCGGCGCGAACCCGACTGGGTCTCCGCCGAGCTTCGCGGCCCCCGCCTGCAGCAACTCTCGCAGGCCGTCTTCGACTGGGCCGATGCGAGCCCCCTTCTCCGCTAGCCGGAGAGGCGACCCCACCACCGCTGTGTGAATCGTTCGGGCGAACCGAACATCAGCGTGGGGCAGCGCTCCTCCAAGGCGCGATATGCCTCCAGGTGCGAGAGGTCGGTGACCGAGATCATGGACCCCTTGGTCCTTCGATAGCGTCCGACGATCTCGGGTGTGAAGCACCCGTGCCCGCCGGCCTCGGCGATGCGACAGTAGAGGTCGTAGTCCTCCCATCCAAACAGGCGCCGGTCGTCGGTGTACCCACCGTACGCCTCGAGCGCTGTGGTTCGAAATAGAGCCATCGCGTCGATGTAGTTGGCGCGCCGCAGTCGCGCCGGTGCCCACGGGAATTGGCTGATCAGCCGGGTGCTGGTGTTGCCGCTGAAACACGACAAGATCCCGTAGGCGAAGACCGCCTGGCTGTCCGACTCGAGAGTCTCGACCAAGGTCCGCAGGCCCCGGCGAAGGATCAGGTTGTCGGAATCGAGCAGGAAGACGAACTCTCCGCGAGCAACGGACAGGGCGAGGTTCCTGGTACGCGGCAGGCCTTGATTGATCTTGTTTGCCAGCAGCAGCGCCGGCACGTTGTCGTGGCCGCGCATCCACTGCGCAACAAGGTTCAGCGAGCCGTCGGTGGAGGCATCGTCAACGACGACGAGCTCCCATCCGTCGTAGTCGCTGCAAAGAACGGAGTCCAGCGCTTCGAGGCACAGGCCGCCCTGGTTGTACAGAGGAACGAGAACGGATACGCGCGGGGCCGTGTCGGCGTACGCCGCTGTTTGATGGGCTCTCACGGGACCGTTCGACGACTGCCGTCCGGCCGGAGCGGCACTCAACTGCCGGAGCAGGTCGAGTACGTCGAGGCGAAGCTTCTTGACGTCGCGCCTCGCTGCGTCCAGGCCCTCTCCGAACCGCCGGCTTGCCTGCCCCAGATGGTCGCGCAGGCCGCTCCGTACCTCAGCCATCAGCCCCGCCGCGGTGCCGCTCGCTGTGCCGGCAAGCCGCGACATGGGGCGGCTCTTCGCAGCGGCCACGGCTACACGGCGCTCATGGGGTGCGACTTCACCGGCGGGATCCGCATGCAGTCCGCGCAGCGGCTCGGCAGCGGTGGATCGCGGGGCCCGCCGATACGCACGCCGGTCGACGTCACCGGCAGCCTCCACCAGTCGCTGTGCCGACTGGGCAAGGGGAAGACCGGCGCGGAGGAAGCCGAGCGCATCGGCAGCCATCTGCTCCCTTCGGCAATCGTCGGAGATCAGCTCGGCGGCCGAGGCCGCAAGCTGCGCGGCCGGCACATGCACGAAGTGCTGCCCCGGTTTCAGTGGCGCGAAATCGTCCGACAGCTCGGAGACCACGACGCAGCGAGCGTGTATCGCCTCGACGATGCGCAACCACTCGAAATAGCGCTCCTCGCCCTGGTGGATGTTGATCAGCACCTTGGTCCTCGCAAGGAGGTCTCGCTTCGCGGGCCCGACAACAAAGTTGGCCGCGGCGGCGGTGTTCGGGGCCGAATTGTCGGAGAGGATCACCCGAAACACGTTGGCTTGGAGGGCAACGCCGAGAGCCGCGAGGCATCGTGCACGACGGCCGCTCTCGCAACCCATGAACAGCGCGTCGACCTGCTTGTCCTCTGTCGCTTGGCTCGGCTCCCAGTACGCGCTGTAGCCCAGGGGCAGGTGCTGCGCAGCCAGCCCGCGCCTCCGATAGGCGCGGACGGCCGAGGCGTTGATGTCGAACACCGCGCCGAAGTGAGCGGCCAGCATGACGTCGTCGCCAAAGAACGTGGAACCGGGCTGCTCAAAGGAAATTGCGATGGTGCGCCGGAGCACGTCGTGCCCTGGAGGGTGCGCGGTGCCGAAGAGCCGGAAGTATTCGTGCGGAGGAGTGAGAACGACTATGCGTCCGGGCCGTGCAGGCGGAAACAGCCCGGTGTGCAGGCTCGTCGGCACGCCGAGCGCGCTCAGCTCGAAACGGATGGCCTCGACGAATTCGACGAAGAAGTGGTTCTGGCCTGGAGCCAGCACGAATGCTAGCTCCACCTTTGCCTCTGCCATAATTTGCCGGCGTGCGCGCTCCGTATCACCCTCTCGCGCGGATTATATCCGTTGGCTCGCGGCTGTCCTTTCGAATGTTGAGTCACCCACCGTGCGACTCGGACATCGCTTCGCTTCGGTCCTGATGACGACGCCGAAGGAGTTCGCCATTCGCTACATGTGGGTCGCGCCACTGGCCGCCGACCGGATCGTCCTCGACTACGACTGCATGCAAGGTGATGGCGGAGCCTTTCTGCGAGCAGCAGGGGCTGCGCGCGTTGTACCCGTGCGGCTTCCTGCATCGGCCGGTGCCCTCGAAAACACAGCAGAGGACTGCGCGCCTGATCCAGCCGGTGTTCCCTTCGACCTCATCCTGATGCTCGCCGGACTTCCTGATGACCAATCATCGGTCGCGACACTCAGCGATGCCGCACGGCTCCTATCCGCCGAGGGAATGCTGATCGCCGCCGTCGACGCCATGGATGCGAGGGGCGAGCCCGGCGACCATCCGGCGAGCACGGTGGCAGCCTGGGCCGCGCGCGCTTTCGCTGCAGTGCAGATGGTGCCGCTGGCCGCGCACACGGATGGTGTCGCTCCACGACGTGTGAACGGCTCAGACTCCTGGCTGCTGATCGCCGGCCGCGCAACCCTTCCCCCGCTACCTCCAGCTGCCCTCCTGGCGCAAGCCGGGGTCGACACGCACGAGGCGATGGTCCGCCTGGTTCGTCTGGAAAAAGAAGCCATCAGGCTGAGTGCAGCCGTGAGCGGATTGTGGCCATTGATGGTCTGGACACTGCGCGACGCTGCCGGCAGAGTCGCAGCCCGCGCACGGACTCGGCTTCACAGAGCCTCGCGAGCCGCCGGTTCAGCCGCGCCAGCGAACCGGAACACTGGAGCGGATTGACGCTCCAGATGGACTACCCAGCGTTCTGGTGGGATGAGCCGCCGGAGAACAACTCGCAGCCATACGACGAGGTGCTGTGGCTTGCCGGATGGGCATTCGCCGGAGCAGCACGCCTCAAAGTCGACGTCGCGGTCGACGGAGACCCACGAACGTGGCGGGCCAAATGGGGACGTGCACGGCCGGACGTTGCCGCCGCATTTCCCGATGAACCTTCGGCGCTCTACTCGGGCTGGGGGCTCCTGCTGCCGGTACGTGAGTGGGAAAGCGGCAACCATTCGGTCACCATCTCCGTCCGTGACAGCCGCGGACGCCACCGATCTGCGCACCGAACCGTCTCGATCCAGCGTCAAGCGCGCTACCACGAATGGCTGAATGCGCGGCGCTCACAGCTTCCGGACGCAGACAGCGCACATCGCCTGAAATCATGGCTGGATGCCCCTCGCTTCCTCATCGCCGTGTACACCGATGCTCATCGCCCCCCTTCTGGGCGCGTCCAGGATGACGAGGTCCAGCTCACGTTGCAGGGTGCACGCACCCAGCTGTACGCAGCCGAGGCGACGACAACCGTCGATTCCGTGGGCTCGGCATCGGCACACCGCCTCAGCTTTGCCAGAGAACTGCTCCGAGCACGAGATGAACGCTTGCACCTCGTGTTGGTTTCAGCCGGCAACGTCCTGGAACCGCACGCGCTGTGCGCGCTCGCGTGGCGCGCCACGGTCTCGGACCCTCCTGACGCCCTGTACTCTGACAGCGACCGGCTGGTGGAGGGCCAAAGGCGCGACCCGTTCTTCCGACCCGCCTGGTCGCCCGAGCTCTCCCTGAATGCCGACTACGTTGGATCGCTGATTGCGCTGTCACCTGGTGCGTGCGCCGCGCTGCTGGACGGCGGCGATATCGAGGCTGACACGCCCCAAGATCTGCTGCAGCAACTCAGCGCACGTGGACGGCGCGTCGACCATATTCCGGACGTCCTCTACAGCAGCTCCAGCACCGCGGAGCGCGCGGCGGGCTACGTGCGCACGAAGTCACCCGTCATCGAGCATCCCCACGACGTCGCCACCCCGCGGGTCAGCATCATCATCGCGAGCACGATGCGGGGAGGGCTGCTGGAGCGTTGCCTGCGATCCATACGGCGCTCCACTTACAAGAACTACGAAACCGTCGTCATTGCGAATGGGCCGTCGCCGGCCGCCCGGCTCGCAAGAACACGGCTCGACCCACGCACGCACCTTGTCCGCTGGTCCGGAGGATTCAACTACTCGGCCATCAACAACCACGGAGCCAGGCGGTCCTCGGGCGAGTACCTCTTGTTCCTCAACGACGACACGATGATCGTCACTCCTGACTGGATGGAGCGGCTCCTGCGGTGGGCCCGTGCTCCGGGCGTCGGCATCGCCGGAGCACAGCTGTGGTTTCCCGAAGGGTGCCTGCAGATGGCCGGTGTTGGCGTGATGGAAGGTGACACACCCGCGGCAACTCTGGGCGCGTACTGCCCCACCTCTCCGGACGCGTATCACGGCCTGCTGTCGGCAGTCCGCAATACGTCGAGTGTCAGTGGCGCTTGCATGCTGGTCTCGCGAAAGACGTTCAACAGCGTTCACGGATTCGACGAGGGATTGCAGGTCGAGCTTGGCGACGTCGATCTCTGCCTGCGGATCCAGCACGCGGGCCTCCGGGCGGTCATCGTCCCCGACGCCGTCGTCATTCACGACGAGCGTGGCTCACGCGGCATGCGTCGCTACCCCAGGGACCACGATCGCTTCAGGGTGCGCTGGGCCGACCTCATCGAGGCGGGTGATCCCTATTGCAATCCGAACCTGTCACTTTTGGACACCGACCAGTTCTCAGTGGTTAGCCGGCCTCGAGCGATTCACCGGAGACGACCGCCTCGGATCGATCCGCTGCCGGTCGCCGCTGGGGCGAGACCGTCGCCCGAACGCTTCGATCCCGAATCGATGGGCGGCCTGATCGCCGCGGAGCACCGGCTGCGGTATGAATGGGTTACGAGCCTGGTCCGTGGCAAGACCGTGCTGGACGCGGCGTGCGGAGCCGGATACGGTGCAGCTGCATGTTCGGCTGCGGGGGCTCGCGCGGTTGTGGGCGTCGACGGATCGGATCGCGCCTTGGACGAGGCGGAACGCCGCCACGGTGCGACAGTCACGTTCCGCAAGGCCGACATCCTGGCTCTTCCCTTCGATGGCAGCACCTTCGACCTGGTCACCTCCTTCGAGACCATAGAACACGTTGACGACCCCGAGCGAGCACTGGATGAGCTTCGGCGCGTGCTGAAAGCGGACGGCTTGCTCGTCATGTCCACGCCGAATCGTCTCGTGTACCCGCCCGGCAATCCGTTCCACCTGCACGAGTTCACCTCGGATGAGTTCGCGCAAACGCTCCGCCGCCGGTTCCGCAACGTGCAGCTGTACAGCCAGTTCTCTGCCGCCGCCTCGTTGCTGATACCCGCAAGCGAGCTCGCCGGCGAGCTTCGTGCCACCCACGTCAGTGCCGGCGATCTCCAGGCCGGGGGCGAGGTGTACTGCGTCGCCCTGGCCTCTGACGCCGAGCTGCCGAGCCTGGCTCCCGCTGCCGCATTCACCCGCGACCTCGAGCGAGAGTGGTTGCGCGAGAACCATGACGCACGCGCAGCCGAAGCTCAGCAGGCTTGGGAGCACGTCGAGCGGATCCGCAAGTCGCCTGCGCCGCGCAGCGTGTCTGCACGCGTACGGCAGGTCAGAGCGCGGTACCCGCGGCAGAAGAGCTGAGATGAGCGCCGGCGACATGCAGTTTCCACTGCCGCCACAAGAACTGTTGGACCGGGTGGGCAACCCCGTGGGCAACCCGAAGGTCTACGAGGACCTGGGCCGGTTTTGCGCGGATTACCTTCGCGCGACAGTTCCCGGACCGAGGATAACGAGTGGCGCAGCGGTGCTCGACTTTGGCAGCGGAGCCGGTCGCACTCTGCGGCACCTTGGGGTTGAGGCGCAGCACGCCGATTACTGGGGTTGCGACATCGATGCCCCGAGTGTCGACTGGCTCAACGCCAACATGTCACCGCCATTCCGGGCGGTCCAGGCCGAACCAGCACCGCCCCTGCCGCTGCCCACTTCGCACTTCGACCTCGTGTACGCATTCTCCGTGTTCACGCACATCTCGATCCACTGGAGCGCTTGGCTCGTCGAGTTGCATCGTCTGATGAAACCCGACGCCTGGTTCGTGGCGACGTTCCTCGGACCTGAGTTCGTCCCGCTGTTCGTGCCCGACGCCGGCCCCTCGTACCCGGTCGGGATGACGGTGACCCGGGCCGCCAATCCCTGGGAGCTCGGAGGGCCCATGGTCCTGCTCTCGCCCTGGTGGTTGGAGGCGCACTGGGGTCGCCTCTTCGAGATGGTCGAGCTGCAGGCCTCGGGTTTCGGCCGCTCACTGCTGGCGAAGGACGCGCCCACTCAAGGAGTGGCCATCATGCGTCCGAAGAACGTCCGGCTCACGCCGGCTGACCTCGAGGCCCCGGATCCCTCGAACCCGCTGGAGCTGATGGCGCTCGCCGAGGCAAAGCGCATCTCCGACACAGAATTGGCGGCGCTCGCCTCCGAGCATCACCGCCTCGCTGATGCAGCGGCGCGTGGTGGCGCGGCAGGAGACGTGAAGCGGGGGCCACGCCGTGCCTGGTTGCGCCGTCGCGCCTAGAAGGACTCGCTTCTACCGCCAGCTCCCGCCGAGCTCGACGACCCCGATGTGGCCGGCTTCATCGTGCACCTGGAAGCTGACGGCGTCGAGGAGAAAGTCGTATGCGTGTCTGAGGCTTTCATCGAATAGCCCGGCGCTCAGACGATAGCGGCCGCCCAGCAACTGCAGCACAGGGATCTCGTAGACGATCTCGCCGCACTCGCCTGGCAGCACAGCCCACGGTGATCCGTCCATCCCGCGACTGTGAGGACCGGCCAGAAAGGAGCCGTCGGAGCGGCGGATCTGCAGCGCGCAATTCACCGGCCCCTCGAGGGATGTTGACACGTACTTCACCACGATGCGCAGCGCTTCGCCGGTGAAGAAGGACTGGCGTGCCGCGCCCTCCGCTCCGGTGACTTCGATGCCGGCGATCTCAGCTTCCCGGGTACCCCACCTCGTCGGTTCGCCGTCGAGACGCCCGGACTGGGATCCGTTCGCCTCGTCCAGCTCAGCCACGAGCCGCCTGTACTTCCCGATGGTCTCCGCCGGCGGGCCGTCAGCCACCAGCCGGCCTTCGTTCAGAAGCAGCACGCGGTCGCAGTAGGCCTCCAGCGTGGCGAGGTCATGGCTCACCAGCACCACCGTCCTCCCCTCCTGCTTGTACTCGCCGAAGACGTCCAAGCATTTTTCCTGGAACCGTGCGTCGCCGACCGCAAGGACCTCATCCAGCAGAAGGATGCTCGCGTCGGCGAGCATCGCCACGGCGAACGCGAGGCGCACGACCATCCCGGACGAGAAGTTCTTGAGCTTCTGATCCGCGAAGGCTCCCAGCTCGGCGAACTCCAGAACGTCAGCGACGCGCGGCGTCAGCTGTGCCTTGGTCCGTCCCAGGATGGTGCCGCCGAGCACCACGTTCTCGCGCGCAGTCAGGTCGCCTTTGAACCCCACGCCCAGCTCGAGGAACGGCGAGATGCGACCGATCGTTGCTATCCGCCCGGCGTCGGGTGTGTAAATTCGCGAGAGCATCTTCAAGAGCGTGCTCTTGCCGCAGCCGTTCGGACCCGTGATGCCGATGAATTCACCGGCATGGACGGTGAACGAGACGTCGTCTATCGCGAGCAGCTCCCGGTACCGCGACGAGCTCACCGGGTGGCTGAACCTGTACTGCAGCGTGTGAGCGTGGTCGATGGGCAGCCGGAAGCGCTTGGTGACGCTCTCAACGCAAATTGCGGGGCGGCTCAGAGTCGCTCTCCAAACCGGCGCGACAGCAGCCGGAAAATGGTGGCGCCGGCGATCAGGGCCACGAGGCTGATCATCACCGGGATCAGAAGCGCGATCCCAAGCACGTCCGACGTCCACGGGACCAGCGGCGTCACCGC
This sequence comes from Candidatus Dormiibacterota bacterium, assembly GCA_963777285.1. Classification (GTDB taxonomy): domain Bacteria; phylum Chloroflexota; class Dormibacteria; order Aeolococcales; family Aeolococcaceae; genus JAFARE01. The sequence goes on from CAVZPR010000001.1 coordinate 882,296, forward strand.
CGCGCGCCTGATGTCTTCCACGATCTGAGCTACCGGGTTCATCAATGCGAGCGTGGTGAGACCGGTGGGCAACAGGGCGATGGGAAACACGATGGCGCTGCCGTAGAAGACGAGCTGCAGCAGGATCTCCCAGACATGACCCAGATCACGGAAGCTCACATAGAGGGCGCCGAGCCCCAAGCCGACCCCGAGAGCCAGGACGAGGAGCTCGAGCAACAGCGGCACGACGAGGAGTGAATCCCAGCCCAGCGCATACCAGTGGAACATCAAGCCGACGACGATGACGAGCAGAGAGTTCACCAGAAGCGTCATCGCCGCACTCGTGGTTGCAGCGGCGACGAGGATCCACCGCGGAAAGTACGCCTTGCGAACCACGTCGGCGTTGCCGACGACGGCGGCGAGTGATGAGCTGGTGGCGTCGGCGAAGAAGGTCCAGACGACAATGCCGAGCAGCAGCTGCACCGGAAAGTGCTCAGCGTCACTGGTCCTGCCGCGCAGCAAGAGCAGCGCGAAGACCAGATAGAGCATGCCGAAGAGCAGCAGTGGCTTGACCAGCGTCCATATGTAGCCGAGGACGGACCCTGCGTACTTGAGCTTGAAGGACGTGACCGCCAGCTCGCGAGTGAGGCTGAGATGGAACCTGAGCGAGGAAACGGGCGGAGGAACGTCCTCGAGCAAGCGGTAGCGGGGGCGGTGCCCCACCTCAGCGGGAGCGTCGGCGGTCAATGCGAGCCCTCAGATCTCGCGGACGGCAGCCAGCGCAGCGACGACGCCTGCAGCGTGGGCCCTCACCGCGGCTCGACCCTGACGCCGCGTCACGCTGGTCAAGAGCAACCGCGCCTGCCAGCCTATGACGTTGGGCCACGCGAGCAGCGCCGCTCGCCGCCCGCGCACACGGCGCACGCAGCGCACGGCGTTGCGCGCCATGAGCCGGCTCTTCGACGATCGGACCACGCCTGTTCCGCCAAGATGAAGCACCTTGACGCTCGGATTCAGCTCGATCCGGGCGGCTCGCTTGCGGATGTTGTGGAACCACTCGAGCTCCTCCCAGTAGAGGAAGTACGCCTCGGGGAGTGGAACCGCGCGCAACAGGTCCGTCCGGGCGGCAACCACGACAGCCCACGCTGCATCGACGCGCGTGGGGATCGATGGGATCGGCTGCCCGCGAAGGAGCATGGTGCCGGCCAGGTGGTGCGGTATCACCTCGGTGACCTCCGGCTCGCCCGCGGAGTCGAGCACGAGTGGAACGGCCACGTCCGCTTCCGCGGACAGCACCCGCCGCGCGAGCTCGAGAACGCTCTCGCGCGAGACAACGACGTCGTCGTTCATGAAGACGACGACGTCTCCCTTTGCGGCGCGAACGCCGAGATTCACGGCAGCCGCGTATCCGACGTTGCTCTTCGTGGCAATGACCTCCGCGCCCGGCACGGACCTGAGCGCGGGGTCGTCTTCGACGTTTACGACGATGGTGTGGATCTCAGGGCTGTCGAGCGCCGCTGCGATCTGTGCTGTGGACTCGCGCCGGTGGAACGCCACCACCACGCAGCTGATAGAGGGTGGCATCGATCAAGTGTATGTGGCCGCTGATGCGTGCCTGGCGCGACAGACCAGGTGCGTGCCCGCTACGCCGCGGGCGCTCCCTCTTCGGCGGCGAGCGCCACGTCGCGCCGCAGAGGCTGCGCACCCCCCAGGATCTCCACCGGCAGGCCGTCCGCGGGCAGATCGATGTCGCGGATCAACCCCGGGTCTGCGGGTACCTTGATCCCGTTGAGCACGCCCCACCCGTAGGGCGCGACGACGACGAGATGCAGCGCGAGGAAGGCGAGGCTGCGCAGCATCGACACCTCGGCCCGGTACCGGTTGTACAGGCGAACCCACTCGAAGGGGTTGAGGCGCAGGGCCGCGTTGCGCCAGGTTTCGAAGCGCACGGCGGAGTGGCGGCGTGCCAGCAATCGGTATGCGGTCCCGTACCGGTAGCACGTCGACAGCAGGCCGCGGAAGCGCGACCGATGGTCGTGCTGCACCAGGGCGTCGGGCGCCACGCGGAGCACGAACCCCGCCTCGATGAGCCGCCGCGTCAGGTCGACGTCCTCACCCGCCGCGCGCGGGAAGGTGAGGTCGAAGCCGCCGATCTGCTCCAGGGCCTCACGCCGGAACGCGGACGCCGCGGTGATCAGATAGTGGACGCGCTTGTTGACGATGCGGTGATTGACCAGCCCGTCGGCGTGCATGTAGTGCGCCACGACAGGCGCCGGATCCAGCGGCACGATGCGTGCCCCCACCCCGTCGGCCGTCTGCAGCGCCTCGCACAACTTGCAAACGGCATCCGGAGCGGGCACGACGTCGTCGTCCAGGAAGACGATCACGTCACCCGAAGCGGAGCGCCAGCCGCGCTCACGCGCGCAGGCCGGGCCGTAGTTCGGCTGCGACAGATAGTGGACGCCCGCGTGCTCCGCGACTGCCTTCGTGTCGTCGGTGGATCCGTCGTCCACCACGATGATCTCGACACCACCCGCGGGTCGCTGGCACGCGTCGAGCGCGGCCAGCAGCCGGCGCAGCGACACCGCGCGGTTGTACGTCGGGATGACAACAGATACCCGAGCGGACGACACCTCACCTTCCTTGTGTGCCGGGCTGTCAACTTCGGCGCGTTCGGAATTCTACACAGGTACAAACGTCCGGCGGTGCGCGATCTTGCGATCGCACGGCGATCGTGGCGGAGGCGCCGAAGGCTAGCGGAGTCGGGCTCGCAGCCACCCTACGGTCGCGCCGGTCACTGACGCATTTGCGGCACTCGTGACCGCGGTCGCACGCTGCATCGCCAGGGTCACCGCCCGCGCTCCGGGGGTGACGGACGATGCTGCAGCGCTGTGCCCGTTCGAGCGCGACGCCGGTGCACCGGCCGTCCCGCCGGAGCCCGAGCCACCGGATGCTCCGGGGTCGCCGTCGGTGATGTACTGGCCGCCGGGGAGCTCGCCCGCGCCCAGCGACAGGCGCTGCTGCAGCGCCGACATCACGCTCTCCACCGGATCCCCCGGCCCCACGTCGTAGCTGGTGCTTGGCGTCGACGTCTTGTTCCACACCAGAAAGCCCGCGATGCCCAGGTTGAAGGCCGCGTCCGCCTTCTCGCCGATGAACGTCGCCCGCTGCTGCAGCGTGGCCGCGGACACCGTGCTCGACACCGACCAGTCCGGCTGCACGCCCGCCAGCAGCCCGACCTCGCCGGCAAAGATGGGCTTGCCCAGACCGTGGCAGCGGTTGACGTCGACGGCGACCCCGTCCCACTGGCTGCCGCCCAGCACCGCGGGCCAGTAGTCGTGGTATTCGCAGATGTCGGTGCTCCCGCCGTTGACGTACGAGAAGTCGTTGCCCTGCGTGCCGCACTGGCCGCCGCCCATGGTGCCCAGGTTCACCAGGTGGTTGGGGTCGACCGCCTTGATGGCACCCGTCACGTCGTCGGCGAAGGATCGGATCGCAGCCGCGGCGGCCGCCTCGTTGCACGTCCCTGCGGTGTACGAGCCCGACGCCTCGGTCTCGTTCATCAGCTGCCAGAAGCCGATCGTGGGGTTGTCCGCGTAGCGCCGTGCCATGGCGATCGCGTAGTCGCGGTACGAGAGCGCGTATCCGTCGCCGGGCTGTTTGTATCCGCTCTGGTACCAGGACAGCCCTTTGTACGGTGACTGGTCGTTGGCCCCCTCGCAGGTGCCCCACTGGTTGGCCAGCACCGGGATGATCTTGATCCCCCGCGCCGCGGCGGCTGCCAGCACGGCGTCGAACTGCACGTAGTCGTCACCGCTGTAGCTCTGGAAGAACCAGGTGCGGATGGCGACGCTTCCGGAGGAGCCGCGGATCTCGTCGAGCAGCTGGTCCAGCCAGGCGATGCTGTACTGCCCGCCACACTGGTAGCCGGTGCCCAGCTGCAGCGACGGAAGCTGGTACGCGTCGTAGCCCGTGAACACCCAGGGTCGCCCCGCAAGCATCAGCTGCGTGCCCGACCTGGTGACGAACGGGTTCGCCGCCGTGAGCCGCGCATCGCCGCCGGCGGTGGCGCCGGGGGCCAGCACGGCGAAGGCTGCCAGCAACGACCCCAGCCCCAGCGCCGCGGCGACGGCAAACCGGCGGGCGACGTTTGGCTGGCGGACTGCAAACATGTGGATCCCTTGGAGCGCTTACGAACGCCAGCCGAGCGTATTGGCGGCGGCTCGGCGATCCGGGAAGGGGTCGCCGAAGCGTCACAGTGGTGCAACGCGACGTGAGCCCGCCCTGCGACGGAGCGTCATAGTTCTGGGTGGATGACTGCCTATAGGCGTCCGTCGCGGCTTGCCTGGGCAGCGGTTGCTCTCGCAGTGGCCGCGCTTGGATCAGGGGCCGTGGTCCTGGTCGCCGCTCACCAGGGCTCCGCGGCACCGCACGCCCGTGCCCCTGCGCCGGCGCCGACGCCCTCCCCCACCGCGCCTCCGCTGCCCCCGGCCGGCTTTGTCGGCGCCGTGGGCACGCACTTCGTGGTCGACGGCAAGCCCTGGCGCTTCGTGGGCTTCAACGACTACCAGCTGCCGTCCAGCGACCAACCCGGGGCCTATCAGTGCGGCGGTACCGAGTCCGACGCGCAGGTCGAAGCCGCGTTCGCGCAGATGCACAGGATCGGCGTCACCGTGGTGCGCACCTGGTTCTTCCAGAGCTACGTGGCCGGCGGCCGTTGGGGAGCCTTCGACCGCGTGCTCCACGACGCGGCCGCGAACGGCATCCGGGTGATCCCCGTGCTCACCAACCAGTGGGGCACGTGCGAGGGGCCGAACGACAAGTCACCGTACAAGAGCCTCGACTGGTACCTCGGCGGCTACAGGATGCGCGACGGGTACCCCTTGTCCTATCGCGACTACGCGCTGGCCATCGCGGCGCGCTACGCCAACAGCTCCACCATCGCCTTCTGGCAGCTGATCAACGAAGCCGAGGCGCTGAACACGTACAACCGCTACGACTGCAACGCACCCGCGGCCGCGGACGCGATCCGCGCCTTCGGCGAGGACATGACCGCGGCGATCAAGGCGGTGGACCACCACCACCTGGTCAGCCTGGGCACCATCGGTGGCGACCAGTGCGGCACCAAGGGTCCCCTCTACCAGGTGATCAACAGCGGCGTCGACATCTGCGAGGCGCACGACTTCGGTCCCGCGCTGACCGCTCCGCAGACGAACCCGTGCGCGGCGCAAAAGAAGCCGTTCTTCATGGGCGAACGCGGCTTTCCTGCCGACATGAAGACGGGATCCGTCACTCCGATGACCTTGGAGGAGCGCGCGGCGGCCTTCGCCGCCGACATGCAGGAGAGCTTCGCCGCCGACGGGTGTCAGGGCTACCTCATCTGGTCGTGGTCGAGCGGACCCAGCAGGTCGTTCGACATCGGGCCCGGTGATCCCACGGACGCGGTGGTCGCCGGCGCAGCGCAGCTCTACGCCACTCCCGCCGGCGAGTAGCGGCGTCAGCCCCGCCCCGTCGGCCCCGTGATCCGGTACAGGCGGTAGGTGCCGATCTGACGTCCGTCGCCCACCGTGCCCACCAGCGTGGCGAAGCCGCCGCCGCCGGCGTACAGGGTGGGATACAGAATGTTCAGCTGGTCGAAGGCGCCGATGTAGGCCGGGGCGGGGACCAGGAAATACTCCACGTGGTACACGAGCGGCTGCGCCGCAGCCGCCTCGAAGTCACGATCGCTGGTGACCACGAAGAGCTTGGGATTGGGCGCGGTCAGCACGATGGGGAAGCACGTCGCGGAGTCGCAGAGGATGTGCCCGTTGTCGGTGTCCAGTGCCACCACCTCCCGCGACAGCGTCGGACCCGCGGCCATGGCGTCGGGGAAGCCCGAGTCGTACGTGATCGGCGAGTTGGTGATGGCGGCGACGATCGCGGGCTGCTGCTCGCGACCGATCTCGGGATCCATGAGCAGCTGCGCGCAGAGCACGTTGGAGATGCCGAGCACACCCGCCATCGCCAGCGACACCCATGACGACACCACCGCCTTGGAGCTGCGCAGCGAGCGCAGCACGAACACCGCGATGAGGAACGTGAACGGGATCACGGAGATCTGATAGCGGAGGTTGTCACCCAGCGCCGCGAAGTGCAGCAGGTAGGTGTCCACCAGCGCCGTGCTCAGGCCGAAGAGCACCAGCATGATCCCGGGAATGCGGTTGCGCTTCACCAGAACGCGCGCCCCCAGCAGCACCAGGAAGACGATCACCCCCGGAAAGAGCAGCACCGAATGCCCATACACCAGGTTGAGCGTCTCGCCCCAGGTGTTGGTGTGCACCAGCGCGTAGCCGGCGGCGCGCGAGACGCCGTTGGCGCTGGCCGACGCGCTGGCGTGGGCGAGGTAGAGCGGGTCGTGCATGATGATCGCGGCCGAGCCGAGCCAGAGCATCACCATGAAGATCGCCGGCAGTCCGAACAGCAGCGCCTTGGTCTCGATCTCGCGAATGGACGCGCGATTGCGGACGCACTGCACCACCACGGCGACGCCGAGGAACAGGGCGAACACGAACGCCTCGTCACGGCAGAGGCAGTCGAGCCCGGCGAGCACGCCGATCAGCGGCAGCAGCGCGGTGCGGCGGCTCTCGGTCCAGCGCAGATACACCAGGATCGCGGCGACGAAGAAGAAGATGAACGGCGCCTCGGCCATCCCCTGCACCGCGAACAGGATGATCATGGGATTGATCAGGAAGAGCAGGCAGATGATCCAGCGCATGCCGCGCACCACGCCGGCCCAGCGCAGCCCGCTGTTGAACAGCACCACCGTGCCGGCACTGAACGCCGCCGCCTCGATCGACCCCGCGAAACCCTGCGTCACCAGCGGCGGCCACAGGTTGCGGAAGGCGATGATCGGGATCTCGAGGAACGACGGCAGCGGCGGCCAGAAGAAGCCGATGGCGGCAAGGTGCGGGTCGTTGGTGAACAGCACGTCGAACGCGTTGTCGATGCGGGCGAAGGCGTCCGAGATCATGTAGTTGAGGTGGAGCACCAGGTACACCGCGGCGACGATGTAAAAGCCGAACGCCACCACGAACATCACCGTGTTCTCGATGGCGATGTGCCGCGGCCGCGCCTGCGCCCTGACGCGGGTGCGGCTGCGCAGCCGCGGCAGCGCGAGGCTGGCGGTGGCCATGCTCAGTGCGCCCCGGACCGCGGCGCCACGGGCGGCGGCTCCGGCACCGGCGGCGGCAGCGGCGCGGCGCCGCCCGCCCGCACCCCGGCGAGCTCGGTCGCGGGCACGAGCACCGCGTCCGTCTCGAAGAGGCCGTGCACGGTCTTCTCCCAGAAGGTGGGCTTGCTCACCGTCTGCAGCCCCGCCTTGATCATCGCCAGGCTGGCCATCAGCCAGTACAGCGGCGACAGCAGCCCGGCGTGCGTCAGGTTGAAGCTTCTGCGGTGGTCAGCGGCCCACACGCCCAGCATCAGGAAGAAGAAGTTGCCGAAGAGCAGCTCGACCATGCCGATGTAGTAGATGCCGGTCGGGAAGAGATAGCTGATGATCTGGAACTGCGCCAGCACCCACAGCAGCGTGAGCAGCCACACCAGCAGGTTGAGCAGCGCGACGCCGAAGGTGCCACCCAGCGTCAGCTGCATCGACACCGTGGCGCGCCAGCCCACGTCGCGCAGCAGCCGCCGCGGATGGCGCATGAGCACCAGCCAGCTGATGAAGTAGCCCTTGCCCCAGCGGGAGCGCTGCCGCATCCAGTTGATGAAGTCCGAGTTGGCCTCCTCCAGCGTGGTGGAATCCATCAGCGCCGTCTGGTATCCGGCGCGGTGCAGGCGCATGCCCAGGTCCGCGTCCTCGGTGACGTTGTTGGGATCCCACGCGCCCAGCTCACGCAGCAGCCGCGCGGGAAAGTGGTTGGAGCTGCCGCCCAGCGGCACCGGCAGCCCCAGGTCGACCAGTCCCGGCAGGAAGAAGTCGAACCAGGTCGTGTACTCCAGCGAGAACCACTTGGTGATTGCGTTCTGCGTGGGGTTGTAGTAGTTGAGCTTGGCCTGCACGCAACCGATGTGCGAGCCCGTGCGGCGGAACACGACCAGCGCCTTCTTGAGCTGCAGCGGGTCCGGGATGTCCTCGGCGTCGAAGATCACCACGTACTCACCGCGCGCGAACTGCAGGCCGTAGTTGCACGCCTTGGGCTTGGTGCGCGGACCCTCGGCGGGGACCACCAGCACGTCGAAGTTGGACGGCAGCTGCGTCTGCCGCACCACCTCGAGCGTCTCGGGATCGTCCTCCTCCAGCAGCAGCTTGATGTCCAGCTTGGCCGCGGGATACTCCAGGTCGCGGCAGGCCTTGAGCAGCTGCGGCAGGACGCCTGCCTCGCGGTAGAGGGGCAGCAGGATGGTGTAGACGGGAAGATCCGTCAGCGCGTCGATCTCGGTGCGCGTCACGGTCATGAGCTCGTCGGAGCGCGCCCCGCGCACCGTGACGTAGACGCGGAACATCACCACCGCCGCGTAGAGCGTGATGATGGCGCCGGCGAGCGCGATGAAGAATGTGCCGCGCATCAGCACGACGAGCGCGATCGCGATCAGCCCCAGGATTGCCAGCTCGGCCTTCTGCGCGCGCGTGAGGGTGACGTGTGCCGAGTACTCCGGCGCGTGTGCGTGCAGCAGCGCGCTCGAGACCTGCTCCAGCTGGCGGCGGAACACCTGCTCCTGACGGGCGCGGATCGCGGCCGGCGTGGCCAGCTTGGGCACCACGCGCATGCGCAGCCACGCCTCCATGAAGTCGCGCGCGCGGCGATCTTGCGGATCCGCCATGGCCACCACCGCGCGGCCCGCGGCCACGCGCAGCGGAAGCACGCGGTGCTTGATCGCTTCCCGCGCGTCCAGCTCGTTGGCCAGCGCCGGGTCGACCCAGTGGTGGCGCAGGTCGCTGATGCCGAATCCCCACTGCAGCGCCAGCGCGTCCCACACGGCGCGCTGCTCGGTGCCGCCGGCGATGAGCGCCTCGCCGAGGGGAAGCTTCTCGTGGCGCTGCACCTCGAGCGCGGCGTCGAGCTGCTCCTGCTGGATGACACCGCGGTGCAGCAGCAACTGGCCCAGCGGCGTCGTCACCCTTCCCGTGAGCTGCATGGAATCAGCCGCCTCGCGCCGTGGCGTAGCGCACCAATCCCTGCGCCTCGCTCTGCAGCGTGGTGTCGATGCTGCGATACAGCGGCGTAGCGGTGGGGTCGTTGTGGCCGCCGCTGACGCCGTTGAGCAGGTCGAGGAAGATGTCCTGCAGTCCGCCGGCCGGCTGGAAGCTGGGCGCCGTCGTGCCGGTCCCCTGGATGGGGCTCGACGTCAGCGCGATGCGCTCGTAGTAGGTGTCGCCCTTGTAGTTGACCGGCCAGGCCCACGACACCGTCGACCACTTGGTCGGCGGGCTGGTGGCCGGGTCCGAGTAGTTGAGCAGCAACCCGTACACGCCGCCGCCGAGGTCGATGCGCACCGAGGTGCGGATGTCGTAGTTGTGGAACAGGAAGCAGTTGAGCAGGTTGTAGGTGTCGAGCGAGCTCTTGTCGTCGGTGAGCACCACGTCGGCGTACGTCACCGCGCTGCCGTTCTTCTCCAGGATGCTGTAGCGGTTCCACGTCGCGTCGGCGCCGAAGTACTGCGTCGCCCACGGGTACTGCGCGATCTGATAGACCTGCCAGCCGGCGGGCGCGGACGCGGTGCTGAACGGCTTCACGGTGGGCGCGCCGGAGCCGTCGTCGAACGCCGCATACGGCTGCAGCCCGTGGTCGGCGAGCGCCACCACCGCAGTGAGCGTCAGCACCGCAGCGGTCGCGGCCCTGCGGCGCGCCGTCCACGCGCTCCGCGCGCGCCTCTGCCGAGCGCTGCGGCCGAACAGGGTGAGCCCCTCGGCCGGCGCCATTTCCGGCGCGGGCGGCGGCGGAGGCGGCGGCAGCGCGCGCCGCGCGGCGCCGTCCTCCACCGGCGGCTTGGTGCGCAGACCGAAGTGCGGCAGCGCCCAGAGCATCGCCGTCACCGCGACGGCGAACAGGACGAGGCCGATCACCGCGTGATAGCCGCCCAGCGCAAAGCCGGGATGACCCGCGTGCGCCAGCGCGATGATGGTGGTGAGCCGGATGATGTTCAGCGCGAAGGTGAGCACCATGCCGGTGATCCACCACAGCAGCTTGCGGCCCTTGCCGCCGCCCATGACGGTGAGGATGGCGCCGCCGACCAGCGCGAAGCCGAGCACGCTGTCCGCACCCGAGCAGGCGCTGCCGATGTTGATGATCAGGGGCGCGCCGTGCGCCTGCGTGATGATCACGTCGCCTGGGTTGGCGTCGAGGCTGGCGCCCAGCGGCAGATGGTGCACCACCTGCGCCATCGCCGCGTTGGTCCAGTTGCTGAACGACTGCATCACACCAGCCATCAGGTGCAGGTACAGCGCCGGCCACATCAGCAGCAGAAAGATGAACGAGGCCTTCAGCCGCCAGAACCACGTGATGCCGTAGGCGATGATCGTCGCGCCCGCCGCGAACAGCGCCATCGAGACGACGTCGGCGCGGTCGGTCCAGTAGTACGTCGACGCGATCACCGGCGCCAGCGTGATCAGCAGCAGCGCGATGATCACCAGCGGCACGCCCACGAGGAAGTCGATCTGGCGGTCCATGATCGGCTTCTTCGCATTCTTGTAGCGATTGGCCGTGACCACGGCGATGCCGATGCAGAAGATGGGGAGCAGCGGCAGGTACGCGAGCGGGGTCTCGAGCCGCAGGAAGTCGAAGAGGCTGGCCAGCGTGAAGTGGTACGCGATGACGGTGGCGACGACGACGCCGACGGCGGGCCACGCGTCGCGATGCCTGCGCGCGTACTGGGCGCCACGTTCCAGCCACACGTTGAGGCGCGTGCCCGCGCCGGACGCGGTCAGCGACGCCTGCGTCATGCCGCCGGCGTCCGGTTGCCGCGGCGACGGCGCCGCCAGAGGAACACCATACCCACGAGAGCCGCGGCGGCAGGGAGCATCACCGCGGCCGGCACCTCGGGCATGCTGTCCTCGGGCGCGCACAGCTGCGCCACGCTGATCGGCGCACCCGATCCGCCGTCGGGAGCCCGGTCGAGGGGCTGAACGGTGGAGTCGGCGCTCGACACGTGGCGCACGTACGTCGCCGCCACGATATCCTGCAGCGGGGTGCCGGGCGCCGGGTTGCCCAGCGCCTTCACGGGAACGTCCATGGTGATGGTGCCGCCCGCGCCCGGGGAGAATGCGCCGTGCACGGCGCTGCCGCGCTGCAGCATGCCGTCTGCGGCGACGGTGCCCACGGTGAACGCCGGCGCGTGGCCGGTGAGCGTTGCACGCGCGTAGCGCTCGACGCCACCCTGCATCCAGGTCAGCTGCCACGCGGCCTGGGCCACGCCCGCCGGCAGTGACGACGTGAGGCGGTTCAGCGTGATCGTGGCCAGCAGCGTTCTGGGATCGGCGGTGCTGATCTGCGCCGTCAGCAGGTCGAGCGGCGCGACGTTGCGGCCCTTGCCGCTGACGCTGTTGTCGATGGCGTCGGCGGCGGGGTCGGTGACCTGCGGTCCGGGACATGTGGAACCCGGCAGGACCGGCGTGGCGGGCTGCGACGCCACACAGTCGTCGACCAGAGCTACTCCGGTGACGGCCGAAAGACCGGTGCACTGCCGGGTGGCGAAAAGTGAGGCGACGCCGGACGCCACGTCCGCGTCGTAGGCGACGGCCGCTGCGCCGGTCACCTGGTCGACGGCCAGGGCGACACCGCCCGGAGCCGGACCCTGGTGCACCGGCGCGGAGCCGCTCACCGGGTATGCCGTCCAGGACGCCGCCTGGTCGACGGTCTGCGCCAGGAACACGGTCCAGGTGTCGTGCGTGGCGCCGAGCCAGGCCACGTCCACCTTGCCGTTGCCGCCCGCGGCGAGCGCCGGGGCAACGGCGGCGTCGAGGACGCCCTGCGGCAGCCCCGCCGCCAGCGTGTCGATATGCTGCGGGGCCGCGGCGGCGTTCCAGGAGAGGCCGTCGAAGCTTGATGTGACGTCGACGTGGGGCCCGTCGGCCAGCGCGACGTACACGTGGCCGGCGCTGTCGACGGCGATCGCCGGCGCGGGGTTGTTGAGCTGGGTGCCCGGCGGCGCGTGCCACACCTCGACGTCGCGCCAGGTGACGGCGGGCGGGGCGCCGGGGGTGACGCCCGGCGTGACGGTGCCGAGCGCCTCGTACACGCGGTTCAGGCGGTCGGTGCCCGCCTTCGCCTGCGCCGCGCGGTCGGGGCCGCTGTCGGCGGTGAGGAAGACCGAGTAGAGGCGCAGGCCGGTGGCGTCGCGCCGCGCCACCAGGTTGCCGGTGACCGGCGCCGGGCCAGTGCCCTGCCACTGCGCGGCGGGAACGTCGGCTGTGATCAGCGCGCTCCCGAGCGCGTAGGTCTGGCCGCCGTCCTCGGACAGCGCGACGCGCGGGAGGCCGGTGCCCGGATCCGCCTCCAGCTGGTACACGTCGGTGGACCCGGTCGCGTTGGCGACGGGGTCGGCAGCCATCGCCCCCAGCGCTGCCGGACCGGCCTGGTCAGCGTACGTGAACGTCGAGCCGTTGGCCGACGCCCCGCTGACGCTGCCGTCGGCGCTGCGGCTGCCGAGGGCAAGTCCGGTGGGCGTGGAGTCCCGGGCAAGGGCGCAGCCGGCGCCTCCGGGTGTGCGCCCCAGGAAGCGAGCCGTCGCGCCGCTGTGCCCCAGCGTGAAGAGGGCGCAGCCCGAGCCCTGCGACGACTGGCCGAGGACGTCGATGGTGCCGCCTGGTGCAACCGAGACCGCCGCCGCCGACAGGCCCGCGCCGCTGGGCAGGGCCACGGGCGTGTCGAACGGCTGCCTGACACCGGCCGCCGCGGTGCCGGCGGGCACGACGAGCGCGGCGACGCCCGCGGCGATTGCAAGCGAGCGCGTGAGCAGACGGCGGCACGCGTCCCGCGAGAAAGCATCCCTTCCCGCGCTGCGCGCGCGTGCACGAGACGTGCCCTCGCAGCCGGCAGCCATGTCCCTATGAACGAATCGCCCCTCCTGGTTCCTGCGGGCCCGATGGTAGCGGTTCGCTCCTCTATACTGCCGCAGGTTTTCGCGGCCCCGGGCGTTACCCGGACATCCGCATTTTCAGCGAAGGGACATGCATGGCTCGCCGAGTTCTCGTCGCCCTTGGATTGCTGGCGATCACCCTCAGCTCGCTGACGCTGGCGCGACAGTCACCGGCCAGAGCGGCGGGAATCACGTTTGCCACGCCGACTGTGATGGATCCCATCCACGCCGTCGGTGAGCCGACGATCGTGCGCAGCCCTGCGCAGGACAACACCGTCTACGCCAGCGGACCGTGGGGCACCGGCACGCAGCGGAGCATCTGGGACGCGTCTGCTGACGGTGGCGAGACCTTCCGCATCGTCAACCAGTGCGCGCCGATCTCCATGGGCACGGCGTCGTGCCAGTCGTTCCCGCCAGGGAACCCGCCCAGTGCGATCCACGGGAACTCCAGCCCTCCGGGCGGGGGTGACACCGACCAGCGTCTCGACAGCAGCGGCAAGGATTACTTCACGGACCTCTGGGCGTTGCTCTGCGACCGCGTCGCCACGACGACGGACCACGGCGCAACCGCCGCCCAGAACGCATACGGCTGCAACTCGCCCTCGGCAGTCCCCACGAGCAGACCGGACGGCAACGACCGTCCCTGGGTCGCCGTCCTCGACCCCGGACTGCTGCCGGCGGGACAGACGTCGTCCGCCCCCGACAAGGCGCACACGCCGCTGGTGTACGAGGAATACAACAACCTGCAGACCACGCAGCCCTCCTGCTCGTACTGGGCGGTCAGCACGGACGGGCTCAACTACTCGCCGGCGAACAACGACAGCGGCAACTTCGGCTGCGACGGGTACCCGGCGATCGACCAGGTGACGGGCAAGGTGTTCGAGGCGTCGGGTTGCACGGTCAGCAACACACCCGCGCTCTGCCTGAACATCGGCACACCCGACTCCAACGGCATCCTCTGCTTCCTCGACGACAACGGCAGCGAGACGATCGGCGGCAGCTCATACACCTGTCCCAACGGCGGCGGCCTCATCACGGTGGCGAGCGGCCTCGCGGGCGACCCGGACCTGCTGTTCACGGTGGCGTCGATGGACCGCGGACGCAATCTGCACATCACCTACGCCGTGACAGGAAGCGTAAACCCGGCGCTGCAGACCAGCTCGTACCAGGTCTACACCACCGTGGCGCCGCCCAACGACACGCGCGCGGGGCACGCATGCACCAACTGCTGGACCCACTGGGCCACTCCGGTGCAGGTGAGCCAGTCGCCGGCCAACGTCAACGTCTTCCCCTGGATGATCGCCGGCGGTCCCGGCCGCTCCGACTCCGTGTGGTACGGCACCAACTCGTACATCGACCCCAGCACCAACGGCGGCCAGGCGTGGAACGTCTACATGAGCCAGGTGGTGTGGCCGACCAACGCGACGACGCACGCGGTGACGCTGGCGCCGCCCGCTGTGGACATGGTGAAGGTGTCGCCACATCCCAACCACTACAACAGCATCTGCCTGCTGGGCACCGGCTGCATCACGCAGGAGGGCGACCGCAACCTCGCCGACTTCTTCACCGTGTCCATCGACCACAACGGCGCGGCCGACGTGGAGTACGACGACACGTCCAACGGACTGATCCAGAGCGGGTTCACCCCTGGCAAGGGACTCTTCGACCATCCCGGAGCGCCGCTCGTGACGATCGCGCATCAGGACGGAGGACCCGGGTTGTTCGCGGGCAAGTCACCGGCGAGCCTGGCCAACGAGCCGAGCAACGCGCCCACCACGGGCATGACCGATCCAACCGGTGACGCGCGCTATCCCGTGATCGGCGGCACCAATCAGCCCGCGTTCGACCTGCTGGGAAACCACCTGGCGCTGTCAGCCGATGACTCCACGCTCACCGTGACCATGAAGGTGCGCAACTTGCTCCCGGCCACCATGCTCACCGATGAGCGGCACGTCACCGGCGCCGCGGACCTGCAGTTCATCACGCGCTGGCAGATGGGCAACACCATCTACTACGCGATGATGGAGACGAACAACATCCTGCGATCGTCGAACGCCGACATGTTCTACGCGGGCAGCGCGCAGTCCATCGACCTCTGCTCGGTGTCGGCGTGCGACCCGCACGTGCTGCAGTACCCGGAGACGCCGCAGCCGGGCGCGAACGGCGAGACCGGCAGCGTGAGCTGCCCCGCCACGCCGACCGCGGCAAATCCGTGCGTGATCACCATCAACATCCACGCCGCGGACGTCGGCGGCCCCACACAGGGCAGCTTCCTCGAGGAGGTCGGTTCCTACGCGCTCGGCTCGGTGCGGGAGCAGTCGCTGATCACCAACGCCGACGCGGAGGTCGACAACCTGCCGCTCGAGGTCGATGGCATCTGCTGCTTCAACTTCGGCAACCAGCCCGGCAGCGGGATTCCAGAAGCACCATGGGCGCCGGCGCTGCTCGGCGCGGGGCTCGTCGCCACCGCCGCGGGGCTGCTGCGGCGGCGGAAGCTCACGGGGCTCCGCGTCAAGGCTTGACGTGAAGCAGCGCGCCGTCGCGGTCGCGGGCATCCTGGGCTTGGGCGCGATCGCCGCGACGCCCGTGGCCGCCGGCACCAGGCTCGGCGCGGGCAGCGGGCCGTCGTTGTGCGCGCCCCGGGTGAGCGGCGCCACCGCGCCCGACCCCGCGGGACACCCGCAGCGGTTCGGCATGCAGGGTGCGACCGTGACCGTGACCGGGTCCAACTTCGAGCAGCCCGGCTGCAGCGTGAGCGGCGTGACCTTGGGCGCGGCGGCGATCCAGCCGAGCGCGATCCACGTGACGTCGAACAGCGCGCTCACGTTTGCGCTGCCGCACGGAGCCAGCGGCCCGGTGAGCGTCGCCGCCACCGACATGCTGGGCAACAGGGCGACGAGCAACAGCAATTTCGTCTTCATCGAGACGCCGAGCGCAGCCGTGGAGAGCGTCTCTCCCGTGGAGGGGAGCACCGAGGCGGTGGCGGGCAGCGGCTACGCACCTTTCGTCAGCAAGGCACCGGGCAGCGTCAGCGGCGCCGGTGTTTCCGGCACGTACACGGGATGCGGCAGCACCGGGCCGGGTCTCGTCGCCACGCCGGCGAACGACACGTCGCTCACGCTCGCCGCGCCGGCGTCGTACTGCGACGGCACGCTGGTGCTGACCTTCATGGCGCCCGCTGACACGTCGCGCCCCATGAACTGCACCGCGCCCGCGACGTCGCCGCAGGCCAACTGCATCGCAGACCGCGTCGACGCGGGGACGGTGGACGTGTTCTTCTTCGTGACCTCGCTCTCCCCCACCGCGTTCTCCAGCGTGCACCCGGGCCAGGTGATCCACGTCGGCGGCAGCGGTTTCGGCGGCGCGGGCAGGGCATTTCTCGGCGGCGTCGCCGCACCCGCCGCCTGGGGCGACCGGGCCATCGCGGTGACGGTGCCCAAAGGCGCGGTCACCGGCGAGCTGACGCTGCAGCGCGCCACGGGCGACCTCGCCGTCGTGCAGGTCGCGTCCTACGTCGTGTCCGGTACCACGCCGGCGCCCGGCGGCGCGAGTGGCAGCGGTGCGACGGCGGGCGCGTCCGGTCCGCCCGGCGTGGGCAGCGCCGGCATCCCGGGGCGGGCCGGCGCGCAGCGCGGTTCCAGCGCGCCGGGAAGCGCCGCCGCGGTGCGCGATTCACTCACGCTCTCGGCGGCCGACGGACAGGCGGCGGCCGGCAGCACCGTGGCACTGGTGGTGACGCTGACCGCCGACGGCAAGGCCGTGTCCGGCGCACCGGTGAAGCTCAGCATCCTCTCCGCACCCGGAAGGGACGCCGGCGTGAGCCCGGCCACCGGGCTGACAGATGGCACCGGCGTCTTCCACGCCACCCTGCGCCTCAGCCGCAAGGCCGGCGACCACCTGCTTCTGGCCACTTCTGGCATTTACTCGGACGAGGCGCACGTCCTGGGCCAGGCGCCGGCGGCTGCGAGCGGCGTGCTGGGGCTCGGCGGGCTCAAGATCCACCTCACCGGCAATCCCGTGATCGTCGGCCTCGCCGTGGCCACCGGGGTGCTGCTGCTGCTGGGCGTGCTGGTCAACGTCGAGGTGGTGCGGCGCGCCGTCTGGTCCTTCACCATCGGGCGCTTCGTGCACCGTCGCCGAGCGCCGGACGGCACCGCATAAAACCGGAGCGCCTCCCGCGGCCGGTCCGAGGAACCGCGCCGCCCGGTCGTCGTCTAGGATGCGGCGGTGCCGCGCCACCTCATCACCAGCGCGCTTCCCTACATCAACGGCATCAAGCACCTCGGCAACCTGGTGGGCTCGATGCTCCCCGCCGACGTGTACGCGCGCTACCTGCGCCAGCGCGGCGAGGACGTGCTCTTCATCTGCGCCACCGACGAGCACGGGACCCCGGCGGAGCTCGCGGCCGCCGAAGCGGGATTGCCGGTGGCCGAGTACTGCGCTCAGCAGCACCGCATCCAGGCCGAGCTGGCGGAGCGTTTCGGCCTCTCGTTCGACCACTTCGGGCGCAGCTCGTCGCCGCAGAACGCGGAGCTGACGCAGCACTTCGCGGCCACGCTGCGTGACAAGGGGATGATCGAAGAGCGGGTGACCGCGCAGATGTACTCGCTCGACGATGGTCGCTTCCTCCCCGACCGCTACATCATCGGCACCTGCCCGCACTGCGGCTATGAGCGCGCGCGCGGAGACCAGTGCGAGAACTGCACGCGGCTGCTGGAGCCGACCCTGCTCATCAATCCGCGGTCGGCGATCTCGGGCAGCACGAGGCTCGAGCAGCGGTCCACGCGTCACCTGTTCATCAGGCAGTCGCTGATGATGGATCGGATTCGCGGCGTTCATCGACTCGCACGACGACTGGCCGGTGCTGGTGACGTCCATCGCGCGCAACTGGCTCAACGTCGGCCTCGAGGACCGCAGCATCACGCGCGACCTCAGCTGGGGCGTGCCGGTGGGCTGGCCGGGCTTCGAGAACAAGGTCTTCTACGTGTGGTTCGACGCACCCATCGAGTACATCGGAGCCACCAAGGAGTGGGCCGACGCGGACGCGTCGGGGCGGCGCGACTGGCGGTCCTGGTGGGACCCGGCGCAGGACGTGCGCTACCTGCAGTTCATGGGCAAGGACAACGTGCCCTTCCACACCATCAACTTTCCGGTGACCATCATGGGATCGGGCGAAGCGTGGAAGCTGGTGGACTACATCAAGGCGTTCAACTGGCTGACGTACTACGGCGGCAAGTACTCCACCAGCCAGCATCGCGGCGTGTTCATGAACGACGCCCTCGACGTCCTGCCCGCCGACTACTGGCGCTATGCGCTGCTGGCAAACGCGCCGGAGTCCGACGACACCGACTTCACGTGGGAGTCGTTCGCGCTCACGGTCAACAAGGACCTGGCCGGGATTTTCGGCAACTTCGTGGCGCGCACGGTGAAGCTGACCGCGAGCCGGTTCGGCGCGGTCGTACCCGACGGCGGCGAGCCCGGTCCCGACGAGGAGGAGCTATGCCGCGGGGTCGACGGCGCGCTCGCAGCCTTCACCACGGAGATGGACGCGCTCCGCTTCCGTCCCGCGGCCTTCGCGCTGCGCACCCTGTGGACGCAGGGAAACCTGTACCTGGACAAGACCGCGCCCTGGAGCGAGAGCGACTCGTCACGCGTCGCCTGCGTGCTGCGCACGGCGATCAACCTGGCGCGGATCGAGGCGGTGGTGTCGCGCAGCTTCGTGCCGTTTGCCGCGGGGCGGTTGGCCGGCGACCTCGGCCTCGCGGACGATGAGCAGGGATGGCCGGCCGGCGCGGCCGAGGAAATGACGCGGCTGCGTCCCGGCCGGCCGTTCACCGTCGGAGAGCCGCTCTTCCCGCGCATCGGGGACCGCAGCACTCTTGCCGCCTGGGTGTCGCAGATGGAGGAGCGCTTCGGCGGCGCTTCGTGAGCCGCTGCCGGACGACGCCAACGGCGCAACCCCGCGGCGGCTAGACTGGACGCAACGCCATTTAGGGGGGACGAGATGCGGGGGGTGACGCGGGCGCGGTGCGCTGCAGCGACGATTGCCATCGTCGCGGCGCTGCTGGCCGCCGTCCCGGGTGGCGCCGGCGAAGCCGCGGCGGGCACGCAGAGCGCGGCCCACGCAGGTGCACGTCCCACGACGAGCACCGCCGACGGGCTGACCGTGTCGGTGGGCTACGCGGAGGACAAGGAGTCCAACACGCCCAACGCGGCGTCGTTCCCCACCCCCTGGGCCGGCTCGCCGAACACCACATTCCTGGGCAATCCCGTTCCGGGCATGAACGTGTGCGGCTCGCTCACGCTCTGCTACGACGCCGGCGCCATCCGCCTCGACAACCCAGGATCCACCGCGGTGAGCGTCGACAGCGTGTCGGTCGACGTCCATTCCTCCATCTCGGGTGGCAAGAAGTTCAACCTCTGGGGATCATTCGCCGTGCCCGCCGGGCAGAGCGTCATCCTCACGGCCAACCCACCGAGCAACGATCCCGGCTACGACAACTTCGACACGAGCGGGTATCCGAGCAACAACTGCACCCCGATCACGATCGCGCCAACAGTGACCATAACCGTGGGCGGCGTGGGCACCACGCTCGCCGACAGCACGCACGTGCTGGACACGGGAGGCATCGACACCGGGTACTGCCCGCCCAAGCAGAACGAATCGATCCAGTGGCGGCTCATCGGCGCCGCGGGGACCTCCGCGGCGAGCCTGTCGCTCGGCCCTGCGACGGCCACGCAGTTCGCCGGCCAGAAGGTGACGGAGACCGCAACCGTGCTGGACGGGGGCGGCGCGGGGCTGCCCAACGTGGGCGTCGGGTTCGATGTCGTGAGCGGTCCCGACGCTGGGCAGACCGGCACCGTCGTGACGAACGCTCAGGGGCGTGCCCTGTTCACGTACACGGGCGTTGGTGAGGGCGAGGACGTCGTCGCCGCCAGCGTCACGTCGGTGGGCACGTTCCAATCGAACCAGGCACGCGTGATGTGGACCGACGACAGTGCGACACCGTGGAGCTCGGCCGACGTCGGCGCAGCAGTGCCCGCGGGTGGCCAATCGCTGGCCACGGCGACCGGCACGTGGACGGTGTCAGGGGGTGGCGCCGACATCGGCGGCACCTCCGACCAGTTCCACTTCCTGTGGCAGCAGCTCGCCGGCAGCGGAGGCGCCGCCGCGCACGTGACGTCGCAGACGAACACCAACCCCGCGGCGAAAGCCGGGGTGATGCTCCGCGCAGGGAGCAGCGCGGGCGCGCCGTACTACGCGGCGCTCGTCACCCCCGGCGACGGGATCCTCGTGCAGGAGCGAACGGCGCAGGGCGGCACCACGACGACCGTCGTCAATCCGTCGGGCAGCGTCCCTACGTACCTCTGGGTCTCGGACACGGGCAGCAGTGTCACGACGTACACGTCGCCGGACGGCTACACGTGGCAGCCGCTCGCCGGTTCGACGGTGTCGTTGAGCCTGGGGTCGACGTTGCTTGGCGGACTCGCGGTCACGTCGCACAGCAGCACGCAGCTGAGCACGGCGACGATGGATACCGTGGTGGTGAGCGCGCAGCCGCCGGCACCGGTGCCCCCAGTGCCGTGCCCGGCACCGTGGACCTGCGCCGACATCGGCAGCCCAGCACCCGCCGGCAGCCAGTCGTTCGACCCGGGCAGCGCGACGTGGACCATCAACGCGTCCGGCGCCGACATCGGCGGCACCAACGACCAGTTCCGCTACGTGTCGCAGACGCTCAGCGGCGACGGCAGCGTCACCGCGCGAGTGGTCACGCAGAGCAACACGAGCGTGACCGCGAAGGCAGGGGTGATGCTGCGGGCGACGACGGATCCGGCGTCGCCCGAGTACGCCGCACTGGTGACGCCGGGCAACGGGATCAAGGTGCAGGAGCGGTCGGCGCAGGGTGGCACGACCACCAAGCTGGCGAATCCGTCGGGCACCGTGCCGGCGTACCTGCGCGTATCGCGGGCCGGCAACACGTTCAGCGCGTACACGTCGAGTGACGGCGTCACCTGGACGCTCGTGAGCAACTCCAGCTTCACCATGACGATGCCGGGGTCGCTGCTGGCCGGAATCGCAATGACGTCGCACTCCAGCGGGGTGCTCGGCACGGTCACGGTCGACAGCGTGGCGGTGGCGGCGGCGGTGAGCGCGTGCCCAGCGCCCTGGACGTGCGCCGACATCGGCAATCCCACTCCTGCGGGGAGCCAGTCGTACAGCGGCAGCACGTGGACCATCGCTGCGGGGGGCAACGACATCGGCGGCACCACAGACCAGGGCCGTTTCGTCTGGGAGACGTTGAACGGCGACGGCAGCGTCAGCGCGCGGGTGGCGACGCAGACCAACACCAGCGTCACCGCCAAGGCGGGAGTGATGTTCCGGGTCAGCACGGATCCGGCGTGTCCGGAGTACGGGGTGTTCGTGACGCCCGGCACCGGGATCAAGGTGCAGGAGCGGACGGCGCAGGGCGGCGCGACGACCAAGCTCACCAATCCGGCGGGCACGGTGCCCGTCTACCTGCGCGTGACGCGCAGCGGCAACACCTTCACCGCCTACACGTCGGCCGACGGGGTCACCTGGACGCTCATTCCGGGCAGCACCTTCACCATGACCGTGCCCACGACGCTGCTCGAGGGCCTGGCGGTGACATCGCACAACAACGCCTCGCTCAGCACCGTCACCCTCGACAGCGTCGGCGCCTCCTAGCCCGGCGCCGTCCACGGAGGTACCATGCTCGTGCCGTGCACGAGCAGCTCGCCGGCAGCACTCGGCAGTGGCGCTGCGGCACTGCGGTGACAGCGGCGCTCGCCCTGAGCGTGGTCGCGGCCGGCGCGGGCTCGCTGGTGGGTGGTGGTGCGCCGCGCGCGGCGGCTGCGCCGGCGCCGCTGCCCTACTACGGGCCGGCGCTCAAGATCTCCCCCACCCTGCCGCTGGTCCGCGGCTACGTGCCCACCGGCGGCCGTCTCACATTCACGGGCGGCGCCGTGGTGAACAACGGCAGGGAGCGCATCATCCGCTCCACCGACGGCCAGTCGCTGGTCATCATCACGATGCCGTATCCGCCGCATCAGTCGGTGTCGCAACCCTGGAACCACTGACACATCGCAGGGTGCGCGTGCCGGCGCCATCGCATACCATGAGAGGCAACGCGGGAGTAACTCAGTGGTTAGAGTCCCTGCCTTCCAAGCAGGTTGTCGCGAGTTCGAATCTCGTCTCCCGCTCCACTGTCATCGCTCAGGACTTATCGAGCACACGTGGCTGGACGTCGTGACCAAGTCTAGGCAGCTTTCCTCCAAGTCAACTCAACCTTGAACGTGCGCGATTGACGTCGCGCACGGTGATCGCCAACTCCCGCTCTACATCCCGGTGGTGCGTGGAGTGCTGCTTGCTCGGGGTAGGTGGTCAACATCTGTGCGGCTAATGTGTTGGCGTACGGCGGCGGTCGAGCCGCGCCGCGTTGCGGAAATGAGCCGTGCGAGTCGGAACCGTCCACCGCGCTGCCTGGCGCTAGCTGCTATGGCCGAGGCTTCAGCCCGTCTGATCAGCTCGAGGCGACGCTGCTCCGCTAGGTGGTACGCGATTATCGGGTTGATCATTTGGCACCCTCCAATCTCAGATTAGCTGTGCGAACTTCGAGTTGCGAAGTGCTGTGCCGACGGTGTTCGCAGCCGCGACTAACTGCTCCTGTCCCGCGCTCGGGAGTCTCCCTTCCAAAAAAGGCAAATTGCGCCATGCGAATTGTGGACGTCCCAGTGGACGAGGGACGAAGTGCGCGTGGAAATGCGCTCGACCGTCGCCCCAGCGGTATAGGTGAACCCGGGCGACGCTGCCCAAATCCAAGATCGCCCGTTCGATTGCGGCGGCGATGATTCCGAATTCGTGTTGACGAGCCCGGGGCATGTCGCTCAACGAATCGACGTGCTCCCGGGTGAGCAGCAGCATTCCACCAGGAATCGGCGACCACAAGCGCGGCAGCACCCGCCAATACGAGTTGGTCCAAACCGTCTCCAAGTCCGAGATGGCACAGTAGCTGCAGGGCGGCCCTCCGGGGTCGCCCTCTCGAGGGTCCTCTTTCGCGACGGGAGCCGTCAGGATCATCGCCGCTGCGGCGGCTTCGAGTGGATCTTCCAAAGGTCACCTCTGTCTTAAGCTATGGACTGTTGGCTTATGTGCGACGAAGGTCAGCTCCTCATGGATTCGCAGCGTGATCGGAGCGAAGCCAATCGCTTGGAGTTCTCCCACGAGGATGGCTGGCTCGATCGGGTTGTATGTGTCACCTGCGTGAAAGAGCCGCAACTCGTTGCTGGCCAGGCTGTCTGAGCCGATCAGCACCCCCCCGGGCCGCAGCAGCCGAAAGGCTTCCGCTAGCACCGCGTGCTGCAACGCGGCGCTTGCGACGTGGTGCAGCATCGTGAAGCAGCAGACTGAATCGAACGACTCGTCCGCAAGGTCGGTATGCGCGCAGTCGCCACGTACGATGGAGACGTTGCCGTCCGGAAACCTCGCATCCAGCTTTTGTGCGGAGACCGGGTCGAGCTCGATCGCCGTCAGCCGTCGTACACGGTGTCGCAGCCACTCCGTCGCGCCGCCCGGGCCGGGTCCCAATTCGAGCATCTCATGGCCGAGGTCGACGCCTGCGACCAGGCGCGGCAGTAGGTCATCGTGGAGAAAGGCGATCCATTCAGGGCTCCCGCACAGTTGCTGGTGGTCAGCGTTCACACGAAGCACGCTAGAGGACGTGCAAGCGCCCAACAACGTCGTAAGGTGACAAACAGTGTCGCGAAAGGGACAGAGCATCGCCGTGCAGGAACCAAGCGGCCCGGCAGTCATCGTCGCCAACTTTCCGATGCCGGTGGGCGCTCGATTCGACTGGCACGAGCACATGGATCATCAGTTGGCGTGGGCCCCCCGCGGCGTGCTGACCGCGGTCACCGAGCAGGCCAGCTTCATCCTGCCACCGACCCGAGCCTTGTGGATCCCGGCCGGAATTCGACACGAGATTACGTCGGCCGGCAATGCCAGCATGCGCGCCCTCTACATCAGACCGGAACTATCGGGACTTGGCTGGAAGAAGCCCGCTGCCGTGGCAATCACTCCGTTGATCGCCGAACTGATCAGCTACTTGAACGATGACAGCGTGAAAGGATCACCGCGAACGACGGCCGAGCGACTACTCATGCATCTCCTGGCTCCGGTGCCCATGACCACGGTGGATGTTCGCTTGCCCAGCGGCACGCCCGCTCGCAAGGTCGCCGAGGCGCTCATCGCGCGTCCTGCGGAGGCAGCTACGCTGGCCGAGTGGGGTCGACGGGTGGGGGCCAGCCACCGAACACTGGCGCGGTCGTTTCTCACGGAGACGGGACTATCCTTCGGTCGCTGGCGAACCCTGGTCCGCGTGCAAGCCGCGCTTGGTCTGCTCGCAGCCGGACGCTCAGTTGCGGCGGTCGCGTATGAAGTGGGCTACGAGACCGACAGCGCCTTCGTCGCCGCGTTTCGTCGCGCGACCGGGGTCACGCCGGCCAACTACTTTCAGCGCAACTCTGACCGACCAGCGAAGAGCTCGTCACGCCGTAGCGCGCAGCCGATTCACCGGCCCATAAGCAGCCGGGCTCCGGCGTCACCCGAGGTGCTGAAGCGTCACCTGTAGCTCGGCCAAGTTCGAACAAGCTCCAGTGTGGAGCTCCGATGAATGCTGGTTCGCATAAGCATCAGTGTGAAGCTGCCCTCACCATCGCCTCGCGGAGCTCCCCATCGTCCCATTCCGTCCTCCTCGTGGGACGGCAGCATGCCATTCCGGTAATCCGACTCCAGAAAAGCCGGGGCACACGAATCGCTCGTTTGTCGTTACGCAATCGCGGTCTTCGTCTAGATGAAAGACGTTCTGACCCGTGATCCTCATAGCTGCATGCCGAAAGCTCCACCCGGAAGCGGAGGTTCGCCTAGAATCCAGGCCCAACCGAAACCCGGCCGAGGTCTCGCCGGTCCTTGAACTGCCGTCCTATGATGCCCACCTGATGGAACGCGGTGACTTCGACGCGTGGGTAGGACGCTATGTCCGTGCCTGGGATAGCAATGAGCTGGCGGACATCGCCGCGCTGTTCACTGACGACGCGAAGTACTACACCGCGCCTTTCCGCCAGCCTTGGAACGGACGGGAGGCGATCGTCTCGGGTTGGCTGAGGCACCGCGACGAGGCCGGCGACCACGGCTTCAGGCACGAGGTGTTAGGAGTTGACGGTAACGTTGGTTTCGTACGCGGCTGGACCGCATACCCTGGCCAGGAGCCCCAGAGCTACAGCAACCTCTGGGTGATCCGGCTGGAGGACGAGGGCCGCGCGTCTGAGTTCACCGAGTGGTGGATGGCTGACAGTGCCTAAGTGCTCGTAGCTCCGCTAGGTTCGAACAAGCTCCAGTCTGGAGCTGTCAATCTCAATGACGAAGACGTTCTACGCTGCGCGCGAGAGGGTCTGACTTCTCTCTTTTGAGCTACTTAGCTTCGGGCGGCGGGCGCGAGGCCGGGCACGGACAGTTAAGCCCATCATCGAGAGCGCGCTGAAAACAACAGGCCAGCCGCCGACCACAATATCCGCGCCGAATCGTCGCTCGGTATGTGCTCTAATGCGCGCGGTGAGAGTGGGACGGTCGTCGAGCAGCCATCGCTGGCGGACAAGCATGCGAGGCCTGGTGTGCGCCGCCCTATTGGCGGCCTGCGGAGGCCCGAGCGCGCCGGGACCCGCGTCACAGGCACGTGGCTACAGTTACGAAGAGTTGGCGGCCGGGCGAGTCGATGCGCTGCCCAGCGGACCGCAGTTCATTCGCATCAACTCGTTCATGCAGGCGCCGGGGTCTTCGTTCCCGTCGAAGACACACCAGCCCGGCATCGTGTACCAGCTCGAGGGCGTTCAGCGGTACCAGCCGGTGGTCGGGCCGGCTACTGACATCCATGCCGGAGAGGCGCATTTCCAACGCACCGAAGCGCACACTCACATCAATATCGGCACCGACGAAAATCACTGGTACCAGTTCGCGCTCTGGCCCAGCGCCGCTCGCACGCAGCCGCTGTCGGTTCCCTCGATGGTGGTCTACGAGACCGAGGACATTCCACCGAGCCAGCTGGCTGCACCAACCATCGAGACGCTCAGGCTGGTCACGTTACAAGCGAACGGTCACACCGCATTGCACAGCCATGGAGGGCTCGAGGTCATCTTCGTACTGGACGGCACCTTGAGCGTCGCGATAGATGGGCAGACCTCGACGACGGTCAGCGCCATGCAGGGAGTACTCGAGCCGCCGGCAACGATGGTCCAGGAAACGAACACCGGCAGTGGCTCGCTCAGATACCTCGCATTTTTTGTAACGCCTGTCGGCGTGCCCTTCGAGACGGAGTCCGGTAGCTAGGGCGGCGCTACGAAGGAGACACACGCCGAATGCGGTTGTCCCCGCTATCCGCGATGTAGACGGCCCCATCCTGGGCGACCGCTACGCCGAGGGGAAGATCGAGTCGCGCGCCCGTGGCGGGACCCTGGTCGCCTGAGTAGCCTTCCTCACCGTCGCCGGCCACGGTGGTGATGACACCGTGCACGTCGATCCTGCGTATGCGGTTATTGAGCGCGTCGGCGATGAACAGATCGAGCGACGAGTCAACCGCAATCGCCTGGCCGGCGCTGTTGAAGGGACCGGTCGCGAGGTCGATGGCCGCTTGCGTCGCCTCCTGACCATCTCCGGCGAAGCCGCGGACACCGTCGCCGGCGACAGTCGTGATCAAACCATCGGAATCTACCTTGCGGATCCGGTCGTTGACGGTGTCTGCGATGAACACGTCGTCCTCGGCGTCGACCGCGATGCCCTGCGGTCTGTCGAACTCCGCGGAAGTGGCCGGGCCGCCGTCACCCAGGTAACCAACGTCACCGGTTCCGGCGAACGTCGTGATGATGCCCGTGTCGCTAACCTCGCGGATTCTGTTGTTTCCGCTGTCAGCGATCAGCAAGCGGCCGCCGAAGCCGACCGCGACGCCAGCCGGGGCGTCGAGCCCCGCATCCACTGCCGGTCCACCGTCACCTGAGAATGTGGGGTCGCCGGTACCGGCTACCGTCGTGATCACCCCGTGCGGATCGACTCGGCGGATCCGATTGTTCGCAGTGTCGGCGATGAAGATGCTGCCGTCGCCGCGCACAGCCAGTGCCTGCGGAGCATCGAGGCGGGCCGAGGTTGCAGGCCCGCCATCGCCCGCATAGCCGGACTCAATGGTGCCGGCGACCGTGACGATGGTCCCCTGTTCCGTCACCCTCTGGACGCGGTTCGCATCGATGAAGAGCACCGCGCCTGAGGGCTCAACCGCCACGGCGACCGGGTGATCCAGGGCTGCCGACCGCGCCAACGCGCCGTTCCCTGACCCGGCCTCCGCACCGGTGCCGGCGATGGACTGAATCACCGGCACGGTCGTGGGTGCCAGGAGGGCACGCACCAAGACTGTCGTGCCCGCACCCGCCGCGAGGGCGACGGCAGCGAGGAGGGAAACCCACCTCCAACGGCGGGTCCAGGCCGAGCGGCCAGTTGCCCGCACACCGACCTCTGAGGGCAGCCTTGCTCCGCTAGCGATGCCGCCGCCGCGATGGTGCTGCGCAGCACCCGGCAGCGCCCCAGCGCCATTGCTAGCGGCCGCGGTGCCCCCGCGTTCCTGCTCGACTACCCAGGCCGCGATCTGCGTACGCGAACGGAACCCGAGCTTGTTGCGGATCAACTCGACGTGGCCCTCGGCGGTGCGTTCAGCGATGAATAGCCGTTCGGCGATCGCTCGATTGCTGAGCCCTTGGGCGACCAGGTGGGCGATCTCCTGCTCGCGACGGGTGAGTGTCGTCCCGATGGCAGCGACCCCTTGGGACCTAGGCTGAGGCAGCGCCCAACTCCCTGCCGGAGGAAGGATAGCAGCGGTGCTGGCTGTGCGTGGTGATACAGCCGACCGGTGGCTGGCTGCGCTGTGTCGGGTGGCGCATCGAGTTCGGCGGCTGCCGCCCAACGCGAAGACAGGTACTGAAACAGGTACCTCCCCAGGTAGTTCTCCCGATGCGCCACGCCCGGCGGTCCACGCACGGTTACGCCACCGGCCACGAGGGCCCGGCCAACGACCACAAGGAGGCGCGAAACATGAAAGCGCGAACGATCGCAGCAAGCACGGTGGTGGCGGCGCTGGCCGCCGCAGCCGGCGTTGCCCTGGCGCTGTCCGCCCATGGCGGGCCGGCCAGTGCCGCGGCGGTCCCGCCGCAGGCAAGGGTCGCGGCAGCCGAGCCGCCGGCACCACCTCTCCACGCAACGGTGGGCGCGATCCACTTCTCGAGCAACGACTTCAAGATCGATTCGGATAGGCCGAGCGAGGTCGTCATGGTGAAGATCACCATCCATGCCGGCGCCTCCAGCGGATGGCACGCGCACCCCGGCCCGGGCTTCATCGTGGTGACGGGCGGGACCCTGACGTTGTACCAGCTGATTGACAACCAGTGCGTCAAGTCGAGCTACGGGCGCGGTCAGGGGTTCATCGAGACCCCCGGTGTCGTGCACATCGCACGCAATGAAGCGACCAGCGGTGATGTGACCGCATCTGCGACGTTCCTCGACATCGCGCCGGGTAGCACGGCCTACAAGTCGCTCGTGCCCGCTCCTGCCGCCTGCTCGGGTATTGGCTGAGACGCGTCAACCCGTCCATCGATCAAATGAAGCTTTGGAGAAGCACATGAGAATTCAGCATGAGAACCAGGAGACTGAGATGCGGACGAGGGACAAGCTCAAATACGGCGTCGCCGGTGCGGCCATGCTTGTGGCTGCAACCGCTGCCCTTCTCACAACCGGTTGGGGCCAAGCCGCGGCGGCCACAGCGACGCATGTGTTCGTCACCAACAAAGGAGCTAGCCAGGCTGTACCGATTCACGAACAAGGCACGGCGAACGTCGACCTGACTATCCCAGCTGGGAGCGGATACTGGCGCCAGCACAACTTGGCAAGCCCGAACAGTGGTGCGCTGATCTTCAACTCGGCAACGGGTGCCAGCACTGTCGCGATCAGCAGCCTCACCACACTTGATATTTCGGGCGGATCAACCGTCATGGAGCTCGTGCTGTACTCGGGATTGAATTGCACTGGCGGATCCAGCGTTGTCCTGAGCGTGGCTCCGCCGCCCAGCGGCACGCTTCATCAGGAGTTTCCGATACCGCTTGTGGTTTCGCTAGGAGCCAGCGGGAGTCTTTGTGCTATTGCTCCCACCAATTCTTCCGTAGTGGAGTTCGTTGGCTATTACTACTGACACCGCATGACCAAACCCGGGCGCGGATAACGATTAGGCGATGGGCGTAGGCTGCGAGGTCTACGCCCATCGGCAATCAAGGCGCCCGCGGTGACGGTGTGTTCGACACCGAGGATCTAGCAAGGTGCTGGAGAGCTCCTAGCCAGGTTAAACACGCTTCACACCTCGTCGCAAACGCCTAGCGATCAGCGGGATCTCGGAAAGTTCGCCCGTAGCGACGGCCATCATCAGGTCGTATGCCTCGTCATTGGACATCCGCACCTGGAAGCCGTTCATCCCGTAGAAACCAAGGACTGCTGCCAACGCTACACGTTCATTGCCGTCAACGAGCGCATGGTTCTGTGCGATCGACTGCAGCAGCGCGGCAGCCTTCTCGTGGATGTCTCGGTACGCGTC
The DNA here is from genome assembly GCA_963777285.1 of Candidatus Dormiibacterota bacterium. Lineage (GTDB taxonomy): Bacteria > Chloroflexota > Dormibacteria > Aeolococcales > Aeolococcaceae > JAFARE01. Next base: position 912,025 of record CAVZPR010000001.1, read on the forward strand.
TACGCCAAACGCACTGGCCTGCGGGCGGCCAACCGCTGCATCGAGGAGCCCCACGTCACGTACGACGACCTGGCCGAGAACTCGTTGCGCAACATGAAGCACGTCCTCGAGCGTGAGATAGATCACTCAGCAAGCCGACGCAGCGCCTCCGCGTACCGCGGCAATTCCTCATCCAGGACCTTGTCGAGCAACTCACGCCGGCTCATGCGCTCGACGTAGTCGCGCACCGCTTGCCGCGCCACGTCCTGCATGGACCGCCTTTCCAGCTCGGCTCGCCGGCGCAGCGCCTCGGCCTCGGCTTCAGTCAATCGAAGGGTCATTGCCACACGCCAACGGTATCACAGCTGATACCGTGCTTCGAAGATCCTCGGCCACAGGTAAGACCGTCGCTCAGTGGCGCAGGCGGGTCTGCCTGAGGTCGTCGTGGCTCATTCCGAAGTAGTGCGCTACCTCGTGCAGCACGGTGTCGTTCACATGCGCGACCAGCTCTTCACGGGTACGCGACCACCGCTCGATGTGGCGCTGCAGGATCACGATTCGCTTGGGATACTCGAACGGGCTGAAGCTCGATGATGTGCCGCCCTGATAGAAGCCGAGCACGTGCTCGTCGATATGCTCGGCGCGGTCATCATCGCTCGCTCCGAGCTGGACGATGACCATCAGGTTGTCGTCGTTCATGCGGGAGCGCAGCGGTGCTGCGATGCTGTCGAGCGCGCTCCGCACGATTTCCTCGAACTCCTCTGCGGAAACATGGAAGGGCACGCTTTCAGCATGCCACGCGGAGCGCTTTGCGCCATCTGTTGAACTTGCCGGTAGTGAGAGGCGGTCGGGCGTGTATCCGCGTTATCCAATGTTTCTTCTGCGACGCTACCCGACGGTCGGCCTGGCAGTCGTCGAGCGTGTCGTAGACGGCGTCAGCGCGACCAGGTGAGCTCACTTGGGCTATCGGCGCCGACCCTCCATCTGCGCAGCGGCGCCCACTCGGACAGGCGCTGCTGACAGGACAGGCGCCCGGTTCGGATTGTGGGAGGCCAACAGCTCCGCACTCCAGCCGGTTTCCGTGTGCCTATTCAATCCCAGGTTCACTGACCGCTTGCATATCCTGCCGCCGTAGGCCGACGGAGTCACATCGCCAAAAGGCATCTGGGTAGATGAGCGCACCCGTCATCCGCGGTTCGTATCGAGAAAGCGGATATACCATGAAAGCATCTCGTGGGATCCGGACTGAAGGTGCGACAAATCCAAGATCGGCGGCGCGATGGAAGCCGAAGCGTGCGTAATAGGTGGGGTCGCCTTCGAGGAAAACCAGCGACTCGTCACGTTGGTCAAGCAGCCGCAGCGTGGCTGTGATCATGCCGCCACCAATTCCCAGGCCTTGCAGTGCAGGGCGAACGCAGATGGGGCTGAGGACGAGGACGTCTTCCAATTGATGTGGGGCGTCAAGCATCGCGTGCGTATACAGCACATGCCCGACGATTTCATCACCACGGTCGGCGACAAACGATAGGCCTGGATCCCACGCCCATGATGTGTGCAGTGCATCGAGAAGAAGGCCGATGCGGCCGTCCCCGCCGAAGGCATCAACGGACAGCTCGCGCACGGCGTCGAATTCATCGGCCTCCATCATTCGCACCCGCACAGGCAATTTCATGCGCAAACCCTAGACGCTCAGGACGGCCCACTCACGGGTGGCGTCGCGGCCTCGCCGCCGACGACCTCGTCCTGGCAGAGGGAACGCGTTTTGACCCTGCCGGCGCCACAACGCCACCTGCGGTATGCGCTCGCAGCCAGGCCGCCGCCCTGGTCGGCGATGTCCGCGACAGCCAGGCTTCCTCAATCACGTCGGTCAGCTCCGCCAGGGTCAGCCGCCCGACCTCGCTCTCTCGCAGCAGCACCGACAGATGCCCATCGAAGTGCGGTGTAGTGAAAAACGGCGATGCCTGGTCCTGGACGAGAGCCTGCTTAGCCGCCTCCGACGGAACCCAGAACACGATCACATCCGAGTAGCGCTCGCCGGTCAGCGGATCAACCGCATCCGGCCGGGGATTGCGGTAGAAGACGAACGATTTCCCGCCGATCTGGTAGATGGGTTTGTCGGGCCGCCCAGGCCAGACAGTTACGCCCGGCATCTGCAGGACCAGCTTTGGGATGTCGTCGGCCCGCGCCCGGCGCGATCCCGCCGCCATGACGGCATTCTAAGTCGCGACGCCGCGGGTGTGCCTGTGTGTCCGTCGGGGCTGACTGGAGCCGCCCCAATGGCGTCGCATGACGAAAGTGTGCCGCCTTCGCCACTCCCTGACGAGTACGGTTGGGCAGAGGGATACCTGACGCGCAACCGCCCGGCACCGTCAATGGCAGTTTCATGTAAAGGCACTGCGCGATGAGTTGAGTCCCGGGAGTCAGTGCCCTTTCGGCCGCCTCGTGCTGCTCGTGCCAGCGAATTGTCCTCATGTGCAGCCATGGCGCCAACTAACTGCGCCCAAGTGTGTATAGTATGCGCATGGCTCGAGCGAACGTATACCTTCCCGCCGAACTTGCTGAGGCGGCCCGAGCAGCAGACCTGAACATTTCGAATCTCACGCAAGAAGCGATTCGTCGCGAGCTGCAGCGAGTGGGCATCAGGGAGTGGGTTGACCAGGTTTCCCGGCTCATTCCATCTCGCCTCGATCATGTAGCGGTGGTTGACGCCATACGCGCTGCGCGCGAGGAGCTCGGCGCGTAGCGTGGCTGAGGCTGTCGTTGACGCGTCCGCGTTGGTCGATTTCCTGGTCGGCACCGAGCATGGCCGTGCAGTCGCTCCTGTGCTAGCAGGTTTTGCGGCGCTGCACGCTCCGGCCCATGTTGATGCCGAGGTTCTGTCCGCGCTGGGCAGATTGCATCGGGCCGGCGCGGTTACGACGCGGCAGGTGACGAGCCGCCTTGATTCGCTCGCGCACGCCCCGATAGAACGGCACGAGCTCACCTCTCTCTTGGCCGGCGCTTGGAAGCGCCGCCACCGGGTTCGTCTGGTTGATGCCCTCTACGTGGAGTTGTCCGAACTCTTGGGCGCCTCCCTCGTCACAACAGACGCGCGGCTGGCCTTGGCCGTCGGCATCGCGCCGATCGCCCCCAGTGGAGCTTAGATACCCCGGTCGCCAACACTCGGGCGACGGGTGGGCTGTGTACGTCTGCCGACGACCATCACCCGAACCGAGGCGAACTTTGGCCATCTTGTGTCGGTCGTCATCACTGAAGCATGGTTGTGGGCGGCGGTGGCGACTACGAGAGCATCCGAAAAACGCAGTCGGGATCCATGCTGGGCGCGCAGGGAAGCGGCCAGCATGGCAATCTCCGCGTCGAGCGGAACGACTCGTATGGCGAGGAGATCGAGAACTCGTCGGACGCGGTGCCCTCCATCACTCAGCCCCTGTTTGCGGATGGGGCCCACGAGCATCTCGGCAAAGGCTGACGCCGGCAGCAACATCGACACTCCCGCCGCGTGAGCCTTCCGGACTGCCGCTCTTGCGCCCTGGTGGTGAACATCGGTGCTGTCACCGAGGGCAATGACGACACCAGCGTCGACAATCGTCAGCGCCATTCGTCGCGCAGTTTCTCGAGGTACTCGGGCTCGTAACAACCGTCGAGCAGGCCGGCGGCATCATCGACGGTATCCCCTACTCGGGTGATTGTGAGCCTGCCCGGACCTTCAGCCCGGACCTCGAGCTGCTCGCCGATTCGAAGTCCCGCCGCGTTCGCCGCCGCCACAGGGATCGTGACCTGCCGCTTGGAGCTGATCCGCGTCCGGCCCCGCGGTCGCTTCTTTACTATTCCTGTCATAGAGTAAAGCTATCACAGCCTGCAGCCCACCACCTCCCCGGCGTCGCACGCTGGCGAATGCGATGCGCCCAAAAACCGGGCGGCGATCAGGCCTCGACGACCTCCGGCAGGGCCACATCCGGCTCCAGCTCGCGAACCCACGCGGGCACGTCGGCCGCCGCAGCGGCGGCGCGAGCGGTGGCGCGCCGTCCGCGAATCGCCACCGCGAGCACCAGCACCGTCGCACCGACGAAGAGTGTGGCGGCGATGAACGCGTGGTCCGCGCCGACAACGAATGCGGCCCGCGCCGCCGCCGCCGACTGGGCCACCACGCGACCCGTCGACCCGAACACCGACACCAGCACCGCCAGGCCGAGCGCGCCACCCATCTGCTGCATCACATTGACCAGCCCCGACGCCGCGCCGGCGTCCTCCTGGCGCACCCCGGCCAGGGACGCACCCGTCAGGGGCACGAACGCGAGCCCGTTGCCGGTGCCGAACAGCAGCACAGGGATGAGCACGGCCAGGTAGGTGCTCGACGCCGACAGCTGCGTCATCAGCAGCATCGCGAGGGTCGAGAGGCTGAACCCCACCACCATCAGCGCCTTGCCGCCGAAGCGCTCGACCAACCGCCGCGCGCTCAGCTGCGACATCGCGAAGAGCGCAACGCTGAAGGGCAGGAAGGCGAGGCCGGCCTGGAGCGGGCCGTACCCGAGCACGTCCTGCAGGAACTGCGTGAGAAAGAAGAACATCCCGAACATGCCGGCCACGAGGAACAGCCGCGCCAGGTACGAGGCGTTGCGGCTGCGGTCGGTGAACAGGCGCAGGGGCGTGATCGGTTCAGAGGCGCGCCGCTCGAGCGTCACGAACAGCCCGACCAGCACCACACCCACACTGAACGCGCCGACGGTCAGCACGTCGCCCCAGCCGCTGCTCGCCGCGCGCACGAACCCGTAGGCGAGAGAGGTGACGCCGACGGTCGAGGTCACGGCACCCAGCACGTCGAAGTGCCCGCTGCGGCTCGGCGTCTCGGTCAGGGAACGACGCGCGAGCGCGACAACGACGAGGCCGACCGGCACGTTGACGAACAGCACCCAGCGCCAAGAGGCAACCTGCGTCAGGACGCCACCGAGGATCAGCCCCACCGCGCCGCCGCCGATCGAGACGGCGGTGTAGTAGCCGAGCGCGCGCAGGCGCTCGCGTCCCTCGGGGAACAGGATCATGAGGAAGGCGAGGGCCGACGGCGCCGCGAGCGCTCCCCCAATGCCCTGCAGCGCGCGCGCCGCGAGCAGCAGGCCGCCGTTCGGCGCCAGGCCGCCGAGGAACGACGCCAGGGTGAAGACGCCGATGCCGGCCATGAACACGCGCTTGCGGCCGAGCAGGTCGCCCGCACGCGCTCCCAGGAGGAGGAAGCCGCCGAAGGCAAGGGTGTAGGCGGTGATCACCCACGACAGGTTCGCCGGCGAGAAGTTGAGCGCGCTGGCGATGCCGGGGAGGGCGATGTTCACGATGGTTGCGTCGAGCACCACCATCAGCTGGACGGCGAGCACGATCCCCAGGACCAGGCCGGGGCGGGCACGGCGCTGGGCCGCCTCACCGGTGGGGCGAGAGAGGGTTGCGGTGGGTGGCATCTGACACCTCCAAGTGCTACGATGAGGAAACGGAAGCTTCCTCCGGTAGTATACGGAGGCTTCCTCCGTTTTGCAACCATACGCAGGTGACCCAGACGTGAGACGTGACGTCGCAGCGGCAGACCCCGGTGCGGTCGAGCCCGCGGAGGCGGTGCTCACAGAACGTGCTCAGCGCGCCGACGCGGTGCGCAACCGGGAGTTGCTGATCACCGCAGCAGCAGCAGCCTTCGCCGCCCGCGGCGCCGACGCGCCCCTCGAGGACATCGCCCGCGACGCGGGGCTCGGCATCGGCACCCTCTACCGGCACTTCCCCACGCGCGACTCACTCGTCGAGGCGGTGTACCGCCACGAGGTCGACGCCCTTGTCGAGCGGGCCGACCAGCTGCTCGACACTCTCCCGCCCGACCGGGCGCTGGAAGAGTGGATGCAACTCTTCGTCCGCCACATCGCCACCAAGCGGGGGATGCTCTCCGTGCTCAAGCCGATGCTGAGCGGCAACCCCGCCTTCTTCGCCCAGACCAGGGGCCGCGCCACCGCCGCAGCCAACAAGCTCCTCGAGGCGGGCGTGGCCGCCGGCACGGTCCGCGCCGACATCGATGGCGCCGACCTGCTCCGCGCCATCGGGGGCATCTGCATGTCGACCGATCAAGGGGGGTCGGACGTCTCCGATCGGCTTGTGGGGCTGGTTTTTGACGGCCTCCGCCACAATGCCGCTGTCGGGGTCACCAGTGTCAGCGGCGACCGCCGCGAAGGTTCCCTCGGCCTAATTCTCCAGGGCCATATCGAAGCCATGGCTCAGCGCATCCGAACGCCAAGCATTCGCTTTCAGGCCACGCTCTCCAGGATCGACACGTCGACCATCCTGCGGCTGCCGAAGGAGGCGAGCTCCGAACTGCCGTCGCGCGGGCAGGTGGCGGTCAAGGGAACGATCAACGACCGTGCGTTCACCACCGTGTTGGAACCGGACGGCTCCGGTGGCCACTGGATGCGGGTCGACGGGCGGCTCCGCCACGCCGCCGCTGCGAGTGACGGCGTCAGCGCAACGCTCGAGATCGAGCCGGTGAACGACTGGCCGGAGCCCAGCGTGCCCGAAGACCTGGCGAGAGCTCTGTCCGCTGCTCCCCAGCGGATCCAAGACCTCTGGCAGGACATCACTCCGATGGCGCGTTGGGAATGGGTTCGCTGGGTCAATGCGACCAGGAATCCCGACACGCGCGAACGCCGGGTTGAGGTCACCATCTCGAAGATGAAGAGCGGCAAGCGACGGCCCTGCTGCTTCAACCTCAGCGCGTGCACCGACCCAGACCTTTCCAGCAATGGCCGGCTCATCGAGCCGAGTTAGCGCGCTGTCTAGAAGCAGACATTCTTCGGTCGTACACTCGCGCGGTGCACAAGCAAGAGCTGATCGACACGATCCGCAGCGCACACCAGCGCGTCGCTGAAACGATCGAGGCCCTATCCGACGAGCGGCTGCTCGAAGCAGCGATGGACGACTGGTCGGGCAAGGATCTGCTCGCCCACATGGCCTCGTGGCACGATCACTCCGCGCGTGTGATCGAGGAGCTCCGCGCCGGTCGCGAACCGTACGATCAAGCCGATCCCGCGAACAGCACCGACGTCGTCAACGAGCGGACGCACCGCGAGCATCGAGACGATTCGCCTGAGCAGACGCGACGCGCATTCGCCGAGTCCTTCGTCCGCCTGCTCGCGGCGCTGGGGCCGGTCACCGACGATGAGCTATTCGCCGGCGACCACTGGCATTGGCTTGACGGCGAACCGCTTGCAGAGACTGATCCTCTGGGATACGTCGCGTCACTACGACGCCCACGGGGCGCATCTCGAACACCTGGCAGGCTGAGCGTTCTCTCAGGTGCCACCCGGGCTGAGCGCGTACACGAACCCCTGCGTGTCGGCCTCGTACAGCACGCCGTTTGCTATGGCTGCGGCGCCGTACAGAGTGCCCCGCGTCGAGCCCACGAGCTGGGTCTGCACGGTCGTGAGGACGGTCCCGTCCGCCGAATTCAGCACGTAGATCTTGTGACCGGCGCCAATGACGACCACACCGGAACCAGCGGTGGCCGAGGCGTACACCGCCGCGCTAAGGGTCTTACGCCAGACCGGGCCCGCCGCCAGATTGTCGGGGTCGAGTGCCAGGATGCTGCCCTGGTATTTCGTTCCGTTGATCGTGATTCCTCGGGTGCCCATGTACACGTAGGTCCCGTCGTACGCCGCGGGGGCGATGTCGCCGGCCTGTGGATTCGCCACGGTTACTCGCGCCACAGGACCGGCCGCGAGGTCGGTGCGGTTCCACACATAGAAGATGCCGTTCTTGTTCACCGCGCCGACGAGCTGTTGCGTGTTTCCGTCAGGCGTGACGGTTCCGCTGAAGAGCACCGGCGTGGTGCCGAAGTCGTCGTCACCCCCGGGCGACTGCTCACTCTTCGGCAGTTTCCAGTTGTCCTCGATGCCGAGCGTGTCTGGGTCGATCGCGAGGATCGAAGTCGGCGAATGCCTCCTTGGGCGAGCATGAGAATCCGTTGCCTGTGGCGGCATAGATGACATTCGCACCGCCAGTCAGACTGCTATCGACGGTGAGGGACCCCCATACCGATGCTCCGATGCACGACGCCGGGACGAGCTCCAGGGTTGCCTGGATCTGCCCGGTGGTGGCGTCCAACTTGTCGATCTCGCCACGGATGACAGGGCACGGCTCGCCGACGTCCGCCACCCCTTCATAGACGCTCGGCGAGTTCTGGCTCGGTGGTGTGTACACGACAGGCGAGCTCCACAGATAGTGGTCGGGCGCCGGGCCCACCTCCGTCGACCACAGGATCGTCCCGGTGAGCGCGTCGATGGCGTACACCTTCGCCTCACCGCCCCCGACCGAGTCGTTGCCCCCGCCACCGATGAACAGCACCGATGCGTACATCGTGCCGTTGATGACGATATCGTCGTAAAGCTGACCAGAGTCGCCGAGCCCGTGGACGCCGGACTGGGCGCACTGGCTCCCGGTTGGGTAGGTGAGCGTGCCGAGAGCCTGGGACCATCCGCCCGATCCTCCGTCGAGCGGCGTGGCGTGCTCGACGCCGTCCCACGATCCCCAGTACACGAGACCGTTGGCCTGGAGTGGTTGCGTCGATATCAATGCCCCGCTCGTGGAGCGGATCGGCCAGCCAGGGCGCTCACTAAGGGTGGCTGCGTTCGCCGCTGTGATGCCGGGGTCATTCGTCGTCCCGCTGCTGGCGAGATCGTGCTCGTACTTCGTCCAGTCGTAGCCACCCTCCGTCGCCGAAGCGGAGAAGGCCCCCAGCGCCTGCGTCGACACCACCGCGGCGGCGATGGCGACGGCCCACATTACGCTTCGCTTACCGCGAGCGATACTCATGCATCGTCCACCGTGGTCAGCTCTCGCATGATCGCCTCTCGACTACATTTTGGCACGCGCACGGACGTTGTCAGGCCGCCGGAGTGACGGTGATGACGATGTCGGTCGCTATGGCCGGCACCTGCACGGTGATCGTCCCGCTCGACGATGCCTTCACTGTGGCGGAGAGGTTGGACAACACCGTGCCCGTCACCGTGTCCCACATCTGGACGTTGTAGCTGGCGCCCGGGGAGAACCCGGTGCAGGAGGAGCAGGGAGCAATCTTCACGCTGCCGGCCGGGACCACAGGGTAGCTGTTGCCCTGCGACGAGGGGTCCGCCCCCGTGCTGTTGTTGTTCACGAGCCACACGACGGCGTTCAGGGCGCCGTCCACCACCGACGTCCCGATCATGCCTTCGCTCGAGAGGCCGGGCTTGCTGGGATTGGGACCCTTCACGTTGGCGCCGGACATCACCAGCTTCTGCCACGTGTACGAGTTGAGCCCGTGAGGATCGTCGCTCCCGACGGCGGGCCACTGCTGGTCGAACGTCGAGATTCCATTGAACACCGTGTAGGGGTTGCCACTCTGTGAACCGGTGAACGGATCCCAGCTGGCCGAGTTGTTGGGGTAAGAGGGTATGGCGGGATTTGGCGCCGTGTTGGAAGAGTTGTTCAGTGCCTGCTCGGTGCACCAGTACCACGCCCCGGAGAAGTTCGCCGCCAACGCGGCCCACACTCCCTTGTGAACGACCCAGCTGTTCGGGTCGATGGGAATACAGCCCGACACGCCGTATTCCGACCGGAGGCAGGGCTGACCCGCGACGCACAGCCAGTTGAGCTGGTTGTACGCGGGTTGAACGCCATTGAAGACGTACCAATGGCTTTCGACTTGATCCACGAGATCACAAAGAGGATTGGGCAGCGTCGATGAGCAAGAACCCGTGATCAGATGGGGATTCGAATTGGGGTCCGTCGTGTCGTTGTAGCTCCTGAGCCAGCTGACGATGCCAGGGATGTAGGTGCCGTTCACCGTCGCGCCATTCCAGAAGGACGTCAGCTCGGAGGCAGGATACTCATTGACGAACTCCCAAGACAGCACACTCGGGCTGTATCCCCAGCGCGCCTGGTCGTAGTACAAGCGGCGTTCCACCAGGCTTTGGCTGTTGCGACCCTTGTTGTACCAATCGCAGGCGTGGCGCTGATCCGCCTCGGCGTAGCACGAACCGCCAAAGTCGATGTTGCTGTTCCATGCGTTGAGTTGAATCGCTATGCCGGAGAGACGAGCCTGCTCCGCGGACTGATCGATGATCCAAGCGTTGCCATCGTTGAATCGGCCCACGGCGAACGTCCCAAAATACATTGGACTCTGCGGTCCCGCCGCGAAGATCTGCGCCGGCTGCGGCATGAGCCCATTGGGGTAGCCAACCAGACCAGCCTCCTGCGATGGACTCTTTGGCTTGTACACCTCTTGCAGATCCAGAGCGCACGTGCTCTGCCAGTCACCAGCGGAGCAGAGCTCGAGGGGCATATAAGTCGAGTTCGAGCCGGATCCTGGCGCCGTTCGCTCCCTCCGCAGCGAGGTTGCTCAAATCCGAGTGGTACTGCTGGTAGACGTAGCCGAGGGTGAGGCTGGTCTCGCCGTTGCCTGGTTGAGCGCCGACGATCACCTCCTGGCCGCCTTGATTCTCGACGGTCCCCGGGGAACCACCGAAGAGCGCCGACTCGGCGTGGACGTGCGAGGCGTCGGTGAGCTCGTTGATCTCGAGGTTGGATCCGTTGGTGAAGTAGCTGGCCCCGGTCTGCGAGTACTGGTAGTAGCGGGACTGATCGCCGGAGGACCTGTCCACCTGCACGAAGCCCTGGTAGTGCGCCGCCATGGTCGTCTGGACGGTGAACGCGATCGGACTCGTCGCCGTGGCCGTTGATGCCGTGGTGCCATCGAACGTGGTGGCGCCGACTGAGACCGTGAAGACACCTGCGGTCCGCGGTGTGTAGCGGAATGTCCACACCGGCGCACCCGTGGGCACGATGCCGTTGGAACCGTCAGCGAAGTTCTGGTCCAGGAAGCCTGGGACCTGGATCGCCGAAGCGCCCGGAGGCGTGACCGTCGCCGTGGCGGTGATCGATCCCGGGTCAGTGTTGTCCATCGCCACAGGTGTGATGTTGTGGATCTGGTCATAGATGTCCGGTTGGGGGAGATACGGATCGTCGGGATTGCCCCACGCCCCGGTGATCTGTGCAGTGATCGTCAGTGGGGTTCCGAGCGGAGCCGACGAGTAGCTCAGCGTCTCGCCCGACACGGCCGGCGCGACGGTGAGCGGCACGGCGAGTTGTACGTTCTGTAGCTCTCCCGACAGTGGATCGGCCGCCGCCCCCGCCGGCCCACCTCCCAGGAAAAGCGATCCCGAGCTGCTCTGGGTGCCGGCGCCGCTCGTCGGATCCGGCACCGAGCTGATCAGATTCAGCTTCGACGGTGAAGCACTCCGCAAGAACGAGACGGTCGTGCCGTCATCGCGCGCCCGGATCGAATACCACTGTCCGGTGTTCCACTGCACCGGGTTGCTTTGCAGCCACTGACCCGCCCAGTACAAACCGATCGCCGCGCACGCGCTGGTCGTGCACCCGGAGCCGGTTTGTGGCGCCACGCGCACCGCATACGGGCTCACGCTGCCGTCACCGGGATCCTTCTGGAGGAGCACCTGCGCCTGCGTTCCCGGACTGGCGGCGAAGTCGACGTCCAGGGTGACGGAGATGGTGCGGCTCAGCGCCAGATCCACCGCAGTCGGCACATCGACGTAGTCGGAGGTTCCGCTGAATGAGAGCGCCTCGCCCCCCGGATCGCTCGTGTCCGCCGCGTCGCCCGCCACCCAGGTCGCCCCGGTGATCAAGCCGTCGTGGCCGTCGCCTGTCGAGTCGGCGGCGACCGACCCGGGCGACGGGTAACTCGCGGTTCCCTCTCCGTGGAGCAGCGTGGCGAGCGGGACCACCACCCCTGAGGCGGCAGCGGCGGCCCGGGTCTGAGGCCCGGTCGCCACGGCCAGAGCGGGGAGAATCGCGAGTGCGGGCAACACCCGCAGCGCTCGTGCAATGCGCAGGGAGCCACGCCGAGCCCTGCGTCCGTCGTGCGCACCGGGGCCGGGGCCGACAAGGTGACGGTGCGTCACGAACGATGCCCTGCCGGGCCTCCCTTAGGTGCCAACTGCGACCAGGATGCCATCCCTGTTCCCGTACAGGATCTGGCCGTTCGCGATGCTCGCGGAACCAGTGAACGCTGAGTTGGCCGTGCTGTCCGTGTACGTGTACAGCAGGGCGCCTGTGTCGGCGGAGTAGGCCTCGAAGGACGTCCCGGTGCCGATGACCACTACCCCGGGAGCCATCGAGACCGCGCCTTGAGTTCCAGCCCTTGGTGCACTCGGCCCACACGGCAGTACCCGTGGTGGGGTCCACCTTGTAGAGACCGCCCTTGCAGCTGGTGCCGTTTATCGTGTTGGTTCCCCCGGCAGCGTAGATGTATTGCCCGTCGTAGGCGCTCGGGGCCAGCTGAGGCTCCGTGCCGTCATCCACTCTGAACTGCCATACGGGTCCGGCCGCGAGATTATCCCGGTCGAACGCATAGAGGAGGCCGTTCTTGTTCGCCACGGCGACCAGCGGAGTCCCGTTTGCATCGGAGAACAGCACGGGCGTGCTGCCGAAGTCGCTGTCGTGAATCCATTGATCCTGCGGAAGCTGCCAGTAGCCAACCATGCTGAGGTCTGATGCGTTCAGCTCGAGGATCGCGGGCGTCAACGGTTTCGGCGTCGATGGGCAGTTCTTCACGTCGGGGCTCCCGGTCGCGACATACAGGGTCTTTGCGACGGTATCGACGGCAATCGACCCCCAGACGCCTCCACCCACGCACCCTTTGGGCACCACGGTGAACGCCTTCTCCAGCCCCCCCGTGCGGGCGTTGAGCTTGAAGATCTGTCCCCGGGTGGTCTTCGGGCAGTTGGCCGGCGATGCCACCCCGATATAGACGTTCCCGTTCCAGACCGCGGGCGAGTCCCATATGTAGTCCCACTGGGATCCGCCAACCGCTGTCTGCCAGATGATCGCGCCTGTGGAGGCATTGAGTGCGTACATCGTAGAGTTGCCCCCGCCCACAAACAGCACCGGCGTGCTCACGCCATTGATCGGCATCTGCAAGAACTGCGAGCTCGACGTCACTCCGAGAGGATTGGGGACTTGACCACTGCAGCGGCTCGGCAGCGTGAGTTGCCCGACGAAAGTCGACCAGATCACGTTGCCTGTACTGGGATCGGTCGCGTGCTCGTATCCGTCCATCGACCCCCAGAAGACCATTCCATCTGCCGTGACCGGCTGGTCGAAGATGAGGCGGGACGACTGGTAGGACCAATGCAGGGTCAACGATGGAGCCGTGGCCGGAGTGATGGTGGTCTCACCCGGGTTGTAGTTCGTCTTGGCGAGGTTGAATCCGTACATTGGCCAGTCGTCTGGCGACGCCGCCGAAGCTGCCCGAGAAGCAGGAACCAGGCTGATTGCCGACGCCACGACGACGGCCAGCACCGCGAACCCCGCGACCGATGAAGCGAAGCGCGTCCAAACTCGGCGGTGTGAAATCACCTTCCGGTCCCCCATCGGGCAAGGATACCCCTGGCAGCGCGCGGATTACAACCCGCCAAACCCGCCAAACCCACCCACTCCATCGGTCTCTGCGGTGACGGATCACGACGCCCGCCTGAATTCGCAGACAGATCGCGCCGCGACGTCGCATGAGCGCCGTGCCGGCCAGCAGTGGGATGCCTCGTACCAGGACGAAGCACCGCCATGGGACATCGGCCGTCCTCAGCCTGCCGTGGTGCGGCTGTGCGAACAGCGCGCTTTCACCGGCCCGGTGCTCGACGCCGGCTGCGGGACAGGCGAAAACGCGCTCGAGATTGCGGCGCGCGGCATCGAGGTCTCCGGCGTCGACGTCGCGCCGACCGCGATCCGGCGGGCGCGGGACAAGGCAGCGAGCCTCGGGATCGCCGCAACCTTCATCGTCAGGAATGCGCTGCAGCTGCAGCAGCTCGGACAGACCTTCGCGTCTGTACTGGACTGCGGCCTCTTTCATACCTTCGATGACGACGAACGTCCTGCGTACGTCGAGGCTCTGGCCGCGGTCACGGCCCCGGGCAGCATCCTCTACCTGCTGTGCTTCAGTGACCTGGCTCCCGGCGATTGGGGGCCGCGGCGCATCAGGCAATCCGAGCTCCGCGCCTCTTTCAGCACCAGCTGGACTGTTGTGTCGATCGAGCAGGAGCACTTCGCCACAAACCTCGATGCCAGCGACATCCCCGCCTGGCTGGCGCGCATCGAGCGGGTCTGACCACCCGCCGCCACTTGACTCCCCCTAGGGGAGACCGCAGGCTCGCGTCATGGATCTCTCCATCGGGCGGGCTGCTCGAATGACCGGTCTCTCGGTCAAGACCGTCCGCTACTACTCCGATATCGGGCTGGTCAGCGAGGCATCGCGCAGCCCGACGGGCTATCGCCGCTACGACGCCTCAGGAATCGCGCGCCTCGAGCTGGTGCGTGCGCTGCGCGACCTCGGCCTCGATCTGGCGGCGATCAAGCAGATCATGCATCGACAGTCGACGCTCGCCGATGTCGCCGCTGCGCACGCCGACGCCGTCGACGCCACCATTCGTCAGCTCACACTGCGCCGGGCAGTCCTCCGCGCTCTCGCGCAGCGCGGGGCCCGGCCGGAGGAGGTACAGCGCATGAGCGCGTTCATCAACGCATCCGCCGACAAGTCGCGGCGGATCATGGAAGAGTTCCTGGACGTCGTATTCGCCCGCCGCGCGGACGACCCGTTCGCCGTGCGCATGCGCTCAGCCCTTCCGGAGCTCCCCGAACAACCCACAGACGCGCAGATCGACGCCTGGGTCGAGTTGGCGGCACTCGTCAACGACGCCGACTTCAGAGCTCGTGTACGGCAGATGGTGAGCGACGGCGCAAAGCAGCGCGCCGAGGCGGGCATCAGCGACACGGACGCAGCGACGCAGAAGGCCGGCCACGCGGTGGTGGAGCGTGCCGGGGCGGCGGTGGCAGCCGGGATAAAGCCGGATTCTCCGCAATCGGCTGCCATCGTGGCGGAGCTGGTGGGGCATTTCGCATCGGCGGCGGGCCGCACTGACGACCCAGCGTATCGCCGCGATCTGGCGGCGCAGCTGGAGATGTTCAGCGACCGGCGCGTGGAGCGCTACTGGCAGCTCATCGGCGTCATCAACGGGTGGCCGTCGACGCCGAGCCTGATGCCGGGGTACGAATGGTTCCAGCACGCGCTGCGCGCATCCTGAATTCAGATCACGTCATTCCCGGAAGCACCAGCTTCGTCCACGTGATGCCGCCGTCGTACGTGGCGTAGAGCTGTTGACTGCTGCCGCAGTCGGTCTTGCCCGTCAGGCAGAACGAGCTCGATGCGTACGCCCATCCGTCATCCGGATCGGCGAACGAGAAGTCGAGCGACGTGTTTCCGGGGTCGACGTCAGGCACCGGCGTCAGCCATCGCCAGGTGGCGCCCACGTCGTCGGTCTCGCGCAGACGTGGCTGCTGGAGGTCGCCACCGACGTCGCTGAGAAGCCAGTCGCGCGGCGACACGACATCGAACGTCGGCAGCCCGCCGGCGGGGATGGTCCGGACCAGCGACCAGTCCGTGCCCTGATGCCCCGAGTACACGTAGACGACGGAGCGCGTGACGGCGCTCTGCTCGTACGCGATCGCGAGACCATGCTGGATCTCGTACGCGCTGTACGGATCGGTCGCGTCGCGCGGCGGGAGCGGCGGCGGTTTGCCGACGAACGTGGACGGGATCCAGTGAACGCCGCCATCCGACGTCACCCAGTAGGGCGCCGGCACGGGACGCGCGCCACCCGGCGTGTTCTCGAAGATGCTCGGCGACCCGCCGGCGACGACGCCATGCTGTGCGTCGATAAACGCCACCTGACCACTCGTTGGCATCGACACCCGCCGCCAGGTCCGGCCACCATCCGATGAGCGCTCCAGCAGCATCCGCCCCCAGCCATCGGCCTTGGTGCCGACGTCGATGTCCATGAACACCGTGTCGCCGACGGCATCGATGGTCGCGCCGCACAGGCAGTACTGCAGCGGGACCGTGACGCTGCCGCGCGCCTCCCAGTGCCGGCCGGCGTCGCCGGTGTGCAGCAGCGTGACGGTCGCCGCGTACGGCGCCGACGTGCTGCGCGCGATCGCCACCCACCCGTCGCGCGGATCTTGAAACGCGACGCCCTTGACGCCGTCCTCACTCTCCCCAGCGGCGATGCCCACATGGCTCGGCGTGATGTCGGACCAGTGCTGACCGCGGTCGGTGGTGATAAGCAGCGCGTGCGTCGTCAGCACCCAGCCTGCGGTGCTCGTCAGCAGATCGAAGTCGACGACGTGTGCGGCCGAGGCGAGCGCAGGCGAGGACGTCAAGGCTGATGCCGAGCGGCCCTGACTCGGACCGGTGGTGGCGACGGTCGCGCCCCCAGGGCGGATCGCCGCGCCGGAAGCGCCGAGCTGAGCAGCGAGCTGCGAGACTGACTGCCCGGACGATGACCATGCGGCTCCTCCTGGCTGGTGCAACGGTCGGCTGACGCTGTGGGTTATCTCTTCCGATTACGGGTCGCCGATGGTGCTCGCGGGCTCGTCGCCCGCGCGTGACGGAGCAGTTGTGCGTGCCACGTGTGTGCCGGCCGTCCCCTAGCGTTCCCCGCCGTGGCTAGGCGACGGACGTACGCGTGCGTGTCAGCTCTTGTCGTTTGCGGGGCCGGGCTCACCCTGCCTCTCGCCGCCGATGCCGCGGCTGTGACCTGGACCGGCGGCGGCGCTTCGGGCGTCTGGTCCGACCCTGCCAACTGGGGCGGGACCCTTCCAGCGAACGGCGACGCGGTCTCCATTCCGAACCCGCCGGCATCCATGAACGACGATCTGACCCTCTCGTTGTCGTCGCTCAGCATCGCGGGCTCGACCACCCTGCACGGCAACCAGCTGGGCATCGGTTCCGATGGCTTCGCCATCAGTGGCACCAGCACGAGCGTGACGGTCAACGACGCGCTCACGCTGAGCCAACCTTCCACGCCCTTCATGGTCGCGGCAAGCGGCGTCCTGACTGTGCGTGGCGTCATTTCCGGCCCGGGAGGGCTGCTCTCAGGCGGTGCCGGCGTCGCAAACCTCATGGCCGACAATGCGTACACCGGGGACACCACCGTGTCAGACGGGACACTGGAGATCGACGGGACTCAGCCCGGCAGCGCGGTCGTGGTTACCGGCGGTCGCCTGCAGGGCGGCGGCTCGGTGGGTCCGCTAACGGTCACCGACGATGGCGTCGTGGCGCCCATCCAGGCAGCGGCGCCACCGCCCGGTGATGCGCCGTGCCCCCGCGAACTGACCGTCGACGGGGACTTCGTGATGAGCCCGACGTCGACGCTCGAAGCCACCCTGAACATGAACTGCGTCACCGGATCCAACTTCGACCAGAACAGCTATTCAAACGTGTTCGTCAACGGCAACGCAACCGTCGGTGGCCACTTCGTGATCGCGCCGGGCGCCTGGGGCCAGGCCGATGTCTGCGTGGTTTCTGCGTCCGGTTCGCTGTCTGGCACCTTTGCCGGCCTGCCCGACGAATCGGTGGTGCCCGTCATGGGCGATTGGGGCGCGGGCGTGTGGACGTACAGCCATTACGTCCAAGATCCGCTTCCCAACTACGGATGCCAGGCGCACGCCGATCAGCTCGTATTTCCCTACTACGTGACGATCACACACCTGACATCATCGGCGAACCCATCTGCGCAGGAGCAGCCGGTGACGCTCTCAGCAGCGCTGTCATACCCCACCGACTACTGCGCCCCATCGTGGTGCATCGGCTCACCATGGGGATCGGTGGACTTCTACGTCGACGGCACTCTGGAGGGGACCGCGCCGACGACATGGAAGGGCAACGATCTGTCAGTCGCGTCGTACACAGTCTCCGACCTGCCTGCCGGCAGCCACGACGTCCTCGCCGTTTTCCGCGGCAATTCGCCGTGGGAATGCTCTTCGTCGTCGGACAGTGGTCTGGTATGCGGGCAGACGCCGACCTCCGCCGCGGTTCGTCTCCCAGCACGCGATACCGCGGCCGCCGGAGCGCATCAAGACTTGAGTTCCAGCGCGCACCTCGTGCAATCCGTGACGGCGGCTACCCATCGCAGCACAAACCCCTCGGTACCGAGCACAGGGCTCTGGAGTGGCGCGGGTGGCTTCAGCCTTGGTCTGGTGCTTTCGCTTGGAGGCATGGCGCTCGTGCTCGGCTCTGGGGAGGCACGACGCAGGCGGGCTGTCCAGCGGCTCAGCCGGCCACCTTGAAGATGATGGGTGGGGTGACGTCGCGAGGGCTGAAGGGAAAGTGGTCCGCGGCCACCCACTCGGCGTACATGGTGTAGGTCAGCCCCGGCTGCACGGGCAGGTCCTGGTGCAGCGTGTAGCTCATGTAGACGAGCTGGTTGTTGAAGTACAGGTGCACATGGCCGACCGTCGGCGAGATGTGCGTCGAGTACAAGCGCGTGACCGTACCTCCGGTGATGCTCACGACGATGTGCACCGTCTTGCCGTGGATCACCTCGCCATTGGTGGGTGACAGCAGCCGAACCTTCACCGGCGACGACGGACGAACCAGGGTCGCGGGCGTCAGCGTGGGCGTGGCGGTTGCCGCCGACGTTCCGCCGCAGGCGGCCACAAGACCGGTGGCGACCAGGGCGATGACGAGTCTGCGCATGGCGTGCTAGCTCCCCGGAGTGATGGTGATGTAGGTGACGATCGATTGCCCGGATCTCGCCGTCGCCAGGATGTCGAAGCGTGTGCGCCCGGCCGGAACCGTGGCGTCGGCGACGAAGTGCCCGAGGTCGTCCAGTCGCCGGCTCGGCAGGATCGTCGGCGGCTGCGACGCCGTGGTCATCCCGATCGTCACCTGTGCGATGGACAGCTCGCGACCGTTCGAACCTACCAACGTCACATGGAACTCGTCGCGTCCCGGCTTGTTGGGATCGAGATAGACCTGCGCCTGCGTGCTCGCCGAGATCTGGATGGTATACACCGTCGGCAGGCCGCCGCCGAACTTGCTCACCAGCACGACCGGTGGCTTGGTGATGGTGCTCAGCTGCAGATGTACCTCGGTGGACTGCTCGCCGCTCTCGATGATCGCCGCTACCTCCCAGATCCCCGACAGCGAGAGATTGCCCCCACGCGCCTGAAACGACCCGTCCGGCTGCCGCTTGAGGATCAGTGTCGACGTCCCGAGTGCGGGCCGCAGCGGTTGCGTGAACTGCAGCACGACGCGGCTCGCGGCAACCTCGGCGCCGCTGTCGTAGCCGGTCACGCGAGCGTCGAAGGTGTTGAACCCTGCAGCCCCCGGCGTGACCGTCAGACGCACACGCACCGTGGTTGCGTAGTCGCTGCCGGTGACCACCAGATATGCCGGTTGGGTCGCGCCCGCCGCCGCCGCTGCGTATTCCGCGGGCGGCGCCACGTTCACCATGGCGGCGGCGACCGTCAGCGCTCCGAGCGCGACCAGCACCTCCGTGGTCACCACGCGACGCAGCCGTCGCAATGTGCCCGGCAGGCGCGGCAGGTTTCCGTAGCGGTTGAGCGCACCGAGCCCCGCGAGGATCACGAGCAGCCCGGATTTGAGCAGCACGAAGACGCCGAACGCCGTGGTCACGAGCGCTGCCCACGTCTGCACCTCGATGACGGCGCGGAACACCCCGGTGGCCGCGACCACGACGAGACCAACGCCTCGCCAGCGTCGACAGCCGCCGCACGGCGAATGCCTTGCCCTCGCTGGGACGACCGGCGACGCTCACCAGCAGTGCGACCAGGCCGCCGATCCACACGCCCACGGCCGCGATGTGGAGCGACTGTGCCAGCTCGTTCAGCGCGGTGGGATTCTCGGCGGCAGCGTGGCTGTTGAGCACGTCGACGCCCATCTCGACCAGCGCCGCGGCCGCAGCGAGAATCGTGAGCAGCCTGACGCGGCGACCCCGCAACAGGGGCAGCGCCGCGCTCAGCAGCACGATGACCGGGATGCCGCGCGCGATGAGCGACCGTCCCAGCGAGGAGCCCAAGAGCGCCGCCGGCGCAACCCCGGCTGAGGACACCTGCACGCCGACGACCCCGGCGACGCCGACGACGCCCAGCACGGCGCCGGCGGCGATGACGCGCCGCAGCGCCATGGGCGGCGACCCAAAAGCTGCGACGCCGAGCACCGCAGCTCCCACCACGACGATGAGCCCGACAAAGAGCAGCAAGCGCGATACAACAGCGAGCGGGCTCGGCGGATTCGCGCCCACCACCGCCGCTGAGCGTGGCAGCGACGTCGCCGCCACGCCCACGCCGAAGGCGAACGATCCCGACGCCAGATGGCCGTCGACCGACGATACCGTCTTCCACGTGACGGTGTAGACACCGTCGGGAAGGTGCGGTCGCAGTGGCACCTCGAGCTCCTGGGGCTTGCCCGGCACCACCGCGGTGGGGCCGGCGTCGACATTGGTCCCGGAGCTGTTCACCACCGTGATGGATGACAGCGACGGATCAGGTGTTTCGCCGAACACGATCAGCACGCTGCTGGGCGGCTGCTGCACGCTGCTCCCTTCCGCCGGAATCGAGCTCTGCGGCAGCGCGTGCGCCGACGCAGTCAGCGGAAGCAGCAGCCCCGCGCCCACCGCGACCGCCGTCGCGATGCGGATGGAACGCGCCTTGAGTTTCGTGGCTCAGCTCCTCCGGCGCCACAGCGTGACGCCAAGCGCGGCGCCGCTCAGCACCACCGCCGCGACCAGCGCGACGATCGCCAGCGTCGCGGCGCGATTGGCCGCGTTCGCGGCGTCGTTCGCCGCCGCGGCGGCGTCGCCGGCGCGAACCCCGACCTGGTCCACCTTCGCCGCGACGTCGCTCAGCGCAGGCGCCGCAGCCGGAAACTCAACCGCGCTCTGATCACCGACGGTGTCGAATGTCGACGGGCCCGAGGTGACCGACTTGTCGATCGGCGTGCCGTGGATGGAGCCGAAGATGCGAAACGTGTAGTCGCCCACACGCGTCGGCGTGAGCTCGGCGTCGTACTCGTCCATGCGGCCGCTGTTGGTGTCGGGATCGAACGCCGGCTGCGGGCAGAGCGGGCTGCTCGTCCTCCCCGCGTACGTCACGGTCACCTGGAAGTCCGGGTGCGTGCAGTCGGCGTTGAGGTCGCCGACGGGCGTGCCGATGGCTCCCGCGGCGGCGAGCGTGTCGACGAACACCTGCACGCCGTTCGGCTGGTCGACGTAGGTTGCGCTGCCGCCTGAGGGCTCGTACTCCCAGCCGATGGCCACGCGGTATGTGCCGGCATTGATCACGGCGTGCGCCGACGCCGACGCCACCGCCGTCAGTGGCAGGATGCCGGCAACCGCGGCGGCGGCGAGCAGGCGAAGAACTCGTTCTCTTGTCACAGATCACACCTCGTACAAATGCGGAGCAACGCGCAGAACCGGTGCCGCGCGCGCTTGCGGGCAGGTCGCCCGCGACTTGGTGTCTAGGCCGTGATCAGCCCTGGCGGCGGCCGCTGCCTGAGGCCGAGGCCGAAGAGCTGCAGCGGAGTGCCTGCGTCATGCGACGGCGGCGGAAGGTCGGGGTGGACGCGACGGTGTGCGCGCGCCAGCAGGCGGATGACCGCTTCCACCGCCTGCACCGCGCGCTCGCGCCGGCGGATCACACGCAGCACCGCGGCAACCAATGTCAGGAGGACCAGCGCGACCCCCGCGTGCACCAGCGGCGCGAGGGCGTGGACGCCGGTGATCGCGCCGAGTCCCGGCGCGGGGAGGCCGGCCGCGGCGGTTTCGATGTTCTCCTGCAGGACGTACAGCGCGATCTGCAGCAGCGTCAGCGCGGGCCAGGCGACGAGCAGCCGCGACGACAGCGACGGCAGCGCTGCCGCTGTCGTCGAGCTCAGCGCTGTCCGCCGCCCCCGCAGAGCGGCGCGAAGACGCGCACGGGCGGCGTCGAGACGGCGTCCCAATCCCACCCACGTGGTCCAGAGGCGTGCGCCGACGAGCACGCCACTGAGGGCGATGACCGCGGCCAGCGGCAGCATGTAAACGTGGACCGATCCCACCAGCTCGGTGCTGAGGCCGCGGGTGCCCCACACTCGCGCGTACTCGGCCGTGTGGCCCAGCCACATGCCCAGAAGCGCGAGGGTCAGCCCGCCCCCGACGGCTGCCCGGTTCGGCTGCGATGGCATCGCAGCCTCAGGATACGGCGCAACGGCGCGAGATGCGCGGCGCAGGCGCCACGCCAGCAGGCGTCGGGACGCTGTGCCATGCTGATCCCGCGTGGTCAGGTCCGCCCTTCTCTCGCCGCTCGCGTTCGCCGTGTTCATCCTCTGGGCCGGCATCCTCGTCACGGCAGGCGTGCTCACCGGCATGTCGGCGGTCGAGTACGTGCCGACGGCGCTCATCGAGGGGCTGGTGCTCGGCGGGCTGCTCGTGGTCGCGCGCATGCCCGGCGAGGCTCGGCCGGATGACGACGGCGGCGGCAACGACCGTCTCGACCCGTCACCGTCCGCGGCACCATCGCCGGCCTCGCCACCGGCCTGGTGGGACCGGCTCGGCGACATCGACGCGGCCGACGCCTCGACGGAGGACGTGATTGCCTCCCAACGGAAGCGGCAGCCCGCCGCCGCTTCACGCTAGCGAGACGAGCCGCGCGGCGCCGACAATCGCGGCCGCGCTGCGACTCCCCTTCGTTCCGCCGCTGCCGTGGCCTGTGTTGCTCGCGTACTTCCGCGCTCGTGCGATATCCGGGGTGGAGTCCGTCGAGGGAGATGCGTACCGCAGGACCGTGCTCGTCGACGGCGAACCCGGTGTCATCGAGCTGGCCGCCGGCGGTCACGGGCATCTGCTGCTGCGCGCGCACGTCGCCGGCCAGCGCGTGCTCGATTCGGTGGCGCGGCGCGCGCGTCGCATCTTCAACCTCGATGCCGCAGTCGGCGCGGCCGCACCGGTTCTGCGCGCCAACCCGTTGCTGCGCTCGGTCCTGGATTCCGTCCCGGGAATTCGTCCACCCGGAGCGTGGGACCCGTACGAGGCCGGCGTGCGCGCGATCGTGGGTCAGCAGATCAGCGTTGCCGGAGCGAGCACGATCATGGCGCGCATCGTGGCGCGCCACGGCAGCCAGCGTTGCGGGCCACGCCGACCTGGGACTCGGCCACATCTTCCCCACCCCGGACCTGCTCGCCGAGGCAGACCTCGCCGGCGTCGGTCTGACCTCGGCCCGCGTCGCCGCCCTGCACAGGTTTGCCGCGGCGGTCGCCGCGGGTACGGCACGGCTCGGCGGCGGCGAGAGCCTCGATGAGATGGTGCAGTCGCTGACGGAGATCCCGGGCATCGGCCCCTGGACCGCGCACTACATCGCGCTGCGCGCCGGTGAGCCCGACGCCTTCCCGGCCTCAGACCTGGGCATACGCCGCGCACTGGAACGCTGGACCGGCGCCGCCGTTGACCCGCGCGATGCACAGCGACATGCAGAACGATGGCGTCCCTGGCGGGCGCACGCAGCCGCCTGCCTCTGGCTCGGATGACGACGATGACGGCGCCTTCGAGAGTGCGAGCGACCAGACGCCGAATGCCAGCTGTCCTGACGGCTGCGGTCGTCGCCAGCGGGTGCACCGTCCAGGTGCCCGCGCCCAGCGCCACTGCACATCCGGCGACGACCGCGAGGGTGGCTGGGGCGGTGCCGACGACACTCGCGCGTCGCTCCCCTGGATGCGGGCATGCGCCGCCGGCACCGGCGGGAAGCGACCGCACCTACACCGTGGCGGTCGATCCTTCGCTCTCGGCCGGCGTTTCGCAGCGCACCGCCCTCGTGCACGTGCCGGCGACATACAGCGCGTCCATGGCGGCGCCGCTGGTGATGGAATTCCATGGCGCCGCGCCGAACGCGACGTCGCGAAGCTACGAGATGTCGTCGCCGCTGCATCGTCTGTCCGACAGCGTACGGATTCATCGACGTCTTCCCGCAGGGGCTGCGCGCGCCGAACGGCAATCTCGCCTGGAACGCGTACGGTCCCGTGTTCTGGCGGGTCGCAGAGATACCGTTCGTGGATCGAGTGCTTGCCACCGTCGAAGCCGCCTACTGCGTGGACGAGACGCGTGTGTACGCCAGCGGGGTCTCCAACGGCGGCAACATGGTCAACTACGTGGCCTGCCGCGACGCCGCCCACTTCGCCGCGATCGCGCCTGTGGTGGGTCCGATGTACGGGCAGGACGACGGGCCGTGCCGGCCGTCGCGCGCCATACCCATCATCGACATCCACAGCCTCAACGACGCCGCGATTTCCCTACACAGGCCACCCGGGCCGGCCGTACTACGACTTCCCGCTCCCCTCGGTTCCTGCGTGGCTGCAGGGCTGGGCGAGGCTCGACGGCTGCACCCAGACGGCGCCGAGCGTTCAGCTCTCAGCGGCCGTGCAGCGTCGAACCTGGTCGCACTGCAACGGCGGTGCCCAGATCGTCGCCTACGCGACGGAGGCGGGCCACGCGTGGCCGGCGACTTTGGGAAGCGAGCCCGCAGCACTTGTGGTGTGGCGGTTCCTGAGCTCCTTTCACATCGCGGCCTGAGCCGCGGCAAACCGCGCCACGCGCGAAGTGCGCGCGCTAAGGTCACGCCATGGAGAGCGACACCGTCATGGTGGAAGCCGCCGGCCGCGAGGTGCCCATCACCAGCCCCGCCAAGGTCTTCTTCCCCGAGCGCGGCGACACCAAGCTCGACCTCGTGCGCTACTACCAGGCGGTTGAGGAGCCACTGCTGCGCGCCATGGGCGGTCGCCCGGTGCTGCTGCAGCGCTTTCCCAACGGCGCCGCCGGCTCGTCGTTCTTCCAGAAGCGGGTGCCCGATGCACGACCCGAATGGCTGCAGACCACGATCGTCAGCACACCGAACGGCACCACCTCGCGCGCGCTCGTCGCTGCCGATCTCGCGCACGTCCTCTGGGCGGTGAACCTCGGCTGCCTCGGCTTCCACGTGTGGCCGGCGCGCGCGTCGGATCCCGAGCACGCCGACGAGCTGCGCATCGACCTCGACCCCAGCCCGGGTGTGACCTTCCCCATGGTGCAGGAGGCAGCCCGCGTGGCGCGCACGCTGCTCGACGAGGCCGGCGTCATCGCCATGCCCAAGACCACCGGCAACCGCGGCATCCACGTCTACGTGCGCCTGCAGCCGCGGTGGAGCTCGTACCAGGTGCGGTCAGCCGCCGTTGCCGTGGCGCGCGAGATGGAGCGGCGGCGCCCCGAGCTGGTCACCGCCTCCTGGTGGAAAGAGGAGCGCGGCCGCCGCGTTTTTGTCGATTTCAACCAGAACGCGCCGCACAAGACCATCTTCGGCGCCTGGTCGGTGCGCGCCCGGCCCGGTGCCCAGGTGTCGACGCCGTTCTCCTGGGAGGAGCTCGACGCGGTCGTGCCCGATCAGCTCACGATCGCCAGCGTGCCGCAGCGCGTGGTGCGCGACGGTGATCCGTGGGCGGCGATGGACGCGTCGCCGCAGTCCCTGGAACCGCTGCTGGCACTGCACGAGCGGGACACCGCGGCGGGCCTGGTCGACGCACCATGGCCACCGGTGTACCCCAAAATGCCCGGGGAACCCCCGCGGGTCGCGCCCAGCCGGGCGCGCAAGGCCGAAGCGACTTAGTTACACCCCGCCGCCCTGATCGGTCCCATCTGAAGAGATGGGGTCACCACCGGCGGCGCGACCGCTGATGAGGCTTCTCAACTGGCTGAGCAGGCCGCGCGCGCGCCGTGCGCCGAGCAGCTGCCACGCGCGTGCCAGCCCGATGGCGTACGCGCCAAGCAGCAGCGCTAGCAACTGCGTCAGCGAGCCCAGGTCTGAGGGGTCGCGGACCACCGCGATGGCAGTAATGAGCTCGTAGACGTAGAGGCCGCCGCTGACACCGAACGCGGTGAGGCCGCGAAGCAAGCGTTGCTCCGTGCGCCAGCGCGGCAGCAACAGAAGCAGCGCCAACGTCTGGCTGAGCGCGAGCGCGGCGAACACAACTCCGGCAATACCCGCGTGGATCGGCTCGCCGGCGGCGAGCATCGGGCTGGGCAGGAGGCTGATGAAGGAGACGAAGAACACGTTCACGAGCGCGGTGAAGGCGCTCACCGCGAGAAGCTGGTGCTCCGCGCTTCCCTCACTGCCGAAGATCCTGTCGGGCGCGATCGACACGGAAACGAAGAGCAGCCCGATCAGCGCCGCACTCGCCTGGGTGCTGGTGGTGAAGAAGCTGGTGTATGCCGCCGGCATCGCGCCAAGCCTAGGTCAATGCCGGCCGCTGACGATGCCCGCGTCGCGGAGTTTGGCGAGGTGGCCCGACTGTTGCGGCCGCTGACCAGCGGATAGATCGCCGTCTGACACGGCGGGCCCGCCCTCTTGATGAGGCGGAGCGCGCGCGCTTCACGCCGCTTGGCATTAACCTCGCGGTGATGGCCGAGGCGAGCGACCTCAGCAAGGCGTCCGACGGCGGCTTCGCGGTGTCCGGGGTCAGCGTCGAGGCGCTCGCCTGGGGCGTGCCCTCGCCGTCCCGCTCGTACTGGCCGGCGCGAGCCGCGGTGCTCGCGGCGATGCTGCTCTACATCTTCCTGCCCGACCGGGTCATTCCCGGCCCGCGCTTCATCGTGCCGGCCGTCGAGTCGGTGCTGCTCGTGGTGATCAGCCTGTTCCTCCCCCACCGCACCAACGTCGACGCGCGCTCGCGGCGGACCCTGGCCGTGGTCGTCATCGGCGTGCTCAGCGTGGTCAACATCATCAACCTCGCACTGCTCGTCGATCAGCTGCTCAAGGGTGCGCTGAACCAGGGCCGGCCGCTGATCATCGGCGCCGTCGCAATCTGGCTGACCAACATCATCGTGTTCGGACTCTGGTACTGGGAGCTCGACCGCGGCGGCCCTTACGCGCGGCACACGCGCACACATCGCGAGCCGGATTTTCTGTTTCCGCAGATGGCGACTCCGGGCGCGGGACGGCCCGACTGGGCTCCCAGCTTCATCGACTACCTGTACGTGAGCCTCACCAACGCCACCGCCTTCAGTCCCACCGACACGATGCCCCTCACGACCACGGCGAAGCTGCTCATGGGCGTGCAGGCGGCCGCGTCGCTGCTCACCGTCGCCATCGTGGCGGCGCGCGCTGTCAACATCCTCAGCTGACGGCGGCGGAGCACGCCGATGTGGGTGTTGCGGGAGATCGGTCTCGCCCTGCAGACAGCGCTCGACATGTTCTGGCAGGTGCTGTGGCCGCTGGCGCTGGGCTTCCTCCTGTCCGCGATCATCGAGACACTCGTGTCCAAGCAGGCCATACAGCGACTGCTGGGGCGCGACGACCTTCGCGGCGTGGCCCTGGCGACAGCCTTCGGCGCTGCCTCGTCATCCTGTTCGTACGCCGCGGTGGCGGTGGCGCGCACGCTCTTCCGCCGGGGCGCCACGCTGGCCAACGCGATCATCTTCGAGTTCGCCTCGACCAACCTGGTGTTCGAGCTGGGCCTCGTGCTCCTCGTGATCCTGGGATGGCAGTTCGTGGGCGCGGAGCTGGCCGGCGGGCTGCTGATGGTCGCGCTGCTCTGGGTGCTCTTCCGGCTGACCATGCGCGGCACGCTGGTCGCGCGAGCCCGCCTTCAGGCGGAGCGGGGAATCCCCGGCCGCATGGAGGGCCACGGGGCAATGGACATGAGCGTGCACGACGGCACCTTCGCGAGACGGCTCTTTTCGGCGCGAGCCTTCACCGCCGTGAGCCACAACTTCTTCATGAGCGCGTACAGCCTCTGGTCGGACCTGCTCATCGGGTTTGTCGTGGCCGGCGCGCTGGCGGCATGGGTCCCGAACGCCTTCTGGTCACATCTCTTCCTCACCGGACACGGGGCCGCGACCGACGTATGGGGCGCGTTCGTCGGTCCGCTGGTGGCGATGCTCAGCTTCGTGTGCTCCGTGGGCAACGTGCCGCTGGCGGCGGTGCTGTGGCACGGGGGCATCAGCTTCGGCGGCGTGATCGCCTTCATCTTCGCCGATCTGATCATCCTCCCCATCCTCAACATCTACCGCCGCTACTACACGGGGCGCGTCAGCATGTACCTGCTCGCCGTGTCCTACGTGACGATCGCGGTCGCCGGGTTGCTGATCGGCCTGCTGTTCAGCGCGCTGCGCGCGGTGCCCAGCAGCCGCGCCGTGGTCGCGCTGACCACCGGGATCACGCTCGATGCAACGACGATCGCCGACGCGGTGGCGCTGGGCGTGGTCGCCGTGCTGCTGCTCCGCTTCCTGCGCACCGGCGGGGTGGCGATGCTGCGTCACATGGGGTGAGTGGTCAGCCCGCGAGCTCGACGCGGTGCATCCGGCGCCGGCCCAGCGCCACAGCCCCGGCCACTCCTGCGCCCAGCAGCGGCAGCAGCGGTCCCAGCGGGAACTCGGCCAGTGGCGTGCCCGAAGCGCAGGTCGTGGGCGGCGTGAGGGTGTCGCCGCTGGTCTGATCCGCCTCGTGCACCGTCGGCGTGGCGCCGCTCACCTGGTAGTTGTTGGCGTACGCGACGTGGGCGTCGCCGCTGCAGTCGACGGCCACGCTGATGTAGTCGAGCAGGGACCGGTCCGAGTTGCCGCAGACGATGCCGTTGACGCAGATCTCGCCCTGGTGGACGTATCCCGGTGAAACCTGGGTGATGGTGAACTGCGGCGTCTTGGTCAACGCGTTGAGAGACTGCGCCATGTACACGGACCAGTTGGCGTCCACCATGCCGCCGTCGGCGGCGGTGCACGCGCTGGTCTCGCAGGCCATGCCGTCGTTGACGTTGTGGGTCGCGTCCATGCACTGCTGCGGCATGTTCTCCTCGTTCTGCAGCGTCGTGCCGCACACGCCGTTCGGGTCGCCCGTTGCAGTCGTGCCCACCCAGACGATGTCCACGTTGCCGGGGCTCGTCACCACCAGATGCGGCAGCACGTGCGTCCCCAGGCCGCCCGGATCCGAGTTCGACCCGCTTCGGAGCGGACCAGGTCGTGCCGCCGTTCTTCGACGTCACCAGATACACGTGGTACGGGTTCTCCAGGATGTTGCGGTCGTCCGCGGTGCCATCGATGAGCGCGTAGTAGTTGCCCGCGCTGTCGATCGCCAGGGTGCCGAAGATGTTGGCGTAGGTCGGCTTCTTGCCGCCGCTGGTGCTGGCGATGAAGACCGGGATCTGCGTGTACGACGTCGCCTGCCCGTTCACCAGAGGCCCGACGGACCTGGCCATGTAGTAGTCGTGCAGCGGTCCGTACGGCGGGTCCTGGAAGTTCTCGCTCGCCGTGGAGCACGAGTACATGAAGTTCAGCGTGCCGGTGACCGGATTGACCACGAGGGGACGGGCCGGGATCGTGTTCTCTGCGCAGTTGGAAGCCTGGGTCACCTGCGTGATGCCCGGGTTGGGGGGGCCCACGGGGCCGACGAAGGCCTGATTGCACGAGGTGAACGTGTTGCCACCATCCGTGGAGACACAGACGATCGGGACCTCGCCGACGAAGTCGTGGTAGCTGACGTACACCGTCGACGAGCCCAGTGTGGTCAGCCAGGGCCGGTCGTCCTCCGGCGCCGTGACGGTACCGAGGTTGAACGAGACGCCGTGGTCGGTGGACACCTGCACCCTGGCGTGGGTCACGTCGAGGTCGGTGACCACGAGGTTGCCGTTGGACAGCACGGCGACGTCCTGGTCGCCGCCCGGGGTGACCGAGGCAACGGTGTCGAAGTCGACCGGCCCGGACCACGTCGAGCCGTCGTTGTACGAGTGCCATTCGTTGGGGAACCCGTCGGCCGTGCCGATCGCGCCCACGTAGATGTCGCCCAGGCCGGACGACCCGCTGTTGTCGTCCACCGCGATGGACGGCTCGGCGCCCTGGGTGAGGGCCGTGTCCCGGCCGAACCCCGGAACCGCCTGCGCGTGGCCGGCGACGGCGAAGGTCCACGACGTGAGCACGGCGGCGCCGGTGACGCCCGCGAGCAGCAGCGTGCCGCGGCCTGTGGTGCGTGTTCGCACGATGAAACTCCTTCCTGACGGGAGATCCGTGGGCGCAATGGTAGCGGCTTGGCCCGCCTGGCGGGGAGCGCGGCCGGCTGGGCGCCGCGCTCAGCCAGGCGCTGCCGCGCGGCGCGACTCGGCTCGCGCCGAGAACCACGCCAGCGACGCGGGCAGCACGAACGGCACGAGCAGCAGCCGCAGCCAGTCCCACAGCGTGTTGCCCTGGAATCCGGTCCAGCCCCAGCCCAGCGCGTATCCGCCGATGATGACCACAACAAACGCCACCAGCAGCACCGCGCCGGTCGCGCGCCAGCGTCCCTCGAAGCGACGGTGCGTCTCGATCCACAGCGGCAGCGAGGCGATGGTGATGGGCAGCGCCAGCAGCTCGAGCCAGTCCCACAGCGTGTTGCCCTGGAAGCCGGTCCACTGCCAGCCGAGCCCGTACCCGCCCACGACGAGCATGGCAAACCCCGCCAGCAGCAGCGCGAACGCCACGTGCCACTCCATCTTCCAGCGCCGCCGCGTGCGGTACCAGAGGGGCAGCGTGGCCAGCGCCACCGGCAGAACCACGACGTGCAGCAGGTCCCACAGCTGGTCGTTCGCTGTGACGCCGGTCCACCCCCAACGAAAGCCGTAACCGCCGGCCAGCGCGATGGCCAGGGCGAGCGCTCCGAGGGGCAGCACCCGGCTCATGCGATGCCTGGTCGCACCGCCTCCGGCGGGCGCCATCCGCGGCGCGCGAAGAGCACCTGGACGTCGCTGATGCGTCGCTCGGCGAACCCGGCCTCGCAGTACGCGAAGTAGTAGCGCCACATGCGCAGGAAGCGCTCGCTGCGCCCCAGGGCTCGCACCTCGGCGCGATGAGCGTCGAGCGCCTCGCGCCAATGACGCAGCGTGGTGGCGTAGTGGCGGCCCATGTCGTGCAGGTCGATGAGGCTCATGTCGGTGACGCGCTTGGTGGCGTCCAGCATCACCGCCACCGACGGCAGGCAGCCGCCGGGAAAGATGTAGCGCTTGACGAAGTCCTTCCACCGCTTGGAGCGCTCGAACTCTCGATCATCGACCACGATCGCCTGGATGGCGGCCACGCCGTCGGGACGGAGCAGGCGCTGGATCGTGGCGAAGAACTCCTCGTACAGCCGCCAGTCCACCGCCTCGATCATCTCGATGGACACGAGGTGCGAGAACTCGCCGTCGAGGTCGCGGTAGTGCTGGTTGAGCACGGTGACGCGGTCACCGACCTCTTCGCGGCGCACCAGGTCACACGCATACGCGTACTGCCGCTCGGAGATGGTCGTGGTCGTGACGCGACATCCGTAGCGCCGCGCCGCGTACACGGCGAACCCACCCCATCCCGTGCCGATCTCGATGACACGCGAGTCGCGCGTGATCCCGGAGATGCGGCAGATGCGCTCGAACTTCGCCGTCGACGCCTCCTCCAGGGACATGCCGGGCTGCTCGAACAGCGCGCACGAGTACGCCATGGTCGGATCCAGGAAGAGCTTGAAGAAGTCGTCGCCGAGGTCGTAGTGCGCGCGGACGTTGCGCCGGTCCTCCTCCTCGGTGGGGCGGCGCAGGCGCGACGCGGCCCCCGCGAACGCCCGCATCCGTGTCAGCGGGGTGCGCAGCACGCGGTTCAGCGGGTCGAGGTTCCGCGCCAGCACGCGCAGCACGCTCACCAGGTCGTCGCTGTCCCACAGGGCATCCATGTATGCCTCGGCGAAACCGATGCCGCCGCCGGTCAGAGCGCGCCGCCACGCCGACGGATGCATCACGCGCACACGCCCGGCGATGTCACCCGGTGTCCCGTAGCGCTCGACGCGGCTCCCCTCCTCCACCGTGATCGACCCGCCGCGCATGCGCCGCAGCAGCGCCGCGGCGATCGCCCGAGCCGCGAGGTCGCTGCTGCGGTACACCGGCCGTGCCGTGCGGAACTGGGTGGCCACCGCGGGCCAGCATACCCAGCGCGCGCGGCACCCTGATGGCGCCGGGCAGGTCAGGACGCCTCGACCGCCTCCTGGCCCGGATCCGCCGCCGGCACCACCCGGTCGCGACCCTCCTTCTTGGCGCGGTACATGGCGAGGTCGGCGGCGCGAACGACGTCGTCCAGGGTGCTCCCGTGCAGGGGGAACACCGCGACGCCGATGGACGCGGTGACGCGCACGCCGGGCACCGCGGGCGGCATCTCGTACAGCGCCATGCGCAGGTCCTCGGCGACGCGCAGCGCGCCCTCGGTGCCGCTCTCGTGGAGCAGGATGAGGAACTCCTCACCGCCGAAGCGCACCACGTCGTCGCCGGTGCGCACGGTGGAGCGGAGCACGCGCGCGACGTTGCGCAGCGCGTGGTCCCCGGCGGCGTGGCCGCCCGTGTCGTTCACCAGCTTGAAGTGGTCGAGGTCGAGCAGCAGCACGCCGATCTCCGCGCCGCTGCGCACGCTGCGCGCCGCCTCCTGCGGCGCGACCTCGTCCCACCAGCGCGTGTTGTGCAGCCCGGTGAGCGAGTCGGTGCGGGCGCGGCTCTCCACCTCGGAGTACAGCTGCGCGTTGTGCCACGCCGCCGCGATGACGTGGGCGAACAGCGCGAAGTGCTCGAGGTCGCGCTGGCTGAACTCGTCGGAGCCACGACGCCACACGTCGAGGACGCCGACCCGGTGGTCGCCGGCGATCAGCGGCACCACCAGCAGCGACTCCGGCGTCAGGTCCCCCTCGGTGCCGGGCACGGTGCCGGCCGCGGGATGCGTCACCGTGTTGCCACAGTTGTACGGTTCGCCGCGCGCGAAGGCCCATCCGGTGATGCCGCGGCTCATGGGGAACGGCGCGTCGCGCAGGGTGACGACGTCCGTGCCCGCCACCACGCGGGGGATGAGCATGTCGCTGTCCCAGTCCGCCTCGAAGATCACCAGCGCGCTCACCGGGATGGCGCGCGGCAGGATGTCGCCTGCGATGCGCAGGATCCGGCCGGGATCGTGCTCCGCCTGCAGCAGCCGCGCGGCCTCGCCCAGGAACTGCGCGAAGCGATCGGAGCCGGTCTCCCCCGCGGGATCGCTCTCGGGCAGGCTCAGCACCTGTGTGGGCAGCAGCGTGGGCCGGCCGACGGCCTCCAGCCTGCGAGGTTCGTGGTGGCGGAACCACGCCGGACCCACCGCCACGTCGCCGGCGGCCCCGAGCGCCTCGTCGAGCACCACCGGCGGTGCCAGGTACGCGCCGCTGCCGTGCTGCAAGCCCAGGCTCGTGAGGGCATAGGCCGTCGCCTGGTCGTCGACCCCGCGCGCGATGCAGCGCACCTCGAGCCGGGTGGCGAAGGAGAGCAGCCCGGCGAGCTCGGCGCCCGCGGCAACGTTGTGCCGCAGCGTCGCGACCGTGGCGGCGTCGAGCATGAGGAAGTCGGGCCGCACCTCGATGATGCGCTCGTGCTGCTCGATGGCCCAGCCTTTGGCCTCGAGCGCCACCTGGAAGCCCGCGGCGCGAAGCCGCGCGGTCCGCAGGGCGAAGTCCTCGTACGGCGGCGACTCCGGGCAGGTGACCAGCCACGCAACCTCGGCGGCGGCGACGCCGGCGTCGTGGGCAAGCGCGGCGGGGTCGAAGCGGGGGTCGTGCATGAGGCTCGCGGGGAGCGGCACCATCATCAGCGCGGGCGAGCTGTGCTGCGCGGCCGCGAACGCCGCCTCGACGAGCGCCGGCGGGGCAACCGCGCCGGGGCGCGGCAGTGCCTCGTATGCGATCGTCGCTCGATCGGGGATGTTCCAGACAGGAAGGAGCGCGACGCCCGACGTGCGCGCGTCGACACGCTCCCCCAGGCCCGTTCCCCACGGACCGGCGCTGATGCCCATGTGCGCTAAGGATCGGCCGCGGCCGTTGCCGCATCAGTGGCCCGCCACACACAGTCTTGTAACAGTCGCCCGCCCGATCTGTGAGGACCTGTGAGGACGGGCTGCGTGCCCTCGTCTACCGGGGCCGGTTGCGGACCAGTCGCGCGAAGGTGGGACCCGGCGGGGCGGCCACCTGCACCGCCCGGTCCGGCGTCAGGCGGCGCCGGACCAGCTCCAGCTGCAGGCTGCGTTCCCCCATGCGCATCGCCCAGCGGTGGTTGGCGCTGAAGGCCGGGCGCAGCGCCCAGGTGAGGCGCTTGAGCAGCGGCTTCTCCGCCGCGATCCTCCAGTCGTACACCGCGTCGACGAAGGCGCCGTCCTGGGTGAAGGTCCACACGCCGGTGCCGACGAAGTCGCCCGCGGCCCGCAGCGCGAGGCCGTTCGGTTCGTCGTTGCGCGTGGTGGTGAAGCGCCAGCGCAGGGTGTACGGCAGCCACCCCTTGGTCCACAGATCGACGACGCGTCCCACCCCGCGCTCGTCGCCCTCGTGCACCAGGCGCACGTCGAGGTACACCGACGGCCACCATCGCGGCAGGTCGACGGCGTCACGCAGAACCGCGGCGACCTCTTCGCGCGTGGCCTCGAGCCGCCAGCGGGTGATGAAGTGGTAATCGTTCGACACCATCGCGACACCGGACCCTAGCGCGCCCTGCGTCGCTGCGGGGGCTGCAGGTCGAGCAGCCGGCGCAGCGCCGGGAGCACGACGCCGTCCTTCTCGCGTCCGGCGACCTCCTTGCTGCGGATGATGTCCTCGAGCGACGCGACGCTGACCTGCACGCCGCCGCCCATGTCGACGCGCTCGGCGCGCGCGGCGAGGTCCGTGTAGCCGCGCGTCGCAGCCGGCTCGAACGTCAGATCCAGTCCGCCGTACCGGGTCGCCAGGTTCCACACCAGCACGTCGCCCAGCGACGCGCCGTCGTGCTCGAATCGCAGTGACTCGTCGCGCGACACGAACACACGGGCGTCCATCGCACGCAGCGCGTGCGACAGCCGCTCGAGGTTGGCGCGATCGCGGCGCGGCACGACGTCGACGTCGACCGTGGCGTAGGGCGAGCCGTGGATCGCGCCGGCGATGCCGCCGATCACGACGAACTCCACGCCGTGCTCGGCGAGCACGCGGAGGATCTGCAGCGGCTGGAAGGGGCCCTCGGACTCAGGCACGCCGCAGATTGGCGATGGCCGCGACGCTGGCCACGCGCTGTGCCGGCGTCCGGCGCAGCTGGTCTCGCAGCACGCGATCCAGGTCCGCATCAATCGGCGTGAGGCGCCAGTCGACGTCGAAGCCGCACGCCCGCGCGGCCGCCGCCACCGACTCCACGGAGGGAGACGTGACCAGCCCCTCCCACCGCGCCACGACGCTCTGCTTGGTGTGCAGGCGCGCAGCCAGGGCCCGCTGGGTGATGCCCGCGCGGCGCCGCGCCTGTCTGATGAGGATGCCGCCATGCATGGCAATACGATAGCAGAACTGCTATCAGCACGGAGATCACGCGCTGCGGGTGTGCAGGCCGCAAGAGTTGCGGCGCCGGCGCGTTGAGTCATCAGACCCGGCGTCTCCGGCCTGCCAGGAGGGAACGTGATGCGCGCGCAGTGGGCGGGGCGGCACTCGGCGTCGTCGCTGCGGCGGCGCTGCTGCCGTCCGCGCCGGCGGCGTCCGACGACGGCGGCTGCGCCGCTCCGGTTAGTTGCCGATGTGGTCGGCGGGGATGACCCCGAGCTTGCCGGCCTTGTAGTCGGAGAGGGCCTGCGCGATCTCGGCGTGCGTGTTCATGACGAACGGTCCGTACCACGCCACCGGCTCGCGAATCGGACGTCCGCCGAGCAGCAGCACGTCGAGGAACGGTGAGCGGCTCTCCTGGCTGCCGTCCGCGGCGATGGTCATCGTGTCGCCCTCACCGAACACCACCAGCTGGCCGCTCGACACGGGACGAGCCTCGTCACCCGCGGTGCCGCGGCCGGAGAGCACGTAGGCGAGCGCATTGAAGTCGCGCGGCCAGGGCAGCACCAATCGCGCACCCGGGCTCAGGGTCACATGCGCCAGCGATATCGGCGTGTGCGTGATGCCCGGTCCCTGGTGACCGGCGACGTCGCCCGCGATGACGCGCAGCAGCGTGCCCGCGTCGTACGAGGTCAGCAGCGCCACCGCGCCGGCGCGGATGTCCTGATATCGCGGCTGCTCCCACTTCTGCGCCGCGGGCAGGTTCACCCACAGCTGGAACCCGTGGAACAGACCGCCACTCGCGATCAGCGCGTCCGGTGGACGCTCGATGTGCAGGATGCCGCGGCCCGCGGTCATCCACTGCGTGTCACCGTTGGTGATGAGCCCGCCGCCGCCGTTCGAGTCCTGGTGCTGGAAGGTGCCGTCGATCATGTACGTCACCGTCTCGAAGCCGCGGTGCGGATGCCACGGCGTGCCCTTCGGCTCTCCCGGCGCGTACTCGACCTCGCCCATCTGATCCATGTGCACGAAGGGATCGATGTGGCGCGGGTCGGCGCCGGCGAACGCGCGGCGCACGGGGAAGCCCTCTCCCTCGACGCCGTGCGGCGCGGTGGTGATGCTGATGACGGGACGCGGCGTGGCGCCGTCGTCCGGCAGCGGGATGTGCGGCAGCGTGGTGATGTCGTCGACCGTGACCGCGGGCATGCTTGTGTCCCTTACAGCGCCAGCGCCTTCACCGGCGCCATGACGTTCTCCAGATTCCAGTCCACGCCGGGCACGTCGACGTACAGCTCGATCTCGTTGCCGTCGGGGTCCTCGATGTAGAGGCTGTGGCTCACGGTGTGGTCGCTCATGCCGACGACGGTGACGCCCGCCTCGCGCACGCGCGCCACCGCGGCGCGAAGCTCCTCGTCGCTGTCGCCGATCTTGAGCCCGAAGTGATACATGCCGATGTGGCGACCGCGCGGCTGCGGCTGCGCATCCTCCCCCACCTCGATCAGCAGCAGCTCGTGGTGCGTGCGCCCGCTGCTGAAAAGCGCAACGGGCAGGCGGCCCAGCGGCCCGTCGCCGGCCGAGCGCAGCTGACTCCAGCCGAGCACGTCGCGATAGAACGCCGCCGACCTCTCGACGTTGCGCACGTACAGGACGAGGTGTCCCAGCTCCTTGACTTCCATCGGCGTCTCGAACTCCGTGAGCGGCTTGCGTTGGGGCGAGCATACCCAGACGAGGCGCGATCCAAGCCCGGCGACGCCGCTCGACACCGCTGCGCCACCATGAAGGCGGTGATCCGCGGACGTCTCAGCGCGCAGCAGGTGGTGGGCGCCGTCTACGTGTGCGCCATGTTCATGAGCATCCTGGACGCAACCATCGTCAACGTCGCGCTGCCTGCGCTGGCGCGCGACTTCCGGGTGAGCGCGCCCGCGACGGACGGCGTCGTGGTCGGCTACCTGGTCAGCCTCGCCGTGTGGATCCCGGCGTCGGGATGGATCGGCGACCGGCTCGGCACCAAGCGCACCTTCCTCCTGGCGCTGTCGGTGTTCACCGCCGCGTCGGTCGCCTGCGGGCTCTCCCAGTCGGTGCTGCAGCTGGTGCTCTCGCGCGTGGCCCAGGGCGTGGGCGGCGGCATGCTCACGCCGGTGGGCATGGCCATGCTGTTCCGCGCCTTTCCTCCGGCGCAGCGCGCCCGCGCGGCGCGGATCCTGGTGATCCCCACGGTGATGGCCCCCGCGCTCGGCCCGGTCGTCGGCGGGGCGCTGGTGGACCATCTCTCCTGGCGCTGGGTCTTCTTCGTCAACGTGCC
Source organism: Candidatus Dormiibacterota bacterium (assembly GCA_963777285.1). Taxonomy (GTDB): domain Bacteria; phylum Chloroflexota; class Dormibacteria; order Aeolococcales; family Aeolococcaceae; genus JAFARE01. The sequence goes on from CAVZPR010000001.1 coordinate 949,484, forward strand.
GATCGGGGTCGCCGCCTTCGTGTTCGGGCTGCTCGCCCTCGCCGAGCACCGCGAGCGGGCGCGCGAGCCGTTCGACCTGCCCGGCTTCCTGCTCGCCGCCGCCGGCTTCGGCCTCCTGCTGTTCGCCCTCAGCGAGGCCGCCTCCAGCGGCTGGACGTCACCGCTCATCGTGGCCACCGGCGCGGCGGGGCTGATCCTCACCTGCGCTCTGGTCTACGTCGAGCTGCACCGCGCCGCGCCGATGACCGACTTCCGCATCCTGCGCAACCGCCTCTTCGGAGTGGTGAACCTGGCTTCGCTCTTCGGCGCCGCGGGATTCATCGGCCTGCTCTTCATCTCGGCCATCTACCTGCAGGCCTCGCGCGGGCTCTCGGCGTTCGCCGCCGGGTCCAGCATCGCGCCGGAGGCCCTCGGCGTCCTCGCCGCCTCCCAGCTCGCGGGCCGCGTCTACCCCCGCGTCGGTCCGCGCCGTCTCATGGCCGGCGGGATGTCCCTGGTCGCGGCGATGACCGTGGTCCTGGCCTTAGTCATGACCGGCGACCTGTGGGTCTTCCGGGTGGTCATGTTCTTCGTGGGCGCGGGCTGGTCGTTCGTGGTCATCCCGATGAACGCCGGCGCCTTCGCGCAGATCTCGCCGCGCGACACGGGACGCGCGTCGGCGCTGTACAACGCCCAGCGCCAGCTGGCGGCCGCGCTCGGCGTGGCCGCGCTGGCGACGATCGTCGGCTCCCAGCTCTCGGCCGCCGCCATCGCCGGCGACGTCAGCATCTTCCGGGAGGCGTTCTTCGCGGCCGCGGGATTCGCCGCCGCCGGCGCCCTCGCCGCGCTGGGGATTCGAGATCGCGACGCCGAGGCGACGATGCGCCGCGCCGGCCGGGCCACGCCGGTGCCCGCCGCGTAGGGCGGCGGTCAGCTCAGGCGGTGCTGCTCAGTGCGAGCAGGCGCGCGCTTCGCCCGACCCGTCGGAGGTCTGGAAGCTGTGCCCGCAGCCACAGGTCCGCACCGCGTTCGGGTTGTGGATCGTGAACCCGCCGCCCATCATCTGGTCGACGTAGTCGATCTCCGCACCCTCGAGGTACTGCGCCGAGTACGAATCGATGTAGACCCTGAGGTTGTCGGCCGCTTCGATGACGTGGTCGTCCTCGCGGGGCGGGTTCTCGTCCAGGCCCATGCCGTAGGAGAAGCCGGAGCAGCCCCCGGACTGGATGAACACGCGGAGCCCCAGCTGCTGCTGCGGCTCGCCCTGGCCCGCGATGAGCCCCTTCAGCTGGTCGAGCGCGGTGGCGGAGACGGTGATCAGGGAGGCGCTCTCGGGCGCTGTCATTGCCATGTGCCGACCATCATACGACAGGCTCCTGTGGCGCAAACCTAGCGGCCGATCGTGAGGACGTTGGCCACCACGATCGCGGCGGTGAACGCCGTCGCCGCCACGCCGGCCCAGGCGGCCAGCCTGCGGGGCAGCAGCCGCATCCCGATGAGCACCACAGCCACCACCGCCGCCCGCGAAACCCAGAGGCTCCCGGCCCCGCCATCCCGGTACACGGCGCCGACGAACGGGTTCTCCTCCCGCTCTCCGTGCGACAGCGCGTAGGCGGTGGTGACGCAGTCCAGGCTGCTGAAGGCCATGAAGGTCAGCGCGGCGAGCCGCACCGTCCAGGCGGTGTACCCCTCGTCGAGACGCGCCTGCAGCGCCGCTGCGTACGAGCGCACGCGCACGGCTGGTGCGCCAATCCTCACGGCTGCAGCATCCGGCAGCCGGAGCGGCCGCCGGTGGCCTTCATGTCTCAGCGCGGCGACAGGCCGGTGGCGAGCCGGCGGCGGCGACGCGCGCGGGTCCAGCGCCAGAGCATGAGCGCGGCGAACAGCACCGCCAGCACGATGGCCAGCGCATAGGTCCGCACCGAGCCGGCGGCGTCCTCGGCGCTGTCGAGCACCACGTGCACCAGGAAGAAGAGCGCCACCACGTGCACCAGCCAGGCGCCCAGCGAATGTCGCGCGTGCACCGACGCGCCGTCGAACCAGCGCAGCGGCAGCGTGCCCATCACCACGGACGTGACGCCGCCGACGAAGCCGGTCGACATCAGCGTGCTGAGCACCACGAGCGGTCCCGAGCCGCCCGCCGCGGCCGCCTTCACCGGCGTCCACAGCAGCCACACGATGACGCTGCCGGCCAGCAAGCCCCCGTGGCTCAGCCAGTGTGACAGGCGCTCGTGGCGGTCGGCGACCGTGGCGTCGCTCAGGCGGTGGCTGAGCATGACGCCGACCAGCAGACCGGGCTGGGCCACGGCGGCGCGCGACGCCAGCGCCAGTCCCACCGCAAGGAGCGCGCCGAGGGGGTGCAGGCGCAGGAAGCCGTGACGGCCGGCGATGCCGTGGACCGCGGCGCGAATCCCCGCGATGACCAGGGCGATGGCCAGCACCGCCAGGGCGACGCCGCTGAGCGACTGCAGGGAGACCGCGCTTAGCCCCACGTCGCCGTCGAGGAACCAGGCGGCCCCGGCCACGACGATCATCGCGCCGGCGATCACCGGCAGCGGGGTGTGGCGTGCGTGGCCGGCGCCGGGCTCACCGGAGGTCCGCGCGGCCAGGTGCGCCGGCACGGCGACCAGGAGCAGGAACAGCAGCGCCAGCCCGATGCTGCGCAGCACGTCGGCCTGCGCCCAGGGGACCTCGTCGGCGGCGCGCAGGGTCGCCGGAATCACCGGCTGCGACCCCAGGTCCAGGGACTGGTAGGTCACGGGCGCCGGGGCGAAGGAGCAGGTCACCGCCACGCGCAGCACCTGGGTCGAGCGCCCCGCCGCGTCGACCACGTAGAGGAAGTACGGGCCGGTCACCGCCGGGGTGCTGGGCGGCAGGCGCCCGCGGCAGGCGACCCCGGGCGACCACACCAGCGGGTTGGACGCCTGCCCGAAGGCGGGGCTGCTGAAGCTGTCGCAGGTGTACGCAGCGGTGGAGCAGCCCGCGGCCGGAGCGAATTCCACGGTGAGTGGGAACGCCGGGTCGCCGGACCAGCCGACGGTCACGCTGCCGACCGGGCCACCCTGGGCGAAGCGCGTCGGGTACGTCGCCTGGGTGATGCGGAAGGGCTCGCTGGGGGCGCACGAGGAGAGCGCCAGCGCGGCGCCCACCGCCGCCACCGCCGGCGCCAGCCTGACGGCGCGCCGCAGCCGCGGTCCCAGCGACACCCTCAGTCGGCAGCGCCGGCGCGCGCCGCCTCCGCCGCGTAGCGCGGCAGGTGGACGTCCTCCATGCCCGTGAACCGCATGGCCGCGGCGACGCGGCGGTGGCCGGCCACCTCCCCGATCAGGCGGTGCATCTCCCGGGCGATGCGGCGGTACGCCGGGTGGCCCTGCGGTGAGGTGCGCAGCTCCACGAGGTGCATCGCCTCGCGGGCGTTGATCTTCAGCAGGTAGCGGATCCGGTGTCCCAGGGTGACCAGGTACTGCGCCTGCTGCGGCAGGTCCGGAGCCAGCTCGGCGCCGGCCGCGGCAGCCCGCTCCACGGCGCCGCGCCACCGCGGCGCCAGGCCGGCATCGGTCACCTCGTCGGGGACGGCGAAGCCCAGGCGCGGGGTGAGTGGCTGCCACTGCACCGTGAGCAGGCGGTGGCGCTGCAGGTCGCGGAAGGCGCCGTAGTCCGACACGACCTCGAAGGTGTAGGAGCAGTGCTCGAAGGCGCGCCCCGGCCGGTGGCGCCGGTTGCGCCGCTCCCCCACCGCCGCGGCGAACAGCTCGTCGCGGCGGGCCTCGGACAGCGGGCGCACCGCTGCCAGCAGCCGCTCCGCCGACGCCTGGCTGTACGGGAAGAGCGCCGCGGCGATGATGCGGTCCTCGCCGTCGTGGTCCCAGTCCACCAGGGTCACGCCGTCCGGCCCCCACTCGGGCTCGGGTGACAGCGCCGCCGCATCGTGCTCGAGTGCCGCGGCCGTCTCCCGCAGGTACTCGACCCAGACACCGCCGCGGTCGGCCCGCTCCAGCCGCGTGAGGAACTCGGGGATGACGCCCTGGAGCTGAGCCGCGATCAGCTCGGCGTACGCGCGCGCTTCGGGCAGCGGGTGCGCGCGCAGTCGCAGCACCATCTGCTCGTACGCCTGCGGCGAGGCGAAGACCCCCACGTTGCTCACGGTGCCGGCGGGGAGCAGGCCGCGCAGCAGGTCCAGCGCCAGGGCTCGGATCGCCCGCCGGCGCGCGCCCGCATCCTCCTGCGCCGGCATTGTGCGGTCGAGGTGCTCCCGCAGCGGGTCCTGCAGCTCGCAGTACGCGTCGAAGAGGCCGTCCATCGCGGCCGTGTAGCTGGCGGCGTGCCGCGATGCCATCACCTCCGGATCGCGCAGGTATCGGTACTCGCCGTCGCGCCGGTCCGTGTACGCGATGTACCGCGTCGACTGCTCCAGGTATGCCGCCAGCCGGCCCCACTCGATCGCCTTGGCCAGCGGCTGCGACACCTGCTCGCACGCGAGGTGCACGCCGGCCAGCTGAGCCACGAAGTCGTCGCCGTACTCGGCGAGCACCCGGCCGAACAGGTCGGCGGCGCGCTGCCTGCCCGCACCGTCCGGCGCCGCCGCGACCGGCGTATCGGGCCCGAGGAACTCGTCGAGCAGCAGGCGGCGCAGGCTCTTGGCGCTGCGGCTGTACCGCGCGAAGAGCGCAGCGCAGGTCACCTGCGGCAGCCCGGTGAGCGCGAACACCGGGCCGTCGACGTCGCTGACGTGCCGGGCCAGCAGCAGCCGCTCGGCGTCGCTGAAGCTCTCGACGTGGTACGGCCCGGGCATCGACCGACACTCTAGGCAACGAGCGCCGCCGCCGTGCACCCGTACAATCTCGCCCGATGGCGACGGCCGCCGAGCTGCCCCTGCAACCGCGGTTCCTCGCCGATGTGTACGAGGCCGCCAGCGAGTGCAACAAGTGCTCGCTGTGCCAGGCGACGTGCCCCGCCTACATCACCAACCCCGTCGAGTGGGAGACGGCGCGAGGGCGGGTGTCGCTGATCAGGGACGCCATCGAGGGACGGCTCGAGCTGCGCGACATCGCCGACGGTCCGCTGTCGACGTGCCTCACCTGCGACAACTGCGTCGCCGCGTGCGCGCCGCGCGTGCCCACCGGGCACATCGTCAGCCGCGCGCGGCAGGAGCTGCACGCGCAGGAAGGTCATCCGTGGGGGCAGACATTCGCGCTGCGCTCGGTGCTGCCGAAGCCGGGCATGCTGCGCTTCGTGCACGGCCTGGCGCGCTTCACGCAGCGCACCGGGCTGTACGCGATCGCCGAGCGGGCAGGGTTCTTCAGCTGGATGGGGTCACTGGGCACGCTGGCGACGACCGTCGGGCCGCTGGACGCGCGCACCGCGTACCGGCGCGCCCGCGACCTGCCACCGGTGGCGCTGCCGCTGCGCGGCCGCGTGGCCGTGCTGGTGTGCTGCTACGAGAACCTGGCGGCGCCTCGCGCCACCGAGGCGACGATGCGCGTGCTGCTCGCCAACGGCTACGAGGTGGCGGTGCCGACGCTCGGCTGCAGCGGCCTGCCGGCGCGCACGCTCGGTGACCGCGACGCGATGCTGGACATGGCCGTGCGCAACGCGGGTGCGCTGCAGCAGCTCGAGGTCGACGCGTACGTCGGCGATGTCGCGTCGTGCGTCGGTCACTACCAGGAGTACGGCGACATCGCCGGCGGTGACCGCCTCGTGGGTCAGACGGCGCGCGACATCGCGCAGCGCACCGCGCTCAGCAGCGACTTCCTCGACCGCAACGGTCTGCGCGCCGAGCTGGGACCGCTGCGCTGGAACGTGGTCATCGACGAGCCCTGCTCGCTGCCCGTGGACGGGCCCCGGCGCGGCGCCATGCGCCGCGTCATCTCCCAGGTGCCGCGGCTGCGCGTGCTCGAGCTGCACGAGGCGGCGATGTGCTGCGGTGGCGCGGGCACCTACTTCGCGCGCATGCCGGAGCGCAGCGAGGCGATCCTGCAGCGCAAGTTCGAGAACATCCGCGCTTCCGGAGCCGGTGTCGTGGTCACGGAGAACGTCTCCTGTCTGGTGCAGCTGCGCGCCGGCGCGGCGCGGTACGCGCCGGAGGTGCGCGTGCTGCACGTGATGGAGCTGCTCAACGAGTCCATCGAGACGGCGCAACGCCGCCGCGCGGTCCTGCCCGAGTAGCCGGGCGCTTCCTCGCGGCGGCGTCAGCCGCAGCTGCTACCGGGCGACCAGCGCGTCCTCGGAGTCGAAGACCTCGGTGATCGGCGGGAGCGGCTCGTTGAAGTCGATCTCCGGCGGGAAGATCTGCTTGCACTGGTCCTTGAACCAGACGTCGTACTCGTCGCGCGACTCGGCGAAGCGCCGGTTGCCCTCGACCGGGTCGTCGCCCTCGATGTAGACGCAGATCACGTCGCCGCCCGGGGTGTGGTTGAGCGTCACCACCTCGCGCGTGATGCCGTGCTTGCGCCGCGACGCGGTGTGCTCATCGAGGCGCCTTTCCCACGCCTCCTTGGCGAACTCGCGGCCGCGCTGGGTCGCGCCCGGCATGACCGGCGCGATGAAGGCGAGCCCGCGCTTGCGCTCCGGCACCGCCGGATCCTCGAAGGCGGCCAGCGTCTCGGCCGGCTCGAGCGCCGGAGGGTTGGCCGCGTCGACCCCGTGGACCTCCTTGACCGCGGCGACGAAGTCGCGATCGATGGCGCGGTCCGACTGCGCGCCGCGTCCGATCACCTCGCCGAAGGGATCGTCGGACTCCGTGTACACGACGAGGAACGTGCCCATCGGCGTGACCTGCTCATAGGCCCGCTCCATGTGGACACCGAGGGCCCGGCGCGACTCGGCGTACTCCGACGGTCTCGCCTTCAACATCGAGGACACGTCCCGGGCGTCCTTTCCAGGCAGCACCGGAAACGCGTTTGCAGCTTTCTGCATGCCCACCACCTCCGTAAGCGGCTGACCACTGATCAGCCAGGACTACGGACTGTAGCGCCCACGCGGATCATCCCAGGGCGCGTTCGGCGCGATCAGCCGATCGCAGCCAACGCCTCGTCGATGTCCATGGCGATGCAGGTGAAGGAGGGCACGTCGCGCACCGTGTGCGTCGACGCCTCACTCTCACGCATCTCCTGCACCAGGTCGAGGAAGTCCGCGATCGAGTCGCTCTCGAACGCGACCACGAACTCCTGGTCGTCGAGGCCGAAGGAGTACGTCGTGTTGATCTTCACGCCTGGATAGCGGTGGCCCATGGCGATGTGCTCGCTCATCTGTCGCTGCCGCTCCGCCTTGCTGAGGCGGTACCAGGCGCGCGTCTTCACGAAGGGGTACACGAAGAGATACCGGCGCCCGGTCGGCGATATAACCAGGCGGTTGCTGCGGCCCTCCTGGTTGGGGTGCTCGTGCTTGTCGACGTACATGCTCTTCTTGGTCATGGAGAAGTAGCTGTAGGGGGTCTCCAGGTGGGCGGCGACGCGCAGCCGGTTCATCCGGGCGGAGAACTCGTGCAGGTCGTCGATGCGCTCGCTGACCAGCCAGAGCATGAAGTCGGCGTCGCCGCGGGTGCCCACGAGGCTGTAGGCGCGGATCAGGACTCCGTCGCGGCCGCCCACCTCGCGGACCAGGGCGGCGACCTCTTCGCGGTCGGCCGCCCGCTCTGCAGCGGGGCGCAGCCTCCACTCCGGGCGGAGGCGGTAGAAGGCGAAGCGGATGTGCTGCCGCGCGCTGCGCGCGGGCGCGGTGGCGTCGCGGACCGTGGCGGGTGCTGTGACGCTGCTCACGCCGACATCGTAGCTAAGGCGCGAGTTCAGCGCACTCCGACCACCCCAGGGCACGCGCGTTGCAGGCGGTCGGTGCTTTTGCCCCCGGACATACCGACGTGAGCACCCAGCACGATCGCGAGCTCGCCGAATCGGCGCGCTCGTGAGCGGATCCATCGGCTTCGCTTGCGCGTTCGACGCCGACTTCACGGGGCGGGGTCTCAGGCTCGTCTGAGCCCGCCGTCTACGCGGATGCTGCGCGCAGCGCCTCCGCCTGCCGGATGAAGTGCGTCGCGCGCACCGAGCGGTAGAAGTCGAGACTGCGCTGCAGCTCGCCGTCCGCGTCTGCACGAAGGCCCTCCTTCACCAGCGCCTGCGCCAGCGACAGCCGGTCGTACGCCTCATCGCCGGCCGCGCCCATCGCACCGGTGATGGCTGCAGCGCGACGCAGGTCACCGGCAGCCACCGCCCGAGCGGCGTCGGGCCACGAGCCCTCGGCGCGCGCGAGGGCGGCCACAAGCTCTGCTCCCCTGCCCAGGGCAGCCGCGGTGAACGCGAAGATGTGGATGCCCAGCATCGCGGTGCCGAGGCCGCCGGCGGCCAGCTGAGGCAGCGCTTCAGAGGCAAGCGCGGCAGCACGACCGTCGTCGCCGAGCTCGTGGAACACGCCGGCGCACCCCATCACGGCCGTCATGCGGTTCTGCGGGTCACGCACCCGCCTCGACGCGTCCAGCGCGCGCTCGCAGTCCGCGCGCGCCTCCTCGACTTCGTCTCGAGCCATGCGGATCCAGGCGCGGTCCACATAGTTCGGGGCCGCCAGGTAGTGCGACTGGCCGGACTCGACCCCAGCGAGGAACTCGTTGGCCGATGCCAGGGCCGTGTCCCAGTCGCCCAGCACGAAGTCGTCGCGGACCTGGCCGAGGAACCACCTCTCCAGCGTCGTCTGGCCGAATCGAGCGGCCGTCCGCCCGGCTTCGCGGCGCTGTTCACGGCCTTCGCGGAGGCGCCCCACGATGAAGAGCGACGCCGCGTAGTTGCCCTGCGCCCGGCTCAGCTCGTACACGTCGCCGGAGGCCCTGGCCGTGGCGATGGCGTTCTCGAGATCCTGCAACCCGCCGGCGTCGTTGGCGTCCACCCTCGCCACCCCGATCGTATTCATTGCAGCGCAGCGCAGCCGGTCGTCGTCCACGACGTCAGCCAGAGCCAGCGCCTGCCTGCCTAGCTCCAGGGCCTCGGGCCTGCTGGCGAGCATGGCGAAGCGCGACATGTCGCCAAGCACATGAGCCGTGGCGCGCGACGAGGGAAGCGCTGCCGCGATGCCCTGCGCCTCGCTGACCTGCTGGAAGGCGCGGTCCGAATCGCCCGACAGCCAGGTGATCTCCGCCAGCAGCAACGCCGCTTCGGCGGCTGCCTCCGTCTCGCCGCAGGCGACGAGCTCGTCGCGCGCCGCCGCGACCAGACCGGCGTCGGATTCGTCGGCGAGAAAGCGCGCGCGGCCCAGCTTGGAGAGCAGCAGCGCATGGTCGCGGGATCCGGCCGGCGCAAGCCGCAGCGCGCCCTCGTAGTAACGCGCCGAGCCCGCGAAGACGTTGAGGGCGAAGGCGCGGTCGCCGGCGTCGCGGAGGCTGGCGAGCACGCGCTGAGCGAACGCCGCATCGAGGTGATCGCCCGTCGCCTGCTGCAGCTCCATGGCGCTCATGTAGTGGTGCGCGAGCATCTCGGCATGGTCCTCGACACGTCCCAGCTCCTCGAGCCACTCCGCGGCGCGCCGATGCTTTCCGGCGCGGACCGCGCGCGGGATCTGCCCGTACGCGACGTCGCGCACGAGGACGTGCTGGAACGCAAACTCGACATCACCCGAGGTCGATGAGCGGCGCGCGCGCTGCACGAAATCCTTGCGCTCCAACGCATGCAGCAGCCGCTCCGCGTCACCGCGGTCGAGCTGGCCGACCGCGGCGACGCCGCCCAGCCAGAACACCTTGCCGATGACGGCGGCATCCTGCACGAGCCGCTTCTCCGCGGCGCTGAGCGCGTCGATGCGCGCGGCGATGATGCCCTGCACGGTGTCGGGGAGGAACTCGCCGGCGTCGCTCCCCCGCTCCGCCTGCATGCGCACGTACTGCTCCGCATAGAGGGGATTGCCACCGGCGCGCTCGACCAGCGCCTGCTGCGTCTCGACCGACATGACCGGCCGGTCGCTGAGGCTGCTGATGAGCCGCGCCGTCTCCTCCTCGGTCAGCGGCGAGAGCGACAGCGTCGTCGCGTTGCGCGCGCCGCCGCCCCACCCGCTCCGCCGCTCCAGGAGCTCAGGTCGCGTGGCGCACAGGACCAGCAGCGGCACCGCACCGCCCCAATCCACCAGGTGCTCGACGAAGTCGAGCAGGCTGTCATCCGCCCACTGCAGGTCCTCGAAGACCAGAACGAGGGGCCGGCGCTCCGCCAGGCATTCGAAGAACCGTCGCCAGGCGGCGAACGCCTCGCCCTGGCGGTCGCCGGATCTTTCCAGCGCGCCCAGCCCGACCAGTGGATGCAGCTGCTCCTCGATCCACTGCGCCTCGTCCGGCTCGGCGACGGTCTCGCGCACCGCGGCGTGCAGCTTTGTCCCGGCCTCGTCCGAGGCGTCGGTCTCGAGGATCCCGGCCTGCGCCTTGACCATCTCGGCGAGGGCCCAGAACGTCACGCCCTCGCCGTAGGGCAGCGACCGTCCCTGCCGCCAGTACACGAGTCCGCTGGGGTCGACGTCGACGATGTGAAAGAGCTCGGACACCAGCCGGCTCTTGCCGATTCCCGGCACCCCGACGATCGTCACCAGCTGCGGCGATCGCTCGCGGCGCACCCGCGACAGCGCATCCACCACGACGCGCAGCTCGTGCTCACGCCCGATGAGCGGACCGCCGGTGCGCGTCAGGTCGACGCCGAAGCTGGCTCGCGCTTCGAGCGCTTCCCACACCCGCACCGGCTCCGATTTGCCTTTCGCGGCCACGGGTTCTGCTTCTCGATAGGAGATCGCCGCCGACGTGGCGCGGTGCGTGATCTCGCCGACGAGGATGCCGTTCACCGGTGCTGCGGTCTGCAGCCGCGAGGTGGTGTTGACCACATCACCCGACACCATGCCCTCCCCCTCGGAGGGCCGGGCGCCGAGCGACACCAGCGCCTCGCCGGTGTTCACCGCGATGCGCAGCTGCAGCGTCGCATCCTGCTCGTTCACCCAGTCGCGTATGGCGAGCGATGCACGCACCGCGCGCTCTGCGTCGTCCTCGTGCGCCACCGGCGCGCCGAACACCGCCATCACCGCGTCGCCGATGAACTTCTCGACGGTTCCGCCGAAGCGTTCGATCTCGCGTCGCAGGCGCGCGTAGTAGGGCGACAGCAGCGCCCGCACGTCCTCCGGGTCGAGCCGCTCGGCGCGGGACGTGAAGCCGACCAGGTCCGCGAAGAGCACCGTGACCACCTTGCGTTCCTCGCCGCCCGCGGCGGGCACCACGGCGATCGTGTTGCCGCACTGCGAGCAGAACCGTGCACCCGGCTGGTTGTCGTGGCCGCAGGACGGACAGACGTTCACGCGTCCTCCTCGCCCGCCGCGTCGAGGGCGCGCTTGCGCAGCAACCGCTGCTCGCGTCTGATCCGCGCCTGCGCCTGGCGGCGCCGCTCGTCCTCTGTCTCCGCGACGACCGGTGACACGGGCGCCGGCTTGCCGTCGGCGCCGAGGCCGACGAACACGAGGTGCGCGCTGGCCACGTGACGCCGCTCTCCGGTGGGCACGGTCTCGACGTCGACGCGCACGCCCACCTCCATGGAGCTGCGGTGCGCGTCGTTGACCATGGCCAGCACCGTGACCAGATCGCCGATGTACACCGGCGACAGGAAGCTCATGTCGTCCATCGCCGCCGTGACCACGCGGCGCCGGGCGTGGCGTGCCGCGGCGATGCCGGCCGCGGTGTCCACCAGGCGCATGATGGTGCCGCCGTGGACGTACCCGGCGTTGTTCGCGTGCTCGATCTCCATAACCACGCAGATGGTCGTGCGCGACAGCGACGCGGCGCGCGGCGCGGTGTCGACGTGTTCGTACATGTCGTCGCGAGCCTCGCGGAAGCGGACGAACTGATCCATCAGCGCAGGATCGCGAGCGCGGCGCGCACCAGCGTTTCCGCGCCCACGGGCAGGCACGCCTCGTCGATGTCGAAGCCGGCGCTGTGGTGCGGCGCCACGGGGCCGCGCTCGGGGTGTCCCGCACCCACCAGGAAGTAGCAGCCGGGGGCGCGCTGCAGGAACAACGCGACGTCATCCCCGACGGTGATGGGACGGGCGACGTCGACGTGGTCCTTCCCCACCGCTGCGACGGCCGCGTCGTGCACGGTGGCGGCGACACCCGCGTCGCTGACGACCGGCGGACAGCCCGAGCCGCGCAAAAAGACCGCCTCGGCGCGCGCCGCCGCGGCGACGCCGGCGGAGACCTCGCCGACGCGGCGCAGCAGGCGCTCGCGCTCGCCCTCGTCGACGGCGCGCACCGTCCCCTCGATCTCGACCACGTCGGCGATGACGTTGAACGCCGTGCCGCCGGCCACCTTGCCCAGCGTGATGACGGCGGGGGAGAACGGCGAGGTCTCGCGGCTGACGATCGTCTGCAGGGCGAGGATCACCTCGGCCGCCGCCACGACCGGGTCAACCGTCGTGTGCGGCATCCCGCCGTGGCCGCCCTGACCGCGCACGCTGATGGTGAAGCTGTCGGCGCTGCCGAAGACCACCCCTGGCGTGACCGCCACGCGCCCCACCTGCAGCGGCGCCCAGAGATGGAGGCCGACGACGCGGTCGACGCCGTCGGCGGCGCCGTCGCGGATCATCGGCTCTGCGCCCTCGGCCTTCTCCTCCGCGGGCTGCATGCAGACGCGGAGGCGGCCGGCCCAGGCGTCGCGCATCGACGCCAGCATGGTCGCGGCACCCAGCGCGATGGCCACGTGCCCGTCGTGACCGCAGGCGTGCATGACGCCGTCGACCTCGGAGCGCACCGCCCGCCGGTCGCGCTCCTGCAGGGGCAGCGCGTCCATGTCGGCGCGGAGCATCAGCGTCGGCCCCGCGCCGCCGCCGTCGAGGTCGGCGACGACGCCGGTGCCACCGACCCCCGTCCGCACCGAGAATCCCAGGTCCTGGCAGCGCGACGCAGCGAGGTCGGCGGTGCGCCGCTCCTCGTGGGACAGCTCCGGGTGACGGTGGATGTCACGGCGCGTCTCCACCATCGCATCACGTACGCGACCGACCCCGGCGCGAACCCGGCCGTCGAGGTCTGCGGACGCGCCGGTCACCTGCGCTGGGTCAGGGGAGCTCGCCGCCGAGACGCAGCGCCACCGCCTGCAACGCGCCGTTGTTGACCACGCGCGTGGCTCCGGCGGCGAGGGCGCGGCGACGCAGCTGCCGCTCCGCGTGGTGGCAGAAGCCGGCGATCGGCAGCTCGGGGCGCGCCGCACGCAGCGTGGCGATCAGCTCCACGCGCTCGTCGGCGTGCGCGTTGAGGTCGACGAAGACGGCGTCGACCGGCGGCACGGCGTCGCCGACCACGAGTGCGCACGTACCCCCGGCACGCCGCATTGCGGACTGCAGCTGGGCGGCGAACATCAGGTCGTCGCTCACCAACGCGACGGTCCTCGAGCGCGGCACCGCCCCATCATAGGTGCGCGGCCCCGCCGCCTCGCGGCAGACTGGGCACCACCAGCCGCACTTGGAGAGCGCGCCATGCAGATCAACAGCGTCGGCGTCATCGGCGCCGGGCTCATGGGGTCGGGGATTGCGGAGATCTGCGCCCGGCAGGAGCTGCGTACCATCGTCGCCGAGGCGGGGCAGGCGCAGCTCGCGGCGGGACGGCGTCGCGTCGAAGGCTCGCTGCAGCACGCCCGCGAGCGCGGCAAGCTCAGTGCCGACGAGGCCGAGCAGACGCTGGAGTCCATCCGCTTCACCACCGACCTGGACGAGCTCGGCGGCTGCGACATCTGCATAGAGGCGATCGTCGAGCACCTCCCCGCCAAGACCGAGCTGTTCGAGAAGCTGGACGCCATCGCGCCCGCGCACGCCATCCTTGCCACCAACACCTCGTCGCTTCCCATCATCGAGATCGCTCGCGTCACGTCGCGCCCGGAGCGGGTCATCGGCACGCACTTCTTCAACCCGCCCACGGTGATGCGGCTGCTCGAGGTGGTTCGCAGCATCGCCACCAGCGACACGACGCTCGACGAGACCCGCATCTTCGGCGCGCGTCTCGACAAGCGCATCATCGTGGCGCAGGACCGCGGCGGATTCATCGTGAACCTTTTGCTCATCCCGTTCCTCACGCACGCGGTGCGCCTCTACGAATCGGGTTTCGCCAGCCGTGAGGACATCGACGAGGGGATGCGGCTGGGATGCGGCCACCCGATGGGCCCGCTGCAGCTGCTGGACTACATCGGCCTAGACACGGCGCAGTTCGTCTGCAACTCGCTGTACGAGGAGTACGCCAACGCCGACTACGCGCCGCCGCCGCTCCTGCGCCGCATGGTGGCGGCGGGCTGGCTGGGTCGCAAGAGCGGCCGCGGCTTCTACGAGTACGAGGGCTCGCAGGCCGCGGGAGTCAATTGAGGCGCTGCGTGCCCAGCTGAGGCGGCGGCTGGCGCTCCAGGACGTGGAGATGGACGCCGGCCAGGCGCACGTCCTGGTGCCAGAACTCGGCCGCGTACGTGCCCGGCTCGCCGAACATGGGCTGCAGCACGGTGACCGTCGAGATGCTCACCTCCTGCCCCGGCTCGAGCTTGGCGCCCTGCGACTGGAACTGCAGGTTGGCCGCGGGGATCACCAGCTTGCCGTCGGCGTCGACGAAGCGCAGCTCGACCTGGCGCGTCTCCCCCACGTCCGCGGGGCCGAAGCGAAAGCCGGCGACCACGGCGAACGCGGCGCGCCCGGGCAGCTGCGGCAGCGCCAGCGTGCTGAAGCCGCCGCCGAGGACGTAGAGCTTGCCGTCGGGCGGCACCACGGCGCTGTCCGCGAAGAAGGCGAACGACATCTCCATGGACGGCTAGCTTGCCACCATAGCGGGGATGGACGACCGCGGCGAGCACCGCAACCTCCACGTCTTCGTGTGCACCACCGTGGGGCGCCACCACTGCGGTGGCCAGGGATCGGAGCGCATCCTGCAGCGGCTGCGCGACGAGGTCGAGCGGCGCGACCTGCACTGGGTTCGCACCACACGCATGGGATGCAACCAGCAGCACCACCAGGGACCCATCGTCATCGTGTATCCCGACGGCGTGTGGTACGGGCGGCTCCAGGTCTCCGACATCGACGAGATCATCGACTCGCACCTGATCAGCGGCCGGCCCGTGGAGCGGCTGCGCATCGTGCCCGACGGCCCCTGGTCGGCGACCTCGCTCACCTGAGCCTGGTCGCCGAAGTCCCTGCGTAGTACCGTGATGTTCCCAGCACAGGAGGATTCACCATGGGGTACTTCCGGGGTTTCATCCACGGCGCCGTCGCCGGGACGGTGATCGGGCTCTGTGTCGCGCCCCAGACCGGCGACCGCACCCGCACGCAGCTGCGCGAAGGGGCCAAGGCGGTTCGCGAAGGCGCGGACGTTACCGCGCGTGCGCTGAAGCGCGTCGCACCCGTCGCAACCAGCGCGGTGCAGGTGATGGAGCGGGTCCGTCACCGCGCCGACGCCGACGCCGCGTCGGTGCACGGCAACGGCAACATCGGGGTGACGACGGACCGCTGATCCCGGCGCGCGGAGGTCAGGCCGCGGCACCCTCAGGTGCGCCCAGGTCACCGAGCGCGCAGAGGACCGCGAGCGTGCCGCCGACAAGGTCCAGCACGTTCATCGCCAGCGTGAAGTGCAGCGTGACGACGCTGCGCGTGCCGGCGGCGTCGTCGCTGATGACGAACCCGACGATCGCCAGCAGCAGCAGGAACGCGCCGGCACCGAGCGTGACCGCGATGGCCGTGCGCGATGGGGCAACCCAGCCGGCGTAGGCGAAGGCTGCGGCCAGCAGCAGGTCGATCACGTCGCGCAGGTACGTGAGGTGCAGCGCGACTCCGTCGAAGTTGCCGCCGGCGTGCCCGGCCACGACGTGTCCGGCGTCGCCGGTGAAGAAGCCCCCGACACCGCAGACGACGAACACGGCGGCGGCGATCTGGGCAAACGCTCGCGTCATCGCGCGCCCCCCGGCTCCACGGCGCGCCGCGCCGCGACGACGGTCACATTGTCGCGGCTTCCTGCGGTAAGCGCGGCGTCGCAGAGCCCCTCAAGCGCGCGCTGCAGCGTGCCCGAGTCGGTGAGCAGCTCGGCGATCGATGCGTCGTCGAGCGGCTCCCAGATGCCGTCGGAACACAGGAACAGCGTGTCGCCCGCGGCCAGCTCGACGCTGAAGAGGTCCGCCTTCTCGGCGTCGCCCATCACTGCACGCGTGATCATGTTGCGCTGCGGATGATGGCGTGCTTCGTCGGGCGACATGCGCCCCTGCGCCACCTGCTCGGCCACCCAGGAGTGGTCCGTGGTGATCTGCCGCGCAGTGCCGGCGTGCAGCAGGTATGCCCGGCTGTCACCCACGTTGCCGACCACCGTCGCGCCCTGCGGCTGCACCAGCGCGAGAACCAGCGTGGTGCCCGGACTGCCACCGAGGCGCTGCCGCACCAGACCGACCGCTGACGTTGCGTCGGCGACCGCGGCCTCGATGACCGCTTCCGGCGTGCGGTCCCCACCCGGTCCGGCGAGCACCGCCACCGCCGCATCCACCGCGGCCCCGGCGGCCTCCGCACCGCCGGCGTGCCCGCCCATGCCATCGGCCAGCACCAGCGCGAAGGAACCGTCGGGCCGCTGCATGGCGTCCCACATGTCCTGGTTGTCCGGGCGCACGGTGCCGCGGTCTGTGGCTCCGGCAACGTCGAGCGCGCCGCCGGCGCCGCCGACGCTTCGCGAGGTTTGGTCGGACGTCAAGCCTCTGGCTCTCGCTCCTCGGCGGCCGGATGCCCCAGCAACAGGCGCACCACGTCGTCGGCGACGCTCACCGGGTCCATGCACTGGATCACGTGCATGCCCAGCTCGGCCGCCGCCTCGACGTTGCACGCCAGGTCGTCCACGAAGACGCAGCGTTGCGGCGCGACTCCGAGGCGCTCGCACGTGAGGTGGTAGATCTGGGGGTCGGGTTTGCGCAGCCCGACGCGCGACGAGTCGACCACGACGTCGAAGAGCTCATCGACGGGGATGAGGTTGCGCCACATCGCGTCGCCGTCGCGCGAGATGTTGGTCAGCAGCGCTGTGCGATATCCGGCCGCCTTGATCTGGCGCACGGCATCGGCCATGGCGCTCGACGCCACCATCCCGCGTCCGAAGATGATCTTCTGCGCGACGCGAGGGTCGACCGCCGCGTTCCCCTCCTCTTCGAAGCGGCGGCACATGCGATCGAAGAATTCGTCGTCGCCGATCTTGCCGGTCTCAAGCAGGTGCAGGTCGTGGGCGCCGGTCGGCAAGTGGTAATGGTCGCGGAAATCGTTGAGAAAGAAGGCGACAAGGTTCAGGTACTCAGGGTCGACGTCGGTGCGCCCGCGAAACAGCGGCTCGGTCATGACGCCGCCGAGGTCGAAGATTGCAGCATCGAATTTGCGGGCGGTCATCTGCCTCGAGGGAGCGGTGCTGGTCTCTGTCATCACCTTCCATTGTGACGGGTCGGCGCCGGATCACGACGCCGGAGATCAGGTGAGCGTGGGCCCAGGCGCAACGCTGCGCACCGCGCGCAGCATCTCCGCCGGCGGCGCGTCCTTCATCACGTAACCGACCGCGCCGGACTTCAGCGCTTCGACCATGCGCTCGTGACCGCCGAAGGAGGTGAGCATGACGACGCGTGTATCGGGATTCGATTCGACGATCTGTCGCGTGGCTTCAATCCCTCCCATGCCCGGCATGGACAGGTCCATCAGCACGACATCGGGCATCAGCTCGCTCATCGCGGCCAGGGCTTCCTCGCCGCTGGCGGCGGTGCCGACCACCTCCAGGTCCGGTTCGTTGGAGAGGAATGTCGACAAGCCCTTGCGCACAACCGGGTGATCGTCGACGACCAGGATGGTGACCCGCGCGCTCATGGGCTTGGCGACCAATGTACTACTCCGTGGGAACCGTCAATGTGACGCGCGTCCCCTTGCCCGGCGCCGAGTTCGATGACCAGCGAGCCGCCCACCTCCTCGGCGAGCTCGACAATCGCGTTGGTGCCCACGTGACCTTCGGCGCGGCGCCGGGCAACGTCGTCGGGCGTGAAGCCCTTGCCGTCGTCGACGATGCGCAGCACGGCCTTGCCGCCCGTCTCCTTCGAACACCACGCTCACCTGCTTGGCCTCGGCGTGCGCCGCCACGTTGCGCAGCACCTCCTGCGCCACCCGGAAGATGAGGCTGGCGCGGTCGGGACGCAGGCGCATGTTGCTGGGAAGCTCGAGTCGCGTCTTGGTGCCGCCGCTCTTCAGCGTGCGCATCACCTCGAGGAGTGCCGCGTGCAGGCCTTCGCGGCGCAGCGTCGGCGGCGCGATCTCGATGATCAGCGTGCGCAGGTCCTTCATGGCTAGACGTGTCTCCTCCGCCGACTGCTCGAGCATCTCCACCAGCTCTCTCTGGCCGTTGTCGGCGGACTTCTCCTTCAGCTTCGACGCGGTGGCCATCATGGTGAAGGCCATGCCGGCGAGGTTCTGCACCACGCCGTCGTGCAGGTCGCGCGCGATGCGCCGTCGCTCCGACTCCGAGGCGTCGACCGCCCTGTGCAGCAGCTCTTCGCGCTCCTTGCGGTGGGCTTCACGCTGTTCCTCGTAGGCGTGCACACGGCGTGCGAACACGATGAGAAACCCATGAAGGAGGATGACCGGGACGAGCAGCGCACTGAAACCCAGTGCGCCGGCCTGCTGGTGCATCACCACGAACGTGAAGCCGGCGATGCCGTAACCGACGCTGTACGGGAGGACCGACAGGCCGTTGCGCAGAACGCCGGAGAGCGGGACGGATGGATTGGCGATTCGGACCACGAGTGCCAGCAGTCCGTGGTTGACCGAGTACTGCGAAACTCCAGCGGCTAGCCCGCCCAGCACCTCCGCTGCGTCCGTCGGCATGGGCGCGTGTTGGATCGACGTGTAGACGGCCCAAGCGGCCAGGTCGGAAAGGACGAGATTGGCCAGATTGAATCCAGTACGGAACCAACCGTTGCGCGTTCTGAGACCAACCCCCGCGGTCTCCGCGATCGCGGCACCGACCGCTCCGATCGGGCCCAGCACGATCGACAGTCCGAGGTGCAAGAACACCCCCGGTGACCAGCCTGTCTGCACCGGCAGCGACCGCACGGCAAAGAAGGCCATGAGGAAGGTCGCGGTTGCTCCGGCCCCCAGGGTCGTCCAGTCGCCACTGTTGCGAACCAGCGCCGCCGCAAGCCCCACCGCCGAGAGCATCACCAGCGCGACGTACGCGAGAAGTGCGGGCGTGTAGCGCACCGGTCCAAGCACCTGGACGGGCGGCATGATCTTCAGCCGCTGAAGAATCCCCGGCACCCAGATCCGGCGCTCAAGTCCTTCAGCCGGCACCCTAGGCACGGGTACGGCGTTTTGCGCCACGGTCGAAGATCGTATCGGCAAGTTTGCGGCGGTAATGATTGCGTGACAGGATTGTCGGCGTCGGTGCAGCGCGATCGCATCCGACGAGCCAATAACACCGATCTGCGTACCAAAGGCCGAAAAGGCCGTGTCACGATTCTGTGAAGAAATGTGAGCGCGAATACAAAAGGTCTGCCCACATGGGCAGACCCTGGCCCATAGTCCTAAGACGAAAGGCGTAGGCCGCCCGCCCCGGTGAATTTGGAGCTCCGGGATCGGGCTTAGGACTGGAGGACTGGCATGGCCAGCTGGGGCGACAGCGCAACCTGGGGCTGAGCCCCTAACCGTCCACCGTCAGAGTAGGCGGGGGATGTAACGAATCGTCTGATGTCGTGGTCGCGAGCCTGCAACGCTCGCGGCCACGGTCGGTGGTTTCGTGCACCCACCGGGGGCGGTGTTAGGTCCCTGACCGCATGCCCGCACGGCGGCGACTGCTCCTAACATTCGGAGCCTGGTCGCAGAGCAACGCGGGGTGAGCCGGAGGACTGTGACGGCCGCGATCGGAGTGGGGACTGGCGTGGCGCGCGTTCAGCGCAGCCGCGCCCTGCGTTTTCTCGTGGCCACCGGTGTCTCGTTCTATGGCGACTGGCTGACCACGGTCGCGCTGGTCGTACTCCTCTTCCGGCTCACCAACTCTGCCGTCGCACCGGCGCTATACATCCTGGTCCGCGTCGCGCCGCGGGTCGTAGGCCCGTTCCTGGGCGGCTCGCTCACCGACCGGGCCGGGCCCGCTCGGGTGGCGGCCTCGTGCGCCGCCGTGCAGGCGGTTCTCACCGGCGGGATCGTGCTGCTGGCCCAGGCTCGCGCCGTCTGGGCCATCTACATCCTCGTGGCCGGCGCGCAGTTCCTCAACTCGCTGGCCCAGCCCGCGCTGGGGGCGCTCATCCCGCGCGTGAGCACGGAGCGCGAGCTCAGCCGCATCAACGGCATCTACAGCAGCCTGTTCTCCTCCAGCATCCTGGTCAGCCCCGCGCTGGCGGCGCTGCTGCTGACACGGGTGGCGCCGGAAGCCCTGATCGCCGCCGACGCGGTCACGTTCCTGGTGGCTGCGGCGATCCTCGTGACCCTGCAGAGCTCTGCCGCGGCGGTCCCGGGCACGGCGCCGAAGGGATTCGGGGCGGGGCTGCCGCTGGTGCGTCGCGACGGCGTGCTCCGCTCCTACGCCGCCGCCAGCCTGGGCAACTCCGCGGTGGTCACCGCGCTGCAGGCGGTGCTGGTGGTCGCCGCGTCGCAGCGCTTCGGCCACGACGTCGACGTCGGCTGGCTGTATGCCGCCGTCGGCGCCGGAGGCCTGCTGGGCAGCCTCTCGTTCATCCGGCCGACGCCGACCCGGGTGGGCCGCGGCGCCATCATCGTGGCCAGCTTCCTCGAGCTCGGGCCGCTCATCGTGTTCGTGTTCGCGCCGCAGCTGGTTCTCGCCGCGGCGCTGCTGTTCCTCAGCTCGCTGGGCGGCGTCCTCTATCAGGTCCGCGGCTCGATCGGTCTGCAGCAGCGCGTCCCCACCGAGCTGCTTGGCCGCGTCAACGCGGTGATCCGCTTCGCCCTGTACGCCGGGATGCTCGCCGGCGCGGTCGCGGCGGCGATCCTGGTGCAGCCGCTGGGGTGGCAGGCGACGGTGCTCATCGTCGCGATCGGCGCCTTCCTCCTGCTGGTGGCCGCGTCGGTGACGAGCCCGAGCAAGCGAGCGCCCCACCCCGCAGACCTGATCCCCGACTGACGCTACGCGGCGCGCGCCGCCGAACGGCGGGTGCGACCCCTGGGATCCAGCAGCCGCAGCAGCGCACGCTCCTCGGAGCGGAGCCCTGAGGCTGACCGCGGCGATGCGCGCAGCCTCAGCTGGAGCAGCCGGCCGTCGGCGAACGCCTCGATCACGTCGGGGTGCACGTAGCAGCGCCGGCACACCGCGGGCGTGTTGCCCAGCCGCGCGCTCACTCGCCCGATCGCCTCGGTGACCAACCGGCGGGCCTGGGACCTGGAGGGCGCGCCGCTGAGATCGCGGAGCTCGCACAACGCGAGCACCGTCCCAGCCCAGGTGCGGAAGTCCTTCGATGTGAAGGCGTCGCCGGCGATCTCCCTGAGGTAGTCGTTGACGTCGTCTGCGCCCACGCCCTGCGCAGCGCCGTCGGCGTCGAGGTACTCGAACAGCGCCTCGCCGGGGATGTCCTGGCAGCGGTCGACGATGCGGGCGAGCCGCCGGTCGCGAATCGACACCACGTGTTGCTTGCCCGATTTGCCCCGGAAGCGGAAGCGGATCTGCTCGCCGTCGACGTCGACGTGGCGGTCGCGCAGCGTCGTCAAGCCGTAGGAGGCGTTCTCGCGCGCGTACTCGTCGTTTCCCACGCGAATGAACGTGACGTCGAGGAGGCGGACCACCGCGGCGAGCACGCGCTCGCGCGGCAGGTCGGGCAGCGCGAGGTCGTGAGCCACGCGCCGCCGGATCCGCGGCAGCGCTCGGCCGAAGGCGAGCATGCGGTGGTATTTGCGCTCATCGCGCACCTCGCGCCAGCGCTGGTGATAGCGGTACTGCTTGCGGCGTCGCACGTCGCGGCCCGTGGCCTGGATGTGTCCGTTCGGCACCGGGGAGATCCACACATCCGTCCAGGCCGGCGGGATCACCGCGTCGGCGATGCGTTGCAGCGTCGCCGCGTCGCTGACGCCTCGTCCGGCCGCGTCGACGTAGTGGAAGTGGCCGGGGCGACCACGGCGCCGTATGCCCGGGCTCGAGTTGTCCACCCAGCGCAGTCCGGCGGCCCGGGCCGCGGTGACCGCGTCTTCCGCCGCGCCTGCGTTAGCACGTATCTGTGGCATTTAGTGATAGCGATGGTATCAGGTGCGCTCGCACAACCCGGGTACGAAAGGGGATCATGCAAGCAAGATCACGTGACAGGACCGATGACAGCCTTCACGGTCACCGGCTTGGGCGCCGAGCCCGACCGCAACATGGTCCGGCCCCCGCCCGCCGAACCCGCGCACCCGTCGCGCCTGCGGCGCCCACCCGGGCCGCCGCTCCCGACTCAAGGTTTGGAGGGCTGACATGGCTGACGACACCGCGCCCGCGGCGGTCGCACCACTGGCTGTCGCTGACCCCGCGCCACTGGGCCTGGGCGGGTTCGCGCTCACCACGTTCCTGCTGAGCGTGCACAACGCGTTCCCCATGCAGGCGCCAGGCGTTGAATTCCTGGGGCTCGCGTTCTTCTACGGCGGCGCGGCGCAGTTCGCCGCCGGCATGTGGGAGTTCAAGAACCGCAACACGTTCGGCGCCACCGCCTTCAGCACGTATGGGGCCTTCTGGCTCAGCCTCGCGTTCTACTTCATGTTTCTGGCGCCGAAGACGACCACGTTGCCCAACGATGTGGGCTGGTTCCTCGTGGGATTCGCAGCCTTCAACACGTACATGCTTCTCTGGAGCATGCGGGTCAACGCCGCGGTGTTCCTGGTATTCCTGACGCTGGAGGTGACGGAGATCCTCCTGTTCGTCGGGCTCTTCACGGTGTCAACTCCGCCCGCGCCTGACGTCGACGCCATCTACCGCATCGGCGGGGTGGTCGGCATCGCGACGGCTGTGGCGGCGTGGTACGCGTCGGCGGCAGGTGTGGCGAACAGCCTGGCCCGGCGTCCGCTGCTGCCCGTCGGCAAGCCGATGTGGACGTCCTGAAGGTCTAGATTCGAGTGCGAAAGCGGCTCGGGAGGTTTGGCTGATGACGACAGAGCTGACAGCGCAGAACATCGACACGCTGTTCCTCGAGCAGCGCCGTTATCCGCCGCCTCCCGAGTTCGCCCAGCAGGCGAACGCACAAGCCGACATCTACCAGAAGCCCCTCGAGGACTTCTGGGCCGACGAGGCGCGGACGCGCATCAGCTGGTTCAAGCCGTTCGACACCGTGCTGGAGTGGAAGCCGCCCTACGCGAAGTGGTTTCTCGGCGGCAAGCTCAACGTCACGTACAACTGCGTGGACCGGCATGTCGAACAGGGCCGTGGCGCGAAGGTCGCGTACCACTGGGAGGGCGAGCCGGAGAACGACCGGCGCGACATAACGTTCGCCGCCCTGCAGCACGAGGTCGTGCGTTTCGCCAACGTGCTGAAGCATCTCGGAGTGGAGAAGGGAACGCCCGTCGGCGTGTACATGGGCATGATCCCCGAGCTGCCCATCGCGATGCTCGCGTGTGCGCGCATCGGCGCACCCTTCACCGTCGTCTTCGGCGGATTCAGCGCGGATTCGCTGTCGGGCCGGCTCAATGACATGGAGTGCCGCCTGCTCATCACGCAGGACGAGGGCTGGCGGCGCGGCTCACGCGTCCCGCTGAAGGCCAACTGCGACGCCGCGATGGAGAGCGCGCCCGGCGTCAAGCACTGCCTGGTGGTGCGGCGCACCGGCGGGGACGTCACCATGCGCGACGGGCGCGACGTCTGGTATCACGAGCTCAGCTCCGACGCGTCCGACGATCCTGGCTCGTGCCCGTGCGAGGAGATGGAGTCAGAAGACCTCCTCTATCTCCTGTACACCAGCGGCACCACCGCGAAGCCCAAGGGGATCGTGCACACCACCGCCGGCTACCTCACCGGCGTGGCCACCACGCACCACTACATCTTCGACGTGAAGCCGGATTCCGTGTACTGGTGCGCCGCCGACATCGGCTGGGTGACGGGGCACAGCTACATACTCTTCGGCCCGCTGTGCAACGGCACTACCGGCGTCATCTACGAGGGCACTCCGGACTTCCCTGACAAGGACCGGTGGTGGAGCATCGTCGAGCGCTACAAGGTCGACATCCTGTACACGGCGCCGACGGCGATCCGCACCCACATGAAGTGGGGACCCGAGTACGCGCAGAAGCACGACCTCAGCTCCCTGCGCGTGCTGGGCACCGTGGGTGAGCCGATCAACCCGGAAGCGTGGATCTGGTACCGCGACAACATCGGCGGCGGCCGCACGCCGGTGGTGGACACCTGGTGGCAGACCGAGACGGGGATGATCCTGATCACGCCGCTGCCCGGAGTCACCACGCTCAAGCCGGGATCGGCGACGCGTCCCTTCCCCGGCGTCGACGCGGCCGTGTATGACGAGGCCGGCAAGGAGGTCGGTCCGGGCCAGGGTGGATACCTGGTCATTCGCGCGCCATGGCCGGCGATGCTCCGCGGCATCCACCACGACCACGACCGCTACGTGGAGACGTACTGGAGCAAGTACAAGGACGTGTACTTCGTGGGCGACGGCGCGCGCATCGACGAGGACGGTGACTTCTGGCTGCTGGGCCGCGTCGACGACGTGATGAACGTGTCCGCCCACCGCATCTCGACCATCGAGGTGGAGAGCGCCCTCGTCGACCATCCCAAGGTCGCGGAAGCGGCGGTCTGCGGTCGCAAGGATCCCCAGACCGGTCAGGCGATCGTCGCCTTCGTCACCCTGAAGGGCGGTGACCCCGGGTCCCCGGAGATGGCCCGTGAGCTGCGCGCCCACGTCGGCAGGAAGATCGGCAAGATCGCCGCCCCGGCGAACATCGTGTTCACGCCAGAGCTGCCCAAAACTCGCTCGGGAAAGATCATGCGCCGCCTGTTGCGCGACGTCGCCGAGAACAGGCCGCTGGGCGACACCACCACGCTGGCCGACGCCACGGTGGTCGATGAGATATCGCGCCGGGCCAAGGAGGAGGCCGGAAAGGACGAGGGCTGAGCCTCGGGGCTCAGACGGCAAAGCGGCCCGCCGCATCCGTGCGACGGGCCGCCTGCCTCGGGGAGGCTGCGGCGGCCTCCGCGACGTCTTGTCAGTTGCTGTAGAAGGACTGGGTCGTGCTCGACGACCGGCCCGAGCCGCTCGAGCCTCCCATGTTCGGGCACATGTGCCCGCTGGACGAAGGCGTCGGGGTTGCTGCGGCCGCCTGGGCCTGCGCGTACTGAGAGCCCGAGCTGAGCTGCACGCTCGCCGGCGATGCGGCGGACGCGCCGGTCGTGGCCGCGGCGGCGATCGCGAACCCGGCAACGCCGCTGCCCACGAGAAGCCCGGCTGACGTCAGCAGGACGGTCCGCACTCGTCCCATGCGCCTCCGCTCCTGCGGCTGCCAGTCCAGCGGTGGCGGCAGCGGCGGGGGGCTGGGAAATGCGTCATGGTCCATGGGCGACGACCTCCGTGTGTGCGGGTTGGGACCTGGTCGCACACGCTATGGCGCGGACCTTTCGCCGGCGTTACGCGAATCTTGGAGGTTGCTCAACGCATGCTGGGACGCGTCATGCGGGCGCACCCGGCCGGCGGTCTCCAGCGGCAGCGCGACGCGAAACGTGGCACCTCCTCCCGGCGTGTCCAGCACGTGCACCGAGCCCTGATGTGCGGCGACCACCGCGGCGACGATGCTGAGCCCGAGCCCGCTGCCGCCGCGGTCGCCGCTGCGCTCCGGGTCGGCGCGGTGAAAGCGCTCGAAGATGCGCGCGTCGTGCCCTGGTGGGATCCCGCCGCCGTGGTCGATGACGTCGACGACGGCCATGCCGTCGGACGCGTACAGCGCCACCTCGACAGGCGTCGCCCGCGGCGTGTGCACCAGCGCGTTGCGCACGAGATTGGACAGCACCTGGCGCAGCCGCATGGCGTCGCCGGTCACCTGCAGCGGCGCCGCCACGCGCGCCGTGACGGAGCGCTGCGGGTCCGTCACGCTTGCGTCCGCGCAGGCGTCGCGCACCAGCGCCTCGAGGTCCACCGGCACGCGCTCCAGCGGCCGTCCCTGGTCCAGGCGAGCGAGCAGGAGCAGGTCGTCGACCAGGAGACCCATCCGCTTGGTCTCCTCCTCCATCCTGCGCATCGCCAGCAACAGGTCGCCGCGTTCCATGTCGGGGGCGCGCTGCAGCAATTCGGCGTAGCCCTGCATCGACGTCAGCGGGGTGCGCAGCTCGTGCGACGCGTCCGAGATGAAGTGGCGCAGGCGCTGCTCGTTGCGCTTGCGTTCGGCGAAGGCGCCTTCCAGCTGCGCCAGCATGGTGTTCAGCGCCAGCCCCAGGCGGCCCACCTCGGTGCGCTCCGTGGACGGCTCCACCCTGCGGCTCAGGTCGCTGGCGACGATGGAGCGCGCGGTCGTCGCCATGCGCTCCAGCGGTCGCAGCCCGCGGCGCACGATGAGGACCGTGGCGACGACGATGACGAGCGTGACGCCGCCGCTCACCAGCAGCTCCAGCAGCAGCAGCTGGTGCAGCGTGGACTCGGCGCCGCTCAGCGGCAGCGCGACCACCAGCGTGTCGGGCGCGATCCGAATCTCGCTGCGATCCAGGTACACCCTGTAGTCGCCGGTGCTCCCGGTCCCCGCCACGGTGATGTACGCGTCGCCGCCGGGGAGCGTCGCCGGCAGCACAGGATGCCCCTGGCCCCCGGCGGGCTGCAGGTCGAGTGGACCGGCCACGACGTGGCCATTCGAATCGAGCACCGCGCCGTACGTTCCCGGCGGCACCGGGATGAATCCGCCCGGTCCGCCGCGCGACGGCTGCTGCTGCTGCAGCGCGTCGAGCACGGTCTCGTGCGCG
Source organism: Candidatus Dormiibacterota bacterium (assembly GCA_963777285.1). Classification (GTDB taxonomy): domain Bacteria; phylum Chloroflexota; class Dormibacteria; order Aeolococcales; family Aeolococcaceae; genus JAFARE01. The sequence goes on from CAVZPR010000001.1 coordinate 976,334, forward strand.
TCGCGCAGCTGCCCATCCACCTGCGACACGAGGAAGTTGTTCAGCGCGGCGTACGTGCCCACGTCGGCGACGACGAGGCCGAAGACGAACAGCGGCGCCAGCGCGATCAGGAGCCGCAGGCGCAGGGACATCACGCGCGCCGCGGCACGCGCAGCACGTAGCCCACGCCGCGGACGGTGTGGATCAGCGGCGGCTCGACGTTGTCGATCTTGCGCCGCAGGTAGCTGATGTACGTCTCCAGCACGCTGGCGTCGCCGCCGAAGTCGTAGTTCCACACGTGGTCGAGAATCTGCGTGCGTGAGAGTACGCGTCCCGCGTTGATCAGCAGATAGCGAAGCAGCCGGAACTCCGTCCGCGTCAGCTCCACCGGTCGTCCGGCGCGCAGCACCTCGTGCGTTTCCTCGTTCATCTCCAGGTCGGAGAGCGTCAGCCGGGGCCCACCCTGCTCACCGTCGCGGCGGCGCAGCACCACGCGGATCCGCGCCACCAGCTCGTCGATGCTGAAAGGCTTGGTGACGTAGTCGTCCCCACCGACCGTCAGGCCGTGCACCTTGTCCTCCGTGGCGTCGCGGGCGGTGAGGAAGATCACCGGCACCTTCAGCCCGTCGGTGATGAGCCGCTGCACGAAGGTGAAGCCGTCGTCGTCGGGAAGACCGATGTCGAGCACGATCAACTGGGGACGGAACTCCATCACGGCGCGCCGGCCGTCGCGGGCGGACGCTGCGGTCTGCACCGAGAAGCCCTCGTACTTCAGCGCCATGGCCACGAGGTCGGTGATGGATCGCTCGTCGTCGACCACGAGGATGCGCGGCAGTTCCTCCATGACAGCCATGGTGCCCGGGCTTCCTGGGAGTTTGCTGGGAGATGCCCGCGCGGTCGCTGAGAGGCGCGGCAGACAGGCCGCCGGCGTGTCAGCTGTGCGAGCGCAGATCCAGGCGATCTCCACAGCGCTGTTGCACCCGCGCGACCTGGACGTCGGAAGTGACAGGGCAGGATCGCGAAAGGCCGCGGACGAGCCCGGAATCACTCGCCGGAGGGCCAGGAAAACTCAATCAGGTGCTCACCATGCGAGGACCTTCCGGGAGAGGGGTTCTCATTGCCGCGTGCACGATCGCTGCGCTCGGCGCTCTCCTCACACCCGCACGCGCCGCGGCGGCGCCGGTGACCGCCGCGCCACCGCACCCCGTCGTCACCTCGCCGAACAACTTGGCGCCAGCCTTGGCGAATACTGCCCTGGCCGGAGCGCTGTCTCAGGGCATCGTGGGTGACTCGCCGTGCTCGGCCTATCCCTACGGCAGCGTTGTCATCCCCGGATCTCGCTGGGCCGCAGGCCTGGGCAACCTGGTCGCCCTCGACGGCGCGACCTTCGACGTCAAGAGCAACTGGGACGGCGTGTCGTGCGTCCGCGGCCAGGACAGCAGCGACACGTGGGACCCCTGGGGTCTCGACTATCAGTGCACGCAGCTCGCCGTCCGCGCCGCCGACATCGAGTGGGCCGAGAGCCCGCGCAGCTGGGGTGCGGCCGGGTGGAACGGCAACGCCTACAACATGTTCGACGTGGCGAGCCGGCTGCCCAACCCCCTGGTCGCAGTACCCAACGGCTCGGGCAAGCTGCCCAACCCCGGCGACATCCTGGTCTGGGGCGCCACCGGCGGCGACCCGACGGGACACGTCGCCGTGGTCGAGCGCGTCGACACCAGCGCGCAGATGGTCTGGTTCGTCAGCCAGAACAGCTACTACTCGGAGTACGGCGTCTCCTACTCCGGCACCACCCTGGACCCCGGCTCGCATTTCGGCCTTCCCCTGCGGGGCTGGCTCGACGACCCGCGGCCGGCGCGCGGCCTGGTGGCGCGCAGCGACGGCCAGTCCGGGTACAGGCTCGACGGGTGGGGTGGCGTCCTGCCCTTCGGCGGAGCGCCCGACGTCAGCATCACCGGCTACTGGCCCAACTGGGACATCGCCAGGGGCATCGCCCTCGCCCCCAACCAGCAGAGCGGCTACGTCCTCGACGGCTGGGGCGGCGTGCATCCCTTCGGCGGCGCGCCGCCGATCACGGCGCCGGCGTACTGGAAGGGATGGGACATCGCCCGAGGCATCGTGCTCCGTTCAGACGGTGTCAGCGGCTACGTGCTCGACGGCTGGGGCGGGGTGCACCCCTTCGGCGGCGCGCCCGCGGTCGCGATCACCGGTTGGTGGCCGGGGCACGACCTGGCCCGGGGCATCGCGCTGCGCCCGGACGGCGTCAGCGGGTATGTGCTCGACGGCTACGGCGGCATCCATCCGTTCGGCGGCGCGCCGGCCGTGACCGGCTCCTCCTACTGGAACGGCTGGGACATCGCCCGCGCCATCACCATCGCGGGTGACGGCACCAACCCCATGTTCCCGGCCAACAGCGGCTGGGTGCTCGACGGCTGGGGCGGGGTGCACCCGTTCGGCGGCGCCCCCACGGTCACGTTCACCAAGAGCCCGTACTTCCCTGGCCACGACACGGCCCGCGGCATCGCGTACGCGCCACTCTTCAACCGCGGCCTCACCGTCAACGACACGTCCGCTCCGGCGCCGTTCTCGGTGGGCGGCGCGGCGCGCGCCGTGGCGCTCCGCTCCGACGGCAGCAGCGGCTACGTGCTCGACGGCTGGGGCGGGGTGCACCCGTTCGGCGGCGCCCCTGCACTCACCATCCCCTTCGGCTGGCCGGGATGGGACATCGTCCGCGCCATCGTGCTGCGGCCCGACGGGGTGAGCGGGTACGTCGTCGATGCCTGGGGCGGCTTCCACCCGTTCGGTGGAGCGCCGCCGATCGCGGCGCCGAAGTACTGGCCGGGGCAGGACATGGTGCGCGGCGTGCTGCTGCGCTCCGATGGCGCCAGCGGCTACGTGCTCGACGCAGACGGCAACGTGTGGGCCTTCGGCGGCGCGCCGGCGGTGACGGCGAGCCGCACCTGGACCACCGACACCGCCCGTGGCTTCGCGCTGCGTTCCGACGGCGCCAGCGGTTATGTGGTCGACAAGTACGGATATCTCTGGCCGTTCGGCGGCGCACCGTCGCTGGCCGGCCCACCGCCGTGGTCGCAGGACACCGCGCGAGGCCTGGCGCTGCTCACCGACTCGAGCGGGTACGTGCTCGACGACCAGGGGGGTGTCAACCCCTTCGGCGGCGCTCCCGCGGTCGCAGGCGCACCCGTGTGGTCCGGCGACGACGTGGCCCGCGCGCTGGTGATCGCCGGCTCCTCCACACCGTCGAGCGCGCACGGCGTTGTCGCGTACATCGACGGCTCGGTCGCCGGATTCAGCAGCTGACGCTCAGCCGGCCCGGCTCCCCGCCCAAGCCTCCTCGAGGGCCTCGGGGCTGAACTCCGACTTGGTGATGTAGCCCGCGGCACCGGCCTCGGCGGCGCGCGGTGCGTACTCCGCGGCCTCGTACGTCGAGAGCACGATCACCACGACCGGAGGGCGCTCGCCACCGGCGCCGTTGGCGAGGATGCGCTGCGTCGCCTCGAGCCCGCTGATCCCCGGCAGGTTGACGTCCATGAGCACCAGGTCGGGGTGCAACTTGCTCGCCGCCTCCAGGGACGCTTCGCCGGTGTCGACCTCGCCGACCACCTCGAAGCCGTCCGTCGCCTCGACCACCGCCCGCGCCGCCAGCCGGAAGGGCGCTTGATCATCGACGATCAGCACGGACACAGCCACAGCGTCTCCACCATAGAGCGCGGGGCCGCGTCTGTCATTGGTGCCTGCACCACCCAGCCCTCCCCCGCCACCACCATGCCTATCCTTGCGCCGATGCCGCTCCGGGTCGTGCTCGCCGAGGACAACTACCTGGTGCGGGAGGGCGTGCGCCAGCTTATCGAGTCGCAGGACGGCATCGAGCTCGTGGCTGCGTGCGCCGATCTGCCCTCACTCGAACGCGCGATTGAGGAACATGCGCCGGACGTGGTGCTCACCGACATCCGCATGCCGCCGACGTTTCGCGACGAGGGTTTGCGCGTCGCGGAGAGGTTGCGCGACACACGCCCGGCGACGGGCGTCGTGGTGCTGAGCCAGTTCGCCGAGCCGGAGTACGCGCTGGCGCTGCTGGAGAAGGGCGCCGCGGGACGCGCATACCTGCTCAAGGACCGCATCGGCGACGTGGGCCAGCTCGTGACCGCGCTTCGCGAAGTGGCCGCCGGCGGCTCGGTGATCGATCCGGCCGTGGTGGAGGTGCTGGTGTCGGCGCGCTCACGCGCGGCGGCGTCGCCACTCGAGCAGCTCACACCCCGCGAGCGCGAGGTGCTGCAGCGGATGGCCGAGGGGAAGAACAACGCGGCCATCGCCGGCAGCCTGTCGTTGACGGAGCGCGCCGTGGAAAAGCACATCAACGCGATCTTCTCCAAGCTGGGACTCTCGGAAGAACGCGACATCCACCGCCGCGTCAAGGCGACGCTCACGTACCTGGCGGCACAGCCCTCCTGACGAGGTAGGCGACCACCGGCGTCTCCCGTCCCTTCACCAGCTGCGGCTCCAGGCGCTCCGCGGCGGGCGGCTCCGACAGTGCGTCGTGCGACGGTTCGCTCAGCGCGATCTCGCCGCCCTCGGCCAGCTGTTGCAGCCGCTGCGCCAGATTGACCGCGTCGCCGACCACGGTGTACTCGAGCCGTTCGTCCGAGCCCAGCAGCGCTGCGGCGACGGTGCCGGTGGAGATGCCGATGCCCAGCCGGAACGCGGGCAGCCCTTCGACCTGCCAGCGTTCGTTGAGATCCGCCTGCGCCGCGTGCATGGCGAGCGCACCGCGAAGCGCGTGGTCCGCGTGGTCCGCGAGCGCGATGGGTGCGCCGAACACCGCCATCACGGCGTCGCCGACGAACTGCATCACTGTGCCGTCGGCGTCGAGGATGGCGCGGTTCATGGCGGCGCGGTGCTCGTTGAGCTGGCCGGCGAGCACCACCGGGTCCGCGTGCTCCGCGATCGTGGAGTAGCCGCGGATGTCGGACATCAGCACCGTGACCGTGAGCTGCTCGGTCCTGCCCGTGGTGCGCCCTTCACGCAGCACCTTCTCGGCCACGCCTCCGGGCAGCAGGCGGCTCAGCGTGTCGCCCTGCTCCTCGCGTTGGACGATCGCCCCGTACAGCATCTTCAGCTTCTCCAGCGCGGCGGCCGCCCCGGTGCTGGCCTGCTGCGCCAGCTTGAGGAACAGGTCGCCGATGTCGTCGTCGACCGCCGTCTGCGTCGCCTTGGTCGCGGCCGCGATCGCCTTCACCGGCTTGCCCTCGGCGATGTACCGCAGCAGCGCCTCCTCGCGTCCGGTCAGCGCCGCAGCGGCGCTGACCGGACGCGTCATCGCCTCCACGATGCGAGGGTCGAGCATCGTGCCCCCGGTCGACACCGTGTGGATGGCGCGGACCAGCTGGTCCCCGTCGGCGACGCGGTCCTTGAGCAGGTACGCGTAGCCGGTCGCGTCCTCGCTCAGCAGCGCGATGGCGTACTCGGGTTCGTCGTACTGCGAGAGGATGATGACGCCGGTGCCGGGCAGCCGCTTGCGCACCTCCTTGGCGCCGCGGATGCCCTCGTCGGTGAAGGTGGGTGGCATGCGGATGTCGGTGATCACCACCTGCGGCGACGCACGGGCGGCGCCGTCCACCAGGCCGTCGTAGTCCGCGGCCACGCCCACGACGTCGACCTCAGGGGCGGTGCCCAGCAGCGCGCGAACGCCCTCGCGGACGATCACGTTGTCGTCGGCGAGGAACACGGTGATGGACGGGGCCGGCATTCCAGGATTGTGACCCGACACCGTGCCTTGACCGGCAAGGTTGGAGTCACCCGCAGTGGCAGGAGTGGTGGCACCCCCGGGCACGGGCGGGTCGCACCATCGACATCGAAGCGGGTGATGGATATGGTGCGGGCATGGCAGACCGCATCGAACGAACCGTGACGTCGCTCTCGTGGATCCCGTCAGAGGCCCTGGAGGGCATGCCCCGCGTCGCGTTCGACGCGGGCGTCACCCACTACGACACCCCGCCGCCCGACGTCATCGAGGACCTCGAGGCGCTGCGCGAGGCCGACCGGTTCCGGTTCGCCAACCGCCTCAGCGCCTGGATCGAGGTCGAGGACGGACGCGTGACCGGGTGCGGCTACTCCGGCGGCGGGCACATCGGGGCGACCACCGTGCGCTTCGGCCCCGCGCGCTTCACGTTCGCAGCCGTGGCCCTCCCCGATCAGCAGCGCGACCCGGAGGTTGAGGGCACGTCGGTTCGCTTCGTGCAGACGGCGGGGGGCCGGACGGGCATGCCGACGCCGCGCCGCGTGGCCTTCCCGCCGTTCGTGCAGGTGGCCGCCCCGCTGGCGTGGACCACTCTCGCGCTCACGATCCACGCCGACGGTGGCTGCGAGCACCAGGTCGTCGGCGCCAGCCACTTCCCGCGCCACTGGATCTACGACAACTCGGGCAGGCTGGTGGCGAAGAGCGGCCTCATCGACTTCAAGGACTGGTACAAGCGCGCCTTCGGATCGCACTCGCCCTGGGGCGGGCAGGACTCCGAGGCCCTCGTCACCGAGGTGGAGACCGCCCTGGAACGCGAGCTGTCCGGCCACATCATGCGCGGCGGTCAGAAGCCGCGCATCCTGGAGCTGAAGCCGGAGCGGACGCTCGTGCAAGAGGGCGAGGCCGGGAGCGAGCTCTTCCTGCTCCTTGACGGGGTACTTTCAGTCGAAGTTGACGGCAACGCGATTGCCCAGGTGGGCCCGGGCGCGGTGCTGGGTGAGCGTGCCGTCATCGAGGGCGGCACGCGCACGGCCACCCTGCGCGCTCTCACCAGGAGCCGCGTCGCGGCGGTGAGCGGCGACCAGATCGATCCCGAGTTCTTGCATACGCTCGCGGCGGGGCACCGGCGCGAGGAGACTTGACCCTGTGACGGTTCAGGGGGGATCGACCAAAGGGGAACGCGCGGTCGTGCGTCTCGCCGCCGGCGTGGCCGGGCTCGCCCTCGCCGTCCTTGCCGCAGCGCTGGTGCTTCTGGCACTCGACTGGCGTGCAGTCACGGACCCGTTCATGGCGCAGGTGCCATGGTTCGTTAACAGCTTTACCACCGCGGTGCTGGGGCTGCTCATCGCGCGCAAGCGACCGGCGAATCCGATCGGCTGGCTGCTGCTCACCATCGCGGTGGGCAACAGCCTGGCAAACGTTTCGATCTTCGCAGCAATCAGGATCGTGCTCGGCGGCGGATCCGTCACGAGCGGCGCAGTCGAGTGGCTCGCCTGGCTCTTCAGCTGGCTTGGGGGATTGGGCGCTGACCTGCTGTTCTTCCTCATCTTCTTCTTTCCTAACGGGCGACTTCCCGGCCGTCGCTGGCGCTGGTTCCTCTATTACGCGGTCATCGGCAGCGTGCTCGTGACCGTCATGACGATGATCGACGGATCAGCGGTGCAGCTCTCGTCACGGCTGCCGATCGTGCCCAACCCCGCGCGGGTCACGTCGCTGGCGGGGATCACCGACCCCAACGGTCCGGTCACTGCCGTGCTTGTCGCAACCCTGCTGGTGCCCACCCTGATTGCGGCGCTGTTGCGCTTCCGGCATTCCGGGAGCAGCGAGCGCGCGCAGCTCAAGTGGTTTGCGTACGTCGCGTGCGCCGGGATCGCGGTCGTTCTGTCGAGCTACGCTTTCTCTGGTGCCGTCGGCAACACGGTCGCCGGGATCGGATTCGACGGCATCGGCGTGCTGGTGCCACTCACGATAGGGCTGGCGGTCGTGAAACACGGCCTGTACGACATCGACCTCTTCATCAGCCGCACCATCGTGTATGGCTCACTCGCCGTCTTCATCACGGTCGTATACGTCGGTATCGCCGTCGGCGTCGGCGTGGTGGTTGGCAGCGGTGGCAAGCCGGACCTCGCGCTCTCGATTCTGGCTACGGCCATCGTCGCTCTCGCGTTCCAGCCGCTGCGCGCACGGCTGCAGCATTTCGCCAACCGCCTCGTGTACGGCCGGCGATCCACGCCCTACGAGGTGTTGAGCCGGTTCTCCGGCGGCGTCGGCGAGACCTACGCCTCCGATGCCGTGCTGGAGCGCATGGCTCGTGTGCTGCAGGAGGGAACGGGTGCCGAGAGCGCCACCGTGTGGCTGCGCAGCGATGACCATCTGCGCCCGGCCGCGACCCACCCCGAGACCGCATCGCTGCCCGCGTCGCCGGCTCTGACCGGCGCTGACCTCCCCGCCATCCCGGGCACCGATCGTTCTGTGCCCGTGGAGCACCAGGGAGAGCTGCTCGGCGCGCTGACCGTCAGCAAGAGACGGGGCGAGTCGCTGACTCCGCTGGAGGTCCAATTGGTGGACGACCTGGCCCACCAGGCGGGACTGGTTCTGAAGAACGTCGGGCTCACGGCGGAGCTGCTGCGGCGTGTCGAGGAGCTGCGCGTTTCGCGGCAGCGGCTGGTGCACGCCCAGGACGAGGAGCGGCGCCGCTTGGAACGGAACCTGCACGACGGCGCGCAGCAGCACCTGGTTGCACTGAAGGTCAAGCTGGGACTGGCCGAGACGCTGACGGATCGGGATCCCGCAAAGGCCGTGGCCCTGCTCGACCAGCTGCAGGGCGACGCCGACGAGGCGCTGACCACGCTGCGCGACCTGGCCCGCGGCATCTACCCGCCGCTGCTCGCAGACAAGGGGCTTGGCGCCGCCCTGGAGTCACAGGCACGCCGAGCGACCGTCCCGGTGACGGTCGACGCCGGCGGCACCGGGCGCTACCCGCCCGACGTCGAAGCCACGGCCTACTTCTGCGTGCTCGAGGCGCTCCAGAACGTGCAGAAGTACGCTGCAGCGTCGCACGTCACGGTGCGCCTGCACGACGACACGAAGCAGCTGCGCTTCGAGGTGGTCGACGACGGCGCCGGTTTCGACGTCGGCGCAGCCGCGGCGGGCATGGGGCTGACCAACATGCGCGACCGTCTGGATGCGCTCTCCGGTTCGCTGCGCGTGACCTCCGAAGCGGGCGGCGGCACAACAGTCAGCGGCGCCATCCCAGTGGCCGCTCGCCCAGAGGCGATCGCAGAGGCGGTCGCCGGATGAGCAAGCGCGCGCTCGCCTGGACGATCGCCGCCGTGACCATGGCGATGTACGCCGCGTTCGGCGTGATCTATCTCACCCCGCTGACGCCGGCCGTCGTGTACCACGAAGCGGGCGACATCTCGACGTTGCTGTTCGTGCTGCCCTTCACCGCATTCGCGCTGGTCGGCGGCGTCATCGCGTCGCGCCGCCCTGAGAACCCGGTGGGATGGCTGATCCTGGCCGGGGCGGCGCTGCTCGGCGTGGGATCGCTGTCGGACCTGCTGGCCTCGGTGCTTACCCATGGCCACAACCCGGCGGGTCCGTGGGTGGGCCTGGGAGGCGTTTTCTGGAGCAGCGGAGTGTCGCCCTCGACCGCATGCTTCATCAGCGCAGTTCTCCTGTTCCCCGATGGGCGTCTGCGATCGAGCCGCTGGCGGGTGCTCATCGTCGTATTGATCTTCCTGGCATGCGCCAACTTCGTGGAGCTTGTCATCCCGGGCGCAGGGAGCGAAGGTATCGGCTACACCTCCGATCCGTCGGTCAACCCCGCAAGCCCGCTCGCCATCGCTGGGGCCGGCGGCGCCGTCAACGCATACGCCGTGGCATCGGGATTCGCTGAAGTCGCGCTGTTCGTGCTCGCCCTGGTCTCGGTGTTGCTGCGCTTGCGCGGCGCCGACGCCGAGCGGCGCCACCAGATCAAGTGGTTCGCCGCGGGAGCGGTGGCAACGGTCGTCTGCACGCTGGTTCCCGGCTTCCTCCCCTCGCCCGCGAATCCCAGCGCTGCGCTGCTGGCGGCCATAAGCGCCCTGGCGCTCATCGGCGGTCTCGCGCTGCCCGCCAGTGTTGCTGTGGCGATGTTCAAGTACCGCCTGTACGACATCGACATCATCATCAGCCGCACCCTCGTCTACGGTGCGCTGGCGGCGCTCATCACCGCGGTTTATGTCGGCATCGCCGTGGGCATCGGCAGCCTGGTGGGCAGCGGCGGCCAGCCCAACCTCGGGCTCTCCGTCCTGGCCACCATCATCGTGGCGGCCGGCTTCCAGCCGGCGCGCGAGCGCCTGCAGCGCGTTGCCAACCGGCTCGTCTACGGGCGGCGAGCGACACCGTATCAAGTGCTCAGCGAGTTTTCACGTCGCGTGGCAGAAACATACTCTGCCGCCGACGTGGTCCCGCGCATGGCGGCGGCGCTGCAGTCCGGAACCGGCGCGGAGAGCGCAACTGTATGGCTGCGACGGGGCGTGGAGCTGCGTCCGGCGGCGACGCACCCGGCAGACAGGGACGGCCAGGCGCCGGTGGCGTTCGACGGCGCGACACTGCCGCCGTTGCCCGGTGATCGCGCCGTGGCGGTGCGTGACCAGGGCGAGCTGCTCGGGGCGCTCGCGGTGACCAAGCGACGCGGCGAGTCCCTGACGCCGGCCGAGACGAAGCTGGTCGACGACCTCGCGCAGCAGGCGGCGCTGGTGCTCAAGAACGTGGAACTCACGGATGAGCTCATGCTGCGGGTCGACGAGCTGCGCGAGTCGCGGCAGCGGCTGGTGCAGGCGCAGGACCAGGAGCGGCGCCGCCTGGAGCGCAACCTTCACGACGGGGCGCAGCAGCACCTCGTCGCGCTCAAGGTGAAGCTGGCGCTGGCAAAAAGGCTTGCTGAGAAGGACCCGGCCCGCGCGCGCGACGCCGTCGCGCAGCTCAAGTCCGACGCCGACGAGGCGCTTGAAACGCTGCGTGACCTGGCGCGTGGCATCTACCCGCCCCTGCTCGCTGACCGTGGGCTCGTCGCCGCGCTCGAGGCACAGGCGCGCAAGGCGACGCTGCCGGTGATCGTCGAGGCCCAGGCCGTGTCCCGCTACACCCCGGAAGTGGAGGCGACCGTGTACTTCTGCGTGCTGGAGGCACTGCAGAACGCGATGAAGTACGCGGTGGCGCAGTCGGTCACGGTGAGGCTGAGCGAGGACGCATCACAGCTGCGGTTCGAGGTCGCCGACGACGGCGCCGGGTTCGACCCGGCAGGCACGCGCCGCGGTGCGGGCCTCACCAATATGGACGACAGGCTCGAGGCCCTCGGTGGCTCGCTGCAGATCGAGGCATCTCCGGGGGCGGGAACCGTGCTGCGCGGGTCGCTGCCTGTGGAGCAGCTCGTCACCGCTGCCGTCTGAGCGTCGTCTGCTCAGGGCCGCGAGCGCAGCGTCGCCACACCGTCGCCGGCGAGGTCGTCGATCGCGCTCTTGCGCCCGGTGATACCGAGAATGATCGACACCAGCGGGCCGTTCACCTCGGGCCCGTCGCCTGCCGTCCAATCGGCGTCCGTGGCGCGAAGCTTCAAGCCGGCGCTGCGCTCCTTGCCGTGCAGCAGCGGAGTCGATGCACGGCAGAAGTTGGCCACGACCACTGCGGTGGCGGGTGCTGCTCCGACGCGCTTGCCTGACGGCCGCGCCAAGTCCTCCCCGTGGATCACCGCCTCGGCCAGCATCGCCACCTTGGGTCCGGGAGGCGCGGTGGTTCGCGTCATCGTCTCCCGGTACTGGGTCAGCAACTCCTCTGGGCTCTGTTGCGCGTGGCGCGCCAGACCCCTCGCATTCATCGCATGGAAGCGGAATCCGGTGCCGATGTACCGGCCCACGAAGCGGCCCGGCGTCATCAGGTTGGTCTCGACGCAGTGGGCCAGCACGTCGCGCACCCGCCAGCCGGTGCAGAGTGATGGTGCTTCCCACTCGGCATCGGTGAAGGCCGCGGCCACCTCCGCGAGTCGCTTCCGCTGCTCGTGAATCAGGGGCCACAGCTCGGCGGTGCTCGGCGCCTTGGTCGCATCAGCCATTCGTCAACCTCCAACGTGCCACGGCCCCAGCCGCGCGGATTCTAGGCCGCGGCGCCGCGATTCCACCGTGTGCCGGTGAGCCGGCGGCGCCAGGCCGCCGGCTCCGCGACTACATGACGTCGAATGTCTCCGCCACCTCGACGCTGCCACCACCGGCCAGCACCGGGCACATCTTCGCGGCGGCCACGGCCTTGTCAATGTCGTCGACCTCGATCACGCTGTACCCGCTCACCGGGTTCGCGCCGGCTCCGGCAGAAACTGATCCGCCATTGCTCACGGTGCGCGCCTGGCCCACCGGGTTTCCTGGATCCTTGAGGGCCGGGCCCAGCTGCTGGAACCACGCGCCCCATGCCGCCCCGACCTTGCCGCGCTCCTCGTCCGTCTCCGGGACGCTGCCGCCGTGATATGCCAGAAGGAACTTCGCCATGTCCATGTCTCCACGTGTCGGTTGTTGATGAACTGTCGGTTGCGAATGGGAGCCACGTCACGGAGGCTCGCGCGCCGCAGAACGCTCTGCGTCCCCCGCTCGCGACGGCGCCTCGAGCCTCGCCCGCTCGCGCAGGAGCTGCCGCTCGGCCGGGTTGCTCGTCAGCTGCAGGGCGCGAAGGTCCGCTTCGCGGGCCTCATCGTCGCGACCGAACTCGCGCAGCAGCTGAGCCCGTGTCGCATGAAAGAGGTGATACCCGTCGAGCGCGCCTGACAGGTGCTCGACCTCCTCGAGTGCCGCTGCGGCGCCGGCGACGTGCCACAGCGCGACCGCGCGGTTCAGCGCCACGACGGATCCGGGCGCGACCCTCGACAGCGCCCCGTACAGCGCCAGGATCTCGGCCCAGTCGGTCTCGGCGTACGACGGCGCCTCGGCGTGGCAGGCCGCGATCGCCGCCTGGAGCCAGTACGGGCCCGGGACTCCCAGGCGTCGCGCCCGCTCCAGCAGCGCAACGGCATCGTCGATGGCAGAGCGGTTCCAGAGGTTGCGGTCCTGCTCCTCCAGCAGCACGACACCGCCGCCGGCGTCGAAGCGTGCGTCCCGCCGGGCCTCGTGCAGCCGCATCAGCGCGAGCAGCGCCATCGTCTCCGGCTGGTCCGGCAGCAGCGTGTTCACCAGCTCACACAGCCACAACGCTTCGGCGGCGAGGTCGCGATCCGTCGCGTGGTCCGGCCCGCTGCTGAGGTAACCCTCGTTGAAGACGAGATACAGAACCGCGTGCACCTCGACCAGCCTCGCCGGGAGCTGCGACAGCGGCGGCAGGCGATACGGGATGCGCGCCTCGACGATCTTGCGCTTCGCGCGCACGATGCGCTGCGCCATGGTCGCGTCCGGCACCAGAAATGCCCGCGCGATCTCGGCGGTGGTCATGCCCATCACCGCACGCAGGGTCAGCGCGACCTGCGCCTCGCGAGCCAGCGCCGGATGGCAGCACGTGAAGATGAGTCTCAGGCGGTTGTCCGGTTCGGACGCTGGTTCGTCAGGCTGCAGGGCTGTGAGCAGCCGCAGCTTGTCACGGTACATGGCGTCACGCCGCACGCGGTCGATGCCGCGGCGGCGCGCCGTCTGCAGCAGCCACGCGCCGGGTTTGTCGGGGACGCCGTCGCGCGGCCAGCGCTGCAGCGCGGTCACCACCGCGTCCTGCACCAGGTCCTCGGCGAGGTCGATGTCACCCAGCTGCCGCACCAGGGACGCGCAGATGCCCGCGACCTCGGCGCGGAACACCGCGGCGATGGCGTCAGCGGCCGTGCGCGGTGGCTGCGACATGTGACTCGCCTCAGCCGACAGGTCCGTGCTCGATCACCGGGCGGATCTCCACCGCGTGGTCCTGCGCCGGCCAGCTCTGCGCGATGTGAATCGCTTCATCGAGGTCGGCGGCCTCGATGGTGGTGAACCCGGCGATGACCTCCTTGCTCTCCAGGAACGGGCCGTCCGTGACCAGGGGTTTCCCCTCCGTCCAGCGCACGGTGGTGGCGCTGCGCGCCGGCTGCAGCTCGGAGCCGGTCTCGACGATCTTTCCCGACCGCCCCAGGTCGGCGAACCACCGCCCGATGGCCTCGTACGACTCGCCCATCCCCGGGCTCTCCAGCCACTGCTCGTCGTTGCGGACGAACATGAGCACGTACTTCACGGTGAACCTCCTCGGCGCCCGCCGGCATCTCTGATCGAGCGGGTCGGCATTGTGCGCCGCCATCCATACGACGAACGGCGTCGCGGTTTTTCGACACGCCGGGGCGAGCCCCGCGCCCTGCGCCGGCTCAGATCACGTGTGGTTGTAGAACTCGACGCTCCAGCGCCACTCGCTCTCGTCGGCGGCGTTCCACCACGCCGTGAGGATGCCGGCCTCACCCCCCGGCAGGATCACCGCCCGGCCGATGTCGGACTCCTGTGGCCAGAGGTCTTCGCGCCGCACGGCGCCGTTGCTGATCGTCAGCCGTGCCATGCGCGTGTGTGCCGTGCGCTGCAGTCCGGCGGCGCGTGCGACGACGGCGCCGCTGTCATCGCGCACCTCGACGTCGATCACGTCGGGAAGCGCGTGTGCCAGCACCACGTCGTGCGCGTCCAGACCAGCGCGTGCGAACTCCAGACCGAGGCTCGCACCGGTCGGTTCACGGATGTCCCAGACCTGCACGCAACTGCCTCGCGTACCCAACTGATAGTCTCAGTATAAGAAACACGTACACAGGAGACGGCGGTATGGCCACGACGAAACAGAAGCAGGCGGCGCGGCGCAACATCGCCAAGGCACGCGACGCACGGGCTGCCGGAAGCGCCGGCCACAGCGCCGGGTTGAGCACCGCAGACAAGAACCGCATGTCCGACTCGACCTTCGCCTTCCCAGAGGAGCGCAAGGAACCGCTGAACGACGCCGGTCACGTGCGCAACGCGATCGCTCGCTTCGATCAGGTCGAGGATGTCAGCGATGCGGAGCGTGATCGAGCGTGGAAGCGGATCCTCGCCGCGGCGAAGAAACACGGAGTCGAGGTGACGGAGCGGGACTGGCGCGAACTCTTCGAGGGCGGCAAGGCTCGCAAGCGGTAGCTCGCTGACGGGTCTGCCCTAACCCGTCAAGCGCCCCACTCCTGCTATGGTGCCCCGCGTGGGGGCGCGGTATCAGGGCGGGGTTGCGGCGCGTGCGCTGCTGGCGGTTGGCCTCATCGCGGTCGCCGCGACGACCGCGGCGGCCGGGTGGCCCACCTACCTCGGCGATGTCACGCGCAGCGCGGCGGGGCGGGACACGACGATATCCACGGCCAACGCCGTGCAACTGTCGAAGGTGTGGCAGCTGACCACAGGAGCCGCGGTGGCCGCGTCCGCCAGCGTGGTGAACGGGGTGGCCTACGTCGGCTCGTGGGACGGCTACGAGTACGCGGTGAAGGCGAGCACCGGCGCCGTCATCTGGAAGACCTACCTGGGCGTGACCAACGCACCCAAATGCATTCCCAGCGAAGCCGGGGTGACGTCGAGCGCCACGGTCGTGGGCGGGCACGTGTACGTGGGCGGCGGCGACGCGTATTGGTACGCGCTCGACGCCGCCACCGGCGCGGTGCAGTGGAAGGTGTACACGGGAAACAACAGCCCCTCCGGCGGCCACTACAACTGGTCGAGCCCGCTGATCTACAACGGGTTCGCGTACATCGGTGTCGCCAGCCTCTGCGACGTGCCGCTGGTGCGGGGGAAGCTTCTCGAGGTGAAGCTGAGCACGCACGCGGTGGTGCACACGTTCTACGTCGTTCCATCCGGTCAGGTGGGCGGCGGAATATGGACGTCGCCCTCGCTGGACGTGGCGACCGGCACCGTCTACGTGACCACGGGCACGATATCGTTGGACAGCCAGCGATATTCGGAGGCCATCCTCGCGCTGGACGCCGGCACCCTGGCGCTGAAGGAACTCGTGGCAGCTGCCCTCGAGCCAGCGTACGACCGATTCCGACTGGGGCACGACGCCGATCCTGTTCAGCGACGCGCAGGGCAACGCGCTCGTCGCCGCCACCAACAAGAACGGGTACACGTACGCATGGAAACGCGGCAGCCTCGCCGCCGGCTACGTGTGGCGCAAGCAGATCGCGCTGCCCGGCGACTGTCCGCAGTGCGGTGACGGGAGCGTGTCCTCGATGGCGTTCGCCGGCGGCACGCTCTTCGCGGCGGGCGGCAAGACGACGATCAATGGCACGAGCTGCCCGGGCGCGGTGCGCGCGCTCGATCCGGCGAACGGCGCCGTCATCTGGGAGCACCCGGCGCCGGGCGCCGTCATCCCTGCGCTCGCGTACGACAACGGGCTGGTGATCGACGGCGCCGGCTCGACCATGGAGGTCCTCAACAGCGCCACGGGATCCGCCCTGTACACGTACACGGCGGGAAACGTCTTCTACGGCGCGCCCAGCGTCGCCGCAGGAAAGATCTTGATCGGGTCCACCGACGGCAACGTGTACGCCTTCGCTCCATCGTGAGCTGAAAGCTGCGCGGGCCGTAGACTGGGATCGTGGCCACGTCAGCTGGACAGGGCGGCGCGCCGCGCCGCTTCGATTCGCTGTATGCACACGGTTTCCTGCGGGTCGCCGCCGTGGTGCCGCGGCTGCGCGTCGCCGACCCCGCATACAACGTCGAGCGGATGATCGAGCTCGCGGCGCGCGCGGCCGCGGACGGCGCTGCGCTGATCGTCTTTCCCGAGCTCGGCATCAGCGGGTACTCCAATGAGGACCTGTTCCACCAGGAGGCGCTCACCGCCGCCTCGCACGCGGCGCTGGATCGCCTGCTGCGCGAGACCGCCGCGCTGCAGGCGGTCGTCGTCGCCGGCGCCCCGTTGCGCGCCGAGGGACGCCTGTTCAACACCGCGGTCGTCATGCACGCGGGAAACGTCCTCGGTGTAGCGCCCAAGAGCTACCTGCCCAACTATCGCGAGTTCTACGAGGCACGTCAGTTCGCCGCCGCGCGCGACGCGGTGGGCGACACCATCGAGGTCGCCGGCGACGTCGTGCCGTTCGGCGCGGACCTTCTCTTCGAAGCGCACGACATCCCGGGCTTTGTGCTGCACGCGGAGATCTGCGAGGACCTGTGGGTGCCGATACCGCCGAGCACCTACGCGGCGCTCGCGGGCGCCACCGTGCTGGCGAACCTTTCCGCCAGCAACGTCACGATCGGCAAGGCGGAATACCGGCGCATGCTCTGCACGTCGCAGTCGGCACGGCTCATCGCCGCCTCGGTGTACACGGCGGCCGGCGACGGCAAGTCGACGACGGACCTCGCCTGGGACGGCCAGGCGCTCGTCTGCGAGAACGGCAGCGTTCTCGCCGAGGGCGCGCGATTCTCGGGCGAGGAGCAGCTGATCACCGCCGACGTGGATCTCGACCGGCTGGCGGCGGATCGCATGCGCATGACCAGCTTCCGCGACAACGTGCACGACCACCGCGACACGCTCGCGGCCATGCGCCGCGTGACCTTCGAGGTGGGTGTCGACGCCGCCACGACGCTCCCGCTGCGCCGCGCGGTCGACCGCTTCCCCTACGTGCCGTCCGACCCCGCGTCGCGGGCTGAACGATGCGGCGACGTCTACCGGATCCAGGTGAACGGCCTGGCCACCCGGCTGCGCTCCACCGGCATCCGCAAGGCCGTCATCGGCGTGTCGGGAGGCCTGGACTCGACGCAGGCGCTCATCGTCGCCGCGCGCACCATGGACGTGCTCGGCCTGCCCAGGACCAACGTGCTCGCCTACACCATGCCGGGCTTCGCCACCAGCACGACGACGCTGCAGAACGCACGCCGCCTCATGCAGTCACTCGGCGTGACCGCGGCCGAGATCGACATCCGGCCTGCGGCGACGCAGATGCTGCGCGACATCGGCCACCCTGCCGGGGGCGGCGCGCGGGAGTACGACGTCACCTTCGAGAACGTTCAGGCGGGCGAGCGCACCTCACACCTGTTCCGCCTCGGCAACCGCCACAACGCGCTGGTGGTGGGCACAGGCGACCTGAGCGAGCTGGCGCTGGGTTGGTGCACGTACGGCGTGGGCGATCAGATGTCGCACTACAACGTCAACGCGTCGGTGCCCAAGACCCTGATCCAGTTCCTGATCCGCTGGGTGATCGACTCCGGTGAGCTTGGCGACGACGCCAACGACGTGCTGCGCGCCATCGTCGCCACCGTCATCTCACCGGAGCTGGTTCCCGGCGACGCGGGCCAGGCGGAGCCCGGGCAGCGCAGCGAGGATGTCGTCGGACCGTTCGAGCTGCAGGACTTCTTCCTCTATCACGTGCTGCGTTTCGGATTCAGGCCGAGCAAGGTCGCGTTTCTCGCGCACCATGCGTGGCACGACCGCGGCGCCGGCGCCTGGCCCGACCTGATCCCGGAGGCGTCGTGGCACGAGTACTCGATGGCCGACATCAAGCGATGGCTGCGCGTGTTCCTGCAACGATTCTTCGAGTACAGCCAGTTCAAACGCTCGGCGGTGCCCAACGCACCCAAGGTTGGATCGGGCGGTTCCCTCTCCCCTCGCGGCGACTGGCGTGCGCCCAGCGACGCGACCGCGGCGGTGTGGCTCGAGGAGTTGGATCGCGCCGTGCCGGACGCGCTCGACTGACGTGCTCTTCGACGTCGTCATCGAGATCCCGCGCGGCAGCCGCAACAAGTATGTCGTCGACGAGCGCACGGGGAGACTGGAGCTGGAGCGCGCCATGTGGACCGCCAGCCGCTATCCCCTCGACTACGGGTACATCCGTGGCACGCGCGGCGAGGACGGCGACGCCCTGGACGCGCTAGTGGTGCTCGACGAGGCCGCGGTGCCCGGGTGCCACGTGCGCTGCCGCGCCGTCGCCGTGCTGGAGATGGAGGACCAGGAGGGCATCGACCACAAGATCCTGGCGGTTCCCGCCTGGGACCGCGCTCGCACCTGGCGCGGCGTCCGCGACGTCCCCCGCGCCATCCGAGAGGAGATCGAACACTTCTTCGAGGTGTACAAGGACCTGGAGCCGGGAAGCTTCAGCCGGGTCAGCGGCTGGAGGGGACGTGAGGTAGCGGAGCGCGTGCTGCGCCAGGCGATGCGCCGCGAGGCGGATTCCGCCTAACCGGCCACCACCGGCGCCCAGCGGCGTGTCATCTCGGTGAGACGCGCCGGGGTGGTGTGCGCCTTGATCAGGTACTCCTGCGCCCCCAGCGCCATGCCGCGGTCGACCAGCTCCTGGTCGCTGAAGTTCGTGAGAATGATGACCGGAACATGGCGCGTCGCCTCCGCCGCGCGCAGGCGCTCCAGCACCTCCAGTCCACCCATCTGCGGCAGACCCAGGTCCAGATATATGAGCTGCGGCGACAAGTCGGCCGCGAGGCGCAGCGCCTCCTCTCCGGTGGTCGCTGTGGTGACGTCGTAGCCCTTCGCCGTCAGCTGCAGGCGGTACATCTCGGAGACGCCTTCGTCGTCCTCGACCATGAGCAGCCGCACCGCCGTTGCGGGATCAGCCATCGGCGCGCGCTTCACCGCTCGACGATCGTGGCAGCCGCAGCGTGAACACGCTGCCCTCGCCGGGACGGGATGACGCGCTGATGTCGCCGCCGTGCATCAGGGCGAGGCTGCGCGAGAGATAGAGCCCCAGGCCGACGCCCTCGATCCCGGCTGACGCGGCCGCCTCGAGGCGGCGGAAGGGCTGAAAGAGCCGCGCGAGATCGTGTGCCGGTATCCCGATCCCGCGGTCGGCCACGTCGATCGCGGTCCACTCCGGCTCGCCGCGCACGGTGATCACGACCTCGCCACCATCAGGCGAATACTTGATGGCGTTGGAGACGAGATTGGCAAGAATCGTCTCGGCATCATCAGCATCTGCCAGGGCGTGGAGCGACAGGTCGCCGCCGATGCTGATCGTGCGGCCGCCGGGGCCGGCGGCGTCCCCGACCTTGGCGACGACGTGTCGCACAACGTCGGCTGCGAGCATGTCCCCCGCCGGCGGCCGTTCTGCCTGTTCCACCAGCCGGCTCGCGGTCAGCAGCCGGTCGACGAGCCGGTTCATCTGAGCCATCCGCAGGGTCATCACCGGCAGGACGCGGGCCGCGCCGGCCGGCATCTCTCCCAGCGCTCCCTCTTCGAGCATCGACAGGTAGCCGAGGACGAGCGTGATGGGCGTGCGCAGCTCGTGGGACGCGAGCTGCAGGAACTCCGACTTCTCGCGCTCCAGCTCCGCCATTCGTGCGGCATGCGCCTGCAGGCGCACCCGCTCGTCCTCCTGCATCTGGCGCACGCGCTGCTCCGCCTCGTAGCCCTGCCACACGAGCGCCGCGGCGCGAGCCGCCAGGCGCATGATCCACTCGTCCTGGTCGCTGAATCCCGAACCGGAGTCGAAAGCGATCAGCGCGCCGATCGGCTCCGCGGCCGTGCGCCACGGAACGGCCAGAAGGTCGCGCGCACCGGCCGCCTCCAGGAGACGGGCGTAGGCGCGGTCGATGCCCGGTTCGTGGCGGCGCACCATGCTCGCCTGGCCGCCATAGAGCAGCGGCCCGATGCCGTCTGCGTTGCCCTCGCGCGGCAACGGCAGGCGCAGCCCGTGCACCCGATCGGTGCCGAACCCGTAGGCGTCGCGCAGCGCGGCGAGCTCGCGGCCCGAGATGCGCCAGAACGCGGCGCGCTCGGCGTTCGCCAGCTGCGCCACCGTCTGGCTCATCTTGCCGAAGAACCCGGCCGGCTCGTCGCTGGCGGCGACGTGTTGCGAGATCAGCGTCAGGGTCTCCAGGCCGCGACGCTGGGCGTTGCGCACCTCCTCGACGAGGTCCATCGCCTGCTGCCGGCCGGCTGCGGTGAGAGGAGCGGTGGTGTCGAGGCTTCCGGGAGTGTCAGCCACCCCGCCCTGCGCGCTCACCGCGCGCCGATGCGCGCAAGCTCGGCCGCCCCGGGACACAGTGCGGCGTGCGGCAGGGACGCGAGCGGACGTTTCGACGTCGCCGCGGTCTCGTGCATGTCGGGCGTGGACTCGTCGACGTACAGCAACCCGGTGACGACCTCGCCGCGGCTCTGCGCATCTTGCAGGTAGGCCGTCACGGCACGCCGGTTGGTGGGGTCGTATCCGTCGGGGAGCGACCGGAAGCGGATGGCCGCGCCATCGTGCATGGTGACGCTGACCAGTTCGTCGGGCGGGATCTCCGCGGTGATCTCGGGCGCGGGTGGGACGAAGTCGGTCTCCGTCAGCTTGACCTCGTGCTGCCGGGTGAACAGGTAGCTCTTGGTCGAGCCCTCGTGGTCGTTGAACGTGACGCAGGGCGAGATGACGTCGACGATGGCGAGGCCCCGATGCGTCAGCGCGGCCTTGAGGATGGGCACCAGCTGGCCCTTGTCGCCGGAGAAGCCGCGCGCCAGGAACGTCGCGCCGAGGCTGAGCCCGAGAGCTATGGGATCGATCGGCGACAGCTGATTGGCCTCGCCATGCTTGGCCTTGGAGCCGACGTCCGCCGACGCCGAGAACTGGCCCTTGGTGAGCCCGTACACGCCGTTGTTCTCGAGCACGTACAGCATGCGCACGTTGCGCCGGATCAGGTGCCCCAGGTGCCCCAACCCGATGGAGAGCGAGTCGCCGTCGCCGGAGATGCCGACGAACACCAGGTCGCGGTTCGCCGCGCTCGCGCCGGTGGCGATCGGCGCCATGCGCCCGTGCGCGGAGTTGAACCCGTGCGCGCCTCGCGCGAAATACGCGGTGGTCTTGCCCGAGCAGCCGATGCCGCTCATCTTGGCGATCATGTGCGGCGGGATGGCCAGCTCCCAGAGCGCGTGCACCAGCGCCGCGGTGATGGAGTCGTGGCCGCAGCCGGCGCATAGCGTGGACATGGCGCCCTCGTAGTCACGCACGCTCAGCCCCGCCGCGTTCCGGTGCAATCCGGGATGGACCACGGACGGTTTGATGATCGACGGCACCGTCAGACCTCCAGCTGCGCTTTCACGCTGTCGACCACGTCCCCGGCGCTGAGCGGAAAGCCGCCGTACGCCAGCACCGAACGGAGCGAGCTCTTGGGCACCGGCGTCTCCAGCACGAGCAGCGAACGCAGCTGCGCGTCGCGGTTCTGCTCCACCACGAACACCACGTCGTGGCGTGAGAGGAACTGCTCCACCGCATCCCCGAAGGGAAACGCGCGCACCCGCATGTAGTCGGCGAGGATGCCGTCCGCCGCCAGCTCGTCGAGCGCCTCCCGCACCGCGAGGTCGCACCCGCCAAGCGTCACGACGCCGATGCCGGCGCCCTCGCGAAGCTCCACGATCGGCTGCGGCACGTGGCGCGCCGCGGCGGCGTGCTTGCGCCTGAGCCGGTCGAGCACCGCCTGGTACTCGTGCGGCGTCTCCGTGTACGCGCCCTCGCGCGTGTGCCCCGAGCCGCGGGTGAAGTACGCGCCCTTGGCGCTGACCCCGGGCAGCGTGCGCGGCGTCACGAAGTCCTCGTCCTCATCGGCGTAACGACGGAACACGTCGATCCGCTCCAGGTCCTCCGCGTTCAGCACGCGGCCACGCTCGGGGACGTACGCGTCGTCCCACACCAACGTGGGCGTCACCCAGTCGTTCATGCCGACGTCGAGGTCGGAGAGCATCAGCACAGGCGTCTGGAAGCGGTCGGCGAGGTCGAACGCCGTCACCGCCAGCTCGAAGCATTCGGTGGGATTCGCCGGGAAGAGGAGGATGTGCTTGGTGTCTCCGTGCGACGCGTACGCGCACGCCAGGATGTCGCCCTGCTGCGTGCGCGTGGGCATTCCCGTCGACGGGCCCACGCGCTGCACGTCGACGACCACCGCGGGGATCTCCGCATAGCAGGCGAGGCCCAGCAGCTCGCTCATCAGGGAGATGCCGGGGCCGGACGTGGACGTGAACGCGCGGCTGCCCGCCCACGACGCGCCGATCACCATGCCGATGGCGGCCAGCTCGTCCTCGGCCTGCAGCACCAGGTAGTTGTTGCGCCCCGTCTCGGGGTCGCGCCGGTAGCGCTGGCAGAAGCGCGTGAACGCATCCATCAGCGACGTGGATGGGGTGATCGGATACCAGGCCGCGACTGTCGCGCCGGCGTAGAGGCACCCCAGCGCGGCGGCGGTGTTGCCGTCGATCAGCACCGAGTCGCGGGTCGCGTCCAGGGGCTCGACGTGGCAGGCGATGGGACAGCCGAAGTGCTCCATCGCGTAGTCGTGGCCGAGGCGCAGCGCCAGCTGGTTCGAGTCGCGCAGCTTGTCCTTGCCCGCAAAGCGCTCGGCCAGCAGCGCGGCGACGACGTCCATGTCGATGCCCAGCACGGCCACCAGTGCACCGGCATACGCGATGTTCTTCATCAGGATGCGTTCGCGCGCACCGCGGAACGACTCGTTGACCATGTGCGCCAGGGGCACGCCCAGGTAGGTCACGTCGTTGCGGACCAGCCCCGGATCGAGCGGCCACGACGAGTCGTACATCACGTAGCCGCCGCGCCGCACCTCGCGGATGTCGCGACCGTATGTCTGCGCGTTCATGGCCACCATGACGTCGTACTCGCGCGCCCGGGCGACGTACCCGCGGTGGTTGACACGGATCTCGTACCACGTGGGCAGGCCCTGGATGTTCGAGGGGAACAGGTTCTTTCCGGAGACAGGCACGCCCATGCGGAAGATCGCGCGCATGAGCAGGTTGTTCGCGCTGGACGAACCGGTGCCGTTCACGTTGGCCAGCTTGAGCGCGAAGTCGTTGACGCGCAGCGCGGGCGGCGCGGCCTGGGTCGTCATCAGGCGGCTCCGGCGACCACCGGCGTGACCGCCAGGGGAATCGCCAGCTCGAACTTCTGCATGTCCCACGCCGCCGTGGGGCAGCGCTCCGCGCAGAGCCCGCAGTGCACGCACAGGTCCTCGTCCTTGACCATCACCCGCCCGGTCTGGGGCAGCGAGGCGGACACGTAAAGCGCCTGCTCGCGGTTCTCGGCGGGCGCGGAGAGGCGCGTGCGCAGGTCGTCCTCGTCGCCGTTGTGCGTGATCGTGAGGCACTGCACGGGGCAGATGTCGATGCACGCGTCGCACTCGATGCACAGCGGTGCGTTGAACACGGTCTGCACGTCGCAGTTGAGGCAGCGCTGCACCTCGCGCGCGGTCTGCTCCGCGGAGAACCCCAGCTCCACCTCGACGTCGAGCTTCTCGAAGCGCCGCGTCAGCTCGACGTGCGTCATCTGCTGCCGCGGCGAGGGGTTGTAGTCGTTGTGGTAGCTCCACTCGGTGAGCCCCATCTTCTGGCTGAGCAGGTTCATGTGCTGCGGCGGCCGATCGGACACGTCCAGGCCCTGGCAGTGCTGGTGGATCGAGATCGCCGCCTGGTGCGCGTGCTCCACCGCCCAGATGATGTTCTTCGGCCCCCAGGCGGAGTCGCCGCCGAAGAAGACGCCGGGGAGCGACGACTGCATGGTCCGTTCGTCGACCACCGGCATGTCCCATTCGCCCAGCTCCACGCCGAGGTCACGCTCGATCCACGGGAACGCGTTCTCCTGGCCGATGGCGAGGATCACGTCGTCGCAGGGGATCACGGTCCTGCCGATGACCTCCGAGTGACGCGCGGCGCCGTCCCAGCGCAGCT
The DNA here is from genome assembly GCA_963777285.1 of Candidatus Dormiibacterota bacterium. Classification (GTDB taxonomy): domain Bacteria; phylum Chloroflexota; class Dormibacteria; order Aeolococcales; family Aeolococcaceae; genus JAFARE01. Next base: position 1,000,683 of record CAVZPR010000001.1, read on the forward strand.
GCTCGAACTCCATCCCCGCGAGGCGGCCGCCGTCGACCACGAAGCGCGTGGGCGCGTGGTTGACCACGATCTCGACGCCCTCCTCCTCCGCGTCCTCCAGCTCCCACGGCGACGCCTTGAAGAAGGGACGCGGGCGCCGCGCCATCACCTTGATGTCGCGGCCGCCGAGGCGCAGCGAGGACCGGCAGCAGTCCATGGCCGTGTTGCCGACGCCGATGATGAGCACCCGCTCCCCCACCGAGGTCACGTGGCCGAACGCGATCGAGGAGAGCCAGTCGATGCCGATGTGGATACGGTCGGTGTCGTGGCGGCCGGGAAGCTCCAGCTCCTTGCCGCGCGGCGCTCCGCTGCCCACGAACACCGCGTCGTAGCCCTCGTCGAGCAGCGCCCGCAGGCTGCTGACCGGCGTGTTGTAGCGGATGTCGACGCCCATGTCGAGGATGACCTCGATCTCCTCGTCGAGCACCTGCGCCGGCAGGCGGAAGGACGGGATGTTGGTTCGCATCAGCCCGCCCGGCTTGTCGTACTGCTCCAGGATCACGACCTCGTAGCCCAGGGGAAGCAGGTCGTTGGCCACCGTGAGCGACGCCGGGCCGGCGCCGATGCACACGACGCGGCGGCCGTTCTTGCGGCTCGGGATGTGCGGCAGCCGGTCTGCAAACTCGTCGCGGTGGTCGGCGGCCACGCGCTTCAGGCGGCAGATGGCGACGGCGGTGCCGTCGACGCGGGTGCGGCGGCAGGCCGGCTCGCAGGGCCGGTCGCAGGTGCGGCCCAGGATCGCGGGGAACACGTTGCTCTCACGGTTGACCATGTAGGCGTCGGTGTAGCGACCCTGCGCGATCAGCCGGATGTACTCGGGTACGTTGGTGTGCGCGGGACAGGCCCACTGGCAGTCAACGACCCGATGAAAGTACGTCGGGTCCGCCGTGTCGGTGGGTTTCAGATTGAAGGCTCCATCCAGCCCGCCAGGATCGGCGTGACACCTCGAAAGCGAACCAATTGTGCCACGCCGCGCCGCTCATCTGAGCCCGGATGCCGGCGCGCGCGGCTCTGGGGACGACTACAGTCGCGCTCGTGCAATCAGTGGAGCTGGCGATCGTCGGGCTCGGCGCCGTGGGGTCCATGGCCGCCTGGCGGGCTGCGCAGCGAGGCGTCGCCGTCATGGGCATCGACCGCTTCGAGCCGCCCCACGACCGCGGATCGACGCACGGCGGCTCGCGGATCATCCGCACCTGCTACTCGGAGGGCGCGTTCCACGTGCCGCTGGTCCTCGAGGCGTGGCGGCTGTGGCGAGAGCTGGAAGCGGCGTCGGGCGACGAGCTGCTGCGGATGAGCGGCGCGCTGATGATCGGGCCCGGCTCGGGCACGATCGTCGGCGGAGCGCTGGCCAGCGCGACGGAGCACCGGCTGGAGCACGAGGTGCTCGACGCGCATGCCGCCGCAGAGCGCTGGCCGCAGCACGTCTTGGGCGGCGGCGACACCGTGCTGTTCGACCCGATGGCGGGCGTGCTCTTCCCCGAGACCTGCGTGGCCGCCGCGCTGCGCATGGCGCGAGCGGGCGGCGCAGACCTGCGCACCGGCGTCAAGGTCGTCGCCCTGGCGACGGCCGACGACGGCGTTGCCCTGTCGCTGGAGCCGGGCGGCGAGGTGCTGGCCCGGCGCTGCGTGGTCGCCGCCGGCCCCTGGACGGCCGGTCTGCTCCCGGAGCTCGCGCCCAAGCTGCGCGTGGAGCGCCAGGTGACGGCGTGGTTCCCGGTCGCCGACGCCGCCGAGTTCAGCCCCGCGCGCTTCCCGGCGTTCGTCCGCGAGCTGCCCGGCGGAGAGATGCGCTACGGCATCCCGTGCCTCGACGACCCCACGATCAAGCTGGCCGGGCACCACGGAGGCGGCACCGTCGATCCCGACACGTTGGACCGCTCGATCAGCGACAGCGACACGGCGCCGGCAGCGGACTATGCGAGGACGTGGTTGCGCGGCGTCGAGCCCCGGGTGGCGCGGGCGTCCGTCTGCATGTACACCAACACGCCCGACGAGCGGTTCATCGTCGGCAGCTTGCCGGACCGGCAGTTCCTGACGGTGGTGGGTGGCTGCAGCGGGCACAGCTTCAAGTTCGCGCCGGTCCTCGCTGAGGCGGCGGTCGACCTGACGCTGAACGGTGGGACGGCGCTGCCGGTGGAGCCGCTGCGGGCCGAACGCCTCACCCGGCTTGCGGGACTGGGTTGGAGCGACTAGGATTCCGGCAGTCATCCAGCCACGGAGGACCTTGGTGCGAGGAAAGGGCGGCCTCCACCGTCCGGAACGTCGCCGCGCCGCCAGAGGCGCCGGCCTCCTCCTCGCCGGCGGCGCGCCGGTGCTGCGCTCCCACCCACTCTCGCAGACGTCGCTCGCGCTTGGAGGTCGCACGCCATGGGACTGAGAGCCGCGCTGCTTGCCCTCGGGGTCGCCATCGCCGGCGCACTCATCGGCGTGTTCATCACGCGCTTCCTCACGGTCACGCCGCCGGTGATCACCGCGACGACCACGAGCCAGAGCATCGACGGCCGGCCCGTCGTCGACATCACCCTCACCACGGTCGGCGCGGTCGGCTCCGGCGACCATCCCAACTGGGTCGCGTACCTGAACTCGGACGGCAACCCCGACACGTTCATGCACGTGCCCGCCGGCGCGGTCGTGCACATGACGATCGACCAGCAGGACGGTGCCAGCGGACTGCGCAACGAGTTCTTCGGACTGGTGCGCGGAACGCTCAACGCTTCCATGGACGTGCAGTGCGCTCCCAGCACGGCGAAGCAGTTCGGCAAGAAGTTCTGCGGCACCGGCGAGCCGGCGATCGACCCCGCCGACGCCGCGCACACCTTCACCATCCCCGACATCGGGGTGAGCGTGCCGCTGCTGGCCGTGGCCGACGACGCGCCATCGAATGCGCAGAACGTGGTCTCCTTCGACTTCGTCGTCCCCGACCATCCGACGCTGCTGCGCTGGCAGTGCTTCGTGCCCTGCGGCGCGGGGACGCTGTACGGCAACGGCGGGCCGATGCAGACGCTCGGCTACATGGCCGGCGAGCTGCAGGTGGGCTGAGCGATGGGACGCCGCGCCGCAGCCCAGGTGGTCGGAGCTGTCTGGCTGGTGCTCGCCGCGGCGGGTGACGTGGGCCTCGCTCTCTCGCCCATGCCCCCGGGCGAATCCTCGAACCTCGCGTCGGACGAGACCCTGATCATCCGCCTGCTGGCGCTCATCGCATGGCCGGTCTTCTCCGCGGTGCTGGCCATCCTGTTCTTCACGCTCTTCGTCAATCGCTGGGCGCCGCACCAGGGTGAGGTCGACGCCGTGTCGCTGCGCGGCAACCCGCGCATCCAGACGGCGTGGGTCGTCGGCACCGTGGTGGTGGTGCTCAGCCTGGCCGTGTACGGCACCGTCGCGCTCGCCGCGGACGAACCGGGCGCGGGTATCTCCACAACCTCGGCGGCGCTGCCGCTGCCGTCCGCTGCCGACCAGCCGCTCGAGGTGCAGGTCATCGCGCAGCAGTGGTACTTCACGTATCGCTACCCGACGTACGGCGGCATCGAGACCGCGCAGCTGGTGCTGCCCGTCAATCAGAAGATCCAGTTCCACATCACGTCGCTCGACGTGGTGCACTCCTTCTGGTTCTACGCGCTCGGCGTCAAGGCGGATGCGGTGCCGCTGAACGACAACGTGGTGACGGTCACGCCCACACGAACCGGCACGTATCGCGTGCAGTGCTCCGAGCTCTGCGGTCTGTGGCACGGCAACATGTCCGCCGACACCGCGATGGTCGTGGACGCGCCCACCTTCAGCAACTGGATCGCGCAGCAGACCTCGCTCGACGCGCCGATCATGAAGTTCCTGCCGGCGTACAGCCACACGTACGCGCCCATGCCGCTCGTGTACGGGACCTGAGTGTTGCCACCCACAGAGACATCGAGGATGGAAGCGTGGATGCAGTAGCCGTCGCCCCGGGGCAGTCGTCCATCCGCCCCACGCTGCCCCGGCGCCTTCACCAGTGGGGATTGCTGCTGGGTGTCATCGGCGCCGTGATCGGCTTCTTCGTCGGCTACATGCTGGGCAACCTCGCCATGGACGAGTCGTTCTTCGGTGCCAACGACTCCCTGGGCTCGAACGCCGGGATCCTGCTGGGCTATGCGCTCAGCGCGGTGGGATTTCTCGCCGGGATGGGCTTCCTCAACTACCCGGTCAGCCGCCTGCTGGGGCGCCGCGCGCCCACCGAGGAGGACGAGGCGTTCCTGCACGGGCAGGGAAGCGGGTTCGGCCGCTACTTCCGCATGACGACCGACCACAAGGTCATCGGTCTGCAGTACGTCGTCATGATCCTCGCCTTCCTGTTCATCGGCGGCCTGGGCGCGATGTTCATCCGCGGCGAGCTGCTCAACCAGAATCCGTCATTCGCCACCGCGGAGTCCTACCTGACGCTGGTCGGCCTGCACAGCACGCTGATGATCTTCATGGCGTCGGCGGCGCTGATCGGCCCCTTCGGCAACTACTTCGTGCCGATCATGATCGGCGCGCGCAACATGGCGTTCCCCCGCCTGGAGGCGCTGACCTTCTGGCTGCTGCCGCCGGCCGGCCTGATCCTGCTGTCCACCGTCTTCCTGGGCGGCTTCACCACCGGCTGGACCGGCTATGCGCCGCTCGCCGACCAGAACGTGCTGGGCATGGACTCGTACCTGGTGGCGTTCGGACTCATCGGGCTCTCGATCATGCTGTCCGGGTTCAACATGATCACCACGGTGATCACCATGCGCGCCCCGGGGATGCGCTTCACCCGGCTGCCGATCTTCGTCTGGGCCGTCGTGGTCACATCGTTCCTGGGACTGCTCGCGGCGCCGACGCTGGTCGGCGCGATCGCCATGGAGACCTTCGACCGCGCCTACCACAGCGCGCTGTTCGTGCCCGCCGGCGGCGGCTCACCGTATCTCTGGGAGAACCTGTTCTGGTTCTTCGGACACCCCGAGGTGTACATCTTCATCGTGCCCGCGTTCGGGCTCGTGATGGAGATGCTGCCCGTCTTCGCGCGCCGCCCGCTCTGGGGCTACCGCGTTGCCGTGGGCGGCATGGTGGGCGTCGGCGTCCTGAGCTTCATGGTGTGGCAGCACCACCTCTTCGTGAGCGGGCTCGCACCCGCGCTGCGGCCGTTCTACATGTTCTCGACCGAGGCGATCTCCGTGCCCACAGGCATCATCTACCTGGTGTCGCTGGGCACGCTGTGGCGCGCCCGCACGCGTTTCACCACGCCGATGCTCTTCCTTGGCGCCTTCTTCTTCAACTTCCTCATCGGCGGCTTCAGCGGCGTCTTCCTCTCCGACGTGCCCAGCGACTTCACGCTGCACGGCGGCTACTTCGTGCAGGCGCACTTCCACTACACGATCATGGGCGCGGAGGTCTTCGTGCTCATGGGCGCGCTGGTCTATTACCTGCCCAAGATGACCGGGCGGACCATGGACTGCCGCCTGCTCCGCTTCCAGTTCTGGGCGGCGTTCCTCAGCTTCAACGGCACCTTCCTGTCGCTGCTCGCCGTCGGCCTCCTCGGCATGCCGCGACGCGTGGTCGCCTACCCCGCGTACCTGCAGCCGCTGAACGTCTCGGCGTCGATCTTCGCGTTCATCCTCGGCGCATCGATGCTGCTCTTCCTGGGCATCCTGCTCTGGAAGATCGTGCTCCGTCCGGTGATGGCGGCGGTGAACCCCTGGGAGTCCCTGGGGATCGAATGGCAGCTGCCCACACCGGTGCCGCTCTACAACTTCGAAGGCACCATCCCGACGACGTGGTCGCTGCCGTACAACTACGACACGGGGCGTCCCGCCGCTGACGTCGGCGCGGTGGTGCCCGCGCTGAGCGGAGCCTGACGGATGACGCAGGCAATCCCCACCAGCGTGCCGACGGAGGGCGAGCCGCCTGTCTACGCGCGCACGCTCGTCACCGGCGGCCGCCTCCTGATCGCCGCCAACGTCGGACTGCAGCTGACCGTGCTCTTCGCGTACCTCTATCTGCGCGCCAACAACTTCGGCGGCCAGTGGCGCCCCTCGGGCATCGGCCCGCCGAACGCCGTCGCCGTGGCGGCGATGATCGTCCCCTTCGCCAGCGTCGTGCTGCTGTGGGCAGCAGCGCGGCCCTCGCGCGGCGGGCTGGCGCGCACCGGCGTCACCGCGCTGCTTGCGGGGAGCTTGCTGGTTGCGTTGCTCACCGTGGGGCTTCGCGTGTACCTGCAGTACCACCTGGGCTGGTTCATCTACGACTCGAACAGCGACACGTACGGCGGCGGTTACGTCGACGTCTCCACCTTCTGGTACGCGCTGATGCTCGCCGAGTTCGCGCTGGGCCTCTTCTGGGTGGCGAGCCTCTACGCGGGCCAAGCACGGCGCACCGTGCCCGCAACGCCGGCTCAGCTGCGCGCGGCGTTCGAATACTGGGCGTTCGTCAGCATCGTCGCCCTCGGAGTGTTCGCGCTCGTCCAGTTCGTCACCTGACCCGCGGCGGCCAGCCATGTGGGCGGCGCTCGCGCAGTGGACGTTCGAGCCGGTGCCGGTGCTGGGCTGCGCGCTCGCAGGCGTTCTCTACGCACGCGGCCGCGCGGCGATGCAGAGGAGCGGTCTGGTCGCGCGCCGCCGCGACGCGCTGTGGTTCTACACCGGCCTGATCCTGCTCTTCCTGGCGCTGGTTTCACCGCTAGACGGGCTCGACCTGCAGTACCAGTGGGTGCACATGGTGCAGCACGTGGTCCTGCTCGTCGTGGCCCCGCCACTCATCCTGCTGGGCGATCCCTGGGCCACGGCATGGCGCGGCCTGCGGTCGCTGCGATCGGACATCGGCGATCCGCCGCGCCAGCTGCTTCGCGCTCTCGGCGCGCTGCGCAACGGTCGGCGCGGCGCGGCGATCGCGTCTGTGGCCTTCGCTGCCGACCTGGTCGCGTGGCACGTCCCCGTGCTGTACGACCTCACGCTGCACGTCGAGTGGGTGCACGACTTGGAGCACACGCTGTTCCTGGTCACCGGCCTGCTCTTCTGGGACCAGGCGCTGGGCTGTTGGCGCACGCCCCCACAGCTGTCGCACCTGGCGCGCGCCGTGGTCGTGCTCAGCGGAATGATCGTGAGCTGGGTGCTGGCGATCGTCATCGGCTACGCGTCGCACCCGCTGTACGAGTACCCGGTGCACAGTGGGTTGAGCCCCCTCGCCGATCAGCAGATCGCCGCCGGCGTCATGTGGGTGCCCGGGGGCGTGCCGTTCATCGCCGTGCTCGTGGCCATCCTGGCGAGCTGGTTCGAAGCGGACGAAACCGGAGCGGCACAGTCACAGGGAGCGGCGCTGCACGTCGAGGTGAAGTGATCGCCGCGCGACGGCTCGCCTTCTGCGCCGCTGCGATGCTGCTCACCGCCTGTGCCACCACGGCCGGTGCGGGCAGCCCGACCGCTGCCCTCTCCCCCACCACCAACCTCGCCGGTCCCACGGTGCAGGGCGGCAGCCTCAGCGAGGCAGCCCTGCACGGCCATCCCGTGGTGCTCGCCTTCTGGGCTTCGTGGTGCGGGCCCTGCCACGACGAACAGCCACGCCTCAACGCGGCCTACCAGCGCTGGCAGCCCCGCGGGGTGCGCTTTCTCGGGGTCGACATGCTCGACAGCAACTCCGCGGCGCGCGGGTTCATCCAGCAGGAGCACGTGCCCTACACCAGTGTCGTGGACGCCGACGCCGACATCGCGGCCGGCTATCAGGTGCCCGCGGCGCCGGCGATCGTATTCCTCGACGCGCACGGCGCCGTGGCCGACCGCGTGCTCGGCGGGCTCGAGATCCTGAGCGACGCCGACTTCGACGCGGAGTTGATGCGCCTGACGTCGGCGCGCTGACACCAGCCGCCTCATTGCTGTGGCGGCCACCGCAAGACGCCGCCGGCTGCGGCGTTAAGCCCGGATGACAGCGCCGGCTGCGGCGCACACAACCGGAGAGTGGAGGACCCTCCCCTTGAAGCGACTCTTGATGGCGCCCGCCCTCGTCGGCGCGAGCGCGCTCGCCGCGGTGTCCGGCCATGCCGCCGGCGCGTCGGCGGCGACGACCACCCCGTATCACCAGCCGGCACTGATGTTCACCGCCGGGCAGACGGCGGCGATCAACGGCGACACAACCGTGATCAAGCCGGCGATCACGCCGCCGCCCGTGCTCGCGTGTCTCCCCGTCACGCCGCCGTCGCCAATCCCGGGGTGCGTGCCCCCGGCGCCTCCCGCAGGAGAGCCGTGGCCGGGCAACATGGCGTACTTCGGCGGACACGTCCAGGTGACGCCCAAGGAGTACCTCATCTTCTGGGGCTGGGGCGACAAGGGAGCGTTCAGCTCGCCGTGCAGCCAGCGGCCCAAGGGCGATCCCGTCCCGTGCGATCCCGACGGCGCCGGCCAGCGCATGCTCAGCTTCGTGAAGCAGCTCGGCGGCACCACCTGGGCCGGCGAGACGACGCAGTACTACGAGACCGTCAACCAGAACGGCAACACGTACAACGAGTACGTGCAGAATCCGGCCAACGTCCTGAAGGGCGTCTGGTACGACAACACGACGCCGATCAACGCCAGCATGACCTACACGATGATGGCGCAGGAAGCGGCGCGCGCCGTGGCGCATTTCCACGTCACCGACCTCGCCGACAGCAACTTCATCATCGCGCAGCCGCAGAACTTCTCCGATCCCGCAGCCGCGTCCACCGGCTACTGCGCGTTCCACGACTACACCGAGCCGGGCATCGAGGGCGGCATCTACAACGGCGTCACGCCGAACATGTCCTACACCAACATGCCGTACATCCTCAGCCAGGGCACGGGATGCGGCGAGAACAGCGTCAACGCCGGCGCGGCGGGCAAGCTCGACGGTGAGTCCATCGTGCTCGGTCACGAGATCGAGGAGACCGTGACCGACCCCGGCGCCGAGGATCCCGGACCCAACGGCACGTCGCTGGGCGGCTGGTACGACGTCAACGCGTACGAGATCGGCGACAAGTGCGCCTGGGTCGGCGCGGACCCGGTGTGGCTCGTCAGCGGCACGGGCCCCGAGCCGGTGCCGAACACGCCGGGCGAGCTCGGCACCATGGTCGGCAACAACAACGGCCACGCCGGGCAGACGTTCCCGGTGCAGGCACTGTGGAGCAACCAGGCGGCGGAAGGCGCGGGTTACTGCGCCGGCGCAGGCACGGACCTGCCGCAGCCGGTCCCGTCCCAGTAGGCGGTCAGCAGCCAACTCACACCCCAACCCCCTGCGAGAGGGCCCCGGCCGGGGCCCTCTTTCGTTTGCGCGGCGATTCCCTGGGCCCCTGAGCCGGCAGCGTGTGCGCGGTCAGTAGCGAAGCACCGAGGCGAGGGTCCGTTCCCCGAGAAGGTCCGCGCCGCGCAGCGCGCTCAGCTCGATGAGCACCGAGACACCGGCGACGTGTCCCCCGCCTCGCTCGACGAGTGAGACAGCCGCGGCGGCCGTGCCGCCGGTGGCGATCAGGTCATCGACGACCAGAACTGTCGCGCCGCTCCCCACCGCGTCGGCGTGCACCTCGAGGACCGCCGTGCCGTACTCCAGCTCATAGGCGGCGGCCTCGGTGTCGCGCGGCAGACGGCCCTGCTTGCGCACCGGCACGAAGCCCGCGCTCAGCTCGCGGGCGATCGCGCCGCCCAGAATGAAGCCGCGCGCCTCGATGCCGGCGACGAAGTCGACGCCGGTATCGCGAAACGGCGCGGCCATGGCGTCGACGGCGTCGGCCAATGCGTCGCGGTCAGCGAGGAGCGGCGTTATGTCGCGGAACGTGATGCCGGGCCGCGGAAAGTCCGGCACGTCGCGCACCAGCGCGCGCAGGCGCGCCTCCACACCAGTCGACCCCATCGGCCGCCGAGTGTACGAGCTACGCCGCAGGTGCCTCCGGCGCCATGCCCACCCGATTGCCACCGGAGCGCTTGGCCGTGTACATGGCGAGGTCGGCGGCGCGGGCGACCTCGTCGAGGTTGCGTCCGTGGTGCGGGTACATGGCGACGCCGATCGACGCGGTGACCCGGGGCAGGTTCGCCGCCGGCGGGGGCAGCTCCGCGAGCGCGGCGCGAACCGCTTCCGCGACGCGCAGCGCGCCACTGGGACCGCTGTTGGGGAGCATGAGCAGGAACTCCTCGCCGCCGTAGCGCACCGCCGCGTCACCCTGACGCATCACCACGCGCAGGGCACGCGCGACGCTGCGCAACGCCGCGTCGCCGGCGGCGTGCCCGGCGACGTCGTTGATGCGCTTGAAGTCGTCCAGGTCGATCAGGAGCACAGCGATCTCGGTTTCGAGGCGTGCGCTCTGCGCGGCCTCACGGGGCGCGATCTCGTTCCACCAGCGGATGTTGAGCAGGCCGGTGAGACCGTCCGTGAACGCGCGCCGCTCCAGCTCGCCGTACAGCTCGGCGTTGCGCCAGGCCGCCGCCAGGATGTAGCCGATCAGCGCGCTGCGCTCGAGGTCGGCCTCGGTGAATGCGCCGATGCCGTTGCGCCAGATGTCGAGGACGCCGAGGCGGTGGTCGCCGGCCACGAGCGGGATGACCAGCAGCAACTCTTCGACGCGGTCAGTGCCGGGAATGGTCGCGGCGGCGGGGTGCCGGTCGGTGTCGTCGCAGTTGTACGGAACGCCGTTGGAGAAGGCCCAGCCGGTGATGCCCTCATTGATCGAGTTCTCCATCGCGCCGAGGCCTTCCATGCCGGCGCCGGCCGCCACGCGTGGCACCAGGCGGTTGTGCTCCCAGTCTGCCTCGAAGATGGCGAAGCGGTCGGCGGGCATGACCTGCAGCACCATCTCCGCAGCCGTGCGCAGGATGCGGTCCGGGTCGTGCTCCGCCTGCAGCGCGCGAGCCGCTTCGCCGAGCATGCGGGCGAAGGTGCGCGCGTCGACCACCATGCCGTCGTGCACCGGCAGCGACGTGAGGACGAAGGTGGCGTCGAGCGCCGCACCGCGCTCCTCGATGACGCGGACGTCGCGGCCGCGGAACCAGGACCCGGGCACCACCTCGTCCCCCGGCTGCGCGACCGCGGCGTCGAGCACGACGGGACCTGCGAGGTACGGGCCGACTCCGTACTGCACGCCGAGACCTGCCACGGCGAGCGCCTGCTGACCGTCGACGATGCCGCACGCGATGAGCCGCGCGCCGAGCCTCGCGGCGTACGCGACGGTTGCTGCCAGCTCTGCCTTGAACACCTCGTCGTGGAGCTGCTCCGGCAGGCAGTGGTCGAGGAAGACGAACTCGGGGCGCAGGGACGCGACCAGGCCGCGACCCATCATCGACACCGACGCCCCCGCGATCGCCAGCCGGAACCCTGCATCGCGCAGCTCGCGAAGCCGGGCCTGCGCGGCGGCGCCGAAGTCAGCCGAGTGGGCGTTGTCCACCACCCAGGCGATCTCGCCGGGGATGGCGCCGAGGTTGCGAACCCGGGGCAGGGGATCGAAGGACGGGTCGGTGATCAGCGGGGCAGGCAGCGCAACGAAGACGACCGCCGGGCCGGCGTGCTGCGCCACCGCGACGGCCGCCTCGACGAGGGCGCGGCCGTCGTCGTCGCCGTCGTGGCGGGGAAGCGCCAGGTAACCGATCGCCACCCGGTCGACGATGTCCAGGATCGGCTGCAGGGCCACCGCGGCCTCCCCGGGCGCGAGCGTGGCCACGGCGGCGCAATCAACCTTCTCTGCGGTCATCGCCACGAATGCTAGGCAGCGCCCGGGATCGCTCCAGCCTGTGCGGGGCGTCGTTGCCGCAGTGCAATCAGGCCGTTGCCTGAAGCCGGTACCCCGGTCGCATCGTCACCCCGCCGTCACGGCAAGGCCGGGTTACGCGACCTGTCGCTGCCCCTCAGCCGCAGCCTCGAGCGCGGCGTCGAGCACGTCGTCCACGCGGCTCGCCAGGTGGAAGACCATCGCGTCGCGCACGCTCTGGGGCACGTCGTCCACGTCCTTGGCGTTGCGCCGCGGCAGCACGACCTCCTTGAGGCCCATGCGGTGCGCGGCGAGCACCTTCTGCTTGACGCCGCCGATGGGCAGCACGAGCCCCTGCAGCGTCACCTCCCCGGTCATGCCCACGGTGCTGCGCACCGGCCGTCCGGTGAGCAGGCTGACGATCGCGGTGGTCATGGTGACCCCCGCCGACGGTCCGTCCTTGGGGACAGCGCCCTCGGGCACGTGGATGTGAAAGCCCTGGGCCGCCGCGGCCGGGTCGATGCCCAGCTCTGCCGCGTGCGAGCGCACGTAGGAAAGCGCGATCTGCGCCGACTCCTTCATCACGTCGCCGAGCTGTCCGGTCAGCGTCAGCGAGCCCTTGTCGCCGGCGCCGGTGGCCTCGACGAACAGGACGTCGCCACCCGTGCCGGTGACAGCGAGCCCCGTCGCCACCCCGGGCACCGCGGTGCGCTCCGCCACCTCGTTGTCGAAGAGCGGCTTGCCCAGGTACGGGCGCACGTCGGCGAGCGCGATGCGCACCGGCGGCGTCACGCTGCCGCGGGCGAACGCCGTCGCCACCTTGCGCGTCAGCTTGCCCAGCTGGCGCTCCAAGGTGCGCACGCCCGCCTCGCGCGTGTAGCTGCCGATGACGTCGAGGACCGCCTCGTCGTCCACCGATATCTCGTCGCCGCGCAGACCGGCGAGCTCCACCTGGCGCGGCAGCAGATGGTCGCGCGCGATGGCCAGCTTCTCTTCCGTCGTGTAGCCGTCGAGCTTGATCAGCTCCATGCGGTCCAGCAGCGGCGCGGGAATCGTCTCCCACACGTTGGCGGTGGGGATGAACAGCACCTCGGACAGGTCCAGGTCGACCTCGAGGTAGTGATCGCGGAACGTGTTGTTCTGTGCCGGGTCGAGCACCTCGAGCAGTGCGGCCGACGGATCGCCCCGCCAGTCACTGCCAACCTTGTCAATTTCGTCGAGCATGATGACCGGGTTCTTGGTGCCGGCCTCCTTGAGCGCGCGCACGATGCGGCCAGGAAGCGCTCCGACGTACGTCCGCCGGTGGCCCCGGATCTCCGCCTCGTCGTGGATGCCGCCCAGCGACACGCGGGCGAACTTCCGCCCCAGCGCGCGCGCCACCGACGCGCCGAGCGACGTCTTGCCCACACCTGGCGGGCCCACCAGCGTGACGATGGCGCCGGAGCCGCGGCCGCCGACGACCGCCAGGCCGCGCTCGTGGCGCAGCTTGCGCACGGCGAGGAACTCGATGATGCGGTCCTTCACGTCGTCGAGGCCGGTGTGATCCTGGTCGAGCACGCGGCGCGCCTCGGCGAGGTCGAAGTTGTCATCCGAGCGCACGCTCCACGGGATGTCGAGCATCCAGTCGAGGTACGTGCGGATCCAGCCGTGCTCGGGGTTCTGCTCGGAGGTTCGCTCCAGCCTGTCGATCTCGCGGTCCACCTCGGCACGCACCGCGTCGGGCATGCCCGCGGACGCGACGCGCTCACGGTACGACGACGCAACGTCGTCGCCGCCCTCTCCGAGCTGCTTCTTGATGGCCTCGAGCTGCTGCCGCAGCAGGAAGTCGCGCTGCGCCTTCTCCATCCCCTCGTTGACCTCGTTGCGGATCTGCTCCTTGAGCGAGGCCTCCGCGAGGACGTCGCGCGTCCAGCCGATCAGCAGCGTGAGGCGCGCCTCGACGTCGAGCGTCTCCAGCACCTGCACCTTCTGCGCCACCGACAGGTCGGGCGAGTAGCCGGCGAGGTCGGCGAGGTGGCCCGGCGTGCGTGCGGCACGGAGGAACTGCACCACCGCACGCGCGTCGCGCGCTTCGAGCAGGTTCTCCAGCATCGCGCGGTATTCCCGAGCGAGCTCCAGCGCGCGCTCGCTCGGCGGGTCGGAGTCGGTCACCGGCTCCACCTGGACCCAGAGCGCGCCGCCGACATCGGCCTGGCCGACGCCCAGCCGGGCGCGATGCTCGCCGCGGATGATCGTGACCTCGGCGCCGTTGGGCAGGCTGCCCGAGTCGCCCAGGCTGGCCACGGTGCCGACGGACGCGAAGCGCCCTTCGATGCGCGGCACCAGCAGCACCAGGTGGCTTCCCTTGCGCGCGGCCTCGACGGCGGCGCGCTGCTCCTCCCCCTCGACGCTCAGCGTCACGGTCATGTGCGGGAGCACCACCACGTCGTCGAGGGGCAGGACGGGCAGCAGCTCCGACTTCAGCTCGGTCACAGGCAGGTCATACCCGCCGGGGTCACTTCCTACGCCTGCCCGTCCCAGTCCACCTGAAGCGCCGCGGCGACCGTGTCGCGAGTGACGAACCAGGCCCGCACCCGCCCCGCCCCCTGCTCCACCGCCAGCTCGACGGGGTCCTCGACGTCGAGCGCGTCGCGGTACTCGACCATCGCCCGCAGGCGGCGGTCTGCCCCGCCGGCCTCCGCCAGCAGGGCCTCCACCGCCGCCCAGTGCACCGCGTTGTTGACGTGCCCGAGGATGTCGACGTCGCTGATGCGCAGCGGCCACGGCCGCCGCGCGGCGCCTGCGGCGGGGTCGCGCGGCAGCTCCAGCCGCGGGCTCGGAGCCGGCGGCGAGGCGCCGTAGACGGCGGAGTACGCCTCCGGCAGGCGGGCCAGCCGCTGCGTCTCGCGATCGATGTAGGCCCACAGGGTCTCCCCCTCGATGCGCCCGCCGCCGTCTCCGGCGATGGTGGTGCGCCGCCCCGCCCAGCGCGGCCCCAGGCCGCCGGACCAAGTGGCCACGTCGGCGAAGCGGTCCTCGCCGAACGGAACCACCACGTCGAACGCCGCGCGGCGGACGACCCAGACCCTGCCGCCGTCGTCGATGCCGGCGTCGTCGACGTCGTCCGATGCGATGTCCTGGGCGTACCGCGCCGCGGCGTCGAGGCGGAGGCGGCCCGCGGCCGTGGTGTCGGAGAGGCGGATCCGCCGCCGGCTGCGGTAGACGCGGCCCATCGGCGCGATGCTAGCGGGCGCCCCGACCCCGGGCGGCGGGCCGGTACGGCCGCGCTACGATCCAGGCATTCCGCCGCACGGTGGAAGGGAAGGCACATCCAGGGCAGTCCAAGGAGGAGCGGCTCATGGGACGCAGAATCCACGTCGCCTCGGGGCTCGGCGCGTGCGCGCTCGCGATGGCGGCCTTCGCGGGGTCGACCGTCACGGCGGCGCCCGGCGCGGCGGCGCTGGTGTCGCACCGGCCGATCGCCGTGATCGGCGCCAACCAGTCCAGCAATTGGTCCGGGTACAACCAGGGCTCCCTGGAAAAGGGCAACGAGCTCTTCAAGTCCATCGCCGGGACGTGGGTCGTACCCACCGCCTCGCAGCACAAGAAGGGCCAGGCGGAGTACTCGTCGAGCTGGGTGGGAATCGGCGGCGGCTGCGTCAACACCGGCTGCACCGTCACCGACAACACGCTGATCCAGGCCGGCACGGAGCAGGACGTCAGCGCGGCGGGCAAGGCTTCGTACTACGCCTGGTGGGAGATCATCCCTGAGCCCGAGACGCAGGTCAGCCTGCCGGTCACGGCGGGCAACACAGTGCGGGTGACGATCACGCAGACCTCGCAGGGGCAGTGGAGCATCGTGATCAAGAACCTCTCCAGCGGCAGGTCCACCACGGTGTCCACCGCGTACAGCTCGTCATACGCCACCGCTGAGTGGATCGAGGAGACGCCGCTGATCGTCGGCAGCGGAGGTGGATTCGCGCCGCTGCCCAACCTCACCACGGTGAAGTTCGATCTGGGGCTCACCAACGGCGCCAACCCGAAGCTCACCACCGCCGAAGAGGTGCAGCTGGTCAACAGCAACAGCAAGGTGATCGCGCAGCCGTCCCGGCCGGATTCCGACACAGACGGCTTCCACGACTGCGCCTGGGCCACGACCTGCGCCGCGCCACCGAGCAGCTGACCTGATCTGACGGCGACCCTCCAGGTCGCGTCGCAGCCGTGACCTGGCAGAGTCCGGGCCATGGCTGCTGACGCGATCGAGGTCGAGGGCCTCCACAAGTCGTTCGGCTCGGTGCACGCGCTGCGCGGCATCGACTTCACGGTGCCGCGCGGATCCGTGCTGGGCATGCTCGGACCCAACGGGGCCGGCAAGACCACGGCCGTCCGCGTGCTCACCACGCTGCTCCGCCCCGACTCGGGCCGGGCGGTGATCGAGGGTCACGACGTGGTGCACGACGCCGCCGCGGTGCGGCGCTCCATCGCGCTCGCCGGCCAGGCGACGGCCATCCAGCCCGAGCTCACCGGACGCGAGAACCTGCAGATCATGGGCCGCCTGCACCACCTCCTTGCCGCGGAGGTCGAGTCCAGGGCGACCTCGCTGCTGGAGCGCTTCGATCTGGTCGAGGCCGCGGGACGCGCCGCGAAGACGTACTCCGGGGGGATGCAGCGACGTCTCGACCTGGCCGCGAGCCTCATCGGCAAGCCGTCTGTGCTCTTCCTCGACGAGCCGACGACGGGGCTCGACCCCCACGGGCGCCTGGGAATGTGGGAGATCATCCGCGAGCTGGCCGGCGAGGGAACCACCATCCTGCTGACGACGCAGTACCTGGAAGAGGCCGACGAGCTCGCCGACGACATCATCGTGATCGAGCGCGGCCGCGTCATCGCGCAGGGGTCGTCGGACCAGCTCAAGGACAGGGTGGGTGGCGACGTGCTCGAGTTCACCGTCCCCGACCGGGACCGGCTGAGCGACGCGGTGTCGGCCGTCGGCGGCCTCACCGACAGCGAGCCGCTGGTCGACAACGAAACGCGCCAGGTGCGGCTGCGCGTGGGCAACCGTGGCTCGCACGCGCTCGTGGAGGCGGTGCGCCGGCTGGACGCCGCGCGCATCGAGGCGGACGCATTCGCGCTGCGCCGTCCGTCGCTCGACGACGTGTTCCTGGCGGTCACGGGGCACGCCGCGGAGGCCGAGCCGGAGGTGAAGCCGCGCGGCCGCGGGCGTCGCCCGGCGCAGCAGCAGGAGGTCGCATGACCACAGCCGTCGCCGCCATCCCCGCCCGCCGTCCCGGCGCGACGCAGCTCGCCCGCTGGGCGATCAGCGACTCGCTGGTGATGACCAAGCGCAACCTGCTGGTCTGGCTGCGCGTGCCCGCGTACATCGTGTTCACCGTTGTGCAGCCGGTGATCTTCGTGCTGCTGTTCCGCTACGTGTTCGGCGGCGCGATCCACGTGGCCAACCCAGGCGGGTACGTCAACTTCCTGCTTCCCGGCATCATCGGACAGACGGCCGCTTTTGCCACGTTCGCAACGGCCATCGCTCTCGCGCAGGAGGTGCAGAAGGGCGTCATCGACCGGCTGCGCTCGCTGCCCATGGCGCGCTCAGCGGTGCTCGCGGGCAGGCTCATGGCGGATGCGGTGCGGATGATGGTGACGCTGCTGGTGATCGTCGGCGTCGGCTACGCGGTCGGCTTCCGCTTCCAGAACGGAGTTCCGGCCGCGATTGGCATGATCTTGCTCGCCGAGGTCTTCGGCGTCACGGTCTGCTGCGTGTCCGCATTCATCGGCCTCGCCATCAAGGACGAGGAGTCGGTGCAGGCATTCGGTCTCATCTGGCTGTTCCCGCTCACGTTCGTCAGCTCGGCGTTCGTGCCCATCCAGTCGATGCCGGGCTGGATGCAGGCCTTCGCCAACAACCAGCCCGTGACGCTGGTGATCAACGCGATGCGTGCGCTCGCGCTGGGCAACGGCCCCGGCGTGCCGCCGCTCAATCCCAGCCTGTGGCAGGCGCTGGCGTGGCTGGCGGGCGTGCTCATCGTCTTCGCGCCGCTCGCCGTGCGCGCCTACCGCCGGGCCTCCTGAGGGCCGCGGGTCAGGCTGCCCGCGAAGTCCGCGTGCGCGCCGGGACACGGCGCAGCACGGCCAGCGTGGCCGCCTGCACGCCGATCGCGACAGCGGCCGCGACCACGTAGGTCACCGCGAGACCGGCGGTGGGCAGCAGCTGCGCCACCAGCGCGAAGAACGCCGTGGCCGCGAAGAGCCCGAAGAGCAGGCCGCGTCCGGCGACGATGGCCGCGGCGGAGCCGGCGCGCCGATGCGGGTACACGATGAAGAGCGCGCCGAAGAGCGGGAACGGCGATACGAGACCCGCCAGTGTGGCGCCGATCCGAGGTGCGATCGCGGTGACGAGAACCACGAGGCTGGTGGCGAGCGCAGCGCGCACCACGACGTCGGTGGCGGCGCGGACCTGGGGCGCGCGGGGCTCGGGGACGGAGGCCGGCAGCGCCGGCAGCATGGCCAGCGCGAAAGCCACCGCGCCCGCCGCTATCAGCAGGGCGGGCACCGCGGTGAGGAGCAGCGTGTTGAGCCCCAGCGTGGCCACGGCGAACGCGGCGCAGCCCGCCGCCAATGACGGCGCCCAACCCAGGCGCACAGCGGCCCACGCGTAGGCGAGCGCGAATGCTGCTTGCGATGCGGTGCCGGCCAGGATGCCGGTGGCGGCGGCGGTGGCGAACCCGGACCCGTGGTCGAGCGCGAGGAAGACCACGACGGGTGCCGACGTGAAGGGGATGCCGACCAGCCAGCCGCCGAACGACGGTCCGAAGCGGCGCGCCAGCAGCGTGGCCAGGCCCACGGCGATGGGCGTGATCGTCAGCTTGAAGAGCAGAAGATCCACCGCCCGTATGCTGCGTGAATGGTCGCGGTGATCATCATCCTGGCTCTCGCGGTGGCGATCGGCGCCCTGGTGTGGTGGGGCACGGGGCTGCCGCCGACGCGGCCCCGACCCGGCAGCCGCCATCGCGGGGACACGTACACGACGATCCACGAGCGGCTGCAGCGCCGCCGCGACAGGACGCCACGCGGCTGAACCGGCGGCCGATCGCCGGTTCAGGAATCGGCGACGGAATGCGGATGGCAGCGCGTTGCCGCCATCCGCACCGTCTCACATGTTCGGGCAGTTCGGATGCGTGGTGCTCGTGCTGCCGCTGCTGGAGCTGCCACTGGAGCTCGATGAGCTCGAGGACGGCGAGGGGCTTGCGGTCGTCGCGGCGTGTGCCACGACGAGGCCTCCCCCCAGCCCGCCCAGCGCGAAGCCCGAGGCGGCGACCGCGATGGCCATCCGTCTCTTCACCCGGCTCAACCGGGTGCGGGGTGGCTCCGGCACCGGTGGCGGAGCGGGTTCGTATGTGTCGTTCATCACGTGTTTCCTTCTGTGTGTCTGCTGTGGTTGCTGTCGATGCGGTCCAGGATGGGTTGCCGTTTGTCGTGTTCAGGTCACATGGGTCATCACCTCGCATTGACTGACGCTGTTGGATGTCATGCGACGACGATGCGCCGACAACCTCAGAGAACCCTGAGCGCCGTGGCAGAGAACGCTGTGCGTTCGAAGCCCGCCTACACTCGCCGGATGCGTGCTCCCGCCTGCGTTGTCGCGCTCTCGTGCATGACGCTGCTCGCGAGCTGCGGCGCACCGCCAGTGCAAGCCGGGCCGCGCAGCATGGGCGCCGGGCTGCAGGGCCCGGCAGGGCTCGCCGCCTCCGTGTACGCGCGCGGTTTGCCGCACGTGGCAGCGCTCGTCGTCGACGCCGCGGGCAGGTTGTGGGCGGCGACCGCGGCGTACAGCGACGCGCAGGCGGGCAACGACGGCGTGTACGTCGTCAGCACAGCTGCTGCGGCACCGCGCAAGGTGATCGGCGGCCTGCGCACACCACTCGGGTTGCTGTGGTATGGGGCCGCGCTGTACGTCGCCTCCAAGGAACGTGTGGAGGCATACAGCGGCTTCGACGGCGCGCATTTCACACACGTGCGAACGGTGCTGTCGCTGCCCGCCGGTGTCGGCGAGCTGAACACGATGGTGCTCGCGCCGGACGGGATGATCCTCATGGGCGTGTCGGCGTCGTGTGACCACTGCACGCCCGCGTCGCCGTACTCGGCGGCAGTCCTCGCGTTCCGGCCCGACGGCGGCGGACTGCACGTCTTCGCATCACACATCCGCGCGCCGGTGGGGCTCGCGCTGTTTCCCGGGACCGACGACCTCTTCGTCACCATGAACCAGCGCGACGATCTCGGCGGCGCCACCCCGGGTGACTGGCTCGCGCTCGTGCGCCAGGGCCAGTCGTGGGGGTCACCGGCCTGCTACGGCCAGGGCGGCATCGCGTGCAGGGGCGTACCCGCGCCGCTCGCGGTCCTGGCCAGGCACGCCGCGGTCAGCGACGTGGTCATCGTCACCGGGCAGCTCGGCGCCGGTGTTGGCACCGCGGCTCTCGCTGCAGAGTGGGCCACGGGCGCCATCGCCGACGTGACGCTGCACCGCGCAGGCGGTGCATATCAGGCGGCCGTGTCGACGCCGATCACCGGCATGCGCATGCCTGTCGCGCTGGTGCTCGGTCCGGATGGGGCGCTCTACGCAGGCGACTGGGACAGCGGCACCGTGTTCCGCATCGCCGCTGCGTCGTGAGGCACGGCACGTCTCAGCTCGGAGTGAACGTGGTGCTCCAGTTGCAGCGCGCGAAGCGAAGTATGCGGCGCTCAGCCGCCCTGCTCGAGGCTCACGCCCAGGGGCGCCGGGTGCAGGCCGCGCGCTTGCACGATGCCGAGCAGGTGCACCAGGTCGCCGTAGAGACCCGGAACCCAGTGCAGGATGACGATCTCGCCCGCGTGCAGAGGTCCGCCGTCGTATGTGCTGAGTTGCCCGTTCGCCATCACCGCGCTCCACAACACCACCTGCCTCAGTCCGGCCTGCGCCGCGGCCACGTCGACGCTGCGGTCGACGTATCCATAGGGTGGCCGGCCCAGCAGCGGCGTGACACCGAACCACGTTTCGAACTCGTGAGCCGCGGCGGCCCACTGACCCTCGGCGCCTGCGTCGCTGAGCAGCGTCAGATTCGGATGCGACATCGTGTGGTCGTCGATCTCGCCGCCTGCGGCGACGAACGCTCTCCAGAACGGCAGATGTCTCGCCGCAGCGTGCGCGGTGAGAAACGTCGTCAGGGGCAGATGGTCGCGCTGCATGAGCGCGATCACGCGGCTGTCCGGGTACCAGCCGTCGTCGATCGTGATGTAGACCGCGCCGTGCACCGGTGGTCCGAAGAAGACCTCCGGCGCCGGTGGCGGCAGGTGCACCGGTCGCTGCGGCGGAGCCGTCGGGGTCGCGGGTATGGACAGCGGTATCTGCGCCTGCTCGCCCAACTCGGCCACGACGTCGAGGGTCGACGAGCAGAGCTGGGTTCGTCGCGGGAACGCCAGCGTAGTGATCCAGCTCAAGCCCGCGGGCAACCCGCACGGTGCGTCACGCGGCTTCACCGGCATCGAGAAGTGCAGCGCCATCAGACGCGAATCGACTCGCGTGCTCACGACGGCGGGTAGCGGCGGCACCGCCACGGCGACCTCTTGCGCCGACGACCAGAGGCCGGCGATCCCGACGGTGATCGTGCTGGTGCGCCCCGGCTGGAGCGTGAAGCTCATCCGCGACCCGCGACCTGCACCGCTCACCAGGGTGCTCTGCGTCAGCAACCAGGGCGCGAGCGGCCCTGCGCCCGGCGCCAGCGCAACCGTCAGCTGGTTGTCGGCGCGGCGCAGGCTCCAGGTGACGTGCGGCCGGCCCAGCGCCACGCCCACAATCACGATTGCGGCGACGACCACGGCTGCGAGCGCTCCCACCCAAAGCACTGTCCGCCGCCTGCGCGGCGCCGGCGCAACGGACAGAGCTTCTTCCAGCGGGGCGGGCGTCGGCGCGGAGGCGACCGCCGGCAGCGCCGGTTCAGCCGCCGCGGGCGGCTTCGGTGCGGGCCGGGCGCGGCGGCCCGGCGCTAGCGCTTGCCCAGTGCCCTTGCGAGCTCGGCGCGGCCCATCTTGGAGCGTCCGGGAAGGTTCCGGCGCTTGGCGATCTCGTACAGCTCGGCGCGGGTCTTGGGCTCGCTTGCGCCGCTGCGCTTGCGCTGCGCCACCGCCGCCGCCTGCTTTCCCAGCGCCGTTCGCGTTGCCTTGGGCATGTTCGCGATGCTGCGCTTTGACTTGGCGGCGCTGATCGCCTTGCGGATGTTCTTCTTTGCCGCGGTCCGCTGCTTTGCGCTGGCCATGGGTCACCTCCCGTGTCCTCGACAACAGCACTTCCTCGGGAGCGATCCGCTCCTCTGACTCAATACCGGTGCCGACGTCGACAACACCCCATGCTACGCCGAGATCGGGTGCAGCGAGCAGGGGAGATGACTTCGCGCATGTAGCGCTACTTCCGGCTGACGCCGCTGCTAGGCGCGGCAACGTGGCCGGCCAGGAACTGCTCCCAGCTGAGGCGCCCAACGGCGTGCTCCGGAGCCAGATTCGCACCCATACGCACCGCGCGCGCCGCTCCTCCCGGCAGGCGGAGTGGGAAGAGTGCGCGACGCTTGCCAACAGCCTGCAAATAGCTGTGGAGCAGATCCGAAAGCAGGTACGTCCGCGGGCCCGCGATGTCGGAGACGAGGCCGCTCGGTGCGCCGAGTGCGAGCTCGACGAGGCGCGCCGCCACTTCGTCGGTGTCGACCGGCTGGAAGCGGAATCCGGACGGCACCGGTATCGCGGGCAGCTTGGCCATCTGGCGCGCCACCAGCAGGATCAGGTCGTAGAACTGGGTGGCACGCAGCGTCGTCCAGGGCAGGCCGGAGGCTTCGAGGACCTGCTCGGCGGCGCGCTTCGACGCGAAGTAGCCGAACATCGCGCGGTCCACGGCGCTGACCACAGGCACCGTGTCGGCGCCGACGACCGAGATGTACACGATGTGCGTGGCGCCGGCGGACGACGCCGCGCGAACAAGATTGCGGGTCTTCTCGGCGTCGCCCTTGGCGCTGCCGGCGCAGTGCACGATCGTCTTGATGCCGGCGACCGCCGATGCCACGCCTTCGCCGGTGGTCAGGTCGCCGGTGACGAACTCCACGCCCTCGGCCGCAGCATCGCGACGCCGCGTGAGCACGCGCACGTCGCACCCGGCGTCGCGCAGGCGCCGGACCACCCGGCGTCCCAGCGTTCCCGTGCCGCCGGTGACCAGGATCCGCTGGTCGGCTTGATGCTCCATCGTGGCTCCTTTTGAGGGAGGGGGCGCTGTCGCTGTCCGTGCTACTCCGCAGGCCGCAGGCGCGTGCAGGTCCGGCGTCGCGTAGCGTGCGCCTTCGGTAGCGTGGCGCGCGTGATACGGCCGGCACGGAACCAGGTTCCCGCCGCGCGCGTTCCACTAAGCGACGTGAAGCGTCTTGCAGTAGCGGTCGTTGCCCTGGTCGCACTGCTCGCAGCGGCCTGCGCGCCAGCCTCGAGCGCTCGGACCGCACACCCAGCAGCAAGCTCGGTGATGTCGCCCAGTGCGGGTACGACGCAGCCCCTGTCATCGCTGGCGGTGGCCACGTCGCTCCCTCGCGTCAACGGAATCGTGCCCAAGGAGGCGAGCGATGGCTGCACACCCGAGACCTTGGCTTTCGTCGATGCAGAACATGGGTGGCTTGCACTGGGCAGTGTGATTCTCGCAACCAGCGATGGCGGCGCCACCTGGGCGCAGCAGTACCACGCGACTGAGCCCATGGCGAACATCCAAGACATCGACTTCGTCGATGCGGAGCACGGGTTCGCCGTTGTCGGCTGGTCCGGGCCCGATACCGCGGCGGGGATCCAATTTCACGAAATCGTGGTCGGGACGGCGAACGGCGGACTCACCTGGTCGGTGGTCACGCCGGAGCAAGCCGGGATTCAATGCCTCGACTTTCTGACCCCCGCCATCGGATACGCCATCACTGCGGGCCAGAACCTGGCCGTGACGTCCGACCGTGGCTGGCACTGGCGCCGGCTTGCCGCCGTTGCTGCACCGGACGCAACCTGCTTCGGGGCCGGCGGCTCCGGCTGGGTGGTGAGCCCAAGTGGAGTTGAGCGAACCTCAGACGGCGGCGCCAGCTGGGCCTCGGTGACGGTGCCCGGTGCGACCTTTCTGTCGACCGACACCCGGCTCGAATGTTTCGGACACACCGTGTGGCTGTCGAGCGTATTCGGGGCTGGGATGAACCAGGAAGCCGCGCTGGTCATGCGCAGCCTCGATGACGGCGCGCACTGGCGAGTGGTTGACAACCAGGGGATCGGCGGTCAACAGCCTGGCACCCCGCAAGCGCCACGCATCTTGGCAGCGCATCCGGGCCCGTTCCAGCTCACGAGCCAAAACGATGCCTGCCTCACGAGCTACGACTCGGTGGCCACCGATGTTCAGCTGACCGTCACCAGCGACGGCGGATACTCATTTGCCCAGCGTCCGGTCGTTGTGAACGAGAAGGACAACTCCCGCGTGAGCCCTGATGCCCTGTCGTTCGTCACCCCCGCAGATGGCTGGCTGCTGATGGATGCAACGCCGCAGCAAATCGAGACATCCGCCTTGTCACTTGCGCGTACCGGCGGAGCGAGGCTCGCTGGAGGATTGTCCCCCCGCCATCTCACGCTGTTGCACACGTCGACTTCCGGATCCTCCTGGACGCCCGTCGCGGAGTTCCTCGGCTCGAGCCAGGTCGTGCTGTAGCGGCGTCTCGTCTAGGCGCGCCGCGGCTTTCCTCACCCCTCAGCGCTCGCAGCAGCGGCGTATGCTCGGGCGACGCGGCAGGCGTGTGAGGAGGAGACGGCGATGGCGACGAAGTTCCTTCTGAGCGAGAACGAGCTCCCCGAGCGCTGGTACAACATCCTCGCCGACCTTCCTGAGCCGCTCGCTGCGTTCTTGAGCCCGCGCACGCTCGAGCCGCTGACCCCGCCAGACCTCACCCCGATCTTCCCCATGGCGATCATCGGCCAGGAGGTTTCCACCGACCGCTGGATCGAGATCCCCGACCGTGTACGCGACGTCTACAGGATGTGGCGGCCAACCCCGCTCTTCCGCGCAGAACGCTTCGAGAAGGCGCTCGAGACCCCCGCGCGGATCTTCTACAAGTACGAGGGCGTCTCCCCCGCCGGCTCGCACAAGCCGAACACGGCCGTTCCCCAGGCCTACTACAACGCCGAAGAGGGGATCAAGCGCCTGACGACGGAGACGGGCGCCGGGCAGTGGGGGTCGGCACTTGCGTTTGCAGGGGCGCTGTTCGGCCTCGAGGTGATGGTCTACATGGTCAACATCTCGTACCGGCAGAAGCCGTACCGGCGCGCGCTGATGGAGACGTGGGGCGCGACGGTGCTCCCCTCGCCGACCGACCGCACTGAGTTCGGACGAAAGATCCTCGCCGGCGACGCGGAGTCGCCAGGCAGCCTCGGCATCGCGATATCGGAGGCTGTCGAGGACGCGGCGACGCGCGACGACAGCCACTACTCCCTGGGATCCGTCGTCAACCACGTCCTGCTTCACCAGACGGTGGTCGGCCAGGAGGCAAAGCGCCAGATGGAGATGGCCGACGCCTATCCGGATGTCGTCATCGGCTGCGTGGGCGGCGGCTCGAACTTCGCGGGGCTCGCCTACCCGTTCCTCGCCGACCGCCTTGCGGGAACGACAAACACCCGCTTCATCGCCGCGGAGCCGGCCGCGTGCCCGACGCTCACCCGCGGCACGTACGCATACGACTTCGGCGACACCGCCGGCATGGGACCGGTCGTTCCCATGTACACGCTCGGGCACAACTTCATCCCGGATCCCATCCACGCCGGCGGGCTGCGGTACCACGGCGATGCGCCGTCACTGTGCCTGCTGGTCAAGCACGGTCACATCGAGGCCCGCGCGTACCGTCAGAACGAATGCTTCGCCGAGGCGGTCCGCTTCGCGCGTGCCGAAGGAATCCTGCCCGCGCCGGAGCCGTCGCATGCTCTGCGCGCGGTGGCCGAGGAGGCGGCGGCCGCACGCGAGGCCGGTGACAACCGCGTGATCCTGTTCAACCTCTCGGGGCACGGGCACTTCGATCTCGCCGCGTACGACGCGTACTTCGCCGGCACGCTCAAGGACGTGGACTTGCCCCAGGAGCGGATTGACGCGGCGGTAGCCGAGCTGCCGAAGGTTGCCGTCGGCGCCGGTTGAGGGCCGCCGCGCTCCTCATCGGCCCCTCACGGTAGCGCGCCGAGCGGTGCATACGCAGCAAAGTGTGCTCCCGACCCCATCCTCCCAACACGGGCGCACGTTCGCCACTCGCGCTGTGCTTGAATCCGCTCACGCGATAGGCGCGTGTATCGGACTACCAAGGCTTGGGGGTGCGCTGTGAAGAAGGTGCTGCGTGCAATCGTGATGTCCGGGCTCGCCGCCGGGGTCGCTTCTGTGGCGATGACCTCGGGGGCCGTGCTCGCAACCAGGACGGTGTCGCACTCGTCGCCGAACGCCGCCGACGCGGTCGCGGCGCGCAACGCGCTGGTGAGCTCCCTTCGCCACTCGACGCCCACCGCGCGGTTCGCGACCAATGTCTCCGCCGCCACATCCTCCAGCTTCAACTGGGAGGGGTACTACGACTCCACGACGACATCCGGAGCGTTCACCAAGGTCGGCGGTGCCTGGAAGGTGCCCGCCGTGACCTGCAACGCTGAAGACCAGATCGTGAGCCAGTGGGTCGGCATCGACGGCGCCACCACGTCGACCGTCGAGCAGGTGGGCACGCTGGAGCAGTGCTTCCAGGGCACAGCGCACCTCTACTCCTGGTACCAGATGTATCCCGCGCAGTCGTCGAGCGTCCTGGTGGGAACGACGGTTGCGGCCGGCGACGTGATCACCGCATCCGTCACGCGCTCCGGGACCAGCTACACGTTGAAGCTCACCGACGCGACGCACACGGCGAACAACATCTCCACAACCCAGACGTGCGCGGCCACAACCTGCCTGGATGAGAGCGCGGAGTGGATCGTGGAGCGCCCCTCGTTCAGCATCGGGATCGCGCCGCTGGCGAAGTTCGCAACCTTCAGCCAGACCAACGGCACCGCGACGAAGAGTGGCGTGAGCGGCCACATCGGATCCTTCAGCCCGACGAGCATCGACATGGTCGACGCCACGAACACTTACAACCTGGCGACGCCAGGTTCGCTCTCATCCGGCAAGAAGTTCTCGAACACCTGGCACAACAGCTACTGAGCATCGGAGGCCGATAGAGCCAGAGGCCATCAACGGGGAGCGGTCGTGAACTGGTTCCTGTTTTGGTTGTTCCTGCACATCACGGCGGCGGTGCTCGCGTTCGGCCCGCTGTTCGTGTTTCCCATCATCGGCACGCTCGCCGCGAAGGCGCCGCAGCACATGAAGTTCGTGCTGACGCTCAACCACCACATCGAGAGCCGGCTCGTCGTGCCGTTTGCGCTGTCCATGCTCGTCTCGGGCTCGGGCTTGATCTGGACGGCGGACATCAACTGGTTCGGAACGCCGTATCTCATCGTCGCCGTCGCCCTGTACCTCGTCGCCCTCGTGCTGGGGCTGGGTGTTCTCGGGCCCAACAATCGCAAGATGCTGGCGCTCGTCGAGCACGCGCCCGCGCCGGGTCCAGGTGCCGCGCCGTCGGGGCCGCCTGCGCCGGTGATGAAGCTGATCAGGGCGAACCAGGTCGCCGGAGGCGTCTCCACGCTGCTCTTCCTGGTGATCATCTTCTTGATGATCATCCAGCCAGGCGGCCTGGCCTTCAGATAGAGCGGCGGCTGCAGCCCGGAATAGGGGGTTTCGTCTCCCACCGCCATGCCGACGCGCTTCGCGTTTGACGACCAGATCGCGTCCCAGGCCGGCGCGGTCCGCGACGTTCTGAGCGTCACGGATCCGCCGCACCTGGACCCTCGGCGTCCGGTCGTTTTCACGGGCGTTGGCACATCGCTGCACGCCTGCAGGGTGGCGGGCTACTGGGCGAAGGAACTGTCAGCCGGACGACTTCGCGTGGCTGTTGTGGAGGCGCACGACTACGCGCTGCGCGGCGCCATCGAGGCGGAGGATCAGATCGTCGTGGTCAGCCACCGTGGCACCAAGCGGTTTCCGCGTCAGGTGCTCGAGCGCGCCACGACCGCCGGCGCGCTGACGGTTGCGGTGTCAGGTCGTGGCTCTGAGGACCCTGGCGGCGACATCATCCTGCGCACCTGCGCCGATGAGCGAGCCAGCACCCACACGGTCTCGTACACGACGGCACTCGCGGTGCTTGCTCGGTTGGTTGCGAGGTTGGTCGGCGGGCTGGCGGCGGCGAGCTTTGACGCTGCTCTTGACACCGTGCCAGAGGCCATGGCTGACACGCTGGCCCAACCATCGCCGATTGGCGTGCTGGCGCTGCTCATCGACAAGGAGCCCATTGTGCTCACAGGATTCGGCATCGATGAGCTCTCCATGGCCGAGGCCGCGCTGAAGATCAAGGAAGGCGCGTACCTCTGGGCCGAGGCGATGTCCATCGAGCTGGCGCTCCATGGCACCCCTGCGGTGTTCGAACCGCGTCACGCCTTCATCGTCGCAGTGCCCGATGAAGATGACGGCGGCCGCACGGAGGCGTTCCTGGGCATGCTGACGGAACTGCACGTGCAAGCCATTCGGCTCGGCGCCGGCGACTACGACTTGCCATTTGCTCGGGTCGACTATCTGTTGCGACCGTTCGTTTCCATCATTCCGCTGCAGCGCCTGGTCGCTGAGCTGGCACGCCGGCGCGGCACGAACCCGGACACAACTCGAGCCGACGTCGAGCCGTACAAGACAGCCATTGGCCGCATCCGTCTGTGAAGGGCGCGCGCATAATCGACGGAACGCACGAGGAGGTGGGCGGATGGTGAGAGCGATAGGTCTCGGGGCGGCGACGCTAGCGCTGCTGGTCGCCGCTGCTGCGCCGAACGCGGCCGCCGCGGCGCCGCCGATCAAGCCGAATCAGCACTTCCTGGGGCTCGTCAACGGCAAGCACGATCACGCGGTGCTCTACGTGCTGTGCGCCGGCCCCATGGGTGGCCAGGGCCACGTAGCCGCAGGCCAAACAGTGGCGGCGGAGCGCGTCGGACGCGGCGGCGGGGACACCGGCTCGGGAGGGGGCCAGATTTCCGTGCGGATCACGCCGACGACGATCGTTGCGTTGAAACGGTACCGTCGAACGCAGTCCATTCCGACCTCGGCAGAGGTCCCCTGCCAGGGAACCGGCACCGTGACGTTCAGCACGTGCGCGCTGCCGCAACCGTGCGGAGCCGGAGCCGCACCGGACAACGTCTCGGTGACCTACCTCAATCCTGGGGCGCAGCGGTCCCGATCACCCTCGTAGCCACACCCAACGCTGAGTGAGTTCCCTCGAGGTAGGGCCCCGGCCCGAGGAGCGGATCCCTTGCTCGGCCCGTGCGAGCATTGCGCCATGAAGAAGCCCAAGACGTGCGTCGTTCTCGAGCCAACCCTCAAGCAGGCGATTCGCATGCTCTCCAAGCTGGAGGGCTTGGAATGCATCGGGTGCGCGGGTGCCCACACTAACGCCTGTCCCGCCCGACCGGTCTGGGGCACGATCAACAGCCTGACGGTGAGTCTCAACAGCGGCGCACCGCCCTGATGGGTTGCCTCTTTCGCACCCTGTCGGCGCGCCGATCATCTCGGACGATTACAACGCGGACATCGACGCGACAACCGGCAGATCATGAGCCCCGGAACGCAGGGGATACCCCTGGTCGAATTGCGTGAGAGCTCCCTGGCGTCAGGGTACATTCACGAATACTGGCCTGATGCTCGCTCCTCACCCTCGCACGGGTGTCGAGATTTGCCGCCACCGGAGCGGAGGGGGTATGCGAAGCCTCCTGAACACCACCGAGGTCAGATCAAGTCTCGATCCACAGAGCAACGCCACGTTGTTGGTATGTAGCGCACGTCTCAGCGAGAGCCCGCATCACGTCTTTCGAGGGGCCGGCCGCCATTCCGCTAGCAAAGACCTTTGCTAACTTCGCGAACTCGGCGAGGCGCTCGCCGAATAATTCCTGCCCTTCGCCGTCGGCAAATCGCATACCCAGTCGCGTGTTCACATCTTCCCAGAATGAATTCCAGGTTTCGACAAGCACGTGTCCAGGTATCTGAAGAACCTTCACGTTCTCCACGTATACGAATCCGGGTGCTGTGTTCATTGCCCTGGCCCGAGTAGCCTTGCCCCGATCCCGCTCGCGGTTACCGCTCTCACCGAGTTCGATTGCGGGACCCAGACGCTCCGCGTCGGCTCAGGTAAACACTAGCGGATACTCGCCTGGATTGACGTCCTGTCGGTTGAGGCAGCTACGGCCAAATGGGCAGGAACCAGTCGGCCGCCGCGATGAACTCAGCCGCATCCACCGTCCGCGTGCTCAGGGGCATGCCCGCATTCTCGCGCCGCCGCGCTGCAAAATGCGCCGGGCTGCGCCTCAGGGCTTTCAGCGGGTCCTCAGGGTACATCCACAGACACTGGCGTCGGCGCCCGATCGACGAGCTTTGCGAACACCGAGCTACCCGCTGGAGCGGGCCGCCAAGATCCGGCGGAGCAGGTACAAGTCAAGGGCCAGGGGGACGACGAATACCAGGCCCCACCAGCGTCCCGTGGCGCAGAGCACAGCGACGATGATGGCGATCCAAACTGCCAACAGCAGTCGGATCACAAGCGACGACTTCCGGTGCCGCAGATCCCAGTTCATTGTTGTCCTACACTACGACGAACTGGCTTCACCTATGTCGTCAGGGGTGCTTGACGCACACTCGCCTGGAGCTGCAGCACCTCCCCGGACGATGCATACACGCGACGCATGAGCAACGAAGGGGAGGCTGTTCGCTGACGGTGAGGGGAACCTTGACCAAGAAGCTGTGATCGAGCAAATGGTTATCGCTTGTCCGGTGTTGCGGGCGAGGTTGGCCGCGGGCGCTGATACATGACGTGAGTCCTGGCCTGAAGACTACGGGGATAGCACAGGCCCTGCCGGCGATGGTTCAGCAGGGAGACCAAGACGGCGCCCGGGCGGTACTGCGAATTGCGGAGCAGGTTCTCGCCGACTGGGACCAGCAAGGCCGCGACTCCATTGGCGCCTGCATGCTTGAGGGCGTCCCGAAGGACGGCGAGAGTGTGCTGATTACCCTGGCGGGCCCGCTAACTACGACGATGATGCGGCGGTACCTGTGAGACCCCTGCCGACGGTGGTCGCGATAGCGTGGGACGAGGTGGAGCGCCGCACCCACGGGCCGGACGGGCTCAGGGACATTTGTGGATGGTCGCCTGCCAGGGGACGCTCTCGTCGCAGCGACGACACCGTCGCGGTCGGGTGAACTGATAGGCAGCTCTCGCCGGGCGGGCCTAGGCTCAGAGCCCTCGACAGCGATGTTTGGAGCGTCCCCCTGGTGACTTCCGCAAAGGCGGCAAACACCCTAGCTACTGAGAGGCTCGTCCTGCGGCCTCGCGCACTTAACCGCTCGCTCATGGAATCCGGGGCGCCTGCCGCAACGCAGCGCGCCCTGCAATTCGGCGGCGCTCTGTTCTTGATCGCCTACCTAGTCAACCGGGAGTGGTTGGACTTCATCGCCGTGGTTGGTGGCGCAGCGGTCTTCTTGATAGGTCGAGCTGGCTATCGCTGGCTCTATTTTCACAACAGCGAATTCACCGTCGACACCAGCACGCTGCGTCACACGAATGCTCTCGGCCTCTCGCGCAGTGCCGAGAGATCGACTCTCGATCATCTCGTCGTAACCCGCGGGTCGATGCCGACATTCATGTCCCCTGCGATCGCGCCGAAGCTCCTCGTCTGGTCGAAGGCCGGTCAGCTCGCGCTCAAGTCATCGGCGAAGTACTTTGCACCCGAGGACCTCAAGAACCTGTGCTCCGTTCTTGCCGTCCCGACCGATGGCCCGGATGGGGTCTGGGTCGAATAGTCGTACCTCTAGCGTCAACACCTATCTGATCGTCGCGTCGAGGGTGTTAGCGGACACAGGCCAGGTCCGCGTTCTTCTGCATCAGCGTCTCTACCTGCTTGCGATCAGGATCGGGCGCGCCGCCCTGGCTTGGAACTCCGTCGCCGCTTCTTGTGGGTAGCCACATAGCCGCTGAAAAGCTCTCTCCCAACGTCGCTTAGACTGCGCGACTCGGACGCAGCCTTCTTCTTCGCCTGCTCGAAGACGTCTGCCTCAATACGGAATTGCACACGTGGGGACATGCCGCGGCTCAGCGACGGCCGTCCCACCCGACGCCGCTTAGCCGTTGTGAGGACATAACCGGCTTCAGCCTCGCGCGCCAACTCTTCAACATCGCGGTCGCCGAGCCCCCTGCCTGCTTTGGTTCTCATGTCAGTCGCCTATGAGGCAAGGCCTCGTTGTATCGATCCCTGTACGACCTCCGCAGCTTCATCGCATGGACGATCAAGAGTGCACCACTGTCTAGGGCGATGGCCATGATCTCGAGCGCTGTGCCGTGTTCGTCGTCGCCGAGGCACGATCATCTGGCACTGACGACGCCGGCGGGGCCGGCTCATCGAAGACCAGGGCGCAGTGGGCGACGACGTATTCGATCTGCGCGTGCGAGACGCCGTGCCTGAATGCCGATGCGGCGAAAACAATGTCCACACTGAGCCAATATTGTAGGACAAAATCGCCCTGGGTTACGTGGCTGGTCGGCGGCCGTGAGTCCAGCCCCCTCAGAGTCGTTCGGGGGCGATTGGCGAGTACTCGCCTGCGGCGGCGAGCTTCACTGGGGCCACCCGGCACATCGCCCTCTCCCCACGCACGTAACGGTCGACAGGTGGTGACGTTAAATCGGGGCACTGAACATGGCACGAAGCCGAGTGGCCATCGCAGCTGGACTCGTTTGCGGACTCGTAGTGGCCTGCTCATCTACGCCGCCACGTGCCGCGACCCCGACAGCGGCGCCCACTGGTCGCGCCATACCTCAAAACACGCCCTCGCCCACCCCTACCTCGTACGGCACGCCCTCGCTCCCGCCGGCTTTAGCCCGCCTACCGGTCCCGGAGAGCTCGGCTTGTCCATCGGGGACAACAAGCGGCGGGCCCGCGATTGTCTACGTCTTCAAGGCGTTCACCGCCTTGGGCGTCGCAAACGAATCGGGTGATCTGCTGGCCACGATCGGCCTCGACCTACGGTCCAACGCCATGCCTATGGGCGCCGGCCCGCACCACGCCTGGGTGGTGCGCGCGGGCAGGCTGCTGCTCTACGGCGACTCTGGCCGCCTGCTCGCCTCGGATGCGTACAGCTCCCCCAACGACCTTTACGACGGTCCCGTGTTCAACTGCGATGGGAGCGAGTGGATCTGGGCGGACCAGCCCAGCTCATTCGGCGGAGCCACCCGTATTTACATCGGGACACAGGCTGTGCAGCAGCGCTTGGTGCTTACGTACCAAACACCCGGCTGCACACACTTATCGCCGGTCCGATGGGTGGGCAACCTCGTGTACCTCACCGAGTTCGGTGAGTGTACTGGCGCTTTCCACTTCATTCCGGCCCACCAGGGCGCCTGGGTGCTCAACACCGGCACCGGCCGGCTGCTGCAGCTTGAGGGCAGCTGGTGCGATCTCCAGGACGTGTCGCCCGACGGCACGTTGCTCTGCCTCGCGGATGCCCGTTTTCCGACGCTCATACGCCCCGATGGCTCGCAGGCCATCCTTCGATTCCCAGTGGATTTGTTCTCGGATGTGGGCGGCGGTGTCTTCTCACCGGATGGGCGGTACGTAGCCCTTACCGCTGACATTGACGACCCGGTTGGGACGATCGCTGGCAGCGCAATCTTCGAATGCTCCTCCCGCGGCGGGACCCTGACGAACGTCGGTGAAACACAACTTGTGGAGCCGTTTCTTACCTACTACCTGCCAGACGATCAACTCGTGGTTCCTGTGACCAGCGGATACGTCATCGCCAGTCCCACCGGCGCGGCGACGCCATTTAGGCTTCCCCCAGGTGCTTGGGTCCTGGGCGTTATCCCCCATCCGACCGTCAACTAGGCCTTTACCTTGTCGCAACGAGCGTCACCCCTTGGCGCATCTGCGCGCGGTCAGTCCACCTAGGCTAGGTTGCCGCGACGATCCGCTCGCATGAAACCCGTCGACTCACGACGAGGATGGCCACTCCACGGCCTCGCAAGCCCTAGGGCCGCTGGGCCGGTGCGGCGCCGGCTCAGCGAGTCACCGGAGCCGAGCGCATCACAACCCAGGTGTCAGCATCGTAGGTGACGAGCTTCTGCGAGTAATCAACCCCCCCGACCCGCTGCACAACCTGCACCGAGGGAAAGACCTGTACAGCAGCGGCCACCGTCAAACCGGCGTAGGCCAGCCCTAGAGCTGCCCCCACGAGCGGTGCGCGCATGCTCCGCAGCGGCGCAACCAAACTCCGCAGCTCGCCGGCACCCAGAGCAATCAGGATCGCGATCGCGGGCAGCGCATAGTACAGGTACCGCCCTTGTGCTTGGTGCGCTTCGAGAGCGAACCACGCAGCCGACACCACGACGCCTATGCATTCGACCGCAAGCACGAAGCTCAGGCCTCGATCCCCGCTCCTCCAGCGCCGGGATCGCCATAGCGCGAGCAGCACCAGTCCGATAGCGGCGTAGACGGCGATGTACGACAGCGTGGTGAGCGGGCGGATCTCGTAGACGCGGCCGAATGCCGCTATGAATGTCTCGAAGAAGCGGTGCAGGGACTCGTTGAGCCGATCACTCAACGGTGCCGTCCACGTCGGGTAGTTCGCCCCCACGGCGAGCGGGTTCCCATACGCGGGCCAGTTCCTGCCGATCCACCAGGGAAGAACAATCGCGATGCCCCCGCCAACGGCTGCGGCAGCCCGGAGCATGCCCGGCCGGTGGCGCCGGCGCATCACCACCCCGCCGGCGATGACAGCGGGGACCAGGACCAACCCGGAGGTCTTGGTCCAAAGGCTGAGCCCGAGCAGCACCGCGATTGTCAGCGCATCGCGCCACCTGATGTCCCCGCGCCGCAAGCAGCCGACCAGCACAAGCGTGCCCCCGGTCACAAACAGCGTGCACAGCACGTCGTTGTTGATTGAAGAGCTGTCACCGATGAACGTGGGCAGGAGCGCAACGATGCCTCCGGACCACCGGGCCACCTGCGGGCGTCCCGGAAAGGCGGCTCGCGCAAGGTGCCATGTCACGATCGCAACCAGCAGCCCCAGGGCGACGTTGAGCAGACGAACCCCGATCAGCGCACCGCTGCCCGCCGGCGCCAGAATGCGGTAGAGGCCACCGGCCAGCACGTAATACAGCGGCGGCTGAAAGAACTCGTCCGCACCGTTGCGGGTGCCCCACAACCAGTCGGTCGTGTTGACCGGCAAATGACCGGCGGCAGCCTCGCGAACGTACAGGGCATGACCGCTCTCGTCAGGAGCGTAAAGCAATGGCGTGGCCACGGCCAGCAGCAGCCGTAGCAGAGCTCCGGCGAAGAGCATGAACCGGAACACCTGATCGCGCGGCAGGAGGCACCCGCTTGCGCGCGTGAGACGGCCCCATGCCACGCGCAGCGCCGACGCCGGCCCCAGAGACGAGGACACGTTCAGCATGCGGCTCGCTTCGGTGCCACCGGCGTTGAGGCATTTCCGTAAAGCGCACCGTGTTCGCCAAGCCAGGAGGCGAATGCGGCCAGACCTGAACGGAGCGGGGTCGTGGCCTTCCACCCCAGCGTCGCGTGGATGCGTCCGGGGTTGGAGATCCATGACATTCGGCTGTCCCATGCGCGACCCGGGTGTTCACCGAACCGTGCGGGAGGACTGAGTCCAAACATGTCGGCGACCACCGTCGTGAGCTCTTCGAGAGTCGTCCCCACGCCGCTTCCGACATTGAACAGCGCACCGCGATGGCGGGTGGCCGCGCGCGCGGCCGTCAGCATCGCTTGGCTGGCGTCATTGACGAAAAGGAAGTCGCGCGTCGTGTCGCGACTGGCGAGGGGCGGCCACCCACCGTGCGCAGCGCGGCTGAGCAAGGTTGGCAGCAGTCGCTGTGGGTCCTCCCATGGCCCGTAGATGCTGTAGAGGCGCAGCACCACGATCGGAACCGCTGACGGTTGCGCAGCCGCTAACAGCGCCAGTGACGTGGCCGCGGCCTTCGTCGCGCCGTAGTCGCACGTGGGCGCGACAGGCTGATCCTCGGTAGGCGGGGTCTCGCATAGGCCGTACTCGGCGGAGGACCCGGCGAGCACCAGTGCCTGGCAGCCACCGCGACTGGCGGCGGCGATGACCTGCAGGGCACCGAGGACGTTGGTGCGGACCATTGCCATGCTGTCGGTCTGGTTGGAATAGGCGCCGTGAGCTGCGAGATGGAAGACCCAGTCCGCCTTGCTGGCGACGACTGCTCGCTGCACGGCTTCGCCGTCCGCGACATCACCCTGGCAGACACGGACCGCCGTTCTGACGTCGGCCAACCGCCACGGGTCGGCCTCCGATCGCAGCAGGAGACTCACGTCGTGTCCCTCGCGGAGCAGGCGCCTGGTCAGGTTGGCACCCACGAAACCGCTGCCGCCGGTTACGAGAGCTCGCATCCTCGTGCGCCCATGGGTGTCGAGTGGCGCCGGCCGAAGCGAACCGCGATCGGACGGCTGTACAGCCGCCGCGCAAGGCCCAGCGTCGTCATCGAGCGGCCCCCATGCCGCTCCGTCCGATCGATGGGGAAACCGATCACCGGGATACCGAGTCGCCGAGCATGAATCAGTATCTCGGCGTCCAGGAATCCGCCCGGCTCCGTCAACAGGTGCAGCGGCAGCGCGTCGCGTCCCCACAGCTTTGGGTTCCCGTTCACGTCCGGCTCATCGAGGCCAAACAGAAGCTGGCACTCCAGGTTGTACAGGCGTGACCCGAGCCGGCGCATCAAGGAATACCCGCGGGAGCGGCGCTCGCCCTTGATCAGCGCATGCGGATTCGCCACAGCGAGGTCGACCGCGCGAGCCAAATCATTTGGGTGCGTTCGTGCGCTGTTGGCAAAGCCGATGATGCTTCCACGCGCCGCCTTGAGGCCGCCCATGACCGCGTGACCCCAGCCCGCGTCGGTGGTCACCACAGTGACAAGACCCGGGTGCGCGGCAGCGCTTCGCCGGCACGCGGCAAGGCTCTGGTCGACACTGTTGTTCACCGCGAGCACGAGGTCGACGGTGCGCCCTCGGCCGCCCAAGGCGTCAAGGTAATCTTCGACCACTCGTTCGATGTGATCTGCCTGATTGGCGACCGGCAGAGCCACGCTGACGATGGTCATGCGGCAGAGCGTCGCTGCAGCGCTGCGGCCGCCACCTCGGCGATGCCATCGGCGGTGAGCCCATGACGGCTCCGCATCCATGCCTCGTCGCCACAAAGACCGTCCTCGATGCGATCCACCCCGAGGCGGATGACCCGGCTGGCAACGCCCGCGTCCGCAACGGCTTCCGCCACGAGCGAGCCCAGACCTCCTGTGCGGTAGTGATCCTCGACGGTGACGAGCACCGGATGCTCTGCCGCGACTGCGGCGAGGGCACTCATCGGGGCCGGCGCGATACAGGGAACCTGGACCACCGTCGGCTCCAGCCCGCGACGCTCCAGAAGTTTCGCGGCGCGCATCGTCTCTCCCGTCATGCCGCCGGTGGTGATCAGGGCAAACGTGGCTCCAGACTGCAGCGTTTCCAGCCGGCCGATCGCGAAGCTCGCGCCGAGCTGGGGCGCTCCGGCGCGGTCTTTCGCGAGGCGCAGATACACCGGTCCCGGAGTCTCATGGATCGCCCGAACGGCGCTGCACACCTGGGCGTCGCTGCCCGGCGCCACGACGGTGAGCCCGGGTTGCAGACGCATGAGGCCCAGATCTTCGAGGCCCCAATGGGTGGCCCCGGCGCTGCCATAGCCGAAGCCACCCCCGACACCGACGATGCGAACGGCGTGGTCGTGCAGCACGCCGCCGTCGCGGAGCTGCTCGTAGCCGCGCATGGCGGCGAACGTCGCTATCGAATAGCAATATGGGATGAAGCCCTGCTGGGCCAGACCGGTCGCCAGGCCGAGCATGTTCTGCTCGGCGACCCCGACGTTCACGAAGCGGTCGGCGAAGGATTGCGCAAACGGTTCGACCACCGTGAATCCAAGGTCGCCAGTGAGGAGCATCACCCGCTCGTCGTCGTGTGCGAGCGTCAGCAGGGTCGAGACGAATGCAGTTCTCACGTGCCTCAGTTCGCCAGCGGTGGCGGTGGTGCCCCGATCGCTTCCAGGGCGTCGGCATACTGCTCGTCGGACATCGGCAGGTAGTGCCAGGCGACCTGACCTTCCATGAACGGGACGCCGCTGCCGCTGACGGTGTGAGCCCGGATGAATCGCGGGCGAGGTTGGTCGCTGTCTCGTAGCGCTGCGCGGAGCGCGGCCTGATCATGGCCGTCGACCTCGACCGTGTGCCAACCGAAGCTGGCAAGATTGGCCAGCGCCGGGCCGAGTTGCATCACTTCCGCGGTGGTGCCAAGCGCCTGCTGGCCATTCTCGTCGAGGATGACGGTCACGCGATCCAGGCGATGATGGCCGGCGAACATGATCGCCTCCCAGGTGGATCCTTCGTTGAGCTCGGCATCGCTGATGACCACGAATACGCGCGCAGCCACACCGCGCAGGCGCATCCCGAGAGCCGCGCCAACTCCCCACGCAAGCCCCTGGCCGAGTGAGCCGGTGGAGAAGTCGACGCCTCGGAGGCGGTGGTCGGGGTGGACCCCGAGCAGGCTCCCGTTTTGGCAATAGGTGGCGAGATCGTCCGCGCTCAGGAGACCTCGCATGTGGAGAGCGCAGTAGTAGGCCAGGGCGGCGTGCCCCTTGGAGAGCACGAAAACGTCTCGATCCGGGCTGTCGGTGCCGACGCCGCGGAGGACATTGCCGAGCAGCACGTCCATGACGTCGGCCACAGACAGCGCGGATCCGATGTGACCCACGCCAGCCCGCTTCGCGCAGCTGAGGATGAGCTCACGGATCCCGACCCCCGGCCGTGCGATGGGGAGGACTGGCTGCGGCAGCTGCAGCATGGCCCCTAGCATGGCAACGGAGCTCAGGTCTGGTTCCGGCGTTCACGAATTCGCGACAGGGTCGGTCCAAGATCGACGAGCTGGACGGCGCGGACAGCCGCCGCCGCCTCCCGTCGCGGGTGGCATACTGCCTGACCCATGAGTGGAGGTCGCCGGCCGCGTCGCGCCTCGCGCGCGACTGCGCGAGCTGCCTGCCTGGCCGCCGCGGCGACGCTGCTGGCCGCGGCACTCGCGGCTGTCCCCGCCGCGGTGCACGCGTCGGTTCCGGCTGACACCGAGGCGATCGCCGTCACCGCCGGGACCCTCAGCACCGTTACTGTTTCATCGTCGCCCGGCGGCGTCCAGACGCAGCCAAAAGCCTTCGACACGGCGACACACGACTACGCGTTGCGCGCCTGCGCCAACACCGGCAAGTCGCTCACCTTCGCTCTCAGCGGCTCCGGACTTCGGGTCGGTACCCAGAGCGGATCCACCATCGACGTGAGCCTGTCGACGACCGCCGGGGAGGCCGTCGTCGTCACCACCGCATCGACCCAGTACTGGTTCCGCTGTCTCCCGAGTGACTTTCCACCCATAACCGTGGCTACGCACGGCAGCCCCAGCCCCGGCTGGTACCTGACGGCGGTCAACTCACACAACAGCGCGTCAGGCACCTCCGTCGGCACCGGCCTGTACGCCATGATCCTTGACGCCAACGGTACACCGGTGTGGTTCTCCACTCAGAGCACCCTCGAGTCCAACTTTCAGCAACTCACCGGGAGCACCTTCTCTTGGGGCTTCTTTCAGAACGGAAACCCCCCATTCGTCCTCTACCGGGATGACACCCAGACCTACACCACCTTGGGACCGCAGCCCACCTCGCACTGGAGCGGGCTGCACGAGGATTCCCACGAGCTCCTTCACCTGGCCAACGGCGACTTCATGATGCTGGCGAGCCCAGTGACGCCGAACAGCGTGACGTTCACCGATGCCAGTGGAACCTCTCACACCGGCCCCATCGTTGATTGTGTAATCGAAGAGCTCAATGCTGCCGGCGGTCTGGTGTGGTCGTGGGACGCGTACTACGACCACCACATCTCTCCGAGCGAAACCTTCCTCGGCGGCGGTGGAACCGGCGCCGCGTACGACGTGTACCACTGCAATTCACTCGACATTGACCCGGCCGCGAGCAATCCCAGCCTGGCGGACGTGCTGCTCTCAGCGCGGAACGTGGATGCCATCTACAAGATCAACCGCGCGAGCGGTCTGCCCAGCGGGAAGGTCCTGTGGAAACTCGGGGACGACCACGCCACGGGTACCCAGCTGACCGCCGCGCAAACCACCGGCAGTGATCACGAGCCACTCCTGAGCACGACGTTTCTCACCGGGGAGGACACGTTCGGCGGTCAGCACGATGCTCGATTCCAGAGCGGTGGCATCTCCTTCTACGACGATCACACCGGCCAGCCGACCACCTCGGGCGGCGCGCGCGGCGTGGTCATGAGCGTCGACGGCACCCACGACACGGCCACTGAGTCTGCGGAGTTCCCCGCTCCGGACAGCGGTGCTCCGGCCTTTGCGACGGGGAGCTTCCGCCCCAACGCAGGCGGCACCGGTGACAACGTCGTCGGCTGGGGCTTCCGCAACGACCTGGCGATGAGCGAGTTCGACAATTCCACGCCGCCCGTGGACGTGCGCGACATCTACTTCAACACGTCCGCGAGTGCTCCATGCGGACCCAGCGTCGGCCCCAGTGGGACGGACTGCTACTACACGTACCGCTTCCTGAAGCTTGCACCAAGTGCATTCAACATCGACCTGCTGCGGGCCACGGTAGGCGTCGCCGGTTGTCAGACTGCGGGGACGGGATGCCGCTCTGCGACCCACGGGGCGGGATGGAATCCGCCGCAGGAGTTGACGCTCGAGGAGCAATTCGGGACCAGCGGACTCGTCACGGGCGCAGGAACCTCGCCTGCTTCGCCTGGATCGGGATGGGTGGATACGTTCTGGAAGGGGACCGACAACAACCTCTGGCACACCTGGACGTTCGATGGCGGCAAGACCTACTCAGGCCCGTTCTCCTTGGGCAGCGGGCCGCTCGGGGGCAGCCCGCATGCCGTGTCGTCGTCGCCCGGACATCTCGACGTCTTCTGGCGCGGCAAGGACAACGGCCTGTGGCACAACTGGTACTCGTCTGCGGCGGGCTGGAGCGGTCCGCAGTCGT
The DNA here is from genome assembly GCA_963777285.1 of Candidatus Dormiibacterota bacterium. Classification (GTDB taxonomy): domain Bacteria; phylum Chloroflexota; class Dormibacteria; order Aeolococcales; family Aeolococcaceae; genus JAFARE01. Next base: position 1,041,623 of record CAVZPR010000001.1, read on the forward strand.
TGGGGGCCGCCGGGTCGCTCGCCGGCGATCCATACCCTGTGGTCTTCAAGCCGACCGGCATCGACGTGTTCTGGAAGGGAACCGACGGCAACCTCTGGCACCGGTGGTATTCCAGCCAGCTGGGCTGGGCAGGTCCCGCGTCCTTGGGTTACGGCCCACTCGGATCGGATCCGCACCCGGTTGCGCTGGGGACAGACAGCCTCAACGTGTTCTGGGAGGGTGCCGACCGCAACCTCTGGTTTGCCAGGTATGACGACACGCACGGATGGGTGGGTCCGCTTTACCTCGGATCGGGACCGCTCAACTCTGAGCCGCATCCCGTGTCCTCGGCGCCGGGCGTCGTCGACGTGTTCTGGCGGGGCACGGAACAGGGCCTCTGGCACGACTGGTTCATCAATGGCAGCGGCTGGACTGGGCCTGCGCGCATCAGCGGAGCGGGCCCGGTGGTGTTTCCACCGATGCCCGTCAGTTCGGCGGCGAACTACATAGACGTCCTGTGGCGAACCCTTGACCCACACAGCGGCGCGACGGGTTTGGATGAGGCGAGGTACGTGCCCGGTTCCGGTTGGTCCGTGGTGGCTTCACCGAGTACGACTGCGCTGACCACGGACCCATCGCCAATTCAAGCGTCGGCGGGCGAGATCGCCGTCTTCGCTCGATCCTTTGATGGCAATTTCTGGTTCCAGACGAACACCGGGACGGGCAGCGCTCCGCAGTGATTGCGGGCTCAGACCGGGCATTTTTTTCAGAGCTTCCGCGGCGCTTCCACACGGAAGCCCCGCGAACTCAGCTCGTATTCAAAATGCGTCGCTCAGATTGACGTGGTCGGGGCGCCCAGGCTCGAACTGGGGACCCCCTGCTCCCAAAGCAGGTGCGCTACCGCTGCGCCACGCCCCGATGCGTCCAGCATAAGCGGAGACGGCGCCGGGTCCCCGACCTTCACACTTCCCCAGCGATGGACGCCCTGGACGCGATCCTCATCGCCCTCGTCGCCCTCTACGCCTTCTCCGGATTCCGCCGCGGCCTCAGCTGGGTGGGGCCATCGATGCTGGGGCTCCTCGCCGGGCTGCTGATCGGCGCGGTGCTGGCGCCGCCGATCGCCAGGGCGCTGACGCACAACCGCCAGGTGCAGCCACTCATCGCTGTCGGCTTCTTCCTCGCGGTCGCGCTGATCATCCAGGGCATCGGCACTGGAATCGGCTTCCAGGCTCGCGTCCGCGCGCTGCGCAGCCGCTTCGCCTCGATCAACTCGGCGCTGGGCGCCGCGCTCTGCATCGTGGGCGTCCTCGCCGGTGCCTGGTACCTCGGGCTCACGTTCTCGCAAAGCCCGTGGGCCGGTCTCGACTATCAGATCGACAACTCGCGCATCGAGCGCGCCCTCGACAGCTTCGTCCCCCGACCCCCGGGATTCCTCGCCACAATCGAGAACATCCTCCGCCCCAGCGACTTTCCCAACGTCTTCTCATCGCTGGTGCCGAACGTGATCACGCCGGTGCAGATCCCGGCGCCGGTGAACACGCCCGGCATCCGCCAGGCGGCGTCCGTGACCAGCAAAGTGGTGGCCCTGGGCTGCGGCGCCGGCGCCGAGGCCGGGTCTTCATGGCCCGTCGCCGCCAACTATCTGGTGACCAACGCGCACGTGGTGGCAGGCTCGGACCGCGTCGACGTCGAGACACCGGACCTCGTCTCGCACCGCGCCACCGTCGTGTTGTACGACCCCAACGTCGACGTCGCCGTGCTGTACGTGCCCGCCGTCGGCCTCGCACCCTTGACGACGGTGGGTGCCGATCCCTCGCGAGGAGTCACCGGCGCCGTGATCGGGTATCCCGGCGGAGGCAACGAGCAGGTGGTGCCGGCTGCGGTCAGCGGCACCGAGTCCGCGCAGGGTTACAACATCTACGGAGACGCCCTGGTGACCCGCGACATCGAGGTGCTCGCCGCGCACGTCATTCCCGGCAACTCCGGCGGTCCCATCGTCGACGACAGCGGTCGCGTCATCGGGCTCGTCTTCGCCGCCAGCACCACCGATCCCAGCCAGGGCTACGCGCTGACGCTTTCGCAGATTTCGGGTGACCTGCACGCCGGCGTGGGCCGCACCGCTGCGGTTTCGACCCAGAGTTGCACCAGCTGAGCCGCGGGCTCAGGCAGAGACGATCACCGTGGTGCCCAGCGGCGTCCAGCCGTACAGCCAGTGCATCACCGAGGTCGGGATGTGGATGCAGCCGTGGCTGGCGCCCGACGAGTTCTCGCTGCCCGGACCGAACTGCCAGTTCGGCTCCCACGGCGCGTCATGGATGAAGTAACCGCCCGAGGCGAACTCCATCACCCAGCTGGTCCAGCTGGGGTAGTAGTAGAAGGGTGATCCCTTGGGCCACGGCGAGATGAACTGGAACGGCGAGCGCTTGAGGAATACGTGGAATGTTCCCGTCGGGGTGCGCAGCAGCGCGCGTCCGGTGGTCACCGGCGCCCCCTGCACCGCGCAGCCGTCCTGGTAAAACACGGCTTCCTGCAGCGTGAGGTTCACCGTGATGACCTTGCCGCTGCCCACGTTGTGGCCACACTTGTCTGCAACCAGCGTCGCGCTGACGCTGGCCTGCAGCGCTGTCACTCGCTGCCGCACCGCGTTGAGCTCAGCCGCCGTCGTCGCGTCGCGCAGCGCGCTGCCCATCGAAGCGTCCTGGGAGAGGAACGAGTCGGCCTGCGGCACCTGTTCCGCAGCCGCCTGATCGACGAGCAGGAGGAGCGGGCGCAGCGTCGACGCCACCGTGTCGTTCAGCGCGATGAGCGAGCGCTCCGCCTTGTCGGCAGCCAGCAGCGCCAGCACGGTCGACTGGGCGTTCTGCGACGCGCGCAGGTCGGCCTGGAGCGTGGCGATGAGGGTGGGAAGCTGCCCCGGGTCGAGGTTCTCGACGCGGACCGTTTTCAGGTCGGCCTGCGCCTGCCGCAGCAGCCCGGCGACCCCACCCTGCCCGGCCACCTCGTTGTTGGCCTGCGCCAGCTGAGCGGCGAGGGCCTGCTGCCGCACCGCCGCCACTTCGGTGGTCCACTCCGCAGCCAGCGCCGTCAGGGCGCGCGGCGTGGTGGCCGAGGCGATCTGCTGCGGCCATGTCGCGGCCTGGGCGGCAGCGGCGGTCGGGATGAACTGATGGAGCTGCGCCGCCAGCTGTGCCCACGCGCTGATCGGCGCCTGGGCCGCCACGCGGGCGCCGGCGACGGCCTCATGCCACGCGCTGGTGGTGCGAGCGGAGAGCCCGTCGAGCAGCGCGGATCCGGTGCTCGTCCACCACACGGGCGACCACCACGCGCCCTGGTAGGACGAGGCGTCGAGCTCCTGCCGCAGCGGCGCCACGGTCGAGGCCGGAAGACCCTCGGCGACGTCGACGTCCCACGTGTGCTGCAGTGAGGCGGCCCGCGCCGCGAAGGCTGACTGCCGGGAGACGCCGCTCGCGGCAACCCCGGCGGCGGCGCCCGCCAGCGCCAGCGTGACACCGGTGGCCGCAATGGGTAGAAGGCGCATGCTGTTCGGCCAATGGTACGGGAGGCCTGCGGCGGCGGTTACGCAGCGCCCCCGACCCGTCAGTCCCTGGAGGTGAGCGGTGGACGATCGCGCTGATGTCGTCGTCGTGGGGATGGGACCCGGCGGCGAGGAGGTGGCCGGCAAGCTGGCGGAGGCCGGGCTCGACGTCATCGGCATCGACCAGCGGCTGCTCGGAGGCGAGTGCCCCTACTGGGGCTGCGTGCCCAGCAAGATGATGATCCGCGCCGCCAACCTCCTCGCCGAAGGCCGGCGGATTCCCGGGATGGCCGGCGAGTCCACGGTGCGGCCCGACTGGGCTCCGGTCGCCCGGCGCATCCGTGAGGAGGCGACCGACAACTGGGACGACCGCGTTGCCGTCGAGCGCTTCGAGGGCAAGGGCGGCCGCTTCGTTCGCGGCAGCGCCAAGCTGGAGGGCTCCGACCGCGCGGTGGTCAACGGCGGCACCATCACCGCCACCCGAGCGTTGGTCATCGGCACCGGCACCGAAGCGTCCATACCGCCGATTCCCGGCCTCGACGGCGTCGACTACTGGATCAACCGCGACGCCATCGAGACCGAAACCGTGCCGGAGTCGCTGGTGGTGCTGGGCGGCGGCGCGGTCGGGCTCGAGCTGGCCCAGGTGTTCGCGCGATTCGGGGCTCAGGTGACCGTTGTCGAGGCTGCCGATCGCCTCGTCCCGCTGGAGGAACCGGAGTCGAGCGCGCTGCTTGCCGAGGTGCTCGAGCGCGAGGGCCTGACGCTGCGGGTGGGGGCCGGCGCGCGCCAGGTCTCGCAGGACGAGGGCAGCGTCGCCGTGCGTCTCGAGGACGGGAGCGAGGTGCACGGCCGCCGTCTGCTGGTCGCCACCGGGCGCCGCGCGGACCTGCGCACGCTCGGCGTGGACCGCGCCGGACTCGATGCGTCGGCGCGGTGGATCAAGGTCGACGGAACAATGCGCGCCGCGCCCGGAGTCTGGGCGATCGGTGACGTCACCGGCGTCGGGGCCTTCACGCACGTGTCCATGTATCAGGCGGACATCTGCGTTGCAGACATCCTCGGCAAAAACCCGGAGCCCGCCGAGTATCGTGCGCTGCCGCGCGTCACCTTCACCGATCCGGAGGTCGGCGCGACCGGGCTGACGGAGGCTCAGGCGCGCGAGCGCGGGCTGCGCGTGCGCACGGGCTCGGCCAAGGTGTCGACGTCGGCCCGCGGCTGGATCCACAAGGCCGGCAACGACGGCTTCATCAAGGTGGTCGAGGATGCCGACCGCGAGGTGCTCGTCGGCGCGACCTCAGCCGGCCCCGTGGGCGGCGAGGTGCTGTCGATGCTGACGCTCGCGGTGCACGCCGAGATACCGGTGCGCACGCTGCGTCACATGATCTACGCGTACCCCACGTTCCACCGTGGAATCGAGGACGCACTTCGCGAGCTGGAGTCGGGCTAGGGCAGCCTCTGGCACGCGCGTGGGCGAACCGGCTTCCGGGTCGCGGTCGGACCCCCGCTGGGGGCCCGCCACTCGCACTCGGCTCGCGGCGCGCTCCGAGTACGTTCGGGCTCGCCTACGTGACGACCCGGCAGCCGGCCCGTCCACGCGCGTGCTTTGACGGTGCTGCCCGTCGGCCGTTCTCAGCTGCTCAGGAAGCCGTTCTGCATCAGCCAGGTGTGGGCGACGTCCTGGTACTTCATGTTCTGGATCTCCACCATCGCGTTGAGCGACAGCATGGTCTGCGTCGTCAGCTTCGCCGCAACCGGCGTCATGAGTTCGGCGATCACCGGGTACTGCTGCGCGATGGACTGACGGATGACCAGGCCGGCGTTGTCTGGCGGGAACAGGTTCTTGTCGTCGGTCAGCGTCTGCTCGTTGTTCGCTTTGATCGCCGAGTCCGTGCTGAACACCTCGCCGGCGACGCATTGCCCGTTGGCGATCGCCTTTTCGGCCGTGTTCTGGATGTCGATGTAGTTGGCGCCCGATGGCCAGCCGTATGTGCTCTCCAGCCCCGGCAGCCCATCGGGACGGGTGCGGAACTCGGACATGATGCACACGTTCGTCGACGGATGCGCGGTCAGGTACTGCCCGAAGGCGGCCAGCGATGATCCGTACGTTGAGGCGGTCGACGCCTTGATCGCGATTGCGTTGGTATCGTCAAACGGCGTCGGCGCGTACCAGCAGAGGCCGCGGGGCGCGTCCTTCTGCTGCACAAAGGTGAACGCCTGTGACAGCTGCGTCGGGTAGCTCCCCGTGCTCAGGTTCAGGTACGTGCCCAGCTCAGTGCCGGTGTACTGCCAGTACATGTCGATGGTGCCGTTGGAAAGCGCCGTGCCGATCGCCTTGTCGGCAGCCATGAACGTGTAGTTCACGGTGAAGCCGTGCGCCTGCAGCACCTGCTGCGTCATGCTGGCGAGTAGCTCCTCCTCGGCAAACGACTTGCTGCCGATATTCACCGTCGCGCCGCTGCCGCTGCCCGACGAGCTGGCCGCGGGGCAGTTCGACGTGGATCCGGAGGAGCTGCTGCCGCTGCTGCTGCTGGGGCCGCTGTTGCCCCCGCCGCACGCGACCAGTGCCGCCGGAAGCCCGATGACCAGAATCCCCAAGAGGCGTCGCTTCATGTTCTCCTCCTCCGAGTCACGCTGAGATGCGCCGGGGGACAACGGCGAGTTCGACAAGCGAAAGCGCCCAGTCCGCCAGCAGTGCCAATGCGGCGACCATCACGGCCCCCACGAAAACGATGCGATCACTTCGCGTTATTCCAGAGCTGATCACGTCTCCCAATCCACCACCCCCGATGAAGTTGCCAAGAGTAGCAGTGCCGATGACGAGGACGAGTGTCGTGCGCAGCCCCGCGAAGATGAGCGGCGACGCCAGCGGCACCTGGACGCGAAGCAGCGCCTGGAGCCGGGTCATTCCCATGCCGCGCGCCGCCTCGACCGCCGCCGGGTCGACGCCCTGGATTCCTGCGACCGTGTTGCGCAGCACCGGAAGCAGCCCATACGCCGCCAGGGCGATGATCGTGGGCGCTGCGCCGAGCCCCAGAAAGACGTAGAGCAGCACCAGCACGCCGATGCCGGGGATGGCCTGGCCCAGGTTGGCTAGCAGAAACACGATGGTCCGCGTCGCGCGTCCGCCGATCGCAATCGCCACACCGAGCGGCACTCCGACCGCCGCGACGACGGCGAATGCGATGCCGGAGAGCGCGACGTGCCCCACCGCGCGGCTCATCAGGAACGGGCTGTTGAGCACCGCGCCGTCGACCGGCCCAGGATTCAGCGTCTGGAACACGGCCACCGACAGCGCGATGCCCACCGCCACCGCCAGCGGCAGCACAACGGGGCGGAGGCGGCCGAGCCGGAGCGGGCTCGTGCCCAACGTCCGCGCCTGCACGCTCACTGCGACGCCCTGCGAATGACGTCACCGTCGACGACGCCCAGGACGCGATCGCCGTCGGTGACCGCGGCACGCCCGTCCGCCGAGCGCAGCACGGCGTCGAGTGCGTCGCGCAGCGTTGCGCCGGCGTCGACGTGCACCGCGGGCACGGCAGAGCCGTCGAGCGCAGCAAGCGACACCTCGCCCAGCTGGATGAGCGAGAGGCGGCGCACCATGCGCGCCTCACCAAGGAACGACACCACGAATGGCGACGCCGGTCGCGCCAGCAGCTCGGCCGGCGATGCGTACTGCTCGAGCACGCCGCCGTGCGACAGCAGGGCGACACGGTCGCCGAGCTTCACCGCCTCGTCGATGTCGTGCGTGACGAAGACGATCGTCTTGCGCACCACTCTCTGCAGGCGCAGCAGCTCGTTCTGCAGACGCTCGCGCGCGATGGGATCGATGGCGCCGAAGGGCTCGTCCATCAGCATGATGTTCGGGTCCACCGCGAGTGCGCGCGCCACGCCGACTCGCTGACGCTCGCCGCCGCTCAGCTCGGCCGGCAGGCGTTTCGCGTACTGCGCGGGCGGCAACCCGACGAGCTCCAGCAGCTCGTTCACGCGCGCGTCGATGCGCGTGCGTTCCCAGCCGGCGAGGCGGGGCACGGTCGCGACGTTCTCGGCCACCGTGTAATGGGGAAACAGCCCCACCTGCTGGATCACGTAGCCGATGGAGCGGCGCAGCTCGTTGACGTCTCGCGTGCGCGTGTCGACGCCGTCGATGGCGATGGTCCCGGACGTCGGCTCGATGAGCCGGTTGATCATCTTCAGCGACGTCGTCTTGCCGCAGCCGGAGGGACCGACCAGGATCACGATCTCGCCGGACGGGATCTCGAGCGACAGGTCGCGCACCGCGCCCTGGCTGTCGGCGCCGGCGTATCGCTTGCTCACATGGTCGAACGTGATCATGTCGCCGCCACCGCGACACGTCCCCGCGAGAGCGTGCGCTGCAGCGCAGCCAGCACGGCGTCCGCCAGGACGCCGATCAGCGCCACCGGGATGATCCCCGCCAGGACCGCATCGAGCGTGCCGGTGCTCCTGCCGATCGCCGACAGGATCGGCTGGCCGAGGTCGTTCGCGCCCACGGTCGCACCCACCGTGGCGATGGCGACCACCATCACGGTCGCCTGGCGCAGGCCGGCAAGGATCACGGGCACCGCCAAGGGCAGCTCCACCCGGGCCAGCACCTGCATGCGGCTCAGCCCCATGCCGGTCGCCGCCTCGACGACCGCGGGATCCACCGCCAGGATGCCGGCGCGCGTGTTGCGGGTGATCGGCAGCAGCGCGTACAGGACCAGCCCCACGATCACGGGCGGGTTGGCGAGGCCCACCCAGATGGAGAGCAGCCCGAAGAGCGCGAAGCTGGGCACCGTGATGATCGTGCTGGTGACCGCGAGCACCACGGTGCCCAGGCGGGCGTTGCGCGCCGCCACGATGCCGAGAAGCAGGCCGATCGCCGCCGCCAAGGCCATGCTGATCGCCACGATCTCGACGTGGGTGGCGACCTGAGGGCCCAGGGTGTCCCAGTTGTCCACGATGTACCGCAGCGTGCTCACCGTGAGTAGCCCTCGCTGCGGCGGTTAGCCCTGAGCCGCGGAGCCCGCCTGCCCCGCGGCTCGAATCCTACCGGATACGCTCAGTAGGCACCGCCGTACGGATTCGCCGAGGCGCTGCTGGAGCTCGAGGGCGACGAAGCGCTGGACGTCGGCCCGCCCGCTCCCGACCCGCTCGACGTGAGCCCCGGGGTGGCCGCGAACCACTGGTTGTCGATGCCCTGGCCGTTGGTGTCGCCGGGGCCACCGTCACCCGAGTACGTGTGCAGCGGCCAGCCGCTGTACGCGATCTCGCTGCTGCCGTCGGGCAGGCTGACCAGACTGAGCTGGCCGGTGGCAACGCTGGGCGCCGTCGGCGTGCCGCTGCCGGTCAGGGGCGGCCAGGTGGAGTTGCACGCCGCCGTCTTGGCGCAGACCACCACCGACCCCTTCTCGGGCAGGAAGTAGTAGAGGGTCTTGCCGCTGGCGGGATCGGTCAGGACCGTCCCCAGCGACGTGCTGCCGGTGTTGAACGAGGTGCCGCTGCCTGCAGCCGAGGAGGTGCCGCTGCCGCCAGTGGGCGAGGTGGTGGATCCGCCGCCGCACGCGGCGAGCACCATCAGCCCCGCGCCGATGAGCAGTGCTTGTTTCATGTCGGCCTCCGGTCGTGTCGCTGTGATGAACGCATGCCTGTTGATACCGGGCCCGGTTACGCGCCGTGTGACGCCGTCTCTATGCTGCGCGCATGTGCCGCAGCATCAAGACCCTTCGAGGCGCCGCGCCGCCGGCCGGCGAGGATGAGGTGCGCGCCGCAGCGCTCCAGTTCGTGCGCAAGGTGAGCGGCTACCGTGCCCCGTCGCCGGCCAACCGGGAAGCCTTCGACGCCGCCGTCGGGGACATCACCGAGGCGACGGAGCGGCTGCTCGCCGGCCTGAGACCGGGCGCCCGGCTGTGATTCGCGGGCTGATCCGCACCGGCGCGCTGGCCGCGGCCGGCGTCGCCCTCTGGGACTGGGAGCGCCGCCGCGACCTCGCCCGGCTGCACGCCGACGCCGAGTGGGGGGAGCTGAATCGCCCCCTCAGAGGCCGCAGCGTCGCGGTGCGCGGCGGCGACGGCGCCGAGCTGCACGCCGAGGTGTTCGGTCCTGACGAGGCGCCGACCATCGTGCTGGTCCATGGCTGGACCTGCAACCTGACCTTCTGGCACTACCAGATCCGCGACCTGTCGCGGTACTTCCGCATCGTCGCGTACGACCAGCGCGGCCATGGCGCCAGCGAGGTGCCCCAGGACGAGGACTCGTACAGCGCGGACACCCTGGCCGGCGACCTGCAGGCGGTGCTCGACGCAACCGTTCCGCAAGGGCAGCGCTGCGTGGTCGCCGGACACTCCATGGGCGGCATGACCATCGTCGCCTGGGCGGGCCGTCACCCCGAGGCTGTGGCCCAGCGGCTGGCCGCGGCGGCGCTGGTCAACACAGGAATGGATCAGCTCGCCGCACGCCTGCTCATCCTCGGGCCCCGCGTCGGCAGCCGCATCCACCAGGCGGTGATCCCGCCCCTGGTCACGATGCCCCGGGCGCCGCGGGCGATGTTCGAGCCCATCAGCCTGCGCCTCATCCATCGGATCGTGGCCGGCCCCGACGCGTCCCCCGGGCGGGTGGCCTTCATGCACCGCATGGTCCTCAGCTGCCCGGCGCCGGTGCGGGCCGGATTCGGCCGCTTGTTCACCGACCTCGACCTGAGCGGCTCCGTTCCCGACCTCGACGTGCCCACGACGGTCATCGCCGGCGAGCTCGACCGGCTGCTGCCACCGTGGCACTCGCAGCAGCTCGCCGGCCGCCTGCCCCAGCTGGTCGAGCTGGTCGAGCTGCCCCGGATGGGCCACATGTGCCCCATCGAGGCGCCGGAGGCGGTCACAGCGACCCTGCGCCAGCTCGCCGCCGGCGCCCTGGCAGAGACGCGGCCCTCCCCGGTGCATGCAGGCTGAGCGGCGCCGGTGAGCGCCGCGCCGCGCCGCGTCCTGGTCACCGGCGGGGCCGGCTTCATCGGCACCCACAGCGTCGACGCGCTGCTCGCGGGCGGCGCCACGATCATGGTCGTCGACGACCTGCGCCACCGCTCCCACCGCCCGCTGGCCGGTGCCGCCGAGCTGGCGGTGCACGACGTGGCCGAGGAAGCGGCTCGAGACGCCGTGACCGCCTTCCGTCCCGACGCCGTCCTGCATCTCGCGGCCCAGGGCGGCGTGAACCGTTCTTGGCGGCAGCCCGCCGACGACGCGCGCTGCAACGTGCTGGGCACGGTGAGCATGCTGCAGGCTGCGGTGGACGCCGGCTGCACGCGCTTCGTCATGGCCTCGTCTGGCGGAGCCCTGTACGGCGACGCTGTGCGTCTCCCGTCGGCCGAGGGCGACCCGACGGCGCCGCGGTCGCCGTACGGGACGGCCAAGCTGGCGTGCGAGGCGTACCTTCGCTTGTTCGCGGCGATGCGAGGCCTGAGCGTTTGCGCGCTGCGCTACGGCAACGTATACGGGCCGGGGCAGGACGGGACGGGCGAGGCCGGGCTCGTGGCCATCTCCTGCCACCGCCTGCTGGCGGGCGAAGCGCCCGCGGTGCGCGGCGACGGGGAGCAGACGCGCGACTTCGTCTACGTGGCGGACGTCGCCGCCGCCAACCGCCTGGCGATCGACGGCACCGCAGCCGGCGCATTCAACATCGGCACCGGGGTGGAGACGCCGGTCAGGGCCGTGGCCGAGCGGCTCTGCGAGGCGGACGGCGCAGGGCGCACCCCGGAACCGGCGCCGGCGGTCGCCCAGGAGGTGCGCCGTAGCTGCCTCGACCCGAGCCTCGCCGGCCGTGAGCTGGGCTGGCGGGCGACGACGTCTCTCAGCGACGGGCTGACGGCGACGTATCAGAGCTTCCGCGAGGCGGCGCCGCGCTGAGCGCGGCGGGGTGCCAGCGCAGCGCGAGCCAGACCCGCAGACGCACCACGTCGCGCAGCGCCCGGGCGACCGGGATGAGGCGGCCGCCGGAGCGGCGCCCGGCGAGGCGAGGCAGGTGCTGCACCGGCACCTGCAGCACGCGGAACCGCTGACGGTGCGCCTTGAAGAAGATCTCGGGGTTGAACACCGCCGAGCGCGCGTGAATGGGTGAAACGGCTGCGTACAGCTCGCGGCTCATCACCTTGAGCCCGCAGTCGAAGTCGCGCTCCCGGATGCCGAAGGCCACCCGCACCACGCGGTTGTACACGCCGCTGACGAACGACCGGTGCCAGGGGTCGGCACGCCGCGCCCGGATCCCGGCAACGAGGTCTGCCTGCGCGGTGCGGCCGAGCAGCATCGCCAGGTCGTGCGGGTCGAACTGGCCGTCGCCGTCCATGAACGCGAGGTACCTGCCGCGCGACGCGCGCAGCCCGTCGCACACGGTGGCCGCGTAGCCGCGCTTCGCGTCGTGGCGCACCGCGTGCAGACGCGATGCGTCGTCACCCAAAGCCGTGCGCGCCGCGTCGACCGTCCCGTCGCTGCTGCCGTCATCGACGAGCACGATCTCCCAGTCGGCGTCGAACCCGGCCAGCGCTTCGCGCGCGCCCTGCACCACACCGCCGATGTTCTCGGCCTCGTTGTGCGCCGGAATGGTCAGGCTGACGGCGGGCGCCGCCGGCCGCGCACCCGCGTCGCTAGGCGACAGGTCTCACGGCCTCGCGCTGTGCCGGCCGGTGCAGCGCAGACCCGTTGGACTGGGAGCGCTGCTCCGGAACCTGCGATTCGCGCTGCGCACGCGGCGCGCCCACGAGCGTGCGCGTGGCCACGGCGCCGGTTCTCCAGTCGACGTTGGGCACCTGCAGCACCTTGAGGTCGACGGCGTCGCGGTGCCGCTCCACCAGCTGGATCACCGAGTCGATGAGAGTGCTGCGCAGCAGATGCGGCTGCAGCCCCAGGTCGATCAGCGCCTGGTGCTTGGCGTTGTAATAGTGCTGCTCCAGCTCGACGCGCGGATTGGGGATGTGGTCGATCACGGTGTCGAGTCCGTGCTCGGCGCGAGCGCTCTGCACCAGCTCCGCCAGCTGCAACACCGAGAATTGCTCGGTGAACTGGTTGAAGACGCGATACTCGCCGGGCTGCGGTGGGTTCTCGATGCTGATGCGGATGCACTGCAGCGTGTCGCGGATGTCGAGGAAGCCGCGCGTCTGGCCCCCCTCGCCGTACACGGTCAGCGGCTGTCCCACCGCAGCCTGCACGCAGAAGCGGTTGAGCACCGTTCCCCAGATGACGTCGTAGTCGAAACGCGTCGCCAGCGCCGCGTTGCCCTCAGCCTCCTCGGTGGTGCAGCCGTACACCACGCCCTGGTTGAGGTCCGTGGCGCGCAGCCCCCAGATGCGGCAGGCGAAGTGCATGTTGTGGCTGTCGTGCACCTTGGACAGGTGGTAGAAGCTGCCCGGCATCTTGGGGAATGGCAGCCGGTCGCTGCGCCCGTTGTGCTCGATGGTGATGAACCCCTCTTCGATGTCGATGTTGGGCGTGCCGTACTCGCCCATCGTGCCGAGCTTCACCAGGTGGCATTCGGGCGCGTGCTCGCGCATGGCGAAGAGCAGGTTGAGCGTGCCGGTGACGTTGTTGATCTGCGTCATCACCGCGTGCTCGCGGTCGATCATCGAGAACGGCGCGCTGCGCTGCTCGCCGAAGTGCACGATCGCCTCGGGGCGCGTCTCGCGGATCAGCGACGACATGGCCTCGGCGTCGCAGATGTCCAGGCGCCGCCAGTCGATCTCCGAGCCGCCGGCGCGCGACCAGGCGCGCACGCGCTCGGCCATGGAACGGATCCTGACCAGCGACGACGTGCCCCCTTCGCGGTCCCAGCGGCGCCGCACCAGGTTGTCGACGGCGATCACGCGGTAGCCCTGAGCGGAGAGGTGGAGTGACGTGGGCCAGCCGAGATATCCGTCGGCTCCCAGAACGATGACCGTGGCCGTGCGGCCCATGGAGACCTCCTTGCGGAAAAGGAATGCGCGCCAACGCCGGGGGCAGGCGCCCTTCCCCGGGATTATCTCCAAGCAGACGGCGTTGCGGTGCGAATGATCTGCGGAGAGGCACACGGCGGGCTTCTTTCGTGACAATGTGTCGCCATGGCCTCCCCGGCTTCCAAGCGCCGTCGCGCCCTCATCCGGGCCGCCGTGACGAGCGTCGTCTCAGTCGCGATCCTGATCCTGGTGTGGCGTGCGTTGGGGCACTCGATCGCCTGGGAGGGGCTCCATCTGTCGCCCATCCCGGTGGTGCTCGCGGCGGCCGGCGCCTTCGCGTTCCTCTGCGGGCGAGCCTGGCGCTTCTGGCTGTTCCTGCCTCGGCAGGAGGGCACGCCGCCTGAGCTCCTCGGCGTCACCGCGGCCTCGTGGGCCGCCGGCCTGCTGCTGCCGGGTCCCTCGGCGGACGTCGCCTTCGTCGCCCTCGCCCGCCGCCGCCTCGGCGTGGGCGTGGCCCGGGCGTCCGGCGTGGCCGTGATCGCCAGGATCCTGGACGTCGTCAGCCTCTGCGCCGTGGCCGTGCTCGCGGCCCTGGTCACCGCCGGGGGCCAGTCCACCGCGGTCGTCGCCAGCGCGGCCGTGGTAGGCGCCGCCGGAGCCGCCGGCCTGGGGGTCCTGCTGGCGCCGCGGCCGCGACGTGCGCTGCTGCGCGTCGTGTCGCGCGTCCCCCGGGTGGCGCCGTTCGCCGGCCGCATCGACAACGCCCTCGACGAGCTGGCCACCGGCCCTCGCTGGATCGCCCTGGCGGTGAGCACAGCCGGCTGCCGCCTGGCGACCGCCCTGCAGTACTTCGCGCTCTTCCAGCTGGTGGGCCTGCACCTCGGCTTCTGGCCCACCTGGTTCGTGCTGTCGATCCGCACCCTCCTCTTCACCGTCCCCATCCAGGGAATCGCCGGGATCGGCACCGGGCAGGCATGGTGGGCGGGCGCGCTCCTGCTGGTCGGCGTGGGCGTGGGCACGGCTGTGCCTGCCGGGCTGACGCTGCAGGCGATCGACCTGGCGATCTCGCTGCCGGTGGCGGGGCTGGCCTCGCTGGCCCTCTTGCATCACGGCCGCACCGGGGACACCGCCGGCGAGGACGCCAAGGAGGTCGTCGCCGCTGTGGGATCGGCCGCGAGCTAGATTCGGCGCGCCGTCAGGGCCGGCTCAGCAGCGAGCCGTCCACCTCGCTCAGCGAGGCGGTTCCGGCCAGCGCCATCGCCTCGGTGAGCTCGCTGCGGAATGCCCCGAGCACCAGCGCCACCTGCCGGGCGCCGCCAGCCGCCAGCGCCCAGCACAGCGGCCGGCCCACCAGCACCGCCCGCGCCCCAAGGGCGAGCGCCACGAGGACGTCGATCCCGCTGCGGATGCCGCCGTCGACCAGCACCTCGCCGCGGCCACCGACCGCGGCAACAACTTCGGGGAGGGCCACGGCGCTCGCGACCGCGCGATCCAGCTGGCGGCCGCCGTGGTTCGAGACGATCACGCCGGCGGCGCCGGCGGCGATGGCCGCAGCGGCGTCGTCGCCGCGCAGCACCCCCTTCACCAGCACGGGCAGCCCGGACACCTCGCGCAGCTCCGAGATCATGTCGAACGTGATCGACGGGTCCTGGGCCGTCGCCACCCCCAGCTCGGCGTCCGGCTCCAGATGCGCCGCGAAGTTGCCCAGGTACTCCTCGGTGGTCAGCGGCGGCATGCTGGCGCCGTGGCGGCGGCGGGACAGGTACGGCGTGTCGCCGGTGAGCACCAGCGCCGCCGCGCCCAGCGCAGCGGCGCGCTGCACCAGGGCCATGGTGATGCGCCGCTCGCGCACCACGTACACCTGGAACCACCACGGCGCCTGCAGCGCAGCGGCGATCTCCTCCAGTGGCGATGTCGAACGGGTGGCCACGACCATGAGGCCGCCGGCGTGCTGCACTCCCCGGGCCATCTCCACCTCCGCGCCTTCGTGGGTGATCACGTGGAAGGCGGTCGGCGCCACCAGGATCGGGTCGCTCAACTTTGTGCCGAGCAGCGTGAGGCCCGTCTCCACGCGGCTGACGTCGCGCAGCACACGGGGCCGGAGCCGGTGGCGCCGCCACGCCGCGACCGCCTCGACCACGCCGAGCTCCTCCCCTCCGCCGCCGGCGATGTAGTCGAACGCCTCGCGGCTGAGACGTTCCGCGGCGACCCGCTCGTGGCCCGCCAGCAGCGCGGTCAGCGACCCCGCCGGTACTCCCGCGTTCAGCCCGCCACCTGCAGGGCCGCGCCGCGCAGCTCCGACGGCGGGCCGGCGGTGACCGCGCCACCGAGCCCGCTCAGCGCAGCCACCCGGTCGAGGTGGCTGTCGACGCTGCCGAGGAGGCGCCGCGAGGCGGCGGCGCGGCGCAAGAAGAGGTGGATCGGGTGCTCCCACGTGAAGCCGATGCCGCCGTGTATCTGCAGCGCGGCGGTGGTGGCCAGCCACCCGGCCTCCGCGGCCGCCACCTTGGCCACGGACGCGGCGAACGGGAGGCGGGCCGGCTCGTTGTCGGCCGTCCACGCCGCGCTGAGCACCGCCGAGCGCGCGCTCTCCACGGCGACCAGCATGTCGGCGCAGCGGTGGGAGACCGCCTGGTAGGCGCCGATGGCGCGGCCGAACTGCTGCCGCTGACAGGCGTGCTCCACGGCGAGGTCGAGGGCGTGCTGGGCGACGCCCACCAGGTCCGCGGCCAGGAGGACCTCGACGCAGTCGATGGCCTCGTCGATAGACCCGGTGAAGGGCTCCAACCCCTCGCTGCCGATCCGCGCCAGGGAACGCGTGAGGTCCACCCCGCCGTCCTCTCCCGGTGCCGGCGCCGGGTCGAGCACGCCGGCCCTTCCGCCGCCTGCGACCACCACCAGGGCGGCGCCGGCGGCGTCCAGTGCCACCGCAGTCTCGCCGCCCGCCGTCTGCGCGAACGCAGCCCGCCGCTCACCCGACGAGACGCCCTCGAGGCGGGCGCCGCGGCGCGGGCTGTTGTCGCCGGCGGCGAGCAGCAGTCCGGCGGCCGCGTTCCCGAAGAAGCCTGCCGGGGCGAGCGCCCAGCCCAGCTCCTCCACCACCAGGCTCAGCTCCAGAAGCCCCGCACCTTCGCCGCCCCGCCGTCGCGGCACGCAGAGCTGCGTCATTTGAGTTGATGCCAATTCAGGCCAGAACGTGTCGTGCGATGGGTCCCGCCGCGACGGGTCGTACCGCGCGCGGGCGAGCTCGCGCACCGCGTCGCGGATGGCACGCTGCTCGTCGTCGAGATCGAAACGCATCCTTCCCTACCGCAGCCGTGGCAGCCGGAGCACGCGCTCGGCGAGGATGTTGCGCTGAATCTCGCTCGTGCCACCCTCGATGGAGTTGGCCCGGGCGCGGAGCATGCGGTACGTCCAGTCGGGGTTGCTGGTGAGCGCGTCGGTGCCGAGCGCGTCGAAGGCCAGCTCCGTCAGGGCCTGGTTGGTGGCGGCCCACTGGATCTTGAGGATCGACCCTTCAGGGCCGGGCACGCCGTCCGCGGCGCGGGTGAGGCCGCGGTAGCCGTTGAGGCGCATGGTCTCCGCGTCGACGGCGAGCCTGCCGAACCGCCGGCGCACACCGGCATCGCGCTGCAGCCCGCGCTCGCGGATGACGTCCGCCAGCTCGCCGAGGGTCATGCGGATTCCCAGCGCCGATGCGGCGCCGAGCCCGGGCCGCTCGAACATCAGAGTGGAGAGCGCCACCTGCCAGCCCTCGTCGACATCGCCCACGACGTTCGCGTCGGGCACGAACGCGCCGTCGAAGAAGACCTCGTTGAACTCCGACTCGCCCGTGATCTGGCGCAGCGGTCGCACGCTCACCTCACGTTGGTGCATGTTGCAGATGACGTAGGTGAGGTTGTGGTACCGCGGGCCGTCACCGCTTCGCACCAGCAACATGCACCACGTCGCGCGGTGCGCGTACGACGTCCACACCTTCTGTCCGGTCACCTTCCAGCCGCCGTCGACGCGCTCGGCGCGCGTGGTGACCGCGGCGAGGTCGCTGCCCGCGTCGGGCTCGCTGAATCCCTGACACCAGATCTCGTCGCCACTGAGGATCTTGGCAAGAAACCGTCGCTTTTGCTCCGCGGTGCCGTGGGCCATCACCACGGGGCCGCCCATGATCAGGCCGAGCACATTCGCCGGCGCGGGCGCCCGAGCGCGAACCATCTCCTCGTTGAAGATGGTCTGCTCCATCGCGGTGGCGCCGCGGCCGCCGTACTCCGCAGGCCACGCGATGCCGGCGAGCCCCGCGGCGTGCAGCGTGCGCTGCCACGCGAGGCGGAAGTCGAAGCTCTCCTCGATGTCGCGAGGCGCGAGACCGGGGTGGTTCTGCTGCAGCCAGCCTCGAATCTCGTCGCGAAACTCGAGCTCGTGCGGCGTCAGCGTGAGGTCCATGAAGGCCGACGCAGTCTAGGCCCTACCATCGTTGGCATGCGGGAGGAGCTCTTCATCGACGGTGGCTGGCGGCCATCGCTGGGCGGGGCGCGGCGCGCCGTGGAGAACCCCGCCTCAGAGGAGACGATCGGCCACGTCGTCGACGGCACGGCCGCCGACGTCGACGCGGCGGTCGCTGCCGCGCGCGCTGCGTTCGGCGGCTGGGCGGCAACCGAACGCGGCTCGCGCGCAACGCTGCTGGCGCGGCTGCGCGACCTGCTGCGCGAGCACCAGGAGCAGATGGCCGCGCTCATCACGGCGGAGATGGGTGCCCCGGTCAAGCTGGCGATGGGGACGCAGACGCGGCTGCCGATCGAGGTGCTCAGCTACTACGTGGAGCTCCTGCGGAGTCCGGACGAGGCGGAGCGGCTGGGCAATTCGCTGATCGTGCGCGAGCCGGTTGGCGTCGTCGCCGCGATCACACCGTGGAACTACCCGCTGCACCAGGCCGTGGCCAAGATCGCGCCGGCGATGGCGGCGGGATGCACCGTGGTGCACAAGCCCAGCGAGCTCACACCTCTCTCGGCGCAGCTGTTCGCCGAGCTGGTCGCCGCCGCGGAAATGCCCCGTGGCGTGTACAACCTCGTGACCGGCACGGGACCGGTCGTCGGCGAGGCGCTCGCCGCGCACGACGGCGTCGACATGGTCTCGTTCACCGGGTCGACGCGCGCCGGGCGTCGCGTCGCCGCGCTCGCAGGCGGCTCCGTGAAGCGGGTGACGCTGGAGCTCGGCGGCAAGAGCGCCAACGTCATTCTCGACGACGCCGACCTGCCCGTCGCGGTGAAGGTGGGCGTGGCCAACTGCTTCCTCAACGCCGGTCAGACGTGCACGGCGTGGACGCGCATGCTGGTGCCGCGCGTGCAGGTGTCTCACGCAGTCGAGCTGGCCGTCGACGCGGCGTCGCGCTACCGCTGCGGCGATCCCACGGATCCCGCGACACGGCTGGGGCCGCTGGTGTCGGCGGCGCAGCGCGACCGCGTCAACGGCTACATCGAGCAGGGAACGCGCGAAGGCGCCCGCCTGGTGACGCAGGCCGGCGCATCGCTGCCGGAGCGCGGCTACTTCGTCGCGCCGGCCGTGTTCGCGGACGTGTCCCCCGACATGGCCATCGCGCGCGAGGAGATCTTCGGACCCGTGCTGTCGGTGATCGCGCACGACGGCGACGACGACGCCGTGCGCATCGCCAACGACTCGATGTACGGGCTCGCCGGCGCCGTATGGTCGGCGGACACCGGCCGGGCGCTCGACGTAGCGAGAGGGCTGCGCACCGGCCAGGTCGACATCAACGGCGGTCCGTTCAACCCGCTGGCGCCGTTCGGTGGTTTCAAGCAGTCGGGCACGGGGCGCGAGCTTGGCCGGCACGGCCTCGAGGAGTTCCTGCTCACCAAGTCGATGCAGATGCCGTGAGCGTGCGCGCCGCCGTGGTGCGCGAGGCGGGCGCAGCCCCCGAGGTCGCGGACATCGAGCTGCGCCGCCTGGAACCGGGCCAGGTGCGCGTGCGCCTCCAGGCGACCGGCGTGTGCCACTCGGACCTGTCGCTGGCGCGCGGCACGCTCCTGCAGCGTTTTCCCGCCGTCCTCGGACACGAGGGCGCAGGCCGCGTCGTCGAGACCGCGGGGGCCACGCGCGCGCAGGTGGGCGACACGGTGGTGCTCAACTGGACGCCGCCCTGCCGCCGCTGCTGGTTCTGCGCGCACGGCGAGCCGTACCTGTGCGAGCGCGGCGGCGATTCCGCGGCGGCGCCCTACGCCACGCTCGCCGACGGAACCGAGGTCTTCCCCGGGCTTGGCGTCGCCGCCTTCGGCAGCGAGACGGTGGTGCTCGACAACGCGTGCATACGGATCCCCGCCGACGTCGACGCAGCGAGCGCAGCGCTGCTGGGGTGCGCTGTGCTCACCGGTGTGGGCGCGGTGCTCAACGCCGCACGCGTGCAGCGCGGTGAGTCGGTCGTCGTCTTCGGGCTCGGAGGCGTCGGTCTCTGCGCGGTGCAGGGAGCGCGCATCGCCGGCGCATCGGTGATCATCGTGGTGGATCCCGCGGAGGACAAGACCGCGCTGGCGCAGCGCCTGGGCGCGACGCACGCCCTGGCCCCGGGCGACGGCGTTGCGCGGCGGGTGCGCGAGCTGACCGAGGGCCGCGGCGCGGATCATGCCATCGAGTGCGTCGGTCGGTCGGACAGCATTCGCGCGGCCTGGTCCTCTACGCGTCGCGGCGGTTCCGCGACGATCGTGGGCATGGGGTCGCGCTCCGACAGCGCTGGATTCAACGCGCTGGAGCTGGCGCACTTCGCGCGCACGCTGCGCGGCTGCATGTACGGATCGAGCGACCCGGAGCGCGACATCCCCGCGCTGCTCGGGCACGTGCGCTCGGGCACTCTCGACCTCGGCGCGCTGGTGAGCCGGCGCATCGGACTCGACGGGCTCGCTTCCGCGTTCGCGGACCTGGAAGCCGGGCGCGGCGCGCGCGCCGTGATCGTGTACGACGACTGAGCACCGGCGAAGAGGAGTCGTGATGCAGCGATTCAGCGATCGGGTGGGGATCGTCACGGGCGCGGCCCAGGGAATCGGCGCCGCCACGGCGCGGCGCCTGGCTGCAGAGGGTGCGAAGGTCGCTCTCGTCGACCTCGATCCCGCCCGGCTCGAGCTCGTGCGTCAGGCGATCGAGGAGGCGGGCGGGAGCGCTGTTGCGTTCGGTTGCGACGTGTCAGCAGCCGGTCAGGTCGCGGCACTCGTCGATGAGGTGGCGACGCAGCTCGGACGCGTCGATGTTCTGGTCAACAACGCCGGCATCACGCGCGACAATCTTCTCTTCAAGATGAGCGACGACGACTGGGACACGGTCATCGCGGTCGACCTGACCAGCGTTTTCCTCATGTGCCGCGCCGTTCAGAAGCACATGGTGCAGGCGCGGTACGGGCGCATCGTGAGCCTGAGCAGCCGGTCGGCGCTGGGCAACCGCGGACAGGTCAACTACGCCGCCGCCAAAGCCGGCATCCAGGGGCTCACCGCGACCCTGGCGATCGAGCTCGGACCATTCAACGTCACGGTCAACGCGGTGGCGCCCGGCTACGTGGCCACGCCGATGACGGATGCCACGGCTCGTCGCACCGGCAGCACGCCGGAAGAGCGCCAGCGCGCGGTCGCGGAGGCCACGCCGCTGCGCCGGGTGGCGCAGCCGGAGGAGATCGCCTCGGTGGTGGCGTTCCTGGCCAGCGACGACGCCTCGTACGTGTCAGGGCAGACGCTGTACGTCAACGGGGGCGCGCGGTGATGCGCCACTTCGGTTCCGCCGCAGAGCTCAGCGCGGCGGCCGGCGAGAACCTGGGCGCCAGCGCCTGGCACACCGTGACGCAGGCGCAGATCGACACGTTCGCACGAGCCACGGGTGACGAGCAGTGGATCCACGTCGACGCAGAGCGCGCGCGCAACGGCCCGTTCGGCACCACCGTCGCACACGGATACCTGACGCTGTCACTGCTGCCCGTGCTGACCCGCGAGATCTTCACCGTCGACGGCGCTCGCATGGTCATCAACTACGGCCTCAACCGGGTTCGGTTTCCCGCGCCGCTGCGATCGGGTTCTGAGGTCCGTGCGCAGATCTCGCTCGCGGCCGTCGACGCGTCGCCCGAGAGAGTCCAGCTGGTGTCGCGCGCGACGATCAGCGCGCGCGGCGAGGAGAAGCCGTGCTGCGTCGCGGAAACGGTGACGCTCGTCTACTTCTGACCCGCATCCGGACGGCGGCGCTGCCGCTGGGAGACCCGCGCCGACGCCGCGCTGGAGGCGTTCATCGCCAGGGCGGTCGCGTGACGGCCGTGTAGTGGGCGCCTACCTCATCCGCCGCGCCGTGCAGGGCGTGGTCACGCTGTGGGTGGTCTGGTCGCTCGTGTTCGTGCTGTATTTCATCCAGCCTGAGGACCCCGCGCAGCTGCTCGTGGGCCGCGCCGCGACGCCGGCCATGATCCAGCAGATCCGGCAGAGCCTCGGCCTCACGCTGCCGCTGTGGCAGCAGTACCTGAACTACTTCGGCCGCATCTTTCACGGCGACCTCGGCTTCTCCTACGCCAGTGGCCAGCAGGTGACGACGATGATCGCGCGCGCGCTGCCGGTGGACATCTCGCTCGCCATCCCCGCGGGCGTCATCTGGATCGCCGTCGGGCTGAGCATCGGCGTGACGGCTGCGCGGCGGCCGCGGAGCCGGCGCGCGCGGAGCGCCACCGTCTTCGTCGTCGCCGGGCTGTCGATACCGACCTTCCTCCTCGGCCTGTCGCTCGTCTACCTGTTCGACGGCGTCCTGTTTCACTGGCTCGACGTCTTTCCCCGCCCGGGCGAGGCGTGGACCCCGTTCCTGGTGAATCCGCTGCAGTGGGCGCACGGGCTCATCCTTCCGTGGATCACCCTCGCGTTCGTGGCTTCCGCGACCTACGTGCGCCTCTGGCGCAGCTCGCTGCGCGACGTGCTCGGCGAGGACTACATCACGGCGGCTCGCTCGCGAGGTCTGTCGGAGCGGCGCCTGCTGTATCGCCATGCGCTGCGCGCCGCGGTCTCACCGGTGATGACCCAGTTCGGCATCGACCTCGCGACCGTGCTGGGGGGCGCGATCATCACCGAGGTGATCTTCGACCTTCCCGGCCTGGGGAAGTTGACGATCTCGGCAATCGGCAACCAGGACCTGCCGGTGGTGCAGGGAGTCGTGATCGCAACGGCTGCATTCATCGTAGTGCTCAACCTCATCGTCGACGTGCTGTACGCGGTCGTCGATCCACGCGTGCGCCTGCAGCGTGAAAAGGGAACAGCGCGGGCCTAGCCGCCGGCGCCCGGAGCAAGCGCTTCGGCGACGACCGCGGCGGCGCGCCGCGCGAAACGCGGGGCAGCGCGCGCCAGCCAGACGGCTTGCGGCCACAGCCGGGGGTCCAGAGCCGCGCGCGCGGGATGCTGCCAGCGCGGGGAGATCTCATGGGAGCAGGCGTCGAGCACGACGCGCACCACGGCGAGCCGCGCGTCACCGGTGACGGCGGCGAACGCCGATTCCATGTCGACCGCGACGAACCCCCGGGTGGCCCACGCAGCGCGAGCGGGGCCGGTGACCATCTGCGGGGTGGTCACGATGTCGCCGCACACGCAGGGATGGCCGAGACGCGACGCCGCCGCCACCAGCGCGGCCATGGCAGCGTCGTCGCAGCGCACAGCGTTGCGTCCAGCGCGGGAAACGAACGGCGCGATGACCACCGTCCCAGGTGCCAGATCCGGCGCGAGGCCTCCCGCGAGGCCTGCCGAGATGCACAGGCGTGCGGCGGCGACGTGGGTCCCGCCCACACCGACGCGCACCACCGCCAGGCGCGGCGCCGCGGCGCGCACCGCACGCGCCTCGAGACGTGTCGCAACCACGACCACGCTTCCTGCCGCATCGATGCGCGGCGCCACCGGCGCCGCGGCGTCGATCTCAGGCGGCATACCCGTTGGCGCGGAACCAGTCGACGGCGCGCGCAATCGCCGGCTCCACCGCGGACGCGCGGTAGCCGAGCTCGGACTCGCTCTTGGCGCTGCTCACATACATGCGCTGCCGTCCCAGGCGCACGCCTTCGAGCGGCACCCGAGGCACCGCACCGGTCAGCCGGCACCGTGCCTCGTCGAACAGCCCGGCCGCGGCGGCAATGGCGTAGGGCATGCGCACGCGCGGCGCCCGGCGATGTGCAGCGCCGGCGATGAGCCGCCACAGCTCGGCGAGTGTCAGGTTCACACCGCCCGCGATGTAGCGCTCGCCTGGCCTGCCGCGCTGCAGCGCCAGCACATGCGCGAGCGCCACGTCGTCGACGTCGACGATGTTCATGCCGCCCGCGAGCGTCGCCCTGATCCGGCCGCGGATCACGTCCACCACCATGCGGCCGGTCGGCGTGGGGCGGCTGTCGCCGGCTCCGATCGGGGCGGTCGGCAGCACCGTGACCACCGGCATGCGCGCCGCCAGCGCGGCGCGCTCCTGCAGGATCTTGGAGGTGTGGTATGCGGATGCCGCGTGGTGCGCGTCACCCCAGTCGGCCTCGGTCGCAGGCTCGGCGCCACGCGCGTGGCCGACCGCTGCGGAGCTCGACGTCACCACAGCGCGCTCGACTCCGGCGAGCCGCGCCGCCTCGAGGAGTCCCACGGTGCCCGCGACGTTGACGGCCATGATGTCGTGGCGGTCGCCTGGCGTGAAGGAGTAGAGCGCCGCGGTGTGCACCAGGTGCCGGCAGCCGCGCATTGCGTCGACGAGCTCACCCGGGCGGCGCACATCGCCACGCACGGTGACCACGTCGGCCACCGGCAGCGAGGAGCGGCCGCGCACCAGTGCACGCACGGTGTAGCCGTGCTCGCGCAGCGCCAAAAGCACGTGCGACCCGACGAACCCGCCGGCGCCGGTGAGGAAGACCTCGTCCTGCACGGGACGCAGCAGCCTGCTCAGGCCGCGGGCGTCTTGGGTCGCACCAGCTGGCCGCGCAGCGTCTCTCGGGTGGCCCGCAGCGACTCGCGAAGCGACGACGCCGTGGCGATGATCGCGGTGGGCTCGTATCCGCAGTGCGCCATGCAGTTGGCGCAGCGCTCGTCGCGACCGCGGCCATACGAGGCCCAGTCGGTGCTCTCCAGCAGCTCCTTGTAGCTGCCGGCGTAGCCGTCCGACATGAGGTAGCAGGGACGCTGCCAGCCGAGCACCGAATACGACGGGATTCCCCACGCGGTGCACGAGTAGTCGACCTTGCCCTCGAGGAAGTCGAGGAACAGCGGCGAGTGGTTCAGGCGCCACTTCTTGCGCCGGCCGTCGGCGAACGCCTCGCGGAACAGCCGCCGGGTGCGCTCGACGCTCAGCCAGTGCTCCTGGTCCGGCGCCTTCTCGTACGCGTACCCGGGCGAGATCTGCATGCAGTCGACATGCACCTCGTCGTTGAGGTAGTCGAGCACGTCGCGAATGGACGACGAGTTGTCGAGGTCGAAGAACGTTGTGTTGGTGGTCACGCGAAAGCCGCGCCGCTTCGCCGCACGGATGGCCGCAATCGCCTTGTCGAAGACACCCTCGCGGCACACGGACTCGTCGTGCCGCTCGCGCAGACCGTCGACGTGCACCGAGAACGAGAAGTACGGCGAGGGCTCGAACAGGTCGAGCTTCTTCTCCATGAGGATCGCGTTGGTGCAGAGATACACGAAGCGCTTGCGCTCCACCAACGCCTTGACGATCTGGCCGATCTCCTTGTGCACCAGCGGCTCCCCGCCGGCGATGGAGACCATCGGCGCGCCGCACTCCTCGACGGCGTCGATGCACTGCTGCACCGACAGCCGCCGCGACAGGATGTTGTCCGGGTGCTGGATCTTGCCGCATCCCGCGCACGCAAGGTTGCATTGATACAGCGGCTCGAGTTGCAGCACCAGCGCGAACTTCTCGCGATGCTGCATGCGCTGCCGCGCCACGTATGCCCCCACCTTCACCGCCTGTCGCAATGGAACCGCCATGTCGTCCTCCTCTAGCCTGCTGTCATTCCCGCGACGTGCAGGGGCAGGTCGTCGCGGGTCTCGCTCGCGGGGTGCAGCGGCGCCGCGCCGTTGCTGCTGATGCTCTGCGTCAACTCGTACACCGCCAGCGACAGCGTCGGGAAGACGTGGCGGTAGAGGTGATAGTTGATGTAGAAGTCGCGCGGGAACCCAGTACCAGTGTATTCCGGCTCGGCCCAGGTGCCGTCCGACTGCCGCTCGCGCAGGTACCCGAGCCCGCGCGCTGCGGCTACACCTCCACCCTGACCGGTGAGATGCAGCCCGTGGAGGGCCCACGCGGTCTGCGACGCGGTGCTGGCTCCGGTGCCGGCGAACGTCTCGTCCTCGTACGACAGGCACGTCTCGCCCCAGCCGCCGTCGGGATTCTGCTTCCCGACCAGCCAGCGCGCCGCCGCTGCGGCCATGTCCCCTCCGGTGCCCAGCGCGTGCAGCGCGTTGAGCACACACCACGTGCCGTACACATGGTTCACGCCCCAGCGCCCGAACCACGAGCCCCAGGGACGCTGCTCGCGTCGCAGGTAGGCCAGGGCGGGCGCAACGTCGGGGTGAGACGGCCCGTCGCCGACCGCCGCCAGCATCTCGATGACGTGCGCAGTCACGTCTTCCGACGGAGGATCGAGCATGGCGCCGAAGTCGGCGAACGGAAGGCGGTAGACGATGGCGCGCGTGTTGTCCTTGTCGAACGCTGCCCACGCGCCGTTGCGCGAGCGCATGGCGCGGCACCAACGCACCGCGTGCGCCACCGGTCCGGCGACACGCGCCGGGTCGCCCGCCTCCAGCAGCGCCAGCACCACGACCGCGGTGTCGTCGATGTCGGGGTAGATGTCGTTGTCGAATTCGAACGACCACCCGCCGCACGTCGCCAGGTCCGCCTTCTTCTGCCAGTCACCGCCGCCCATGACCTGCTCGGCGAGCAGCCAGTCGACCGCGCTTCGCAGCGCGGGGTGATCCCGTGGCAGCCCGGCGCGTCGCAGCGCAAGCAGCACCCACGCGGTGTCCCAGACCGGGGACATGCAGGCCTGCAGCCGCCATCCCCGCTCGTCCTCGAGCGCAAAACGCTCCAGGCCCTGCAGCCCACGCCGCATCAGGGGATGGTCGAGCGACATGCCCTCGATGTTCAGGGCGATGAGCGAGTACACCCATGGGGGTTGGATCCCTCCCCAGCTGCCGTCGGCCTCCTGCCGCTCGGCGATCCAGCGCACCAGCGCACGCCGTGACGCGGGACGGCCCGGCTGGCGCGGCAGCGCGTCGTACGCCTTGAGCACGTGGTCGAGCCACCAGAAGACGCCGCTGCCCGGGACCCTGTGCATACGCGCCTTCGTCTCCTCGCCGACGATCTCAGACACGCTGACCCCGAGGCTGCGCACCGGACGCCGCGAGATGATGATCAGCAGCGGCGCGACCGTGCCGCGTGCCCAGCACGCAAAGTCGTAGAGGTTGAGCGGCACGAACTGGGGCAGGTGCACGATCTCGGGCGGCATGCTGGGCACCCCATCCCAGGGATAGGCGCCGAACATCGCCATCCAGATCTTGGTGAAGACGCGCGCCTCGACGATGCCACCCTGGTTGCGGATGAACTGCAGCGCGCGGCGCATCTCGTCGCGCGCCGGGTCGACACCCAGCACCTTCAGCGCGACGTAGGCCTCGATGGTCGTGCTCAGATCGCCGGGCCCGTCGAAGTACAGAGCCCAGGTGCCGTCCTCGCGCTGCGCGCCGAGGATGTGGCGCACGGCACCATCGTGTATCGGCTCGTGGCTGACGCCGAGGAAGCGAAGCAGCAGCACGTGTTCCGCGGTCATCGTCACGTTGGTCTCGAGCTCGCCGCTCCACCAACCCTGCGCGTCCTGGCGCTGCAGCAGCCAGTCGACCGCCGAGCGCAGCGCTTCAGACTGCATCAGCGAGCGGCCTCACGCGCGCGGTGCCTGCGCCGGCCGCGAGGCGCGCGCGCAGCAGACGCGCAGCGAGAATGCCGCTGCGCACCGCCGATTCCATGGTCGCCGGCCAGCCGGTGTCGGTCCACGCCCCAGCCAGGACGACGTTGCGCAGCGCCGTCGCGGCCCCTGGCCGCCGCAGCCCGGGAGCGGGCAGAAACGTGGCGTCCGGGTCTCGCGTCGCCGCGCCGCGCGCGGGCGTGAGTTCGCGCACGCTGGGCAGGACCGCTGCAAGCTCCTCGTGGCAGGTGCGGATCAGCTCGCGCTCGGGACGTGCGACCTGCTCGCCCGCTGCGCTGAGGCTGCAGCACAGGTATCCCGGGGCCTTCTCGAACACCCACTGCACGGGTGAGTCGAGGAGCGCGGCGAATCCCGCCGTCCCGAGCACGCGCTCGCCTCCGGGCAGCGAATACCAGAGGTGCACGTCGACGATGGGCCGGGTGCGGAATCCATCGAGACCGTGGATCCCCGCGCGGCGCGGGTCGCGGAGCAGCGACGCCAACCGGTGCGGCGGCACCGCGAGGACGTAGGCGTCGAAGTCGGTGCGCGTCCCAGCGTCAGTGCGCAGCGACACGGCGCTGCCCCCGGAAACGTCGACGTCGCTCACGGGGCTGCGCACGTGGACCGCGGTGGCACGCGCCGCCGCCGCCTCGGCGATGCGCGCCAGAGGCACCGTCGTGTAACCGATTCGCGCGGCGTCGTGGCGGCCGAGAAATGCGGTGCGGATGACGAAGAGGCCGTCCGCGGCGGCCACGTCCTCGAGTGACGCGTTGAGCGCGGGTACCAGGAACGGGTCCCAGAAAGCCGAGCGGGTCGCGGCGCGCTGGCCGTGCCGTGCCAGCCAGGCCGCCATGCTCTCGTCGTGCCGCGGCTCGCCACGCGCAGCGAGCAGCGCTCGGGCCACGTGCGCTTTGTCGCGCCAGCGGAGCGGGCCGTAACCAAGAAACGACGACGCCAGGTGCAGCGGCGCCGGCAGCGGCGCGGCCACGAGCCGCGCGGGAGGGGCACCTCGGCGCAGCACGGTGACGTCGAAACGCGACTGCATGTGCAGCGTCCGCTCCATCCCCAGGCCGCGGACGAAGGCGGCGAATGCAGTGCAGCAGCCGAGTGTCACGTGCTGCCCGTTGTCGACCTCGACGCCGTCGACGACGAACGACGTCGCCTTGCCGCCGAGCAGGCGGCTGCGCTCGAACACCTCGACGTGCGCCCCGCTTCGGGCCAGAGCGACCGTGGCGCTCAGCCCCGCGAGCCCCGCTCCGACGACGGCGACGCGCGGCTGCTCGCCGTTCACACCGCGTGCAGCCATGCGCGTGCCATCACGGCCATCTTCGCCGCCGCCGACAGCGACGCGCGAGCGCGCAGCGGAAGGCCGGGGTCGGCCTCGATGTGGTCGAGGATGCGCAGGTAGATGCCCGCCATGGTGCGCACGCACACCGCCGGCTGCGTGGGGATGAGCTCCGTGACCCGCAGCCCGCTGCGGTGATGCTGGCGCGCGCGATGCGCCTGGAAGGCGACGAAATCCGGCCAGCTGGGAGCAAGCGCGCCGTCGAGGATCTGCTGCTCGCTGATGCCGAACTGCTGCAGCTCGTCGAGCGGCAGATAGATGCGACCGCGCTGAGCGTCCTCGCGCACGTCGCGCAGGATGTTGATGAGCTGCAGCGCGACGCCCAGGTCATCCGCCCGCTGCAGCGCTCGTGGATCGCTGAAACCGAAGATGCGCACGCACATCCGTCCCACCACGGACGCGACCAGCCGGCAGTACTCGCGCAGCTCGAGCCAGCTCGCGTAGCGCGTCGTCGTGAGGTCCATCTCCATGCCGTCGATCAGCATCTCGAGCTCGGCGGTGGGGATCGCGTAGCGTGCCATCGCCACCGCCAGCACGCTCATCACCGGGTCGGTGCTGTCGCCGGGGCGGGCCTCGTGCAGCCGCCGGCGATGGTGCTGCAGCCGCTCGAGTCGCGACTCGGGTCCGTCCAGGTCCGCGTCGTCGTCGACCTGCCGTGCGAAGTCGTACAGCGCGTAGATGGCGGTGCGCTGCGGCCGCGACAGCGCAATGAACCCCCAGTAGAAGTTGGCCGCCTCGCGCCGCGCCATCAACTCGCAGTAACGCTCCGAGGCCCTCAGGTCGGGTGCCTCGGCGAGCTGCGCGCTCACGCGATGCGCTCCTGCGCAGAGGATGCGAGCTCCGGGTGACGCCGGAGGGAAGGATCCCGCGCCGCGAGTTCCGGGGAGCGGCGCGGGAGGGTGCCCTGAGGCGGCAGGACCCGGAGCTCGCCGGCTGTCGCGAGTGCGCGCATCGCGATGCGCAGCCTCGCGGAGCGTCCCACCCTCGGCCTGCTCCGCAGCGTCTCGAAGTTGATGGCGGCGACGGCGTCGAGGATGGCCTCGCCTCCCAGGCGGTACAGCGCCAGCTGCAGTCGCAGGCGGCCGCGCACCATCGCCTCCAGCGCATGGCCAGAGGCGAGCAGGTCACGGGCGCGTGCGCACATTGCACGCACCGCGCCCTGGCGGCCGAGCTCGCGCAGGTCGCGCTGCAGCAGGTACGTCCGGCCGCGCGCCGCGTCGAGGCTGACGTCCTGCGCGAAGTTGGCCAGCTGCAGGCCGATGCAGACGTCGTCGCTGAGCGCCACGGCGGAAGGGTCACGCACGTCGAAGAGCCGCAACACGATGCGCCCCACGGGTGCGGCCGAAAGCCTGCAGTATCCGAGCAGGTCGGACCAGTCCTCGTACTGCGAGGTCGACTGGTCCTGCAGGTTCGCCGCGATGAGGTCGAGGAAGGGCGCTGCGTCCAGGCGGCGGATGCGCACCGTCGCGGCGAGCGCCAGCAGCACCGGGTCATCGGGAACGGCGCCGTCGAACATTTCGCGCACCTGCTGCCGCCGCTGCAGCAGCTCATCCGTGGCGCGCGTCGCGTCGCCGGTCTCGTCGCCGATGTCGTCAACAGAGCGGCAGTACGCGTACACGCGGGCGAGGTCGCGACGCAGACGGCGCGGCGTCAGGCGCGATGCGACCGTGAAGTTCTCGTAGTGGCGCACGATGCGAGCGCACACGCGGTCGGCGTCGCGCAGCCGCTCCGCGATCGGGGACATCACGACGCGGGACCCGCGTGCTGCAGGCGTGGCGTGCCACGGAGGCGTGATTGCGTCGCCGCGCCGACGCAGAACATGCAGATGCGCAGCTCGTCGAGGACGGCGTCGATCCCGTCGGCGAGATCGTCCTCGCCGGCGGCTGCGCCGCGCAGCAGCGGCCCCGCCATGCCGACCAGGTCGGCTCCAAGCGCGATCGCCTTGGCGACGTCGACGCCGCTGCGCACCCCACCGCTCGCGACCAGGGCTGCATCGGGAGCCGCGCGACGCGCGTCAGCGATCGCCACCGCCGTGGGGATCCCCCATCCGGCGAACTCCGCCGCGACCCGGGCGCGGACCGGATCCGTCATCCGGTGGCGCTCGACCTCGCTCCAGGACGTGCCGCCAGCTCCCGCGACGTCGACAGCCGAGGCGCCGGCGTCGAGCAGGCGCACCACGAGGTCAGCGCTGATCCCCCAGCCCACCTCCTTCACCACAACAGGCGCTCCCAGCGTGGCGCACAGCTCCGCGATGCGCGGGATGAGCTCGCGGAAGCACGTGTCGCCCTCGCTCTGCAGCGCCTCCTGCAGCGGGTTGAGGTGCAGCACCAGCGCGTCGGCCCGCAGCATGCTCAGGAGCCGGCGGCAGTCGTCCGCGGCGACGCCGCGGTTCAACTGCACGGCGCCGAGGTTCGCCAGCAGCAGGATGTCCGGTGCGGTGTCGCGCACGTCGAACGTCGGCAGCACGTCGGGGTGTTCGAGCAGCACACGGCACGAACCCAGCCCCATCGCCAGCCCTCGCGCCTGCGCGGCTCGCGCCAGCCGTGTGTTGATGAGGCGCGCCTGGTCGGTGCCCCCGGTCATGCACGAGATCAGCAGCGGAGCGCCCAGGTGGTGGCCGAGGAAGGTGGTGCCGAGGTCGACGTCGCTGAGGTCGATCTCCGGCAGCGCGCAGTGCACGAAGCGGACGTCGTCGAATCCGCTGCTGACACCCTTGGCGGAAACGTCCTCCTCGAGGTTGATCCGGATGTGGTCGGCTTTGCGCGAGACGGTGAGCGTCTCGTCGGCGTCGACCGATCGGGCCGCGCTACCTGTCGCGTTCGGCGACATGGACCGCCACCTCGGCGAAGTCCTCGAGCGCGCTTGGGGGAAAGCCGCAGAGGTCGACCATCGCGATCGCGTCCCGGGCCAGCACCATGGGCACCCCCGCGGTCAGCGACGGGCCGCCGAGGTCGTCGAGCATGGCGCGGAGCCGGAACTCGCCTCCCGGCTCGCGATCGGAGAACAGCTTGCGCAGCTCGCGGCGCCGCGGCGGCGACGCCACCTCGTGCGCTGCCACGACCGGGTAGGTGAGCTTGCGCCGCGCGAGGTCGCCGGTGCGGCCCTTGCCCGTGAGCTCGGGGTCGCCCCAGGTGCCCAGCCAGTCGTCCCGGATCTGGAACGCGAGCCCGAGGAGGCGGCCGGCGGCGTCGAGGTTGCGCACCACCTCCGGCGGGGCGCCGCCCAGGATGGCGCCGGAGGCGAGGCTGGCGCCCAGCAACGCGCCCGTCTTGGCGGTGGCCAGCCGCAGGTAGGTCGACTGCGACGCCCCCGGTGACCCCTCCAGCGAGATGTCGAGGCACTGGCCTTCGACCACGTCGACCACCGCCGCGGTCAGCGCGTGCGCCGCCCGCATGCGCTGCTCGGCTCGGGGTCCGGGCCCGAGGAGCGTGCGCAGCGCCAGCGCCAGCATCCCGTCACCCGCGTTGATGCCCTGGGCCATCCCCCAGATCGACCAGACCGTGGGGCGGTGGCGGCGCTGCTCGTCACCGTCTTGGATGTCGTCGTGGATCAGCGTGAAGTTGTGGATCAGCTCCACGGCCACCGCTCCCGGCAGGGCGCACTCGGGTGCGCCGCCGGCGGCCTCACATGCCCAGAGGCACAGCGCAGGCCGGATCCGCTTGCCGGACGGCGCGACGGCGGGTTCGCCGCCGGGTGTGGTCCAGCCGAGGTGGTACGCGGACATGCGGCCCAGGTGGCTGCGAGCGGGAAGAGCGGCGCGGCGGATGCCCGCTTCGATGAGCGCTGAGTGGCGGGTCAGCACTCCCGCGCGGCGCTCCTGTTCCGTCTCCGGCTCGAGTTCGAGGATCCGTTCCGCCACAGGACCTCCGATGGTTACTGCGCAGTAATCGTTTCTGCATGGTAACCAAGCGCCTCAACTCTGCGTGAAGAAGCGCCCCGGCGCCCGGCTCAGCCCTAGTCCGGCGACCCCTTTCGGGCGAGCACGTAGCCCCGCCGGGTGGGAGCCTCGGTGGGCGCGTAGGGCCGGCGCTCCAGCGTCGCGTCCACCAGGAGACCGGCCGAGGCGCATGCAGCCGTGACGTCGTCCATGCGCAGCAGGTGGAAGTCGAGCGAGACGGGGTGACCGAGCATCTCGTCGCGGTGCACCACCTCGTTGCCGACGTGGAACGACAGCAGCACAAGACCGCCGTCGCTGAGGACACGCGAAAACTCTCGCATCGCGTCGGGGAGCGCGCCCTGGGGCAGATGGATGACGGAGTAGAGCGCGATGACCGCGGCACACGAGGCGTCGGGCACGCCGAGCTCGAGCAACGACGCGACCCGAAAGGGGATGTCCGGATTGCGCTCCCCGGCCAGGGCGACCATGCCCGGCGAGACGTCGATCCCCATCGCGTCGGCTCCCAGCTCGCGCACATACCGCGTGAGGTGCCCCGGCCCACAGCCGGCGTCGAGCACCGGAAGACCCGGCGGCGCCGCGTCCACGACGACCCGGAGCAGCGCCCGGTCCAAAGGCTTGTGCCGCAGCTCGTCGCCGAAGCGGTCCAGGTATGCCCCGGCGATGCGGTCATAGGCGGCACGAATCTCGCCGAGGTCGTCGGGCACTGGCTTCTCCGTGTGACGAAACTGCGACGCGGGCGCGGGTCCGGTAAACGATCTTCCCAGCTGGACGGCGCCGCGTGACGGGAAGGTGGTGATCGGTCGGATCGGCTCCGTCGCGGCCGGAGAATCCACAGTCGAAAGGAGGCCTCACGCAAGCACACATGGCCGCCGCCACGCCCGCGCGCCGGACCGGACTGCCGGCCCGCCTGAAAGCGCTGCGCCCCGCCGACCGTCTGGAGCAGGTGCGCCTGGCGTTCCTCGCGTTCTGCCTGGGCAGCTGGGGGCTGGTCACCGTGGTGATCGCCACGCGCCTGCCGCAGGCGGGCTTCATCGCCGTGGTGGCGATGTGCCTCGCGCCATTGGTCGCGGTCAGGTGGATCGAGGAGTATCGCGGACGCGGCTTGCCTTGGCCGCTGGACGTAGCCGAGGGTGGCGCCTTCCTCGCTGCCGGAGTCGCCACCGGGAGCCCGCCGACGATCATCGCGCTGATCTACGTGCGGCTCGCCCTCGGCGCCACCACCGCGAGCGGCCGTCGCGCCGCAGTCCTGACCACCGCGTTCATCCTGGCGTTCGCAGGTGCCGTGGTGCTGACGTCCCCGCACTGGGGGATGAACACGCAGACGGTCCCGTATCTCTTCCTGGCATCCGCTTTTTGCATCGTCGCGCCGGTGATGCGAATGCTCGCCGCTGCGCTTGCCGGGCTGAATGGCGCGATGCGCCGCGACCGCGCGCTGCGCGACGTCATGACGCAGCTCGGCGCGGCGATCCGCGTCGACGATGTGCGCAACGCGGCCGAGCCTGCGCTGCGCCGGCTCGTCGGGGACGCGTCGCTGCGCGTGCGCATCGTCAACGCGGACCGCGCGGCGCCGCTGGCGACAGCGCAGCGCGAGCAGCTGCACCGCAACGGGCTGACGCTGCAGGGCGACCACGCCGGGCTGCTCTGGCCGGACGGTGAGTCCCCGCCCTCGTCTGTCTTTGCCATGGCCATGAGCACCACGGGCCTGGTGGTGGTCGAGACGCCGCCGCTTCCGGAGTCGACCCGAACGGTGGTGGTGACGTTCGTCGAGCACCTCTCGATCCACCTCGAAGCGGCGGCGCTGCGCGAGATCGGCGAGCGTCGTCGCATCGACGCCGTGGTGCGCGAGAGCGAGGAGTACTTCCGCCACATCTTCGAGCGCAATCCGCAGCCGATGTGGATATACGAGGTGAGCACGCAGCGCATCCTCGCCGTCAATGACGCGGCCATCGTCGCGTACGGCTACTCGCGCAGCGAATTCCTCGCCATGCGCGCCGATGCGCTGGCGGTCGAGGATGCACCCGGACGTCAGCACCGCCTCAAGAACGGTCGCGAGATCGACGTCGAGATCGAGACTGGCGCGGTCGTGTTCCAGGGCCGCGAGTTGGTGCTGCTGGTGGCCCGCGACGTCACCGAGCAGCGGGTGCTGCAGGAACGGCTCGAGCACAATGCGCTGCACGATCCGCTCACCGGTCTTCCCAACAAGGTGCTGCTGCGCACGCGGACGCGCCGCGCGGTGGCCCGCTCCGCGCGCAATGCCGCGCGGAGGCCGGCGATGCTGGTGCTCGACCTCGATGGCTTCAAGACGGTCAACGACACGCTGGGCCACGCGCTCGGCGACCGCGTCATCGCGATCGTCGGCGCCAGGCTGGCGCGCTCCGTCAAGTCGACGGACACGGCGTCGCGGCTGGGCGGCGCCGAGTTCGCCGTACTGCTCGAGGACGCCGGAGACGCCGACGAAGCCGCCGCGATCGCGCGGCGTCTGATCACCGAGCTGCGCCGCCCCATCACGCTCAACGGGCAGCGCCTCACGATCAACGCGTCTGCGGGCGTGAGCGTTCCCCGTCCCGAGCACCGCTCTCCCGAGGACCTGCTCGGCGACGCCGACATCGCCATGTCGATCGCCAAAGGCCAGGAGCCGGGAGCATGCGTCGTCTTCGACCCCAGCTTCCGCGAGGCGCTGCTGGAGCGTCTCGCGCTGCAGCGTGAGTTGAGTGACGCGGTCAACGCGAAGCGACTGGGCGTCGTGTACCAGCCGCAGGTCGACCTCAGGACCGGCCGCGTGGTCGCCGTGGAGGCGCTGGTGCGCTGGCCCCACCCCGAGCGCGGCTACGTCCCGCCGGACGTCTTCATACCCATCGCGGAGCAGACCGGCGTCGTCACCGCGATCGACGCATGGGTGCTGCGCACGGCGTGCACGGAGCTTCGTGGCTGGCTCGACTCCGGGCTTCCGCCGATGCGCATGGCGGTGAACATCTCGGGCCGCGACCTGGAACGCGAAGACCTGGTGGCGACGGTGCGCGCTGCGCTGCGCGACAGCGGCGTCGACCCGTGGCGCCTGGAGCTGGAGCTCACCGAGACCGCAGCCGTCAGCCAGCCGGAGACGGCGATCCTGCGGCTGCAGGAGCTGCGCGCCATGGGCGTGCACATCGCCATCGACGACTTCGGCACCGGCTTCTCGATGTTCAGCCGGCTGCGCGACCTGCCCATCGACAGGCTCAAGATCGACCGCTCCTTCGTCACCGACCTGAGCCGGGACGACGACGCGCGGACCATCGTCGGCTCCACGGTGCAGATGGCGCACGCGCTGGGGCTCGACCTCGTCGCGGAGGGCGTCGAGGGCGGCGACACCGCCGACATTCTCCGAGACCTCGGCTGCGACGGTGCGCAGGGCTACCACTTCGCCGCGCCGCTCGGCGCAGCCGAGCTGTGCGCGTGGGTGCGCTCACGCTCCCTCGCGAACGTCCTCGAGCGGCAGGCGGTCTAAGCCAGGCGCGGCCGGGCCGGTTCGCCCTCGGCCAGCTGCACGTCGACGGTCTGCCCATCGGCGAGCGACACCTCACGCTCCAGGTGGGCACCGCCGGGGAGCAGGCCGCGGAGCACCCACTGGCCGGCCACCGGATAGAAGAGGAACCGGCCCGACTCGTCGGTGCGCACCTCGGCCGTGAAGTCGCCCGCCGGCCCGATCAGCTGCACGTACGCACCCTCGACGGGCAACCCGGCTTGCAGAACCCGGCCATGCAGCCTCACGGCTCCGCGCCGGTGCTGATCGGCACCTCCACCAGCGATCCGTACTCGGTCCAGGAGCCGTCGTAGTTCTTGGTGTCAGGCACGCCGAGGAGCTCGTGGAGCACGACCCAGGTGTGCGAGGAGCGCTCGCCGATGCGGCAGTACGCAATCGCCGGGCCGCGCTCGGAGATCCCTGCCTGCTCGATGTACAGCGCGCGCAGCTCCTCCGGGGACTTGAAGGTGCCGTCCTCGTTGGCTGCGCGGGACCAGGGGATGTTGAGCGCTCCGGGGATGTGGCCCTTGCGCTGAGCCAACTCCTGGGGCAGGTGCGCGGGCGCGGCCAGCACTCCCGCGTACTCCTCGGGCGAGCGCACGTCGATCATCGGCGTCTTGCGCGTCTGCGTGATGACCTCGTCGCGCGAGGCGCGGATCGCGCGGTCGGGCTCTTTGGCCGTGTACGTGGTGGGCTTCACGTCGGGGGTGTCGGTGGAGAGGTCGCGTCCCTCGAGCTCCCACTTCTTGCGACCGCCGTTCATCAGCCGAACGTTCTTGTGGCCGTAGTACTTGAAGTACCAGTACGCGTACGCGGCGAACCAGTTGTTGTTGCCTCCGTAGAGGATCACCTCGGTGTTCTCGTCGATGCCGCGCTCACCGAGCAGCTTCTCGAAGCCCGCCTTGTCGACGACGTCCCGCGACCGGGCATGCTGCAGCTCGTCACGCCAGTTGAGAGCGACCGCGCCGGGAATGTGCCCCTGAGAGTAGGCCGCGGTGTCCTCGTCGACCTCCACGAGGTGGAGGGTGGGATCGCCCAAGCGCGCGGCGACCTCGTCGGTCGAGATGAGGATCTCGGGTTTGGCGTACGGCATGCTGGCCTCCTCCTCGGTCGAACGTCGCGACGACCGTAGCAGACCGGCGTCAGATCGCTGGGCCGGGGGCAGCGCGCTCGCCGGCGGTCACCGTCCGGCCGGCCGCATCGCCGTCGTCGTCGGCCGTCGCCAGGTGGCAGGCGGCCTCGTGGGCCACGCCGACCGCATGCGGCCGCGGCGTGACCCGGCTGCACACCTCCTCGGCGAGCGGACAGCGCCAGCGGAAGCGGCAGCCCTCGCCGGGGTCGACCACGCGCGGCGGCTCGCCGCTGTCTCCTGAGACGTCGGCCGCCGCGGCACTGGGATCCGGCACCGCCGAGAGCAGCAGCTGCGTGTACGGGTGTTTGGGCCGGGAGAGCACGACACTCGCGGGCCCGCTCTCGACCGCATGGCCCGCGTACATCACAACGATGCGATCGGCGACGTAGCGCGCGCTGGCGAGGTCATGCGTGATGTACAGGATCGACACGCCTTCGGTGTCGCGCAGCGCGGCCATCATGTTGAGGATTCCGGCGCGGATCGACACGTCGAGCATCGACACAGGCTCATCCGCAAGGATCAGCTTCGGCTTCAGCGCCAGCGCCTGCGCGAAGCCCACGCGCTGGCGCTGACCGCCGCTCATCTCGAATGGAAACTTGCGCAGCATGTCTGCGGCGGGGGTGAGGCCGACTGCGCTGAACACGCGCTCCGCCTCGGCGCTGCGCGCGGCGCGGTCCAGTTCTCGGCGGTGCAGCTTCAGGCTGCGCATCACGCCGTGTGACACGCGGAACACGGGGTTCATCGAGCTGTACGGGTCCTGGAACACCGTCGGCACCTCGCTGCGGTACCAGAGCAGGTCGCGCCGCGAGCGCAGCCTGCGCAGCGAGCGGCCGCGATAGAGGACGTCACCGGCGGTGGGCCGGTACACCATGGCGAGCAGGCGCGCCACGGTCGTCTTGCCGCTGCCGCTCTCCCCCACCAGGGCGACGATCTCGCGCTCGCCGATCACCAGGTCCAGGTCGTCGACCGCGTGCAGCACGCGGTGCGAGAAGAAGCCGCCGAGACGGAAGTGACGGCTCAGCGCCGTGGTGCGCAGGAGCGGTGCCTGCTCGCCGGCGTCCGGCACGGCTCAGGCGACCCCCGCGCGCGACTCTTCGTAGAGCAGACAGCGCACCTCGGTTGCGTGCACGGTGAACACCGGCGGCTCGACCTCCGGGCAGTGCGGCATGACGGCGGGACACCTGGGGTGGAACCGGCACCCTGACGGCGGATGCGCGAGATCCGGCGGTGTCCCGGGGATCCCGGTCAGCTGCCGCCGCGGGCCGCGCACCGACGGGAAGGCGTCGAGCAGCCCGCGCGTGTACGGGTGCAGCGGTTCGCTGAACATGCGCCGCGTCTCGCCAATCTCGGCGACCTGCCCGGCGTACATCACCATGACGCGGTCGGAGTACTGACCCACGATCGACATGTCGTGGGTGACGAAGATCGTGGCGAAGCCGAGACGTTGCTGCAGATCTCTGAGCTGGTTCATCAGCGAGCGCTGCGCCACCACGTCGAGCGCTGACGTGGGCTCGTCCAGGATCACGAGCTGCGGGGTGAAGAGCAGCGCCATCGCGATCATGGCCCGCTGCCGCATGCCGCCGCTCAGCTGATGCGGATAGCTCTCCAGATGGACGGGATCGATGCCCACCAGGCGCATCACTTCCGCGGAGCGGCCTCGGATCTCCTGCGCGGGCATCCGCACGTGCGCCTTGATCGTGTCCTTGAGCTGCGCGCCGATGCTCTTCATGGGATTGAGCGCGTTCATCGCGCTCTGCATCACCACTGAGTAGTCACGCCAGCGCACGTGCCGCAGTCGCGCCTCTCCGATCTGCACCAGGTCCTGACCCTTGAACACGACCCGGCCGGAGACCAGCTCGGCCGGCGGCGAGAGCAGCTGCGCGATGGCGAACAGCAGCGTCGACTTGCCGCACCCCGACTCCCCCACGATGCCGAGGAACTCGCCCGCGTGGACCTGGAAGCTCACACCCGCGACAGCGCGGACGTCGGCGTCCTCCGCGAGGTAGTCGACGGTCAGGCCGTCGACGTCAAGCAGTGGCTCGGACACGACGCCTCCTCACCGGGCGCAGCGCCGGGTTGCCGATCTCGTCGAAGGCGTAGTTGAGCAGCGCGAACCCTGCGCCCATCAGCGCCACGGCGCCACCCGGGGCCAGCGCCCACCATGCGTTGCCCGCCTCCAGCGCGCCGCCCTGCTGCGCGTAGTACAGCATCGTGCCCCACGTCAGCTCGCTGCTGTTGCCCAGGCCCAGGAACTGCAGTCCGGCTGCAAAACCGACGACGAAGACCGCCAGCGCGAGAAAAGAGGCGACCAGCAGCGAGGTCATGGTGGGAAGGATCTCCACCACGATGATGTACGACGTGCGCTCGCCGCGCAGCCGCGCCGCCACCAGGAAGTCGCGAGCGCGCAGTGAGAGGCCCTGCGAGCGCAGCTGGCGCGCCTGGAACGCCCAGCTGGTCAGCGTCAGGACGATGATCAGCGTGGTCGCGCCGGCGGGAAGGTACGACGCCAGCACGATCAGCAGCGGCAGCGTGGGCAGGATGAGGAATATGTCGGTCACCAGCGAGAGCGTGCGGTCGGTGAAGCCGCCGACGTACGCGGCGGTGACGCCGACGACCATGGAGATGCACGTCGCGATGGCGCTCACGACCACGGTGATGATGAGCGTGAGCCGCGTGCCGAAGATCAGCTGTGCGAACACGTCCTGGCCCAGCTGCGTGGTGCCCAGGAGGTGCTGCGCCGAAGGCCCCAGGCTCTGCCCATAGACGGCGGCCTGCGGGTCGTCGCGCGCCACGACCCCGGGGAACGCGGCCAGCAACGCGAGGATCAGCAGGATCAGGGCGCCCGCCGTCGCTTTGCGATTGCGCAGCACCGCGCGCAGGAACCGGCCGAGGCCGCGGGTGCGGACCGGCGACGCAACCGCCTCGAGGACGGCGCTGTCGGCGGCGATGCCGGAGACGGCCATCAGCGTGAGCTCACGCGTCCCGCGTCCTGGGATCGAGCGCGGCGGTGACGAAGTCCGCGAGCAGCACGCAGATCAGGACGGCGAGCGTGTAGAAGAGGAACAGCGCCTGCATCAGGGGCAGGTCCTTGTCGGTCGTGCTCGTGTAGAAGAGATAGCCGAGCCCCGGATAGGAGAAGGTGTACTCCACCAGGATCGAGCCGCCGAGGACGTATCCGAGCTGCATGGCGAAGCCCGTGAGGTTGGGCAGGATCGCGTTGCGCGCGGCGTAGTCGACCATGATGCGCCAGCTCGAGAGCCCTTTGGCACGAGCCATCTTCACGTAGTCCTCGGCGAGCGTCGTGATCATGTTGTTGCGCATCGAATAGATCCACAGGCCCGCCGTGACGATGACAAGGGTCGCCCCCGGAAGGATCGCGTGCACCACGACGTCGCCGATGAAGTCCGGCGAGAACGACGGGGTCGCCCCGATGCTGTAGTTCGACGCCAGCGGCAGCCAGTTGAGGGTGACCGCGAAGACGAAGAGAAGCAGCAGCCCGACGAAGAACACCGGAAAGCTCGCCACGATGAACATCAGTGGCGGCAGGACGCCGTCGAGCTTGCCGCCGCGCCACCAGGCGCTGATCACGCCGACGAAAGTCCCCGCCAGAAAAGCGATCACCGTGGTCACACCGACGA
Source organism: Candidatus Dormiibacterota bacterium (assembly GCA_963777285.1). Classification (GTDB taxonomy): domain Bacteria; phylum Chloroflexota; class Dormibacteria; order Aeolococcales; family Aeolococcaceae; genus JAFARE01. The sequence goes on from CAVZPR010000001.1 coordinate 1,082,477, forward strand.
GCCCCAGCGTCCAGGGCAGCTTGCTGATGATCTCGGTTGTCACCGGCAGGCGCGACGCGGTGAGACCGAACTGTCCGGTGAAGCAGTTGCCCAGGTACTGGAAGTAGGTGAGGATCGGGTTCTGGTGGATGTTGACGCCGAACTCGACCTCCAGCGCGTGCAGCGCGGCGGGGCTGACGCCGCGCAAGGTCGCCAGCACCGCCTGGGCTTCGTTCCCGGGGATGGCGCGCGGGATTATGAAGTTCACCGTCAGCGCTGCCCAGAGCGTGACGGCGAAGAGCCCCAGACGGCGGATCACGTACCTCATGGACGCGAGCCGGGCCGAGCCCGAGTCTTCGACCTAGACGGTCAGCCGAGGGGGTAGAGGTGGGTCATGACGACGCCATTGTCGGGGTACGCCCACACCGGTGGCTGCGCGTAGGGGTCCGTCGCGGTGGGCCAGCCACCGAAGCTCGTGGTGTCGTACTGGTACCAGTCCACGCCCTCGGTCACGGGGATCACGGGCACGTCCTGGACCATGACGCCCTCGACCTGGTGGATGATCTGCAGCTGCTGCGACGTCGTGGCGCCCGGATACTGGTTGAAGAGCGCGTCGGTTGTCGCCGAGGAGTAACGCGAGTAGTTGGTCGAGCCGATGTTGCCGCTGAACAGCAGCTGGCGCATCTCGTAGTACGGACCGGGGCCGGCGACCGGCATCTCCCCGTACGCCAGCTGGAAGTTGCCTCCCTGCGTGTCGTTGGTGTACGGCGTGCTGTCCTCGTCCTGCACCGTCACGCTGATGCCGATGGCGGCCAGGTCCTGCGTGATCACCTGAAGTGACGCGTCCCAGTCCGTGTAGCCGCTGATCGTCTTGATGCTGAACGCAAGCCGCTGTCCCTGGGCATTGGCGTAGATGCCGTCCGAGCCTTTGGTGAATCCCGCGGCCTGCAGCACCTGCTGCGCCTTCGCCGGGTTGTAGCTGAGCGTGTCCAGCGACTGCTCGTACCAGGGCTTGTAGGTGGGCAGAACGATGCCCGTCTGGTTGGAGGCGGGTTCGTAGCCGCTCTCGCCGCGTTGCGACACCTGAGAGCGGTCGATGGCCATCGCCATCGCCTGCCGCACGGCGAGGTTGCCGAGCAGCGGGTTGTTCAGGTTGGGGAAGAGGGAGACGTTGAGGATGGGCGGGAACCAGTAGTGCCGGTGCGCCGGGTCCTTGTTGATGTAGTACGACTGGATGTTGGGGATGTACTGCGCCCCCCACTGCGCCTGGCCCTGAGCCAGGTAGAGGTTCGCAGGGGTGTTGCTCAAGAACGCGGGGTAGTCCAGCTCGGCGACCTGCGGGACGGGATGCCCCGGCGACGCCTGCCAGTAGTGCGGGTTGCGCAGGTACTTGATGTTGTCCTGCGAGCAGTTCGACATCAGGTACGGGCCCGTGCCGACCGGGCTGCTGTCGGCGACGCCGTCGAGCTTGGTCTGGTCGAGGCTCGACCAGATGTGCTGCGGGATGATCGGCGTCTGGTCGGCAACGTAATAGAAGTACGACTGCGCAGGCGCATTGAAGCTGAAGACGACCTGGTCGGTGCCCTGCAGGGTCACGCTGGTGAGGGGACCCTTGTCGGTGCTCCACAACGCGTTCAGGTCAATGGCCGGGTCACCTTTGAGCGCGTTGAAGGTGTAGACCACGTCGTTGGCCGTGAACGGCTGCCCGTCGCTCCACGTGACGCCGTGCTGGATCGTGACCGTCAGCGTGCGGTAGTCGCTGCTCCAGCGCGATGCGGACGCCAGCCAGGGCGTGACCTTGGCGCTGCCGTCCGGGTTGGTCTGGAGGATGTCGACGAATTCGAGCGGTTCGTAGACGAAGCCGATGGACGTGATGTTCACCGCCGGGTTGAACGGGTTGAACTGGCACGTCCAGGTGCTGCCGCTCTCGTTGTCGATGATGAGCTTGCCCCCGATCTTGCCCGTGTTGGGTCCCTGACTCGACGACGGGGATCCAGCGCCGCAGGCGGCGACCACGGCAGCGGCAACCAGCAACGTCACTGTTGCGGCCACGCGGCCGATGCGACGCCGGCTCGCCCCCGCGGGCCAGGCCGGCACCGACGTCTTCGTCCAAACCATGGGCAGCCTCCTCAACATTAGTTGGGAAAGTTACCTTATCAACCCTGTGGCGCACAAGGGGGTACCCGGCTCCCTCCTGGGAGCTTGACAGCGGCCGTGTTGGGCAGGAAGAATTACCAACTCACCATGAACAGCCAGCCTCGCCGTGGACGCGCCAGCAAGCGGCGGGCTGTCCTGGTCGTGCTCGCGCTGGTCTCCGTCCTCCCCGCGGCTGGGCTGGCCATGCCGCGCGCGGTGGCCGCGGGCGGTCCCGGCGCCGTCGTCCGCGTCGACCAGCTCGGCTACGCAACCGCCGCCACGAAGCGCGCCTACCTCATGGCCCAGCACGCGGAGGATGGAGCCACATTCAGCGTGCGCGACAGCCAGGGGCACGTTGCCTTCTCCGCGCCCGTCGGCTCGGACCAGGGTGCCTGGAGCAGCACGTATCAGTTCGTCTACGCGCTCGATTTCAACGGTGTCACCGCACCCGGCACGTACCACGTCGAGGTGACCGGTAGCGACGACGCAGCGTCGCCGTCGTTCCGCATCGACACGCCGGCGCGGCTGTACGCGCAGGCGCTGGCCAACGCGCTGCGCTTCTACGAGAACGAGCGCGACGGTCCGGACTTCATCCCCAGCGCGCTGCGCAAGGCGGCGGCGCACCTCAACGACGAGAACGCGATGACGTATCTGATCCCCAAGATCAACAGCAACGACGGCTTCTCCGGTGACCTCACGCCGCTGGGCAAGCGCATCGATGGGTCCGGCGCCTGGTGGGACGCCGGCGACTATCTCAAGTTCGTCGAAACCGACAGCTACGTCGTGGCGATGATGGAGACGGGTGTGCGCGATTTTCCGGCGCAGCTCGGCGCCGGGTCGTCCCGGTCGAACTTCTCCGCCGAGGCGGCGTTCGGCCTGGACTTCTTGAGTCACATGTGGGACGACTCCACGCGCACGCTGTACATCGAGGTCGGCATCGCCGAGGGCAACAAGAACATCGTCGGCGATCACGACATCTGGCGGCTGCCCCAAGCGGACGACACGTACGGCGGATCGGCGCCGCAGGACCGCTACATCCGCGATCGCCCGGTGTTCCGCGCCGGGCCGCCGGGCGCGCAGATCTCACCCAACCTGGCGGGGCGTCTGGCGGCGGACTTTGCGTTGTGCTACCAGCTGGATCGCCGCAGCGAACCCGCGCAGGCCGCGACCTGCCTGCGCGACGCGGAGCACATATTCGACCTGGCGAACACGCACCCCGGGCGCCTGCAGACCGCGATCGCCTTCGACTTCTATCCCGAGGTCGAATGGCGCGACGACCTCGAGTGGGGCGCCACGGAGCTGTACGACGCGCTCAGCGAAGGCGCCGTGCCCGGCGGACTCCCCCACGAGCACGCCGCCTACTACCTGCAGCAGGCGGCGCACTGGGCCCACGAATACATCACGGGGCCACACGACGCGGCCGACACGCTCAACCTCTACGACGTCAGCGGACTCGCCCACTTCGAGCTGTACCGCGCCCTGCAGCAGGCGCACGCGACGGTGCCGTTGCAGGTGACCCGCGCCCAGCTGCTCGGCGACCTGAAGAAGCAGCTCGACGGCGCCGTGGCCCAGAGCCGCGCTGACCCATTCGGCTTCGGCTTTCCCTGGGACACGTTCGACACCACCAGCCACGGCGCGGGGCTGGCCGTGATGGCGTCGGAGTACGACGAGCTCACCGAGAGCAACGCGTACGCACCATTCGATTCGCGCTGGCTGGGCAACATCCTCGGCGCCAACGCGTGGGGCACGTCACTGATCGTCGGCGACGGCAGCACCTTCCCCGACTGCATGCAGCATCAGGTGACCAACCTGATCGGCTCGCTGAACGGCGATCCGCCGGTGCTGGCGGGCGCAGCCGTCGAGGGGCCCAACTCCTTCGCCGCCAGGGGCGTCGTCGCCGGAATGAAGAGGTGTCCACCCGGCGGCGGCGACAAATTCGCCCAGTTCAACAGCGCGACCGCCGTGTATCAGGACAACGTGCAGTCGTGGTCGACGGTGGAGCCCGCACTCGATCTAACGGTGGCGTCACCGCTCGCGTTCGCGTGGCAGATCGACGACGATCCGCGCGTTCCTTGACCGCTCGCGCTGCGGAATGATACAGATAACTTACCTTACTAATCGTCGCTTCTGAGAGGAGAGCCATGCCGGCGAGGGAGGCTGCCAAGCCGAGCCTGCTGCGGGCGATCAACCTGCGCGCCATCTTCGAGCTGGTCCGCGCCTCGGGTCCCGTCGCAGCGCCGCACGTGGTCCGCGGCACCGGCTTGTCCAAGCCGACCGTCTCCGAGGTGCTGGGACAGCTGGTCGACGCAGGCCTGCTGCTGAAGGTGGGCCGCACCAGCGGCCTGCCCGGTCCGAGCGCGCAGCTCTACGACATCAACCCGCGCGCGGGCTGGGTGCTGAGCCTCGACGTGGGGCGGGAATGGCTGCGCGCTGCGCTCACAGATCTCAGCGGAACGGTCGTCGGGCGGGGTGCGTCACGCACGCCGCGCAGCACGGCGCGCGCCGTCATCACCCAGCTGCGCCACGCGGCCGAGCGGCTCACCGGAGAGGCCGGAATCTCGCTGCGCGACGTCAACCAGATCGTCATCGGCACTCCCGGAGTGCTGCGGCCTGGTGAGAACCATCTGTCGCTGGCGCCGCAGCTCGCAGGCTGGGAGAGCCCGAAGGTGATCCCGGCAATCCGCGACGCGCTGGACGCACCCGTCGTGTTCGAGAACGACGTCAACATGGCGGCGGTCGGCGAGCACGTGCAGGGCGTCGCCCGCGGCAGCGACGACTTCGTGCTCCTGTCGATCGGCACGGGCGTGGGCACGGGCGTCGTCGTGGACGGGGCGCTGCGTCGCGGCGCGGCGGGGCTCGCGGGGGAGATCGGCTTCCTGCGCCTCGATGTCAACGACAGCGTCCGCACCGGGCATCGGGCCACGTGGGGCACCGGCGCATACGAGAAGCTCGTCGGCAGCGACGCCATCATCGCGCTGGCTCGCAGCGCCGGGCTGCGTTCGGCCAACAGCGTCGAGGCGATCTTCGCCGCGGCACGGCAGGGCGACCCGCGCGCGCATCGCGTGGTGGAGATCGAGGCGGCGCGCCTGGCACACTCCATCGCCGCCATCGCCGCGGTGCTCGATCCGGAGCTGGTCGTGCTCGGCGGCGGCATCGGCACCGGTGGCGGCGACCTGCTGCTGCGTCCCGTCGGCGAGGCACTCGCGGCGATATCGCCGTTCCGGCCCCGGCTCGCGGTGTCCACGCTGGGCGCTGACGCCGTCATCGCCGGCTGTGCCGCGGTGGGCCTGCGCGTGGCGCTCGACGTCATCTTCGGCTCCGACCACATCGCGCTGCGTCCCCTCGTCGACCTCGTGCGGAGCGCATGAAGCTCACCGTCGTCGGCGCCGGGAGCACATACAGCCCCGAGCTGGTGGAGGGAATCGGTCTGCGCCGCGAGACGCTCGACGTCGACGAGCTGGCGCTGCACGACGTCGACGCGGCGCGACTCGACGTCGTCGGCGCCGCGGCGGAGCGCATTGCGCGCGCCCGCGGGTACTCGGGTGACGTCACGTGCACGACGAACCTCGACGAGGCTGTCTACGGCGCGTCGGCGGTGCTGCTGCAGATCCGGGTTGGCGGCCAGGCGGCGCGCCGCCAGGACGAGACGATCCCGCTGGCCTGCGGCTGCGTGGGCCAGGAGACGGTCGGCGCCGGCGGGTTCGCCAAGGCCCTGCGCACCGTGCCCGTGGTCATGGACATTGCGGCCGCGGTGCGCGGCGGCGCCGCCCACGGCGCATGGATCGTGGATTTCACCAATCCCGTGGGCATCGTCACCAGGGCGCTGCTCGACGCCGGTCACCGCGCCCTCGGCCTGTGCAACGTCGCGATCGGCTTCCAGCGCACCTTCGCAGCGTGGCTCGGTGTCGATGCATCCGCGGTGGAGCTGGGGCACGCAGGCCTGAACCACCTCACCTGGATCCGGTCGGTGACGGTCGGCGGCGAGGACGTGCTGCCCGCGCTGCTGCGCGACCACGGCGCCGAGATCGCCGAGCACGTGGAGATGCCACTCGAGCTCATGCACGCCCTCGGCGCGGTTCCCTCGTACTACCTGCGCTACTACTACGAGCACGACAAGGTCGTCGATGAGCTGCGTCACGCGCGTCCCCGTGCCGACGAGGTCAGCGACATCGAAGAGCAACTGCTGCAGATGTATCGCGACCCGGCGCTCACCGAGAAGCCCGCGCTGCTGATGCAGCGCGGTGGCGCCTACTACAGCGAAGCCGCGCTCAACCTCGTGGCCTCGCTCTTCGCCGGAACGGGTGACGTTCAGGTCGTCGATGGCCGTAACGGCGGTGCGCTGCCCTTTCTGGCCGACGACGCCGTGGTCGAGGTGCCCGCGCGCATCGGCAAGCAGGGCGCGGCTCCTGTCGAGGTGCCCCCGATCGCGCCGCATCTCGCCGGCCTCATCGCCCACACGGAGGCGTACGAGCGGCTCGCCGCCGAGGCCGCGGTCAGCGGCGACCGCGACGTCGCCTTCCGCGCCCTGCTGACCCATCCCCTGATCGGCCAGGCGGCAACAGCCGAACGTCTGCTGGACGACCTGCTCGCCGCCAACCGGCAGTTCCTTCCGGTGTCCGCGTGAGCGACGACCGGCTGGTTCTGGCCGTTGATGGCGGCAACTCGAAGACCGACATCGCACTGCTGCGCGACGACGGGTCGGTGCTGGCGGTGGTCCGCGGGCAGGGCTCCTCGCCGCACCAGCTGGGCCTGGACCGCGCCGTGCGCATCGTCGACGACCTGGTGGAACGCGCCTGGTTCGAATCGGGCCTCGGGGCGCGCAATGGATCTCGCGCGGAGATCGCCGCGGTCTTCATGGCGGGGGCTGACCTGCCCGCGGAGGAGGTGGCCTTGGCAGAAGCGGTCGACGCGCAAGGCTGGGCGCGGCGCAGCCACGTGGCCAACGACGTCTTCGCGGTGCTCTGGGCGGCGACCGGCTCGGGTGTGGGCGTCGCGGTGACCGTGGGGGCCGGGGTCAACTGCGTGGGCCGCTCGCAGGACGGCCGCACCGCGTGGTTCCCCGCGCTGGGTCCCATCACCGGCGACTGGGGAGGCGGCTCGGACATCGGCATGGCCGCCCTGGGCGCAGGAGTGCGCAGCGAGGACCGGCGCGGCCCGGCGACGGCGCTCGCCCAGTCGGTGGCCGGGCACTTCGGCATGGCCAGCGCGCTGGACGTGGCGGTGGCGATCCACCAGGGCCGCCTCGAGGTGGCGCGGCTTCTCGAGCTGCCGCCACTGGTCATCGCCGCAGCCGCCGAGGGCGACGGGGAGTCGCTGGCGATCCTCGAGCGACAGGCGGAAGAGGTGACCGTGCTGGCCATTGCGGCGCTGCGCCAGCTGGACATGGCAGGCGCCGCAGTCGACGTCGTCCTCGGCGGGTCGATTCTCGCGGCCAGCGGAGCGATGCTGATGGAGCGCATCGGCGCCGGCATCACCGCGGTCGCACCGAGGGCACGGACGTCGGTGTGCACGGTGCGTCCCGTCGCGGGTGCGGCTCTGGCCGGCCTGAGCATCGCCGGCGCTCCGGCCGGTGCGGCCGACCGGGCGCGCGCCGAGCTCGCCACCGCCGCCGAAGGCGCCACGACGCTGTGAGCCGCCCCCGCATGGAGACGGAGATGGCGCAGCAGCCGCTGACGCTACGCGCGCTGCTGGGCCGTGAGGCGGAGATCGCCGCTGCGGTCAACGCCGTGCTCCCCGAGCACCTCTGCGGCATCACGCTGGTGGCCCGCGGCTCCTCCGACCACGCCGCGCTCTTCGGCCGCTATCTGCTGGAGATGGCGGCGCGCCGTCCCGTGGCGCTGGCGTCGCCGAGCCTGCACACGCTCTACGGCTGCGGCGTCGACCACCACGGATACCTGGCGATCGCCATAAGTCAGTCGGGGCGCACGCCGGAGATCGTCAGCGTGCTGGAGCGGATGCGGGTCTCTGGGGCACGCACCGTCGCCGTGGTCAACGCCGGCGGCAGCCCGCTGGGTGGCGTCGCGGACGCCGTCATCGACGTCGGCGCCGGAGAGGAGCAGGCGGTCCCGGCGACGAAGTCGTTCACCGCAACCCTGGTGGCCCTGGCGCAGCTGGCCGCGCTGCTGGGCCCTGTTCCGTGGACCCGCGACGACCTCGCGGCGCTGCCCGATCTGGTCGCCGTCGCTCTCGCCGACCCGGAGCCGGCGAGGATCGTGGCGGGGCGGCTGGCCGGCGCCGACCGGGTGCTCACGGCGGCGCGCGGCATCCTGCTCGCCGCCGCCAGCGAGACCGCGCTCAAGATCCGGGAGACCGCCTCGCTGTTCGCCGAGGCGTGGTCTGCAGCCGACCTCCGCCACGGACCGATCGCGGCGGTCACCCGCGATGTTCCCGTCATCGCGTTCGCCGCCTCCGGCCCCACGGGTTCTGACGTCGGCCACCTGGTGGCGACGCTGCGCGCCCGCGGCGTCACCGTGAGCACGATCGCTGCCGGCCCGGATGCCGACATCCCGCTGCCGCCGGCGCTCCCCGAGGCGCTGCAGCCGGTGGTGGCGTCGGTCCGCGGCCAGCAGGTTGCGTTGTACGCGGCGCTGGCGCGCGGGATGGATCCGGACGCCCCCCGCGGGCTGACCAAGGTGACGCTCACGCGCTGACCGGCCGCGCCCTCAGCGAGACGCGCGCATCGGGCGCGGCGTCCTGCCGTCGTCGACCTCCACGCCGCGGAACAGTCCCAGCACGGCCACGTCGTACAGGCTCTTGATGGCCCCGGCGACCACGAACGGCGCGGCGATGGCGGCCGCCTGCATGAGAGCGCCGGCTGCAACCGGGCCCACGGGGCGCGCCGCGTAGCGGGCGCTGTTGGTGTATGCCGCCGCCGCCGTGCGCTCGGCCGGGTCGACCAGCGCCGCCAGGTACGCCTGGCGCGCGGGCACGTCCATCTGCGACAGCGCTGAGCGAAGCAGCAGCGCGGCGATGGCCAGCGGCAGCGTCGGCATCAGCGGCACCAGCGCCAGGAACACGTTGGAGGGCAGATGCGTGAACACCATCGTGTACAGGAGGCCGATGCGGCGCCCCACGACCGGAGCCGTCAGGGACGAGAGCGCCTGGAGCACGCCCACGCCGAAGAAGACGGCGGCCATCAGCTCCACGGACGCCCCGAAGCGACGCTGGAACCAGAACACGATGAAGCTCTGCACCACCAGGCCGCCGCCGAACGCGTCCACGGAGAAGAGCGCCGCCAGGCGCCGCACGTTGCGTCGCGAGCGCGACAGGCCGCGCCTGCCCAGGCGCCCGGCGTGCTCCACGTCGCCCGGAAGACCGCGGGCCACGGCGATGCAGGCCAGCGCCACCACCGGGAACGCGAGCAGCCAGCGCTGGTCGGGTGGCAGCCCCGGGACGAGGTGGCGCAGCAGGGCCGGGCCGCCGGCGGCGAGCGCGCCCGCCGATCCGCCGAAGTACGCGACGGCGTTGTAGCGCCCGAACACGCGGGAACGCGTCGTCGGGTCGACGCCACTGAGCATCGACTGCTCCAGCGAGGTGATCGGCCCTGACTCGTTGGCGTCGGTGGACAGGGTGCCGGTCAGGGCCGCGACGATGAGCAGGGGCAGCCAGCTGGAGAGCGCAAACGCGGCGCCGGCGACACCCAGAACGCCGAACAGCCCCAGGTAGGTGAGGCGGCTGCCCACGGCGTCGGCCCACCGGCCCACGGCCAGCGAGCCCAGCGACATGCCCACCAGCATCGCGGTGAAGATCGCGCCCACGGCGACGTCGGAGAGGCCCTCGGCGGCCAGCACCTCGCCGAGCAGCACCGAGCCGAATCCGTACAGCAGGGCGCGCAGGCCCTGGACAGCGAGCACGCGCCGGGCCACACCGGCGCCGGTGGCTGGTGGCAGGACGCGCTGCGTGGTCGCCACTTGGATCACCCGGTACGGTATCCGCCCGGTCCCGGTCAGGAGGCGCGCAGCCCTCCCACGGACTGAGCGGGCGACTCCAGGTCGGGCTGCAGGCTGAGGTCCGAGGCGGCCATGGGCCGGCTGATGAAGTACCCCTGCGCCAGGTCACAGCCGATGTGCGTGAGCACGTCGAGCGTCGCCCCTTCCTCCACTCCCTCGGCGACCACCCGCAGGCCGAGCGCGTGGCCCAGCTCGATGGTTGCCCGGATCAGCGCCAGGTCGCGGCCGCGCTCGTCGGTGGCCAGCCCCGTGATGAATGTGCGGTCGAGCTTGAGCTCGGTGACCGCGAGGCTGCCCAGGTAGGCGAGCGACGTGAATCCCGCACCGAAGTCGTCGATGGAAACGTCGAGCCCGATCTCGCGCAGGTGGCCGATCACCGCCTTGCAGCGATCGAAGTCGCCGATGATCGTTGTCTCGGTGATCTCCAGGATCAGCGCGGAGGGCGGCACGCGATGCCGCGTCAGGAGCTCGCGGACCACGTCGCTGAATCCGGCGTCGAGCAGGTTGGTGGCGGAGACGTTCACCGACACGGCCAGCTCCCGTCCGGCGGAGCGCCACCGCGCGCACTGCGCCAGCGCCTGGTCCAGCACCCACGCGGTGAGCGGCCGCATCAGCCCCGCCTCTTCGGCGAGGGGCAGGAAATCGAGCGGCGGCACCACGCCGAGGCGCGGGTGCGGCCAGCGCAGCAGCGCCTCCACCGCGGACACCTCGCCCGAGTGCAGGTCCACCTGCGGCTGGTAGTGCAGCACGAATCCGCCGCCCTCGACGGCGTCGCGCAGCTCCTCGACCAGGCGGAGCCGGTTGCCCGCGTCGTCGATGCCGCTCTGGTACACCTCGAACGACGAGGTCTCCTTGAACTTGGCGCGATACATGGCGAGGTCGGCGCAGCGCAACAGCCCCGCGCTGTCCGCGGCGTCGGTGGGCGCGAACGCGATGCCGATGCTGGCGCTGATGCGCACGCTCACGGCGTCGAGCACGAACGGCTCTTCGAGCTTGACCATCAGCCGCTGCGCGACCGTCGTCGCGTAGTGCGGGTCCGTGTCCAGAAGCACGACGCCGAGCTCGTCCCCGCCGAGCCGCACCAGGATGTCGGAGGCGCGCAGAGTGGCGCGCAGCCGCGGGCCCAGTTGCTTGAGGAGCTCGTCCCCAGCCGCGTGCCCGAAGGAGTCGTTGATCTCCTTGAAATGGTCCAGGTCGACGAACAGGAAGGCCAGCCGGCGCTGCGGGTCGCGGCGCCACACCTGGTCCTCGAAGTAGGCGTTGAGGATCTGGAAGAGGCGGCGGCGGTTGCCCAGCCCGGTCAGCTCGTCGGTGACGGACTCGCGATGGCGCTCGTCGGTGATGGCACGGAGCCGGCGCACCGACAGCGTGAGGCGCAGGCCCACGACGACCAGCGTGGCCACGGCGAGACCCAGCGCGATTCCGCCCACGTGGCGGATGGTGCCGGTCAGCAGGATGGACAGCCCCGCCGTCGCGCCGAGGCCGGGGAGCAGGAACCCGGGCGCCCGCGGCGTGGCGAACGGGTCGCTGTCCTCGCGGCGCAGCCAGACCGAGGCCGACATCAGCAGGATGGCCGTGGGCCAGGCGATCGCATTGAAGACGGTTCCGACCGCGGTCGACCCGGCGGACGAGTTGAAGAGATTGAAGGTGTCCCCGACCGCGTTCAGCCCGCAGGCGACCGCGACCACCAGCCAGGGCGTGTTGCGGCGTCCGGAGAGCAGCGCCGTACCGCCGACCGCGAGGGTCAGGAGCAGCAGGTCGCCGATCGGATACGCCAGGTTGGTGGCCACCGCCAGCGGCGGCCCGCCGACCGACTTGAGGATGGTGTTGAAGGCGAAGCTGGCGCAGACCGCCGAGGCACCCAGGCCGGCGACGGCGCCGTCGAGCCAGGTGGCCGGCACCATGCGGGTCAGGCCTCGGCGCAGCATGATGACCAGGGCGACGTACGCGAGCGGGTAAAAGCCGAGGTAGAAGGCGTCTGCCAGCGACGGCGACGGCGGATTGCCGCCGTTCCACGACTCGGCTGTGAGGAAGAAGTCGCCGGTCGCCCACGATATGAGTGCGGCTCCGAGGACCAGCGGCAGGGTGCGGCCCCGGCCTGGCACGAAGGCGCGGGCGATGCAGAGGCCGCCGGCGATGAACTCGAATCCCACCACCATCCAGCCGTCGACGATGGGCCAGTCAGCGTCGGCCGGGCGCACGATCAGCGCGATGAGGTAGGTGGCGAGTAGAGCGCCAAGCAGGGCGAACCCCACCCAGATCGCTCTGCCCGTCCGCTCGGCGCGAGGCGCGACGGTCCTGTCTGGCTCAGAGGGCGCCGGGAACACGCGGCTAGCGTAGGGGAGCACCGTCCGAACTCAGGTGACGGACAACTCGATAACCCTGACAAGGATCGCCCACGAGATCGCGCGTGATTCGCGCCATGCGCGCCGGCGATGGCCTCAGGATGCCCGCCATCTCGACAGTGGTTCAGAGGATTGCGTGATATCGTCGCTATCACATGCCGCGAGACCTCATCGCCGACCGGCTGGCCGGCTGGTGGGCGGCCGTCCTCGAGGGCCAGATGGAGCAGGGCCATCCAGTGTACGGAAGCGAGATCAGGGCGGCCTTCGACGGAGACGTGCTCGTGGTCCGGGGCCGCCTGGCCCACCGGCGCGATCTTCAGGAGTTGCGTCAGGAGCTGAAGATGCTCCGGAGCCGCGACCCTGACGCGCCGCGGGTGCGGCTCGAGGTCAGCCTGGCGCCGAAGCGTGAGGTGCGGCCCGGGCTGCTCGACCAAACGATCGTCGGCGTTTTCGAGAGCCGCGTCCGGGCCGACGCCGCCGCTCGGCTCCTGGCGTCGCACGCCCAGACCAAGCCTGCACGGGTCGAGGTCGTCTCGGCCGGCGCCGCCGCCGGCAAGGCGCTGATGGCGGAGATTCCCGACGGCTACCGGCGGACCCTGGGCTCCGCGCTGAGCCGCGGCTGCACCTTCGTGGTCGCGACGGTGGACGAGGTGCGCGCCTTCAGAACCCGCCTTGTGCTGGACGAGGAGACGCGCAGCCTCATGACGCTGACGCTCCCGCCGCGCCTGGCGTCTCAGCGCCCGCGCAGCCGGCGCGCCTGATGGCGCAGCGGGCGTCGGCCAAGAGCCCGGCACCGGAGGAGCCCGGCGCGGCACTCGCCGCGGTGCCCGTGCGCCGGCTCACACCGCGGCTCCTGCTGCGCAGCATCGGTCCCGGCGTGATCACCGGCGGTGCCGACAACGATCCCGCGGGCGTCACCACCTACACGGTGGTCGGAGCCTCCGCGGGGTTCAGCCAGAACTGGCTCATCGCCATATCAACGCCACTGCTCATCGGCGTGCAGACCATGAGCGCGCGCGTCGGCAACGTGTTGAAGCTGGACCTCGCCAGCGCCATCCGGCACCGCTTCGGCGCGCGCGTCGCCCATCCGGTGGTGCTGCTGGTGGTGGTCGCCAACGTCATCACGATCGGCGCGGACCTGCTCATGATGGCCGCGGTCACCGAGCTGATGACCGGCGTGTCGTTCCGCTTCTTCATCGTGCCGTACGCGCTGCTGATCGCGGCGGTGACGATCTTCGTGGACTATCGCCGCATGGCCCGGTACCTGCTCTGGCTGGCCGGGGTGTTCGCCACCTACATCGTGGCCGCCTTCCTGTCGCGGCCGAACTGGCTGACCGTGCTGCACGACACCTTGGTTCCCCAGGTGACGCTGAGCCCCGCGTATTTCATCGCCGCTGTGGGACTGCTGGGCACGACGATCACGCCCTACCTCTTCTTCTGGCAGACGAGCGGCGAGGTCGAAGGCGAGCGCGGCGTCCAGGAGATGCGCCGTTCGCGCGCCGACATCACGGCAGGCATGGTGTGGTCCAACATCTCCGCGCTGTTCATCATGATCGTGGCCGCGGTGGTGTTCTTCAGTCATCACCTGCAGATCACGACACCCGCGCAGGCGGCCGAGGCGCTGCAGCCGTTCGCCGGCGGATTCGCCAAGTACCTGTTCAGCATCGGCGTGATCGGATCCGGCTTGCTGGCCATCCCGGTGCTCGCCGCGTCGACGGCATACAGCGTGGGCGGCGTGCTCGGCTGGCGCCGCGGGCTGGGCCGTCGCGTGAGCAACGCGGCCCACTTCTACCTGGTGCTGGGCCTGGCGATCCTCATCGGCGTGCAGCTGGCTGTGATCAACGTGAACCCGGTGCGAGCGCTGTTCTACTCGCAGGTGCTGGACGGCATCATCGCGCCGGTGCTCGTCGCGCTGCTCGTGCTGATCACCAGCAACCGCGGGCTGATGGGCGATTTCGCCAACGGACGCTGGCTCAAGACGATCGGCTGGGTTGCGGTGGCGGTCCTCTCCGCGGCCGACGTCGCGCTCCTGTACAGCGTGATCACCCAGGGGCTGCCCGGCTAGGGACGCGTGCCGCGCGTCAGCGCTCCGCGGCGACCGCCTCGCGCACCAGCTGCAGCGCCATGCGAACGTCGCGCTCGCGGTTGCGCCCCGGCCCGTGATCCTCGACGTAGTGGCGGATCAGGACGCGGCCGTCCGGCGTGCAGACGGCGATGTATGTGAGCCCGGCTTGGTCGCCGTCCGCGGGCGATCCCAGGAGGCCCGTGACGGCCACGCTCACGTCGGCGCCGAACCTCTCCTTGGCGCGCAGCGCCATGTCGCGGGCGACACCGGCGCTCACCGCGCCGCGGTCCGCGATCAGCTCGGCCGGCACGCCGAGCACCGATGCTTTGGCGTCGCTGCTGTACGCGACCACGCTGCCGCGCACCACGTCACCGGCTCCGGGCACCGTGGTCAGCAGCGCGGTCAGGAAGCCACCGGTGCAGGATTCGGCCAGCGCGAGCGTCATGCCGCGGGCGCGCAGCATTTGCACCAGCGGCGCCGCCTCTGACGCGGGTACCTCGGGCAGGTACTGGCGTTCACCGAGCGCGCGCAGTGTCAGCCGCATCGCCACGTATATGCCAACACCGGCCACAACCCAGGTAGCGAGCGCGGCGGGCAGCGCCAATCCGGGGGAGTGCGGCAGGACCGTTGCCGCCACGATGGCGAAGCCCACCATGGCGATGGCGCCGAAGACCGCGCCACGCACGTCCGAGGCGACCTGCGCTGCGCCGTCGTTGCGCTCCAGCAGCGTGAGGGTGGCCGGAAGTATCGCAGGAAACCCGAGGAACAGCCCTGCGAGCTTGTACCCCGTGATGCTGCCCAGGATCGCAGCCACCGCGGAGATGAAAGCGCCGAACGCGAAGCGGATGGCGTACTCACTGCGGCGCACCTTGCGCAGCTTGGAGAGGTCGACCTCCGGCGTCTCCTCCACCGGCGTCGAGCCGGCGCCGGCGGTCATCAGCGGAGGAACACGGCCCATAGCGACAGCGCCATGAGCAGCCAGACGCCGGTGGTGGCGATGGAGCCGCGCAGCGCTCCCAGGCGCTTCACCGCCTCGACGCCTATCAGGCACCAGACCACCAGCGCGGAGGCGCCGGCCACCATGCCCAGCGACAGCTGCTGCGCGGCGGCGACGCCGCTGACCGCGAGCGTCACGATCAGGCTCGCCAGAGCCACGGACGGCGCCGCCGAGGTGATGCCCGCCAGGCTCCGCGGACGCACCGCCTCGCCGATGAGCGCGAACAGCACCACCATGAGGCCGCCCGCGAGCGCTTTGACGATGACGATGAGTACCTGTGTCATGGCACCGATGGGGTCGCGGCGCGGTCGCCCGGAGCCGGGACAGTGTAATCCCGGTACCCTCGAACAATGGGCGCACCCTCGCTTTCCTGGCAGCCGACGCTCTTCGGCGACGAGGCCCCGTCGCCGGACCCGGCGTTTGCCACGCTCACCCGGCACCGCCTCGACGCGTCCGCTTGGCTGGACCATGCGCCCGGCTGGCTCCGCGGCGCTGATGCATTGTTCGCCGCCCTGCTCGAGTCGGCGCCATGGGAAGCGACCGAACAGGAGCTGTACGGCCGCACCGTGGTCACGCCGCGGTTGGTCGCCCGCTGGCCACGCTCAGCCGACGGCGAGGGGCTGCCGCGCGTGCTCGAGGAGATCCGCTCCTTGCTGGAGCTGCGCTACCGCAGGCCATTCAACTCGGTGAGCGCGAACCTCTACCGCGACGGTCGCAACTCCGTCGCCTGGCACGGCGACCGCATCGCTCACAGCGTGTACAACCCGCTGGTCGCCACCGTCTCGCTGGGCCATCCACGCCGCTTTCTGATGCGGCCGCGCGGCGGTCCCACGGAGCTGACCCTGCGGCTGGGCCCAGGTGACCTTGTGGTCATGGGCGGCACCAGCCAGCGCACCTGGCAGCACGCCATTCCCAAGACGGCGACGGCCGGACCGCGAATCAGCATCGCGGTGCGTCACTCAACCTGACGCAGCGCTGCTCACCGGATCGCCGCGTACTGGCGAGCGGGCGGGTGGCCGGCAGCTCGGGCTACTTGTGGCTGTTCCGCCCGCCGTTGCGCGACGAGGCGTTCTTGTTGCCGGCGTTGGCGTTGCTGATCGCAGCCGCGCGCTGCTTGGACATTCCCTTGTCGCGCAGCCCCTCGTACTGCTTGGGATTCTTGATCGACGGACCATGTCGCTTGCCAGGCATGCCATCTCTCCTTCGGCGGCGCGGCGCGGCCGCCAAACGTTATAGCGTTGCTATCAGCTTAGACCCGTGCACCAGGGCTGGCAAGCATGGTCAGGAACCTCTGGCGACGACGTGCCGAGGAAGGGAGTCGAACCCTTACGCCCTTACGAGCACAGCGCCCTGAACGCTGCGTGTCTGCCAGTTCCACCACCTCGGCGCGGCGGTGCTGATCGTACCAGCCGCTCGAATGCCGTCACTCTCAGGCTCTCTGCCACAGCGCGACGTCATCGAAGCGCGCGGCGCTGCCCCCGGTCGCGGAGATCGAGAACACCCGCATCGGCACCCGCACCACGTACGAGACGACCGGCGTGTAGAGGAAGACCGCAGGGGCATCGGCGAGGAGGTCGCGGTCGACGGACTGTGCCGCGGCAACGCGCGCCTGCGCGTCCGAGGCTGTCGCCAGCGTGTCCAGCGCCTGGTCGAGAAATGGGTCGGTGGCGCCGCCGGACACGTTGAAGCCCTGCGGCGGCTGCGCATTGGATCTCCAGAACGAGCTGACGTCGGGGTCGGGCACGTTGTCCCAATCGCCGAGAGCGATGTCGAACGCGTGGGGGATGATCGTGCCCGAGACGAACCCCGCGGGCGACACAGATACGACGCTCAGCGTCACGCCGATCGCCGCGAGCTGTCGCGCCACCTCGCCGGCCACCGCGGGCAGCGGATCCGCTGCCGGCACGACGAGGCTGAACGCGAGCACCGTCCCCCGGCGCACTCGGACCCCGGCGGGGCCGATGGCCCAGCCGTCCGCCTGCAATGCTGCAGCTGCAGCTTGCGGCGATGTGAAAGCCTGCGGCGAGCCGCGCGACGCCCACGGCAAACCCGCCGACACCGCCCCGACCTGCTGCAGCCCGCCACGGCCGCGCAGCGCCCCGGCGATGATCGCCGCGCGGTCTACTGCCAGGCCCAGTGCGTGGCGCACGACGGCATCGTCGAGCCCGGGAACGCGCTCGTTGAACAGCATGATCAACGAAGCGCCACGTGGCGATCTGGTACGCGTGCGCGCCGCCCACGGACATCAGGCGCGCGCGCTGAGACGGCGTCACCGTCAGAGCCGCGTCCACCTCCCCGGACGAGAACGCCGCGGCCAGGTCGTTGAAGGTGCTATACAGCAGCAGCTCGATCGACTGCATCAGCGGCGGCACCGCGGCGTACGGATTGGCGTGCAGCAACACGCGCTCGTCGTTGCTCGATTGCACCGCATACGGCCCCGACGTGACCAGTGGCGTCAAGGGCGTGACTGCGATCGAGGCCAGGCGCTGGCGCGACAGCCCGCCGAAGGGCAGGATCGAGAGCTGCGTCAGCGTCGCCGGAAACGACGCCCGCTGCGCAGGCAGGATGAAGGTGACCAGGTCTCCTGCCGCCGTCACCTTCACGCCCTGCAGCAGGGCGCTGAGCACGTGGTCGGCGGCGGGGGACGTCTGGACGAACGCGACGGTGGCCGTGACGTCGGCCGGGGTGATGGGCGTCCCGTCCGACCATCGCAGACCGGTGGCCAGCGCCACCGCCACCCGGAGCCCGTTGGTGCTCACTGTGAAGGAGCGCGCCAGGTCGGGCCTGGGGTATGCGTCCGCGTCGAGTCGCAGCAGGCTGCGATACAAGAGGTGTCCCACGTCGTGCACCGCGGGGTCGGCACCGGCCAGGAGCGGGTCCAGGGGCAGCGGTCGCGACGCGACAAGGAGGCCCTCGCGAAACGACGGCGCGCTGCTGGCGGTGAAGTGCGCGACGAGTGCGTAGCCGAGAGAGCCGGCCGCGATGACCGCCAGGGCGGCGGCGGCGAGCAGCTCCGTGCGCCGCAGGCGCCGGAGCCTGCCTACTTGTTGACGTACGTCGTGAGGATGGAGACGGCGACGAAGAGCACGATCATCAGCGCCGCGAAGCGAAGCAGGCTCGCCTCCAGGCCGCGCCTCCGGCGGTAGCCGCCGCCGGCGTCGCCACCACCGCCGATCGTGCCGCCCAGCCCGGTCGCCTTCGGGGTCTGGAGCAGGATGCCAAGGATCAGGAACACGGCGATCACGTCCTGAGCGATGGCGAGGGCTGTGCTCACCCAAACAAACCTCCTACGAGCAAGGCAGCGGACCGCGGCCAGTATAGGGGGCGTCCGAGCAGCCGCCCTTCCGGGTGCACACCCAAAGCGGCAGCCGCGATGCTACTTCTCTGTGATACTGTATCCACAGAATGTCTCTGCTGCGTAAGGCGCCCGGGGCTGGGCTCGGCCGCCTCTTCGCCATCGCATGCGTCGCGGGACTGGCCGCCACCGGCTGCACACCGATCCTCGACGGCAGAGCCGCGGGTCCCGCCGGGGCGGTCCTGCTCCCGCCGGCGGGCCCGGTCGCCGTGGGCGCCGACCGGATCACGCTGCTGCGCAGCGGCCCGCCCACGTTCACGGTGCTGCGGAGCCTCATCGACGCCGCCCGCGTGAGCGTGCACGTTGAGGTGTACGAGCTGGGCAAGCCCGATCTGCTCACAGCGCTCGACAGCGCCGAGCGCCGTGGCGTGGCGGTCACGTTGATCGACGACCCCTCGGAGCTCAGCAGCGTGGCGGCTGCGGTGACGCTGCGTGCCCACCGGGTCGACGTGGTCGACTACCCGGTGCGCCGGCTGATGATCGACCACGTCAAGCTGCTGGTCGTAGACGGCCAGGTTGCGGTCGTGGGTGGCATCAACTGGGGTGTCAGCTCACCGGCAAACCACGACTACGACGCCGAGATCCGCGGCCCTGCGGTGGGCAACCTTGATCGCGTGTTCCTGCGCGACCTGGTCACCTGCGGCGTCCCGGTTGCGGTTCCACCAGCGCAACCCGATCCCGCGGTCATCATTGCCGCCACATTGCCGGGCACCGAGATACGTCCGCTGGCTCTGGACCTCATCAACTCAGCCCGGACCTCGCTCGACCTGGAGCTCTTCGTGCTCACCGACACCGGCATCGTCCACGCGCTCGAGGCTGCCCGCGTCCGGGGCGTCGCGATCCGCGTGTTGCTCGACCCGTCGCAGCACTCGAGTGACCCCGCGTACCAAGCCCTGCTCGGCGCCGGCGTCGATGTGCGCTGGTATCGCTCGCACGGCGAACTGCTTCACGCAAAGGCGATCGTGGCCGACGCCGGTCGTGT
Source organism: Candidatus Dormiibacterota bacterium (assembly GCA_963777285.1). Classification (GTDB taxonomy): domain Bacteria; phylum Chloroflexota; class Dormibacteria; order Aeolococcales; family Aeolococcaceae; genus JAFARE01. Next base: position 1,102,285 of record CAVZPR010000001.1, read on the forward strand.
GCTCTTCGGCAGCGCCAACTGGTCGGGTGGAGGGTTCGCACGCAACCACGAGCTCGACATCGAGGTGCCGCAGTCGCCGCAGCTGGCCGCGGCCATGCTGGCCCAGATGTCGCTCGACTGGCAGGCCAGCGGCTGAGCAAGAGCGGCTCAGGCGCAGAGCGAGGTACCCGTCATCTCCGGCGGAACCTCGAGGCCCATGACCTGCAGCACCGTGGGCGCCACGTCGCGCAGGCCGCCGTCCTCGCGCAGCGAGGCGCACGCGGTTCCACACAGCAGCACCGGGACCGGGCTGGTGGTGTGCGCCGTGAGCGGCGATCCATCGCGGCGGTCGATCTTGTACTCCGCGTTGCCGTGGTCCGCGGTGACCAGGAGCGCACCGCCGCTGTCGAGCGCCGCGTCCGCGATGCGACCGACGCACCCGTCGATCGCCATGACGGCGCGGACCGTGGCGGCGAAGTCTCCCGTGTGCCCGACCATGTCCGCGTTGGCGAAGTTCACCACGACCAGGGCGTCGCCTGCCGCGGCCAGGCGCTGCACCGCGGCGTCCGCCACCGCTTCGGCACTCATCTCCGGCACCGCGTCATAGGTCGCGACGCGGGGTGACGGCACCAGGAGCCGCTCCTCGCCGTCGAAGGCGCGTTCCCGGCCCCCGTTGATGAAGTACGTGACGTGCGCGTACTTCTCGGTCTCTGCCACGTGGAACTGCCGCAGCCCGGCGCTGCTCACCTGCTCCGCGAGCGTTTGCGCTACGTTCTCGCGCGGGAACGCCACCGCCCCGGGCAAGCCACGTTCGTACTCCGTGAACGTCACCAGATCGAGGTCCCGCAGCACGCGAGAGCGCGCGAACCCGGTGAACTGCGGGTCCACCAGCGCGTGCACCAGCTGCCGGGCGCGATCGGGCCGGAAGTTGAAGAAGATGACGCTGTCGCCGTCCTCGACGCGCACCCGCCCGCCGCGCTGCACAACGGACGCGGGCGGCAGGAATTCGTCCGTGACCCCGAGTGCGTACTGGCTCTCGATGTATGCCACCGGATCGGCCGCGACGCCGTCGCCGCCTCCGGCGATCACCTCGTAGGCGCGCTCGGTGCGGTCCCAGCGCTTGTCCCGGTCCATCGCGTAGTACCGGCCGCTGACGGAGGCGATCGCGCCGGTGCCGCCCCGCTGCAGCCCGTCGCAGAACGCCTGCATGTAACCGGCGGCGCTGCTGGGCGGCTCGTCGCGGCCGTCGGTGAACGCGTGGAACCACACCGAGTGCACGCCGCGGCGCCGGGCCATCTCTGCCAGCGCGATCGCGTGGTCCTGGTGGCTGTGCACGCCCCCGGGCGACACCAAACCCAAGCAGTGCACCGCGCGCGAGCTCGCCTTCGCTCTGTCCATCGCCGCGCACAACACCGCGTTCTCATAGAAGGAGCCGTCCTCGATGGCGCGGTTGATCCGCGAGAGCGGCTGGTACACGACCCGGCCCGCACCGATCGTGAGGTGACCCACTTCGGAGTTGCCCTGCTGCCCCGGCGGCAGTCCCACCGCCTCGCCGCTTGCACCCACGAGCGTGTGCGGCCAGCGGCGCATGAGGTCGTCGATCCGCGGCGTCCGCGCCTGGGCGATCGCGTTGCCGAACTCGTCCGCGTTGAAGCCCCAGCCGTCGAGGATGACGAGCGCGAAAGGCCTGCCGCTCATCCCGCACCGGCGGCGCGCGCGCACGCCGCCTGCACGATGGCCGCGAAGTGCTCGCTGTGCAGGCTGGCGCCTCCCACCAGCCCGCCGTCGATGTCGGGCTCGTCGAAGAGTGCTGCAGCGTTCTCCGGCGTGACGCTCCCGCCGTAGAGCACGGCAGTGCCGTCCACGCCGTGCCGCCGGCGCAGCTGCGCCTTGATGTGGGCACACACCTCCTGCGCCTGAGCCGGCGTCGCGGTGCGTCCGGTGCCGATGGCCCAGACCGGTTCGTACGCGATCACGAAGCCGGTTTGGGACGGAGCTGGCGAGAACTGCGCGAAGGCTGCGTCCAGCTGGCGTTCCACCACCGTGAACGTCTCGCCGCCGTCGCGTTCCGCCTCAGTCTCGCCGACGGCGACGATCACGCGCAGCCCGGCGGTCAGCGCGGCGGCAACCTTGCGGCCCACCTCGTCATCGCTCTCGCCGAGGATGTGGCGGCGCTCCGAGTGCCCCACCAGCGCCAGGTCGCACCAGCCGGCGAGCATGAGCGGCGAGATCTCGCCCGTGTAGGCTCCGGCGCTCTCCCAGAACACATCCTGGGCGCCGAGCCGCACCTCGCTGCCGCGCAGCACGTCGCGGATCGCCCAGAGATGGGTGAAGGGCGGCAGCAGCGCCACCTCCACGCCGGGCGTGGCGCCGAGGGCGGCGAGCGTGCGCCGCGCCAGGGCGACCCCCTCCTCGACGGTGGTGTTCATCTTCCAGTTGCCGGCGATCAGCACGCTGCTCACCCCGCCGCGGTCACGCGATCGCGCAGCGCGGCAACCCCCGGAAGCGTCGCGCCTTCCAACAGCTCGATGGTGGCACCGCCGCCGGTACTGATATGGTCGATCTTGTCAGCAACACCGGCTTCGCTGAGCGCCGCGGCCAGGTCGCCGCCGCCGACCACCACCTCGGCGCGGCTGTCCGCGAGCGCCCGCGCGACCGCGCGCGTGCCGGCCGCGAATGACGGGATCTCATAGATCCCCAGAGGTCCGTTCCACACCACCGTGGCGGCGGCGGCGCAGTCGGCCTCGATCGCGGCGCACGTCGCCGGTCCCACGTCGACGACCATCTCGCCGTCGGGGATGCCGCGCGGCGGGACCACGCGCGTCGCGGCGCCGTCCGTCGCCGCCGCAGCCACGACGAGGTCGCGCGGCAGCTCCAGCCGGCCTCGACGCGATCCCATCGACGCGAGCATCTCGCGGGCCACGGCCACCTGGTCCTCCTCGACCAGCGACGTGCCAGTGGTCAGGCCCTGCGCCCGAAAGAACGTGCAGGCCATGGCGCCGCCGACCCAGAGCACGTCGACCCGGGAGGCGAGACTCTCCAGCACCTTGATCTTGCTCGAGATCTTGGCCCCGCCGATGATCGCCAGCAGCGGCCGCCGCGGATCCTCGAGCACACGCCCCAGCACCTCCCGCTCGCGCGCCATCAGCCTGCCCGCCACCGAAGGCAGCAGGTGCGCCACGCCCTCGGTCGACGCGTGGGCGCGATGCGCCGCACCGAAGGCGTCGTTGACGTAGACGTCGCCCAGGGACGCCAGCGCGGCCGCGAATTCAGCGTCGTTCGCCTCCTCACCGGGCTCGAAGCGCACGTTCTCCAGCATCGCAACCTCGCCGTCGCGAAGCCCGGCGACCACGCGGTGCGCATCGTCGCCCGTGACGTCGTGCGCCACCGCCACCTCGGCGCCGAGCAGCTCACCCAGCCGCCGTGCCAGCGGCGCGACGCGGAGCGCCTCGTCGACCCGCCCCTGGGGTCGCCCCAGGTGCGTGACCACGACGACACGTGCACCCCGCACGCGCAGTGCCTCGATGGTGGGCAGCGCCGCGCGGATGCGGCGGTCGTCGACGATCACGCCGTCGCGCAGCGGCACGTTGAAGTCGACGCGGAGCAGCACGCGCCTGCCGGCGACGTCCACGTCGTCGATGGTGGCCTTGGTCACGCGGCGCCTACAGGCGCTGCGCCACGTGCTGCACGAGGTCGACGACGCGGCACGAGTACCCCCACTCGTTGTCGTACCACGCGAGCACCTTGACCGTGCGATCGCCCAGCATCATGGTCGACGGTGCGTCGAAGATCGACGAGTGGCTGTCGTGCAGAAAGTCCATCGAGACGAGCGGCTCGTCGCTGACCGCGAGGATCCCCCGCAGCGCGCCGTCGGCGGCCTCGCGCATCTGGGCGTTGACGTCCTCGACCGAGGCCGGCTTTGCCAGCGTCGCCGTGAGGTCGACCAGGCTGACGTCGGGGACCGGCACGCGCAGCGAGATGCCGTTGAATCGTCCTTTGAGCTCGGGAAGCACGAGCTCCACCGCCTGCGCGGCGCCGGTGGTCGTCGGGATTATCGACATCGCGGCGGCGCGCGCGCGGCGCAGATCGCGGTGCACGCCGTCGAGGAGCACCTGGTCTGAGGTGTACGCGTGGACGGTCGTCATGAACCCGGTCTCGATGCCGTACGCGTCCTGCAGCACCTTGGCCACCGGTGCGAGGCAGTTGGTGGTGCACGAGGCATTGGAGATCACGTGGTGCTCGGCGGGGTCGTACGCCGCGTCGTTGACGCCCATGCAGACCGTGATGTCCTCGTTCTTCGCGGGGGCGCTGATGATCACCTTGCGCGCGCCGGCTTCGATGTGCGCCCGCGCAGCCCCTCCCTCGGTGAAGAGCCCGCTCGACTCGACCACGATGTCGACACCCAGGTCACCCCACGGCAGACGGTGCGGGTCGCGTTCCGTGAGCACCTTGATGGGCTTGCCGTCCACCACGATCGCGCCGTCGTCGGCGGAAACCGTGCCCTGGTATCGCCCGAGAATGCTGTCGTGCCGGAACAGATGCGCGGCCGTCGCCGCGGGCATGATGTCGTTGACCGCGACGAATTCGAGGCCGTCGGCATGCTCCAGCGCCGCGCGCAGCACGTCACGGCCGATCCGGCCGAATCCGTTGATGCCGACCTTGACGTTCATTGCCGAGCTCCTCTCCCCCGTGGGTCCTCGTACCTCTGTCTGCGCCTCACACTAGCACCTCAATCGCGCGGGTCTGGGCGTTCCACGTCGCGATGGCGCACTGCGACGTCGAGTCCGCGGCCGCGAAGCCGCGCCCCCACCTCCTCGGCGATGACCACGGAACGGTGGCGGCCGCCGGTGCACCCGACCGCGACGTTGAGAAAGCGGCGCCCGTGGTCGGAGTACCGCGCGGCCGCCCACTGCAGCAGATCGCTGAGACGCCCGACCAGCTCGGTTGCCTCAGGCTCGGCCATGACGAAGTCGCGCACCGCGGGGTCGAGCCCGGTGAGACGGCGCAGCTCGGGGACCCAGAACGGGTTGCGCATCATGCGCGCGTCCACCACCCACTCCGTCTCCAGCTGCGGACCGTGCTTGTAGCCGAAGGACGAAACGGTCATGCGCAGCCGCGGCGGCGCTGCCTCGGACACCAGGTCGCGCACTCGCATCTGCAGCTGGCGCGGTGTGAGCGACGACGTGTCGACGACCGCGTCGGCCGCGGCGCGCAGTGGGCCCAGCAGCTCGCGCTCGGCGCTGATCGCGGCGCGACCGCGACCTGAGCTCTCGCAGGGGTGCGGCCGCGTGCTCTCACCCAGGCGGCGCACCAGCACGTTGTCCGCCGCGTCGAGGAAGAGCACGGTCACGTCAGCCGGCATCGGGCCCAGGCGCTCCAAGCCGGCACCCTGTCGCGCGTCGACCACCGCGGCCAGCGATTCGGCCCCCGCCAGCGCGGCAGTGTGCGCGAGCAGCTCCACCGGAAGGTTGTCGACGCAACGAACGCCATCACGCTCGAGCCCCGCCAGCGCGGTGGCCTTGCCGGCGCCGCTCATCCCGGTGATGATCCACACGCTCACAACAGCTCCTTGACCCGCAGCGCGACCGGGCGCGGCACCACGCGGGTGAGCTCCTCGAGCCGCGCGTCGCGAATCGCATCGACGCTGCCGAACTCGCGCAGCAGGGCGCGGCGGCGCACCGGGCCAAGCCCGGGCACGATGTCCAGCTTGGAGCGCAGCGCGGCGCGGCCGCGCCGCGCGCGGTGCCGTGTGATCGCGAAGCGGTGCGCCTCGTCGCGCACGCGCTGCACGAGAAAGAGGGTGGGGCTGTCGCGTGCCAGCACGATTGCAGCCGCCGCCCCGGGCTTGAAGAGCTCCTCGTTGCGCTTTGCCAGTCCGAACACGGGGATGCCACCGAGGCCTGCCTCGCGCAGCACGCGCACCGCGGCGCCGAGCTGTCCCTTGCCACCATCGATCAGCACCAGGTCAGGGGTGACCACGAAGCTCACGTCGTCGTCGCGCGTCGCCGCGCGGCGCTCGTCGGGCACGGCGCGATCACCGCCGTTGGCGCCGGCGGGATCGCTCACCGGAATGTCGTCCGCGGCTTCCCCGTCGCGCCGCACCAGGCGGCGAAAGCGGCGGCGCAGGGTCTCCTCCAGCGAGGCGAAGTCGTTGGCGCCCTCGACGGTCTTGATGCCGAAGTGACGGTACTGCGCCGGCGCCGGCCGCCCGTCCTCGAACACCACCATCGACCCGACCGAGTTGGTGCCCATGGTGTTGCTGATGTCGTAGCACTCGATGCGCCGCGGCGGCGCCCGGAGGCCGAGACGGGAGGCCAGGTCGTCGAGCAGCGCCTCCGTCTTCGACGCGTCGAAGTCGTCCACGATGCGCTTTTGACGCAGCGTCACCAGCGCCGTCTCGGCGGCTTGCTCGACCAGCCGCCGTGCGTCGCCGCGCTGGGGCACGTGCAGCTCGACCGGACCCCCGCGGCGCTCCGTCAGATACTCCGCGATCACTGCCGCGTCGTCGATCGCGCTGCCCAGGATCACGCGGCGGGGCAGCGACGTGACGTTCGCATAGAACTGCGGCAGGAAACCGCTGAGGCAGGCGGGGGCGTCGAGGTCGGAGACGCCTTCGAGCTCGTGTGTCTCGGTGGCCATCACGCGTCCCTGGCGCACCGTGAGCACCGCCGCCATCGCACGCCCCGCCTCAACCGCGACCGCGATGCAGTCCTCGTCGGAGCGGCTGCCGCGCAGCACCGTCTGACGTTCGGTGATGCGCTCGATGGCGCGGAGGCGGTCGCGATGCCGCGCCGCAAGCTCGTAGTCGCGCCGCTGCGCCGCGGCGTCCATCAGCTCCACCAGCTCCGCCTGCAGCGAGTCGGAGCGGCCGTTCATGAACATCTCGACCTGGTCGAGCAGATGGGCGTACTGGGCGCCGTCGATGCGAGCCTCGCACGGGCCACTGCACCGCTTGATGTGGTAGTCGAGACACACGCGGCCGCGGCGGAAGATCTCGTCGCTGCAGGTGCGGAACGGAAAGATGGTGCGCAGCGACCGCACCGTGGTGCGCAGCGACTGCGCGCTGGTGTAGGGTCCGAAGTAGCGCGCCCCATCGCGCACCACCTTGCGCGTGTAGTAGGGACGCGGGAATTCGGTGGCTCGCTCGGCGCTGGCTCCGCGCGGGCGGCGGACCTCCTCTCGCGCGGTGCCCGGCGCGACCGCGTCGTGAACCCCCGGTCGCGGGATCTTGAGATACAGATAGCTCTTGTCGTCCTTGAGCCGCACGTTGAACCGCGGCCGGTACTGCTTGATGAGGCTGTTCTCCAGGATCAACGCCTCACGCTCGCTGGCGCAGGCCACGACCTCGAAGTCGTACACCCGGGACACCAGCTGGTGCGTGCGGGCCTGCAGCGAGTCGGCGCCGGTGAACCAGGAGCGCAGGCGGTTGCGCAGGTTGGCAGCCTTGCCGACGTAGATCACCCGCGTGTCACCGCCGCGCAGCACGTACACGCCCGGCGACGCCGGCGCGGCGCGCAGGCGCGCCCGCAGCATGGGTTTGTCGTCGAGCAGGCGGTCGTTGCGTCGTGCGGGGGTCACGGGACCCACTCTATCGTCGTTCCGAGAGCGTCTCGAGCTCCGCCAGGAACGCGGCCTCGTCGATGACGCGCACCCCCAGACGCTGCGCCTTCTCAAGCTTGCTGCCGGCGGCGCTTCCAGCCACCACGGTGTGCGTCTTGCGGGACACGCTCGAGCCCGGGTTGCCGCCGAGCGCGCGAATCCGCTCCTCGGCTTCAGGCCGCGTCATGCTGTCGAGGCTGCCGGTGAGCACCCACGTCTGCCCCAGGAGCGGGCCGCCTGCGCGTTCCGCCTGCTCCGGCTCGACACCCGCGGCCGCCAGGTTGGCCAGCACCTCGCGGCCCGCATGCGACTGCAGCCACATGGCCACGTCGCGTGCCACCACGTCCCCGATGCCTTCGACCCCGATCAGCTCCGCCTCGCCCGCGCCGGCCAGTGCGTCGAGGCTGCCGAAGTGCTGCGCCAGGACCTCCGCGGTGCGCTCTCCGACGTGCCGCATGCCCAGCGCGGTGACCAGCCGCACCAGCGGCACGCGCCGCCGCTGCGCGATCGCTTCGAGCAGCTTCTCCGCTGACCTGTCGGCGAAGCCGTCCAGGGTGAGCAGCTGCTCCCGCGTCAGCCGGAAGAGGTCCGCGGGCTCGGCGACGTATCCGTGATCGACCAGCTGCTCGATGACGGCGGGGCCAAGCCCCTCGATGTTCATCGCGCTGCGCGACGCGAAGTGCAGCAGCCGTTCGATGCGCTGCGCCGGGCACAGGGGGTTGAGGCAGCGGCGCACGACCTCGCCGGGCTCGCGCACCAGCTCCGCCTCACACGCGGGACAGCGATCCGGCATCACCCACGGCGCGGCTTTCCCGGGACGCTTGTCGGTCACCACGCGCACGATCTCCGGGATCACGTCGCCGGCCTTGTGCAGCACAACCGTGTCGCCGATGCGGACGTCCTTGCGAGCCACCTCGTCCTCGTTGTGCAGCGTGCAACGGCGCACGGTCGAGCCCGCGACGCGCACAGGCTCGAGCATCGCCACGGGCGTCACCGCGCCGGTGCGGCCCACGTACACCGCGATGTCGAGCACCACCGTCTCCACCTCCTCCGGCGGGAACTTGTAGGCGACAGCCCAGCGCGGCGACCGGGAGATCGTGCCCAGCTCGGCCTGCTGCGCCAGCGAGGAGACCTTGATCACCACGCCGTCCGTCTCGTACTCGAGGTCATGGCGCCGCGTCACCCATTCGTCGAGGTACGCGAGCACCTCGTCGGGCGTCGCGGCGACGCGGCGGTGGGGATTCACGCGGAAGCCGCCCTGCTGCAGCGCGTCGAGCACGGACGCCTGCGTGGTCGCAGCACCGGGCGGATCGAGGTGGTACATGAAGGTCTGCAGGCCGCGGCGCGCCGTGATCGAGGGATCGAGCTGCCGCACCGCGCCCGCGGCCGCGTTGCGCGGGTTCGCGTAGACGGGCTTGCCGTCCTCCTCGAGGCGCGCGTTGAGCGCCGCGAATGCTGCCTTGGGCAGGTACACCTCGCCGCGCACCTCGAACTCTCGGGGCAGTCCGGAGCCGGCATCACGTAGCGTCATCGGCACCGACCGGATGGTGCGCACGTTGGCGGTGACATCCTCGCCCTCGACCCCGTCGCCGCGCGTGGCGGCGCGCAGGTATGCACCGTCACGGTACGTGAGCGAGATCGCAAGCCCGTCGATCTTCAGCTCGCAGACGTACGCTTCGACGCTGCCACCCGTGCCACGCTCCACGCGGCGCACGAAATCGCGCACCTCGTCGTGCGAGAACGCGTTGCTCAGGCTGAGCATCGGCACGCGATGGCGCACCTTGGTGAACCCCTCGAGCGGCGCCCCGCCGACGCGCTGCGTCGGTGAGTCCGCCACGTACAGCCCTGGGTACCGTGTCTCCAGCTCGACCAGCTCGTGGAACAGCGCGTCGTACTCGGCGTCGCTGATCTCCGGCGAGTCGAGCACGTGGTACTGCCGCGAGTGGTGATCGACCACACGGCGCAGCTCCGCGGCGCGCTCCCGCGCCGCCTTGGGGATGATCGACGCAGGCGGGCTCAGGGCTGCACCTGCCAGAGGCGGGCGTCGCCCACCGCGAAGATCTTCACGCCGTGATCGTCGAACTTGATCACCAGCTCCTCGCCGCCGCGGGTCATCGTGCTCTTGAGCACGACGCCGTCACCGTAGCGCTCGTGACCGACGCGCATGCCCTCTCGGTACCGCTGCGGCGCCAGGGTCACGGGGTTGGCGCGCGTGGCGTGGGCGTACACCGCACCGCGCACCGCGCCATGGGCGCGCACGTCGGGCACCAGCGGACCACCGGGCCGGCTGGGCACCTCGATCATGTCGGCGGGGATCTCGCCGAGGAAGCGCGACGCCTCGGCCAGCTGCGGCGTGCCGTACAGGTGGCGGCGGAACGCGTGCAGCAGGTAGAGGTGGCGCTGCGCCCGTGTGATGCCCACGTACGCCAGCCGCCGCTCCTCGGCGATGCCCGCCTCGCCTTCTTCGAGTGAGCGCAGGTGGGGCAGCAGGCCCTCCTCCATCCCGCAGATGAACACCACCGGAAACTCGAGGCCCTTCACCTGGTGCAGCGTGATGAGGGTCACGCCCTGCGCCGCGTCGTCGAGCGAGTCGACGTCGCTCACCAACGCGACGTTCTCCAGAAACTGGAACAGCCCGTCGGGGGCCGGCACGTCCGCGTACTCAGCCGCGAGGCCGGCAAGCTCCACCACGTTGGCCCAGCGCTCCTCGCCCTCAGGCGTGCCGTCGTGGAGCATGTCGCGGTAGCCGGTCGCCTCCAGAACGCGGTCCACGAGGACCGGCAGGGGCAGCAGAGCCGCCTGCTCCCGGAGCCCGTCCATGAGCGCGGCGAACTGCGTCAGCGCCGTCATCGCCGCGGGTCCGAGCCCCTCGCTCGCGTCCAGCCGGCGAGCAGCGTCCAGGGGGCCGATACCTTTGCGTCGCGCCAGCTTCTCGACCTCGGCGACGGTGCGGTCGCCGATCTTGCGGCGCGGCACGTTGACCACGCGACCGAACGCGACTGCGTCGCGCGGGTTGGCGCAGAGGCGCAGGTATGCGAGCACATCCTTGACCTCGCGCCGCTCGTAGAAGCGGATGCCGCCGACGAGGCGGTACGGGATGCCGCGGCGCAGGAACACCTCTTCGAAGGCACGCGACTGGGCGTTGGTGCGATACAGGACGGCGCACTCGCTGAGCGACACGCCCTCGCGGCCGATGAGGCGCTCGATCTCCGAGCACACCGCGAGCGCCTCCTCGCGTTCGTCGAACACCGACATCAGGCGCACCGGCTCACCGCCCCGCCGTTCGGTCCAGAGCTGCTTGGCGGCGCGCTCGGCGTTGTTGCGTATCACCGCGTGGGCGATGTCGAGGATGGGCTGCGTCGAGCGGTAGTTCTGCTCCAGCGTCACGGTCATCGCGTCCAGATAGTCACGCTCGAACGCCAGGATGTTGCGCACATCCGCGCCCCGAAAGCCGTACACCGACTGGTCGTCGTCGCCGACGACCGTGACGTTGCGATGCTTTGCGGCGAGCAGGTTCACCAGCTTGTACTGCGCGTGGTTGGTGTCCTGATACTCGTCGACGAACAGGTGGCGAAAGCGGTCCTGGTACGAATCGCGCACGGGGTGGACGTCACGCAGCAGCACCACCGCGCGCAGCAGGAGATCGTCGAAGTCCAGCGCGCCGGCGGCGTCCAGCTCATGCTCGTACGACCAGTAGATGCGGGCGACCTGCTCCTCGAAGAGCCCGTGCGCCTTCGCCTGATAGTCACGCGCGTCGATCAGCTCGTTCTTGGCCATGCTGATGGCGTAGCCCGCCTTCGAGGGGGCGAGGCGCTTGTCGTCGATGCCCTCGGCGCGGATTGCGTTCCGCAGCGCGGCCAGGCGGTCGGCCTCGTCGTAGATCGTGTAGTCGCGCGGGATGCCCACCGCGTCGCCGTCGCGGCGCAGCATGCGCGCGCCCAGCGCGTGAAAGGTGCCGAGCCACATGCCGGTGATGCGCTCGCCGATCAGCTGCTCGACCCGGGTGCGCATCTCGCGGGCGGCCTTGTTGGTGAATGTCACGGCGCAGATCTCCTGCGGCCGGACCCCTCTGCTCGCGATCACGTAGGCGATCCGGTGCGTGAGCACCCGCGTCTTGCCGCTGCCGGCGCCCGCGAAGATCAGCAGCGGACCATCCGGGGCCTCGACCGCCTGCCGCTGGCGTTCGTTCAGGTCCTGGAGCAGCGCCGCGATGCCGATGCCGGGAGGAGAGGTTTTCACGCCCCCGACGGCGAGCTCAGGGCGCGCGCGCCGGCGGGCACCACGCGGTATGCATCGGGCCGGCGGTCACCGTGAAGGTGATTGCGCGGCGTGCGCCGGCGCGCCTTCTCGACTTCGTCGAGGTCGACGTCTTTGATGAGCAGCGCCGGCTTGTCCTTGGCGGCCGGACCCGCGAGCGGCCATCCGTCGGTGCCGACGATGATCGACGCACCGAGGAACGTCGTGCCGCGCTCGACGCCGATGCGGTCTGCGCACACCATGACGACGCCGTTCTGTGCCGCCGTGGCCATCGCCACATAGTCGCCCTGGCAGTAGCCGCGGTCGTCCCACACCGTCGACTTGAAGGACGCGACCCAGTTGGTGGGGACGGCGATGATCTCCGCACCGGCGAGCGCCAGCGCCCGCGCGGGCTCGGGAAACCACAGGTCGAAGCAGACAATGATGCCCACCTTGCCGAACGGCAGATCGATGAGGGACAGCTCGCCGCCGGGTGCAAACCACGACTGCTCGTCGTGGAACAGGTGCAGCTTGTGATACGTGGCGATGACGCCGTCGGGGCCCACGACCACGGCGCTGTTGTAGCGGCAGCCTTCTCCCTGCTCGTTGACCCCGGCGACGATGTAGGCGCCGCGCAGCGCGCACACCTCGTGCAGCGCCCGCGCCATCGGACCGCCGGCGACACGCTCGGCGTTCGCCGCCGCATCGGACTCGTCGGCGAACACGTATCCGCTCGACGCCAGCTCCGGCAGCACCACGAGCTGCGCGCCCTGCTCCATGGCGCGCGAGGCCCAGCGCACCGCCTCCTCGCGGTTGTGACGCAGATCGCCGACCCGCGGCTGGTACTGCGCGGCGGCGACGCGAACGACCCGGCTCATGGCCTCACGGTACCGCAGTCGAGGGATGGTCACCCGCCCCTGGGGAGCCGTCCCGCACCAGGCGCGGAACGGAGGCGGCGACGCGACACAGCACCTCGTACGAGATGGTGCCGGCGTCGCGCGCGACCTCGTCGGCCCCGAGGCGCGCTCAGCCGTGTCGCCGAACACGAGCACGGCGTCGCCGGCAGCGACGCCGTCGACGCCCGTGACGTCGAGCGTGACCTGGTCCATGTTGACGATGCCCACAAGAGGGCAGCGCGTGCCCCGCACCACCATGGCGCCCCGGTTGGACAGCGCGCGCGGGACGCCCTGGCCGTACCCGATGGCCACCGTTGCGACACGCGTGGGATGCTCAGCGCGCCAGGTGCGGCCGTATCCAACGGTGTCGCCGGCGTCCACCGTCTTCACCTGGGCGACGCGCGCGAACAGGCTCATGCCGGGATGCAGGTCGACGGCGGGCGACGCGCCTTCACCTCCGTAGCCGTACAGACCGATGCCCAGCCGCACCATGTCGTGGTGCGCCTCGGGTGCGCGGAGGATGCCCGCCGTGCCGCACGCGTGCAGCAGCGCGTCAGGGGCCGCGGGACGCAGCTGCTCCACCGCAGCCAGGAAGCGCGCGTGCTGCTCCGCGGTGAAGGCCGGGTCAGCCTCGGCGTCGGCGAAGTGCGTGAAGATGCCGGCGACCTCGACGCGATCGCGCGCTGCGGCGGCGGCCGCGCCCAGCGCGGCGGCATCACGATGCGCCGCGCCCAGGCGGTTGAGGCCGGTGTCGATCTTCAGGTGCACGCGCGCCCGGGTTCCCGCCGTCTGCGATGCGCGGACCACCGCGTCGAGGTCGCCGGCGTCCCACACGGCGACGTCCACGTCGTGGGCCAGCAACGCCTGCAGCGTGGCCGGCGGGCTCCAGCCGGCGACCAGGAGCCGCGCGGGGAAGCCCGCGTCGCGCAGCGCCAGTGCCTCGTCGGGCGTGTACACACCGAGCCAGTCGGCGCCGCCGTCCAGCGCCGCCCGGGCCGCGACCGCGGCGCCGTGGCCGTAGCCCTCGGACTTGACCATGGCGAGCAAGCGCACCGAGGGCGCCAGCCTGCGGCGCACCGCCGCGGCGTTGTGCCGCAGACGCGCCGCGTCCACCTCGGCCCAGCGGAGCAACCCGCTGCCCGGCATCGCCGTCGGCGGACTGAAGCCGGGATCTGCCGGCGTGCTAGTGCGCCGCGTCGGGGGTAGCTTGTCGATTCGCCGACCAGGCCGCCGCTGCCAAGGAAGCGACGAGCACCGGAGCGATCGTATTCGACATACGTGAGCGAGGAGCGCAAGGGCTGACGACGGCAGCGGTGGAAATGGTTGGATGAAGCGGCAAGCAATTTTCGAAGCGGTGCACTAGAAGTCCATGTCGTCGTCCATGCCCATCCCGCCCGGGGCATGGCCCGCCGCCGCGTGCTCCTCTTTCTCCGGCACGTCCGCGACCAGCGCGTCTGTGGTCAGCAGCATCGTGGCGATCGACGTCGCGTTGGCCAGCGCAGTGACCACCACCTTCGTGGGGTCGATGATGCCCTTCGACGGCAGGTCGCCGAAAGTCTCGGTGACGGCGTCGAACCCCTCGTCGCCCTTGGCCGCGACGACGCGATTCACCACCACGCCACCCTCGGCGCCGGCGTTGCCGGCGATGACGCGGAGCGGCTCGCGCAGTGCGTGGACCACGATGCGCGCGCCGACGCGCGCCTCAGCGTCGAGGTCGAGTGCCTCGATCGCCTCGGTGGCGCGAATCAGCGACACACCGCCACCCGCGACGACGCCGTCCTCCACCGCGGCCCGTGTCGCGGCCAGGGCGTCCTCCACCCGCGCCTTGCGCTCCTTCATCTCGACGTCGGTGGCGGCGCCCACCTTGATGACGGCGACACCCCCGGTGAGGCGCGCGAGCCTCTCCTGGAGCTTCTCGCGGTCCCAGTCCGACGTGGTCTCGTCCACCTGGCGGCGGATCTCGTCGCAGCGCGCGTCGATGGCGGCGCGCGTGCCGGCGCCGCGCACGATCGTCGTGTCGTCCTTGGTGACGGTGACACGGCCGGCCGCACCGAGCTGGTCCTCGCGCACGCCGTCCAGGCGGAGCCCTGTCTTCTCGCTTATCACGGTGGCGCCGGTCAGGACCGCGATGTCCTGGAGCATCGCCTCGCGGCGCTCGCCGAACGCCGGCGCCTTCACCGCGCACGCGGTGAACGTTCCCCGCATGCGATTGACGACCAGCGTGGCCAGCGCTTCCGCGGTGACGTCCTCGGCGACGATGAGCAGCGGCCGTCCTGCGCGCATCACCAGCTCGAGGGCGGGCAGCAGGTCGTTGACAGCCGAGATCTTGCCGTCAGTGACCAGAACCCGCGCGTCGTCGAGCACGGCCTCCATCGCCTGCTGGTCGGTGACCAGGTAAGCCGAGACGTAGCCGCGATCGAACTGCATCCCCTCGACGACCTCGACCTCCGTCTGCAGTCCCTGCCCCTCCTCGACGGAGACGACGCCCTCTTTGCCCACCTTGTCGAACGCGTCGGCGATCATCGCGCCGATCTCCGCGTCGCCCGAGCTGATCGTGGCCACGCGCTGGATGTCGTCTCGACCAGCGACAGGGTGCGACCGCTCACGCACCGACGCTGTCGCGGCGTCCATTGCGGCGAGCATGCCGCGACGCAGCTCCACGGGCGACGCTCCCGCGGCGACCTGCTGCAGGCCGGCAGCGATCATCGAGCGGGCAAGGACGGTGGCCGTGGTGGTGCCGTCGCCGGCCACGTCGTTGGTCTTGATCGCAGCCTCCTTGACCAGCTGCGCGCCCATGTTCTCGAAGTGGTCCTGGAAGTCGAGGTCGCGCGCGATCGTCACCCCGTCGTTGGTGACGACCGGCGGACCGAACTTCTTGTCGAGCACCACCGCTCGGCCCCGGGGACCCAGTGTCACGGCAACAGCGCCGGCCACCGCTTCGACGCCGCGCTTCAGCGCGGCGCGAGCGTCAGCATCGAAACGCAGCTCCTTGGCGGGCATGCGCGATTACTTCTTGCCGTTCTTCTCGACGATGGCGAGGATGTCCTTCTCGGCGAGGATGAGGTACTCCTCGTCGTCGATCTTCACCTCGCTGCCGGCGTACTTGGCGTACATCACGCGGTCGCCGATCTTGACGTCGAGCGCGATTCGCTGACCGGTCTGCTCGTTGAAGCGACCGTTGCCGACGGCCTCGATCGTCCCCTCCTGGGGCTTCTCCTTGGCGGTGTCCGGCAGCACGATGCCGCTCTTGGTCACCTCTTCACGCTCGAGGGGCTTGACGACGACCCGGTCGGCCAGGGGGCGCAGCTTTACCGCCACAGGGGGTTCCTCCGAATTAGCACTCTTGTTGGATGAGTGCTAACACTCTACCTAAACGAGTGCCAGGCCCGCAAGTCCTTCAGGCGAACTCCAGGAGGCCAGGGTCGGCGTCGAACCCGAGGCTGTCGGGTCCGCGAAGCCGCAGCCGGTGCCAGCCCGCCGCGGCGATCATGGCCGCGTTGTCGGTGCAGAGGTCGAGCGGCGGGATGACGACGTCGCGGCCGGCAAAGCGCCGCTTCACCGCATCGCGCAGCAGGGCATTGGCCGCGACGCCCCCGACCACCGCGATCCGCTGCGCGCCCGTGCTGTCGACCGCGGCCTCGAGCCCGGCGACCAGCTGAGCGACCGCGGTCGCCTGGAACGCCGCCGCCAACGACGCGACCACGCCGGCGTCCTCGGGCACGCCGCGCTCGTCGAGCGAGCCTGGCGGCAGGTCGCGGATCGAGTAGCGCACGGCCGTCTTCAAGCCACTGAACGAGAAGCCGCCGGTGACGCGCGTCCTGGGCAGCGGGAACCGCGACGCATCACCGTCCGCGGCCACTCGCTGGATGGCCGGTCCGCCCGGGTAGGGCAGCCCCAGAAGGCGCGCCACCTTGTCGAACGCCTCCCCCACGGCGTCGTCCCGGGTGCCGCCGAGGCGGACGGCGTCACCGTGGTCTCTGAGCAGGACACACTCGGTGTGCCCGCCACTCACCACCAGCGCCAGGAACGGGGGCTCCAGCCCCGCGTCGCTGAGCCACGCGCTGTACACGTGCCCGGCGAGGTGGGACACACCCGCCACCGGCAGCCCGCGGCTCAACGCCGCCGCCTGCGCATACGACGTGCCCACCAGCAGGCAGCCGATCAGTCCCGGACCGCGCGTGACAGCGACCGCGTCGACGTCGTCCCAGCCTCCCGGCAGAGGCTGCAGCGCCGTGTCGACAACCGCCGAGATGTTCTCCAGGTGCGCCCGCGCGGCCAGCTCGGGGACCACGCCGCCATGCGGCGCGTGCATGGCGATCTGCGACGACACCACAGACGACACGACGTCCCGGCCATCGCGCAAGACCGCCGCAGCGGTCTCGTCGCACGACGTCTCGATGGCCAGCAGGTTCAGCTGAAGGGGTACTCCGGCGGCGGTCCGTCGCCCACGCCTGCTGCCTCGATGCCGCTGAGGATTGCGGCGAAGCGGTGCTTGAACGCGGGTGCGTGGATCGAGTCGCTCCACATGATCACCGCGTCCTCGCCGTTGTCGGTGTAGTAGCCGCGGCGCCGGCCGATCTCCTTGAACCCGAATCGCTCGTACAGTCGCATCGCGTGCAGGTTGCTGCTGCGCACCTCGAGCGTTATCCAGTGTGCATCCATGTCGTACGCGCGGTGCACCAGCGCGGCGAACAGCGTGGTGCCGAAACCGCGGCGCTGGTCGGCGGCGCGAACGCCGATGGTGGTGACGTGTGCCTCGTGGGCCACCCGCCAGAGGCCCGCGTAGCCCACGACGGCGCCGCCCTGGCGCAGCACCAGATAGCAGGCCTGGCGGTTCTGCGAGAGCTCGCTGGCGTACGCGTTCTTGGGCCAGGGCGACAGGAAGATCTCGCGCTCGATCTGCTGGACGGTGGCGATGTCGTCGTAGCGCATTCTCTCGACGGAGAGTCGAGGAACTACCTGCATCAAGGATCGACCCGTGGGCGGCTGCTGCTGCGACCCATCATAACCGTGAGTTTGCGCCGCGCCGGCCTACTCGACGTACACGACAGCAAGCCCGTTGAGCCGCAGCGGAGGGGCCGTCAGCGCCGCGGCCACCGACGCCGCGAGGGCCCGCACCGGATCGACCGCAACGAGGTGCCGCAGCGGCAGCGGGTCGGTGCTGGCCACAGCCAGCTCTGGGTCGACCACCGCCAGCGGGCAGCGCTGAGGCGTCCCGGCCTCGAACCTCGCGGGCGCGCGGGTGCAGAGCGCCAGGTAGACGGCACCCCGCCCGGCGTCCACGGCGACCGCATCCGCGCCGATGCCCGCCGCGCGACAGCCGGCCGCGACCACATCGAGTGAGCCCACACCGTGCAGCGGCAGCCCGCGCGCGTGCGCCACCGCGGCAGCGGCCGCCAGCCCGGCGCGAAGACCGGTGTAGGCGCCGGGCCCGACCACCGCCACCACTGCCGCGACGTCGAACGGGCGCAGCTCCGCGAGCGCCAGGGTGACCGCCGACCCCACCGAGGTCCCGCTGCGCACGTCGGAGCGCACGACGGACCCGTCGCTGGCCGCGATGAGCGCGATGGCGCGCGTGCGCGACGATGTGTCCAGCGCCAGGACGTGCACCGCTATGGGACCGCCGCGGTCCACGCGCCGGCAATGTCCGCACCCGCGTCGCCCAGCAGCGTGACGATGCGGGCGTTGTCTCCCTCCACAGACAGAGTCACGTGCACCGGTGCAAACCCGCGCAGGTCGGCGAGGTCGCCCCACTCCACCACCACGGCACCTGTCTCGAGCAGGCCCTCGACGTCGAGGAGGCGCAGGTCGGCTCCCGCGCCGAGCCGGAACACATCCAGATGGTGGAGCATCACGCGCTCTCCCGAGTACACGTGGTGCAGCACGAACGTCGGGCTGCGCACGGCGATCGGATCCGCGCCCGCGCCCGTGGCGATGCCGCGCACCAGGACGGTCTTGCCGGCCCCGAGCGGGCCGCTGACGCTGAGCAGATCACCGCACGCCAATCGCAGACCGATGCGTTCGCCGAGCGCGACCGTGTCCGCCTCGGACGCGCATCGCGCCGCGAGTGCACGGCTCACGGGGGCGGGCCGAAGTGCCCGGACCGCACCGCAGGCGGCGGCAGCGGCGCGCCGCCTTCACGCTCGAGCAGCCGCACCCCGGCGCCCGAGGTGACGCCGCCCACGACGGTGAGCGGCGCGAGCTCGCCCGGCCAGGCGGCCAGCAGGCCCGCTGCGCGCTCGCGCGGAACCGTCGCCAACAGCTCGAAGTCCTCCCCGCCGCCGAGCGCAAGCTCGATCCACGCGTCTCCCCAGGCGTCGCGAAAACCCGCGTCCAGGGGGACGGCGTCGAGCCACAGCTCGACGCCGCAGCCGGACGCCTGCGCAAGCCTGGCGGCGTCGGCCAGCAGACCGTCGCTGAGGTCGCCGCCGCAGGCCACACCACAGCTCAACAGCTCCAGACCCTCGCCGATGCGCAGGGGCGGCTCGAGCTGCGCATCGATCCACGAGGTGAGCAGCGAGGTCGCCACCGCGGCTTCCGCTGAGCCCTCGAGCAGGAGGCGCAGCCCGGCCGCCGCCCTGCCGAGCACTCCGGTCACCACGACCGCGTCCCCCGGCCGCCCGCGGTCGCGGCGCAGACAGCTCTCTCCGGCGACCGTTCCGCCGGCACACACGTCGACCACGATCGGCCCGTCGATGCCGCTGACGTCGCCGCCTGCCAGCGCGCAGCCGGCCTCGGCCGCCGCCTCGACGATTCCCCCCTGCAGTGCCATGACGTCGTCGACACAGGTCGTCGGAGGTGCGCACAGCGTCGCCAGGCACCAGGCAGGCTTGGCGCCCATGCCCGCCAGGTCCGACAGCGCTGCGCGCACCGCCCGACGACCCACGCGCCGCGGGGTGGTCCAGCCACGGCGGAAGTCCTCGCCCTCCACGGTCGCGTCCTGGCTGACCACGACCGACGCATCGCCGGCGCGCCACACCATCGCGTCGTCGCCGGTGGGCACGAGCAACCCGTGGTCGCGCGGCGCCAGCGCCCGCAGCCGGCGCAGCAGCTCCGCCTCACCGATGTCGCTCAGGAGCGGGCCGCCGGCGTCGAACTGGCGCTCCGGAGCCGTCGCGCGCGCGCTCACGCGTGGCGACTATACGTGCGTCCGAGTTGCGCCCCGCACCCGCACCTCTGTATCGTCCGCGCCCAGTTGCGGCGGGGCGTACTGGGCGCTCGCCCGCCGCCGGTCATGGCTGCGCCCCAGCCCGGAGGGTACGTATTGAGGAGGAGCCAGAAGCTCGCCCTCGCGCTGGGGAGTCTCGGAGCACTTCTGGCGACTGGCATCGGGTCGATCCCGGCGACCCACGCGACCCAAGCGGCCATCTCCGCGGTCGATGCGCTGCGCGCACAGCGCGCTGCACTCATCGCCGAGCTCGCCGCGATGCAGCCGTCGGTGTCGCTCGCCGGCTCAGCCGTCAACGGAGCGGAGGCCGCGTACGCCGCGCAGCAGCAGAAGGTGCTCGCGGAGCAGTCGCGTCTGGCGAGGCTGAACCAACAGCTCCTGCGCCTCAGCCAGCAGCTGGTGGGCGACGAGGCGACGATCGCGCGCAACAAGGCGGAGCTCGGTTCCGTCATCCGCGCCACCTTCGAAACTACCGGCAACGACCAGATGCTGGCCGCGGTCCTCAGCGCCAACAACTTCAGCCAGGCGATGGACCGGCTGCGCGACGCCAACCAGGTGTCGCAGCAGGTGGCGGACCTCATCGACCAGCTCGACCAGCAGGAGTCGGAGATCCGCAGCGACCAGGCGCGCGTCAAAGCGGACTTCGCACAAGCGTCGGCGCTCGAGGGAACGCTCGCCGACCAGAGCGGCCGCCTGCTCGCCGCCCTGCTGAACCGCAACCTGCTCTTCAACCAGCTCTCGGGGCCGGCGCGCCGCATCGCCGGGGAGATCGCCAACCTGGACCAGGAGATCGCGTGGCGCGAGGCGGGCCCACGCGTGGGCACCGGCCCATGCGGCGACCACTTCGCATTCGGTCAGTGCACCTGGTACGTCGCGTCGCGGCGCTGCATCCCGTGGGTGGGCAATGCCGACCAGTGGTACCGCAACGCGGCGGCGATGGGCTACAGGGAAGGCCACATGCCAGTACCGGGCGCGGTGGTCGCGTTCTGGCCGGGCGGTGACGGAGCCAGCCGCATCGGGCACGTCGCGTACGTGGAGGCGGTGGGTCCGGCCGACGGGATTCCCGCCGGGTACTTCAAGCAGTCGGAAATGAACTTCGCCGGCTGGGACCGCGTGAGCTATCGCGTGCTGCCGGACAACTCGGGCGGCATCGAAGGTTTCATCTACGGTCAGTAGCCGCGGCCGCGGCGCCGTCGAGCACACGACGGAGCGCTTCCTGCGCGGCGGGAAGCGCATCCAGCAGATCTGACGCCACCGCGCCGGCACGGCCGCGCCGCGCCTGCACCATGACGCCGGCCTCGGCGTGAATCGTCACCGCAGCCACGGCGGCATCGAAGGGTTCGAGGCCCTGTGCCAGCAGCGACGCGACCAGCCCCGCGAGCACATCCCCGGTGCCGCCCGTCGCCAGCGCGACCACATGATGCGCGTCGACGTGGACGCGTCCGTCGGCGGCGGCCACCACCGTCTCGCTTCCCTTGAGCACGAGCGTGACTCCGCGATCCCGCGCAAACGCGATCGCCATCCCGGTGCGGTCGGACTGCACCGCCGCCGTGTCGCGGCCCAGGAGGCGGCCCATCTCGGCCGGATGCGGCGTGAGCACCGCGGGCCGGGGACACTCGTGCCAGTCGAAGTTGCGCGCCGCCGCCAGGTTGAGGCCATCTGCGTCCACAACTGCGGGACACGGCAGCGTGCGCAAGATCTCGAGCAGCGCGTCTGCCGTCTCGTCCGCACGGCCCAGCCCGGGCCCCACCACCATGGCGTCCGCGCCGTCCGCCAGGTCGCGCAGCGCCGGCAGCGCGTCGCGGCTGAGGACGCCGCGCCCGCCATCCGGAAGCGCTGCGGGCATCACCTCCAGACAGCCCGCGGCGACGATGGCGTGGATCGCCCCAGGGACGCAGAGGGTCACCAGCCCCGCGCCGCCGCGTGCCGCGCCCATCGCCGCCAGCCGCGGCGCCCCGGTGAAATTGCGGGCGCCCGCGACCACGACGACCCGCCCGAACGTGCCCTTGTTGGCGTCGTCGGGTCGCGCCGGAAGGCGAAAGCCGGCCGGCGGCTGGGGTAGCGGGCGTCCCCGCCCTCCACGTGCTGCGACCACGGCGATGGCCACGCCGGCGTCATGCGTCAGCGACAGTGCCAGCGGCGTTTCCACGCCACGCACGGCCACTCGTGGCGCGCGTCCTCGACGCCGCACCACCTCGATGTCGCGGTATGCGGGCATGGCCTCGCCACCGGCCGAGTAGAGCTTGCGCACCGCCTCCTTCGCCGCCCAGCTCGACGCCCAGCGCTGCGGCTTGCCGGCACACCGCTCCTGCTCGTGCGCCGTGTAGATGCGCGTCACGAAGCGAGGGCTGCGCTCCACGACCGCGCCGATGCGTTCGATGGAGGTCACGTCGACTCCGATCAGCACCGGACTACTCGACGGTGACTGACTTGGCCAGGTTGCGTGGCTGGTCGACGTCGCAGCCGCGCTGCACCGCGACGTGGTATGCGAACAGCTGCAGCGGGACGACGTTCACCAGCGGCGAGAGCAGCTCGTCCGTGGCCGGTACGGGGATCGTGTCGCGCACCAGGTCCGAGTCGAATGGGTCCTCACCCTCGGTGATCAGCGCGATGACCGGCGCGTCTCGCGAGCGCACCTCCTGCACGTTGCTCACCAGCTTGGGGAGGGTGCGGCTGCGGGTGGCGACGGCCACCACCGGCACGTCGCGGTCGAGCAGCGCTATCGGTCCGTGCTTGAGCTCGCCCGCCGCGTATCCCTCGGCGTGCACATAGGAGATCTCCTTCAGCTTGAGGGCACCCTCCATGGCGATCGCGAAGTTGACTCCGCGCGCGATGTACAGCGACGTGCGCGCGTGCGCGTAGCGCTCGCCCATGGCGGCAAGATCCGACTCCAGGCGCAGCGCCTGCTCGATGAGTGACGGGACCCGCTGCAGTTCCGCGGTCAGGCGGCGGTGCTCGTCGATGCCCAGCGTGCCGCGCACGTCTCCCAGGTGCAGCGCCAGGAGCACACCGCACGCCATCTGGTTGACGAACGTCTTTGTGGCGGCGACGGAGATCTCGGGCCCGGCGTGCATGTACAGGACCGAGTCCGCCTCCAGCGACAGCGCGCTGCCCACCACGTTGGTGACCGCCACGACCGGCGCCATGCTGCGGCGCGCGTGCCGCACCGCGGCCAGGATGTCCGCGGTCTCGCCAGACTGCGAGAACGCGATCACCAGCGACTCGGGGCCGGTGAGCGTGTCGCCGTAGCGGAACTCACTCGCGGGCTCGACGGTGCAGCGGATGCCCGCGATCTGCTCGATGGCGTGGCGTGCGACCAGCGCCGCGTACCAGGCGGAGCCGCAGGCGACGAGCACCACCTCGCGGGCGCCCTGTACCACGGAGTCCGGCAGGTCGAGGTCGCGGAGCGTGACCGTCCCGGTGTCGTCGATGCGATCGCGCAGTGCGTTGCGCAGCGCGTCGGGCTGGTCGTGGATCTCCTTGAGGAAGAAGTGCGGATACCCGTTCTTCTGCGCCTGCTCCGCCTCCCAGTCGACCGTGACCGTGCGCGGCTCGACGAGGACCCCGTCGAGGCTCTGCACGGTGATGCCGGTCGGGCGCGCCGTCACCACCTCGCCTTCACCGAGCAGCGCCATGCGCTTGGTGTACGGGATGAGAGCGGTGATGTCGCTGCTGATGAAGATCTCGTCCTGCCCCATGCCGATCACCAGCGGCGCGTTGAGGCGCGCGCCCACCAGGCTGCCGGGGTCCGCGGAGGTCATCGCCACGAGCGCATACGTGCCGCGAATGCGATTCAGCGCCAGGCGCACCGCGGCGCCGAGGTCACCGTGGAAGTTCTCCTCGATGAGGTGCGGCACCACCTCGGTGTCGGTCTCGCTGGCGAAGGTGTGGCCACGACCGGCAAGCTCTGCGCGCAGCTCGCGATAGTTCTCGATGATCCCGTTGTGGATGAGCTGGATCCGCCCGCTGCAGTCCTGGTGCGGGTGCGCATTCTCCACGCTCGGCCGGCCGTGCGTCGCCCAGCGCGTGTGGCCGATGCCGATCGCGCCGCCGGGTGCCCCCTCAGCCTCGACCTGGCGCACCAGCTCGTCCACCTTGTGGTCGTTCTTGACCACCGTCGTCCCACCGTCGGCGTCGAGCACGGCGATGCCCGCCGAGTCGTAGCCGCGATACTCGAGACGCCGCAGGCTCTCAAGCAGGATCGGAGCCGCAGGGCGATGTCCGGTGTAGCCGATGATCCCGCACATGGACGCTGCTCGAACGTGCCTCTGACCAGACCGGTTACGTCGTCGCGCTCGGGCTCGGCGTCGGCGTGGGCGTCGGCGTCGGCGCGAATGACGGCGGCGGCGTGGCCAGCGTGACGACGATCACCGTGATCGTGACGCGAACAGGCGTGGCGGTGACCCCCGTCGGCGGGAGCACAGTCGCGTTGAACGTGAGGCTGCCTGTCAGGCCACTGAGCGAGATGGTCGACGTGCGCACGTTGTCCAGCGCGTTGAGCAGGTTCTGCGGGCCGGCGAGCACCACCGTCGACGGCGACACGCGGATCGCCGTCACCTGATGGCCGGACGCCGGGTATCCGATGAACGATGGATCCACCGCGGCAGCACGCGACGTGATGTTCGACGTGACCAGGATCGTGACCTTGACCTCGCCGCCGGTCACGTTCGATCCGGGCGGCGACGACACCGTGAGGTCGCTGAGCTGGTTCCCTCGCGCGTCGTAGATGAATACCAGCGCGTCCTCGGCAAAGTTGGTCTTGTTGTTGCCAAGGTCGACGGTGACGCGTGCCTCAAGGCCGCTCAACTCGTGGTGCGGGCCCGACACGATGACGGTGTCGGGTGACGCCGTCTCCGAAGCGATCGTGTATCCCGCGGGCGGCGGGTGCGTGACGTTGATGTTCACGGGCAGCGAGACGGAGCCGAGGTAGTCGATGTCGGCCGAGATGCTCGTCGGCGGATCGATGAGCTCGATGTTGGGGTCCGCGTTGACGATCGAGATCGGGATCGTCTGCACGCCCGCGCTGGTCACGTTGTGCCAGGCGACGCTGACGCTGAGGTCCGACGTGTTGAACGCGTCGAGGCTGGAACGGGAGCCGCCGATGCGCAGCGCGAGGTCGGGCACCGAATGCACCAGCGTGTACTTGGCGGGAATGGCCGACGTCTGCTGCGGCACGTCCACCATCACCAGGCGCGTCTCCGGCGGGTTGCTGGCGTAGACGACGCCGACCCAGGTGATCAGCGCCATCACGGTGCAGCCGATCTTGAGCTTGAAGTTGCGGGTGATGAAGCCAGGGATGTTCATGGAGGCGTGCGGCGCCCGAGGGTCCGCAGGGTCGTCACCCGTGACAGCGGCCGCAGCATGCCGGCACGCGCGGCGCCTGCGGGACCGGCGAGCAGCGCCAGCAGCATCTGGCGCAGGCCGTTGATGTCGAGACCGCGGTACAGCTTGCCCTGGTTGGCGACGCTGATCAGCCCCGTCTCCTCGCTGGCGATGACGATCACTGCGTCGCTCTGCATGGTCAGTCCCAGCGCGGCCCGATGCCGCGTGCCCATCCTGCCCACACCCGGGAGCGTTTCGGCAAGCGGCAGGACGCAGCCTGCCGCCACGAGGCGCGAGTCGCGGATGATGACGGCGCCGTCGTGCAGCGGCGAGTTGGGCGTGAAGATGGTGGCGAGCATCTCGGCGGTGACCTCGCCGTCGATCTTCACGCCGGTGGCGGCCAGGTTCTCGAGTCCGGTCTCGCACTCGAAGCAGATGAGCGCGCCCGTGCGGTGCTCGCTCAGCGACCCGGCCGCGCGGAGCACCTCGTCGACCGTCCGCTCCACAGCCGCTTCCGCGTGGTGCCCGAACAGTGTGCGCACCGGACCGAGGCGGCCCACCTGGTCGAGCGCGCGGCGCAGCTCCGGCTGGAAGAGGATCACCGCGGCGATGACGATTGCCTGCGTCCCGTTGGTGAAGATGAACTCCAGGAGGCGCAGCTGAAGGAGCTGCGCAGCCCAGCCGACGATGAAGATCACGGCAAGGCCCAGCAGCAGCTGCACGGCCTGCGTGCCGCGGATCAGCTTGAGCAGCTGATACAGCAGGAACGCCACCACCAGCACGTCGAGCACGTCGCGCCAGCTGATGTTCTGCAGGAAGAAATGCGCGTTGCGCAGGAAGTCGCTCATGCGACGGCTTCGCGACCGGAGGCGACGCGGCCGCCGCCATCCGCTGCATCCGCGCCATACAGCAGGGCGAGCAGCGCCATCTGCACCCACATGCGGTTCTCCGCCTGCTCGAAGACGATCGACTGCGGCCCGTCGATCACCGAGTCGGTGATCTCCTCGCCGCGGTGCGCCGGCAGGCAGTGCATGACGCGTGCGTGTGCCGGTGCCGCCGCCAGCAGCGAGTCGTTCACCTGCAGCGTCCGGAAGTCCTCGCGCCGCCGCTCGTGCTCCGTCTCCTGCCCCATGCTCGCCCAGACGTCGGTGTAGATGAAGTCGGTATCGCGCAGCGCATCGTTCGGCTGGTGCGCGACGCTGATGCCGGCGTCGGCGCCACCCAGCTGCCGGGCGCGCTCGAGCACCGCGCGGGACGGCTCGTATCCCGGCGGGCACACCACGCGAAGCGCGACGTTGCACAGCGCCGCGGCGTAGATCCATGAGGTGCACACGTTGTTGCCGTCGCCGATGTACGTGACCCGCGC
This sequence comes from Candidatus Dormiibacterota bacterium, assembly GCA_963777285.1. GTDB lineage: Bacteria > Chloroflexota > Dormibacteria > Aeolococcales > Aeolococcaceae > JAFARE01. The sequence continues at coordinate 1,128,851 of CAVZPR010000001.1, forward strand.
ACCATCGAGGTGACCGAGCGACTCCTGCACCGTCATGCAGTCCGCGAGGACCTGGCAGGGGTGCTCCTGGTCGGTCAGGGCATTGACCACCGGCGACTCCGCCGCGGCGGCGATGGTCACCAGGTCGCGGTGCGACACCAGGCGGGCGACGATGCCGTCGGCGTAGCGGTCGAGGATGCGGCTGATGTCGGCGGCCGATTCCCGCTCCCCGAGCTGCACCTCGGGATTGAAGAGCGCCACAGGGTGACCGCCGAGGCGGTGGATCGCCACCTCGAACGAGACGCGGGTGCGGTTGCTGGGGCGCTGGAAGATCATGGCCACGGACAGGCCGCGCAGCGGTTCACCGAGCGCCGCTCCGGCCTTCGCGGCCGCGGCGGTGTCGAGGATCGCCCCGATCTCGGCGGCGGTGAGGTCGGCGATGCTCAGAAGGTCCCGCCCCGCAAGGCTCGATGTCACCAGCCTATGGTCGCACCGCCGCGAGATCAGCGGACCGCATCTCCGATCGAGACGACGCGGCGCACGCACGCCGCTGAGCGCTGGGGACGGCTACCGTTGGACGCGTGAACATCGCCGTCGTGGTGTCCGGAGGGTTGACGCAAAGCCTTCAGGCCACGCCGCTGCTGCGGACGCTCCGGGCGGGCGAGCCGGGGGCGCACATCAGCGTGCTCTGCCCGCCCGCGGCGGCGCCGCTGGCGCAGGGCGTGCCTGCGGTGGACACAGTCATCCCGGTGGCCGCGCTGCGGGGCGGGGCCGGCGCGGCAGCGGCCGCCGGCGTGTGGTGGGAGCTTCGCCGGCGGCGCTTCGACGCGGTGCTCCTCTGCTCCCGTGCGTTCTCGCTGCGCCTGGCCGCGTTCTTGGCGGCGGTGCCAGAGCGTTTCGGCGCAGGCGGCGGCGTCACCTGGCCGCTGCTGACCGGCCACGCACCCGCCGGTCGGAGCGAGAACCGCGCCGTCGCCTGGCTGCGTCTCGCCGCTCTGGCCGGGATCCGTCAGGAGCTGCACACGCCGTCATACGAGCCCGGCCCCGAGGCGCTGCGCGAAGCCGACCGCCTGATCCATGCGACCGGGTTCGCCGACGGCCGCCTGCTGGTGGCCCTGGCGCCGGGCCCGGGGTTCGCGGAAACCGATGGTTTGCCCGCGGACCTGACCGCGTGGGACGGCGAGCGCTACGCGCTGCTGGCCAACCAGCTCGCCCAGCGTCACGGCGCGGGCATCGTCTTTTTGGGGACAGCAGCGGATCGCGCCGACATAGAGCGCACCATGCTCGACCTGGGCGCCAGCGCAGTCGACTTCAGCGGCGAGCTCGACCTGCCGGTGATCGCGGCGATGCTGGCCCGCTGCGATCTGCTGGTTGGCGGCGACACGCCATTGCTGCATCTGGCCGCGGCGGTGGGAACGCCCGCCGTGGGGCTGTTCGGGCCCACCGACGGACGGCGCCGCGGGCCGTACGGATCCGACCATCGCATCATCCAGGGCATCGCGCAGCGTCCGGGGACTGACGGCCGGCATGACGATGCCGTGATGGGACGCATCCGCGTGGAGGACGTGCTCGCCAGCATCGAAGCGTCCCTCTGACGGCTCGGGGCGACATCACGACCGAGTCCTCAGTCGGTCGCGAGAGAACAACGACCCGGGCGCCGCGGACACCCGGGTCGCAGGCTCGCAGGTGATGAACCACCAGCCGCGCGCGTCTGAGGGACCGCTGCGCATCGCCCGCGCACTGAACGCGATCGCGCAGCTGCGCCGCCGGCCGGAATGCGTGCAGCGCGCCGACGGCGAGTGGCGCTGGCTGCGCTTCCTGCTGGCCGACGCAGCCTGACCTGACTGCGAGCGCCTCCGGGCGCAGCCGCGTCTAGCCTGCCGCGGCCGGCGACGGGACGAGTCCCAGCTGCTCCATCAGCTCCATGCGGTCGAAGGTGAGCCGGTCGGACGTGATCTCGCCGTTGTGGATCTCGAAAACGTCGACGTATGGCCCCTCCACCCTCCTGCCCGTCGGCGGGATGTCACCCATGGGCGTGGGGAAGACGCCGGAATGCGTGCCCACGAAGGTGCCCTCCTCGACGATCGTGTCGCCGCTCTCGATGATGTTGTGCACCCTGAGCTCGCAGTCGGGGAATCCCTGGAACCAGCCCTTGGTGAACTCCCGGATCGCCGCCCTCCCGGTGACGGACATGCCACCCGGCCCCTTGAGCTGTGCGCCCTCCGCGTAGAGGCGATCCACCGCGTCGAGGTCGTGGGAATTGAATGCCGTGTGTGCCCTCTCGATGACGTCACGTGCCGACCCCATACCGTGCCTCCCACCATGCCGGCTCGCCGACGGGTGTCGGCGATGTGCCCCGGGGTGGTGAGTTTAGGCTCTCTCCGGCGCCCTCCGGGCACCGCGGTACCCCGCCGCGCTACAGTCCTGACGGCGGGCGGCGTAGGTCTGGGTTTGGAGGCAGGGTCATGCATCGACGTCTTACCAGTGTGTTGTGCGCCGCGGGGGTGGCGGCAGGGGCGGCTGCGTCAGTCGGCGTGCCCGCGCTCTCGGCTGTGGCGCCGGCGACCAGCGTCGCTCCGGTGCCGCTGGCTCGACTGGCGAGCCACACGAGCTTCCCGACACCGCCGACGACGGCGGACTGCGAGGCGCAGCTCCACCTCGCCTGCTACGCGCCCTTCCAGTTCCAAGAGGCATACGACCTGAACCCGCTCTACGCGGCGGGGTATGACGGCGCTGGACAGACTATCGTCATCGTCGATTCGTACGGCTATCAGAACATCGCCGCAGAGCTGAAGACGTTCGACAAGTCGTTCGGCCTTCCCGCACCGCCGCACTTCCTGGTGCTGCAGCCCGAAGGACCGATCCCGCCCTTCGACCCGGTCAAGCGGCCGATGATGGTCGGCTGGGCACAGGAGACGTCACTCGACGTCGAGTATTCGCACGCGATCGCGCCGAAGGCGAACATCCTGCTCGTGGAGACGCCTGTGGCCGAGACCCTCGGCGAGCACGGCTTCCCGCCGATCATCGCCGCCGAGAACTACGTCATCAACCACCACCTGGGCACGGTGATCACGCAGAGCTTCGGCGCCCCGGAGGCGGGATTCCCGAGCGCGGACTCGATTCTCGACCTGCGCAGCGCGTACGAGAACGCGGCGGCGCACGGCGTCACCGTTCTCGCATCATCGGGCGACGGCGGCTCCACCGGTGCGAAGACACTCACGTCGCAGGGATTCGCGTCGTCGTTCTACCTGCATCGCACGGCGGAGTGGCCCGCCACCGACCCGCTGGTCACCGGCGTGGGCGGCACGCAGCTGCATCTCACCGCCAGTGGAGATCGTTTCGAGCCGGACACCGTGTGGAACGACACCAACCTGTTCGGATCGCCCGCGGCCAGCAGCGGCGGTCGGTCGGGTGTCTTCTCGCGGCCGTCCTACCAGGACGGCGTCGCCAACAAGGTGAAGACGGCTCGTGGGTTCCCCGACATCTCGCTCAGCGCGGCTGTCGATGGCGCGGCGCTGGTGTGGCTGGACTCCAACGCGGCCCAGGGACCGGCCGGCTTCTATCTCTTCGGCGGCACCAGCGAGGCGTCGCCAATGCTGTCGGGCATCATCGCGATCGCCGACCAGTACGCGGGGCACGGGCTGGGCCCGATCAACTCCGCGCTGTACCAGATGGCGGCAGCAGGTGATCCCGGCATCGTCGATGTCACCGCGGGGACCAACACCGTGACCTTCCCCCAGGGTGGGTCCAACCACACGGTGCTCGGCTTCGATGCGGTGGCGGGCTATGACCTGTCCAGCGGTCTGGGCACGATCGACGCAGCGCACTTCGTTCCGGATCTGGTGGCAGCCCTCGGAGGCTGATCCGTCGCAGCAGCAGGACGGGCGCCGGGGTAACCCGGCGCCCGTCCCGCACATCTCTTTCTTGTCGAGACGATGACCGGGACGGCAGCGTTCCCGAGGGCCCGTACGCGCAGGCGCGGCGCGCGCTGGAGATCATCGTTGCGGTGACGCAGCTGGTCGAGTCCGTCTACCTGCTCGAGATCGAAGCCGACGCTGTGATCGAGTAGGCGCCACGAGTCATCCACTCGTCACATTTCGAGGCTAGCCTGGGCGGTCAACCATGGGATTGGAGATGAAGGCGCCGATCCTGGTCGTGGACGACGACCCGAAGATCGCATCGCTGGTCAGGATGTACCTCGAGCGGGAGGGGTTCCGTGTCGCCACGGCCGGTGACGGTGTTGCGGCGCTCTCCGCGGTGGAGACGGTGCAGCCGCAACTGGTCGTCCTCGATGTGATGCTGCCCGAGCTCGACGGAATGGCGGTGATGCGGCGCGTGCGCGAGAGCTCGAGCATTCCGATCGTGTTGCTGTCCGCCCGCGGCTCGGCGGCGGACCGCGTGTACGGCATCAGCGAGGGAGCCGACGATTACCTGGCGAAGCCGTTCTCGCCGGCGGAGCTGGTGGTCCGCGTCAAGGCGGTGCTCCGCAGAGCCGCAACAGCGACTGCAGACGACCGGGGAACGCGAGCGCTGGGTGATCTCGAGGTGGATCTCGATCGGATGGAGGTGCGCCGTGGCGGCCAGGTGTTGCCGCTGACGTCTGTGGAGTTTCGCTTGCTCGCAGCGCTGACGCTTGCCCGCGGACGCGTCCTCACGCGGCAAGGGCTGCTCGACGCGCTGTACGGTCATGCCCGCGGCGACGTCCTGGAACGGACGATCGACGTCCACATCGGCCGGCTGCGGGAGAAGATCGACGATTCCGCAGACGACGCGCGCTACGTCGTCACCGTCCGGGGCACGGGGTATCGCGTGCGATGCGCCTAGCCCGCGACTGGCGCCGATTCCGCCCCGAGGGCCGGCTGGCGACGCGCATGAGCCTGGGTACGATCGCGGTCGCATTCCTGGCGATCGGGGTTCTGGCCGTCGGGGTTCTCGTCGTCGGCCGCTCGGCGTTCAGCGGCCTGATGATCGAGGCGGGTGCGTCTGCAGCCACGGCCCAGGCGATGTTCGACCAGGGCGTGGCCACGATCTTCGTCGTGGCGGTGGCCGTCGCGGTGGCGGTGAGCGCGGTGTTCTCCGTGCTGATCGCTGTCCGCATGGCGCGGCCACTCGAGTCGATGTCCGACGCCGCGCGTCGCATCGCCAGGGGTGACTACGCGATTCGCGTGCCACGCGCAGGTCCTGCAGAGGTGGCGTCGCTGGCGGACTCCTTCAACGTCATGGCCGCCGGCCTCGCCGATCAGGAGCGCCTGAGGCGCGAGTTCATCGTCAACGCCGCGCACGAGCTGAGGACACCGCTCACCAACCTGCAGGGCTACCTCGAAGGCCTGCGCGACGGCGTGATCCCACCGTCGCGCGAGCAGTTCACATCCCTGCACGAGGAGGTCGACCGTCTCGTCCGCCTCGCCGAGTCGCTGGACTCGCTTGCAGGCAGCGGCGACCGGGCTGCTCCCGCTCCGTCGGACATGGACCTGTCCCAGAGCCTGCGCACCGCCGCGGACCTCGCGCGGCCGCGACTCACGCGAAAAGCGATCCTGTTCGAGACCCGCATCCCACCTGGGCTTCGGGCACGGAGCGACCCCGATCGCCTGGCACAGGTCCTCGCCAACCTCCTGGAGAACGCCGCGCGCTACACGCCACCTGAAGGCTGCGTCTGCCTCGCCGCAGAGTCTCGCCGCGCGCACGCGGTCGTCAGCGTCGTCAACTCGGGGGCCGGCATACCGGCTGAGGACGTGCCCCACGTCTTCGAGCGGTTCTATCGGGTGGAGAAATCGAGAGACGGTGCGCGCGGCGGAGCGGGGATCGGCCTGGCCATCGTCAAGCAGCTGGTGGAAGCCGACGGTGGCGGCGTCGGGGTCGAATCTCGAGCCGGCAGCACGCGATTCTGGTTCAGCCTCCCGGCCTGATCGCCTGCACTGTGTCGAAACGATGACACGCTGTCATCACAGCTTAGTCAGCGCTCCGCATGCTCGCCCGCTGATCCACCCATCAGCACGGAGGAGAGTGCCATGCGAGGTTCACACTGGATGCGCTGCGGGCTCGCCGCGGCAGCCGCGGTCGCAGTTCCCCTGACGTCGATCGTCGTTGTACAGGCGGCCGGGCGTGACAGGGACGATGGATCGGCGGTCTTCGTGCAGACCAATGATCCGAACGGCAACACCATCGCCGCGTTCGATCGCAACCGCGACGGCACCCTGACGTGGCTGGCGACGTACGCGACGGGCGGCGACGGCGGACGGTCAGCGGGGTCGAACTCGGATCCGCTCGCATCACAGGGATCACTCGTCTTCGACCGCGACGCCGCCCTGCTCTTCGCGGTCAATGCGGGCAGCAACTCCGTCTCGGTGTTTCGCGTCGACGGCGAGACGCTGGACCTGCGCCAGGTGATCAACTCCGGCGGCTCCTTCCCGACGAGCCTCGCGGTGCACGATGAGACGCTCTATGTCTTGAACGCCGGCGGCGACGTCAACGTGGCCGGCTTCCGCATCGCCGGCGGCAAGCTGCATGCGATTCACGGCAGCACGCGCGATCTCGGCCTGCACGAGAGCACCCCGCCCGCATTTTTGGACTCTCCGGCGCAGATCGGCTTCGCGCCCGGCGGCCACCGTCTGATCGTCACCGGAAAGACCAACAACTTCGTCGACGTGTTTGCGGTGCGGCCGGATCAACGGCTGTCGGCGACGCCGGTGCAGACAGCCGACGCAAGCGTCCCCTTCGCCTTCACCTTCTCTCCGTCAGACCAGCTCGACCTGGTCAACGCGGCGGGCAACGTCGCCCCGAGCGAGATCAACCGGCACGGAGCCATAACTCCCAGGGGCGCCGCGGTGCCCGACGGGCAGAGCGCTGCTTGCTGGATCGCAACCGCACGCGATCACGCGTACGTGGCCAACACCGGCAGCAACGACGTCAGCGAGTACCGCATCGGCGACGGCGGTCACGTCACGCTGGTGGATGCGACGGCCGCCACGGGGATATCCGGCGCGATCGACGAGACCACCGCCGGTGGCGGACGCTTCCTCTACGTGCAGGCGGGGCTCGCCTCATCCGTGGAGGTCTACTCGATCGCCGGCGACGGCTCCCTGACCTTGATCCAGACGGCAGCCGTGCCCGGTGGGTCTTCGCAGGAGGGCATCGCCTCGAGCTGACCCATTTGGCGAGGGCGCAACGGCGCCCTCGCCAAAGGTCTACGCGCCTGCCGCAAACGCCTCTGGCAACGGTGCATGCCGGGTGCTACGGTGCGCCGGAGCATGGCTGTGGCAGCAGGGGACGGCCGGGTGCAGACGTCCCAACTCGTCGATACGGTGGCGGAGATCGTGCACGCGTCCCAGTCACTGCCGCGAGTTCTGGACCGCATCGTTTCCGCTCTCGCGTTCCACGGCTATCCGGGCTCCGGCATCACGCTGATCAACGAGCGGGACGAGCTGTACGTGGTCGCGCACGACGGGCCACCCGACGAGGACATCCTCGCCCTTCGCCTCCCGGTGGGCACGGGGATCATGGGCGCCGTCGCCGCCTCGGGGCGGTCGGTCTTGGTGGAGGACCTGGACCGGCCCGGCGGGCCGGCGCCGGCGCATCAACTCGTGGGAGCGCAGGCGCACATGCGCTCCCTCATGGCCGTGCCGATCATCACCGACGGCGCGACGATCGGCGTGCTCGAGGTGGACAGCACCGAGCCTGGCCGCTTCCGCGCCGCCGACCTGGCAGCCTTCGAGGCGGTGGCGGGCGAAGTCGCGCAAGCCGTCCGCGAGGCCGCTCCCCTGGAGCTGGCCGGCGCGCTGCTGCGCCGGCGCGTCCACGAGGTCATGATCCTGGGCGAGACGACGCGGGCCTTCGCCGCCGCCGTCGAGGTCGACGCGACCTTTCACGCGGCGGTGCGTTGGTCGGCACTGGCTCTCGGCGCGCCACGCGCGCTGCTGCTGCGGGCGACCGAGCAGGGTGCGGCCGTCGTCGCCGAACAGCCGTTGCCGGAGCACACGAGCCTCGGTCGCGCGGTGCGCTCAGCGGGTCTGGAGGGATGGGACGCCGGGGGCCTCACCGAGCTGGATCCATCCGAGGCGGATGCGCTCTTCTGCATGCAGGGTGCCGGAACCGGCGCTCCCGCGCTCGCCGCGAGCGTGCGCGCCGGCGAGGCCTTCTCGGGCGCGCTGGTGGTGGCCGGCCGCACGCGGCGCGGTTTCGACCCCGCCGAGCGCCGCCTGCTGGAGAGCATCGCCGAGCTGGCCGGTCTGGCGATCAGCAACGCCGATCGCTACCGCCGGCTCACCAAGGCGGCGGAAACCGACGCGCTCACCGGCCTGCAGAACAGCGCACGCTTCGAGCGCGAGGTCGCGACGCGCAACGGCACTCAGCTGGCGCTGCTCTCCATCGACATGGACCGGCTCAGGCTGACCAACGACAAGTACGGATACGAGGCCGGCGACGCTGTCCTTGCCCACGTGGGCGAGGCACTCGACAAGCTGGTCGGCGGTCGCGGGCCCGTGGCACGCACCTCCGGCGACGAGTTCGCGGTGCTGCTCCCCGGAGCGACCACGCTGGACGGCGTCGCCCTCGCGGAGGAGCTGCGCTCCGCCATGTACGGGCTGGTGCCTCCCTACGGGATGGTGCGCCTCAGCGTCGGCGTGGCCGGCGCGCTGCAGGGCGCGGACGCGCGCGCCGCATGGACCGCAGCCGACATCGCGCTGGCCCGCGCCAAGCAATGGGGACGCGACCGTGTCGAGTCCGCTGCTGCCAGCATCCAGCCCGAACCGGCGCCGTCGACCCATTGGGACGCGCTGGCAGCACAGCTGGTCGATGCGCGCGACATCAACTCGGTGTATCAGCCGATTGCGCGCCTGGACGATCGCGAATGCATCGCCTACGAAGCATTCGCCCGCCCGTACGGCTCGGCCGGCGACCTCAGCGTCGAGGGACTCTTCGCCGCCGCGCACCGCATCGGTCTGTCACGCGAGTTGGACTGGCTGGCGCGGCGCGCAGCTGTCCGCGGCGCGGCCGCACTCCCGGCGGGCGCCGCCCTCTTCATCAACTGCGACATCGATGCGCTGCTGAACCCGGTGCACGGCGTCGACCAGATGCTGCTGGTGCTCGAGTGGGCGGAGCGCGATCCCGGCGACATCGTGCTGGAGATCAGTGAGCGCAAAGCCGTCGACGACCTGGGGCGCTTTCGCGAGGTGCTCGCGCAGTACCGCGCGCACGGCTTTCGCTTCGCCATCGACGACGTCGGCGAGGGCCGGTCCACGCTCGAGGTGCTGGCTGCCGCGGCCCCCGAGTACGTGAAGGTGGCACGCAGCCTCACCGTCTCAGCTGATCAGGTGGGGTCCCGCGCCGCGATCAACGCGGTGGTGGCGTTCGCGCGCACCGCAGGCGCGCTTGTCATCGGCGAGGGCGTCGAGACCAACTCGCAGGCGACGCGCATGCTCGAGCTCGGCGTCGAGCACGGACAGGGGTGGTGGCTGCAGCGTCCGGCGCACCTCAACGGACGGTGACGGCCTCGGACGAACGCAGGTAACAGCATTCCCGACGTGTGTCAGGCGCTGCCTCTGTGATCACGGACCATGCCGTCGCGATCGCCGGCGGTGGGCCCGTCGGCATGATGCTCGCGGCCGAGCTGGCGCTGGCAGGGACTGACGTCGTCATCCTCGAAAGCCGGCCAAACCAAGACCTCGTGGGATCGCGCGCGGGCGGCCTGCAGTCGCGCGCAATCGAGCTCCTCGATCAGCGCGGGGTCGCAGACCGCTTCTTGACCGAGGGCAAGACGGTGCAGGCCGCGTCATTTGCCTCAGTGGTGCTCGACATCAGCGACTTTCCCACGCGGCACCCGTACGCGCTCGGCTTGTTCCAGAACCACATCGAGCGAATCCTCGCCGGCTGGGTTCGCGAACTCGGCGTCTCGACCGAGTACGGCGCTGCGGTGACGTCGTGTGTTCAAGACGATGCGGGCGTCGGCATCGAGCTGAGCGAGGGGCGCTCACTGCGTGCTGAATACCTCGTCGGCTGCGACGGGGGCCGGAGCCTGATCCGCAGCGTCGCAGGCATCGACTTCCCCGGCTGGGATGCGACCGTCAGCAACCTGATCGCCGAGGTGGATGTGACCGAGGAGACGCCGACGGGCGCCCGGCAGGACGCGACCGGAATCCATGGGCTCCATGTGATGGAGGACGGTCACACGGTTCGGATCGTCACCACGGAGCGCCACTTGGGTGCCACCAGCGAGCCCACCCTCGACGACCTCAAACAGGCGCTCATCGCCGTCTACGGCACCGACTTCGGGGTTCACGACCCCACCTGGATCGGCCGGTTCAGCAACGCCACTCGCCAGGCCGCGACCTATCGCGACCGTCGCGTCTTGCTCGCCGGTGATGCGGCGCACGTGCATTCCCCAGCGGGTGGGCAGGGCCTGACGCTCGGGTTCCAGGACGCGGTCAATCTGGGCTGGAAGCTGGCCCAGGTGGTGAAGCGCACATCGCCGGAAACGTTGCTCGACACGTATCACGATGAGCGCCACCCGGCCGGGCAGCGAGCGTTACGGTACACAATGGCACAAACAGCGATGATGCGCCCCGACGGTCACAGCGACGCGCTGCGTGACACCGTGGCCCAGCTGTGCCGGATGGATGAGCCCCGCCGGCTGCTCGGTGGTTTGATCTCCGGGCTCGACACCCACTACGACCTCGGCGACGGCCATCCGCAGCTGGGCCGCCGCATGCCCGATCTGGACCTGCGCATGGGCGGCGGCTCGGCGCGCGTGTTCAGCCTCATGCACCATGCCCGGCCGCTGCTGCTGAATCTCGGCGAGCCGGGCGCTGTCGAGGTGGCGACGCGGCGAGATCGGGTCAAGCTTGTGGACGCGCGCTTTGAAGGCGTGTGGGAGCTGCCCGTCATCGGCGCGGTACCAACTCCGGCCGCGGTGCTGGTCCGTCCCGACGGACACGTCGCGTGGGTCGGCGACGGAACGACGGGGACTCGACGACGCATTGACCAGCTGGTTTGGCGCGGCGCCGCCCGACTGATCCGTGCGTCAGACGGCGAAGCGTCTGAGCAGCAGAGCGTAGTCGCAGCCGGCGGCCTTCCCCGCAGCGCGCGCGAAGTCCCGGAGGAAGGCGCCTGGATCCATGGAGGCGCCGAGACCCTCGAGGTAGACGCGATGTGCCCGGAGCGACTCGATCCCGCGGTCAAAAGTTGCTCCCACGTCGACGTAGTGCGTCGGCGGCTCCATCCCGAGCAGATACACCGCATGCAGTTGCTGCCATGGCTCGCCGAGATCGCTGAACAGCCAGCGGTTGGCCGCGTCGCGAGCAGCGTCGAGCGTGGCCAAACCGACGGCCCGGTGATCTGCGTGGTTGACGATGCTGCCATCACCCCAGGTGAGCTCGAAGTTCATCGTCAAAAGGATGTCGGGCCGGAGGCGGCGGATCGCCCCGGCGATGTCGCGACGCAGCGCAAGCCCGTGCTCGATGGCACCGTCTCGATGACCCAGGAACTCGACGTGGTCCACGCCCACGAGCGCCGCCGCAGCTCGCTCCTCTTCTTCGCGAAGCGGGCCCGCGGTGGCCGGCTCGAGGCCGTCGATGCCGGCCTCGCCGCTCGTCACCAGCACGTAGGAGACGGTCTTGCCCTGGTCGGTCCACCGAGCCACGGCCGCAGCGGTTCCGTACTCCAGATCGTCGGGATGCGCCGCGACGGCGAGGGCGCGCTGCCAGTCTTCTGGAATGGCGGCCAGCGCCTCAGGCATCGGCCAAGGCTACTCTCGAGCCTCGCCGTCGTGGCTGCATGTGCGTGCGTCGAGAGGCGCCCTACACCAGGATGAACTGCGCGCCCACGGCGTTCGCCAGCGCTCGATGAGCCGCGCTGACACCGACGAGCATCGAGCTACGCATGTCGACCGAGTGCGCATGCGCGAAAACCACCAAAAGCCCCGGCAGCGGCGGCCGGCACCAGCATCGCGGAGGCCCCCCAGGATGCGGGCAGACCGCGGTGTCGACAGCCCCCGCGGCACAGGCCGCGACACGAGCCGCGATTGCAGCGAGGTCTTCGGCCGCGCCCTGCGGCAGCCACTCGAAGACGAGCACGGGCCGGTTCGCGCCGCCGCCGGCCACGTTCGCTTGCCACCCCGGCCGCGCCGTGGCGCCGGCGGCAAGGAACACGGCGGCACGGGTGCGGCCGGCCTGCGTGGTCCGAGCAAAGGGACGCTTCTCCACGCCACTGAACCCTTCGTCGTCTTTGGGCGCTTGCAAGTCCCGTAGCGCCCGCATCTGCGACGTCGGCAGGAACCACCCGGGCGTGGTGCGAGCACGTCGGCGCACCGCTTCTGGATCGGGGAGGCCACCCGCATCCGCGACCATGCGCTCCACGGCGTTGAGCTGCGCCTGAGCCAGTGGTGTGTCCAGCCAGACACAGCGCGTGGAGATACCGTGCTTCTGCGCCGCCTCGACGACGTCGCTGCGCGCGGCGCGCTGCAGCCAGGTGTTGTCCAGGACCAGGGTGCGCGCACCCTCGCTGAGCGCGCGGTCGAGGGCCGCGACCAGGTCGCGCAGGGAACCGCCCAGAAGGTCACGGTTGAGGCGCTGGTACCCGCGCGCGACGTAGTCCGCCGCCAGAGTCGACTTGCCTGCGCCGGGAATGCCCATGATCAGCACCACCTCTCCCTGAGCCCGCGCTTTCACCTGGGCCCGTGTGGCCGGCCGTGCGCGGCCCAGCGCCTCAGCCAGGAGCCGGCGATCGTCATCGCCCAGCTCGATCGCTGCCGCGGCCGCCGCTGATCGTGCGCTCTCCGGTCGCCGCGCGCCCGGGATTGCAACAATCTCATGGGACAGATCCAGCAGCCAGGCGAGCGCGATCTGCTCGGCGGAAGCGCCGTGACGGCGAGCGATCTCGCCCAGAGCCGGGTGCCGCGCCAGGCGGCGAACGCGAAGAGGACCGCCGAGCGGCGAGTGCGCGATCACAGCGATGCCGCGGCCTGCGCAGTACTCCACGAGACCATCACGCAGCGCAGCGTCGTCGTACGGATTGAGCGCGACCTGAACTGCGGTGATCGGAGCTGCGTCGAGCGCTTGCTCCAGCTGCGCGCGATCGACGTTGCTGACGCCGACGTGACGCGCCATGTTCTCTGAGGCGATGCGCTCCAATGCGCGCAGCGACGTCGACCACTGCGTTCGCGGATCCGGAGCGTGAATGAGATAGAGGTCGATGGGGAGGCCGCCGAGGTCGCGCAAGCTTGCTTCGCAGTCGCTCAGGAGGGTGCGAGCCCGGCCGTCGGGCGACCACCGTCCTCCGCGCCGGCTCATGCCGCCCTTGGTTACGATCCGCGCCGTGAGCCGGCTGCCAGTCGCCCCGAGAATCTGCGCGAGCATGCGCTCGTTGTCGCCGGCATCGGAGTCGTCGCGCGCATACGCACGAGCCGTGTCGAAGATGCTGACCCCGGATTGCAGCGATGCGTGGATGGTCTCGTATGCCAGGTGCTCATCCGCCGCGCCATGGGTCGACAGCCGCATGCAACCCAATCCGATGCGCAGCGTCGACGGTTCGAGCCAGGGGACGCGGCTCACGTGGTCCAGAAAAGAACCCCGCACCGCATGTCGGAGCGGCGCGGGGCTTCTCCCTACCTCAGCACCCGCAGGGGCACGGGCAGCTACCGCAGGGGCAGTCGCACGGCGTCACGGCCTTACCTCCAATGACTCGTCTGCAGCGAACGGTTTGCGGGCGCGGATGATTGCGGACCCAGCGTGTTCATGAACACGATGCGTCTCCTGGATATCGACGTCGATGAAGCCGGCGGCGGCGAGGAGCGCCTCGAACTCGGCTCGGGTGAGCGCTCCGGCGATGCAGCCCGTCCAGGCGGCCATGGCTGCCCGCGTCGCCTCGTCCATGTCCTCGTCGGCGATGACGTCGGAAACCGCGACCCGCCCGCCGGGTCGCAGGACGCGTGCGACTTCGTGGACGACCTTGGCCTTGTCAGCGGAGAGGTTGATGACGCAGTTGGAGATGACCACGTCAACAGTCGCGTCCGCGAGCGGCATCTCCTCGATGTATCCCTTGACGAACTCGGCGTTGCGAGCTCCCGCTTCAGATGCGTTCCGCCGAGCCATGGCAAGCATCTCATCGGTCATGTCCAGGCCGATCGCCTTGCCGCCTGGTGCGACTCGCCGCGCGGAGATCAGGACATCGGCGCCCGCGCCGGAGCCGAGGTCGAGCACAGTCTCCCCCGGGTGGAGATCGGCCACAGCCGTGGGCACTCCGCAGCCGAGGGACGCGGTGAGCGCGGCCGCGGGCACCCCCTCGCGGGCTGCCGGGTCGTAGAGGGTGACGCCGAAGCCACCTGTCGCATCGGCGGGGCTGCAGCCGCAGCCGCCCCCGCAACACCCCTCTGTCTCGTGCCCGGCCGATACTGCCGCCGCGGCGTAACGCTCGCGGACGGTCTCACGAATGTGCGTCAGCTCAACCATGTGGACAGCCCTTTCAATGCATCGGGAATGACGTAGTAGTACGCCCAGAGCCCCTGCCGTTCGGAGCCGACGATGCCGGCGTCGCGCAGGACCTTGAGGTGGTGCGACACCGTAGGTTGCGCGATATCGAACAGCGGCACCAGCTCGCAGACGCACACAGCGCCGGCGTGCTTGCGCAGCACGTCGACCAGCTGCAGCCGGACGGGATCGCCCAGCGCCTTGGCCACCTCGGCCATCCGTTCGGCCTGGTGCCGCTCGACGTCCGGGTACACCACCGGCTCGCAGCACCGTACCCCTGCCGGCCGCTTCTGCTTCGGGACGAGTTCCAGATTGATCATCTTCGATCTATTTATATCAATTGATTCGACGTCCGTCAATGCTATGCTCGCCCGCAGTGGGAACCCGGCAGCACCGGACGCCTCGGGTGGATCGCGCTCCGCTGGCTCGCCGCCTCGTGGCCGAATTCCTAGGCAGCGCCTTGCTGGCCGCGGTTGTGATCGGATCCGGCATCGCCGCGCAGACGCTCAGCCCCGGGCAGATCGGCTTGCAGCTGTTCGAGAACGCAGCTGCCACTGCTGCCGGCCTCTTCGCGATCATCCTCATGGTCGGCTCCGTCTCGGGCGGCCACCTCAACCCGATGGTCAGTCTGGTCGACGCGGCATTCGGCGGCATCGCCTGGCGCGACGTGGCGGCCTACATCCCGGCGCAGATCGCCGGCTGCATCGGCGGAGCCGTCACCGCCAACGCAATGTTCGGACTTGCCGCCGTGAGCATCTCGCAGCGCGACCGCACCTCACCCGGCCACTGGCTGGCTGAGATCGTCGCCACGCTCGGCCTGCTGCTCCTGATCTTTGCGCTGGCGCGTTCTCGCCGGGCGCAGGTCACGCCCGCAGCCGCCGGCGCGTACATCGGCGCCGCCTATTTCTTCACCAGCTCGACCAGCTTCGCCAACCCCGCCATCGCCATCGGCCGCATGTTCAGCAACAGTTTCGCCGGGATCGCTCCGGCGTCTGTCCCCGGGTTCGTCGGCGCACAGCTCGTGGGTGGGCTCATCGCGGTCGGCCTCATCCGCGTGCTGTATCCGGACATGCCGGCAGCCGCTGGTGACGTCGTGGTCCCGTCAACGGCTGACGGCGAGGCCGCGGTCAGTCATCACCACCGAGAGTCCGCTGCGGAGACCAGGACGTTGCGGGACGGAGCGAGGCGGTGAAGCCACGGCTGCCGCGCGCGCTTTTCGTGTGCGTGCACAACGCCGGCCGGTCCCAGATGGCCGCAGCGTTTTGGGAACGAGCCGGCGGCGAGGCGCGCTCTGCCGGTTCGGAGCCGGCGGAGCGAGTCCACCCCAACGTCGTAGCTGTCATGCGTGAGATCGGCATCGACCTCAGCACCCACATCCCGCGACGTCTCGACGAAAGCGACGCGATGTGGGCTGACGTCGTAGTGACCATGGGCTGCGGTGATGCCTGCCCCTTCATCCCGGGCAAGCGCTACGTCGACTGGGATGTGGAGGACCCGACCGGAAAGGACGGCGCGGCCGTCAGAGCCATTCGGGACGAGATCGAACAGCGCATCAGCGAGCTGGCGCACCACTCATCGACATGATGCGTCCACGGCCAGCCGTCCTCGCGCCCCTGCGCCGCGCCGGATGGAATCAGACGGCCGAGCTTGCGTTGTTCGCCACGCTGTTGCGCACGGCGTCACAGAGCAGATCGACGCACCGGGCGATCTGACGCTGGTCGGTGGCGCCCTGGGCGCTGAGCGACAGCCCGGCGATGAGCAGGTGCAGGTCGTCGATCGTCACGTCAGGCCGCACGCCGCCGGCCTGCTGCGCCCTGGCGAAGAGCTGGCGAACCGCCCCCATCAGCTCGACGCCGACCTCCTCCTTGGCGTGGTCCAGATCCAGCCCGGCTGCCGCCAGCGAGTCGGCGAGAGCCTTGAAGTCGCCTGAACTCGGAGAAGAGGCGGCGTACGAATCCGAAGAAGGCCGCGCCGGCGTCGGGATCGGTCAGCGCCTCCTGTGCCGCGGCGACCAGCGGCTCGGCGCGCGCCGCCAGGATGGCGCGCATCAGCTCGTCCTTGGTGGCGTAGTTGCGGTAGAGCGTGCCCACGCCCACGCCGGCGCGTTCGGCGATGGCGTCGATGGATGCGTCGACCCCACGGGCGCGAAATTCAGCCTCGGCCGCCTGCACGATCGCCAGGCGATTGCGCGCGGCGTCGGCGCGCAGCTGCCGCTCCCCCGGCGTCATCGACCTGTCTCGACGGAGGGGCTTCGTGGCATCGCGTGTTTGACAACCGGAACCATGGTTCCGTATAGTACCTCACAATGCGGAACCAGCACTCCGATTCTACGCGAGAGGAGCAGCGATGACCACCACACGCCGTGCCGTCAACCCCTGGATCGTCCTGGTCATCGTGGGCCTGGCGCAGTTCATGGTGATCCTGGACGCCACCATCGTGAACGTGGCGCTCCCCTCGATCCAGCGCGGGCTCCACTTCTCCACGGACAGCCTGCAGTGGGTGGTCAACGCGTACACGCTCAGCTTCGGCGGATTCCTGCTCCTGGGCGGGCGGGCCGCGGACCTGTTCGGCCGCAAGCGCCTGTTCATGGCCGGCATCGTTCTCTTCTCCGCGGCGTCGCTGCTCAACGGGCTCGCCGGCTCGGCGACCACGCTGGTCGTGGGCCGAACGCTGCAGGGCCTGGGCGGCGCCCTGGTGTCGCCGGCCGCCCTGTCGGTGCTCACCACCAGCTTCCGCGAGGGGCGGGAGCGCACGCTGGCCCTCGGCGTGTGGAGCGCGATCGCGGTCGGCGGCGGCGCCGTCGGCCTTCTCCTCGGCGGCGTGCTCACCGACCTGCTCTCGTGGCAGTGGGTGTTCTTCGTCAACGTGCCGGTCGGGGTCGGCGCGCTGCTGCTTGCGCTGCGGTTTGTGCCCGAGAGCCGCGCGCCGGGCGAGCGCCGCGGCATCGACATCCTGGGTGCGGTGTCGGTCACCGCCGGTCTCATGCTGCTCGTGTACGCGCTGGTCAACGCGCAGCAGGCGGGCTGGATCTCCACGCAGACGCTCGTTCTCGGAGCGCTGGCCGCGGCGCTGATCGCGGCATTCATCGTCGTCGAGACGCGCCTGCAGCATCCACTGGTGCGGCTGGACATCTTCCGGTTGCGCTCGCTGAGCAGCGCCAATCTCGCGATGCTGCTGGCCGCCGCCGGCATGTTCGCAATGTTCTTCTTCGCCTCGATCTATGTGCAGGAGGTGCTCGGCTACAACCCCTTGCGAGCAGGGCTTGCGTTCCTGCCGATCACGGCAGGCATCGTCGTGGCCGCGGGACTGGCGCAGCAGCTCATCAAGCGCTTCGGGGTGCGCGCCGTGGGCGTCGCTGGCATGGCCATCGCCGCAGCCGGCCTCTTCATGCTGAGCCGCATCCCCGTTGCCGGCACCTACGCGGGCGACCTCCTGCCAGGGCTGATGACGATGTCCTTCGGCATGGGTCTCACCTTTGTTCCGATCACGCTCGTGGCCACAACGAACGTCGACGCGGCGGACGCCGGCCTTGCGTCCGGGCTCCTCAACACCTCCCAGCAGATCGGTGGAGCGCTGGGGCTGGCGGTGCTCTCGACCCTGGCCGCCAACGCCACCTCGTCGGCGCTGTCCGGCATGCACAGCGTGCCAACGGCGGTGCAGCGGGTGTCAGCGCTGGTCAGCGGGTTCCACGTCGCCTTCCTGGTCGGTGCGTTCCTGCTGCTCGCTGGGTCAGTCGTCCTCGCCGTCCTCGTTCGCCGCGCCGACGTGGCACGCATCGACGAGGCACCCCGGCCGGAGACCGAGCCAGAGCCTGCGTACGCCGCGTAGGCGCACGCGAACCGCACGGCGGCGGGGCACCGGCATCCGCATCTTCCTCCGCGGCGTCAGCCGGCCTCGGCCAGGACAGCGCGCAGCTTTCGGGCGAAGGCTTCGGGCTGACCGGCATACCCGGACTCACCGCCAACAAAGCCTCCGTGGTGGCTGGGAAAGACCGTCGCCTGTTGCCCAAGCAGTTCGGCGGTGGCGACCGACGTGCGCCCGGTGAAGGTGCCCGCGGACTCTTCGCCCACAGCAATCACGATGCGCGTCGGCGCCGCAGCCAGCGCCGGGAAGTCGGGCCGGTATTCGCTGACTGCGTTGGAACGCTCGGAGAGCAGCGGGTCGTCGCGGGAGCCGTCATCTTCGGCGGGCATGCCGAACTGGGCGGGATCCGGATCCGGCCGCGCAAAGAAATCTTCTGTGAACTCTCCCTGCCACGACGCCGTGGCCATGAAGGCGGCCATGCCGGCCCCCCATCCCTTTGCCGCGTACGCGGTGCGAAACCGGGCCAGCGCTTGCTCCGCAGCAGCCGCGTCAGGAAGCACATGGAACATGGGCGGCTCGTGCGCCACGAGCACGGTCAAGTCTTCTGGATACGCGGCCACGAGTGCGAGCGCGGTGACGGCGCCGCCACTGCTCGCGAACATCTCGACCGGGCCAGCACCCAGAGCTGTGATGACGGCGTGCACATCGGCTGCCTGGACGGTGGGCACGTTGTCGGCCCGGCCGTCGCTGCGGATGCTGCGGCCCAGCCCGCGAGGGTCATAGGTGATCACGGTGCGGTCGGGGAAGTACGACGCCAGGGTGCGAAACCCGCCGGCGTCCATCGGTTGCCCGATCATGAACAGCGGTCGGCGTCCGTCGGCGGTGGGCAGCGGACCCTCGACGTCGTAGACGATTGCGGCCCCGGCTGTCTCGAGCGTGTGCGTGTTCATACCATCACCTCGCGTTGAATCCACTAGCTCAAGGCGACGACGAGTGCGTACAGCCGAGCTGACCTTCTCTTGTCTAGCTGTTCCTTTGCCCCCGCTCTCCCCGATGGGAGCGTCGCACCATCACCACGACCGCCAGCACGATCGCCGCCGTCACGGCCCCGAACAGGATCAGGTTGGGGAGGATTACGCTCATCGTCAGAAGTGGCCTCCAGCCATCGTACCCATTGAGTGCTCCAGGTGCCGTTCTCGGAAGAGAGGCGGCCCACCGCGGAGCCGCCTCTCACCTCTCTTGTGACGCCGGATGGACGCGTGTCCCTCCGGCCCGTCGTCAGCAGGGGTTGTCTGACAGGATCTGGCGGAAGGAGTTGTAGCGGGTCAAGGTCGAGCCGCCGCCACCGAAAGCGATGTAATTGGCGTTCAGCAGCGGGCCGTACTGGTCGTTGCGGCCAAAGTCGCTGGACCCCGGTTCGTGCGCGCCGAATTCCCAGCGGCACCCGCTACCGGTTTTGATCATGCTGTAAAAGGGATAGAACTGTGCGGGCTGTCCGTCGTCTGTCAGCGGGATGTGATTGCATCCCGCGCCGGTCGACCGGTCGCACTGCCCGAACGCGGACTCGATGTCCGGCAGGTCGACCTCGAACCCGGCGCGCGAGTACGGGGTGCTGTAGTTCGATCCCGTCAGGGGGCTGCTGAAGCGGATGGGGGTGGGATGCAGGTTGGTGTCGCCGTTGGGCCACACGGGGGTGTACTCGATGGCGTCGAACCCGACGTTGGTGTCGGTGCAGCCTCCCAGCTTGATGTCGCTGGCCTCACTGGCGGGGAAACAGAAGTTGTCGTCGGAGTCGGTTGGTTCTGCGTTGACCCCGACCTCCTCGGTGTTCCCGGTCGGGCACGTGATGGGGTTGCCATTCTTGTCCAGCCCGAACTGGCTCGCCGGAATGGGGTGAGGGCCGAGGCAGTACGACCAGTGGCCGATCTCGTCGTTGAAGCCGATGCTGTCCTGGTCGGCTCCCCAGGGGAGGATGGTCTTGGTGCTCGACGTGCTGTACATGGGATGGAAGTCGTAGGGAATGGCCTCGCAGCTCGTGCCGGTGGGGTCGTACTTGATCTGTGCGAACCCGTTGCTGGCGCTGGCCACCATGGAACCGTGCGCACCGGTGGTCTTGTCGACGACGGAGGTCGCCAGGCCGTTGGCGGTGTCGTGGATGGTGACCGACACGTTGTCGCCCGGGTTCATGAGCAGGTCACGGCTGAGGTTGGGGGTGAAGGTGTTGAGGTTGGAATCCAGCGGGTTCGCCGGTCCCGTCGATACGCCGTTGTGCGTGAGGAAGGCGAAGTTGATCGGCTCGACTCCGACGCGCGCGGCGCAGGTCGCATTCTGGGTCGTGCCGTTCACCGGATCCTCGAGCAGGCTGTCGATGTTGAGGGCCGCGCACCAGTGGGTGGAGTCGCAGCCGCCCGTGCCCGCGGCAACGGCGAAGGTGGGCCAGTTGATCCATCCCGGCGGGTAGAACTGCAGCTCCAGAAAGGCGGCCCCCGGGTGCTTGGGCGAAAACGCCGGGTCGACCACGTTGCTGTCGCTGTCCGGATTGCACCAGTGCACCTGCTCCGGGTACGACTGGGTGTCGCACACCGTCATGCCGAACCAGACGCTGTTGTAGAGCTGGGCGCTGTAGGACTTGCCCGGCGTGGCGGGGTTGTTGTACGACGGATCTCGCGGCAGCGTCAGCTGGTATCGCAACCGGTTGCCCGAGCCGGGGACGCTGGAGAAGAAGTGGATCTGCGGCTCGTCATGTCCCACGTACTTGCCGAAGATCTGCTGTCCGTCGGCCACCTCGGTGCAGGCGCCGGCGTTGTACGAACAGTCGATGTGCAGATGCTGGCCGTACTCACCCGCCCCAGCGCTGCTGGGCGCCGCGGCCACCACCGGGAGGGCTATCGCGAGCGCGACTCCTCCGTAGATAAGACCCTGTCTCGCCACTCGCATGAGGTGCCTCCCACCAACCGCATGGCCGCGCGACCGGCAACCGGGGCGGGGCCCCGGGGCCGGGGTGGCGGCATTCTAGCATCGGCGCGCGGGCGCTTTGGGGGATCGGCGCGATTGCCGGGAGCCGGGCGCCGGCGGCCCAACGCCGCTACGTCGCCACTGCCCCGAGCAGCTCGCGGTACAGCGCCACGTAGCGGGCTACCACCGTGCCCATGCCGCAGAACGCGCGCAGCGCCGCGAAGTCGGCCTCCGTCCAGGCACGCTCGAGCTCGTGATCCCGCAGCAGCGACACGGCGGCGTCGACGCCACGCCGCAGCGGCTCGGGCGCCAGCTGGTGCAGCCCGCCGTGGGCAGACGTCCAAGCCAGCTGTTCCGTGTCGCCCAGCGATATTCGATACGGCACGTGCTCGGCCACGAAGCGCTTGAACACTGGGTACTCGAGCACGACCAGCGGTCGCCTGGCCCACACCGCTTCGATGGCCTGGTTGCCGAATCCCTCGTGCTCCGGCGTGTAGCAGACCAGATCCATCGACCGGTACGTCGCGTAGAACGGGACGTGCGCCGTGTCGCCCGGCTGGTGGCGCCGGTCCGGAACCACGACGTCGCCGCCATATGCCAGCGACACGTCCAGGTCGCGCGCATACGCCAGCAGCCGCTCGAAATAGTCTCGGCTGTCCTCCAGGTCCTCACCCTGAGGGAGCAGCAACACAATCGCACTGCTCGACGTGAAATGCCGTCGTTGCAAGCCCACCCCGTCTGGCGATGCCTCCAGTGCGGCGCGCGCGCTGTGCATCGCTGCGACGAACTGGACGGTGAGCTCGACCGCCTTGTTGATCGCGATGCGCGCAGGCATGCCCACGACGAGATCGTCGATGCCGACCGCCTCGCGGTCACCGCTGAGCACCGACAACCGCGCGCGAAACGCAGCGTCGTCGAGGGGTGGCACCGCACGCCCGAAGTCGAAGCCATCGGGGACGACCGTGCCGCTCACCCCCTTCCGCCGCAGCAGCGCCTCCGCCGCGATGGGATTGATGAGCACGTGGCGCGCGTTGGGGAGTGAGGGTACGAGGATGCGCCCCATGAGGTCTTCGATGCCCGCATACGGGGTCACGAAGTTGCGTGCGTTCGGGCCTTCCCAGTAGAGGTCGTGATGCTGCAGGAGGAACCCGATGTGGGGATTGGCGACGGCCATCTCGTACAGCGCGAGCGTGGCCGGCAGGTTGTACGGCAGCGACATGAGATTGCGGACGTGCACGAGATGGATGTCGTGCACTGCGACGTACTCCTCCAGCGCTTCGCGAATCGGGAGGGCGCGGTCGTGGATCTCATCAACCAGCGCTCGCTCGGCCGCGTCTGTGGGCGGCTCATCGTGGGTAGCCGGGAAGATCCGTTGGCGCAGCGCGACCGCCTCCGGCGACTGATAAGCGAGCTGCGGCAGGAGCAGCCCCTCAGCCTGTGCCGGTAGGTCGCTCGCGCATGCGTGCACCCGCCAGCCTCGTGCAGTCAGGGCGTGGGACAGCTCCTGCGATTGCAGCGACACCCCGTCCGTGCCGAAGAGCTTGTAGTGGACCTCGAGCGTGCCCGGCGGTGGAAGTGTGGCCGGCGTCATGGTGGTGGAGTATCCAGTGAACCAAGCGCACAGCGCTTAGGGACCCACCCCTCGCGCGGAAAGGGCGGAGGCGACCGCCAGGATACGCACGGCACGTCTCTCTCGGACGTGTGGCCGGTGATGAGGAGTCCTGATGCTGAGGGGAATGCCTCAATCAGGTAACCGTTCACCACGGGCATCCGTTCAGGGTGGCATCCCTCACAACTTTATGAATCCCCGCCATCTTCTCGGTTCCATCGCCATCGGTGCTGCTCTGTTATCAAGCGCTTGCGCTACTGCAACGTCGTCGAGCTCACCGGAATCGTCGCCATCTCCTACCGCTTCTCCCGCCGCTTCGGCAACAACAACGCCAGACCCCACGGAGTTCTGGACCTCCGTCTCCAACGCCGAGGGGAAGTTCAGCTTCCGGTATCCCGATACCCTAAAGGTGACCTACAACTGTCAAAACCAGGTGTGGCTGGACCTCAGCTCGGCATCGGCTCAAACACCCTGCCCGCTATTGGGAGACACCGGTGAGCTGTTGTTCTTCTTCGCGTCTGTGCCCGGCGATCAGCGCAGCCGTCTGGGGAGTAACGATGGTTCGTTCCCTGGCGAGGGTACCGCGCCGCTTGACGCCCGGGCACCGGTCACCGTCGACGGCGTGAGCGGCATGCGGTACAAAGGAGCATGGTCTTCCGGGGGAATGGGCGTCGTAGCCGGTGAAAGGCAGATCGTTTACATCTTTTTCGCGAATGATCGATCGTACGCGGCCATTTACTCGCAGAACGAGGGAACCCCGGACCTCTCGAATGACTTCACGGTAATGGTTGAACACACGCTGAAGTTCTCTTCCTGACGCGGGTCACGGATCAGGGCTAGGTCTGCCGCCCCAAGCTCCGTCGAGCCTCGCGTCAAGTACCGCCAGCTGAGAGTGGCACTCGGTGGCAGCGCAACTCGAGCACCTGCGTCCGTGGCGCCCTCGTCTGCCTCGAGCTGAACCCGCTCAGGTGCGTGGCCGGCGGCTCGCCAACTCGTAGAGGTTTCCGTCGGGCGCGCGGAAGTGTATCCATTCCCACTGGCTATCTTGCCCCAGGCCCCCGACAAGCTGGATGCCCTCGTCGACGAGTTCCTTGCGTGCTTGATGAACATCATCGACCTCGAATAGCGGCACGGGACCGGTGGCATACGCGGTGAAGAAGTCGTGGTACGGGTCACCGGGTGCCATCACTTGGATTTCGTCGCCTTCGGTTGTCGAGAACTCAGCCGTGGTTGGCTCTTGGAAATTGAGACGCAGCCCGAGCACGTCCTTGAGAAAGGCGATCATTGCCTCATAGTTGCGCGTGGGCACGCCAACCCAGCGGATATTCCTCACTTCCATATGTGATACCTCCGCCGATGCGCCGCGGTGTTCGTCGACGTCATCGGGCTGCGAACGGGTCGCGACACTCGGAACCGCGAAATTGCCGGAAGTCGCGATCCCGAGTGTAGGTGGTGCGTACGTCGTGTTGTCTCATCAAGGCGCCAAACCGGGCATCCGGAATGTCATTGCCACGCGCTTCACTCCCGAGCATGAACAGATCCACGTATGGCATGGCCGACTTCCAGGGCCGCCACGGGACGTTTCACTTAGCGCTCGGAACGCCGGTACGCGCCAGTCCATCGCTCAGCAGCTCCGAGGCGCGTTGCCCCATGCCCCTCGTGGCCCGCCATCCAGGCCGTGGGCCGCGCGTGCCGTCTGCCCAGGTCTGCAGGCGGGAACGCGAAGTGCTAGGCTCCGCATGCTTGGGAACGGAGAGGAGCGGCTTTTCCAATCAACCCAGCACCGACTGTTGACACGGCGGAAGGAGGAGCTTGGGATGGGCGCCGATGATTCCGTAGTCACCGTGGCGGGATCGGCGGCGCGCCGGCGCGCGGCAATCATCGCCGCGGGTGTTGCGATTGTAGTGCTGCCCGGACTGGCATTTGTCCGATCTGCGCCTGCTGCCGCGTCGTCCACTCCGGCGTTGCGTTTCGGCCACGAGGTCGTCGTCGATCACCAGCGGTTGGCGGGCGAGCCAAGCATCTCGGTGTCGCCGCTGAAGAACAGCGGCGGGTTTCACGACATCTACATCAGCGCGCCGTACGGCTTCTCCACCACCGCGAGCTATCTCTGGAAGTCGGAAGACGGCGGCCAGACCTTCCATCTGATCGGCGGCCAGGAGCCGCCTGCGGGCAAGCCCAACACGTGCGTCGGCGGCGGGGACAGCGCCAACGTCAACGACAACATGGGGAATCTGTACTTCGCGGACCTGCAGGGGCTCACCGAGGTGAGCGCCTCAGTCTCCACGGACGCCGGCAACACCTTCACATCGACCTGCTTCGCAGCGCATGCCCCCGCCACCGTCGACCGTCCCTGGATTTCCGTGTACAAGGATCCGTTGACGACGGGACGCGAATATTTGACCGTCGATCAGGTCGAGTCCTGCACCGTGAACTGCGGCCTGGGGCAGGCCGGCTCCAACCTCGTGGAGCTGACGCAGACGTCTGGCACCGCGGCGTCGGCGCAAGCGTTCACACCTGTGCCCGCGCAGCAGATCGAGCCCGACGGGATCATCAGCGGCACCGTCGTCAACCAGAAGAACGGTGACCTGTACTTGGTGCACACCGCGCTCACCGACGGCTCGGGCAACCTCACCGGCGGCGGCGATGCCAACGGCAACGACAACGCCATAGTCGTCGATCGCTTCCCCGGCGGGTTCTCCGAATCGACGGCGACGCCCATCCCCCCCACCAGCGTCTCGCTGTGCGCACCCTACAACACCGCGAGCCCGGCGGTCTGCGACGCTTACACAGCATTCCATGCTCCCGTTGACTCGAGTGGCAACAGCACGGTGAACGTGGGGCAGGACTTCAGCCCGATGGCCATTGACAAGGCCGGCAACCTGTACATCGCCTGGACCCAGGCGCCGGTGGATTCCTCCGGGACCATCGATGGGCCCAGCACCATCTACATGGCAACATCCACCAACCAGGGCCAGACGTGGAGCGCGCCAATCCCGGTGAGCACGCAGATCAGCGGTCTTCAGACCAACCTCTTCCCGTCGCTCGCCGCCGGATCCAATGGCCGGGTCGACGTGGTGTGGTACGGAAGCACAACGCTGGGGTCGTGTCCCAGCCAGCCGTGCGGCGCGAGCGCGATCAACGGTTCTTGGAACGTGTACATGGCGCAGACGATCAACGCTGTGACCATCGGGGGGAGCCCCAACCCGACGCCGACCTTCTCCACCACGCAGGTCACCGAGTTTCCCAACCACTACGGGGCCATATGCACGTTCGGCATCTCCTGCACCACGGGCGGTGACCGGGGTCTGCTCGACTTCATATCCGTGACAGCGGATCCCAGCGGCGCCGCGGACGTGACCTGGGCCGACTCGGCCAACACCGACTACCAGAACACCAGCAGCACGCTCGCCGAGCCTGAATCGTCCGCTGTGGTGGTGTTCGCCAAGCAGAACGGCGGACCCGGGCTGTACGGCGGGACCGTCAGCGGGCCCAAGCTCAGTGGATCCGCCGGTGGTTCGCCAGACTCGTACTTCGCCGGCAACGGCGCCGAGACCGCGGCGCCGGCCAACAGCAACGTCGACATCGTGAGCTCGTCGGTATCGGCCGACCCGGGCAACGATCCGGATCACGACAACGACCATTTCCTCAAGGTCACGATGCGGGTGAGCAGCTTGAGCAGCCTCGCGGTTCCCTCGATGGGCACTGATACCGACCAGGACCTGATATGGCTCACCCGCTGGGAGCTGCCCACGGCAACCCCGAGCAGCACCGACCAGGGCCACTTCTTCTTCGCGGCCATGGAATCCGACGGTGGAGCTGCACCAACCTTCTACGACGGCGAGTCCACCTGCGGGATCTACACAGACCACTGCAAGGTGATCAACTATGCCCCGCAGAACACGGTGACGGGCAGTTTCACGACGGGGGGCCTCATCACCATCCTGGTGCCGGTGACGGACGTGCTGCAGAAGGGCGGTGACGCGAAGCTCTACAGCGTTACCGGTCTGACGGCCACCGAGGCCACGCCCGCCTCCACAGGCACCTCGATTTTCAACGTCATCGAACTCCACACCCTCGTACGACGTCAAGCCGCAGTAGCGGCGAGCGCAACCGTACGGCCTCGATGACACGATCTGGCTCACCTTTGTCCAGCCGTACCGGCTATGGACTTACATGCCAAGCCGGTCCGCCGGTTCGTACAGGAGCGGCTTTAGTGCGTCCCGACTGACAGGCCAGTCTGATCGCCTCGACTGGAGGCGCCTGAGGTCTCGGTGCAGGCTCTCCCCTCTCCGCTCGCGGCCGCGACGCGGTGGGCAGCTCAGCGTCGCGTAACCGTCACCGCCGAGCAGGCGTTAGGCACGCACACGGCGGATCCACCGCTGTCGTCACGACGCCCGATGACCATCGGGAAAGGGGGAGTGCCCGAACATGAATAGACCGGGTACGAAGGCGTTCGGAGTCATCGCGGCGGCAGGGCTGGGTGCCGCGGCCCTCGGGGTGCAGATGCTGCATCCCGCAGCCAGCACATCCTCGCGGCCACGCGCACCCATCAATGCGGGGCAGGTGCTGATCAACGACCCGCAGGAGACTGCGCTGCTGCCGCTCAGCGAGCAGCTGGCGCTGCAGCCCCTGCGCACGGCGAGCAGCCTGCTCGCGCCGCCACCCATCCTTCGACCGGCCACAGGAAGCGGAACGCAGGCTGACGGGTCCTCGCAGTGGACCTCCAGTTCGCACCCGCCCGCCTTCAACAACGACCTCGACGGCAGCCCGCAGAACACTGAGTCGGTGTCGACCTGCCAGGGCGGAAACGACGTCGTCGGTACCTGGGACGACTTTCGCAAC
Organism: Candidatus Dormiibacterota bacterium; assembly: GCA_963777285.1. Lineage (GTDB taxonomy): Bacteria > Chloroflexota > Dormibacteria > Aeolococcales > Aeolococcaceae > JAFARE01. Next base: position 1,156,499 of record CAVZPR010000001.1, read on the forward strand.
GAAGCGAGCTTCGGCGACATCACCGGCTGGGGCATCTCCACCAACGGCGGCCGCAGCCTCGCCAACAGCGGGTACGTCCCTGGCCTGGTGGTGAGCGAAGGCACGACGAGCGGCCCCGTGAGCGGCAGTGGCAAGGAGTACGTGCCCACGCAGGGCTCGGCTGTCATCCGCGCTACCAACTCATGCACCGTCTATGCGAGCAGCCTCGCTTTCGAGTCCGATTACGCTCATCCGTATGCCTCAGCGGTCATCGTCGCCCGCTCGGATGCGAGCACTCTCGCCGCCTGCAACACGGAGAAGTCCTGCTGGCCGGTGCGCAAGGCGGTGGTCGTCGCACCCAGCCCCAGCGTGCTCTTCACCGGCGAGTGGATGGCGGTGAGCCCCACGGCTCCACAGGCATTGGTCTGGGTGGGCTACATCCAGGTTGGCTTCGACGAGTACGGCAACCAAATCGACAGCTTGAACGTGGTGCGTTGCGATGCGGGGCTCTCCCACTGCAGCAAGCCCATCGTCGTGCAGTCGCTGCCGGGGCCATACGCGGCCACCGCTGGTGGCGGCGGTGGCGGGCTCTACCAGTTCCTCTCGTCGATCGACCTGGCGGTGACGCCGAACGATCGGCCGTTCGTCACCTGGTCGACTGAGTCCTTCAACTATCCGGCGGCCACGTCGATCACCGTGTACCTCGCGTCCGCGAACGCCGCCGGCACGGCTTTCACGTCACCCGTGACCGTGACGCAGGTGAGCGCTGCGGTCGGCAGCCCGTTTGCCAGTGAGTCGGTGGCTCTCAGCGCGTATCCGGTCGTCGCGATCAGCAGGTCGGGCGGTGTGCAACGAGTTCACGTCGTCTACGGGGAATGCCGCGACGTCGCGGATGGGATCTGTGAACACTCGGAAACGATCCTGGCCACGTCGCCCAGCGGTGCCGCGGGATCATTCACATACAAAGCGGTGGACCCGGCGCCGGCGGGCAGCGACTTCTTCCCCACGGTCACCGCGGACCAGAGCGCCGGCACCCTCCTGGTGGGCTTCTGGACCACGCGGTACGACGCGGCGCAGCATTCGTACGACGTGCTCATCGTGCCGGTCGACCCGCAGACCGGGGCCGTGTCGCCGGCGATTCGCGTGACGCCGACCTCGATCGAGCCGGACAACGACCCGACCCTGGGCGCGTTTTCCATCGGCAGCTATTGGGAGCTCGTCACAAGCGGCGGCACCACGTGGGCCCACTACACGTCGACGCAGCGCCTGCAGCGTCTGCTGGGACAGGGCGTGCCCGTCCCGCAACAGGACAACGTGCTCGCCACCTGCAGCTGCTGAGGACGTCAGCCTCCAAGCTGCCGGACCAGCTTGCTCCCGACCCCGTACGGGTCGAGGGCAAGCGCGGTCCGGGCGGCACTGAGCGCAGCGTCTCGCAGGCCCAGCGCCACATCCACGAATGCGAGCCGGATGGGTACAGCCGGGTAGAAGTCGCCGTCTGCCAGCGCGCGCTCGTACGCTGATTTTGCGGCGCGAAGGTGCGCTACCGGGCCTGGCCGCTCCCCCACCAGATCTGCCTGGAGGTCACCTGCGTACGCGGCGTACTGGCTGGTGGAGGGATCCGCCTGCTCGGCAGTCGCGATGTCGCTGAGCGCCTGCTGCCGCTGCACCGGTGCGTGCTGCAGCGCCTCACCATAGGCGGCGTTCGCCAGCAGCGGCAGCGCGACGAAGAACAGCGCCGCGCACACAGCGATCCCGGCGATGAACGCTGCCAGGGCGACCCGGGCCGGGCGTGGAAGCAGTCGCGTGGTCACCGTGCGGGTGGACTCAGTCAGCACCGCTCCCACGGCGAGCACCACCCAGAACGCGGCGGTGACCGGGAACCAGGCGAAGTTCAGCTGGATGCCCACCTCGTACGCGACCACACAAGCGGCGACCGCGACGACCCCGGCGCGGCCGCGACTGCGCCACGCGGCGGTCGCGAACGCCGTCAGCAGCCATACGGTTGCCGCCACGCCGAGCAGGCCCTGCGCCACGGCGACCTGCAGAAGGTCGCTGTGGGCCTTGTCCAGCACCAGACCGGGTAGCCAGTCGCCGCTGGCGCGGCTGGGGTACACGAGCCCGAAGGTGTCCGGCCCGAAACCGGTGAGCGGTCGCTGCGCAGCGATGCGCACGCTGTCCGCATAGATGTGCAGACGCAGCGATCCACCGGCGGAGAGGTCGAACGCGGACCCCAACCGCTGGGCGGCTGCGTCCAGCACCGGCACCCCGAGACGCGCTCCGATGGCTCCGATGACTGTGAGCACCACCGCCGCGACGGCGACCGATGCAGCAGCGATCGCCGCGGTGCGGCGAGCCGTGCCGCGGCGCAGCGCCATCGCTGCCATGACGATGAGCCCGCACGCGAGGCCGGCCCATGCGGAGCGGCTGAACGTCACCGCCAGCGCGACCGCCATCAGCAGAACCGTCACCACGGCTGCGGCGCGGATCCAGCGCTCCGTCGCGGTGAACGCCTCGTAGAGAGCCGCGGGCAGAAGCATCGCCAGCCAGATGGCCAGGTTGTTCGCGTTGGCCATGGTTCCGGCAGCGCGCGCCACGCCGTCGAACACCGCCGCGCTGCCCGAGATCACATAGCCGGGAGCGCCCGTCGACGACGCCAGCGCCTGCACGGCGGCCAATGCGGACTCCACCGCGGCGCCGGCCAGCATGGCGCGCAACAGCCACCGCGCCTGTCGTGGACCCTGGATGAACTGCAGCGCCAGCCAGAACAGGGCAGCGTAGGTGGCGATCGTGAGCAGCCCCTCGTAGCGGGTATACGCACCCACCAGGGAGAGCGGGCGGCTTACGGAGAGCGAGGTCGACAGCGCCGCGGACACGACCAAGGCTGCCACGGGCACGTCCAGCCGGCTGCGCCGGACCGCCAGCCGGCCGCTCTGCAGAAAGCGAACCGCCACCAGCACCGCGAGGATGCAGGCGCAGAGACGTCCGGCCGCAACCTTGGGAAGGACGTCAGGGTCGTCGAAGATCGCGGCAGGGGCGACGATGAGCGGCAGCGCAGCGGCGAAGAGCGCCAGTACGGCGAACCCCGCCGCGTCCACGCGGCGGCTCACGCCCGGTTCACACGCAGGCGGACGTTACGCCGTTTGCCCGGCTAGTGGCAGACGGCGCGACTGCGCCGCCCTCAGGCGACACCAACCCGCGGGCGCGACGGGACGCCCGAGAAACGTCGGGACGCCGCCGCGGCCTCCGCAACCGCATCTCCTCGCCCGTGGCCTGAATAGAATCGTAAACCTCGTCAAGCTGCTTCTTGAGCTCTCACCTGATGTACATGAAGCCTTTGGCGCTGCGGGCTGTGGCTGCGTCCAGGTTGATGCCACGCAATCCCCGCGATCTGATCTGACCCGGGGCGGTTATCAGCATCGGATGAGCCACCGCGGTGGGCTGGTCACCGCGAAGTCAGTGAGGCGCTCTCGGCGTTTGCCCCAGCCGGTGATTCAGCCATCGATGCAACAGGATCAGTGTGACCGCCAACCCCTCGAGGAGAACGATTCCTCCGCCAAGGACGCTGAGCCAGCCAGGGCGCGTAAGCAGCCACACGGCGGCTCCGACGAATAGGGCGTATGCGCCAAGGATCGCGTAGTAGATCCACCCGCCAGGGATCCGGAACCACAGCAGTGTGGCGACAGCTCGACCAAGGCTCCGTGTCACTCGACCCATGCTCATGACATTCCTGCTTCCGACTCGCCAGGTTAGCGAAGTTGCACCGCTTGGCGTGAGGTAAATCCTCAGAGCCCTGAGTCACGGAACTCCGCCGCATGATGCCCCGGCGAGGTGACCCAGCGGCGCCCACCTAGCCGCCGCGGCGCAGCCTACCCTCAACTCGGCGTACCGAGCGCTCTATTTGTTCGCGAACATTCGCGAGCGTGGCTCCGCTGCCGATCGCCGTATCCGCCGCGTCTACGCCATTTTTGAAGGGTGGCCGAGTGAGTTCGTACACTCGTCGTAGAGCATCCCAACGACGGTGAGCCGGATGTCATTTGGTAGCCGGTTGAGCAGGTAGTCTGCGTACCGCACTATGCGTTGGCTATGTCCTCGCCACCAGCCTACGAGTCCGACAGCCGCGAAGGCTGCTGCCGTGGGGACGACCAGATAGAGAAAGTCCCCAACGTTCCACAACGAATGCATATCGGAGGACATTCCAGACATTACAGGCCTGCCCGAGGAGGGATCCCCACTCGTTAGCACCGCGGCGAGGAGCGCCAGAAAGTGACCACCAAATGCGACGCCAATGATGACAGGGACCGCATGACCTGATGAGCGGATTGCGATCCAACGTCCTAGTACGAACATACCTATCAGCGCGGGCACGATCAGCGGGAGGGCGGCGCCTCCGCTCTGGATAACCATGCCTGCGTCGGCATTGAAGATTGCGTGGATCTGCGGGTTTGACTCTCCGACAAGGAAAATGGCGCCCGTGACCTGGTGCAGAGCGAATAGAAGGACTACACCGTAGGCAAGCAAGACGTACCAGGGTATGGAGAACTCTGCGAGGGTCCCGGCGCGCCGGCGTGGGAGGCCCGAAAGATGGACGGTCACCTCCCTGATTTCCAAGTACTGATCGACCGGCGGGAAAAGCGCGAGCGCGATGGCAGCAAAGCCGAGGGCTTCTTCCTGCGAGATGCCAAAGATGAGGGGCAAGACGAGGTTCAGCGCGACGAAGGCGAGGAGGACAATGGCCAGAGCGAGGACCAGGTGCGCCATTCTCCGGTCCGCAGAAACTGCTGCCACTACTGCCGCCCCATCGCTATGGCCTGCCCCCGGCCCTCTCCTGTCACTGATTTGCCTGCGGGGCCGAAGTATTGCACACAGTTCCAGGGGGTACAACGCCAAGCACGTCCCGAAAAGCGGTGGCCGGGTATGCTTCAAGTGCGGCCAATAGCGTGCATGCCTCGGCCGCTGGCTTCGCGCGGATGCGTGGCTCTACGGGGGGAACTAGACCTCTCCCAAGCCAGCATTCCCGAGATGTACCCAGGCTAGCCGGGCTACCTCATGAAGGTGGCGCGCTCCGACCTGCGTAGGACAGATGTCTTGGCTTCAGACCACGTTGCCGGGCGTCGACGCGCTCCCCTACCGCCCCGCCGTAGTGCGCCTCGGCCACCGCCTGCGAAACTGTTCACCTGATGTACATGAAGTTGCGTTTCAGCACGTCGAGGTTGTCCGAAGCATGACCCGTCCCACGCACAGCATTGAGGAGCGGCTCGCCGTCACGGTGCATGGGCACGCCACAGGCTGACGCGAAACTGACATCGATCCCCTCGAGGAGCGCACCACCCCCCGTCAGCAGTGCACCCGTCTGACGCACGTCTGCGCTCAGCGGCTCCGGCGCCTCGGCCAGCACCTGGTCGATGGCCGAGATGATCGGCCGCGTGTGGGCGTCGATGCACGCTGTCAGCTCGGTCGACGTGATCGTCACGCTGCGCTCTGCATCGGGCGACATACCCTGCACCTCGAGCGTGCGTTCCTCGTGCGCCCCCACGCGCGCCAGCGATCCAGCAATCTCCTCGACCACCGGCGCCGCCAGCGTCACGCCGTGTTCCTTCGCGACGTGCTCGGCGATCGACGCCGCGAATCGCTGTCCGCCGTGGCCGGTGAGGCAGCGCCCGGCGATGGTGCCCTCGAGCGCGAGCATCGCCACCTCGGTCTTGCCGGCACCGATGTCGATCACCAGGTGGGCTGCAGCGCCGCCCAGGCGCACCCCCGCACCGAGGGCCGCGGCGATGGGCGCGTCGAGGAGATAGACGGTGCGCGCCCCGGCGATCATCGCCGCTTCCAGCAGCGTGCGCCGCTGGTCGCCGGGCAAAGCCGACATGACCGCGATGACCACGTCCGGTTTGAAGATGCGCTGCCTGCCGACCGCCCGGGTCACGATGTGCTGGATCAGGCTGCGCGTGGCGACGGGATCCACGACCGCGCCGCCCTGCAGCGGACGGTACACGCGATACGCGGCGTCGCCGGCGGCGGCCTCGACCGCCGCGGCACCGATCAGGCTGGCGGCCACGTCACCCTGGCGCAGCGCGATCACCGCCGGTTCGCTGCTGAGCACGCCCTCACCCTTGACCATCATGCGCAGCGATGCTGTGCCCAGGTCGATCCCCACCTTCTTGCCAAGCATGTCTAAAACCCGGCTGGACCCTAGTCGCCTATCACGCCCGTGAGGTCGCGCACCTCGCTGCCGGGCTCATCGCTCGCAACCCTTGTGCACGCCGCGCCGAGGCCTCGCAGCTTCACGTCCATGTCCTCGTAGCCGCGGTCCAGGTGATAGACATGCGCGAGCTCCGAGACACCGTCAGCACAGAGCGCGGCGATGACCAGGGCGGCGCCGCTGCGGATGTCGGGGATGGCGACGCGGGCGCCGTGCAGTCGCGCTGGACCGGCGATCACCGCGCTGCGGCCTTCGACGGTGATCACGGCACCCATCTTGCGCAGCTCCGGCACGTGACGGAAGCGGTTCTCGTACATCGCCTCGCTGATGACGCTCGTGCCCAGTGCCTGCGTCATCAGCGCTCCGAACTGTGGCTGCAGGTCCGTGGCAAAGCCCGGATGCGGCCACGTGGTGACGTCGACCGAACGCAGGTGGCCGCCCTGCACGCGGACCTCGCTGCCTCCTTCGGCCACGCCACAGCCGGCAGCACGCAGCTTGTTGCTCAGCCAGCGCACCTCGGTGGGGCGCATCTCCTCGACGACCACGTCGCCGCCCGTCGCAGCCGCCGCGATCATGTACGTGCCCGCTTCGATGTAGTCGGTGGTGACGATGTGGTCGGTGCCGTGCAGCAGCTTTCCCGAACCCTCGACCACGATCAGCTCAGTGCCCACGCCGGATATGTGCGCGCCCATGCCCACAAGGCAGCGTGCCAGGTCGTACACGTGCGGCTCGCGCGCGGCGTTGCTGATGACGGTGATGCCCTCAGCGAGGACCGCCGCCATCATCAGGTTCTCCGTGCCCGTCACCGTGGGCATGTCCAGGTCGATGCGCGCACCGTGCAGGCGCCGCGCGCGAGCCACGAAGCTGTCGGCTCTCTCCTCGACGTCGACGCCCATGAGGCGAAGACCTTCGAGGTGCTGCTCCACGCGCCGCATCCCGATGTCGTCGCCACCGGGTTTGGCGATCGCCGCCTCGCCGGCGCGCGCCACCAGCGCGCCGAGCAGCAGGAACGAGCCGCGCATGCGGCCGGTGAGCTCGGGACCGACGCGCGCCGGGCCCACGGTCTGAGCCCGCAGCCGCCACCGATGCGGCTCGCACTGCTCCACCTGGACGCCGACGTGCTCCAGCATGCGCGCCATCGAGTCGATGTCCTCGATGCGGGGAACATTGCGCAGCTCGACGGCTTCGTCGGTCAGCAGCGACGCGGCCATCACCGGCAGCGTCGCGTTCTTGCTGCCCGAGATGGGCACCCGGCCCTCGAGCCGCCGGCCGCCCTCGATGCGCAGGAGTTCCATCGCGCCGCTAACGTACCCGGACCTGGCCCGGTTTCGGAGGATTCAGCCCATGCCCAGCCTCGTCGCCAACGGCGCCAGGTTCGAGTACCTGCGCGAGGGCGCGGGTGAGCCCGTCCTGCTCCTCCACGGCTACCTGTTCGGCGCCGCCTGGTGGCGGCCGCAGATCGACGCTCTGAAGGACGCGTTCGACGTCATCGCTGTGGACCTCCGCGGCCAGATGGGGTCCCAGACCACGCACGACGACGCCGCGTACGACCTCTGGAGCCAGGCGGAAGACGTCCACGAGCTGGCGACGCAGCTGGGCGCTCTCCCGGCGCACGTCGTCGGCCTCTCCATGGGCGGCATGATCGGGATGCGCCTGGCGCTGCGCCACCCCGACGCGGTGCGTTCGCTGGTGCTCATGGACACGAGCGCCGCCCCCGAGGAGCCGGAGAAGGCGGAGCGGTATGCGGCGATGCGCGACGTCGTTTCCGCCGGCCACCTCGAGGGAGTCCTGCCGGCGCTGCCGCCGATCTTCTTCACCGACGCGTACATCGCCGCCAACCCCGGCGCAGTCCAGGCTTGGCTGGACGCGCCTCCGGGCCGCGGATCCCGAGGGCATGGTCCGCGCCGGGAAGGCGGTGGACGAGCGGGACGACATCACCGGCCGCCTGGGCGAGATCGCCGTCCCCACCATGGTGATCCACGGCACCGACGACGTGCCCATTCCCATGGCCCGCGCCGAGGCGCTCGCCGCGGGGATCGCCGGAGCGGAGCTGCGCACCGTCTCGGGCGGCCACCAGTCGAACGTGGATACGCCCCGCCAGACGAGCGACCTGATCCGTGAGTTCCTGCTCGGCCTGAGCCGCCCCGGCTGAATCGATCAAACTAGGCGGGATGGCAACAGCGACCGCGGCACCGGCTCGGAGCCTGGAGAGCCTCCTCGGCGACGAGGCGCAGGATCTCCTCGAACACCGCTGCACCACGGTGCCCAAGGAGATGCTCAACCTCCCCGGCCCGGACTTCGTCGACCGCGTCTGGGCCCAGAGCGACCGGCCGGTGCGGGTGCTGCGGAACCTCCAGGCCATCTACGGGCATGGCCGCCTGGCGGGCACCGGCTACGTGTCGATCCTCCCCGTCGACCAGGGCATCGAGCACTCGGCGGGCGCCTCGTTCGCCCCCAATCCGGAGTACTTCGACGGGGCCAAGCTGGTGGAGCTGGCGATCAACGGCGGCTGCAACGCCATGGCGTCGACCTTCGGCGTGCTCGGCTCGGTGGCGCGCAAGTACGCACACCGCATCCCGTTCATCCTCAAGATCAACCACAACGAGCTGCTCACGTATCCGAACAAGTTCGACCAGATCATCTTCGGGACGGTGAAAGAGGCGTGGAACCTGGGGGCCGTCGCCGTCGGTGCAACGGTGTACTTCGGGTCGGAAGAAGCCGACCGCCAGTTGCAGGAGGTGGCCGTCGCCTTCGCGCGCGCCCATGAGCTGGGCATGGCGACGGTGCTGTGGTGCTACTTGCGCAACAGCGCCTTCAAGAAGGATGGGGTCGACTACGCGCTGGCCGCCGACCTCACCGGGCAGGCGAATCACCTCGGCGTCACGATCGAGGCCGACATCATCAAGCAGAAGCTGCCCACCACCAACGGAGGCTTCACCGCGCTCAACTTCGGCAAGACCGCCGACGCGGTGTACAGCAAGCTGACCACGGACCATCCCATCGACCTCACGCGGTACCAGGTGGTGAACTGCTACATGGGCCGCGCCGGCTTGATCAACTCCGGGGGTGAGTCGAAGGGCCAGGGCGACCTCGCCGAGGCGGTGCGCACCGCGGTGATCAACAAGCGCGCCGGCGGCACCGGACTGATCAGCGGGCGCAAGGCCTTCCAGAGGCCGATGGCCGAGGGCGTGCAGCTGCTCAACGCGATCCAGGACGTGTACCTCGACGACTCCGTGACCGTCGCCTAGGAGGACGCGGGCCGCACCACCCCGACGAACACGCCGCAGGAGTGCAGCGGCGTCGCGGTTGAGGGTGTGGCCAGGCTGACCACCGCGAGGGGGTCGTTGCCGGGCAGCCCTCCGGCGGGACACGAGCCGCCGCTGGTGTCTGTCGTGCCGACGAGCGTGGATGCGTCGAGCCAGCCCTCCGGGGCGAAGCTGTCGGGCAGGCGCGTGACCGTGCCGCTGCGGCTGAGCACCTCCGCGCGTGTCACCTGTTTGCCATCCGCCGTGTACAGCACCACCTGCATCGCCACCGACATTGCGTCCGGGGCCAGCCGCACCCATCCGGCGTACTGGGCGGTGCAGCCACCGCAGGCGATCACCCCCGGGGAGATGGCGTAGCCGGCGCCGGCGGACGGGCCGGAGACGCGATACGAACCGGTCCCGCTGCTCGGGTACGGTGGCGCGCACACCACGGTGCCATCGGAAAGCGGAACGTCGGCGGCCTGGCAGGCCGCTGGTCCGAGCGACGTACCTGGAGTGAAGTCGGAGGCTAGCTGCACCGCATGGCCGAATGGACCCGAGTTGTACCCGGGGACGCCGTCCTGCGTGCCCACGGCCGCGTCCGTCAGCTCGACTGGGCCGGCCGCATCCCAGGCGAACAGGCGCAGCTCGTGGTTCCCGGAGAAGGTGAACGGCGTCGCCTGAAAGGTGTTCGAGTTCCCCGGCAGCTCCTGCCAGTACTTCGCCTGCACCTGGTTCGAGCGCAAGCCGCACGGACCCGGACATCCCGTCTGCGGCTGCGCGAACGTCAGCACCAGGGCTTCCATCTGTGAACCGTCCGGGCTCACCACGAACGACAGCTCCTGCTGCGCCGACGCGGTGCCCTGCAACTGGACGAACCAGTCGGGCACCCGCTGCGGCGACGTCGCAGAGTCAGGCGCCAGCCGCCAGAAGCCGCCCATGCGATCCGCGTAGTACGCGGCGCCGTCCGCGGCGACCGCGGGGAGCTGCATCACCGCGACTGCGTTGCCGACATCGGGCGCGAGCGGTGCGGCGAAGTTGATGACGCCGTGCCGGCCGCCCGTGGGGTCGAGGATGCTCAGCACGTCATCTGCCGGAGCGGCGCCGCCGTTGGACGCGCCGCTGAGCAGCACGGCGAACTCGAGGGGGTGCGGCGGCGCCGGCGTGGGCGTGGGCAGCGGCGTTGCCGTTCGTGTGACCGCCGTCGGCGACGCCGGTCCCCCGGCAACGCTGCAGGCCGCGAGCAGCGGCAGCACGGCGATGCCGGCCGCGTGTCGACGTCTCAGTGCCACGGTGCGAACTCCCTCCGTGTCGCCCGGCGGCGACATGCTAGCAGCGCTTCAGCGGGGGTGCAGCAGCCCCGCCAGCGCGTCGAGCTGATCGCCGGTGCCCATGGCGACCACGATGTCACTTTCCTTCAGCGGCTGCTCGTCGCGCGGCCCCACGCTGATGCCGCCACCCTTGGACTGCACCGCCAGCAGCGTCGCGCCGGAGCGCCGCAGCGCGCCTGCGGTGATGCCGCCCGCCGCGCCCTCGGGCACCACCAATTCTTCGATCGACATGTGCGTCCCCGGCGCGCTCACGAGGTCGAGCACGTCGACCACGGCGGGCTGCATCGCCAGCGCCGCCATGCGCGACCCGCTCGCCGTGTAGGGGCTGACCACGCGGTTGGCGCCGGCGCGCTGCAGCTTGGGCACGGAGTCCGGATACGAGCTGCGCGCCACGATGAACAGCCCCGGACTGAGCGAACGCGCGGTGAGCACGATGTACACGTTGCGCTCGTCGCTGTCGACGGCGCTCACCAGCGCGCGCGCCCTGGTGATGCCGGCGCGCTCGAGCACGTCGTCATTGGCCGCATCGCCCTCCACGTGAGGCTCGTGCTCACGCTGCACGTCGGCGAGCGGCACCTGGTTCATCTCGATGACGACGTACGGCACGCGCCGCTCGCGCAGCTCCATGGCCACGCGCTTGCCGGTGCGCCCGTACCCGCACACGATCACGTGGTCCCGCAGCGCCTCGATGCGCGTCTCCATCCTGCGATACCTCCGATACTGCTGCCAGCGATTACCCGAGAGCACCTCGACGATCACCCCGAAGAGGTAGAGAAAGGTGGCCACGCCGAGGATGACCAGGGTGATCGTGAACACCTCTCCGGCGGCGTCGAGCGGATGCACGGCCAGGCCGACCGTGGTGATGGTGGTCACCGTCATGAACAGGGCGTCCAGCATCGAGAAGTGCTCGATCGCCGAGTAGCCGACGACGCCGTAGAGCACGATCGCCAGAAAGGCGAGCATGACCGCTCCCATGCGACGCAGCGGGTTGCGCGGCCGGCGGCCCGTCACCCCCGTCCTCCTGCGTGGCGCCGCTACGGTCGCTGCGGGCGCACGGCGATCGTGACACGCGAGACCGCGCAGGCTCGTCCCGCGTCGTCGCTCATGTCGACGTCCCACAGCCACGTGGTCCGTCCGCGGTGACGCGGCCGGGCCACCGCGTGGATGGTGCCGTCGAGCATGGGGCGCAAGAACGACGTGTGGTTGGACATGCCGACGGCGAGGTTCCCCTGCTCCTGCACGCCCAGGTGCGTCCCCACGGACGCGAGCGTCTCTGCGATCGACGCCAGCACACCGCCGTGCACCAGGCCGTACGGCTGGCGCAGCTTGTCGCTGATCGGCAGCTGCGCGGTCATCTCGTCCGGCGACGCGCTGAGCACCTCCAGGCCGATCAGGCCGTTGAAGTCGTCACTGCTCACGCTTCAGCTCCTCCCGCGCGATGGTGGCGAGGTGCACCTCGTCCGGTCCGTCGAAGATGCGCATGGCGCGCGCGTAGGCGTACATCTGGCCCAAGGGCACATCCCTCGAGACGCCGGCGCCTCCGTGCACCTGGATCGCACGGTCCACCACGTCACACGCCACGCGCGGCGCCGCCACCTTGATCGCCGCGATCTCGAAGCGCGCCTCGCGGTTGCCGGCGGTGTCGAGCATCCACGCAGCCTTGTGACAGAGGAGCCGCGCCTGCTCGATCTCCACGCGCGATCGTGCCATGTGCTCGCGCACCACTCCCTGGTCGGCCAGCCGCTTGCCGAACGCGCTCCGCGCCTTGGCTCGCTCGCGCATCATCGAAAGCGCGCGCTCCGCGAGCCCGATGGCGCGCATGCAGTGGTGCAGCCGGCCAGGTCCGAGGCGTGCCTGCGCGATGAGGAACGCGGACCCCTCGTCGCCGATGAGGTTCGCCACGGGGACGCGCACGCTGTCGAAGCGGACCTCGCAGTGGCTGCCCGGATCGTCGAAACCGTACACCTGCAGCTGGCGCACCACGGTGACGCCGGGCGCGTCGAGCGGCACCAGCACGAAGCTGTGGCGCAGGTAACGCTCGGCCTCGGGATCGGTCAGACCCATGAGCAGGATCACGCGCGCGTTGGGGTGTGCCGCGCCGCTGGTCCACCACTTGCGGCCCGCGATGACGTACTCGTCGCCGTCGCGCGTGATGCGGCACTGCAGCTGCGTGGGATCCGAGCTGGCGACGTCCGGCTCGGTGATGCCGACGCAGGACCTGATCTCGCCGGACAGCAGCGGCTCCAGCCACTGCTGCTGCTGCGCCGGCGAACCGAACTGCACCAGCACCTCCATGTTGCCGGTGTCGGGCGCCGAGCAGTTGATCGCCTCCGGCGCGATCGGGCTCCAGCCGGTGATCTCGGCGAGCGGCGCGTACTCGACGTTGCTCAAACCCGCGCCGAAGCGGTCGTCGGGCAGGAACAGGTTCCACAACCCGCGGCGCTTGGCCTCCGTTTTCAGCTCGTCCATCACGGGCGAGATGCGGTGCGGGATCGACGCTGCCGAGAACTCGCTCCAGTACCGCGCCTCCGCGGGCCGCACGCACTCGTCCATGAACGCCCAGAGGCGCTGCTCCAGGTCGCGAACTCGTGGCGACGGCGCGAAGTCCACGATCAGGCGCCCCGCGACGGGGTGAACTGCGCCAGCGCATCCAGCGCGCCGTCCACCAGCAGCGGCACCATCTCGCCCATCGTGTCGAAGCCCTCCCCCACCGTCATGCCCATCAGAAAGCGCGCGTGGATGCCCTGCAGCACGATCGCCAGCTTGTACATGCCCAGCGCGGTGTACCACGGCAGCGACGAGAGGTCGCGCTCGCTGCGCGCCGCGTATCGCTGCACCAGATGGTCGCGCGTGTAGAAGCCGGGCGCTGTGGTGACCGCTCCGCGATGCAGCCGGCGAGCCACGGGCTCGTCGTCGTTCTCCGCCCAGTACACGAGCAGCAGCCCGAGGTCGCAGAGGGGATCGCCCACCGTCGACATCTCCCAGTCGAGCACGGCGACGATGCGCGACGGATCTGCCGGCGCGTACATGAGATTGTCGAGCCGGTAGTCGCCGTGGGTTATGCCGGGCGCCGATTGCGTCGGGCAGGCTGTGTCGAGACGTGCGCGCAGCTCCGCCATGGCGGCCAGGTCCTGCGTCTTGGACGCCTCCCACTGCATCCACCAGCGCCGCACCTGTCGGGTGAGGAATCCGTCGGGATGGCCGAAATCCTCGAGCCCTACGGCGCCGGGCTGGATGGCGTGCAGGGCGGTGAGCGTGTCCACCAGAGATGCCGACATCGCTGCGCGCGTGGTCGGGGTGTCGGGAAACGCAGCGGGCATCTGGTCGCGCACCACGTGGCCGTCCACCCAGTCCATGACGTAAAACCGCGCGCCGATGACGCTCGAGTCCTCGCAGAGCGCGATCACGCGCGGCACCGGGATGTCCGTGTGCTGCAGCGCCGCGAGCACGCGGAACTCGCGCGCCATGTCATGCGCGGTCGGCAGCACGTGCGCCAGCGGCGGGCGGCGCACCACGAAGCGCCGCTCGCCGTCGTGCACCACGTAGGTGAGGTTCGACCTGCCGCCGGCGATCACCTCGGCGCTGAGCGGCCCCGCCAGACCGTCGACCAGCGGTGCAAGGTACGCACCGAGAGCGTCGAGGTCGAGCCCGGGCGGCGAGGTCACTGCTGCGGTGGCGCGCCCCCGGACTGGCCGCCACGACGGCGGCGGCGGATGTCGGCGACGCGCAGACGGAACATCGCGCTCTCCAGCATCGCGGCGGCTTCGGCGTTGTCCTCGTTCTCCGCAAGCAATTCCTGGGCGCGGCGGCGCGCTTCTTCGGCGCGCGCCTCGTCGATGTCCTCGCCACGCTCCGCGGCGTCGGCCAGGATGACCACGCGATCCGGGAGCACCTCGAGGAATCCGCCTGACACGAAGAGCCGCTCCTCGTGCCCGTCGTTGCGCACCATGACCTCACCGGTCACCAGCGGCGTGAGCAGCGGGATGTGGCGCGGCAGCACGCCGAGCTCGCCCGCGGCACCGGGCGCGACCACGAAGTCGGCCTCCTGGCTGAGGATGCGCCCTTCTGCGGTCACCAGCTCGACGTGCAGCTTGGCCACTACGCGCCCTTCTCCTCCTCAGCCGGTTGGTCCGCTTGGTCGTCGCTCGTCTTGGTGGGCTGGTCCATCTCCTTCGCCTTCGCGACCGCCTCGTCGATCGTGCCCACCATGTAGAACGCGTCCTCGGGCAGGTCGTCGTGCTTGCCGTCGAGGATCTCGGCGAATCCCCGGATGGTCTCCTTCAGCGCCACGTACTTGCCGTCGCGACCGGTGAACTGCTCGGCCACGAAGAACGGCTGCGAGAGGAAGTTGCGGATCCGGCGCGCGCGCTGGAAGGTGATCTTCTGGTCCTCGGACAGCTCCTCCTGGCCGAGGATCGCGATGATGTCCTGCAGCTCCTTGTACTCCTGCAGCACTCGCTTCACGCCCTGCGCCACGCGGTAGTGCTCTTCGCCGACGACGTTGGGATCGAGGATGCGGCTGAACGATTCCAGCGGGTCGACCGCGGGATAGATGCCCTGCTCCACGATGGCGCGGCTCAGCGTCACGGTGGCGCCAAGGTGCGCGAAGGTGGTTGACACCGCGGGGTCGGTGAAGTCGTCGGCGGGCACGTAGACGGCCTGCACCGACGTGATCGACCCCTTGCGCGTCGACGTGATGCGCTCCTGCAGGTCACCCATCTCCGTCGCCAGGGTCGGCTGGTAGCCGACCGCGGACGGCATGCGGCCGAGCAGCGCGGACACTTCCGCGCCGGCCAGCGTGTAGCGAAAGATGTTGTCGATGAAGAGCAGCGTGTCCGATCCCTTCTCGTCGCGGAACCACTCGGCGATGGTGAGGCCGGTGAGGGCGACGCGGGCGCGCGCGCCGGGCGACTCGTTCATCTGCCCATAGACCAGCGCCGTCTGCTCCAGCACCTTGGACTCCTGCATCTCACCGTAGAGCTGCGGTGCCCTCGCGCGTGCGCTCGCCGACCCCGGCGAACACCGAGTAGCCGCTGTGCTCGCGCGCGATGTTGCGGATCATCTCCATGACGATGACCGTCTTGCCGACCCCGGCGCCGCCGAAGAGGCCGATCTTCGATCCCTTGGAGAACGTGCAGATCAGGTCGACGACCTTGATGCCGGTCTCCAGGATCTGCGTCTCGGTGGACTGCTCGGATATGCCCGGCGGCCTGCGGTGGATGGGCAGGTGCTGCTTGCCCTTGAACGCGCCCTTGCCGTCGATGGGTTCGCCGACGACGTTGAACATGCGTCCCAGCGTCTCCTCACCCACCGGCACCATGATCGGACCGCCGGTGGCGCGCACCTGGTCGCCGCGGCGCAGCCCTTCGGTGGTGTCCATGGCGATGCAGCGCACCACGCCGTTGCCCAGGTTCTGCTGCACCTCGAGCACCAACCGCCGGTCTTTGCCGCGGCCGATCTCCAGCGCGTCCCGGATGTCCGGCAGGCGTTCGTCGTGGAACTCGACGTCGACCACGGGGCCGATGACCTGCACCACCGACCCGGTCGCCTTCTGCTGCTTCTCTGCGACTGCCATGCTGTCGAACTCCTTCAGCCTTCGAGCGCCGCGGCGCCGCCGACTATCTCCATCAACTCCGTGGTGATCGTTGCCTGGCGCACCTTGTTCGCCGTGAGCGTGAGGTCCTGGATGAACTCGGCGGCGTTGTCAGACGCGTTGCGCATCGCCAGCATCCGCGCCGCCTGCTCCGACGCACCATTCTCCAGCACCGAGGCGTACACCTGCCCTTCGACGTAGCGGGGCAGCAGCGCATCGAGCACGTCCTTGGGATCCGGTTCGTACTCGAAGTCGGCGGAGGGCTTCTTCGCGTCCTCCGGTGGCACGACGGGGATCAACCGCAGCATCGTCGCCTGCTGCCGTCCCGCGCTGATGAACTTGGCGAACACGATGTCCACCTGGTCGGCGTCGCCCTTCTCGTACTGCTCCAGCGCCACGCGGGCGGCGGGCAGCACGTCCGCCATGCGCGGCCGGTCGCCGATCTCGCTGCGGTCGGCGATGAGGTCCTTGCGCAGCCGGCGCATGATGTCGCGCCCTTTGCGCCCGATCGTGACCACCGATGCAGGCACGCCGGACTCGTTCATCTCCCGCAGTGCGAGCCGTACGTTGTTGCTGTTCAGCGCGCCGCACAGGCCGCGATCCGCGGTGACCAGGATGACGACGCGACGCTTGACGTCACGCCGCTGCATGTAGGGGTGCTCGTACTCCGGCGTGCGCTTCATGAGCTCGGCGATCACCGATCGAATCTCGTCCGCGTACGGTCGCGCATTCATCACCCGCTCCTGCGCCCGCCGCATGCGTGCCGCGGCGACGAGCTCCATCGCCTTGGTGATCTTCTGCGTGTTCTGCACCGACCGGATGCGCCGGCGCAGATCACGCAGCGACGGCATCGACGCCTCGAGTGGCGGGGGGCGCGGCCTCGTAGCGACCTTCCCGCAGGCCGTATGGTCCGTCGGCGGAGGTGTCCCCCGCCCGGCGCGGGAGCCTCTCGGACGCGAGCCGGGCTGAGGCGGGCGGCGCGGCCTCGTGGCGACCTTTCCGCAGGCCGAGCGGTCCCTCGGCCGAGGCAGAGCGCGACACGCCGAAGGCGTGTCGACGCGTGTCGCTCAGAGGCCGCGCCCCCTGCCTCATCCCGCGTACCCCTTCTTGAAGTCTTCGACGGCCTCGCGGAGCTTCTTCTCCGTCTCATCCGTGATGCGCCCGTCGTCGACGATGCTCTTCTCGATGTCGCCGTGATCTTGGTCCATGTAGCGGATCAGGGAGCGCTCGAAGTCGATGACCTTGTCGATGGGAACGTCGTCGAGGTAGCCGCGCGCACCGGCGAACAGCTGGATCACCTGCTTGCCCAGCGCGATCGGCTCGTACTGCGGCTGCTTCAGCACCTCGGTCATGCGCTGGCCGCGCTCCAGGCGGTCACGAGTGCGCTTGTCGAGGTCGGAGGCGAACTGCGCGAAGGCGGCGAGGTCGCGGTACTGCGCCAGGTCGAGCCGCAGCTGTCCGGCGACCTGCTTCATGGCGCGCGTCTGCGCGTCGCCGCCGACGCGCGACACCGAAAGACCGACGTTGACCGCCGGCCGGATGCCCGCGTTGAAGAGGTCCGTCTCCAGGTAGATCTGCCCGTCGGTGATGGAGATGACGTTGGTGGGGATGAAGGCGGAGACGTCGTTCGCCTTCGTCTCGATGATGGGCAGCGCCGTCAGCGTGCCGCCACCCTCGTCGTCGCTCATGCGCGCGGCGCGCTCCAGCAGGCGCGAGTGCAGGTAGAAGACGTCACCCGGGTAGGCCTCGCGCGACGGCGGACGGCGCAGCAGCAGGGACAGCTCGCGGTACGCGTCGGCGTGCTTGCTCAGGTCGTCGTAGATCACCAACGCGTGGCCGCCCTTCTGCATGAAGTACTCGCCGATGGCGCAGCCGGCGTATGGAGCGAGGAACTGCAGCGGCGCGGGATCCGCGGCGGTCGCGGCGACGATGATCGTGTGCTCCATGGCGCCGTGCTGTTCCAGCGTCGCCTTCACCTGCGCGACTTTCTGCGCGTTCTGGCCGACGGCGACGTAGATGCACACGACGCCGGTGCCCTTCTGGTTGATGATGGCGTCGACGGCGATCGCGGTCTTGCCCGTCTGGCGGTCGCCGATGATCAGCTCGCGCTGGCCGCGGCCGATGGGGATCATCGAGTCGATCGCCTTGAGCCCCGTCTGCAGCGGCGTGTCGACGTTCTGGCGCAGGATCACGCCCGGCGCCACGCGTTCCACGGGCAGCGTGTTGGCGGTCTCGATGGGACCGCGGTCGTCGAGCTCCTGGCCGAGAGGGTTGACCACGCGGCCCACGAGCTCGTCGCCCACCGGCACCTCGGCGATGCGTCCCGTCGTGCGTACGGTGTCGCCTTCCTGCAGATGGTCGTACGGCCCCATGATCACCGCGCCGACTCCGTCGTCGCGCAGGTCGAGCGCCAGGCCGAGCACGCTGCCGCGCCCATCGGGTCCGGGAAACTCGAGCAGCTCGCCGGCCATCGCCTGCTGCAGACCGTAGACACGTGCGATGCCGTCGTTGACCGAGGTGATCACGCCTTCGTGCGCATCGACGATGGGCGCCTCGAAGCTGGCGATCCGCTGCTTGAGGATCTCGCCTATCTCGTCACTGCGTATGGCCATGCTCTGGTGCTTCCTCTCTCGGATGTCAGGCGAGCGCCGCCTGGAGTTGCTGCAGGTGCGTGCGCACGCTGTCGTCGATGACCCGGTCGCCGATGTGGATCACCAGCCCGCCCACGATCGAGGGATCGGTGCGCACGGTCGTCTCGACGGAGCGACCCAGGCGCCGCGCCAGCGCGGCGGCGATCTCGCGCTCCGCGGCGCGGTCCACGGGCACCGCCGTCACCACGTCGGCGCGCACCACCCCGGCCTCGCGGTCGGCCAGCGCGTCGACGTGCGTCAGGATCTGGGGCAGCAGGTCGGTACGGCGCCGCTCGATGAGCAGGCGCGCCAGGTTCATCGCGGGCTGGGGCATGCCGCGCAGCAGATCGAGACCGAGCTTGGTGCGCTCCGCGAGCGCCAGCTTGGGATTGACCAATGCCACGGCGACGCCGGGCGCCGTCAGCGCTGCCGTCGTCTCGGCCAGCGCTTGACGCCACCCGGGAATGTCCTTCGCCTCGCGGCCCAGCGCGAAGTACGCCTCCGCGTAGCGCCGCGCCACGCTGCTGGTCAGCGCCACCTCATGCCCTTCCCGCCGGCGCGTCTTCGTCCGCGGTCACCTTGGCCAGCGCGTCGTCTATGAGGCGCTGGTGCGCCTTGGGGTCGAGCGCCTCGCCGATCACCCGTCCGGCGACGGTGACCACCAGCGTGCTCACCTCGTTGCGCAGCTCATTGATCGCGCGGTCGCGCTCGGCGCCGATCTCGGCAGCGGCGCGCTGCAGCAGCGCCTCCGCCTCGCCCCGCGCCCTGACGCGCACGTCCTCCGCTTCGACGACGGCGTCGCGGTGAGCCCGCGCGATGATCTCGCGCGCCTGCTCGCGCGCCTCGTTCAGCGTCTGCTCCACCTGCTCCTGCACGGAGGCGAGCCGTCGCTCCGCCTCCTCCGCCGCGCGCACGCCCGCCTCGATCTTGTTCTGCCGCTCTTCAGCCGCCGCGATGATCCGCGGGTAGACCCAGCGGGCCAGGACCGCGAGCATGACGACGAAGGCGATGATCTCGACCACGAACGTGGTGTTGATCTCGAGGAGGCTCGCGTCGGCGAGGGGCGGTCTCATCCAGGGATGTTGGCGTCGCCGATGAGAATGAAGACGAAGACCAGGTTGATGAAGTACATCGCCTCGACCAGGCCGATGATGAGGAACATGGTCACGCGCAGCGCCCCGGCTGCCTCAGGCTGGCGCGCCTGACCCTGGATCGTCGCGTTGCCCGCGAGGCCGTCGCCGACGGCTGCGCCGATGGCGCCGCCACCGAGCGCGATGCCCGCGCCGATCAGCGCTCCGGCCAGGGCGATTGCGTGGTTCATGGGTACCTCCTTACGCCCGGGCGGCCGCCGGGGCGGTGTGATGCGCTTCCTCTTCCAATCCTTCGCGCGCCATGCCGAAGTAGATGATCGTCAGCAGCATGAAGATGAACGCCTGGATCGTCCCGATGAAGAAGACGTCGAAGAGCTTCCAGATGGTGACCGGGAGCCACGACAGGAAGATGGGCAGAGCGGCCAGCAGCTCGACCATCACCAGACCGGCGAAGATGTTGCCGAACAACCGGAGAGACAGGGTGATCGGCTTCACCACCTCTTCGATGATGTTCAGCGGGATGAACACCGCGCGGACGCCCCAGTTGAACTCGAACGGCTTGGTGAAGCGTCGAAAGTAGCCGCGGACGCCGAGCACCCTGAAGCTGTACGCCTGGACCACGAGGATGACGACGATGGCCATCGCCAGCGTCTGGTTCAGGTCCGCGTTCGCGGGTTGCACCGGGCGGGTCAGGGGGAAGGCGTCGATCCAGTTGGCGACGAGGATGTAGAAGCCGATCGTCGCGGCGATGGGGATGATGAACGTCGCCCCCTCGTCGACCGATTCTTTGATCAGGTCCTTGATGTACGCGAGGAAGAACTCGAGCAGCATCTGCAGCTTGCCGGGCCGGCCGCGACGCAGGCGGTACGCGATGCCGAAGCCGAGCGCCAGCGTGATCGCGATCGCCACCGCCGAGCTGATGAGCGTGTCCTGGTTCAGGTCGCAGGGCGCGATCGGGATCGGGTTCTGGATGAGGGGCGCCCCGCTGCAGATCTGGATCGTGGGCTGTGTGACGGACGGGCTCGTGTCCGCGAGCAGCGCGATCATCGCCGGATCATCTGCCCCGCCGCGGAAGCGGCGAGGATCAGCTGCGCGACGGCGACACCCAGCACCACGGTCCAGGCTCGGGAGAAGCCCAGCAGCAGCGCCGCGGCCAGCGCCGCCGCGGTGAGCACCACGATGCGGAGCAGGCTCGTGGCCACGAAGGGCACGCCGACGCGGATCAGACGTTCCACCGCGTAGCCGTTGCCGGCGCCGATGAGCAGTCCGGCGCAGATGCCGATGCCCAGCCACGCGTGCCCGGAAACAGGCCCCACCAGCGCCGCCGCGCACGCCAGTCCGAGGCACACCACGAGTGCCACACGCAGCACGCGCGCAGGCTGATTTGCAGTGGGATCCGAGATCACAAGTAGCGTTTGAGCCTCACATAGAACGCAAAACCGGCGGCAACGATACCAAGGAGGAGACCGGGCACGACCCCCGCCAATGGGGCGCCGAAATGCGTTCCCAACAACAACCCCGCGATCAGCGGCACCACCAATGCAACCGCGGCAACCAGTCCCAGTCCCAATGCCTCTGCAGTGCTGGGGCCGGCGGCCGCCGGGCGCGGATTCCCGCTCGGTCGCGACATCGGCTGAGTGTGGCTCAGTCGGCCTCCCCGCGATGGCCCATGTGCGAGGGCAGCGGGCGCCGCCCCTCAACCACGACGAAGCCCTCGTCGTCGATGCTCGCGGGC
Organism: Candidatus Dormiibacterota bacterium; assembly: GCA_963777285.1. Taxonomy (GTDB): domain Bacteria; phylum Chloroflexota; class Dormibacteria; order Aeolococcales; family Aeolococcaceae; genus JAFARE01. The sequence continues at coordinate 1,178,302 of CAVZPR010000001.1, forward strand.
CGCGTCGCGGCGCGGCGGCGGTTGCGCCACAGGACCGCGACCAGGGCCACCACCAGCAGCCCCAGGGCGATGTCCAGGATCTTGCGGTGGCCGTAGATCGAAAGCGCGATGCAGCCCAGGATCGCGGTGGCCAGATAGAAGGTGAGGGCGGTCTCGGCGGGCGACATGCCGCGGGCCAGCAGGCGGTGGTGCAGGTGGCCGGCGTCGGGCTGGGCCATGCTGCGTCCGGCACGCTTGCGCCGCACCATGGCGAACGCCGTGTCCCCGATGGGCAGGGCCAGGGCGATGAGCGGCACCAGCAGCGAGAGGCCGACGACGATCTTGGCGACACCCAGGATGGTGATCACCGCCAGCGCCACCCCCAGAAAGTGGCTGCCGGCGTCGCCCATGAACACCCTGGCCGGGGGCAGGTTGAACACCAGGAAGCCGAGGCAGCAGCCCATCAGGGCGCCGCTCATGACGATGACCCCGGATTGCAGGTCGCCGGGCGCCTGCACGCGGTTGATCGCGGCCAGCAGGCAGACCCCCGCGACGATCGCGATCACCCCGGCGGCGACGCCGTCGGCGCCGTCGAGGAAGTTGACGGAGACCTGCATGCCCAGCACCCAGGCCACGGTCACCGGGGCGGCCAGCCAGCCCAGCTGGAAGACGGTGGTGTGGTGCACACCCGGGATCGCCAGGAAGGTGATGGTGACGCCCAGCACCGCGACCAGGACGCCGGCGCCGACCTCGATCGCCAGCTTGCTGCGCCAGGAGAGGTCGAAGATGTCGTCGATCGCCATCGCCAGGGTGATGGCGCCGGTCACCGCCACCGTCTGCCAGCGGTAGGTGATCGACCCGCCGAAGATGGCCACCGCGACGGCGAACCCGACGAACATCGCGATCCCGCCCAGCCGCGGCGTGGGCTGAGGATGGATGTGGCGCTCGGCATCCGGTTCGGCCACCGCCCCCGCGCGACGCGCCAGCAGGATGGACAGCGGGACGGCGGCGATGCAGCTGGCGCTGGCCACCAGGAACGGCGCGACGGCCGGCAGCCACGGGCTCGAGGTCGCGATCACGACGTGCGGTACGGCAGGGGGAACCGCCGGCAGAGCGCCAAGCTGCGCTCGCGCACCTCGGCACGCAGGGCAGGATCGTCGACGCCGCCGAGCATGCGCACCACCAGGTCGGCGATCTCGCGCATCTCAGGCTCAGCCATGCCTCGCGAGGTCACGGACGGCGTGCCCAGGCGGATGCCGTTGGGGTTGAAGGGGGTGCCGCCATGGCCGGGGAAGGTGTTGGCGTTGACGGTGATGCCTGCTTCGTCGAAGCGCGCCTGCGCGGCGCGGCCGCGGACGCCGTAGGGACGCAGGTCGAGGACCATGAGGTGGTTGTCGGTGCCGCCGGTGGTGAGCACGGCGCCGCGGTCCATCAGCTCGGCGGCGAGCGCCTTCGCATTGGCCACGATCTGCCGTCCGTAGTCGCGGAACTCTGGCTGCATGCACTGCTTGAACATGACCGCCTTTGCGGTCATGCCGTGCGGATGCGGACCACCCTGCACACCCGGGCACACGGACTTGTCGATCGCGTCTGAGTACTGCGCGCGGCAGAGGATGAGTCCGCCCCAAGGTCCTCGCATCGTCTTGTGCGTCGTGAGCGTGACGAAGTCGGCGTGCGGCACGGGGCTGGGATGCACGCCGGCTGCGACCAGGCCTGCGAAGTGCGCCATGTCGACCAGCAGCATCGCGTCGACCTCACGCGCGATGTCCCCGAAGGCGGCGAAGTCGAGGATGCGTGGATAGGAGCTGTAGCCGGCGACGATCATGCGCGGCCGCACCTCGCGAGCCCGGCGGCGCACCTCGTCCATGTCCAGCACACCGGTCTCCTCGGAGACGAAGTAGGGCTCGACGTGGTAGAGCTTGCCGCTGAAGTTCACCGGCGAGCCGTGCGTGAGATGGCCACCCTGGTCGAGGGCCATGCCCAGGACCGTGTCGCCGGGTGAGAGCACGCTTGCGTACACGGCCATGTTGGCCTGCGAGCCAGAGTGCGGCTGCACGTTCGCGTGCTCGGCGCCGAACAGCTCCTTGGCTCGGTCCCGGGCCAGGTTCTCGATCTGGTCGACGATCTGACAGCCGCCGTAGTAGCGCTTGCCCGGCACGCCTTCCGCGTACTTGTTGTTCAGCCATGAGCCGAGCGCCTCGAGGACGGCGGGAGAGGCGAGGTTCTCGGACGGAATCAGTTCCAGCGTCTCCTCCTGGCGGCGCAGCTCCTCGTCCATGAGCGCGGCGACCTCGGGGTCGGTGGCGCGCAGCGCGAGCTTTGCGGTGAAGTCGTCGGCAGGCGGGAGCAGCTCGGTCGCGGCGATCGGCCCCTCCCGCAGCACGCGCGCGGGGGTCACTGTGCAATCGATGATAGTTGAGGCCCTCCCCGCCGCGGGACCACCGTCGAGAATGCAGTCGACCTCGCCGGCGAATGCGGCGGCAGCCTGCGCGGCATCGGCGGCCGGCGGCTCCCCGTGGCGGTTGGCGCTGGTCGTCGCGAGCGGCCCGCTGCGACGGAGCAGCTCGCGGAGCTCGTCGTGCCCCGGCACGCGGCAGGAGATGGTCATCCCATGGCGGGGCACGGCCGTGCGCACCTCCCCCACCGGGAGCACGATCGACAGCGGCCCCGGCCAGTGGCGAGCGGCGAGGCGCCGCGCCTCGTCGTTGAAGCGGACCAGGCCTTGAAGGTCTTCGGCGGAAGCCGCCAGCAGCGTCAGCTCCAGCTGCGCCGGACGGCGTTTCAGCGTGTACACGCGCTCCACGGCCACAGCTCTCCGCGGGTCGCACGCGAGCCCGTAGACGGTGTCGGTGGCGATGGCGATCACGCCACCCCGTCGCAGCGCCCGGGCGCAGGCTTCGATCGTCGACTCCGTCATCGCAGCACGCTGGCGGCGACGACACGGGTCCGTCCGGTGAGGTCGGCAATCGTGGCCACGTCAGCATCCGGAAACTCGCCGAGCAGCAGCGACGTCACCGCCGCAGCGCGCCGTGGGTCGACCTCGAGGACGACGTCGCCCCCAGGTGCGACCCGCCCTCGCAGCGAGTCGAGCAGCGCGTGGTAGGCATCGAGGCCGTCGTCGCCACCCAGCAGTGCCGCTGCGGGCTCGTGGTCGCGCACGTCGTCGCCGGCCGCCGCGAGCTCCGCGGTGGTCACGTACGGCGGATTGCTCACCACCATGTCGAACGTTCCAGCCAGTGGTTCGAGCCATGCGCCCTGGCACACCCGAACATGCCCCGCGACACCGTGACGCAGTGCGTTGGCCGTCGCCGTCGCGACCGCGCCGGCGCTGATGTCGGAGGCGTGCACGTCGATGCCGCGCAGCTCGCACGCGAGGGTCACCGCGATGCAGCCGCTCCCGGTTCCCGGATCGGCGACACGAAGCGACGCGCCATCCCGCGCACGCAGCCGCTGCAGCGCGGCCTCCACCAGCGTCTCCGTGTCGGGGCGCGGGATGAGCACGTCGCGGTTCACGAGGAAGCTGCGGCCGTAGAACTCGCGCTCGCCGGTGATGTACGCAACCGGCTCGTGCCGCGCGCGGCGGCGCAGCAGCTCGCGCATGCGCGCCACCTCGGCGCCGCTGAGCCGCCGGTCGAACTGCAGGTAGAGATCGATGCGGCGCAGCCCCAGCGCGTGCGCGCAGAGCAGCTCGGCGTCGAGCCGCGCGCTGCCGGCGCCGCGCTGCGCCAGGTACGTGGTGCTGAGCCGCACGATGTCGAGCAGAGTTCGCTCCGGCGCCACGGCGACGCTAGGATTCGTCGCCACCGCTGCCCTCGTCGTACTCCTCGAGCAGGCGGCGAGCCTGGTCCTCCTGCGCCAGCGGCTCGACCAGCAGGTCGAGGTCTCCGTCCAGCACGCGTTGCAGCTGGTGCATGGTCAGGTCGATGCGGTGGTCGGTCACGCGCGACTGGGGAAAGTTGTAGGTGCGGATCTTCTCGCTGCGATCACCGCTGCCGACCATGGAGCGGCGCGTTTCCTTGAGCTCCGCCTGCCGCTTCGCCTCGGCGAGGTCGTAGAGCCGCGCGCGCAGCACTCGCATCGCTTTGGCGCGGTTCTTGATCTGCGACTTCTCGTCCTGGATGCTGACCACGAGGCCGGAGGGCAGGTGCGTGATGCGCACCGCCGAGTCGGTGGTGTTGACGCTCTGGCCGCCGGGTCCGGTGCTGCGATACACGTCGATCTTCAGGTCCTTCTCGTCGATGTCGACCTCGACGTCGTCGGCCTCGGGGAGCACGACCACCGACGCGGCCGACGTATGGATGCGACCCTGCGCCTCGGTCTCGGGAACGCGCTGCACGCGGTGCACGCCGCTCTCGAACTTGAGCCGCGAGTACGCGCCCCGGCCGTGCACCTCGAACACGACCTCCTTGAAGCCGTGGCCCGGCGTCTCGTTCTGGTCCAGCACCTCCATGTGCCAGCGGCGCCGCTCGGCGTAGCGCGCGTACATGCGGAAGAGGTCTGCGGCGAAGAGCGCCGCCTCGTCGCCGCCGGTGCCGGCACGCACCTCGACCACCACGTCCCGCTCGTCCCTGGGGTCCGACGGGAGCAGCAGCGCCCGCAGCTCCTCGTCTGCCTTCTCAGCGAGCACGCGCTGCGAGCGCAGCTCCTCCTCCGCCATCGTGACCAGCTCCGGATCCTGCTCGGCGCGCGCCATCTCCTCGGCGTCGCGCGCCGCCTCCGTTGCAGCGCGCCAGCGCCGCCCCGTCTCGACCACGTCGCGCAGCCGCGCTTGCTCCTGCGACAGTCGCTGCAGCCGCTCCAGGTCCTGGTACGCGTCGGGCCGGCGCAGCTCCTCCTCCAGCTCCGCGTAGCGCTGTTCCAGCTCGGCCAGCCGATCCTCGATTCCGGCCATTCCTGTCAGGAACGTTCAGGGGACGGCGACGAGCTCGCCGACGGCGGCGTCGTCGGCGCGTGCGGCGTCGAGGGCTGCGATGGCCACCTCTATCTGCGAGTCGTCGGGTTCGCGAGTGCTGAGCAGCTGGGTTGCCAGCACAGGCGCGAGCGCGACGCGTCCCAGGCGGGTGTGCCGCACCCGCGCCAGCGCCCGGATCATCTCGTACGAGATGGCCGCGACCACCGGCACGAGCGCGACCTGGCAGGCGATGCGCACCGCCGTGGGCAGCAGGCCGAGCGGAGCGAACACGATGATGCTGACCAGCGCGACGACGACCAGGAACCCCGTGCCGCAGCGCGGGTGCAGCCGGCTCGCGGGACGCACATGGGCCACGTCGACGACGGCGCCGCTCTCCAGGCAGTTGATCGCCTTGTGCTCGGCGCCGTGGTAGTGGAAGAGGCGGCGCACGCTGGGGACCTGGCCGATCAGCAGCAGGTAGCCGACGAGGATCACGCCGCGCACCACGCCTTCGATGACCACGCCGGTGATGGACCGCACCGGCGCCCGGTGCAGCAGCGCGCTGACGCCGAGCGGCGCGCCGATGAACAGCGCGAGCCCGAACACCACCGACACGGCCATGGCCGCGCGCATGGTGTTGGGACCGATCTCTGCGTCCTCACCCAGCTGCACGCCGACCGACCACTGCAGCGCGCGCATGCCGAGGTGGACCATCTCGAAGAGGCCGGCCACGCCACGAAGGAAGGGCCGCGACCACACGGGGCTGGTGTAGACGCGCGAGCGCAGCGCGTCGCTGAGCACCACGATGGACCCGTCGGGGCGCCGCGCCGCCACCGCGTAGTGGCGCCGGCCGCGCATGAGCACGCCCTCGACGACGGCCTGGCCGCCATAGAAAAAGGTGGCGGGAGGCGCGCTCACGGCGTTGACCGCCGCGGTCAGGAGGATGTCGAAGGTGCGGCGAGCTCGGACCACGCGACGCATGCTACCCCGCGCCCGGCCCCCGGAACCGGACGGGACGGACTCGGTACGCGCTAGTTCTTCTGGGCTCGCTGGGCGCGGCGCCGGAACCGCTCCACCTGGCCGCCAGTGTCGATGATTCGCTGCGTGCCGGTGAAGAAGGGATGGCACACGGAGCACACCTCTGTCTTCAGCTCGGGCAGCGTCGAACCGGTGGTGAACGTGTTGCCGCAGAGGCAGTGGACGACCGCGTCGGTGTGGTACTCGGGGTGGATTCCAGTCTTCATGTGCGTTCTCAATCCTTGCTCGAGGAATGTACCCACGATATCACAGGCTCAGACAGGCTCAAACCGCGGCGCTCGGCGCCGGCACGGGCCGGGTGAAGTTGCCGTGCGTGACACCGGGCAGCTGCGCGCGCACGGCGTCGACCGCGGCGCGCATGCCCATTCCCGCGTCGAGCGCGTGTCCCGTGGCGCGCAGCCGGTCCACCAGCCAGTCGTGGTCGACGTTCAGCGAGCGCCACTGGATCTGCTGCACACCGACGTCGCGACATGCATGGACGGTGCGCCGCTGCTCCGCGGGATCGTCGCTCAGGCCCGGGAAGGTCAGGAGGTTGAGACACAGCTGCGCGCCCGACCTGGAGGTGACGCGGCAGGACTCGAGCACGTCGTCGAGCCCATATCCGACGGGACGGTAGTACGCGCGAAATGCGCTCTCGTCAAAGGAGATGGCGCTGATTCGCACGCTGTTGCACCCCGCTTCGATGAGCCGTCGCAGCACTTCCGGCTTGCTGCCGTTGGTGTTCACGTGGATGGTCGCGCCGGGGTGCGCCTGGCGGATGCGACGCGTCGCGTCGAGCAGTGCGCCGTCGCGTGTCAGCGGCTCGCCCTCACAACCCTGACCGAAGGAGACGATGGCGCCGTCACCGTCGAGGTGGTAGGCGGCGAGCTCCGCGAGCTCCGCCGCCGTGGGTGCGAAGCGCATCCGGGGCTGGGGCGCCGGCGCCTCGCCGTCGGTCTGCAGCGAGATGCAGCCGAGGCAGTCTGCATTGCACGCAGGTGACGCCGGCAGCGCTCCCTCGTAGTGACGCAGGAAGGTGTTCTGCGCGGTGTAGCAGCGGTTCTCGGTGGCGCACACGGCCAGGTGCGCCACGAGGCGGTTGCGCGGCAGCGCTCGCGCCGCCGACTCGACCGCGCCGGCCACGGCAGCAGCGTCGCGACCCGCCGGACGCCACCAATCGAAGGCGTCGGTGGACAGCGCCGCGGCCATCAGGCGGCCGCCGTGCTCGGCGACCGCCGCGTAGCCGTAGAGCGGCAGCCGCCGCGCCCCGGGCTCGCGCCGCGAGGCGGGCAGCAGCGTGCGCAGCAGCCCCACCGGCAGCACGGCGGCCAGCGGGAGCATCCCCTCGACGGCGAGCGGCCGGGCTCCGTCGAGCACCATCGCGGTACGCCCCGGGAGGTGCATCAGCGTCGTCCCCTCGGGCAGCGGGAGGACGTTGTCCCTGGAGAGGGCCAAGAGGCGGCTGCCGGAGCGTGCCGCCGGCGCGACACCGGCGAGGACCTCGATCGAGCCGTCGGCTCGGGCGGCACAGGCGCGCATGCCGCGATTGTCTCCCGGAGGCGGGCTCAGGCCGGCGGGGTCAGGCCGCGCGCAGCTCGTCCGGGATCGCGGTGCGAACCTCGAGCCGGTCGCCGCGAACCGCGCGGAGCACCAGGAATCGGTCGATCGCCGGCCCGACCATGAGCCGCTGCACGTCGCCGGGGCGCTGCACCGGCCTGCCGTCGACCTCCACGATCAGGTCGCCGCGGCGCAGGCCGGCGACGTCCGCCGGGCTCCCGCTGATGACGTCGCTGACGTACATGCCGGAGCGCCGCCCCAAACGGGTCGCCCACCGCGGCGGCAGCGGCCGCGAGGCGCCGGCGACACCCAGGTAGGCACGCCGCACCCGCCCCTCGCGGACCAGCGACCCCAGGATGAGCCGGGTCGTCGCGTTTATGGGCACGGCCAGACCCACACCCACCCCGGCGACCGCGGTGTTGATGCCCACGAGCCGGGCGCGGCTGTCCGCCAGCGCCCCTCCTGAGTTTCCCGGGTTGAGCGCCGCGTCGGTCTGGATGACGTCGTCGATGACCCGCACCTGCGAGCCGGACCGCGCCGGCAGCGAGCGGCCCAGGCCGCTGACCACGCCTGCCGTCACCGTGCCCGCCAGGCCCAGGGGGTTGCCCACGGCGACGACCAGCTGACCCACCCTCAGCGCATCGGCGTCGCCCAGCTCGGCGGGTTGGAGATCGGCGCCGCTGGAGCGCAAGACCGCCAGGTCGGACAGCGGATCCGCTCCGGCGACCTCGTAACCCATCTCGCGGCCGTCGTCGAGGGCAAGCGTGCCGCGCCGGGAGCCGGCGACGACGTGCGCCGAGGTGACCAGGTAGCCGTCGGCGCTCACCGCCACGGCAGAGCCACTGCCCTGCTGGGCGCGCCCGTCACGTCCACTCCCCACCACCTGCACCGCCACCACGGACGGCGCCAGGCGTGACGCGACCTCCGTCAGCGTCCGCGAATACGCGTCGAGCGCGGCGTCGCCGGCGGGGTCAGGGGACGTCGGGTCCTTCGGCACGCACCTTCTCCACGTTGGTCAGGGCCTGGCGAAGGCTGTCGATCCAATCCGCCTGGTGCTTCGCGACCAGCCGCACGCACCACGCCAGCGCCTCGCTCCGGCTGCGCGCCACCCCGGAGTCGATGAGGATGTCCAAGACGCGGCGGTCCTCCATGCGCAGCCGGGTCATCATCGGGACGCCCAGCGTGGTGAACAGCTCCTCGGTGTCGCCGATGCGAGCTCCCCACGAGACCTTGCGCCCGAAGATCCGCTCGGCGTCGCGGGCCACGCGGATGCGCGCGTCTCGCGTCTCCCCGCGGAAGCGCGCGATGCGCGCCGATCTCGCCGCGGCGCGGGTGCCCTCGGTGGCGTCGGCGGCGACCTCGGGTTCGGCGATCTCGCCGACCACCAGGATCTCGTCGCGGTCGGCGCTGATCTGCGGCGCGGCGCTAAAGAGGCCATCCGGAAGCCTCCCGGCGACCCAGCCGGCCAGCTCCTCGTCGGTCAACGGTGCGGGTGTCGTCGCTTGTCCTTTCATGAATTACATAATTACACAGCAAGCGAGGAGAAGCAAGGTCGCCTGAGGCATCCACCGCGAGCCGGGCCGGGCACACCCCCTCCGAGGTCGCGGTCGGACCCCCCGTCTGCCCCACGAATCTGCGATTCGCGGGGACCCCGACCTGGGGGGCCCGCCGCTCGGCACTCGGCTCGCTGCGCGCTCCAACTCGTGTCGGCTCGCCTCCGTGACGACCTCGTCGAGGGGTGCCGCGTCCCGGCGCGTGGTGGATGGCCTCAGACCGTCGCCGGGCGTCGCTCCGCTGCTGCAACCGATGTCAACTTGAAATTCAGCAGCGACGACAATCGCAGGTTGTACCGCCGGCGAGCCAGGCCGTAGCAGGCCCAGCCGATGGCGCCGTTCAGCACCTTGTCGGCGCAGCGCTGCAGCAGCGCGACGGCCGTGGCGATGTCGAAGCTGAAGCCGAGCGCGACCAGGAGCCCGGCGGTGCTCGCCTCCAGCGCGCCGAGGCCGCCCGGCGAGAACGTCAGCCACGACGCGCCCTGCGTCACGGCGTACACGAAGCCGGCGCTTGTCCAGGCGAGGTGCCCGGGATCGACGGCCTGCGCGATGAACCAGAGCAGGCTCACGGCTATCAGCGCCTGGGCGACGCTGAGCGGCAGCCACACGTACGTGGCGCGCTGCCGGAAGAGCACGCGGGTGTCGCGGTGCAGTTCATCGACAGTCGGCCGGATGCGCTTCAGCAGGGGAATCCGGTCCACGACGCGGCGCACGTCGGAGTAGAGCGCCTCGTTGGTGAGCACCGCCACGATCGCAGCGATGAATATCAGCGGCACGATCACAGCCACCGCGACGAAGTGAAACGACAGCGCCGTGGGCAGCGCCACGACGAACAGCATGAACACGAAGAGCAGCTCCTGCACCGTCTCGGTCGCCACCACGGCCCCCAGGCTCACCGACGCCGCGCGTGACACCAGCAGCGCGCGCGTCAGCTCTCCCAGCGGCAGGAGCGCAGTCGCCTGCCCCGCAACGGTGAGAAAGACCGTGTCCTTCAAGGGAAACCTGATGCGCAGCGCGCGGTTGAGCGTCCACCAGCGGATTCCCTGCACCACGTAGAAGCCGACGGCGAGGGCGACGACGATGGGCAGGTAGAGGAGGTTGAAGCGCGCAAAGGCGAGACCGATGCGTCCTGGATTGGCGTACACGAGCAGGGCCGCGATCGCGCCCAGCGCCAGGAGCAGGGGCAACACGGTGCGTGCGCGCATGCGATGCAGCAAGCGACCGATGCGCCGTGCCACGCGGCGGGTGGCGGCTCCCGGGTGCACGCGATACTGTGCCAGCAATCTCCGCCGCCGGCCACGTGCCTCGATGGCACTGTCGGAGATCATGTACATGTCGGGCTGAGCCGCGCGCAGATCGGCGATGCCGACACGCGCGATCAGCGCGACCACGCTCGCCAGCGGCACCGCAAAGAACGCGCCCAGGAATCCGCCGGCGGCAACACCGGTGAGCAGCGCGAGCAGTGTCACGAGGGGATGCAGGCGCACGAAGCGTCCCTGGATGCGCGGCGAGATCACGTAGCCCTCGATGATGTGGATGAAGAGGAACAGCCCCAAGGTCTCGAAGGTGAGAGCAGGGCTCACCGTCAGCGCAAAGATGGCGCCTATGCCCGCGCCGACGAACGGGCCTGCGAGCGGAATCAGCTCGAACACGCCGGCGGCGACACCGACCACCAGCGGGAAGGGCACGCCAAGGAGGAAGCAGCCCACGCCGGCGAGCACGCCCACCACACCCGCGAGCAACACCTGCCCGCGCAGGTACCCGCCGAACACGACCATGAACGCGTTGAGCACGAAGTCGGTCTCGGTGCGCCAGCGGCCGGGCAGCACATTCAGCACACCGCGGCGCAGTCCCTCACCATCGCAGAGCAGCCAGAAGGCGGCGACCAGGGTGATGAGAAAGTCTATGAGCAGCTTTGCCGTGAAGCTCACCACGTTGAGCAGCACGGTGCCGCTCGTGGCTCCAGAGACCTGGATGCCGAGGACGCTGGCGACCGCACCGAGGCTGACATTGATGCCGTGCTGCGCCAGCGTGTGCTGCAGGTCGATGAAGGGCCGCTCCAGTCGCGGCAGCGCGGCGCTGAGCGCGTGTGCCTGCCCCGCCACCGGCGCCCCCACTTCGTAGACGAGCAGCGCGATCACGCCGACCAGGACGATCAACGACAGCAGCGCCGCGAGCGGCGCCGGCAGCGCGCGGCGGAACAGCCGGTTGAACGGCGCGACGATCAGCGCGATGATGCCGCCGAACACGACGTAGAGGAGCACGGTCAGGACCGCGCTCACCACGCCGCCGATCATCGCCAGCAGCTGCACCGCAAAGTACGCGGCCGCGACGATGAAGAGCACTCGTCCCCACTGCCAGAACGAGTCGCGCAGCGCGCGCCGCCTCTCCTCCTCCGTCTTCTCCGGTGGCGGCAGCGCGCGCGGCTGCGGTGGGGTCTCCTCGTCCGCCGCGGAACCCCGGTCCCGCGGATGCGGCTGACTCATGATCTGATGGTAGGAGCATCGCACCGTTTGCGAACGGCGGCGCAGCCGCCACGTGCGCTCAGCGCAACCGCTCTTCCACAGTGCGCCGGAAGCGCGGCGGCTCAGTCACACCTGGATGCGCTCAGGCAGCGCGCAGGGGCACGGAAGCGAATCCGAACGCGCCGGGCCCGGTGTAGGCGCCCGCGATGGGACTGAGCTCGACGGTCTCGCAGCGGCCCACACGCGTCACGGCATCGAGGCGTTGCCCCAGCGCTGCGGCCTCGTGCGGGGCGTCGGCGTGGAAGAGCAGAACCCACTGCGCACGGCGTTCCAGCTGCTCCGCCGCCACCCGCTGCAGGGCGTCGAGCGCCCCGGACGGTGTCCGGGCCAGCGCCACGCGCCCGGTCTCGGCGCCGTGCATGCGGAAGACCGGCCGGATCCGCAGCGTGTTGGAGATGCCGGCCAGCAAGGAGGGCACCCGGCCGCTCCGAGCCACGTACGTCAGCGTCGCCAGGCTCCCGTACATGCGCACGGCCTCGCCGGCGCGGGCAACCTCGGCGAGCACAGCCTCGGTGGACGCGCCCTCGCGCACCAGCGCGGCCGCGGCGCGCGCCACCAGCGCGAGGCCGACGGCTGCTGATCGCGAGTCGACCACGGTCACGCGCCGCCTGCCCTCCTCTTTCGCGAGCAGCTCTGCCGCCAGCGTCGCAGCGCCGTGCATGCCGCTCCACTTGGCGGGGATGGTGATGCACACGACGCTGTCACCCTGGCTGCGGCGGAATGCCTCGAGATACTCGCCCGGCGCCGGCGTCGCCGTGCGGGCCACGTCGCCGTCACGCAGCCGCGCGTAGAAACGCGCGTACGCCTGCGAATTGCCGCAATCGACGAAGTCCTCGCCGCCGAGTGTGATGCGAACGGGCACAACGGCGACGCCGGCAGCGAGATCCTCCACCAGCGCCGCGCCCCCGTCGACGACCAGAGCGCACGGTCTGGCCGTCACGCGCCGTCTCCCGTGCGCCAGGTCATCATCGTCATGATGACAGGCTGCTATGAGCGCCGGGATCAGGGGCGCGTGACGTGAACGGAGCCGGGCAGGTGGCGGTCGTCGCCGCCGCGGCCTACCTGGTGGGCAGCATTCCCGTGGGATGGTTGCTGGTTCGCTGGCAGCGATTCGGACTCGACGTGCGCCGGTACGGCTCAGGAAACATCGGCACCAGCAACGTCTACCGCCACGCGGGATTCGACCTTGCGGTCATCGTCGGCCCGGTGCAGTTCGCGCAGGGTTTCGTTCCAGTGCTGGTGTCGCGGCTGCTGGGTTTCAGCGTGACCGTGCAGGTGCTGGTTGCATGTGCCGCCGTCGCCGGGAACGGTTGGCCCTTCTACCTGCGCTTCAACGGCGGCCGTGGCGTTGCCGTGGCCACAGGCGCGGTGGCACCCCTGAGCGTTGCCGGCTTCATCGCGCTGCTCATGTGCTACGCGTGGGGCGCGATTCGGGGACGCATCGCCATCGCGGTTGCGCTCGCCTTCGTCATCCTGCCCCCGGTCGCGCTGCTCTTCAACGGTCCGATCGTGGCGATCGGGTGCTGCGTGATCCTCGTGCTCCTCATGCTTCGCCGCCTCGAGGGCCTGCCCGGTGACGCGCGAGCGTACGGGCACTTCTGGCGCCGTCTCTTCGAGCGCACAGTGCTCGACGCTCGGCCGGGGCGACCGCTCATGGGGCCGCGCACCGACCCCGGCGTTCCGCCCGTCCGCAAGTAGCGTCAGCCGGCGTACACCCTGCCGAAGGGGTACCACTGCGTCGGCATGCGCCGCATCTGCAGCTCGAGCACGGTGGCAACGCGCTGCATCACGTCGGACTCGACGTCACCTTCCACGATCGGAATCGGCGCGAAGATCATCATGTGATACAGACCTGCCTCGCGCCAGCAGTGCACCGGCATGACGGGAACCCCGGTGACACGCGCGATCCATGCCGGCGCCGTGCTGAAGTTGACCGGGCCGCCACAGAAGCTCACCAGCGTGCGCTCGCCGCGCTCCGGTATGTCGCAGAGGATCGCGTCGAAGCGCCCGCGACGCACGGCGCGCAGCAGGCCGCGGGCCGCGGCGCCGGTCATCAGCACATCGATGTCCTGATGGCGGCGCGCCCAGGCGGCGATTCGCGTGGCCAGCTCGCTGGTTCCGACACGCGTCATCACGGCGGTGATGGGGATGTCGCAGGCGAGGGCGCACGCCGCAGCGACGTCCCAGCTACCGTAGTGCGCCAGCGCGAAGACGCCTCCCCCTTTGCTCTCCAGCGACTCCCACACGTGCTCCAGGCCGTACACGCGAAAGTGCTGGTGCATGCGCTCCGGCGGTACCGCGTACTCCCAGACGAAGTCGAACGACGTGCGCATGAACTCGCGGAACGACCCCCGGGAGCGGCGCCTCGCCTGCTGCGGGCTGATCGCCGGTTCGAGGCGGCGGTGGTTGTCCGCGCAGCGGCGAGCGCGCTCCGGAGAGCTGACGTAGATCGCCAGGCCGAGCGCGTCGGCGAACAGATAGCGGCGCCGGCCGAGCACCCGCAGCGAACGGCTCGCGGCCCACAGCCCGGCGCGAAGCGGCAGGTTTGGCGGTGCGAACCCGTCGCCTCGCGATGTTCCCTCCGCCGCTCGGGCGGCCGGGGGCGCCTGATCGCGCGCGCCGACGGTAGCCATCGCGCTGAGCGTCCTCAGAGCACGCGGCGTGCTTCGTCAGGGAGCAGCGCCACGTGGTGCTTTGTCGAGATCTCGCGCACGGTGCCGCTCTGTGCGCGCATCACGAGGCTGTGTGTCTCGGCCCACCAGTTGTGATACAGCACGCCGCGGAGCAGACCGCCGCCGCTGATGCCGGTGACGGCGACGCTCACCTCCTTCCCGGGCACCAGCTGCTCCATGCTCAGAGCGGCGTCTGGCTCGTAGCCAGCGGCGCGCACGGCCGCGGCCTCGTCCTCGTGCCGCACCCAGGGCCGGCACTGCAGCTCGCCCCCGAGACAGCGCATCGCGCAGGCGGCGACGATCGCCTCGCTGGTGCCACCGGAGCCGAGCATGACGTCGATCCCGCTCCGCGGCCAGGCCGCCATCATCGCCAGACCGACATCACCGTCACTCACCAGCGCGACGCGCGCGCCCAGGCTGCGCACGCGCTCCAGCAGCGCCTGGTGGCGGGGCCGGTCCAGCAGCACCACCGTGAGGTCCTGCACCTGCACGTTCATGGCGAAGGCGATGCGTCGCAGGTTGTTCTCCGGCGTATCGCTCAGGTCGATCGCGCCGCGCGCCTGGGGACCGACGGCAATCTTGTGCATGTAGGCGACGGGCGGCGGCAGCAGGATGCCGCCGGGTTCGGCCGACGCCGCCACGCTCAGCGCCTGGCTCAAGCCGCCGGCCACCAGGGAGACGCCGTCCACGGGGAGCACCGCGAGGTCGACGCGGTCCCGTCCCGCGCCGACGCGCCGGCCCTGGAGCAGGCGATTGTTGGACCCCTCGGAGCCGATCACGATGCGGCCGTCGAACGGCATGCCGAGCAGCGCCTCCTCCATCACGCGCTGCCCCGCGTCCCGGGTCCCCGCCTTGTCCCCGCGGCCCAGCCAGCGACCCACCGACAGCGCAGCCGCCTCCGTCGCGCGGAGCAGCTCCAGCCCGCGGTGGCGGTCCCGCCCGATCCGTGCAGCCGACGGGACCGTGCGCGCGGCTGTGCTCATCTGCGGCCATTATGGCCGCGCCACGACGCGAGCCTGCGGCCGCCGGCAGGCTTACGTGAGGCCGACGAGGTGCGCCGTGCCGGCGGTCCTCCACACGGTGTGCACCCGCAGCGACGCGGTGTCGATGCCCACCAGTGACCAGCTGTCCTGACCGCTCACGGTGCCCAGGAGCGTCCCGCTGCTCGGCCAGGCGCTGACGTCGAGGTCGTCGATGGATACGCTGCGCATGGTGCCCGTGCCCAGCGACAGGATTCGCAGTGTCGACCGCCACGTGCCGCCGCAGCCGGCGTCGGAAGTCTGCACCTCGGTGACATAGGCGAGCGCCGTGCCGTCCGGCGAGAACCTCGCGTCGCCGCCGATCGTCTTGGCAGGCAATGCGAATCGCCGCGTCACACCCGAGCCCGATTGCACGCGCAGCGACTGATTGACAGCGCTGCTCTGGAAGCACGCGATCGAGCGGGCGGGACCGATGCCGCTGAGCGGGCACGATCCATCCGACGTGAGGTCGACGACGGTGTCGCCGGCTGGATCGATCACGCCCGTGTACGCCGCCTGCATCTGCATGTCGAACGGCCCGCATCCGCAGCCACCGTAGGGGTCCCGAACGAACACGATCCCCTGCGACGTCCAGCTGTCGAGCAGGTACGTCCAGGACTGCGGAGCGTCGCTGCGCGGGTGGCTGGGGTCGGCCGTGCGGTCGGCGATGACACGCGCGCGCCCACCGAATGGGGCGACCAGTATCTGGTTGCGAATCACGCCCGCGGCGGTCGCGGGCGACGCCAGGCTGTACGCGAAGGAACCACCGTCGGGCGCGATGAGCAAGCCGGTTGCGGCTGCCGGCACACTCGCCAGCGTGCGCACCGAGCCGCCGGCGGAGAGCACGTGCAGCTCGCCGCGGTCGAGCCAGTAGGCGCCGCCCGGTCCCGCGGCGGTCAGCCATTCGTCCGCGATGGGGATGCTCGTCGCGGCGAGCACGCGACCGCCCGGATCGACGATGCGAAGTGTCGCTGTGGTGTTCGAGTCGGTGCTCTCGACCACGTACATGTGGATGACCGGCGCCGCGGCGGGGTGGGTCACGGGCGGAGGCGCCGACGACGGCGCCACCGGCCGGGGTGACGCAACCGGGGAACTCGCATGCGGCAGCTGCTGTGAGGTGACGCGCGCCACCACCGGCGGCGCGGACGCGGCGGCGCCGCAGCCCGCGAGCATCGCGGTACCTGTCGCCGCTGTCAGTATCAGCTGTGCCGCGCGCATCTTCCCCACTCCGCTGTGTTGCCGATCGACGATGCAACGCGGGCGGGTACGGCGAGGTTTCAGCGACGGGGAGCGGCTGCCCTCAGCGGGAGGCGACGGACGGCTGGTCGCGGCCCACGACGTCGAGCACGCGGAGCGCCGCGCCCTCGGCCACCGGTGCGCCCGCCGGCGTGGCCGCCACGCCCGCGCGTTCGCACGCGGCCAGCATGAACTCGCGGAACAGAGGATGCGGCCGGCCCGGGCGGGAGCGGAACTCCGGGTGGAACTGGGAGCCCATGAAGAACGGATGGTCACGCAGCTCGATCACCTCGACTAGCCGTCCGTTCGGTGACGTGCCGCTGAAGACGACTCCCGCCCCGGCCAGCGCCTCGCGGTAGCGGTTGTTGAACTCGAAGCGATGGCGATGGCGCTCGTACACGATCGCCTCACCGTAGGCGTCGGCGGCGCGAGTCCCCGGCGTGAGCTTGCAGGGATAGACGCCGAGGCGCATGGTGCCGCCCTTCTCCTCGATGTCCCGCTGCTCCGGGAGCAGATCGATGATCGGGTTCGATGTGAATGCGTTGAACTCGGTCGAGTTGGCGTCAGGAGCGTCCAGAACTTCGCGAGCGATCTCGACCACCGCGCACTGCATGCCCAGGCAGAGCCCGAGATACGGCACCTGGTGCCGCCGCGCGTACCGCGACGCCAGCACCTTGCCCTCGATGCCGCGGTGGCCGAACCCACCCGGCACGACGATGCCGTCGACGTCGCTCAATGACGACGAATCCGCGTCCAGCGCCTCGGAGTTGACCCAGCTCAGCTGCAGCTCGACGCCCGCGTACAGGGCTGCGTGACGCAGCGACTCGATGACGCTGATGTAGGAGTCCGGCATCTCCACGTACTTGCCCACAACGGCCACGCGCACCGGCGGCTTGGGCGCCGCGATGCGGGCGCACAGGTCTTGCCACTCCGCCAGGTCCGGTGGAGCGGCGTCGAGCCCGAGCACCTCGACGATGTAGTCGCCGAGGCCGGCCTCCTCCAGCATGAGCGGCACCTGGTAGATCGACGAGGCGTCGGGGACGTTGATCACCGCGCGCTTTTCGACGTCCCCGAAGAGCGCGATCTTGTCCTTGAGCGACTGCCCGATGGGCTTCTCGCTGCGCGCCACGATCGCGTCCGGCTGGATGCCGATGGAGCGCAGCGTGTTGACCGAATGCTGCGTGGGCTTGCTTTTGAACTCCTCGCTGGCGTTGACGAACGGCACCAATGTGAGGTGCACGTAGCACACGTTGGTGCGCCCGACGTCGTTCTTCATCTGGCGGATGGCCTCGAGGAACGGCAGCGACTCGATGTCGCCCACGGTCCCGCCCACCTCGACGATGACCACGTCGGGCTCGGGGAGCTCGTTCTCCGCGACCCGCAGGATGCGGTGCTTGATCTCGTTGGTGATGTGCGGGATCACCTGCACGGTGCCGCCGAGGTAGTCGCCGCGCCGCTCCTTGGCGATCACCGATGCATAGATCTTGCCGGTGGTGACGTTGCTCGCCTTGCTCAGCGCGACGTCGACGAAGCGCTCGTAGTGGCCCAGGTCGAGGTCGGTCTCGGCGCCGTCGTCGGTGACGAAGACCTCGCCGTGCTGGTACGGCGACATGGTGCCCGGGTCCACGTTGAGGTACGGGTCGAGCTTCTGCATGCCCACGTGCAGCCCGCGCGCCTTGAGGATCGTCCCGATGGACGCGGCCGTGATGCCCTTCCCCAGGGAGGAGACGACGCCGCCCGTCACGAAAACGAACTTCGCCATGCGTCAGCCTCCCGGTGTTTTGGCGATTGTAGCAGCCGCCCTGTTCCAGGGCGCACTGATGTTCGCCTCGTTCTTATGGCCGCCGAGGGTGGCGCCTTCGGGACACGCCGTCGAGACGCCTCCGGCGTCTCGCGGCTCGGCACTCGCCGCGGGGACCACCGCGGCTCCGTGACGGTCCCTCAGACGTCACCTTCGGCGGCCGGTTGAGCGGACCTGACACTCGAGCGGCAATCTCGACGGCGTGTCCCGAAGGCGCCACCCTCGGCGGCGGCACTGAACTAGGCGCGCGGCTCCAGGATGACGACGCGTGTCTCGTCGGCGTCGCCGGGCGCGCCGCTCAGGCTCAGGCGCGGCAGCATCTGCCAGGCGCCTTCGGCGAGGCCCATCTCCTTGGCGAACTTGTCCACCGGTTCGTATTCGACGCCGCCACCGGTGGCGCGGAACCGCGCGGGAACGACGATGCTCGGCTCCACCGCGTTGACCAGCTTGCTCGCCTCTGCCGCGGCGAGCGCGTCGCCGCCGCCCACGGGCACCACCAGCACGTCGACGTGACCCAGGGCGTCGATCTCTTCCTCGGTGAGCTGCCGCCGCAGCCGGCCGACCGACGCGACCCGGACGTCGTCGATCTCCACCCGCATCACCGTCGTCTCGCCGGCGGGCAGGCCGAAGATGCCAACGCCGCGCACCTCGAACTCGCCGGGTCCGCCCACCTCCTGGGCGTGACCCTCGCGGGCGTGCAACTTCGACGTGTCGGTGCCGCCCTCGGTGCGCACCACGATGTCGGGAGCGGAACGGGCGAGGCCGGGGAGCGGCGTCTGCGGCGGGTCGATCAGCACCGTTGCGTCGCGCCCGCGCAGCCGGATGCACGACAGGCCGTGGTACGTGACTTCCACGGCCGTGATGCTACCCGGTGCCCGGTCCGGCCGCCGTCACGCTGATGATCACCGAGGAGCTGGCGCCCGCGCGCCAGTAGGCGACGCTCACCTGCTGGTCGGGGGTGAGACCGAGGGCGACCGCGTCGAACGGATGCCCGGCGTCGATGGCCACCCCATCCACCGCGGTGACGACGTCGCCGGCGGCGAGGCCGGCGAGGGCCGACGGGCCGCCAGGATCCACGGAGCGGACCAGGGCGCCGGCGGGCACCCCGGCGACGGCGGCGGTCGCCGGATCGAGGACCAGCGCGTCAGCGCCGAGGGTCGGCGTCGCCACGGACCCTCCGCTGCCCGTGACCGCGGCGACAAGCGCAGCCGCGGCGCGGCCCGACAGCGCCACCACGCCCGGGGCCGCGCCGCCGGCGTCGACGACCACGCCGGTGACGTCGCCGCCGCCGCTGAGGAGTGGGGCGCCATCCTCGCGAGGGTCCGGGGTGGCATCGACCGATGTCACGTCGGAGAGCACCGGCTCGCCGTCGCTCAGCGTGAGGGTGCGGCCCGTGGAGCCGACCACTCCGGTGCTGAGCGTGAACGCGGTGAACGGTGCGTGCGCCACGGCGATGGCCACATCGCCGGGGCGCGGCTCGTCACCGGCGAAGGTCAGCGGCGTCAGCCCCTGCGCGTTCTGGGCGCGGAGCACGACGACGCCGTGGGCCTGGTCGGCGCGCACGATCGTCGCCGGGAAGGCGTGCCCGTCGTTGGTGGCGATGGTCAGCGCGGTGGCGCCGTGGATCGCGTGCACCGTGGTGACCACGAGCCCGTCGGCGGACACGACGAAGCCGTCGACCACGCCGGCGGCGCCGCTCAGCAGTGCGCTCGCGCCCAGCGGGCGGGTGCCGATCTCGACGATCGACGCCTCCGCCTGCTGCGCCACGGCGGCCACGCTCAGCCCGCCTCCTCCGGCGGGGCCGCTGGACGGAACCTGGGTGATCACGCGCTCGACCGGCCCGAAGCGGGCATAGATGCCCCAGGCCGCGAGGGCGCCGCCCAGCAGCCCGATGCACGCGCTCAGCACCACCGCGGCGAGGAGCTGAGAGCGGCGCCCGCCCCGGTCGCTCACTCCGCGGGCGCGACGTGGCGCCGCTGCAGGTAACGCACGATGCCGGTCGCGTTGCTGTGCACGCCGTTCAGCACCTCGAACTTGCGCAACACGTCGGGCGAGAGGTCCTCGCGCGGCGTGGCGAAGGCGTCGGCCAGCGCCGCGGTGACCGCCTCGACGCCGCCGTCCGCCTCGCGCGCCAGGGTGGCGCCGGCCACGTCGACCCAGCGGTGCAGCACGGCCTCGGCTTCGAGCAGGGTCGCCTCCGGCTCGGGCACCGGGCCGTAGTGGGTCAGCACCACGCGCTGCGGCCGGAGCTCGCGAAAGCGGCGCAGGCTGCGCGTCGCCTGCTCCAGGTCGAAGTCGGGCGGCGGCGTCGCGGGGCGCAGCTCTCCGACGTCGGGAAGCTTCACGCCGACCGCGTCGCCGACCAGCAGCGTGCCCGTCGCCTCGTCCAGAACCGCGTGGTGGTGCTTGGCGTGTCCCGGCGAATCGACCATCAGCAGCGAGCGGCCGGCGCCGACATCCACGCGGTGTCCGTCCGCCGCCGCGACCAGACGTTCCGCGGGCACCGGAAGCATGCGCCCGTACAGCTCGTCGAGCAGCGGCCCGTACACGCGCGATGCGCTGTCGATGAGGCGCGCCGGATCGACCA
Source organism: Candidatus Dormiibacterota bacterium (assembly GCA_963777285.1). GTDB lineage: Bacteria > Chloroflexota > Dormibacteria > Aeolococcales > Aeolococcaceae > JAFARE01. The sequence continues at coordinate 1,199,139 of CAVZPR010000001.1, forward strand.
GGTGCCGGGCGCCCGCCTCGTGCACCACGACGGTTGCGTTGGGAAACGCGGCGGCGAGGTCGCCGACCGCGCCGGCGTGGTCCAGGTGGATGTGCGTGACGATGAGCCAGCGAAGGTCGGCGGCTCCCACGCCGGCGGCCTCGAGCCGTTGGCGCACGGTCCCAGCGCTCGACTGCGAGCCCGTCTCCACCAGCGCCGGCTGCGGCCCGGGGATCAGGAAGCCCGCGGTGAGCCGGTCCATGCCGCCGAGCAGCGTGTCCAGCTGCAGGATCCCGGGCGCGATCTCGTCCATGTGAGCCGAGCCTACCTCGCGGTGTGCGCTCAGGCGCTGCCGCACGAGTTGGTGGTGAGCTGCGCGGCGCGCGTGCCGGCGCGAGCCCACACGGTGTCCGGCTTCGCCGTGAACACGACTCGGTACGTGGCGCCGTCGAGCAGCGGCGTGATCTCCGGGAACTGGTGCTGCGCGTCGGCGGCGACGATGATCAGCTCGGGTCGCAAGTTGGCGACGTACGCCGCGACCGGACCGTGCTGGCCCAGCAGCACCTCGTCGTTGTAGATCGGCGGTGTGGGCACAAGCACAGGCAGGCCGGCGAGCGAGTACACCCAAACGTCCGAAGACCAGTCGACCGCGGACACCCCGCTCAGCCCCTCGCAGCGCAGCCACGCGGAGACGGACTCGTCCCCCGCCACGCGACCGTCGAACGAGTTGTCCCACGCGGATTTCGTCTCGATGCGCAGCAAGGCGGCGACGGCGCCTCCGTAGTACTGGGCGAAGTTCCGGTACGCGTTGACGTTTGGCGAGGGCGCGGCCTGCGGAATCCAGTCCAGCCCGGCGACCCGGGCGAGCAGCCCCGCCCCGAGGACGCCCAGGGCCAGCGGGGCAGCGCGCAGCAGGCCGGCCCGAGCGGGGGCGCCCACGCCTCGCAGCGGCGGGACCGCCGCGAGCAGCAGGGCGACCGGGGCGACGGACGGCGTGAGGTAGTGGGCGAATGGCTGGCGCGCCACGCCGGCCACCAGCAGCGTCGCACCAGCCCAGAGCCCGACCACCCATAACGACGACTTCGACCGCCGGCAGAGAAACGCGCCGCCACAGACCAGCGCAGCCGAGCCGAGCACCTCGCCGAAGTGCAGGGCGACGCCCGATCCGGCGCTCGGCAGCGCCGACTGCGTGTAGGGGATGTAGAAGCCGGCGAGCGCGAATCCGACCCGGCCCGCGCCGGCCTGCACGATGGCGGTGACCACCCAGGCGCCGGTGATCGCCACCACCGTGCCGGCGTACGCGGCGAGGTCGCGCCACCGGGCGGCGGGCGACAGCCCCAGCGCGATGGCGAACGCGGTGGCTTCGGCGACCGCCGTCTGCTGGTACGCGATGCCCGCCGCCACCAGGAGCCCGACGCCGAACGGCCACAGCGCGACGCGCTGCGGCGGCGCTGCCGCGCGGCGCGGGTCGAGCTGGACGAGCAGCAAGGCGCCCGCCCAAGCGATCGGCGCGATCAGCAGGCTCTCGGGCAACGCCAGCTCTGCGTCGACGACCGGGGGACCGAGGAACAGCGCGGCGAGGATCAGGGCGACGCCGGTGCGGCGTGCCGAGAGGATGCGCGTCCCCGCGAAGGCGAGGGCGGCCATCGTCGCCGCCCCGCTGGCGTACGTGAGCAGGTGCAGCCCCAGCTCGGAGGGACCGAAGACCGCGACCACCGCCGCGATCGTCCAGGACTGCAGCGGCGGCTTGTTGTTCCAGATCTGCAGGTAGAGCACGTGGCCGTGCAGCAGCGAGGTGGCCAGGGCGACGTAGCTGGCCTCGTCGGCGTACCAGTGCGGTTCGACGAAGGACGGCAGGCGCAGCAGCGTGAAGATGACGAAGCCCGGCGCCAGCCACTTCCACGCCGCCGCGCGGCGCGTGCCGCCGGTCGCTGCCACGGGCTAGGGCGAGGCGGACGGCGTCGGGCTGGTCGCCGGCTGCTGGGCCAGGAGCGCCTGCAGCGCGGTGATGTCGGCCTTCACCCGGTCCTCAGCCGCGCCGAACGCGGTGAAGTCGCCCGCCTTGAGCGCGGCCTGGGCTGCCGCCTCGTCCGCGATCAGCCGGTTCAGCGCCGCTCGGATCTGTGCGGACAGCGAGCCGCTCGGCGAGGGGGTCGGCGACGCCGATGGGGTCGGCGACGGCGACGGAGAGGGCGTGACCCCAGGCGTCGTGCCCAGCCCCGGGATGGGCTGCGTCGTGCCCAGCAGCGTCTGCAGCGACGAGGCGAACGAATTGCCCAGCGCAACCGCGCTCTGCGTGCCGGTGATGACGAAGCGCAGCAGCGGGAAGCTCGCACCGGTCGAGCTCGACGCGAGCACGTAGAACGGGCGCACGTAGAGGAAGGAGTCGTTGTTGAAGGGCAGCACGATGACGTTGCCCAGGATCACCTGCGAGCCGGCCTGCGACAGCAGGGTGCGCTGCGCGCTGATCGTCGGATCCGAGTTGATGTTGTTGTCGAACTGCAGCGGACCGAGGACGTTGTCCGCGTTGTTGAGGCGCACCGCGACCAGCAAGGGATGATTGGTGGTCGTGTAGTCGTTCTCCGCCGCCAGCCACGCGGTCATGTTGTTGGCGGCGCTGCCGCTGCCGCTTGCGCCCGGCGAGAACGTCTGGAAGAGCAGGAACTGTGGGGTCGATTCACCCGGCAGCGTCGCCTCGACGTAGTACGCCTTGGTGTTCTGCTGCTGCCCGTTGATCTGTTCCTGCGCGATCTGATAGCGGTCGCTGCCGTTGAAGTACACCGCGGGATCCTTCACGTGCACCTGCGCGTACGCCTCCGTCTGCGCCTCGAAGTAGTCCTCGGGGTAGCGCAGATGCGAACGCAGGTAGGGGGACATCTGATCCAGTGGGGTCAGCAGCCCGGGATAGATGGCGTTCCATGCCGCCGTCAGCGGTTCGTTGAGATCGACCGCGTACAGCGTGGTGGCGCAGGTCTTGGCGTCGACCACGGCCTTCACCGCGTTGCGCATGTACGAGGTCCCGTCGCTGTTGAGCTGATACGACTCGGGAAAGAGATTCGTCTTCACGTACGCGTCGGCGATCCACATCAGATGACCCGTGCTCGGATCGACCACGACGTACGGGTCGGCGTCGACCGTCAGGAAGGGCGCCAGCGTGGCGACGCGATCGCTGATCTCGCGGTGCACCAGGGCGCGGCTGTTGGGCGTGAGCGAGTTGTTCAGAAAGAGGTCGAAGCCGTTGAAATCGCTGAGCGACACGGCCAGTTTGTCGATCGGGTTGTCGATCTTGATGCCCGCCTCGTCAGGGCCGGCGTGCGTCGTGTTGTCGCCGCTGCCCGACGGATAGTTGAACTCGCTCTGCTGCGTCCCGGTGACCACCGACTGCGTGGTGGACAAGCCGCAGTAGATGCCGGGGTCTGCCGTGGTGCTGCCGTCGAAGTAGAGATCCGGCGGCGCGCTCGGCGACACCTTCTGCATCGGTTGCTGGCCGACCAGGACCTGGGGCTTGCCCTCGAGCCCGACCTGGTTCACCGACACAGCGGTGATGCCGTAGCCGTGCGTGTAGTTGAGCGCGCTGTTGACGAACGAGGTGTTGGGGATGTCGCCCTCGGCGATCTCGCGCGGCCCGAGCATGACCTCGACGTCCTGGCCAGTGGTGGGATCGGCGTAGCGGTCGACGGTGACCGTCGAGTAGGTCTGGTAGCTGCGGCTGCGGTCGACCTGGGCGAGCGTGTCGGGAAGCTGCCGGTAGTCCTGGATGCGCACGTTGCGCAGCGTGCCCGGGTCCGATGTCAGGTCCTGGAGCGTCGGCGCGTGCGGCGTGCCGAAGCTGCGGTTGTCGATGTCGGGATGGGCGCCGGTGTCCTCCAGCGCCCAGGCGTAGCGGCTTGTGGTGAGAAAGTCGCTGATCGCCGGCCGCTGGGCCACGAAGGCGTTGGGGTTGACGCTGGTGCCCTGGTAGATCGCTGCGGGGATGCCCTGTGCCAGGCCCGCGCCGATGAGCCACACGAAGAGGAGCCCGCCAAAGGCCACGGCCGTGCCCGCGGCCGCGGTGCGCCAGCGCCGCACCAGCACCACGATCGTGGCCGCGGCGAAGATCAGGGCGACGACCTGGAGCCCGCCCAGCACCGGCCGGATCACGTTCCGCTGGGTCGCGTCCAGCCCCACGATCGCCGGGCTGTCATGGCTCGACGTCGCCAGGTGGAAGACGCCGAAGTGCGCTCCCGCGACGGCGAGCACGAAGATCGCCACCAGCAGGACGCCGATGTGGCGCACGGCGACGTGCAGGGCGTCGGCGGCGCCGCGGCCCGGTGGCGGGGTGAGCGGGATGGGCACCTCGCTGGGCGCCTGCTCGATCAGCACCGACACGATGGCCAGACCGATCGCCCCCAGCAGCCCGACGATCACTCCGCCCCAGATCAACCCCATGAAGGCGTCGATCACGGGAAGGCTGAAGATGAAGAAGGAGTAGTCGGTCTGAAACACCGGGTCCACGGCGCCGAACGGCTGCCCGTGCAGCCACAGGAGCACCGCCTGCCACTGTCCGGCCAGGCTGGCGCCGCCGATGATCCCGGCGAGGAGCGCGATCCCGGCGCCCACCCAGGTCACGACGCGGCCGCCGTGGGTGTCGAGGTTGCGCGCGGCGAGCCGCCAGCCGGCGACGCTGCAGGCCACGAGCCCGGCGATGATGGCGAAGCCGATGAAGAAGAGAACCAGCTGGGCCACGAACGGCGTCCAGAAGACGTTGGTATGGCCCAGCGTCTTGTAGAAGAGGTACGTGGCGCGGAGCCCCAGCAGCCACCGCGCGATGACCACCAGCACGATGATCGCGACCACCACGATCCCCGCGATCACCCGCCGGCGCCGCCGCCCCGGAGGTCCCTGACGCACCACTCGGGGACGGGGTCGCCGGGGACGAAAGAGCTGCTCGGGATCGAATCCGAAAGCGCTCATCGGCCTGAGTGTATAGACCGACCGGCGGCCTGGCGCCTTATCGCCGCTGCAGCAGCAGCCTCACGTCGAACGGATCGCGGCGGCGGCGCACCCGGCGCGACACCTCGGGACGGATCTGCACCATGTACGGCTCCTGGTGGCGGAGCACCTCCTCGATGGCGTCGGCGATCAGCATGCCCGGCTGGATCGTCGGCACGCGCTCGCTGAGGGCGTCGGCCATCCGGTCGGTGACAACGGTCAGGTCGAGCTCGTGCGCCTGCTCCAGCAGGTCGAGACAGTCGTCGAGACGGCGCAGGCGCTGCCGGCGCTCATCACCTTCGGGAGACATCACGAGGCCACCTTAACGCAGGTGACGCCAAACGAAAATAGTCGATCGCGTCGCCAGGCGCGTTCCCGTCAGGCGTACTGGAGAGCCAGCTCCGCTTGGACGTCGAGTGAGCCCGGGGTCGACTGGGCCGCTTTCGGCGCGGCGTCGTACGACGACCAGAGAGCCAGGTCCTCGTCAGCGACTGCGGTGAGCCGGTCCACCGGTCCGCCGGGCGTCACGAGCGCCTCACCGGCCAGCAGTTCCGCGATGGCGAGCAGCGACATGGCTCCTCCTCCTCTGTGTGCGCGGGACGCTTGGCGCCCATCCTCTCACAGCCCGTCCGAACGCTGTGTTAAGAGACGTTAAGCGCCCACCGCGACGCGCCGCCGCGGGCGGGGCGCGGCGCGCCGGCGCGCCGGGACTCCGGCGTGCAGCCGCAGCGCCGGGAGCATCCGCTGGAGGTACTCGCCGGTGGCGCTGTCCCGCTGCGCCGCCACGTCCTCGGGTGTGCCTGTCGCCACCACGCGTCCGCCCGCATCGCCACCTCCCGGGCCGAGGTCGATGACGTGGTCGGCTGTCTTCAGCACGTCGAGGTTGTGCTCGATGACGATCACCGTGTTGCCGGCGTCGACCAGGCGATGCAGCACCGCGAGCAGCTTCTCGACGTCTGCGAAGTGCAGGCCCGTGGTCGGCTCGTCGAGGATGTACAGCGTGCTCCCGGTGTCACGCCGGGAGAGCTCGGTGCTCAGCTTCACGCGCTGCGCTTCTCCGCCGCTGAGTTGGGTGGCCGGCTGGCCCAGGCGAATGTACCCCAGCCCCACGTCCTGCAGCGTGCGCAGGCGGCGCACGATGCGCGGCTGATTCTCGAAGAGGACCGCCGCCTCGTCGACGGTCATGTCTAGCACGTCGGCGATGTTCTTGCCTCGGAACTTCACCTCGAGCGCCTCGCGGTTGTAGCGCTTTCCCTTGCACACATCGCACGGCACGTAGATGTCGGGAAGGAAGTGCATCTCGATCTTGATCATGCCGTCGCCGGCGCACGCCTCACAGCGTCCCCCGACGACGTTGAAGGAGAAGCGTCCCGGCTTGTATCCGCGCACTCGAGCTTCTGGGAGGCGCGCGTAGAGGTCGCGGATGTCGGTGAAGACGCCGACGTAGGTCGCCGGGTTGCTGCGAGGCATGCGGCCGATGGGCGACTGGTCGACGTCGATCACCTTGTCGATCAGCTTCAGTCCCTCGACCTTGGCGTGCTTTCCCGGCCGGTGCTTGGCCCTGTACAGGTGCTGCGCCAGCTTGCGATACAGGATGTCGTTGACCAGCGTGCTCTTGCCGCTGCCGCTGACGCCGGCGACGCAGATGAACGTCGCCAGGGGAAAGGCGACGTCGATGTTCTGCAGGTTGTTCTCCTGGGCGCCGCGGACCACGATGCGCTGACCTGAACCGGGACAGCGGATCAGCGGCACCGGGATCATGCGGTCGCCGCGCAGGTACTGCGCGGTGACGCTCTCCGGCACGTCGAGCACGTCCTGCAGCGTGCCCGCCGCGACGACGTGGCCACCGCGCTCACCGGCGCCGGGGCCGACGTCGACGACGTGGTCGGCGGCGCGGATCGTCTCCTCGTCGTGCTCCACAACGATCAGCGTGTTGCCGATGTCACGCAGCGCGGTGAGCGTGCGGATCAGCTTGTGGTTGTCGCGCTGGTGCAGCCCGATCGACGGCTCGTCGAGGATGTAGAGGACGCCCATGAGGCGGCTGCCGATCTGCGTGGCCAGGCGGATCCGTTGCGCCTCACCGCCGCTGAGCGTGGCCGCGCCCCGGTCGATCGTGAGGTAGTCGAGGCCCACGTCGTGGAGAAACCCGAGGCGCTCGCGAATCTCCTTCAGCACCTGGCGGGCGATCACCTGCTCGCGCTCGCTGAGGCGCAGCGTGTCCAGCCGCCGCAGCGCGGCGACCACACTGTGCGCGCAGAAGTCGACGATCCTCATGCCGTCCACCGTGACCGCCAGGTACTCCGGCTTCAGCCGCCCGCCGTTGCAGGCCGGGCAGGGCTTCTGCATCATCAGTCGCTCGATATCCTGCTTAACCCAGTCGGAATCGGTCTCGCGGTATCGCCGCTGGAGGTTGTTGACGACGCCCTCGTAGCCCGCGTCGAAGCTGCGCGTCGCGCCGCTATGCGTCACGTAGCGCATCCGCACCGTCTCGTCCTTGGGCAGGCCGAAGAGGATGAGCCGCTGCTCGCGCGCATTCAGCTCCGACCAGGGAACATCGAGCGGGATGCGGAACTTGCGGCACACCGTCTCCAGCACTTCCATGAGCCAGTGCTGCGACGGACCGCGTGTCCATCCGGAGAGGGCGCCTTCGTCGATGCTCAGCGACGGGTCGGGCACCACGGCGTCCGGGTCGACCTCCATGCGCATGCCCAGCCCGGTGCACGCGGGACACGCGCCGTGCGGATTGTTGAACGAGAAGTTGCGCGGCGCCGGCTCCTCCATCGAGATGCCGCAGTACACACACGCGTAGTCCTCGGAGAACAGCATCTCCTGCAACCCAGAGCTCGCGTCCGCAGGTATCAGCAGGATGAGCCCGTCGCTGAGCTTGGCCGCCTGCTCCAGCGAGTCGTGCAGCCGCGAGCGCAGGTCCGGGCCGATGACAACACGGTCGACCACGATCTCGATGTCGTGGTTGAACTTCTTGTCCAGCGAGATCGGCTCGGCGAGGTCGCGCAGCTCGCCATCGACGCGGGCGCGCGCGAATCCTTTGCGCCGGGCCTCGTCGAAGACGTCGCGATGCTCGCCCTTGCGCCGCTGCACCATGGGGGCCGTGACCATCAGACGCGTGCCCTCGGGCAGCTGCAGCACCTGGTCGGCGATCTGCTCGATGGACTGCTTGCTGATCTCGCGGCCGCAGTTGGGGCAATGCGGATGGCCGATGCGCGCGTAGAGCAGGCGAAGGTGGTCGTAGATCTCCGTCACCGTGCCGACGGTGGAGCGCGGATTCTTGCTCGTGCCCTTCTGGTCGATGGAGATCGCGGGGCTGAGGCCGGAGATGTGGTCGACGTCGGGCTTCTCCATCTGGCCCAGGAACTGGCGCGCGTACGCGCTCAGCGACTCCACGTAGCGCCGCTGGCCCTCTGCGTAGATGGTGTCGAACGCCAGCGACGACTTGCCGCTTCCGGACAGCCCGGTGATGACGATCAGCCGGTCCCGCGGCAGGATCAGGTCGACGTTCTTGAGGTTGTGCTCGCGCGCGCCGCGGATGACGATCTGATCGGTGGGCATTGACCCTCTAGCGTACCCAGGGACGGCGTCGGCACAGCAAGATCTGGGCCCGTCCGGGTCCTGCCGCCTTCGGGTACCCCCCGCTGGGCTCCTCGTGAATCGCCCAGCGGGTTCCTCCCCTCCGGCGTCACCCGGACGGGTCCAACCTGGTCGCTATCGTACATGTGTTCGTAGCGGTCCGCCGCGACAGGTCCTCCGCGGTGCCGCTCGGCGGTCAGGCCGGCCGGCTACGCGCCCGAGCCACCTCCGGCGCCGATGTACTGCGCCCAGTTGACGTCGATCCACTGGGGCTCGCCCTCGAGGTATTCGAGCTGCTTGCGGTACATCTCGTCGGTGCCCGGATCGTCGCTGTTGCGCGTGTAGGACTCCTTGTCCTTGAACACGATGACGAGCACAAGCGCATTGGGATCCTTGTCCTCCCAGCCGATCTGCACGCCCACGAAGCCGGTCGACGGGTCCGGCGACTCCGCCGACATCATCTTCACGTACTCGTCGCGCCGGTCCGCCTTGACGCGCGCCCGCATGATCGTGCCGTACATACGATTGGCCTCCGTGTTCCGCCTCTTGCGACGCGGAGTATGACTCCGGCGAACCCGGTGTCCTGGCGCCGGTGCACGTCCCCAGTGTCCTGGCGCCGGTGCACGTCCCCGGTGGCGACACGCTGTTCGGGCGCCCGCCACGCGAGATCCTGGCGGTCGCAGCTGATCGGGGGCGCCCGCCAGCTCAGCCCTCGGCCTGACCTGCGCTCACCCGGTGAGCCGTCAGGCCTGCGGGATGGTCGCCGCCGGGGACGTGCACCCGGCGCCGGGACACCAGGCGGCGCGGAGCGCGCCGGGACGCGAGGCCGAGCGGAGCGCGGCGGGTCACACCCGAAGCGGGACCATCCCGGAGCCGCGGTGGTCCCCGCGGCGAGGGCTGAGCCGCGTGACGCCGCAGGCGGTGTTCTGAGAGCGGCGGGGTCACACCCGAAGCGGGACCATCCCGGAGCCGCGGTGGTCCCCGCGGCGAGAGCTGAGCCGCGTGACGCCGCAGGCGTCACGACGGCGTGTCCCGCAAGGGTTGTGACCCCGCCGCGAGGGTTGTGACCCCGCCGCGAGGGTTGTGACCCCGCCGCTCAGACCTATTCGGCGGGTGGCGTCGTCGAAGAGCCGGCGCCGGCGGCAGCGGGCGCGGCCTCGGGCTTCTCCTTCTTCTCGCGACGGCCGCCCTTGGGCACCAGGCGCATCTTCACGTCGCCGTCGGTGACCTCGACGAGCACCTGGTCTCCAGGGCCGTGCTTGAGCCGCAGCAGCTCCTCGCTGAGCGGATCCTCGATCACGCGCTGGATCACGCGGCGCAGCGGACGCGCCCCGTAGATCTTGTCGAAGCCCTCCTCGACGATCTTGTCCTTGGCCGAATCGCTCACCGTGAAGGTCAGCTCCTGCGCCGCGAGGTGCTGCGCAACCTTGGCCAGCATCAGGTCGACGATCGTCTTCATCTGCGCGTGGTTGAGCCGCTGGAACACCACGACCGCGTCGACACGGTTGAGGAACTCCGGACGGAACTGCTTCTTCAGGTCGTCCATGATCGTGTCGCGCATCTTCGCGTGCTCGGCGTCGGTGGAACGCTCGTCCGGGACGGCCGGCTGGAATCCCATCGACATGTTCGCTTTGAGGTTGGACACGCCGAGGTTGCTGGTCATGATGATGATGGTGTTGGCAAAGTTGACCGCCTTGCCCTTGGCGTCGCTGAGGCGGCCGTCCTCGAGGATCTGCAGGAGCATGTTGAAGACCTCGGGATGCGCCTTCTCGATTTCGTCGAAGAGCACCACCGAGTAGGGACGCCGGCGCACGGCCTCGGTGAGCTGCCCGCCTTCGTCGTAGCCGACGTAACCCGGAGGCGAGCCGACCAGCCGCGCCGTGGAGTGGCGCTCCATGAATTCGCTCATGTCGAGGCGGATGATCGCGTCCTCGTTGTCGAAGAGGAACGCGGCCAGCGAACGCGCCAGCTCGGTCTTGCCGACGCCCGTCGGTCCGAGGAACATGAACGAGCCGATGGGACGCTTGGCGTCCTTGAGGCCCGCTCGCGCGCGCCGCACCGCCTGCGAGATGACCTTGACGGCGTCGTCCTGGCCCACCAACCGCTTGTGGATCTCTTCCTCCATGTGCAGCAGGCGGGACGTCTCCTCCTCCACCAGACGCGACACGGGGACGCCGGTCCACGACGAGATGATCTCGGCGATGTGCTCCTCGCTGACGTCGGGGACGGTGGCGCCCAGCTCGTCGCGCCACTTCATCTCCAGCGAGACGTACTTGTCCTTGAGCTTCTTCTCCTTGTCGCGGAAGTTCGCCGCCGTCTCATAGTCCTGCGCCGCGATCGCCTCCTCCTTCTGCACCTGCAGCTCGCGGATGTCGCGCTGCATCTGGCGCAGATCCTCGGGGGTCGTGGTCAGCTTCATGCGCACCCGAGCGCTTGCTTCGTCGATGAGGTCGATCGCCTTGTCCGGCAATGAGCGGTCGCTCACGTAGCGCACCGACAGCTCTGCTGCTGAGCGCAGCGCCTCGTCGGTGATCTTCACTCGGTGGTGCTTCTCGTACAGGGGCCGGATGCCGTGCAGGATCTCGACCGTCTCCTGCATCGTCGGCTCGTCGACGAACACCGGCTGGAAGCGGCGCTCCAACGCGGCGTCCTTCTCGATGTACTTGCGGTACTCGTTCAGCGTGGTGGCGCCGATGCACTGGATCTCGCCCCGGGCCAGCGCCGGCTTGAGAATGTTGGCCGCGTCGATGGCGCCCTCGGCGGCGCCCGCGCCCACCAGCGTGTGCAGCTCGTCGATGAAGAGGACCACCTCGCGCGACTGGCGGATCTCGTCGAGGATCTTCTTGAGGCGTTCCTCGAACTCACCCCGGTACTTGGTGCCGGCGACGAGCGCCCCCATGTCCAGGGTCAGCACGCGTTTGCCCATCAGCGATTCGGGGATGTTGCTCAGCACGATCTGCTGCGCCAGGCCCTCGGCGATCGCTGTCTTCCCCACCCCGGGCTCGCCGATCAGCGCCGGGTTGTTCTTGGTGCGCCGGCTGAGGATCTGCACCACCCGCTCGATCTCCATGGCGCGGCCGATGACCGGATCCAGCTGGTTCTTCAGCGCCAGCTCGGTGAGGTCGCGGCAGAACTGGTCGAGCAGCGGCGTCTTGGACGGCTTCTTCTGCGCGTCCTTGGCCTCTTCCTCGAGGCCGGACTCGTGGAGCAGCTTCTCGATCTCGCTGCGCACCTTCTCGAGGTTGGCGCCGAGGTCTTCGAGCACGTGCGCGGCGATGCCCTCGCCTTCGATGAGCAGTCCGAGCAGCAGGTGCTCGGTGCCCACGTAGTTGTTGCCCATGCGTCGCGCCTCTTCGAAGGAGATCTCGATCACCTTCTTCACGCGCGACGTCGGAATGATCTGCTGGATGATGATGCGCTCGTTGCGGCCGAGCACGGACTCGATGGTGCTGCGCACCTTGTTTATCTCGACGCCGAGGTTGTTGAGCACCTTGGCCGCGAGTCCCTCACCCTCGCGCAGCAGTCCCAGCAGCAGGTGCTCGGTGCCGATGTACGAGTGGTGCGAACGCTCAGCCTCTTCCTGGGCGAGGGTGAGGACTTTCTTCGCTCTCTCGGTGAAGCGTTCGAACGGGTACAAGAGCTGCCTCCGTTGCCCCTACCGGCCCCACCTGGATGCGGTAGGGGCCAGTGCCGGGCGGACCTGAACCGGCCCTCATTATGCCCGCCCCGGTCGATTGCCAAGCAACTTGACGAATACGGGGTCGTGGTGGCGCTGCAACGGCCGGGCGGCCTCGCGTCCGCGAGCCGCTCCGACGAGTTAGGAGTCGGTCTGGTCGCCGTCCCCCGCGTCGCTGGGCAGCGGCGCGTCGTCACGTTCCGCCGGCGCGCCGGCCGCGTCCTCGTCGACCTCGGCAGAGGGCTCGGCTGCCGACTCCACCGCACCGTTGGCAGATGCCGGCGAGGCCACGACGGCGGCCTCGGTGGCCTCGTCCTCTTCGTCCTCGTCGGGGAAGTCATACGACGGCGGTTCGTAGGGCGCACCGTCCGCGCTCGGTCCGCCGCCCTGCAGCTGACGCAGCGACAGGCTGATGCGGCGACGCACCTTGTCGGCGCTCAACACCATCACCTCGACGTCGTCGCCCACCTTGAGCACATCCTCGGTTCGCTCCACGTGATCCCAGGAAAGCTCGCTGATGTGCAGCAGGCCTTCGACGCCGTCCGCGATCTGCAGGAAGGCGCCGTACTTCTTCGTCTTGGTGACGATGCCCTGGACCGCCTTTCCCGGCGGGAATCGCTGCTCGATCGTCTCCCACGGGTCATCCGACATCTGTCGCAGCGAGAGGCTGATGCGCGACAGCTCAGCGTCGAGCTTGATCACCTTCACCCGCACCTCGTCGCCGACCGTGAGCACGTCGCTCACGTTGTTGATGCGGTCCCAGGACAGCTCGCTGATGTGGATCAGGCCGTCGGCGCCGCCGAGGTTCACGAATGCGCCGTACGAGGTGACGCCGCTGACCTTGCCGGTGACCACGTCACCGACCTTGAGCTTCTCGAACAGCTCCTCGCGCTGCCGGGCCCGGTCCTCGTCCTGCGCTGCGCGCTGCGAGACGATCAGCCGGTTGCGCTTGCGATTGACCTCGAGGATCTTCACCGGGATCTTGGTGCCCACCAGCTCCATCAGGTTGCCGCTGAACTGTCGCGCCACCTGGCTGGAGGGAAGGAAGCCGCGCAACCCCATGATGTTGACGATCAGCCCGCCCTTGTTCTGCTCGCGCACTTCGGCGTCGAGGATCTCCCCCTCCGACTCCTTCTGCGCGACGGCCTGCCAGATGCCCTCGGCGCGCGCCTTGCGCAGGCTGAGCACGACGTTGCCCCGGTCGTCCTCGGGCTGGATGATGTAGACCTTGACCTGATCGCCGGGGTTGAGCGACACCGGCTGCTCGCCGCGCGCTGCCAGCTCGCGGTTGGAGATGATCCCTTCGCTCTTGGCCCCGATGTCGACCAGGACCTCGTCCGGATCGACACGGACGACGACACCGTCGACGATGTCACCGTGGGCCAGGGCCCGAATCGAATTCTGGTCCTCCCTGAGGAGGTCCTCCATGGTCAGCGTTTCGGGTTCCCGTGTCGCGGTCGCGGTCAACTGTCTCCTTGCGTCAGATGGCGGTGGGTTCGCGGGGCGCGGCACCGCGGGGTAGATCGCAGCCGGGGCGAAAACGGCGCGCGTGCGCCATGCCAATGCGATCTCAGCGAGTGTAGCACCGCCGCCTCGCATCGCAAATTCGTTGCACTGCGTTTCCGGGGACGCGACAGCGCGATCAGAGCCGGCGTCGCAAGCCGGTGCGACAGTGCAGCACGAAATGCGCGTCACCATCACGTGCGAGGAATGCGGCGAGCGGCACCGGCTCGAGCGTCGCGTCACCGAGCCCGGACCGATCTGGATCATCTGCCACAACTGCGAGCTGCCCCTGCAGGCGGTGCTCGACGGTCCGGCAGTGCCTGCCGCGACAGCGGCGTCCCCGCCCCGCAAGCCCTCCGCGTGGGGCGGGGTGGTCGACTTCTCCAGCGCGGCGTAGCCGCCGGCACGGCGCGCCTCCGGCGGCGCCGTCGCTGGATTACGCTGTAGCGGATGGCGACGACGGCCACGCCGGCACCGGTCAAGGCACCCGAACGCCGCGAGCACGTGACGCGAGAGTTCGGCTGGAACATCGTCGTCTGGAACGACCCGGTCACCCTGATGACGTACGTCGTCCTGGTCCTGCGCCGCCTCTTCGGCTACGACCACGAGACCGCAACGCGCCTCATGCTGCAGGTGCACAACGAGGGACGCGCCGTGGTCGCGACCCAGCCCCGCGAGCAGGCGGAGGTGTCCGTGGCTCGCCTGCACTCCTTCGGCCTGCAGGCCACCCTGGCGCGGCCCTGAGCGAGGCGGCCTGACGGCGTGGCCCAGGTGCTGCGCCGCCGCGGCAGGATCCAGGTCAAGCTCGACGCCCGCGAGCGGGAGGCCCTCACCGCGATCGTCGATCGTCTGGCGCCTCAGATGGGCACCGTGCTGGCGACGTCGCCCCGGGCTTACGTGGAACCGGCGCTGCAGGCCGAATACGAGCGCTGGGTGCGCCCCGAGGTGGAACGGGGCCGCGAAGCGGACGTGGCGGTGGTTCGCGACTCCCTCGCCGCCGGCGAGAACACGCTCCCTCTGACGGAGGCCCAGGCGCTCTCCTGGCTGCGCGCCTTCAACCACCTGCGGATCGCGGCCGCCGGGATCATCGGCGTCGATGCCGACGGCTGGGAGGAGCGGGCGACCGCGGAGATGCGGGGGCAGCCGGAGTTCGGCATCCTGCTCGCCCTCGGCTATCTGCAGGAGGAGCTGGTCGCGGCGCTCGACTCCTGAGCGCCGCCCTGCTCAGTGGCCCAGGCCGCTGCTGATGTTGGAGAAGACGTTGTTGATCTGCTTGCCGACCGTGCTGAGGACGACGATGACGACCACGGCGATGAGCACGAGAATCAGGGCGTATTCGACCATTCCCTGACCCTCCTCGCGGCGGCCGGCGTTCTGCAGCCGGAGCAGCAGGCGGGCGATGTGATCCACTGGAAGTCTCCTGAGCTTGCGGTCCCCGTGGGACCTGCGACGCGCTCAGGATCGCCGGGCAAGCTGGAGTCAGCCTGAACTCGGTGTGACGGGCAGGTGGAGAACGATTGTCGTTCCGGTGGCGTCCGTCTCGACCAGCTCGACGCTGCCGCCGTGGGCGGCGGCGATCGCGGCGCACACCGAGAGGCCGAGCCCGGCGCCGCCCGTCGACCGCTCCCGCCCCTCCTCGGCGCGGCTGAACCGTTCGAAGAGGCGGCGGCGGAAGGCCACCGGGATCCCGGTCCCGGTGTCCCGGACCTCGATGTCCCACTCCTCGGCGCCGTCGGCGGCCACCCTCACGGTGACCGACCCGCCGCGCGGCGTGTGCCGGATCGCGTTCTCCACGAGGTTGTCGAGCAGGCGACCCACCAACCCGGGGTCGCAGCGAGCCGACGCGCCCCGCGCGACCGCGTGGCTCAGCGTCACGCCGGCGGCAGCCGCGCTCGGCGCCCAGCGAGCCTCCAGCTCATCGAGCAGGTCACCCAGGTCGACGCGCTCCAGGCCGAGCGCCAGCAGCCCCGCGTCACTCTGCGCCAGCACCAGAAGGGCGTTGGAGACGTGGATCAGGCGATCGACCTCGCGCAGCACCGTCTGGGTGCGGTCCGCGTACTCCGCGGCGCTGCGCTGCTGCCGGGTGAGGTGCTCCAGCGTGGCCCGCATCAGGGTCAGCGGCGAGCGCAGCTCGTGAGCGGCGTCCGCGGTGAAGCGCATCAGGCTGTCGTGCGCCCGCTGGCGGCTGGCCTCGTTGGCCTTGAGGGCGCGCACGGTGAGCACGGTGAGGACGCATGCGACCGTGGTCGCCGAGAACTGGAACTTGGCCGTCAGCGGGTCGACGCCTCCCAGTGCCGCGGTGACGACCGGAAGCGCCAGGGCCGCCAGCATCACGGGCACGTAGCCCCAGGCCGGCACCAGCCACGTGGCCGCCAGCACCGCCAGCAAGCTGAAGCCGCCGAAGGTGACGTTCTGCAGCGCCGTCGCCTCGCCGAGGAGCACCCCGCCGAGGATGGACAGGCAGGTGGTGACCACGAGCGCCCGGCCCCAGACGGAGCTCACGCTCTGCGGATGCGCCAGGAGGAACAGCGCGCGCCGCTCGAAGCGGCGCCTGGCCGGGGCTGCGTGCGCGCGCCCCGCGGAGACGGCCGCGCCGACGCCGGCGCTCACGCGACCCGCGCCGCGCCGCGGCCGAATCGGTAGCCCACGTTGCGCACCGTGCTGATGCAGTCACCGTCAGGGGTGTCAGCCAGCTTGCGGCGCAGCCGGGCGACGTGCACCTCGACCAGGTTGGACCCCGGTGACGCGTCGTCGCCCCAGACGTGGGCGAGGATGCGCTCCTTGCTCAGCACGTGGTCCTCGTGGTTCATCAGGAGCTCGAGGATGTCGAACTCCTTGCGCGTCAGCTCCACCTCGGAGCCCCCGACGGTCACGCGCCGGCTGCGGGGGTCGAGCCTGATGCCATGAAACTCGCGCACCTCCCGTCCCAGCCCGGCGTGGCGGCGGGTGACCGCCTTGATCCGCGCCACCAGCTCGCTGAAGGCGAAGGGCTTCGCCAGGTAATCGTCGGCGCCCGCGTCGAGCCCGCGCACCCGGTCGGGCACGGCGTCGAGCGCGGTGAGCATCAGCACCGCGCTGGAGATCCCCCGGTTGCGCAGCCGGCTGCACACCTCGAAGCCGTCCGGGCCCATGCCCAGCATCACGTCGAGCACGATCACGTCGTAGGGGCCGGAGGTGTCGACGGCGCGGCCCACGGCGTCGCCGTCCGTGACGATGTCGACCGACATCCCGATCTCCTCGAGCCCGTCCCGCATGACGTCGGCGAGGCGGCGGTCGTCCTCGACCACGAGAATCCGCATGAGCGCGATTCTCACCCGGAGGCCGGCGCCGCTCCCGTTCGCCCCTTCGTTTGCGGCAGCGCCGTTACGAGACCGTGGGCGCCTCGCGCCGCGGACGCGTCAGTAGCGCGTGACCTTGAGGGAGAAGTCAAGAGCCGTCGCCGAGTGCGTCAGCGCGCCCACGCTGATGTAGTCGGCCCCGGCCAGCGCGTACGCCCGCGCGGTGCTCACCTGCACGCCACCGCTGACCTCCACCACGGCGCGGCCGCGGATGATCTGCATCGCCTCGCGGACCTGGCCGCAGGAGAAGTTGTCCAGGAGGATGCGGGGCGCCCGGTCGGCCAGGGCCTGCTCCAGCTCCTGGAGGTTGCTCACCTCGACGTTCACCTCGGCGTCCGGATAGGCCTTGCGCGCGCCGCGCAAGGCGGGGCTGATGCCGCCCACCAGCGCCAGGTGCGTGTCCTTGATGAGCACCGCGTCGAACAGGCCCATGCGGTGGTTCACCGCGCCACCGATGCGCGTCGCGTACTTCTCCAGGCCGCGCAGGCCTGGGGTGGTCTTGCGCGTGTCGAGGATCTTCGTCTTGGTGCCCTCGACCGCTTTCACGAACCTGCTGGTCATGGTGGCGATGCCGCTCAGGTGCTGCAGGAAGTTCAGCGCCACGCGCTCGCCCCTGAGGATGCCGCGCGCCGGGCCGTACAGGCGCGCCACGATCGCGTCCGCCTGCACCTTCTCGCCGTCCTTGGTCTTGGCGTCGAACTGGATGCGCGGCTCGACGAGCTCGAACACACGGCGCGTGACGCTGAGGCCGGCCACCACGCCGTCCTCCTTGCACACGATCTTGCCGCGGCAGGTCATCTCACCCGGGATGACCGCGTCGGTGGTGACGTCGCCGGGACCGACGTCCTCGGCGAGCGCCGACCTGATCAGTGAATCGATGGCCTCAGGCGACAGCGCTTCGGTGATCGGTTCAAACGTGACGGTCAAGGTGTGCTCCTCTCTGTCCGTGCATGACGAGGTCGCCATGCCATTCATCACTGCTGCTTGCATGGTCCGATCGGATGTGACAGCCGCGCGACTCCTCGCGCCGCAGGGCCGCGGCGCAGACCAGCGACGCCGTGGTCGCGGCGCCGTGCAGGCGCGTCTCCGCGATGGTTCGCTTCGACGCCGAACCGTCTGCGATGTCGCGGCACACCTGCAGCGCAGCCGCGATCCCGGTCGCCTCGCGCACGATGCCCGCACCAGACCACAGCGCGCTCTGCAGCACATCCCACGCCGCCTGTTGCGACGCATCCACCGCGACGTCGCGCGGCGCATCGACCTGCTCGACGTGTGGCGGCGGCGCCTCGGCGGAGTCGGCGAGCGCCGCTTCGGCGGCGCGGTGCGCGAAGACCACGGACTCGAGCAGGCTGTTGCTCGCCAAGCGATTGGCTCCGTGCACGCCGCTGCTGGCCACCTCGCCACAGGCATACAAGCCGGGCAGCGACGTGGCGGCGCGCAGGTCTGTGCGCACACCGCCGATCATGTAGTGCGCCGCCGGCGCGACCGGGATGCGGTCGTGCGCCATGTCGAGTCCGTGCTCGCGGCACATGTGGTGTATCGCCGGAAAACGCAGTGCCACGTGGGGGATCGAGGAGCAGTCGAGGTACACGTGGTCGGCCCCGCTGCGGCTCAGCTCATCCCAGATGGAGCGGGCCACCACGTCGCGGCCGCCCAGCTCGCCACGCGAATCGGAGTCGAAGAGAAAGCGCCGGCCGGCGCCGTTGACGACGGTTGCGCCCTCGCCGCGCACAGCCTCACTGATGAGAAAGCGCGGTGCTTCAGGAAGCGCCAGCGCCGTGGGGTGGAACTGCACGAACTCCATCCCCGCAACCTCGGCGCCTGCCTCGTACGCGAGCGCGACGCCGTCGCCGGTCGCCGTGCCAGGGTTGGTCGTCGCCGGCCAGAGCCGGCCTGCGCCGCCGCTGGCCAGGATGACCGCATTGCTGGCCAGACGATGCACCGTTCCGCGCTCCGTGTCGCACCACTCCACGCCGGTGCAGCGACCCGCCTCGCCGGCCAGGATTCGCTCGACGTGCGCGTGCTCCATCACCATGACGGAGGCGGCACGGAGCCGCGCGATGAGCGCCGTCTCCACCTCCAGGCCGGTGCCGTCGCCTCGCGCGTGCAGGATGCGCGCGCGGGAGTGCGCGGCCTCACGGCCGAGCAGCAGCTCGCCGTCCTGTGTGTCGAAGGTCACGCCCCACTCGATGAGCTGGCGCACGCGCGCGGGCCCTTCCTCGACCAGCACACGCACCGCATCCGCATGGCAGAGGCCGCGACCCGCGCTGATGGTGTCGTCGTAGTGCTGCTGCGCGCTGTCGTCGTCGCCGATGGCGGCCGCAATGCCGCCCTGTGCCCAGCGGCTGCAGCCGTCCTCGAGCCGGCCCTTCGTGAGCAGTGCGACGCGCGCTCGCCGCGCCGCGACCAGCGCGGCGCAGAGTCCGGCGATGCCACTGCCAATGACAACGAGATCGAAAGCCGGTGCTCCGCGATTGAGAGCGGCTCGATCGTTCAGTGGATGCCCGCCTTCTCGCGCTCGCGGTTGTTGGAGTCCACCAGCACGACCGCCGGCGTGAAGGCGGCGACCTCCGCGTCGTCCACGCCGGCGTAGGCGATGACGATCACGACGTCGCCCACCGAGCCGATGTGTGCCATGGCGCCGTTGAGCGCCACCTCACCGGATGCGCCCTCGATGGCGTACGTGATGGCGCGCGACCCGTTGCTGACATTGACGACATGCACCTGCTCACCGGCCACCATGTTCGCTGCGCGCAGCAGGTCGGGCGAAAGAGACACCGATCCTTCGTAATCGAGATCCGCCCGTGTCACCGTGGCACGGTGGATCTTCGATTTCATCAGGATCCGCTGCATTGTTCTAGGTGGCGCCAGGCGCCCCGACGTGCGGCGCCCCATCGATCCCCAGCCGCACAACATCGATGAGGCGGGTCGTCCCTATTCTAGCAGCCACAACGATTTGGCATCCGACCCCCGCGGTGTCCACGCGGCTGAAGGTCGATGCATCGACAACGGCGACGTAGTCGGCGCTCACGCCGGCGTCGGTCAGCGCGCCGTCGACGGCGCGAATGAGGCTGTCGGCGGCGCGCTCGCCCGCGGCGAAGAGCCGCGCCGCAGCAGCGAGTCCCGGGGGATGGCGAGCGCCTGGCGGCGCTCGTCGTCACTGAGGTACACGTTGCGGCTGGACAGCGCCAGGCCGTCGTCATCACGGAGCGTGGGACAGACCACGATCTGGACGCCAGTGTCAAGATCGCGCGCCAGCCTCTCGACCACGGCGCACTGCTGCGCGTCCTTCTGGCCGAAATAGGCACGATCCGGCCGCGCCGCGACCAGCAGCTTGGCGACGATCAGGCCCACCCCGTCGAAATGGCCGGGTCGCAGCCGCGCCTCGAGCTCCTCGCCGGCGGCGCCGCCGACGTGAACCTGTGTCAGTCCCCCGGGCGGGTAGACGGCGTCGAGGGAGGGCGCGTACGCGGCGTGCACCCCGCTGCCCGTGAGCAGCGCGATGTCCGCCTCGAGGCTGCGCGGATATCGCTCGTAGTCCTCGCCGGGTGCGAACTGGGCAGGGTTGACGAAGATGCTCACGACCACGCGGTCGCACTCCGCCATGGCACGCTCCACCAGGCTGCGGTGCCCGCGGTGCAGCGCGCCCATGGTCGGCACCAGACCGACGGTCATGCCCGCCGCGTGGCAGCGGAGCGACCAGCGGCGCAATTGCTCCGGCGTTGCGAGCCGGACCGGCCCCTCAGTGATACGAGTGCGCATCGTCCGGGAATCGCCCCTCGCGCACGTCGTCGGCGTACGCGCGCGCCGCCGCCACGACGCGGTCTCCGATGTCGGCGTACGCCCTCGCGAACTTGGGCATGCCGCCGCGGGTGTGAGGGGTGATCCCCAGGAGGTCGTGGATGATGAGCACCTGGCCGTCGCAGTCGGGACCGGCGCCGATGCCGATCGTCGGGATGGCCAGAGCGGCGGTGACCGCGGCCGCGAGGTCGCGCGGCACGCCCTCGAGCACGAGTGCAAACGCACCGGCGGCCTGCAGTGCCTCGGCGTCGCGCATGATGCGCTCGCGCGCCGCGTCGGTCCTGCCCTGCACGCGCATGCCGCCGAACGCATTGACCGACTGCGGCGTCAGGCCCAGGTGGCCCATCACCGGGATGCCGCGCTCGGTCAGCCTGGCCACGCGGTCCACCACCCATCCGCCGCCCTCGAGCTTGACCGCGTGCATGCCCGCTTTCAGAAAGGCGCTGGCGGCGGCGATCGTCGCCTCGCAGGAGACGTGGTACGCGCCGAAGGGCATGTCGCCGACGAGCAGCAGGTCGGGTGCTCCGCGCGCCACCGCGCGGGCGTGGTGGAGCATCTCCTCGAGCGTCACGGGGATCGTGTTGGCGTAGCCGAGCACGTTGTCGCCCACCGAGTTGCCCACCAGGATCACGGGGATGCCGGCCTCCGCGAGCAGACGCGCCGTGGGATGGTCGTAGGCGGTGAGCATCACGAAGCGGCAGCCCTCGCGCTTCGCCGCGAGCAGGTCGTTGACGGTGGTGGGCATCGCCTAGGCGACTCGATGCAGCCGCGGCCGCTTCTGCGTCGCCGGGGCACGGCCGGTGAGGCGCTCCATCTCGCGCGCCATCACCTGGTAGACGTCGCGCGCCCGCGGATGGGGTGCCAGCGCGGCGAGGTGCGCCTCCACCGCCTCCCAGTCGCCGCGCGCCACCGGACCGGTGAGCGCCTGGGCGGGTCCGTCGCGCACCGCGTTGACCGCAGCGCCGTGGAGCAGCGCGGCGAGGGCGGCGCGCGCGGTGTCGCGGTCGACCCCGGCGTCCTCGAGGAGCCGGGTGGCGGTTTCCAGCAACGCGAGCGGCGCGTTGCCCGCCAGCACGGCAGCCGCGTGGTACAGGTCGCGAGCCTCGGGCGCGATGTCCAGCACCGTGCCGCCGAGTGCGGTGACGAGGCCCTCGAGCTCGAGGCCGACCCGGACCGTGCCGGCCTCGACCCGGAAGGACGCGCCGCGCAGCAGCGGAGCGCTCGCCGCGCCGGCCAGCGCCTGCAGCGGATGGAGAACTCCGATTCCGGCGCCGCTGCTGGGCAGGGCCCTGAGTGGGGCGAGCCCGAGGCGCGCGCTGCAGTGGACCACGGTGCGGCCGGAGAGAGCTGCACCGGAGGCGGCGATGGTCGCCGCGAGGCGCGTGATCTCGGCGTCGGAGACGGTCAGGAAGGTGACCTCGGCCGCCATCGCCGCCTCGACGGCGCCCGGCACGGGACGCGCCCCCAGCGCGGCGGCGAGCGCTCGGGCGTCGTTTGGGTCGCGGCTGGACACCGCGGCGACAGCCAAGCCCGCAGCCGCGAACGCCGTCGCGAGCGCGCTGCCGGCGCGACCCGCGCCGACGAAGGCCAGCACGGGATGCTCCGTGCGCATGGTCGCCATCGTCTCGGTCACCTCGTGATCCAAGCGGTGCGTTCAGTGTACCCCGCCGAATGGCGGTCCGCCCTCGGGGCTCAGCTAGGCGCCGGCTGCCGCCTCCGCGGGGGGTTCGGCGCCGCCGGCCTCGGCGGAGCCCTGCAACTCGACCTTGATGATGATCCGGTCCATCTCGGCTGCGTCCATGGTCTCGATCTCCACGAGGCGCGAGGCGAGCGCACGCA
The DNA here is from genome assembly GCA_963777285.1 of Candidatus Dormiibacterota bacterium. Lineage (GTDB taxonomy): Bacteria > Chloroflexota > Dormibacteria > Aeolococcales > Aeolococcaceae > JAFARE01. The sequence continues at coordinate 1,221,831 of CAVZPR010000001.1, forward strand.
GCACCACCTCACGCTCGCGCAGCACCTGCTTGGCCCTGAGGAAGGCATCGGCGACGAGCTGGTGCACCTCCTGGTCGATCTCGGAGGCGATGTCCTCGGAGTAGTTGCGCTGCTCACCGAGGTCGCGTCCCAGGAAGACCATCTCCTGCCGCTCGCCGAAGGTCAGCGGCCCCAGCTTGTCGCTCATCCCCCACTCGGTGACCATCTTCCGCGCCAGGTTGGTGGCCTTGCGGATGTCGTCCGAGGCGCCGGTGGTGATGTTGTCCTCGCCGAAGATGAGCTCCTCGGAGCAGCGGCCGCCGAGGATCTGCGCCAGCTGGTCGATCAGCTCCGCCTTGCTCACCAGGTACCGGTCCTCGGTGGGCAGGCTCATGGTCCAGCCCAGCGCCATGCCCCGGCTGACGATCGTCACCTTGTGCACGGGGTCGGTGTGCTCCAGGGTCTTGCCCACCAGCGCGTGGCCCATCTCGTGGAACGCGATGGTGGTCTTCTCCTTCTCCGTGATCATCCGGCTGCGCCGTTCGGGTCCGGCGATCACGCGGGCGATGGACTCCTCGAGGTCGTTCATGGTGATGAGCTTGCGGTTGGCCCGCGCCGCCAGGATCGCGGCTTCGTTGATCAGGTTGGAGAGGTCGGCGCCGCTGAAGCCCGGCGTCTGCTTGGCCAGCACCTCGAGGTCCGCACCCGAGTCGAGTGGCTTGTTGCGCGCGTGCACCTCGAGGATCGCGCGGCGGCCACGGATGTCGGGACGGTCCAGCATCACGTGGCGGTCGAAGCGCCCCGGGCGGAGCAGCGCCGGGTCGAGCACGTCAGGGCGGTTCGTGGCCGCGATGACGATCACGTGCGTCGCCGTTTCGAAGCCGTCCATCTCGACGAGCAGCTGGTTGAGGGTCTGCTCACGCTCGTCGTGACCGCCACCCAGGCCGGCGCCGCGCTGCCGCCCCACGGCGTCGATCTCGTCGACGAAGACGATGCACGGGGAGTTCTTCTTGGCCTGGTCGAAGAGGTCGCGGACGCGGCTCGCGCCGACGCCGACGAACATCTCCACGAACTCCGAGCCGCTGATGCTGAAGAACGGAACGCCTGCCTCGCCCGCGACGGCCTTGGACAGCAGCGTCTTGCCCGTGCCGGGCGGTCCGACCAGCAGCACGCCCTTGGGAATGCGTGCCCCGACGGCGGCGAACTTGTCGGGATACTTGAGGAACTCGACGATCTCGCTGAGCTCCTGCTTGGCCTCGTCGACCCCGGCGACGTCTGTGAAGGTGATCGCCGGTTTGTCACCGGCGAGCAGGCGGGCACGGCTGCGTCCGAACGACAGCGCCTGGTTGTTCCCGCTCTGCGTCTGCCGGAAGATCCAGAGGAGGATCAGCGCCATCAGCCCGAACAGCACGAGGTTGGGGAGGATGACGCTCAAAAGGAAGTTGCTCCCACTGCCGGAATCGACTTTGTAATTGTAGTAATGATTCTCGTCGAACTCCCGCTCGATCTCATCGGACGAGGACACGGTGGTCGAGTAGTGCGTGCCGTCCTGCGCGTACCACGTCACGGTCTGGCCGTCGCCTTGGATCTCGGCGGCCTGATTGGGGTCGGTGCTCAGCGTGTTGGCGCGGTCGCTGGAATGCGCGGTGAAGTTGGCCACCGCCTGCGAGAGCTGCCCCGCGTCGGCGGTCTTGGCGGACTGGCTCGGGAAGTTGCGGTACAGCAGCGCCGCAACCACGATGACGGCAGCGATGATGAGCAGATACGTGAGGCTGCGGCGACTTCCGGGCATCTGAACTCAGTCTATCAGGGGTCCGGCGGCGGCCCATCCGCCTGCAGCGCTTGACGCTGCCGCTCGGCGAGCACCACCAGACGCCGTCGCGCGCCGGGGAAGACCGCCTCGAGCGCGGGCATGAGCTCGTGCCGAACCCGGCTGCGAAGAAAGCGCGGATCGCGGTTGCTCGGGTCCTCGAGCACTGAGATGCCCAGCGCGGCGCAGTACGCCTCGGTGTCGGCGCGCCACACGCGGAGCAGCGGCCGCGCCAGGGCGCCGTTGCGCTCGGCCATCGCCAGGATGCTGCGGGGCGTCGCCGAGGACAGCGCCCGCATCAGCACCGTCTCCGCCTGGTCGTCGGCCGTGTGTCCCAGCGCGATCGCCGAGGCCTGCGCCCGGTGCGCCGCCTCTCGCAGCGCTGCATGGCGCGCCTCCCGGGCTCGCTCCTGCAGCGAGGGCCCTGCCTCCACCGTGACGCGCAAGGCTACGAAAGGCAACGCGCGCTCCTCCGCCAGCATGGCGACATGGCGGGACTCGGACTCGCCGCCCGGCCGCAGCCCGTGGTCGACGTGGGCCACCAGGATCGACCAGCCGCGCGGCGGGGCGAGACGGGAGAGCGCGTCGAGCAGCGCTGTCGAATCCGGGCCACCGCTGCAGGCCAGCAGCACGCGCTCGCCGGGCCGCAGCACGCGCCGCCGGTCGGCCGCCACGGCCACCACTCGCCGCACCAGGGCGATGATGGGCCGGCGGGCCCGCTCCGGCACAGAGCCGAACGCGGGCGTGGCGGTTCCTGGACTCGAACCAGGGACATACCGGGTATGAACCGGCTGCTCTACCACCTGAGCTAAACCGCCAATGAGGCGCTGAAACTCGGCGCGCGATTGCGCGGCCGGGTGCGGATGTTTGGGCGCTGGAGTTGCGGCGGCCGGACTCGAACCGGCGACCTTCGGGTTATGAGCCCGACGAGCTGCCACTGCTCCACGCCGCCCTCAGAGAATAGCGCACGCCGCGCGGCGCTTCGGCCGGCCGCGGCCTAGTGCGGACTGGGCGATGGTGTCGCCACGGTGAGCGGGACGGCCGTCGGCGAGGGCCGCGGGGTCACGCCTGGTGTGGCGGACGGCGCCGCCGTCGGCACGGGCAGAGGTGAGAACGTCGGCAGGGGCGCGTTGACGCCGCCGGAGGCTGGGGCGTGGCCGCCTGCCGGCGTCAGCACGAAGACCTTCTCGCCGGGGAACACGTAGCCGAGCTTGCGCGCCTCCTCCTCGAGCCAGGCTGCCGTCTGCGCCTCGACGATCTCCCGCTGCCGGTCGGCGATCTGCTGCTGCAGGGCGACGTTCTGCTGGGTGAGCGTGCCCACCTGCGCGTCCAGCGCGCGGCTGTCGGCCGCCTGCCCGTAGATGCCGAAGGCGACGACGCCGCAAAAGGCGGCGCTCACAGCGATCCAGAAGCGTCGGATGAGGACGCGGTCATCGACGGAGGCGCGGGGACTTCGGATGGTTGCAGACCTCTGGAGGGATGCGTGCTGGGATTGAGGCGCGACGTGTGGATAGGATGGGCGCGCCCCGCTTTTTTGACAAGGGCGTGGACTAGGTCGCAGCGACCCCGGCTGTCAGCAGACGGCCCAGCTCGATCCGTAGCCCTGGTTGGGCCCGCGATCGTCCGGGTGCGTGAACACGAGGCCTGTGCCCAGCGCGCCCTCACCGCTCACCACCACCGCGACGGGATTCTGCACCGCCGCGCTGGCCTTGTTGGCTTTGGTGACCGGGATCGTGGGATTCCCCAGGGCGCTGAGCGGCACCTGGATGGAGATCGTCCCAGGCGACCCGGTGGCGATGCTTCCCCCGGCCGTGTTGCTCGTGGTGAGCTGGTTGGTGCTGGTGTCGAACTGCCCATAGCTGAACGCGGTCGTATCCGGCTGCGGCTCACTCGCCAGCGTCGCCCACCAGGTGCCGCCCGTCTCCCACGCGACGTAGTAATACGTGTCGGAGGTTCCCGCGACAGGGGTCGGTGGATCCTGCGCGAGGTTGGCGATCGTCAGGATCGTCGTGAGGTTGGTCCCGTCGCTCTGCATCTGCACCTGGGTGACGTCGGCCGGGCTGGTGTCGCCACCCCCTCCCGTGGGATTGATGGCGTCGCCGCTTGGATCCGTCGCCACCGTGGCCAGGTGGCCGTTGCTCGGGTTCCCGCAGACCGGGCTCGGCGGCTTCGGCGGCGGCAGGAAGGCCTTGCACGAATAGCTGATCTGGTTGCTGCTGGTGGCGCTGAGGCCGGTGCACTGCCGCGTGTACTCGATGTTGATGGTGCCCGAGAGGTCGTCGGCGTAGGCGATGTTGGCGGCTCCGGCGGGATCCAGCGCGACCTGGAAGAAGTCGAGGAGGTTGCGGTTGCCACCGTTGACACTGCAGTTCAGGCCCTGGGTGCAGAGAGAGCCGATGTGGACCTGTTCGTTGACGTCGCTGTACTTGAACCCGGTGCCGTGGGAACGGCTCTGGGCGAACTGCACCTCCCATGTGTCGAAGCAGTTGTTGTTCACCCCGTTGCTGTCGTCGGGCGTGCCGGTCGCGCCGGAGGGACAGGTCGTGCCCGACCCGGTGAGCTTGGCCGAGTACCACACGGCGTCGACCACGCCGGGCGCTCCCCCGACGATCCACTGCATGACGTTGCTGTGCGAGCGGATTCCCTTGTCCATCTCGAAGGGGGCAGACCACGGGCCGCCGGCCGCGGGTGTCTTCGAATGGCTGATCCACACGTGGCTGTCATCGCTCCAGGACACGTAGACGTTGCCCGCGGCGTCGATCGCAGCCGACGGGAAGATGTACCCGAAGCTGGCGCCGGTCTGCGGTCCGTACACGGTGTAGTCGGTCCAGGACACGTCGGTGAGCGTGGATCCCGGGGTGCAGCTCGACGCGCAAGGGTCACCCACCGCGAGGTACACGGTGTCGATGACCGAGTTGGACGCGTCCTGAGCAGTGGCGCCCGCGAGGAAGGGCACATAGATGAAGTGCGTCGTGGGGTCGATGACCGGCTCTCCGAAGTAGTTGTTGGCGACCGCGCCGGGCACGGTGGTGAAGTCGATCGCCGTGCCTCCGATCGCGGGCCGGGTGTACGTGAAACCGCCGTCGGTCGAGCTTCCGAACTGGATGTTGTCGGTGGCGGCGTCGTGCACCACCATGTACACCTGCCCGAGGCCCGTGTCGGCGGCGTTCCACTGGCGGTCATCGCCGGGCACGAGGCTGCCGAACGGATTGGGTGTGGTCTTCAGCGTCTTGCCGCCGTCGGGGCTCTCGTTGACCGTGACGCTGGCCGCAGACAGGCTGGAGAGCGCCAGGTTGTCGTATCGACCTTGTGGCGCCAGGCCGCCGGTGGCTATGTCGCAGTCGCCACCTCCGAAGGGCGTGCCCGACGGGAAGCTGTCGAAGGTCCCCAGGTAGTCGTAGGGCAGCCCGCTGCTGTTGAGCGAGTTGGGATGAACCTTCCACCACGGGCAGCCGCCCGTGGGGACGCCCGCCGGGCCGGTGACGTAGATGTGGCCCGCGCTGTCGACCTTGATGGTGGGCTCGGCCGCTCCCGTGGCGGTGCCGTTGTTGAGCAGGGCCATGCTCGGATTGAACTTGAAGGCCGGCGGTGTCGTCGCCGCAGCCACGCCCCTCGGCGCGGAGAACGCCGCGTATCCCGCAATCCCGATGATGCCCACGACAGCGAGACGCTGCCACCGGCGGTGTTGTCCCTTCATGTCCATCCCTGACGATGCCTCTCCCGTGCCAGCCCCGGCATCGTGCGGAGATTGGCGCGTTGGAACATAGCGCTTTAGGAGGGTCCTTGTGTGGCGCGCCACCGCCGCCGCCAGTCCCCGATCTCCAGGTCGTGCAGGTCCAGGCCCTCGGCCCGGGCAGTGACCTCCAGCGCGCGGAAGCGGTCAGCGAAAAGGCTGGCGCGCCGGCGCAGCGCCTCCTCTGGGTTGACGCGGAGCTGGCGGGCCAGGGCGACGGTCGCGAACAGCAGCTCACCGATTGCGTCCTCGGTGGCGAGCGGTGTGGCCGCGTCAGCAGCCGCGGCCTCCCAGTCCTCGCCTCGGGCGGCCTGCATCGGCTCCGCGGTGGCGCGCTGCGCCACGTGATCCAGCGCGTCGTGCACGTGGCCGAGTGCCGCTTGCACCGAGGGCGTCTCGTCGAAGCCCACGCGCGCCGGGCGCTTCTGCACGCCTTGCGCATAGGCCAGCGCCGGCAGCGCGTGCGGCACTCCGTCGAGCAGCGACAGGCGCTCGCGCTTCTCGCTGCGCTTCAGCTTCTCCCAGTTGACGACGACCTCGGCCGCGCTCCGTGCCGTGGTGTCGCCGAAGACGTGCGGATGGCGGTGGATCATCTTGGTGCGCGCCACCTCGGCGACATCCCCTATGTCGAAGCCGGGCTCCTGCTCCTGCGCGATGGCGCAGTGCATGAGGACCTGGAGCAGCAGGTCGCCGAGCTCCTCGCGCAGCGTCTCGGTGCCGCGGCTGTCGATGGCGTCCAGGACCTCGTACGTCTCCTCGAGCAGGTACGGGCGCAGGGTGCGGTGCGTCTGCTCACGGTCCCACGGGCATCCGCCGGGAGCGCGCAGGCGCTCCACCACCTCGTTCAGTGCGCGCAACGCCGCCGCAGCCTCGTCACGCACGGCGTCGGCCCTCAGCCCACGCCTGCGGGGACTCGCTGCCGCATGCGTTGCATGCGGGCGACCTCGCGCAGCAGCGCGGGGAGCGTGTCGCGCCAGGCGTGTTGCGTCGACAGGTGCAGCTGCGACGGCGTGGCGCGCACCGTGGAGCGGAACTGCGCCGCGACGCTGGGCAGGTCGAGATCGTGCGTCACCGGCAGGCGCACGACGAGCCCTGCGCCGCGCTCCCCCTCGACCGCCAGCACGCCGGCCGCCGCGGCGAGCAAGCGGACGCGCAGCGAGTACACGAGCATCTCGGCAGGCGAAGGCAGCGGACCGAACCTGTCGACGAGGCCACGAACCCGCGCGTCGAGCTCGCTCTCGCTGCTGCACGCGGCGAGGTCCTGATAGCAGCGCAGGCGGAGGCGCTCGTCGCTGACGTAGTCCACCGGCAGGAATGCGGGCAGCGGCAGCGCCACCGTCACCTGCGCCGGTGACTCGACGACCGGCTTTCCCTGCAGCGCGGTGACAGCCTGTGCCAGCAGATGGTTGTAGAGCTCCAGCCCGACCGCGGCGATCTCGCCGTGCTGCTGCTCGCCCAAGAGATTGCCGGCGCCGCGGATCTCGAGGTCGCGCATGGCCAGCTTGAAGCCTGATCCCAGGTCCTGCAGGTCGGCGATGACGTCCAGCCGCTTGTCGGCCTTCTCCGTCAGCGACCGCAACGGCGGGTACAGCAGGTACGCGTACGCACGCTGGCCGGCGCGGCCCACGCGGCCGCGCAGCTGGTAGAGCTGCGCCAGCCCGAGCCGGTGCGACTCGTTGACCACGATCGTGTTGGCGTTGGGGATGTCCAGGCCGGACTCGATGATCGTGGTGCAGACGAGGACGTCGACCGCTCCCTCGGTGAAGCTGCGCATCACCGTGGCCAGACCGCGCTCGGGCATCTGGCCATGCGCCACCTCGATGCGCGCCTCGGGCACGAGGCCGCGCAACCGGTCCGCCTCGGCCTCGATGGTCTGCACCCGGTTGTGCACGAAGAAGACCTGGCCGCGGCGCGCCAGCTCACGCGTCAGCACCTCGCGGATGAGCGAGTCTTCGCGCGCCGTCACGTAGGTCTTGATCGGCTGGCGCTCTTCGGGCGGCGTTTGGATGACGGACAGGTCTCGAATGCCCGCCAGCGACATGTGCAGCGTGCGCGGGATCGGCGTTGCCGACAGAGAGAGCACGTCGACCGCCACGCGCAGCTCTTTGAAGCGCTCCTTCTGCAGCACCCCGAAGCGCTGCTCCTCGTCGATGATCACCAGCCCCAGATTGCGGAACTCGACGTCACGCTGCAGCAGGCGGTGCGTGCCGATGACGATGTCCACTGCGCCGCTGCGGAGGCCGGCGAGCGTCCGCGCGGCCTCCTCGTCGCTGCAGAACCGCGACAGCTGGTGCACGGTCAGCGGAAACGGCGCGAGGCGTTCGCTGAAGGTCAGGAAATGCTGCTGGCAGAGGACGGTCGTGGGCACCAGCATGGCCACCTGGCGTCCCTCCACTGCGGCTTTGAAGGCGCCGCGCAGGGCCAGCTCGGTCTTGCCGAAGCCGACGTCGCCGCAGACCACGCGGTCCATGGGACGCGACGCCTCCATGTCCCGCTTGATCTCCTCCATGACCAGGACCTGGTCCGGGGTCTCCTCGTATGGGAAGGACGACTCCAGCTCCAGCTGCCACGCGGAGTCGGCCGCGTAGGCGTGTCCTGAAGCGGCTTCGCGGCGCGAGTAGAGCACCAGCAGCTCGCGCGCCACCTCCTCGGTGCGTTCCTTGACGCGCCGCTTGGTCCGCTCCCATTCACCGCTGCCGAGCCGCGACAGGGCGGGGTGGGAGTCGACGCCGCCGACGTAGCGGTCGACGCGGTCCAGGTGCTCGACCGGCACGAAGAGCCTGTCCCCGTCGGCGTACTCCAGCACCATGTACTCGTGCGCCGCGCCTTCGTCAGCGGCGACGGAGCGCATCTCGATGAAGCGGCCGATGCCGTGGTCGCGGTGCACCACGAGGTCGCCCGGTGCGAACTGCAACGTGAACGCTTCGCGCGCCGCGCGGCCGGTCGCTGCACGCCGCGCACCACGCGCCGACGTCGATTCAGCACGCCGCGCGCCGCGGGCGAGCAGCGAGCCGCGTCGCTTCGCCGCTCCGAAGAGCTCCGTGTCCGAGTACACGTGGACTCCCGCCTGCACCGCGACGAACCCTTGGGAGAGGTCTCCCGGGACGATGAGGCTTGCGCCTTGGGGCATGGGCGTCTGGGAAGCGTCGAGCCCCGGTGCGTCGACGGTGGGCATGCCGTGCTCCAGAGCCAGCTCCGCGACCCTGTGGTGCTGCCGGGAAACGGCGATGACCGCGGAGCCGCCCGTGTGAGCGTCGGCCGCGGCTCGTGCGAAGGCGTCGAATCGGGAGGCGAACGCCTCCGCGCTGCGCCAGCCGAGGTCGTGCACGCCGCCGGTCTCAGGCTGCGCTTCGCGCACCACGTCGACGCAGCGATGCCGCTCCAGCTCCGCAAAGACGGTGTCGACGTCGATGAGCCCGCTGCGTGCGCCGCGCGGCAGCTCGCCGCGCGCGCGCTCCTGCGCCAGCAAGCTCTCGATCTCTTCGGCGTGACGCGCTGCGGCGCGGCGCAGGCGCTGTCTGCCGCCGGCGAACATCACGATCGGCTCGTGCGCGTGATCGATCAGCGTCGTGGCGCCACCGATCAGGTAAGGGAAGAAGACGTCCACACCGTCGTCGTACACGCCGTCCGCGAGCTGCCCCCGGTCTCGCGCCCAGGCCTCGGCGACGTCCCCGCGCAGCGTCGTCAGGTCCAGCGAATCCACGGCGCGCAGCGCCGCCGCCGTGGACTGCGGACGCAGATCCAGCTCGCGCGCCGGCCACACCGCGACCGAGTTCGAGCTTGGCCACCGACTCCTGCGTGTCCGCCTCGAAGAGTCGCAGGTCGTCGACCTCGTCGCCGAACCATTCCGCGCGCCACGGGCGTGCACGGTCCAGCCCGAAGACGTCGACAATGCCGCCGCGCACGGCGAAGTCGCCGGGCGCTGCGACCGCTGTTTCGCGGCGATAGCCGAGTGACACGAGGCGCGCGGTGAACGCGTCGCGGGCCACGTGCTCACCGCGGGACAACGACGTGATGCCGTCGCGCACGACGTCGCGCGGCAGGGTGGGCCGGAGCAGCGCCTGGGGCGAGGTGACGACGATGGCGGGCTCGGCGCCGGCCAGCGCCGCGAGCGTCGTCATGCGCCGGCGCACCACCTCCTCGGACGGCGGCACGCGGTCGAAGGGCGGTGTGTCGGCCGCGGGGAACATGAAGGTGCGTGAGCCGCCGTCCCACACCAGGCAATCGGCATACGTGCTCTCCAGCTCGCTCGCAACGATGACCACGTCGCGCACCGCGCGTGCGCGCAGCCACCAGGCCAGGAGCCCGACCGCGCCGGAGGGCGCGCCCGCCAGCACGCCTCCACCTGCGGCAAGCAGGTTCGACAGCACCGGCACCGTGTCGAGGCGCTCGAGCAACGTCGCCGTTGCGCTCGAGGGTGTCACGCCGGCCGGGGCGCCCTTCACCCTGGCGCGCGGTTGTACGCGGTCATCGCCGCGTCGAGTCCGTCGCGCATGACCGCCACCACCGCGCTCGCGGCGCGCTCGATGACCCCGGGGAGCACCTTCCGTTCCTCCGGTGTGAAGGTGTCGAGCACGTGCTCGACGAGATCGCCGTCCGAACGCCCCACTCCGACGCGCACGCGCACGAATTCGTCGGTGCGCCACGTGTCGATGAGCGACTGCACGCCTTTGTGGCCCGCCGCGCTGCCGCGGCGTCGCACCTGGATCTTGCCCAGCGGAAAGTCCGCCTCGTCGTGCACCACGATCGCGTCGTGCGGCGCGACACCGTACCGTTCCGTGAGGGCGAGCGCCGCTCGTCCGCTGAGGTTCATGTACGTCTGCGGCCGAGCGGTGATCACGTCGAATCCTTCGACAGAGCCCTCGCGCACGCGCGACGGGCCCTCGCGGCGCTCACGCGAGAACCGTCCACGCCGCTCCAGCTCGTCGAGGCACATCCACCCGACATTGTGCCGGGTGCGCGCGTACTCGCCTCCGCGATTGCCGAGGCCGATGATGAGCGTGGGCACGCCGGCCGGCGCAGCCTAGAGGTCCGGCACGGGCTGGCCGGGCAGCAGCGCACGCGTCTGCGCCGTCATGCGCGCGGCGTCCACCGGCTCCGCGTGGTCGTATCCCAGACAGTGCAGCAGCCCATGCACGGCCAGAAGCCGCAGCTCTGCCACCGGGTCGTTCGCCTGGTCCATGGCGCGCTCGACGGACACTGCGATGTCCCCCACGCGAACGGTCCGCGGCGACGCGGGCTCGGGCTGCGAGCCCGCTGGAAACGCGAGCACGTCGGTGGCCTCGTCCACGCCGCTGTGGCGCGAGTTGAGGCCGCGCAGCTCTGCGTCGTCCGTGAGCCGAACGGTGACCGAGGCGCGCGACGTCACCCCCAGCGTGTCACCGGCCGCGCGAAGCAGGCTGCCGATGCGGGCGGCGTGGGCGGCGCGGCGCTGGGTCGCGTCCAGGCAGTCCGCGCTGACGACGCTGACCCTCAGCGGGAGGTCACCCCGCCTTGACGCGCCGCTTCCTGGCCGCCACCAGCTTGCGCTTGCGGCGCACGGAGGGCTTCTCGTAGTGCTCGCGGCGGCGCACCTCGGAGAGGATGCCGTTCTGCTTGATCTTCTTGTTGAAGCGCCGCAGCGCGCTCTCGAAGGTCTCGCCTTCGCGGACCTTCACTTCCGACACGGTCGGGTCTCACCTCCTCGGCAGCGTGATCATCACGGTGATTGTGTTCGTGGAACCCGACGAGTGTACCGTCAGAGCCGCCGAAGCCGTCAGCAGGGCTCCGACAGCAGCGACTCGACGAGCCGCGGCAGCGCGGAGCCGGCCCGCGCGACGATCTTGGCGTCGGCCATGTCGTCGAGGTCGGTCTCGCCGTCATTGACGATGACCAGCCGCGCGCCGCGCTTCACGGCGCGGACCACGACACCCGCCGCGGGCCACACCGAGAGGGTGGACCCCACAGCGAGGCACGCGTCGCAGAGCGACGCCTCTTGCATCGCTGCGTCGAGGTCGGCCGCCACCAGGCTCTGGCCGAAGCTGATGGTCGCCGTCTTGAGGAGGCCGCCGCAGAGCTCGCAGTGCGGGTCGTCATCGCCCTCGCGCACTCGGTCCAGCACGAAGGCGACGGGAAGCCGCCGCCCGCACTGGAGGCAGGCTGCCTCGCGCGTGGTCCCATGCAGCTCGATGACGGCGCGCGTCCCTGCAAGCTGATGCAACCCGTCGATGTTCTGCGTCACCACGACCGGGGCGCGGCCGCGCGCCTGCAGCCGCGTGACCGCCAGGTGCGCGGGGTTTGGCAGCGCGCCGTCGATGGCCGACGCGGCGCGGTCGCGCCACCGTTCCCTGCGCACCTCTGCATCGGCGACGTAGCTCTGGATCGTGTACCGCGCCGGGTCGCGCGAGCGCCACACACCGTTGGGCCCGCGGTAGTCGGGGATGCCGGACTCCGTGGAGATCCCAGCCCCGGTGAACACGAGGATGCGGCGCGCGCCCTGCAGCCAGCGCACTGCAGGGGCGATGTCGACGCTCTCGGCGGCCATGCGGGTGCGATTCTCTCAGCAGTCCCCGAGGCCGCCACGGCGACACCCTGCTGTCGCCGCGCAGGCGCATGCTCCGCGCTGTGACCAGCGCGCCGCCGCTCACGGCCGATCCCGGCCTCGAAGCACGCCTCGACGCAGCCCAGCAGGAGGTCGTCGAGCATGGCGACGGCCCGTGCCTCGTGCTCGCGGGTCCGGGAAGCGGCAAGACCCGCGTCATCGTGGAGCGCTTCCTGCGGCTCGTGGACGGCGGCACGGGGGCGGAGGAGCAGCTGGTGCTGACGTACACGCGCAAGGCGGCAGACGAGATGCGCCTGCGCGCGGAGCAGGCGCACGGGACGTTCAGCGGCGACGCGCCGCTGACCAACTACCACTCCTTCGCGCACGGGCTGGTGCGCGCCTGGGGGTGGCTCGCAGGGATATCGCCGGTGTTCCGCATCGCCGACGCAGCAGAGCGATGGCTGCACGTCGAAGCGGTGCTCGACCAGCTGCGGCCGCGGACGCTCTGGAACCCGCTTCGCCCGCATGACCTGATGGATCCACTGCTCGCGGTCATCGGGTACGCCAAGCAAGAGCTGGTGACGCCCGAGGCGTACGCTGAGTGGGCGCTGCGGCGGCGGGAGTCGTGCACGGATCCCGCGGAGCGGCTCTTGCTCGAACGCCACGCCGAGGTGGCGGCCGTCTACGAGCGCCTCGACGACCGCTACCGGCGTCTCGGTGTCTTCGACCATGACGACTGCATCCTCTATGCGGAGCGGCTGCTGCGTGAGCAGCCCGCGGTGCAGCATGCCGTGGCTCAGCGCATCCGCTTCGTGATGGTCGACGAGTACCAGGACACGAACTACGCGCAGGCGAAGCTGGTCGAAGCGCTGACCCAGGGCCACCGCAACATCCTCGTCGTGGCGGACGACGACCAGTCCATCTACAAGTTCCGCGGTGCCAGCCGCGCCAACCTGGACCGCTTCACGCGCGAGTTCCCGGACCACCGCAGCATCGTGCTCACGCGCAACTACCGCAGCACACCGCAGATCGTGAACGCGTCGCGGCAGGTCATCGCCGGCGCGACGCCGGCGACACGCATAGCGAAGCAGCTGGTCGCGGCACGGGGCGACGGCCCGGCGGTCGCGGTGTGGGCTGCCGCCGACGGCCACGACGAGGCCACGGCGGTGGCGCGAAGCCTGCCGGCAGATGATCGACGCAGGCGAGCGCGCCGCGGACATCGCGTGGCTCTTCCGCCGGCACGTCGACATGCAGCCGGCCATGCAAGCGCTGCGCGCCGCAGGCGTCCCGTACCAGGTCAGTGGCGGCCGCGGCTTCTTCAACGAGCGCGAGGTCAAGGACCTCTTCGCGCTGCTGGCCGCCGCGGCCAATCCGCATGACACGCAGGCGGTGCTGCGCTGCCTCCACATGCCGGCCTGGCGCGTGCCGGGCCGGACGCGCGCGCGCCTCGCGGAAGCGGTGCACGAGCACGACGTGCCGCTGGCCGCGCTCGTCGCCGGCGACGGCTTGGCGTTGCCCGATGATGAGCTGCGCGCGGTGCGCAGCTGCGTTGACGACCTCACCGAGCTGCACGCGATGAGCGAGCGCGAGGATGTCCGCGACGTCTTCTTCGCCGCGCTGGAGTGCAGCGAGTTTCTCGGCATCCTGGACGAGCATCACGGCGCCGCGCGCCTGCAGATGGCCGCCAACCTGAACAAGTTCGGCGAGCTGCTCGAGGCGTTCGCCGACTGGAGCGACGACCGCCGCGTCGCCACCGCGCTGCGCTACCTGCACGTGCTTCGCGACAGCCGCGAGGCGGACGAGCTGGCGCGCATCGACGCCATCGAAGACGGCATCGTCCTGCTCACCGCGCACAGCGCCAAGGGCCTGGAGTGGCCGGTGGTGTTCGTCAGCCGCTGCACCGCCGAGGAGTGGACGGGTCGCGCGCGCGCCGCCCACGACCTCACGCTGCCCGACGAGCTGGTGCCCGAACCGCCACCACTCGGTGACGCGGCGATGGATGAAGAGCGGCGCCTCTTCTACGTCGCCGCCACGAGGGCGCGTGACCGCCTCGTGCTCACCTGGGCGCGCCGCTACGCCCGCACATTTCGCGACCAGACCTGCACCTCGTTTCTGGCCGAGGTGCTGGCCGGTGCGGCGCACCAGGCGGACATCCCGCCCGCAGCCGCGCGCCCGCGACGAACCCCCCGTGCATCGGGTGTCCCGTTGCCGCCCCGACCGTCGCTGGCCGTCTCGGACCTGCGCACCTTCCGCGAATGCCCTCGGCGCTTCGAGTACCGCAAGCTGTGGCACCTCCCGGTGCGCGATTCCGTGCAGAGCTGGTACGGCACGCTCATCCACGAGGTGCTGCGCGCCGCCGCGGTGCAGCGCGGCGCCGGAGCCGACGTCGACGCGGACGCGATCGGCCGACTCTGGGACGACGCGTGGGAGCATTCGCGCGGGCCCAAGGGTGCGCATCCGGAGCTGCGTGCCTTCGGCGAGGACCAGCTGCGCCGCTACGTGGAGTCCGCGTCGTGGCGCGACGCGGCGATCGAAGCCGTCGAGCAGCGCGTGACGCTGCAGATGAACGGCGCGGAGATCGTGGGGCGCTTCGACCGGGTGGACCTGGCGCCGGGAGCGGCCCCGGTCGTTGTCGACTACAAGACCAGCCGCCCGCGCGGCGCCGAGGCCGCGAGGAACGACCTGCAGGTGCGCGCGTACGCGGTGGCGATGGCAGAGCGGGTGCGCCGCAGCGACGTGAGTGTCGAGCTGCACTACCTGCAGACCGGCGAGGTGGCACGCGTGGAGTTCGACGAGAAGTTCCTGAACAAGGCGCGCTATCAGCTGAGCGCCACCACCATGGAGCTGGTGGCCGCATGGAAGGCCGGCGACTTCCCCGCGCGCCCCTCGCGCTGGCAGTGCAGCCGGTGCGATTACCGCACGGTATGCGACGAGGGCCGCGACGCCGCCAGCGCACCTGACGTGCGTGACGGACCAAGCAGCGCAGCTGACGCCCGTATCAGCGGGAAATGAACGCCGACCTTGACGGCGCGGCGGCGTTCAGGCCCGCTGAGACAAGGAAGCAAGCAGCGGAGCTGACGCCGTATCAGCGGGAAATGAACGCCGACCTTGACAGCGCGGCGGCGTTCAGGCCCGCTGAGACAAGGAAGCGAGCAGCGCAGGGAGGGAGCGCACTTGAGGTGCGTGACCGACCGAGCAGCAGAGCTGACGCCGTATCAGCGGGAAATGAACGCCGCGGCTCAGGGGTGGAGGCGGAACTCGCGCCAAAACCCCTGCCCAATGGCCATCTCGTCACCCTCGACCTCGACGTCCTCGGGCAACTCCGTACGCCAGGGCAGCATCAGGTCGAACACGATCTCCTGGATGGTCCAGAGGATGTCCATCACCTCGGTGATCTTCACCTGGCGCCGCGCCAGCGCGTCGTCCACCGCGGACAATGCCTCGCGGTTGCCGGTCTTGCGCACTGCGCCGCGGGCGAAGGTGAATACCTTGCGCGCGCGCACGGCCACATCGGGCGGCACCTCTTTAATTCCCTGCAGGTGCGTCTCCTCGCAAAGCTCGATGGCGCTGTCAACCCGCTCCACGAGCCGGCGCAGACGCGTCCGTTCCACGATCTCGCGGCGGTGCTGGCGCCGCGCGGCGTGCACTTCGCGCGTCGCGCTCTCGATCAGTAGCCCGGGGTCAGATGCTGCTTGTCGCTCAGGATCGGCAATCGACTGACTGGTCACTACGGCCCTTAGCCTAGCCCCTCGATCCGTTGACATCAACAGCACATTTCGGCGCAAACTGATGCATGGACCGCATCAATGCCGACCTGCTGCGGACCTTCCTCGAGGTGGCCCGCTCCGAGCATCTGGGCCGCGCGGCGGAGGTGCTCCAGGCCGACCAGTCGACCGTGTCGCGCAAGATCACGCGCCTCGAGGACGAGGTCGGGGTGCCGCTGTTCGAACGCATCGGGCGCAGCATCCGCCTCAGTCAGGCCGGCCGCCGCTTCGTGCCGCGTGCCGAACGCCTGCTCAACGACCTGCGCGATGCCGTGGCCGACGCCGAGGGGGCGGTGTCGGCGGAGACCGGCCAGGTGCACGTTGGCTTCCTGCACACCGTGGGCGCGCGCTGGCTCCCCGAACGCCTGGCCCGGTTCCTGCAGTCGTACCCCGGGGTCCGCTTCATCCTCGAGGAGGGCACCGCCGCCGAGGTCGTCAGCGGCGTCGTCGCCGGCGACTTCGACATCGGGATCCTGGGACCGCCGCCGAACATGTCCGACCTCGAGATCCACCCCCTCTTCCGCGAGCGCGTGGCAGCCGTGGTGCCCACCACGCACCGCCTCGTGGGCCGCACCTCGTGCACCCTCGAGGACCTCGCCGACGAGCCTCTGATCCTGCCCCGATCCCGCAGCGGCCTGCGCCGGGTCATCGACGACGCCTTCGCCGCGGCCGGGCTGACCACCCGCGTGGCGTACGAGGGCGACGACTTCTCCATCGTCCAGGGGCTCGTGGAGGCGGGCCTGGGGTCGACGCTCCTGCCCATGCCACTGCCGGCGCCGAGCACGCGAGTGCGGGTGATTCCGCTCCGCGACCCGCCCATCGCCCGCACCATGGCACTCATATGGGACCGGCGCCGCACCCTGCCGCCGGCGGCAGACCTCTTCGCCCGGCGCCTGCTGGCCGACGTCAGCGAGCCGTTCGACGGCCACGCCGGACCCTGACCGGTGTGCCATCCGACCGTAGACTGCCGGCGAGATGACCGTCATCCTCCTGGTGCTCGCGGGCATTCTCGTCCTGGTCGGGATCGCCGCTGTGGCGACGTCCGCAGCTGCGGCACGCCGCGCCCCGGCGGGGGCCGAGCCACAGCAGCCGCCGGCTGAGGGGAGCGCCCGGGCTGCCGCGATCGTCGCGGACGCCCGTGCGGCCGCGCTGCGCGCTCGGGAAGCGGCGCTGGACGAGCTCAGCGCCCGCCGCGAGGCTGTCGACAGCCAGGAGGCACTCGCCGCGGAACGGGATCGCCACCTGCGGGAGCGGCGCCGGGCGTTCGACGACCGTCGCTTCGCGTACAAGAAGCGTCGCGAGGAGATCGAGGCGCGGCGGGCGGATGTCGACGCCGCACGCGCGCGGGCGGCCGAGGGGGTCGCCGCCGCCGCGGCGATCGACAGGAGCGCGGCGCGCGACGTCGTCCTGCAGCGGCTCGATGCGGAACTCGCCGGCGAGCACGCCGCCAGGGTGGAGGGCGCGGTCGCCGAGCTGGTGGGTGACGTCGACCGCAGCGCGTCGCTGCGCATCCACGAGGCCATCGAGCGGCAGGACGCATCGAACATCGACAGCGCGCCGCGGGTCGCACCCCTCGCGCTGGAGCGCCTCGACGAGCAGGCGCGCGAGCGCGTGCTCAACGCCCTTCGCGTGGTGGCCGACGAGACCGGCATGGAGCTCGGCGTCGATGACGAGAAGGGGCAGGCGACGCTGCGCGGCGTCGACCCCGTCGGGCGCGAGATCGCGCGGCAGGCGGCCCTCGAGGTGCTCGACCGTCGCGTGCAGGCCAACGATGTTCCGCCGCTGCTGCAGCGCGCACGCCGCGGCACCGAGCGGGCCATCCGTGACATCGGCGAGCGCGCACTGTGGCAGATGCAGATGCACGGCCGGCCCGAGCTCGCCGAGCTGATCGGCACCCTCCATTACCGCTTCTCGTACGGGCAGAACGCGCTGCTGCACTGTCAGGAGACCGGATACCTCTGCGGAGTGCTCGCCGCGGAGCTGGGCGTCGACCAGGCCACGGCGCGCGACGCGGGCATGCTGCACGACGTCGGCAAGGCGGTCGACCATGACGTCGAGGGCGTGCACGCGATCATCGGCGGGGAGCTCCTGCGCGTCCTCGGCGCGGACGCGGCGGTGGTGCACGCGGTGAAGGCGCACCACTTCGACGAGGAGCCGAGCACCGACCTTGCGATGCTCACCATCTGCGCCGACGCCATCTCGGCGTCCCGCCCCGGCGCGCGGCGCGACACGCTGGCCGCATATCTCGCCCGTCTCGAGCAGCTGCAGGCGATCGCCACCCGGCACGCGGGCGTCGATCGCGCGTTTCCGCTGCAGGCCGGACGCGAGGTGCGCGTCTTCGTCAAGGCGTCGTCGGTCAAGGACACGGACATGCCGCCGCTGACCGCGGAGATCGCGCGCGAGATCGAGGCAGAGATGCAGTATCCCGGCGTGATCAAGGTCATGGTGATCCGCGAGAGCACGGCGACGGCCACGGCGCCCGCGCAGATCGCGCCGGTCCGCGACACCGGACATGACGGCAACGGCACCGCCGCAAACGGCGACAGCGGCGCGCACGACGGCGCCGCAGCTGCTCCGGACGCGCCCGACGTCTGACCCGATCCGTCAGGCCTCGCGGAGGAACTCGTGCACCACGCGCGCCGTCTCCTGGGGGCGCTCGTGGAAGAAGAGATGGCCGCAGCCGTCGAACCAGCGGGTGCGCGCGCCGGGTATCAGGGCCGCGAGCAGCCGCGCATTCTCCAGCGGCGTCACCGCATCGACGGTGCCGTGCATCACCAGCGCCGGCGCGCGCACCGCGCGGAGCTGCTCGGTGATGTCCGGTGCGCCCGCCATCGCGGCGAGTTGCGCCGCGAAGACCCGCGCACGGACCGGGTGCGCTGCTCGCTGGCGCACCTGCGCCTCGATGAAGTCGGGATGCGTGCGCTGAAAGTGCGGCGAGTACAGCACGGTGCACGCGACCCGGTACGCGTCCTCGGGGGTGCGTGCGCCCTTTCCGAGCAGCGCATCCGTGGCGCGCGGATCGGCCGGCACGGACTTGCGCCCCCCGGGCGCCGTGGCGGCGAGCACGAGCCTGCGCACCCGCTGTGGATGCGTGACCATGAGCTGCTGCGCCACCGCACCACCCATCGACGCGCCGAGCACGTCGCCCTGCGCGGGCCCGGCGCCCGCCAGCACCGCCTCGGCGTCGTCGGCCAGCATCTGCATCGTCAGCTCGGCGTTCCCCGTGCCCGAGGCGCCGACGCCGCGCGGGTCGAACGTGAGCACTCGATGGTGCGCCGCCAGATCCGGCACCAGAGGATCGAACACCGATGCGGCGGCCCCGAGCCCGGGGATCAGGAGCAGCGGCGCGGCACCGGCGTCGCCGTGCTCCCATGCCGCGAGGCGCACCCTGTCGCCGGCACGAACCTCCAGCTCGGTCGCAGCCACGGCGAGCCATCGTAGGACGGGCATGCCTCGCTTCTTCGTCGCCGCTGACCAGGTTGACGGCGGAGCCATCACGCTCAGAGGCGGCGCCGCGCGTCACCTCGCCAGGTCGCTGCGCGCCGCGCGCGGCGACCTCGTCGTCTTCGTCGAGGACGGTCGCATCGAGCACGGCGCCGCCGTTGACATCGTGGATCGCGAGGCGGACCGCGTCACGGCGAGCATCGTGTGGTCGCGACCGGTCACCGGCGAACCCGGCGTGGACGTCCATGTCATTCAAGCCGTCCCCGCGCAGGGGATGGACCTCGCCGTCGAGACGCTCAGCATCGCCGGCGCTGTCGCGATCCATCCCGTGACCACGGCCCGCACCGTGCCCAGGCTCGGCGGCGCAGAGGGGCGGCTCGAGCGCTGGCGCGCCATCGCTCGCGAGGCGGCGCAGCTGGCGGGGCGCGGTCGGGCGGCTGAGGTCTCCGAGCCGTGCCGGCTGGCCGGCGCGCTCGCGGCGCT
The DNA here is from genome assembly GCA_963777285.1 of Candidatus Dormiibacterota bacterium. Classification (GTDB taxonomy): domain Bacteria; phylum Chloroflexota; class Dormibacteria; order Aeolococcales; family Aeolococcaceae; genus JAFARE01. The sequence continues at coordinate 1,241,564 of CAVZPR010000001.1, forward strand.
GCCGCGCGAGTGCCGGATACTCGCGTGCATGCCGTCTGCCGACGCGCGTCCGCTCGTCGAGGTTGCTCTGCAGCGCGGCCGTCCCGTCGCGCTGGTGATCGGGCCGGAGGGCGGGCTGGAGCGGTCGATGAACAGACGCTGAACGCGGCTCGCGCGGAGCGCGTCCACCTGGGGCCGCGCGTGGCCCCAAGCCGCCTCGCCGGGGCAACGGCCGTCACGCTGCTGCTGGCGTGCGCAGGCGAGCTCGGCGAGCCGCCTGCACCGCCGCCCGGGCCGTGACCGCGCCGGTCGACGCGCCGCTGCGCGTGGCGCTCACGTCGCTGGGCTGCAAGGTCAACTTCGCCGAGATGGCCGACCTCGCCGGCGCGCTGGCTGCAGGCGGCTGCGACGTCGTGCCCGAGGACGAACCCGCCGACGTGAGGGTGTTGAACTCGTGCACCGTGACGCTGCAGGCCGATGCGACCACGCGGCAGCGGCTGGCTCGCCTGCGCCGCCGCGATCCCGACGCGCACATCGTGCTGACGGGGTGCAGCGTGGACGCCAATCCGCTGCGCTACCTGACGCCGGCAGTAGCGTCACAGCCCGGGCACGTGGACGCCGTTTTCGCCAATGCCGACAAGAACGCGATCGCCGACCACATCCTGACGCTGCCTCGGCACGGCCGGGGACCGCTGCGGCGCGGCGCGCGACCTGCTCTGCGCTCCCGAGCGTTCCTCAAGGTCCAGGACGGCTGCGACCACCGCTGCACGTACTGCATCGTGTGGCAGGCGCGCGGCGCGTCGCGTAGCGTGCCCGTCGCGGACGTGCTGCGCCGGGCGCGTGACGCCGCCGACGCCGGCCACGGCGAGCTCGTCGTCTGCGGCGTGGACCTCGGCTCCTACGGACGCGACATCGGCACGACGCTCGCCGCCCTCCTGCGGCAGCTGCTCGACGCCGTCGGCGATGGCGCGCGCATCCGCCTCAGCAGCGTGAACGCCAACGACGTGACGCCCGCGCTCATCGAGCTCAACGGGCACCCACGGCTCTGCACACACTGGCACATGCCGCTGCAGAGCGGCAGCGATGCGGTGCTGCGGGCGATGCACCGCGGATACCGCCGGGCGCAATACCTGCGCGTGGTCGCGGCACTGCGAGCGCGTGATCCGCACACCGAGTTCACGACGGACGTCATGGTGGGGTTCCCCGGTGAGACCGAGGAGGACCATCGCGACACGCTCCAGCTCATCGACGACGTGTCCTTCCTCGGCTGCCACGTGTTCCGCTGGTCGCCGCGCCCCGGCACGCCGGCGACGACAATGGAGGCGCGGGTCGACGACGCGACCACGCGACGGCGCAGCTCCGAGGTGCGCCGGGCGGCCGCGCGCACCGGCGACGCGGCGCGGCATCGCGCCCTGGGACGCCTGCACGAGGTCGTCTGGGACGCAACCGGCGACGACGGCGCCCGCGGCCTCACCGCCTCCTACCACGAGGTCATCTGCGACGTCGCGCCGCCGCCACGGCCCGGCTCACTGGCCCGTGTGCGCGCCGACCGCATCGACGGCGAACGCCTGCGAGCTACGCTGCTCGAGCCATGAGCGACTGCCTGTTCTGCAAGATCATCGCCCACGAGATTCCGGCCACCTTCGTGCTCGAAGATGCGGACGTGGTCGCCATCCGCGACATCAATCCGCAGGCGCCGACGCACGTGCTCGTGATGCCGCGGGAGCACATCGCGTCAGCGGACGTCCTCACGGACGCGCACGCCGACCTGTGGACGCGCATCCTGCGATCCGCGCAGCGGATCGCCCGCGACGAGGGCATCACGGGTGCCGGCTACCGCCTCGTCGCAAACGTCGGGCGCGCCGGTGGCCAGACGGTCGACCACCTGCACCTGCACGTGCTCGGCGGGCGCCAGATGACCTGGCCGCCCGGCTGACCCAGGCGGAACGGAAGGAGCCGGCAGCCACACACCGGAGCGAGACCATCTCGGAGCCGCGGCGGTCCCCGCGGCGAGAGCTGAGGGGCGAGGACGCCGAAGGCGTCCCGACCCCGTGTCTCGCGAAGCGTGTGTGGCTTGCCGGCTCTGTTTGGTTCTGCGTCAGGGCTGAGCCCGGCGGCTCAGCTCGTCTGGTGCTCGATGACGCGCGGCTGCTCCGAGGTGGGCGTACCGCCGGTCACCGGGATGCGCTTCGGTTGCGCCTTCTGCGCCCGCGGCACCGTGATGCGGAGCACGCCGTTGTCGAACGCCGCGCGGATCTCCTCGGCGCGCACCTCGGCCGGCAGACCGACCTGGCGGAACACCGAGCTGAGGCGGCGCTCACGACGCACGTACGAGCCGTGCTTCTCCTCCTTCTCGGACTTGCGCTCGCCCTTGATGGTGAGCACGCCGTCGTCGAAGGTCACCTCCACGTCCTCGGGCTTGAAGCCCGGCACCGACGCCTCGATGAGGAATGCCTCGTCGTTCTGACGGATGTCCACGGGCAGGTTCATGTACTCGCTGCCGCCGTTGCGCTGCGTCTCCGGCGCCATCGACTGGAACAGCTGGTCCACCTGATTGTGCAGATCGAACAGATCGTTCCAGGGGGTCCATCGCACGATCGCCATATGCCAACCTCCTTGGTCTACAAGGCTTTTGAGCCGCTTCTGCCGCGGCCCTCCGCCATCTGTGTACCAAGCAGGGCGGCGCGGCTAAACATCGCGCCGGACCGCTGCGCGTCAGCCGCGGAAGGCGTCCCGCAGCGAGTCGAAGAAGCCGCGCTTCACGTCGGCGGGACGGCCTTCACGGCCGCCCAGCTGCTCGTATACGGCGCGCTCCTGGTGCGTCAGGTGCTGCGGCACGACCACGCGCACCACGCAGATCTGGTCACCGCGCCGCCCGCTGCGCACGTGCGGAACCCCGAGGCCGTGCATCTTGATCTGCTTGCCCGGCTGCGACCCCGGCGGCAGCTCCACGGTGCGCTCCCCGTCGACGGTGGGCACGGCGATCGTGTCGCCGAGGACGGCCTGGGGCACCGTGACCGGCAGCTCGTACACGATGTCCTGCCCGCTGCGGATCAGCTGCGGGTGCGGCCGGACGCGAAAGCCGATGTAGAGATCGCCGGCGGGGCCGCCGCGGGGCCCGACCTCGCCCTCGCCGCCGAGCCGCAGCGTGACGTCCTCGTCGACGCCGGCGGGGATGGTCACCTCCACGCTGCGGCGCGTCTCGACGCGCCCCTGCCCGCGACAGCGGGGGCACGGGTCGCTGACCACGCGTCCCTCGCCGCGGCAGGTGGGGCAGGTCGTGACGTTGGTCATCTGCCCGAAGACCGACTGCATGGTGCGCCGGATCTGCCCGGCGCCCTGACAGGTGGGGCACTGCGTGGCCTGCGTGCCGGGGCGCGCGCCGCTGCCACCGCACTCGGTGCACTGACCCGCGCGGGGCACCTCGATGGTGCGCTTGCCGCCGAACACCGCTTCCTCGAAGGCGATGTCGATGTTCATGCGCAGGTCGTCGCCGCGCACCGGCCCGCTGCGGCCACGCCGGCGTCCGCCGGCGCCGCCGAAGAACATGTCGAAGAGGTCGAATGCGGAGTCGAAGGAGAACGTCCCGAAGTCCGGCGGCACGCCGTCCGCGGCGTGGCCGTAGGCGTCGTATCGCTGCCGCTTGCCGGGATCGCTGAGGATGGAGTACGCCTCGCCGATCTCCTTGAAGCGCTCCTCCGCCTGCTTGTCGCCGTTGTTGCGGTCGGGGTGGTATTGCATCGCGAGCTTGCGATACGCGCGCTTCAGCTCCTCCTGGGTGCAGGCGCGGCTGACGCCGAGCACCTCGTAGTAGTCGCGCTTCGTGGTGGCCATCTCAGCCCGCCGTCGCTGGGCTGCGCGGGTGCGCCACGCGCACCACCGCGGGGCGGAGCAGCTTGTCGTGCAGGCGGTAGCCGGGCACGAGCTCGTCGATCACGGTGTCGTCGTCGACGTCGTCGGACTCGACGCCGCCGATCGCCTCGTGCTGCGCGGGGTCGAACCGCTCTCCAACCGCGGCCACCCGCGTGACGCCGAGGCGCTCCAGCGCTGCCTCGAACTCGCGCACCACGAGATGGAGGCCGTTGACGAAGAAGTCCTCCGCACCGCCCTCGGGCGCGTGCTCCACCGCGCGACGCAGGTTGTCGAGCACGGGCAGCATGGTGCGCACCGCCTCCTCGCTGGCGAACCGGGAGCTGTCCGCCAGCTCCTGGGCCTTGCGCCGCTTGAAGTTCTCGAAGTCGGCCGCGAGCCGCAGGTAGCGGTCCTCAGCGGCCGCGAGGGCCTCTTTCGTCGCCTCCAGCGCTGCATCCACGTCCGGGCCTGCCGGCGCCTGTTCGGCGTCTGCGGCGGATGCGGGGCTGGGGACGGCGTGCTGCGACGCCGCGCGCTGGGTGCGGTGCGGTCGCTCGGGGTTCGGGCTCATACCGTGATCACCATTCCCATTCGCTCAGCTGAGTACGCGTCCCAGCGCGCGGCCGACGCGCTGGGCGACGTATCGCACCCGCGGGCCCACCTGGCCGTAGGGCATGCGCGTGGGGCCCAGCACACCGATCGTGCCACGGCGCTCGCCGCCCGCGCGGTACGTGGTCAGCACCAGGCTGCAGCGGCTCAGCTCGACCAGCCCGTTCTCGCGCCCGATCATGATCTGCACGCCGCGGTCGATCTGCAGCTGCGCGATGAGCGCGGCCAGCGTGCGCTCCTCCTCCACCACGGCGATCACCTGCTGCAGCAGGTCGACGTCGACGAACTCCGGCTGGCGCAGCAGGTTGCGCACGCCGTCGTGGACCACGAGCGTGTCCTGCTGCGCGTCGACCGAGCCCATGAAGGAGACGATGTCGGCGAGCACCGTCTCGCGCAGCCCCTCGCCGGAGCCGCCAAGCCGTCCGATGGCGTCGGCGTCGAGCCCCGCAAGCTCGGTGTTCAGCGTGGTCGCCAGGGCGCTCAGGGCCTCCTGCTCGGCGGGCTCCGCGATGCTGAGGGGATGCTGCCGCACCAGGTTGCCCTCGAGCACGAGCACCAGCAGCGCATGTCCCGGGTCCAGCGACACCAGGTCGAGGTGCTTGACCCGGGAGCCGAGGGCGCGCGGACCGGTCACCAGGCTCACCGCATCCGTCACCACGGCCAGCGCGGTCGCCGCCACTTCGAGGATCTCCTCGAGGCCGGACGGCATGCTGGCGAAGAAGGGCTCCATCTGGCGGCGGACCGAGGCGGGCACCTCCTCGTCCTCCATGAGGAAGTCGACGTAGTAGCGGTACCCCAGGTCCGACGGCACGCGCCCGGCTGAGGTGTGCGGCTGGATCAGGTAGCCGACCTCGCTGAGCATGGCCAGCTCGTTGCGGATCGTGGCCGAGGACCATGTGGCCAGGTGGAGGGCGAGCGCCTGCGATCCGACCGGCACGCCCGTACGCGTGTAGTCGGCCACCACGGCCTTGAGGATCTGCTGCTTGCGGGCGTCGAGCGGGACTGGATGGTCCACGGTGCTCCCTGGCGCCGGCCGGACGCGCGCGCCGGCCCTTAGCACTCTGGGTGAATGAGTGCTAAGAGCGTAGCATGCGGCCGCGCGGCTGAATTGGGCTCAGGCGGCAGCGTCTGCCAGACGCAGCGCGATCGAGTTCAGCACGTTCTCGCCCCGCGGCGTCACCCGGACCCGCCCCGCGTCGACCTGGAGGAGGCCGGCTGCGGCCAGGGCGCCCGCCTCGGCCGCCGCGGCAGGGCTGGCCACGGCCACCCCGTCGCGCAGCCGCAGCCCGAGCATCACCCGCTCGACCTCGCGGGTGGGGCCGTCGACGGCCTCGCTGCCGGTGATGGCCGCCCGCCCCGCGTCGATCGCCGTCACGTACGCGGCGATGCCGCGCCCGTGCCAGTAGCGCACCGCCACGGCGCGGGGCGGTGCCTCGATCCCCAGTCTCGGCGCCGCCGCCGCCGGCACGTGGCCGTGCGCGCCCACGCCGGCCGCGAGGTAGTGGGCGTTGCGCCAGTAGGCAAGGTTGTGGCGGCACTCCAAGCCGGGACGCGCGAAGTTGCTCACCTCGTACTGCGCCAGACCGGCGCCGGCGAGCGTGTCGACGGCGATGCGGTGCTGGCGAAGCGCGGCGTCGCCGTCGAAGGGCACGACACGCCCCAGCCGCACGCTGCGGTGCAGCGGCGTTCCCGGCTCCACCGTGAGCTCGTAGCAGGACACGTGCGTGGGCCCCGCCGCGACGACGCGCTCCAGCGTCGCTCGCCAGCGAGGATCGTCCAGCCCGGGAACGGCGTAGATCAGGTCGCAGTTCACCGACGTGAAACCGGCGTCGCGGACCTCGGCGACCGCGCCGAGGGCGCGCTCCGGGTTGTGGACCCGGCCGAGAAACGCGAGGATGTCCGGCTCGAGGCTCTGTACGCCGATGCTCACGCGGGTGACACCCGCCTCGCGCCACTGCTCCGCCCGCCGGCGCGACGTGCTCGACGGGTTCGCTTCCATCGTGACCTCGGCGTCGCGATCCAGCGCGAACGACGATGTGACCGCCCCCATCAGCTGCTGCACCAAGCAGGGCTCGACCAGCGAGGGCGTGCCTCCGCCGATGAACACGGTGCGCAGCACGGTGCCGGGGAACAGCTCGCCGAGGCCGGCGACCTCGCGCTGCAGCGCCCGCATGTATTCGTGCTGCCCGCGCAGGCCGGCGATGGAGGTGAAGTCGCAGTACTCGCACTTCCGCTCGCAGAACGGGATGTGCAGGTAGAGCGAGTGGATGCCCTTCACTTCTTCGCCGTGTCGCGCTTGGGGCGCTGCCGCGGAGGCGGCGGCGGCCGGCGCACGCGCATGCGCTTGTACAGCGGCGGATAGAAGTAGTACGTCGCCACCAGCGCCAGCACGTCGATGAACGCGAACGCGCTGTACACCTCGGCGCTGGCGGACGTCGACGGCGCCGGCGCCGTGGCGGCCGGGCTTGCGGACGGCGAGGCCCCGGTGCTCGCGCTCGGCGAGGGCGATGCCGCCGGCGTCGAGCACGATGTCGCCGTCGACGGACACGGCGTCACCGACGGATTCGTTGTCGTGCCCGTCGTCGTGGAGCTGAGGAGGAAGCCGGCGGCCACGGCCAGGATGATCCAGACGAAGTAGGCGACGATGCCCAGGAAGATCGTCTCCAGGAATCGCAGCGGCCGTGCTTCCTTGGTCACGAGCCGCGCGATGGGCGCTGCCAGCAACGCCGCGACCACGAGCGAGATCGGGTTGAGCACCGCCAGCGCGGCCGTCAGCGGACCCTTGGGGGTCCCGTTGGTCACAGCAGGCTCGAGCGCCCACTGGATCGCCGTGATCGGCAGCTGCACGACGGCGACGATCGCGATCAGCACGGCGTACGAGCGCTTCGACCACAGCTCGTCCACCTGCGGCACCGCCGCTGCGGGCGAGGCCGCGCCGGCACCGCCGCTCTTGGCCGGCACCACCGCCTTCGACGGCGACACCTGCGCCTTGGGCTGGACACTTTGAGCCGTCTGCTTGGTCAGCGCGGCGTCGGCGCGCACGTTCTTCTGCCCGGCGGGGCGCCGTGGCCGCTTGCGCGGCGGGTTGGGACGCGGCACTACTGCTCGTCCATCTTGAGCACCGCCATGAACGCCTCCTGGGGAATCTCGATGTTGCCGACGCGCTTCATGCGCCGCTTGCCCTCTCGCTGCTTCTCCAGAAGCTTGCGCTTGCGCGTGACGTCCCCGCCGTAGCACTTGGCCAAAACGTCCTTGCGCATGGCCGAGACCGTCTCGCGGGCGACGATCTTGCCACCGATGGCCGCCTGGATCGGCACCTCGAAGAGTTGTCGCGGGATCAGCTTGCGCAGCCGCTCGGCGAGGCGGCGGCCCTGTTCGCGCGACTTGTCGCGGTGCACGATCATGCTGAGCGCGTCGACGCGCTGACCGCCGACCAGCAAATCGAGCTTCACCAGGTCGGCCTCGCGGAATCCGGTGATCTCGTAGTCGAGCGACGCGTAGCCGCGACTGCGTGACTTCAGCTGGTCGTAGTAGTCGTGGATGATCTCGCCCAGCGGCAGGTCGTAGGTGAGCGCAACGCGATCCCCAGGCTGATAGTCCATGCCCAGAAACTCACCACGCCGCTCCTGGTTCAGCTCCATGATGCCGCCCACGTAATCGTTGGGCACGATGATCACGGCGCGGGTGCGCGGCTCCTCGATCGCCTCGATAGCGGATGCGTCGGGCAGCAGGTCGGGGTTGTCGACGTGCATGGCGCTGCCACTGCGCAGCCGGACGCGGTACTCGACCGTGGGAGCGGTGGTGATGAGGCTGAGACCGAACTCGCGCTCCAGACGCTCCTGCACGATCTCCATGTGCAGCAGGCCGAGGAAGCCGCAGCGAAACCCGAAGCCCAGCGCCGCGGACGATTCCGGCTCGTACACCAGTGACGCGTCGTTGAGGTTGAGCCGCCCCAGCGCCTCCTTCAGCTCCTGCACGTCACCGGTGTCGACCGGAAAGATGCCGGCGAACACCATCGGCGTGGCGGCGCGATACCCGGGGAGCGGGCTCGCCGCCGGCCGCGCTGCATCGGTCACCGTGTCACCGACCTTGCTGTCGCGCACGTTCTTGATCGAGGCGATGAGGTAACCCACCTCACCGCAGTTGAGCTCGGCGAGCGGGCTCATGCCCGGGGTGAAGCAGCCGACCTCGTCCACCATGAAGTCCTTCGCCGCCGACATCATGCGGATGCGCATGCCCGGGTGCATGCTTCCATCGACAACGCGCACGTAGACGATCACGCCGCGGTACGCGTCGTACTTGGCGTCGAAGATGAGCGCCTTGAGCGGCGCCGCCGGGTCGCCCCGTGGCGGCGGGATGCGCGTGACCACCGCCTCCAGCACCTCGTCGACGCCGACGCCGTGCCGCGCGCTGGTGAGGATGGCGCCGGTGCTGTCGAGCCCGATGACCTCGCGGATCTCACGCTTCACCAGCTCCGGGTCGGCAGCGGCCAGGTCGATCTTGTTGATCACCGGCACCACCTCGAGGTTGTGCTCCAGCGCCTGATACACGTTGGCCAGCGTCTGCGCCTCCACGCCCTGTGACGCATCGACGACGAGCAGGGCGCCCTCGCACGCAGCCAGCGATCGTGACACCTCATAGGCGAAGTCGACGTGGCCGGGTGTGTCGATGAGGTTCAGCTCGTAGCGGCGGCCGTCGCGCGCCGTGTACCCGAGACGCACCGCTTGCGCCTTGATGGTGATGCCACGCTCGCGCTCCAGGTCGAGCTGGTCGAGCACCTGCTCCTGCATGTCGCGGGCGGCGACGGTTCCGGTGGCTTCGAGCAAGCGGTCGGCGAGCGTCGACTTGCCGTGGTCGATGTGCGCGATGATGGAGAAGTTGCGGATGGCGTCGAGCGGCATGGACGCCACATGCTACCGGCGCCGCGCGAGCAGCCGATGGCCCTCAGCCGCGGCGCGAGGCATATCATCGGCACGCATGACCAGCGTGAACGGCCGCACGCAGTCACTCAACGGGAAGGCGGCCAACGGCAAGGGCAAGCGGGCATTGGTGCTCGCGGGCGGCGGCATCACCGGCCTCACCTATGAGATCGGGGCGCTGCGCGCCCTCGACGACCTGCTCGTCGGCGCCACGGTCAACGACTTCGACATCTACGTCGGCACCAGCGCGGGAAGCTTCATCAGCGCGCTCCTCGCCAACGGCGTCACCCCGACGGAGATGGCCCTGGGACTCGAGGGCTCCAACCGCCGTCTGCGCCCGCCGACACGCTGGACGATCTACCGCCCCAACGTCCGCGAGCTCGCCGGACGCACGCTGAAGCTGCCGCAGCTGCTGCGCGAGATCGGGTGGGAGGTGACGCGGCACCCCTTCCGGCTCAACCCGATCGAGCTCGTCGGCATGCTGAGCCCGCTCGTCCCCTCGGGGTTCTTCACCTCGAGCCAGCTGGTCCGCTACCTCGAGGAGATCTTCGCCGGCGAAGGCCTGGTGGACGACTTCCGCCTTCTGGAGAAGGAGCTGCACATCGTCAGCTGCGCCATCGAACTCGGGGCAGCGCGTCGTCTTCTCACGGTTCAAGAACGAGGACGTGCCCATAAGCCTCGCGCTCGCCGCCAGCAGCGCGATTCCCCTGCTGTTCAAGCCGGTGCGCATCAACGGCGTCGACTACGTGGACGGCGGGATCAAGGGCATCTCCGCCATCGACGTCGCGGTCTCACGCGGCGCCACGCTGATCGTGATCATCAATCCTGTGGTGCCGGTGGACACGCGCCATCTCGCTGCGCCCGAGGGGGTGCGCGGGCAGCTGGGCGAGCATCTCGCCGACACCGGGATGCGCGGTGTGTACAACCAGGTGATGCGCGGCATGCTGCACGACGGCATGCTCGACCACATACGTCTGGTGCGCGGCCGCCACCCGGACGTCGACATCCTGCTCATCGAACCGCGCGCCGACGACGAGAAGATGTTCTTCCATGAGCTGATGTCGTTCTCGGCGCGGCTCATGGTGCTGCAGCATGGATACGAGTCGGTGAGCAGCGGCCTGCAGGACACCTGGGGCTACCTGCGCCGCATCCTCCCCAAGCACGGCATCCACATCAGCCGCCGCGTCGTCGACCGCAAGCCCGCCGGGGTGCCGGTGGAGAGCATCCGGAGCGGGCCGCTGCTGCTGCGGGTGCTGCGCCAGACGGTGTTCGACCGCCGCCCGCGCGTGCAAGTGCTGGACGACGAAACCCTGGCCGTCTGACTCGGCTCAGCGGGCCGCGTGACCGTCCTGGTCCGCCGCCTGGCGCAGGATCTCGCCGATGCGCTGCAGACTGGTCCGCCCACCGTGTGGAGAGGGCTTCACGCGGTGCGCCAGCACCATCGGCGCCACCTGCTCGACGTCGTCGAGCTCCACCTCGGAGCGATCCTCCAGCGCGGCCAGCGCCTGCGCGCTCTTGCGCATCACGATGTCGGCGCGGTGCCCGTCGACGTCGAGCTCGATGCTGAGCCCTGCGATGGAGACAAGGATGTCACGATCAACGGCCACGTCGGGCAGGGTGGCTATGGCACGGGAGATGCGCGCCGCCTCCTCGCGCTCGCTGGGCTCGAAGCGCGCCGCGAAGGCTTCGGAGTCCTCCTCGTACGCCTCACGCCGCTCCACGATCTCGACCCGCCGGCGCACGTCGTGGATGCCCTCGACGTCGACGCAGAGCCCGAAGCGATCGAGCAGCTGCGGCCGCAGCTCGCCCTCCTCGGGATTCATCGTGCCGACCAGGATGAAGCGCGAAGGATGCGAGATGGACACGCCCTCGCGCTCCACGGTGTTCTGTCCCATCGCGGCGGCGTCGAGCAGCACGTCGACGATGTGGTCGTCGAGCAGGTTCACCTCGTCGACGTAGAGGATGTTGCGGTTCGCCTCGGCGAGCACGCCCGGCTCGAACTCTTTCTCGCCGCGCTTGATCGCCGCCTCGATGTCTATCGCGCCCACGACGCGGTCTTCCGACGCGTTGATGGGCAACTCGACCACCCGCATCTGACGCCTGCCCCGCGGCAGCTCCTCGCCCGTCGCCACGCGCGTGCTGCACTCGGGGCACTGCAGGTCGGCTTCGGCGGGCGGGCAGCCGAAACGGCAGTCCGCCACCACCTCCAGCTCCGGCAGGAGCCGCGCCAGGGCGCGGACCGCCGTCGATTTCGCCGTTCCCTTCTCCCCGCGGATGAGCACACCGCCGATCGACGGGTTGACCGCATTGAGCACCAGCGCCTGGCGCATCTGCTCCTGGCCGACGATGGCGGTGAATGGAAATACGGCGCGACCGGTCTGCATCACATCCATTCTCGCAGGCGAACACGTCGCGCGCGTCGCGTCACCGTCCCCGCAGCGTCTTCTCGACGCTCTCGACGATCGCCCCCTGGCTCAGGTCGTACAGCCCCAGGTATTCGCCGCCGGCGCGCTCGGCGAGGTCGAGGCACGCGTTGAAGCCGTAGCCGCCGAAGAGCGGCGCGCGGTGATGCATACCGACTCGCGGCAGCGTGGAGCTCGCCATGTGATCACGTGCCGAGTTCGATCACCAGCACGTGAATGTTCTCGGCGCCGATCTGCGTGGCCAGCTCCTGCGCCTCGTTGAGCGGCTCTTCGCCGAACAGCGAGATGTTGCCCCGGCCGTCGCTGATCAGCACCATCAAGGGATACACGGATGGGTCGCGCAGCCGCTCGTTGCGCACCAGGCGGAGACCGGCGACCAGCCCGTGCGTCAGCGGTGTCGTGCCGCCGACGCCAAGGCGCTGCAGGCGGTGCTCCGCCAGGTCGACACTCGACGTCGGCTGCAGGATCACCCTGGCGCTGCGGCCGGAGAACACGACCAGCGCCACCTTGTCGCGGCGCACGTACGCGTCGCGCAGCAGCGACAGCACGGCGCCCTTGGTTGCCTGCATGCGCTGCTCGGCGTCCATCGACGCGCTGGCGTCGACCACGAAGACGATCAGCGTGCCCGTGCGTCTCCGGCGCACCTTCTGGCGCAGGTCCTGCCGCTCGAGGTGCAGCGCTGGTGCGTCCGGCTGTGCCGCGGCTTCCGCGCGGCGGCGCAGCTGGTGTGGCGCCGCCGCGCGCATGGTGGCGTCGAAGGCGATGTCGTTGGTGTGCTCGGTCTGCGTGGCGCGCACGTAGCGGCCGCGCTTGTCGGCGCTGCGCGAGCTGCTGCGCTTGCCGCTGGCCCGGCGCGAGCGGCGGTCGCGCGGCAGGGCGATCTTGCGCACCGGGAAGAGCGCTCCCTCGTACAGCTGCTCGGCCGCTGCGCGTGACACCGGCTGCGCAGCGCGCTCGTCGCCGCGCACCTGGCCGGACTCCTCGGCTCCCTCACCCGTGGCTTGCTCCGAGGCCGCGGCCTCTCCCGGCTCCGGCGCCGCAGCCTCTGCGACGGCGGATTCCGACTGCCGCGCCATCTCCTCGTAGCGTTCCGAGTGCGCGCCGGCAGCGGCGGGCGACGGTGCGGGCGGCCCGCCGTCCAACCGTCGACGCCGGCGATGCGCCAGCGCCAGCTCCGCGGCGGCCACCACGTCGTTGGTGGTGACCGCGAGCCCGGTGCCGCCGGCGTGGCGCAGGGCCGCGTCATCGCCGCCGGCCACGATGCGCGACGCTTCGCGCCACGCGCAGAGTGTGCGCGCGGCGTTGCTCACGGTGATGTCGGCGCGATGGCCGAGCGCACCCGCGTCGATGCAGACGAGCGCGATGAACCACCGCATCTGCGCGGGCATGTCGACGAGCGGCAGCAGCTCCTCCGCCTTGACGATCACGGCGGCGAGGTCGCGGTCGGCATCCGCGTATTCGTCGCGCAGTCCCGGCCCGTCCCCGGAGCGCTGCACGTCGCGCTCCATCACACGCACGCGATCGCCGACGTCGCGCAGCCCGGTGACGTCGACGCAGAGCCCGAAGCGGTCCAGCAGCTGCGGGCGCAGCTCCCCCTCCTCCGGGTTCATGGTGCCTACCAGCACGAACTGCGCCGGGTGCGCGAAGGAGATGCCTTCGCGTTCGACGATGTTCTGGCCCATGGCCGCGGCGTCGAGCAGCACGTCGACCAGGTGGTCGTCGAGCAGGTTCACCTCGTCGACGTACAGCACGCCGCGGTTGGCGTCCGCCAGCAGGCCCGGCTCGAACACCTTCTCGCCGCGCTTGATCGCGGCCTCGGTATCAATCGAGCCGACCACGCGGTCCTCGGATGCGTTGACCGGCAGCTCAACGACGCGGACACGGCGGCGCACGGTCGGCGGCAGCGCTGCGCCCCTGAAGCGCGAGCGGCAGTCGTCGCACCAGCGCTGCGGATCCGCGGGGTCGCAGCGGTAGCGGCAGCCGTCGATCGCCTCGATTCCGGGAAGCAGCAGCGGCAGGGCGCGCACCGCCGTCGACTTGGCGGTCCCCCGCTGGCCGCGGATGAGCACGCCGCCGATGACGGGGTTGATCGCGTTGAGCACGAGCGCGGTCTTCATCCCCTCCTGGCCGACCAGGGCGGTGAACGGCAGGCTGGCCACGGACGCGACCCTCGTCAGTCCTCGTCGACCGTCTGGATCAGACGGCGCAGCTGGGCCACGTGGGCGCGCTCCGCGGCCGCGACCTGGTCGAACCAGTCCGCGGCGTCGCGCAGCTTCTCCTTGCGCGCGGCCGCGGCATGAGCCGTGTATGCCTCGGCGTTGGCCTCCGCCTCGGCGACGGCGCTGGCCAGGTTGCCGCGCGTGTCGCCCGCGCCGGCCAGCGGGTCGGCCGCCTCCTCGAGGAACTCCAGGTGTCCGAAGCCGTGACCCGCCTCGCCGTCGGCCAGCGCGCGCAGCAGCGCGGCCACGTCGGCCCGGCCCTCGACGTCGGCCCGGCGCGCGAAGTACAGGGCGCGCAGCGCGGCCTGCGCCTCGCGCGCAAATGCCTCGCGCACGTTGGCGGCGGTGTCGGAGCCCTCGAGCGGCACGGCTCAACTGTCGCACGAACCCGGCGGTCCCGACCGCGACGGCGAATCCTGAGTGTTCCACTATGATTTCGGCGGGATGGTGGTCCCCTTCGACCGCAGCGTCTTGAAGGTCAACCAGGCGATCCTCATGGGCGGGATCGTCGCCGGGTACGCGGCCGGCTTCGCCTGGCATCCGGCGATCCTGGTGCTGCCGCTGCTCGGCCTGATGATGCTCACGGCCGTCGCCTCGCCATCCGCCAACCTCCCGCGCCAGCTCTACCTGCGTGTGCTGAAGCCGCGGCGCCTGGTGCGGCCGCGCATCCGTCAGGAGGACCCCGCGCCACATCGCTTCGCGCAGCTGGTCGGCGGCGTCTTCCTGGTGGCGGCGTCGCTGAACGCGCTCTTCGGCCTGGACGCGGTCGCCTGGATCCTGGGTTGGATCGTGGTGGCGCTGGCGTTCCTCAACTTCGCCTTCGACATCTGCGTCGGCTGCATCGTGTACGCCCAGCTGGTGCGGGCCGGCCTCTTCCCGCTGCGGCGTCCCAGCCGGGCGTGACGCTGGTCCTGCTGGCGCCGCTCTTCGCGGTGGCGGCCGTCGGCGTCGCTGCCGCGGCGCTGGCCGTGCAGCGACGCGGCCAGGCGCGGCTGGTGGGCAGGGTCGTGCAGGCTCCCGTCGGCGTCTCCGGCAGGCCCACCCTCCTCTATTTCACCGGCGCCGCCTGCACCATCTGCCATACGGCGCAGCGCCCCGTGATCGAGCGCCTCGCAGCGCAGGTGGGCGGAACGGTGGACATCCGCGAGCTCGACGTCGCCGACCAGCCGGATCTCGCCCGCCGCTACCGAGTCATGTCGCTGCCCACCACGATCGTGCTGGGGCCGGAGGGCGCGGTGCGGGCGGTGAACGCCGGGTTCGCCGGCGAGGATGCGCTCCGCGGCCAGCTGGAGGCGGCCGCAGCTCCCAGCGCGGCGTAGCCTGCGCCGACGGCCACGGGCCACAATGCTGTCGTGAGCGTCGCTCAGCGTCCCCGGACGGACGCCCTGTCGCCGACCGACCCGTACCGCATCGATGACCTCCTGAGCGACGACGAACGCCTGGTGCGCGACACGGTGCGCGCGTTCGTGCGAGAGCAGGTAGTGCCGGTGATGGGGGAGCACTTCGAGGCGGCGACGTTCCCCCGCGAGCTGGTCGGCGGCCTCGCCCGCCTGGGGCTGCTCGGGATGCACCTGCGGGGCCACGGCTGCGCCGGCGCCTCGGCCGTGGCCTACGGGGTGGCGTGCGAGGAGCTGGAGGCCGGCGACAGCGCGGTGCGCTCCTTTGTCTCCGTGCAGGGGTCGTTGGCGATGTTCCCCATCTGGGCCTACGGCAGCGACGATCAGAAGCAACGCTGGCTGCCTGAGATGGCTGCGGGCCGCGCCATCGGATGCTTCGGCCTCAGCGAGCCCGACGCCGGGTCCGACCCGGTGTCGATGCGCACCCGGGCGCGTCGCGACGGCGGCGACTGGATCATCGACGGCACCAAGCTGTGGATCACCAACGGATCCATCGCGGACCTCGCCGTGGTGTGGGCGCACACCGACGACGGGGTGCGCGGGT
This sequence comes from Candidatus Dormiibacterota bacterium, assembly GCA_963777285.1. Classification (GTDB taxonomy): domain Bacteria; phylum Chloroflexota; class Dormibacteria; order Aeolococcales; family Aeolococcaceae; genus JAFARE01. The sequence goes on from CAVZPR010000001.1 coordinate 1,257,506, forward strand.
TCATCGTGGAGCGAGGCACGCCTGGCTTCAGCGCGCGCGACGTCAAGCACAAGATGTCACTGCGCGCTTCGGTCACATCCGAGCTCTCGTTCGCGGGTGCGCGCGTTCCCGCGACGGCGATGCTTCCCGGCGTGTCCGGGATGCGCGGCCCGTTGTCGTGCCTCACCGAGGCACGCTACGGCATCGGCTGGGGCGTGATGGGCGCCGCGCGCGCCTGCTTCGAGGCGGCGCTGGACTACAGCAAGAGCCGGATCGCATTCGGCAAACCCATCGCCGCGTTCCAGCTCACCCAGCAGAAGCTCGTGGACATGGCGACCTCGATCCTGCAGGGCCGGCTCGTGGCTCACCGCCTCGGCGTGCTCAAGGATGCCGGCGAGGTGCTCCCGGAGCAGGTCTCGCTGGCCAAGCGGGCCAACGTACACGCCGCCATCGACATCGCGCGCAGCGCGCGCACCATCCTCGGCGCCAACGGCATCACGCTGGAGTACCCGGTGATCCGGCACATGACCAACCTGGAGTCGGTGCTCACCTACGAGGGCACCGAGGAGGTGCACACGCTGGTGCTGGGCAAGGCGATCACCGGCGAAGACGCCTTCGCCTGAGGCGGCCGTCAGGCCACCTGGTCGACCTCCCAGCGCTCGCTGTCCCGGAAGGAGTGGTGGCCGCGCGCACTCACGATCAGGTGGTCGAGCATGGCCACACCGAGCAGGTCTGCCGCCGCGCGCAGCGCAGACGTGACCACGCGGTCGGCGCGGCTCGGTGAGGCGTCGCCGCTCGGATGGTTATGGCCAACTATGACAGCAACGGCGTCACGGCGCAGCGCCGGCGCGAACACGTCGCGCGGCGTGAGCCGCGACGCGTTGATCGTTCCCACCGCCACGGTCTCGCGCGCGATGGCGCGGTGCCGCGCGTCGAGCAGCAGCACGACCACCTCCTCGCGGCGCGCGGTGCGCAGCGACTCCATGAGCAGCAGCGCGTCACGCGGCGACGCCACGGCGGGGCGGTCGTCCGGATACCATCGCTCGGCCAGCTCCCACAGCGCGGCCAGGCGGGCAGCGCGACGGGGTGGCACCCCGTGGTCCCGCACCAGGCCGGCAGCCCCGAGCGCGCGCCGCTCCCAGATGGGGATGCGCGCCAGACGCGCGCCAAGCGCCACGAGATCGGGCGCGCAGCCCTCGCCGGCGAGCACCCGCGCCATCAGCTCGGCTTCGCCCAGCTCGCTCAGGTCGAGGCAGGCGGTGGCACACATCGCCCGCAGTATACACGGATTTGTGGTTCTTCGGCGGCTGTGAGCCGGCGTCAGCCGGCGGCTTCGCTCGAGGGCGCCCGCAGAAGCGCCATACGAAAGAACTCGGACACCCGGCGCACGTAGGCCTGCCGATCGGCGAAGTACGTGCCCACGTGGCCCACCCCGGGGGTGCGCCACAGTTCCTTGGGCTCGCCGGCCGCCTTGTACAGGAGGACCGCGTGATGCACCGGCACCGTGGGGTCGGCGTCGCCGTGGATGATCAGCAGAGGCCGCGGGGAGATCCGGCCCACAACGGTCACGGGCGTGAAGTCCGTCAGGCGTGCCCCGGTGCGGCGGGCGAAGAGCGCGATGACCGGCATCAGCAGGATCGCCGCCGGCACGCGGATGGCGTGGCGCACCCGCTCGCCGATGAGGAGCCGCGGGTCGGCGAACGCGCTGTCGGTGCAGACCGCCGTGACGCGGCGGTCGTCGGCCGCGACGCTGATCGACACGGCGCCGCCCATGGAGTAGCCGAGCAACCCGATGGGGACGGCGCCCAGGCGCGCGACCAGCGCGGCGAGCACCGCGCGGAGATCGTTGCGCTCGTACACGCCGAAGGTGTGCGCGGCGATGTCACTTCCCGGCGTGCCCCGCCACCCGTAGGCGACGACGTGGAATCCGGCACGCTGCAGCGCGGTGGAGATGCCGAGGACGTCACCGGCGCGGCCGCGGTACCCGGCGCTCACCACGATCGCCGCCGGCAGCGTGCCGGGCAGGTACCAGGCCGCGAGCCGGACGCCGTCCTCGGTGCGCACGTCGAGCGCCTCGTGTTCGGCGTTGTAGTCGTCCGGAGTGGTCATGCGCGGGTCGATGAAGCGGCGTCCGAAGGCGCGGCGGTAGACGAACGCGCAGCCCGCGGCCCAGGCCAGCGCGAGCGCCGAGGCAGACCCGCCCGCAAGCGTCCGAGCCCGGCTCATCGGGTCAGGGCAAGCCCCACCAGGAAGATCACCAGGACGATCACCGCGACGATTGCGGCGGCGATCCAGCCGTCGGCCAGCAGCGACAGCTGCACCACGCGGCTGGGCCCGGGCGGGGCGGGCGGCGGCAGAGGCGGGTCGACCGGGTCGATCACGTCGGCCGGCGCGCGCACGGCGAGCACCTCGACGCGGCCCGCGGCATCCTCGGGGATGTCCGCCGGGTCGATCAGGATGGGGGTGCGCGCCGCGCTGCGCCGCCGCCGCGGCAGCCTGGCCTCAGACACGCGGAGCAGTGTAAGCGGGCTGTCAGTACTGGCTGATGCGCGCCAGGGGGCGGGGCTCCGCCTTCTCCCACACCGCGTTGAGACGCCGCTGCACGAGGTGCAGCAGGATCAACCCACCGATCACCGGGACGATCAGGAGCCAGACCGCCGTCGCCGGCCGCACCTGGGCGTCGGCGGTGATCCCGACGCGATCCTCGACCGTCCGCAGCCGGCCGAGCGTCATCACGATGGCGATTGCGCTGAACGCGATGATCAGCTCGAGGTACGGGATGGCCACGATCGCGAAGAGCAGGTAGTACCCCTGCAGCACCGTGAAGTGCGGGTCGAAGGACAGGGTCACGTTGAGCACCGCGAGCGTGATCCGCGCGCCACCGGCGAGCGCGATCAGAAGCCCGATCAGCCAGGGAACGGCCACGGCCAGCGTGGACCGGCCGGCGCGGACGTGCATCCGGGGGTCGAAGTCCGCCATCTCGGTGTTGACCCGCCGCTGCCAGACCAGGGCGTAGACGCCCAGCGTGACCACGGACAGGACCGCCACCGCGACCGGCGACCGCCGCTTGCCGGCCGGCCCCAGCGATGACGTCGCGGGGGGCGGGCTGGACGACGCCGGCCGGCGCTCGCCGGACGGCGGCAGGGTGGGCAGGGGCCGTCCCCACACGCTTCGCGGGGCGGTCTCGAGCGCGCCGTCGGATGGTTGGGGCGCGGGGGGCGCGGGCGGCTCCGGCGCTGCGGCTTCGAGCGGGGCCGGCTCGCTCACCTCCTCCGCGGGCGATGTCGAGGCGTCGTCGGTGGTGTCGGCGACGTCGTCCTCCGCGGGCGCGAGGGTGTCTGTCGGTTCGGTCGCGTTGGGCATGTTCTGCCTCCTCGGCATGGATGAGACGCGTGCAGCGACGCCGCTCCGGGTACTGGATTCGAACCAGTGACCTTGCGGTTAACAGCCGCCTGCTCTACCGCTGAGCTAACCCGGATCGCGCCACAAGTCTATATCGGCGCCGACGCAGCAACTCATTCGCGTCAGTGCCGGACACAACGACATGAGCCGGCTGCTACGCTCGCCGCTCCACCAAGCAACGATCACTCCCGAGGGATGACATGCTCGCCGACTCTCGCTTCCACACCACGCTGCCCTGCTCCGACTTCCAGCGAGCCAAGGCCTTTTACGCCGAGAAGCTGGGCCTGCAGCCCGTCGACGAGCAGCCCGCCGGGGCGTTCTACGAGGGGCGTGACGGCACGCGGTTCCTGCTCTTCCCCAGCAGCGGCGCCGCGTCCGGCTCGCACACGCAGATGGGGTTCACCGTCGACGACATCGAGGCCACGGTGCGCGAGCTTCGCGACCGCGGGGTCACCTTCGAGGCGTACGACTTTCCCGGCTTCGACAAGGAGACCGGCATCGCCGACACGGGACCGGTCCGCTCCGCGTGGTTCAAGGACAGCGAGGGCAACCTGCTCGGCGTCGTGCAGCTTCCCTAGGAAAAACAACGCCGGAAAATCCGCACCCGACCACCGCGATTTTCCGGCGCAAGAAGGGGTCTCGGCTGCCGGCGACATGAAGTCGCCTTCGCCGAGGGGGTTCTTCAGTCGAGATAATCCTTCAGCTTCTTGCTGCGCGACGGATGGCGCAGCTTGCGCAGCGCCTTGGCCTCGATCTGGCGGATGCGTTCGCGCGTGACGCCGAAGCGCTTGCCCACCTCCTCCAGCGTGCGCTGATGCCCGTCGATCAGCCCGAAGCGCAGCTGCAGCACGCGGCGCTCGCGCGGCGTCAGCGTGTCGAGGATGTCCTCGACCTCGGTGCGCAGCATGGTGAGCGACGCCGCCTCAGACGGAGCGGTGGCCTCCTTGTCCTCGACGAAGTCGCCGAGGTGGGAGTCCTCCTCCTCGCCGATGGGGGTCTCCAGCGACACCGGGTCCTGCGAGACCTTGGTGATCTCGCGCACCTTCTCCGGCGTGATGCCCATCTCCTCGGCGATCTCCTCGTCGGTGGGTTCACGGCCCAGCTCCTGCAGCAGACGCCGTGACACGCGCACCAGCTTGTTGATCGTCTCGACCATGTGCACCGGGATTCGGATGGTGCGTGCCTGGTCGGCGATGGCTCGCGTGATCGCCTGACGGATCCACCACGTCGCGTACGTGGAGAACTTGTAGCCCTTGTGGTAGTCGAACTTCTCCACCGCGCGGATCAATCCCATGTTGCCTTCCTGGATCAGGTCGAGGAAGGACATGCCGCGGCCGATGTACTTCTTGGCGATGCTCACGACGAGGCGCAGGTTGGCCTCCGTCAGCTGGTTCTTCGCCTCGTCGTCGCCCTGCTCGATGAGCTTGGCGTAGTGCACCTCCTGCTCGGCCTTGAGCAGCGCCACGCGGCCGATCTCCTTGAGGTACATGCGCACCGGATCGTCGAGGGAGACGGAGTCGATGGCCTCGGCCTTGGCGATCAGCTCCTCGTCGATCTCGTCGACGGTCTCGAAGTCCTTGTCGCCGTCTGTGACCTCGATCCCCATCTCCCGGAAGACCTGGAAGATGCGCTCCAGGTGGTCGGGCTCCGCGTCGATCTCAGGGAACGCGGCGAGGATGTCGTCGGGTGTGAGGTAGCCGTGGTCCTTGCCCTTGATGATCAGGGCCTCGGCAGCCGTCACCAGCTGATCGGCACCCGACGGAGGCGGGAGCACGGCAGCCGAGCGGGAGCGGACGGTTGTCGCAGTCGTCACATTCGATTCCCAGGGGCGCGCGCAGACCAGATCAGGGCGCCCGCTGCGTATTTAACGGGCTTCGCCTCCATACGTGTCGCCCGGATGGGGGTTGTCACATCGCCTGGAAGGCACACCGGCACCGCAAGAGGATGGCCGGGGAGTACGTTTCTCAAACATGCGCCTCGTCCCCCTCACCGCGCGCCTCCTGGCGGCCGGCGCCCTCGCGGCCGGCGGGGCCGGCGCCCTCTCGTCACCCGCCGCCGAGGCCGCGCCGGCGCTGCCCTCGTGCCCCACGCTGAACGGCACCGCGCTGTCCGCCGGCAGCCCGGTCTCGCCCGCCGGCGGACAGCCGTTCGTCGTCTGCACCGGCCGCGTGCGCACCTTCGACGGGACGCCGCTGCACGTGGACGTCAGCCTGCCCTCGGCGCCATACGTGGCGCCCGGAGCAGGCAGGCCCTCGCGGCCGCCGCTGATGATGTTCCTCAGCGGCTGGAGCAACGACGTGTGCCAGTTCGAGTCGACGTCGCTCAGCGGCACCGCCGTCTCCGGCTGCAGCGACTTCATCGGAAACGCGGGCTACCACTGGAACAACGCGTGGTTCGCGTCGCAGGGGTGGGTCACGCTCGACTACACGCCGCGCGGCTGGTACGAACTCGTGTGGCAAGGACTCCAGCACCGGGTACAGCTATCTGACGGACTCGACCTGCAGCGACACGCCGGGCGAGGAGAGCTGGCTGCACCTCTACGACCGTCGCTACGAGATCCGCGACGCGCAGTACCTCGCCGGACTCATCGCCGACGCGGGTCTGATCGATCCCAACCAGATCGTCACCACCGGCGACTCCGGCGGCGGCGGCCCGAGCTGGGACCTGGCGCTGTCGCAGGACCGCGTCGTGAAGACGGACGCGACGCCCCACGACGTCGACACGATGCCGTGGAAGTCGCCGCACGGCACGCCGCTGCACCTCGCCGCCGCGCTGCCCATGTACACCTGGACCGACCTGCTCGACGCGCTCATGCCCAACGGACGCGCCTCGGATCACTTCAACGGCGCCCCGTCCGACGGCAACCGCAAGACCCCGGTGGGCGTCGAGAAGCAGAGCTACGTCGCCGGGCTCTTCGCGCTCGGCACAGCGGACGCGCAGTACGCGAAGTCCCCGCCCGCGCCTGGCGCCGACCCCACGGCCGACCTCAACACGTGGTTCGCGGAGGTGAACGCGGGCGAACCGTACACGGCGAATCCCAATCTGCCGATGGTCATCTCGCAGATCGCCGGACCGCTGCGCTCGCCGTTCGCGATGCCGGTGCCCTCGAGCGATCGCAAGCCGGTGTTCGTGATCCAGGGGCTCACCGATCCCCTGTTCCCGGCGACGCAGGCGCTGACCATGATCAACCGCCTCAAGGCTGCGGACAGCAACTATCCGGTGTGGGCATTCCTTGGCGACATCGGACACTCGTACGCGCAGAACCCACTCGATGTGTGGCAGCAGGCGCACGACGAGGGCAACGCGTGGCTCACCGCGGTGCTTGCCGGCGACACACCGACGCAGTCTGCGATCACCGTGGACAGCACGCGCTGTGTCACCGGTCAGACACTGCGCACCTTCAGCGGCGCCGGCCTCGGCGCCATCTCGACGTCTCACCTCACCTTCACCAGCAGCACCAGCCAGACCATGACCAGCGACAGCGCGGTCACGTACGAGGGGGAGCAGTCCGACCCGATCGCCAACAGCGGCTGCCGCTCGATGGCGGCGTCGGACAGCGACCCGGATCAGGCGAGCTACACGTTCACGCCCGCGACGGCCACGACGCTTGCGGGCGGACCGGTGGTGCACGTCGCGGCGACGGTCGACGGCAGCAGCGCCGAGCTCGCGGCGCGGCTCTGGGATGTGGATGCGTCGGGCACGCAGACGCTGATCACGCGCGCTGTGTACCGCCTAGAGGAAGCCGGGCCCACGACCACGGTCTCGGTGTCGTTCGAGCTGCCCGCGAATGTGTGGCAGCTGCAGCAGGGGCACGCATTCAAGCTGGAGCTGACGCAGGATGATGCTCCCGACTGGCGCCCGGACAACGAACCGTCGTCGATCACCATCACCAGCCTGAAGCTGGTGCTGCCGGTGCGCCCCGGGGTGTAGCCCGGCCGCTGGCGCGCCGCCCTGCGCCGGGGCTAATATCCGCTCCCCTCCCTCCCGGGGGAGACAGACACTCGCGGCGGTCATTGGGAGCAGCGATGAGACAGCTATCTCGCCTCGTAACGGTCTTCGCAGTTCCGCTGGCGGTGATCTGGACGTTCGGTTCCACGATCACCGCATCGGCGGCGGCGGCACGGACGCCGTCGATCCTGCACGTCGGCCAGATCGACCGCCAGGATGTCGCAACCCAGGACGGCTGCGAGAACGACACCCTGGTGGAGCCGGACATCGCGGTGTCGCCCTTCAACGCCGACATCGCCGTGGCGGTGGCGCACGATTGCCGCTTCTCGAACGGCGGCGCCGTCGACATCTCCTACGCGTGGACGCACGACGGCGGCGCGCACTGGCACCACGCGCCGCTTCCGCAGCTGACCAAGGCAGTCGGCGGTCCGTGGGATCGCGCGTCGGACCCGGTCGCCGCGTTCGGCGCCGACGGCAGCGTCTTCATCGCCGCTCTCGTCTTTGACGCGACGACGTGCCCGACAGGAGTCACGGTGTCGCGCTCGACCGACGGCGGCGCAACCTTCGCCGCCCCCGTCACAGTGCAAAAGAGCCTCACCTGCGCGTACTCGGACGACAAGGACTGGCTGACGGTCGACACCCAGCCGACCAGCCCGTTCTACGGGCGCCTCTACGTCTTCTGGACCCCGTTCATCAGCAATTCGCAGGGACGCACAATCGGTGTCCCCCAGGTGGTGCGCTGGTCGGATGACAGCGGCGCCACGTGGAGCAGCACGCACCTGGTCACCGGAAAGTTCGGCTCCACGCAGAACTCGCAGCCGATGATCCAGCCGGACGGCAGGATCACCGACGTCTATCTGCGGTACTCCAGCAGCGGCGGCGCGAGCGGAATGTCCCTCTACGCGCGCACGTCCCATGATGGCGGCGCCACATGGAGCCAGCCGTTCCTCATCGCGCACGACATCGGCGTGGGGCCGGCGGACATCCGCTGCTGTCTGCCGGCAAGCGCGGCCGACCCGGTCACCGGCGAGCTGTACACGGTGTGGCCGGCGAACGCCGCGGGTGAGGCCGTGGAGCTGTCGCACTCCACAGATGGTCACACCTGGTCGGCGCCCGTGCAGGTGACCAAGACCGGAAGCAACCCCGCCATCCAGCACGTGAACGCCGCGGTGGCCGCATACCACGGCCACGTCTTCGTGACGTACGGCACGCGCAACACATCGCAGTCGTCAGGGCGCTATGTGCAGCAGCAGGTCTCGCCGTCCTACGACGGCGGCTTGCACTTCGCCGCACCGATATCGCTCGGCCCGCTGTCCGATCTCAAGTACGCCGCGGTGGCGCAGGGCAAGTTCCCCGGCGACTACATCGGCATCTCGGAGACCGCGAGTGTCGTCGCGATCGTCTGGTGCGTCTCGTCGCAGCCGCCCAACCCGAATCAGGCGTACCACCAGACGCTCTACGCTGCCGAGCTTCGGCCGTAGCGCAGGGCGCGGCGGCGGCGCCCCATGGAGTTCCACGAGGTCGTCAGGCGGCAGCGGATCGTGCGCCGGTTCGCGCGCACTCCCGTGCCGCGCGACGTGCTTGCGCGCATCGCCGCCGCGGCACAGCGTGCACCGAGTGCCGGTTTCAGCCAGGGGCAGCGGCTGGTGGTCGTGACCGACGAACCGTCGCGACGCCGGGTCGGCGACGCCGTCGGTGAGCGTCTGTACGTCGACGAGGGATACGGCGACTGGATCAGCGACTGCGCTGCCCAGTTCGTGCCCTGCGTGAGCGAGCGCATCTACCGCGAGCGATACCAGGAGCCCGACAAGCGAGGCGCACACGCGGCGGCGGACGCAGCCGACGCTCAGGAGTGGCCGGTGCCCTACTGGTGGATGGACATCGGATGCACGGCCATGCTGGTCATGCTCGCCGCCGTGGACGCCGGGCTCGCCGCCGGCTTCTGCGGTGTGACGGACGGCCCGGCGCCGCTGCGCGCAGCGCTCGGCATCCCCGACGACATGTTCCCGGTCGGCGTCATCCCGGTCGGCCATCCGCTGGCCGACAAGCGCAGCCCCTCGCTGAGACGAGGTCGTGTGCCGTTCGAGGAGTTCGCTCGGTGGGACAGGTGGTGATGCGCCGCTCCGCCTAGCGCGGAGCGAGCGTGCCGCGCAGCCGGTGTGTCTCGGCTGCAAGCTGCGTCACGCGCGCCGCCAGCAGCTGCACCTCCTCCTCGCGGCCGTCCTCCTTGGCGCGGCGCAGCTCCTGCTTGATCGTCGCCAGTGAGCGCAGCACGGACTCCTCGCGCACCCTGCGCACGCAGTCGCGCAGGGCGCGCTCCAGCAGCGCGGGATCGGCGTCGAGCGAGAGCTCGGGGATGTCGCGCACCATGAGCTCTGCCGCGCGCCGCTGGTCGGCCGGCGAGAGCCGGTGCACCGGGAACATGTCGCCGCCGTCGAGGGCCAGCGCGACGCGCAGCAGCTGCTGCACGGTGGGATGGGTGAGCTCGGCGACGTCGAGCCCGAGCGCGCCGGTGAGCACGCGCGCCAGTGACGGGCGGTGCACCACGATGCTGCCCAGGTACACCTCCCACTGCGGCATCGGGATCCCCTCACCCGGGTCGGGTGCGCTCTCCGCCTCGTCTGGCCTTGCCGCCGGCGGCGGCAGCACCACGCGCGGCAACGCGCGGCGGCCCTCGCGCAGCACGCGCGCCACGTCGCTGGTCAGCGATTGCGCGGTGATGTCCAGCCTCCGCGCCGCCTGCTGCGCGTACAGGTCGCGTGTGGCCGCCTCGGGAATGCGCGCCAGCAGCGCGATGCAGCGCTCCGCGGCGGCACGGCGCGCGTCAACGCTGCCCCCCTCGGCGTCGCCGAGCGCGGCGTCGAGCAGCACCTGCCACTCGGGTGGCGCCGCGGCGACCATCGCCGCGAACGCGGGCGCGTCCCCGCGCACCATCTCGTCGGGATCCTTGACGCCGGCGGGGAGCACGCAGATGCGCGCGGTGAGCCCCTCCGCGGCGACGACGTCGACCGCGCGCGAGGCGGCCGCGCGGCCCGCGTTATCGCCGTCGAAGCAGAGGGTCAGCGTCGACGCGTAGCGGCTCAGGATGCGCACCTGCTCGCGCGTCAGCGCGGTACCGGAGCTGGCGACGACGTGTTCGATGCCCGCCGCGTGCGCGGCGATGACGTCGAAATACCCCTCGACGACCAGTGCAGCGTGCTCCCGCGTGATCGCGGCGCGCGCCAGGTCGAGGCCGAACAGCACCGACGACTTGCGATACACGGCGGTGTCTGCGGTGTTGAGGTACTTCGGCACCGCGTCACCCATGCCGCGGCCGCCGAATCCCAGGGTCGCGCCACGCTCGTCGCGGATGGGGAAGAGCAGCCGGTTGCGGAAGCGGTCGCGCGCCTGGCCTCCGCGTGCCGGCAGCGCGAGCCCGGCGTCCACCATCTCCTCCACCGTGGCGCCGCGGGTCGCCAGGTATCTCATCAGCGCGTCACCGCCCACTCCGCCGGCCGGAGCGAAACCCGTGCCGAACCGCCGCGCCGCCTCCTCGCTCACCGCGCGCTCGCCGAGCAGGGCACGCCCCGCGGCGCCCGCCGCGGTGGCCCAGAGCACGTGCGAGTAGTACGCCTGCGCGCGCTCGTTGAGCTCCAGCGTGCGCCGCCGGCGCCGCGCGCGGCCGCGCTCCCCGGCCGTGGCCGCCTGCTCCAGCTCCACCCCGGCGCGCTCCGCCAGCATCTCCAGCGCCTGGCGGAAGCCCACCCGTTCCACCTGCTCGATGAAGGTGTACACGTCGCCTCCCTGCGAGCAGCCGTGGCAGTACCAGGCCTGGCGCTCCTGGCTGACCGTGAAGGAGGGGGTCTTCTCGGCGTGAAAGGGACACAGGCCCTTGAAGCCGCGGCCGCTGCGCTGCAGCGCCACGTAGCCGCCGATCACCTCGACGATGTCGAGCCTGGCCTTCACCTCGGCGGCGGCGTCGGTGGGCATGCCTCGCCTCAGGCCGCGGTGCGGCCGGTCAGCGGCGGAAGAGCCGGCCGCGCTTGCGGGCGGCGGCCTCGCGGGCGGACGCGAGCTCGGTCTGCAGCTCCAGGGTGTGCCGCTCGTTCTCGGCGAGCCGGCGGTCGCGGTCGGAGAGCGCGGCCGCCTGCTCGGCGCGCGCCGTCTGCAGCTCCAGCTGCAGCTGCTTGACCAGGTTCTGCCGCGTGTTCAGCTCGGCCTCGAAGCGCATGCGCTGTTCGGCGTAGATGCGCTGCTCCAGGGTTCGCTCCCACCGGTCGAGCAGCCCGGCGACCAGCTCGCGCGGGTCGAGCGTCATCGCGGCGACCTCGCGGCGCAGCTCCGAGGGCGCCGCCAGCGACGTCTGTTGGGGCGCGGGCTGCGCAGGGCCGTCCGGCCAGCCTCGCGGGGTCCCGAGCACGTCGTGGTCGGGCTGCGGCCGCGGCGCACCGCTGCCGTTGCCCAGGCGCTGCAGGATCGCCGGGTCGACCCCCAGGTCGCTCAGGCGGATGCTGTAGCGAACGCCGAACGGGCCCTCTTCGCGGCGCGCGGGCACGTCGCCCGCCTCCACCCGGTGGCGCAGGATGCCCAGCGGCAGGTCGAGACGCCGGGCCACGTCCTCCAGCGCGAGATAGGAATCCGTGGAGGAGGACTCGTCGACTCCAGAGACATCCGAATGCGTCAAGGACACTAGCGAAAGAGTAGGCGATCCGCGATGAGCGCTGGGCCGCGCTCCGGTCCGCGACCGGACGGATCAGCGGCCGATGACCTCGACCGCGTAGCGGGAATTGTCCGTCAGGAGCACGATCCCGCCGCGCTTCTCCGTGATCACGGCGCGCACCGGCGAGGTGGCGAACACGTCCGGTGCTTCCTCGTGCTCCACCACCGAGCGCCGTACCGAGTACGGCATTCCCGGGGTGGGCGGCGAGAGCTCGTCGCCCTCGACCACGTGGCCGTCGTCGAGCATCTCGGGGCGGCCGCTGCGGGTGGACAGCTTGCGCACGCGCACGTGCTCCGTCATGGCGACCGGAAATTATGCCGGGGGTGTCTGGTAGCCGTAGACGAGGGTCGGTCCGCCATGGAAATCGATGGTGCGCTCGACGGCGCCTCCCAGCTTCTCGGCGACGCGTTGCGAGGCCACGTTGTCGGGGCGGATGAGGCTGATCAGGTGCGCACCCCCCAGATGCCGGAAACCCTGCCGCAGCGCCTCCGCAGCGGCTTCGGTCGCGTAGCCCTTGCCCCAGTGCTGCGGTTCGATCACCCATCCGTTCTCGATGTCAGGCCATCCCTCGGGAAACCACAGCCCCACGCGGCCGATCATCTCACCGGTGTCCCTGAGCTCCAGCGCCCAGCGGCCGAAGCCCAGCAGCTGCCAGTGTCCCAGCAGCATCGCCATGTGCCGCCAGGCGTCCTCGCGCGTGGTGTTGGGGTCGTGACCGAACGCCCGCGCCACGTCGGGGTGCGCCAGGATCCGCGCGTAGGTGTCGAGATCCGCCCGCCGGAACTGGCGCAGCCGCAGGCGATCCGTCTCCACCTCGCGCGGATAGCCCCCCGCGGCAGCGGTGTCAGCGATCGCGTTCCACCCGCACCAGGCGCGCGTGAGCCGCGGCGAGTCGCGCGGCCGGCACGCGATACGGTGAGCAGGAGACGTAGTCGAGGTTGAGCTCCTCGCACAGGGCGATCGAGTCGGGGTCGCCGCCGTGCTCGCCGCAGATGCCCACGCTCAACGAGGGGCGCGTGCGCCGTCCCTCTTCGACGGCGATGCGCATGAGGCGGCCGACCCCGTCGCGGTCCAGGCTCTCGAAGGGGTTCTGCGGCAGGATCTTCTCCTCGACGTAGCGCAGCAGGAACTTGCCCTCGGCGTCGTCGCGCGAGACGCCGAACGTCGTCTGCGTCAGGTCGTTGGTGCCGAACGAGAAGAACTCCGCGCACTCTGCGATGCGGCCCGCGGTGAGCGCCGCGCGCGGCAGCTCGATCATGGTTCCCACCTTGTAGTGCACGGTGGCGCGCGATCCTTGCAGCACCTCGCGCGCCGTGGCGTCGATCTGCTCGCGCGTGCGCCGCAGCTCTTCGAGCGTGCCCACCAGCGGCACCATGATCTCCGGCCGGACGTCGACGCGTTCCTTGCGCAAACGCAGCGCCGCTTCAATGATCGCGCGCGTCTGCATCTCGATGATCTCGGGGAACAACAGGCCCAGCCGGCAGCCGCGAAGTCCCAGCATCGGGTTCTGCTCGTGCAGGTCGCGGACCGCGGCGAGGAGGCGCGCCTTCTCCCGCCACTCCGACTCGGGACGGCTCTGCGCCTGCGCTCGCGTCACCTCGACGAGCAGGTCTTCGAGTGACGGAAGGAACTCGTGCAGCGGCGGGTCGATGAGCCTGATGATCACCGGCAGGCCGCGCATCGCCTTGAGGATTCCGTAGAAGTCCTCGCGCTGGAACGGCAGGAGCTGGTCCAGCTCGCGGCGGCGCTCGGCCGCGTCGGGAGCCAGGATCATCCGCTGCACGATCGGCAGCCGGTTCTGCTCCATGAACATGTGCTCGGTGCGGCACAAGCCGATCCCCTGCGCGCCGAAGCCGCGGGCGCGGGTTGCGTCGTGCGGGTAGTCGCCGTTGGCCCACACCTCGAGACGACGGAACCCGTCCGCCCAGTCCAGGAGCTCGCGCAGCTCCGCGGACATCTCTGCCTCGAGCATGGGCACCTGTCCGGCGATCACGCGTCCGGTGCTCCCGTCGATGGTGAAGGGGTCACCCTCGTTGATCACGGTGCCGCCCGCTGTGAAGCGGCGCTTGACCAGGTCCACCTTCACCGACTCCGCTCCGGCCACGCAGGGCTTGCCCATGCCGCGCGCCACGACCGCGGCGTGCGACGTGCGGCCGCCACGCGAGGTGAGCACACCCTGCGCCGCGATCATGCCGTGCACGTCGTCGGGATTGGTTTCGATCCGCACCAGGATCACCTGCTCGCCGGCGTGCGCGCGGGCCTCGGCGCGGTCGGCGTCGAACACCGCCTTGCCATACGCCGCTCCCGGCGATGCCGCCAGCCCCGTGGCCAGCACCTGCACCGTGGCGCGCGGGTCGATGCGGCGGTGCAGCAGCTGATCGACCTGTGACGGCTCGACGCGCATCACCGCCTCGCGTTTGCCGATCAGGCGCTCGTGCACCATGTCGACCGCGATCTTCACCGCCGCCTCCGCGGTGCGCTTGCCGCTCCTGGTCTGCAGCATCCAGAGGCGAGACCGCTCGATGGTGAACTCCATGTCCTGCACGTCGCGGTAGTGACGCTCCAGCTTGTGCGCGATCTGCTCGAACCTTCGGTACGCGGCCGGCATGTCACGGGCCAGCTCGGCGATCGGCTTGGGCGTGCGGATGCCGGCGACCACGTCCTCACCCTGCGCGTTGGTGAGGTACTCGCCGTACAGCACGCGCTCGCCCGTCGACGGATCGCGCGTGAACGCGACGCCGGTGCCCGAGTCGTCGCCCATGTTGCCGAACACCATCGACTGCACGTTGACCGCCGTGCCCAGGTCGTGCGGGATGCGGTTGAAGTTGCGATAGTCGATGGCCCGCTTGTTGTTCCAGGAGGAGAACACGGCGCCGATTGCGTCGCGCAGCTGCCGCAGCGGATCCTCGGGGAACTCGCCCTTCGCGTTGGCGCGGACGATGGAGCGGAATTCGTCGATCAGCTCCTGCAGCGCGGCCGGTTTCAGGTCGGCGTCGGTCTTGGCCCGGGCGCGTGCCTTCAGCCGGCCCAGCGCCTCCTCGAACAGCGCGCCGTCGATGCCCAGGACGATCTTGCTGAACAGCTGGATGAAGCGGCGGTACGCGTCGAGCGCGAAGCGCCGGTCGCCGGTCAGCTCGGCCATCCCCTCGAGCGTCGTCGCGTTGAGGCCGAGGTTCAGCACCGTGTCCATCATTCCCGGCATGGAGAACTTGGCGCCGCTGCGCACGCTGACCAGCAGCGGGTTGCGCGCGTCTCCGAAGCTCTTGCCTGTCTGACGCTCCACCTTGCGCAGCGCGGTGGCCACCTGGTCCCACATCCCGTCGGGGAATCGCTGCCCGCGCTCGTAGAAGGCGTTGCACGCCTTGGTGGTGATGGTGAACCCCGGGGGGACCGGCAGCCCGGCACGGGTCATCTCGGCCACGCCGGCACCCTTGCCGCCCAGCAGGTCGCGCATCGAGGCGTCGCCCTCCTCGAACGCGTAGACCCACTTCTGGGTGCCTCTGCGACCGCGGGAGGTGCCGGCGGCGCTCTTCCCGCCCGGCGCGGCGCGCCTCGCTCGCTTGGCCGATGGGGAACGACGGGTGGTGCCTACCGCCACCGCGCGAGGGTAGCACCGGATGCCGGCGCGTCCGCGGCGGACGGCTGCGTGTCGGAGCCCGTAGGATGGCTGAGGCATGGGACCCGAGGCGAGGGTGAAAGTCCTGATGCTGTGCGACCCGGAGCGTGCGCCGCACGCTCGCCCGCTGGCGGCGACGTTGCGGGCGTCGCCGGCGTTCGAGCTCGAGGAGACGGCTGAGCCGCAACGGCTGGTCGACCTGCGGGGGGTGGGCGCTGTGTACGCCGACTGGGGCTCCGGGCCGCTCACCGACGCCCAGGCGCGCGCCCTTTCGGACTTCGTGCGCGACGGGGGCGGCGTGGTGGCGGTGGGCGCGACGCTCACGTCCTGGGCAACCACAGGCGCTGTGGTCGAGCTCGCGGGGTGGACGCCCGACGGACGCACGGTCGACAGCGAGCTGCTCGTCTCGCCGGCACACGAGTCGGCCCGCGGCTTTCGCGTTCGTGATCGCGTGCACCTGCTCTCCGAGCCACCCGCGGGATCCGAGCCGCTGCTGTTCGCGCCGTGGCGCTACCGCAGTCAGGTCATCGCGTACGACCGCCGCGCCGGCGACGGGCACTTCGTGTACGTGGGGCTGGGGCACGACCCGGCGACCTATGGGCACGACTGGTTTCGCAACTTCGTTGTCGCGTCGCTGCGCCGCGCCGCGGATGCCGGCGCCTCGCGGAGCACCGTCGGCGTCGGGCTGCTCGGTTACGGCGCCCTGGGCCCAGCCCACGCCGCCGCGCTGGGCGGCGTCGATGGGCTGAGTCTCGTCGCGGTGTGCGACCGCGACCCGGGACGGCGCGAAGCCGCGGCCGCGCAGCAGGTGTCTGTCGTCGAGACGGCTGAGGCGCTGCTGGCACGCGAGGACGTCGACCTGGTGCTGGTTGCGCTGCCCCCGGTCGCGCACGCCGCGGCGGTCATGCAAGCGCTGGAAGCCGGCAAGCACGTGGTCTGCGAGAAGCCGTTCGCCCTGCGCGCCGCCGACTGCGACCGGATGATCCACGCCGCCGCTTCGCGCGATCTGCTCCTGACCGTGTTCCAGAACCGGCGCTGGGATCCCGACTTCGTGGCTGCGCGCGATGTGCTCCGGTCGGGCGCGATCGGCGCGCCCTTCTACATGGAGTCGTTCGTCGGCGGCCACGCCCACCCGTGCAGCTACTGGCACAGCCACGAACCCATCTCCGGGGGCGCGATCTTCGACTGGGGGTCGCACTACGTCGACTGGATCCTGCAGCTGTTCGACGCCCGCGTCGCCGCGGTGCGCTGCGTGACGCACAAGCGCGTGTGGCACGACGTCACCAACGCCGACCACACCACGCTCGAGATCGTGTTCGACGGCGGGCAGCAGGCATTCTTCATCCACTCCGACGTCTCCGCCGCGGCCAAGCCGAAGTGGTACGTGCTCGGCACGGAAGGCGCGCTGGTCGGGGACTGGCGCCATACCACGGAGCGCGTGCGCGGACCGGACGGCGAGATCGACGAGCGCCGCGTCCTGCCCACCGACCTGCCTGCGCGCGTGTCCGTGCTGCGGCCGGACGGCGAGGGCGGCTCGCACCGCGAAGTCCTCTCCCTGCCGCGCCGCGACCGCGCTGCGTTCTACCGCAACCTGGTCGGACACCTGCGCCACGGCGAGCCCATCGCCGTCGCCGCCGACGACGCGCGGCGCAACGTCGCCGTGATGGAGGCAGCCACCACGTCGGCTTCTCGCGGCGGCGCGCTTGTCGCCCTCTCGGTCTGAACGCGCGCCCACAACGCATGCCCGACCGGCTGCGCTTCGGAATCCTCGGCGCTGCATGGATAGCGGACCGCGCAATCCTGCCTGCGATGCAGGCGGCGAGCAATGCGATGCCCACGGCGATCGCCAGCCGGGACCCGGCACGGGCGCGCGCCATGGGCGCACGCCACGGGGTCGCCGTGGCCCACGAGACCTACGACGCCCTGCTGGCCGACTCTGACGTCGACGCGGTGTACATCGGGTTGGTCAACAGCGCGCACCACGAGTGGGCCGTGCGCGCCTTGCGGGCCGGCAAACACGTCCTCTGCGAGAAACCGCTGGCGCTGACGGGCGCCGAGGCGCGCGCCATGGCGGCCGCCGCCGGCGGCGCCAATCGCGTGCTGATGGAGGCGCTGATGTATCGCTTCCATCCGCGCATGCGCGCCCTCGCCGGGAGCGCGCGCGACGTCCGCTTTGCGCACGCCGCGTTCTCGTTCCGCCTCGCCGCCGCGGACAACTACCGGCGCGACGCGGCTTTGGGCGGCGGCGCGCTGCTCGACGTCGGCTGCTACACGCTCGATGCGGTGCGCTGGCTGCTGGGTGAAGCGACACAGGTGCGCGCGGTGATGGAACACCGCGACGGCGTCGACGTCAGCGTCGCGGCGTCGCTGGGCTTCGCCGGCGGCGCCGAGGCGACGACGTGGGCCAGCTTCGAGGCACCCGAACACCAGGTGCTCGAGGTGGTCTGCGGCGACGTGGTGCGCCGCGTGGAGACGCCGTTCACCGCGTGGCGCGACCCCGACGATCCGTACCAGCTGATGATCGAGGCGTTCGCCGACGCGGTGCTGTCAGGGTCTCCGCCACCGCGACCGCTGGCCGACTCGATCGCCACCGCCGACCTGGTCGACCGGGTGCGCGCCGCCGCCGCGGCAGCCTGAATTCGCGTCGCTACGGAGCATCGCCGGAACGGGCGCGGGTCTCGGCGCGCTGTCGCGACGCCGCAAGCTGGTCGTGCAGGGCCTGCTCCAGGCCGTCCAGCGGCACGCGCACCTGGGTCATCCCGTCGCGCTCGCGGATGGTCACCGCATCGTCGTTGAGCGACTCGAAGTCGAAGGTCACCGCCAGGGGCGTGCCGATCTCGTCCTGCCGCCGGTAGCGGCGTCCGATCGACTGCGTCTCGTCGTACTCGGTGGCGAAGCGGCGGCGCAGGTCGTGCTCGATGCGGCGCGCGGGCTCCGTGAGCTCGGCCTTCTTCGACAGCGGCAGCACCGCCGTCTGCACCGGCGCGACGTCCGGGTGCAGGCGCAGCACGACGCGCCGTTCGCCGCGCACCTCCTCGTCGTCGTATGCGTCGACCAGGAGCGCGATGAATATCCGGTCCACGCTGACCGCAGGTTCGATGACGTATGGCAGGTAGCGCTCGTTCGACTGCGTGTCGAAGTACGTCAGGTCACGACCGCTGTGTTGCATGTGCGTCCTGAGGTCGTAGTCGGTGCGGTCGGCCACGCCTTCGAGCTCCGACCAGCCGAAGGGAAAGCTGTACTCGATGTCGCTCGTCGCGGTGCTGTAGTGCGACAGCTCCTCCGCCTCGTGGGCGCGCAGCCGCAGCATCGAGCGGCGCACTCCCATGACGTCGATGTGCCATGCGAATCGCTGCTCGCACCAGTATTCGTGCCACTTCCGGTCGGTGCCGGGCTTGCAGAACCACTCCATCTCCATCAGCTCGAACTCGCGCAGCCTGAAGACGAAGTTCCCCGGCGAGATCTCGTTGCGGAACCCCTTGCCCATCTGCGCGATGCCGAAGGGAAGCCGCCGCCGCGTGGCGTTGAGCACGCTGGAGAAGTCGACGAACATCCCCTGCGCCGTCTCGGGGCGCAGCCACACCTGCGCCGCCGCCTCCTCCACCGGCCCGACGAACGTCTTGAACATCAGGTTGAACTGCCGGGCCGGTGTGAGCGGCCCTCCGCATTCGGGGCAGCCGGGCGCGTCCTCGGGCTTGCCCCGGGCCACGCGCTCCGCGCCGAGGTGGTCCGCCCGCCAGCGCTTGCGGCACTTCCCGGTGCAGTCGACGAGCGGGTCGGTGAAGCTCTGCACGTGGCCGCTCGCCTCCCACACCTTGGGATTCATGAGCACGGCCGTCTCGATGCCCTCCACGTCGTCGCGAAGGTCGACCACGTGCCGCCACCAGAGCTCGCGGATGTTGCGTCGCAGGCGCACGCCCAGAGGGCCGAAGTCGTACACGGCGTTGAGCCCGCCGTAGATCTCGCTCGACGGGAAGACGAAGCCCCGCTGCTTGCAGAGCGAGACCAGCCGCTCGATCAGGTCGGCCGGCGGCGCGTCGGGCACGGCGCGTCAGTGTAGCTGCGCGGTGACGTCGCGACGCTCGATCGCGCGCAGCACCTCGAACGAGCGAAGGCGGCGGTCGAGATGGTGCGCCAGCTCGCCCTCGGTGACACGCTCCAGCACGTCCACGGTCCCGGCGTCGAGGCGAAGTCGCGCCCACAGGGAGGCGTCGCCCGACGCGGCGACGCGCAGCACCTTGATGACGCGCACCGCGCAGTCGACCCCGCCGGCGTCCCCCGGCGCGCAGCGCGCGCACAGGAGGCCTCCGCCTGCCGCACTGAAGCGCGCGCTCTGCTCTCCCAGGCGCCGCTCACAGGTCACGCATTCGTACAGCTGCGGGGCGTAGCCGAGGCGCTCCATCATGCGGCGCGCGAACCAGACCACGGCGGTGCGCGGGTCGTGCGCGGCGTCGGCGCACGAGGTCAGCGCCTCGGCCACCAGCGCGTAGATGTCGCCGTCGGCGTGGTGGCCTTCGAGCACGCGGTCGGCGAGCTCCGCGCAGACCGCGGCGCACGCGGCGCGCCGAGCGTCACCGCGCGGCGCCACCTGCGCCACCGGCACCGCCTGCGTGAGCACATCCAGCTCGCCGCGTCCGCGCGCCAGCTGCATGTGGCTGCGCACGAAGAGGTCGGTGCGGGACGCCAGGCGGCTCTGTGGCCGTCGCACCCCGCGCGCCATGACGCCGATCTTGCCGTGGTCGCGGGTGAGCACCGTGAGGATGCGATCCGCCTCGCCGTAGTCGACACGGCGCAGCACGATTCCCTCGTCGGTGTACGTCGACATGCGCCTCGCCGCGTTCAGGACGTGGCGGCGTGGCCGACGTCGTCCGGGCTGAGCTCCATCACCTGGCCGTCGCGGCCGTTCTCCACCACGAAGGCGTGGGAACTCGTGATGCGCACGGTCTGGATGCGCTGCCGGCGCACCTCCTCCACCACCAGCGTCGCGTCAGCCAGCTGCAATGTCGCCCCCGCTTTGGGGATCTCCCCGAGGCGCTCGTAGACGAGGCCGCCGACGGAGTCCGCCTCGACCTCGCCGACGTCGATGTTGAGCAGCTCCTTCACGTCGTCGATGGGGAACCGGCCGTTGAGCAGCACCTCGTGGTCGCTCAGAAACTGCACCTCCTCCGGCTCACCGGTGTCGTACTCGTCGCGTATCGGCCCGACGATCTCCTCCATCAGGTCCTCGAAGGTGACGATGCCCGCCGTGCCGCCGTGCTCGTCCACCACGACCGCGATGTGCACCTTGCGCTTCATCTCGCTGAGCAGCTCACCGACGTGCTTCGCTTCGGGCGTGAAGAAGGGCTCACGCCCCAGATCGCGCACCGGACGCTTGTCGTCACCCCGCACACCCTGACGCAGAAGGTCCTTGGCGTAGATGACCCCCACGATGTTGTCGATGTTGTCCTCGTAGATCGGGATCCGCGAATGGCCGCTGTCCATGATCAGCTGCACCACGTCACCGACCGGCGTGCTCGCCTCGGTGGCCACCACGTCGACGCGCGGGACCATCACCTCGTGCACCGCCTTGTCGGTCATCTCCAGGATGCCGGCGATCATCTGCCGCTCCTCCTGCTCGACGACGCCTTGCTGCGCACCCATGTGCACCAGCAGCATCAGCTCCTCCTCGGTGACGAACGGCCCGGTAACACCGCGTCCGGGCGTGGCCACGCGCACCAGCAGCCGGCTGAACGCGGTGAGGCCGCCGACCAGAGGGCGGAGGAGCAGCGTCACCAGCGACACCGGCCGTGCCAGCACCAGCGCGAAGCCCTCGTTGAAGCGCAGCGCCAGCGACTTGGGCGCGATCTCGCAGAAGATCAGGACGAAGACGGAGAGCACGATCGCGCCCAGCACCTGCGGCAGCGAGTGCAGATACGTGTCGATCAGCACCGCGGTGGCGGTCGACGCCAGGATCACCGCGGATGTGTTGAGGCTGAGGATGGTGGTGAGGTACGCGTTGGGGTCGTTGTGCAGCCGCACCACGATGCGGGCGCGCCGGTTGCCGTTCTCGGCGAGACTGCGCATGCGCAGACGGCTCACGCTGGTGAGGGTGGTCTCGGCGGCCGCGGCGAACGCCGCCACCACCAATCCGACCACCAGGAGAACGATGAGCGGGGTCACCGGCGGCGGACCGGCGGAGGCTCTGACCCGCTCATCGGAAGAGCTCGCTGACGCTGCGCCCCTCGTGCACTCGCACGATTGCCTCGGCGATGAGCGGCGCCACCGAGAGGATGCGCAGCTTGGGAGCGTCGTCGAAGCTCCGCTGCCCGTTGGGCACGGGGATCGTGTCGGTGACGCAGATCTCGTCGATCGGGGCCTCGTGCAGCCGCTGCAGCGAGCCGTCGGTGAAGACGCCGTGCGTGCAGACGACGTCGACGCCGGTGGCGCCTTTCTCGCGCAGCGCCATCGCAGCGCCGGTGAGGGTCGACCCGGTGGAGATCAGGTCATCGACGATGACAGCCTTCATACCGGCGACGTCGCCGATGACGTTGATCACCTCCACCGCGTCGTCGCGCGGGCGGCGCTTGTCGATGATCGCTATCGGCGCGTCGAGGATGCGCGCCATCCGCCGCGCGCGCAGCGCGCCACCCGTGTCCGGCGAGACGATGACCACGTCGTGTCCGTGGCGCTCGCGCACCCGGCGCGCCAGGATCTTGGTGGCGGTGAGCGCGTCAACGGGGATGTCGAAGAACCCCTGGATCGCCTCGGCGTGCAGGTCGACGCAGATCACCCGGTTGGCGCCGGCGAGCTCGATGATGTTGGCCATCAACTTGGCGCTGATGGGATCGCGCGGCTGGGTCTTCTTCTCCTTGCGCTGATAGCCGTAGTAGGGGATGACCGCGGTGATGCGCGAGGCGGAGGCGCGCCGCAACGCGTCCAGGATGATGAACAGCTGGATCAGGTTGTCCGACACGGGGTGGCACGTCGGCTGGATCAGGAAGACGTCGTGGCCGCGCACCGACTCGCCGATCTTCACATCGAACTCGCCGTCGGCGAAGCGCGTCAGCTCCATCTCCGCGAGGCGCATCCCCATCTCGCGGGCGATGCGCTCGCTGAGCTCGGGGTTCGCCGTGCCGGCGAGGAGCATCAGCTCGCCGTAGGGATTGATCTCTGTCACCGGCGCACCTTGCGTCGCGCCACCCAGCCTTCCACGTTGCGCTGCCGGCTCCGCGCCACCGCCAGGGCGCCTCGGGGCACGTCGTTGCTCACCACCGACCCCGCCGCGACGTACGACCCCTCCTCCACGCGGAGCGGCGCGACCAGCGTGCTGTTGCTCCCGATGAACACCGAATCGCCGATCCATATGCGATGCTTCTCCGAGCCGTCGAAGTTGCAGGTGACGGTTCCGGCGCCGACGTTGACGTCGCGTCCGACGTCGCTGTCGAGCACGCAGCAGAAGTGGTTGACGTGCGTGCCCGCGCCGATCGTGCTGTTCTTGATCTCAGCATGCGTTCCCAACTGTACCCCGGAACCGAGGACGCTATCGGGCCGCACCCTGCAGTACGGACCGACGTGCACGTCGTCCCCCAGCTCGCAGTCCTCCAGGTACGCCGAGGCGATCACCACGCGGTCACCTGTCCTGACGCCGCGCAGCTGCGCTCCGGGGCCGATGACGGCGCCCGAGCCGATGACCGTCGCCCCGCGCAGGTGGCTCATGGGCCGGATGACGGAGTCCGCCCCAACCGCCACGCCGGAGTCGACGTATGTGGTCGCGGGATCCTCGATGGTCACCCCACCGAGCATCAGGTCGTCCAGGGTGCGGCGGCGCAGCAGCGCCTCTGCCTCCGCCAGCTGTCGCCGGTCGTTGACGCCCACGCCCTCGGCGGGGTCGGCCACCGCCACGGCCTCGACCGCGGGTGCCAGCAGCTCGATGACGTCGGTGAGGTAGTACTCGCGCTGCGCGTTGTCGCTGGACAGGCGGTCCAGCGCCGGCCACAAGCGCGAGCCGTCGAACACGTAGGCGCCGAGGTTGCACTCGCGGCCGGCCGGGCTCGTGACGGGCAGGTCGCTGTCCTCGACGATCCGCTGCACCCTCCCCTGGGCGTCGCGCACGACGCGCCCCAACCCGGCCGGGTCGTCGGGGAAGAAGGAAAGGAAGGTGGCGGCGCGGTCGGAAGCGGCGTGCGACTGCAGCGCCCGCTGCAGTGACTCGGGCCGGAGCAGCGGCACGTCCGCGCTGAGGACGACGACGGCCCCGGCCGGCCGCAATGCCTCGGGCACGCTGCGCAGCGCGTCGCCCGTGCCGCGCGGCGCGTCCTGTGTGACGAACTCAGCCGACCCGTCGGCGGCCTGCAGGACCTGATGCTGCTCGCGACCCACCACCAGCAGCGGCCGCCGGTCGCCCACCTCCTCGGCGATGGTCAACGAGAAGGCGAGCAGGGAGCGGCCGCCCAGTGAGTGAAGCACCTTCGGGGTTGAGCTGCGCATCCGTGTGCCCAGCCCGGCGGCAAGGATCACCACCCGGGGACCACCAGCCATGTGGCGCGAGTATACGTCCGCCCCTTCGCGCGAGCCGCCGCGATCGCGCTGATCTGTCCTGGCGATCTGTTCGTCGATTCCGATAACATTGGGGGGTTCGCGGTCCGCTGGGGAATGGCGCGCTTGACGTGTCCGGTGCGCTACGGTAAGGTCGCGGCTGGGGTTTACAGGGGCGCTAAGGGGGGCTCGCAATGCGTATGGGGTTTGGGGGGAACGGTCACGTCGTCTTGCCGGGGGTCGCGGCCAGGGCGCTTCCGCCTTCGGTGAGCGCGGTTCTGCCGGCGTACAACGAAGAGGCCGCCATCGAGTCGGTGGTCAGGAAGGTTGCCGAGGCGCTGTCCAGCGCCGGCGTGACCACGTACGAGATCATCGTCGTCAACGACGGCAGCACCGACGCCACCGCGGAACGCGCCATGAGCGCGGTGGCCCGCGGCATCCCGGTCCGCGTGATCTCGCACGAGGTGAACCGCGGTTATGGCGCGGCGCTGCGGACGGGATTCGACGCCGCAACGTGTGAGGCCACATGGCTGCTCGACAGCGACGGCCAATTCGATCCGGCCGAGCTGCAGCGGCTGATGCCGCTGTACCGGGACGACCGGGTGGTGGCGGGGTATCGCATCCACCGCCAGGAGGGTCGCATCCGCGACTTCAATCACCTGGCGTTCTTCACGGTCGTCCGCTTCACCATCGGTGGCACCGTCCGTGACGTCGACTGCGCCTTCAAGCTGTTCCCCTCCGCGGTGGGACGAGGGCTGCGCTGCGACGGCGCGATGATCTCCACCGAGCTGCTGGTGCGCGCGCGTCGCGCCGGCTACGGCTTCGCGGAGGTGGGCGTGAAGCACCTGCCGCGGCAGGGCGGCCAGGCGACGGGCGCCAACCCGCGCGTGATCGCCCGCGCGTTCCGCGAGCTGCTGCGGCTGTGGGGCCATCCGGCGCTGCTGTCGGGCTTGGCCGCGCCGGCCGAGGAGCTGACCGGCAGGGCCCGCGAGCTCACCGTCACCCCGGACCAGATCGCGCAGACAGCCTGAGGACGGTTGCGGCTCGCGCCGCGGCGACAGCGGATACGATCGCTGTCGAGCCACTGGGGAGTCGCCAAGTGGTAAGGCAGCGGACTTTGGATCCGCCATTCGAAGGTTCGAATCCTTCCTCCCCAGCCAAATCTCCGTATTCGAACCGGCGCGAAGAAAAGAGAAGGTCGAAGGGCTCACAGTAGCGCGCCTCGGCCGCCTTTCCGTCGCGCACAAGGACTGCCTCGAAGACTGCGTTGTTGAAGAGGCGCCGGGTCTTCTCATTGGCGCGCGCGATACGCGGTGGCGCACGTGCTGGCGATCTGGGCGGCCAGTCGTGAGCATCTCCTGCCACTCCTCCAGGTGCGCGTTCGCGGCCTGCGGTCTGACGCTTGGATGTCCGTATCTCATTGCCGATGCGCTCCTGCTCGGTGCGCAGCGTCGGCAGGTCGACCGCGCCGCCGTAATAAGCGTCGAGGAGCCGACGACGTTCAGTCTCTGCGCGCGCCAGGCGCGCGCCAGAAACTCGCGCTCAGCCGCGTTCCGCGCTCTGACGCGCGATGACCTCAGCCTCCATGTCAGCGAGGAGCCGGTCGCTCATCGCCGGTGGGAGCTGAACCTCGCGGTACAGCTCCTCGACCTGACGCTCGACGACGTCAGCGGCCACGTACGCCTCGCGACATCCCGAGGGCGCGCGACGGCTCTTCTGCCCCAAGCAGAAGAAGTACACGTACCGACCCTTGGAGAGCTGGATCGATAGTCGCCGACCGCAGACGCCGCACACCAGCAGGCCCTTGAAGTAGTGGTGGTGCTGGCGCTCACGGATCCCGCGTGCAGCGCGCGAGGCCAGCAGGTCCTGAACCTTCATAAAAGTTGCGCTGACACCAGCGGCTCGTGCGTGCCGCGGTACTCGATGCCTGCCCACTCGACGATGCCCATGTGGAACTTGTTCTTGAGCAGATTGGCGAGCCCGGACACACTAAGCGGCGCGGCAGACCGGTTGCGCCGTGCCCGGTTGGTCAGCCCTCGGTGGGTCAGCTCGTCCCGCAAGCGCTCCAGCGTGTAGTCGCCCGGTGGCGTACAGCTCGAACGCGTCAGTAATGAGCGGAGCTCGATCAGGGTCGTGGATGACATGCGCCACCGTGCGACCGCCGATGGTCTCGCGGACGTTCATATAGCCGAGCGGCGCGTAGTGCGGGAAGCCGCCCATCTTGGCCTTCTGCGACTGCCCCTTGCGCACCTCGGCGGCGAGGTTGGCGGAGTAGAACTCGGCCATGAGCGCATGGATCCCTTCCACGAGCCGGCCCGATGCGGTCTCCTCCAGCTTCTCGGTGACCGAGACCAGCGTGACGCCACAGCGGCGCAGCACCGCACGGATGGCCACGTGGTCCTCCATGTTGCGTGCCAGCCGGTCGATCTTGTGCACCACAACCGCATCGACGTCGCGTTCCTCGGTGATGCGACGGAGCATGGCCTGCAGTTGGGGCCGATCCGCACTGCGCGCGGACTCGCCGCGGTCCGAAAACTCATCGACAAGGTCCCAGCCGAGGTCGCGGATGTGGCGCACGCAGGCCTCGCGCTGCGCCGGGATGGAGAAGCCTTCCTCGGTGAGGTCACGTTCCGCCTGCTCTGCGGTGGAGACGCGAAGGTAGATCACACAGCGCATCGGCTCACGCAGCTCCACACTCAGTCGGCGCGGGGTGCCCAGGACCGGCCGGCACAAGGCGAAGGTCCGCACGCAGCTCAATGGCGGCGGCGACGACGGCTCGGGCGAGTGGCCGCAAGGCGCCGGGCGGCAACGTGGCGGGGCAGCCATCCTCGGGCCGAGCGCCGGGTTGGTCTCCATCCTGCGGAGGACACCTCGTAGCGTCGGGGAAGTCAACTCGCGGGCTACCGGGGGCGCCCGGAGCGAGCCAGCCCGCAGGATCCGCGGGAGGCGGCCCCGGAGGCCGCGCCTGGCGGCGCTGGGGGCCGCCCGGTGGCGCGACGCGGCGGAGGTCGGCGGAAGGGATGGCCTCGCTGCCTGGGGGCGCGGTCGGCGCCGTCGGCGACAGCTTCGACGTCGCGGTCCTCGGTGATGCGGCGGAGCATCGCCTGCAGCTGTGGCCGGTCCGCACTCCGCGCCGATTCGCCGCGGTCCGAGTACTCATCGACCAGATGCCAGCCGAGGTCGCGAATGTGCCTGACGCACGCCTCGCGCTGTGCAGGGATCGAGAAGCCCTCTTCGGTGAGGTCGCGCTCCGCCTGCTCGGCGGTCGAGACACGAAGGTAAATGACGCAGCGCATAACCGTCATGGATGAGTGTTGCGTTCAGCTGCGGCGGTGGCACTCGTCACGCCGCTGATCCGGTAGCAGCCGCAGATCGGTATGGAGGTCGATCGCGGCTGCCAGTAAGGCCCGCGCCAGCGGCCGCATGGCGCCCGGCGGCAGCGCGTTGTTGCCGCTTGTGGCTGTGGCGTCCTCACGGTCCTCATCCGGACGAGGAGGCCTCGACGCGGTGGATAAGTCAACTCCTGAGGCCGCCCCGGCCCTGGGGGTCGACCCGGGTCCCGCCGGCCGGCGCGGTCCCAGCGCGCACGGGAGCGACCCGCGGCGCTGGGGGCGCCTGGGTGGCGCGGGGGCGGCACCTTCGGCCAGGTGGCCGGACTCTGGCGACGGCACCGCTGGGGCGCCGCCCGCGCCGGCGTTCGGCGCCAGGGCCGACCGGCAGGCATCCGGGGTCATGGCTTCCTGAGGACGAGCACGTCCTCGTGAGCGATGACCCGAAGCGGAAGGCCAGCCGCCCGGGCCTTGCGTACCTGCTGAAGCTGAAAGAACGAGGCCCGCGGGACCAGCCGGTCTCCGCTGACTCCGGCCAGCAGCGCGACGAGCCGCTGCAGCGGGACGAAGCCGGCGGCCCTGGCCGCGGCGAGTACAGCGCCCGGGAAGTCGGTCAGCACTCCGTCGCGCCGCCACGGCCGCGTAGTTACGGCAGCGATCCCGCCGGGGCGGAGCAGGGTGATGCACGCAGCGAAGATCTCGCGGAGTGCGTCTGTCAGCTCGGCACTCCTGACATGCGCCAGGTTGCCCGAAGTCGTCGGAGTAGCTGACGTCGCTCTTGACCAGCATGCCAGCGTCAACGCGCACCTGTCCGTGCACGGAGCTGCCGTAGGGTGGCGACGTCAGGAGCAAGGCGCAACGTCCGTGGAGAGTTCGCGGCAGCAGGGAATGCATGTGGCGTGCGTCGCCGAGCCAGACGTTGCCCCTACCCGTTGCGCCTAACGCTTCGGCGAGCGCGACGTTACCTTCGGCAAGCGCCGCCCATCTGGGCTCGTACTCGACACCAATGGCGTCACGGTCGAGGTGCACGGCCTCGACGAGGGAGGTGCCGATGCCGCACATCGGATCGAGCACGATGTCTCGTGGTCGCGAGAAGGCTTCGATGGCTCGCCGCGCCAGCTCCGGCAGCATCTTCCCCGGGTGCGCGGTGGACTCGGCGACGTAGCGATCGCGACGCTGGATCCGGGCTGGCTGTTGCGCGCAGGGCCACACCGAAAGCGGAAGGCGGTCAGCCATGGCGAGCCGCCTCCTTGATGAAGACGAGCACGTCCTCGTGAGCGACCAGGTGCAGCGGTAACCCTGCCGCACGTGCGCGCTGCGTCTGGCTGAGCTGCCAGAACGACGGTCGGGAAACGAGCTCGCCGTCCCGCAGCGCAGCGTGTAAGGCGATGTTGTGCTGCAAATATCCGAAGCCGACGCTACGCGCGGCGTCAATGGTCATGCTCGCCAGATCGAGCAGCCGGCCACCGCGGCGCATGTTCTTGGTGACAGCGACCAGCAGCCCACCGGAACGCAGCACCGTGCGACACTGTTCGTACACCTCTGCCATCGCCGTGCGGTAGGCAAGCCCGCGAGCGTGTCCGAGGTTTTCCGGATTCCGTGAATAGTTGGCTGTCGACGAGTCGCACAACCGCCTACCGTTCAGCCATGCGCGCTTGTCGATGACGCCCACCTCGCATGCGTACGGCGGAGACAGGACGACAGTCCGACGCGGCCACAGAATCCTCGGAGAAGTTGCGAGAGCACACGCGCATCACCCTGTCGGGCGTCCGCGAGGCGCAGTTGCCGTGATGTCAGCGCATTGCGCAGGTTCGCCTGCGCAACGCCTACCCAGCGGTCCTCCAGCTCGATGCCCATGCAGCGCCTTTCGAGCGCAGCCGCCTCGACCAGCGTGGTGCCGACGCCGCACATCGGATCGACGATGAGTTCGCCCGGCTGCGAGTACTCAAGCACGATCCGTCGCGCCAGCTCCGGGAGCATCTTCCCGGGATGCCGGATCGAACTCCGAAACATAGCGGCCGCGCCGCTGCTGAAAGCCCGTCGTCTGCGCGCACGGCCAGATTGCGAGAGGAACCGTCTCCGCGAGCGCATTGCTGTTCGCTTGCTGTGGCGTTGCCATGGCTCCGCCCCACAGCCAGCGCTGACCCCGACGCTCCCCAATCCGGAAATTGCGTGAAAACGTGACAAACCGCCATCGGCGTACCCAGCGCTTGCTGTGGGGTGCCGGGCAGCAGCGGGTGGGCGCCGGCGGGCTCACTTGATGCGGCGGATGAGCGGGGCCGTCCCCCGACCCAGGTCGTCCTGGTATGCGCAGAAGTCCTCTACGACCGCTGCCAGACGGAGCTTCGCGGCGCGGGTTCGCTCGGACGCGGCTCCGAAGGCGCCGTCGCAATCGAGGAACGCCATGCTGGCTGAGACCACGGAGAGCCAGATGTCCTGAGCCTGGTCGTCCCTGCTGTGCTGATTGGTGTCCATGGACCGCCCACGGCCAGGAACCGCCGACGCCTCCCAATCGGCTGGGCAAGCCAAACCGTGACTCGGTTCCAGTACGGCGCGCGCCGTTCAGCAAACGTTCATGACCCCTAGAGGCGAACGTTTCACGAAGGCAGTTCGGTGACCGGCGCGCAGCGATGAACGGACCATGAACGCGAGTCGAACGGCGCTACCGATCACTGTCCGTTCAGCAACCGTCCCTCATCCGTAACGCCTGCTTCCGAGGATCGCGGCTCCAAACCGACACCGAGGAGCCGCCATGTCTGACCCATCCGCTCTCACCACTCGACGCAGCTGACGCCGCGTTTCGCGACCTTGTCACTGCTCCCGATCCGCCGACATTGGACGGCGCGGCAATCGGCGGTGGCTTGCCGAGCCGCCCGCTGCGGCTCGATGAGCTGAAGCCGCTGCTGCTCAGCTCATCCATCGCGTATGAGGCGCGCGATGCCGCGATCGCTGAGCTGCTGCGGCGCGCCCGCGCTGGCGAGGAGCGCTGGATGATCGGGCTCGTCGGCGTCTTGATGCCGGGATTGCGGCGTGTCGCCGGCCGGCTCACCCGTGACTATCCCGGCGATCCCGACTGCATCGATGCCGCGGTGCTGGCCGGGGTGATCGAAGCAGCCCATGGCTCAGACGCGGTGCCCGACGGACTTGCCGCGCACCTGCTCTGGGCGGCCTTTCGCGCGGGCCGCGAGATCTGGGTCCAGGAGGTGACGGCCGGCGTCCATCGAGCCAGCAGTGGCCTGGCGGCGCTCGAGGCGCAAGTGCCAACGGCCGATCATCCCGATTTGGTTCTGGCGCGCGCGGTGCGCGCTCACGTCATCACGAAGGACGAGGCGGAGTTGATTGCGGTCAGCCGCATCGAGGGCATCCGCCTCCCAGAACTTGCGCGCCGACTCGGCATCTCCAACGAGGCGATGCGCTGGCGCCGCTGCCGCGCGGAAGCACGTCTCGTTGCGTACCTCGAACGACGGGATCCGGAGTTGTCACGTTTTCGCCGAAATCGCGGATTGGGTGCGTGCGGGACACCCCGGGGAGTCAGGGCACGGTCGGGTGGCCAGTGCGACCGCCGACAGCCCAGCACCACGTCTCAACCCGAAAAGGAGGTGAGCAAGCCCCGCAGCGGCCGGCCTCGACCGCCCCGGGTTCCCGCACCAGCACCACCGTCCAAGAGGAGAAGCAAATCGTGCGACATCGCAGCAGAGTTCTGACCGCGCTGCTCGCTGCCGTTGCGCTGGTGATCATCACTCCGGTTGCGGCGGCCGCCTCCGGCACGCCCACGCTCGACGGCGTCATTGACTCGCTGCGGCTCTGGGTGGTCGGACTGCTCGCTGGTCTGGCAACACTGTTTCTCACCATCGGCGGAGTCCGATACATGACCGCCGGTGGTGATCCAGGTCAGATCGAGCGTGCGAAAAGCGCACTGCGCTCCGCCGCCATCGGCTACGCGCTCGCCGCGCTCTCACCGGTGATCGTCGCGATCCTCCGCTCGGTCGTGGGATCGTGAGCAGGCGCACGCCGCATAGTGTAGCCGCTGTTGCGCTCACGGCCGTTGCGATGCTGCTGGCGGGAACCGCTTTTGCCAGCGCGGAGACGCGAACCTCTGGTGGACTCGCATCGACACAGCCGGCTTCACTGGTGGCAGCTCCGATCGTCAACTACAGCGTCGCAACTGGTAGCGGCTATGGCGACGCCGACGCCGTCTGCTTCACCTAGTCCAACGGGCGCCGCCTTCACCGAACACCGGGTCGACGTGGGTGGCACCTTGGGATATTCCCGGGCTCATCGGTCAGGCGATAACCGGTTGGTTCAGCAGCCTCGTCGTGTCGGCTCTCAACCCGATGCTCGATCTGCTCGGTACCACGGTCCTTGCAACGCCCGATGTCACGCAACCTGGACGCGTCAGCGACCTCTGGGGAGTCGCCGCCGGCATCGCCAACTCACTGCTCGTGCTCCTGGTCGTCGCGGGTGGCGTATTGGTCATGACCCACGAGACGCTGCAGACCCGCTACTCGATCAAAGAGATCGCACCGCGCATCGTGGTGGCTGCGGTCGCGGCCAATGCGAGCCTCACCATAGCGGGTATCGCGATCCGGTTCTGCAATGCGCTGGCGCAGGCATTCCTCGGGCAGGGCGTGGATCCGGCTAGTGCTGTCGCGACCCTGCGCAGCCTCATCGAGGCACCACTCGCGAGCGGTGGCATCTTCCTGGTCCTGCTCGGTTTGGTGATCGCCGTCCTCGCGGTGGTCCTCCTGGTCGTGTACATCGTCCGTATCGCACTGGTGGTCCTGCTGGTTGCGGCTGCGCCGCTGGCACTCATCTGCCATGCGTGGCCGCCCGTGGAGGACATCGCGAGCCTCTGGTGGCGCGGCTTCATCGCCCTGCTCGCTATCCAGCTTGGGCAATCCTTTGTGCTGGTCACCGCGCTGCGCGTGTTCTTCGCCAGCGGCAGCGGTGCCACCTTCGGGCTGTTCAGCGGGAGCGGTCTGGTCGACCTGCTGGTGACGCTTTGTCTCTTCTGGGTGCTGGTCAAGATTCCTTCGTGGGCCGGCCGCGCAGTCTTTGCCGGTCGCGGTGGAAGCGGGGGCGCGTTCCGTCGCGTGGTGCGCACCGTCGTCGAGCTGAAGGTGGTCCGCGCCATCAGGGCCGCGTTGTGACGCGCATCCCTGCTGACATCGATCGCGAGGACCCGCTTGTGTTCGGTCTCTCGGCGCGCCAACTGTGCATCCTTGCTGCGGCTGCGACTGTCGCCTGGCTGCTCTATGGGTTGGCGCGCGCCGTCGCGCCAATGCCGGTAGCCACAGCCGCCGCCGTGCCGGTGGTTGCGGCGGGAGTGGCGTTGGCACTGGGCCGGCGCGACGGCATTAGAGGCGATCGTTCACACTCGCGATACTGCGACACGTCCGGTCGCGGCATCGGCTGGTACTGATGACCGATGACAACGTGCCACGCTAGGCGCGGCGATGCTTTCGACGGCCGTCTGCTTGCTCCACTGCAACTTCCCGTACGTGACATCAGCAGACGAAGGGCGCATCGATCTCGGTGGCGATGGCGAGACCTGGCTCATGCAGGTCGCTCCGGTCAACTTCTCGCTGCGCACGGCCGAAGAGCAGTCTGTTCTCGTTGCCGGATTCGCCCGCTTCCTCAATTCGGTGCAGAGCCGATACAGGTGGTGGTGCGCAGTGAGCGCGCGGATCTCAGCGCGCTAGCGGAAGAGATACGCCTTGCGGCACCGTCGCTGCCGCATCCGTCCCTGGAGACGGCGGCGCGAGCCCACGCAGCGTTTATTGGTGAGCTGTCACGGCAACACACCGTCCTCCACCGCGAGGTGCTGCTCGCCACACGCTCGGGCGCTCCGGATAGCAGAGGGCGCCGTGTCACGGGTGGACGCCATGTGCTCAACGCTCGCTGAGGCTGGACTGGTCGCGTCGCGACTCGAGGGTCGGGGCGCGGCCACTGTGCTGCAGCACGCCATGACCGGGGAGGCGTCGCTCGGCGAGGTTGCCGCACCTGGCGAAGTGATCCGAGGCCAGGCGGAGAGACCGGCATGGGGCTGATGTCCGCTTGCACGGCGCGATATTCCGGCGCCGGCACAAGGAAGCCGCGCCATCGTGCTCCCGCGTCTGCTTATGGGCCCGGACGCGGTCGAGATTCGGAGCGCCTCGCTGCGCGCAGGGTCGCGCCATGTCAGAACCTTTGCCGTCACCGGATACCCGCGCGACGTCGGACCCGGGTGGCTCGAGCCCTTGCTGACTGCCGACGGTACATTCGATGTGGCCCTCCACATCGAGCCGGTAGCGCAGCCGTTGCAGCAGAGAGGCTGCGCCGTCAGCGGGCGCGGCTGGAATCGGCACGACGCATCGATACGGACCGCGGCCGGCTGATCGATCCGGAGCTCGAGGTGGCCGCCGAGGACGCGCAGGATCTTGCCCGCCGCGTCGCCCGCGGCGAGGGCAAGCTGTTCCGCGTCGGCCTGTACATCACGGTCACCGCGGAGACGCCGAGCTGCTTGATGCCGAATGCGCGCGGTTGCGCGGTCTTTGCGCATCGCTGCTCCTCATCAGTCCATCCCTGCACATTCCGCGCCTGCAGGGATGGACCAGCACGCTGCCGTTCGGCGTCGACCGGTTGCGCATGCATCGCACGTTCGATACGCAGGCGCTTGCTGCCGCGTTTCCCTTCGTCACTGCGGGACGGCCAAGCTCACGAGGGCGTGCTCTACGGCATCAGCAGCGATGGCGGTGCTGTGGTCTGGGATCGCTTCGCGCAGCCGAACTACAACAGCGTCATCCTGGCGCGCTCGGGCGCCGGCAAGAGCTACCTCGCCAAGCTGGAAGCGCTGCGCTCGCTGTATCGCGGCATCGAGGTGCTCATCGTCGATCCCGAGAACGAGTACGAGCGGCTGACCGGAGCGGCGGGAGGCACCTGCCTCCGCCTCGGAGCATCCGAAGTGCGCATCAATCCCTTCGACCTCGGCGACGAACCCGATGCATACACGCGTCGCGCTCTCTTCGTGCACACGCTGGTGAGCACACTGCTGGGTGCAACACTGGCTGCTGCGGATCGCGCGGCGGTGGATCGCGCAGTTGTTGCTGCCTACGCGTCGCGGGGCATCACTTCTGACGTGCGCACGAATCGCCGACCCGCTCCACAGCTCGCCGACCTCGTCTTCGCCCTCGGTGACGACGACTCGGCACGGCGCTGCACGATCAACTCGTCCCATTTGTCACGGGCTCGTACCGCGGCCTCTTCGATGGCCCCACGAGTGCACCGCTCGGCTCGCACCTGACGTGTTCTCACTTCGGGATCTGCCCGAAGAGCTGAAGCCGGCCGGGATCCTGCTCGCCCTCGACGCCATCTGGCGGCGGGTCGCTGCGCCCAAGCGAGGCAGCGGCGTTTGGTCATCGTCGATGAGGCCTGGCAGCTGATGCGCCAGCCTGCGGGTGCGCGCTTCCTGTTCCAGCTGGCCAAGTCGGCGCGGCGCCACTGGTGCGGTCTCACGGCCGTGACCCAGGATGCCGCCGATTTGCTCGGCAGCGATCTCGGGCTCGCTGTGGTCAGCAACGCGGCGACGCAGATCCTGCTCCGCCAGGCACCGCAGGCCATCGGTGCGATCGGCGATGCATTCCGGCTCTCCGAGGGCGAGCGTTCGCTGCTGCTCACCGCACAGCGCGGCGACGCGCTGCTCGCGGCTGGAAACGCGCGTCGCGTTTCGCGCGATCGCTTCGGCTGAGGAGCACAGGCTCATCACGACGGACCCGACCGAGATCGGCGAGGTGGACGAAACGACGTGATGACGCTGGCGACGTTGCAGCCGTATGCGCCATCCCGATGCGGTCACCAGCAGGTGCTCGAGCACGTCCTCGCGGTGCTGCGCGCACTGCTCCGTCGCTGTGGCGGCAGCGGCTGACCTTAATGGCGACGCTGCTCGTGCGAAGCGTCCAGCGCCATCGCATGACGCGCGGTGCACGCTTCATCGCCATCCTTCCTCCACCGGAGTGCGATCCGGCTGGTGCTGAGGTGCTATGGGCGAACCTGATCGCGCTGCTGCGTCCGTGGTGGCTTCGTTTGCTGCTCGGCCAGCCGCACGTGACCTTCGAGTACAGGTGGTCGGTGGACGGGCTGCATGTCGGCATGTGGGTTCCCGCCTGCGTGCCGCGTGGCATGGTGGAACGCGCGACCAAGGGCGCATGGCCTGGCTCGCTGACTGCCACCGATCCGCACAGCCACCGATAGCGCTTGAGCCAGCCACGGGAGGAACCTTGCGCCTGGCGCGTCCCGAGTGGTTCCCGCTCGAACACGGCTCGACGTCGATCCGCTGCGACCGCTCATAGCCGCCGCCGGGATCTCGATGACGGGAAATGCCGTGCTGCAGGTGCTGGCTCGGCCGGCGACCGGCCGGCGCGTGGCTCGCCTATTCCGTGCTGCCGATGCGGTCAGAGACGGTCGCAGCCGCCACCGACATGGGGATGGACGCTGCGCCTCGCCGCGCACGGGTCGAGCAAGGCATGGACCTTGTCGCTGCCCAAGACGCGCGCCTCATCCTCACCAAGGCGACGGCGCCGCAGTACGAGGTGGTGGTCCGCTACGCGGTGGCAGCGCAATCTGCGCCGCATCGCGGCGCAACCTTGCGCGGCCGGGCCCATGGCGTCGCTTCAGCATTCGCCGTCTTCACCGGCCGAAACTACTTCACCCGGCGCAGCCTGCGGCGCCCGCGCATGTGCTCGAGCGCCGCCATCTCAGTCATGGCGATCTGCTCTCCGTGGTTGAGCTAGCCGCCATCGCTCATCTTCCTACCGACCGCGCCATTCCCGGGCTGGCGCGCGCCGCCGCTCGCTCAGTGGCACCTCCCCCGGCGTCCTATCAGCGGAGCATTGGGGTTTCTGAGACCGGTGACGGACGCGGTCGCGCTCGGCGTCGCCGACGCTCGCTACCACCTGCACGTCATCGGCGCCACCGGGTCGGGCAAATCGACGCTGCTCGCCAACCTCGTGCTCGGCGATGTGACCGCGGACGCGGCGTCGTCGTCATCGATCCCAAGGGCGACCTCGTCACCGACATCCTCGACCGCCTCGAGGCGGCCGCTCAGCGGCTTGTCCTGCTCGACGGCCGAGGAGCGCGTCGCCCCGCGACTCAACGTGCTCCAGGGTTCCGACGCTGATCTCGTGGTCGACAACCTGGTGGGCATCTTCCGGCGCATCTTCGAGCACTTCTGGGGCCCGCGCACCGACGACGTGCTGCGGGCGGCTTGCCTCACGTTGCGCGAGGGCAGTCCGGCCACTCTCGCGGATGTCCCGAAGCTGCTCACCGATCCAGGCTTTCGCCGTCAGCGCCTGCGTTGCTCCAGGACCCGTGCTGCGCGGCTTCTGGTCCTGGTACGACGCCATGGGCGAGGGCCAGCAGGCGCAGCTCATCGGTCCGCTGATGAACAAGCTGCGCGCGTTCCTGCTGCGCGACTTCGTGTACCGCGTGGTCGGCTGGTCGGGGTCCAGCTTCGACATGGCCGGACGTGCTCGATGGCGGCATCTGTCTGGTGCGGGTGCCCAAAGGGGTGCTCGGCGAGGAGACGGCGCGACTGCTGGGTAGCTTCGTCGTCGCCTCGGTGTGGCAGGCGGCGCCGTCGCGGGCGCGTGCGTGAGGATGCGCGAGTCGACGCCACGTTGTACGTCGACGAGTGCCAGAACTTCCTGACGCTGCCGCGCGCCTTCGACGAGATGCTCGCCGAGGCCCGGGGCTTCCGGCTCTCCATGGTGCTGGCGCACCAGTACCTCGGGCAACTGCCGGTGGCGCTACGTGAGGCGATCTCCACCAACGCCCGCTCCAAGCTGTTCTTCAGCGTCTCGCCGGAGGATGCCCGGGCGCTGGAGCGTCATGTCTCGCCCTACGTGAGCGCCCACGACCTCGCCCACCTGGGCGCGTTTCAGGCCGCCGGCCGCCTCGTCGCCGGCGGCGAGGAGCAGCCCGCTTTCACCTTCCGGACATGGCCGACGCCCCCATCCATGGGCCGCGTCGCCGCACCCGTTCTTACGGCGGCGTGGCGCTCCCGGGCGAGGCTGTTCCGAGCGCAGACCAGGACGTCTTACGCGGCCAGTGCGTCCCGGCGCCGAGGCGACTGAATCAGCGGGCCCGGCTGCCCAGGGGGTGCTCGAAAGGAATCGTTGAAGGGGTCGTCGCCGTGACGTTGGGGGGATCGCGCTGCAGGGCGACCACCCTCTTGCACTCGAAATCCGCGCCAGCGCGCCGCTCTCGCCGCCACGACCTGGTCGCTCAGTACCGCCGACCAACAGGAGAAATCGCCAATGTCCATCCACCTTCCAGCACTTCCGCCGCGGCCGCGCCTCGATGATCGCCTGCTGCTGCGTCTCGCTTCGCGTCTCACCGATCGGGATCGGCTGCTGATCCGACTCCTCTTCGAGCATCGCGTTCTGCCACAGCGCAGGCGTGCGACATCGCCTTCGACTCCCTGCGCAAGGCTCAGCTCCGCCTGAACGTGCTGTACGACCTGCGCGTCTCGACCGGTTCCGGCCCTTCCGCGGTCCGGAACTCCCTTCCCAGCCCTACCACTGGGTGCTCGACGAAGCTGGCGCCGCGGTCGTCGCCGCCGAGCGGGAGGTGGAGCCCAAGAGCCTGCGCTGGCGGCGCGAGCGTGGACTCGCCCTGGCGACCACGGCCACTCTGCGCCACCGCGTGGGCTGCAACGGCTTCTTCACCGCGCTGCTGCGCGAGGCCCGCCGCACGCCGGCCTGGCGGCTGGGCGCGTGGTGGTCCGCATCGCGTGCGCTGCCGCCTGGGGTGAGCTGGCCCACCCGGACGGATACGGCGTTTGGCTCGAAGCGGGCCGGCGCCTCC
Organism: Candidatus Dormiibacterota bacterium; assembly: GCA_963777285.1. Taxonomy (GTDB): domain Bacteria; phylum Chloroflexota; class Dormibacteria; order Aeolococcales; family Aeolococcaceae; genus JAFARE01. The sequence goes on from CAVZPR010000001.1 coordinate 1,295,835, forward strand.
CGTTCTTGCTCGAATGGGACTGCGGTACGGAGCCAGGAGAGCGGCTGGCGGCGAAGCTGCCGGGCTACCGGGGCCTTGCCCGGCTCGCGGCTTCGCCCACATGGCTGCTGTTCCGCTTCCCCAGCGCCAGGCGTGAGGCGGAGGCACGCAGGGCTCTCGGCGGAGGCCCGGAGCTGCTGGCTACCGCGGTGCTCGCCGAAGGGGCCAGCCCGAGAGAGCCTGTCTGGCTGCCGATCGTCGGCGGCCGGCGGCTGCGGCTGGCCGAGCTGGCCCAGGCAGGCTCCGGCGCCGTCCCGGCATGAGCAGCGGAGAGGGTGGGTCGCTGCTCCGCCTCGCGGCCGCTGTCGCCGGTGGTCTGGTGCTGCTCGTGGCTGTCCTCGTCGGTGCCGCCGCCGGAGCCGTCGGAGACGCGGCCAGCGGCGCGCTGGGCGGCCCGAGACCGGTTCCACCGGCTGCTGCGACGGTCGCCAACGGGTGGCCGTGGGGTCAGTGCACCTGGTACGTCGCGCTTCGCCGCGCCGAAATGGGTGAACCAGTGACCTGGGGCGGCGACGCCTGGCAGTGGCTGGCGAACGCGGCCGCGCAAGGGAAACCGGAGACGTCCATCCCTGCTCCCGGCGAGATCGTTGTCTACCTACGTGGCGGCTCCTACCACTCCCGCTACGGGCACGTCGCTCTTGTGGTCGCTTCCTGGCCGGGTGGATACACGGTCGCCGAGGCGAACTACGGCGGCCTGGGTGTGGTTGACACAAGGTCCATCCCGTGGCCCGATCAGCAGGTGGCGGGATTCATCCGCTGATCGTGGTCCGGCGCCCTCCGTTCATCATCCGTTCATGGCCCCTCCCACGATGCCCGCGTGGATGCCCCTCGACCCTCCGATTCTCACGGGCCACTCGATGACCACAAACCTCAACAGCACGGTTCAGCCGTCGGTGTTAGCCAAGATCGGACACCGCGAATCAAGCAAAGCAGCGTGGTGCCGGTGGCGGAGACTTCTGCCAGGCGGCCTGATGTCATCGCTGGTGGCTGTCGTGGGCTCCTTTGGCTTGACGGGGTGCGGATCGCCAAGCGGCCCGTCGCCTTCGTCGTCTCACTCGGCAACTCCTTCTTCCAACGCGGCCGACGCGGCGATACTCCAGGCCTACCGAGCGGGGTCGGCTGCTTACGTGGCAGCGGTGCAGATCCCGATCCCGCTTACCCTCCGCTCGCGGCGACAACTACGAACCCGCTCCTGACCCAGGCGCGCCAGACGCTCGTATACGACAAGGAGCAGGGGATCGTCGGGCGCGGAACGGTACAACTGGTACATCCGCACGTCGTCTCGCACACCGCTGCAACGGCAGTGGTCCAAGACTGCGTGTACAGCTCACTGATCTCCGTCTACGCCTCCACCGGACAACCCGTGCCGAACCAGCCGGGTGGGACACAGCCGGAATACGACGGGGTGAAAGCAACGTTGACCTTCGTTTCAGGGGTCTGGAAGGTCTCAGATCAGACGCTGATCGCGGGAAGCTGCCCGGCGGGCTACTAAAACCGGCGCCCTCGGCGTCTGCATCGTCGTCCTTTCACTCGTTAGCGCTCCACATGTGCTCGCTGACACTTACCTGGGATATGGCCACACCGGAGTTTCACCTGACCCGAACGGCATCAGCGTCTCGGCAGGTTCTGGGTCGTCTGGCGGTTCAAGTGCGAACACTGGTAGTGCTTCCGGTGTCAGCTGCACATACACACAGATAAATCCAACCGACGCAGCGCTGCTCGGGCCGGTGGTTCCTCTCGGAGGCAACTGGGTTATCGAGCATTGCAGCGGTCCCGGTTGGGTGAATCCGATGAAGGTCATCTGGGTTCCATCGGTACTCGCTGTGAATGGCGGTTCGGGTCCCGCGAGTGCGCCGATGCTGGCTCAGGAGGCCGTGTCATATCTGCGGTGTCCCGCGACGAACATCGAGATGTCGCCGACGGCCGCAAATGTCACAGTGAACCTGCCGACCTGGTTGTGGGTCGACCGCGGCATGTGGCACTCGATTTCGGCCACCGCGACAGCCGGGCTCGTCTCGGCTACAGCGACAGCGACGCCGGACCATGTCGTCTGGCAGATGGGCGACGGCGACAAGGTCACGTGCTCGGTCCCGGCACTCCATGGACGTCTCAGGGTTCTCCCGATCAGCCGAGCGACTGCAGTTACACGTACGCCCAGGATTCGTCGAGCCAACCGGCGGCACATACACGGTGACGACGACCGTGTACTGGCATGTGACTTGGACTTCTCAAGGCGCACCCGGTGGCGGAGACCTCGGGCTATTCCGAGCCCGTCTATGCAGAGCGCCGTGCACGTCCAAGAGGTGCACGCCATCAACCGCGGGCCATCAGGTTGAGACCGAGGAGGAGTAAGCGATGAGCGTCGCCAGCGAGCCGAGGGGGACCGTGAGGCTCGACCATCCCCGCCGCTCCGGTTGCGCATCAGGCCCGAGCCACACCGCCGTCACGCGCAGTGGGTGGTCGCCGGCGCGTTGCTTGTCGCAATCTGCGCGTTCGCCATGGGCCAGCTATACCTGCGCACCACGGGGTTGCGTCCGGTTCTCGCGCTCGCGCGTGATGTTCCGCTGGTCAGGTAGTGCAGGCTGCTGACCTCCGTGTGGTGGACGCTGCTGCGGATGGCGGCATCGCGCTCGTCGCTGGCTCGGCGGAGACCACCGTGGTCGGACCGCCAGCGTCGCACGATCTCACCGCCGGCAGCCTCCTCACGCAAAGCGATGTCGGCACCGCGTCGAACCTCGCACCGGATCAGTCCGTAGTGGCGGTCGCGTGCAAGCCCGGGCAGTATCCGCCGGCGCTCGTCGCGGGCGATCGCGTCACCGTCATCGACACTGGCAGCGGCGGCTCGCTGCAGGGATCGACCGCACCGCCGGTTGTCGCCACGGTGATGGCGGTCGATGTCCAGCAGGGACCCGCGGCCGACGGCGCGGTCATCTCGATCCGCCTGCCGTCATACGACGCAGCATCCGTGGCGAGCACCGCGGACGCTGGCCGGGTCGCGCTCGCACTGCTGCCAGCAGGGTCGTAGCGGTGGGGCTGATCGCACTCGCATCGATCAAGGGTTCGCCGGGCGTCACAACGACCGCCTTGGCGTTCGGCGCGGCATCGCTTGACGACAGCGACGTCATCGTCGCCGAGCTCGACCCCAGCGGCGGCGACCTCGCCGCTCGGTTCGGGCGCCCGTTCGAGCCGGGGCTCATCAGCCTGGCGGCCGCTTCGCGGCGGCCAACTGAGATGCACGCTCACCGATCACTGCCAGCAGATCCTGGGCAGCCTGCGCGTGATCGTGGCGGCCTTCAGCGAGCGTCGGAAACCATGCTCCGGATGCTCAGCGAGCGCGGTCTCTGGCGCCAGCTCGCGATGCGACACGCTGTTCCTGGCCGACTGCGGCAGGCTCGACTCTCACTCCCCGGCGCTGCCCGTAGTGGAAGCGAGCACCGCCCCCGTCATCGTCTGCCGGCCGGTGCTCAGCGAGCTGCGACATGTGCATTCGCGACTGCCTGCGCTGCGGAGAATCGCCGAGCGTGTGGCAGTTGCTCTTATCGGCGATGGCCCTTACGGAGCAGCCGAGGTCGGCGAGTCCTTGACGTCGATGTGCTCGGAACGCTCGCCGTCGACCGGGACGCAGCGCGCGTGCTCAACGGTGAATCTGGCGGTCGCCGAGCGCTAGCTCGACTGCCGCTGCTGCGATCCGCGAGCGCCCTGATAAGCGCTCTCAATGAGCGTCTGCCTCATCCGCGAGGCGCAGACACGTTAATAGAAGGTAGCGAGAGAACGGTGCCAGCGCGCGACTGCGATTGCTGTGGTGAGCGTGCCGTGACCTCCGAAGCCAGCACCGATCTCGTGCAGCGCGTACGGGCTGAGGTGGCACAGGAGCTCGCGGCCAGTGTGGGTTCGGCGGCCGACGGCAGTCCCCGCATCGAACGCGGCCGCCGCCTGGTCGCGCAGTGCCTGGAGCGCTACGCCGCCGAATGCCTCGCTTCGGGCAGGCAGCTACCCGATCCCGCTGCCGAGGACGCGATGGCCGCAGCGGTGCTCAACTCGTTCTTCGGGCTCGGCGGCTTCCAGAAGTACCTGGATGATCCGCAGGTGGAGGACATCTGCGCCAACGGGTACGACTGCGTGTGGATCCGCTACGCCGGTGGCCGTTTGGAACGCGGCGAGCCGGTGGCCGCCTCAGACGCGGAACTGATCGAGATCCTTCGAGAGATTGCCGCTCGAAGCGGAGCACGGAGAACCGCTTCGATCCGGGGGCGCCGGATCTCGACCTGGATCTGCCGGACGGCAGCCGGCTCTTCGCGGTGATGGCGGTGAGCCGTCGCCCCAGCGTGACCATTCGCTGCCACCGACTGCTCGACGTCAGCCTCGACGATCTGGTGGAGCTCGGCACGATCGACAGCGGTCTCTCGCGAGTTGCTTGGCGCCCTCGTCCGGGCGAGACGCAACATCATCGTCAGCGGAGGCGCGAGCACCGGCAAGACGACGCTGATGCGTGCGCTCGGCAACGAGATCCAGCCCGACGAGCGTGTCATAACCATCGAGGATCCACGCGAACTTCACCTCGATCTCTTCCCCGAGCGCCACCCAACGTGGTCTCGCTCGAGGTGCGACGGCCGAACGTCGAGGGGGTCGGCGCGGTGACCGCGGCCGACATGGTGCGCTGGGCGCTGCGGATGTCGCCGGACCGACTCCTGGTCGGCGAGGTGCGCGGCCATGAGGTGGTGCCGATGCTGAACGCTTTCGGCGAGGGCAAGGACGGCTCGATGTGCACGGTGCACGCAAGCTCGTCAGCGCACACCTTCGACAAGCTCTGGACCTACGCGGCGCAGGCGCCGGAGCGGCTCTCCTCTGAGGCGACCGCGCAGCTGATCGCGTCGACGGTGCACGCCGTCGTCCATCTGGTCAAGGTCGGTAACTGCCGGGTCGTCAGCTCGGTGCGCGAGATCGTCGGCGTCGAGGGACAGCAGGTGCTGTCGAACGAGATCTACCGACCCGGTCCAAACCGCGCCGGGGTGCCGAGCGGGGTGCCCCTGCGCGAGCAGACCCTCGATGAGCTGGTGGGCGTCGGCTTCGATCCAGATGTGCTCGACGGGCTGGCAGTCGCCGGGGCATGGCGATGACCGTTGTCGCCGCTCTGCTCGGCGCCGGCATGGCCGCCGGGGTCATCCTCATCGTCGTCGGGCTCAAGGGGCAGCGGGACTGGAGCTGCATGAGATCTGGCGGCGATTCCGATACCTTCCTCGACAAGTAGCCGTTGGCGTCGCGTGCGGCATCGCGGTGGGCCTGCTCACCGGATGGCCGGTCGCCGCCCTGCTCGCCGCCGGTGCGGGAGCAGTGGCGCCGGAGGTGCTCCGCCGCCGCAGCACGCAACGCCGTGGGGTAAGCCGCGTTGAGGCGATCGCGGCGTGGGCCGACATGCTCCGCGACACGATGGCGGGCGCAGCAGGCCTGGAGTCCGCGCTGGTCGCCACCGCGCCAGCGGCGCCGCCTGCCATTCGCGCAGAGGTCCAGGGGCTGGCGGCAAGCCTGACCAGCAGCGCATCGGTCCAGCGCTGCACGACTTCGCCAACCGGATGGCGGATCCCACCTGCGATCTGGTCGTCGCGGCGCTGCTCATGGCCGCCGAGCACCAGGGGCGGCAGCTGGGTGAGCTGCTCGGCGCTCTGGCCGCGGCCGCCCGGGAGGAGGCGGCGATGCGGCTGCGCGTCGAGGCCGAGCGGGCGCGGATCCGCAGCGACCTTCAGATCATCGTGGTCACGGTGGTCGGCTTCATCACCGTGCTGCTGCTCGCCGACCGCGCCTACTACTCGCCGTACGACTCGCCGCTCGGCCAGCTGGTGCTGGCTGGGATCGCCGGCATCTTCGCCGGCGCGTTCGCGCTCCTGCTTCGCCTCGCAAGCGGCGCGGCGTCGCATCGGCTGCTTGCAGTCGGTTCCGAGGACAGCGCCATGAGCCTCGCGATGGTGCTCGGCGCCGGCATCGGCGCAGGTGTGGTGACGATCGTTCGCGGCCTCTGGCCGCCCCGGCCGTCGCTTGCCGAGGCGCTCGCGGGGCCGCATGGCGCGCGCGATCCGGGAACCGTGCCTCCCGCAGCGAGCGGGCCGGGCGCGCTGGCGAGGCTCGGGCTCCCGCTCGTGCGCGCACTCGGTAGTCGGCACGTGACTGCCGGGTGGTCAGGCGGCGACCTCGACGTGGTGGGAGGACAGCGGAGGCGCATCTCGCCGAGAAGCTGATCTGCGCACTGCTCGGCTTTCTGCTGGTGCCGCTGATCCTGGCCCTGCTCGAGCTCGGCGGCGTCGACGTGCCTCTGCTGGTGGCGCCGTGGCCGGCGCTGCTGCTTGCGACGGCGGGATTCTTCGTTCCCGACCTCGCCGTGCACAGCGAGGCCGCCAAGCGGCGGCAGGAGATGCGCTACGCGCTCAGCGCCTTCATCGATCTGACCTGCGTCGCTCTCGCCGGCGGCAGCGGCATCGAGAGCGCATTGCGCACCGCCGCCGCTGTCGGCGATGGGCGCGCCTTCAGGACGATCGGGGACGCTTTGGAACGCGCGCGGCTGACTCGCGAGACGCCCTGGGCGGCGCTCGCTCGCCTCGGTCGCGACATGGGCGTTCCAGAGCTGGAGGAGACGGCGGCGAGCGTCGGTCTCTCTGGTACCGAGGGTGCCCGCGTGCGGCAGTCGCTCGCTGCGCGGGCAGCGTCGCTGCGCGAGCATCGCCGCACCGACGCTGAAGCCGAAGCGCGCGTGGCCACTCAGCGGATGACCGTGACGCTCGTGCTGCTCCTCGTCGGCTTCCTCGCCTTTGTGCTGTTTCCCGCGTACGTGCGGGTGTTCTCGTCGCTGTGATCAGGAGGTGACTGTCATGTCCGAGCTGGCCTTCTTGCAAGTCGCTGCGTCGGCGCTATGGCGACGCTTGCGCACGCTGAGTTCGCGATCAGCGCGGTTATTCGACCGAGGCGGTGGTCGTCACCGCACTGCTGGTGGCGCTGGCCATCGCGGCGGTGGGGATCATCACCGCGAAGGTGATCTCCAAGGCGAACGCAATTCAGACCGGCGGCTGAACGGAGTTCGACCGTTGCGTCGGTCGTCGCTTAGACGCAACAGGCGGGTGCGGTCACCGCGGAGCTCGTGGTGGCCACGCCGCTGCTGCTCTTGCTCATCTCATTGATCGTGCAGTACGCGATGTACGAGCACGCGACGCAGGTCGCGCAATCGGCAGCGCAGGAGGCGGTGACCGCGGCCCGCGTGCAGGGCGGCAGCGGGACCGCTGGGCAGACGCAGGGGGAGCACGTCATTCGGACGCTCGGCGCGGGGTTGCTGATCGACCCTGGGGTTGCTGTGCAGCGCACGGCGACCCAAGCACGCGTCGAAGTCACCGGATACGCGGAGCAGATCGTCCCATTCCTGCGGCTCTCCGTCGACGCGGTCGCGTCGGCTCCAGTCGAACCATCGGGAGGCAGTCCATGACCGCATCGCAGCGCGGCGGGGCCGCAGTCGAACTGGTGCTGGCGACGCCGGTGATCATCATCCTGCTGCTCTTCGTTGTCTTTCTAGGCCGGATCACGACCACGAAGGCAGAGCTGCAGGACGCGGCGCATTCAGCCGCTCGGGCCGCGTCGCTGGCGCGCACGCCGCGGGCGCGGTGATCGCTGCACGACAGATGGCAGACGCGGCACTGGGCAGCCGCCACCTCACCTGCAGCCCGCTCGCTGTCGCAGTCGATACGGCCACGTTCCGTCCCGGCGGCGAGGTCGTCGTCACAGTGACTTGCACGGTCGATCTCGGCGATCTCGGGGCACTGCACGTCCCGAGTTCGCAGACATTCTCGACCAGCTTCACAGAGCCGATCGACCGGTTCGAGAACATCGGATGACCCGTCGCTGTCGGCGATCGAGCCGCAGGACCGAGCGCGGTCAGGTCATCGCGCTGTTGGTCGTAGTCACTGTTGGCCTCATATCGATCGCGGGGCTCGTCGACGATGGTGGGCGTGCACTCTCGGCACGAGCGCGCGCCCTCGACGAGGCGCAGGCTGCAGCGAGAACCGGTGCACAGCAGATCAATCTGACGCTGCTACGCCAGAACGGCTCTGTGGAGCTGGACGCAGCCGCGGCAACGCGAGCCGCCGACGACTACCTGTCGACGACGGGTGACCGCGGGTTCGCGGCCGTATCCGGCGACACGGTGTATGTGACAGTCACCGTCAGCGTCGCGACGCAGATCCTCGGCGCATTCGGGGTACGCACGCTGACCCTCTCAGCGGACGCCGATGCGAGCGCTATACCCGGAAGCTTGAGGAGCGCTCCATGACTGGTCGGCGCTCCGCAACCGTCTGGCGTGGTGTCGCCTCTGTCGTGGCGTTGGGGTGTCTGCTCGCCGGCGTTCCAACCACGCTGCTCATGACCGCGGGCGGTCCAGTGCCGCACGGTCTGCCCAGCTGGTCGCAATTCACGGCTGCGCTCACGCAGACGGGCATACCCGATACCGCGATCCTCGAAGGGCTGGCGGTCCTGTGCTGGCTGCTCTGGCTCGACCTGGCGCTGGCGGTATTTACCGAAGCCGTCGCGGCGTCGCGTGGGCGGCCGCTGCCACTTCCCGCTGTCGCCAGGCCGCTCCAGCCGCTGGCGGCGTACCTGATCGCTTCGGTCGTCCTCGCGGTATCGGTCGTATCGAGCCGGCCGGCAGGACCGACTGTTCCGGGGCTGCGCGCCGCGCTCGGCGCCCCGGCAGGACAGCCGGACCGGTCCGTCCCACCGAACGGAAATCCACAGGCTGTGGAAATTGCGGGTCAACCCGCGGCTCGATCGGTGGCAACAGTCGACGCGACCCCGCTTCCCGCTGCCGGCACCGTGGGAGGCGACTACAGCGTCAGGTCCGGGGACACGCTTTGGGACATCGCCGCGCGCAAGCTCGGAGATCCCCTGCGGTGGCCTCAGATATTCCGGCTGAACCGAGGGCGCGTCGAGCCGGACGGTCGCCGGTTCACGAGTTCGCACTGGATCTGGCCGCACTGGATCCTCGAGCTTCCTGCAACCGCAGCAGCCAGAACGGCTCAGCCTCCCAGTAGCAGCAACGGGTCGAATGGCAGCGTTCCGGCGGCGCCGCCGCCCAGCAGCAGCCCGCCGGCAATGCCGGGCAAGGCACAGCCGCCCACACCCGATGCGCGTCCATCTCCGACCTCGACGGTGCCCCCGGCTCCAGCCGTGTGCCAGTCGCCCGCACCGACGCCGCCTGGGCGCCCCGCCGGGCCGACTCCTCCGGGGCCAGCAGGCCCGGGATCGCAGGGACCAGGTGCGGCGGCGCCACCCAGCCGCCAGCAGCCGGCTCAGCCGGTGATCCTGCCAACCGGTGATGTGGTCGGCGCAGCACTTGCGGCAGGCATCGTCGCCGCCATCGCCGCGGCCCGGTTGCGCAGCCGCCGCGCAGCGAAGGGGGGTATTGCTGCGCACCCCGGATACCTCAGCCTCCTCACCCCGCTGGTCCGCCGCTTGGCCGCAGCTCGTTGGCGCCGAGCAGACGTCGTCGAGGGCGATCCGGATGCGGAGTCTTGCCTCGGGCGGAGTGTCCAGAGCAGCCCGGCGTGGTCGTCATTGGTGAGGCCGGTGGGCGGGAGCTCGCCGTCGACGTCGGGCAGCTGAGCGGTGCCGGGTTCACCGGTGAAGGGGCGCCAGGAGTGCTGCGCCACCTGATGGTGGCGTTCCTCCAGCACGCTGCCTCAGACCGGGCCGAGGTGTGGCTGATTGAACAGGCTGCTACCCTTGCTCCCTCAGCAGAAGGGATCCCGGCGGTGAAGGCGCTTCCAGACGTTGAGTCAGCCGTAGGCCGTCTCGAAGTCGAGCTCGTACAGCGCACCCGGACGCTCGATGAGCACGAGGTGCCTGACTTTGCCACGCTTGTCAGCGCGCACCCGGCCGAGCCATTACCGGCGCTGCTCGTCGTAGCGCCAGAACTTTCCGACGATGCTCTGCGCGCTCGGTTGGAGGCGCTCATCGCGCTTGGACGTCGTCTTGGCGTCGGCGTCGTCTTCTGCGGCAGCTCCCCCCTTGGGCCGACGGTAACTATTGACGCTGGCGGCATGGTCCAAGGCGTGACGGGCTCGTCACTCGCCGGGGTGACGAGTGGACATCTGTACACGTTGTCCCTCTCCGCAGCTGGCGAGCTACTTGCATTGATCGGCGCGAGTCGTGGTGCGCCCGTACTTGAGGTGGCCGACGCTGATGTAACGCTGCCCGAAACGACGGCGCCACCCCGGGATACGGTGGCGCCCCAGCCGCCGGTTCACTTGTCCCTCTTCGCTGGAATGCCAGTGGTACACGTGCGCGGCGTCGAGCTTGCGGAGGTGTTGCGCCGAGTGACCCGTCGCGACGCGCCGCCGATGGAGCGTGAGGGGCTGCGCCGCAGGGGGCGTGAGATCCTCGCCTTTCTCGCCCTCCACCCCGAGGGCGCTACTCAGGAGCAGATGCTCGCTGGGCTTTTCCCCGACGACGACCCCAAAGCGGCCCTCGACAAACTCCGACGCGACATCTTCAACATCCGCGACGTAATGCGCCGAGCGACACAGCAGCCGGATCCGAAGTTTCTCGAGTTCATAGCCGAGCGCTATCGACTCAATTCGGATCTGATCGACACGGACGTCTGGGAGGTTGAGCGTGCATTCTGCGAGCTTCGCCTGGGAGGTAATGGATCAGAACGGGTCGCTGCCCTGCATCGGGTACTCGCAACCTACGGCGGGCAGCTGTTGGAAAACGCACCCTACGAATGGGTCGACCCTGGACTGCGCGAGAATTACACGCGACGAGTAGTCGACGCCGGGCAGCAGCTCTCGCGCGCACTTGAAGACTCGGGCGACATCGATAGCGCGATCGACGTCGCGGAACGAACCCTTGTTGCGGATCGCGATGATGAGGAGCTATATCGCCGCCTCATCAAGTTGCAGCTTGCATCTGGCCGACGCGACGCCGCGCGTCGCGTCCTTCGTGAGCTGGAGGCCCATCTCGCGGAGATCGACGCTGAGCCGGATGAGCAGACGGTCAGGCTGCTCAGGCAGTAAACGAAGCGCACGCGTAAGGAGCTAGTTCAGTAATGGCCTACATAAGTCGACCAAGGTTCGTTTGACTGCCGTGGGAGATATGCAGATGAGGTCGTACCCAGATAACGGGTTGCTGCCGCAACGATCGGACCTACCCGATTCCCTGACCATTCCGCGCAATGCCTCGTCGCAGGAGACACTGCGCAGCGTTATCGCCCAGATCATGGATGTCGCGGAAGCCAACCGTGTGGTATGGACCGCGATGCTCGACGACGAGCTGGTTCCACCGCCAGGCGCTCACATTCTTGATCAACTCGTTCGCATGGAATTTTCCGGCGTCACCGCAGAGATAGAGGCGGAATTTCTACTCCATCCACGGGCGGGGACCGTGGCACTATTGCACCGCCTGCCTGAATGCGATACATGCGTTCTCTCGGGGAGGCATGGCGTCGACGCTCGCTACGACGCGCCGACGACCGAGGACGGCACGGGGCCGTGGGGCTTCATGTGCCCCGACTGTTACAAACGTCATTCAACGGGCCGTCTCGGAAACGGAATCGGGCAGTACCTCCTGGTTGATTCCGAGGTGCCGGACGACGTCGCGCAGGCACTTCAGCGGGCACGGAGATACTGGCGCAGCCGGCTACCTGGCCCAGCCTGAGCAGTTTGAAACATTTTCGTCAAGGCTGACCGCGGGTTGGTATCCTGCGCCGGACATGCGTTCGCAGGCGGGTCGGATAGGCCATCGCTCGTACCGGCCAGCGCGCTGCGACGGCAGTTTCCCTATCCGGCGCCGACCCTACCTCGGTGGCGCCGCCACTCCATGAAACTCGGTGAACCGCCCGCTGGTAAGGTCGATGTCCAACCCTCGGGCCGAAAGTGACTGCATCACATGCTTGAAGCTCACTCCCGCAAGGTCCAGATGATCGTGAAGGCATCGCCGTACCACGTGTAAGTACACGTGGCTCGGATCACGCACCGATTCGTGAGCAAGCGTCCTATCTATTTCGGTCTCGAGGTCCGCCTGCGTGGGCGCTTCAGCGACCAGGTCATCTTCCGACCGCTTGCGCATCGTGATGACCAGGTCAACGGTAACGACAGCCTCGTGACCACTGTTGAGGCCCTTGACGGACCGCTGCCCCTTGTCCAGCAGGCTAATCCCGTCCTCTTCGATAACGAAGCCAGCGCTCCGAATCACCCGCTGCACCAATCCCCAAATTTCGCCACTACTATTGGAGAAGACGAGTGACAGTTTGCCCTCATCTTTCAACACTCGCCGGCACTCGCTGAGCGCACGGGTCAGGATATCCTCGTAACGTTCTGCTGTGCGTCGTCCTGGTCCCGCGCCGGATCGATCTACGACCGCCTCCGAGCTCTCGTCAGTGAAATCACCTAGCCAGGCTTCGTGAAACAGGTTCATGTCGCTGTAAAAGATGTTGCTACCGAATGGCGGGTCGGTGAATATATAGTCGACTGATTGGTCCGGGAAGTCGATTCGTTCGGCCGATCCGCGCCGGTAATCAACCTCGATGGGGGCGGTGAAGGAGAAAAGAGAATCGCTCCGAGCTTGCCTGATGTAGTCGTCCGAGTTAGCCACCGCCTCGAGCTTGCGCAGAAACAGATCGAACACGTTCCATTCGTAGAAGATCGGCGCTACGTAATAGTTTTGGTTCGCTGCATTCAAGGGGCGTTTGCGGCTCCATTGATACCGCTTAGATGCCCGGGTGAGGATCGCGGTCAGGGTGAAGAGCAGCTTTGATCGAATCTCCCCAGCCGGATGATTCCGAATCTCATTGCGGAGGGCAGCTAAGGCTGCAAGATTGCGCTGCGAAAAGAAGCTTGCGGTCGTGGTCAGTTTGTTGCGGCCGAGCGCTGAAGCTTGAAACATCTGACGATCTGGCCCGATGGCGACATCGGGCCACTCCAAACCTTTGAGAGTCGGCTCCGTCCCAGGATCGCTCGGCTCCTGGTCTCGCAGTGCTCGCGAACAAGTACACAAGACGGTGTCAACGACTGGCTTCTCCCCGTGCCTTGCAGCACCCCGCACAGTCAGGGGCGCGTTGCAGTGAGTGCACTGCAACGCACTCTTGCGCCAGTTCGCACGCTCGAGCGCCTCGTAGACCGCGACTGGCTCTGCACATTCCCGGCAGGCTACGACGAGACTCCACACTCGGCGCGATAGCTCGGCAGGACGCGAACAGCTCTGACACCGGTGTTGGTAGATAGGTCCGAGGCGCCGATAGGCGGCTGAGGCTGCATGCTTGCCAGCGCGCAGGAGTTGGTCGCGGGGCACTAGGCGCACGTAGTTACTGCCGATGTGCTGTCCGAGAACGCTGACATCCTGGAGCACAGCGCGCCGGCCGAGGATGGCGGCCGCGACACCAGTCATTCCGGAGCCGGCGAAGGGGTCAAGAACTAGGTCGCCCGGTTCGGTGAAGGCTTCGATGAAGGGCTGGATCGCTGCGATGGGCACTTTCGTCAGGTACCCGTGCGCCATATAGACCGGGTCGGAGCGCTTGACGGCAACCTCAAGCGGGGTCAGCTGACTGCGACGGCCATTCGTAGACGTCGTGGGAGTCGCAGCAGGAATCATCTCAGCTACTTATAGGCTGTAGACTTATAGTCGTCAACCCCACGAGACTCGGGGCGTGGCGCGCCGCTCCTCATCGTCCCCTCGCTCGGAATTCGGGGACCGTCTGCGGGAGCTTCGGAATGAACGAGGGCTTTCGCAGGAGGCGCTGGCTCACCGAGCGGGAATGCATCGGACCTATCTCGGTTCGGTCGAACGCGGGGAAAGAAACGTAGCGCTGGAGAACATCCACGCACTGGCCAAAGCACTGGGGGTTGACGTCAAACAACTGTTCGATGATACCAACCGACGCGATGGTTCGGCGACCGGCTGATACTCATAGTCTGTAGACGGGTCATTGGGGCCGGAGACAGTCTGCGGCAGTGGCAGACAACGCGAAGAGTCCGCGCCTAATTCCGACCGGAAATATCAAGCCAGTAATCGATATGGGCGTCGCGTTGCAGATTCGCGCGTCAGAGCACAACATCCATAACGTCTTCGACGACGGCGGCTACAAGGAATTGATCTTGCTCACGATGTTTGAGCTGCGCAAGCTTCAGCGCGAAGGCGACGACGCGGAGGACGCAGAAGGTCGTCGGTACGAGGTCAAGACGGTTGCCCGCATGAGCTCGCGGGGAGAGAAGAAGACATCTCTGTCGGTCACGACCGAGCACACCCTTACCCGCGCAAACATTGATCGCTACCGCCGGGTATACCTGTGGATCATCGCCGTCTTCGATCAATCCGAGCCAGAGGCGATCTATGAAATCACGCCGGAGGCCCTGGAGCCGTATTTCGCGAGGTGGGAGGGCGAGATTCGCGCACAGGAGGCGATGCACGCGCCTGGAGGCGCTCCCCCACATTTGAACAATCCGAAGATTCCGCTCTGGTTTGTGCAGCGCGAAGGCATCCGAATCTGGCCAGCGGCCGGGGACGTTGAGCTACCCGCCGACGTGGAGGAAGCGCTCGAAGAGGCCGAGGAACTTGGCGAATCCGACGAGACAGCCGATCCGAGTTAGGTAAAACCGAGGGATGGAATCGAGGACTGTCGACGACGAAGTGCTTAGGGCCGTGCGAGAGTTTCGGCGCCCTGCTCGGTTCGGCGAGATTGCGGCTCGGCTGGAAAAGGAGGGCCGGACGCGCAGTCAAGTACACAATGCGGTGTATCGGTTGGGAAAGCGTGGCCGGCTGAACCGGGAAGGTTCGGGCCTACACATGGCGTATACGGTCGCCGACGACTCCTAACATGCGGCCATGACTGGTCGCGGGCAACTTCTCGCCGACATCGAGCGCGATCTCATCTCGGACAAGCCCTTAGCCGACGTCCTGAGGATGTGCGTGCTGCTGGGCGGTCAAGTGGGATCAGTCCCATTGCGCGAGTGGGCGAGCAAGGAGCTGAAGGGATATGCGCCCGGTGACGACTTGCCTGACTATCGTCGCGTCGGTGCCGGCATCTTCGTAGACGCCACCACGATCAACGCGAGGATCACTGGCCAACAGGTCAGTACTACCGCTTTGCCAGATGTCGCGCGCGAGCACATCCATGAGTACGTAGAGTTCCGTGATGGCGTCGGTGCTATCGAAGCGCTGATGGAACAGGCTGGCGGAGATTTAGGTGGCAGCAGCGTGAAATTGCTGTTGCCAGGGGCGGCGGAGTTGACCTCGATCATGAATCACGAGATTGCGGAGCCTTTCCAGCACATCACATCCGTGTACTGGCAGGTCAGTCGGGCGTCGCTCAAAGGAATCGTCGACCAGGTTCGCACGGCCCTAACCGAGCTCGTTGCGGAGCTCCGTGCCGGGACTCCCAGGAACGAGGATCTGCCGAGCCAGGAGGTAGCCAACCAAGCGGTCAATGTCACCGTACGCGGGATCGGTCAACGTATCAACGTTGGCGCGACAGACTGGGGCCGACGCCCCGGCCCACGTGGGCAACAGTGCAGGGCCGGGTGGTTCAGAAACAGGCTTTTGGACATGGCCGAAGAAGCTCGCGGCCGCTGTGGTCGGTCTCGCCACCATTGTCGGGGCCGTGATCGGCGTAATCCACCTGCTCGGACACTGAGGGTTGGTGATCGCCGCCAATCTCGCCATGTTTGCACCATTTGGTAGGTGCGGTAGTCCCCCTCACGCGAAATAGCACCTCTATGTGGCGAGTGAGGAGGCGAATCCGATGCCAGAGCCACCCAAATCCGCGCCTTTGGCGTCTTTGACGCGACGAGCCACACTGCCCCTGTCGAACCGGCCGCGATTAGCCGGATCGATCCTCGTTCGAGTCGCAATGGTCAGGGCTCGAATCCGGCACCTGTTACGGGCCTGGGAATAGTGTCTGAGCACCTATGAGCCGACGCCAAAAGTTCTGGTCTGGCCCCTGGAGGATGGTTGCGGATCCGCCGCCATGCGATCCCGACCGGCCTGGGAGGGCCCTCGCGTATTGTCCAAAGGCCCGGCGCGGCGGTCGATGCACATGCCTCTTCGATGTCGAGCTGATCGTGTCCGACCTTGACGAGGTGGGCATCTCGCAATTCTCGGATACGTTTGACGACGAGTTGAGCGCCGAGGAAGTGGAACAATTCACCAGGAAGGTGCTTGACGCTCTCAGTTCGATGGAGGGCGAGGCTGCGGAGCGACTTCGGCATGAACTCACCCTGATGCGCGATCTGGCTGCAGAGGGGTCCGGCCTTCGGGCCGATGACGAGGACTGAATGATCAGACTGGAACAACGACGATGATCTCGCAGATGCTTTAGAGGCCAGCGATCCGCTTGCTCCCGATGCATTGGTCGAACGCTTTTACGATGCTCTCTATGCCTTCGCGAAGAGCCGTGACTTCTCCGATCAAGACGCTGAGGAGCTGGCCATGGATGCCCTTTTTGAAGGCTGGCGGAGTATAAAGTCGTTCACTCGTGGACGGTCGCTCAAACGCTGGCTGTCAGGTATCGAATACAAGCACATGCTTCGACTATGGGAAGCAACGAGCAAGCAATACCCATCCGTTCCCTACGATGCACTTATCGAAGCCATTGGTGACCTGCCAGCCAGCGTTGCTGAGGACCTTCGTGAACGCGGCCCGAACAAGCTGTGGCCGCAAGTGCAACTCGCTTTGACCCTGATACCCACGAAATACAGTTCGGCGGTTCAGCTTCGCTATATCGATCAGCGAGAGTATGAAGACATAGCGATTGCACTACGGATCGGCGGTGCAGGAAGTGCGCGGAACTACGTGAAGCGCGGCCTCGACATGTTGAGAGCGCACCTGCTGGCCACACCCCCTCAAGAACCACCGGCGCCTGATGGCGGTGGCTGAGGTGACGAGAATGGACAATCCATTGGAGAGGACTTTGAAAGACATTCGCGACGGTGCTGATATCCACGAGTTCGAGCGAACTCGTGGACGAGGAGATGACTTCAGGCCGACGAGGCATTCGGTCAGCTCCTGCTTGCGGCCTTCCGCGTGTCCGGCGAGGGGCCTTCTCTGGCTGCCGTGGAGCTTGCGGAAGAGAAATTCGGCCGGGAGAGCCGAAATATGGCGGCGCACGGAAAGCTGACCCGCAGACTACGCGAACGTATGCAGGCTGAGTTAGAGAAGGCCACCAGGGTCACTAGTCCCGGGGCCATGATCGCTCAGATAAGGGCTGATGCACACCTCAGCACTGAGGACGCTGCGTCGATGGTTGGCCTAGAGATTCCAGCTTATCGTTTATTGGAACGCGGCCAATTGCCCTTGTGGCGCACTCCTGCAGACAAGCTTGCTCAGTTTTGCCGGAGACTATCGGTAGACACGCATTTGTTGCTGACCTGGTTGATGTTGTTGGCAACCGGAACCGGATCCGCCGCCTATGGGCGCCTCGACAGCGAAGAGGGCGAGCGCGGTGCGACTCTTGAGCGACTATCGCAGGATGCGAATGCCGCTGCAAAAGAGGACTTCGACGATTGGCGTCGTAGATTCATCGCCGCTTACGGCGGCCCATGACCAGTTTCCGTTCGACCAGAACTATGAATAACGTCTCGGCGCTGACCTGGTAGACCTGCTGCCAGCGTTGGGCATTGGGATCACTTTCCCAGTCCATTCGGAACATGGGTCTCGGTAGCAGAATTTCGCGAGCAAACGAGTGGGCTTCCGCCTCAAATGCCGGAGCATCGTCAAGGTCATCGATATCAACGGGCTCCGCCGAGAGGCCCGTGTTCCAACAGCCAATATCGTCGTGCTCAAGCAGGCAATGGCCCAGTTCATGAGCCAGCGTAAAGCGTCGCCGGTTGCGATTGCTGTCCGATTCTAGAAAGAGTTGGTGGCTGAGTCGGATGGTCCATGTGTTCCGGTGGAAGTAACCCCAACCAGATGGCACGGTTCCCTCGATAACTTCGATGCCGTGCGCTGCGACGAGTTGGTCAATCGGTACCGGCGGAGCCGTAATGCCGGCATCGCGTATGACCTTCGTCACCTCCGAGCGGATGAGGCCGTCGCGCATGTTACGCGCCATGGAATAGATAGTAGAGGCCGGCCCGACATTGGCGCCGTTCCATACACAACGATAAGGAGTAACTTGATGGCCGATCAGGGCAGCACGACACAGCTCGCGGATCCCGCCGGCGCGGTGAAGCACTTCGAGATCCAGGTAAATCGCGTTGAATTTCGCGAAGACTACACGCAGAGGACTGGGCTTCAGATCAAGGAGGATGCGATCAAGGCTGGCGCGAAGATCAAGCTCAGTTATGTACTCGAAGAGGAGCGCCCGCAGGGGAACATCAGAATAGGGGACGATCAGGTTGTACCGATCCACTCGGGCCTCAAGTTCATAGCGCACCCCGGCGGGTCTGATTCATGACGCGACAGGAGTTCATCGACGGGCTGGGCGCGCTTGGAGAGGTGGAATGCAGGCCGCATCCTTCCGGACAGGCTGTTCGTAGCTCTGGCCGCCCAACCTGTCCCCGGCACGGGGCGAGCCTCGCGCGTTGCCTTTCTGCTTCCGGATCCTGTCACAGGGAGACCGCAAACGTTCGTTGACGCCGATCTCCGGACAAGATCAAACGGCGTGCCAAACAACTGGACCACATCGGTGATCAACACCGACGTATTTGGGACGTGGTCATTCAACTGCGCTTGGGATGGCACGACTGATAGCGCCGAGGCTCTCGTCATGGCGGTGTTGGCCCAGTGGGATCGATGAGCGGCGAGGTACGCGGGGCAACCCAGCTCGCGGAATTGATCGACAGGGTTATGGAGTTGGGGCGTGAGGAGCTCCTCATCGCCTTCGCAAATCCGTCGGTCAATCCGGGCTGGTTGATGGTGGCAACTGATGGGCGCCTGGCCACTGACGCCGAAGTCACGCGTGACGTAGCCGGTCTGCATTGGACTGGAGAGCTGACCTCCGCTATGTATGCGAAGGCCAGCAAGTCACACGAAGGGATCCTCTTGCTACATGCGCACGGCGGCGGTGGGTCACCCGTCGTGCCATCCCCAACTGATCGGAAGACAGACTGACGAGATCCTGAGCCATTTCGGAGCCCTACTGCCGGACGTAATTCATGCCTACGTCGTGGTCAACGAGAGCTGTGTTTCAGGCTGGATGCAGCACGGAGATCAGCGCAGGCCGGTCGGAGACATCCGAATTGCATCGCAGCCGATTCGTCGATGGACGCGGGGGACGAGACCACACGTCGGGGTCCAGCCGCGCGACACGCGCCAGGCTGCCGCGTTGGGCGGCTGCGGCATCGCTGCGCTTCGTATGGCGAGTGTAGGCATCGTCGGTCTAGGCGGCGCCGGATCTCAGGTTGCTGAGATGCTGGCTCACGCTGGAGTTGGTCGACTGGTGATGGCCGATGGCGACCGCTTAGAAGATGTGAATCTCAGTCGCACGCATGGATCGTCGCCACGCTTGCTAGGCCTTCATAAGGTGGCGTCCATGCGGCGATTGGTCAGGCGTGTATCGCCAGAGACGAAGGTGACGGTAATCGCTGAGCATTTTCCCACCGTCGCAACGATTCGCCATCTTCGCGATGTCGATGTACTCGTTGTCTGTGTCGATAACCCATACGCCCGAGATGAGGCAAACCGGTTCGCTCTGCGTTATGCGATCCCACTGCTAGACGTCGGCACGACCATCACTGAAAAGCCACTTGCTATAGATGGGCACCTCTCGCTAGTCCTTCCGGGTAGTCGCTGTCTCAGATGCTTGGGTCACGTCTCCGACGCAATCCTCGAGGAGTGGCACAACGAAGAGAGGGCAGGGAAATATGGATTGCAAGAGGGCCGCCCCCAGGTTGTATCTTTCAACGGTCTGCTTGCCAGTGCGGCTGTAACCGAGGTGTTGAAGTTGGTAACGGGATTTGCCGGACCATCCTCTTCATCTGCCGAATGGCACTACCGAGCAATGTCGGGAGAGTTGCGACCCGTAGCCTTTGCCGACTCCCGGTGTCGTGACTGCAGCTGGTATGCGTTGAAGGCGGACGCAGCTTAGGCTGACTCAACAGAAGGCGCGCACTCGCAGTGCGCGCCGGCCAGGGATTTGCACGAGGTGTCTGACGCTTGGTAGTCGTACATAGAGGGGCGCGACGGAAGCCCGGCTCCGACCGCTCAGCGCGAAAGGCGACAAGCCCTGCGGGCTGGTGGCGCGGTCAGAGAACCGCGGCTAGCTCGCAGAGGCGCGTTCGCGTCGTTTGGTAGTTCGAATAAGGAGAGTCTTCCCAGTAGACTCGTCCTTATTCGAATCTACAGTTGCGCAGTATCGACAACGCATAAGCGTGCGCTTTTATCGAGTGGCATCAACCACCCGCGGCGTGCGCGAGAGCCCAGAGGGCGAGGCCCACAGCGACGAGGGTAAGCCAGCGCCATCCCCACGGCAACAGCAGGAACGCTCGGTGATCGTCGTTCGTCAGCTTGAAAGCTCACGACCGGTGTCGCGACGCATGCGCGCTTGTGAAGTCGCCACCTTCGGGGCTGATCGTGGATGCCTGGGATGCAGCGTCTGGCGTCGCTGCGGCATGAGCGTTGAGCCACGAGTTAATCGTGTCGACGACTGCTGGGGCTGAGCTTGGACCGGAGCGTTGGGTCGGCGACCACCAGATGTCCCAGACCCGCAGCCTGCCATCGCGGGTTCTGAGTCCGAGCGTCAAGCCAGATCGCCCGACGGCGTTCCCCGCCCTCACCGTCTCAGCTCGGAGTAGGTCGTCTGCCCGGAAGGTTCGTCGCCTAAGCCATCCCTCGATCACCAAGTAGCCAGACGTCGTGGCGCGTAGCGTTCCGACCCGCGCGCCTCGCCAAAACGATGCTCCGCCGAGTGCCAACAGGATGCTGCCGACAAGCAACATCACCCAAGCAGGCTGGTTACGCGGGCGACCGGTGAGCACGACAAGCGCGATGAACACATCCACGGTAGCGAATGAGCACAACAGGGCCCTATAGCCAAGCCGCCGCAATACGATCACCTGATGGGTTCTCCGCGATCTCAAGCTGTCGGCGCCACACGTGGGCAAAGAGTCGCTGCATCCGCATATAGGGAGAACAGGTCAGGCAAGGCGTTTCGACTCTGCAAGAGCAAGCGATAAAGTGGGTTCAACTCCTGCATAGGCAGGCCTTCAAGTGCCGCTTCGCCGAGCTTCGCAGGAACTGCTACTAAGCCAAGCCCACCGGCAGTGAGCAGCGCGTCTAGCAGGGAGGCCGCGCCGGCATTTGCTGAGCCGCTAGCAAAGCGCAGGCCGATCCGTGCGCTCAGAGCCACGACCGTAACCGCTGCGCAGACGCCGAGGGTTGCCACGACGCACACACCTGCGGCGACGGCTGAGATCGCGAATTCTATGGCCTGAGCGTTGTGTCCGATCCAAGCCGTTGTCGCATTCCAGGCGCCTGTCAAGGCCCTGCCCACCTGTGCAAGCTCACACGAGTTTGAGTCGAACGGATTCCAGGAGCAAAGACCAGTTAGGTCATTTCGGTTCAGAGGATCGCCGTTGGCGTACCCGTAGGGACTGAGTGTCGTCGCGACTGCTGGATCGCGGGTAAGGAATAGCCCCGAAACTGGATCGTAGTAACGAGCGCGCAGGTAGTAGAAGCCTGATTCGACATCCTGGTACTGCCCGGTGAACAGCAAGCGAGTTCCAGTGTTGCCCGTCTGCGACAGAATGGCACCGTAAGGGGTGTAGGTCCAAGAAGCCTGAACGGTGCCGGTCGGGTCCGTAGCGAGACGCGTGCTCCCGAGGCGATCTTGATGCAGCCAGAGGGTAGTGGAGCCAAACACCTGCTCCAACGGCAGATCGTCCGGCCCGTAGACATAGTCGGTGGCGCCGTCGACGATGAGCGCAGGCAGCGAGCCGGATTCATCCCACACTTCAGTGCTCGTTGAGCCGACCGTCTTGGAAATGCGCAGGCCGTCACCGTTGTACACGTAGCTGGCCGATGTGGATCCCGTGTTCCAGCTGGTCAGCCGGTCTGCTTGGTCGTAGCCGTACGAGGCGGGGGCACCGGCTGGCGGGGTCATGGCGGTGCGGTTTCCGCGCGAATCGAACGAGTAGGCGGTGCTCCCCGAAGGCGGTGCCGCACATCCGTTGCCGCTGCTTCCTGGCAGCGTCCAGCAGAGCTGATCTGCGGGGTCGAAGGACTGGGTCGTGCCGTTGTTACCAGTTAGGTTGTCCGCCGAGTCGTAGCTGTACACGTCGGCACCGCTTGGCGGCGATGAACACCCATTCGAGTTGCTGGAGCCCGCGTAGCACAGCTCGTCGATCGAGGTGTAGCGGTCGTGTGATACCGACGCTGGTTGCGAGGTATCGCTGGTCTGGATCGCATCCGCGTCGTAGCCGTAGCTGGCTGAGAAGAGCGTGGTCGACGCCTTCTTGTCCGTAATCGAGGTCAGAACTCTCCGCCGCGTTGAAAGTGAAGCTGTCGACGACACCACTCGACGAGGGCAGCGTCTCCTTGGTCAGACCGCCGTCGGCGTTGTACCCGAAGGTCGTGGTGTTGGCGTTCCAGTCCTTCACCGAGGTGAGCCAGCCCGATCCGTTGTAGCCGCGGGTGACCACCAGACTGCCCGGGTAGGTGAGGGTGAGCAACTGTCCTTTGAGGTCATACGTGTAGCGCACGGTGGTGACGCCCTCGGTAGAGCTGGTCATGCGATGCAGTGAATCCCAGGACCAGCTCGAGCTCACCGCGCTGGTGGTCATGCCGGTGCGCTGGCCGTCGGAGTCGTAGCTGATGTTGGTTATGTTGGGCGTCACGCCGTCCGAGTAGGTGATGCTCGTCAGCTCGCTGGCGGCGTCGTAGCCGTAGGTGGTGCAGCCGGTCTGTGGAGACCCGTTGCAGCTGCCTCCCGAATCCTGCTGCGTGAGCCGGTTGCCGTCGCCGTCGTAAGTGTACGTGGTCGTGCGGTTGTCGGCGTCGGTTACGGTGGTGATCCGTTGCAGGGTGTCGTAGCCGTAGGTGACGATGGCGTCGCCCTTGCCATCCTTCTCATCCAGCACGGTGCCGTCGGGGTTGTAGTCGGTCTTGAGCACAGAGCCGTCGCCCCGCTTCACCTGGGTCTGCTCGTTGGCGAGGTCGAAGGTGTACTTGGTGACATGCCCCGTCGCATCGGTCTCAGTGACCAGGTTGCGATCCGCGTCGTAGGCCATCGAGGTGGCGTGGCCTAAGGGGTTGGTGATCTTCTGCGCGTCGCCGAACTGGTCGGTCTGCCCGTTGGTCTGCACGTAGCTGTAGGTCGTCTCATAGCTCGAAGATGGCGGTGGATTGCTGCAGATGATGCTGCCCGCGCGCGGCGTGTACGAAGCGAGCTTCCAGCCGTCGGCGTTGTAACAGACGGTAGTGATGTTGCTCAGCGGATCCGTCGAGGTCATCTGATTGCCGTAGGCATCGTATGTGTACGTCCAGGACTTCCCGTCCGGATCCTTCATCGCGGTCACGTCGTCCGGGTGGCTGCTGTCGGCGTAGGTGTAGCTGGTTACGCTGTGCTGCAGCGGGCTCGTCCCGAGCAGCGGTGTTGATGCCGAGGTGAGGTTGCCGTTGGCGTCATACGTGTAGGTTGTAGTGACATTATTGCCGTCGGTCTGAGACAGCGGCTCGTTGAAGGCGTTGTACGTCGCCGATGTCTGCCGTCTGAGGGCGTCCGTTGTGGAGAGCACGTTGCCGTTGGCGTCAGCGGTCGACGTATTCAGATTCCCCTTCGGATCGAGTGTCGCGACGCGCACGGCCGTAGCCTGGTCGTAGCGGTACTGCCAGCTCGCCGCGCTCGCGGTCCCATAGCCCTTGGTCTGGGAGGTGAGCACCCCTTCCTGATAGGTGTCCTGGGTGATGTTGCCCTTGGGATCGGTCACCATGGTAGTTCCACCCGCCGCCGAGCTCGGGTCGCCAGCGTAGCTGAATGTCGTCTTGCGCCCGAGCTGATCCACCTGGTAGTCGACTTGACCTGAAGGGTTGTAGTGGGTGACGACCCCGCTCCCTCCGTTGCATGAGGCACCGGCGGCGTAGCAGTTGGGATCGAAGAGGTCGGTCATCCTGTGATTCGAGTATGCGAAGTGCCAGTGGCCTCCGTTGACGTCGATGACGTCGGTGAGGTCGCCGCTGCTGTATTGGAGAGTGACGACGCGCGTCGAGCTGACATTGCCATCGGTGACCGTCGTGATGTTTGCGCCGGTCCAGCCGAGCTGGAGGGTGCGACCTGCGGGGTCGGTGAGGGTAGTGAGCTGGTTGCTGGCGTTGTAGCTGAGCCTGGTCGCGTAGCCGTTTCGGTCAGTCTCGCTGAGCAGCTGCCCGGCGGACGAGAAGATGTACGTGTCCTGCGCCCGTCGCGCGAAGGTCCAGGTGCCGTCGCCGTTGTGGACGAGCGTGGCGTTGACCCGGGAAGCTGCCGGGACGTAACTCGACCCGCTCGGATCGAAGACGACCTGCGCGCCCCCTTCTTGGCTGATGGTTACGGGCCCGCTGCCGCCGGGCTGAGCCAAGGACATGAGTAGATTGGAGGTCCAGCCGTAGCCCAGGGGCCCATTCGTCGCGGAAGCCAGCGAGTTGTACGTGCGCGTGAACTCCAGCGGGATACCGCGGCCAGGGATCTTAAGATCGGTGCTGCTCTCCGTGTAGTTGCCGTAGGCGGTGTCCACCGGATCGCCGGCGTATGATTGCGCCAGATCGGCATCGGCGCAGGCACAGTTGACTCCACCGTAGAGTTCGGGTGCCAGCACCGGACCTCCAAGCAGCGCTCCTTGTTCGTTCGCGCTGCTCTGGATGGACCAGCTGCCGCCGCTATACGTGTAGGTCAAGGTCTGTTCTTCCGATCCGTCGTAATAGGATCCGACGGCGCTGCAGGCTGATGCCGTCACACACGACACCCCATTCAACTGCGGGTTCGTTCCTCCCGACGGGTTGGGCGTCGATTGGATCGTCCATGCGCTGCCATCCCAGGTAGCCGCGACGGTTGTACCGGCCGAGTAGGGGTAAGAGCCGACCGTGGCACAGAAGCTGGCCGATAGACACGAAACGTCACTGAGCGTGGTGAACTGCGATCCATTGTTCGGCCACCCGTTGGGGCCACTCACATTCTCCTGCGACCAGGCGCTCCCGTTCCAGAGATCTGCGATGGTGCCGCCGAAGAGGCACTCACAGGTATAGCCAACCGCCGAGCACGACGTGGTCGAGCCGCACGAGACCGCAGTCAGATCGATGCGCCAGTCGTTGTAGTCAGATGGGGAATTGATCGTCCATGCGGTCCCATTCCACAGCTCGGCCAACTCACTGAAGCCGCCGCCTGAAGGATAACTCCAGGTGTCGTTCTGGCCTACGGCAACGCAGCTGCTCGCCGCTGAGCAGGAGACGCTGTACAACAAGCTCGAGTTGCAGGTGCCGCTGCCAGGGGCATTCGGGCTGCTCACGATCGCCCACGATGATCCGTTGAATTGCTCGATCAGCGTCTGTCCGTTCGGGTATGGGCAGTTGGCGTAGTCCGCGTTTCCGACCGCCCAACAGTCGCTGCTGTTGACGCAAGTCACCCCGGAGAGGACATTGTTGTAGGAGGTGCCCATGTTGGGGCTGGTTGCGATCGCCCAAGCAGTGCCGTTGTACTGCTCGATCAGCGTTTGCTTGTACCCGCTGGAGTTCGTGTAGGTACCCACCGCCCAGCAGCTGCTAGCGCTGGGGCAGGCGATCCCAGAGAGCACCATGTTGGACAACGTGGTCGGTCCGGCCACGATGCTCCAGGTCCCCGAGGGCGATGAGTGTTCGATGAGTGCGCCGTTCGCGCTGCTGTATGCAGTCTCGTTGAAGTACCCGACCGCCCAGCAGTTGCTCACCGTGATGCAGTTCACCGCATCGAGGTAGTCATTGGTGCCCGCCCCCGTAGGGGTCATCTGTGTGCTCGAGATCGTGGTTCGCGCGCTGGACCGTGTGAGCACGGCATGGCTGCGAAGGTCGCCGCCACTATGTCGAGCGACGCCAGGCGAGGTGACGTGTGAGAGGGTAGCGGTCTGCGCGGGAAGATACGCGGCCTGGCTAGAAAGAGCCGGGCTGCCATTGGCGAATACGGCAGCTACCGCGGCCGCAGCGAGACAGGCGCCACGATGCCATCGTCGGCTTTTGAGCCCCGCCATAGCGCCGCACCTCTCTATCTAAGGCTTGCCCCGTGCGCCGGCTTGGCGGCTGGTCTACGCCATCGTCGGGCTGAGGCGGTGTGGGATGCTACGCCGCTCGAACGGCACCCGCAATACATGGCGATTGTCGCGTCAATCGTCGCGAGGGAACACTGCTAAAGGCACGCCCGGCGCAATTGCTCTGACGTCACCCTGCGACTCGGTCCGACCGGGGTCACCCCAGCGCTCTCGGATTGGAAAGGGCGCGCAGGGTCGCGGGGATTCAGTTCTCCGCGCCGTGGACGCAAGCGCTGCCGACAAAGCCACGAACAACGCTGCAGTCCGACTGAGGGGTCGAACCTAGCATCGGCGGATGTCGACTCTCCCAACCGACCCCACCACGATCGCGTGGGGTTCGCATTCTGACAACCTCACTGTCCCAACGATGACTCAAACACGCCGAAGTCAAGGTACCCGCGGTTTGGCTGCCCACGCCGGACGTTCGTGGTGAACGCGAACGGGCTCGCTGGCGGCTGCATCTCGTTCGCCATCGGGCTGCGCTCAAGAATCGGATCCACGCCACGCTCATGAGCTTCGGCCATCCGGTGCCCGTTTCTGACTTGTTCGGGCGCCGGCCGTCAGCTGCTACAAGCGCTCGAACTTCCCGAGCCATGGGCCAGCAACGTGATGGCCAGTGTCCACCTCATCGACGAGCTCAGCGAAGAGATCGCAGCGTGCGAATCCGACCTGCGGCATCGAGGTGCGGATCATCCGTACGTGCCCCTGCTGATGACAGCGCCGGGCATCGGCTGGATACTCGCGTACACCATCGCCGGCGAGATCGGCGACATCGGGCGATTCAGCTATGCGAAGAAGCTCGTCGCGTACATGGGCCTGTGCCCGCGTGTGCGCCAGTCCGGTGCGCACGACCGGCGTGGCGCGCTGGCCAAGAACGGTCCACGTCACTTGCGCTGGGCACTCATCGAAGCTGCGATGCACGCCGCCAAGAGTGACGCGTATGCAGGCCGGTACCACTCCACAAAGGCGCGCGTCGGCAAGCACCGCGGCACTGCCGTGGCGCGCATCGAGGTCGCGCGCAAACTCGCTGAAGCGATTTGGTACATGCTCGCTCGTCATCAGGCGTTCTCCCCGGCAGGTCCCGGCAAAGTTCTGGCCGCCTGACGGCCCTATTCGAATTGGACTACCGGGTCAACGCTCCCATCCACCACCCTCACGATCCTTTAGTATGGCGGTGGCTTCACCAGCGATGACCGCGCGGGCAGCGGCCTCAGCGTCCACCGGGTCGCTCTTGCCTTTGCGGCGGCTGCGGTCCGGTCGGTTGACCTCGAAGACAGTGATGCCAGCGGCCTGAAGCTGGCGCGCGAGCTGGTAGCCATAGCTGCCGGTCCTCTCGATGCCCGCAATAGCTGGACGCCCGCGCTGGCATGTCCAGGACAGTAGTCGCCGCGTACCTGCGCCATTAGCGGCGAACTCCAGGAAGCCGTTTAGGACCGGCATCGTCGAGGACGGCGCCGACGTGGGTGTTCTTGTGCGTATCGATCCCGAGAACCATCTGGTCACGCCATGACATCGAAACCTCCCACTTACGCGCTGGTGTGATGCATGCAGCGCGGTGGCGGACAGGACACTCACGGTGGTGGGCAACGCTCCCATTGAGTCCCGCCCGTACTCTGCAAGGCTCACGAAGATGTGGACGCCGGGCGGAAGGCCGACAGATCAACGTAAAGGCAAGGAGGGCCGCCAGTCGTACAACGGGTCAGGCTCTTCCAGATTGGCCAGTCGAAGCAAGGGTCGGCCAACGTTCCGGCGTCCACACCGCGAGTTTGACTGAGTGTCGAAGCAGTCGCCGACCGAACCCATCGATGCTAGGAGCCCTGAGTCGA
Source organism: Candidatus Dormiibacterota bacterium (assembly GCA_963777285.1). Lineage (GTDB taxonomy): Bacteria > Chloroflexota > Dormibacteria > Aeolococcales > Aeolococcaceae > JAFARE01. The sequence continues at coordinate 1,323,904 of CAVZPR010000001.1, forward strand.
TGGCGCGTCGAGTGAACGCCCAGGACGTGAACTGCGTCCCTTGATCGCTGTGGATGATGGTGTCACCCTTCGGCCGACGTTGTTCGATGGCCATGCCGAGGGCGCTGGTGAGGAGCGCAGTGCTCGGCGTGGAGTTGAGTGACCACCCGACCACTCGACGCGACCATGCTTCAAGCATGACGGCGCAATAGACCTTGCGCTCGCGGGTGCGATGTTCGGTGATGTCCGTGACCCAGAGTTCGTCGCGCTGGTCGCGGTGAAACTGGCGCCCAACCCGGTCTGCGGCGGTGACCACGCCGGGTAGGCGCCGGAAGCGTGGCCGGCCGGAAATGCCTTGAACGCCAGCGCGCACCGAGGTCGCGGGCGACATCACCCACGCGCCGGCCAGACGCGGCAGCTCAAGCACACGCCTCCGAACCTCCGCCGGGTAGCCTCGTCGCCCCAAGCTGTCCTCTTGGGACGGCAGCATGCCATTCCAGTAATCCAACTCCACGAAGCCCGGCGCACACTAATTGAGCTTCGAACCGCCCGCTAGGTTGTCGAGGGCTCCGAACTAGGCAAACGTAGCTTCCAGCCTATGTAGGAGAGCCATCGAGCGCGGTCTGCAGAAAGGTGCGCCGTCGTGGCATCCTTCTGACTGGTTCAAGCTGTGCTCGGATGACTGTACCTGCTCGCCCACCATATATGCCGAGGCCCGTCACTCCGGACGACGTGCCTCCACCTGTTGGCGAAATCTGGCTGCTCTCTGCGCCCGTCGATGTCATCTCAAAGGTACGAGGGGGAAAGATCGTCAAGCAGGTGGCGTATTCGCAATATTGGCGGCGAATTGACTTCCACGCGTTTGATTGTGGCGTGACCTACGAACGAGACGTTACAACTACTGTCGGCTCCAAAACTGAGACAGTTAGAGAGATCGGCGGCAAATTAGGAGTCAGTATCGGCCAAGTGGCAGCGGAACTATCCGCAAAACTTACCGTCACGGTGACGATCGCTTTGGAGCACGAGACCTCGCGGAAGATCACTGCTCCGGCTAGGAAGTGTTACGGAACAAGCCTTACTACTTGGCAACTAGTCGATCGATTTGATGTCGCACGCCAGCGGACGATCTTTGGTATCAAGGGGCGCCGAACAGCAGCTCGCCTCGAACAACCCGCTGACGCTTACTGGTCGGATACGTTCCTGTGGGCCGCACCGAAGTGCTGCCCGGATGGCATGAGCGATGGTCCAGGTGTGCTAGTCGATTACGCCGGGTTGAGAGCGCTACTGATACCTGAACTCACACCCACAGGCGAAACTCGCCTGTTGAATGACGTGATGACCTTCGCCGATGTTAAGGGAGAGTATCGTCTCGGCGACCTTGTCCCCGCCGTCGCACTTGAAGGCGAGCTGGCCGATGTCGTACCCGAAGAGGCGCGGAGTACGTCAACACCTTTGCGCCCGTTCCTCGCACCGCTGCCCGCCGCTGCCTCGGAACATGCACCCTCGTTGGTTTCCCGCGAGCCGACGTCTGTTCAGTAACGTGGTGCCGTCGCTTTGCCGAGCTCTCGATGCGCTGCTTCGGCTGGCCACCACGAATCATTCATTTCGCGCACACCCTTTGACGCGGTTCAGTCGCTCGTTAGAGAGCGAAGTTGCTGTCGTCCGCCCGACCGTGTCGGACTTCCTCTTGAGGATGATCCCGAGGATCCCCTCGCGCTCGATGCCGATACCGATGCCGATGATCTTCGAGGCTTGCTGCTCCCAGGCGGAGCCGTCGACCGAATCGTCACCTACTACGTGTCCGGGAATGGTAGGCGTCTCAACTACCTCACCCAGTTCGATGTGCCGGCAGGACGGCTCGATCTCACCACCGCTCATGAAGCGATCGATGAAGCTCGGAGGCTCATGTACCGCGCGGTGAGAGCCGGCGACGTTCTCGACAATCTATGAATCAGAAGGCAGCATAGGCTGTGATAAGAGGCGCTAAGAGCTGGGGCGAGATCAAGGCCCACAGGGGTGAGAGTGACCCCAAGGACACGGCGGAGGATCAGGCTGAACGATGAGGACCGCGGCGCGCGCGGTCTCAAGAGCGAAGCCGCTCGCAGCATTCGAGTGCAGACCTGAGGGTGCGCCATGGCCCGGGGTGCCTTCGAGGCCGAGCGTGGCTTGCGCGTTTCGATCGAGTGCAGGCACCGGCGAACGGTCCGCAAGCGCTGCTGGTGATCCCGAGCGAGAGCATGCGTCTGCGACTGCAGTCTCGTCGGGATGCTAGACTTTGAACACGTCGCCTAGACGCCGGCGCAGCATCCGAAACCACGACGCCCAAGTCGCGGAAGGGAGGCATCCCAATGTCAAAGGTCGACGAGCTAAACCCCGTGTCGCCGCACCTCGATGGTCCGTCGGGAATCTCCCTCCGAAGACGTCGCGTTCGGGGTCACTGGCTCCGCGGCGTTGCAGTAATCTCCGTGATCGGAGCGACAGCGTTCACGCCGAGAATAGGGGCTTTCGCAACTGCTGCTGCGCCCGACTGTCCGACTGATTTCAACCCTTACTCCGCTTCCGACGCAACCTTGACCGAATGTGGGGACACGACGATACCGCTCGCTGCGGTCGGGTCTTTGAGCGATGGCGGTACCATGCATACATATGCAACCGTCGGCACTTCGGTGTCCGAACTGACCCCACCAGCCAGTTTTGATCCTCAGCACGCATCGCCGACTGAGCTGGCTCAGTACGGCATCCCCGCCGAGCCGCCTAGTTCCGACACCTTGGCGCATTCTCTGTGGGAGGCCATGACTTCGAATATACACTTCGTTGAAGCGCCGCAATACTTGGTGGCGGGGCCACCGTCTCTGCGGTTCACATACCAGATACAGACGCAAAACTGGTCCGGGTACTACACATTAGAGCCAGCTCAATATTTTCACTATACGTGGTCTACCTTTACACAACCGTGGCAGTTGTCATCTGGGTGCGACCCAAATGACCAAGCGGCTTTGTGGACGGGTCTAGGTGGAGGTGACAACAGCGGTTACATCGGCCAGCAGGGCACGATCATGGGGTACAACACCGGACTGGGCCGGTATCAAGCCTGGCTCGAGGTCAACCTTGGCCGCGTTATGGGAATCAATATGTCTTCGACACCAGCTTACAACTTCAATATGGCAACTAGTTACGGCAGCGGCAAGTACACCTTTTTTTACTACGACTACTACGATCACAACTCCCAAAGTTGGACATCAACCACAAGCAATTACGACGGTTCGTCCGGCGATTTTATTGTTGAACGGCCGAGCAGCCCCATCAGCGGCCAGCTAGACAACCTGTCGAACTACGGCACGTTTCCGTGGGTTCTGGCAAGGGTCGCGATTCAGGAGAACCCTCTTACCGTTTATCCGAATTACGAACTGGCTATGAACAATGGGACCGTCGGTGATATACTCGCCACGGCAAGCGCTCTTGGGTCCGGTGGCGATAACTTTACCGACACCCAGCACGTGTGCAAGTGAGAAGGACTCAGCTGAGGAAGAGCGGAGACTCCGTACCTCAGATCCGCCGCAGTCAGCCTGCAGTGATCACGCTGCATGCTTTGGGTCCGTTGCTAGACGGTGTGCGTTAGATGATCCGGAAAGAGCGGTTTACTCGGAGCGTCGGAGTCCAACGGGTTCTGGCGGCACAGATTGGCCTGGCAGCTGCACTTGCCGTAACGATCGTCGCTTGTGAGCCTGTCTCTCCTCCGCCCGCTACGTCGGCGACGGCGAATTTTCACCTAGGGGCGACGCCACTCACGTATTGTGGGTACAAACTTTACTCGGGCCCGATCGGCATCTACTCTGCGACGGTGGCTCGGGACGACACCTTCTCGGTACCCTCCGGCCTCTTGGCTCCCGGCGGTCCTCCGATTGCGTTGCGTGTATCGACAAGCTGTCAAGTTGGGGCGCGGGTTGCCATCAGTACCCCGTCGATCATCGCCATCAGATCAGAAGTGCTTGCGAGCGACCAGCAGCCCGAGGCCATTCTCGTCGATGGGATTGCACCTGGAGCAGGCAAGATGATGGTGGAGAGTACCTCTGGCATGACGATTCGCGTGAGCCTTCCCGTCGGTTCATAGTCAACGGATCAATTCCAATACAGCGTCACACTGTGCCACGGACAAGTCGCTTAGCCCTCCAAGATCTTGAGGACGCCATCTCGTAGTCTTTCGGACTGTCATTGACGTTGTGACCACATTCTAATAGGCGGCGTCCATACTTATCTCCGTGCCATCCGGGAGAGGCCGTCGCGACTTGTACTGCTGTGAAAAGCGCGGCAAAGTGCTACGCTCAGGAGAGACTGTGGCTGCGCCCGGAACCAGACTAACGACCCGCACCGGCCTATATGATGTCCGGCTGACCGCGCAACGCTTGCTTCGGCCGGTAGGTAGTGGGCTTGCCCCGGTTTGACGGACACGTTTGCTAAGCCGAGCACCGCAGCGAGTGCGTGCCGGGATTCGTAGTCTGCCGGACTGAGGTTGCCGAGCGTCGAGTGGCGGCGCTCACGGTTGTAGAAGCTCTCGCTGTACTCGAAGATCGCGGTGTTTGCAGCCGCTCTCAACAGCCGACCGCGCAAGACCCTCGGGTGGCGAAATCCTGCCGAGGTCCTGAACGATCACCTATTGTCATGCCAGAAGACCATCGTTGCGACGATCCCTTGAACCTGCGTTGACAGCCGGTGTGGTGGATCAACACACCGCTGGGACTCCGATGCGTGAGCGCAATGCGCAGCGCGTTGAGGGGCAACTCGGTGCACAGGTGATCCGCCATCGCCCAGCCGACGACGCGGCGCGAGAAGCAGTCCAGGATGGTGGCCAGGTAGAGCCAGCCCTCCCAGGTGCGGATGTAGGTGATGTCGCCGACCCAGAGTTGGTCGGGCTGCGTTGGCACGAAGTCACGCTGCACCAGGTTGGGCAGCACGGTGAACGGATCGCCGATCGTGGTGCGCCGGTAGCGCCGTGGGAAGCGCCGTGCGAGGCCAGCACGACGCATGAGACGCGCCACCCGTTTGCGTCCGTGCAGGTCGCCACAGGCGTGCAGCTCGGCGTGGATCCGCGGTGCTCCGTAGGTCTGCCGGCTGCGGGCGTGGATGGCGGCGATGCGCTCGGTGAGCACGAGGTCGGCGCGGGCATGTGCAGACAGGGGATGGATCGACCAGTGGTAGTAGGCGGCGCGGGAGACCTGCAGCACGCGGCACAGCGTTCTGACTGCGTGGTTGACCTTCTCCACCTCGATGAACCGATACCGGCTCACCGGGTCTCCTTGGCGAAGGAAGGTGCCGCCTTTTTGAGGATGCTGCGCTCCTCCTCGAGCACGCGCACCTGGCGGCGTAGTCGGGAGAGTTCCTCACGCTCTGCCGTGGTCAGGCAGTTGCGCTTGCCGCCGTCGACGTCAGCTCGCTTCACCCACTCGCGGACCGCTGTCTCGGTGAGATCGAGGTCGCGGCTGACAGCGCCAATGCTCTTGCCGGACGAGCGCACCAAGGCCACCACCTCTGCCTTGTACTCGTCGCTGAACTTCCGACGCTCTTTTCGAGCCATCTGGACCTCCTGTGTGGGGGCTTCCCCACATCATGGTGGTCCGTCTCATCGGGTCACGCCCAGTCCACCCGCGGATGCTCTTCGAAACAAAGGATGCAATGGGGCCAAACGCGCCCCACGTCTTTGGGCTGAGGGCTAATCTTCAGCGCCTCACAGGGACTGGCCGCACGTCAAGATGTCAACCCCCTTCATCATCTGGCTGATCGCTGGCATCGTGCTGGTTTTCGTTGCGGCCGTGCTTGGACGCTTCGCCGCTAACCGTGGCTGGCTGGGCTTCCTGGTCGACAGCCGGGGTCGTGACAGCCTGACCCAGTTTCAGTTGTACCTCTGGACATTCATCATCGTCTCGCCGGTCTGTGCGTTCTTCTTCGGCCGGTTGCTGCTCGGTGGCACGAAGACCCCGATTGACTTCGGCATCCCCTCAGCTGTCTGGGCACTCCTAGGTATCGCCGCGGGATCGACGGTGACGGCAGTCGCCGTCAAGTCGCAGAAGGACGCATCCAATCCGGCTTCGGTTGCCACCAGCTTCACCCTCAGCCAAGCGGCAAGGAACGCCGGCAGCGTCGATGACCCGCCTCGCCTGTCGCAGAACTTTCTAGTGGAAGAGGGGGCGATGGCCGACCAAGTTATCGACGTCACCAAGTTCCAGAACTTCTGGTTCACCATCATCCTGGCGGCCACTTACATCTCGATGGCAGTGACCGCACTGGAGGGCGTGAAGACCGGTGCTGACCTCAAATCGCTCCCCGACCTGTCAAGGCTTTCTGGTGTTGCTCGGCATCAGTCATGCCGGCTACATCGCCGGGAAGCTACCGAGCAAGGTCGGTGCCGCACCGGGCATGAACATGATGCGCGTGCTGTCCCCTGCGGGCCCGCCCGCAGTGCCACGAGCGCAGTTGGCGCCGCTGGCACCTATAGCCGGACCGGCTCCGCCTCCTGTCGCTGCCCCAGCAGCGAGCGGCGGCTGGCAGGATCTACAGCCGCGCAATCCCCGGCGGGGTCTACTTTAAAGTGCAGACCGACTTGACGCCCAGAAACAACGCCATCATCGTCGCTGGGCGAGAGCGGTGATCCTTAGTGGCAAGACCTTCCTTGCGGATGTCATCTGGATCGACGTGCTGGTCTTCGCCATCTTGACATTCTTCCATGTCCGCGCTTGGCTAGAGCCGCGCAACCTACCAAATACTCCTGATGAGCGCCGAGCAGCGAACCAGGCAATGTCTGCGACCGCTACGGGAGGGTTGACGGCCGTAGGCATCCTCATCCCAGCTACGCTAGTCGCTGTCCAGATTAGTCACCCCAATGCGGCGGCTCTCAGCAGTGTCTTCTTTGGCGACCTGTGGTTTGCGTTGTCTTTGGTTTGTGGGCTGTACGTTCTGTGGATCTCCGGCGTCAAGGTCAGTACCGAGAACGTCTTAAATCGGAAGGACGTCGGCATCAGCCATGGCCTTCAACTCCTCGCTTTGCTCGTCGGTGTCGCGCGGCTACTCTTCGGCATCTATCTGGTCTTCAGCAATGCCAAGTAGCACGCGGGGCTCGATCCCTCTGTTCGAAGACCTGTTGCCGATCCCATCTGACGATTATGCGGAGGTGGCAAGCCGCGTTGAACCGCGGCTGCTTCCGGGTGAGAACCTTGCTGACGTCTTGGTGGGCAGCACGTATCTCGCGGCGAGGAAGGCGGCACTTGCAGGACGGCCTGCAACCGCCGACGACCTCACGTTCGCCCTGTCGCTCGGATGTTGGTGGCCGGATAAGCCTGAACTATCTGGCGCTGCTGAAACCACAGTCACAAGCGCTGTTAAAAGTCTCTACCGTGGCCTCAGTAAGCAGACACTGGGGGATTGGGAGGATAGGTTAGGGCCAGCCGTCCCTGATCGAACGCTGCGGCATTCCAGAGAGCGTCTGCACGAGGTGCTTCAAATCGTCGCCCGCTAGCCTCTTTCGGGCCAGTGCCCGACAGTCACCCCGCTCCCGCTCCGTGGGGGTAACCGAAACCCTTGCGTCGACGACGAGTGTTCGAGCGCTGCGCAGGCGGCTGCAAATCTTGAACGCTTCGGCGGCCCAGGGCTCGTCTCGCGTGGTGTCAGCTCGCCGTGCGCCCAATGCCGGCGCCAAAGGACCCAGAGCGGCGCGCAAGAAACGTTCCCGACCATCGAGTAAGACCAGCACTGGTGCGACGTCGGCACCTCGGGCTAGAGCGCAATAGCCGGCATGAAGCTTCAAGCAGGCTCAACGCACCAACTAGCCAGGAGCCTACGACGCTCCCTGCAGCCGTTCAGCGCCAGCGCTTCCTCGGCTCCGGCGTAGGGTTGCTCCACGTAGACGGCAGCGTTTTTCCGACTTGATCCCAACGACCACTACTAAAAGGAGTTGACTATGGACTTGGCATCGACCTTCGCCTACCAGCCAACGACACCGCCGTCTCCACCAACGGACTCAGCCGATCTCGGTCTGCTGGGCGAGCTCGTTGGGAAGTGGGTAGGCACCGGCTTCAACGCGATCTGGCGTCCGAACCACGACCCTGGCCAAGACCGCTTCCTGGAGCTGAACTTAACCGCCGAGACCCTCGAGTTCGACGTCATCCCGGGGGACATTCCTAACCGCGGCTTCCTACAGGGAGATCTGCTAATGGGTGGTGTTCGCTACCTGCAGCAGATCTCGGACAGCAACCTTAACCAGGGTCTGCACATTGAGCCGGGCGTATGGCTGAACGTGCCACCGACCACTGACCCGGCCGTGTCGGCAACTGTCGCCCGCCTCGCGTCGATACCGCACGGTACGACCATCGTGGCTCAGGGCACGGCAACGTCTGCGAATAGTGGTCCATCGATCCCGGCGAATAACCTCAACCCCTTTCCAATTGGCAATCCAGCCGGGGCGCACCCCTTCCCGGAACAAGACCTGGCTACCGCTACCCAATTCCGCACCGGCGGTGCTGGCCTCAGTGGGATAGCTCAGCCGCTCGTAGACAATCCGAACAACTTGCTCGTGAACGCCCTGGCCGGTCAGACAGTGCTCTCTACAGTCGTGCTTGACGTCGCGACGAACGATCAGCCGGTGGTTGGAGGTGGCACAGCCAACACGGCGTTTCTAGAGGGTGGACCCGATGGGCCAAATGCCGAGGCCGCGTTGGTATCAGCGACATTCTGGATCGAGACTGTGCAGGCTGCTCCGAACTTCAAGCAGCTCCAGTACACACAGACGGTGCTGTTGAACTTCAACAACCTCAGTTGGCCGCATGTCACTGTGGCTACGTTGCGCCTCGTGGCCTAGGGAAGATCGGTTTGCAGGCCCCAAGCGCGTCTCGCCGCAGTTGCTATTGTGGGAGCGATAGCCCCGGATGCATTTCGACGACCTCTCGCGCCTATGGCGGTTGAGCGATTCGACGTCGTAGTCGTTGGGTCGGACACGGACGGGGCCGGCAACACCACCACCTACACCTACGACGCGGACAACGAGCAGACCAAGGTGACCCGACCCAACAGCACCACCCAGGTGACTGACTACAACCCGGACGGTAAATCCTCAGCCGCCTCGCAGCTTATAGCGGTAGAAGTCAGCCAATGCTAACCTTGTCGCTTGACCTGAGACAGTGCTCAACGTAACCGACGCAACGAAACGGAGAAATCGCCTGACCGGTCATGCGCAGGGGACCTGTCAGGCGTCAGCAAGCCCAGCGACCACGATGGACCATGGTGGTAATGCGAGGGCACGGAGATGAGTGAGGCGCCTAACGGAGCTGCGGTGAGTTCGCACTCCCGGCTTTGGCCTCGCCGTTGGGTTGTGGCCGTCAGCCTATCGGTAGGTACAGTCATGGCCGGGGGAACGGCCGCCGTGGCGGTCCTGTTGAGGACGGCCACTGGCGACCTCGCGTTTGCGTCGGCTGGGGCCGATTTTGTGACGGTGGCAGCCGCGGCGGGTCACTTGGCGCTGTTTTCGATCGCGATCGGCACCTTGACTATGGCGGTGATCGAGGCGGCGAAGAGGCTGACACCGATACGAGGATTGATGTTCCGTAGTCTGCTCAACCGTGAGCTGCGGATCAGCAACAACATCTCAGGCATATCCCCTGCAGAGGTGCTCACTCAGGAGCAACTGAGAGGCAGCCAGTGGCGAACCTCGCAACGCTTCAGCCGGCTGGCGTGGTTCGATGTGGGCGTCGAGCAGCTTGTGGCCCAAGTCGGTGCCATCGCAGAAAGTCAACTCGATGCTGTGCTGGAGTTGATACGCCGCGATGTTGACGAGCCCGAGCCGATCGAGGCGTCCGTTGTGGGCATGTTGCTCGGCTATGCAGACGCGACCGCACTAGTTGGGTGGGCGCGCCGACAGATGGCAAGCCGGTCGACGACGCTCCATCACCCAGGCGACGTCGAACGCGACATGCGCGAGTTGGCGGCCCTTCTGCGTGGACTTCTCGATCGGGAGCTGAATCGACTGCACATCGTTCTCGGTGGCACATGGCGATGGGCGCTTCGTGTCTGCAGTTGCGCGCTTGCAGGGATACTGGCCGTAAGCATACTCAGCCTCGCACAAGCTCAACTTGCGGTGAGCTTGCTCGCGTTGCCTGTGGCCATCGTTGTAGGGGGGTTCTTTTCGTGGCTCGCGCGTGATGTTGTTGCTGGCCTTGAGCGCTTCCGCAGGTGAGAGTTCAGAATCCCTGGATCTTGACGTCGAGGTCGCAGCCAGACTACGCGCCCAAAATGGAAGAGGGAAGAAGCTTGGCCGGGGTGCGCTGGGCGACTGTGTTTGTTCACGGATACAACAACAGCAGAGAGCAAGCGCGCAAGAAGTGGGATATTACGCGTCGTCGGCTCCCCGGCGTGCTCTCTGAAGGCCCGCTGATTGAATACTATTGGCCGGGCGATCCTGGTTGGGGTCCAAGCTATCTCAAGTCGGTACGGTACGCCAAGGCGGTAGCAATTGGCCGAGAGTGTGGGCGTCAGCTTGGCATTTATCTGAGCCACTCCGGGCTGGATGAGGTTTCGCTGGTTGGCCACTCGCTCGGCTGTCGGGTGGTGCTCGAGACCCTTCGCCACTTTCAAGTAACGCGTGCCCGGACGCGATGTCGCGTCGCGCTACTCCTCGCGGCTGCGGTTGCAGAGGGGCTATGTGATGAACCGAACCGCTTCACTCGGCCAGCCTCCCTCCCTGACTATGCGGATAGCCTGCGGGTCCTCTATTCGCATCAAGACATGGTCCTCCTGCTCGGCTTCCCCTTAGGCCAGCGGGCCGCAGAGATGATCTACAGCGACTGGTCGCCAGCTCCGGGTTTGGCCCGAGCCGTGGGGAGGGGAGGCGGGCCTTGGGGTCCACCAGTGCGATGGAAGCCGCGCCCCGTGCAGGTTGGACTCGGGCACGGAAAGTACTGGATCGACGAGGATGTGGTCGCCGACCACATCGCGGGTGTGTTCTCGCCAAGCGCAGCCCAATATCGTGCGCCAACGCACCACATGCCGGTACGGGAACCCTATGGCACCTGGGATGACGTCTAGAACCGCCGGAGAACGATGGTTTCTTGATCGTTCTCAATCTGGTCCTCGCACCGTCGCGTCAGCAGCAGACGTCGCCGCCGCAGTCGTCGCGTCTGGCGCTTGAGGTCCCCAACGTTTAAGCCAAATGCTGGAGCAAGGCCGCCGCCTGTTTACCGCCATGTTCACCCAACGCGCGATAGGCGTCAAAGCGCTGGTCGTCAAAAAATTGGTTGAGAGTCGAGTCGAAAAGAAAGCTGGCATCGGTTTCGGCGTAGGAGAGCACGTCACGCGGGGCGTCCTGAGGAAGGTGATTCTTGACCAGGATCAAGGTGCCCGTACGACCATTGGGGTAGGTGATGCGACCGCATGCCACCATCGTCTGGGAGTAGCGGGCGTCGAGCTTGCTATTCGCCGAGCCTGGCCAGATGTACTTGGTTTGTAGCGTGATATCGATCCCAAGTTCGTCTCTTGCCAACGCGATGGCCTGGCCTAGGGCGGTGAGCGGTTTCGCCCCGTCCTCGCTGGCATCGAAGCACACGATGCGCGTACAGCCACGGCGCAGAAGTTCCAAACCAGACCGAGGTTCTCCCAGTGGCCGCCATCGGTCACGTACACGTAGGGCAAGCGGACGCTGTTGAGCCCAAGCGCTTCACGTAGGGCATATGACCAGCCAGGGCGCCGAAGGCGCGGTGGAGGCTTGCTCTTGCTGAAGCGCGTTGAGCCGGGCCGGGTCGACCCTATTGACGCTGAGCCGGTGCCCCGTCGCAGCTCACTTGCCGTTAGGTAGCCGGCGCAACATCGAGGGTTGGGTAGCCACACCCCAAGACGTACATCGAAGAGAGCAAGGAGCACTCGCCAGCCCGGCCGCGTGGTTCGGCCCATGAGGGGCGAAAAGGCGGCACCGGCGATCGCCATCATCGCGGGCAGGGTAAGTACGCCGTCACCGGCAATATCTTGAAGACTCGCGGTCGGCAGGTAACCAGTGAGCGGGCCGCCGGAGAACGTTCCCTCGAACGTGAACGGACCGGCAAACCGTCCCGGAGGGACGACATCATCGGCAACGTTGACCGAAGCACAGACGACCAACGATGGCATGCCGGTGAGATCCATGCCGGCAAAGTTGACCGCGTCCTCCCACGGGGGTTCTTCGGTGACGATGCGCGTTCGTCGCCCGGTGCGAAAGCGAATGAAAGCCGTGGAGAGCCGTTCGCGATACAGCATGTGCAGCGGGCCGGAGACCTCATCATCCGTGATCGAGACGACCAAGAGATAGGCGGCCGCCAGCAGAGCCCAGAGTGACGGTCCAAGCGGCCAGTCAATGCCACGCTGAGCAGCGACGAAGGCGACCAGGAGAAAGGCTCCGAGTACGAGGAGCGGCCCCGCGACATATGAAGCAATCAGGACGGCAACGCGGCGCCAGGCTGTGGAGGCCGCTACCCGAGAACCGCGAGCAACAAAGTGGAGTAGGACGGCTAGGGAGAAGTCGCCGCTGAGGATGCCAGCCAAGCTGGTGATCCCGCTGGGTATGTACTGGAACACGAAGGAGACAAGACAAAGGAAAAATCCGACCAGCAGCGCCAGTGAGACAAGTCGAACGGTCCACACTTCGAGCATCGCGTGAGCGCTCGGAAGGCGATTGAGGAACCGGGTTGTGGGGCGACCAAGACCCTGGATGGTGATCACCAGCACCGCAGCGACTGTGACGAGCACGCCGCAGCCAATACCCAGGTCACGGAGCAGATCCCCGCTGACGCCGGGCTTGGCAGCTTGCAGCTGGAGTTCGAGGCAGGCTGCGCAGCAACCAGCCGTAAAGGGTTCCCAAGATCAGCGAAAGCGCTGCAAAAGGCAGGAGGTGCAAGACCGCGCCATACATCACCACAGAGGCACCCCAAATCCGACCGCTCCAATTGGGAGCGAGATAGGTCAGGTGATTGCGGAGGTTTACGGTCTCAGGCGCGCTCGGCGACCAGGGCGGGAGGCTTCGCAGCGAATCGAGAACGGCCGCCTCATTCTGTGGGTCGTGCGATGCCTGTTCCTTGGTGGGGCCCACAAGCGCCGCGTGGGCGACAGCGATGTAACCTCCACCGGAGACGGCGGACAGATAGTCAGCGGTGGCGAACCGTCCTGCGGCTTGCAGTGCTTGCAGGCCACCCAAACAGAAGGCGGCCGCTCGGATCCCGCCGCCGGAGCAACAGATCCCAACACGGTCGTCCTGTTCAGGGCTAGGCGGCTCGCGGATGTAATTGGTCCAGTCCGCCCCGTTCTCGATATCTCCGAGGCCGACCTCTGCGATGCCGGGCAGGGGTGCCGGTCTCGAGCCCAAGAGCCAGCCAAGGAAGCCGGTGTGGACCGAGGCATCCGGGATGCCGGCGCCAGAGCCGACCCCTCCCACCAAATCCGCGGGGCGGTTACGGGTAGTCACGTCGTGGATCGTCGAGACGGGAGGTGGGTCTCATAGAAAACGCCTCAGGGGTGCCGAATGTCCACCCGGGAAAGGGAACTGAGGTAATCATCGCAGGCCGCAGGCACCAAATTGGGGAGTGCGCATCGCCCGCTTTTAGGAAACTCGCAAGAGGCAGCCAGATCGGGGCCACGCGCTGTTGCTCCTATGTCAAGCGACCAAGCGCACGACGGGAAGACTGCGAGCGGTCGCGTCCAGCGACGAGGGCGCGGTACACGACGTCTGACAGGCCTGAGGCATCGCATAGCGTCCTCGAGGTATCGCCGGCGCCGCGTCTGCGGTCGAGATATTCTCGGGCCTCAGCCCGTCTGGAAAAGGTGGAGACTCCAGTTCCTGGAGAATCTGGAGCCATGGAAGGGCCCAAGCACCCCTCGTCGCGCCGGTACCCGCTCGAGCTCAGGAAGCGGCGATCCGAATGGTTTTCGAGGCGTATGAGCAATCGGGTGAACGGCACGGCGTGGTCACGCGGGTGGCGGCACAGCTGGGCATCGGCACCGAGTCGCTGCGCGGCTGGGTGAAGCAGGACGAGGTCGACGGCGGCAAGCGCGCCGGGACCACGACTGAGGACAAGCTGCGCATCGTGCAACTGGAGCGGGAGAACCGGGAGCTGCGCCGGGCCAACGAAATCCTCAATTCCGCCTCGGCTTTCTTCGCGCGGGAGCTCGGCCCGCGGTTGCCGCGAAGACCAAGTACATCGACCCGCACTGCACTGAATACGGGGTCGAGCCGATCTGCACGGCGTTGCCAGGTTGCCCCATCGACGTATTACGCAGCCCGGACGCGGCTGCCCTCGGCGCGAGCCAATAGCGACGAAATCCTCAAATCAGTACTCCGCCGCATCCACGCCGCCAACTTCGACGTCTACGGCGTGCGCGAGATGTGGCTGCAGCTGCTCCGCGAAGGCCACCAGGTGGACACTACCGCGTCCGCCATCTGATGCGTGGTATCGGTCTTGCACGGCGCGCTCCGTGGCGCAGTGTGCGCACCACCCGGCCAGCGCCGGTGGCGCGGCGACCGGCTGACCTCGTCGAGCGCCGCTTCACCGCACCAGCGCCCAATCGCGTCTGGCTCGCCGATCTCACCTACATCGCCACCTGATCTGGGTTCGCATACACGGCGTTCATCATCGACGCCTTCAGTCGGCGCATCGTCGGCTGGCGGTGGGCGGCGACGCTGCAGCACCGAGTTCGCCTTCGACGCGCTCGAGATAGCGATCTGGGCCCGAGCGAGAGCGACCTCAGCAGCCTGATCCACCATTCGGACCGACGTTCGCAGTATCTCGCGATTCGATACAGCGGGCGGCTCGCCGATGACGGTGCCGTCGCCTCGGTCGGCTCACGCGATGACTCCTACGACAACGCGCTCGCCGAAAGCGTGCACGGCCTGTACAAGATGGAGCTCATCCGACGACGAGGTCCGTAGCGCACTGTCGAGGACGTCGAGCTAGCGACCTACGGTGGTCGATTGGTGTAACAACCGCCGCCTGCACAGCGCCTGTGGCGACGTCCGCCGACGGAGTTCGAGGCGGTGTTCATAGCCCACCGTCCGCACCGGCGGCATGAACGCGGTTATACGTTTCAGTCGTTGTCAAATTAGCCACACGCTGCGATCGCGTCTTCCTGCGAGTTAGGCGCACCCAGCTCTTAGCTGCTGGCTCCAGAGCCCGGGGTTGGCCCAGCTTCACGTCTTTGAACAGGTGTTCGTCGGCTGCTATCATTCGGCACTGTGCACAAGAATCTCCAGGAACTACTGCTGGCCCTCGTCGTGGTCGGAGCTGTAGCCGGCTTGGTCCTCGCGGTAAGCAAATACGCGCAGGCGCCCGGTCGGAAGCCGGCGCTAGGCGTCGCCGCCTCCGGTGTTGGCGTGAACTCCGCGTTCCAAGGCCTGTAGAGATCAATTGAGGGACCACCGGGCCGCTCGCGTCGGCCGGCACTCTTGACCTCTCGTTACCCACTACCCGCGCATGCGGCTGCCGCATAGCGGTTGTCGAGAGTTCGTGCGCCTTGTCTCGCGAGGGAAGAGATACGCGACAGGTCCTCCCTAACCAGTTGATGTGGAGCTACGGCCTTGCCGATCACCATTTCCCTCACAACGTTTGTGGACTTCGCGGCAGCTACAGGCTCGGGGAAGGTCCGTCATGTTCGGGACGCCCGAGACCTTTACGGTCACGAGTACGCTACGTACGCGGACTATTGGCTTGATCTAAGAACGGCGATCGGCGAAGGTGATGCTGCCTCCAGCCGCGGCGCTGACGCCCAGACCGCTGAGGAAAGCGGGAAGCGCAGGTCCAGGTCACCGCTGATCTGCGGCGCCGCGTGCAGGATCACCAGCGCCTTCACTGTGTGCAGCGTGGTGCTGAACTGCAGGTCGAGGCCCGGCCAGACGTTCTTATAGGCGACCGTATCCCAGGTGGCGATGGCAGCGGCCGCGGGTAACGCCGGTGCGGTCAGCGACGACGCCGTGCCCATGGACGGCGGAAAGATGGAGAGGCTGTGCGAGCCGGACGTCACCGTCATCAGCGGCCCGGCGCCGATCTGGGAGGCAAAGGCCACGTCGACCGGGCCCGCCGTGTTGTGGATGGTGCCGTCCGGTCGCGTCAGCAGCGTGGGGTCGATGGCGTGCCAGCTCCCGTCCGCCGTCTGGTAGTTGACCGCCGACTGATACAGGCGCGTGGTCAGCGTCCCATCTGGGTTCGCATACGTGGTGCTCGTCGCCGTGCTGCGGCTGGCCAGCAGTCGGCTCTTCCCCGCCACGAAGCTGCGCGGCCCGCGGCTCACCGCGCTCCAGTTGTTTCCTGGGATCGCGCTCGGGTGGGTGCGGTTCACCGACGCCGTGCGCGCTTCGTCCGTGACCGTCGCCTCCGCCTGACGCAGCGCCTTCGATTTGGTGGCCGCTGAGCCCGTCCCGCCGTTACTCCCGCTAGATGGAGCAGATAGTCGAAACGGGAGGCCCGCGCTGGAGACCGATCCGATCACCGCTGACGCGGCGATCGCGACTATCAGAAGCGCTCGCCAACGACGGTGGCGCTTCTGCTCCGGCTCTGCCACGCCGCTCCCTCGTCGGCGGCCCGCCCCTCGATGTCCTCCCGCCGACGGGGACACCGCTCACCAGCCAGCAAGGCTGGACGGCCGGGCACTCTAGCACAGCAACTTCGGTGTCAACTGGCGGCTTCGCGGCCCATGCGCGGCTGTCCGGAGAGCGTGCCACCGTGAGCGCCGCGAATCGCGACGCCACTGTGTCTTGGCCTCCCCTGAGCAGTTCATTCTGCCTTCAGCCTGGAATGGCAACCAATAAGACGCCTTCCTTGCACTGCATGGCCTCGAAGCACGACCCCGGCTCAAACCGGGGCGTTCTTCAGGATCACGTTGGCGCGACGCAGCTCACGGTGCTCCTTGTAAGGGCACACGGAAGCTGACCAGATCCGATCACGAAGACTGACCAGGGCGGACAGGATCAGCGGACCGTAGCACCATCTCCTTTGGCGCGCCCCGTTGCCGGCGCTGTCATCGCGGTTGGAGCGCATGCGGTAGCTGTGGCTTTCGATGTTGACCGTTGCGTTGCCCAGCAGCCGATCGACAATGGCGGGTGGCCACCACCGAGTCGGGCGAAGATCTGGTTCCAATCGCCGAAACCGCGGTTGCACGTGGCCGCGGTTCGCGACCCGGGCGCCCTCGATCAGTGTCGAACTGACGCACGCATGTGGCGGATAGGGCGGCCCGGCTTTCCGCCAAAAGGGTAATGCCGCCAGGCATCTGCAGCGGTGCCGAGATAATTTGCTCTGCGACGACTCGCGCGGGCACGCCGCGCGCTAGGAGAAGTCAAACAAGCTAGCTGGCTTTGCTTCACGATAATTCACTAGTCCTTACGGAAGCCACGTTGACGCCCCTAGTGGGCCATCCTGTATAGAACGCGACACAGCTAGTCTGTTCTAGCAGCAGGCGGCGCTCCCCTCTCGCCTCAGCCACCCGCCCTCTAAGCAAGGTGAGTGGGAGCCGGGCTCATGCTCAACTTTGCAACGTGGGCTTGCCCCGATAAGACGGACCACCATGATGTGGGGAACCCCCCGCACAGGAGGTCCAGATGGCTCGAAAGGAGCGTCGGAAGTTCAGCGACGAGTACAAGGCAGAGGTGGTCGCCTTGGTGCGTTCGTCCGGCAAGAGCATTGGAGCGGTCAGCCGTGACCTTGATCTCACGGAGACAGCAGTTCGCGAGTGGGTGAAGCGAGCTGACGTCGATGGTGGCAAGCGCAACGGCCTGACCACGGCAGAGCGTGAGGAGCTCTCCCGGCTACGCCGCCAGGTGCGCGTGCTCGAGAAGGAGCGCAGCATTCTCAAGAAGGCAGCAACTTTCTTCGCCAAGGAGACCCGGTGAGCCGGTATCGGTTCATCGAGGTGGAGAAGGTCAACCCACCTGACCACATCCTGCAAACAACCTCGATCAGTTGCCTCGGTGCTAGGAGGATTACCGATGTACTGCCCGCAATGCGGCGAGTTGATCGCCGAGACGATCATCAACACGGAGGTCAGCCTCGGCCTGCACAAGCTCTTCAAGCACAATCCCGAGGCCGCAACCGTCCTCGGAGTAATCGCGAGCGTCGCGTTGAGCGTGGGCATCAAGAAGCTGTTCGACTGAGCCCATCGGCCAACGCATGCAGTGAAATGTGTAGGGCTCAGCCGGATTGCGTGGCGCCAACTCCCGCTATTATTAGCAACACCGCTCAACTCCGACAGTACTTCGGAGAGATGCAGTAGGAAGGAGACTCACTGTGGCGGACGCTTTCACACCAGGTCAACTCAAAGACATTCAGGGGTTTAGCCTCGCTGGCTTCAAGAAGGATCATCAAGAGATCCTCTTCATCCGCTTCGCCGATGCCCCGAGCGGCCGCTCACTCCTCGGTCGGCTCGTCCCGCGCGCGGCCAACGCCTGGGAGGTCGGCCAGTTCAATGAGGTGTTTTCCGAGGTGCGCAATCGCACCGGTGAGGAAACCCTCTGTGCCACCTGGGTGGGAGTGCTTGTAGCGGCGGCTGGCTACCAGGTGCTCGGGGTCTCAGCGTCCGGTTTGCCCCAAGGTGAAGGCACGACGGCGTTCTCGACCGGAATGGCCGCACGAGCTCAGCAAGTGGGCGACACGGGACCACTTGATCTGCCTGGTGGCTGGCTCCAGCCATTCCGTCCGGGTGCCGGGGTGCACGCCTGTGTGGTGGTCGCCGCGGACGAGCCTTCGGATCTCGATGCGGCAGTCGCAAGGATCGGCGACGAGACTTCCGCCAGCGGCTGCGAAGTGGTCTATCAGGAGCGTGGCAACACCCTACCCGGCGGCCTGATGGGCCATGAGCACTTCGGGTTTAAGGACGGCATCTCCCAGCCGGCCATCGACGGGTTCGATCCGCCGCCGGCGGCTAACGAGCCGGCCGTCATCGCGCCTGGTCAGTTCGTGCTCGGGTACCCGGCCACGATCGGGGCCAGTGCGCAGACGGTAGGATCGCTGTGGGCCAACGGGTCCTTCGCCGCGTTCAGGCGCCTTTATCAGGACGTGGCTGCCTTCCGGGTGCAGGCAGCTGCCGGGGTTACAAGTTCGAACCCTCAACTATCACCGGACCAAACCGCCGCGGCGATGATCGGTCGTTGGCCGAGCGGGGCACCCCTTGAACTCAATCCCACCGCGGATCCTGGACCGACTGGTATCACCAATGCCTTCGAGTACAAGGCCAATGACGACGACGGGCACATCTGCCCGCATTTCGCACACATCCGTAAAGCCAACCCGCGCGATGAGACCACGCCTAGCCCTGGTTCTGACAACCCAGCACTCCACAGGATGCTCCGACGCGGTATCCCCTTCGGGCTGCCGCTGCCGGAGGGTGCAACGGACGATGGCGTACAGCGAGGGCTTCACTTCTTCTGCGTGGTCGCTGATCTGGATCAGCAGTTCGAGTTCGTACAGCGGCAGTGGCTCAACAACGCGAACTTCCCTGGTGGGACAGCCGGACCCACACCGGGCACCTATGCCCCACCTACGCAGGGCACGCCAGATGGTCCCGATGCGGTAGTCGGGGAACACACTGTGGGGGAGCAATGCACGCTAGTGCAGCAGTCATCGGGTCAGCATGCCCTCAGCATCGTTAAGCAGCTAGTTCAGGTGACAGCCGGCGAGTACTTCTTCGTGCCGTCTATCTCAGCGCTTGCTGCGATCGCTGGCGGAGCAGTTCAATAGCGAAGGTGGGAAATGCGTAGGATCACTTCTGAACTCGCGGTTGCCAAGAATGTGACCGCCTGGCGTCGTGAGGCTCCTTTGAGACGCCGCCGCTAGAAGACCGTGCAGGCATGATCAGTTGGCAGACGCGCGGCGCGCTGAACTTGGAGGACTATCAGCTTCGCAGTGCCGAGGTGACCGCAGCTTGGCACGGTAGCGGCCTCGTAATCGCTTACACGCCCGAGGACATCGGCGGCAAACTCCTTTCGCCACCAGATGCGATCGCAGACATTCCCTGGATCGATATCTACAACCGCGGTCAATGGGGTGGTGCTGGTGGCGCTGAGGTTACGCAGCAGCTCTTCGACTGGATCATTGTCAACATCTGGCCCTACGCCAAGATCGCCGGCGCTGCAGCCGCCGCTGGTGTTGGTTACAAGGCCGGCGGTGAGTTATGGGATCTCTGCGTGCGCGGTCTAAAGAAGGGCGTCGGTGCCGTGCTCGGCCGGAGCGCGCACAAGGTGTACATCGACGTGGTTCAGGATGCGAACCTAAACCACGACGTCACCTATGAGTTAGACGAGGAATCGTTGAACGACCTCGACACTGCAATCGAAGCCCTCCGCGTACAGGCTCAAGGGGTGCACCAGGGCAAGCTACCGCGCTCGTCGCACATGCGCTGGAACTCCGTGCGCAAGGACTGGGAAGACCACGACCACGAGGAAGGCCAAGCCTGAACTGAGTTGATGCCTGAAGTGCGGCTGAAAGACGTATGGGAAAGCATTACCTCGACCAGCTCCGCAATGCAGTGCATTCACCGCTGGACGTCTCATCACCTCTCCGCTGATTGCAGAACGAGGTACGCTCAGCTGGTCAAATTCGCCCAGCAAATCTGGTCAGTTTCGAGCAGCGTCATCAGCAGAAAGCGCGATTAGCGTTGCGACGCAGACGACGGCGAGAACAGCGCAACTCCGGCTGCTGTGTTAGCAGGCAGAGAGCGCGCAGCAAACGGGCATTTGGTGTTGCTTACGCGAAGCGAACTCCGCCATGGGGATGGAGGGGTAAGGGATCGCGCCCTCGACAAGGGTGGCGAGGGTCTCGTCCACGTCGGTTCGCTTTGCTGCTGGGAGACATCGCCGGAGCTCCTCGTCAAGCGTTTCTAGCGGCCACGTTACCAGCGCGCTAACTAAGAGCAACTCGGTAAACCCTACCCAAGCGGGCCCATGCCGACCTTTTCTAGCTTCCAGCCGTTCGCGGACGACCAATATGCGTCCCAAAGATTCGAGTCCATTCCTTCCCAAAACGTGTCACGTTGCACGAGAAGGTCATTGATAACTGCCGTCGGTGCGGACCCAAGAGGCCCGCTGCCGCTGTCATCATAAGGACTTTGGCCCCACCCTTGATTCCATTGTGCCCACCACATGTCGTTTTTGCCGTTGCCTTGCCAGAACACATCCTGCTCGCCGGAAGAGTCCCACGCGCTGGCGGCTGTCTGAGAATTCAGAGGACCCATATGGTGATTGAGAGGTCCGGTCCAGCTCGCCGTGCTGGCCTGGAAATAGGCTTGAATCAGCTCGTCGCCAGTGCTCTTCCAGAAAACGTCGTCTTCTTGACGATTGTTGTTGACCACAACGGATGGCGCTGATCCAAGCGGCCCCATGCCGCTGACTGGGGTAGGTCCAGTCCAAACCTCGCCATTCCAGGTGGCTTCCATCAGGTTACGCGCCCCCGTGCTCGTCCAGAACACATCTACCTCGGGGTAACCAGACCACGCTCCGACCGTCGGCTGGGAGCCGAGAGGGCCCATCCCAGACACTTCCTCCGGGCCTGTCCACCCATTCGCGCTCGACCAAGTAGCCCACCAGAGGCCACTATCCATGCCTTCCCAGAAGAAGTACTCCTTATTGAAATACGGACTTACGACGACCGCTGGTTCCGAGCCCATCGGCCCAAACCCACGGTTAGCTGGGCCCGACCAGCCGTTGTTCCAGCTCGCCTCCCACATATTTCCGTCCGTGCCGCGCCAGACAACATCCTGCTGGCCCGTCGCGGACCATGCTGCAACTGCCGGCCCAGGCGGAGCCTGCCCTGGGGCGCCCGGCGGCTGACAAGTGTTGCCATCGGTGTCGTCCCAAAGGTACTGCGCGTACACCAGTCCGAACTGGCCACGATTCGTCGGCGTCCAATGTTGGCAAAGATCGCCGATCTCTTGTGGATCGCTATACCCCTGATTTGTAGGGTCGGTGGCTGCCTCAGCGTACTCGTGACTGGCGATGGTGGTCATCGCTTGCTGATGATTAGTGCCAAAGTAAGTGGGACAGAAGGATGGCGTGTCAGAATAGTATGGGACAACTGAGAACACATCCGATCCCACGCTCGTATGGTACGCGCAGTTGCTTCCTAAGCTGTCGTCATGCGTGCCAGGTTGCGGGTAAACAATGAACTGGGAGTCAGTCGACACCTGCCATACCGGATTATACTGAACGGCTCTCGAAATCTCGCCCACGATACTGTCGACACCTTGGCTACAACTTCGATCACAAACCGTTGAAGTCGGCGCCACGGAGTCGCGCCACTGACCTCCAAACGAAACATCATCATTAACGCCGTACTGCTGCAAGATTTGGTTGTAGCTTGAACCTTGCAGATTCGAGTAGAGGACTGAGTGTTGACCCGGAACGTCAAGGGGAAAGCTATTCCATCCTGGCCCCCACCAGATGATGTAGAGAGTTGGGTCTGTTTGAACAACAGGACTTGGGCAGTGCTCTGACTTCAGGGTGCCGCTTGGGCCACACGTGGTCGCCAGTGCCGAACTTTGCCCTAGCGGCAAGAGCGGAAAGGCAACCACGAGCGCAACAATCGTTAGTGCTTTGAGCGACTGGGTAAGCGAACGCATACCCCACCTCCACACGCTTCGGGCGGGGCAATGCTATCACTCGGTGAAGACGCAGTTGCGGCGTTTTAACCCTTTCCACCTACAGGGAGCAGCGGAGCCTCGATCGGTTCCAACTACGGTGCGATAGGCGGCAGACGTCCAGTGCTCCCTCCCGGGCAGCGCTGTTGGGTCCAATTCCGAGAATGCGGGAAGTTGCCTTGGCTTGTCTCGGACCGCCGTACCGCCGAACTCCCTATTGAATAGTGAATGGCTTGGACTGGGTTTCAGAGGTCCCTTGGAGGTCCTTGAAGAGGATTGCAGCGCTGTAGGAACCACTCGAAGCTTCTGACGAGTCCCACGAGCAGTTCTGCGACTCTGACTGTCCCGGCCCAAGAAAAACGCCAGGCGCAGCGATTCCAGCCTGCCAACAGGCAGTTGCTGATGTCCCGTCGGGTGCGACGATCGTAAACGCGTATAGGGAAGGAGCGGTGCAGTAGCCGGTGGAGGTGTTTGTCACTTCGGCGGTCATCTTGACGCTCTGTCCAGCCTGGTACGAGGAGTGGTCCAACGTCAGCGTCGTCTGCCATGAGGACGAAGGACACGGAAGGTAGCCGTCGGTGGTCGGACTGGCCGATGGCGACGAGGTCGGCGAGGTGCTTGGGGACGGGCTGGGTGTTGAGGAGGCGGTTGGCGACGGCGCGGTGGTGTCGGAGGGGCTGGGAGCAGCTGTCGGACTTGAGGCTACTACAGGGTTAACACCGCTGCGGTTACCCGTTGGTGTGTTTCGGTTAATAAGGCTGATGGCCAATATTGCAGCCAACAGTCCTGCGGTCGCGATTCCTACGGTCGTCGGGACTACGGTGGTTCGCCAAGATGTCGGACGTTCGCTTGGTGCGCGACGCCAGCTCTCGGTACGCTTCGGAGAACGGCTGGCAGCACGTCTCGCCAGGTAAGATCGGAGACGGTTCTCGAGGTCTGGATCAGTCGTCATCTTTCAGTTCCCGTCTAAGTCGTTCAAGCGCTCTGTTTAGATGCCGTCTGGCTGTCCCGGGACGGCAGCCCATGGCGGTGGCACATTCATCGACGGTGTAACCGCCTCGGTAGTGCAGAACGACGACAGCCCGTTGCTTAGGCGACAGCTTGGCCACTGCTTGGTCAAGGGTCGGATCCGGTTCCGCTGCATCGCCACTCGGGACGTCAGTCGGAATCGATTCCTCGCGTCTACTCAGCATGCGGTTACGGTGCCGTAGGCACCGACGGACGCAGATGCGGGTCAGCCAAGCGCTCGCGGCCGCCGGATCGCGCAGCTGGTTGCGCTGCCGCCAGGCCGATTCCAGGGTATCCTGGACGGCATCTTCCGCAGCCGTATCGCTTCTGGTGATATCGCGGGCTAGGTGAAGAAGCCGGTCGGCCTCTGAGTCGAAAATCGCTGTCCACGCCTGTTCTTCCATGGCTGGCCGATCAACGGGAGCCGTTCCCCTCAGCGCTTCGGTCATGGTGAATGCCATTCATATTGTAAGAGGCGCTTGAGGGCTGTTTAGTTGACATCAGGCGGAGGCATCGTTCGCCGGCGCGGCTGGCTTGCCGTAGGGCTGGCCTCAGTGAGGCTCATTTGGTAGACGGCGGTCCGTGCTACGGCTCCACTGCTCGTACCAGTCCAGCACCTTTCCGGTGCCGGCCACGTACCCATGGGGACCGCGGCTCACGGCGGTCCAGTTGTTACCCGGAATCGCGCCCGGATGGGTGCGATTGACCGACGCTGTGCGCGCTTGGTCCGCTGCCGTCGCCTCTGCCTGACCCAGCGCTTTCGATTTGTCCGCGGAGCCGGTTACGCCATCACTCGAGCTAGATGGAGCAGATAGCCGGAACGGGAGGACTCCGCTGGATACAGATCCCACCACCGCGGACGCGGCGATCGCGAGTATCAGGAGGGCGCGCCAACGACGATCGCCCTGCTTCCCCGGCTCCCCCACGCCGCTCCCTCGTCGGCGGCCCCGCCCCTCGATGTCCTCCCGCCGACCCGGACATCGCTCACCAGCCAGATGGGCTGGACGGCCGGGCACTCTAGCACAGCTACTACGGCTCTGTTCCCACCGCTCCCAATACCTCGGTCAACGTCACAGCGAATTGCGGACATACCGCGCCGTTATCACAGTAGTTCTGTGCGCGCAATCCTGACCCAAAGCTGTCTTTTACAAACATCGTTGACAATGCGATCGCTGATGGGTACTCGCTCCTCTGCGCCGCTGTCGGGGTTGTGGCTGATGAAGCGACTGCTCGACGCTCTGCGCACGGCGCAACTCGACTACTTCGACGCGACGTCGCATCACGTCGCTCCCTCCGAGCGGTGGCGGGCTCAGCGGCCGTGGACATGGGCCCTGACCCTAATTGGGCCACCACATCCTCACATGTGGGACGCCCGCGCTTATGGGCACTATCGAACCGTAACGCCCGCTACTACGTGCTCTCTTGCTCAATCGCACTGCGGCTCAGAACTGCTACGCATCACGGCGACGTTGGCTCTCACGGCGAACTCTGGTCCGGTAGTATGCCACGCCTGCGCGTTTCGCGACTGTTCCGAGAGAACCTCACTCCCCATCGCCAGCCATTCATTGCCGCGGAGATCTGCATAACCAGTACGCCGGTTTCGCTTCCGCGGGGGCCATGAAAATGGAGATTGCCGCTAACGCGACAGTGACCAAGCTTTCGGCCCTGAATCGCCCCTCTACGCAACGCAACCGTCGCCGACCTAGTGTGCGCTGTCCTGCGTTGAGCTGAACGAGTCGCCTGCCAGGCTGAAGTACGCCAGAGTCCCACTCGAATCGGCGAGCTCAATGGTCGATCCATTGATCGACCTGATGGTGAGGAGCCCGCTGAGTGATGCGTCGGTAAACACGCCCACCGGTGCGTAGGAGACGCCGCAACCTTCGCTTGCAACGCTCTCCGTGTACACATCGACCGCTGCTGTGCCGCCTGACACCGTGGCGACCCCCGTCTCGCCCGACCAAACCGCGAATGTGGTAGCGCCGCCAGCTGAGCCCGCCCAGCTACTGACTGCGTAGAACTCCGCTGCAGATCCGAACGGACCTCCCTGGCCACCAACATGAATCTGACTATCTGGGTAAGGGAGCATCACGGCCGGCGTACAAACTGGCGTTTGCACGGCTGGAGGCGTCGCTTCGGGGAGCTTGGTCGCCCTCGGCGCCGCCTGGGCTGACTGAATTTCGTTCTGGATGTTCAGTTCCTCTTGCTGCTTGGTCGTGACAGCTGAGGATTGCGATTCGGCTAGGACGCCAGCGATCGCTGCGGCCAACGCAGCCAGCCCGGCGACAGCCGACAGTCGCCGCTTGAGCTTGGTGGTCACGCGCTAGCCTCAGTCATGATGGATCTGATCTGAATAGGTCATCGCGATGTTGGTATGCGAGTCCCTCTCCAAGTCGTTTGAGAGGTCGTCCCAGGCTTCCGTCGAAGTGTTGGTGCTGCCGTCCAAGTCGTGCTCGTCCAGCGGCCCCTGGAACGTCAGAGCCTCCGAGGACTGTTCGTAATACCCGTAACGCGAGATGTTCCACCATTGGTCAGCATTGGCCTGATGGTAGATCTCGGGCTGTGGAAACGCCAGCCGGACGCCCCAGCTCTTGTCCCAAACGCCGTACTGATTCCATCCCCCGTTGCAGCTGTAGCCGTTGCCCGATGAGTAGCTGGTCTGCGAACAACCCCCAGCGTCGCCATAGTCGAGGTAGGAAACAGCGTTAGAGTTAGACGTGTAACCGTTGTCCCACGCGAGCGTAGCGGTCTGACCGCCGAATTCGGTCTCCATATCGCTTCCGCCCCACACGTTGACCTGCGAACCGTAGCCGTTGGTCTGGACCCAGTTATAGGCGGTCCGCACAACCTGCGACCAGGTGAAGCCGCCGTCGTAAGCGTTGGTTAAGTCGTTGTACATGCCGTCCACGTTGTCGTTGCTCGATCCAACCGCCAACCGCAGAATCGTTGTCGAGTCGCTTCCGGTGCCTTCGTAATACCCATAAGCGAACTGCTCCGCCATTGCCTCGGTCTGCGAGTAGCTAATGGTGCCGTTGTGAAACGGTAGTCGCGTCTCATTCTGATTCGGGACCTGCGATCCAAAGTCCAGGATCACCTCGCTATTGCTCAGGTCCTTTTGTCGCGCCTGACCCTCTTCCCAGCCACGCGCGTACGCCCATGACGTTGTGGCGTTGTTGGCCGTGATGTACCACGAATAGACACCGACGTCCGTCGGCAACCCCTGCGCAGCGTATGCCGGCGCGCTCCTGAACTCAGCCACCGTGGAAGCGGCCGCCCCGAGCGACAGCGCGAGGAGTACGAAACGCGTCAGCTGTTTTCGGCGTAGCCGGCAAAGCCCAAAAGCTCTCAACACCAACTGCCCCGCCCTGGTCCGCTCCCGCCTCTCGGACCCAACTCTGGAGCAACCGAGCTCCGGGCCCACCAACGCATGCCACGCCTTGGCGAGGGGATCCTGGCAGGTTCCATCCCCTCTGTCAACTCGCATCAAATGGCCCGTCCAACCGGTCTCCAAGGGCTGTCGCCAGTCTGTTACCGCTGCCCGGTAAGAGAATGCTGTGCCCCCTCCGTTATTCAGGTGTGATCGCCGACCTAGGAGCTCTCGTCATGGCGTCTGCCGAGGACCGCACCAGCTTCGACGCGGCCGTGAGTTTGGAGGCGCGTCGGCTTTTCACGCTTGCCATGACGATCCTCGCCGACCCGGCGGAGGCTGAAGATGTCGTGCAAGAGACCTTCCTCGTTGCCTGGCTCAACTGGTCCAAGGTTGGCGATTCCAACTCTCTGTCAGCCTGGCTAACTCGCGTATGCGTCAATCGATGCATCGACTTCCGCCGAGCCCTGTTGCGCCGGCGTACGTCCGTAACCGCCCTCGCAGATCGCGTCTCACGCAGCTCCGATCCGGATCTCGCGCCGGATCTGGCTGACTTCCAGCGTGCCTACTTGCGCCTCTCGAGAAAGCAACGGACCGCCTTTGCCCTGCATTTTCATCACGGGTACACGCTCGACGAGTGCGCTGCTCTAATGGGCTGCAGACCCGGCACCGCTCGCAGCCACCTGGCTCGCGCCGTGGCTCGGCTTCGCAAAGAGATGGACGATGCCTAGACGCCCGCTCCCCCATCAGTCGCCAGGCTTGCAGCAGCTGGCGCAAAGCTATCTGCGTCATCTCAGCGACCGAGAACCCCCCGCGAGCCTGGCGAGGGACGTGATCGCTCGCGTCACCGATAGCCCCCAGCGGAAGTGGCGACTGCTCCCGTCGCTTGCCATTGTCATGGCTGTCGCGGTGGCGATGACGGCGGTCATCGTCTCTCTTCACCTGGTCATAACTGGCCGCCAAATGCCCGCATCCTCCGGCCGGCCGGCAACAGCCACGCCCCCCTTCCCGACTCGCAGCTCGGGACCGAGTCCAACCCCCAGTTCAACCGCCGTCGTAACCGTGCAAGACGTCGTCTTCAGCGATGCGCTTGACGGCTGGGCAGCGGGCACGGCGTGCGATTCAGCCGCCGGCACTTGCGCGATCGTCGTTGACTCGAGCCACGACGGCGGTGGCACCTGGAGCACACCGGTCCAGATCGGACATGTCGATGAGCCGTCTGGCGCTCCGCCGCCAGCTGACATCCAGATCCGCGTCGATGTTTCGGAGATTTACGTATCGGGTCCAGGCATTTTCGAGAGCAACGATGCAGGCCATACCTGGGTGCAGTCCTACTCTGCCCCGATCCGCGACCTTGAAGCAATCGGCGGCACCGCTTGGGCGGTGGGCGGTTGCTCGTCATCAGATCCCATCTCTCAATGCACCCTGCTGGAGACCAGTGGCTCCAGCCCCTGGGGTCCTGCCCCGCAACAGCCCGACTTCGGTAGCCTGGCGCAGGCGAGCGCGGCTTCCATAGAGCTTGACCGAACCACCGCACAAGACGCCTATCTCTTAGTCGGTGGCAGTGAGGGCGGCGCGCTGTTCGTAACTCACGATGGTGGGTCGGATTGGACACGGCGTTCCTCTCCCTGCACGACCCTACCTGGCGTCGGACTTCAGAACGCTTCCGGCACTACGTGGGTGCTATGTGGCGGCGAAGGCGGCGCGGGCATCGGACCGAAGCTGGTGTATGTGTCGAACGATGAAGGTCAAAGCTGGCAGTTGCGTGCTAGCGATCTGGGCAGCAGCCCCACCGGGACGATCGCAGCGTCAGGTTATGCCGACAGCCTGGCGTTAGCCGACTCAACTACGGCCACTATTGGAACTCAGCGCGGCGGCCTCCTGCATACGGTCGACGGCGGTCACACCTGGAGCGAAGTGGGCTCCTCTGGTACCTGCCTGGGGCAAGGCAACGGCGTCAATGTGCTGTCTTTCGTGTCACCGTCGTTCGGTTGGGCCATTGAAGACAACGCCTCGGGCGGCGCCGCGTGTCCCATTCTTGTTAGTACGGCGGATGGCGGTGCCACCTGGCAGGCAGATGGCGCTCCCCTGGGGTGGTCGGCTGTGCAAGGACCATGATGGCTGCCAAGCCTGACCACTGCATTCCCAGCGTGCCGCGAGCCTCGCAGCCACGCGAGCGCATGACGCGACAAACGCACACCTGCGCGGCTGAGTCAGCACACTCTTTCCTCCCACGGTCAACTCAGCACGCCGGATGCGTGCGCGTGTCTATCACCCGTAATGGTTCAGCCACGCGGGCGAAAGTGAAATGCGGACTTCTTTAAGACTCCTCACTATCGTCGCCGGCCTTGGAGCGACCGGAGGATTGATCACGGCTGCGGTGCTGCTTCCATCCCTCGTCAAGCTCGCCCCAATCGGTGCACTGCTTCTATTTGTCCCTGCCTTGGCCCGCGTAGCAGTCATCGTCCTAGTGGGTGGTTTTGGCTCAGCCTACCGGAGTGACGGCATCGATGCCGCGCCTGCGTCCAGTACACCGCCGTACAGTGTTTCACCGGCTGCGGATGCGCCGAGCTCGCCGGGAGCGGAAGCGACCACCCCCGCCGCACCAACCGCAGCGCCACCGAGCTGGTCGATTTCCCCGCAGTATGCGCCGCCAACAGAGCGAGCGCCACAAGGCGGTCGCCTTCCCGGACACCCGCGCGAGAGAGCTCCGACGATCACCCGCGGTCCATCCCGCGACGCTGGGAGGCCGCCAGCTCCGCTCTCCCCGAGCGGACGAGAGAAACGCCCAGACGACCCGGCTGAGGTTGTCCTGCTCGCCGACGGCGACGGTGCTGAGCTTGCCGACGACATATCTCGTCGCGATGCTGTTGTGGCGCCCGATACTCATGAGTACCGCGCTGGCGGCGCAGCCGACCAGCCGCCTCCTCCCCAAACAGCAGACCTCCCAAAGGCTAGCGATGACGATGCGGGAATGGACCCGCCACGTTCCGCGTACGCCCTCCTCGATGCGCCACGGCAGGTTGTCGCCGGCAGCGAGTTCGATCTCAGGGTAGGGCTGCGCGATCGCCCCCAGGAGCGTGTTCAAGGCGGCCAGTTGATCAGGCCAGAGACCAGCGTGGGCCCTTACACCCTCATCGTGCACGTTGTGGCGGACACCTTCGCCTTGCGGCCGGGAGAGGCTTGGAGGCAGGAGCTGCGAGTTACGCACAACGCTCCCTACCCAGTTGCCACTTTGCATCTCACCTCCCCGCTACTCACAGATCGCGAGGTTGACTCCGCCGTCCTCACAGCAACCTTTTCGATCAGCGGACAGACGATTGGCTATGCGAGCCGGTCCGTGACCCTGGTACGCGAAGCTCCCGCGAAAGCCGTCAGCGAACCCAACCTCGAGGCACCACCTGACATCGTTATTCCGATCCCTAGCCCTGGGACTGCTCCGGACCTCACGCTCACCATTCGCCACGGCAAGGCTGACGGCGAGTTGACCTGGACGTGGGAATCGCCGTTGACAGTCCCTGCGAATCCAGCTGAACCGCCCCGGTCGGTTATTGGGCGCCAACCCCAAGCGTTTGCCAAGGAGGTCATGCTGGAGATGGCCGACGCCGAAGGATCCGCGGCCGTTCCGTTTGCCATTCGCGGCATCTCTAGGCGCATCGCCCCGCACATCCCGAAACCAGTCTGGGACGTTATTTCGGCTGCCGTCGCCTGCCGCAAGGGCCAGACCGTGACGCTCCAGTTGCTCTCCGAAGAGCCGTACGTGCCCTGGGAACTCGCAGAGATGCCGGCGCCTCCGGAGCCCACTGTGCCGCCTCTGCTATGCATGCAGCTGGTCACCGCGCGCTGGGTGCTCGGTGAACAGCGGCCGCGACAGCCTGCGCCCGCGCAGCACACGATGCGCAACCTTACAGTCGTCACAGGGGACTACAGCGCTAGCAGCCAGCCAACACTTTCTGCCGCCACGGAAGAGGCCGCCTGGCTAGAAGACACACTGCACGCCGCGGTGGTCGATGCTCGTCGTGACGCGGTTCTGACGCTCTTCAACCAGGGCGGGGGCGACCTTATCCACTTTGCCGTCCACGGCCACTGGTCAGGCAAGGCACGCGACGGCCTCATTCTTGCCGACGACTGGATACTCACTCAGCTTCAAGTGGAAGGCGCCGAGCTCGCGGAGCAGCCGCTCGTGGTTTTGAACGCCTGTCAGGTCGGCCAGGGCAACGAGCTCCTCGGTGACTACGCAGGGTTGGGTGCCGCGTTCCTTTGCGCGGGCGCGAGCGCCGTCCTGGCGCCTCTGTGGTCAATTGGCGACGCAGCGGCAGACGTCTTCGCCCGCGCTTTTTACACAGCGCTACTTGGTGGCACGGCACCCGCGGCGGCGCTGCACGAAATTCGCCGCGGCTGGCAGGCACAAAGTGCGACGACCTCGATCTCGCTCGCCTACCTCTTCTTCGGTCATCCACTTCTCGATCTGTCCTGGCCCGACATCGGTAACCCACCTTCCCCGGCAGCCATCAACTCCCCCTAGACCGGAGGGCACAACCATGGCTCAGACCCCGCCCCCTGCAGGCAAACCAGCTCTGCTCAGCGGCGCCCGACTCATTGCCGCCATCGTCGTCTTGGCGCTTTTTGCCGCTCTTGTCGGGTATATGGTCTGGTTCGGACCCAACGCCAACAACACAGCTTGGGCTCGCGTCGACTCCATCTACACCGGTGTCGAAGCCATCGCCTTTGGAGCAGCCGGGGCGATCTTCGGCACCACGATCCAGCGCGATCGGGCGGTCAAAGCTGAGATAGACGCTGCAACCGAGCGTGCCCGTGCCGATCAGAATGCTGCGGGCGCAACCCGCGGAGCGACCCTTGCACAACTTCTGAGAGCCGATGCGCAGCCGGCAGTCGTCAACTCGCAGGCTGTGCTGCGTGGGCAGGCTCCCAAACCACCAGATGCCGCAGCCCTGCGACATGCAGCCTGGGCCGATGAGCTCTTTCCTGAGTAGCCGCACGCACCAGCGTGCCGACAGCCTCGCTGAGCCTCTCCAGCACCCGGGCGGGCGCGCTCGACCCGACGCCGCAACGCGCGCCGCCAGGGCTCTTGACACTCTCTGCAGCATGTGGGTAGCCTTGCGCTCTCGCTCGGGCGCAGAAGGACGGTTGCCGATGGTGCGGGCGGCGCGTGCGGTGAAGATTTGTCGGGTCTTCGCGTGCGCCAGCGCCTTCGAAGGTTCCGCGTTTTGCCTCAAGCTCGTCGTCGTTTTGGGGAGGTGAGGCGTGGCGGACCATAACGATCCCAATGCTGTCAACACGATCTTCTCCGACATCGAGCCAAGCGCAGCTGACGTCTACGATCTCTTCGGGTTTCCCGCCCAGGAAAGCACAGATGAAGAGCGCGTTGTCGTCGCGCTGACACTGGCTTCGGTTCCCGCGGCCGGTACCTTCGATACCGATCTCCTCTACCGGATCCGCGTCACGGCTCATCCACGTGTCGCCTGGCCCTGGGCGAAAGAGGAGAGCCTCGATGCAATCCTCGAATACATCGAGGCCGTGAGTGCCAAATATCTCGGTGAGCTTGTGAGCAGCGAAATTCGAGCCACTGTCGATCAAGAAGGTCGGGCCACCCTAGCGTTTTCGGGCTTCCCTGGAGGGAGCTTCACCGTGGTGGTAGCCACGAATCAGGTGCAGACGATTGCTGCACCCGATGGCCACTCGATCTCAGCGTTCCTGGGTGGCCGCGACGATGCCTTCTTCAACGATCTCACCGGCTTCTTCCGCTCGATCAACTACGCCCCTCAGTTCTATCACGTGCCGTCGACGATGACCGACGCTCGTGAAATGCCAATTCCCAAGACGCTTCTCGAACTCGAAGGAAATGATCTGTTCAACTTCGATCCCCAGAATCCCAACCTCGGCCATCTGGGCGTCAAGGGAGAGCTACCCCCCGGTCCCTACGAATGGAAAGGCACAAGGTTCAAGAAGGATGAGAACGGTCACTTCCGCTTCGTCTACACGGGAATCGACGCGCAGGCGGGCAAGAACGTCAACGCCGTCATCCTAGAGATGCCGCTTGCGTTCATCACCAAAGACCCCAGCGAAGATCGCATCGTCAACACCTGGGGGGAGAGCTGGGTGCGCAAGGGTGTGCACAAGGTTGACGCGATCCCTGACGACCATCCCTTCTGGCTGGAGCATCCGCTCGGATTGCCCCATCCTCTGATACTCGACGATCAGTTGAAGCGCTACAAGCTCGTCGACACGGTCGGCCAGCCATTCGCCGACGCCGGCCTCAGCGAGCGGGAGGACAGCCGCCAGCTTGGCGCCAATAACTTCGGTCTAGCGCCGCACTTCGTCAAGCGGATTGCGCACCTGGGATGGGGGTTTGGCCCCTCTATCAGCGCCCTCGGTCTCGAGACCTCTTTCGACCACGACAACTCACCAGTTTCCGTGCATCGCTCCTATGCGCTCGCCGTCGATGCGTTTCCTCGCGCCCGCAAGACGCTTTTTCAGGCACTCAACATGCCCGACAACAGCTGGAACCGCTCTGGCCTGGATATTCCACTTCGGCGACCGTTCGAGATCTTCATCCCCAACGTCTGCGCCATCGACATGGACACTACCGGTACCTGGCCCTTTGGCCGACGGCCCGAAGATCAGGTGGCCAGCCGGTTCCTCGCTATCTTCCTCGACATGCAAGCGACCTTCAACGGAAAGCCCTACCACCTCGACCTCCTCAGCGATCAGGCCTTGTGGGACGAGGCTCCGATCGTTCCCAAGACGCCGCCCAATCCGCTACGCAACGATAAGGACTTCCTCCCCGACTTCCCCTATCTGGCGGAACCGTGGTGAGAGTTCCGCCAACGTGTCGCCGCGCATCTGAATGGCCGCCCGATCGCAAGCCAATCATCGTAATCAAAGCCCGCCGATCCCGGCACCGGCGCTGAGGGAGGAATATGAAATCGTCCTTGCCAACGCGGGCGCTGATTGCATTCGCTGAGGCGCTCGACCGCACCATCGGTTGGGATAGGCTACCCAAGCCTCTGGGCATCATCACGCTCGCGGGAGTGCGTGAAAAGCTGCGCGCCGAAAACCTCTACGACTCTGGCCGCGGCCCCCTCGATCATCCTCCGTTTGTAGATCCCAACGAACCCCTCGCCTATCTCACGTCGCGCACGGTTGACGGTACCTACAACGATTTGCGCGCCCCACTCATGGGCGGCCTGGGCAATCGCTTCGGCCGCAACGTCCCGCTCGACGCCGCGTACCCAGATCCACCCGACCGGCTGCTCGATCCCAACCCGCGGCTGGTAAGCCGCCGCCTGCTCACGCGGGACCAGTTCCAGCCGGCCTCGACCCTGAATCTCCTCGCTGGCGCGTGGATCCAGTTTGAGGTCCACGACTGGTTCGATCACGGAAAGAACGATCCCAACGATCCGTGGCTTGTGCCGCTCGAAGACGACGACCCCTGGCCCGACCATCCCATGCGCATCTATCGAACACCGAAGGATCCTAGCTCCGATCCGAGCGGTCCACCCACCTTCATTACGACGGACACGCACTGGTGGGACGCCTCGCAGATCTACGGCGACGACCCCGGATTCAACAAGATCATGCGCACCGGCTCTGGCGGCACCTTTCGGCTCGATGAGCACGGCTTCTATCCGCCAGACTTCGATCAGCACCAGGATCTCTCTGGCGTCGCGGGCAACTTCTGGATCGGGCTGGGCTTGCTGCACTCGCTGTTCATGCTGGAGCACAACGCCATCTGCGAGATGCTGGCATCCAACTTCCCCACCTCGTCCGACGATGCCATCTATCGCAAGGCGCGGCTCATCAACTGCGCGCTCATGGCCAAGATTCACACCGTTGACTGGACGCCCGCGATCATCGCCCATCCCACCACCGTGCTGGCCCTGCGCTCCAACTGGTGGGGGCTCCTCGGCGAGCGCTTCGACAAGCGCTTCGGCCGCCGCACCAACCTGGACTTCTTGCGCGGGATTCCCGGCTCACCCACCAACCACAACGGCGTCCCCTATTCGCTCACCGAAGAGTTCGTGGCCGTCTACCGGATGCATCCATTGATCCCGGACGAGTTCATCTTCCGTTCTGTTCGCGATGATCAAGTCCTGCAGACCCGCACGCTACCCGAGGTGGGCGCCCTCGAGGTTCGCCACCGCTTCAACGAGATGGCGATGACCGACATCTTCTACTCCTTCGGCCGGTCTCATCCCGGAGCCATAACGCTGCACAACTATCCCCGTTTCTTGCAGCATTTCAATCGCCCCGACGGCTCTTTGATCGACCTCGCCTCGATCGATATTCTGCGGTCGCGCGAAAGAGGAGTGCCCCGCTACAACGAGTTCCGCCGCCTCCTCCATCTCCGCCCCATGCGCAACTTCGATGAGCTAACCGGCAACCCGACCTGGGCTGCAGAGCTGCGGGAGCTGTACCAAGGAGACATCGAACGGGTCGACCTCACCATCGGTATGTACGCGGAGCGCCTACCCCAAGGTTTTGGCTTCAGCGATACGGCCTTTCGCGTGTTCATCCTCATGGCCTCCCGCCGCCTCAAGAGTGATCGCTTCTTCACCGTCGACTACACGCCCGAGGTCTACACCCAGCCCGGCATCGACTGGGTGGAATCAAACTCCATGCGCACCGTACTCCTGCGCCACTACCCGGAGCTTGAGCCGGCGCTTCGCGGCGTGGCCAATCCTTTCGCTCCCTGGAATCAGGTTGGCACCGGCCGGCCGCTCCCTGCCGCTTCAACGAGGGCTTGATATGAGCCAACCACTTCCGGCTGACAAGGCGCGCAAGCTTCTGGCCGGGATCCGACTGGCCAATGGAGCCGCTGCGCTACTGACACCTCGATGGCTGGCGCGTCGCCTCGATCTCGATCCCGCCGGCGGTGACATCTACCTGCTTCGTCTGTTCGGCGTCCGCACCGTGCTCATTGGCGTCGAGCTCCTCGACCAGGACCCGGAGCTGCGAGCGCGCGCCGTTGATGCGGCAGTCTTCGTGCACGCCAGCGACGCCATGGCGGCAGCCATCGCCGGGATCACTGGCCAGCTGTCCCGCCGCGCCGCGCTGGCTGCCACCGCGATCTCCTCGCTCAACGTCGCGCTTTCGTTGCTGGCTCGCTCCGCCGAACCGAGCTGATGGCCACTCCGAAGCTGACGGGGACGTACGACTACATCGTCGTCGGCTCCGGCGCCGGCGGTGGTCCCCTGGCTGCCAACCTTGCAGCCGCCGGGTACAGCACGCTGCTACTCGAGGCGGGTAGTGCCCAGCAAGACGTGACCTACGAGGTGCCGAGCTTCCACGCACTGGCCAGCGAGGATCCCGCGATGAGCTGGCAGTACTTCGTGCGTCACTACAGCAGCGATCAGCAGCAAGAACGCGACACCAAGTTCGTGAAATCGCAGCGCGGCATCTTCTATCCGCGAGCGGGGACCTTGGGCGGCTGCTCTGCCCACAACGCGATGATCACCGTCTACCCGAGTAACCACGACTGGGACCATATCGCCGACGTTACTGGCGACGATTCATGGCGAAGTGAGCGGATGCGTGTGTACTTCGAACGCTTGGAACGGTGTCGCTACCGTCACCGCGGGTGGCGCTATCCGCGCTTTCGTTGGCTCGCGGCCGCGCTCCGCCACACGCCGCTACTGGGATCTTTCTTCGGCAATCCGTCACGCCACGGCTTCCACGGGTGGCTGCCAACCAGCCGCGCGGACCCACTCTTGGCGCTCCGCGATCGCGAGGTGGTCGAAATCGTGATCGACGCCGCCAAGCAGGCGCTGACGGACCACCTCGGCCGTGCGCTTTCGAAGCTCGAAGACCTCGACGACTACTTCGACCCGGTGGACTTCTTCGACCCCAACGACTGGCGGGTAGTGACCACCGACCAGCAGGGCTTGTGGTTCACCCCGCTGGCGACCGATGGCCGGCATCGCCACGGCACCCGAGAGCGGATTCACGCCGTGCAGCAGGGCGCATCGTGTCTAAGGGTCGAAACCGAAGCACTGGCGACGGCCATTCGCTTCGCGGGCACCCGCGCTGTGGGGGTGTGCTACCTGCGCGGTGGTCATCTCTACCGCGCTGATCCACACGCTGATGTCGCGCCGCGAGCCACGGATGACTGTCTGGCGACTGCCATACGTGAGGTTATTCTCGCAGCGGGCGCGTTCAACACTCCACAGCTACTAATGCTCTCGGGCATCGGCCCGCGGCAGGACTTGACCCGTCACGGAATCCCGGTCGTCGTGGACCTACCGGGAGTGGGACAGAACCTGCAGGACCGCTACGAAGTCAGCGTGGTCAGCGAACTGAGCCACGACCTGGCGCTGCTTCGAGGCTGCTCTTTCGTCCCTCCCGAGGAAGGTCAGCCAGCCGACCCATGCTTTGTCGAATGGAAATCAGGCGAAGGGGTGTATACGACCAACGGAGCCGTGATTAGCATCATCTTGCGCTCCGATGCCAAGCGAACTGAGCCCGACCTGTTCGTCTTTGGCCTGCCAGCCCGCTTTCAAGGCTACTACCCCGGCTACTCCCGCGAGTTGGAGCGAGGGCGAAACATCTTCACCTGGGCCATTCTCAAGGCACATACGAACAACACCGCTGGAACGGTGCGTCTGCGCTCCGCCGATCCGCGTGATACCCCCGCGATCGACTTCCGTTACTTCGAGGAGGGCAATGACACCCAAGCTGAAGACCTCGCCGCCGTCGTCAGCGGCGTTGAGTTCGTTCGCCGCATTACCGGTAGCGGCGAGGTCTTCAAGCGAGAGCTGGTTCCCGGAGCCGACGTGGCGACCAGGGATCAGATTGCCGACTTTGTGCGCAACGAGGCCTGGGGCCACCACGCGTCGTGCTCCTGCAAGATGGGGACGAGCTCCGACCCCATGGCAGTGGTCGACAGTGAATTCCGGGTTCACGGCACAGCCAACCTGCGCATCGTCGACGCTTCCGTTTTCCCCCGCATCCCAGGATTCTTCATCGTCTCCGCGGTATACATGATCAGTGAAAAAGCGAGCGACGTGATCTTGAACTCCGCTCGCAAATCGAGCAGCACCGGAGGGGGCGGCGGCAACTCTGCTCCTGTTATCGAAGTGGCCGCGGGAGGTTGGTAGTGCAGGCTAACGCGCACCAGGCGGAGCCACAGCTGCGCCGTGAGTGAGCCGGCGGGCGGAGGGCCCCATCCAAGTCATCGCGACGAGTTACCTTCGGGCGGCGTGGGTTCCGGGTCGGGCATCCCCGGGGTACCGCACCGTTCTGGTCTGCGCTCACTGCTTCTCGGCTCGCAACCCGAACCGTTGGACGGCATCGCCGAAGTCGATGCACGAGACCTTCGCGGTGGAGTCGACCGGACCAACTTTGTTGATCTGCCGCCTGCCCGCTCAAAGGACGGCAAAATCTCGGAGGAGCGGCTCGGCATCTGCTGTTCCGGCGGTGGCATCCGCGCCGCCGCCTTCTGTCTGGGAGGGCTGCAAGCGCTGCGCAAGTCTGGTCACTTCGCAAGAGCAACCTACCTTTCTTCGGTATCAGGCGGAGGCTACATCGCCGTCGCTCACGCCACTCTGCTCGGCTTGACTCGCGCGCAGTCCATTCCACCAGCCGAGGCCACACGACTACTAGCGGAGCCGCCGCCCTGGTCACTCGACGCGCCCGAGACGGTGAATCTCCGCAACCACACCAACTATCTGGCCACCGATCTACGCGCCGCGATCTGGGGAGGCTCGGTGGTGCTCTACGGCATAGTTAGTCACCTTCTCCCCTTCTTGGCGCTCACGGTGTTCCTTGCGACGTTGTACGGCTGGATCTTGGTGGCTCTGCCCCACGTTCTCTTTCTTCCAAATCAGCAGTCTCCGACCGTTGACTTCGCCTCGGTGCGCAATGTGGCCATCTTTGGCTGTGGCGGCACGCTGGGGCTGGCGACGCTTTTGATCATGGTGCGTCAGGGCTTGGAGAGAATCCATACGCCGCGCCAAGCCAGCACACGCCGCGTGAGACGTGCCTGGGGCGTCGCCGCGCTCGTCGGTCTCGCAGTGGGCAGTCTCGTAGCCACCGCCGGCCTGCACATCTTCCAACGCGACCCGAGCGCTCTTACCTCCTTCATCGTTGGTCTGCTTGCGGCCTTGGTGAGCGTTGCCATCTACGGGCTGGTTCTCCTGTTACGTCGTCCGGCTTCCGAAGTCATAGCACTCCACGCCGTGCTCGAGATCTGGACGGTGCGGTTACTGGTGCTCGCCGTAGGTACCGGTGTTCTCCTCTGCTTGGTGCCGCTGCTCTTCACCCAGGTGAGCGACGACGTTCGCCACTTGTGGGGAGCTCTTGGCGGCAACCTGTCACTACTCGTCATCATCCAGCAGATCGCCAAGCGTTCTCGGACGGCATCGTCAAAACGCTGGCTGCGCGTGGCGGTGGTTAT
The DNA here is from genome assembly GCA_963777285.1 of Candidatus Dormiibacterota bacterium. GTDB lineage: Bacteria > Chloroflexota > Dormibacteria > Aeolococcales > Aeolococcaceae > JAFARE01. The sequence continues at coordinate 1,363,281 of CAVZPR010000001.1, forward strand.
CGCTTCCTATGTGGCAGGCCCACTGGTCATCTTGGTGACCTTCCTGCTCGTGGCATACGTCTCTACCGTCCGTGGTCCCGAATGGAGCGGCTTCGGCACCGCCATCTGGGTGATCGCCTCATTTGCCTTTCTGGTCATCGTGTCGCTCTTCGATGACGAGGTGCGCGCCCCGCTCCACATGCTCTATCGCGAGCGCCTCAGCACAGCCTTCGTCCGTTTTCGCGTCCGCAATGGAAACCGGATCGCGAGCATGGAGCCGCCCTGGGAAGATCCGATCAACTTCTCGGATATGACAGGCGACGCCCTGAACGGCATGCCCAAGCTGGTGATCTGCGCCTCGGTGAACGTCGCCGATGACGTGGTGCCACCTGGACGATTCGCCGGACCGTTTACATTCGAAGTCGATCGCTGCGGCGGGCCGCTGACCGGGTACGTGCCCACCAAAACGCTTGAAGCAGCCGCCGGAGAGGGGGTGCTGACTCTGCCCGGCATGATGGCGCTTTCTGGCGCCGCCTTTTCTCCGCTGATGGGGCGGACCACCCGGCCCGGCTGGCGCTTGCTGTTTGCCCTTTTTGATGTCCGGCTCGGCCTCTGGCTGCCCAACCCGCGGTGGCTGCCCGGCGTCGAGACGGCGACGGGGCACCCCTCGCGCAGGCTTGCTGGCCCCATGGATGCGCGATTGCCAAGAGGCGCGCGCTTTGGAGCGGACCGTCAGACGCAACCGCCGCCGGCGTTCCTTCGTCCCGGCTGGTCGTATGCGCTTCGCGAGGCGCTGGGGTTGAACAGCCTGCGTCTGCCCTACGTCTACGTCACCGACGGCGGACACTTCGAAAACCTCGGCCTGGTTGAGCTGTTGCGCCGCGGCTGCACCCAGATCGTCTGCTTCGACGCTAGTGAGGACGGTGCCCAGCCCCTGACTGCTCTGGGCCAGGCTATCGAGCTGGCTCGTGACGAGCTTGGCGTAACCATCGACATCTGCGTGAAGGACCTCTGGCCAGGCTCCGCCAACGACCCGCGCGATCGTCGACTCACCAAGACGATGTGTGTTGAGGGTGACATCTCCTACCCCGGTGGCCGTCCGGGCAAGCTCATCGTGGTGAAGAACCACCTCCCCAAAGACGCTCCTCTCGACGTGCTCACCTACGCAGAGACAAACCCAAAGTTCCCCTTCGACCCCACTACCGATCAGTTCTTTGACGACGAGCGCTTTGATAGCTATCGGGTGCTGGGTCAGCATGGCGGCGAGTGCGCGGCTAGCCTGCTCAGTGCGCCCCCAGCGCCGTAGGATCGTCGCGTGCAGCGCCCTCCTCTATACCCACCGGACGCGACTCCCTCTCTCAACGACGCCGGTTCACGATCCGAGAACACGGCTCTGGCGGTCAGACCAGCGTCGTGAGTTCCGCCACCGTCGTCGCCTTCGTCGCCTTCCTGATTACCTATGCCGTGTGGGGATCTTCAGCCGCGGCGATCGTCTTCTTGTCGGTGTTCCTTGGCCTGGTGCTGCTGCTTCCGATCGCTTGGGTGATGATCAGCCGCCCCCAGCGCGTCAAGCAAGACGACGTTTGGCTCGCAGCGCAGCTAGCCGCCGAACTGGCAGTTCGGCGCGCGCGCGACGAACCTCCGCTGCGCGATGCCAGACTACAAGGAAGTCTTCAGCCAGGTAACCGGCCCCGGCGATGCTGCGACGGTCCTAATCGCCGGCACTGCTGGCCTGCTGGTGGATGGCCTCCTCAGCATCCACGGCTTCCTCTCACCCGGGGTGGCCGGTACGTCCGCCGCAAGCGGCGCGCTCGGCCTAAAAAAGCGTTCGAGGCGCGCCGCAGACTTATGAAAGCACAGCGTCAAGAGGCGCAGGCGCTCCAGCAGCAGAATAAGGCTTCGGATCAAGCCCGCGATCGAGTCCAGAAAGCGATCCAGCACCTGCGGGAGAATTCCGATCCTGGCGGCGATCGCCTAGCGGAAGACATGCAACTCCACGAACTGGGTCTGATAGACGATGCGAAACTCGCCCATGCTGTAGCGGATGCCCTGGACGCCTACCGCGCAAAACGACTCTAGGACGCGCTCGCCGGCTAGTGTGCTGGATCGCGGGAAGGGTGTCCGAGCGGAGCTTCTGAAGATCTAACAGGCCGATGCCTCGCGCGAGAACCGCCGACGAGGGCAGCGATTTCAATCTTGGGCGCGCTCTCTTCAAGCCCTTGATCCTGCACCGCGGCGTGCGACTTGTTGCCGTGCAACCAGGAGCCTGCCCAAGCATCCTTCACCTTGGCGCGCCGGAGCGCTCTGACTGAATTTTCAATTCGCCTCGCGAGCCGGCTACGCGAACTTAAAGCGGCCACCGGCCTCCCGCACTAGGCGGTCATGCTCGGTCGCAGCCTGCGCCTCTCTCGCGCCCGGAGCCGCTCTCGCCCTTCTCCAGCTCGAGGTAGTCAACCAACCGGCGTTACCGCGTTTAGTTCTTGCCCAGATGCAGCCAGTCGCGCGGTCGATAGTCAAGCAGGCGGGCACAGATCGTTTTGCCGACGATGTCGCAGTATAGGGTGAGCCGGGACCTCGCTGGAATGGTCCCTTGGCAGGCCGAAGGCTTACAGCTCGCACATTCGGGGCGGTGAGGCGCAGTCAACAGTCCTGCTATGGCACTACGAGCGGGCACACGCCATTCCGCGCCATGGAACGCGCTGTTCTTCAACGTGAAGGGTGGAGTTTCGACCCGAGCTCCACCCTTTGGTCGCCAGGAGGCTGACCCGATGGGTGAGAATGAGGCTACTGAAATGGAGGCCATACAACGTTGGTTCGAAGACCGAGGCTTTAGGCTCGACTTCGAGCACGAGCGCCGCGATCTCATCTGGGCTGCCCTACAGCGGTTGCCCTCGGGTCGACGAGTGGCGCCAGGATATGGCCGCGGCGATTCGGAACTAGCCGCTGCCCGAAGGGCGAAGGAGCGCTATGAGCACGAACAGTGAGACGCCACAGAGGAAGGTTGCTCGGCTCTCGACGCCGTAGCATCCTACGCGACCAACTACCTCACCGCCAATACGCTCGTGGTCATGGCCGATGGGTCGGGCGAGCCGATCAGCCAGATTAGAGTTAGCGATGCGTGCGACGAGCCCTGTGATGGGCGTACAGGCGGACGTAGCGTCCTCATACGTAACTTCAATGTGCAACCATAATGGTCGGCATGGAGACGAGATGTAGAGCCGTGGCCGATGGGACCGCCTGCACAGAGTCGGCTGTTCGCCAGGTTGAATTCGGCGGTCACTTCACCATTCCGCTGTGTCAGGAACATCTCGACGAGATCCGACGGGTGGCAAGAGAGTGGAACCGCACAGCAGAGCTGGAAGAAAAGATTAAGCCGTTGGCCGACGCCTAAGGAGAAGTCACCTGGAGAGGCGGGCAATCCACATGTCCCTGTCGACACTTTGCTATGACGCACACGTTGCGCCACAACCTGGTGGTTTTGAGTTACACCGAGAGCCGTTAGAATGGCGGCCTCCCCTGTTTCGACGCCTCTCCGACAACGATGATCGCGCCGGCGATGGCCGCCCCCGCAAGCAGCGCTTTGCCGAGTCGCGCGGCGCTGTTGTCGGCAGCTCCAATTCCGCGAAGATAAGCGTCGTTTGAGAGCTGATACCAGTTGCCGTCAGCCGCCGCTTGGAACCTGACATGGTTTTCAACTCGTCCGTCGCTCATCGGTTGGGGAAAGGGTTGGGAAACCTGACGTACTACAACCCCTGCCTGGATCTCAACCTCGGCAAGATCGAGTGCACGGTACGCAGTAGTCCGGTCGGACACGAACTCAGCGAATCGTCCAACGCGGCCAGTGGCGTGCGCCCACTTCTCGATGGTCGCCCAGCGCCAGGCCGGAGCGGCTGACACCCTACCTTCAGGCGGAGGGAGGAGGCCTCTATGACGCCAGGCGGCGGCGGTCTGCTGCTTTACGTTGAGCCGCTCGGCGATCTCCTTTAACCCAACGATGTCGAAGGGATCCATCTAGTACCGGTCATGTTGCATAGACGGGTGTTAGCTTGTCAACCACCTCTTGACAGAGCCAGGAGAGTTGGCTACTCTGTGCACACTCATCCAGCTCACCGGATACCTTCATCGTGGCGCTGTACGAACTCAGGCTGACCCCGGCTTTTAACCATCTCGTGTTCCGTCCCACGCCGGCACTCACCGCGCAGTTAGTCCTTTCCGCGTTGCCGGGAGCCCGTGTCCAAGCGCTTGCACCCCTGGCGGATGGATACCAGCTGGCGGTCGAGATCACCCGAGGCGACCACTCCCAGACGATGGATGAGCTAACGGCCGCCATGCACACCCTTGGGTTCGACGTAGCCGAGGCCGCGGTGACTGAGTTTGTCGATGCACTCGCCGAGGGGTCCGCCGTAGGGGCCGCAGGGGGCGCTGCTCTGGGCGGGGCCACCCGTACCGGGGCCGGGTTCGTCCTCCTCCTTCTCGCAGGTCTGCTGGTCGGTGCCCTCGCTGGATCGACGCGCAAGGCCGTGCACGCTCGCTATTCCGTGCGGCGCCTAAACACGGGCGCTTGGCAGTTCATTCGCCTAGATCCTCCTCCAACCGCGCACACACAGCCGATCTGACTGCGCTTGCAGATTTACCCGCAAGCCCGCTATAGCGGGGTGAGTCCCCTCCTCATTGCCCTGCAAAGCGTGTGGCACCGTAGGTCGCCCGTCTCGCAGAGAGCCGCTGCGGCCTGAACGTAGGTGAGGGTACCTACTAACTCACAAGCCACGTCACCCGGAGCTGTTCGCATGAGGTTGCGGCTTGCGTTGGAAGGCCGGCCACTGTTCCACGGCCCATTGATTGATACGGTCAATGAGCAGAGGAGGAGCAGCCGATCTGTTCCTATTCAAGGCCGGAGCGTTATCGAAGCCTGGAATGTGCATTCCGCTGCCGCCACGCCACCACTCCTGGGGCGTAATGGACGCGATGACGTTGGTGATGTATTCGGGCTTGCTTCCCGCAGCGATCAATAACCCCTGGACGAAGGATCGTACATACTCGTCGTGTATCGTTTTGGCGCTCTCCTCAAAAGCGAGAACGCCCAAGAACCAAGCAGCGGTATCGGAGACGACTGCAGTCGACTTAGCCAGATAACCGCACGCCATCATGGTGCTCCACACCACCTCTGCGACATCGTCATCCAGCAGAACCTGCCCGGTTGGTCCCCGCGGGTGCGTCTCCTTCGTCCAGCTTAGGAGCACGCGCCCGATACGGGCCGCCAGTCCCGCATTTGTCGGCAGTCGGCCCGCTGCGAGAAGAGCGACGTTATACACGACCGTCAGTCCGTCATTCAGCGTTGACACGGTCTCAGCCGAATCGGTCCTACACAAGATGGCGAGCGCACTACTCAGCCACCTGAGCATCCCGAACACCAAGTCCTCGATAGCCGATTGGTCCCCTCGGATCTGCCAGAGCAAACTATTCAGACCACCACCGCTAATCGAGATCCCCGGAATGAGGAAGTCCACTGGCCTCGTGACCGAGAGGTACGTGTTTTCGACTGCCCTCAGCGGAGCCAGGCTCGTCGCCAGCTTTGCCCACTGCTTCAGTGCCGCGCGGCGGCTCGACATATCTTCGATCTGTGTGATCACTGGCAGAACTTGCACGAAGCCTCGAATGGCTGGAAGTGCAATGTGCTGCTTGCGCGCAACCACCGCCTTGACTCCCAAATCGGCGAGCACGCCTAGCCCGCGCAACCCTTCTTCGAGGGCGTCGTGTTCCAGTGAAAGGCGCGTCATCTCGCCGACTGTTTCGACGGCCGCGTTCGGCACGAAGGTCTTATCATCACCCCATCGCTTCTCCGCCAGACGCCCCAACATGTCGCTCGTTGTTGCTAGGAACATTGCGTATTCGTGAGAGCTTGATCTGATCGCTGCGAGAGGGCCCAGTGCGCGTACGATGTTGGGTGCGACCTCGTAGAGCTGGCCTGCTTCTGCCCTTTCGACGGCTTCTGCTGCCAGCTCCAGCAGCACTTGAGTGAGACCTTCGTAACTACCTACGGCTCCCTGTCGATCCGTGGCATGGTCGGAGAATAGGCTCACACAGCCCTGCCACAGTGTGATCGCTGCCGCGCCTTGGCCACGCGCGAAGGCGCTACGCATTCCGTCTCCAAGTTGCCGGATGAACGCGCCGGTTATGGAATGTTGCCCTGGTCCAGACAGCATTTCCACTACCGCCGGTAACCGACGACTGCGACGTAGCATTCGCTTCGTCTGTTCTATGGTGACCCGTCGCGAAGACCGCCTCGCGTTCCTGAGATACGCGACGTATCGCCCCGCCATCTCGTTGGGGTCGGAACTGAGAAGAATCCTGCGGGCGGACCACCACACCACGGCGAATCCCGACGCTGCGATGAGCGAGGCGCCAAACGCGGCATGCTGGTTTGGGTTAAGTGCGGCGAGAACGAACAGGAAGCCAGCGAAGAGGACTTGAAGCGCGGCTAAGGACCAGGGCACCATCCCTCTCAGCACTACGGTTGCATACCCGCCGGCGAATTCGGTAGCCGCCCGAAATGGCACGGTCACCAGGCTCAGAAGCACGCTCGCGAACGCGGTAGCCGTGGCGCAGCCGATGACCACGCCCGAGTAGTTAGCTCCCGAGGAAGTCCATGGCCAGTTCGTTGCCAGAATGATTACGGCTGCGGCTACTGAGCAAATTGCCATCCCCCCCAAAAGAAGGTCAAAGCCAACTCCAGCTAGCTTCAGTCGAATCCATTGCCAATTCCAATTGAACCGCTGGGGTTTATGCCCCTCAATAGCCCAGACTCGCTCTGCCAGCTCCTTTTCCAGCGTGTGTTGCACTCTTGCCGTGAGGGGGTCCCATCCCGGCATACCACCGCTCATGACGCAAAGCTCATGACGCCGGTGGCTCCGTCATCCGGAAACCTGCGCGAGGCGTCATCGGAAAGACCACGTCGCGCGGAAGTTTCGACCAGCCGGGAATTCGGGACAACATAGCTGGGCGAGGGAAACTTTATTCGACCGAGAGCAACGCGCGAGCGTCCGGGAGGGAAAGTTTCCGCAACCCGCAGCTTCCTGTCGCGAGCTAGCGCATTGGCGCTCCTGCGAGCGACACATACAAGCCAGATACCACGTCGATGAAAACCACATGATCAAAACTCGAATCCATCCGCTGACCGTCGATAACCTCCATGTCAAATCCCCCAGATGGCAATGCCAATGCGTACACAACTAGCCAAACCTCGTCGCAGTACAACCGGTACGTGGGCAGCAGCGACTCCTTGGCTCGGATCTGGTTCTGGAGTTCGCCTAAGTCTTGGCTGCTGAAGCCCCATTCGGGCGACGCCCAAAGCCCATACGTTGCCCGTGGGTTCAGCAGCACTTTGAGGTACGCCACTCGGTCAGCTAGCCCCGCAGCCTCCAGCTCTGAGTAGTTTGCGTCACGTGACGCCAACTCGTTCGTAGATGACGCTGCTACGGGTTGCAAGTGTTCAACTGCCGAAGCAATTCTTTGCGCGAGATCTCGGGCCGACAGATGCGCAGATGGTGCCTCCCGCCTCCAATGCGCGTAAACATAAAGATGCGAATCCGGATGCAGCGATTCGAACTCGGTCCGAGCCATCCTCATGATCTTCGCCCTGTTGCTCTCAGCCGCGCGCGCAGGCGATCCCGTTGGGCTCGCTCCCTGGATGAACTCTTGCATCTCGATTCCGACCGTGCGGCCCCCCTCACTAACCAAGAAGTCCGGGCTTTCGTGATCCATCGGCCTCCCAGTCGGGAAGCCCTTCAACTTGCGGACGCTCAACTCAAACACCGCGCGTTCGACCTCCTTCGAAGGCATACGTAGATCCTAGTTGGGCCTAGTCGCCGCTTGTTCGCGGCAACGTGTCGAATAAGGTCGAATAGCCGATCGGCCTGACGTTTGACGCGTTCGGTGTAGTGCGAAATATACCGGTCAGCTTGCGGGCGCCGACGTGGGCGCTACCGCCGCTGCCGGGACCACTCCTCGTGCCAGACAAGCACTTTCGAGAGGGGGAAATTCGTCAATGGCGCCCGAATACAACACCGTTAGGGCGCCATTGTGATGTCTCAGGCTTGGATTCAGGGGGTGAGCGCAACGACCTCGGCGAGTCGCTGCGATGGTGTCATCCAGCCGAGCGTTTGTCGAGGGCGTTGATTCAGTTCACTAGCGACGGCATCGAGCTGCCGTTGGCTGAACAGTGAGAGGTTGGTGAGGCGGGGGAAGTACTGACGGAGCAGGCCGTTGGTGTTCTCGTTGGTGCCCCGTTGCCAGGGGCTCCTGGGGTCGCAGAAATACACCTGCACGCCGGTGTCAACCGTGAAGCGCAAATGCTCTGCCATCTCCTTGCCTTGGCGACCTCCAAGAGCTAAGCCAAGAGCAAATGCAATCGCTAGTATTGCGAGGGCCGACGCTGTATGACCCTCCAATAGATCAGACGTGATTCGATACAGCGCGAACGCCTCCCCAGCGAGGACACCTAAGGTGAGCGGTGTCCGAGGAAGCCAGGAGAACCGCTCTCTTTGCGGCCGTACGGTTAGCATTGCTAAAACGCTACGCTCAGGAGTTGTAGGCGGCAGGCACCTTGCAGTAACGGGCTGATGGCAAAAGAGCAACGGCCACGTTAAGAGCGATGCAAGCGCCGCGGCGACCTGTTTTGACGGCGTCGGCTAGACCGTACACCTCCGCTTTGTCCCAGGCAAGTGTTAGTCATCGCTATCGATAACGTATCCCCCAGTCGCCCGTCGAACTCAGGCATTCCGACTCGAATGCCTGGACGTCAGCCAGCGCGAAGTTCGGATCCCCAAGGGACTGCAAGAGGTCCATCGCATTTTTGAGCTTGCTTATCGCATCAACGCTGCTGCTGCTATCGTCGAGTCCAATGATGTACCAGAAGATGTCGCCAGCGACTTGGTCCTTGAGCTCTGCCGTTGTCTCTTGTTTCGAACCCCACTCGATCGACCGAAAGAGAAGCTCATAACCCGTCGCGATTGTTGAACACTCATCTTGACCTAGCAAGCCACATGCCGATGAGACGTCCGAGAAAATATCTGCCAACTGACCAGAATGGCTAACAGTCCAGAAGGCAACTTGACACTGCCACGGTCCCAAAGGCTGAACACTGTCCGGACAGTCGGGATCGCACGCCTGGAAGAAGTCCACCCCACAGAGCCCGGATGGATCCTCAGAGTTCCGTGGGTTGTCGCCCGCGTAGACGTATGGCAAACGCGTCGTCCGTAGTGCAGGATCGCGCGAAACAAACTGACCGGTCGCGGGATCATAGTACCGCGCGCGCAGGTAGTAAAGCCCCAACTCGCCGTCACGGTACTGGCCTGTAAAGCCAAAGGGTTTGATTCCAGCTTCCGGGGTGCAGGCAACATTCCAACCAATTCCCCAAGGGTAAATCTCCTTATTCGAACCTTGAGCACCGCACGACGCGTGCCAGTGAGATGGTCAGGCCGCCACTAGATCGCGTAGTGGACGCGATCGTCGGCGAGCAAGTCGGGGTCAATGACTGCTCGCCTAGCGATCAGTGCAGAGCAACCACGGGGTTCGCTGTCCTCATCGAGCTCAGGATCACCGCCGCGGTTAAGCTCGACGGCTGCCCGCATGAGGCCTCGCTCCAAGTAGAAACCCAGGAACCGCCGCTGATTGAGCTCGCCGCGGATCACCAAGCGGTGCCATCGTTTCACATGTCCAAACGTACTCGAGCTTGTCGTCGTACTGGTCGGACCCAAACGTGTGCACATACGTAACGAAGCCGTCCATCGTCGAAGCCGATGGACGCCACTATTAAGGAGCTGGGTGGCTAGCGGAGCGCGATCTTCGCGAGCTGCGCGCGCCATCACCTACGACGGCTGCGCCGCATTCCGCACGGGGCGCAACGTCGCGAGCGAAACGCCTGTCGTCGAGCTGATGGCGGGTTCCCGCCGTTAATGCGAGCATTTGGATCGGATTGGCTCTGAGCGTTGCGTATGCCCACTCCTTTTGCCGATACTCGTCGCCTCGAACCGTCGCGTAGAGGGCCGCCATGAGTAACGGAGGGAACCAACAGAATCCAGGCTCTGGATTCCGACAGTTTGCCAAGGACTGGGGGCTCCAAGCCGTCGGAGCCATCGGAGGCGCGGTAGCGATTGCGACGCTTTCGACCCCGGCGAATGCGATCGTTGGTGGTGGCATTGTCGTCGTTGCCGTCGCGACAGCGTTGTTCTTCTTTGAGCGGCGGCGCCCGCAAGCGCTCGGTAGGCAGCTACGCGACGCACAAGCGCAAATCAAAGAGCTCCAACGGCAAGTAGCTGAAAAAGATGGCCAACTGGTTGACAACGACGGCCAACTGGCCGAGCTGAGATCGACGCTTCAGGCAGCCTATGGCGAGGTCAATGCACAACGAATTCGAGCCAACACCGCTGAGGCGTCACTGGTAAGACTAAAGGAACGAATGTACGATGTGGTGCAGCGGAACGCGCAGTTGGTGGGCAAGTCCTACGTGGAATCGTGGACGTGGACATACACCGTGGGCCAATCGAATGAAGGTGACCGGTCCTACGAGGCGTACACGACGCGCCCGCTGGATGGCAAGACAGTGCTCTATAGAAGGATCGAGACACACTCCAACACGGCGATGCGCGCCGCCGGTCACCAACTCAGCTTTGGTGACCTCGGGTTTTCTCTGCAACCGTCTGACCGAGCGCGGTTCGTCGAACTCCTGAAACGGAACTGTCCGGACGACGCCGTTGGTCTGATTGTGTTCGAGCCGGAGATCGGGCCTGGCGATCAGGGTGGTCTCAAGTGGTCGGTCGAATATGCCCTCCCAGGCGCTTTCGATGACCTACGTGTCAAGGGGGAGGACACGGTCTCTTTCATCCTAGGCCCATCGACGGAAGAAGCCACGGTGACGTTCGTCTTCCCAATCCCAGCAAACCAGGCAATGTGCACCGTTCAGGGCCCTGTCGGGGTTGCTACGCAACAGCCCGCGCTCGACTCCTCCCGTGGCCCGAATCACTGGACGTGGCAGCTCGGACCTAAAACCTCCGGCGTGGATAGGACCGGGCAGTACAAGTTCACGCTTCGCATGCCCCCACCGGCATCATAAAGTAGTCCATCCCTCAGAGAGTGGGATTAGACTTAGCCTCCCGAGTCTATCGGCCTTTCGATCTCCATGATGTCCCTCCATGCTACCACCTTGTGGGGCTGGCGGACGCGCGCCCTGACGGAGTTCGCCCAGTCTAGCAGCCGCCGTCGAGCGCCGGACTACTCTGTGCGGCCATATCCGTCACGAACTGGTGGCTACGAAACTATCCTAGAGCCAGACTGCTGAACTCATTTGGGTCACGCGAGCGGCGGGGCTGGCCACCGGGCAGTCTCGGCGGATTCCTGCCGGGCGGCCTCGAACACTCAAGCTCGAGCCTGGTGCTCCTCCCTGATATCGGCGATTCGTTCTTCGACGCCCGCGGATTCGGGCTGTAAAGGGGGATCTCTCCAGCTCCCGGTAGTTCGATGCCCACGCGGGCCAACAGGAACTCTCATAGCAGGCGGCTCCCGATTCTCCACCAAATTGGAGCCTCCACCTTTCCCAGACGGACTCAGTCTCAGGGGGTTGGTGCTCACATAGCTCACGACATCGCGGACAACAACAGAGGTGCTGGGGTGGTGGCCAGAGCAGCGGTCGAGGGCTTGGTAATCGCCGTTCGGCTCGAGGACGACTAAGGCGAAATGAGCGCGCCGGGGTGTCCGCGGGCCTTCTCGGCGGCTCAGCTCGGCAGGTCTCCTCCAGCTACATCCGTCCGTGGCTTGAAACGCAGAAGCGCGTGGTGAGCGGGGAGGTGGACCAGAAGGGTGAGATGATCAGTGTATGAGCGTTGACGAGCTGGCAAACGAGCCTGACCAGCTGTGGAAGGGTTTGTTGCATGCAATTCGGGCTGGGGACCTGGACGAGCACCGGGCGCGCGAGATGCTCAAGAGCGCTGAGGTCAAGTTAGACGCACAGTGGTTGAGGATGTTCGGCATGCTCCTGATCTACGGTCTTGTCGACGTGAACGCCTTTGACGCAGCACATGCGTTGTCGCATCGAATCCCGGAAGATCTGCGGAGTGATGCTGAGCGAATCATCGCTGCCGGACGTGTTGCGTTTGCGAGAGCCGGTGAAGCTTCCCGGCGAGCAGCGGCGCAACAGGTGCTGATGGATCTCGGGAATGCGCCCAGTGCGGAGCTTGACGATCCTGTCGTTGCTTTCCGCAGAGTCCTCGAGCGCGGCGGCGACGTCGTCACGGATGAAGAGGCGGCGGCTCTGCGGGTTCGTTTCCCGGCAGCGGCGGCTGCTCGTAAGGGGAAGGAGCCATCCGCCGCCGACCTGTACAGTGCTCTCGAGGACATTCGCAGGGTCGCCAGTGACGGTGGTGCGTGACGTACCTGTAGACGAGTTTGAGCGCGCTCTCGACGTATTCAGGCGCACGTACTCAGCTTCTACCTTGGGTAGTGCAATAACAGCTGCGGTCGAGTCTCTTGTGGGGCAGGCGATCGCAGTTCGCGGTCGCCTAGAGGCTGCGATTGATCACGTTGGCGCGCGCGTGGAGACGAGCGCCATTTCGGAGGCTGCGACGCTCGCTGTGGAAGGCGGCCGATACGTCATCCGGATCCGAAACTCGGATCCAAAAGCACGGCAACGATTCAGCATTGCCCATGAAATCGGGCATGTACTTCTCTTTGAGGGTGTTGCGAGCGAACCTCACCTGATTCCGTCGATTGCCCATCGGCCGGGCAGTTCAGCAGTCGAGCGACTATGCGACCAAGCGGCAGCCGAATTGCTGATGCCTGCTGATGCGTTTCGAGACGGTCTGTTGTCGGCGCGCTTCGACTGGAATCACGTGATACGTCTTGCCGCGCAATTCCAGGTGTCAAACGCTGCTGCCCTGGTTCGTGTGACCGACGTATTGACCGGTTCACGTATTGTGCGATTCCGACGAGATCCGATGACGACCGGGCGGAGTCGACAATACGAGCCCCTTTCGACATACGGACGCGAGCCATTGAGGTTGCCTAGAAGAGTTAGAAGCGCTGAGGTGAGACCGCGCGTATTAGACACTGCCGATGACCGCGGTCGCTCGGTCACCCGACGGATGCAGCTCGTCCTCCGTGGCAGTGTCGTATGGGAGTCTCAGTGCGTTGCGGTCCGGGAGCGCTACGGATCAACGTCTGCAACGGTTGCTGCCTTGTTTCAGCCAGCCAATGTGGAATCGGACGCGTGGCGCGTACTGTCGGCAAGATGAGGGTACTTCGGGGCGTCTCACTGGCTTCGCGCCACAAGAAGACCCTTCAAGCGAATAGCACCTCGAGGTGGCGAGTGAGGAGGCGAATCCCTCTCCCTCTGCAGCCGCATGAAAGCATGGCGTCTGGTTGCTGAGATTCCGCGGCGGCTAGGCTTAGGCTGAGCGGCGGGGGCGGCCCGGTCTTTTCCGCGAGTTGAGCCCCACGATCTCGCCGGCTGCTCCTTGCCTCAGTTCGTCCACCGACATCGTCCGATAGCGCCGAAGAAGGATTCCGACCTCTTCCCCGCTGCTGTGCGAAGCCGCAGCCACAAGAGCAGCGGCGACCTCGCTCTCCGACGTGTTCTCTCCGGCGGCATCCGCCAGATCTACGAGGAGCCCAAGGCGCTCATGCACTGGCGAGGGCCACGTCATCGAAATCTTTTCGCGGGTAGCTTTGACCACCCGACCGATCGCGGTGAACTTGTTCTGCGATTCCACGCACTCATTCTACGAGAGCCCATAACAATTATATAATGGCCTGGTGGCCGGGCCGAGCGCAATCGAGTGGACCGAGGTGACCTGGAACCCCGTGACGGGTTGTGACCGTGTCAGTCCCGGCTGCGCCCACTGCTATGCGCTCACCCTGGCCACGCGTCTCAAAGCCATGGGCAACACGCGGTACCGGATGGACGGCGATCCACGGACATCAGGTCCCGGCTTCGGTGTCACTCTCCATGATGATCTCCTGACGCTCCCGTTGAGATGGAAGAAGCCGCGGCTGATCTTTGTCAACTCGATGAGCGACCTCTTCCACCCGTCCGTCCCAGACCATTTTGTGAAGGTTGTGTTCGAGACGATGGGCGAAGCGCACTGGCACACGTTCCAGGTCCTGACCAAGCGCCATGAACGGCTCGCGGAACTTGCCTGGCACCTTCACTGGACGCCCAACATCTGGCAGGGAGTGTCGGTCGAGAATCGGCGGTGGGTCGTAAGGGCTGAGGCACTCAAGCACACGCCTGCCCAGGTCAAGTTCATCAGTGCGGAGCCGCTGCTCGGCCCTCTGGACAACCTCGATCTGCAAGGCATTGACTGGCTCATCGCCGGTGGCGAATCTGGACCGCGGCACAGACCGATGCACGCAACTTGGGTGCGGGAACTCCGCGACAGCTGCATCGAGGCCGAGGTGCCCTTCTTCTTCAAGCAATGGGGCGGGCGGACGCCGAAGGCTGGGGGAAGGGCTCTCGACGGGCGCCAATGGAACGAGATGCCCGCGAGATCACTGGGGCAGGTCGAGAATGGAGTCGTCGTTCAACCGACCCGTCCCCCGCGTATCGCCGTAGCGTAATCTCCCTTCGGCAACCAGTTCCTTGACGGCTCTCCCATAGTCGCCGTGCGAGTACCGACGGAAGTGTCGTCGGAGAATCAGCATCCAGGTCTGGAGGCGGGACAGCCGGGGAGTCGACTGAACCTGGTCGAGAATGATCTCCTTCAGCTCCGCGGGGACAACCGTTCCACGCCTTCGGGCCTGCCCTTCAAAAAGGGTGCCCGCCACTGACGCTTCATGCATGTGGTCTTCGTAGGCGTTGAGCATGATGTCGTTCATCAGCCGCATCGCGTCTGGGTGCGCCGAGCAGAACACGAAGTAGTACTTGGCGCGACCCGCCTGACGTTCTCGCACAGGGCACCATCCTCCGTATTTCATGGTGCCCGCCCTGAGTAGGTGCTCGGTGAAGGCCTCCATGAGTGCTGCCTCACGCTGGGTAGACGGCTGATCGGACAGGAGGATGGGCTTCCAGTAGTCACCGCCGAAGGTTGCGGTGAGCCGGCGATGGAAGCCTTTGACGCGCTGGCTCGCGGTGGCCGTCGAGACTCTGTGACGCGCAGCAAGGCGGTGAAGAATCGGTGCCTGAAGCGTTATGAGCAACTCAGTGCTGCTTGTCCGCTGAAGGAATGGCTGGAGCGTTGCCAAGTCGAAGTCCTTGATACCGAACGGATCTAGGTATATGAGCACCGTGGCATTGCCAAGCGTGCGTGCCACCTGCTGCAGCATGGTCGCCGCGCGCGCACGGATGCACAGGACTTTGTGGGTGACAATGCGCGGCTGCATCAGGGCGGACAAATTCTCGTGCTGTTGCCGATCGGCGTTTACGAAAACGGCAAGGTAGTTGTCGGGAGCGCGTGCCTCGGCGGCCTCTACCAGGATCAGCGGAGAACCGGCCGTTCCGTCTGCGTACTTGCCCGGACCGGCGAAGGCATCAATGAGCACGACGCGACGGCCAAGCGTATTCACCTTGGCCAGATACGGATTGATGTATGCGCCGAGGATCCGGTCCTTGAGCTTGGACCAGGGGCGCTTCTCGGTGAAAAACCTGCGTGGCATCCGTCAGCCGAAGAATGATCAGCTGGCGCTTCAGGCCGGAGGCCAGCCATCGGGAGCGCCGCCTTCATCTAGTCGCCCGGACCGGTCCGGCCCAAGCCAGCCCGAGGCGTTCTCCTCGAGGACGGCGCCGGTCAGCTTGGGCCCCCGCTCAGAGTGGGCGCGCCCGCACACGCCGCCGGTCAGGTTGGAGACTGACCACGGGCCCAGCGACGCATTGCACGGGCTCATACGAGGTCAAGCCAGTGTGGCCGGATGGATTCGAAACCGGTCGGCGTTGGCATCTCTCGCTGGGTCTCGAGGGAACGCGGCCTCGTGGCTCAGCTAAGCGGAGAACGATCCGCTGACCACTAGCTGACGGCCGGTGTTCACCGGCCCTACCCGTCCGCTACTGTTGCTGCTCCCGCAGAGGAGTCAAACCTTACCCTAAGCGATGGCTGCTGCTAGCACAGCGAGACGCGATCGCGTCGTTTGGTAGTTCGAATAAGAGAGAGTCTCCCCAGCCAAGCCTGCTTTTGCGAACCCCGGCGAGGAGGATCGCGTGAGTGCCACTCGGCAGGTCCTGTTCATTCAGGGCGGCGGTGCAGGTGCGCATGACGAGTGGGACGACAAGCTGGTCGGCAGCTTGAGGCGCGAGCTCGGCGACTGCGAGGTCCGCTACCCGCGCATGCCCGCCGAGGATGATCCGAGCTACGCCACATGGGGTGAGGCGATCCGGCGTGAGATGGCGAACTTGAATGATGGCGCGGTCGTGGTTGGTCACTCGGTGGGCGGGACGCTCCTCGTCAATGCGCTCGCCGAACAGTCACCGTCGCCCAAGCTTGCGGCGATCGTGTTGATCGCGAGTCTGTTCGTGGGCGCCGGCGGCTGGGCCAGTGATGAATTCGAGCTGCCGAGCAACCTTGGGGCGAGGCTGCCGCAAGGCGTACCCGTGCATGTATTTCATGGTCTCGACGACGAGACCGCCCCGCCGTCCCATGCTCACGTGTATGCGCGCGCAATCCCCCAGGCACAACTGCACCTGCTGCCGGGGCGCGATCACCAGCTCAACAATGATCTGAGTGACGTGGCGAAGGTGATCGGTGCCGACAAGTCGGGAGTCGCCGCCCTTTTGTAGGCGCGAGTCCGCGACCGCTCGGAAGGGCGGCGCACGGGTCGTGAAGTCGCCGCGAGGTCAAGGATTGACGTCCCAGCCGAGATCGTTCCGCGGAGGCTCACCCCCGCGCAGCACGACGACGCGACCGGCCACCGCGTCGTCGAGCACCAGCGCCAGCACGGCGTCGGCGACTGCATCGGGTTCCAGCAGTGCCCCGCGAAGGTCGATGGGCAGCTCGCGTCCTTCCGCCGTCAAGGTGTCGATGCGCCGCTGCACGGCGGCCGTCCTCACCGTGTGCGGGCAGACGCAGTTGACACGCACGCCGCGGGTCACGAGCGGTGAAAGCGCGGCTGTGAAACGTATGACCGCGGCCTTGGCGGCGGCATACTCGGGTCCGGGGTGCTCCGCGTACCCGAGCCCTGCGCTCGAGGCGATGTTGACGATGACGCCGCCGCCGTGTTCGGACATCCAGGCGAATGCCGCATGTGTGGCGCGCAGCACCGAAAGCAGGTTGAGGTCAACGACGTGCATGGAGCGAGCAAGCGGCGTGTCGGGAAAGACGTCACCCGAGTATCCGCCGGCGTTGTTGACGAGGATGTCGACGCCGCCGAATGCCTGTACGGCATTGCTGAACAACGTCTCAACGTCGGCCTCACTGGTCACGTCGGCCGTGAAAGCCTGCGCAGTGAAGCCGGATCCGCGGATGGCTCGCGTCACGAGCGCTGCGGCCTCGGCGTCGACGTCAGCGACGGCGACCGCTGCGCCGCGCGCGGCCAGGCATGCGGCGATTGCCCGGCCGATGCCCGCGCCCGCCCCGGTGACGATCGCGGCCTTCCCCGCGAGCGGGCTGGGCATCCCTAACGATGCCCGTCCGCAGCGCGCTCCTCGGCGGGCTCGAACGCGGGCCGGCCGCTCAGGTAGACCGCCTCGACGCGCTCGGGAAGCGCCGCAAGGTCGAGCGGGTCGCCGTCGACCACGACCAGGTCAGCCATCTTGCCCGGCTCGATCGTGCCGAGTGTGGCGTCAACGCCCAGCAGGTGCGCGGCGTTGCTCGTGGTGGCGCGTAGGACCTCGAGCGGGGACATCCCACCCTGCCGCATCAGCTCCAGCTCGCGCAGGTTGCGGCCATGCGGGGACACCCCGCTGTCTGTGCCCATGGCGATGCGAACGCCGGCTGCAACCGCGCGCTTGAAGGACTCGGTGTGGATCTCGATCACCTCTCGCGCCTTGTCGAGCACCGCAAGCGGGAACCGCACACCGGCGTCCGCCGCCTCCAGCACGCCCCGCGGGGCAACGAGGGTGGGCACGAGGTACGTGCCGCGGTCGAGCATCATTCCGATCGCCTCGTCGTCGAGATAGATGCCGTGTTCCACTGAGCGGATTCCCGCCCGGACGGCGTTCTTGATTCCGTCCGTCGCCTGCGCGTGCGCCATGACGAACCGCCCGGCGGCGGTCGCCTCCTCGACCAGCGCCTCGAGCTCCGCGGGACGGAAGTGCGCGTGCTGCGGCCGGTCGCGCGGCGAGAGCACGCCACCCGAGGTGGCGACCTTGATCACGTCGGCTCCTTCGCGAATCAGCTCGCGCACGCAGCGCCGCATCTGGTCCGCGCCGTCCACGATCGTCTCGGGCGAACCGGGATACGGCGGCACCAGATGAAAGCAGTCACCCGACGGCATGGTGCCGTCGCCGTGGCCGCCTGTCTGCGACAGCATCTTGATTGCGATCTGCATCCGCGGCCCGCGAATGAGCCCCGCTTGCACCGCCGTCTTCATGCCCAGATCCGCGCCGCCGGCGTCGCGTATCGAGGTGACGCCGGCGCGCAGGGTCGCGGCGAGATTGCGTTCCGCCTCGTAGAAGCGAAGCGAGAACGGCGTCTGCATGTGCCGCCACATGTCGACGTGCGAGATGGCGACGTGCACGTGACAGTCGAAGAGGCCGGGAAGGATCGCGCGACCGGAGACGTCCACCTCGCGGTCGCCGTCGAGCCCGCGACCGACGTCGCTGATCACGCCGTCCTCGACGACCACATCGGCGTCCCCGAGCTGCGCCCCGGTCCCGTCCAACACCATGCCGCCGCGAAAGATCAGACGTGGCATCAGCGCACCTCCGGGCGGTCAGTGTAGGTGGGCGTGGTCGCCGAGTAGGTGACGCTCAGCCCTCAGGAGCGAGCTGCACCAACCTCTGCCTGCTTCGGTGGCGGCGGTTCACCCGCGCGCGTGCCACGGAGCGCGGCTCGATCCGCGTCCGTCTGCGAGTTGGGCGCGATGCTGCTGCCGGCGCGAGGGAAGGACCCCGCCTCCCGGGGGTGCAGCTCGGCATTCACCGCGCCGCCGAGCATGATGATCTGCGCAATCCAGAACGCGAACGTCATCAGCAAGAAGAAGAGCGCGAATGTGGTGCCGTACGTGGTGAAGCCGTGCTGCAGCGTGAAGTACAGGGGAAACAGCAGCATGAAGGCCTCGAACAGCACGCCGGCGGCGAGCGCGCCGGGAAGCACCTCGCGGACGCGGTGAGGACGGTTGGGCACGACCAGGTAGATCGCACCGAACAGCAGCAGCCCGTCGATGATCCCGAACGCGATCTGGATGATGAGCGCAACGGGACCGCCCGTGAGGAACGAGGGAACCTGCGGCAGCTTGGAGACGATGGACAGCAGGCTGGCGGACAGCGTCGCCAGCAGGATCAGCACGGTGAAGACGGCGATCATGGCGACGGCCATGAGCTTCTGGCGGACGAAGCTGCGCTGCTTGGTGGGGTACAGGGCGTCCAGCCCCTGGTCCATCGCGCCGAACAGTGACGAGCCGCTCCAGAGCAGGCCGACGAAGCTCACGATCGCGAGCGGACCCGCCGCCTTGTGAAAGCTCTGCAGCGCCTGCACGATCAACGCGCCCTGCTGTCCGGGGATTGCCTGGGCGATGTCGTGCTCGATGGTGGTGCCGATGCTCGAGCCACCGAACGCGAGCGCCAGCACCGTCGTGATCGCCAGGATGATCGGGAAGAACGCGAAGAGCGCGTTCCAGGCAATGGCCAGCGCCCACGTGCCGCCGCTCGCAGCGCCGTAGCGACGTACGACGCGGACGGGGAAGAGGCCCATCACCCGCTTCTTCATGCAAACACCTCCGCCGCCCGGGGAGGCGACGTTGTGGGTGGTTACGTTATAGCGTAGCTATCATAAAGGCGCTCGACGGACCGCGGCAACCACCCTGGCCGGGCGCGTGCGTCAGCCGCTGATGCGTAGGGCGACGCGGCCGCGACCGTGACCGGTCTCCATCCGCGCATGCGCGCCGGCGGCGTCGGTGAAGGCGAACACCTGGTCCAGCTGAGGCACCACGTCCCCGGACGCGATCAGCCTCAGCAGCTCCTCGAGGACCGGCCCCGGCGGGCTCGTGGACATGACGCCCGACGTGCGCACGCCGTGGGCCGCCGCCCTCTCCGGGTCCGGCATGCCGGCGATGGTGACCAGGATCCCGCCGCGCCGGAGCACCGGCCACAGCGCATCGGCAGCTGCGCCGCCCACGGTGTCGAGCACCACGTCGACGTCGCGCGTCGCGGTGGCGACGTCCGTCGTCGTGTAGTCGATGACCTCGCCGGCGCCGAGCGATCGCACGTATTCGACGTTGCCGGTCGATGACGTCGCTGTCACAGCGGCTCCCTTCCAGCGGCCCAGCTGCACGGCAAAGCCGCCGACGCCGCCGGCGCCGCCCTGCACTAGCAGGCGCTGTCCCTGCTGCAGGCCGCCAACCTCGAAGAGGCCGAGCCACGCCGAGACCCCGCACACGGAGATGACCGCCGCCTGCTCGAAAGAGAGGTTCGCAGGCTTCTTCGCGAGCGCGTTCGCCGGGGCCGTCGCGTACTCGGCATATGTCCCGGCTCCGCGGCCGAAGACGTCGTCACCAGGCGAGAAGCCCTGGACACCCGGGCCCGTCGCCTCCACGGTGCCGGCGAGGTCGTAGCCGAGCACGTGCGGCATCTGCAGCGGCATGTACTCCTTGAGATAGCCGGCGCGCGTCTTCCAGTCCACGGCATTGACGCCCGCCGCACGCACCCGGACCAACACCTCGCCCTCACGCGGTGTTGGGCGTGGTGCGTCCTCGACCTGCAGAACGGATGCGTCGCCGTACTCGTGGAAGCGCACCGCGCGCATCCGTTCGCCGCCTGCGTCTGCCATCGCGGTCTCCCCGAAGGTTGCCTGCCTTCGCCTATTGTGTGGGAGTCAGGCGGCCCGGTTCCACGCGGCAGTGGATGCGGGCTCGGCGCGCGGCGCCGGCGCCGCCGGCTCGCGACGCACCCGCCGGGCACGGATCCGCTCGAGGTTGGGCACGAGGGCCATCGCCGCCGCGACGACACCTGACATCCCGCCGGCGAGTGCCACATTGAGGGCGATTGCTGCTGTGGTCATGGTTCGTAGCTCCTTGTCTGACCGAGGTTGTTGCGACGTGGATCAGTCTCGATGCGGCGGCTCCAGCTCACCTGCGAAGAAGCTGAGACATCGCTGAGGATCGGCGGCCGGACTGCGCGAGAATGCACACGCATGCGTGAGGCAGCGCGTTCCGTTGCGACCGCCATGCCACCGGGCGATCCGCGGCGACGCGTCATCGGTGTGGCAGCGGTGGGCGCGCTCGCCCTGTCGCTGCTGTTCGTCGTGGCTGCGTATGCGGCCAAGGAACTGCGCTGGCTGTACCTCCACGCCCCCTGGCAGGACGATCCCTACGACGCCGTCGTTTCTTTCACGATCTTCTTCGTGCCGCTGACGGCCGCCGTCAACGCGACGCGCCTCGCGTTGTGCCGCCGCGACCAACCACTGCCGTGGGAGCGAGCACGTCTCATCATCCGCGGCTCGCGCTTTGCGTCGCTCCTGGTCACGCTCACGCTCGGTGCCGACTGGATCAGCGTCGCCACGCGCACAGATCCGGGGGCATGGACGCAGGTCACCGCGTACCTCATCGTGGGACTGGCGGTGATCAGCGTGCCGGCGGTCATAGTGCTCGTCGCCCTGCACCGGGCTTCGCGATTGCTGCCGCCGGCCACGGACGCATCCAGTGACGACTGGCTCGCGGATGCCGCCGCGACCGCCGCCTGGTACGCGCGCACGCTGGGACCGCCG
Source organism: Candidatus Dormiibacterota bacterium (assembly GCA_963777285.1). Lineage (GTDB taxonomy): Bacteria > Chloroflexota > Dormibacteria > Aeolococcales > Aeolococcaceae > JAFARE01. The sequence goes on from CAVZPR010000001.1 coordinate 1,385,099, forward strand.
GGCCGCCGCTGGGCGGATGTCGCGATCCGGTTGGAACAGCGCATCGCCGCGCAGGTGCGTGCCCGCCCGCTCGCCATCGCGTCGGCGCTCGCGCTCGCGTTTGCGGGACTGCTCGTGGTGGCGACGGCCATCGGCGAGGGGCCCGGCGCCGGGCTGTGGATCGACGTGGTCGTCGCCACGAGCGCCATGTTCGCCTTCGCCGTCGCGGCCGGCTCGCATCTGCGGCTTGTCGTGCCGCTGCATCCGCTGCACGGCGCGCGGCGACGCATGGTCGACGCCGTGGTCAGCGCGTGCGCAGCGGTCCCGGTCGCCCTCGCGCTGCGCGGCTCGCTCTGGTGGCTCGTGGGTGGCGGATCACCGCACCCGGGACAGCTGCTGGAGCTGCTGGGCGTGGCCGCCGCGTGCTGTTTCGTGGCGGTGCTCGCTGCCGAGACCGTGGCACGGAGCCACACGAACTCGGGCCTGACCGCCCTGCTCGAACCCTCAGCCGGGGCGGCGCACCGGGACCCGCGGCAGCAGCAGTGACAGGATGCCTGTCGCCAGCCACAGGCCGACGTTGAAGAAAAGGATGCGTTCGACGGTGCTCGTGAAGTCGTGCGCCAGCGCCGACTGCGCGGCGCTCGCGAACGCAGCCGAGACGGGGTTGCTCGTCGGAGTCGAGGCGGTCGTCACCGGCGGGCACCCGGGCACGGGCTGCGTGGGGTCGCTCGACCCCGCCTGCTCTGTGAAGCAGTGGCTGAACTTGGCGACCGCGGCGTTGATCGCCGGTCCCGGCAGGTGCGCCGCGGCCAGCTGAGCACGCAGCTGCGGCGTCACGTCGTTGACCACCACCGGCGCTCGGCTGGACAGCAGTCCGAAGAACACGACGCCGATCACGGCGACGCCGATGGCGCCGCCGAGCTGCTGGAACGTTGTGAGCACGCCCGACGCCGAGCCCGCGTCGCGGGGCGGCACGCCGGCGAGGATCACGTTCAGCAGCGGCGCGATCACCGTCCCCAGTCCCAATCCGCTGACCAGGAACGCGGGGATGAGGTCGAAGCTGGTCACGTTCGTGCCGCGCACGTGCAGCGTGAAGATGATGCCCAGGACTCCGATGACGAGCAGCGCCGAGCCGATGGCGATGGTCCACTTGCCCAGCTTGGGTGCGAGTCGCGCCGACATCGCCGACGCGACCGCGGACCCGATGCTCCATGGGATCGTGGTGAGGCCGGCGTGGAGCGCGCTGAAGCCGAGGCCGACCTGCAGCATGAGGCTGAACGTGAAGAAGAACGCGGGTACGCCCGCGATGAAGACCGCAGATATGCCGACGCCGACACGGAACGACTGGATGCCGAACATGGACAGCTGCACCAGCGGAAACCGCGTCTTGGGCAGCGCGCGCTCGTACAGCACGAAGGCGGCCAGCACGAACGGGCTCAATGCCATGCAGATGAACGTCCAGGGCGGCCATCCGGCGACCTGGCCCTCGACCAGCGGGTAGACCAACAGCAGCAGTCCGACCGTGGCGATGAGCACGCCCACGACGTCGAGGCGCGTGGCGTTCGGTGCACGCGATTCGGTCACGAAGCGCATCGCGGCGATCAGCGAGATGATGCCGATGGGCAGGTTGACCAGGAATATCCAGCGCCAGGATCCGCCGGTGAGGTCATCGCGGATGATCAGGCCGCCGACCAGCGGACCGGTGATGGTGGCGATGCCGATGACCGCGCCGAGCATGCCGAAGACGCGGCCGCGTTCATGCGGCGGAAAGCTCACCTGGATGACCGACAGCACCTGCGGGTACATCAGGGCCGCCATCAGGCCCTGGAACACGCGAGACAGATCGAGCATGATCGCCGTCTGGGCCAGACCGCACAGTGCGGATGCGGTGATGAAGCCGGCCATGCCGATCATGAACAGCCGCTTTCGGCCAAAGATGTCACCAAGTCGGCCGCCCGTGATGAGCATCACCGCGTAGGCCAGGCCGTAACCGGCGACGACGAACTGGATGTCGGCGTTGTTGGCGGCGAGGTTGTTGCGGATCGCGGGAATCGCGACGTTGACGATCGAGATGTCGAGCAGGACCATGAACAGCGCGGTCATGACGCTGAACAGCCCCACCCAGCGGCGCGGGTCCAGCTCGGCGTGCTCCGCCGGTTGAGCCGGCTGTACGGGTGGCGCGGGGGAGGCCACCTCGGTCGTGTCGGTCATCGTCCGTACAGTACCCTCTGCCCCGATGGAGATGCAGTACCGCCGCCTGGGCCGCGCCGGGGTGCGCGTCAGCGTCCTCTCATTCGGCTCCTGGGTCAGCTTCGGCCCGCAGCTGGCGGGCAGCACCGCGCGCGACTGTCTCGCCGCCGCCTACGACGCAGGCATCAACTTCTTCGACAACGCTGAGGTCTACGCGGGCGGCAAGTCGGAGTTGATCATGGGCGAGGCAATCGCCGCCCTGGGCTGGCCGCGCCACACGTACCTCATCTCCACCAAGTTCTACTGGGGCATCGCGGAGTTGGTCAACACGCGCAACACCCTCAACCGCAAGTACCTGCTGCAGGCCATCGACGGGTCGCTGCAACGGCTGCGCCACGACTTCGTCGACCTCGTGTTCTGTCACCGCCCCGACCCCGACACTCCCATCGAGGAGACGGTGTGGGCGATGCACGACATCGTCGCGTCGGGACGCGCGCTCTACTGGGGCACCTCGGAATGGAGCGCCGAGTCCATCCGCACGGCGTGGGAGATCGCCGACCGCCACCATCTCCACAAGCCGCTCATGGAGCAGCCGCAGTACAACCTGCTGGAGCGCGCCAAGGTGGAGCAGGAGTTCCTGCCGCTGTATGACAGCCTGGGGCTGGGCCTCACCACGTGGAGCCCGCTGGCCTCCGGCCTGCTCACCGGGAAGTACCGCGACGGTGTGCCCGAAGGCAGCCGCGGCGCGCTGCCGGGCTACTCTTGGATGCGCGAGGAGCTGACCGACCCTGACGCCAACCGCAAGGTGGGCGCGCTGGAGCCGATCGCCAGGGAGCTGGGGGCCACGCTCGCGCAGCTCGCGCTGGCGTGGTGCGCCGCCAACCCGCACGTCTCGACGGTGATCACAGGCGCCAGCCGCGCCGAGCAGGTACAGGAGAATGTCGGCGCGCTCGACGTGCTGCAGCGCCTCACGCCGGAGGTGATGCGCCGGATCGACGCAGCCCTGGCCTAGCCGCCCGTCACCAGGGCGAGTGCGAAGCCGTCGTACCCCTTCACGCCCACCGTCTGGATCACCGTCGCGTTGACGCGCTTTTCCGCGGCCAACCGCTGATTGAAGCGCAGCATGCCCTGTACGTTTTGGTCATCGCTGTCTGGATCTAAGATGGCGCCCTGGCGCACCACGTTGTCCACCACGATCACCGTCCCCGGATGGCTCAGGCGCACCGCCCAGTCGAAATAGTCGGCGGTGCTCGGCTTGTCGGCGTCGATGAACACGAGGTCGAATGGTCCGGCGCCCTCCGACTCCAGCTGGGGCAGCGTGTCGAGGGCGCGTCCCTCCCGGACCTGCACGACGTCGCCCAGCCCCGCCGTCGCGATGTTGCCGCGCGCCACCTGGGCGTGCCGGGGATCCACCTCGAGGGTGACCACCCTGCCGTCCGGCGCCACCGCGCGGCCCAGCCAGATCGCGCTGTAGCCGCCCAGGGTGCCGACCTCGAGGATGGCGCGTGCGCCCACGGCCCGGGCGAGCAGATGGAGCATCTTGCCCTGGTTCGGCGCCACCTGGATGTTGGGCAGCTCCGCGCTGGCGGCCAGCGCTCCATCGAGCGCGGCGTCCGGGCCGATCAGCAGCCCGTCGAAGAGGCCGTCGACGGCTGTCCACCGCTCCCGCTCGTCCACGGTCGCGATTCAAGCACGTTGACCATGCGGCGCTGCCTCACACTCAGGGGCCGTGGGAGACGCCGCCGTCGCCGAGGAGGCCGGGCTGCGGTTCGCCAGCGCCCCCGGGCGCTGGGTCCTGGCCACGACGGTGCTCGGCTCGGGCATCGCGTTCCTCGATTCCACCGTGGTCAACGTGGCGCTGCCCAGCATCGGGCGCGACCTGCACGTCGGGCTCGCCGACCTGCAGTGGACCGTCACCGCGTACACGCTCACGCTCTCGGCCTTCCTCCTGCTCGGCGGGTCCTTGGGCGACCGCTACGGCAGACGGCGGCTCTTCGTGATCGGCCTTGCCTGGTTCACCGTCGCCTCGGTGCTCTGCGGGGCGGCGCCATCCGCGGGACTGCTGATCGCGTTCCGCGCCATCCAGGGGGTGGGCGGCGCGCTGCTCACGCCGGCCAGCCTGGCCATCATCGAATCCAGCTTCAGGCCGCGCGATCGCGCCCCTGCGATCGGTGCCTGGGCGGGCTTCGGCGGCCTCTTTGGGGCGATCGGGCCTCTCGTCGGCGGCGTCCTGGTGGGCGCCTTCACCTGGCGCCTGGTCTTCTTCATCAACGTGCCGCTGGCGGCGGTGGCGCTGTTCATCGCCATTCGCTGCGTGCCGGAGACCCGCGACGCTCGGCCACGGGGACGGATCGACCTGCCCGGCCCCGCGCTCGCGGCGCTCGGCCTGGGCGGGGTCACGTACGGCCTGATCCAGGGACCGGTGAACGGCTGGACCGCGCCGATCATCCTGGGCTCGCTGGCGGGCGGCGCCCTGCTGCTCGCGCTGCTGCTGGTGAACGAGCGGCGCGCCCGCGATCCGATGCTGCCGCTCGACGTGTTCCGCTCGCGCCAATTCTCCGGAGCCAACGGGGCCACCTTCGCCATCTACGCCGCGCTGGGCGCGGTGACGTTTCTCGTCGTCATCTACCTGCAGCAGGTGCTGCACTACTCCCCCCTCGCGTCCGGCGCCTCGCTGCTGCCGGTGACGGCGCTGCTGCTCCTCCTGTCATCTACAACCGGACGGCTCGCCTCACGCATCGGCCCGCGCCTGCCGATGACGCTTGGGCCGCTGGTCGCCGCGGTCGGCATGGCGCTGTTCGCCCGCGCGACGCCGGGCTCGTCCTACGCGCTCACCGTGCTGCCCGCCGGCATCGTGTTCGGCCTGGGGCTGGTGCTGACAGTGCCCGCGCTGACCTCGACCGCGCTGGGAGCGGTCACGTCGACTCGCGCCGGCATCGCCTCGGCGATCAACAACGACGTGGCCCGTGTGGGCAGCCTCGCCGCGGTGGCTCTCGTGCCCGCGCTGGCCGGCATCAGCACGGGCGGCAGCGCCGTCGCGGTCGGCACGCTGAGCAGCGGCTTCCGCACCGGCATGTTCATCTGCGCCGCGATGTGCGCCCTCGGCGGCGGCATCGCGTTCCTCACCATCTCCAACCAGCGCCGGCCGGTGCCGCCGACCGCGGCCGTGCCGCGCTGATCACGCTCGGCACAACCGGCGATATTGATGCCGGCGCCGTGCATGCACCCTCTCTGCTCAGACAGCCGGATCGCTCCGCGAATCTCGCGCGCCGGAAGATTGTCGCGCGAGATCGCTCCGCGACCGGAACTCGCCGAGGGTGCATGCACGTCTCCGGCAGGCAACGACCAACGCGGCGCCGTCACGCTACGCACGGCGCACGCGCAGCACCGCCACGCGCTCGTTGACGCCTTTCAGGCGCAGCGGTGAGCCGCGCTTCACCGCCAGGCCGTTGGCCGCCCATGCGGCGCTGTCGGCGTCGGCGCCGTCCGCCTGCAGATACACAGCCGCGGCCGGCGCCACATCGACCAGGCGCGCGGCGATGTTCACCGTCCGTCCGAAGTAGTCTGCGTACGCGCGCAGCACCGGGCCGTGCGCCGCGCCGACGCGCACCGGCGGCATGCCGGGCTCGGCTGCGGCCGCGTCGATGAGGTCGAGCGCGGCGGCGCAGCATGACACAGGATCTCGCGCCGTGAACATCACGGCGTCGCCGATGCTCTTGACGATCCGCGCCTCGTGACGTGGAAGCACCGTCTCCGCGCAGTGCAGCAGCCGCGACGCCAGGTGGCTGACCTCCAGCGCTGTCAGCTTCTCGGACACCGTGGTGAATCCAACCAGGTCGGCGAACGCCACGGTCAGCTGGCGCTGACCCTGCGCTCCCCGGTCGCTCTGCTCGATCTGCATCGCCGCTTCGGACCGGGCGCCGGCGATGAGGTGGTGGCGCAGCACCACCTCGAGCAGCGGACCAAGCGGCGGCACCAGCAGGTCGACCATCGCCGCCAGCCTCAGCGCGACGTCGAGCTCGCTCGCACCGCTCTCCACGAAACGCGCCGTGAGTTGCCGGCGGAACAGCTCGACCGACGCCGCGCCGACGTCCGACATCGCCCGGCCCACCACCGACGCCGCCTCGACGAGGTCGTCCTCGGTGAACACGCTGCGCATCGCGTTCAGCGTGCGCAGCGCCGCCACCTCGCTGCGCGTGAACGCGGGTTCGTCGAGGTCGTCGGCGGGCATGCCCAGGGCGCGCCAGATGTTGAGCGCCATTTCCAGGGGCACGCCGGCCCGCTCGGCGACCTGCCGCGCGGAGAGCGTGGCGTCGCCGGAGATGACGTGCTCCAGCGTGATCAGCGGCAATCGTCCTTCGGCGACCGCGCGCTCCAGATCGTCGTCGCTCGTGCCCCGGTTCGTCGCGGCCGCCAGCAGCACCGCCCGGTCGACGGTGTCGCGACCCCACGAACCGTCTGCCTGCGGCGTGCCCAGGAGGCCGCGGTCCGCCCAGCGCTGCACTGCTTCCGGGGGCTGGTCGACATGCGCGGCGATGTCGTCGAGCGTCAGCAGCGACGAGCGGCGGTGGCGGCGGCGCGGCGGCTGCGCCAGCACCGCCAGCGTCGAACCGAGCGCCGCTGCGCCCGCGTGCGTGCGGCCGCTGTGCCGGCTCAGCGGACCGGTGACCGCGGTGACGCGCTCCACCACGCCGCCGGGCATCGCCTCCAGCGCGGCGTCGAGCGCCCGGCGTGCGACCTTGACCGGGCGCCGGGTCACGAAGGATCGCGCTGCTGCGCGCAGCGCTCGCAGACGCCGTAGAAGTCGAGCGACGCGTGGTGCGCGGTGAACCCGTGACGTCGCGACAGTTCACCCACCAGCATGGCGATCGCCGCCTCGTCGATCTCCTGCGTCGAGTCGCACGACGTGCAGACCAGGTGATGATGATGCTCGGCGGAGCACGCGGCGTACGCGTACACGTGCCCGGGCCGCTCGAATCGCTGCGCCAGCCCCGCCTCAACCAGCGAGTTGAGAGAGCGGAAGACCGTGGCCCGGCCCAACAGCGGGTTGCGCTCGCGCAGCTGCTCGTACAGCTCGGCCGCCACCATGGTGCGGCGGCTGCGGCGCAGAGCCTCCAGCACTACCAGGCGCTGTGCGGTGGGCCGCCGCCCCCGTGCGCCCAGGCGCTCCGAGAGGTCCTCCACCGCGGGCTTGGCGACCCGCGCCGTGGTCACGCCGGCTCCGTCATGGCGTTCGATCGTCGCACGCGGTCGCGCAACGCCGCTCCGCCGCGCACCCCGAGGTACGTGACGAACGCGATCGTGGTGATGAAGAAGCTGGGCGGATGTGGCGAGTACCAGGCGACCGCCAGGCCGAGGAGCGTGAACAGCAGCGCGAGCGCGCAGGAGATGGCGATGCCTCGAGCCGGGCGCGCCGTCAGCCGTTCGGCGACCGCGGCCGGCGTGACCACAAGCGCGAACACGAGCAGGACCCCCACGACCTGCACCGCCTCCGAGACCGTCAGCGCCAGCAGCACCATAAACACCACGCTGAGGGCGCGCACGGGCACGCCGCGCGCCGCGGCCACGTCGTCGTCCAGCGACGCGAAGAGGAGCGGACGGTATATGCCCGCGAGCACCGCGAGCGTGACCACGCCGGTGACCAGCGTCAGCAGCAGGCTGGTGGTCGACACACCGTAGATGTCACCGAACAGGATGGCGTACGCCTCGGTGGCATAACCCGTGTACAGCGACAGGAACAGCACCCCCAGACCCAGCATCCACGCAAGCACGATGCCGATGACGACGTCGCGGTCGCGGATGCGGTGGCCCAGCGCGCCCATCACGGCGCCGCTGCCCGCGGTGAACGCGAGGAGTCCCGCGATGGGGCTGACGCCGACGACCACCGCGCCGGCCGCGCCGGCGAAGCCGATGTGGGACAGCGCGTGTCCGGCGAATGCAAGGCCGCGCAGCACGACGAAGTAGCCGATGGCGCCGGCGACGAGCGACACGATCGCTCCCGCGGCGAGTGCGTTGACGCTGAAGCCGTACGCAAAGAGCTGCGTGATGTCCTGCACCAGGTTCCAGCTGGGCGCCGCCGCCGGAGCCGTGGCCAGCACGTCAGTGCTCATGCGCGTGCGCGGCCTCCTGGTCGAGCCCCACAACGAAGACGTGCCCGTGACTGTCGCGCAGCACCTCGACCTGCCCGCCGTAGATGGCCGACAGCCGCTCCGTGGTGACGACGTCTCGCGGCGCGCCTGCGATGACGCGATGCTGCGCCACGTACACCACCTGGTCGATCACGCCGAGGATGGGGTTGATGTCATGCGTGACCATGAGTGCGGCGATGCCCGAGTTGCGGACGATACTGTCGACAAGTTGGGCGATCGCAACCTGGTTGCGCACGTCGAGGCTCGCGAGCGGCTCATCCAGCAGCAGCAGCCGGGGATCACCGGCGAGCGCCTGGGCGAGCAGGAGCCGCTGCTGTTCGCCGCCGGACAGACGCCCCACCGCGCGAGCCGCGAACCCCTCTGCCCCCACCTCGCCGAGGACGCGTGCGACCGTGTGCGCCCCGGCCTCGCGCCCGCCCAGCCGCACGCCCCAGCGATGGCCGTCCACGCCCAGCGCCACCAGATCGGTGCCGCGCACCCGCAGCCCGGCATCCAGAGCACGCCGCTGCGGCACGTAACCGATGTCGGGGTGGCCCCGGCGCGGTGGCGATCCCAGGACGTGGACGGTCCCGGCCGAGGGCGCCAAGAGTCCCAGCAGCAGCTTGAGCAGCGTCGTCTTGCCCGCGCCGTTGGGACCGACCACCGCGGTGAAGGTGCCCGGGGAGACCCGGAACGTCGCCTCCCGCCACACGGTCCTCCCCTGGAGGCGCACCGCGACCCCCTCCAGCTCGACGGCGGCGGCAGGGGTTATGTCGAGCTCCCGGCCAGCGCGGAGTCGAGCGCGCGGAGCTCGGCCAGCTGCCAGTCCTGAAAGCGCGCTCCAGGCGGCTGCACCGTCTCAGAGATGCCGACGACACGCACGCCGGATCGGCGCGCCAGGTCCTCGATGCCGGTGGTCACCGCCGTGACCGTCTGCACGTTGAACACCAGCACGGTCGCCTGCCGCGTGGTGATCTGCTGCTGGAACGCGGCCACGGCGGACGCGGGCGGCTCGTTGCCCTCGGCCACCGCCTCCATGAAGTCAGGCGGCGAGATGAGGTCGAGCCGCAGCGCCTGGGCCAGGTACACGAAGATGCTCTCCGTCGCGGCCACCGGGTGGCCGTGGAAGCGCTCCGCGATCGCCTGCAGCTCGGCGCGGTACGGACCCAGCGACGCCAGCAGCTGCGTGTGCAGCGACTCGAACGCCGCGCGGTCACCGGGATCGATGCGTTCGTAGTCGGCCGTGATGCGGTCGACGACGCGCATCACGTAGTCGGGGCTGTACCAGAAGTGCGGATTGTCGCCGGGGTGCTTCCCCAGCATTCCCGCCACGGTGAGCGTGGTGCGCGATGTCGACGGGTTGGCGTCGAGCAGCTTCTGCGCCCAGTCGTCGTAGCCGGCGCCGTTGAGGATGACGTAGTCGGCGTTGGCGAAGGCGCGCGCGTCGTTGGTGTTGCTCTCGTACTCGTGCGGGTCGGCGTTGGGGTCGGTGACGATGCTCACCACCGAGGCGTGGGCGCCGCCCAGCTGCGCGGCGATGCTGCCCCAGAAGTTCTCCGCGGCCACGACCTCGATGGGACGCCCGCTCACGGAACCGCCCGCCGTGCCGCCCGCGGCGCCACAGGCGCAGCCGGCCAAGACCGTGAGCAGCATCGCCATGCGGCAAAGGTTCGCGCGAGACATCGTGTGCATTCTGAGCCTAGATCTCAGTTATATGCAAGTCTCAATAGACGGGGCCGGTGCATACGGGGTCATGCGATGCTGCCCCCCGAACCGAGATGACGATGCCCGCGTTCGCCCCGATCCTGGCCCACGCGTTCGGCAAGCGGTACGACCTGCCGGTGCCGCTGTGGCTCTTTGTGTTCGGCGGCGCTGCCGTGGTCTTCGCCTCGTTCTTGGTGGTGTGGCCCACGGCCGTCCAGCCGGTGGCGGCCGGCGGCCCGCAGCTGCGCGACCGGATGCCCATCCGCCCCGCCGCGCCGCTGCGCATGGGCGTCGCCTGGCTGCTCTTCCTGGCGCTTGCCGTGGTCGGCTGGATCGGGTCGCAGGAGGTGGCCGAGAACATTCTCCCTACCGCCAGCCTGTGGCTGCTGGCGCAGCCGGTGGTGGAAGAGGCGGCGCCGAGCGGCTCACCGTCCAAGGCGGCTGCGGCGCACGCACCGCACGCATCGACGGAGCTCATCAGCGCGACGGAACGCGGGGGCGACGCGTCAGGCGCGCCGTGATCGCCCACGTCCTCACGGGCAGCCCGGTGCCGCTGGCGCTGCAGTGGCTGGCCGCGGGGTTGCTCTTCGGCGGGGCGCTGGGGGCGGTGGCGCTGCACAGCCGCCGCCGGCGCGCCGTCGCGCTGGCGCTGGGCTGTGCCGGGCTGGGCGGAACGGTGGCGTCGCTGGTGCTGGCGGCGGTGCAGCCAGGCCCGGCGCCCTACGCGATCCGCATCGCCGCGCCGCTGAGCGGGTCGACGGTGTCGTCGCCTGTGGTGCTGACGGTCTGCGGCGTGCTCCCTGACGGCAGCAGCGTCGACGCGACCGACTCGCAGCACTACCTCGTGGTCTTCGTCGACGGGCACGAGGTGCCCACGGTCGACGTCTGGCGCTTCGCCGAGCGCCTCACACCCGGCGAGCACGCGCTGCGCGTCGAGCTGGTGACCCCGCAGCACCACGCGTTCAACCCGCCGGCGACGGCGTCCGCGACGGTGACCGTCGCCGCCGGCGCGCCGGGCACGCCCACACCCTCCTGCTGAGCCGGTTCAGCCGGCGAAGCTGTGCGCCGCCCAGGCCGCCGCCCCGACGATGCCGGCGTCGGTGCCCAGGGCGGCGGGGACGATGCGGCAGCGCGACGCCGGGTACTCGAACGCGATCTCCGGGACCGCACGGCGCATGGGCACGAAGAGCAGATCCCCGGCGTTGATCAAGCCGCCCCCGATCGCTACTGCCTCGGGGGCGAGGAGGTTGATCAGGCCGCCGACGGCCCGTCCCAGCGCCCGTGCGGCGTCGTTGAAGAGACGCATCGCCAGGGGGTCGCCGCGCTGCGCCGCCTCCTCCACCGCGCGCGCGTCGAGCGCCTGCCTCTCGATGCCGGACAGCGACGACCGCTCACCCGCCGCCAGCGCCTGCCGCGCCGCAGCCGCGATCGCCGTCCCCGACGCCATGCCCTCGAGGCAGCCGGTGTGGCCCTGGCCGCAGGGCGGTCCGTCCATGGACGCCGGTGCGTGTCCCACCTCGCCCGCCGAGCCGGTCGACCCCTCGTAGAGGCGGCCGCCCGCGATCACCGCGCCGCCGACACCGGTGCTCGCGGTGATGAAGATGAAGTAGTCGGTGCCCTTGCCGGCGCCGGCCTTCCACTCGGCGAATCCGGCAAGCGTGGCGTCGTTGCGCACCGCCACCGGGCATCCGAGCCGCGCGGAGAGCATGTCGCCGGCGGGCACCTCGCGCCACCCGGCCAGGTGAGGGGCGGCGTGCACCACACCGAGCCTGGGGTCGAGCGGGCCGGGGATGCCGATGGCGACGCCGCCGAGCGTCTCGCCCGACGCCGCCTCGCGGACGCACTCGGCGACGGCGTCGAGCACCGCCTCCGGCCCTCCCGACGCCGGCGTTTCGCGGCGCACCACCTCTCCGTGCGTCGCCTCACCGGTGGCCACCGCGGCGCGCACGTTGGTGCCGCCCAGGTCGACCCCCACGATCGCGCTCACACCTCCGCCTCGACGCCGTGCCAGTGATACGGCGCGGCGATCCGCTCCGCTTCCGGCGGCCCCCAGCTGCCGGCGGCGTAGAAGTTGATCGGCGGCGGGTCTTCGAGCAGCGGCTGCACCGCCGCCCATCCGTGTTCGACCTCGTCCTCGCGGATGAACAGCGTGTGGTCGCCGTCGAGCGCGTCGTGCAGCAGCCGCTCGTACGCCTCCGGCGGCGACATGCGAAACGCGCGGTCGTAGCTGAAGTTCATGTCAACCTGCTGCGCGGTGAGGTCGGGCCCCGGCTGCTTCGCCGAGAAGCTGAGCGCGATGCCCTCATCCGGCTGGATGCGCACCACGAGACGGTTGCTGTCCATCTCGTGCACGCCCACCTCGCGGAACAGGTGCAGCGGCACGTCGTGGAAGACGATGACGACGCGCGTGTCGCGCAGCGCGAGTCGCTTGCCGGTGCGCAGCAGGAAGGGCACGCCGGACCAGCGCCACGAGTCGAGGTGCAGCCGCATGGCCGCGAACGTCTCGGTCGTGGAGTCGGGCGACACGCCGGGTTCGGAGCGATACGCCTCCGCGTGCTCACCGTCGACGATGCCCGCCGTGTATTGCGCGCGCACGGCCTCGCGCGTCTGGATGGGATGGATGGAGCGGAGCACCTTCACCTTCTCGTTGCGAATCGCCTCGGCCTCGAAGGAGATGGGAGGCTCCATCGCCACCAGCGACAGCACCTGGAACATGTGGTTCTGCACGATGTCGCGGATGGCGCCGATCTCCTCGTACAGCTTGCCGCGCTGCTCCACGCCGATCTCCTCGGCGACGGTGATCTCGATCCGCGCGATGGCGTCGCGATTCCACACGCGCTCGAAGATGGAGTTGCCGAACCGAAACACGAGGAGGTTTTGCACCGTCTCCTTACCCAGGTAGTGGTCGATGCGGAAGACCTGGGGCTCGGGGATCACCGCGTGCAGCGCGCGGTTGAGTTCTACCGCCGAGCGGAGGTCGTGGCCGAACGGCTTCTCGATGACGATCGACGTGCCGTCGGCGAGCCCGCAGGATCCGATGTGCTCGATGAGCGTGCCGAAGGCCGATGGCGGCACAGCGAGGTACACGATGCGCCGGGGCCGCTGCAGCGCAGCGCGCACGGCCGTGAGGTCGCCGCCGTCTCCCAGCGGCACGAAGCGCAGCCGCGAGGCGAAGCCGGCGAAGGCGGCGTCGTCGATGCCGGTGCGCGAGAAGCTCCGCACCGCGTCGCGCGCATGGTCGCGAAACCGTTGGTCGTTCCAGTCGAGCGGCGCCGTGCCGATGATGTCGCACTCGCGCGGGAGCAGCTGATTGCGCGACAGGTTGTACAGCGCGGGCAGGAGCTTGCGCTGGGCCAGGTCGCCGGTGGCGCCGACGACGACGATGTCCTGGTCAGGCGGCGGCGACAGCGGCATCGCGGGCGCGGGCGACCGTCAGCGTCGCGTCAGGTGACGCCACGCGGCGGACGCGATCTGCACCACCAGCGCGGTGATGGCAAATGCAATGCTCATCAGGATCACTGGCCATTCCGCGCCCGGGGTCGCATACGTGTACACCGCGAGGATCGCGGCGGCGAAGAACCCGATGACCGCCAGTGTCAGGAACGTCACCACGGCGCGCGCCGCGCCGTCGAGCGCCGGGCGCTCCCGCAGTCGCACGGCCGGGCTCTCGGTCAAGGGCTGCGCCGGGAAGAAGTGGCGCACCCCCGCGATGCCGAAGCGGAACAGCAGCAGCCCCGCGAAGGTCAGCGCGACGATCACCGCCAGCGGCGTTTCCACTCCGGGAGTCGAGTAGCCGTACACCGCGAGCACGCCCATCGCCAGCAGCGTGCAAGCGATCGCGCTGAGCCCGAGCACCATGAGCCAGGTCACCGCGTCCCACGCGGGCAGCTGGATCTGTGGCAGGCGGAATGCCGGCGCCGCGGCCGCGGCGATTCCGCTCTGCACCGTCAGCCGCTCGAAGTACGCCGGCTGCGCGCTGAGTCCGGACACGCGCGCCTGCAGCCCGTACAGCAGCTGCTCCGGTGCCACCGCCGACGGCACCGCCAGCAGCCCCGGCTGCGGGCCCGGGAAGAGGCGTCGCTCCTCCTTTCGCCCGTCGGGGAAGGTGAGCCGGAGCAGGCCGCAGACCTCGCAGTGCCACGCCTGGATGGGCAGGCCGCCGATCACCGGTCCGTAGTAGGTGACGGTGCGACGCTTGCCCTCTGGACCGATGGCCCCGTCGTAGTGGGCGAACTCGTGGGCCATCACACCTTCGACGGGTTCGGGGTGGGCGCACTCCTCGGGCGCCGGCGGGCGGGCGGAGGGGGCGTCAGCCACGGCCACGAGCCGGGATTGTAGGCGGGGCGTATTCGCTAGGCGGTGCAGAGGGTGCGGCAGGCACGGGCGGCGAAGCCCACCGCCTCCATGCGCGCCGCCAGCGCGGTGGCACCCGCCGGCGAGGCGGTGACGGCGAAGAGCGCGCCGCCGCTACCGGTCAGGTGCCAGCGAATCTCGGGCGTGGCCGCGCGAACCCTGGCAATCGATTGGCCGAGGTGCGCCGACGCGGCCGTCGCCGCGGCTTCCAGCCCGCTGCCCATGAGGTCGTCCGGGGGCGGGGTGGCCGCCGCCGCCGCGATCAGCCTTTCCACACGGCCCGTGTCAGGTGCGAGGTCGGCGGCCTGGAGCGAGCCGAATGCCGCGGCGGTGGACCCGGCTCCCGCAATGACCACCGTTGCGTAGAGCTCGGCCACGCGCGCCGGCGTGAGTCGATCGCCCGCGCCGCGCACGCGCTGCGCGCCCCCGGCCAGCAGTGCGGGGACGTCGCTGCCGACGCTCGAAGCAATCGTGAAGAGCACGTCGCGAGGCAGCGCCACACCAGCACGCGACAGCAACCTGGCCGCGGCTCGCAGCGTGGCAGCGGCGTCGGCGCTCCCGCCACCGAGCCCGGCCGCGGCGGGTACTCGCTTGTGCACCCACAACGTCATGCCCCAACCGCGGGCGTTTTCCAGGATCGCGTGCGCCGCACGCGCCGCCAGATTGTCCTCGCCGCGCGGCACGCCGTCCGTGTCGCCACTGAGGTGCAGTCGCACCGACAGCGCACCAGCGCGCTCCAGGGCGACGCCGACGAGGTCGTGCCAGTCGATCGGCACGAGCAGGCTGTCGATGTCGTGCAGCCCATCGTCGCGGCGCGCGACGACGTCGAGGGCGAGGTTGAGCTTCGCGTATGCGGGCAGGATCAGCATGCAGGCGCTGATATACTGCCCATTCCCGGTGGCGGCAGCGGCGCAGTGGGCGCCGCGCGGCGCCCGCCGATTCATTCACAAGGGACACTCGTGGCCAACACTCGCTCCGCACGCAAGCGCATCCGCTCCAGCGAGCGCAAGCACCTGCGCAATCGCGCCGTGAAGTCGTCGGTGCGCACCAAGGTGGCCAAAGCGCGGCGCACGCTGCTCGTCGCCGCCGAGGCGCAGGACGCGGTGCTCGACGTGCGCGAAGCCGTGCGCGCGCTCGACCGCGCCGCCGAGAAGGGCATCCTCCATCAGAACAACGCGCGGCGCCGCAAGTCGCGCCTCACCGCGATGGCCGCGCGCCTGGCGCAGGCAGCCCAGGGCGCCGAGGGCGACCAGGCCGCAGCGCGATCGGCGGCCGCCGGCGGGGTCAAGGGGCGCAGCGCCAAGGGCGCGGCGCGCAAGCCCGCGGCGAAGACAGCGCCCAAGGCGCCGGCAAAGCAGGCGTCGCGCTCGGCGGCGAAGACCGCCGCGAAGTCGCCGCGGCGCCCTAGCGCCTGACCCGGGAGCGGCTCACCGTCTCGGCGGCACCCAGGGCCACGATGCGCAGGGCGTCCACGTCGCCGATCTCCCCGGCCTTGACGCGGCGGTCCGCGTCATGCAGCTGCTGCAGCCAGGCGGCGACCACGGCCGGGGCGACCACCCGGGCCTGACGAGCCAGCCGCTCGGCCCGCCACTCGGGCGCGTGCAGCTCCGCCGCCAACCCGGCTGCACTGCCGCGAAGGCGGAGGTGGGCCTGGGCGAGCATCAGGTCGCGCACCTGCCCGGCGAGGATGGACAGCAGGTGCTGGCTGGACCGTCCCTCGGCGAGCAGCCGGTCGAGGGTGGCTGCGCCCCGGGCGGGCGTGGGGCCAAGCAGCTGCTCCAGCACCCCCCACACCTCCAGTGGCTCGTCACCCGCGACCGCGCGGCGGACGTCCGCCAGCTGGAGAGGCCCGCCCTGGGCCAGCGCCCCGAGCTTGTCCAGCTCGCTGCTGAGGGCTCCGAGATCGCCGCCCACGACCTGCTGCAGTAGCTCGACCGAGCCGGTCCCCAAGCGCAACCCGCGCGTCCTCAACTCGGTCTCGATCCACGTCCGCAGCTCCCGGCCGCGCGGCGCGGGGCAGTACACGATCGCGCCACGGAGCTCGCGCAGCGCCGCCAGGACGGGGTTGGTGGCGGCCACCCGGACGTGGGCCACGAGACAGATCGCGGTGCTCGGTGGCCGCTCTCGGAGGATCGACGCCAGCGCCTCGGGCGGGTCGGCGCCGCGGCGCGCGGTTGTGGTCAGCTGCGGCGGGTCGCGCACCAGGATGGCTCGTTCCGGGTCGAGCAGCGGCACCTCGCTGGCGCTGCGACGGAGCTCGAGCAGGCGCTGCGGGGCGTCGAACACCTCCACGTCCAGCTCACGCGCGCCCACGCCGCGGCGCCACGCCGACGCTGCGCGGTCGACCAGGAAGCGCTCGTCACCATGGATCAACTGCAGCG
This sequence comes from Candidatus Dormiibacterota bacterium, assembly GCA_963777285.1. Classification (GTDB taxonomy): domain Bacteria; phylum Chloroflexota; class Dormibacteria; order Aeolococcales; family Aeolococcaceae; genus JAFARE01. The sequence goes on from CAVZPR010000001.1 coordinate 1,401,834, forward strand.
GGGCGCGCGGCGCATCAGGCACGCGGCGGATTATCCGCCGCGCCTTCACGTCACCTCCGCGAGGCCGCCGGGGCCGCCGGCAAACGAGAGGTCGCCATCGACGCTGGTCCGGTCGACGTTCACGCCCGGCGGGGCCGGGGCCACGTACGCGCCAGAGGCGACGGGCACCGCGACGACGGCGGGCCGGGCGATGGCCAGGAGCACCGTCGACAACGCGCCGCCCGGCGGCGCCACCAGCACCTGCGCCGCCAGCGCCCGCCCGTAGACGGCGCAGATCTCCTCCTGGTCGTCGGTGCCGGCATCGCCGAGGACCAGCAGGCTGCCGCCGGGGTCGGCGACGAGCAGGGCGCACATCGGGTTTCCGGTGGCGGCGGCGCGAAAGTCGAGGCAGCGCCAGGCAGCACCTCCCCACGTCCAGGACCTCCCCGCGGGATCGACCACGTCGGCTCCCGCCTGCTGCAACGCCTCGACGACGCTCGTCGCTCCTGGGGTCAGGTCGTGCGGCGCCATGACGACGTCCACCGGGTAGCGTCCGGGGAGCCCGGCGAGGCCCGCCACCGCCGCTCGCTCCCCGCCGGTCACGACGACGAGGCCGATCTGCCGCGCCAGGGGCGGCAGGACGCGCCCCAGCGCCTGCTGCAGCAGGGCAGGCGAGGCGCCTCCGTCGACCAGGGCGAGCCCGCCCGTCGGGGTCTGCACCAGCACCGCCGGCGCGGACCCCGTGGACAGCACCGTGGCGTGCAGCCTGCCGTCGGGCCGCGACGCGGCGACACCGGCCAGCACCGCCGCCACCGTCGCTGCCGCGACCACCGCCACGGTGCCGCGCGGCGGGCGTAGCGCCGTCGGTGCGCGGAGCCTGGCGCGAGCGGCCAGGAGCGCCACGAGCACGAGCAGCGCCGCCACCTCGGCGACCGTCCATGCCGGTGGCCAGGCGGCAAGGTCGAGGTGGCTGCCGGGGATCGCGCTGAGGACCGTGGCCACTGCCACGGTGAGGTCCGCCCCGCTGCCCGCGAGGTGCAGCGGGAGCCAGCCCAGCGCGGGCGCGACCGTCGCCAGCAGGGACCCGGCGCCGCCGACGACGATGAGGGCGGGCAGCAGCGGCAGCACCAGGGCGTTGGCGACCGGGCCCGCCAGGGCGACGACGCCGAACGTGCCCGCCATCACCGGCACGGTCGCAACCTGCGCGGCGACCGTCACGGCGAAGGGGTCGACGAGCAGCCGCGGTCCCGGGATGCGGCGCTGCAGGAGGGGCGCCAGCAGCAGGATGCCCGCCGTGCCCAGGAAGGAGAGTTGGAAACCCGGGTCGGCGACGAGCCCGGGGGCGGCGGCGAGCATGGCCGCTGCCACCAGAGCGAGCATGGGCAGCGGGTCGGCGCGTCTGCCCCCCGAGCGCGCCAGCAGCGCGACGACGGCCATGAGCGCGCTGCGCACCGCGGCGGGACCGGCGCCGCTGAGCAAGACGTACGCGGCGACCATGGGAATCGCGGCGAGCAGGATCCGCCGCTCCGGCCACTGCAAGGCGCGGCCCGCGGCGGCCAGCAGGCCGAGGAGGATCACCACCTTCAAGCCGCTCACCACCACGATGTGGATCAGGCCTGCGTCCTGCAGCGATGCGCGCACGTCGGCCGCAAGTGGCTGGTGGATGCCGAAGGCGATGCCCAGCAGCAGCGCCGCAGACGGCTGGGGCAGCACGCCGTCGACGGCCGCGACCAGCTTTGCCTGCAGCGCTGCGATGGCTCGGGAAACGGACGGGCCGCCGTGGGCGGTCACCGACATCAGCGGCGACACCGCGACCGCCTCGACGTCCTCGCGTTCCAGGATCGCCTGCGAGTCGGGTCCGGGACGGCGATCGGGAGCGCGGAGCCCGGTCGCGTCCACTTCCACCGAGTCCCCTGGCGCCACCGCGGGCAGGGAAGGCCCGCTGACCAGGAGACCGCCGGTGACCGCGGCGTCGACGTCCCCGCCCGACAGGCGGCGCGCGTCGACGATCACCTCCGAGCCGCCTCCCGGCGTCGCCTCGCGAACCGTTCCGAGAACGGCGACGGACGCGCTGCCCAGGTGCCCGGCGATGCGTCCGGGGCCGGGGACGGGCACCGCCGCGGCGCCCCGCAGCGCTCCCAGCAGGGCGATCGTGAGGCCCAGCGCGGCGAGAGCAGGACGCGGCCGCCGCGATGCAGTCATCGCCACCGCCAGCGCCCCGGCGATCAGCGCCCCGCCGGCGAGCACCGAGGCGGCGGGGATCGCGCCCGTGTAGCCGGCGGCCGTACCGGCGGCGAACGAGGCGCAGAGCAGCGCCGCCCAGCGGCCCGAGCGCGAGCCGCTGAGGCGGGTCACGTCGGCGGGAGCACGACCCGGAGGTAGTGCTCCAGCCCTGCCACCGTCGCGGAGTCGACGCCAAGGTCGGTGCGCAGCTGGCTCATGCTGGTGAACGGCCCCCACTCGTCCCGGTACTGCACGATCTCCGCCGCCAGGCCGGGCGGCATCCCGGGTACGGCGTCGAGCTCGTCCTCTGCGGCCGTGTTGATGTCGAGCTTGGCCGCGGTGTTGCCGGTGCTCCTGAGGAAGGGGACGTTGACCTGCCGCCCGTCGTGCACCCGCGAGGCCATGTCCGGCAGGTGGCCGGGGTCGGCCAGCGTCGTGATCCCCCCGGCGGCGGCGATCGCGTCGGCCACGCGCGCGTCGGGGCTCAGCTCGTACAGACCGGGATGGACGACAGCGCCGCTGACGAAGACCAGCACCGTCGGCGGTGCGGGTGGATCGACCGTCTCCCCGACCAGGGCCGGCGGCGCCGGCGCCGGGCCCTGCAGCGCGAGCAACCCGACGGCCACCCCGGCGGCCAGCAGCGCCCCCAGCACGATGGCCAGCCGGCGCGGGCCCAGCCTCGCAACGACCCTTTTAGCCTTGGCAGACATTCTGCCTTGTAGGGTATGAGCACCTGAGCCGGCGCCGCCAGGCGTCCCGGCGGACAAAGTCCGCCTAGATGCGGTAGCGCCGCTGGCCGTCCTCTCCCACGAACGTCTGCGCCCCGGCCCGCTCGGCCAGGAAGCGCACGGCCCGACCGGAGACCGGCGCGCCCGCGCTCGTGATCTCCTTGGCGATCTCCGACGCCGTGGCCGACCCGAGCTTGGCGAGCACGGCCCGCACCACCTCTCCGGTGACCGATGGCGGCGTCGCCCGCCCCTTGACCACCTTGCGCCGCCGCCGCCGCGTCGCGGCTGCGGCGCGCTTGCGCCCGCGAGCCGGCGAGGCGTGGTCGCCGCTGGCGGCGGTGCCGGCCCGTTCGATGAGCGCCACCGCGTCGCGAACCTGGCCGCGCAGCGCGGCATTCTCAGCCCGCAGCGCGGCGACGTCGCGCACCAGACCCTCGATGCGGACCACCAGCTTCTCCGCAGCCGTCACGATCGGCGACGGCGCGCCCGCGAGCGCGGTTTCGTCCCGCCTCACTGCGGCCGAACCCCAATCGGGCATGGCAACCTCCGAGCGCGGTGGGCATGCGCGGACTGCAGCGGCGCATGCAATGAAAGTGCCGCCATTGTGTGCCACAGCACCGCCGACTGGCAATTGCCGACTGCAGTCGTCGCGACCCGCGACTGCCGCCCCACGCGCTCTGCGCCCACTCTGGCGCACTACCATGAACCCGACCTGGGGCCATAGCTCAGCTGGGAGAGCACTTGCATGGCATGCAAGGGGTCGGGGGTTCGAGTCCCCCTGGCTCCACGCCGCTCCGGTCAGGATCGGGTCACAGGCCGGTCGCACGGCCGGGCGCGCTTCACAGCGCCGGTAGGCTTGGGCCGATGGCCGGGCTGACCCGGCCGGCACGGGCGATCATCGCCGTGTCGGCAGCGCTTCTCGCCGCGTACGTGGTGATCTGGATCCAGGTCTCACCGCTCGAGGTGGGCCGCAGCGACTTCACCTCGACGTACGTCGGTGCGACGCTGCTGCGTGACGGACAGCGCACGCAGCTGTACGACGAGTCCGCACAGACGCCGGTGCACACGCGCGTCATCGCCCCCGACACCGAGGGCAACCTGCCCTTCGTCGATGCGCCCGTCGCGGCGGCGCTGGCGGCGCCGGTCACGCTGTTCGACCTGCACGTGGCGTATCGCGTGTGGGCGCTGCTGCAGCTGGCGGTGCTCGCGCTGGCCGTGGTGATAGCGGTGCGCGCGGCGCCATGGCCGGAGCTGCTGTCGCGCAGGTGGAGGGTCGCTGCGGGAGCTGTGGCGCTCACCGGTGCGGGCACGCTGGTGCTGCTGCTGCAGGCGCAGTGGGGCAGCGTCATGGCGTTGGGCATCGCGCTGGCGTACAGCGACTGGCGTGGCGGGCGCCTCGCGCGAGGCGCGGCGCTGCTCGTGATCTGCACGGGAATCGCCAAGCCACACCTGGCGTTTGGCCTGCTGGCGTTCATGCTCGGCTGGCGCAACCGCAGGGTTTTGTGGGGCGCGCTCGGCGGCGCGATCGCGATCCTCGCCGCCAGCCTCGCCGTCGCCGGGCCGGCCGGCGTCGCGCAGTTCGTGTCGCTCGCGCTGCAGACGAACACGCGCTGGCAGCTGCGCACATTCAGCGGCTTCGTCGGCATTCCGGGATCGTTCCTGGGCAACAGCGCCGCGGCCCAGATCGTGGGTGCGGTGGGCTCCGTCGTGGCGCTGTGCGTCGCCGTGTACCTCGGTGCGCTGCTGCGACGGGACCGCGGCAGCTTCGACGTGGCGTTCGCGGGCGCGTGCGTGCTGTCGCTGCTCGCAGCGCCGCACGCGGGCACGCACGACCTGGTGATGCTCGCACCGCCGGCCGCCTGGTGCGTCGCCGTCGCGCTGCGCGCCGATGTGCGGGCAGCGCTCCTGCGTCGCGGCCCGCGACGCGCGGTGACCACGGTGATCGGCGCGTGGGCGCTGCTCAGCGCCGCGGCGTTCATCAGCCTCGGCGACGGAGCAGCGACTCCGCCGGGACAGCTGGCGCCGTGGGTGCTCATCGCAGTGGCGCTGGCGCTGTGCGTGGCGGCCAGGTCGCGGCCGGCCGCGTGGGACCATCCGCTAACGTCGCTGGCGCATGAGACAGCTGTGGGCGCCCTGGCGGATGGCGTACGTGGGGGGCGAGGAACCATCCCCCGACGGCTGCTTTCTCTGCCGCGCCGCTGAGGCGCCAACCGGCGGCGACCACCTCGTGGAGCGCGCGACGCTGACGATCACGCTCCTGAACCGCTATCCCTACAACAGCGGACACGTGATGGTGGTGCCCCTGCGACACGTTCCCGACCTCGCGGGACTGACCGCGGACGAAGGGGCGGCGCTGATCACCGGTACGCAGCGGGCGATGCGCGCGATCGACAGCGCGCTGGCACCGGGCGGCTACAACGTCGGCTTCAACCAGGGCACCGCGGCAGGAGCCAGCACCGAGCACGTCCACCTGCACGTGGTGCCGCGCTGGGCTGGCGACACCAACTTCATGCCGGTGCTGGGCGACGTCAAGGTGCTGCCGGAGCACCTCGACGAGACCGCCGATAAGCTGCGGCAGGCCTACTCCACGCTATAGTCCCCTGCGCCGTGGGTTCCGTCATCAAGAAGCGCCGCAAGAAGATGCGCAAGCACAAGCACAAGAAGATGCTGAAGAAGACGAGGTGGCAGCGGCGCGCCTAGCGCGCCGTTCGCCTACGCCTTGGCGTAGGAGTGCAGCCCCGCAATCCACAGGTTCACCGCGTACAGGGTGAACAGGATCGCCGCGAACCCGAAGGCGGTGATGATGGCGGCGCGCTTCTCCTTCCATCCGTAGGTCACCCGCGCGTGCAGGTAGATGGCGAAGACCACCCAGGTGATGAACGCGAACGTCTCCTTGGGGTCCCAGCCCCAGTACCGACCCCAGGCGTGCTCGCCCCATATGGCGCCGCAAATGACGCCGAACGACCAGATGGGAAAGCCGATCATCACGAAGCGGTAGCTCCACTGGTCCAGCGACCGCGCCGACGGGAGCACGCGCCGGACCCGGTCGGCGAAGGACGTCGATAGGCCGGCGCCGAAACCGCCGCCTCCGCCGCTCATGGTCATCGTGGCAGCGCCACCCTGGCCCACGGATGCCCCTGCCGGGACGGTGGCGACGGCGAGCATGCGCTGGTCCGCCCAGCGCCGCGCCAGGTAGGCCATGCCGAAGAAGAAGGAGAAGCTCAGGATCGCGGACGATGTCGCCATCGCCGTCACGTGGATGGTGAGCCAGTAGCTGTGCAGCGCCGGCACCAGCTGACCCGGTGGCACGTAGAGCATGTACGCCACGCCCATGAGCGCAATGGCCACGAGCATCGCGGGCAGCCCTATGAGCCGCATGCGCGCCCGCACCATGAGCACGAGGCACACCGTGACGATCACGAACGCGATGCCTGTCGAATATTCGTACATGTTGCCCAGGGGCCAGTGACCGGCCTCGAGGGCGCGGGTGAAGATCGACGCGGCGTGCAGGGGCCAGCCCACGAGCACCAGACCCAGGCCGATGTCTCCGAGGAGGCGGCGCCGGAAGGTCAGATGCAACACGAATGCGACAAGCGCCCCGCAGTACGCACCCACGGCCACGCCGAACAGGACGAGGGACGCCGGGGTGCTGCCCATGGTCACGGCGAGTATAGCCACGCCCCTGCGCAGGGCCGGTTCCGGCAGCCGGGTGCTCGGACGTTGCACCGCGTCTGTAAAGGAATGCCACCCGGTGCGTCGCGAGCCCGCGGCGTCCGTACCATGGGGCCATGCCGAGGCCCCGGATCCTCCTCGCCGACGATGACCCGCGCGTGATCCAGGTCGTGTCCCGGTACCTCGACCTCGAGGGCTACGAGATGGACACCGTGATGGACGGCCAGGCCGCGGTCGACAACGCCGCCGCCAACCCTCCGGACCTGATCATCCTCGACATCATGATGCCGGGCATCGACGGCATCGAAGCCTGCCGCCGCATCCGCGCCAACGCGGCGACCTCCGACACCCCGGTGCTGATGTTCAGCGCCCTCAGCGAGGAGGCCGAAGCCGCCCGCGACGCCGGCGCCGACGGCCTGCTGCCCAAGCCGTTCAACCTGCCCACGCTCGCCGACGCGGTGAAGACGTTCTTCGCCGAGCGCGGCGTGTCCGTCTAGCCGCAGCGACCACCGGACCTATACTGCCGGGGCGCCTTCGAGCGATCACCGGGGCGGTAGCTCAGCTGGGAGAGCGCTGCCCTCGCACGGCAGAGGTCAGGGGTTCGAATCCCCTCCGCTCCACCAACCTGAATTTTGAATTCAGACTAGCCATATTCAGCGAGCGCCAGCTACCTCCAGAAAACCATGGGATGTTGCTGGCAACCGTCGACTCTTTGTCATTCTGATATCCTGCTGTCGCGTCTTTCCAATTAATCTCTTGTGAGAGGGACCGGTGGCAAGCAGCGCCTTCGTCCCAAAACCCAAACCGCAGCGTCGCGATTACTACGACACCTCCCAACGCGGCCTCAGGGATGGCGATCGGGGTCCTGGCCAGGCCCGCCCTGGACAACGGCTGACGGTGGCCGACGCGGCACGGGCGATGATCAATCATCATCGGCTCGACTGGTCCGTGACGACGTTGCGCAACGCCGACGACTACTTGCTCCGTGGCCGCTTTCCCGAGTTCCTGGCTCATGAGGGCATCGCCTACGTCGACCAGCTGAGTACGCACGCCCTCGAGGAGTACATGAACGTTCATGCAGATGTCCTAAGACCGAGCACTCTGGTGAAGTTCCGCACCTATGCGCGAGCACTCGCCAAATTCTGCAAGGAACAGCCGGGATTCGAAGCACCACTGCTCACCGACGGCAGTGAGCTCCCGCGTCCAACTGTTCCGAAACGCAAACTGCCGATGGCGCTGAGCCTGAGCGACGAAGCGCGCGTCGTAGCCGCCGCCAAGCCCGGACGGGACCGTCTGATCGCAGTCACACTCCTCGCCACTGGCCTGCGCGTCGGTGAGCTGTGCGCACTTACGCTAGACCACCTCGAGAATCTCAAGGCGCGACCGCCGCGATTGATCATCGTTGGCAACGTTCACAATCGCGTGCTCACTAAAGGACGGCGCGACCGGATCGTTGGTTTCCGCGACACCTACCGAAACCTGCCTCGCGACCTCCTCGAATGGGTGACCAAGGAGCGACCCCACAGCCACCTCCGCGAGGTGTTTCTCTCGGACTCCGAGCACGCACTGACGACCTGGGGCGTCGAGCAACTCATGCAGCGCATCGGCAAGGTCGCGGACGTGCGGTGCAACCCACACCGGCTGCGACACACGTGGGCGACGCGTTGTGCCGATGCAGGCGTCCCAATGTTCCATCTGCAACTTCTTGGAGGATGGGAATCAGTGGACATGGTGCGCCGCTACTACACCGGCTCTGACCTCGAGGCGGTCTCTGCCCTCTCGCGCTTCCGAACGTAGGTGCACTTACGCCAGATCGGCGAGGAGAAAGGCCGGCTCTACAGCCGCAAGCGTCTCGAGGATGCGGCGCGCGGTACACAAGCGCGTGGGCCGTCCAGCAAGCGCGTTGTACATGGTGCCGTGCGCGACGCCGGCGGCGCGGCTAAGCGAGGCGGCAGTAAAGCCGCGTGTCAGCATGACCTGCCGCAGCGTTCCCGATACGAATGCTTGCCGATCGCCGTCCCAGATGCAACGTGTATCGGTGGGCACCTGGTTCGTCGAGCTGCCGCCACGATATTTCCGCGGCTCGCCTTCGTCGGCGCGGCCGGGCGCGCGTGGAACTACTGACCCGCTCGCCCCCGACGCGACATCAAAGGACAAGGGCAGCTGCGGCGCGGACGGCATGACGCTGAGAGGCGAAGCGCGCACTGTCAGCGGAGCGTACTCGGCCCGGTGGAGATCGCCGGGGAGTAAGCTGGCAACGGGTCATATGCGATCTGGGGTTCCAAAGCGCGGTCGGGCGTGAATTGCGGGCGCGCGGCTGGCAAGCGCTCTGCACGCCGCTCGTAGTCGAGCGTTGAGTCAGCCGCGGTGCTGCGGCTCCAGGCTCGTGACAGCCGGCGCTCCAACTCCCGCTCGGTTTCCTCGTGCGCGTCGCCCAGTGAATCGACGGTCGGCTCCGCGGCAAGGGTGTAGTAGCAGTTCGCTTCGCGACCGCGGGACATCGCCGTGTAGGTCCACTCGCGTCCCTCCTCCCCCGTCGCCAGCACCAGGGCCACGTCGGCGGTCAGCCCCTGCGCCTTGTGCACCGTCATGGCGTAGCCGTGGTCGAGGGCGTCGTATTGGCGGGTGTCGATGGTCACCTCACGTTGCTCGGGCGTGCGCAGCGTCATGGAGTTCGTGGATGGATCCACCGCAATCACGTCGACGCGCATGCCGTTGGCCAGACCGCGCTGGCGGTCGTTGTCGAGACAGAGGGCAAGGTCACCGGCGCGGAACCGCTTGGGCAGCTGGACCTCGCCATCGCTCGCCGGCCGATAGGTGCCCACGTTGATCTCCGGGCCTTGCAGCCTCCCCAGATGGGCTGCGTGCTCGTGGGCGCAGCGGTTGAGGAACGCGACGTCGGCGCGGCGCTGGGCCAGCATGATGGTGTCGCGCCCCTGGGCGACCGCGCTCTGGTAGTCGAGCAGGATGGCGCCGCGCAGCCCGTCGGCGTGCTCCGGCGCCACCGTGGTGATCGCCTCGTGCGCGACGTAGGCGCTGACCGCCTCGGCGACGCGCCCCGCGCGCAGGTCGGCGAGGGCGCGCCGCTCCCAGGCGTCGGCCTGGCGCACGTTCTCGCTCAGCACCACCCGGCCGAGGTGGTCGCCGAGGGCGCGGAAGGCGGCGCCGCCGTCGATGGGCTGCAGCTGATGCCGGTCGCCGACCAGGACCAGCTTGCTCTGGTCCCGCGCCGCGTAGTCGACCAGCCTGGCCACGTGGCGGCTGCCCACCATGGCCGCCTCGTCGATGACGACGACGCTGTCGGGAGGTTGCGCGCCGCCCTCCAGCCGGCGCAGCAGGCTGTGCACCGTGGTGGCCGGGATCCCTGCTTCCTCGGTGAGCTTGCGCGCGGCCTTGGCAGAGAGTGCCGCGCCCACCACTTCGCGGCCCGACGCTTCGAGGGCCTCGCGACACACATCCAGGGCGGTGGTCTTGCCGCTCCCGGCGGAGCCCTCGACCAGGCTCACCGCTTCGCCGCGGCGGCAGACGGCGCGGATCATGGTCTCCTGTTCGGCGGTCAGCCCGGGACGGGCCGCAATGGCTCGCACCACGTCGGTCTCACCGGCGAGGCCGCGGCCGGCGGTCCGTCCTGCTCGCGCGGTCTCCAGCATGCGCTCCTCGATGGCCACCATTTCCGGGGTCGAGTAGCGGCGGTCCTCCTCGAAGTAGGCGCGGACCCTGGCGGGGAGCACGTCGGCCAGCTGCGGCTTGACCACGCCCACGTCGACCACGTTGCTCCGGTCGGCCAGCACCGCGTCGACGGTCGCCTCGAGGTCAGCCAGCGACATCCCCTGCGGTGCGTGCGCCGCCACCGCGCGGACCAGGTCGCGCCGGGCGAAGGTGGCCGCGTCGGCGGTCATGCCCTGCTCGCCGAGGAGCGCGTGGAGGTCGCCAACGTCGAGGGCGGCGAGGGCGCGGTGCGGCGCGAGCTGCTGGCGCTGCAGCAGCGAGGCGACCACGCGGCCGTCGAGGTGCACCGTGGCCGCGCGCTCGCGCCATGCGGCGATGACGTCGTGGCCCGCCGGGATCTCGTCCTTGCCCTCGCGCGAGGCCAGCACCGCCAGCTTGTGCCCGTACCAGCTGTCGACTCCATAAGTGGCGTCCATCGCCGCCACCTGGCGGCTGCGCCGGCTGAACTCCTGGCGCTGGCTGCGGCTGATGCCGCGCACCTCGAAGCAGCCGTTGGGCGAGACCTCGACCTCGACGCCGAGCTCGCGCACCAGCTGGTGGCGCAGCACCGCCTGACCGACGGCGCCAGCCGAGGCAGCATGGCGGTACAGGGCGACGCCGTGCAGCTGCCCCCAGCTGCAGTCGTCGCGACGCACCACGTTGGGGATGAGCAGGTGCGTGTGGAGCTGGGGGTCGACCGTGATGGCACCGCTCGCCGGGTCGGTCACCGGGCGTGAGGTGCGATGCAGGAACTGCGCCACCGCGAGCTCGGCGCGCACCGGGACCACGTCACCCTCCTCGCGGTCGTAGCAGCGCCCCCATCCGGCGTGTCGTTGCAGGTATTCGGCAACGGAGTCGACCGCGGCTTGTTGGGCACGCAGCACGGCTGCCCGGGTGTTCTCGTCGCCCAGCGCCCAGAGCAGGGTGACGCTCTTGGGAGCGCTGAAGGTGACGTCGAAGGCGACCACCGACTGCTTCGCCCAGCGTCGCTGCAACAGATCAGCGCCGCTGCGTGGGTGGTGCCCGCTCAGCAAGGCGCGCAGCTGTGCCGCGCTCACCTCACCGTTCAGGTCGAGACGCTGCGCCGCGCGGCCCGTCCACCTACCAGGGACTTCTCTACCGTTCGCGTAGTACTCGACGGCGGCGTCGGTCCGCGCCTCGACAAGGTAGCGCACCACCTGCTCTACGCTGGTCACCTTCCCGATCGAGATCATCGCCCGTCATGATCTCGCCGATTTGCTTACACGCTGCTTACACTTTGATCCACCGTCATGTCGACTGTCTCGCGTTACACATGAGAGCCTGTGCAAAGTCAGAGACTGTTGATGCTGGCGAGACTCCTCATCCTGCACACCGCTGTTACGCCGACGCGCAACACGCTGATTACGCTGAACGCGCGGCTACCGCTGGACGCGCGGTTCACACTGATGGCGCAGTAGACGCGGAGCACGCGCGGTAGAATCGGAGCACGCGGCCGAAACTCGCACTTCATGACCGCTGTTCACGCCGGAGCGCCCCCTGTTGCGCGCCGCGCCCATTGCGAAGTGGTCGAGGTGGAGCAGCGACGCAGTAGGCATGACCTGGTTCGTGTGCCAACCGCTTCGGGTGCTGTAGCCTTCGACACACCTCCAGGACTTGCTGCTAGATGTCCAAGCCTGCTGTGCCATATCCTTGCACCAGGTTGAGTTCGGCGCACTGTGGTGCAAGTGTCTGCCGGGTGAACTAGCGCGGAGCTTGCTCAGGGCGCTGTGAATGGCATCATGGAGTAAGGCAAGGTCGTCGGCAGCGTCGTGGGCAAGACCGATATGGAGTTGAGCGCGTGATGCGCTTGATGGCATCCATCGCGCGTCTTTGGGAAGCTCTGCGCGGGCCGGAAACCCCGCCCGCGACGCAGAACGTCTTGCCGTCTCGGGCTGTTGCCGGGCCTTCTTTGGCATAAGCCGGACACATCTTGGCGGTAGGCACGTCTGCACAAGCCACATGGCAACCGCTCCGAGGTTCTCACTTCCCGGGCGGCTCCCTCTGGCCGAGGTCAGCAGCCAATTCCCCTACGAGCTTAGTTGGGATCCGACGCGCCCAAAACCCTCGGTCGTAGGTCGCGATGACCTCAGGGACTTCCCGCGTCGCTCTGATGAACCGGTCATCGTAGTCGTGCACCTCAGCTTCAAGCGTTGCCCGGTCTTCGGCAGGTATCCCCTCTAGAACCTCCTCGAGTTTCCCGCGCAGGTCGAGATCGTTATGGTAGTCGTAGATCGTGAACTGGTAACCGTCCTCGACTTGTCCGACGAACTTCACCCACTGTTCCACCAATTTCCGCCAAGGCCTAGGCCGACGTGCCGTGACTCTCAGTGCAACGTCGTCCGCTCGCGCGAGCAAATCAGGGTCCGTCATCCGCGCATCAACTCCCGAACGAAGTAGTTCGGCCCCTCTTCTGGTTGGAAGTAGGTACGAAGTGTGTTCCCAGGCGTGGTTATCGCGAACTCGTTCGTGTCTTCAAGATAGTGCAACGTCGCCGTTTGCCCTCGTGAAGTACATGCGGTCAGTGTTCGACACGAACTGCTGAGCGCCCCGCTCATATTGGCTAGCCGATCCGTATCCGAACCCGTCGAACTCCCCTTGATCAATTACGTGCTTTTCGAAGTGTGCGCCGCGCAGCGCCTGACTCGCGAAGCTAGGCACTTCATCTGTGGCAACACGTCAGCGCCCATGGCGGAGTCGATTTCTTCTTGCCACGCGGATGCTCGCTTGTCTGCGTGCCTCAGTCGCCGTAATTGCCGGAGCTAGAGTTGCGTTCCTGCCAATGTTATCTGGCAATTGACGCCCGAGCAGTAGAGAATCGCGTTCTCGCTCGGCACGCTGGAGGCCCGTCACTAAGGAGCGGCGGTGTTGTGTGGCGCTGCGCATTTCGCTCAATGCCGCGCGGAGCAAGGCTGACAACTCCGCAGGCGTCCCGGGTTCTTGCGTTGGCTTGCCCCGGAGATATGCTAACCATGCAGGCAGCGAGTACCACGTTGAGTGACCGGGCAGCGTCGCCTCAGCCGACCACCGACCGCGATCTCGAGCTAAGGCAACCCAAAGATCGGGCGAGTGGTATTCGCGGATCCAGTCGCCGAACGATTCTGGCAGGTAAGTCTCTCGGCTCACCGACAAGCCTTGGCTGACAAGCCAGTTTGCCAACTCCTCTATCTCAGGATCCGTCCGCTTCATCGCGACGTAAACCTCACTGCCATCTTCACCCGGAGGGGGCGAGTCCGAGGCCATTGCTCGTCCAATCGTACCCGTTCTCCATCAGATGCTTGATCTCTGCCGTCAGTCCCGTTCCCCAAGGCCGGCCGCCGGTCACGACAAGGAACGGATCGCCGTTAGCGATGCCGCGGTCGAGAAAGAGCCTATTTGCTGCCCACTGTTCGTCCGCCGACATCAACTCCCATATGTCTTGGGGGACGTTGAACGCCTTGCCGCTGAACGCCTCAGCGACGTTTCGGTACAGCGGGTTCGAGCCAAGGACTCTAACAGTCGTTGAGGCCGCGGTTACCGCGGCATCTGTGGCGAAGAGATCACCCACCGCGATTCCGTCGTACGTCGCGCTGTTTCCCGGTTGCAGTGCACCGCTTTCAGCGTTCGCGATGCCGACGTGAGTAGCGGCGAAAAGGGTCGATGCCCCGATGCGAGTTTCAGCCGTTGAGGCGGCGCGAACGGGCGCGGTTTGAGCGAGCAGCAGCAGGAGTCCGAGCAGCGCAGCGAGCAGCCACAGCGGCAGGCGGCGCGGCGAGCCAGACATCAGCTGTCCTCTGGCGGTGGCGGCAGGATGGTCGCGAGCTCGCCGTCGATCTGCACGTGGTGCGAGGCAAGCAGCGCTTGCAGATACATCCCGACCTGGCCGCGCAGCTCACCGAGCGCCTGGTTGAACGCCCACGACTCGAACCCCCAATCCATGCGCGGTCCCATCGGCATGTGACCGTCGCCGTGTGTCGCCAGGTCGAGGAAGCGGCGGCACGCGCCGGCCATGTTGCGCATGGCGATGGCCACCTCGTTGTCGCGGGGGAGCTGCCCGGCGCCGGCGATGAGGAACTGCCGGATCTGCAGGACGGACTCGACGCAGTGCCGAGGGACCTCAACCTCGGTCGGGCTGTAGAGGACGCGGCGGTCCTCGAGGAAGGTCACCAACCGGGTGAGTGCCTCCTTCTCCGCGTCGGGCACCGTCTCCCAGGAGGCACCGCCGAAAGGAGTGCTGACGCCGGTGAGCCGCTTGCCGATGCGTGGCCGTCGCATGGGGGCACGGTACATCGGGTCAGGCGGCCGGCGGAAACGGGTCGAGGTGGACCCACCAGCCCTGTAACACGGTGGGTCCAAAGTCCGGAATCGGGGGTGCAAAATCCGCGGGCGGGTCAGGTCTCCCAGGTCGAGGCTGGTCGCTTCCGGGCGGCACAGGCCTGCAGGATGGCACGCGAGCGGCGCGCTCGATCGCCCTGGTGCGCTCTCAGCGACTCCGGCGTGCTGCTTCCCGCGTGCGCCGCTGCTGGTGTTCCTCGCGGCGGGCGAGCTGGGCGACCAGGTGCTCGGTGGCGGCGCGCAGCTCGGCGATCGTCGGCAGCGCGGGGTCGTCGACGGTGGCGGCGGTGGCCATGAGCACATCGACCTTGCGTAGCACCGCGCGGGCGTCGCGGAGCAGCATGGCGGTGCGCTTGGCGTCGGCCGCGTCGAGCCCGGTCATCCCGCCGGGGATGGCCGGTCAGGCCGAAGGCCGGGGTGGGTGCCGACGCTTGCGCCGCCGTGTCCGAGTGGCAAGCCAGTCGGCGTGCTCGCGGTAGGAGCGGAGGCAGAAAGCGACGAGCACCGCGAGGACGAGGAGGTCACCGGGCCACCCGATTGCGGCTGCGGCTGCGGCCGCGGGAATGAACTTCAGAAGGGTGAGGAAGGAGAGCTTCATTCCCCAGCGTGTACACCCTTTTCAAAGTTGCCCAAGGATGCGGTGCCGGCTTGGGCAACTTCGGAAATGTGATATAAGGCCCCACCGTCAGGGCTCCCAGTCCGGCGCGCCGGCGTCGTCCGTGGCCGGCCGCCACGGGTCGCCCCGTGCCTCCCGCTCCGCTTCCCGGCGGGTCCACTCGGCCCGCTCCTCGGGCGTCGGCGGGTCCTCCAGCCGGAGCCCCCGCGCCGGGTGCTCGCGCGTGGCCGCCAGCTGCTCGAGCCGGAGGGTGATCCCTTCGAGGTCGTCGCGAAGCACCTTCACCTGGTCGAGGGCGGCGAGCACGTCGCGGGCGGTGGACTCTTCAGCCCGCGCGCGCAGCCGCCGCTGGCGTGCCACCTCCTTGGCGACCAGCTCGCCGAGATACTCGTTGAGGGGCTGCCATTCGTCCACCTGGGCGAGGTTCTTGAACGCGGTCCACACCTCGTCGCTGCAGGCGACGCGGGCGATGTGGTCGCGATGCTTGGGCGTGGCCACGACGCAGCATCGTATACAAATCCGGGCTCAAAGCATCATCGATGCAAGTGTGTGCGGGCAAATGCGCACAAGGCGAAAAGAACAGCGATGGGGTCATGGGCAAGGGTGGAGATGAGGACGGCGGCGGTGATGTGAAGATGGGCTGGAGAAGGAGATGGGGCGGTGATGCGGAGGATAGGCGGGCTGTCTGCGGTGTTGAGAGGAGGTCCGCTTTCCACGGCTCAGGCGACGCCGGCGGACTCCTCCGCCACTGCCTCGCGCGCCAGCTCGGCGGCCAGCGCCTCCACTGTCGCCGGTGGTGCGCTGGGCTCCACCAACCCGATGTCCCGGCTCCGCTCCGCCAGCGCCGAGGGGTGCGTGGCCCGGTGCACCTGCTGCAGCTGGCGGATGGACACCTGGGTGTAGATCTGCGTGGTGCTGAGGTCGGCGTGGCCGAGCAGCTGCTGGATGAAGCGGATGTCGGCGCCGCCCTCCAGCATCAGCGTGGCACAGGTGTGCCGGAACAGATGGCAGCTGCCCCGCTTGCCCAGCGCCGCCGCGTCGATGTAGTCACGCACCAGCGCGGTCAGCCGGTTGGGGGTGAACGCCGTCCCCTCGCTGGTCAGGAACAGCGTGCCCGAGTCCGGCTCCAGAGCGTGACCCGGCCGCACGGTCTCCAGGTAGCGCTCGCACCAGGCGATCGCCCGCTCGCCGATGGGCACCATGCGGTCCTTGCGCCCCTTGCCCTGACGCACCATCAGCACTCCGCGCTCGGCGTCGAGGTCGTAGAGGGAGAGCGCGATCACCTCCGCTCTGCGCAGCCCGGTCGAGTACAGCACCTCCATGAGCGCCCGGTCGCGGAGGCCGTGGGCCGTGGTCACGTCGGGCTGGCTGAGCACCTGCTCCGCCTCGGTGGCGCTGAGCACATGCTTGGGCAGGCGCCGCTCCAGCCGGGGCAGTTCGAGCTCGCTGGCCGGGTTGTAGAGGATGCGGTTCTGCCGCGCCAGCCAGCGGAAGAACGAGCGGATGGCCACCAACTGCGTGTACTGCGAGCCGAACGTCAGCGGCCGGCCGTTCGCCTTGCGGTGGTGGTACAGCGCCCGCTGGTAGCGCTCCAGGATGGGCTTGGTCACCTCCGCCGGCCGAGTGATGCCGCGCACCTCCAGCCAGGCGGCGAACCAGGTGAGGTACACGACGCGGTGCGCAGCGGTGTCCTCGCTGTAGTTGGCCACGCGCAGCGCCTCGCCGAAGTCGGCGATCGCGCGGTGCATGCCACGGGCGTCGCTGGGGTCGCCGACCACGGCGCGCTTCAGCGGCACTCAGCGACCCTCGGCGGCTAAGGGTGTGCCGAACTCTGCGGGTACGACGACGCCGTTGTTCTTTCCGGTATCAGTGCTTTTCGGAGTGTCAACGACAGGAGGTGCGGTGAAGCCCTTGTCGCTGTTGCCATTTGCCATCGAAACGGCACCCCGCACCTGGCCCGCATCCGGGCCGTTTCGGGGCCGCATCTGCCCCGCGGATACCGCCTCCGACCCCGGCAGGGTCGGCGCAGACCCCGCGGCTTTGTCGTCGTACGCCTGCAGCTGCACAGGATCGAGCAGCCCGCTGAGGACAGGAGCGCCGTCGTCGCCGCGGCCGTCCCAGAGCAGCTCGTAGCGGACACTGCGCCCGTCGCGGTGGGCGATCACATGCTCCAGCTCGCAAAGCCGGGCCAGGTGGAGACGCAGCTGCGTGTCGCCCCAGCCGCAGTGCTCGCGCAGCTCCCGCCGAGTGACGCGCACGTCGCTGCGCTCCAATCCGTGTTCATCCTGCAGCGTGCGCACGTGGCCGTCGAGGATCGTCAGCAACCGCCGCGTCTGCGGTGGCAGCTCGTCGAGGGAGCGGCCCAGCACCGAATCGGCGAGCCGGTTGGCCAGGGCGATGTCCGCCGCGATCACCTCGATGTACGTCACCACCTCGCCGCGGTGGTGCGTGGTCCGGCGTTCGCGCTGGTACTGATGCAGCAGCGTGATGGCCCGGATCAGGGTCAGGTACTTAGTGTGATCGCGGCGCGTCCGCGTGCGGCTGTCCACGAAGCGCAGCTGCGGGGCGTAGGGGTTCACCACCAGCAGCGGACGGAGCAGGCGCTGCGCGTTGCGGTGCAGCGCGACGACGTGATCGCGCTCGCGGCTGCGCAGCAGACCGTCGAGCGTCTCCGCCTCGCGCTGGCGCACATGGATGGCCCGGGTCTGCTCGCGCTCCTCGTCGACGGCCAGTACCAGGCAGCGGTTGAGCAGCTCCTCGTCGACGTCCACCGCGGTGGTGGTGAGCAGGATCGCCACCGGCCCGGTGACCCGGTACTCGTGGGTCACCAGCCGCCCCGTGGCCGGGTCCTTGCCGGTCGAAGCGATGCTCAGCTCGCCCTCACTCTGCAACAGCTTCAACGCGTAGGCGGCGCGCTCGGCGCCCTCCTCCTCCATGAGGGCGAGCACCTTGTGGGCGAGCTGCTGTCCCTCCATGTAGAAGAGGGACTGCCCGGTGAGCGCCGAGTACTTCACCCGCTCCTCCTCAGGCACCAGCGCGAGCACGCCCTCGAGGAGTGCTGACTTGCCTGCCGCCGACGACGACTGCACCACCACCGCCAGGGGACGCTCCAGCTTGCGGCTGACCACCGCCAAGTACGCCACCAGCTTGTTGGTCTCCTCGCCGACGATCCCGCAGGCGTCAAGGTCAGCGAGGATGCGATCACAGAGGGTGGGATCGCGGAGCAGCTCCAGGGCTGCCGCCTCGTCCGCGTCGCTGAGCGACACCTCACGCTGCTGCGGCGCCATCTGTTCGCGGATGCGCTCCTGCGCCCGCTCCTCGCAGCAGAGCAGCACCCGACCCAGCTCGCGATGGATCACGTCCTCGGCGACGCAGAGCTCGTCACTCGCCTGCTTGCAGAACACCGCCCGCTGCCGCGCCGAGTACAGGTCGAGCGTGTCCACATGGAAGGCGGGCTGCTCGTTGTCACGCGAGACCAGCACGTTCACGCGCAGGAGGTCGAAGCTCGTCACCTTGTCCAGCCCGCGAATCCGCCAGCGGCGATCACCGAAACACAGCACCAGCTCGTCGCCGTCGCCTTGCTCCGCGGCATCGCGCGCCGGCGCCGGCGGCAGCGGCGAGGCCAGCGGCGGCTCCGGTTCAGCCGCTGGTTCGCTGTCGGCAGCGAAAGGAGGAAGCGACATCAAGGGCACATTGCCCACGCTCCCTTTCGCCGCCCGCAGCTGCGTCTGCCGAGGCCGGCCCAGGATCACGCGTGCCGGTGATGGCGGTGCAGTGTCGAGCGTCGGTCGCGTCGGTGGAGTCCCCTGGCCCAGCCAGACCGCCCGGCGCACCCGCTCGGCGAGCCGGTCCGCCGCGCTGTGCAGATCACCGCAGGCGAAGCTGTTCACGTCCTCGCCCTGGGGGAACTGCACCCGGAACGCGTCGATGCCCGCGGCCACCAGGCGCACGGCCAGCTGCACCGCCGCCTTGTCGCCGGCGGCGTCACGGTCGTAGGCGATGAGCACGCGCTTGACCTGATGGTGTTGCAGCGCGGCGAGGTGGTCGTCGGTGAACCCCTCCACGCCGTACGCGCTGGTGACGTTGCGCAGCCCGTGACACCAGAAGGTGAGCGCGTCGAGCAGCGCCTCGCAGACGATCACCTCCTCGCTCACCGCCAGCGCCGCCTCGTTCCACACGCCGCGGTGCGGACCGGGCAGGTACAGGTGCAGCGGCGTCCCTTGCCGAAGACCGGACGTGATCTTGCGCCCGTACACCTCGGTGATCTGGCCATCTCTGTCTGCAACAGGGACCACGAGCGAGCCGTTGAAGTGCTCGTGGCCGCTCTCGCGGATAATCCCCAGCCGCTGCAACCGGGTTCGAATGTCGGCGCCAGCTTTGCGATTGCCGAGCGGCAGGCGCAGCCCCAGGGTCCGGTTGGCGAAGCCGAGCTGGAACCGTTCCACCAGCTCAGCGTTGCGCAGCCCGCGCTGCTCGAGGTACGCCTGCGCCTCCGGCAACTCCTTCAGCGTCACGTGGTAATAGCCGACCACCTGGCGCAGCAGCTCGGCGTCGTCGGCGTCGGGCGCCACCGGCGCCGCCAGCGTGCGCACCGTGGTCCCGCGTCGCGGCAGCTCAGCGACGAAAGGAAGATCGCGCAGCAGCTCCACCGCGTGCCGGAAGCTCACCCCACGCTCGCGCATCACCCAGTCGATCACCGAGCCCCCCGCCTGGCAAGCACCCATGCAGTGCCAGAGGTTCTTGGCCGGCGAGATCAGCAGCGAGGGCTCGTGGTCGTCGTGGAAGGGGCAGAGCCCAAGCAGGTCGGCACCGTGGCGGCGGAGCTGCACGCCCCTGGCCTCGGCCAGTCGCTCCAGCGACACCTCCGCCTTGAGCCGCTCCAGCTCCGCCTCCGGGACCCTGGCCAACCGGCCTCCTCCGAAAATCTGTCAAGTAGGCAACTCTGTATCCTGAGCATATACTAGTCGGAATGTTCAGGCGAGATGATCCGCACCAGCCCCGTAGCCTGGCGCTTGTCGCCATGCCGTTTCCTGACCGTCTCGCCACCCTGCGCAAGGAGCGCAACCTCACCCAACAGGCCCTCGCCGACCACGCCGAGCTCCACGTCTCGATGATCCGCAAGTACGAGACCGGCAGCGGGCAACCCACCCTCGACGCCCTCCGGCGGCTCGCCGTCGCTCTCTCTGTGCCCTCTGACCTGCTCGTCTTCGACACCGCCGAGCGCGGACCGGACGACGACCTCCGCCTCGACTTCGAGGCCGCTTCTCAGCTCGACGCGGACAGCAAGCGCCTGGTCAAATCACTGATCGAGGGTCTGGTCCTCAAACGCGAGGTGCGTCGCCTGGCGACGAAGGGGTAGCTCCGTCCGGCGTCGGCTCTCTGAACTTCTTGTTGGGGATGAACTCCCCGACGATCCTGCCCTCGTCGTCGACCCTCCAGGCTCCGCGGATCGCCTCCGGCGGAACCCGGTCGTGCGGACCAAAGGACCCAACGATCTCGTACAGCCATTGGCCGCGATGGTGC
>CAVZPR010000002.1:0-1423087 GCA_963777285.1 Candidatus Dormiibacterota bacterium
TTGCCGATGCGTGGCCGTCGCATGGGGGCACGGTACATCGGGTCAGGCGGCCGGCGGAAACGGGTCGAGGTGGACCCACCAGCCCTGTAACACGGTGGGTCCAAAGTCCGGAATCGGGGGTGCAAAATCCGCGGGCGGGTCAGGTCTCCCAGGTCGAGGCTGGTCGCTTCCGGGCGGCACAGGCCTGCAGGATGGCACGCGAGCGGCGCGCTCGATCGCCCTGGTGCGCTCTCAGCGACTCCGGCGTGCTGCTTCCCGCGTGCGCCGCTGCTGGTGTTCCTCGCGGCGGGCGAGCTGGGCGACCAGGTGCTCGGTGGCGGCGCGCAGCTCGGCGATCGTCGGCAGCGCGGGGTCGTCGACGGTGGCGGCGGTGGCCATGAGCACATCGACCTTGCGTAGCACCGCGCGGGCGTCGCGGAGCAGCATGGCGGTGCGCTTGGCGTCGGCCGCGTCGAGCCCGGTCATCCCGCCGGGGATGGCCGGTCAGGCCGAAGGCCGGGGTGGGTGCCGACGCTTGCGCCGCCGTGTCCGAGTGGCAAGCCAGTCGGCGTGCTCGCGGTAGGAGCGGAGGCAGAAAGCGACGAGCACCGCGAGGACGAGGAGGTCACCGGGCCACCCGATTGCGGCTGCGGCTGCGGCCGCGGGAATGAACTTCAGAAGGGTGAGGAAGGAGAGCTTCATTCCCCAGCGTGTACACCCTTTTCAAAGTTGCCCAAGGATGCGGTGCCGGCTTGGGCAACTTCGGAAATGTGATATAAGGCCCCACCGTCAGGGCTCCCAGTCCGGCGCGCCGGCGTCGTCCGTGGCCGGCCGCCACGGGTCGCCCCGTGCCTCCCGCTCCGCTTCCCGGCGGGTCCACTCGGCCCGCTCCTCGGGCGTCGGCGGGTCCTCCAGCCGGAGCCCCCGCGCCGGGTGCTCGCGCGTGGCCGCCAGCTGCTCGAGCCGGAGGGTGATCCCTTCGAGGTCGTCGCGAAGCACCTTCACCTGGTCGAGGGCGGCGAGCACGTCGCGGGCGGTGGACTCTTCAGCCCGCGCGCGCAGCCGCCGCTGGCGTGCCACCTCCTTGGCGACCAGCTCGCCGAGATACTCGTTGAGGGGCTGCCATTCGTCCACCTGGGCGAGGTTCTTGAACGCGGTCCACACCTCGTCGCTGCAGGCGACGCGGGCGATGTGGTCGCGATGCTTGGGCGTGGCCACGACGCAGCATCGTATACAAATCCGGGCTCAAAGCATCATCGATGCAAGTGTGTGCGGGCAAATGCGCACAAGGCGAAAAGAACAGCGATGGGGTCATGGGCAAG
Organism: Candidatus Dormiibacterota bacterium; assembly: GCA_963777285.1. Taxonomy (GTDB): domain Bacteria; phylum Chloroflexota; class Dormibacteria; order Aeolococcales; family Aeolococcaceae; genus JAFARE01. The sequence continues at coordinate 1,302 of CAVZPR010000002.1, forward strand.
GGTGGAGATGAGGACGGCGGCGGTGATGTGAAGATGGGCTGGAGAAGGAGATGGGGCGGTGATGCGGAGGATAGGCGGGCTGTCTGCGGTGTTGAGAGGAGGTCCGCTTTCCACGGCTCAGGCGACGCCGGCGGACTCCTCCGCCACTGCCTCGCGCGCCAGCTCGGCGGCCAGCGCCTCCACTGTCGCCGGTGGTGCGCTGGGCTCCACCAACCCGATGTCCCGGCTCCGCTCCGCCAGCGCCGAGGGGTGCGTGGCCCGGTGCACCTGCTGCAGCTGGCGGATGGACACCTGGGTGTAGATCTGCGTGGTGCTGAGGTCGGCGTGGCCGAGCAGCTGCTGGATGAAGCGGATGTCGGCGCCGCCCTCCAGCATCAGCGTGGCACAGGTGTGCCGGAACAGATGGCAGCTGCCCCGCTTGCCCAGCGCCGCCGCGTCGATGTAGTCACGCACCAGCGCGGTCAGCCGGTTGGGGGTGAACGCCGTCCCCTCGCTGGTCAGGAACAGCGTGCCCGAGTCCGGCTCCAGAGCGTGACCCGGCCGCACGGTCTCCAGGTAGCGCTCGCACCAGGCGATCGCCCGCTCGCCGATGGGCACCATGCGGTCCTTGCGCCCCTTGCCCTGACGCACCATCAGCACTCCGCGCTCGGCGTCGAGGTCGTAGAGGGAGAGCGCGATCACCTCCGCTCTGCGCAGCCCGGTCGAGTACAGCACCTCCATGAGCGCCCGGTCGCGGAGGCCGTGGGCCGTGGTCACGTCGGGCTGGCTGAGCACCTGCTCCGCCTCGGTGGCGCTGAGCACATGCTTGGGCAGGCGCCGCTCCAGCCGGGGCAGTTCGAGCTCGCTGGCCGGGTTGTAGAGGATGCGGTTCTGCCGCGCCAGCCAGCGGAAGAACGAGCGGATGGCCACCAACTGCGTGTACTGCGAGCCGAACGTCAGCGGCCGGCCGTTCGCCTTGCGGTGGTGGTACAGCGCCCGCTGGTAGCGCTCCAGGATGGGCTTGGTCACCTCCGCCGGCCGAGTGATGCCGCGCACCTCCAGCCAGGCGGCGAACCAGGTGAGGTACACGACGCGGTGCGCAGCGGTGTCCTCGCTGTAGTTGGCCACGCGCAGCGCCTCGCCGAAGTCGGCGATCGCGCGGTGCATGCCACGGGCGTCGCTGGGGTCGCCGACCACGGCGCGCTTCAGCGGCACTCAGCGACCCTCGGCGGCTAAGGGTGTGCCGAACTCTGCGGGTACGACGACGCCGTTGTTCTTTCCGGTATCAGTGCTTTTCGGAGTGTCAACGACAGGAGGTGCGGTGAAGCCCTTGTCGCTGTTGCCATTTGCCATCGAAACGGCACCCCGCACCTGGCCCGCATCCGGGCCGTTTCGGGGCCGCATCTGCCCCGCGGATACCGCCTCCGACCCCGGCAGGGTCGGCGCAGACCCCGCGGCTTTGTCGTCGTACGCCTGCAGCTGCACAGGATCGAGCAGCCCGCTGAGGACAGGAGCGCCGTCGTCGCCGCGGCCGTCCCAGAGCAGCTCGTAGCGGACACTGCGCCCGTCGCGGTGGGCGATCACATGCTCCAGCTCGCAAAGCCGGGCCAGGTGGAGACGCAGCTGCGTGTCGCCCCAGCCGCAGTGCTCGCGCAGCTCCCGCCGAGTGACGCGCACGTCGCTGCGCTCCAATCCGTGTTCATCCTGCAGCGTGCGCACGTGGCCGTCGAGGATCGTCAGCAACCGCCGCGTCTGCGGTGGCAGCTCGTCGAGGGAGCGGCCCAGCACCGAATCGGCGAGCCGGTTGGCCAGGGCGATGTCCGCCGCGATCACCTCGATGTACGTCACCACCTCGCCGCGGTGGTGCGTGGTCCGGCGTTCGCGCTGGTACTGATGCAGCAGCGTGATGGCCCGGATCAGGGTCAGGTACTTAGTGTGATCGCGGCGCGTCCGCGTGCGGCTGTCCACGAAGCGCAGCTGCGGGGCGTAGGGGTTCACCACCAGCAGCGGACGGAGCAGGCGCTGCGCGTTGCGGTGCAGCGCGACGACGTGATCGCGCTCGCGGCTGCGCAGCAGACCGTCGAGCGTCTCCGCCTCGCGCTGGCGCACATGGATGGCCCGGGTCTGCTCGCGCTCCTCGTCGACGGCCAGTACCAGGCAGCGGTTGAGCAGCTCCTCGTCGACGTCCACCGCGGTGGTGGTGAGCAGGATCGCCACCGGCCCGGTGACCCGGTACTCGTGGGTCACCAGCCGCCCCGTGGCCGGGTCCTTGCCGGTCGAAGCGATGCTCAGCTCGCCCTCACTCTGCAACAGCTTCAACGCGTAGGCGGCGCGCTCGGCGCCCTCCTCCTCCATGAGGGCGAGCACCTTGTGGGCGAGCTGCTGTCCCTCCATGTAGAAGAGGGACTGCCCGGTGAGCGCCGAGTACTTCACCCGCTCCTCCTCAGGCACCAGCGCGAGCACGCCCTCGAGGAGTGCTGACTTGCCTGCCGCCGACGACGACTGCACCACCACCGCCAGGGGACGCTCCAGCTTGCGGCTGACCACCGCCAAGTACGCCACCAGCTTGTTGGTCTCCTCGCCGACGATCCCGCAGGCGTCAAGGTCAGCGAGGATGCGATCACAGAGGGTGGGATCGCGGAGCAGCTCCAGGGCTGCCGCCTCGTCCGCGTCGCTGAGCGACACCTCACGCTGCTGCGGCGCCATCTGTTCGCGGATGCGCTCCTGCGCCCGCTCCTCGCAGCAGAGCAGCACCCGACCCAGCTCGCGATGGATCACGTCCTCGGCGACGCAGAGCTCGTCACTCGCCTGCTTGCAGAACACCGCCCGCTGCCGCGCCGAGTACAGGTCGAGCGTGTCCACATGGAAGGCGGGCTGCTCGTTGTCACGCGAGACCAGCACGTTCACGCGCAGGAGGTCGAAGCTCGTCACCTTGTCCAGCCCGCGAATCCGCCAGCGGCGATCACCGAAACACAGCACCAGCTCGTCGCCGTCGCCTTGCTCCGCGGCATCGCGCGCCGGCGCCGGCGGCAGCGGCGAGGCCAGCGGCGGCTCCGGTTCAGCCGCTGGTTCGCTGTCGGCAGCGAAAGGAGGAAGCGACATCAAGGGCACATTGCCCACGCTCCCTTTCGCCGCCCGCAGCTGCGTCTGCCGAGGCCGGCCCAGGATCACGCGTGCCGGTGATGGCGGTGCAGTGTCGAGCGTCGGTCGCGTCGGTGGAGTCCCCTGGCCCAGCCAGACCGCCCGGCGCACCCGCTCGGCGAGCCGGTCCGCCGCGCTGTGCAGATCACCGCAGGCGAAGCTGTTCACGTCCTCGCCCTGGGGGAACTGCACCCGGAACGCGTCGATGCCCGCGGCCACCAGGCGCACGGCCAGCTGCACCGCCGCCTTGTCGCCGGCGGCGTCACGGTCGTAGGCGATGAGCACGCGCTTGACCTGATGGTGTTGCAGCGCGGCGAGGTGGTCGTCGGTGAACCCCTCCACGCCGTACGCGCTGGTGACGTTGCGCAGCCCGTGACACCAGAAGGTGAGCGCGTCGAGCAGCGCCTCGCAGACGATCACCTCCTCGCTCACCGCCAGCGCCGCCTCGTTCCACACGCCGCGGTGCGGACCGGGCAGGTACAGGTGCAGCGGCGTCCCTTGCCGAAGACCGGACGTGATCTTGCGCCCGTACACCTCGGTGATCTGGCCATCTCTGTCTGCAACAGGGACCACGAGCGAGCCGTTGAAGTGCTCGTGGCCGCTCTCGCGGATAATCCCCAGCCGCTGCAACCGGGTTCGAATGTCGGCGCCAGCTTTGCGATTGCCGAGCGGCAGGCGCAGCCCCAGGGTCCGGTTGGCGAAGCCGAGCTGGAACCGTTCCACCAGCTCAGCGTTGCGCAGCCCGCGCTGCTCGAGGTACGCCTGCGCCTCCGGCGACTCCTTCAGCGTCACGTGGTAATAGCCGACCACCTGGCGCAGCAGCTCGGCGTCGTCGGCGTCGGGCGCCACCGGCGCCGCCAGCGTGCGCACCGTGGTCCCGCGTCGCGGCAGCTCAGCGACGAAAGGAAGATCGCGCAGCAGCTCCACCGCGTGCCGGAAGCTCACCCCACGCTCGCGCATCACCCAGTCGATCACCGAGCCCCCCGCCTGGCAAGCACCCATGCAGTGCCAGAGGTTCTTGGCCGGCGAGATCAGCAGCGAGGGCTCGTGGTCGTCGTGGAAGGGGCAGAGCCCAAGCAGGTCGGCACCGTGGCGGCGGAGCTGCACGCCCCTGGCCTCGGCCAGTCGCTCCAGCGACACCTCCGCCTTGAGCCGCTCCAGCTCCGCCTCCGGGACCCTGGCCAACCGGCCTCCTCCGAAAATCTGTCAAGTAGGCAACTCTGTATCCTGAGCATATACTAGTCGGAATGTTCAGGCGAGATGATCCGCACCAGCCCCGTAGCCTGGCGCTTGTCGCCATGCCGTTTCCTGACCGTCTCGCCACCCTGCGCAAGGAGCGCAACCTCACCCAACAGGCCCTCGCCGACCACGCCGAGCTCCACGTCTCGATGATCCGCAAGTACGAGACCGGCAGCGGGCAACCCACCCTCGACGCCCTCCGGCGGCTCGCCGTCGCTCTCTCTGTGCCCTCTGACCTGCTCGTCTTCGACACCGCCGAGCGCGGACCGGACGACGACCTCCGCCTCGACTTCGAGGCCGCTTCTCAGCTCGACGCGGACAGCAAGCGCCTGGTCAAATCACTGATCGAGGGTCTGGTCCTCAAACGCGAGGTGCGTCGCCTGGCGACGAAGGGGTAGCTCCGTCCGGCGTCGGCTCTCTGAACTTCTTGTTGGGGATGAACTCCCCGACGATCCTGCCCTCGTCGTCGACCCTCCAGGCTCCGCGGATCGCCTCCGGCGGAACCCGGTCGTGCGGACCAAAGGACCCAACGATCTCGTACAGCCATTGGCCGCGATGGTGCTTCGCCTGCTCCACCACTGCTGGCGGCGGCGTGCGCTTGCTGCTCACGCTAGGCTGCGCACCGCCTGCTCGAAGACCCATGCCGATGATGGTTTCATGAACACTCCCGACGCCACCTTGCGATGAACGCGCTCTGTCTCTTCACGCAGCTCCACCAAGTGGAACTCACGCACCAACACCGCAGCCTGCAATGCGAGCACCGCGTCGTTCGAACACAGCCAGTCCCGCGTTGCCTCCACGAGCCCCGCCCGATCCTTCGTCACGAACCGTGCTGCTCGCCGCTGTAACTCGTCCGCAAGCACGTTCCCATCTTTCTCAGCGGCCGGCGTTTCCAGAGCCATGCTGAACGACCGCAGTACGTCTTCCTTGGTCATCACCGCACCAGCTGCAGCAACCACGGCGGAATCGGCCCGTTGATCGGAACTTCCCAACCACCGCCAGCACCGCCACCAGGCATTCCTGCCACCCGGGTCGCCGCGGGGAGATCCTCGCCGAGGTATTCAGACAACGCGTTGGCATCGACCGAGAACACGTGAGACGGAAACCCTCGACCTCCAGGCAACCCCAGGTCAATGTGCGCCTGGATCGGACTGAGCTCACCATCCGGTGTCAGGTAGACGTTGCCGTCGCTGCCCGGCAGCAAGCCCTTGTCGAACACCGACCCTGGCTCGGCGGACGTGTAGTGGAACAGAGTGCTGCCGGCATCCGCAGTTGCATCTGTGGCTTCTGTTTCCGAGGTCTGTCGTACTCGTGTCACTGTGATCGCAGACAGTGACCACGACGCAGCTACGTTGATCCTTCCGGCCGCTGTGGGCAGATCAGCATGGATCTGGAGCGCAGAGCGCTGCTCACACCGGTGACAGTCGGCAGGGCGGCTGTTCGCGCCTGGCGCAGCCGCCTCGAGCGAGACGTTTGGGTCGGTCGCCGCCACTAGACGGCGATCGGCGAACCTAAGAGCAGACGATCTGCCGTCGTAGGCATGCGTTGCGGTCGCGGCAGGAGTCACGATCGATGACGGCGCCGCTCCACGACTGGTCCCCAGCAGAAAGATCAGCACGGTCAGGCCCATCAACACCGCTAGCGCCCATCGGGTTAGCGCAGAACGCCGTCCCCGCCTCATGAATCGATCTCGATTCGAAGGTCGCGGTCCTCGCCCCCGCGGGCGAGGTCCGCGACCTCGGCTGGACTGACAAGAAGCTGATAGCGACCTCCGGGATTGAGGATCAACCAATCCTCCGCGGACCACATCTGTAGGAGGGCTGCTCCCGGCAGGCCTGCGTAGGAAGCTCCTTCCGGAGCCAGGCTCTCGAGAGCGGGCGTCGATGAGAAAACAGCGACGAAGTTCTTGTTTCCAATGCGCTGTACTCCGAGGCTAATGCGCCCCAGTGCAACATCTGCATCGGTCAGGCCAGCTCCCGGGTACTGCAGTACGAAGAGCGTGGTTGCCCGCAGCAATTCCACGAGTGTCGTTGGGCAGGCCCCTCGCGTAGCCGCGCTAAGAGCATCTCCCAACGGATCGTCAACGTCGCGGCCACGCGGGTCGACCCTGATCAACACATTCAGTGCTCTAGAGTTCAGGACCCGTGCCAGAGGCGTCGAGAGCATCAACCACGTCCCCAACGGGGAACTCGCTCACGTCGTCTTGGGTGCCGACGCGCACAATTTCGTCGCCCCAGGCCACGATGACGTCCTTGATTATTCGACCATCGCGTAGCACGAGATCGACCTTGTACGCGCCCATCTTGTATTCACCGAATCTAATGATCTTGGTCTTCAGGTTAGGGGAGAGGCGATCCATTACCAGCCCTCGGGGAAGAACACTTCTGGCACACCGCCCGCGCCGCCGAAGACACCTCCCGGGACGATTCCTCGCTGAATAGCTGTCCCAGCGGGGGGTTCGAGAATGCGGTAAACGGTGGGCGGGGCTCCCGGGAGGTCCCCGAGATTCTTCAGGGCAGCAGGATCATTTCCGATCCAATCGAAGGTCGCCTTGTCGAATGCGTAGGTCCGAGGGAGCGTCCCGCCGAGGCTGTCGTACGTCGCGTTCAGGTTCTCTGGAGAAGCGCCCACTCGAACGAATTGCTCTCCAGCCTGCGTGACATCAAGCGGCGCATTTATCGCACCAGCGGCATCTGTGGCTTCTGTTTCCGAGGTCTGTCGTACTCGTGTCACTGTGATCGCAGACAGTGACCACGACGCAGCTACGTTGATCCTTCCGGCCGCTGTGGGCAGATCAGCATGGATCTGGAGCGCAGAGCGCTGCTCACACCGGTGACAGTCGGCAGGGCGGCTGTTCGCGCCTGGCGCAGCCGCCTCGAGCGAGACGTTTGGGTCGGTCGCCGCCACTAGACGGCGATCGGCGAACCTAAGAGCAGACGATCTGCCGTCGTAGGCATGCGTTGCGGTCGCGGCAGGAGTCACGATTGATGACGGCGCCGCTCCACGACTGGTCCCCAGCAGAAAGATCAGCACGGTCAGGCCCATCAACACCGCTAGCGCCCATCGGGTTAGCGCAGAACGCCGTCCCCGCCTCATGAATCGATCTCGATTCGAAGGTCGCGGTCCTCGCCCCCGCGGGCGAGGTCCGCGACCTCGGCTGGACTGACAAGAAGCTGATAGCGACCTCCGGGATTGAGGATCAACCAATCCTCCGCGGACCACATCTGTAGGAGGGCTGCTCCCGGCAGGCCTGCGTAGGAAGCTCCTTCCGGAGCCAGGCTCTCGAGAGCGGGCGTCGATGAGAAAACAGCGACGAAGTTCTTGTTTCCAATGCGCTGTACTCCGAGGCTAATGCGCCCCAGTGCAACATCTGCATCGGTCAGGCCAGCTCCCGGGTACTGCAGTACGAAGAGCGTGGTTGCCCGCAGCAATTCCACGAGTGTCGTTGGGCAGGCCCCTCGCGTAGCCGCGCTAAGAGCATCTCCCAACGGATCGTCAACGTCGCGGCCACGCGGGTCGACCCTGATCAACACATTCAGTGCTCTAGAGTTCAGGACCCGTGCCAGAGGCGTCGAGAGCATCAACCACGTCCCCAACGGGGAACTCGCTCACGTCGTCTTGGGTGCCGACGCGCACAATTTCGTCGCCCCAGGCCACGATGACGTCCTTGATTATTCGACCATCGCGTAGCACGAGATCGACCTTGTACGCGCCCATCTTGTATTCACCGAATCTAATGATCTTGGTCTTCAGGTTAGGGGAGAGGCGATCCATTACCAGCCCTCGGGGAAGAACACTTCTGGCACACCGCCCGCGCCGCCGAAGACACCTCCCGGGACGATTCCTCGCTGAATAGCTGTCCCAGCGGGGGGTTCGAGAATGCGGTAAACGGTGGGCGGGGCTCCCGGGAGGTCCCCGAGATTCTTCAGGGCAGCAGGATCATTTCCGATCCAATCGAAGGTCGCCTTGTCGAATGCGTAGGTCCGAGGGAGCGTCCCGCCGAGGCTGTCGTACGTCGCGTTCAGGTTCTCTGGAGAAGCGCCCACTCGAACGAATTGCTCTCCAGCCTGCGTGACATCAAGCGGCGCATTTATCGCACCAGCGGCATCTGTGGCGGCAGCCTCAGTCGCGTCGCTCACGAACGGCGTGCCAAATTCTGCAGCCAGCTGCGCTTCGCCTTCGCCGTCCTCAAGGTTGGCGATAGCAAACGCATTGATCGCAAAATTTAGGGCGAGAGATCCCCAATTGACATTCCCGCCAGGAACATACTCCTGCGCCGTCAGGGTGTCGGAGCCCTCTGCGTTCGGGCAAGCAACGCTGTTACCTCCGTCAGAGTAGGTACATAGAGCCCACAGGCCGTAGCCGACCTTGGGTTGCGAAGGATCGGACGCCCCGGCCTCAAGCTGCACATGCGCTCGCAGCAATCGCGAGAGTTGGGGCGGTCTTGGCAGCGTGGTGGGAGCCACGCGTGTGGCCCGCGGCGTCGCCCTTCCTCGCTGATTCGAACCACCCCCTGAGCCATAGACGCGGGACCCGCTCCCTTCACCGCCAGAGCTACATGTGCCGCGGACGCTGCAGGGCATGATCGGCGCGGGCCGACTGCCATAGCATGCTCCCCCGCCGTCCTCGCAGCCGGTGGTATAGCGATGGCCCGTTGGATCGATGCGGTTCACCGGGTCGCCGTTGACGTAGCTGTACACGTCTTGAGTGATCGGATCAACCCCGATCGACAGGTCCGTGGCGGTGTTCCCGGGGGTGTAAGCGTCGGGAGCCGTAAAGGCGGACTTCGACGGATCGTAGGTGCGCTTGCCGAACTGGTAGTCGCCGGTGCTGCCGTCCCGCTGGCTGAAGCGGTAGGCCAGCTCGGTCAGCTGGCTGCCGCCGTCGATGCAGGGGTTGCTGGAGCTGCTGGGTGCGATGTTCGAGCCGTAGAGGTCGTACTGCAGCAGGCAGGTGGAGTTGCCGCTGTTGGAAGTGGTCACCACACCCAGGCTGCCCTGGCCGTTATCCGAGAGCCATTGCGAGGTGTATGGGGACTCGAGGTCGAGCACCTGGGTTGCCACACCATCCGGCCCGTTGACCATCTGCGTGTCCAACTCGCCGGACCCGATCGTGTGGTTGGCCCCCTCCTGGCCCTTCTGCAGCAAGCCCACCTCGGCACCCATCGTGGCGTAGTGGGTCCACCAGTAGCCGTTGGTGTCGGTGTGGGTCAGCTGCCGGTCGAGCGCGTCGTACGTGTAGGTTGGGTTCGTCGTGGGCGCTGTCCCACAGAGTGTCGGCCGATTGCTGGTGATCGCGGTGGCGCTGGTCATGCGATTGAACCCGTCGTACGCGTACGTGGTGCAGCCGTCATTGGTCATGTTGCCGTAGGCGTCGTAGGCGACCGTGAGCGTGGTCGAGCCACTCTTCACCGTGGCCAGGCTGTCGTCGGCGTTGTACGTCGAGTCCGTTGCCGTGCTGGTGGTCGGCGGCGTCCAAGCGGTGCGATTGCCGTCCTTGTCGTAGTTGACGTAGGTGTCGAAGTTCTTGCTGGAGATGCCGTACTGGGCGATGCGCCCGTCCGGCCAGTACATGTAGGTGGAGGACGAGGCCCAGTTGGGTGCGGTTTCGCCCGCATACAGCTGCTGGAAGTTCTCGTCATAGGCGTAGGACCATGTCGCCACCTGCGTGCCATTGGACTGCTTCAGGGCGATCGAGGCCAGGGAGTTGTCGCTGTTGTAGCCGTAGGTCGCGGTGTCGGAGTTGGACAGGGTGATCGAGGTCGGCTGGCCCAGGTAGCTGTACGCGTAGTGCTGGCCCGAGTTTCCCGAGTTGTATTCGTGGGAGCGGACGTCCTCGAGCTGGCCGTCGTTGGTGTAGCCGGCCGCCTCGGTCGACGTCTGGGTGGTGCCGCCGTCGCGCACCTCATGCAGCGTGGCCATCTGCCCGGAGCCGTCGTACGACCACTCGGCCATGTAGCCGGTGTCGTCCGTGGTGCGCAGCAGGCCGTCAATGTAGTACGAGGAGGTGCCGGTCAGACTGCCCTCGGTCCAGCCGGTGGTGTTGCCGTCGGCGTCGTAGGTGAAGGTTTTGGCGGGCGTGCTGCCACGCGACGTGCTGTCGCTGCTGAGCCGGCCATCCAGGAAATAGGCGAATGTCTCCGTGCTGTTCCCCGCCGTGGTCTGGGTGAGGCGCTCGTCGGCCTGGTCGTAGGTGTTGCTGACGGTGCGCTGCACGCCCTGGTAGCCGGGGGGATAGGTGGTCTGCAGCAGCAGGTTGTTGTCCGTGTAGGTGTACGTGGTTTGCTTGTTGTTGGCACTGACGCCGGTCCTCAGGTTGCCGACAGCGTCGTAGATGTAGCTGGTGCTGATGGGGCTGTTGTTCGTGGTCTGCCCGCCCGGTTGCACGCCACCCCCGGGCGCGGTCACCAGGATCTTTAGGTTGTTGGGCGAGTACGCCGTCTGCGTGGTGGCCCCGTAGCTGTCACTGGCGCTGATCACGTTGCCGGCGGCGTCGTACCCCTGCGCCGACGTGTGCGGCTGGCCGTTGGGGCCCGCGGGATCGATGATGCTCGTGTTGAGGCCGTCGAGCGACCAAGCGTAGGTGGTGAAGTTGGTCGGGTTGCTGCCCACCCGGATGGGATCGGAGGCGCTCAGCAGGTTGCCGTCGGCGTCGTACTGCGAGATGGTCTGCACCGTCAGCCCGTCGTTGCTGGGATCCGCGGTGATCGCCTCGTACACCAGTCCGTCGTTGGTGTAGACGAAGGAGTCCACGCGCAGCGAGGACCAGCTGCCGGCGGCGGTGGGGAGCAGCTCCTTGACCACACGGCCGGCCGCGTCGTACTGCACCTCGGTGACGCAAACGCCGGTGGTGGTGGGAAAGTCGGCCACGCCGTTGACGTGGCCCGCCTGGCCGGTGGGACAGTCGGTGGCCTGGGAGGCCTGGCCGCTCCACACCGATATCACGCCCAAAGCCTGTTCGTTGTCGCTGATGTCGTAGCGGGGCACCCACTGGGTGAACGGTCGCCCGTCCTTGTCGTAGTCGGTGCGCACCATGAACTCGGGGTTGGGGTTGGTCGCCGAGCTGGCGAAGGCGCGCGGGCTGTACTGCGCCACCAGGTTGCCGTCGGCGTCGTAGACGTTGCGGCTGTGGATGTTGACCCCGCCGCTCTGATCCGTCGTCCCCACCTGGGTGATGTCTGTGGTGGGGACGCCGGCCGAGGTTTGCGCGGCCACCACGGCGTCCAGGGGGCGGTTGTCCGCGTCGTAGCTGACCAGCGTGTTGCGGGTTCCGCTCTGCGGCGTCTGGGTGGTGTCGGTGCGGTTGCCCGACGGGTCGTAGAGATACGAGGTCACCGTCGAGTGGGTGGCGTCCTGGGGCACGGTTGTGCTCTGCAGCCGGTCGAGCAGGTCGTACGCGCTGGTGCTGGTGTGCTCGTTGGCGTCGGTGGTCACCAGCTGGTTGCCGTCCGCGTCGTACCCGTACGTGGTGGTCGCGGACGTGCCGCTGGTGTCGGTGTAGACCAGAGAGCTGGTCAGGAGGTCGGCGGCGTTGTACGTCTTGTAGGTGGAGAAGTAGTCGCTGCTGGCGCCGCAGGCGGCGCTGCTCTCGGTGAAGTGGCGCGGCGGGCAGCTGACCGTGACGTTGCCGTCCGCGTCGTAGACGGTGTCGGCGCGCAGCAGGCGCAGCGTGCCGTCGTACCTGGGGGTGTAGGTGGTGACCACGCGGTGGGCCGCGTCGTACAGGTGCTGCGTGGACACGGTGGCGCCGCTGCCGTCGTTGGCGGGCACGGCGTCACTGCTGGCTGTGAGGTTGTCGGCTCCGTCGTAGGTGGTCGTGGTCGAGCACAGCCAGTAGCCGGACGGGATCGGTGCATCAGCGCTGGTCGACGCCCGGCACCCGGCCGGCTGGGTGACACCCTGGTTGTCGACGTACCGGGTCCAGTTCTTCTGCACCTGGCGGTTGACCGCGTCGTATGCGTAGGTCGTGACGTTGCCGTCCGGGTCAGTGCTGGCGCTGAGGTTGCCGTACTGGTCGTAGGCGTCGAGCGTGGGGTGTACGCTGCTGCTGGGGTTGGCCACGTAGGCGCTGCAGGTGGTGCCGCCGTTGGACTCCAGCGGCGTGAGGCTGCAGACGAGGTTGCCGTCGGCGTCGAATGCCTGGGTGACGTCGTAGCTGCTGTCCCCCGCCACGTTGCCCAGCGGGGGCCGCACCGCCAGCCTGTCCCCGTTGTTGTCGACCGTGTAGCTGGTGAGATTGCCCAGCGGGTCACGGCTGCTCACCTCGTAGCGCCAGGGAGCGCTGTACGCGTTGGCGCCGCTGCCGTACATGGTTTCCGTGTACTGCTGGTTGGGCGGTGAGCTCAGCGTGCCTGGGATCGCGGACAGGGTGAGCCCGGCGGTGGCGTCACGATCCCAGGTGCGCACCACGTTGCCCGCGGCGTCATAGCCGAAGCCCACGAAGTGGCCGTCGGGGTCGCTGATTGCCTTGAGCCAGCCGCCCGGGTTGGTGGTTCCCGCCAGGTCGCCGTGGCCGTTGTCGCCGTAGTAGGTGTAGACGTAGGCGGCGCCGCTGGCACCGGCGTTCTCGTCGGGCGTGGTCAGGCTGGTCCGCTGCCCGTTCTGGTCGTAGGTGTAGCTGGTCGTCGTGGCGTGGACCCCGTCCTTCTGCGGTCCCGTGCTCTGGCAGAGCAGCCCCGAGTTGTCACCGCCCCCGGCACAGGGTGCGGTGGATCCGATCGGCAGCCCGGCGCCCACGCTCGAGGTGGCGTCGACCGCGTAGCTGGTGAGATAGCCGCTGAAGCCGCTCGTGACCGCGTTGCCGTCGCCGGTGAGTGACGCGGTCTGGTCGCTGAGCACGAAGAGCGTGCTGGCGTCGCGCCGTCCCGCCGTGCCCGAGTTCACCACCCCCTGGCCGGCGATGCTGTCGCTGAAGGTGCGCACCGTGCCGTCTGCCTCGACGTACTGCGAGGTGTAGCCGCTGGTGGTCACGATGTCGGGCGACGGGCTGGCGCTCTCGTCCTTGCGGATCACGCCTCCCTCGTCGTTGTAGACGTAGGCGATGTTCCCGTCCGGCGTCTGCCCGTTGTCGAGTGCCAGGCGGACCGCGTCGCAGAGGTTGTTGTCCGGGGCGCTGTCCGGCTGCCGGCAGCCGGTCGCGTCGAAGCTGTCCAGCGTGATCCGTGCCCAGTTCCCCGAGGTGTCACCTTCATCGAACTCGCCCACCCGGCCCAGCGCATCGATCTCCGCGAAGCGGCGCCGCTCGGTTCCGGTGTCGGCCTGCGTCCAGGAGCCGTCAGCGGCGTAGCTGAAGCTGGTCGTGGTGTTGACCCGGTCGGTCAGCCGCTGCAGCCGCGCCGGGCCCGCCGGCGCCGCGCTGTACTGCAGCGTGACCTGGTGGCCCAGCGCATCGGCGGCGCTGCAGAGCTGGTCCGCGCTGCCGCCGCAGCCGCCGTAGATGTAGGCGAGCGTCCCTGCGCCGTTGGGGTTGACGACGTTGAGCAGATGGCCGCTGCTGTCCTCTTGGTACTCGGTCACGCGCTGGGCCGGATCCTTGACGTCGACCTCCGGCCCCGAAGCCCAGGTGGTGTAGGTCAGCGAGTAGGCGCGGCTGCTGCCGCCGGTCTCGCCCACCCGCGTCAGCCGCTCGCTGGAGTCATAGCTGAAGTCCACCCGGTTGCCCGCGGCGTCGCGCACCGAGAGCAAGCGGCCGTCGGCGGAGAACTCGCGGCGCACCCGGTCGATCGTCAGCGTCGCGTAGCCCAGTACCTTGGGGTTGAGCCCGCCGCCGTTGCACGTGCCGTTCTGCGTCTCGATGTAGCGCCACATGCTGGCGTGCACCCCGGGCTCGGGGCTGTACGCGGCGTCCACGCAGACCCGGTTGTATCCCGAGTCCAGGCCCAGCGTCGTCGGCTGCAGTGGACCCAGCGGGCCCGTGCTCGAGCCGAGACCGGTGACGTCAACCGGCGTCGCCAGGTACTGCGGCTCGAAGACGTCGCGCGCACCCGTGTCGTCGATGAGCGTGACCGCCTCGGCGTCGCCCGCGTGCTCGTCGCTGGGCACCCGCAGCGCCACGCCGCCCAGGCTGTCGCCGGCCGCCACCCAGCTGGTGGTCCAGCCCAGGCCCAGCGTCTCGGCGTTGCTCGGCGCCACGGTCTCGCTGTTGTAGGCGCGGTTGGTGCCGAGGGTCAGTTGCCCGTGCAGCTGGAAGCTGGTGCTGTCCTGCTGGCTGAGCTCCAGGTTGCCGTTGGCGGCGTTGACCTCGGCGGCGCCCCCGGCGCTCACCGCGTCGCTGACCAAGCGCCACCAGCGCTGCACCCCCAGGCCGCCGTCGCAGACGTTGGCGGACTGGCCCGCGATGGCGCCAGCGCCGGCGCCGTTGCTGGCGGTCACGGTGATGCCCGCCGGCCCGCAGAGCGCGTCACTGCCCAAGGCTCGGAAGGTGGTGCTGACCGTGGCGCCGCCGCTGGGTAGCGTGAGGCCGGACACGGTGACGCTCCCGGCCGTGTCGCTGCAGCTCACCCCTGCCGCCGCGCAGCTGCCGCCGTTGACCTGCGTGCTCGCCCCCAGGCCATCGAAGCCGGCGGCCGAGGCGAACACGACCCGGACGCCGTTGTCGCCGCTCTCGCCTGCGGGAGTCACCGTGGCCGTCGCCGTGGCACTGGCGCCCCGGGCGTACAGGCCTGAGTCCAGGCTCAGCCCCACCGTCGGCCCCGGCGCCGCGGTGACGGCCGGAGTCGCCGGCGACGGCGCGCCGGTGCCCACGGCGTTGCTCGCGGCCACGGTGACCGTGTAGGCGGTGCCGTTGACGATGCCCTGGGTCAGCTGCGCCGTGCTCGCCGTCCCCGCCACCGTTACCGAGCCCACCAGGTTGCCGCCCGCGTAGGCGTCGACGGTGTACCCACTCACCGACGCTCCGTTGCCCGCCGCGGGCGCCCAGGATGCGCTGATCTGGCCGTTGCCGGCCACCGCGGCGACGCTTCCCGGAACACCCGGCGCCCCGGCAGGTGTGACCACGTTGCTGAACCCCGACGTCGGGCCTGCACCCATGGCGTTGCTGGCGCTCACGGTGAACATGTAGGCGCCACCGTTGCTCAGCCCCGTCAGGGTGGCGCCGCTGCTGCCGCCGGGTTCGGCAACCGGGGTCTGCGGGTGGCCGCCCAGGTAGGGCGTCACCGAGTAGCCGCTGATCGGGCTGCCCCCGTTGCCCGGTGCCGTCCAGCTGAGGCTGGCCTGGCCGCTGCCGCCGCTGGCGGAGACGCCGCTGGGGGTTCCCGGCGCGGCGGCGACGCTGAAGCTGTCGGAACTCGACCAGCTGCTCGAGGCCTTGTGCGAGTCGCGCCCGATCACCCGCCAGTAATAGGTGGTACCCGGCTGCAGGGTGCCGCTCGGCAGCGCCCAGGAGGCTGTGCTCGACCACGGCGAGGTCACCACATAGCGGTTGAAGCCCGAGTCCGTGCTGAGCGCGAACTGGTAGTTGCTGCACGCGGTGCAGGTGCCCGCGCTCAGCGTGGGCGTCAGCGTGGTGATGGTCGAGCCGTTGCCCGGCGATGATGGTGCCGGCGGCGTGGTTACCAGGACACGGAAGTCGGCCGTGGCCACACCCACATCCGAGAACCAAGCAACCCCCTCCTCCACCATGTCCCAGCGGATGCTGTACGAGCCGGAGCTGGTCACCCCCGAGTTGGCGAAGCTGTCGATCTGGGCGTCCAGCCAGATCCCGTTGCCGGGCACCACCGCGGTGGGTAACACGGTGCCCTTGCCATTCCACTGCAACAAGGTGCTGCCGCTGCTGTCGTAAAGGTGGTACGAGAGGCGGTAGTTGCCATTTGCCGGCCAGGTGTTGGATCCGTCGTTGACCACGTACACCCACATGTCCGAGCTGTGCGTGTCGTCCGGGCCGAGGAAGGACGGGTTGCCGTTGATCGGCACCACGGGCGGGTTCTGCTGGTCGTCCTGGAATCCCCAGTTGACCGGCCCCAGCACCTCGTAGTTGACGATGATCGAGGGGTACCCGCCCCCGCCAATGTTGCTCTCCTCCGAGGCGAGCTTCTTCCAGTACGTGGAGCCGTTCTCGTTCTCGTTGAGCACCAGCCCATAGTTGGGATACGTGCCGCTGGCCCAGCCCTGCACCCAGGAGGTGATGTCGGCCGTGCTCGAGGAGCGCTGCTCGCTGCCGCAGCCCTGCCAGTTGGCCGCCACCGTGCCCGTCGCGGAGTCGCTGGAGTGGGTCGGATGCGTATTCCAGGTGACCCCCGTGGCGCTCCAGCTGCTGGTGGCCCGCCACAGCCAGTACTTGGTCGCCGAACACGACGAGCTCCACTCGAAATAGCCCCACCAGGTCGCCGAGATGATCTTGTCGCCGCTGATGGGTGAGGTGTCGAAGCCCATCATGGTCCAGTTGGTGCCGGTGCTCGAGTCGTAGTAGCCGACCCAGTCGTCGTAGTCGCTCTGCCCCGAGTCGTAGCGCGCGTGGTAGTTGGAGGTCGGGTACGCGTCCGCGACGTAGGCGTCGTCGGCATTGCCGTAGAGGTTGGTTGAGGGATCGATGTTCACCGGGTACACGCGCGCCGGATCGTCCAACCAGGCCCGCGACGCGATCAGGTCGACGAAGCGCCCCGCCGGATCCAGTGAGTAGCTGAGGTTGGTGGTGGGGCTGTTGCCCGAGTGCGGATCCACGTTGCTGTCCGCCATGGTCCCCAGCGGAAAACTGAACTGCGGGTTCCCCAACGCGTCTGCGAAGGTGATGCTGCCTCCGGCCCCTGCGCCGACGCCCAGACCGCTGAAGGAAAGCGGGAAGCGCAGGTCCAGGTCACCGCTGATCTGCGGCGCCGCGTGCAGGATCACCAGCGCCTTCACCGTGTGCAGCGTGGTGCTGAACTGCAAGTCGACGCCCGGCCAGACGTTCTTGTAGGTGACCGTGTCCCAGTTGGTTATGGCAGCGGGCGCGGGTAACGCCGGCGCGGTCAGCGACGACGCAGTGCCCATGGACGGCGGAAAGATCGAGAGGCTGTGCGAGCCGGACGTCACCGTCATCAGCGGCCCAGCGCCGATCTGGGAGGCGAAGGCCACGTCGACCGGGCCTGCCGTGTTGTGAATGGTCCCGTCCGGTCGCGTCAGCAGCGTCGGGTCGATGGCGTGCCAGCTCCCGTCCGCCGTCTGGTAGTTGACCGCCGACTGATACAGGCGCGTGGTCAACGTCCCATCTGGGTTCGCATACGTCGTGCTCGTCGCTGTGGTGCGGCTGGCCAGCAGTCGGCTCTTCCCCGCCACGAAGCCGTGCGGGCCGCTGCTCACCGCGCTCCAGTTGTTCCCCGGGATCGCGCTGGGGTGGGTGCGGTTCACCGACGCCGTGCGCGCTTCGTCCGCGACCGTCGCCTCCGCCTGACGCAGCGCCTTCGACTTGGCCGCTGACCCGGTCGCGCCGTTACTCCCGCCAGATGGAGCAGATAGCCGAAACGGGAGGCCCGCGCTGGAGACGGATCCGATCACCGCTGACGCGGCGATCGCGACTATCAGGAGGACGCGCCAACGACGATGGCGCTGCTGCTCCGGCTCTGCCACGCCGATCCCTCGTCGGCGGCCCGCCCCTCGGTGTCCTCCCGCCGACGGGGACACCGCTCACCAGCCAGAAGGGCTGGACGGCCGGGCACTCTAGCACAGCAACTTCGGTGTCAATTGGGGCGCTCCGCGGCCCATGCGCGTCTGCACGGCGAAGTGTGCCACCGCGCACGAAAGTGCCCCTGCTCACTCGAGCACAGCTGGCTCGGGTGCACCGTCCGTCAAAGAGCTTGTCGCAAGCGCCGCGAATCGGGATGCCACCGTCTCTTGGCCTCTGAGCAGCTCATCCTGTCTTCAGCCTGGTACGCAACCAATACGACGCCTTCCTTGCACTGCACGGCGTTGCAAGGGCGACCTTGGCTCAAACCGTTGGGTTCTTCAGGATCTGGCTGGCACGACACAGCTCACGGTGCTCCTTCTCGAGCTGTCGCAGCCGCTCGCGCTCTTCGGCAGTCGCGCCGCTAGTAGGGTTGAGGTTTGTGCCCGCAACTCCTTCTCATGGTGAGTGGCGTTAGATGTCAGCGATGGACTCGTCAGGTCTCTTGCTAGGGATCGCCGCGTATGCGGCCGTCGTCGCGACGATCGCGGCGATATGGGCCGTGTATGTGGCCGCCCGCGACCGCGCGCACTTAGGAATGCGCGCGCGGTACATATCCGAGGTCGACTGCTGGGTCGTTGAGGTGACGAACCACGGCAGACGCCCCACCACGATCGCCGGAAGCGGGTTGTCGGTTGAACGGTTCGGAACTGGTGGCAGACGCGGAAGGGCTGAAGTGCTGCCGGCCTTTGGTCCGTTCCCCCGTGTATCCAAGAGAGTGACTCCACTTTCCTCGCAATCAAAGCCACTGAGTCCGCAGCATCGGGGCAGATTTGGATCCGGGTGCGCGGTCGGACCCGGTATCTCAAGGCCCCACTGCCCAAGAGAGGGGCGCCGCAGGACAAGCCGGTCGACTGGGTACTGCTCGACGAGTCCCAACAGGCTGCGTTGTTCAGCGTGGACGTCGAACGCGAGAACGCTGGGAGGCGCTTGGTGGAGGGCGAGGTTCTCCTGCGCCAACTCGACGTCGAAGTCGAGTTGATCCGCTTGTCGGCGGAGCGGCGTAAGCGCGAAGTGGCCGAAGGCGCGGAGGTGAGTGCCGACAACAGCGCCGATGGAGCCCAAGGGCGGGATTGAACCGCCGACCTTCTCCTTACCAAGGAGGTGCTCTACCACTGAGCTACTTGGGCATGCTGAACGCTGTTCGCCCGAGCAGCTTGCCGGCAGACCACCAACCAGAAGCCAAACGGTGGCTTACCAAGGCGTTCCCGCGACGACGCCTCCTCCTGAACTCGTTGGGGCATTCCTCGGCCCGATTTGGACAACGCCTCGGGACTCGGTGAAAACCGGTGGAGCACGGTGGAAACGTTGAGAAGGAAGTGTATGAAGCGTCGGACGCAACCGTCAACCGAGTGGCGATCGATGCATCTCTAAAGTCGCGACCAGTACTTGTCCTTCGCCGGCGCTACCTTCAACTGGCCTGACATTGATGGGCGGCCACCACATTCGTTTTGGACCAGTTTTTGGGGGGCCGGACAACGAGAAAAGCCAGATCCAAGCCCTCGACCGAACCCAACCGCTGTTGCCCATGCGGCCCCGTCAGGTCGAGCGGCGAACCCACGACTACCTCCGCCACGGCACCACGACGCTGTTCGCTGCTCTCGACATCGCCACCGGAACAGGTCACCGGGCGTTGCTACGAGCGGCACCGGCGCAAGGAGTTTCTCGCCTTCCTCAGCGTCCTCGATCGTCGCTACCCCGCCGAGGAGATCCACATGGTGCTCGACAACTACCACACCCACAAGCACCCTCTCGTGCAGGCCTGGCTCGACGAGCACCCGCGCTTCTCGCTGCACTTCACACCCACCAGCGCCAGCTGGCCTCAACCAGGTGGAGACCTTATTCTCGCTGCTGCAGCGGCGCGCAATCCAACGCGGTGTGTTCAGCAGCGTCGCAGCGCTCAAACAGGCGATTCGCCGTTTCCTCGATGGCTGGAACGACCACAGTCATCCGTTCGCCTGGGTGAAGACACCAGAGAAGGTCCTCATGCCCCACCGTCAACGTATTTCTGAGTCACAGGACTAGGCTAAACCGCAAGAAGACGTTTAGCGGCGGGGCGGTTTAGGAGCGCCCAACGCCGCTAGTTAGGCAAGGGTCAAACGCACCACACGCGCCCATGTCAACGGGAGCGCTGTGGGAAGCTAGTTAGCCTCGTGAAGATGGCAGGTCCGTCGGTGTGGCCCAACTCGCGACGGAGGTTAGGCAGTGGCTCCAGGGTCTGATCCTGAGGTTCCGCTGACCGATCTTGCTGGAGAAGCCAGTGGGCAGTCGCGAACTCACCGGCGCGCATTCAGAGAGGATATGCGGTCATGACCCCGGAAGCCGTCGGCGGGACGGCCGTAATGGACGAGCCCGCGGGCCAACTCAGTAGCGAGACGATGCACATCTTCATTGAGTACGAAGACTTTCTGGGCGCCGATCAGCTTGGCAGCCTTTTGAATTCTCTAAGCGATCTATACCATGCACTCGCCGTCCCAGAGGAAACGCTCGCCGAACCGGCCGAGGGTGTTCCCGAGCCGCCGCCACTTCGGGTTGCTTCTATCCATTCAGGCAACAGCATCACCATCATCGTGGCTGGTGGTGCTGCGCTTGCCGCCGCAGGCCCAGTCGGATGGACAATTGGAGGAGTTACGGCAGTCGGCGGCGTTGCGGCGTGGATACTCAAGCGACGAATCGACTTGAAGAAGGCAGAGAAGCTAGAAAGTGAAGCGGAGGCCGAGCGTCAGCGAGCAACGGCAGAGCGTGAACGAGGCGAGGCGGAACGTAAACGAGCAGAGGTGTACGAGGCCGACGCCGATTTGAAGCGGGCGGAGGCAGACCTCACTCGGCAGAAAGCCAAGCTCGCCAAGGCGCGGGCCGAGCAGATCGAATCTAGTCTCGGCAAAAAGCAGAAGGCTAAAGCAGACCAAGCTGCGGAAGAACTCGAGCGCACGCTGGACCGGTCACCGAACATTCGGCGTGTGAGTATCAACGATCAGGATCTAGACCTGCCTTCTGCAGCGTGACTCAGGTGTAGCTCTAAGTGGATGCGTACCGAAGCCGCGTCGGCTCGCGATGGAGGGCACTTCCAATTGGAAGGGTGGAGGCGGCGCCGCGGCGTTGGTACCTGTGGGAAGGTCGAGTTCGCCCACGGGTTCAGTATCCGGTCACACTCAAGCTCCGCAACCTATGTTGCGACCCTTCCATTCGTCCAATGAAGCCGGATAGAACAATCGCGGAGGTGACGAGGAGTGGGCCTCTTCTATGAGAAACGGGCATCGCCGAGCGTGCCCGGAGTGTTGGGAGTACATGACGTCGTGGCCCGTGCCTTGGCCACGGAACCCGCTCAGAAGGACGCCCGAGTCGACGAACTCACTCAGCAGGCTTTGGTGGCTGCGACATCAGGCGGCGCGAGTACAAGCGACGCTGTATTTCGACCATGGCGCTTCGCTGGGGCGCTGTTGATCTTCCTGGCCCTGATAGCGGCGGGTACCTTGACCGACATTGCTGGACATTCAACCTCAAGCAATGCCCTCTTCGGGTTCGCGGGGACCATCTTCGGCGTCGTCTCCGCCTTCCTGGGTACTGAGAAGTCCACAGGCTGACGTGCTTCAGCTTGTCGAACAACAGTTTTGGCTCTGGAGCGGGAGACGGGGGTCTCCCGCGCGAGTACCACGGGCGCGCACGTAGTTGATTTCTCTTACCGGTTTGGTGCGGCTGCGTAGGGGGAGGTTCGACTCCTCTCCGCGGAGCCACAAAGAACCGGAACGGCGTGGCCGTTCGGGTGCTTTGCCCCCTACGGGAGCACCAGAAGTACCGGAACGGGGGAGGCCGTTGGATATCGGCCGTCAGCTAATGATCACCGGTCGCTTCGCTGTGTAGCCCACACGGGTCTGGCGCTGGGTCGCGGCGGCGCCGATCCAGCCGCCGATGCCAGGCACGATTGCCGATCACGCGGGAGCCGCGACGGGCCGCTGAACGCGAGAGATCCATCCGCCGCACAGTCGGCCTAGAGCGAGGGCAAGCTCAGACGTTGACGCGCTCCATGTCGGACTCGGCGCACCGGGCGCCCGCCACTGCCTCGGGGACAACGTCCGCGATCTCGCGCAACTCGTCCCTGCTGGAGTAGCGCGGCGTATTCGAGAGCACATTTTCCGTACCGCTCGCTGAAGCCGAATCCCGATCTCTCGTTGGTGTCATAGTTGGTGCCACAACCCTCGCCGTCGGCTCCTCGCGGGACCTCGCCAATGGAGTTCGGTACGACTGAGCGGACCCCCACGGGTAGGGCCGAACGCAGTCTTCTGGGCGGGCTCCGGCGCACGGCGTGGTGGTTCCTCCTCGGCGCCTGCTCGCCGCGGCGGAGGGGCACACTCCCGCCTTCGACCGACCGCCTTGCTCACACGTGGCACGTACGGCTGTCAATGGCGTTAGCCACGAACATGGGTTCGTAGGGCGGCATCAACGAGCTGACCGTTCGGTCGTAGGCGGCCGACCTCTCCACATGCCACAGTAGGATGGCGTCGCGCATCCGTACCTTGACAGGTGGTTCAGCCGTGCTGGAAGTCGTCTATGGTGAAACGCGGCATCGCGCTCTGTCAGTGATGCTCGCGCAAACACTGACCAATTTTGTCAGCGACGGCATTCTCTACCTGGGTTACCCTGTGCTCGCATCCGCAGACGAGAGGGTGTTCGTTGACGCACTCCTCGTCAGTGGCGAGTGCGGACTTACCGCGTTTCAAATCGCCGACAGCCAGCCGTCCTCAGCGGACGAATGGGCACCGATTCTCGAGGACCAAGACCGCCTATACAGTCTGCTAGAGAGTCACTTGCGCCGGCACGACGCGCTTCGTGCTGGACGCCGCCTCCTTGTCGACATCCACACGGTCACGGTCTTTGGCGGCGCAGTCCAGCTTCCCACCGCGGTACGGCCGGATGATGGTCTTTACGCTGCTATCGCAAACGTTCCGGGCTTGCTGGCCGACTTCTCGCCCCTAGACACTGACCTGCTTCGGGCCCTTCAGGGAGCCCTCCAGCATGTCTCGACCATCAAGCCGGCGAAACGCCGCGACGGGGTTGTGCGCACCGATTCGCGCGGCGCGATTCTCAAGCGCATTGAGAAAGGGATTGCGAATCTAGACCAGTGGCAACGGCAAGCGGCGATCGAAACTCCTGAAGGTCCGCAACGCATCCGCGGCCTCGCAGGTTCAGGCAAAACGATCGTCTTAGCTTTGAAAGCAGCATACCTCCACGCAAAGCACCCGGACTGGCGCGTTGTTGTTACCTTCCATTCGAGGGCTCTATACCAACAGTTCGAGGATCTGATCACAAGGTTCACCTTTGAGCAGACAGATGACAAGCCGGACTTGACGCAGCTGCAGATCTTGCACAGCTGGGGTTCGTCGCAACGCGAAGGCGTGTATTCCACGATCGCCCGCCATCTCGGCGTTTCTCCGCGTGACTTCAACTATGGCCTAGCCCGATACGGCCGCGATGGAGCATTCGCGGGTGTTTGCCAAGAATTGCTAGACGCTGCACGACCCGAGGATCCACCAATCTTTGATGCGGCGCTGATCGACGAGGCGCAAGATCTGCCTCCATCCTTCTTTCGGCTTCTTCACCGCTTCACCAAAGCTCCAAAACGCGTCGCCTGGGCTTACGATGAGCTTCAGAAGCTCGATGAGGGTGCTATGGCCTCAATGTCTGAGCTTTTCGGGGCGGACGAAGCGGGACATAGCCTTGTCACGCTCGCGAACCATCCAGGAGAAGCTCGCCGCGATATCACTCTGCCTATCTGCTATCGCAATTCGCCTTGGGCGCTCGCCACCGCTCATGCGCTCGGCCTCGGCATCTACAGAGCCGGTGGTCTCGTACAACATTTCGACGAGCCAAGTCTTTGGGAAGGCATTGGATACCGCCTCGTCAGCGGCCGCCTGGCCGAGGGCGCTCGCGTAGAGCTAGAGCGCGCGCCTCATAGCACCCCCGATTACTTCCCTGAATTCCTCACGCCTAATGATGCAGTTCTGATGAAGGCTTTCGCGGACTCCGAAGCACAAGACCGATGGGTGGCGCGTCAGCTCGTGCGGCATCTCAACGTAGACGAATATCTCGTTGTTATTGGCGATCGTCGCCGCGGTTGGGCTAGTTGTCCTCACAGTTCTGCTTCCCAAGATGGGCTAGACTGGGTCACGAAAATGGCCGACGAAAAATCACAAGACGCACAGCCCGCACAGCAAGGGCAGCAGCAAACTCCGCTGCCAGACGAGCCTGCGTCGCCGAACGGCCAGCCAGGCTACAGGCCACGTCCCATCGACCCTGCACTGTGGCATTGGGTCGAGAAACGGGAAGCCCCGCCCGGCGAGGCCAAGCGCCAGAACTAATAGCGCGGCCGTGAGCGCGGCCCGGCCCGAGGCTTGAGGGCGCTAGAAGGGAAGCAGGCATCGGTCTCTGCGAAGTCGTGGTTATGCCGCTGCATAGTCCGGCGAATTGGGGGAGGCCCGCTCTTTCCCGAAGGCGGCGCGCCGTATCGGCCTGGGGCAACGTGACCTATCAATGGCACGGCGGCGTCTCGCGCGACACGTGACGCGCCGTCGCCGGGTGTTAGCATCGAACAGATGGACCCCTCCAGTCTTCAGCCGGGCCAGCTCCTCTTGCCGAACTCGATGCGCCAATATCGGCTGCCGCCCCGCGCCGACGTCGCGCCCCCGATGGCAACCTTTCGGTTCGGCGCGGCGACCCCCCAGGTCGCGTTCGCAGCCGAGTTCAGCGCCCCCGCTGGATCGAGTGCTGCTGCTTGGTTCTTGGCGGGACTTCTCGTTGGCGGCATCGTCGTGGCGGTCGCGCTCGCATAAAGCGACCAAAGCGAGCTTGACCCCGACCGGTCGGGTGCTTTACGCTGGGCGTACATAGGTTCGCCCGGTCGAGCTCAGAGCAGGCAGCAGACCCAAGGTCTCGCTCCCGGGAAGGAGATAGCAGTGGGCGTCAAGAGCGTACCGAGAGTGCGGCCGATCCGGCTGCCGTCGAGGCCGAGCTGTCCTCACATTTGGACATCTACTGGGCAGTGGGATGCCAGCAAGGGCAACGACTTCCGCGGCCGCTGGATGTGGCAGTGCAGCATCTGTGGGCGGAAATCTTGGAGGCTGAGCAGCTGAATGACGGGCGCCGAGACCGTGGAGCTCCTGCTGGCAGGGAATTGGGTAACGCACGCGGTAGAACAGCAGTCCACCGCTATCTCGCTTCAGACAGGCCGAGAACTGCTCGTCGGCTGCGTGCGGTTCGACGTGAGGGGGCGTGCCGCCAACGATGAGGTGAGGCGCGCGTTGGGCGCCGCCGCCTCAGGCACAGAGCACGTGCGTGGGCGCTGGCGCGAACAGGACCGTGAGTTCCAGGTAGGTGAATGGTCCTACAGCACAACCGCGGCCACCACGGATGTCGCGTCGTTCTCGGTGCAGCTGAAGGAGGCTGAGAACGTGAAGGCCGACCGGTTGACCATTGGTGATCTGGAGCTCCGGCCATACGCCTACAAGGAACGCCTCGAGGACGGTGGCATCGGCATTGACTGCCGCGTCGAGTTGGACGCCGACGCAAGCAAGCGCTTGGAGGACGTGCTGGAGGCCAAGCGTGAGGGTCAGTACTTCTCCGTCGTCCGGCACGGCGTGGAGGACGCGCCACGCGACATGCGCTTCGGTCAATGCACGTGGTCCCGTTCAGGCGAGAAGGTGAAACACCGTCTAACTCTGGTCGAGCGAGCGATGGACGAGCGCGAGCCAAAGCCCGCCATTGGTGGTCTATTCCAGCCTATGTTGGCTAACGCCGTGAGGCGCGTCGCTCTGGCCGAGGGTTTCAATGCGGCATTGCTTGATGAGTTGATTGCGGGTGGAGCTATCAATCAGCAGGCCGCAGAGCGCATCCGAAAGCGCGCTCAGGACGACTACTGGCGCAATCTACGCGCCCTGTTCGAAGAGCGCGATGTGGACGAGTTCGAGTGACCGCTTGGCGGTTCAACCCATCGGCCGTCAGCTGTACAGCGGCCGGCAGCGCATAGCGTTCGCCCATCTCGGGATCCCCTGCGACGGCATCGAGCGGGCCAGAGGCAAGCTGGAGTATCCGCCGCTTGCGGCGAGCTGCGACACCGAATTCAACGTCGCCGAGTTGCGTCGTGGGTACGAAGCGGACTTGGGGCGATGCCCAGGCGCCCGGAACTGCACCGCAAGGGTGATGGGCATGCCCGGATTCCTGGAGCCCGGTGGCAGTTCGACGACGCGTGACGGCGGCCCGTCGACGCGGCTGTATCGCAGTGGCTATCGAGCTACCGACGGCGAGGACCGGAGGGCTAGGCGGTGAGCGCTGGGGTGCACCGGTCGCAGAAGCGACACCGCGTGCTGTGCTGCCTTGGGATGAATGAGACTTCACTGGAATCGGCGGTTACCAGGTGACCACCCCTCGCACTGATCAGAGCAACGCAAGTCAAGCTGTTGCTGCGCGCCCCCCTTTCGTTAGCAGGTTGTTTGCCGACGGTCAGTTGCCGTCGGACGCGGAGTTAAGCGCGTTGCTGCGTCACTTCCGGAGCGACAGCCGAGCCGAACACGGTTGGATGGACACCAAGCGCGAGTTCGACGGATCCGCCGGCGCATGGTGCAAGGCGCTAAAGCACATCGTCGGCTTCGCCAATGGCGATGGAGGAATGATCGTCTTCGGCCTAGACGACGATGGCCATCGCCAAGGTCTCTCTTCAACCCTTCTCCCGCTATTCGATCCGGCAAAGATCGCGGCTCAGCTGCACCGCTACGCATCGAACGCCGATGTGAAGACGGTTTACACGGAGATCCTCAACCATCGCAAGAGGTTCGGATTCCTCTGCATCTTCCCGGCAACACGCATTACAGTTTTCGAGCTTGACGGTACGTATTCGCTAGCGGACAAGCGCCCGCACATCGTCTTCCGTTCCGGCGTCGTCTATATCCGGCAAGGCGCTGAAACGCGAGAAGCTCGACAGTCCGACCTCGACCGCATGGTCGAGCGGCGTGTCCAGGAGAACATGCGAAGCCTCCTGGCGAGAATTGAGCGCATTGCTGAGTTGCCCAGCAACGCGACACTGATCGCGTCCACGCCGGGAGCGACTATGGGATACATCCTCGCAGAGGGTGGCCGCGGTGTTCCCGTCAGTCTCGCACCTCCGGACGTCGGGACCCAGACGGTCGAGGTCCGCGACGTGCTGAGCCCGGACGCGCCGTTTAGCAGCATCGGCGCCGAGATCGTCACTCAACTCCGATTGCATCATCACGATCCCTCGCATCGGGTGGTGCGCTCCACGCTGGAACGCTGGTATCTCGAGCGGCAGACGTTCACGTTGCCACCTGGAGCCGCGGCCTTTGCGTGCGAGTGCGCGCTGTACGCACATGGGTTGGCTATGTACTGGGCATCGATGACAGCGCGTGAGGAGTTGCATAGCCTCGTGGCCACGATGCTGGACAAGGCAACGTACCCGGCTATAAACGCGGTGCCCTACGTCGTCGCCGGCTTCTTCTGGGAGGAAAGAAGTGCGCTTCTTGGCTCCTTGGCCAAATCCGAGGGTAATGCTGGGAACGCGGCCCGGCGTGTCCTCGCGTGCAAGTCGCACGAGGAGTTTCTCGCACGAGGGCGCACCTCATCTCAGACGTTCGCCTACGATGGTGCGCGCCTCGCACTGGCACACATCTTGGCGAGCGATGAGCAAGCGGCGACACTCTTCGACGAGCTTGTGCGGAGGTATGCGACCCTCAGCGAAGGCATCAGGCCTGTCGCACATCAACTCGACCTATGGCTACACGCGCGCCTTCGCCACGACAGAGTGTAGTAGTAGACCGGAATGTCAAGCCAGACAGGGCCCGTAATGCTAGGTACCGTAGGCGAAGACGGCTCGATGCTTTACCCGACCCCCTTGTGTCGGCTGCATCTACTGGATTGTTCCTGTGGCATCGTCGGCCAGTACTAGCGCCTGCGTCGCCGTGTTGCGCTGGCCGTGTGTCGCGGAAAATAGCCGCGCTTGTGCACACCCACCGGGAAGCGGCGAGAAGCGGCTCGTTGCTGCAACGACGGTTGCGGAGTTGATGCCTCCGGCCTCGGCTAAAGTGGTGACGCCGACGGGCGCGAGGCGGAGGAGGAGACATGGAGGCGACACTTGAGCCACGGTTGGTGATGAAGGGTGAAGCGGGCACGCCCTACGTCGAAGGAGAGTTCTTTGTTGCCGGGTACCAGCGCGGGTATCGATGGGGTCGCGAGGAGGTCCGTCAACTTCTCGACGATATTCGGGCGAACGCCAAGGACGCAGAGGAGAAACGAACGGCGCCGGCGGACTACTACCTTCAGCCGATCGTTGTCCTGCGCCGGGGAGACAATAGCTGGGAGCTGGTCGACGGCCAGCAGCGCCTCACAACGCTATTCCTTATCACCAAGTACATCGGCACCAAGCTCCAAGACGCGCAGGTTGGGTATCGACTGACTTATGAGACGCGGGAGCGCAGCCGCGAATACCTCGACACGCTCGACCCTTCGCTGAGCGACGGGAATATCGACTACTACCACATCGGAATGGCCTACAGAGCGATCGAAGAGTGGTTCAACGAACCGAGCCACGGAACACCCCTGCAAAGCGCGATCGACCTTCACACGGCGCTCACCAAGTGGGTCTATGTCATCTGGTACGAGGCGCCCGAACGAACCAACCCGAATGACCTTTTCATCCGGCTGAACCGCGATCGGATTCCGCTGACTGACGCCGAGCTGATCAAAGCGCTCGTGCTCACGAATAGCCGCACAACGGATGGCCGGCTGTGGCGCCAGGAAGAGATCGCCGCGCAGTGGGACGGCTTCGAGCGCGACCTTCGCGACGCGCAGATGTGGGCGTTCCTTACTGGTGCGACGGTGGAGCGATCTACACACATCGACTTCCTCTTTGAAAGCATGACTCCCGCCGCGGGCCTCCGCGTACGGCCCCGGTATTGGACTTTCGGAGAAGTACACAAGCGCGTCCAGGAGCGTGGCGGGCCGGCCTTCTGGGGAGAGGTGGTCGAGCGGTACGGAGTCCTCAGCGGGTGGTACCACGACCGAGAGCTCTACCACCGGATCGGATACCTCCTGGCGACAGGCGACTCTGTGCCTGCCCTAATCGCGCTGTCACGAAGCCTGACGCACCGGGCATTTCGTGACTCACTGATTGAGCGTACGAGACGAAGACTGAGGCTCTCCCGTGACGACGTGTCGATGCTCAGGTATGGCAAGGACGACCGGAAGTGCACGGCCGTCTTGCTTCTCATGAACGTCGAAGCGGTCCTTTGTAGCGGAGATCCGGGCAGCCGCTTCTCCTTCCATGCGTACGCTGGCGGCGGATGGTCACTTGAGCACATTCACGCCCAGAACGCGCAGGCGCTGAAGACAGAGACACAGCGCCGAGAGTGGCTTCAAGAGCATGTCAAGAAGATCCGTAGCACCGTCTGGACTGCGGACGCGGAGGAGAGTCCCGATGCTATCGCAGCGCTTATCGACGACCACCTCGCGCTCGCCCCTGGCAAGACCGATGACCTCGGGTTTCAGGATGTGGTCGACAAGGTCTTCAGACTGTTCGGCGCACCGGACGGCAACGCGACCGACGTCGGTACGCACGGCCTCGGTAACCTTGCCCTACTTCAGCGCGACTTCAATAGCCAGTTGAACAATGCAGTGTTCGCCCTGAAGCGCGAGCGAATCCTTAAGCTCGACGAGAATGGGGCATACATTCTGCCATGCACTCGCAACGTATTCCTGAAGTACTACACGGCGACCGAGGACCAGCAACTCTCTATCTGGGGGCCGCAGGACCAGAAGCATTATTACGAGAAACTCCTTCAGACCATTAGAATTTGACGCAGGCAACCGCTTGAGCCGCCAAGCCGCAGTGCGGTTGGCTCTCAATGAGTCCGATCAGGGCGAGGTCGCTGCCGCGTCTGGCAGGGACGCCGGACCCCTCGCCAAGCGGGAAGTCGAAGTTGCCGTGTTGGTCGCGGAAGGCCTGAGCAACAAGCAGATCGCAGCCCGCCTGTTCATTTCGGAGCGCACCGTCGCCACGCACGTCGGTCACATCCTCGACAAGCTCGGTTTCAACTCACGAGCGCAGATCGCGGGCTGGATTTCATCGAGTTCCTAATGGCTCAGGCAGACGACGATCGACGGCCGAGCCGCGCGACATCCTGGTCCGCAAGGCGCGTCATTTGTTGGGTCTCACAGCCACCGGCCGCTGTCATGATTGTTCGCGTGGAGCGACTGGTATCCCGCTGGGGAGAGCATGGGCCCAGGCCGGAGCCGCTGGCCGCCAACGCCGACTTGTTCGGCGAGCTGCAGGTTCGCGAGTCAGTTGACGTGGCATGCGCCCCTGAGGACGCCTGGCGGCTCGTCACCGACGTGACACGGATCGGTGAGTTCAGCCCTGAGTGCATTGACGCCCACTGGCTAGATGACGCAAGCCGGGTGCAGGTGGGAGCCAGTTTCGAGGGCACGAATCGTGTAGTCGACGGCAACACGGAACTGATCTGGATTCGCCCCTGCACCAGCACTCGTTGTTCATCTGTGAGACGCCTTCGTGAAGTAGTCGTGCCTACCCCTACTCACTGGCCGTTCCCCGTCTGACGGGTAAGGGTGGCGACGGTTACGTGGGGCCAACTCAGCCCGTTGAAATTCAGCAGCACGAGCTGGCTGTACTGCAGCAGGTCTGGTTCCGACGCGCCTTGTGTCGTCTGGAGCCAGAAAGTGGCGTCCACACGGGCCGCATCGGCGTTCGGGCCGTCAGGTCCTCCCTTAAGGAACGCGGTATTGGCCGCGCCGCCACCGATGATTGGGGTGGCGACTGTCGACACCATGAGTGTCGTCGTCTTCGTGACGACCTTCCCGACCGTGCTTAGTGCGCTGTTAGGGTTGTCAAGCATTCCCTGAGTGATATTGGTGAGCCCTCCGCCGGAGGTCCGGAAGTTCGACTGGTCGGTGAGCGTTTGTTCGGGGAAATGAACCAGTTGCTGTGCGTTGCCGATTTGGAACGGCGTGATGCTCACAGGATTTATGGTCGGCCCACCATTCGTTGTGGTCATAAGGCCTTGCGCGACGATGGTGGTTCCATGGGGAATCGAAGCCAAGCGAGCAACTGACGCTTGAACGATAGGATCTGTAGTAGCGGGGATCGCAAGCCACAGCCCTGGTTCGAGGTGCAGACCGGAGTTCTTATTCGTGGCTGGGTCGATCACATTGGCGTCGGAGATCTGCTGAAGGTATCGGACGCCGGCCATACGGAGGTCGCCTTGGAGGAGTCCGCGGTTGGGGATCTCCCCAGGGATCAACTCGAACTCCAGATTCTCGAGCGTCAGGTTCAGCTCGAGGAAACGGTCGCTGCCGGACACTGGGAGAGTGGGAAACGGGGGCGTGGGGATGCTGGCGGAGGGCTGGAATGGCCGCCAAATGGTATTGAACCCCTTACCTTGCCAAGTTCCGATCAGGCCGGCCAGATCGCCGAGCTCTTGTGGGAGCACGGGCGACGGCTGCGGAGGTTCGCCGCCAGGTGGAGCTGGTGGGTAGGTGCCGACCGGCGGGGTCGTCGGCTGATAACTGAAGCCGGGATTGATATCCATGGCCGCCCTCCATCCGCGATGAAACGATGGTGCCCTTGAGCATAGCCCGGCAGCGCATGGAGCGCCGGCGTGGGCTTCGCTGGGACCCCGTCACGGCATGGAGCCGCTTCAGCCAAGCGCCGGTCGCGGGTGCAGACACCGAGGTCCGGGCCTAGTCCGACTTCTCTAGATTGCCACCATAGCTGAGCTCTGAGGTCCGAGTTCGACAGCCGGGAGGCGATCACTCCCTACTTCCGCGTGCCGCTGCACGCTCCGGTTCACACTCTGCCCGAACGGAGCTGTTGACCTCCCACAACCGAACCACCAGCCCGTATTGGCAGGCGGTCTAATCCAGATAGGCCGGGCCGCAAGGATGGGCGGTCGGCGTGGTACCTCAACTGGTATCGCGGGGAGTTGATATATCTGTCCGGTTCGTGCCAGGGAGGTGCTTCGTTCCGAGGGAATAGCGGCCTTTGCTACAACGTTCGGGCGATGGGCCAGCTTTTGGAAGGCTCCCTTTAATATTGTGCTGATTTCGTCGAACTGACTGCAGGTCTGCCACCGGGACCCGCTGGGGTCCAGAGCCTCGTCAATCGGCTGATCACTGACCGCTGGTGGCATCCTCGGTGATCCTGCCATCGGCTGGCGATTGTAGAAGATCTCGAGGTAATCGAACATGGCGCTGGCGAGCTCGACACGCGTCGACCAGCGTTTGCCGTCGAGCAATTCGACCTGCATGCGGCTCCAGAACGATTACATCATCGCGTTGTCGAAGCAATCGCCGACCGAACCCATCGATGGCAGAAAGCCCTGAGTCGATGGCGCGGCGAGTGAAGGCCCTGGTCGTACAGCGCCATCGCAGCGCCGATCTCGATGAGGACGTTCTCATTGAGCATCACGTGGTTGGTGCCTTGGGTATCGGTGACGGTGCGCTCGGCATCGACGTGGATGATCGCGGAGCCGCAACGGCGCATGTCGCTGATGACTTTGTCGGACACCGGGACGGCGGTCGTCTCGTGCTGCTCGGACACCACGGCATCCAGCTCGCCGATCTTCAAGAGTTCCTTGAGAAGCTCAACGAACGCCTTGTTCGTGCCGTGCGTGATGTACATCCTCCGCGCGTTCGCCATTCCAACGCTGCTGGACGCCACCGGCACCGGAGGTGCGATGACGTCGGCGACCGACGCCAGCAACTCGGCAGCCTTGGTTTCGGTCCTCGGCAGCTCATGTGCGGCGGGGTCGAGAGGCGTGCTCGGGGCGGTCGCGACAGCGTCGAGTTGGACGTATTCGACGCCCCCGATGTCCGTGAGCAACCCCAGCCGCCTCGCTTCGTCGATGATCTGCTTGAAGACGCGAGCGGTTTCCGGCATCGGCACGTCGTAACGCTCAGCAAGGACGTTTCTGGCAATCTCATCGCGGGGGACCTTGCCGTGGTCGTACGCGGTGAGGAAGGCCTTGGTGATCCGAGGCTTGAGGAACGCTTCGCGGATCGCCGCGAGGTCATCGCCGTCGGCGGTTGGGCGGATTGCTCTGCGACCCACCGGCGTGATGCTGATCTTTTCTGCCCAGGCGCTGCCCTCGGTCAGGCCGTATGCGGCGGAAGCCACCGGCTTGCCATGGGCCGTGGTGATCATTCCAGCAAGCCGGTCCTGCACATATCGCCGCAAGCGGTCATTCTCAGCGAGCTTCGCCACTTTCGGCCGGCGCGCTTGCCGCTCGGCATGCCATTGCGCAGTGATGGCCCGGTATTGCAGCTGCCCACAGCGGGCCGCAGCGTTGCGCCGCAGCTCGCGTGAGACCGTCGACGGTGATCGCCGAAGCTGCCCGGCGATGGCGCGAAACCCGACCGCACGAGCGTTGAGGATCGCGATCTCCTCACGCTCCGATAACGAGAGATACCTGCCAGAGAGTGGCGCGTACTTGAGTGGAGGCATGCCGCCACATTGCCGGAACCACCGCGGTCCGACCGGTTGGGATACGCCGGCTTCGAGCGCTGCGCTCTCGCTGGATGTGCCACGAGCAATCGCCGCCCAAAAGCGCCGGCGGTGCTCTCTCGTCGCAACGCCTGGTCGGCCTGGTGATCCCATCGCGGGTCGTCCCGTCTGAGTGGTTGCCCATCCTCGCGGTCGTCCCATCTGGCACCTCCGTCCTCGAGGCGTTGCGACGACCACTTGAATGCGGCTTGACAGCCGCGGTCGGTGTGGTGGATCAACACACCGCCGGGACTCCGGTGCGTGAGCGCCATGCGCAGCGGGTTGAGGGGCACTCGGTGCGCAGGTGATCCGCCATCGCCCAGGCGACGACGCTGCGCGAGAAGCAGTCCAGGATGGTGGCCAGGTAGAGCCAGCCGTCCCAGGTGCGGACGTAGGTGATGTCGCCGACCCAGAGTTGGTCGGGCTGCGTTGGCGTGAAGTCGCGCTGCACCAGGTCGGGGAGCACGGTGAACGGATCGCCGATCGTGGTGCGCCGATTAGCGCCGCGGGAAGCGTCCGA
This sequence comes from Candidatus Dormiibacterota bacterium, assembly GCA_963777285.1. Lineage (GTDB taxonomy): Bacteria > Chloroflexota > Dormibacteria > Aeolococcales > Aeolococcaceae > JAFARE01. The sequence goes on from CAVZPR010000002.1 coordinate 35,372, forward strand.
CGAGGCTGGCGCGGTGCATAAGCCGGGCCACCCGTTTGCGCTGGGGAAGTCCCCGCAGGCGCGCAGCTCCGCGTGGATGCGCGGCGCTCCGTAGGGCTGCCGGCTGCGGACGTGGATGGCGGCGATGCGCTCGGTGAGCACGAGATCGGCGCGGGCATGTGCAGAGAGCGGGTGGCTCGACCAGTGGTAGTAGGCGGCGCGGGAGACCTGCAACACGCGGCACAGCGTTCTGACTGCGTGGTTGACCTTCTCCACCTCGATGAACCGATACCGGCTCACCGGGTCTCCTTGGCGAAGAAAGTTGCGGCCTTCTTGAGGATGCTGCGCTCCTCCTCGAGCACGCGCACTTGGCGGCGCATTCGCGAGAGCTCCTCACGCTCTGCCGTGGTCAGGCCGTTGCGTTTGCCGCCATCGACATCAGCCCGCTTCACCCACTCGCGGACCGCTGTCTCGGTGAGATCGAGGTCGCGGCTGACCGCCCCGATGCTCTTGCCGGACGAGTGCACCAAGGCGACCACCTCTGCCTTGTACTCGTCGCTGAACTTCCGACGCTCCTTTCGCGCCATCTGGACCTCCTGTGCGGGATGTTCCCCGCATCATGGTGGTCCGCCTTATCGGGTCACGCCCAGGCTGCCGCGGGGAGCGGCGGCATCACTAGCCGCGCGAAGGGGCCGGAGCCAAAGGGGTGGCGGGTGCGGCCGTCGGGTGGGTGGGGCGGTGCGAGATTGAGGCCACGATGCGTCACTGCAACCGGCGCGCACGAACCCCTTGGTCAGGTCGGCGAGCGTCGTCGGCATTGGCACGATCCTAGAGGTCGGCACGGGCTGTGGCACCGGACCGGCGCCAGACGAAAGCCAAGGCTCGCCAACGGTGCCAGCCCGAAGGCCGCTTATAGCGAACATCGGTACGATGTGTGCCTGACGGCCGATCCGCAGCCCCCCACCCGAACCCGGACGATCTCTCCTACCCGGCAACTCGCGCCGGGCTCGCGAGCAACTCCTCGATCGACGAGGGCGCAATGTTCACGCGTTTCAAATAGGCACACGAGGAGATGGCCGTGAGGACGGAGAGAGCGGCACCAACGTGATGCATCAACGTGCCCTGACGCGGGACGAACTGACTGACGACCAGCGGGCGCTCGTCGACATTCTGTGCCGCCACTTCCACGACACTGGCATGTGGCTTTCGGAGCGCCGCCTCGATGGGGAGATGGCCCGGGCTGGCCGTGATCGTGACGCCGCGATTCAGGCGTTTGGCGGGTGGACCAGTACTCGGTACCTTGAACATGCCACCGCTCCTGCCGCGAACGAAATGGAGTGGCGCCTCATGCTCGACGGGCTGGCGCTGGCATTAGGCGGCCGCGACGAGCTGCGCCTCTTCATCGCCGCGCTGGCATACGCCGCCGACAAGGAAAAGCGCCAGACCGATACTGGCGACGACGGCGACTGCGTTGTAGCCGTGGAGGAATTGGCCGAGCATTGCCCGCAGATTCCCGATATGAGCAGTGCGGCGCGGGCTGCCGAGATGCTCATACACGCGTGGGATGTGAGTAGCGGCGCCGCCGCGGCCACGCCCGAGATGCCAGGGCGTTGGTCAGCGGTGCATGTCCATAAGCCGGGCATCCGTAAGTATCGCGGAGTCAGCTCGTGGGACGAGTTCACGACGGTTCGGGACGCCCTGAGGGCGGCAGTCACACAAGGGAACGAAGTGGTGCCAGAAGGAGCGTCGTCTATTCCGGACCGGCGCAAAGTGTTCGTAATTCATGGACGCAATGGCCCTATGAGGAGGGCTCTGTTCGACTTCCTCCGCGCCATAGGGCTGGACCCCATTGAGTGGTCCCAGGCTATCGCGATGACTGGCGCAGGCACGCCGTATATCGGCCAGGTGCTGGATGTGGCGTTGGCTGCTGCGCAGGCGATTGTGGTGCTCCAGACGCCTGACGACGTTGCATACCTGCATCCAAGCTTGGCGGCGGCTGACGACCCTGAATGCCAGCCGATGATGCAGGCCCGGCCAAACGTGCTCTTTGAGGCCGGGATGGCAATCGGTAGGGCAGAACACCGGACCGTCATCGTCGAGATGGGAAAGGTACGCGCCTTCAGCGACATTCACGGCCGGCACGTCGTGCGCATGGACGGCAGCATGGCCATGCGGCAGGAGCTCGTAAACCGCCTAAAGACCGTCGGATGCGATGTGAACACATCGGGCCATGACTGGCACGCGGCTGGCGACTTGACGCCACCGGCCGAGGGCGCCCTCCCGCTTGGCCGACGCCTTCCGTCGACGGAAGCGCAGGCAACACCGAAGCTAGACGCACGGCTCCTCAGCGGGAGCGGGGGATCCGACCAGGTGCACATCACGAACCATGGGCCCGGAGAGGTCTACGACTTAAACGTTAAAGCCGAACTCGAGCACCGACTTAATGCTGCATGCCGCTGACCTGCCCGTCGCCAAACTGCCGGTGGGCAAGTCAATCAAGCTGATCCGGGCGACACACATGGGCTCCAAGTCATATTTCACTTTCAAGGTCACGGGTAAGACCGTTGACGGGGTCGAATTTGAGCAAGAGCTCTTCGTGAGTTGACGATGGAAATTCCTGTGGCACTACCGCTCGACGCCGATGGCTTCCTCCGACGGGAATGCCCGTCGTGCGAGCAGCAGTTCAAGTGGCATAACGGCCCGGCGAACGAGGAGGCCGAGCACGAGGAGCCGCCAGTGCAGTACTACTGCCCTTTCCGTGGTGTGCCGGCCGGCCCTGAGTCGTGGTGGACCCACGAGCAACTCGAGTATATGCAGGGCGTGGCAGCGCCCGCTCTGGCCAGCTTCGCGCGAGGCGAAATCGAGAAGGCGTTTCGCGGGATGCAAGGCATCGCTGTCAGCTCCCCTCGGCAGTCGGGATCGGAAGAGCCCACGCCCTTAACAGAACCGGACGACATGGGAATCGTCTGCTCACCTTGCCATTCCTACGAGCCGATGAAGGTGCCCATTGGTGACAGAAGCGAATGGCATTGCCTCGTCTGTGGCAGCCGCTTCGCCGTGTGAGGCGTATATGAAACGGTGCTTTGCTGCGAACTTTAAGCCCAGGCAATAGCCGCATCCGCACCGTTTCCCAGCGGTCCAACTTCCGGCTCCTATTGCGCATTCCGGTGAATCCGAACACCGATTCCGATTGAAAGCGAACACCGATTCCGGTCGAAAGCGAACACTTTGAGAGCGGGTCGGCGCCGCGATGTCTTCGGGTGTGTGGAGTCAGAACGAGCCGGTCATCACCTCCAAGCGCAAGCGTAGTCGGTTGTCGGCTGAGGCGGTGCGGATGGCCAGGTGTTCCAGGCCGTGTCCATCGGTTTCCAGGGCACATAGGCGGTCCTGTGGGCACGCGCTCGCGGCCGTTGCTGCGTTCACGTCGTTCTCGAGCTCTTGCGCGTCGTCGACGGGGCTGGCGGCTCGCCCTCGGGGTCACGCCGGCGCAGCGAGCCGCCTTTGAGCGCGATGCGGTGGGCTTGATGCAGGAGCCGATCCAGGACGGCTTCAGCCAGCGTGGGATCAGGCATGGCGCTGTGCCAGGCGTTGACCGGCATCTGCGTCGCGACGAGCGTGGAGCGGCGCTGGGAACGATCCTCGACAACCTCGAGAAGATCGCGACACTGCGCGACGGTGGCTGGGGTGAGGAGGAAGTCGTCGAGCACCAGCAGCGAGACCCGCTGCAGCTGCGTGAGCATCCGTTGGTAGCGGCCATCACCGCGGCCGATGGCGAGGTCGTCGAGCAACCGCGGCGTGCGCACGTAGAGCGCACTGTGTCCCTGACGAATTGCCGCGTGGGCGAGCGCGCAGGAGAGGAATGACTTGCCGCAGCCGGTGGCGCCGGTGACGATGACGTTGTGGTGCTGCACCACCCAGCCGGCCTGTGCCAGGGTGAGCACCACACCGCGATCCAGACTTCGCGGCGCATGGAAGTCGATGTCTTCCACCGTCGCCGGGTGACGCAGTTTGGCGGCCTTGAGCCGCGTGGTCAGCCGCCGGCTGTCACGCCAGTCCGCTTCGCGATCGACGAGCAAGCCGAGGCGGTCCTCGAAGCTGAGTTCGCCATACTGCGGCGCCTGTTCCAGCTGCTCGCGCAATGCGATGGCCATGGCGTTGAGGCCGATGGCTTCCAGCTTCTCGAGTGTCTGCTGCACAAGCATCGTCAGGCCTCCTGCATCGAGTCGTAATACCCGGCGCCGCGGAGGTTCTCGTGCACCGGCGGTGGCGCCACCAACGCGAGCTGCACGTCCGGGGGTGGCAGCTTGTCCAGGTTCTGCTCAAGGATTGACTTCACCGAGGTGTACGAGACGGCCTTGACGCTGAGCGCGCGAGCGCAGGCGGCCTGCACACGGTCGTTCCCGTGCCGCCGTGCAAGGCTCATCAAGCCGAGGCAGGCGCGATAGCCGTGCTCCGGATGCGGTTTGGTCTCCAGAATCCGCTGCGTCACCGCTGCCACTGCAGGACCCACGGTGCCAGCCCATCGGACCAGGCGCGACGGCGTCCATTCCAAGTGCGCTCGATGCGACGCCGGCATGTGCGCCCGGTCGGTGATGTATCGCTGCCGCCCGTACTCGCGCACATGGCTGGCGACACGGCCGTGCCCCTGGTACAGCTCGATGGTCTCCGCCGTGGCCCAGACCTCGACCTTCTGCCCCACCAGGCGATGCGGCACGGAATAGAAGCGGCGATCGACTTCGACGTGATAATCGATGTTCACCGTCGCCTTCTTGATCTCGGTAAACTCGTAGCGCGTTAGCGGCAACGACTGCAGTGCCGCTCGCTCCAATTCCTCGAAGAGATCGCGTCGAACTCGTCGGCTGGCCGCGGAACTGACGCGTGTTGACGTCGGCGGTCTTCTCTCTGATCGCTGCGTTGAGTTCGGCGAGGCTGAAGAACTGGCGGTTGCGCAGCGGGGCGAGAATCCAGCGCTCGGTCACGAGCACCCCGGCTTCGACTGCTGCCTTGTCCCGTGGCCGCGCCGTCCGCGTGGGCAGGATGATGGTGCTGAAGTGCTGCGCCAGCTGCAGGTAACTGCGGTTGAGCTCGGGCTCGTACCAGCACGCCTTGGTGACGCCACTGCGAAGGTTGTCGGGCACGGTCACCCTGGGCACACCGCCGTATGCGTGGTACATGTGGTCGTGCGCCAGCAACCACGACTTCAAGTCCTGGCCACGCGTCGCTTCGACGTAGAGCAGGCCGCTGCAACCGAGCACGGCGACGAAGATCTCCACCTCCATGACGGTGTCGCCGTCGACGTACGCCATGTGATCACCAGCGAAGTCGACGAAGCATCGGTCGCCGGCGGCGTACTCCAGCCGCATGACCACGTCCTGCAACCCCAGCCATTCGTGGTATCGCAGGCAGTACTGGCTGTATCCCCAGCCCTCGGGATTGCCCTCGCGCCACTCCAGCCACAGCAGCCGCAGGGTCAGGTGTCGGCCTCGCTTCAACTCGCGGTGCACCTCCCGCCACTCCGGTACCGGCCGGCTCGCGAACGGGACCGCCGTCGGCGGCGGGAACAGCCGCGTCTCAACGGTCGTGTCATCGATGTCGGCCGGCAAGGGCCAACTCAGCCCCGCCGCTTCCGCGCGGGCCAGGTACTCGTACACCGTGGTCCTGCCGATGCCAGTGCTGCGAGCGATCTCGGTCATGTTGAGGCCGCCGGCCTTGAGCCGCAGCACCTCGCCGATCTTGCGCATGGGTAGTCTTCTCCTGGGCACGCGGAACCTCCTTGCTGAAGCAATCCAGTTCCGCAAGGGAACCGCGTGCCTTTCTCGAGTTGATGCTCGAGGCGCCGCCCGCCCCGTCCTCCAGCGGGTGGCGAGCCCTCAGGATGTGTTCGCTTTCAGCCGGATTGGCTGTTCGGATTCCATCGGATTGAGTGTTCGGATTCGTCCGGATTCACTGTTCGCTTTCCGTCGGAATACGCACCTATACAGCGAACCAGCCAGTGACCCACTAGGTCGCGGCCGGCGTCCAACGGCTCTCCCCCTTTCCCTGCTTGTCTGCTCCCTCAAGGGGAGTCGAACCTTCCTCTACGCAGCCGCACCGAAGCGATAAGAGAAATCAATCCCGTACGCGGCTTTGGTACTCGCGCGGGAGACCCCCGTCTCCCGCTCCAGTACCAAAGACTCGAAGTAGCGCTGCCACGCGCCGCGCGGTGTGGCGATGATCCTGAGTGCCCGCCGCGGCATCGTTTCGGCGTCGATGGATTCGAAGAGTGCACCCACGAGGCGTGAGCGCTGATCCTCATCTGCTGCGTCCCAGGCGGCGACGAGGTCAAGCAGCTGCGAACGGCACCAGTCGAGGTCGCTATCCTGGCTTCGGACTGACGCTTCATCGCGAAGACGCTGTTGCGCTTCGTGAATCTCAGATCGCTTGGCGATGAAGGTACATTCATCGCCAAGCGTGCGCAGATCCAGCAGGAGCAGGAGCAGCTACGCAACGAGGCCGCCGCTGCGCCAAGCGCCGACGACGAACAGTGGTGTCACACGCAGCTCCTTGATCCACTGGCCGCATGGGATGCTGCTGATGACGGGCAGCGCTCCCGTCTGCTCGCGGGCCTCTTCGAGTGCGTCGAGGCTGAGTGAGGCTCTTCCGGGCCGAAGGATCAAGCTCACCGCCGTCCCGCGAGGCGTATGGCAGCGCTTTTTTCGAGTAGTGGTACTGGAGCTCCACACTGGAGCTTGTTCGAACCAAAGCATGCACGCACGGCTCGAGGAAGTCGCTCGACACCTCCACTAGGACCTGCCGCCCGCAGCGGATCAGTCGGCGAGGCCCGGCTGGCGCCCCGCTTCTGACCGGGCTAGTGCAGGAGACGCCTCCAATCAGGAGCGGAACTTCAGTGGCTTGCCGCCATGGAGTCTTCGACGGTCCGGTGTGCTTCCACTGTCAACTTCGAGACACCACCCGGCGCCGCCGATTCGCAGTAGCCAACTCCAACCTAGGGCGACCACCACTGGCCAACATTCCACCCGTAGAAAGCAGCGCTACCACGGCTGCGGCGAGGAAGAGCCAGAATCCTACCGCGGTCGATACAGCGGCAGACGTGGCGTACGGCAAAACCGTCGTCCCGTCAGCAGCGAGCCTTTCGACAAGTGCGACAACGCCAGCGCTGGCGCAGGCGGCACAGGCAATCACCGCCCACAGTGAGCGTCCCGATGCCAGATAGCCAACGACGGCGACTGCGATAGTAGCGACGAGCGCTACGACAACACCGCTGTACCCGCCGCTGACCAAACTCGCCGATAGCGGGCACGTGGTCGCGCCGCACAAACTATCTCCTTCGGGAGATGTGACAAATGGAACAAACATAGCGGCTACCAACACAGCGGTTGCCACCAAGCTGATGGTCGCGAAGGCACGCCCAGTTTTGACGACATGGTCGTTCGAGCTAGCCTTCTGAGTTTTGCTTCCCATACGTAGCGACGCCAAGCGGTATCCGTGGCGCTCGCGAGCTGGAGGACGGGATCTTACTGGCAACTGTGCTGTGTATCCGAGAATGAGTAGCCGCTGTTCTGTAGTGCGCTGGGCAGTGCCATCAAGTTCCCAGACGGTGTGCCGGTGTCCGTCAGAATGAGCTTGTCGTTGGGATAAGCATTCACGGGGTTTTGCTGAACGGCAGCGGCGACATAGCTGAAGGTAAACGTAGCGAAGTTGGCCAAGTACGGGGTGAGAGAAGTCACACGCTCCGCAACGAACTCCGCCGAGTCGCCGCTGTAATCGGACGTCGATTGCCAGAAGTTGCCGGCGACACCAGTGTAATAGTTCTCCATGAACCAGTTGTATTGCCCATTACTGTAATTTGTGTCGGCCTCGAACTCCTGCCCAGGGGTCGCATATATCGTCGTCGAAACCAGCGGTTCTATCGCCGGAACCTCGACCCACGACTGGAAGTCGTTCAGGCCCCTTTTGGTGCCGATGAACGTCCCATCCTGACCAAAGTTGTTTGAGGTGCGCCCTCCGACTCCGGACCACGTGGTCTCCGCACGCGATGGGCAGACGGAAGAGTTGTCGTACGGCTGGACGAATTCTTCGTACGCGTAATGGAAATAGCCTGACGGCTCGACGTCCATATAGCCAGACCAGTTGTTACTGTAGAGCGTGCCACTACCGTAGCTGTTGGAGACGCCGGGCACGCCCACCAAGAAGGGTGTTGCTGTTGCCCATATCTTGATGTGCTCCACCATATCAATCCAGTGCGCCTGCGCTGTGGGATTTGACGCAGGCGGCTCCGCAGGAAGCCCGTAGAGAGCTAGCTCAGAGGCGCTCGCGTTTTGGGGCACGAAGCCAGCCGGAGGAACGTTCTCGTGGATCGATGTATTTTCCGGTGTAGCGTATGTCGATGTCGTCCCACCGTCGGGTAGAGCAGTTGTCGCCGTAAGCGGGTACGCGGCCAGGCCACACGCGACGACCTGATCTGCGGTCCCGCCCCACACGTTCCAGTTGGGGTCTGAATCCGCCGGGCAAACTGTGGCTGCACGGACTGCACCGGCAGACGCAAAAGACAGCGAGACCGAACCAGCGATGGCGGCCAGCAAACCAAGGGAAGCCATCCCCGCACTCTTCATGGCAGTTGCCCTTTCCGCGGTGGCGCACCATATGCGCCGTCATGACGCATCGTAGCGAGATGGGAGCGCATACGCGACGATTCGGCCGGCTTTGTTACAAGCGGGCGCTGGCTCGCGCCGGCTGAGGCCGACTACCCACGCGAACCACGACCGCACCGAGGACGACGGCGATGAGGTGGCCGCCGCCGGGACCCCTGGGGCGAAGGCGACATGGACGAGGACGCACGGGAAGCCTTGGATTGGCGAACCACGGCGCCGACGCTCCTGAGGGAGGCGACGAGGAGGAGCCCGACGAGCAGCCAGCGCCAGCGACCGGCGCCGATCCGCCGAATAGTACGCCCGCCGATTGCTACATGCCGACCACTTGCTCCGTATCACGGAGACCTTCCGAGTGTCCGCGCACCGATGGATATGGTGCGTATGTTCGGGAAACGCCCCGGCGACGAACCCGCTTAGCCTGCGCTTATGCTGCCAGCGAAGGCTTCCAGTGTCCGCTTGCTGTCAAGCCCATCCACCTCGATCTCGATAGCGCCGCGCTGTGCCCGTTAGGATCCACTCGCCCTTGTTGGGATCGTGCTGCTGCTGCATCTCGTACCACGTCCCATTGGGCAGCTGGACAGGTCTGAGTTAGGACTTGAAGGCGATCAGAGGACTGCGTGGGTCGGTCTGCTCTGTTGGCGTCAGAACTGCCTCGTCCATGTGGATCGCATCATGTCCTTCCGAAGGATTTGCGGCAGACGTGATAAAAGTTCCGAAGCCGGTCACCGGAGGGGTTGGATCCCAGACCACACGGTCGTACAGATGCCCTGAAGGCAATGCGAAGTTGGGCGGGAGAAGGGGATGAAAGCTCAGTTGTGTCTTCAGAGTCTGTAGGTCGATGAGCGCTGCCTCCTGAAGAGCCTGAGCTTCCGTTGGGGTCGTAGCCGCACTAACGAGCCTCGAACGTTCGGGCTGTCGGCCGGTCGCGAAGACAAGAGCGAGCGCAATGACCACGACGCGGAAGCCCCAACCACACGATCCTCAGTCTGCGTCTGCCGTTACGTGCCATTTACGTAGGTAAATATGCGTTGTCGTAGCCAATTTGCTTGGTCCCGGCCTTTTCGCCCGTGCCATCCTGAAGAAGTATGAAACCGCCGTAGGTGGTGCTCCCATACGTATTGAAGCGCAGGTAGTTCCCACGGGTCTCAGCGCGAACTTCACTCAGGAGGCGCTGATGCTCCGGCAGCAGCAAGGCAAGAGCGAAGTCGCTAGCTGCTTGCTCGTCCGCGTCGCCACCTCGCGGACGTGGCGAGGCGACGTCGATAACTCCCCCTGCACCGAGATGCTGCAGCACGATGTGACACCCAATTCGTGTGCAAGGTCGAAAAGCCAGTTTCCCCGATCGCCCGGCGATCATCCGCTTGCTCGGCGCTGTGACTCGGCGCTGTGCTCGGCGCTGCAGCACGACGAGTACGCGGTGACCCGCCACTACATGAGCGTGGAATCTCTCGACGTCATGCACCACCATCGACACGGAGGGCACGCCCGCGATCACAGTAGCTGCAGCGTGAACAACTCAATCGCACGGATGAAGGGATCGCCCTTACGACCACTTGACAGGCAGTGGCCGCGCGGTGCTGGACACCCCTAAGGTGGGCGGACCCTCAATGAGATTGGTATCACCTGCACTTGACGAAGTCGGCGTCTGCGCTTGTATGTTTGTGCTACGCGGTGGTTGATTGGTTTGAACGGCCCTTGTGGTGGGAGGCTGTCCGGCTTTCGGGGCGAAGTAGATTGCAACTCCTTGGCCGGGGAGAATGCCCTTGCTAAGTCTCCACCAGTCGTCATCGGTGCGGTGTTCCATTGCCCTCGCGTCCGGGTGAAGCGCCCTAACCCGGAAGGTCAGATCGTCAGGGCCAGTGAGACGCACTCTGATCCCATCAGCAAGAAACCCGGATGTGTAGACGAATACACCTGGCGAACGAATCCCCCGCCATGCTTCATAACTAATCTCGATCTCCTTTCTAGCTGGAATCTCAGGAAGAGAGTTAACCCAGACACCCAGATCCAGGTTATGCCGATATCGCAGGGTGACAAGCCGGAGCGGCTTCTCGGCTGGGGATTCTGGTGAAGCCATCAGGTCGTACAAGACTTGCGGGGAGATGAATTCCGTGGAACTTCGCGTCGCAGCCGCTTGGGCGGGCGTCGGGTCGGCTAGCGCAATATGGACATCGTCGGGGATGCCACCGGTCACGTCGAATCGAGCGAACCGCGGCACACCCTCATCCGGAAGGTTTAGGTCGGCATCCAGCCCTCCCGCTGCAGGAAACGCCTGCGTAGCCCCGGTAATATTCTCAACTTTCCAATGCGCTGTGTAATGAACCAGATGAACACTCGCGCCGTACTTTTCTCGCAGTTTTCGCTGAACCCCAGCCACGGTGGCGTCATCGCCAGCTCTGCGAACGTCAATGAGTAACTCAAGTTCCTTGCACATGAAGTTTGAGCGAACAATGTGTGTTGCGATCTGAGTCCAAATCGCGTCAGGGATCAATCGTTGGAAGATCGCCTCGGTCATCTCAGCAGTGAGGGCTGATCGAAGGCTCGAACTTGCGTACAATTCGATCGTAATGGACACGAAAACTGAGACGAGTAGCCCAATTCCCAGATCCCGTACAACTCCGAGGCCAAAGCGCTCGCCGATTGCGATGAGCCCAAGGCCTAGCCCCACCGCCAGCAGTAAGGTCATGCCTAAGACGAGCCGCCGTAGAAGCCGGAGCTCTCTGTAGAGCTTGCGTATCCGCTGGTCCATAGTTGCTCCGATGGTCCGGGGCCGAACAGGGTCTCACATCGGTGGACTTAGTTGAACGCTCGCTTTTTCCACGATCGAAGGGAGCCCTACAACGCCGTGCAAGCCAATGGCATACGCCGGACGCAGACTAGGCGACGCGGCCAACGGCCGCAGTGTGCGGATTGTTCAGGAGTTGGAGCAATGATATCTAGCCAGACCGTCTCCAAGCCCGCGGCGCGCGCCTGCGCCCGAAACCCGCATGCCCCTGTCGCTGCTCGGTTCCCTTTATGCACCCTAGTTCAGGTCGCATGAAATGGCGCGCGGCTCCGTCGGCCTATTTTCTTGCCCTAGTTAGCTCCTGATCCGGCACGATGTAGGAATATGTCTGACCAAACACGCGTTCGCTCGAGGCTCTTCCTTCATTCCGGGGGCAACCTAGCCTCGGCCCTCCACGACGCAGCCGACTTCTTGGCAGGTGCAGAGAACGCTGTGTTCTTGCCTTATGCCCTGCATGAGCTTGAGGTGTACACGACGGAGATGAGCGCAGCCTTCAGAAACATCGGCGTGGAATTGATCGGGCTGCATAGGTTCCCAGACCCGGTCGGTGCGCTGCAAGGAGTCGACGCTATCGTAGTCGGCGGTGGGAACACATTTCGCCTGGCTAAGGCACTTCAGCAGCTAGGTCTGGTCGCTCCGATCCGCCAAGCCGTTGAACGAGGCGCACGGTACTGGGGATCTAGTGCCGGCTCAAATGTAGCATCTCCGACGATTCGTACAACGAATGACATGCCCATTGTCGAGCCATCGAGCTTCAATGCTCTGGACCTCATTCCATTTCAGATTAACCCACACTATATTGATTCGGGCGGCGACGCCGTAGGGGAGACAAGAGACGTGCGCATCAAAGAGTTCTTAGAGGAGAACGACGTCACAGTCGTCGGACTTCGAGAAGGCAGTTGGCTTGTGGCCAACGGACGCTCCTTGATGCTGCACGGGGATGCAGGGGCCGTGATGTTTCGAAGGGGCATGCGGCCTTCGGTTTTGGAGCCGCAAAGCAACGTATCTTTTCTGCTCGATGAGCCAAGCATCTTCGACCACCCATTGCCGACCTTCGGTCGCCGTGTGACGCCCTGAGTCACGCCCCTCGACGTCGAGCTCGGCAAAGCGACGGCACCACGTTACTGAACAGCCGTCGACTCGCGGGAAACCAGCGAGGGTGCATGTTCCGAGGCAGCGGCGGGCAGCGGTGCGAGGAACGGGCGCAAAGGTGTTGACGTACTCCGCGCCTCTTCGGGTACGACATCGGCCAGCTCGCCTTCAAGTGCGACGGCGGGGACAAGGTCGCCGAGACGATACGCTCCCTTAACATCGGCGAAGGTCATCACGTCATTCAACAGGCGAGTTTCGCCCGTCGGTGTGAGTTCAGGTATCAGTAGCGCTCTCAACCCAGCGTAATCGACTAGCACACCTGGACCATCGCTCATGCCATCCGGGCAGCACTTCGGTGCGGCCCACAGGAACGTATCCGACCAGTAAGCGTCAGCGGGTTGTTCGAGGCGAGCTGCTGTTCGGCGCCCCTTGATACCAAAGATCGTCCGCTGGCGTGCGACATCAAATCGATCGACTAGTTGCCAAGTAGTAAGGCTTGTTCCATAACACTTCCTAGCCGGAGCAGTGATCTTCCGCGAGGTCTCGTGCTCCAAAGCGATCGTCACCGTGACGGTAAGTTTTGCGGATAGTTCCGCTGCCACTTGGCCGATACTGACTCCTAATTTGCCGCCGATCTCTCTAACTGTCTCAGTTTTGGAGCCGACAGTAGTTGTAACGTCTCGTTCGTAGGTCACGCCACAATCAAACGCGTGGAAGTCAATTCGCCGCCAATATTGCGAATACGCCACCTGCTTGACGATCTTTCCCCCTCGTACCTTTGAGATGACATCGACGGGCGCAGAGGGCAGCCAGATTTCGCCAACAGGTGGAGGCACGTCGTCCGGAGTGACGGGCCTCGGCATATATGGTGGGCGAGCAGGTACAGTCATCCGAGCACAGTTTGAACCAGTCAGAAGGATGCCACGACGGCGCACCTTTCTGCAGACCGCGCTCGATGTCTCTCCTACATAGGCTGGAAGCTACGTTTGCCTAGTTCGGAGCCCTCGACAACCTAGCGGACGGTTCGAAGCTCAATTAGTGTGCGCCGGGCTTCGTGGAGTCGGATTACTGGAATGGCATGCTGCCGTCCCAAGAGGACAGCTTGGGGCGACGAGGCTACCCGGCGGAGGTTCGGAGGCGTGTGCTTGAACTGCCGCGTCTGGCCGGCGCGTGGGTGATGTCGCCCGCGACCTCGGTGCGCGCTGGCGTTCAAGGCATTTCCGGCCGGCCACGCTTCCGGCGCCTACCCGGCGTGGTCACCGCCGCAGACCGGGTTGGGCGCCAGTTTCACCGCGACCAGCGCGACGAACTCTGGGTCACGGACATCACCGAACATCGCACCCGCGAGCGCAAGGTCTATTGCGCCGTCATGCTTGAAGCATGGTCGCGTCGAGTGGTCGGGTGGTCACTCAACTCCACGCCGAGGACTGCGCTCCTCACCAGCGCCCTCGGCATGGCCATCGAACAACGTCGGCCGAAGGGTGACACCATCATCCACAGCGATCAAGGGACGCAGTTCACGTCCTGGGCGTTCACTCGACGCGCCATCAACTCAGGGCTCCTAGCATCGATGGGTTCGGTCGGCGACTGCTTCGACACTCAGTCAAACTCGCGGCGTGGACGCCGGAACGTTGGCCTGACCCTTGCTTCTACTGGCCAATCTGGAAGAGCCTACCCGTTGTACGACTGGCGGCCCTCCTTGCCTTTACGTTGATCTGTCGGCCTTCCGCCCGGCGTCCGCATCTTCGTGAGCCTTGCAGAGCACGGGCGGGACTCAATGGGAGCGTTGCCCACCACCGTGAGTGTCCTGTCCGCCACCGCGCTGCATGCATCACACCAGCGCGTAAGTGGGAGGTTTCGATGTCATGGCGTGACCAGATGGTTCTCGGGATCGATACGCACAAGAACACCCACGTCGGCGCCGTCCTCGACGATGCCGGTCCTAAACGGCTTCCTGGAGTTCGCCGCTAATGGCGCAGGTACGCGGCGACTACTGTCCTGGACATGCCAGCGCGGGCGTCCAGCTATTGCGGGCATCGAGAGGACCGGCAGCTATGGCTACCAGCTCGCGCGCCAGCTTCAGGCCGCTGGCATCACTGTCTTCGAGGTCAACCGACCGGACCGCAGCCGCCGCAAAGGCAAGAGCGACCCGGTGGACGCTGAGGCCGCTGGGGCGCTATGAGCCCGAATACGCGTATCTCAGCGAATCGACGGGCCCGAGCAGGGCTTCCAAGCCGTCTGGGGCATCGCAGTCGGCGACACTAGCGCGGACGACTGTGAAGCGTTGCTTGGTTGGTGGTCAGCGCATTGGGATGCGGTTGGGAAGCGCGTCGGCGCAGTCCCCTATCCTCGTCCAGCTTACCGCCCTGCTGACTTCGAGAATGCGTTGTGCATCTACCAGCACCAGGTGGCTGGCAGCCGTCTCTAGCCGGCTGAAGGCGACAGACAACTGTCGTCGGCCTTTGCCCTTCTTCGTCCATGGACGCTGACGCCCCCCTCTGGTGGTCGACCTTATGGGAGCGCCGACCCATCTTCGAGCGCACGTTCGCACCAGGCTGGGTGCCGCTATGGACCTGCCCTGAGTGCAGTGCTCCGGCAAGCTTCGGACTGCGTGTCGGCGAACTCGTCAACGTGCGCTGCGAGGTTCACGGAACGTGGACGATCGTCACGCGCAAAGAGGCGGCGGATCTCAAGCTCCGCGCAGTCGATCTCGACGGAGATGTTGTCGATCAAGCGTGTTGCGCTGTCGACGCGCGATCTGGAAATGTCCGGCAGGTCTGCCCTGCCGATGGCGGCCCTCCCCCCGCGGCCAAACAGGTCGGTGTGCTCGGAGAGGACCCCGTTCTCGGTGAGCAGCGCATGTACCTGGCACTTCAGCCGCGACCGAAGCCGCACGAGCGCGATGCGGTCACGGATCAACCGTCGTGCCTCACGGGCCTCGGGTGGAGCGATCCAGGCTTCCGGCAACAAATTGGTGCGCAAGAGGTGCGCGAGCGTCGTGGCGTCGACGGTGTCGTTCTTCACCCGCGCCGATGTGATCGCCTTCGTGGCCAGCGGGTGGGACATGTGCGCCGTGATCCCCTCCGCATCGAACAGGTCCGCCAGCCAACCCCAACCGAAGGTTGCTTCAAACGCAACCTCGAGCGGCTGGCCCTTGAAGCTGGATAGCGCCTCCACGAACTCGGGAGGACGGCTCCTAATCGACCGCTTGAGCTTGACCTCACCGGCCTCGTCCATGGCGATGAGCTCGCGAGCGGTTGCGGTGCAGATCGATCCCGACGAACATCATGGCTGAGCCTCCTGCCTTCGGATACATGCAGGGGCGAAATATCGCCCAGGAGGGGGGCTTTCCCCTCCTCCTTCATGGCATCACCACTTCCCGCTACGCAACTATGAGAAAGATGTTCCGTGTCGTCAACGACCGTGAGCGCTGGTTCGGCATCGTTATGGGAGAGCCTCAAGAGGCCGGGGAGCGCGCCACTGAGGAGCGGGCGGCGCGAGTGCCCCTACCGCTTCTCCTCGCGAAAAGCCTGACGATGGACTTGTCGCTGATCGGCGGGCCGCTTCGTGAGCATCCCGCGGGCGGATCCCCAGTGAGCGGGACGGCGCAACCCGCGCCCACCGCGTAGCTGCGGAGCCGCAGTCGGGCAGTGCACCTGGCAGCACCGCCAGAGGGTTAGCGGACCAGTTCCCCCATCGGCACGACCGTCGCCTGTGGCAGCGCGTCCGGACCATTGCATCCCAGCTCCGACCGCGTCCAGGCCCAGGCGAGCGCCAGGGGCACTCCCAGAAGGAGGCCCCAGCCGATCCCGGCGAGCACATTGCCGCCGGAACGGCGGTATGCCTCGGCGCCGGCGCGGTGCGCCAGATCGTGACCTGTCTGGTCGACACAGTTGCAGGCGACTTCCGCCAGCCCTTCCACGTACGTCATCTCGATCCCTCCGGATCGTGCGGGATGCGGTCCCGCGGCCGCCCAGGGTCGGTCCAGCGTACCGCCGATCCGGCCGATGTGGGGCAACGCACCCGCGGCGTGATACTTGCGACCGCCTAAGGGCCACAGAGGGGTGGCGGACCGTGATCGAACTCGGCGTCATCCGTCAACCACCGGGCATCTCCGGACGGACGTGCCGCCACGCGATCGGGGCGTCGATCGGCTCGCCGTCTGACCCGTAGTACGTCCGCCGTACCGCTTCCGGTGCTGCTCCTGGGACCTCGACGATCTCGATCGGGAAGTCGTAAGCGGTGCTAGGAGGTTGGTGAGCACGTCGTAGACCTTCGTGCGCAGGAACGCGGCGTCGACGTGCGCGTCGTAGCGCCGGTACTGCTTGGTGAAGGTGGGGTTGCCCCTGCCGCCGGTGGCCAGCAGCACCCCCGGCTGCACCGCCTCGAGGTGCTGCGACGCCGCCAGCCAAAGCTCCGCGTGCCGAGCCGGCGGCGACCAGCCGACAAGGAACTCGCTGGGGACGGGGAGCGCGCCGAGCGCGGCGCCCTCGGCAGCGGCCTGCTGGGTCAGCAGCTGCGCGATGCCACCCGCCAGCTCGCCGGCGAACTTGGCCACCGCTTCGGTCGTGCCAGTCCAGCGACGCAGGACATCAAGGAAGGCGCCGTCCGTGGTGTCCGTGACCCACATGCCGGTGTGCGCGACGACGAGGATGCCGTCACGCACGGCGTACGTTGTGACTTTGGGCGCAACCGCGGTCACAACCTCGTCGTCTGCGGGGCGGGTCAGATGGATCTTCGAGTCGGCCCCGAAGAACAACGAGGCGCCGTCGGTCCCCGCCATGGCGATCGACATCGAGCGTGGTCCTGCCTGGTGCGTCTGCGGCTATTGCCAGGGTTCCAGGACGCAGAGTAGGTCCTCGAACTTTTGGTAGCTGCGGGCGTGGGAACTCGGCCACCGCAATGCGTCGGTTGGCGCTGGCCAGATCTGCCGCAGCGCGTTGCCCAGGGGGCCATCGAACCAGAGCAGCGGCTGCACGCGGGCCTCGTAGCTGTGGCCGAACACGAGCGCGGCGAGGTTCTTGATGCTTAGTGTGGCGGCGTAGCCGGGCTGCTGCGGGAGCACTACGCCGTTGGGCAGCGCGATGTTGATGTGGTCGAGGCGCAGTCGCCGGTAACGGACGCCGCGCGGTGTGGCGCGAGGCGGCCGGTCGTCGTGCGAGCACGGAGCGATGAGCACCTGCATCGTCTGCGCCGGCCGCCCGGTCCGGTGCAGCTCGCGCCGGTCGGCCTCAGGGATCGCCCAGCCCGGGTAGCGGTCGTCGATCCAGCCGCCAGTCATGACCGTCATGGCCAGCCAGGGGGCGATGAGCTCCTGGGTGGCGCTGTCGAGCACGAGCTCCTCGTCGCCGCGGAAGAGCGGTGATAGGTATCGCCGGACGCGCTCCTGCAGTCGGCTCATCCACTCGCCAGTGCAGGTGAAGCAGACGATCTTGGGACGGATGCTGGTGGTCTTGCGCCGACGCTCTCGCCAGGAGCCGGAGAAGCCGAAGACGCCCATCATCTCGGTGCCCTCCATGCCGAGTTCCGGGACCTCGGCGGGCAGCCAGCGCGACCAGACGTGCTCCTCGGTGAGCGGTGGCGGCGTGCCGCAGAAGATGCAGGCCGAGGCGATGCGGCCGCCGCGGCGGCGAACGGTCGGGGTCGGGTACTGGACGCGGCGCTGACGCCCAGGCCATTGAACGAAAGCGGGAAGCGCAGATCCAGGTCACCGCTGATCTGCGGAGCCGCGTGCAGGATCACCAGCGCCTTCACATGGGGACCGCGGCTCACGGCGGTCCAGTTGTTATCACAGTAGTTGTGTGCGCGCAATCCTGACCCAAAGCTGTCTTTTACAAACATCGTTGACAATGCGATCGCTGATGGGTACGCGCTCCTCTGCGCCGCTGTCGGGGTTGTGGCTGATGAAGAGACTGCTCGACGCTCTGCGCACGGCGCAACTCGACTACTTCGACGCGACGTCGCATCACGTCGCTCCCTCCGAGCGGTGGCGGCTCAGCGGCCGTGGACATGGGCCCTGACCCCAATTGGGCCGCCACATCCTCACATGTGGGACGCCCGCGCTTATGGGCACTATCGAACCGTAACGCGCGCTACTACGTGCTCTCTTGCTCAATCGCACTGCGGCTCAGAACTGCTACGCATCACGGCGACGTTGGCTCTCACGGCGAACTCTGGTCCGGTAGTATGCCACGCCTGCGCGCTTCGCGACTGTTCCGAGAGAACCTCTCTCCCCATCGCCAGCCATTCATTGCCGCGGAGATCTGCATAACCAGTACGCCGGTTTCGCTTCCGCGGGGGCCATGAAAATGGAGATCGCCGCTAACGCGACAGTGACCAAGCTTTCGGCCCTGAATCGCCCCTCTACGCAACGCAACCGTCGCCGACCTAGTGTGCGCTGTCCTGCGTTGAGCTGAACGAGTTGCCTGCCAGGCTGAAGTACGCCAGAGTCCCACTCGAATCGGCGAGCTCAATGGTCGATCCATTGATCGACCTGATGGTGAGGAGCCCGCTGAGTGATGCGTCGGTAAACACGCCCACCGGTGCATAGGAGACGCCGCAACCTTCGCTTGCAACGCTCTCCGTGTACACATCGACCGCTGCTGTGCCGCCTGACACCGTGGCGACCCCCGTCTCGCCCGACCAAACCGCGAATGTGGTAGCGCCGCCAGCTGAGCCCGCCCAGCTACTGACTGCGTAGAACTCCGCTGCAGATCCGAACGGACCTCCCTGGCCACCAACATGAATCTGACTATCTGGGTAAGGGAGCATCACGGCCGGCGTACAAACCGGCGTTTGCACGGCTGGAGGCGTCGCTTCGGGGAGCTTGGTCGCCCTCGGCGCCGCCTGGGCTGACTGAATTTCGTTCTGGATGTTCAGTTCCTCTTGCTGCTTGGTCGTGACAGCTGAGGATTGCGATTCGGCTAGGACGCCAGCGATCGCTGCGGCCAACGCAGCCAGCCCGGCGACAGCCGACAGTCGCCGCTTGAGCTTGGTGGTCACGCGCTAGCCTCAGTCATGATGGATCTGATCTGAATAGGTCATCGCGATGTTGGTATGCGAGTCCCTCTCCAAGTCGTTTGAGAGGTCGTCCCAGGCTTCCGTCGAAGTGTTGGTGCTGCCGTCCAAGTCGTGCTCGTCCAGCGGCCCCTGGAACGTCAGAGCCTCCGAGGACTGTTCGTAATACCCGTAACGCGAGATGTTCCACCATTGGTCAGCATTGGCCTGATGGTAGATCTCGGGCTGTGGAAACGCCAGCCGGACGCCCCAGCTCTTGTCCCAAACGCCGTACTGATTCCATCCCCCGTTGCAGCTGTAGCCGTTGCCCGATGAGTAGCTGGTCTGCGAACAACCCCCAGCGTCGCCATAGTCGAGGTAGGAAACAGCGTTAGAGTTAGACGTGTAACCGTTGTCCCACGCGAGCGTAGCGGTCTGACCGCCGAATTCGGTCTCCATATCGCTACCGCCCCACACGTTGACCTGCGAACCGTAGCCGTTGGTCTGGACCCAGTTATAGACGGTCCGCACAACCTGCGACCAGGTGAAGCCGCCGTCGTAAGCGTTGGTTGAGTCGTTGTACATGCCGTCCACGTTGTCGTTGCTCGATCCAACCGCCAACCGCAGAATCGTTGTCGAGTCGCTGCCGGTGCCTTCGTAATACCCATAAGCGAACTGCTCCGCCATTGCCTCGGTCTGCGAGTAGCTAATGGTGCCGTCGTGAAACGGTAGTCGCGTCTCATTCTGATTCGGGACCTGCGATCCAAAGTCCAGGATCACCTCGCTATTGCTCAGGTCCTTTTGTCGCGCCTGACCCTCTTCCCAGCCACGCGCGTACGCCCATGACGTTGTGGCGTTGTTGGCCGTGATGTACCACGAATAGACACCGACGTCCGTCGGCAACCCCTGCGCAGCGTATGCCGGCGCGCTCCTGAACTCAGCCACCGTGGAAGCGGCCGCCCCGAGCGACAGCGCGAGGAGTACGAAACGCGTCAGCTGTTTTCGGCGTAGCCGGCAAAGCCCAAAAGCTCTCAACACCAACTGCCGCGCCCTGGTCCGCTCCCCCCTCTCGGACCCGACTCTGGAGCAACCGAGCTCCGGGCCCACCAACGCATGCCACGCTTGGCGAGGGGGATCCTGGCAGGTTCCATCCCCTCTGTCAACTCGCATCAATGGCCCGTCCAACCGGTCTCCAAGGGCTGTCGCCAGTCTGTTACCGCTGCCCGGTAAGAGAATGCTGTGCCCCCTCCGTTATTCAGGTGTGATCGCCGACCTAGGAGCTCTCGTCATGGCGTCTGCCGAGGACCGCACCAGCTTCGACGCGGCCGTGAGTTTGGAGGCGCGTCGGCTTTTCACGCTTGCCATGACGATCCTCGCCGACCCGGCGGAGGCTGAAGATGTCGTGCAAGAGACCTTCCTCGTTGCCTGGCGCAACTGGTCCAAGGTTGGCGATTCCGACTCTCTGTCAGCCTGGCTAACTCGCGTATGCGTCAATCGATGCATCGACTTCCGCCGAGCCCTGTTGCGCCGGCGTACGTCCGTAACCGCCCTCGCAGATCGCGTCTCACGCAGCTCCGCTCCGGATCTCGCGCCGGATATGGCTGACTTCCAGCGTGCCTACTTGCGCCTCTCGAGAAAGCAACGGACCGCCTTTGCCCTGCATTTTCATCACGGGTACACGCTCGACGAGTGCGCTGCTCTAATGGGCTGCAGACCCGGCACCGCTCGCAGCCACCTGGCACGCGCCGTGGCTCGGCTTCGCAAAGAGATGGACGATGCCTAGACGCCCGCTCCCCCATCAGTCGCCGGGCTTGCAGCCGCTGGCGCAAAGCTATCTGCGTCATCTCAGCGACCGAGAACCCCCCGCGAGCCTGGCGAGGGACGTGATCGCTCGCGTCACCGATAGCCCCCGGCGGAAGTGGCGACTGCTCCCGTCGCTTGCCATTGTCATGGCTGTCGCGGCGGCGATGACGGCGGTCATCGTCTCTCTTCACCTGGTCATAACTGGCCGCCAAATGCCCGCATCCTCCGGCCGGCCGGCAACAGCCACGCCCCCGTTCCCGACTCGCAGCTCGGGACCGAGTCCAACCCCCAGTTCAACCGCCGTCGTAACCGTGCAAGACGTCGTCTTCAGCGATGCGCTTGACGGCTGGGCAGCGGGCACGGCGTGCGATTCAGCGGCCGGCACTTGCGCGATCGTCGTTGACTTCGAGCCACGACGGCGGTGGCACCTGGAGCACACCGGTCCAGATCGGACATGTCGATGAGCCGTCTGGCGCTCCGCCGCCAGCTGACATCCAGATCCGCGTCGATGTTTCGGAGATTTACGTATCGGGTCCAGGCATTTTCGAGAGCAACGATGCAGGCCAGACCTGGGTGCAGTCCTACTCTGCTCCGATCCGCGACCTTGAAGCAATCGGCGGCACCGCTTGGGCGGTGGGCGGTTGCTCGTCATCAGATCCCATCTCTCAATGCACCCTGCTGGAGACCACTAGTGGCTCCAGCCCCTGGGGTCCTGCCCCGCAACAGCCCGACTTCGGTAGCATGGCGCAGGCGAGCGCGGCTTCCATAGAGCTTGACCGAACCACCGCACAAGACGCCTATCTCTTAGTTGGTGGCAGTGAGGGCGGCGCGCTGTTCGTAACTCACGATGGTGGGTCGGATTGGACACGGCGTTCCTCTCCCTGCACGACCCTACCTGGCGTCGGACTTCAGAACGCTTCCGGCACTACGTGGGTGCTATGTGGCGGCGAAGGCGGCGCGGGCATCGGACCGAAGCTGGTGTATGTGTCGAACGATGAAGGTCAAAGCTGGGAGTTGCGTGCTAGCGATCTGGGCAGCAGCCCCGCCGGGACGATCGCAGCGTCAGGTTATGCCGACAGCCTGGCATTAGCCGACTCAACTACGGCCACTATTGGAACTCAGCGCGGCGGCCTCCTGCATACGGTCGACGGCGGTCACACCTGGAGCGAAGTGGGCTCCTCTGGTACCTGCCTGGGGCAAGGCAACGGCGTCAATGTGCTGTCTTTCGTGTCACCGTCGTTCGGTTGGGCCATTGAAGACAACGCCTCGGGCGGCGCCGCGTGTCCCATTCTTGTTAGTACGGCGGATGGCGGTGCCACCTGGCAGGCAGATGGCGCTCCCCTGGGGTGGTCGGCTGTGCAAGGACCATGATGGCTGCCAAGCCTGACCACTGCATTCCCAGCGTGCCGCGCGCCTCGCAGCCACGCGAGCGCATGACGCGACAAACGCACACCTGCGCGGCTGAGTCAGCACACTCTTTCCTCCCACGGTCAACTCAGCACGCCGGATGCGTGCGCGTGTCTATCACCCGTAATGGTTCAGCCACGCGGGCGAAAGTGAAATGCGGACTTCTTTAAGACTCCTCACTATCGTCGCTGGCCTTGGAGCGACCGGAGGATTGATCACGGCTGCGGTGCTGCTTCCATCCCTCGTCAAGCTCGCCCCAATCGGTGCACTGCTTCTATTTGTCCCTGCCTTGGCCCGCGTAGCAGTTATCGTCCTAGTGGGTGGTTTTGGCTCAGCCTACCGGAGTGACGGCATCGATGCCGCACCTGCGTCCAGTACACCGCCGTACAGTGTTTCACCGGCTGCGGATGCGCCGCGCTCGCCGGGAGCGGAAGCGACCACCCCCGCCGCACCAACCGCAGCGCCACCGAGCTGGTCGATTTCCCCGCAGTATGCGCCGCCAACAGAGCGAGCGCCACAAGGCGGTCGCCTTCCCGGACACCCGCGCGAGAGAGCTCCGACGATCACCCGCGGTCCATCCCGCGACGCTGGGAGGCCGCCAGCCCCGCTCTCCCCATCGCCACGAACACCAGCACCTGGGCGACGTCGGCGAAGGGAACGAGGAAGTGGTCGTTGAAGAGCTTGGCCAGGTTGGTGCTGTCGGCGAGTACTGCCCGAATCAGCGCGACCATCGCCAGCCCACCGGATCGCGGCGATCGCTGGCGCGCACCGTGGGCCCACCGCCGAGCGAGCTCGGAGCGGCGGCGGGCGGCTGCGGCGGTGCGGTAGGTTGGGCGGGTTGGAGGGGTTTCCGCTGCCTCAGCTGCCGAATCGACGAGGCGTCGAGGGTGAACCGCACGATGCGCATAGCGCGACACCGTAGCCGCTTTTTGCTTACATAGCGCTTACACTTTGGCCTATCAGGTACTGATGTCTTTCTTTCATCCCCTGCTCACGGTGTGACTAGTCGCGCTGACGTCCTTATCCTCGAGGACAACCCCACTGAGCTCACGGAGATCGCGACGGTCACCGAAGCCTCAGGATTGGCGACTCTCGCCACGCGCTCGCCGGCGCAAGCGGTGCGCCTGCTTCGCGCCAACGATCCCACGTTGGCCATCGTGGATTGGAACATGCGGCTCTCGCCCGACCAGGAGCAGACCGCGGAAACCGTGCTCCGCGTGCTGGCCCGGGAGCATCCCGATACCTACACGATCGTCTTCGCCATCCGAGCCGGCACGGACATGGATCTGCAGGAGCGAATCGCCGCCGCGCATCCCGGAGCCATAACGCATGACAAGCGCCAGGGGCTTCCCAGCCTGCTGGCGCGGGTGCGCACGCTGTTGCAGCGCAAGGTGGGCGACCTGAGAATCGACCGCGGGACAGTGGTGCATGTACCGACAGGGCAGCGCTATCGGAACAAGTGGGCGGTCCGGTTGCTGTGCAGTTATCCGGATGCCGCCCAAGCGGCGCGCAACTCAGCTGCGTACATGTCCATGTACCGGTTCAACCTCTGGCTGGACGAGGTCGGCTCCAACGTCGTAATGGTGTCCGAAGGCGCTGCCTTCTATCACCTCGAGGTCACCCTGACAGGGAGAAGCAGGCGTGCGGCTCGCCGCCGCTGATGTCGCTGCGCTCCCGCTCGCGGTGGCGCTCGTCGACCATGATGGCGCGCTCCTGGCCAGCTCACCTGAGTGGTGCGGTAGCGGCCTGGGTGCCGTCCGCTACCGGCTCCCGACGGCCTCACTCATCGTGGCCACGGAACAACAGGACGCCGTTATCGCCGACGTCTTGCGGGAGTTGGTGGATGCGCTCACTTCTGCTGCCGACGCGAGTCATGCGGGCAAACGGCGTCGGCTTGACGCGTTGGCCACAAGCGTCGCACTCGTGGCTGGTCTGCCGCGACTGCGCGAGGGCACGACCCTTGACGTCGTGGACAACCTGAGCGCGCTTCTAGCTGCGGTTAGCACCACCCCTGTGACCGTGATCCAGCGCAACACAGGGACGGTCGCGGACGCCTCGCTGGCGGCCCTGGCGCTGCGTCAGCTTGTCGTCAATGCGCGGCGCCACGACGACGCGATGCAGGTCACACTCACCATCGACGCAGGCCCGACGTTCACCCTCGAGTGGAAGGGCAGGCCTATCGCCGAGAGTGTGAGCACATCACGTCACCAAGCTGATCGCGACCGCTGGGGACTCGGGTTCGTCCGCCAGGCGATGGATGCGCTGGGCGGCGTCTACCTCGCGCCTCGGGCTGCGGCTGGTGCCACCCAGCTGAGGGCGGTGCTTGCGATCGATCGATCTCCTCGGCTGCAGCTCCCCCTCGCGGCTCTCCGCGATGGCGTCGTGACCCGCGCCTCGCCGGCTTGGGACGAGGAGACGCACGCCACGCCCGGTTCTGCGGTGCCGGAGCGATGGATCAAGGTGACAGAGGCGTCAGCCCAGGCACCCGGCACCATCGCCAAAGACGGTTCGCGGCGGGCTCGCACGGTGGCTCGGACAACCTGGATGGCGATACCGGCGGAAGGGACCACAGACCGGGCTCGGGATGTCATCCGCGGCCTCGACCACGAACGCGATCTGCTGGACGCGCCCGAGCCATTCGCTACCGCGATCCACGGGCTCGCGGAAGTCCTGGCACTCCTGCTCGGAGACAAGCCGCGCCGGGTGACGCCAGCGGCTTTCAACGCGGAGTACCCGCGGATGGCGGCCGAGTTGCAGGCACCCTCGCTGCCGCGAGCATTCAGCGGCGACGCCGCGCCAGAGCCGGCGCTGGTCGCGTTCCTCGCTGCACGTTTCGCAACTGGCGTGCACCTCGCCAACGGGCGCTTGCACATGCATCTCGACCAGGCTCGTCATACCAACTCCCTCGCCAATCGGCTCGCGGGTACCGATGGCCTGCTGACGCTCCCGTGACCATGCATGCCTTTCGAGGCAAGCGCGTTGACTGCGCACCAGTCATGCCCGTGCACTGATATGCCGCAGTCGACGCGACGGCGGCCAAGCGGCGGCGCCTGGGACGAGAGCTTGATTCAGTGGCTGGCGCGCAGCGGCGTTCTCGCGTCACTGGTCTTTGCCATCGTCGTCCCCGTCGCAATCGGATTTGCTGCCGCCGCGATTCTGCATGTACCCAGAACGCTCGCCATCGAGCTGGCGTTGCTTGGCGCAGTCCTAGCGCTGCTCCTCGGGTTTGCCGCCGCCCAAGAACGCAGCCGCAGAGGCAAAGCCATGCGCGGGGCGCAGTCCATTGAAACGATCAAAGCGCTGTCTTGGCAGGACTTCGAGCGTCTGGTGGCCGGCGTGTACGCGAAGGACGGTTGGGCCGTGACGCCCACCGTTAGCGGGGCGGACGGTGGCGTCGACATCATCATGACCAACGCAGGCGTCCGTGCTTTTGTGCAATGCAAACGCTGGAGATTGCGCGTCGTGAAGGTGGACGCGATCCGCGCTCTGTATGGCGTGATGGCCGCCGAAGGGGTCCGCCAGGGAATCTTCGTCAGCGCCGGACGTTTCACCTCGGAAGCGACACGGTTCGCCGCCGACTGCGGCATTCAGTGCATCGGCGGTGAGGAGTTGCTCGCCCTCCTGGGGCGGGCGCTGCCAGCGACAGTTGCCTACGCCGACGAGCCGACGCAGTTGCAGCCCGCAACGGCACCGAGCTGTCCACGCTGCCACGAGACGATGGTCCGGCGCGTGGGCTCGCGCGGAGCCTTCTGGGGGTGCCCACGCTTCCCGTCATGCCGGGGCACACGTCCACTCTGAGCTGACGCGGCCGCGCGCCAGGGCTGTCCCCGTGAGGATCCGCCGCTGATCACCCTGGCACGCCGCTCGCTTGGTCGCGGCAAGGCTTCCTGACGCTCGCCTGCGGCTCGGCCGTTGCCGCGCGCTCGCGGCGTGCCGGACGGGTGGCGTCGGATCCACCTCACCGGAGGGCAACGCCATGAGCGCCGCGCCGCAACATATTGTCGAGCTGGTCGAAGTCCCGCTCGATGACATCACCGTCGGACCAGGCAACCACCGCCACGATCTCGGCGATATCGAGAGCCTGGCCGAGTCGATCCGCCGGATCGGCATCGTGCAGCCCATCAGCGTGCGGGCACGCGACGATGCCGGGTATGAGCTAGTCGCTGGTCAGCGGCGCCTCGCTGCCGCACAACTCGCCGGGCTTGCAACCGTCCCGGCCTGCGTGCGCAGCTATGAGGATACGGAGAGCCGCAAAGCCATGGCGGCAGAGAACCTGAGCCGCAAGGATCTCAGCGCGCTGGAAACAGCGGCCGCATATCAGGAGCTCCTCGATCTCGGGGTTGACGACGGAGAGATCGCTGCGTTGGCTGGCACCTCGACACAACAGGTTGCCGAGCACACGTCGCTGCTCGTCCTTCCCAAGAAGGTCCACCGAGAGCTGCGCAACGGCGCGATCAGCACCGCCGAGGCGCTGATGCTCACGCAGCTCAACGACTCCCCGGAGCGACTCGCCGCTGCCATCCGCAACGGACGCAGCGGCTGGAGCCTTGCGGCCGCAGTCCAGCACGAGTTGCATGAGCGAGAGCTGGAGCGGAAAGTGTCAGCCAGCCAGGCGGAGCTGGAGAAGCGGGGCGTGGCTATCGTTGAGCCGCCTCGGGACAGCTTCTCCCGTCGCGCCAAGGTGCAGCGCCTTGGCAACGGCTGGGGCTGCATTCCCATCACGCAGGCAAAGCACGCCAAGGAGCCATGCCACGCCGCGTTCATCGATGCGTACAGCGGTGAGATCGTCTACGTCTGCACCGATGTGCAGCGACACGCTGGCGTGGTGCCCGGCATTGAACCGGCAGAGGATGTCAAGGCGGCGCTCGCCGCCAAGCGGGCCGAGCGTCAGGCGACGAAGCAGGCGACGGAGCGGCGGCGCACTGCACTCGCCACTCACCTCAAGGGTCGCGTCGACAGTCGCGAAGCCAGTGCCCATGTGAAGCGCATCGCATTGCTGGAAGCGGACGAGGCAGCTGCAGGCGTCGCATGCGAGTTGCTGGGGATCACCGACATCGAGGACGACTACCGTGGCCACGCGCTCACGCTTGTCAAGCTCGTCGCCGATCGCCCCGCAGAGCTCGCTCGGGTAACCCTCGCGCTAGCGCTGGCGCGCGGCGAAGTCTACGCAGCGAGGCAGTACATCTCCGCAGACGAGCGCAACGTGGTCAGCGAACACTTCCGCTATCTCACCGGCGTCGGTTACGAGCCGACCGCTGCCGAGCGGCTGCTCAGCGACGCGAATGCCAACGACGCGGGCGATGAGGCAGAGCGCGCCCCGAGCGAGTAGTCCTGTTGAGGGCGATCGCCTTGATGCGATCGCCCTCACATCGCTAAGCAGGCCGTGAATGTTGCGCGCGGCACCAGGCGCGCATCGGCGGTCGGGGTTGACCTAGAGGAATCGATAATCAGCGCAGCGGCCCGATGGTGTAGCCGCTGCCACCTTCGACAGCGCCAGCGGACTCGACGCGGAGCATCAGCGTGCGCTGATCGCCGGCAAATGGTGCAAGCACGAGAAGGATCGCCCGCCAGGATCCCTCACCCGGAAGGTGCCATGAGCTCCAGGCGACGCCTCTATCCGCGCTGCCAGCGACCCGCGTCCAGGCGCGCTCGGCGAGCTGTGCAGCGAGGTGCGTCTCTAACTCGGCGACGCTACGGCTTGTGCGCGCCCTGGCCTGCGTTGTCCAGTCGTTGGGACCACCACCGGAGCCGCCGCCACCAGTCATTTCGATGTCTGGCGGCAGCCGCAGGGTGGGCACACGCTCCATCCCGGGAGGGAAGCCGCCGCTGTGAGCCGCTCCGTGACGCGGCATCTCCCAATCGAGACGGATGCGGACGTCGGAGACCTGGTCCGTGTGTTTCATCGCGGCGACCATGAGCACGGGGCCCTCGTCGCCCCGCTGGAAGGCGCGTCCCTCGCCGATGACGTTTGCCGGGACAAACCCGCCCTGGGGCGGACCGCCGAACTCATGCACGGTCCAACCCTGGGCGGCAAGCTCCTTCTCATAGGCGTCGATGACCTCGCTCGGATCTCCGTCGACATCCAAGACCGCTTCCGCGTGTGGCTGGCGGTCAGCGAACCAGCGCCGGACCCCGCCGAGCACGCGGGCTCCCTCAGGAAGTGGAAGATCGGGAGGAAATGCCTCGGGAAGGCGCTCGAAGGACACGTCGGCTCCCGACCGGAGCCCACCCGGATGAGGATGGTGCAAGAGACGTCGCGTCAGCTCTCGCCAGGTCTCACCGTTCCCAGTCTCCGTCATCGGACCGAAGCCTACAGACTGGACGGTCCCCGGACCCGCGGCGACAATGACTGGAGGTCCCCGGTAATGAGTCCGGACACCGCCACTCGCCAGACGAGCAGCGCAGGCAGGAGTGCCAGCGAGACAAGTCCGCCGCCGGGTCAGGCTCCGAAGGCATGGGCGATGTAACGCCCGCGCCGCCTCCTCCGTCTTGTTATAGGTGACAGCTCCGGTCCTTGTCCTCGCCGCGGTCGGCGACCTGGACTTCGAGGCGGTCTACAGTGCCTACGCAGGAGCTGTGTACCGCTTCTGCCTCACCCAGCTCCGAGACGCGGCCCTCGCCGAGGATGCAGCCGCGGATGTGTTCAGTGCCGCTCTCCGCGCATGGGCCCGCGTCGAACACGCTGCCAACCTCAAGCTCTGGCTGTTCGGCATCGCGCGCAACGTCGTCGCTGACCATTATCGGTCCCGCCGGCGACGCGATCGTCTGCATGAGCTCCTCGGCCGCCAAGGCCGCACTAGCTCCCCGCTCGATCCGGAGCGTACCGCAGAACTTCGTGACGACCTTCGGCGCGCGGGCGAGATCATCGCCACGCTCAAACGCCGAGATCAAGTGCTCATCGGACTGCGGGTGTCCAGTGACATGTCACACGGCGAAATCGCCCACGTCATGGGCATGTCTGAACAAGCAGTGCGTGTCGCTATCCACCGCGCTATCGAGAAGATCCGAGCGCAATGGGAGTCACAAAATGAGATCTGAAGACTACGAAACTTCCCACTGGGAGCGGCGCATTGCCGCACTGTACGGCACAGCTCCCGTTCCACTTGACGGTATCCGAAACCAGGTCATCGCCCGCTCATCGTTGTCGACAGCTCCCAGTAGGTCTCGCCGCTCCCGCTTGGCCCTCGAAGTGGCTATCGCGCTCGCTGTATGTATTGTCCTCGGTAGCGTCATCGCGCTCCCGCGACTCCTTGGACTTCGATCGAATTTTCCAGGAGGCCGATCGATCACTCCGCCGGCTGCTGGCAGCCCCCAATCTCTGACAAGCTCCACCTGCGTGTTGCCGGTCGCCATCCTAAGAGCTAACGCACCGACCATCGACGTCTTCCTGCGCGTTTCCACTTCCGGATCAGCCGCTCCTGTCACCGTGGCCGGGAGTGGAGACGCCTACGCACGAGGTCTCGCTGAGTGGGTGCCGGCGTCCGCTGGAGAGGTCGCTCCCAACGGCGCGGAGTACGCGTACGTAAACGTCGATACCACCGGCAGCACCCTGCACTTCGTTGATCAGCATCAAGATCATGTCATCGCATCAAGCTCTGGACCGATTCAGATCCTCGGCTTCGTGTCGCAGCAGATGCTCGCGTACACCGCGCCCGACGCAGCTGCGCGCCTCAGCACATGGCTGCTGGATACCGCCGCCCTTCAAGCCCGGGTCGTCTCCCGGGACCATCTATACCAATGGGCCGGCGGTGATGCTCTGTGGAGGATCGGTCCCGCTGCGCAGGGATCGGGAATAGCCCTGTACCGTCTCGATCTTCGCACCGACGCCGAGATGCTGTGGTTCGATGTGGCTGGATACCTCGGAGCCGAGCCAGCGCAGTCGCCGCCCTTAACCAGCGAGGGCGGTGACCACACTGCGCAGGATTCGCTGCACCACAACTTTGCCATCCTCGGCTTCGATGACTCGGGTCATCCCATTGTTCAACTGGGATCGGCTGGCCCCTCGGCCTTCTCCGCCGTCCTCCTGCTCACGGGCCAAGACGCGGTGCAGACGCTCGTGGTCCCCGGGGCAAACGGCCCGGGGCATCTAGATGCCGAAAGCGCCTCTGGCGGCCGCTCAGCTGTCTGGCTGGTTGACCCCGGCGGCCAAGTCGCCGTCTACGGTGCGCACGGTCCACTCCACGTCATTGCCCGCCTCGCCGTTCCACCTGGAGGCAAAGCCGAAGTGGCCGGACCATGCGAATGAGCAGCACGAGGAGAGACTCGCAACCGCAACTCGCTACTAGGCGGCCAGCTGCAACCAGCTCTGACCCGTCCACATCCATCGCTCACTGAAATCATCGGTGCTGCTGCTGAGCAGAAGAATCCCGTGCAGGACGTTGTCGTAGTACATCGCTCCCGTCTGGTAACCAGTGTCCGCTCCGGACGGGCCGGTGCCGGCATGGTCCACCCAGAAGCTCCCGTTCCAGACTTCCGTGTGCTGGATGCTCGCAAGTGTGGTCAACATGACCAGCGTCTGGCGCACTGGATCCGTCGCGATCGTTGCTGTCACTGGATCGAAGAGGGCGCCGTTCTTGGGCTGCAACGCCGTCCAGTTGTTTCCATCCCATGCCCACGTCGTGGCTGGCCCGACAGCTCCGTCATTGCCGACAACAATCACGCGCTGCGAATGTGGGTCGTAAGCCATGACGAACTCGAGGCCAGCTGGCAGCTCGGTCTTCGGCTGTAGCTCTGACCATGTGCTTCCATTCCATGTCCAGGTCTGCGTCGCGGTGGGCGGACGGGAGACCGCGCAACAACTCGCGACGGCGACCACCGTGCGCGTAGCGGGATCGGCGACCATGTCGTCGATCACCACAGATGCGGCGGGTTCCCCTTGGGGCTTGGCGTAGCGCCAACTCGACCCGTTCCAAGTCCACGTCTGGTCGGGAGGTGGTCTCGGTGTCGGGGGTCCCGATTCAAACTCGGGATTGGCGACGAGCAACACGTTCCCGCTGAATGGATCGAAGACCATCGGTCCACGCGTCGGCGGATGATCGTTAACCGACATCTTCATCCACTTGTTGCCATCGAATATCCACGTGTCCAGAAGCGGTGTATTCAGCACGCCCATCGGCGACGCGATACCAGGAGGGGCGCCGTTGCCTCCGAATAGCACAAGTTGGTGATCGGCGATGTCGTACGCCGTGCTTGCGAACTGCCGGGCTGGCGGCGACGCGCCGGGGATTCTCGTGTCCACGCTGCCATCTGCCAGGCGAACCCAGGTGCTGCCGCTCCAGACCCAGAGAGCGAGCGTGGGCATGGATGGTATCTGAGTGTCCCAGCCGAAAACCTCGGCTGCGCCATCGGCTTCGTTGTCCACGGCAGCTAATGGAACTGCCGGCTCATCAGTGTTGGGTTGCAGCACGGTCCAGTCGTGGCCGCCCCACATCCAAGTCCGCGGCCCGACGAGAAGCAGGTGGTTCGTCGAAGGGTCGAGGACCAAGGCGGCCGGCGAACCGAGCGCGGGCGGATGCGACGGATGCAGCAGATGCCAATCGCTGCCATCCCACCACCAGGTTGTGCTGGGCGCCGACGGGTCATTGTCGATACCGTTGAGCCGGACGGCGATCACAGCGTTCATCACCGGATCGAACGCCATCACGACGTCGCTGCCGACTGGTGATCGGCTCGCAGGAGCGGCCAGCTGCCATCGCGACCCGCTCCATGTCCACGTCTGCATTGCGTCTGCGCCCGTGGGATCGCCAGCTGTGAGCAGCACCATCCGGTTCGTGCTCCGGTCCCACGCCATCACGGGTGCCAGTGATCCGGACGGCGCCGGACCCTGAGCGGCGACTTGCAGCCAGGTGCAACCGTTCCAGGCCCAGGTGTCGTTGAGCGCGACGGAAGCGCCGTTGCGAATCCTGCTTCCACCGAACAACAGCACACCCCGCATCACGGGGTCATATGCGGCGGCGGCCCCACCCCGCGATGGCGGACTGGCACTCGTATGCGCCACTTGCCAGCGCTGCCCTACCCACAGCCACGTGGTCGCGGCGGGGTCCTCGCCGAGGAGCAGTACTTGTGCCAGCCCCGGTGCCTCGTCGGTGGCGACTGTACCGTCCGAGGGCGAGGGCAGCCCACTCGCTGTGGTGAAAGGTCCACCAATGCACGGAGCCAAGCCCACAAGTGGCGCCGCGCTTCTCGAAGCCGCGTGTTGCGTGAGCCGCCAAGCAGCAATGCCGGCAGCGGCGGACCCCAGCGCGACTATCCCGACCAGAAGGGCGACCATCCGTGGCCCGTGTGGCGTGCGCCGAGAGACGCTCGGTCGCGACGGCAGCGATTCAGTACCGTCGGCGACGAGATCGGCAACCGCAGCCAGCGCTGATGATTGGTCGTCTCGCGCGCCGACGATGCACCAGGGCACTCCTGGCGGGCGCAGCACCACCAGGTTCGGTGAAACGCCGCCCAGCGCCGGGACGTCACCAGACAGCGCTTCCGCGACTACTGCTGCGTCAGCACGCGCAACACGAAACAGCGCGAGGCCGACGTCGACCGTGTCTGAGGCATCGAGCAGCGCCAGCGTTCCGAGGGTCTCCAGATCCACCAGCACGGCCCATCGCGAGCGGCGGGCAGTATCGACCCGGTAGCGGTCACCTGGCACTGTCGTGGTCGCGTACAGAACCGCCTCCGAAGGGCCCTCGACCCGCGCGACCCACGCGCCGCTGGTACCTCCTCCGACCGAGACCACGCGTTCCCTTGCCCTAGCCAGCTCGCGCCGGGGGTCGCCTGCGCCCGCTGGATTGCTCGAGCGAATGAGCCACCAGTCGAGGGCGATTGGCGTGAATCGCGCAAGCCACGGCTCCTCGGCGAGCCCCTCGACCCGCACCACGCTGACCATTTGCATCTGGTGGTATAGCTTGCGGCGGGTTGGCAGTCCACCAGGCGGTCCGCCGGCTTGAGGGGTGCCTTGAGGGCACGCTGCGCGCCAACGCTCGCTTGCTGCGATGGTGAGCGTCTGGAGCGGTCGCCTACCCGGGACAGAATTGGCCGAACCTATCTGAGTGCTCTGCTTCAGCGCTGCCGCAGGCGAGAGAGCAAAAGAACTGACGCGCTTTAGCGCGCATCACGGCCGGCCCGGCGGTCAGCATCGGCTAACACTTCCGAAGTACGAATCGCCCTTCGGCTAAAGTCGAGGCGACGTGACGGATGGATCGCACTGGCAGCGCGTCGAGCAGCCACTCCTCGAGGCTCTGGGGGCAGGCGAAGGGGCCTCGATGAGCGACCAGGAACTGCAGGCGGCGACAGGCATTGAGGAACCGCTCCTTATGCGTGCCCTCCGAAGCCTGAGGGAGGACGGTTACATCGACGCCGTTCTGGTGGAGCCCGACCAAGCGGACTACCCGGTCCGTGCCCTGCGAGTACGCCTCCTACCGAAGGGTCTGCGGCAAGCGGGGCTATGGCCAGCCGAGGATCTGGCTTCGGCTTTCATCTCCGCCTTGGAGCGGGCCATCGGCGAGGAGGACGATCCCCAAAGGCGATCGGGCCTCGAGCGTGTTCCCGCTGCGGCAAAGACAGTGGGTAACATGACCCTGAATGCAGTTATCGCGAACGCCATCGGCGTCGGGAGATCGCACCTCGGCCTTGGATAGCCGCCGGGTGTCGGAAGATTGGATCCGTGAGACTCGTGTCGCTCGTTTGGCTCACCGTCCTCTTGGCTGTATGTGGCTGCTCAGCGGCGAAGCCGTCCGGGACGGTGACAGCGACCGCCGGGTCGCTTGCTGAGGCGCCTCTCCTTCTGCCATCGCTGTCGCCAGGTTCCGCATGCCCTGTGACTCCCGGACGCCCGGCAGATACCTTCTCGCCCTTCGGTAGTGGGTACGCCGCCGGGAGCGGCCCCGTCTTTGCACTTCTGGGCGGGCCGAAGGATGGCGTCGTCGGTTTCGGCGGGCGAGTCGGGGCATGTTATGCCGGCAAGGTTCTCTGGATGCTTGCCCCCAGTGTCGGCTCTGACGTTCGCATACGTGGCCGTCAGATCGACGGTCCGGGAGCGCTCGGCTTCGGCAATATGGTTCCGGCGTCGCCTGAGCTGCGCGTTGCGCGTTCACCAACAGACGCGGGTTGGACAGGGCAACCATCCAGGGTATGGGTACAGCATTCGGGCTGTTACGCCTTCCAAGTGGATGGTCAGCATGTCTCACAGGTGATCGTTTTCGCCGCTCAGGTTGGGTGAATGGGCGAAAGAAAGAAGGGTCCAAGGTTCGTGAGAGCGTTCGCCACATTGGCGCTCTCAACTATCCTCACGCTCATAGTGGCATGCACGGGGCAACAGTCGTCGCCGATACGAACAGCGACTGCTCGCAGCAGCCCTGTGGACTATGCTAATCCGACTTGCGCTGAATCGAAGTTTGACAACTATCGGGGAGCCCCAGAAGTGCAGGGAATGGTGTCAAGTCCGAATCAGTTGTGGGGACTCTTGTTTTCTGACGTGCCACTTGCCCATGGGCAAGGCGTGAAAATCGTATGGCGGATGACCGGTAACGGACCGTTGCAGCTGGCTGCTTATGGGCCGGCTGGAGTTCGCATTTCGCCGGACTGGATGCAGGTGCATGGCAGCTCGAGCTGGAATACGCACCCGGGCTTCGAGTGGGGATCGGGCTTCACGTTTCCGAGAGCCGGTTGCTGGGAGGTCGTTGCCACGCGAGGGCCGTTGGTCGGGCGCGTCGGATTGCCTGTGGCGTGAGTCAAGGGACCGGATGAACCCGGAGGTCGGGGCCAGCGTTCGCGACGCCAGCACGCTTGAGCGGCCGCGCCCCGAGGATGTTGCCTTCTCTCTGTTCGGAGCAAGGAGGGGCATCACCGGCCAAGCCATCCATTGCGGCGGCGACTGCAGCACTCTGCGGGGCTGATGAAGCCAGGTCCGTCCACCGGCGACAATGCACGCAGGGCCTTCACCATTCGCAGCTACCGCCGCAGTGACGACGCCGCAGTGCGGGAGCTGCACGAGGTCGCGCTTCGCCAAGTCGGAGCTTTCGTGGAGGGCGAGCACGGCAAGCGGTGGGATGCTGATCTCGATGACATCGAAGGCACCTATCTCACGACTGGCGGCCTCTTCTTGATCGGCGAGTTGAACGGAGAGGTGGTCGCCATGGGCGCACTGCGTGTTCTCGATGAACACACTGGTGAAATCAAGCGCATGCGGGTGAGACCCGATCACCAGCGACGCGGGTACGGCCGGGCCGTGCTGTGTCGTATCGAAGAGTTCGCGGCAGAACATGGGCTGCACGCGCTCGTCCTCGACACGGCGCCTGTGCAGCAAGCGGCACGCGCGATGTACGTTTCAGCTGGTTATGTCCAGACCGGCCGGGCCCAACGTAACGGATTCGATCTGATATTCATGGCGAAGCGGATCCCCTCGGTCGAACCCGAACGGTCTGAGCCCCCGCATGCGAATCCGCACTCCGATGTGGGTTGAGTTCTCGAAATAGCAAGGCCTATCGCGATCGACTTAGAAGGGGCAGCATCCGCTCCATCGATTCGGGGGTCGGATTCTGACAACTCTGATACACGGCCCATCGGCTGAGGAGCACGTCGGGCTGCACGTAGTTCAGCGCTGGAACCAACCGCAGATCCAGGATGCCCTCGACGATGGCCTCGCGTCTGTCCGCGGTGCGGGCTCGAACCACGTCTTTCTTGCGCGCTCCCATGCAACAGCGAAGGCTACCCCGCGCTCCGCCACGGCGGGGGCGAGCCCGACGGAAGCAGCCTGTCGATCCACAGGCCTCGCCCCACCTGGCTCAGCCGCTTGCCATTGCGACCGTCGCGGCGTTCGCCATCCTTTACGCCTCTGCTCGGTCTTCGCCGGCTGCCCGGTCTACATGCTGGAGCCTGCGCCGCCGTCCCCACGCCGGTCAAGGTCGCAGCGGCTCCGCCGTCCCTTCGGCCGCTCTAGCGGCCTCGGAGAACCCTGACCGGCGGGACCGTCGGCGCCTGTCAGCTCCAGCGACCGGACAGCTATCCGGCGACCGTGCAGGAGTTGCGGATGACCCACGACGCCACCATCACCGTCGACCGCGACGGCATCGTCCACATCAGCCACCCCGATGCGTGGTGGTGCAGAGACTGTGGCCGGCTCCGGATCTTGGACTGCTGGGACCGCTGCGAGCCCTGTGCAGCGGTTGAGCGTGCCGAGGCGCGCCGTATCGCGCACCTGGTGTGCAGAGAGCTCACATGACGCGGCACAGCGACGGAACCAACGCCATCCGCGTGTCCACGCACCGCTTCAGCTTCCAGCTCGTGCGCGAGGCTGCTCCACCATATCCAATCGGTAGCGCGATCGCCTGTCCGCGTGAGGTCGTCGCCGTCGCGCAGCACGTGATCGGCGCTGAGATCACTGAGTGCGTCATCGCCATCTTCCTCGACGCACGTCATCGGGTGACCGGTTATGCGGAGGTGGCGCGCGGAACCATCAACGCATCACGCCTGCAGCCGCGCGACGTGCTGGTCCCCGGGCTCCTGGCCAATGCGGCGGCGGTGGTTGTCTGCCACAACCACCCGTCGGACGACGTGTCGCCCTCGCGCGCCGATCGCATGGTGACCGCCGCGTTGCGGAGCGCGACTCAGCTTATCGGGGTTCCGCTCCTCGACCACGTCATCGTCACCGCCACCGAGCACTACTCCTTCCGCGACGCTGAAGGCTGGGACGCTGATGAGGCGTGAGCTTTGGGAGGTCACTCCAGCCCGCCTCCATCAAAGGCCGCGATAGCGGATGTCCGCCGCATCGCGGTGGTGGCGGCCCGACATTGGTGCGCGTCCTGCGACTGTGCTGGGAGGGTGGAACCCGAGCCCGAAACCGGCTAGCAGACCGGGCCACCGGCTGCGCGGCTGAAGTGCACTCGCCTTCGGCTCGGCCGCTCCGCACGGATGGCCGCGGCCTGCTGAACGCCGGGGCATCGGATTCCACCCCAAGCACAGGAGGTGCACCAATGCCCCACAGGGCCTCGTCCACCGCCACGGCGCCGGATAGCGCCACCGCCACCCCGACCGCTGAGGACGGCGAGCCGCAGCGCCGCACCCGCGGCACCGGCCTCAACCGGGTCCAGCTGATCGGCCGGCTGGTCCGCGATGTCGAGCTCCGCTACACGACCCAGGGCACGCCGGTGGCGAACCTGCGCGTAGCGACCAACGATCGCGAGCAGGCGGAGTTCCACGATTGCGTGCTCTGGCGCTCCACCGCCGAGTTCGCATCCACCTACCTGCGCCGCGGTCGTCTCATCTATCTCGAGGGCCGGCTCCACGGTGAGAGCTGGACCGACCGCGAGGGTGCAACGCGCTACTCGGTGCGCATCATTGCCGAGCGCGTGCTCGCCTTGGATCGCAGCCAGGGCTCAGCCGGCAGCGACGACGGGGAGCAGTGACAGCGGCAATAGGGGAGGCGCGCAGCCTCCCCCTTCTCACCGTTTCTGAGCTTCCAGCGCGCGGTGACGCTCTTCCTCACACGACTGCTGACCCGCAGCTGAGCAGCCGTGCAGACGTGCTCGCTCGCCTCGAGGCAGGCGTACGCGAGCTCACCACGTCGGAGGGCTGGCGTCGCTGGCTCAAAGTGCAATCGAGGTTCTGGAAGTACTCGATGGGGAACGCGCTGCTCATCGCGATGCAGCGGCCGGATGCGACCCTGGTAGCCGGGTATCAGCGCTGGCGCGAGCTCGGCCGGCAGGTCCGCACCGGCGAGCACGGCATCCGCATCCTTGCCCCCTGCCGGTATCGCACCCGAGAGCGCATGGACAACCTTGGCGCTGACAACGAGGCCAACGAAATCGTGCGCGGCTTTCGAGTGGCCGTGGTCTTCGCGCTTGAGCAGACTGAGGGCGCGCCGCTCCCGGCGATGCCCATCACCCGAGTGAGTGGCGAGATCGATGCCGGACGCTTCGAGGTGCTTTGTGGATACGCAGCGGAGCTTGGATACAGCACTGCGTTTGCCGATTTCGCGGCGACACCGAGCAAGTGTGGCGAGACCAACTTCACCACCCGAACGGTGACACTGCGCTGCGACCTGCGCCCGGCGCATCGCGTCAAGACGATGCTTCACGAGCTTGCCCACATCTCACTCGAGCACAACGCGTGCGCCCTGGGCGCGCGCAGCCTGGCAGAGCTCGAAGCCGAGTCGGTTGCCTGGATCTGTTGCGACGCCATCGGCATCACCGCAGACAGGTACTCGTTCGCGTACGTCGCGTCTTGGGCGGGTGGCGGTGACGAGGCCATCGCCGGCATCAAACACTCGGCGCAGCGGATCCAGCGCATTAGCCGACTGCTCCTGGAGCGTGTCGGGACAACCACCACCGGCGGTGGAGCCATCAGCCGAGCGGGAGACGCGTGAAGCGTGGCTCATCCGTGCCATGCACAGCTCCGCTAGGTGACCGCTCGACATATGTGAGAACCGGGCCGCGCCGCTTGGTGCCACTAACCGTCGTCGAGCGCACCCAGACGAGCCGTTCCCGGACGGTGCCGATTGCAATGCGACGCCAGTGTCCGGCTCGCGCGTGCGCGCGTGGTGGGGCATGGGATCCGAGTGGCGGCGTGTCGGCCGGAGGTTCCGGCGCGTCCCCCGTCGGCCACAGATCGCTGGCGACAACAACGACACGCCGAGCAGCATCGCGTTGCAGCCGCCCGGTGACGTAAACGGCCTGGCCCACGGATAGCCGCTCGGCCACACCGGCGAGGCCACCCAGCGCCACCACCCGGTGACGCTCACGCACGGCGACCTGTTGGGCGGCGGTCACGACAAGGACCGCGAAGCCGCCAGCATCTGTGCGCCGGAAAGGGCGAGCAGCGACGAGCCCCATGAGATACACGGCATTCACGCTCAGGCACAAACGGTAGCTCGGCTCGAGCCGACATGCCGTGTTAGCTTGGGTGCGCTGTCAAAGTGTAAGCGCTGTGTAAGCACACGGACGCTATGGTTCGACCTGTTCCGCGTGTTGCGCGGGTTACACGCAACACGTGGGGTTCGCACCATACGAGGGTCAGGCGGCCATGCGAGCAATTGCAACGGTCAATCACAAGGGTGGGTCGTGCAAAACCACGACGGCGGTGAACCTCAGCGCGGCCTTGGCCGAGACCGGTCGCCGCATCCTGCTGCTCGATCTCGACCCGCAGGCTTCAGCGACGAGCTGGATGGGAGTTGAAGATGGCGGGCGCGGGCTGCTGGACGCCCTGGTCGGATGGAGAGGCTTGACCGACGCTGTGCGCACCACAGGCACACCCGGCGTCGAGCTGGTGCCCTCCTCGGCCTGGCTGCTCGGCGCGGAGCGCGCGCTGGCCGACGTCAAGGCAGCGGAAATGAGGCTCGCCCAACTAGTGGGCGAGCTGCCGCTGCGCTGGGATTACCTTCTGATCGACTGTCCTCCCGCGCTCGGCGTGCTCACGGTCAGCGCCCTGGCCAGCGTGGCGGAGCTGCTGATCCCAGTCGAGGCCCACGTCATGGCGCTGAGTGGTCTCGCCCAGCTGCTCCATGGGGTAGACGCAGTCCGCCAACGGCTCAACCCGGCCCTCGCAATCGGCGGCATCGTGGCGTGCCGCTTCGACGGCCGGACGCGACACTGTCGCGAGGTGCTCGACCGACTCCACGAGCGATTCGGCGACCTGGTGCGCACAACCGTCATCCGTGAAAACGTGCGCCTGGCGGAGTGCCCCTCGTTCGGCCAGCCGATTACCCGCTACGACCCGCGCAGCTCGGGAGCGGCCGACTACCGCGCCCTCGCCCGCGAGGTGATCGCAGCCGAAGCGATGGCATGACCCGCCCGCGTCGACCCACCATTGGCAGCAATCCCCTCGACGCGGTGATACCGGCCCTCACCGAATCAACAGCAACGGCCGCCGGGGCTGCGCGCGCCCGGACCGTGAGCGTCGGCATTGCGTTCGACGTCCGGCTGCTCGAACGAGCTCGGAACGCGGTGTACTGGACCCCTGGCCTCACGCTGGCCGGCTTGGTGAATCACGGCATTGCGCTGGCTGTCAACGAGATCGAGCGGACCAACGACGGAGAACCTTTCCCGACGCGGAGTGGGCGCATGCGCACCGGCAGACCGCTCAGTCACGCTGAGGATCCCCGAAACGCCGACGCTCTTTGACCTCGGGCGCGTATTGAGCGCTCAACGCTCGTTACGAGGCGCCCGCCGCTTGCGCGCAACGCGCTGGTTCCGCGCGATCAGCCCGGGTCAGCCGAGCGCCCAGCCGCGCTGGTTGGCGGCTTCGAACTGCGCCCGCGTCATCGGCACAGCCGCGCCGAGATGGACGTGGCCCTCCTCCCCCGCCATGGACCGCACCGAGTAGCACCGACACCAGCGGTAGCCCCTGCGGTAGAGCGTGCGCTCCTCGGGATCAGTCGCCAGCCAGCGCTCGGTCTCGTCGGCGGCCGCGACTTGGCAGAACACCTCGAGACCACTGGGGTGGCGGACGACGAAGTGCCCGGGCTCCCGAGCCGCTCGGGTGAGCGGCCAC
Organism: Candidatus Dormiibacterota bacterium; assembly: GCA_963777285.1. GTDB lineage: Bacteria > Chloroflexota > Dormibacteria > Aeolococcales > Aeolococcaceae > JAFARE01. Next base: position 76,562 of record CAVZPR010000002.1, read on the forward strand.
TTCGTGAACTCGTCGACGGTTTCCGCTAGATCACCCACATGGTCGGGGTCGAGCCACGACCACTCCAGATCGTTGCCTATCGCCGCTTGGGCTCGCCACCGGGCGAGCTCGACCTCCTCGGGAAGGGCCCGTCGCGCCGCGACGCCGACGATGCTGCCGCCGGCGACGCCGTTGTCGGCCCAGGCGCGGCCTGAGAGGCGGACACACGAAAGCCAGCCGTAGCGGGGATGGGCGATCACCTGGCCCGGAGGGGGTGCGTCACCGACAAAGAGCGGAAGCAGCCACGGGACGTGCTCGATCGCGACCCAGGCGCAGCTCAGGTGGTACGCAACGCGTTCGAGGCGGTCGTAGCTGACCCGAGTCCCGATCGGCACCCCGGATCCGCAGCCACCGCAGCGGCTCTGGTAGCGCGCGGTGATGTGGACAAAGCGGGGTCCTGGTCCCTCCCATGACCGCTCCAGCGTCTCGATGCCAGTCTCGACAACCACCGTCATGGTCGCTTCAGCCCCCGCCAGCCCCGTCAACAACCGCATCCCGTCATCCGACACGGCCTTATCCCCGCACACACCATGCACGCAACGTGCCTCGCCTCTGTCCCTCACAGACAGTTTCACCTGCGGTCACGACCTGCATCGCGTCGAGAAAGTGTAAGCGTTATGTAAGCAGATCGCAAGTATGCTCCGGGGCGTGCTTAGCGCTGGTTTGGAAGCACCCGCACAGGGGGTCCGCCGATGATCTCCATCGGCAAGATCACCAGCGTCGACCAGGCCGTTCGCTACCTGCGCGAAGCGATCGCCGACCAGCAGCTCGAGTACTACGCGGCTCGAGGCGAATCGCCAGGGCGTTGGGGAGGTGAGGCTGCCGCAGCGCTTGACCTGAATGGCGAGGTCATCGACGCCGATTTCGCAGCGGTGCTGAGCGGGTTCCACCCGCATGACGGCCATGCGCTCGGCCGGCACTGGGCCACCCAGCAGGTCGTCGCCTTCGACATCGCCGTCTCGGCACCCAAGGATGTGAGCCTTCTCTACGCACTCGGCGACGAGCACCGTCGCGCGGCGATCTTGCGTGTCCACGCCGAGGGCGTGCGCGCCGCCCTCGAGTACCTCCAGGCAGAAGCAGGCTGGGCGCGGCAGTTCAATCCAGAAACTCGCCGAGCCGAGCCCGTGCGGGCAAAGCTGCTCATGCCGACATTCGTCCACCGCACCGCCCGTCCAGTCACGGACCCAGCCACCGGCGAGGTGACCGTGGACCCGCAGCTGCATACGCACATCACGATTCCCAACTGGGCGCTTCGCAGCGATGGGAGCTGGGGTCAGCTGTACAGCGAACCGCTGTACCAGCACGCGGCGGCCGCCGGAGCCATTGCTCAGGCGGAGTGGCGCGACCGCCTGGTGCGTGAACTGGGCATATCGACGACGGTCGACGGCAACGGATGCTTCGCCATCGTCGGGATCACCGAGGCGCAGCGGCGTGAGTTCTCACGGCGCAGCGCACAGATCAAGGCGGCGGAACACGTCCTTGACCTCGATTCATTCCAGGGCCACAAGGTCGCCGTGCTCGACACACGTGAGAGCAAACACTGTCTCGCTCCCAGCGAAGACCTCTTCGCCACCTGGCGGCAGCGTGCGACAAGCGTTGGACTCGATGGCGACTCGCTTGCGGCCATCACCGAGTGCGAGCCCGACGCGCTCCTGCCGCGCAGGCTTGATGTCTCGAATGCATCCGACCTACTCGGCGTTCGGGGCCTGACCGCGCGGCGAGCAACATTCACTCGACGAGATCTGCTCCGGGCCATCGCTGCGCATGCACCGCTGGGAATGCGACGCACCCAGATCGAGACGATTGCGGATCGGGTGCTCGGTGACCACACCGCTGCGGTGCCGCTGGTGCCGATCAAGCTGGACGGCGAGAGCGATGCCGAGGCGATTGCCCGCCGGCTCGAGTCCGGCCGCGATGCCCGTTACACAACCCCGGAGATGCTCGCCATCGAAGAGCGCATGGTGGCGACCGCACGCCAGCGCGCTCACGGCCGTGTTGGTGTTGCCGCTGCCCAACACGTTGCGGAGGCGATAGAAGCGCGACCGGCGCTCACGCCCGATCAGCGCGCCATGATCGAGGCGGTCTGCACCACGCCGGCGGGAGTCGTCGTAGTCGAGGGTGCCGCCGGGGTCGGCAAGACGTTCGCGCTGGACGCCTGCCGCGAGGCTTTCGCGGCCAGCGGCGTGCCGATCGTCGGTTGCGCGCTCGCGGGCAAGGCCGCTCAAGGTCTGGAGGAGGGATCGGCGGTTCCCGCGTGGACGGTCAGCTCGATGCTCAGTCAGCTCCAGGTCGACCAGCTCCCCACCGGCGGCGTGCTCGTCGTCGACGAGGCAGGCATGATCGGCGACCGTCAGCTCGCCGAGCTGGTGGGCCTGGCTGAGCGCGACGACGTCAAGCTCGTACTCATCGGCGACCCCTGCCAACTCCAACCGATCGAGGCCGGGGCTCCCTTGCGCACGTTGGGCGAGCAGCTTGGCAGGGTCGTGCTGACCCAGAACGTCCGTCATGACGCCGAATGGGAGCGCACCGCACTCGCGCTGATGCGAGACGGCCAGGCACGCACCGCGCTCGAGGAGTACCTGCAACGCGCCCGCGTCCACACCGCACCGACGGCGGCGCTCCGCAACATCTCCGTGGTCGAGGACCAGCGCCGTCTCGTCGCTGACGGTGTCGATGTCGTAATGCTGGCCCGCCGCCGCGATGAGGTCGACATCCTCAATGAGCTCGCTCGTGCCGCCGCCACCGAAGACGGGAGGTTAGGCGGACCGGCCTTGGCGGTTGGTGACAAGGAGTATCAGGTCGGCGATCCGGTCATCTGTCTTGCCAACGACCGACAGCGAGGTATTACCAATGGCACACGCGGAGTGGTGACCGCCGTGGACTTGGAGCACGCCACCCTGGAGGTGCGCAGATCGGATGGACGACCACTAACGATTGACACAACCGGATACGACACCATCGACCGCGGCTACGCCCTCACCGTGCACAAGGCTCAGGGTATGACCGCAGACGCCGCGCTCGTGGTCGGCTCCGATGGAGCCACCCGCGAGTGGGCATACACGGCGATGTCGCGTGCCTCGATGGCGACCCACTACTACGATGTCGAACGTCCCCCGGAGCGTGACCGGCTGGGCGTACATCACGCGACAGACGTCCCCGAGCCGCTCGACGACAGAATTGCCCGCGCGTGGGGTCGAAGTGTGCAGAACGACTCGGCGCTCGACTACCCGGCGATATATGCCGAACCGGAGCGGCAGCGGTCTCCGATCGTCGGCCGACTGGATGGTCGGGCTACCGAAGCTCAGCTCGGACTCCTCGCCGACCTTGGCGTAGGGCTTCCTCGCGAGGCGTCCTGGATAGAGGCGTCGCTCGAGATCGATCGACGAATGGGGCGGACACCTGGCCGCCAGGTCCGCGCCTGGCTGCGTGAGCTCGGGGTCTCAGACGACGCTGTGGTTGCACTGATCCGCCGATGCGACGGATCGCGGACGCGCGCTTCGGTGGTGCAAGAGCTGCAGCGCGCCCTGACAGGAGTGGATCCCACTGCGACAGCGCCGGCATCCACCGAGCGGCCCGTGCCCGAGGCGACTCTCCCCGATCTGACCCCCGCCTTGGCACCGACGATCTCCCTCTCCTGATGCGACGGCGTGATGTCGAGCAGCACTACAAGCAGCTCGCCGGCTGGTACGTCGAGCTGGCGGCAAAATGCGGCGAGACCCAGGACGGCCTCAGGGCGCTTCGCGCCAGAGTCGACAACCTTCCCGGCGCTCCATTGGCTCCGGCCGCGCCCTGGCGCGCCTTGCCGCCCGTTGATCGCCAGCGCGATTTCTTGGCACTCGCTCTCTGGGTGCACTGGTTGATCAACGCCTACGACCTCTCCGAGCGCTGGCCGGCCTGCTGGTTCCGGCACGAGGGGCTGGTAGAGATCCTGCGCGCCCTGCGTCGATGGCACATGGCCCTTTCAGCTGAGCTCGCTGGAGACCCCAAGGCTGCGTCGGACTGGCACGACGCGCTGTCCCGCACCGTGGACCGGAACATGCTGGCCGTGACCCAGCGCTGCTTGACCGCTCATCGAGCCCCCGCTCAGGTGGCTGCGGTCTCGGCGGACGAGCTGACGGCAGCGCTGAGCGAGGGCGGCGAGCGACAAAATGTAAGCAACGAGTAAGCAGCCAGACGGTACACTGAGACCCGCCATGGCCTTCGCTGACTCGCGAGCTGTCGGCACAGGAGCTCGCGCTCAGGCTGAGACCTGGAACGAGACGCCGTTCTGGAACCCTCGCTCCGGCGTCTTCGACGGTGCGCAGCTACGCCTGGCCATCGTCATACGCGGTTGGACGGTCGCTGAGTTCGCGGCGGCATGCAAGATCAGCCTTGCCTGTCTGTACAACGCGATCGGCGGCTGTGGTGTCTCCGACCGGACGGCAATACGCATCTTTCAAGGCCTGGCGCTGCGTCAGCCGCTGACATCGTTCCTCGAGGTGCCGAACGCCCGGTAGAAGCCCTCTGCCTGCGTGTGGCGGTTCTGGCTGTAATAGCGCCGCACCATATCGAGTGAGCGATGACCCAGGGCGTCCTGAAGATGGAACATGGGGACGCCCTTATCCACGCAACGGGTCGCAAAGGTGTGGCGGAGCTTATGTGGATTGCAGTGGATACCACTATGGGCTTCGAGGCGCGCCATCAGTTGCTCAACTCCGTCACGTGTGAGCGGCGGGTGTTGCCCATGGCGATCGCGACGGCTCGACAGGAACAGCTCGCGGCGGTAGCTCTCTGGCCTCATCGTCTCGATGAAGCGACGCAGTCTGGTGGCGTACCCTCGACCGAAGCCGCTTGTGTCGTAATCAACGACGATCCGACGCTCACGCGGCGTTTTGGGCCGCCGAGGGTTGTGCACACTGCCACGCACATCGAGGTAGGCGGGACGTGTTTCAAGATGCACGGCGTCCAGGGTCAACGCGCAGAGTTCGCTGACTCTGAGACCGGCGAGCAGGAACGTCTCCACAATCAGGCGATCACGGTCGGTGTCACCGCAGGCCGCGATGAGACGCACGCACTCGGCCTCAGTGAGCGCCATCGGGATGCGCTCCACCAGCGGGGGGAGGCGCAGCGCTGTGATGGCTTCTCCGCGAATCCCTGCCTCGTAACCGGGGGTCTCTGCGCAGAAGGCAGCAAGGCTGTTCAGCAGGGTCTTCACCTTGCGCAAGGTCGCGGGCGCCGCGCCGCGATCGCGAAGGTAGATCAAGTAGTCACGGGCCGCATCGGCGGTGAACTGGTCGATAGTCACGATGCCTCGCTGGGCACGCCAACCTCGGGCGCGTGCACTCTCCAAATGCTGGTGGGCTGCTCTCGCCGTTGACGGCGCGAAGGCCCGCGCACCGATCCATGCGGAGATGGCTATTTCCACAGTCGGGATCCGGCCAGCGCTGCAGGGCCGGTGCTGGCTGACGGCCGGCACGTTCTTCGTCCTGATGGGGCGGTCCCAGACCATCGGTTCAGCGGTCACCGAACGGACTTTTGCCATTGGAGCACCATTGTTGGTAAGTGCTCCATCGGCTTTCTACCGAATGCCCGCCACACAACGTGGCAAAGATGGCGTTGTCCAGAGACCCGTGGAATCCCCTGGAATCGAGTTCAGAATCGGGCGTCGCCGCGGGTGGAGCCCAAGGACGGGATTGAACCGTCGACCTACGCCTTACCAAGGCGTTGCTCTACCACTGAGCTACTTGGGCACGTTCGCAGAGGGATGGTAACAAGCACGCTTCCGGCCGCCCGATGCGCCGTCAGCTGAGCGACAACACCGCCAGCCACACAACCGCGAGCACGGCTGTCGCAGGTGCGAGCAGGGGAAACGGGCGCGCCGGCCGCGCCACACCCGTGGTCACCACGACGACAGCAAAGACAACCGCAGCGACGATCGGCGCCGCCCCCATGCCCAGCGCGACCGATGCCACCGCAACGAACGCCGCCGCCAGCAGCAGCGCCCCGACGGCGAGGCGCCACGACCCCGCGGTCCCCAGCAGGACCGGCAGGCTGCGCTGGCCGGCGGCGCGATCGGTGGCGATGTCCGGCAGCACGTTGGCGGCATGGAGGCCCAGGGCCACCAGCAGCGAGGCCGGCACGAGGAGCAGCAACCGCGGCACCAGCAGCTCCTGGGCGGCGTAGGCGGCCAGCGGCAGCAGCACGATGCCACCCCACCACGGAAGCCACGAGAGAGGAGTGCGGCGTGCACCCACGTCATAGAGGAGGCCCGCGGCCAGGCCGCCCGCGGAGAGGGCCAGGGTGCCGACGTTGACCGTCGCCGCCACCGCCAACCCGATCACCCCGAGCGTCGCGCCTGCCACAGCCGCCGCCCGCGTCTCGATGAGACCGCGAGGCAGCGGTTTGTAGGGCTTGGCGCGGGCGTCGTCACCCGCGTCGGCGACGTCGTTGAACACACCGATGGCGAACTGGATGGGCAGCATGACGAACACCAGCCGGACAGCAAGCGACAGCTCCGGAGCCCGGTGGCGCGCCAGCCCCGCGATGGCCACGAACGTGGCGGTGACCAGCAGCGACGGGCCCGGATGCAGGAGGAACACGGTCGCCTTGAGGCGGCCGCCGCCCCGCCGTTCGTCCCACCATCCCGTCCGGGTCGTCATGCCTGCCTCGTATGGATCGTTCGCGGGTTTCGCGTCGCCGTCACGCATCCGACAGCCCGCGCGCGGACAATGATCAGGGATGGACTTGGAAGAGCTTCCGAGCGCACCGCCGCTCTCGCCCTGGACGGACGAGTCGCCGTGGACCTACCCGTCCGGCGGCGACTACGGGCCGCCGCCCTGGCCACCGTACTACTGGGCGCCCCCTCCCCCGCCGCCGCAGCGGTCCCGCTGGCGGCCCTGGGCGGCGCTGGGCGCGATCATCCTGATCCTTGCCGGGCTGGGCGCCGGGGTTGCCATCGCCATCCAGCGCGTCTCCACCGGCACGCTGACCAGCGGGCCGACGGGCAGCGTCAACGCGGCCGTGGTCGACGTCAACACGGACCTCGGCGGCGGCAACAGCGCCGCCGGGACCGGCATGCTGATCGGCTCCAGCGGCCAGGTGCTGACCAACAACCACGTCGTCGAGGGCGCCCTGAGCATCTCGGTGACCATGGTGGCGACGGGCCGGAGCTTCGACGCTTCGGTCGTGGGCGTGGATCCCACCGACGACGTCGCCGTGATCAAGCTTTCCGGCGCGTCGGGTCTGCCGACGGTGCCGCTCGGCAACTCCTCGCGCGTGACCGTGGGCGACGGCGTCACCGCGATCGGCAACGCGCTGGGGCGCGGCGGACCGCCGGCCGTGACGCAGGGGACCGTGACCGCGCTGGGCCAGACCGTGACCGCCACCGACCCCAGCGGCGGCGACACGTCGGAAACGCTCACCGACATGATCGAGTTCAACGCCGAGATCCAGCCCGGCGACTCGGGCGGCCCGCTGGTCAACTCCAACGGCAAGGTGGTGGGCATGGACACGGCCGGCGGCGGCCAGGTGCGGCGCCGCGACAATCTCGGGTCGAGCCTCGGGTTCGCGATCCCCATCAACGGCGCGATGTCGATCGCGCGGCAGATCACGTCGGGCAGCGGCGGGCCCAACATCACGCAGGCGCACACGCCCCTGCTCGGCGTGGAGGCTCAGGACAGCCAGAGCCCGCCGGGGGCACTGGTGATCGGCGTGCAGCCCAACAGCCCGGCGGACGGCGCCGGCATCGTGGCGCAGGACGTCATCGTGTCGGTGAACGGCACCACGGTCGGCTCAACCGCCGCGCTGCACTCTGCGCTGCTGCAGCACAAGCCCGGTGACACCGTCGACGTGGGCTGGCTCGACGCCGGCGGTGGCCAGCACCACGCCAGCGTGCAGCTGGCGTCGGGCGGCGTGCCCTGACGGGCCCCCGAACACAACCGCCGGGCTAGGGGTCGTTGCGCGGCGGCGCTACAGTTCAGCCGCCTCGACACGACTTCCGCCGGAGGGTAGCCGTTGCTTCGTACCCGCGGGTATGCGGCCCTGGGACCGACGTCGCTCCTGGCGCCGTTCGACTTCGAGCGGCGCGAGCCCGGGATCAATGACGTGCTGATCGACATCCAGTACTGCGGGGTGTGCCACAGCGACATCCATCAGGCGCGTGGCGAGTGGGGCGGTGAGATCTTCCCCATGGTTCCGGGTCACGAGATCATCGGGACGGTGTCCGCGGTGGGTGCTGACGTCACCGGCTGGAAGCCGGGCGATACCGCCGGCGTCGGTGTCTTCGTTGATTCGTGCCGCCGCTGCGACGCCTGCCGCGCGGGGGACGAACAGTACTGCGAGCCGGGGATGTCGACGACGTACAACGGTCACGAGCAGGACGGCGTCACGCCGACCTTTGGCGGCTATTCGCTGCGCATAACCGTCGACGCGAACTACGTGCTGCGCATCCCCGAGGCGCTGAGCCTGGAGCGGGCTGCGCCGCTGCTGTGCGCCGGCATCACCACCTACTCGCCGATACGCCACTTCGGGGTGAAGGCGGGTGACGCGTGCGCCGTGGTCGGCCTCGGCGGGCTGGGGCACATGGGCGTGAAGCTGCTGAAGGCCCTGGGTGCACACGTGACCGTCCTCAGCCACACGCCGGAGAAGCGTGACGGCGCGTTGCAGCTGGGCGCCGACGACTTCGTGGCGACGACTGATGCGGACGCTTTCGACAGGAACGCGCGGCGGTTCGACTTCATCCTCGACGCGGTGTCGGCGCCGCACGACTACAGCCCGTACCTGAAGCTGCTGCGGCTCGACGGCACGATGGTGCTGGTGGGACTGCCGGACAGGCCATGCCCGGTCGACGCTGGCACCCTGGCCGATCACCGCCGCCGTCTCGCCGGTTCGATCATCGGCGGCATCCGCGAAACACAGGAGATGCTCAACTTCTGTGCGGCGCACGGCGTTGCCGCCGACGTCGAGGTGATCCCCATCGATCAGGTCAACGCCGCCTTCGAGCGCACGCTGCGCAGCGACGTGCGCTACCGCTTCGTCATCGACATGGCATCACTGCGCTGAGCCGGCGGAGGGAATCGAACCCACGACCGACTGTTTACAAAGCCGATGAGCCCATTCGGCGGACCATAGTCGCTCGTGCTCACACCCGCGGCCTCACACTGGCTCACACGATCGTGGGTTAGGGACGGCCCGCGTGAGCTGCGAGGGCTGTTCCACCACGCAGACGGGTGGGTTTCTGCATAAGACGGATCCGCAAGCCGAGCCGCTCAGCGGCTGAGATGTTCGAACAACGATATTCAAAGACCTCTGCTATATAGCGACCTGGCGCCATGGAAAACCGGAAGCGATAAAGGTCGCCGTGGCAGAAGGATCGCATGCGAGGGCGTTTCCGCGAGTGAGGTCGAGCTCGGCGACTGGTGCCCACCGTCCCGTCAGCTCATCCACATCCGTGACGAAACACATTCGCGAAGCGACAGCTGCTCTGCCCGTGTGTGCAACCTCCACGGGTAGATAGGTATCCTCGCCGGTCCCGCAGACGATCAACGCGCGCTCCAGCCCGGGCGCCGGCCCATCCAAGAGGATGTCCGGCTCGAGGACAGGTCCGTCTCGGTCGCGAACGACATCCGCGTCACCGAAGGCGACGGTGCCGGCATCGACACCAATAGAGCCAATCGCCTCCCACTCCATGTCGCGTAGTGGGTCGGTGAGCTCAGGCGGCTGCGGGCGAGTCAATCCGGCGGCGATTGATGAGGAGCATTTCGTCGAGCGGCTCACCCATGGTCCAGTATTGCTTTCCGTCGAGCATCAAGTACGTATGATGGTAGCGTGGCACCGTGGAGCCCTTGGGCCACGGCTCCACGGTCCCCTCAGCTCGGATCATTCGCACGACGGCATCGAACTCAGTCGCCAAGTCGGAGCGCCAGCGCCGCAGCGTGCACTCGTGCGGCCACTGCGGCATCGTCTTGGCGAATTGCCAGCGCACAGCGGCGCTGTAGTCGCGCGCGTTCTCGAGGCTGAAGTCCACAGTTGGAGCATGGCCCATCTCGGCGACAGCAGCATGTCGCTTGGCGGCATGCGCGCCGGCGGGCTATGCTGCCGACCCTGATGAGGAGCGAACGTCGGCGAGGCTGCCGGCGGTGACCGAGTCCGATTTGGGGCGGCTCTACAAGTATGCGAAGGGCGATCTGCAGGTCGCCCTGGAGAACTTCACCACCGAAACGCTGCGCATCGCGATCAAAGAGGACCCCGTACCGATGTTGGAGGCGTTAGCCACGCTGCAACCAGCCTGGGCCGCGGAGCACGGATTGCGCCGGCTTAAGTGGCGTGCGCGCAGCCAGGTACAGCTTCCGCCCAGCGGTTGGCTCGACCTGGTCATCGAGGTGTTGGATAACGGCAGTCGAGTCCAAGCCGAGGTCTGGATCGAGGTGAAGATCGGCGCAGGGGAGTCCGGCGACCAACTCGATTTCTACCTTGCCCAGTCATTGCTGCGAGGACGTCCGGTGCTGGTCATGACTCTGGCAAAACATCCGGTACGCAGCTGTGTGCCAAATCTCACTTGGAGCGTCCTTTACCAGAAGGCGCGGCGCGGCCGGCCGGACTCGCGCAGCTGGCAGCAGCATCCGGGTTGGAAGGATTTCTGTCTGTTCTTAGAGGAGGAACACGTGACCAATGACGAGCTGGGCCCGATCACGGATCTTGAGGCAGCCTCGCTGGGACCCGCTCACCAGCTGATCGGCAAGGTCGGCGAGGTTGTGAAGACGGTACAGACCAGAGTCACCACGATGATTCCGGAGCTGAGCAAGACGAAGTACGCCGACGATGCGAAGCTGGTGAACTCCCTGGCGATTCGGTTCGTGTCGAACGGCGAGATGATCGGAGCCAACGGACCGCTTGGCTACGGCCTCATGTGGGAGGACGGTACCGCCTACTGGAAGATGGCGCTGGATGCAGGACTGGGCAATTTCACGATCTCGCAGACGGACGCAAGACGAAAGGTGGCGGCGGAAGCCGCACCGACGCTTGGAGATGGCTGGATTTCTCCGCCGGCCGGGCGCACGCTCCTCGTCACCCGGGTGCGCGCAGCGGCCCTCGAGTCCCACGAGGCGGTGCTGCGGTGGATGGACCTGCGACTCGAGGAGCTAGCAAATTCAGGGCTGCTAGGTCGCATCACGAGCACCTTAGCCGCCCAGGCTCCGGGAGTGCCGAGTGCAGGAGAGTTGGCGTAGCGAACCTCGATCGAGCGACCGAGTTCATCCGGCGCGGACTCCGCTGAATGCGGTGATCTGCTGCTGCACCGAGGAGGCCAGGTGGAGCAGGCTTCTCCGGGCCTCAAGACGCATTGGATGGGCAGGAGCGATGTTGCCACGCTGGCGTCCGGCGCTTTGAGGGATTCGACGAGGGAAGACCGGCGGGTGCTTGAGGTCGCCGCTCTAATCCCCTGGCAGCTGGTGATCGACATCGATATCCAGCGTTCGTTGGTGCGCGACGATCTTCGCGACACGAGGAGATCGGCGCCGTGGAGACGTCGCAGCGTGCGATCGCCAGCGCGTGTGCTCGTGCGGTCCCGATCACATTCAGATCCTGCCTCAATCCCATTCCCCCCTCCTGCCACCTTAATGGTTGCCGACTTTAGCCAGCATCTGCTTGGTGTGGGCGATCACGGTGTCGGGGCCGCGAGGCCTGCGCTCTGTGAACTTGGGCGCGAGCTCCAGCCGGCGGAGCAGCGCTGGCTTGTTCGGAAACCGCACCAGGCTCATATAGGGGAAGGTGACCTCGATCGGTTCCTTCAAGCGGCAGTAGGTCTTCACGCGCAAGCCCCAAGCCGGCTTGCCCTGCAAATACGGCGCGAGTTGGTTCACCGACGATGCCGCCTCTAAGGCCATGCGCCGCTCGTTGGTGGCGGTGAACGGCTCGCTGCAGCCATACGTCATGTAGCCGAGGATGGCGCCAGTGCCGGGTTTCCACGTGCGGGCGGTGGCGTAGAGCCAGATACGCGTCTCCTGGGGAGCGTGGAGCGGGTGCTTGCGCACCTCGTAGCGCTTCCACCCGGTGAGGATCTGCAGAGCGAACGTCTTCTCGATCGGCATGAGCCAGTCTTCTAGCTTGGCTGTCATGCCGAAGCCGCCGAGAAGCGGACCCACTCGCCAAGGCAGACCTCTTCAACCGTCCGTCCAGCATCCAACCATGCCCGGCATTCGACTTTCGCCGAGGGGTTGACCTCGTTGGCCCACCAGGCCCTGTGCTCGTGGGCGGAGCGTGGTAGCTCGCCAACGAGAGCGGTCATCTCCTGGAAAGTCAGTGTCAGCGACCGCTCTGGGTTACGCTTCAGGCGATCGCGGAGTGGGTCGTACTTGGCCATCGCGCGGGATTTTGCACTCACATGACCTCGAGTTTCAAGGCGTCGGGAAGCAGACCGAACGTTCGCGTGTCTTAGCGCGACGATCAGGCGATCCACCCCTCGGCCTTGCACTTGATCCGCTGCCACCTACACCGCAATCAGCTGGACGTGTTCTTCCACAGGTAGGCGTCCTCCTGAATTCACCAAGCCGACGGAAGGACTCGAACCACGAAATCTGACGCTCCGAACACTTTGGCTCATGTTGACGAGCGCGAGCGACGCGACGATTGGTTCCTCGTCAGGAGCTTGAGAGCCGGCGGAGGGAATCGAACCCACGACCGACTGTTTACAAAACAGCTGCTCTACCGCTGAGCTACGCCGGCTAGCGATGGATGTGAGTTTAGCGGCTCACCACGGATCGAAACAGCGGCGCCCAAACTTCCGCATGGCCGCGGTATCTGTGGCAGCCCCGCGTCTCTGCGGGACGGAGGAGACTTAACCCCCATCAGGCGTCATCGGGTTCCTCGCCGCGGCGCAGCATCTCGAGGCGGCGCCGCACGTCCGCGGTCATGTGGCTTTCGATGCGCCGGCTCGAATCCGCGTCGCGACGCGCGCGCTGCACCTCACTGGCCATGTCGGCAGCCGCACGCGAGACCTCCTCGTCCAGTGCACGCGCGCTCATCGTCGCGATGCCCATGGCGCCGACCAGCGCGCGCTGCAGGCGGTCATCCGTCGCGACCACAACGTCGCCTGCCTCGCCGCGGCGAGCCGCCTCGTTCGCCAGGCGCTCGATGACGTGGTCTGCCGACGCGGTGCGAGTCCCGTAACGCACCATGACTCCGTCGACGATCTCAGCCGAGGCGGTGGCGGCGTTGCGGCTATGGGCATCGAACACCACGGTCACGCTCACATCCTCGCGCGCAGCGTAGCCGGCGAGTGACTGCACGAGGAGGCGCCGCGCATCCTCGATGCCGCGCTCCTGCAGCGCGCGCTTGAGACGCGGCCACGCGTGCATGATGTTGTAGCCGTCGACGACCAGCGTGCGCATGCCCGCAAGTGTGCGCCTCTCAGCGCGTGGTGAAGCCTCGCTGACGCAGCACCTCGTACAGCAGCACCGCGGCGCAGGCGCCGGCGTTGAGCGAGCCCACCCTGCCGAGCATGGGCAGCGCCACCAGCGCGTCGCAGTGCTGCTGCGTGCCGGGCCGGATGCCACTGCCCTCTGCGCCCACCACCAGCGCGACCGGCTGCGTGTAGTCGAAGGTGTCATACCGCTGCGCTGCGCCGGCGTCCAGACCGACGCGCCAGAGGCCGGCAGAGGCCAGCGCGTCGAGGGCCTGACCGAGGTTGCCGACGACGGCGGTGCGCACATGCTCCACCGCGCCGGCTGACGCCTTTGCGGCCGCGGGCGTGACCGCCGCGGCTCGGTGGCGCGAGAGCACCAACCCGTCGACCGCGCACGCCTCCGCGGTGCGCGCGATGGCGCCCAGGTTCTGTGGATCCTGTATGCCGTCCAGCACCAGCACCAACCCCGGCGAGCGCATGCCCCGCAGCAGCGCGTCGAGCGTGACCGGCTCGCGTGCGTGGAAGTAGCCGGCTACACCCTGGTGGTGCTCGGTGTGTGCGATGTCGTCGAGGCGGCGGCGGGGCGACGTCTCCACGACGATGCCACGAGCGCGCGCCGCTTCGAGGATCTCGTGCAGCCGCGCATCGCTGCGCACCCCCTCGGCGACCACGATCTTGCGCGCCTGCCGCCCGGCTCGCACCGCCTCGAGCACCGGGTTGCGCCCGTAGAGGATGTCCACAGCTGTTTCAGGCGCGACGCCAGCGCTGCCCCGCCGGTGTGTCCTCGACCAGGATGCGGCGCGACGCGAGCTCGTCGCGGAGCCTGTCGGACTCCTGCCACTGCTTCGCCGCTCGGGCGCGCTCACGCGCCTCCAGCAGGTCGCGCTCCGCAGCGGCAAGCTCACCGCCGCGACGCCCTTCGCGGTCCAGCAGCGGGAAGACTCCGAGCACGTCGTCGACGCCTTCGAGCATGTCGCGCAGCGCCTCACCGGTGGTGGCGACGACGCGCGCACCGTCGAGCACCCGGTTGATCTCGCGCAGCGACGCGAACACGGACCCCATCGCCTCGGGGAGGTTGAGGTCGTCGTCCATCGCCTCGTCGAATCCGTTGCGCGCCTGGCGCACCGCGGTGAGCACGGCGCGGTCCGCGCCGGACTCGTCCTCCGCCGGGGTCAGATCGGCGACGCGAGCACGGAACTCCGCCAGCCGCTCCACCGCCTCGGTCGCGGCCGCCAGCGGCTCATCCGAGTAGTTGAGCGGCTTGCGATAGTGGGCCGACGCGGCCAGCATGTAGCGCAGCGCGGGCACGCGCGCGCCCTCGGCGATGACCTCGGGCACCGTGAGGAAGTTGCCCTGGCGCTTGGCCATCTTCTCCCCCGCGATTCGCAGATGTGCGCTGTGTGCCCAGAGGCGCACGAACTGCTCACCGGTTGCGGCCTCGGACTGCGCGATCTCGTTCTCGTGATGCGGGAAGATGTTGTCGACGCCGCCGCAGTGGATGTCGATCGTCTCGCCGAGCAGCGCCATGCTCATCGCCGAGCATTCGATGTGCCAGCCGGGTCGCCCGCGGCCGATGCGCGTGTCCCAGCCGATCTCCTCCGCAGCCGCGGACTTCCACAAAGCGAAGTCGCGCACGTCCTCCTTGGTGTAGTCGTCCGCGTCCACGCGGCCGCCGGCACCCGCCACCAGCCCCTCGGCGCTGGCCCCGCTGAGCCTCCCGTACTGGGGAAACGCCGCGATGTGGAAGTAGTAGCTGCCGTCGCTGCGGTACGCGGCGCCACGCCGCGCCAGCCGCTCCACGAGGTCCACCATCTGCGGGATGTACTCGGTGGCGCGGGGATAGTGGTGCGCCGGGCGGATGCCCAGCGCGTCGCGGTCCTCGTAGAACGCCGCCACCCAGGTCTGCGTCTCCTGTTCCAGGGTATTGCCGTGCGTCCTCGCGTTGTGGATGATGCGGTCGTCCACGTCGGTGAGGTTCATGACGTGGGTCACGCGCTCGAAACGCCGCTCCAGCCAGCGGCGCAGCACGTCCTCGAAGATGAACGTGCGCATGTTGCCGATGTGCACCCGGTTCCACACCGTCGGACCGCACGTGTAGAGGCGCAGGTGGCCGGGCTGCTGCGGTTCGACGGCGACGAGCCGGCGGCTCATCGTGTCGTGCAGGCGCAGCGTCACAGCGGGGCGAGCAGCACCGTCGCGGAGGCGGCGACGCCGTCGCCACGGCCCGCGAATCCCATTCCGTCGGTGGTTGTGGCGCCGACCACGACCGTTCCGTGGGCGACACTGAGCGCGTCCGCGAGCGCCTCCTCCATGGCCGCGAGGTGCGAGGACAGGCGCGGCTCCTCGGCCACCGCCACCACGTGCGCCGACAACAGCGCCCAGCCGGACTCGCGAAGCTTCGCGGCCACGCGCGTCAGCAGATCGACACCCGCGGAGTCCTTCCAGCGCGGATCGGTCGAGGGGAAGTGGCGGCCCAGGTCGCCAAGCCCCGCGGCGCCCAGGCAGGCGTCAGCGAGCGCGTGCGCGACCGCGTCGCCGTCGGAGTGTCCCATGAGCCCGCGGTCGTACGGGATGTGCACGCCGCCGAGCATGAAGGGACGCCGCGGCACGTAGCGGTGCGCGTCGATGCCGTGGCCGATGCGCAGCCGCGGTTCGTTCACGAGCAGCCCCGGTTCGCTCATGCGCCCGCCGCAAGAAGGGCGCGCAGCACCACCAGGTCGTGCGCCTGCGTCACCTTGAAGTTGCGCGGATCGCCGGCGACGACGGCGACGCGTTGCCCCATGCGCTCCACCAGGTACGCGTCGTCGTCGCCCTCGGCGTCCTCCTCGTGCGCGATCTCGTGGGCTCGCGTCAGCAAGAACGTGGCGAAGGCTTGCGGCGTCTGCGTGGCGATCAGCTCGCCGCGCGGCAGCGTCTCCACCACGTGATCACCCGCGACGCGCTTGACCGTGTCCACGATCGGCACGCCCGCGGTGGCGGCATCGTGCGTCTCGGCCGCGGCGACGACGTCGCGGAAGAGCTGCGCACTGACCAGTGGCCGCGCCGCGTCGTGCACGCAGACGTGGTCGTGGGCGCCACAGCGCTGCAGCGCGAGGCGCACGGTGTCCTGGCGGCGATCACCGCCGGCGAGCGTCTCGATCTCCGCGAACCCTGCATCCGACAGCAGCGTTCGCGCGCTGTCCCATCGTTCCTCGGGCGCGGCGATGACCACGGCGTCGAAGCATGCCGCATCGGCGGCTGCGGCGACGGTGAGGGCCAGCAGAGGCCGCCCGCCGATGTCTACCCAGAGCTTGTCCTGCCCCATCCTCACACCGCGTCCGAACGCGGGGAGGATCAGCGCGACGCTCAGCGCTGGACGACGCGGGCGCCGCGAGCCTGCTGGCGCGATGCGCGCGCCGGCCGCCCGGGGTCCGGGGCGTCGAATGCGGCGAAGATCATGCGACCCGCCGAGGTCTGCAGCACGCTGGTCACCGTGACTTCAACCGTCTCGTCCTGGTGGTCGCGGCCGTTCTCCACGACCACCATGGTGCCGTCCTCGAGGTACGCGACGCCCTGGTGCGGTTCCTTTCCCTCCTTGACCACGGTCACAGTCATGGTCTCGCCTGCGGCCACGATCGGCTTCACCGCGTTGGCGAGCGCGTTCAGGTTGAGCACGCGCACCCCCTCCACCTGAGCCAGCCGGGTGAGGTTGAAGTCCTGCGTCATGAGCGCGGCCGAGCGAAGCCGCGCCAGCTTGAGCAGCTGGGCGTCGACCTCGGGCCTGCCCGGAAACTCGATGTCCACCATCTCGCAGACGACGTCGCCGCTCTGCCGCAGCTGATCCACGACATCGAGCCCGCGCCGTCCCTTGGCCCGCCGCAGCCGCTCGCCGGAGTCGGCGATGCGCTGCAGCTCCTCGAGCACGAAGCCGGGGATCAGCAGACGTCCGGGGATGAACCCCGCGGCCACGACGTCGACGATGCGGCCGTCGATGAGCACGCTGGTGTCCAGCACCACCGGCTGGCCGTCCTGGGCGACCGGAGCCTCGGCTGCCGCGGCGCCATGGCGCGAGAAGGCCTCGACGAGCGCGTCACGGCGGCGGCTCCCGGCGCGCACCCCCACGTACACCAGCGTGCAGGCCAGCGCGAGGGAGATGAGAACGCCGAGCCCCCAGGGCAGCGGGCTGAGCAGCACGGCGACGAGCGCGGAGACCAGCAGTGCCACCACCAGCCCCGCGGTGGCGCCCATGATCTGCGGCGCAGGCGCCTCGTCGAGCGTGCGCACCAGCCACAGGTACGGCTCCACCGACAGAAGCGGTCCGGCGAGCGCCAGCGAGACCGCGCCCGCCACGCCGGCCGAGAGCAGCGCCCCCAGGGCCACCGAGCGGTTCTGCGTCAGGTAGCCCTGCGAGTTGCTGAGGATGAACAGCCCGTAGAGCACCCCGAGCACCATGCCCAGCACCGCGCCGATGACGCGCGACAGCGCCCGGGCGCGTCGCACGCCGGCCGGATTGCGATGCGACATCGCCGCGATTGAACCACAGGTGTTTTGAGCGCGACCCCTTTCGCGACAGCCCGGTCACGCGAGCAGCCGAACCGCGTCGCGCAGGTGCGCGACCGGGACGCACTCGACGCCCCGCGGTGCCTGCGCCGCACTGCCCGAGGGCACGACAACCCGGTCGAGGCCGAGGGCGGCGCACTCCGCAAGCCTCGCTTCCAGGCGCGTGACACGGCGGACCTCGCCGCCGAGGCCGACCTCACCCACAACGGCGCAGCCGCCGGGCAGGGTGCGGTTGGTGGCCGAGCCGGCGATCGCCAGCGCCACTGCCAGGTCCACGGCGGCGTCATCGACGCGCACGCCGCCGGCGGCGTTGATGAAGACGTCCGCCTGAGCGAGGCGGATGTCGGCACGGCGCTCCAGCACCGCCAGCAGCAGGTGCAGCCGGTTCAGGTCGAGCCCCGACGCGGTTCGCCGGGGCAGCGGCGACCCGGTGCGCACCGTCAGCGCCTGCACCTCGATCGCCAGCGGGCGGACACCCTCGCAGGTGATGGTCAGAGCATTGCCGGCAACGCCGGAGGTGGCGCCGGCGACGAACGCCCGGCCGGGCGCGTCGACCTCGCGCATGCCGCGAGCGTCCATGGCCAGCAGCCCGACCTCGCCGGTGGAGCCGAAGCGGTTCTTGACGCCGCGCAGCACGCGCTGCTCGCCAAGCCGTTCGCCCTCCAGGTAGAGCACCACGTCGACCATGTGCTCGAGGGTGCGAGGCCCGGCGATGGCGCCCTCCTTGGTCACGTGGCCGATCAGCAGCACGGGCACGCCACTGGCCTTGGCCACCCCGACCAGCCGTCCCACCGCGGAGCGGACCTGCGCCGGGCTGCCCGCCGCGCCGGCGACGCCAGGATCGAACGCCGTCTGCACCGAATCGACCACAGCCAGGGGAGGGCGTCGCTCCAGGATCGTGGCCGCGACGGTGTCGAGGTCCGTCTCCACCAGCACCACCACCTCGGCTGAGGCGCAGCCCGTCCGCCGTGCCCTCAGGCTCAGCTGCGCGGCCGACTCCTCCCCCGAGCAGTACAGAGCAGGTCGCGCAGGCTCCCCCACCGCCCTGGCCAGCTGCAGGGCGAGGGTGGACTTGCCCACGCCCGGGTCGCCCCCGAGGAGCACCACCGAGCCGGCCACGACGCCGCCGCCGAGCACCCGGTCCACCTCGGCATACCCCGTCGGCGAGCGCGGGGCGGACCCGTCGAGCTCAGCCAGCGAGGTAACAGGCGCAGCGATCCCGGGACTGCGGGGCTGCGACGGCGCCGTCCCCTCCACCAGGCTGTTCCACGCCTCGCAGGAGGCGCAGCGCCCCGCCCATTTGGGCGACTCGGCGCCGCACGCGGTGCAGACGAAGCGGACGCGCGAGCTGCGGACGGAGACGGCGGCCATCGCCCGCGCAGCTTACCGAACAGGTGTACGGAAAGTCAAACCGGTGTTTCTGCAGGCGCAAGCACAGGGCGCCGGGGCACGAGCTGTCGCGCCAGGGCGACGGCCAGGGCCGCCACCACGGCTGTCTCCAGGGGGGCGCTCGTCGCCAGCAGGTACGTGTCGGCCACGTGGGCCAGGTTGAGCAGCCCGGCACAGGCGAGCGCAGTGCCGGGTCGCCGCGCCGCCAGCACGGACAGCGGCACAAGCATGAGGACCAGGTCGTACGGATAGACATGCGGTCCCAGCAGCGCGGACGCGACCAGGCCGAGAGCGAGCGCCACCATTGGCTGCGCGGCGAGCGCCGCGCGCCAGCGCCAGGCGGCGACGCATGCCCCAACCCCGAGGACCGCGGCGGCGGTGAAGCCTGCCGCGCTGCCACCGGTGGCGGCCGCGAGGGCAGGAAGGCCGATGCTCGACGCCACCGCGGGGCCGTGGCCGGCGAGCAGCGCGATCCATTGCGACAGCGCCGGCGGCCCCGCCACCACCGCGGAAACCGCCAGCCACACCGCCGTACCCGCGGCCGCGCCGGCCAGCGCCCGCCACTGGCGCGCGGCGGCGAGCGCGGGAAGCGCCAGCCAGGCGACCTGCGGCTTGAGCAGGAGCAGCGAGAGGCAGAGGCCCGCGGCGGTGCGGTCGCCACGCTGCAGCAGCACGGCCGCGGCGACGCCGGGGAGCAGCAGCAGCGCGTCCGTCTGTCCCAGGAGGTAGTTCCAGTCGGCCGGCACCGAGAGAACGAGGAAGGCCAGCAGCGAGACCCCCGGCCAGCCGAGGCGCCCCACGCCGAGGCGCCGCCACGCGAGCAGCGCCGACGCCGCCAGCCCGGCGCCCGACAGCAGGAAGAGCGTCAGCAACCCGCCCTGCGGCGACAGCAGCAGCAGCGGGCGGAACAGCAGCGGCTCGAACGGTGGCGCCAGGAAGGCATCGAGCTGTGCGGCCGGCTGCTGCAAGAGCTGCCGCTGCAGCGCCAGCTGTGCGGGCTCGCAGTACAGGCAGCCGCTATGCGCCAGCAGCGACGTCCCGGTCAGCGTGGCCAGGTAATCGGTGCGCAGCGGCGCCTGCAGCGCGTGCACCGCGCAGGTGATGGCGACTGCAGCGAGGAGCACCGCCAGGGACAGCGCCACCAGCGGCGTGTCGAACAAGCGTGACATCGCGGCGCGCACCGAGGCGCGGGCGGGCGAATGGAGTCCGGCGGCCTGCGCGTTCATCCTTTGATGCGAAGTGTCGCGGCGCCGTGTCTCAGCGCGGCGAAGCGCGGGTTGCAGGCGCGTGACCCGGGCCGGACCGTGACACACCCGTGACAGCTGCACCGCACGCTGCGCGCACAGTTGGCTCGTGAGCGTTCTCTCGCAGCGACGCGCCCGCTCGTTCCGCATCGCGCGACACCAGCTGTCGGCCGAGTGGCGCAGCGCGCTGCGCTTCGGTGTGGGCGCCGCCGTCGCCTATCGCGTCGTGAGCCTCGCCGTGGCCACGGCCGCCGCGTACGGACCCAGCGCGTGGAGCGCCGTCGCCGCCGGTCCGGGCGCGATCGTCTCGCCCTGGGTGCGCTGGGACGCCGTGTGGCAGGTCCTCATCGCGCAGTTCGGCTTCGTCGCGACGGCGCACGCCGCCGCGGGCGCGCACGCCTTCAGCAGCGCCGCGTTTCAGCCGCTGCTCCCCGGATTGATGCACGCGCTCGCCACGGCCACCGGGGCGTCGCTGCCCGCCGCGGGGCTGGTCATCGCCCCCCTGGCCACAACCGCCGCAGCGGTGTGTCTGCACCGGCTGGTCGCGCTCGATCACGGGGACGCGGCGGCGCGATCCGCGGTGGTGCTGCTGCTGGTGTTTCCCAGCGCCGTGTTCCTCGGTGCACCGTACGCGGAGCCGCTCGTGCTCGCGGAGCTGCTGGCGGCGTTCCTCGCCGTGCGCGGCGGGCGGCCGCTGCTCGGCGGCGTGCTGGTCGGCGTCGCCGGCATGACCAAGGCATACGCACTCGTAGCCGCGGTGCCGCTCGCCGTCGAGGCGTGGTCCGGTGCGGCGCCTGCTGCGCGCCAGCGCCTGATCGCGCTGCTCCGCGCCGGCGCCGGTCCGCTGCTCGGCGCGTCCGGCCTGTTCGTCTTCTACGCGCTGGTGTTCCACGACCCGCTGCGGTTCGTCGCCGCCGAGCGCGACTGGACCGGACGCGCGCTCGCCGCGCCCTGGGTGTCGGTGTGGAACGACCTGCACCCGTGGCCCGCGTTGACGCTCAACGACGCGGCGCACATCGCCGACCTGCTCTGCGTGCCCATGCTCGCCGCCGCCGTCGTGTTCGCGTGGCGGCGTCTTCGCCCCTCGTACGCGCTGTTGCTGGCGCTGCAGCTGCTCGTCTTCACCTCGACGTCGGCGCTGGTGTCGACGTCGCGATGGACCCTCGACGCCTTCCCGCTGTTCGTCGCGGGCGGCGTCCTCGCCGCCGGACATCGCAAACTCAGGCTGACGCTGGTCGCGATCTCCCTTCCTGCGTCGCTGCTCCTGCTCTGGATCTTCGCGCGCGGCGGCTGGGCCGGCTGAGCCACGCCTGCCACCACATCAGCGCGGTCTCGAACGGACGAGGCAGCGCCACCTCGCCGTCGGCGAAGCGTGCATCGCGCGCCGCAAGCGCCAGCATCAGCAGCCACACCGGGATGAAGTAGTAGTTGAGGAACGCCCACTTGGCGAGCAGGAAGCCCGCCACGGACAGCACCGCGCCGGCGATGAGCAGATCCACCGGCGTCTGGGGCCGGCGGCGCAGCGCGAACCAGGCGAACAGCGCACCGATTGCCGGGCTCAGCCAGATGGGTGGCAGGTGGCCCGTGAGCGCGTACGTCCATGCGCTCAGGGTCAGCCCGTCGTAGCGGAAGCCGAGCTTGGCCTGCACGCCGATCACGTCCTGATACAGGGCGGCGGGGCCGGTGGCGATGACGAACGGGATCAGCAGCGCCAGCGCGGCGGCGGCGGCGAACAGCAGCTCGCGCCGAGCCGCGCGTGACCACAGCACCCAGGGCACGAGCGCGATGAGGATCGTCGGCTTGACGCTCAGCGAGAACGCGAGGCAGACGACCGCCCACCGCGGGTGGCGCTCACGCAGCGCGAGCCACGCCGCGAATCCGGCGATGGAGTACACGTCGACCCAGGCGTAGAAGAGCATCGCGGTGGTCATCGGCAGCGCCAGGCAGAGCGCGAACAGTTCGATGCCCCGCCGCCCTCCCAGTGCGATGCGGCGCGCCATGTGCACGGTGCAGGCGACGACGACGACCATGGCCAGCATCCCGCCGATGCGCACGTCGCCGAGCAGGCTCGCCGCGGCCGCGACCAGCGCCGCGCCGGGCAGGTACTGGAAGTGCACGGTGCGCAACACGAACAGCTGCGGCGCCACCATGTCGGGCGTGCCGAACGTCGTCGCGTATGGGTTCTGCCCGTGCAGCAGCGCGGCGCCGGCGTTCTGCAGCGACTGGAAGACGTCGATGTCGACGAAGCCCCAGCGCCAGGGCAGCACCGCGTACACGAATGCGGCGAGGCTGCCCAGTGCGCACAGCGCGGCGACGGGCCTGATGCGGCGCGGACTCACAACCATCAGCGCGGTGGTCAGCGCCAGCGCCAGCACGGTGAACCCGGCGCCCGCGGCGCCGAAATGCGTCACGTACGTGTAGCCCTCGACGGCGCAGAGCGCCGCAACCAGCGCCCAGAACCCGCGGCCCGCGGGCGCGTCGGGCGCGCGCGAGGCGAGCACGGCGGCCATCAGGCCGAGCAGCACGAGGTCGATCGCCAGCGTGCTCAGCGAGCCGAAGTTGACCGTGTCGCCCACGCCGAGCAGGGCCACCGCCGCGAGCAGCAGCACCTCGCGACGGCCCACCAGCCGGGCGAGCGAACGCAGTCGGGGAGGCGCCAGCATCGGGTATGAGCGTGTCAGCAGGGCGAGTGTATTGGAGGTGCTGCGGCGGCGCGCGACGCAGTTGCGACAGACGCGTTGCGCCCCGCCGCCGTCGCAGCGCTCAGCGGCCGCGACGCGGCGGGCGGCGCCGTGCCCCGGGCCCTCGGGCGCCCGACCCCGCGCCCACGGGCTCTGCGTCCTCCGGTGGGCCGTCGAGCCTGCGGCGCAGCTGGACGAGACGGTCGCGCAGCTCGGCGGCGCGCTCGAACTCCAGGTCGCGAGCGGCCCGCAGCATCTCTTTCTCGACATCCTTGGCCAGGCGCAGCAGCTCGTCCGGCGGCAGGCCCGCCGCCTCCTGGAAGGCGGCAGCACGCAGCGACTGCTCGTCGCGGCGCGACTCCAGCTGGTACACCGCCTTGACGATCGACTGCGGCGTGATGCCGTGCTCCTCGTTGTGGGCGACCTGCAGCGCACGGCGGCGGTCGGTCTCGTCGATGGCACGACGCATCGCGTCCGACATCGAGTCCGCGTACATGATCACGTGGCCGAAGACGTTGCGCGCGGCACGTCCGATCGTCTGAATGAGCGAGCGGTAGCCGCGCAGGTATCCCTCCTTGTCGGCGTCGAGGATGGCGATGAACGACACCTCGGGAAGGTCGAGGCCCTCGCGCAACAGGTTGATGCCCACCAGCACGTCGAACACGCCCAAACGCAGGTCGCGGATGATCTCCACGCGCTCCAGCGTGTCGATGTCGCTGTGCAGGTAGCGCACGCGGATGCCGGCCTCGCGCAGGTAGTCGGTGAGGTCCTCGGCCATCTTCTTGGTCAGCGTGGTGATTAGGCAGCGCTCGTGCCGCTCGATGCGGCGGCGCAGCTGCGCGATGAGGTCGTCGATCTGACCCTCCGACGGCTTCACCTCCACCGTCGGATCGACCAGCCCGGTGGGCCTGATGATCTGCTCCACCGTCTGCGACGCGCGTCCCTCCTCGTACGGTCCGGGCGTGGCGCTCACGTAGAGGATCTGACCCACCATCGAGTCCCATTCCGCGAACGTGAGCGGGCGGTTGTCGAGGGCGGACGGGAGCCGGAACCCGTACTCGACGAGCGGGATCTTTCGGGCCCGGTCGCCCTTGCACATGCCGTCGATCTGGGGCACGGCGACGTGCGACTCGTCGACCACGATGAGCGCGTCGTCGGGCAGGAAGTCGAGCAGGCAGAACGGCCGCTGCCCCTCGGCGCGGTTGGTGAGATGCCGCGAGTAGTTCTCGATGCCTGCGCACGATCCCGTCTCGCGCATCATCTCCATGTCGAAGTTGGTGCGCTGCTGCAGCCGCTGTGCCTCGAGCAGGCGGCCGCGCGATTCCAGCAGCGTCACCCGCTCCTCGAGCTCATCCTCGATCGCGTGCAGCGCGCGGTCCATCTCCTGTTGCGGTGTCACGTAGTGCGACGCGGGGAAGACGGTGAGCTCCTCGCGGCGCGCCAGGATCTCGCCGGTCAGCGGGTCGAACTCCTTGATCGCCTCCACCTGATCCCCGAAGAGCTCGATGCGCGTGGCCAGCTCCTCGTACGCCGGCTGGATGTCGATCACGTCGCCGCGCACACGAAAGCGGGAGCGGCCGAAGTCGACGTCGTTGCGCGAGTACTGCAGGTTCGCGAGCTTGCGCAGCAGGATGTCTCGCCGCAGCGACTCGCCGACGCGCAGCTGCACCGACTCGCCCAGGTAGTTCTCCGGTGAGCCGATGCCATAGATGCACGACACCGACGCCACCACGATGACGTCGCGCCGCGTCAGCAGGGCGCGGGTGGCGCTGTTGCGCAGGCGGTCGATCTCGTCGTTGCGCGAGGAGTCCTTCTCTATGTAGGTGTCGGTGCGCGCGATGTACGCCTCGGGCTGGTAGAAGTCGTAGTAGGAGACGAAGTACTCCACCGCGTTGCTGGGAAAGAACTCGCGGAATTCCGCCCAGAGCTGCGCGGCCAGCGTCTTGTTGGGCGAGAGCACCAGGGTGGGCCGCTGGATCCGCGCCACCACGTTGGCCACGGTGAAGGTCTTCCCCGAGCCGGTGACCCCGAGGAGGACCTGCTCGCGCATCCCCTGGCGGATGGCCGCCTGCAGCGCGTCGATGGCCTTGGGCTGGTCGCCGGTGGGCGTGAAGGGCGTGGCGAGCTCGAACGTGGGCACGGAACGAGTGTACCCAGCGGCCGAAGGCGGCCAAGGAGCCGGCGACGGCGCGGCGAGGCGTCCTCAGCGGCCTGCGCCGCTACTGACGGCGGCGTAGACCTCGAGCAGGCGCTCGCCGTAGCGCTCCCAGGAGTGCTCGCGGCGCACGAACTCGCGGCCGAGCCGCGCCAGCTCGGCGCGCCGCGCGGCGTCCTCGAGCAGCCGCCTGGTGGCGGCGAGCAGCCGGTCGACGTGGCCCACCGTCACCAGCTCACCGCCGTCGGTGGCGGCGTGACGCAGACCGTCGACGTCGTAGCCGACGACGGGTGTGCCCGCCGCCTGGGCTTCCAGCGCGGCCAGGCCGAGCCCTTCGTACCGCGACGGCATGAGCAGCAGGGTCGCGCGCGCGAACTCGCGCTGCACGGCCCGGGCGTCGATCGCCCCGGAGACGCGAATCCGCGGCTCCCCGGCGACCCGCTTGCGTACCGCGGCGGCCAGCGAGCCGTCGCCCACGATGACGGCCCGCGCTCCGGAGCGTTCGCGCAGCAGCAGGCGCATCACGGTGACCGCATCGAGCACGCCCTTGCCCGGCTCCAGCCGGCCGACGAACAGCAGGCGCTCCGGGTCGTGGCCGTCCGTCTCGGGTTCGGGGACGCGCACGCCGGGCGGCAGCACCTCGACGCGCTCCGCGGGCACGCCCATGGCCAGCACCGCATCGGCCGTGGAGCGCGACACCGCGAGCACGGCGGCAGCGCGCTGGTAGCTGCGCGCCTCCAGCGGCGCCAGCCAGCGCCGTGGGCTGGGACGCTGGTGCGCTTGCGTGTACGTGTGGTTGGCCGTGTACACCACCGGCACGGGCAGCTCGCGGAGCAGCATCACGCCGCCCGGCCCGCCGCTGGCGTGCACCACCTCGGGGCGGCTGCGCAGCAGCAGCTGCGGCCTGCGGTTGAGGTGCAGCGACAGGTCGAGCGGCGCCCGCCCCGTGACCCGGGGATAGCCGACCGCGTTGTCGCCGCGCCCGGAGATGGTGTCGACGTGGACGCCGCGGCGCTGCAGCTCGTCGCGGACTCCCTCGAGCATCACGCCCTGGCCGCCCAGCGGCGGGGTGTCGTCGTAGCCGGCCAGGACGACCCGTGTCATCTCTGGCAGGAGCTGCAGTAGACCGTGGTGCGTCCTGCCACCGTGACCCGGCGCAGCGTCGCGCCGCAGCGCACGCAGGGCTTGCCGCCGCGGCCGTAGACGCGCAGCACCTCCTGGTTGCTGCCGCGCGCGTTCCACACGTCGCGGTAGTCGTCGACGCTGCTGCCGCGGTTGACGATCGCCGCCAGCAGCACCTGCTGGATGGCGGCGTGCAGGCGGGCGCGCTCGGCTCGGGTCAGCCGGTGGCAGCGGCGCGTGGGCCGCACGCCGGCGGCGAAACATGCTTCGTCGATGTAGATGTTGCCCAGGCCGGCGACGCGCGTCTGGTCGAGCAGCGCAGCCTTCAGGGTGCGGGTGGTGCGGCGCAGCAGCCGGTCGACCTCGGCCGCGGAGAACTCGCCGGAGAGGGGCTCCAGTCCGAGCGGGGGCAGCACGCGCGTCTGCTCCAGCAGCGCGCGCGAGCCGTAGGCGATGCGCCCGAAGCGGCGCGTGTCGTCGAAGCGCAGCTCGCGGCCGTCATCGAGGCGCGCCCGCAGATGCGTGTGCCGCGCTGCCGGCTCGGCTGCGTCACAGACCAGCAGGTGGCCGGTCATGCCCAGGTGCACCATGAGCTCATCGCCGCTGTCGAGGCCGAGCAGGAGGAACTTGCCGCGGCGATCGACGCTCACCACGCTCTGCCCGGTCAACAGGGTGCGGAAGGCGTCGGGCTCCGGCAGGCGGACCACATCGCCGCGAATCAGGTCGACACTGTCGAACCGCCGTCCCAGCACGGCGGCGCGCAGGTCGCGGGCGACCGTCTCGACCTCGGGAAGCTCGGGCATCGGGCGAGCCTCAGGAGCGCGGAAGAGGCGTCATCTCTCCCCAGTTGTCGCCCACCTTGACATCAACATCGAGGGGAACGCGAAGCTCGGCCGCGCCGCTCATGGCGGTGCGCAGCAAGGGGACGAGCGCGCCGACCTCCTCCAGCGGCGCTTCGAGGAGCAGCTCGTCGTGCACCTGGAGCAGCATGCGCGAGCGAAGCCCGGCGTCGCGGATGGCCGCGTCGACCAGGATCATGGCGCGCTTCATGATGTCGGCGGCCGCGCCCTGCATGGGCATGTTCACGGCCATCCGTTCGGCGGCCTGGCGCAGCATGCGATTGGGCACGCGGATGTCGGGCAGGTAGCGGCGCCGGCCGGTGAACGTCTCCACCCAGCCCCACTCGCGCGCGTGGTTGCGCACACCCTCGAGATACCGCGTCACCGCTGCGAAGTTCTCGAAGTAGCGCTGGATGAAAACGTGCGCGTCCTCCTGTGACATGCCCGTGTCGCGCGCCAGTCCGAAGTCGCTGAGCCCGTACACCACGCCGAAGTTGACCACCTTGGCGATGCGCCGCATGTCCGGCGTGACCGCCTCGGGGGCGACGGCGTACACCTCCGCGGCGGTGCGGCGATGGATGTCCTCACCCCGCCGGAAGGCGTCGATCAGCTCCTCCTCCCCGCTGACGTGCGCCAGCACGCGCAGCTCCACCTGCGAGTAGTCGGCGCTGACCAGCCGCTGCCCGCGGTCGGCGTGAAAGGCGCGGCGGATGCGCTGCCCCCATTCCGTGCGCACCGGGATGTTCTGCAGGTTGGGGTCTGCCGAAGACAGCCGTCCGGTGGTGGCCACCGCCTGGTTGAACGACGTGTGGATGCGCGAGCTCGCGCTGCAGAGCAGCGGCAGCGCGTCCACGTACGTGCTCTTCAGCTTGGTGAGCTGGCGCCACTCCAGCACCATGCCGACGACGGCGTGCTCGCCGCGCAGCGCCTCCAGCGTGTCGGCGTCGGTGCTGCGCCCCGTCTTGTTGCGCCGCCCGGAGGCGAGCCCCAGGTCGTCGAACAGCAGGCGGCCGAGCTGCTGCGTGCTGCCCGGGTTGAAGGTGTAGCCCGCCAGCTCCTGCATCTCGCTCTCGAGCTGTGTGATGCGCGTGTGCAGCTCGCTGCTGATCGCCTGGAGCAGGTCGCAGTCGACCGCGACGCCGCGCTGCTCCATGGCGGCGAGGATCGGCACCAACGGCAGCTCGAGGTCGTCGTGCAGCGGGCGGGCCTGCATCGCGTCGAGCTGGCTCTGCAGCGACGCGCTCACCGGATCCAGCAGCTCCACCCAGGCGCCGAAGTACGCGGCCGCCTCCTCCACCGGGACATCGCCGAGGCTGCGCTTGTTGCGGCCGCTGCCCAGCAGCGACTCCTCGACCTCGAGGCGCACGCCGCAGAGGTCCTGGCCGAGCACCGCAAGCGGGGGCACGCGCAGCCGCTGGTTGGTGATGTAGGCCGCCAGCATGGCGTCGAAATGCAGCCCGGCGACGCTCACCCCGCGGCGCTGCCAGGCGAGGATCTCGCGCTTCAGGTCGTAGCCGCCCTTGGCAAGCGCAGCGTCGGCGAGCAGCTCGCTCAGCGCGGCGACAACCGCCGGCTCCGCCGAGTCCTGCGGCTGGAGCGGCACGTAGTAGCTGGTGCCGCCTTGCGGGGTGGTCAGCGCGACGCCCACCACCTCGCCGGTGCGGGCGCTGCCGTCGACGACGGTGCGCACGTCGAGAGCGCCCGCGGCGCGCACCCGCTCCACCATCGTCGCGGCGGCGTGTGCGTCGCGCACGACGACGACGTCGTTCTGCGGGTCCGTGCCCGCGGTCAGCGGCGCCGCCGCGTCGAAGCTCAGCGTCGCCTGCCCGTTGCCGGTGACGGTGTCATCCGGCCCGCCACCGTCGCCGTCGCGGCCCGGCAGCCGCGGCAGCAGGCTGCGGAACTCGAGCCGCTCGAAGAGCGCGCGCACCTTCTCCTCGTCGTAGTGGAAGAGCCGCGCCGGCTCGAGGTCGAGCTCGATGTCCATGTCGACACGGATGGTCGCGGTCCGCTTGCTCAGCCGGGCCTGGTCGACGTGTTCCTGCAGCGTGCGGCGCACCTTGCCCTCACGCATCGCGGGCAGCGCGTCGAGGATGTGCTCCAGCTCGCCGTACTCCTGCACCAGGCTCTTGGCCGTCTTCTCGCCGATGCCCGGGACGCCGGGAATGTTGTCGCTGGGATCCCCCTGCAGCGCTTTGTAATCGACCACCAGCGGCGGCGCGAAACCGAACCGCTCCTGCACCTTGTCGACGTCGTACACGATCGTGTCGCTGATGCCACGGCGGCTGGCGAAGACGCGCACGCGGTCGGTCACCAGCTGCAGCACGTCCAGGTCGCCGGTGACGATGACCACGTCCAGTCCCATCGCCTCCGCCTTGCGGCTGAGCGTGCCGATGACATCGTCTGCCTCGAACGACGGCACCTCGATGATGGGAATGCCCAGCACGTCGACGATCTCGCGGCACCAGGGAAACTGAGGCACCAGCGCCGCCGGTGTGGCCGCCCGCTGCGCCTTGTACTCCGCGAACTCGCCGTGGCGAAACGTGCGGCCAGGCGGGTCGAAGGCCGCGATCGCGTAGGTGGGACGATGATCGTTGAGCGCCTTGAACAGCATGGACGTGAAGCCGTACGCGGCGTTGGTCATCTCGCCCCGGCTGTTGCTCAGCGCAGGCATCGCGTAGAAGGCGCGATAGACCAGGTTGTGCCCATCGACCAGCAGCAGGCTCTCGCGCGCCATCACAGGCTATGGTACCCAGGCACATGAGCGGTCCAAGCGCGCCTGGAGACGGTCGCGGACGCTCCGCCGGCCTCGAGCTCGCGCGCAGCGACATCGGCTTCAGCGCAGCGCATTTCTCGGTGATCGGCGGCCGCGCCGAGCGCCTGCACGGACACAACTACCGCGTGACGCTCCAAGCCGCCGGCGAGGTCCGCCACGACGGCACGGTGATCGACTTCAACGCGCTGAAGGCCGCCCTGCGCGAGGTCTGCGCGGAGCTCGACGAGCGCACGCTGCTGCCGGCGCACAGCGACGTCCTCGAGGTCGACAGCAGCGATGCGCAGGTCACGGTGCAACACGGGGCCGCGCGCTACCTGTTCCCACGCGACGACGTGCGTCTGCTGCCCATCGAGAACACAACGTGCGAGTGCCTCGCCGCGCACCTGCTCGGCGCCGTGCGTCAGCGCCTCGGTGCCGCCGCCGTCCGGCTGCGCCTGGGCGTCGAGGAGCTGCCCGGTCAAGGGGCGTGGGTCGAGGAGTAGCCGGCGGGAAGCGGCGCTATCATCGGGCCATGGCCGACCTGGTCGAGATGACCGTCGACAGCATCCGGGTGCACATGCCCACGGGGCAGCACGTGGTCATCCTCAAGGAGAAATCGGCGGAGCGCTATCTGCCCATCTGGATCGGCATCAACGAGGCCAACGCCATCGCCCTGAAGATCACCGGCATCACGCCGGAGCGTCCCATCACGCATGACCTGCTGGCCAACGTCCTCAGCGCGGTTGACGTGGTGGTGGACCGCATCGTGGTGACGTCCTTGAGCAACGAGGTCTTTTACGCGCGCATCCTCGCTTCGGTCGACGGCCGCTCGCTGGAGATCGAACTCGCGACCATCCGACGCCATCGCTGTCGCGGTGCGGCTGGGCGCCGGCATCTACGTCGCCGGTGAGGTGCTGGAGAAGGCGGGGATGCTGCCCGAGGCGGACAAGGAGGGCGACGGCGAGGTCGACCCCGAGAGCGAGGAGCGGATGGCGAAGATCCGCGACTGGGTCAACGAGCTGAACCTGCCGGATCTGGGGACGAGCAGCTCCGAGAGCTGACGGCCGGCAGGGTTCAGCCGAAGAGGCTCCAGAACCCGGGGTCCTCGAAGCCCAGGCGCCACAGCGCGATCCCCGCGAGCCCGTTGGCGTGCACCAGCGCGATCTTCCGGGCCAGGCTGTCCGCGTCGTCGAAGTAGGTGACCAGGCCGTTGCCGCCCGAGACGATCACCGGGGTCTGCGCGTCGAAGTCGTAGCCGACGCGGGCGCCGGGCACGGCCAGGGCCTCGGCGACGGCCTCCGAGTAGGACGCGGCCGCGCCACCGCCGGAGTTCCACCGTCGCGCGTACAGGGGGACGCCGAGCAGGGTGTGCGACGGATTGAGCCCGGGGAGCGTCGCCGCCAGCACGGACATGTCCCAGTCGAGCCCGGCGACCGGACCTGGCGAGCCGCCGTCACCGTGCTGGTCATAGGCCATGAGGTCGATGAGGTCGGCGGCGCTCCCCAGTGCGGGGACGTCGTACGCCGCCGAGAAACCGTTGATCCCCGAGGTGTCGTGCGGCACCACGTCGACCATCAACTGCGCGCCGCGCCCGTGCACCGCGCTCGCCAGCGCCTTCACGAACGCGGTGAACAGATCGCGGTCCGATCCCGGCATGGATTCGAAGTCGAGGTTCACCCCCGCGAAGCCGCCGAAGGCGACGCTTCGGGCCACGATCCCCACCAGCCGGCTGACCGCCGCGGGATCGTTCAGCAGCGCCGTCGTGGCCGCTGGGTCGGTGGTGTCGTTGGCCAGTGACGGCCACACCGGCAGGCGCGCGTTCTCGGCGCGGCGCACGGCGGAAGGATCCGGCGTCCCCAGCACCCCGCCGTCGGCCTGCGCCGTCCAGCCGGTGGCGCAGATGGCGTTGAACACGCTCTGGTGGCGAGCCATCGAGGTGTTCGACGCCGACGTGTTCACCACGAAGCCGAAGACGTTGGTTCCCGGCAGCGGCGGCGCGGCGGGGACGGTGACGCGGCGCAGGCCGCCGGCGCTGAGCCCGGTCAGGTCCAGCGTCGCGGTCGCCGCCAGGTGCGACCCGCGGGCCGTGGCCAGCGTCGCCGGCAGCGTGATCGACGCCGGTGGTGATCCGGGCCACGTGATGCGGGCGTGGTAGCCGTCGCTCCACTGCACCCTGGCTGCGGGCAGGTCATCGAGCATCGCGGTCCGGTCGGGCGGATCGTCGAACACGGCGTCGACCACGAGTCCGTCGTTGGGGTCGATGTGCGCCGCCAGCATCGCCTGCGTCGGCGAGATGACGTGAAAGTCGATGCTGATTCCCTGGGCACGCCCCTGTATGGTCACGTCGAGGTGATGCGCTGAACCCAGCGGCATCGGCGGCGTCGTCGCGGTGACGTCGCCACCCGCGGGCAGGAGCGTCAGCTGGCGGCCATCCAGCATCGCGTCGACGTTCTGCACGTCGAAGGCGGCCGCGGCGTGCAGGCGCAGGTCGAACGTGGGTGGCACGTCCGTCGAGCCGCCGACGAGCGGCGTGCCGCCGGCGGTGATGACGATGAAGCCGTAGTCCGGAGCCGAGCCCAGCAGCGGCAGGCCGCAGGCCGACACCAGCAGCGCCACCGCCACGCTCGCCAGGCGGCGGGTCATTGAGCCGAGTCTAGTGCCATCCCGGCGCGGCGCCGGGTGCCGGCCTAGCCAACCGTGATGACGAGCTCGACGGTGAGTGGCGGCGTGCCCCCGAGCGGGTAGCCGGCGGGCACGGTGGCGGTCACGTGCAGCACCGTGCCGGGCGCCGCGGACGTCGGCACGGTGAACTCGCTGAAGGCAGGTGAGGACTGGTCGGCGCTGCCGCCCGAACCGAGGGCCTGGGGACCGGCGACCGCCCCGCCGCTGCTGAATGGCACGGCGCTGGAGCGGTGGCCGCCGGTGGGGTCCACGGCGGCGACGCTGAGGCAGGGGGCGGCGGCGCTGGTCAGGCTGCCGGCAGCACCTCCCGGACCACTGAGCGCGGCCCGCGGAGCCGTGAGCAGCGCGTACACCGGCACCCGCTGACCCGGAGTCGCCTGGGTGGCCTGCGTGGCCAGCAGCAACACTTCGCCTGGGCGTCCTGGTTCGCTGGCCCGCGCCTGGTTGGCGAAGCTGGCGGGGACGGCGACCGGCGCCGCCGGTCGCGCCGAGGCGCAGGCCGCGGCTGCGCCGGCGGCAGCCCGCGGGAGCGCCGCGTTGGACGCCGTCTGCGGGCCGGAGGGATTCTGCCGCGACACCAGCACGAGGATCACGGCCGCCGCGACGGCGGCGATCGCCGTGGCCCCGCCCGGCAGGATCCGCGGCCAGCGCACGCCGCGCAGGCGGGCCAGCGGGCCCGCGCGCTCGGCGACGGGCGCCGTGGAGGGTACGTGCACCGGTCGAGGCATCCGGGCCGCCGGCAGAGCGCGCAGGGCGTCGATGCTGTCGCGGAACGTCTCGTACCGGGCCGCGCAGTCCTCGCAGCGCTCCAGGTGTGCCGCGAGCAGCTCGCTACGGGCGGCGTCCAGCTCGCCGTCGTACGCCGCCGAGAAGAGGTGGGTCACGTGACCGCGCGCCATCACACCTGACCCTCGGCGCCGGACGCCACCACGGTCGACCCGCGAAGCGCGGCGGCGAGCATGCCCCGCGCGCGGCTGACGCGCGATTTCACGGTGCCCAGCGGGACGCGAAGCGCATGCGAGATCTCTTCGTAGGAGAGCTCGTTCACGTCACGCAGCACCACCGCTGCGCGAAAGTCGTGCGGCAGCGCAACCAGCGCGTCGCGGATGGCGCCGGCCCGCTCGCGCGCCAGGGCCGTCGCCTCGGGCCCGAGCCCGGGGTCGGGGAGGTCGATGATGTTGCCCTCGGCGTCCTCGAGCGGCTCCGCCGGGCGGCGCACCACGCGCCGCTGCACGTCACGGCTGCAGTTCACCGCGACGCGGAAGAGCCAGGCCCTCACCGTGGCGCCGCGCAGCTCGGGGAGGCGGACGTAGGCGCGGAGAAACGTCTCCTGCACCACGTCGGCGGCGTCGGAGGGGTTGCCGAGGAGGCGAAGGGCCATCGTGTACAGCTCGTCCTGGTGGCGGGTGACGATGGACCCGAACGCGTCGCGATCGCCGCGGCGGGCCCTCTCGAGCAGGGCCTCGTCGTCCATCTGTTCACAGTACGCGCCGTGCCGGACGCCGGTTCCCGGGCGGACGCGACGGCGGGGCTAGGCTTGCGCCGTGCACCGGCTCCGGGAATCCATCGACATCGACGCCCCCGTCGAGGTTGTCTGGGCCGCGGTGCACCGCGACATCGCCGGTGTCTCACGCTGGTCGAAGAACCTGGTGCGGACGGAGGTCGTCGGCGACCATCCCGTAGGACCGGGCAGCGACCTCCTCTACGTGGCGCGCATCCCCGGCGGTTTGACCCACGACCTGCGCTTGCACATCGAGCGCTACGACGAGCTCCGGCTGTGCTCCGGGACGGTGGCGGGTGCCGCGCTGCAGGGCATGTGGCGGTGGACGTACCGGATGCGCGGAGGGACGACGCACGTCGTGTACGAGACCGAGGTCGAGCTGCGGGGCCGGTTGCGCTGGGCCGGCCCCGTGATCGCGCACCTCGTGGTGGACGACGTGCGCATCAATCTCGACGCGCTCAAGCGGCACGTCGAGACCGCGCAGCGCCGGAGCCGGCCGGGGGCACGCTAGAGTCGCGCGGCGGCGCGGGGGGCGCATCGGGAAGGCCCACGTCCGACGCGTCCGAGCTGGATCAGCAGACATCTCTGGAGGGGCGCATCGGTGCGCAGGACCCGCCTCGCGGCGCTGCCGCTCGCCGCAGCGGCATTGATCCTGGCGGGTGGCGCCGTTCACGCGGATCCGACGGCGCAATGGACGACGTATCACCTGACGCCGGACAGGGGCGGCGACGACAACGGCGAGCCCTCGTTCCGCAACCTCGGGCCGCTGTGGGCGACGGCCGCACTGGACGGAGCCGTCGACGCGGAGCCGCTCGTGTATCGGAACGACGTCATCGTCGCCACGGAGAACAACTCCGTCTACGCGTTCGACATCGACACGGGTGTGCAGAGGTGGAAGACGACGCTGGCGTCGCCGCGCACCAAGGCCTTCAGCTGTCAGGCCATCCTGCCGCTGGGCATCATGGGAACGCCTGTCATCGACGGCGGCAGCCTCTACGTCGTCGCCGAGGAGGAGGTGGCGGGCGCCGACAGCTTTCACATGGCGAAGATCGACCCGAGTGACGGGAGCGTCGCCTATGACACCGACATCACGCCTGACGGCATGGACGTCGACCCCGAGAAGGAGCGCAGCGCGCTCGCTGTGTCCGGCGGCAATGTCGTCGTGACGTGGGGAAGCCTGGCCGCCGACTGCGGCCCGTACCACGGCTACCTCGAGACGGTGCGGGAGACCGACGGCGCGAAGCAGTCGCAGTGGCACGACACGGCGGAGACGGGCGGGACGCAGGGCGGCATCTGGGCGCCGTCCGGACCGGCCGTGGACCCGCAGGGAAACATCTACGTGTCGACCGGCAACGGGTCGTCGACGAGCGTCGACACCTACGACTACGGCGACAGCGTGCTCGAGTTTCCGCCGGCGTTCAACAGCGCGACGCAGCCTGCGTTCTTCGCCCCGGGAACCCCGGAGGCGTGGTACGCCGACAACGCCGACGACGAGGACCTCGGGTCCGTGGGACCCACGCTGCTTCCCAACAGCGAGCTCTTCGCCATAGGCAAGGGCGGGTACGGGTATCTGTTGACGCAGAACGCCCTGCCAGGCAACGACAATCCCGGCGGCGGCCAGGCGTACCAGGCGCAGGTCTGCCGGTCGACGATCGAAGACGCCTACGGCGGCACGGCGGTGATGGGAGACGTCGTGTTCGTGCCCTGCTTCGACGGGATGACGGCGGTGAGCATCGATTCGCCGACCAGCTTCCACGTGCTGTGGCGCTCCAGCGGCAGGACGTCGGGGCCGCCGATCGTCGCCGGCGGTCTCGTCTGGTCGACGGCTGCAAACGGAACCAGCAGCACGTTGTTCGGGCTCGATCCGGGGAGTGGCGCGATCCTGGACCAGCTGTCGCTGCCGATGGCTCCCGGCGTGGTGCACTTCGCCACGGCCGCGGCCGCCGACGGCACGCTGTTGATGGCGGCCGACGACGAGCTCACCGCGTTCGCGCCACCGCCGGTCTCCGCGGCGCCGGAGCTGGGCGGATACGAGGTCGACGGCTGGGGTGCCCTGCACCCATACGGTGGCGCGTCCATCGCCAGCATCTACGCGTACTGGCCGGGACGCGACGAGGCGCGGGGCATCGTGATGCGGCCGGATCGCAAGGGTGGCTACGTGCTCGACGCCTCCGGCGGCGTCAATCCATTCGGCACCGCGGTGCCCGTTGACGGCGCGCCGTCGTGGCCCGGTGCGGATGTGGCGCGTGGCATCGTGCTGGATCCGTGCGATTCGAGCGGCGCCGGCGGCTACGTGCTCGACGACTGGGGTGGCATCCACGCCTTCGGCGGCGCGCCGCCGGTGTCGGGCGGCGGCTACTGGAGCGGTCGCGACCTGGCCCGCGGCATCGCGGTCAACCCGTGCAGCGGCAACGTGGTCAGCGGCTACACCCTGGACGGCTGGGGCGGCATTCATCCGTTCTGGCAGACCGGATCGCCGGCCCTTCCCAAGCCGTACAGCCCCAGCTACTGGCCGGGGCAGGACGTGACTCGCGGGCTCGTGCTCACCTCGAGCGGCTCCGGCTACATCCTCGACGACTACGGCGCGCTGCACGTGTTCGGCTCGGCGAGCGCAACGTCGGAGTCGGCGTACTTCCCGGGACAGGACGTTGCGCGTGCGGTCACGCTCGACACGTGGGCGCACGCGGCGTATCAGGGCGGCTACGTGCTCACCGCGTACGGCCAGCTGGCGCCGTGGTGGGTGAAGGGCACGCCGCAGGTCCCGTCACCGTCGGGACAGCCGCGCTGGAGCTACAAGATCGCCCGCGGAGCTGCTGCGTAGTCTTCGCGTGGCGATGGTGCGGCGGGTGGGAGTCGAACCCACACGTCCTCTCGGACAATAGTGTTTGAGACTATCGCGCCTTCCAGTTACGCCACCGCCGCTTGTGGCTCCACGACAATGCTATGTCATCAACGACCGGTCAGCGCCAGCAGCTTCGCCTGTGTCGACGCATCCGCGGGTGACGTCTCAGGGCCGAACACTCCGGCGGCGCGCCAGTCACCGGCGGTCTTCAACATCTCCGCGTAGCTCGCGTCCACGAGCTCCGGGTCCAGTGACTCATCACCGCTGATGGCGCGCGCCAGGTCCCACGTGTGAATGACGCTGTCCACCATCATCTGACGCGCGTACGCCTCCGCCGGCGTGTCACCGAAAGAGAGGTGCACCGTGCGCTCCAGCGCGCCCGGTTCGTGCAGCGCCGCGACGGCGCGCTGCTGCGCGTCACGCACCGCCTGCAGCGGATCCGCGCCGAGCAGATCTCCGTCGAGCCGGTCGCCGACGTCTGCAACGGTGCGGCCGGCGAGCATCTCGGGGACCCACAGGTACTCGCCGGTCACGTGGTTGACGAGAGTCCTGACGTCCCATTCGGTGCACGGGGTCGGCGCCGACCACTGCTCGGCGCTGATGCGCTCGGCGCGCTGCACGAAGCCCTCGCTGGCCCGCCGGAACGCGGTCGCCTGGTTCATCCCAGCCGCAGGATAGACCACGACCGGGCCGTCCGTGAGCCCGCCGGCCGGGTACCGTGGACGGCACGGATGAGCGCCCAGCAGCACTACTTCACGCCAACGCCGCGGGTGCCCTCGCATCCGGCACCGGTGCACCTCCGCCTGCCGGATCTGCGGCTCGACCTGGTCACCGACCGCGGCGTGTTCGCGTACGGCCAGGTGGACCGCGGCACGGACCTGCTGCTGCGCACGATCCCGCCTCCGCCGCCGGGAGACCTGCTCGATCTGGGCTGCGGCTACGGCGCCATCGCGGTCGCGCTGGCGCGGCGAGCACCGGCGTCACGCGTGTGGGCCGTCGACGTCAACCAGCGCGCACTCGCGCTGACACGGCGGAACGCAGACGCCGCCGGCGCGGACAACGTTGTCATCACCGAGCCGGCTGCGGTGCCCGACGACGTCCGCTTCGCGGCCGTCTATTCGAATCCACCGGTGCGTGTCGGCAAGGCCGCGCTGCACGACCTGCTGGGCGCGTGGATGCGCCGCCTCGACGCCGGCGGCGTCTTGTACCTCGTGGTGCAGCGCAACCTCGGCTCCGACTCGCTCGGCCGCTGGCTGGAATCGCGCGGATGCGCGGTCGAGCGCGTGCGCTCACGCGCGGGGTACCGGGTTCTGGCGGCGCAGCGCTCTTCAGGCAGCGGTCATGATTGACGCAGTCATGCGCGTGACGCCGTCGCCCGGGATCATCGTCGTCAACATCGATCCCGTCCTGCACCTGGGACCCATCCCCGTCCACTGGTACGGGATCATGTACGCGCTTGCGTTCCTGACCGCGTACCGCTTCGGCGTGCTGCCGCTCACACTGCGAAGCGGACTGTCGCGCGCCACCGCTGAGAAGATCACGACGCTGACGATCGTCACGGGGCTTGTCGGCGGACGCATCTACTACGTGGTGCAGCAGCCCGACCTGGTCAGCGGCTACCTGCAGCAGCCGGTCAACATCATCGCCTTCTGGAACGGCGGGATGGCATTCTTCGGCGCCATCATCGCAGGCTTCATCACGCTCGCCATCTGCGGCTGGCACTACCGCATAAATCCGTGGTTGGTGCTCGACGGCGGCGTGCTCTTCGCTGTGGTCGGGCAGCCGATCGGGCGCATCGGCAACATCATCAACGGCGACATCCTCGGCGCTCAGAGCACGCTGCCGTGGGCCACTGCGTACGCAAACCCTCACGCCATCTTGCAGCAGGGTTTCTCGACGTGCACCCTGACGGGCGCGACCTGCCTGCCCGCGTACCAGCCGGCGGCCGCGTACGAGGCGCTGGGCACGATCGTCATCGGCCTCGTGCTGCTCTGGTTGTACCGCCGCCGCGTGCGCTCCGGCGTCATGGCCATCGTGTACGTGGCCCTGTACGCGGTCAGCCAGCTCATCCTGTTCGAGTTCCGCAAGAGCGAGCCGCCAGGCCCGCTGGGGCTGCGCGAGGCGCAGTGGACGGCGATCGCGATGCTGGTCCTGGCGGTGCCCGCGCTGATCCTGCTGTGGCGGCGCACCGCAGCCCGTGCCGAGGCGTTCCATCAGAGCGGCAGCACCACGCCCACGGCGCCGGCCAAGGCCACGTGAACGTCGCGCTGACGGCAAAGAACGTCGTCGACTTCGTCGCGTTCGCGCTCTACATCCTGATCCTGGTGCGCATCCTCATCTCGTGGCTGCCGGTGAGCCCGTGGAATCCGTTGGTGCGCATCCTGCGCCGCATCGTCGATCCCATCCTGCGTCCGTTCCGGCGCCTCCTGCCGTCGCTGGGCGGCATCGACCTCTCGCCGCTTGTGGCCATCCTCGTCATCTTCTTCCTGGCGCAGCTGATCGACCAGGCCCTGCTCTACTTCGCGCTCGGAGGCTCGGTCCCGGTGGCGCAGGACATCGTGCTGCTGATCGCGCAGCTGCTCGAGAACGTCATCCTGGTGCTGGGCATCCTGGTGCTGGTGCGCTTGATGGTCTCGCTGTTTGCCGCCGACCCCTGGCACCCCCTGGTGATGGGCATCCGCTCCATGACCAATCCCCTGGTGCGACCCTTCGCCGGATTCGCACGGGGCCGGGCGCGCAGCGGCATCGATCTGCCCGCGCTGTTGACGCTGGCGGCCTACGTGGTGCTCTATCTCGTCGTATCGATCGGTTTCGGCCAGCTGCTGGCGCGGGCGCTCTGAGGGGCGCCACCGCCCCGGTTGGTCCGCGCGGCGCCGCGCAGCTCCCGCTCCGGGGCCCGGGCACGGTGGATCTCCATGCGGTACGCACCGTCGCCGACCAGCACCTCTATGGCGCGCTCCAAACCGGGACCGGGCTCCACCGCGAACTCGTCCGGCAGCGTCACCTGGTCGACGCTCGCGGTGCCGTGCACGTGCAGCACCACCGGACAGCCGCCCCGGTGCTGCTGCAGCACGTGGCGCAGCTGCTGCAGCGCGGCGGTGTGCGGCGGCGAGATGCGCACGTGGACGGTGCTGTTGCGCCGCCACCCGGCGAGCCGCGGGTCGTCATACGCGTAGACCGATTCCGCGAGGATCTTCGCCGGTTCGATGTCGAAGCGCTCCTCGTCCTCCGCCGGCGCCACGGTCACGCCCCCGCTGCCCCGCCCGGCCTCAACCTTGCCGTGGATCACCACCACGGCGTCGGGGCGCAGCAGCTCGCTGCACTCCTCGAAGGTGCGCGGGAACACCACCACCTCGCAGGCGCCGGTGAGGTCCTCGACCTGCAGGAACGCCATGCGCTGCCCGGTGGTGCTGCGCTTCGGCACGAACGTGCGGATGTCCCGCACGGCGCCGCCGATGTGCACCAGCAGCCCGTCGAGATGCGGTCCCAGCTCGCTGACGCTCGTGTCCACCCGCTGCTGCAGCTCTGCCGAGATGCGGCGCAGCGGATGGTCGCTGAGGTATATCCCCAGGAACTCGCGCTCCCAGCGCAGCCGTTCGTCCGCGGCCACGGGCTCGATGCCGTGCGTTCCGTTGCCGGTGGCTGCACCGTCAGCGTCGATCGCGAGCGAATACGCCGGCGCCGGTGCGGCGACCTCCACCGCGTCGCCGAAGAGCGCCGTCTGCCCGGAGTCGCGCTCGCGCCGGATCTGCGCAGCGCGGTCGATCACCCTGTCGATGAGGCGCAGCAGCTCGCCGCGCTCGCCCAGGGCGTCGCAGGCGCCGCTGCGGATCAGGGCTTCGAGCACGCGGCGGTTGAGGTCCTTGACGCCGGTACGCAGGCACAGGTCGAGCAGCGTGCTGAACGGCCCTCCCTCCTGGCGCGCCGCCACGATGGCTTCGGCCACGCGCTCGCCGACGTTCTTGATGTGCTTGAGGCCGTAGAGGATCTCTCCCTTCGCCGCGTCGCCGATGGCGAAGGCGGCGGCGCTGCGGTTGATCTCCGGCGGGCGCACCACCAGTCCCCGAGCGTGCGCGTCGACGATGCTCTGCTTCAGCTTGTCGAAGTTGTCGGCGCGGCTGTTGAGCAGCGCGCACATGTATTCCAGTGGATGGTTGGCCTTGAGGTACGCGGTCTGGTACCCGATGAGCGCGTAGCAGACGGCGTGAGCCTTGCCGAACCCGTACCCGGCGAAGAAGGCGATCAGGTCGAAGAGCTCCTTGGCGTGCTCCTCCGACACCCCCCGCGAGGTGGCGCCGGCGAGGAACTTCTCGCGTTGCTTGGCCATCTTGGGCTTGTCCTTCTTGCCCATCGCCGCCCGCAGCACATCGGCCTCACCGAGCGTGAATCCCGCCACGGCCGAGGCGATCCTCATCACCTGGTCCTGATACAGGATGATGCCATATGTTTCTGACAGTATTGGCTCCAACTCGGGGAGCAGGTACGCCACCGGCTCCTCGCCGCGCTTGCGGCGCATGTAGACCTCGACGACGCCGCCCTCGATCGGCCCCGGCCGGTTCAGGGCGTTGGCGACCGCGAGATCCTCGATCGAACTCCGGCTGCATGTCGAGCAGGATCCGCTTGGCGAACATCGCCTCCAGCTGGAAGACGCCGTGCGTGTCACCGCGGCCCAGGAGCTCGTACGCCTTGTGGTCGTCGAGGGGGAGGCTGTCGATGTCCAGCCGGCTGCCGCGCGACGCTTCAACGAGCGCGGCCGCTTCCTCCAGCACGGTGAGGTTGGTCAGCCCCAGGAGGTCGATCTTGAGCAGCCCGA
Source organism: Candidatus Dormiibacterota bacterium (assembly GCA_963777285.1). GTDB lineage: Bacteria > Chloroflexota > Dormibacteria > Aeolococcales > Aeolococcaceae > JAFARE01. The sequence continues at coordinate 118,541 of CAVZPR010000002.1, forward strand.
TCTGCTGCACGCCATTCATGTCGAACTGCGTCACCGCGGTGGCGCCGTCGCCGGTGGCGCGCTGCAGCGGCACCACCTCGGCCAGCGGCTGCGAGCCGATCACCACCCCCGCCGCGTGCGTCGAGGCATTGCGGCAGATCCCCTCGAGCCGCTGCGCGTTGTCGATCACCTGACGCGCCCACTCCTCGTGCTCGTACAGGTGGTGCAGGTCACGGCTCTCGGCGAGGGCACGCTCCAGCGTGATGCCGATCGTGGCGGGCACGAGCTTGGCCAGGCGGTCGACGTCGGGCAGCGGCACGTTGAGCACGCGACCCACGTCCCGGATGGCTGCGCGCGCCGCCATGGTTCCGAACGTGATGATCTGCGCCACGCGGTCGTGGCCGTACTTCTCCTGCACGTAGCGCAGCACGCGGTCGCGCCGCCGGTCGTCGAAGTCGATGTCGATGTCCGGCATCTGCACACGCTCCAGGTTCAGGAAGCGCTCGAAGATCAGTCCGTACGTCAGCGGGCAGATGTCCGTGATGCGCAGCACGTAGGACACAAGCGACCCGGCGGCGCTGCCGCGCCCCGGCCCCACCCGTACGCCGTCCTCGCGCGCTGCCCTGATCAGGTCCCAGACGATCAGGAAGTACGCGGCGAATCCCGTCTGGGCGATGACGTCCAGCTCCATGGCCAGACGCTCGCGCGCCTCCCGCGTGACGGCGGCCCCGTAACGCTCGTGCAGCCCCTGCTCGCACAGCTGGCGCAGGTACGAGTCGGCGTCTTCACCGTCGGGGATGGGGTTGTACGTGGGCAGCAGGTTGCGTCCCAGCGGGATGTCGAGGTCGCATCGCGCCGCTATCGCCAGCGTGTTGCCCAGCGCCTCGCCGTATGGCGCGAATCGCCGCCGCATCTCGCCGCTGCCGGCGAGGTAGAAGTTGGGGCCGGAGAACTTGAAGCGTTTCTCCTCTTCGCGCCGCGCGCCGGTCTGCAGGCAGAGCAGGATGTCGTGCGCTTCCGCGTCGTCAGGATGGATGTAGTGCGAGTCGTTGGTCGCCACCGTGGCCAGCCCGGTGCGCCGCGCGATCTCCAGCAGCCCATCGCGCACCGCTGCCTCCTCGGACATGCCGTGGTCCTGCAGCTCGAGGAAGTACGCGTCGCGGCCGAAGATCTCCATGTGCTCGCGGGCGATCAACTCGGCGGCGCCGACGTCGCCGCGCATGATCGCCTGGGGCACCTCGCCGCCGAGGCACGCCGACAGGCAGATGAGGCCCTCGGAGTGCGCCGCGAGAAGCTCCTTGTCGATGCGCGGCTTGTAGTAGTGGCCCTCGAGGTGCGCGGTCGTGACGAGACGGATCAGGTTCCCGTATCCGGTCTCGTTGCGCGCCAGCAGGATGAGGTGGCTGGGGTCGCGATCCGCGCGCGCCTCGCGGTCATGACGCGAGCGCGGCGCCATGTACATCTCGCAGCCGATGATCGGCTTCACCCCTGCGGCGCGCGCCGCCGCGTAGAACTCCACGGCGCCGTAGAGCACGCCGTGGTCGGTGATGGCGACCGCCGGCTGGCCCAGCTCCCGCGCTCGGTCCACCAGGGTGCGAATGCGCGCCGCGCCGTCGAGCAGCGAGTACTCGGTGTGCGTGTGCAGATGGACGAAGGAGTCGGCGTTCTCCCCCACGGCAGCTTTCGCCGTTTCGCCAGTCATCTCTCCCGCGTGTGTCTCATTCGAACATGCGTACGGTACCACCGCGGCGGCTCCGTCCGCGCCCGGTCCACCTCCATGTCACGCGCGCGCCAGCGTGGCCACGACCTCGACGTGGTAGGTCTGGGGAAACATGTCGACGATCGCCGTCTCCGTCACCGTGTAGGGCCCCGAAGCGACCAGGACGTGCAGGTCGCGGGCCAGCGTCGCAGGGTCGCACGACACGTACACCACGCGCTCCGGGCCGGCGAGCGCCAGCCACCCGGTGACCCGGCCGTCGCATCCGGCACGCGGAGGGTCGAGCAGCAGCCGGTCGACGTCGCCGGCCGTGGGGAGCGCCTCCTCCGCCGCCGCCGCGACGTAGCGTACGCGCTCCTCAACGCCGTTGAGCCGCGCGTTGAGCACGCCCAGGCGCGCTGACTCGCGGTTGCTCTCGATGCACGTCACCACGGCGCCGGCCGTCGCCACCTCCACGGCCAGCATGCCCACGCCGGCGTAGGCATCGACCACGCGCTGTCCGGCTTCCGCGCTCAGGCCGTGCAGCGCCGCGCCGTACAGCGCTTCGAGCTGCGCCACGTTCACCTGCATGAACGCACCCGGAGACACGCGGAACGAGTGGCCGCGCCATCGCACCGTGGTCGAGTCGGTGACGAGGCGCGTTTCTCCGGGCATGCGCAGCGCTGCGGCGTCGACGGCGTCCGCGTCCAGCGCCCGCCGCGGCTTGGCACGCATCAGCAGCTCCGTGCCCTCCTCGCCCAGCGTGACGTGCAGCGCGGTGAGGCTCGGCGATCCGCCTTCGTCGACCATGCGTCGCAGCTCCGGCAGCGCGCAGGTGATCGCCGCGTCGTGGATGAGGCAGTCGTCGACCGCGACCGGACGCCAGCTGCGCGCCCGGTTGAATCCCAGCCCCACGCGGTCTCCGTCGCGCACCACGTGGAACTCGCCGCGCTGGCGATAGCGCCAAGGCTCGTCCATGCCGCACACGCGCACGTCGCAGTCCAGCGGCACCCTCTGACGGCGCAGCGCGTCCAGGACGATCTCGCGCTTCAGCTGCAGCTGGTGCTGGTACGCGACGTGCTGCAGCTGGCAGCCGCCGCACTCCGGCACGTAGCGGCAGGGTGCCGGCACTCGATGCGGCGACGCCTCCGCCGCTGAGACGACGTCGCCGAACCACGTGTTCTTCTTGCGATATCGCAGCAGCACGTCGACGGCCTCGCCGGGGATGGCGCCGGCGACCAGCACCGTCGCACCCCCATCTGCATGCGCGACGCATAGACCGCCGTGGACCACTCGCTCGCAGCGCAGGCGCACCCGCTCTCCGGACCGGAGCGGCGTCGCGGCTGCGGTCGTCAACCGGGGCGCAGCCGCTCGCGCAGCAGCCGGTTGACCAATTGCGGCTGCGCCTTGCCCCCCGTCGCTTTCATGACCTGACCGACGAGGCGGCCGAGCGCTGCGTCCTTGCCCGCACGGAAGTCCGCCGCTGCGGCCGCGTTGGATGTGACCACCTCATCGACGACGGCCGCCAGCGATGCTTCGTCGCTGAGCTGGCGCAGGCCGCGGTCCTCCACCAGCTTCTCTGGATCGCCGCCCGCGGTGTACAGCTCCACCAGCAGCTCCTTCGCGGTGGGGGCGTTGATCGCCTCCGAGTCCAGCAATCTGAGCAGCGCGGCCAGCCCCGCCACCCCCAGACCGCTCGTGTGCAGCGGCGTGCGGTGCGCCGCCGCCAGCGCCGCCACGTCGCCGGTGAGCCAGCTGGTGGCGAGCTTGGCAGGAACTCCGGAGGCGACCAGCTCCTCGAACGAGTCGGCATCGTCGCGTGACTGCGTGATCACCCCCGCGTCGTACGGCGTGACCCCGTACTGCTCGCTGAGCCGCCGCGACCGTGCAGCCGGCAGCTCGGGCAGCGTCGCGCGCACCCGGTCCACGTACTCCGCGGCCAGCTCCAGCGGCGGGAGGTCAGGCTCGGGAAAGTAGCGGTAGTCGTGCGCGTACTCCTTGCTTCGCTGCGACACCGTCGCGGCGCGCGCCTCCACCCAGCCGCGCGTCTCCTGGGCGAGCGTCCCGCCCTCGGCAAGCACGCGCGCCTGGCGCTCGATCTCGTACTCCAGGGCGCGATGAACCGCGCGGAACGAGTTCATGTTCTTGATCTCGACCTTGGTGCCCAGCTGCGAGCTGCCGCGCTCTCGCAGCGAAACGTTGGCGTCGCAGCGGAAGGAACCGCGCTCCAGGTTGCCGTCGTTGACGCCGATGTACATGAGGATCTGGCGCAGCCGCATCAGGTACTCGCGCGCCGCATCGGCCGAGCGCAGGTCGGGCTCGCCGACGATCTCCATCAGCGGCATGCCGGCGCGGTTGAGGTCCACCAGCGAGGACGTGGCGCTCTGCAGCACGTCACCGGCGTGGTGCATCGTGCCCGTGTCCTCCTCGAGATGCACCCGCGTGATGCCGCAGCGCACCGGCTCGCCGCCGACCTCGATGTCCAGCCAGCCGTTGCGCGACATCGGCATGTCGTACTGCGATATCTGGTAGCCCTTGGGAAGATCGGGGTAGAAGTAGTTCTTGCGGTCGAACTTGGTGTGCGCGGGGATCTCGCAGTTGAGGGCCAGCGCCGTCCTCACGGTGAGCTCCACCGCCTGCCGGTTGATCACCGGCAGCACGCCCGGGAGGCCGAGGCACACCGGGCACGTGTTGGCGTTGGGCGGCATGTCGATGTACGCGGCGCTGCAGCCGCAGAACATCTTGCTGCGCGTGAGCAGCTGCGCGTGCACCTCGAGTCCGATCACCGCCTCGTAGGCTGTCGACGCCTTTCCGGCCGCGGCCGCGGCTTGCGCGGTCATGCCGCATCCGCCATGGGTGACCGGGCCTCGTGCCAGGCGGTTGCCTGCTCGTACGCGTGAGCGATCCGGAACACGCGCGCGTCCTCGAAGCGAGGCGCGATCACCTGCAGCCCCACCGGCAAGCCGTCCGCGAACCCGCAGGGCAGCGAGATGCCGGGCAACCCCGCCAGGTTCACGGGAAGGGTGACCGCGTCGCACATGTACATCGACAGGGGATCCTCGCGCGCCCCCATGGTGAACGCGAGAGTCGGCGAGGTCGGGCTCACCAGACCGTCGACGTCCTCGAACACCCGCGCAAACTCGGCGGCGATCACGGTGCGCACCTTCTGCGCCTTGCGGTAGTACGCGTCGTAGTAGCCGCTGGACAGCGCGTATGTGCCCAGCATCACGCGGCGCTTCACCTCGGGACCGAACCCCTCGGCGCGCGTGCGTGAGTACATCGCGGTGAGCGAAGGGTGGTCGTGGCGCGCGCCGAAGCGCACGCCGTCGTAGCGTGCCAGGTTGGAGGAGCACTCCGCGGGCGCGATGATGTAGTAGGTGCTCAGGGCCACGTCGGTGCTCGGCAGCGAGACCTCACGTAGCGTCGCGCCGAGTCCCTCGAGCACGCGGAACGCCTCCTCGACAGGGCCGCGCACCGACGCCTCGATGCCCGCGCCCATGTACTCCCGCGGCACACCGAGGCGCAGACCCTCCACGCCGCGCTGCAGCGCCTCCATCGGGTCGTCGACCGACCGTGGATCGCAGGTGCTGTCGCGAGGGTCCGCTCCGGCGATGGCGCGGTACACGATCGCCGCGTCCTCGACCGAGCGGGTGAGCGGCCCGATCTGGTCCAGCGACGACGCGAACGCGATGAGGCCGTAGCGCGACACGCGCCCGTACGTCGGTTTGAAGCCGACGACGCCGCACAGCGACGCCGGCTGCCGGATGGATCCGCCGGTGTCGGAGCCGAGCGCGTAGGGAACGCTGCCTGCAGCGACGGTCGCGGCGCTGCCGCCGCTGCTCCCCCCTGGGACACGCTCCACGTCCCAGGGGTTGCCGGTGGGGCCGAAGCCCGAGTTCTCCGTCGACGACCCCATGGCGAACTCGTCGCAGTTGGTCTTGCCGACGCACACCGCGCCGGCGTCGAAGAGCCGCTGCGCCACGGTCGCCGTGTACGGGGGTCGAAACCCCTGCAGGATGCGGGACGCGGCGGTGGTGGGAACGCCTTGGACGCAGAGCACATCCTTCAACGCCATGGGTACCCCGCACAGCGGCGACGTCCCGGCGGGGTCGCGTTCCAGCATCGTCGCGGCGGCGTCGGCCTGGGTCTCCGCCAGCTCGCGCGTGAGGGCGAGATACGCGTGCACGCTCGGGTCGGTGCGTGCGACGTGCGCGTACGCCTCGTCGAGGAGCCGCCGCGGCGTCGTGGTCCCCTCGCGCAGCTCGCCTGCCAGCACGCGGATCGTCCTAGGCGTCGAGGTCACCGTCCTGGATGGCTCCGACGATGAAGTGCGCCCCGTCGCGCGCCGGCGCGCCGCCCAGCGCCGCTTCCGCAGGAAGCGACGGCTCGCACCGGTCTTCGCGCATCACGTTGACCAGATCGCCCACCTGCGCAGTCTCCGGCACCGACGAGGTGTCCACGCGTTGCAGCCGGGAGATGTGGTCGAGGATCGAATCGAGCTGCCGTCCCAGCCGCTCCCGCTCCTCGGGATCGAGGCCGAGCCGTGCCAGCGTCGCCACGTGCGCGACGTCGTCGGCGGAGAGCGTCATGGGCGCCGATTATCGCCGACCCGCTCGCCGTCCTCGCCCAGCGGAAGCCACGTGAGCACGGTCTGCGCGGTCGGCGTGAAGCCGGCGCGTGCGTACGCCGCCAGCGCCGCGGGATTGTCGTTGCGCGTCCACACGCAGGCGAAGGTGACGCGACGCTCCCGCAGGATGCGCGCGGCGCAGCGGACCAGCTCGGTGGCCACCCCCTGGCCGCGTGCTGCCGGCATCACGTACAGCTCCGCGATCTCGCCCTCGAGGCCGTTGCCCGGGTCGAAGAGCACCACCCAGCAGATTCCCAGCGCGGTGCCGCCGAGGTCGCGCGCCACGAGGACGTGGTTCTCGCCGCGAAACCCCTCTCCCGGGCGCAGCCGCACTTCGAGCTCGGCGCGGCTCTCGCGGGGGTGCTCGTAGTGCTCCTGCTCGTCGAGGGTCAGCTCGACCAGCATGCGGCGCACGTCGGCGGCGTCGCCGTCCTCGCGGGCCACGTGCACGGCTGCGGGCATGCCGCCCATTGTGCGGGCGCCCCTGGAGCGCGCGAGGTCAGGCGGGACTGGCGGGGCCGGCGGTGTCGAGCGGCGGGCCCGGGGTGGCGCGGCCGCTCGACGGCGCGGGCGCGGCGGACGAGCCCGGAACCCCCACCGCCACCGGTGTGGGCAGGCGCACGGCGGTGCCGCCATGCTGCGTCCACCTGCTGCCGTCGTACGTCCAGGTCTGGCTGGACAGGGCCGGCGTTCCGGGCTGACCCGCGACCGACACGAGCCCGCCGAAGCGGACCACCTGGCCGGTCGCCGAGTCATACGCGGCGGCGAACCCGGACGCCGCGGGCATCGAGCCCGGCGCCCGCTGCCACGTCCCCGTGTACGCCAGCACGGCGGTCCCCGGTCCGGCCGGGAGGCAGAGCACGCTGCGGGTGGCCGCGTCGCCCAGCATCACGCCACCGCCCAGCAGGTTCTGCCGCAGGGTCAGCGCGCGTGGTGCGCTCCACGCCGCCCCGTTCCAGTGGCTCACGGTGGTGCCGGGGCTGAACGCGGGCTGCACCACGGTGCCGGGCGCGACCGAGGGGCACACGGTGACGTCGCTGGGCGGCACGGCGGGAGCGCCCCCCGAGCGCCTGCTCTGCGCGGGTGCCGCGCAGGCCGGGACGATGCCGTCTGCGACCGAGAAGTAGTCGAGGTGGCCGGCGCGGGGATCGTCGACGAGGAACCCGGAGCCGGCCTGCTGGAATCCGTCCGCTCCCACGGGCGAGCCGGCGTGGGTGTCGCGCCAGGAGGAGCCGGTCCAGGTCCAGGTTCGCAGCGCCACCGGGGCCGGCGGGCCGCAGAACGGCAGCGGGCCGGCCGCCTCAGGCGTCCGCAACGGGCAGGGGTACACCTGCGGCGGGCCGGGCGTGACACTGGACGTGACCATCACCACGCGCCCGGCGCTGCTGTCCGTGGCCATCCGTGCCATCACCAGGGTCGGCGTGATCGCTGCCGCAGAGCGGTGCCACGACGAGCCGTCCCACATCCAGGTTGCGGGCGGCGCCGGCGCCGGGATGGGGCCACCCGAGGACAGCGCCGGCGCTGCGGTGGGACCCTCGGTCGTCACCAGGAGGACGTCCCGGCTCACCGGGTCGTAGGCCATCAGGTCGCCGCCGCCCGGGGGCGGGCTGACCGCCGGGTGCCGCTGCGTCCAGGCCGAGCCGTCCCACGTCCAGGTGTCTCCCAGCGGTTGCTGCGGGTACGAGCCGGCGTCGCCGGGGCGCCGGCCCAGGCCGCCGAAGAGCACGACCTGGCCTCGGGCCGCGTCGAACCCCATCGCGGCGGATTCGCGCGGCGAGGGCGCGGCCCCTCCGGGTCCGGCCGCACCACCGCTGGCGGCGCGGATGCCCATGTAGGCGCCCAGGCCGGCCGCGACCACGGCGACCGCAGCGACGGCGCTGAGCAGGGCAGCGCGAGAGCGACGCGCGCCCGCCGGCGGGGTGGTCAGCTCGTCGCCCATGTCAGCACCAATCAACGCCTCCACGCATTGAGACGCAACCGGCGTCGTGATGGTTCCCGCCCCCCGGTAGACTCGGCCGCCTGTGGCAGAAGCGGGGCCCGAGGCGCAGAACCCGGAACGGCTCGAGATCGAGGAGCTGACCGCGCTGCAGCCGGGCCTGGCGCGGCTCATGCCCGAGATCGGCGCCCGCTTCTGGAAGTGCTGCTACGCGGCCCGTGCCTCGAACTGGCCGCTCGCCGCCTGGCAGCTGCGAGAGATGCGCAAGCTGATGCGGCTCGGCGAGGTCACCCGGCCCAAGTACCGCGACGACATGGAGGAGTTCATCGTCGAGGAGGTCGAGCCTCTGCTGGCGGCGCTCGACGCCCGCGACCTGGCCACGTTCGAGCGCGTCTTCGCCGAAGCCGTGGCCGCGGCCAACGAGCTGCATCGCCGCTGGCAGAAGCCGTGGATCGTGTGGAAGCTGCCCGACACCCCGCCGCCTGACCTCGACCTGACACCTGTGCCGTAGCTCGCGCACAGCGGCCGCCCCCGGGTGGTAGACACAGCGGATGGACGACCGCGAGGGCATGCTGGCGAGGCTGCGCAGCAGCGATGTTCACGACCCTCGCGTGCTGGGTGCGATGGCGTCCGTGGCCCGCGAGGAGTTCGTGCTGCCGCCGGACCGCCACCAGGCGTACGCCGACCGCGCGCTCGCCATCGCGGAGGCGCAGACCATCTCGCAACCGCTCATGGTCGCCGTCATCGTCGAGGCACTGGAGCTGGAGCCGGGAGACCGCGCCCTCGACGTCGGCACCGGCAGCGGCTACCAGGCGGCCGTCATGGCTGCGTGTGGCGCGCGAGTGGTCAGCGTGGAGCGCATCCCAGCCCTCGCAGACGCCGCCGCCGCGCGGCTCTCGGCGCTCGGCTACGACGTCGAGGTGATCTGCGGCGACGGCAGCCTGGGGGCGCCCGACCGCGCGCCGTTCGACGCCATCGCGGTCGGCGCTGCGGCGCCGCGGATACCCGTCGCCCTGGCCCGGCAGCTGCGCGACGGTGGGCGGCTGGTGGTGCCGGTGAGCGGCGGCGGTGACGGCGAAGAGCTGATCCGCCTGCGCTCCAACGGTGGGCGGTGGGTGACCGAGTCGCTGGGCCCCTGCCGCTTCGTGCCACTCATCGGCGAGGACGCGTACCAGGGACGCTGAGGCTCAGCGCGCGGCCGGGACCCGGAACATGCGCACCAGGCGGCCCGCCGACGGCCGCTCCACCGATCGCGCCGCCGCGTCGCCGAATGCCGTGGCCAGCACGATGTTGACGTCCGTGTCGTCGGGCGGCTTGTCGAGCGCGGGGCGCGACAGCGTCACCGCGTACTGGTCGACGCCGTCGGGGCGGTTGGGATACAGCGAGCGGGTCACGCTCACTCGCAGGCCCAGCTCGGGGACGTCGAGCTGGTGGCGTCCTGCGGGCCGGTCCAGCGCGGGCGTGGCGAAGTCTTCGTCGGCGCGCTCGCGGAGAAGACGCAGCCGTCCGGCCAGGTCCCGCGGCTCGCCCGCGTCGTCCACGCCCACGAGCCTAGCAAAGCGCGCTGCGCCCGCTGGTGCGGACGTTTAGCATGCAGCCGGCGTGCGGTATCCAGATGGCAGCGCGTGCGCGCGCCATCTCGACAAATTCCAGTCCCCAGGAGGGCACCATGGCCAAGACCGTCGGCATCGATCTCGGTACCACCAACAGCGTGGTGGCGGTGATGGAGGCGGGCGAGCCCACCGTCATCCCCAACGCTGAGGGCGGCCGCACGACGCCGTCGGTGGTCGCGTTCGCGCGCAACGGCGAGCGCCTCGTGGGGCAGCTGGCGCGGCGCCAGGCCGCCGTCAACCCCGAGAACACCATCTACTCAATCAAGCGATTCATGGGACGCCAGCTCAGCGAGGTCACCAACGAGTCCAAGCAGGTGCCGTACAAGGTGGTGGCCGGCAAGGATGGTCGGGTCGAGATCGACGTGCTCAACGAGCGCTACACGCCCGAGCAGATCTCCGCGATGATCCTGCAGAAGCTGAAGACCGACGCCGAGGCGTACCTGGGCGAGAAGGTGACGGAAGCGGTCATCACCGTGCCCGCGTACTTCAACGACGCGCAGCGGCAGGCGACCAAGAACGCGGGACAGATCGCGGGGCTCAACGTGCTGCGCATCATCAACGAGCCCACCGCGGCATCGCTCGCGTACGGACTCGAGAAGAAGGAGAACGAGAAGATCCTCGTCTTCGACCTCGGTGGTGGCACCTTCGACGTGTCGATCCTCGAGGTGGGCGAAGGCGTTTTCGAGGTCAAGGCGACCAACGGCGACACCCACCTCGGTGGCGATGACTACGACCGTCGCGTCGTCGACTGGCTGGCGGACGAGTTCAAGCGAGACCAGGGAATCGACCTGCGGTCCGACCGCCAGGCGCTGCAGCGGCTCACCGAAGCCGCAGAGAAGGCGAAGGTCGAGCTGTCGCAACGGCAGGAGACGGAGGTCAACCTGCCGTTCATCACAGCCGACGCTTCGGGCCCGAAGCACCTGGCGATCACGCTTTCGCGCAGCAAGTTCGAGCAGCTGACCGAGGACCTCACCGCGCGCTGCCGCGCACCGTTCGAGGCGGCGCTGAAGGACGCCGGAATGAGCGCCAAGGACCTCGACGAGGTGATCCTCGTCGGCGGTTCGACGCGCATGCCGGTCATCCAGGCGCTGGTGTCGGACCTCACCGGCAAGGAGCCGCATCGCGGCGTCAATCCGGACGAGGTGGTGGCGGTGGGCGCCGCCATCCAGGCGGGCGTGCTCAAGGGCGAGGTGAAGGACGTCCTGCTGCTCGACGTCACCCCGCTGTCGCTGGGAATCATGACCGAGGGCGAGGTCAACACCAGGCTGATCGAGCGCAACACGACGATCCCCACGTCCAAGGCGCAGGTGTTCTCCACCGCGTCGGACAGCCAGCCGTCGGTGGAGATCGTGGTGCTGCAGGGTGAGCGACCCATGGCGCGGGACAACCGCATCCTGGGAACGTTCACGCTCGACGGCATCCCGCCTGCACCGCGGGGGATGCCGCAGATCGAGGTCACCTTCGACATCGACGCCAACGGCATCCTGCACGTCACCGCGAAGGACCGCGGCACGGGCAAGGAGAACAAGGTCACCATCACCGGCTCGACGACGCTCAACAAGGACGAGGTCGAGCGCATGGTGCGCGAGGCCGAGTCGAACGCCGAGGACGACCGCAAGCGCGCCGAGACCGTGGAGCTGCGCAACCGCGCGGACCACCTCGCGTACCAGGCCGAGAAGGCGCTGAGCGACGCGGGCGAGAAGGTTCCCGCCGACGTCCGCAGCGACATCGAGGCAAAGGTGAAAACGGTTCGCGACGCGATTGCCGGCAACGACAGCGACGCGATCCAGCGCGCCTACGACGACCTCAACAGCTCGATCCAGAAGATCGGCGAGGCCGTCTACGCGCAGCAGCCCGCGGCCGGCGAGCCGTCAGGCGACGGAGCCGGGCAGAACGGCAATCCACCCGAGGGCAGTGCCGGCGGCGACGACGTGGTCGACGCCGAGTTCAAGGAAGTCTGACGGCGTTCCACTCCGCCTCGGCTCTGGCGAACTCGCGGCGACTGTTCTCCAGGCTGAACGGCCGCTCTTCGAACGTCAGCGGGTCCCACTCGCTGCGCTCGGCGTTGAGGTAGTCGCCCAGGTACACGTGAATGGCCGCGGTGTACGCGCGCCGCGGATTGCTCACGCTGTGGATCACATCGGGGCCCAGCACCTCCACGTCGCGTGCGTGCAGCTCCTTCACGCCCGCCCTCTCCAGGCCGCCGGGCGCGCGCCGCCAGAAGGTGTTGTCCTCCTGGCCGCCGTAGATTCCGATCGCCGCGGCCATGTTGTGGTTGTGCGGGTACAGGTTCATGCACGGCGCCCACACCGCGTTGAGCACGGTCAGGTCGTCGCCCGAGTAAAGGACCGTTATGTCAGAAACATCGGGTTCGCCCAGCGCGGCGACCACCTCACGCGCCGACGACATGGTGCGTTCCAGCACCTCCTTGATCGCCAGCGTGGGACGGTCCTCGGCAAGCGCGCTCTGGCAGTCGGCCACGAACTGATCGACGTCGAACACGTGTGAACACCCCCGCATGAGAGTGGTGGCTGACCGCATTGTGCACCCTGGAACCGCGCCTGGCATGGCGGCTCGTCAGCGGTGCAGCGACCCCCCGGCCGGCGGCGGCGACGGCGATGGAGGCGGCAGCGGCCCGGGCGGCGAAGCGCCGCTGAATCCCGGCGTGTAGGCGGCCGGCGACCCCCGGTCGGCGCGGCGCGTGCGCACCCCGCGGCGGAACAGGAACTGCAGCAGGATGGGTACCGCGACCGCCACGACGCCGGTGATGAAGGTGACCGCGTTGGGCAGGTTCTGCTCGCTCGACAGCCCCAGGTAGCAGAACAGCGCTGTCAAGAAGGCGGCCGCGATGATCACCGCCATGCCGCCCACGAGGACGATCTCCTGGTTGTGCTCGCGCACGAGCGAGTGGTCCGGCCGGCGCCGCTGCAGGACGCGATAGATGTTCAGCCCCGCCCAGGAGTTGAGCATGATGCTGCTGACGAAGGCGAGGATCGCGATCGTCCAGCGGAACTCGGCCAGGTGCTTGGCGATGAAGACCGAGATGTTGACCACGATCAGGGCAACGGGCGTCACCGCGCCGACGATCGGGATCGTCCAGCGCTTCAGCCAGGGGCCGAGGCCGCGCCGAATCCGGTCCTCGCTCTCGGCAAGACGTCCTCTGCGTCGCAGCGCCACGACATAAGAGTACGAGCGTTCCGCCGTGGAGCAACGGTCGATCCGGCCGGCCCGCGACACATCTCCGTGACCCCTCCGTAGCCAAACCGAGTGGCCTTGGCAGCCGGCGTCCGCACCCACCCCGCCTAGGCTCGCGACATGCGCGCCTCCCCGGCCTCCGGCCGCGGCGCGGCGGGCGCACGGCGGCACCCGCTGCGCTCCAGCCTGGCGGCGCGGCTGCTCGCCGGCGGCCTGCTCTTCACGGCGGTCCTCATCGCCGGGGTCAGCGCCCTGCTGCTGGTGAGCCGCAGCCAGCAGACCCAGGCCGGCGCTCTGTCCAACGCCGACAACAGAGCGGCCGTGGCGGCCCAGCTGATCGCGCGAGTGACCGAGCCACAGGCGCAGTACGCGGCCACCAGCCTGGCCACGCTCCCCTCGCTGCGGACAGCACTGTCCGGAACGTCGCCGGCCGCCGCGGTGGCGCAGGAGTTCGCCATGAAGCAAGCGGTCGCCGTTCCCGGGCTCTCCGCGATCGTGCTGGACCTGCACGGGAGGGTGCTCTACACCACCGAATGCGACACCCTCGACGCAGCCGGCCACACGCAGCATCCAGCCACCTCCTCGTGCGAGTCGCCGACCGCCCCCCGCGTGACCGCGTCAGCCGGCTCGGTGCAGGCGGCTCTGTCGCTGGGCCGCAGCGCCGCCTGCGCCGCCGGGCGCGCCTCGTGCCCTCCCGGCGTCGAGGGGGTCGAGATGCTCGGGCAGGCGGCACCGGCGTTCGACGTCGCCGTCCCCGTGCAGCAGCCCGGCGGGGCGCCTCTCGGGGTGGTCGTCTACAGCGCACCGCTGAGCAGCGCGTTCCAGCGGTTCGGCCCGGTGATCGGCTACACGCCGGTGTTCTACGTGGCCGGCAGCCACCCGGAGCTGGTCAGGTTCAGCGGCCACGGCGACACGCCTGCAGCGTCAGCGCCGCCCGCGGTCGTGGCCGCACAAGCGACGCTGCGCACCGCCGGCGCTGACGGCTCGGTCGCCGCGCACGCGGTGTATCCCGCGCCCGGGGGCGGCGACGTCGCCGGCAGCTTCGTCGCCATGGCCGCGCCGGGCGGGACGCGCACGGCGGGGTACCTCGGGGTGGAGGTGCCGCTTTCCCTGTTCGCCGCGGCCACGGCGCAGGACGAGCGCACCATCGCGGAGATCGCCGTCATCGCAATGGCCGTCGTGTCGCTGCTGGTGCTGCTCTTCGTGGACCGGTTCGTGCGCCGTCCGGTGGGCCGCCTGGAGCGCGCGGTCAGTCGCATCGCGGCGGGTGACTACAGCCAGGAGATCCCGGTCACGTCTCAGGATGAGCTCGGCCGCCTGGCGGTGAGCGTCAACCGCATGCGCCTCCAGATCGCCGGATACGTGCGCCACATCGACGGGTCCATCGCGCAGCTGCAGGACGTCTCGCGCGCGCTCACGACGACCACGGGCGGCGTCAACCGCCTGCAGGACGCTGTGCTGCGCGCCGCCACGCTGAGCGCCGGCTCGGGCGCGACCGCTTCGCTGCTCACCCGTCGCGGCGACGACCTCTTCGTCACCGACATGCACGGCGAGGCGAAGGCGCGCGTGCTCGACCCCGCGACGGTGGCGACCATCGTCGGCGGCCGCACCGTCCGCATCGATCGCAAGGGACAGCACCTGCTCGCCGTGCCGATGTTCTACCAGGGCTCGGTGAACGGTGCGCTCGTGCTCGTGTCGGAGCAGGCCGTGTTCGAGAGCGATCAGAAGACGCTCGAGGCGCTGGCCAACAACGCCGCCGTGGCGTTGGAGAACACGCGGCTGTTCGAACAGGAGAAGGTCACCGTAGAACGCTTGAGCGAGCTCAACCAGATGAAGTCGGAGTTTCTCGGCACCGCGCAGCACGAGCTGCGCACGCCGGTGCTCGCCATCCAGGGACAGCTGCAGCTGCTCACCCTCGCGTGGGAGCGCTGGGACGAGGCGGCGAAGCTCGACATATTGCGCGACATCGAGATCTCGACGCGCCTGCTCGACGAGCTGCTGGAGACGGTCGTCGACTTCTCGCTGCTGAGCGCCGACACCGTCGAGCTGCGCCCCGACTCCGTCGACGTAGGCCAGGCCGCAGCCGACGCGCTCGCCGACGTGCGCGGTCACTTCAAGGACGGGCTGCCCGTCGAGGTCACCTGCTTCATCGCCGACACCGCGGTGGTGCGCGCCGATCCCGCGCGCTTCCGCAAGGTGCTGCGCTCGCTGTTCGACAACGCCGTGAAGTTCACGCCCGAGGGCGGCCACGTCACCGTGCAGGCGCACGCGGAGCACGCCGGTGCTGTGTGCCGCATCGACGTCATCGACGACGGCGACGGCATCGCGCCGGAAGCGCTGCCACGGGTCTTCGATCGGTTCTTCCAAGCGGATGGCAGCCGCACGCGAAAGTACGGCGGCATGGGCATGGGGCTGGCACTGGTGCAGCGCCTTTGCGAAGCGCACGGCGCCACCGTGTCGGTGCAGAGCGAGCTGGGAAAGGGCAGCCGGTTCACGCTGGTGTGGCCGCTGGCCCCGGCGGTGACGCGCAGCCGGCACGAGGTGCCACCACTGCGTGGCGCGAGCCTCGCCGGCTGAACCCGGATCCGGCGCGCGAACCTCAGCTGTACTGCGCCGGGCGCGTGAAAGCGGCCGTCGCGGGTGGCGGCGTCTCCAGCTCCGCATCGGGGACACCGTCGCGCAGCACGACGGTGTTGCTGCGAATCGCCGGGATCCGCGGCCCCGGCGTCACGATGCCCGCGAGGTTCAGCGGATCGGTGGCCGCGAGCCGCACCAGATCGGCCCCGCGCTCGCTGCGGCGAACCGAGCGCAGCAGGTCCACAGCCTCGGGCAGCGCGTACTGCTCGCCCGCGAATCCGTTGACGAAGCGGCCCCCGCGGGCAATCCCCCGCGCCTCCATGCGGCGCAGCGCCCAGAGCAGGTCGCGCCACGGCACGGAGTACGTCTCGCGCACCAGGAGGTCGCGGAAGACGACGCCCCATCGGACCAGGAGCTGCTCGGCGAGGGCCTCGGCCAGCGCGTCACGGTCGTCCGGCGCGGGCGGCGTGCGCAGCAGCGCCCAACGCCCCTCCCCGGAGCTGAATCCGGCGGCGCCACGGCGCAGTCCCCGCCGCGCAATCTGCGCGCGACCGCGGCGACGGCCGCCGAGCAGCGCCCGCACCGCCGCGAATCCGTCTGCGGTGACCAGGCCGCGGGCCACGCCATCCCAGAGCGCGGCCTCGACCTCGGACGGCATGCGTTTGGTGATGGTCGCGATGTCAGCGATGAACAGCGCGCCGTGCTCTCGCAGCGCGGCTACGACGTCGCGCGCCGCGCCACGAGCGGGTTCCGCCGGCCTCGCCTCGCCACGCACCGCGTGCAGCAGCCACGGCAAGTCGGCACGCATCACCATCGTCACCGGCGTGGCGCGCGAGGGGAAGGCCACGCCGCGGCCGGCGTCCTCCTCGTCGCCGTCGCGCACGCGCAGCCGCGCCCACGCCACCTGGCCGGAGAGACACAGCTCGTCCAGCCACGTGGCCCGGTACGCCGCCACACGCCGCGGCAGAACGTCCGACTCCCAGGTGCCCGCGGGCATCTCGAACCCCTGCAGCTGGGCGATCGTCGCAGCCACACCGGCGAGCCCCTCACGCTGCGTCCCGGGCGCCATGCGCTGCCAGCTGAGCAGGAAGCGCATCAGGTCCTGCGCGGTGACGGGTTCGATCTCGCGGCGCAGGCGCTGCTGTGTGTAGCCGTGGATGCGCACCAGCAGGCGGCGCGCGCACCACTGCTCTCCGTCGAGCGCGGGGTCGAAGTGTCCGCGGAACACGAAGCCCTGCGCCTCGAGCTGAGCCAGTCCAGCTTCCACCAGGCGATGGCGCATCGCCGTGACGGCCGCAAGGTGCTCCACGGTGACGGGACCGCTGATCTCGAGATGGCCGCGCAGCGCCAGGGCGGCGACCTCCTCGGCGGTGCCCGGGTCCGCAGGGTCTGTCACGCCGCCGGCGTCCAGCGCCGCTTCGGGCAGGATGAGGCGCACCCGAGCGGCCGACTCGGCGGCGCACCACAGCTCACGGCCCCCGTGGTGCGCGGCGGTGACGCGGCCGCGCGCCGCCAGCTGCACGAACCACTCCGTCCAGCGGCTGTCCGGCGGTGTCACGATCAACGACAGCAGCAGGTCGTGCAGCTCGTCTGCATCCCGCGGGTCTGCCGCGGCCTCCTCGCGCACGCGCGCGATCGCGTCCGGGTCCAGCGCCGCGAGGTCCCGTGCCTCGACCGGAAGTCCGCGCCGCAGCGACACCGCGCGGCTGCGACGTTCCTCGAGCGGCGCATCGTCGAGGAACGTGTACGGGCGGCCGTTGACGATCTCGTGCGACAGCACCGACGGCTCCGTCGTGTCGCGACACGTGATGCTGACGGCTCCTCCTTCCATCTGCTGCACCAGCTCGCGCAGCGCGTCGACGTCCATCGCCTCGTGCAGGCAGTCGTACATGGTCTGCCGCACCAGGGGGTGGTCGGGTGGCTCGATCGGCCCCGTCGGATTCTCGTTCTGACACGCGACCAGCGCAGGAAACACCGCAGCCATCACGTCGTCCAACTCCAGGCGCTGGATGGGCGCCGGATTCTTGCGGCCGCCCTTGAAGCGCAGAACCGTCAGCGAGCGGTTGAGGTTCCAGCGCCAGCGGACCGCGAACATCGGCGCCAGAAGGGCGGCGCGGCGCAGCACGTCCTCCACGGTGCGCGATGAGAGAAAGCGGGGCACGTCCTCCAGCGGGAAGCTGTGCTGCGGCCCCAGCGACAGCAGCACCGCGTCGTCGCTGGCGGCGGCCTGCAGCTCGAAGTCGAAGGTCGCGCAGAAGCGTTTGCGCAGCGCCAATCCCAGCGCACGGTTCACACGCGCGCCGAACGGCGCGTGCACCACCACCTGCATGCCGCCGGTCTCGTCGAAGAAGCGCTCCAGGATGATGTGTTCGCGCGTCGGCAGCGCGCCCAGCTGCGCGCGGCCCGTGGCCAGATACTGCACCACCATGGCCGCGACGTCGTTGTCGACGCCGCAGCGCTGCTCGACATGGGTGACCGCGTCGTCGGAGTTGCCCTGCACCAGCAGCTTCTCCACCCCGGCGCGCAGCTGCGACACCTCGTCGGACAGCTCCGTGGTGCGCGCGGGTGCCTCGCCCAGCCAGAAGGGCACGGACGGCGGCGCACCCTGCGCGTCCACGACGCGCACCGTGCCCGCGGTGACGCGGAGGATGCGCCACGAGGTGCTGCCCAGCAGGAAGATGTCGCCCGCCATCGACTCGATCGCCCAGTCCTCGTTCACGGTGCCGACGAAGGTCTCGTCCGGCTCTGCGATGACGCGGTAGTCGCCGGTCTCGGGGATCGCGCCTCCGGACGTGAGCGCGGCAAGGCGCGCGCCGCGCCGCGCCCGCAGCTCGCCGTTGATGCGGTCGTGGTGCAGGTACGCGGCGACGCGGCCGCGGCCCGTGGCGATGCCGTCGGACAGCAGCGCCACCACCTCGTCGAAGTCCTCGCGACGCAGCTCTGCAAACGGCGCGGCGCGCCGCATCAGCGCGAAGAGGTCGTCCTCGCGCCATGTCTGCGCGGCGCACTCGGCGACGATCTGCTGCGCCAGGATGTCGAGCGGAATCGACGGCGGCTGGATGGCGTCGAGCCGCCCGGAGCGCACCCCCGCGAGGAGCGCGCAGCACTCGACCAGCTCGTCGCGCGTCAGCGGGAAGAGGCGGCCCTTGGGCGTTCCGCCGCGGCTGTGTCCGGACCGTCCCACGCGCTGCAGGAACGTGGCCAGGCTCCGCGGCGACGCGATCTGACACACCAGCTGCACCGGGCCGATGTCGATGCCCAGCTCGAGCGACGCGGTGGCGACCAGCGCGCGCAGCTCGCCCGCGCGAAGCCGCGTCTCCACGCGCAGACGCCGTTCCTTGGACAGGCTTCCGTGGTGCGAGGCGACCGCGTCCTCCCCCAACATCTCCGCGAGCTGGTGCGCCACGCGTTCCGACATGCGCCGCGTGTTGACGAACACGATCGTGGTGCGGTGTTCGCGCACGTGCCGCGCGATGCGCCCCACCACGTCGGCCATCTGCTCTTTCGATGCCACAGCGCCGAGCTCCTCCTCGGGCAGCTCGATGGCGATGTCGAGGTCTCGCTGATGACCTGTGTCGACGATGGCGCAGCGCGGTGCGCCGCCTGCGGCGTCGCGACCGGCTCCGGCGCCGACGAGCAGGCGCGCGACGGTGGCGATGGGTCGCTGCGTCGCCGACAGACCGACGCGCACCGGCGGCGACGCGCACACGTGCTGCAGTCGCTCCAGGGTGATCGCCAGGTGCGAGCCACGCTTGTCGCGGGCCACGGAATGGATCTCGTCGACGATCACGGTGCGCACCCCGCGCAGTAGCGCGCGGCTGCGTTCTGCGGTCACCAGCAGATACAGCAACTCGGGCGTGGTCACGAGGAAGTTCGGGGGCCGGCGCAGCATCGCGGCGCGCGCCGAGGGCGTCGTGTCCCCGGTGCGCACCTCGACGCGGAGCGCCGGGGCTGCGACGCCGAGCTCCGCGGCGACGGCCGCGATCTCACGCAGCGGCGCCTCGAGGTTCTGCTGGATGTCCACCGCCAGCGCCTTCAGCGGCGACACGTACACCACCTGGGTGACGCCGTCGACAGCCTCGCCGCGCGCCGCGGCGCGGTACAGCGAATCGATCGCCGTGAGAAAGCCGGCGAGCGTCTTGCCAGATCCGGTCGGCGCCGCGATCAGCGTGTGCTCACCGGCGGCGATGTGCGGCCATCCCTGCTCCTGCGCCGGCGTGGGGCCCTCCGGGAACCGCCGCTCGAACCAGGCCTGGACGGCTGGGTGGAACAGGCTCATCGCCCGCACAACACTAGCACCGGAGGCGTACGCATGTTCCGCTGTTCGGGGTGCCGCGGCCGCAGCCCGGTCACGATCGGCTCACGGTCGCCGAAGGCGCCGGATCGCGGCCGTACAGTGCCTGCCGTGGCGACAACCATGGCGGTGCGGCGCGGGCTCGCCAGCGACCGGGTGTGGCGCCCGGTGCTGCGCGCCGCGGCACTCGCGGCAGGGCTGTACGGCGTTTTCGTCTTCGTGGTCGCGCCGCTCACCGGTCACTTCTCCGGCGAGTTCGAGGACTTCGCCGCGTACCTGGGCGCGGCTCGCGCGGCGGTCGCGCACGGTGACATCTATGCCGCGTTCACGCAGCAGACGCAGAACGTCGCGCTGAGCGGCTTCGACTACCCCCCGCTCGTCGCGCTGCTGGTGTCGCCGCTGGCGCTGGTGTCCGCCAACGCTGCGGCCACGGCATGGCTGCTGGTCGGTGTCGCGGCGACGCTCGCCGGCGCCGTCATCGTCGCCCGCACGCTGCTGCCCGCCACCTGGCCGCGGGTCGAGCTCGCGGTGCTGGCCACGTTCCTGTTCGCCCCCGCGACGTACAACCTGTGGCACGGGCAGATGAATCCCGTGATCTTCCTGGCGCTCGCGCTCGGGTTGCGCGCCTGGGTCCGTGGCGAGCAGACCTGGTGCGGCGTCTTCGTCGGTGCGGCGGCGGCGATCAAGCTGGCTCCGCTGGTGCTGATCGTGCTCATGCTTCGCCGCCGCTGGTGGCGCGGCGCCGTCGCGAGCGTCGCCGTCTTCGCGGCCAGCGCCGTCGCTGGGGTCCTCGCGTTCGGCGTGCACACGTCAGTGCGGTACGTGCAGTCGGTGCTTCCGGTGCTCAGCCGCGACGACGGATGGCTGTACAACCAGTCGTGGTCGGGTGTGGTCAACCGCGCCGCAGCCCACTCCGTGCTCACGTTCGACTCCAACCTGCTGCTCACGCACGCGGTCAGCCTCGCGCTGTCCGTGGCCTGCATCGGGATCGCGGCATGGGCGGTGCGCCGCGACGATGTCGACCGCACGAGTCGCGGCGCGCAGTACGCGTGCGGCGTCATCGCCATGCTGCTCGCCGGAACGATCACGTGGTACGCCCACGACGTCCACCTGCTCATCCCGATCGCCGCGGCGGCCGCGCTGCTGGCACGCGAGCGGCGCGGCCGCGGCCCGCTGTTCGTCGCGCTCCTGGCGTGCCTCCTGGCGACCGCCGTGCTGGCGCCGTTTCTCATCTCCATCGCCGCGATGCCCGCGGTCGTGGCGGTGAGCCACGGCGCGCTCTGGTGGCCTGTGCTGCAGCTTGCGTCGCTTCCGGCGCTGACGGCGGCCGGCCTCCTCCTCGCCCTGGCTCTCACTCTGCGCCGCCGTCAGGGGCGACCCGCGCGGGCCACCCGGCTGGCCGCCTGAGCAGCCCCCGCAAGCTCAGCCCGGCTCGACCTGCGCCTGGGTGATCTCGTGGTGGTCGAGGCGCAGCCTCGCCGGCACCAGGTGCATCGCCACGCACGCCGGGCACGTCGCCTCGGTCCAGGCGTGGCTTCCCCGCCGCCGCCCGTGACGCACCAGCCAGTACGCGGCGCCGGCGACGAGGAGCGCCCCGAGCACGATCAGCGTGGGCACCTCGGCCTTCTTGAACGCCGCCTCGGCCACCGGGCCGAGCAGGTAGCCGAGCACCAGGTGCAGCTGGATGAACACCGAGCCGCCCAGGATCAGCCAGAACAGGGCGCGCCTGGCGGAGAGGCGCGACGTCGCCGTGGCGATGACGGTGAGGGTGCGGAGGCTGGGAGTGGCCCTGCCCACCGCGATCGCCGCCTGCCCGCGGTGCTCCAGCGCGTTGGTCGCCCGGTTGAGCCGCTGCTGCGTCAGCCCGACCCGGGGACCGGCCCTGCTGATGAGGCTCCGCAGTGGACCCCGTGCCATGAAGAACAGCAACGCCGTCCCCGCCGCGACGACGGCCTCCAGCCCCAGCACCGCCAGCCACAGCGGCACCGCGTTGGCCGCGGCGCGCTCCCCCACCAGCAGCATCAGGACGTCTCCGGGGATGGGCAGCGGGATGCCGGCTTCGATCACCGTCAGGGCGCCCAGCAGGGCGGGCACGCCCGCCGCGCTGATGCCACCTCCGTCCATCGCTGCAGGGTACGCCGCGCTGTGGGCAGCGGATCACACGAGCCGCGGAACCGAGCCGGCGCGCCGCGCGACGCTCAGGACGCCGCTTCGGCCGGCTTCTCTCGCGCCGCCGCGGCGAGCACCGCCGCCACCTCGGGACGCGTGAACTCGGGGGGCAGCGGCTCACCGGCGCGCAGCAGCTCGCGCACCCGCGTGCCGCTCAGCGCGAGGTGCTTCTCCGCAGAGTGCGGGCAGGTTCGCTTCGACACCATGGCGCCGCAGACGGTGCACCACATGGTGTGCTCGAAGCGGAGGATCTCGATGCCCAGCTCGCCCGGCGCGTAGCCGTCGAAGATCCGATGCGCCGCGTACGTGTCGTAGTAATTGCCAACTCCGGCATGATCTCGACCCACGATGAAGTGGGTGCAGCCGTAGTTGCGGCGCACGATGGCGTGGAACACGGCCTCGCGCGGGCCCGCGTAGCGCATCCACGCGGGGTTGGTGGCGAGCATGGTCCTCCCTTCGGGGTAGTACCCGGCGAGCAGCGCCTCATAGCAGCGCATGCGCACGGCCGCGGGGATGTCATCGGATTTGGTCTCCCCCACCAGCGGGTGCAGCAGCAGGCCGTCGACGATCTCCAGCGCCACCTTCTGCAGGTACTCGTGCGCGCGGTGCACGGGATTGCGCGTCTGGAAGCCCACCATCGTGCCCCAGCCGCGCTCGGCCTTGGCCGCGCGCACCTGCTTCGGTGTCAGATCCCACTCCGGAAACTCGCTCGGCGGGCGGCGCAGCAGTGTCACCGCGCCACCGATGCAAAGTCGCGGCGCTGCGTGGAGGAGCTTGACGCCCGGATGCGCCGCGTCCTCGGTGCCATAGACCGCGGAAGCCTCGTTGGCGACGTCGCTCTCGTACACCTCGGCCACGTCGACGGTGCCGAGCACCTCGCCGTCGAGCCAGAGCGCGATCCTGTCGCCGGCGGGGGGCGCGTCGCTGCGCAGCGTCACGGGGATCGTGAAAGGCGAGCCTGACGCCAGACGACCGGTGTCGATCACCGCGCGGTAGTCGGCGCCGCTCATGAACCCGGTCAGCGGCGCCAGGGCTCCGCT
The DNA here is from genome assembly GCA_963777285.1 of Candidatus Dormiibacterota bacterium. Lineage (GTDB taxonomy): Bacteria > Chloroflexota > Dormibacteria > Aeolococcales > Aeolococcaceae > JAFARE01. The sequence continues at coordinate 141,667 of CAVZPR010000002.1, forward strand.
GGCGAGCATGTACAGATCGGCGCCCTCGCGCGGGCCGACGTCGACGCGTGGCAGATCAGCGGCCGCGCCGCGGTCCTCGTCGCTGCCGAAGCGCTCATGGAGCGGCCCGCCCACGTATCCCAGGCGGACCAATGTCTGCATTATCGACGCCACGGACTCCGCCACCGTCTCGCGCTCCGAGTCGACCACGACCTCGGGGTGCAGCGGTGGCTCGTACGGGTCGCTCACGCCGGTGAAATTGGCCACCTCGCCGGCTAGCGCCTTGCGGTACAGGCCCTTGACGTCACGCCGCACCAGCTCGTCGATGGAGCAGCGCACGTACACCTCGACGAACCCCCGCGTGGCCGCGCGCACCTCGTCGCGCACGTCGCGGTACGGCGAGATGGCGGCGGTGATGACGGGGGCGCCGTTGCGCGCCAGCACCCGGGCGACGTAGCCGATGCGGCGGATGTTGGTGTCGCGGTCCTCCTTGCTGAAGCCCAGCCCCTTGCTGAGGTGGGTGCGCACCTCGTCGCCGTCGAGCACCTCGGGAGGGCGGCCCACCGCGGTGAGCTCCTCGCGCAGGCGCTCCGCGATGGTCGACTTGCCGGCGCCGCTGAGGCCCGTCATCCAGATCACAAAACCACTGCTCACAGCGCTGCCTCCAGTGCCACGGGGTGCAGGCCGCACTCCTTCACGTCCTCGCGCTCCCACCACCAGCGCCCGGCGCGCTCCTCCTCGCCGGGTGCCGTAGCGCGCGTGCACGGTGCGCAGCCGATGGATGTGTAGCCGCGCGCATACAGAGGATGCCGCGGCACGTCGTTGGCAGCGATGTAGCTCCACACGTCATCGCTGCTCCAGCGCGCCAGCGGCGCGACCTTGGCGATTCCGCCGTTGACGTCATCGGGGGCCACGATCGGCACCGCGGCCCGCTCCTCGGACTGGTCGCGCCGCAGTCCCGTTATCCAGGCGTCGAAGCTGCTCAAGGCGCGGCGCAGCGGGTGCACCTTGCGCACCGCGCAGCACTCGTGGCGCAGCTCGACGGACTGGCGGAACAGGTTGACGCCGTGCGTCGACGTCATCGCCTGGAGCTCGTCCGCGTCAGGAGACACGACGCGCAGCCGGATCGGATACCGCTCCCGAAAGACGTCCATCAGGTTGTGCGTCTCCTGCGGCAGGCGACCCGTGTCCAGCGTGAGGACCTCCGGCGACGGGGCGATCCTGCACGCCATGTCGATGAGCACCCCGGCTTCAGCTTGAAAGCTGGCGACCAGTGCAACGCGTCCGTACCGGTTGTACGCCCAGCGAAGGATGGTCTCGGCCGAGGCTGTCTCCAGGTCAGCCTCCGTCACGCCCTATACGGTAACCGATGGACGCTTCGGCGGAGCCCCGTGGGTCACACGCCGACGAGCTCGCGGGCCTCTTTCTCCACCGGCAGCCCGACCGCGTTGCCCCACTCGCTCCACGAGCCGTCGTAGTTGCTCACGGTGGGATACCCGAGCAGGTAGCGCAGCACGAACCACGTGTGCGAGGAACGCTCACCGATGCGGCAGTACGTGATCACCGATTGGTCCTGCGACACGCCCTTCGACTCGTAGAGCGCGAGCAGCTCGTCGGCGGACTTGAAGGTGTCGTCGTCTCGAATCGCCTGCGCCCAGGGGATGTTCACCGCGCCGGGGATGTGACCGGCGCGCTGCGCACCCTCGGTGGGGTACTCGGGTGGAGCGGAGATCTCGCCCTTGAACTCCGCCGGGGAGCGCACGTCGACCAGGGTGAAGCCGTCTTGGCCCAAGACATCGAGAACGTCGCCGCGGAAGCTGCGCAGCGACGCGTCCGGCTCCGGGGCGCGGTACTGAGACGCCGCGAATGCAGGCACCGCTTCGGTGGTGGGGCGGCCCTCGTCGATCCACTTGCGCCGGCCGCCGTTGAGCAGCCTGATCTCCGTGTGGCCGTAGATCGCAAAGGTCCAGAAGGCGAACGCTGCGAACCAGTTGCGGAAGTCACCGTAGAGCACCAGCGTGGTCTGCGGCGTCGCGCCGACGCGGCTCAGCAGCTGCTCGAACTGCTCCTTCGACAGGATGTCGCGGCGGACGGGATCGTTGATGTCCCGCTTCCAGTCCACCAGCACGGAGTTGGGGATGTGGCCCAGCTCATACGCGGCGGACGGGTCGTAGTCCACCTCGAGCACCCGTACCCGTGCGTCGTCGAGATGCTGCTCCAGCCACTCGGTGGTGACTAGGACCTCAGGATGTGCGTAGTCGGTCATGACGATTCTCTCCTTGGGTTTGTGTTGCTCCGTGTCGGTGAGGCTGCTCAGCCGCGACAGCAGGAACGGTCGCCGCGGCACCGGCCCCAGTCCAGCCAGCGGCGACGGGTGAAGCTCAGCTCCAGCACTCCGCACATCAGGCGGGCGATCTTAAGGAAACCCCGGCGTGGCAGTCAACTTTTGGAGCCGGCCGGGGTTCACGCCCCAGCCGCGGATTGGAAGCTGACCAGCCGCGGCCCCTCGCAGACGTAGGAGTACGTCGTCGCCCCGATCGTCACCCTGCCTCCGACCTGCGAGCCGGCCGAGCTCCCGCTGCTCGAGCCGCTCTCGCTCGACCCGGGGATCCACGTCCAGATCGGAGTCGAGCTGCTGACACCGTCGCTGGTGCAGGAGACCACCGGCTGCTGAATCGCCAGCACCGCCAGCGGCGCCAGCCCCAGCGAGAGCAGGAGGCCGGCGCCGACGCGTGGCGCCGGGCGCGGCCGGGAGCGCGCCAGCTGCTGCCGCAGCATCAACAATGCCAGCGCCGCCGCGGCGAACGCGAAGCCGATCGAGAAGATGGCGAGGAACGCAGCGACGAAGAGCAGCACGACGAGGAGCGTCAGCCACGGCACGCCGCCATCCGGATGCAGCCAGGCGCGGGCAGCGCCCGCGATCGTCAGCAGGGCGCAGACCGCAGCGATGACGAGCACGGGAACGGGCATGGCATAGGCCGGCTGTTGCAGCCGCTGTGCTGTCAGGACCACGATGAAGACTGCCAGCGCAGCCGCGATCAACGCCGGAGCCAGTGCGACAGCGCGCCGCAGCGTCACGTTTTAGCCAACTCCGGCAACAACGTGGCCGGGCCTCCCGATCAGACGCGCGACGGCTGCGTCTGCGGGCTGGCGCGCCAGAATCCTGCGGGCAGACGCCAGCCGAGCTTGCCGATGACCAGGCCGGCTGCGGCGATCCACAGCAGCACGATGCTCACCCACAGCGCGTCGCCGCGGCCCCCCCACAGCATCGCCACCAGCGACAGCACCCCAAGGACCCGGACCCACAGCTGCGAGGCGGCCAGCGTGGCCAGCGCCAGCGGGAACAGGTAGATGAGGTAGTGCGGCCAGATGGTCGACGAGAGGAATGGCACGGTGGCCAGCGTCAGCGCCATGGCTATGGCCACGTCCAGCCTGCGGTCGACGCAGGCGCGGAACCAGAGCACCAGCACCGCCAGCCGCGACACCCACATCAGCAGCTGCGCGTCCAGCGTGCCGGGCACCGGCGTGCCAAACGGCGCCGAGGCCGGCAGCGTCCCGCTGAGGTCGCGCTGCAGGACGAAGGGCAGCGCCACGTTGGAGCCGTTGCGCAGCACGTGGCCGGCGAAGAACGGCAGCACCGTGCCCAGGTAGAAGAGCGTCGAGCCGACGCCGATGAGCGGCACGAATGCCAGATTGGTCACCGCCAGCGTGCCCAGCGCGACGCCGGTGATCGCGGGGCGGCGGCGCAGCAGCGGCACCAGCAGCAGGATCGCCGCCACGGGCTTGAACGCCAACCCGAGGGCCAGATAGACGCCGGCGTCGAGGTGCGGCATCCGCACCATCGCCAGCACCACCATGAAGAGCACCAGGCCGTTGATCTGGCTCTGCACGACCTCCGACGCGACCGGGTCGGTGATGCTGATCAGCAGGGCAGCGCCGCCGAGAGTGAGCCAGTCGAGGCCGAATCGGCGTCCTGCCAGCACCACCGCGGCGACGAGCGCCAGGGCGTCGAGCAGCGTCCAGGCCGCGCCGGCGGCGGCGATCCCGTAGAGGCGAACCAGCGGGGCGAACGGCAGATAGGGGATCAGCCCCGAGGGCGGATGGACGAACGCCTTCGCGGACAGCGAGCTCTCCACCTGCTGGTGGGCGTTGTCGTAGAGCTGGCCGGGATTGCTGATGAAGTTCGAGGCGGCGCGCAGGTACAGGTATCCGTCGTTGCCGCCCTTGCCCGTGGGCAGCGTGGCCATGCGCTCGATGGTGGTGTGGGCGAAGATGGCGAGCGCGGCGGCCCACACGGCGACGATCAATCCGCGGCGCAGCCACGTGGGCAGCGTGCCGGGCTCGCCGAAATGGAGGATGAAGGCGCGCAGCCGCGCCAGGCCCTCAGGCATCTCCGTCACCGGTGAACGGCACGGCGGTCGCCTCGATCTCGATCATCAGCTGCGGCAGCGCCAGCGCCATCTGGCCGGCGACGAAGACGATCGATGCGGCGCCGTCCACCCGCCAGGCCTGCGAGAAGCCGAGCCGGTCCTGCCAGGACCAGGGATTCACCTGACTCTTGCCCATGACATCCCGACGATACGGCGAAACGGCGCGCCGCATCCCCGCCGATGGGAGTGCTCAGCCCCAGGGGCCGGCGGCCTGCCGGGTGGACAGGTTCAGCCGGTATCGTTCTCACCCAGGTTCCGACGGGCACAGATCTGCGCCTCGATCACGCGGGGTTGGCGAGGTGAGGGCCGGAGTCGCGCGATCGACTGGCACGAGCGTTCGTGAAACACATGTCTCACCAACCTGGACGTGTTCGTCGCCGGCAAACCGCCGCCGAACCCGTGGCGTTGAAACGGATGCACCAGCCCAAAGCAAGCATGAGGTTCTGAGATGGACATGACGCTCGAAGTGGTTCCCGTGCCGGTGACTGACACGGACCGGGCGATGGAGTTCTACAAACGGCTGGGCTTCAACGTCGACATGGACGAGCGGACCAATGACAACCTGCGCTTTGTGCAGCTCACACCACCCGGCTCCGGCTGTTCCATTCACATCGGAGAGGGCACCTCAACGATGACGCCCGGCAGTGTCAGGGGATTGATCCTGGTGGTGGACAGCGCTGAAGCGGCCAAGGCCGAACTCAACCAGCGCGGTATCGACACAAGCGAGGTTGAACCGCAGCCCTGGGGCAAGCACGTGTACTTCAGCGATCCCGACGGGAACTCCTGGACCGTGCAGGAGTCGTTTGCGAGGAACCAGCGCCGCAAGTCTGCCTCGTAATTCCCCGAGGCTCCGTGGAGGCCGACCAGCGCTGAAGCCCGCATGTCACGGCCATGCGACGGCCTTGGGCACCTTCGGGCCCTCCACTACGATGTGGTCCAGTTGTCCCAGAACAGGAGCGCCTTCGCAGAGGGCGAGCGTCCCGGCCACCGCCGCTCCATACTCATCGCGGCGGGATTCGTGTTTCTGCCCGCCGGATTGGTCGTTGGCTGCGCCGCTGTCGTGGTCGAGCTGGCGACGCGACTGCCCGGCGCGTGCTCTGCCGACTCCGGCATTTGGGGCGTCGCAGCCGCGCTCGTCCTTGCGGCAGCCACTGTGCCGGTCGCGATGGGGATGTGGCAGGTCGCCCAGCGCCTGATTCCTGTGCGCGAGCGGCTGCAGCTCCGGGTCATCAGTCTCACCTGCATGGCCATAGTCGGGTTGGCTGCGGCTGGGTATGTCTTTCTGGCTGTCGGCCTCTGCGGCTTGCAATTCTGAAGTCGCGTCAGCCTGTCAGGAATCAGAGCCGCGGTGGTGGAGGCGCCGGGAATCGAACCCGGGTCCGAAGCCGCGTTCCGCACGACCTCTACGAGCGTAGTCCCGGTATTGCTCTCACCGGTGCAGCGCCCTGGGACCAGGCTCTGCTCCGGCCAGTCTCGGTGAATGTCCCGCCCGTCGCCGAGACGCCGGCGGGCGGCGAGGCTGCTTGCATTAACGTCGGGTCCGCTGTCCGCGGCCGGGACATCGGTCGACGTCAGGCCGAAGCCTGAGCATTTTCGTCTCTGCTACTTACGCAGCGAGGGCGAGAGGTGCGTTGTTCGCACGTATTGTTTTCCCGGTTTTACGAGCCCGGGGCTCGGCTCGCCATCGCACGACCCACGACCCCGTCGAAGCCAAACGCCCCCATGGACGCGGCCCAGCGTGGCCTTCGTGCACGGCAATCATACCCGCCCGAGAGCAGATCCCAATCCGGGCATGCTCTTCTGACGGCGCACCTCCGTGACGCTAGGCTGTGCGCATGGCGCACGCAGAATCGGTCTCCGGCGCCGACCCCGGGATCGGTGCGCGTCTGCACCGCGTCCTCATCGTCGGAACCGCCTCTGGCCGAGCCGACAGGGAGCGGCGCGAGATCGAGCTCGACGAGCTCGAGGAGCTGGCGCGCACTCTGCGCACGGAAGTCGTGGACCGGCAGCTGATCACGCTGCGCGAGCCGCACCCAGCGACGTTCCTGCGCAGCGGCGCCGTGGAGGCACTGACCATGCACATCGCCGAGCTCGATCGGCCGGCCGTCCTGGTCAATGACGCGCTGACGCCGCGCCAGCAGCGCAACCTGCAGGAGGCGTGGGACGTCCCCGTGCTGGACCGTACCGAGGTGATCCTGGCCATCTTCGCCAAGCGCGCCACCACCGCTGAGGGCCGCGTGCAGGTCGAGATGGCCCAGCTGGAGCACCTGCTGCCGCGCCTCGCCGGCGGGTGGTCGCACCTGGAGCGCCAGCGCGGTGGTGTCGGGCTGCGTGGCGGCCCGGGGGAGACGCAGATCGAGGTCGACCGCCGGCTGATCCGGCAGCGGCTGAAGCGGCTGCGCCAGCGGCTGGCCGTCGTCGAGAGACAGCGCCGGACACGGCGTACCGCGCGCACGGACGTGCCGCTGGCGTCGTGCGCGCTGGTCGGCTACACCAACGCCGGCAAGTCCACGCTGCTCAACCGCATGACGCACAGCGAGGTGCTCGCCGACAACCTGCTCTTCGCCACGCTCGACCCGACCTCGCGCCGCCTGGAGCTGCCCTCCGGCCGCCGCGTGATCCTCACCGACACAGTCGGCTTCATCCAGAGCCTGCCCACCGAGCTGGTCGAGGCCTTCGCTGCGACGCTGGAGGAGGTGCGTCAAGCGCATCTCCTGGTCATCGTGGTGGATGGCTCGCATCCCGACTGCGAGGCGCAGCTGCGGACGGTGCTGGACACGCTCCGCGACATGGACTGCGACCAGCCGTCGCTGCTGGTGCTCAACAAGGCCGACCGGCTGCGGGCCACAGCCCTTCGCGACGCCCGGCTTCGGCTCGGCGACGTGGCCGGCGTCTCGCCGCTCTGCGTCAGCGCGCTGCGCGGCACCGGCCTTCGCGAGCTGCGCCAGGCGATCGACGCCCTGGCCGCCAGGGTCGTGCCCGACACCAAGGCCAACCGCGTCGTCCTGCCGGGCGCCACCCTGGACCGATCCGAGGATCAGCGCGCCGCCGGCTGACCCCCGGTGTTCACGGCGTCGTGAAGCTCACGTGGTCGAACGTCGCCGTGCCCAGCACCGCCGAGTTGTGCGAGCAGACGAAGAGACCGGCCGTCGCGGCCCCGCTGATGGGCAGGGTCATGCTCACCTGTTGCGTCCAGGTCGCTCCGTCGGCTGACGTGTACGCGGTGAACACGCTGCCGGCGCGCACCAGCTTCACCCACGCGTCGGGGAACGTGTACGAGCCGACGTTCACCGAGTTGTAGTAGTCCCATTGGATCTTGATGTACCCGGGTCCCACCGCGATGAGCATGTAGTTGGAGCCGGACGTCGTGGACTGCTTGAAGATCACGCCGGCCTTGGCGTTGGGGTCGGACTGCGTCTGCGAGGTGACGCGCGCGATGATAGTGGCGTCACCGGGATCCGGCTGAGACACGTAGTTGAACTGGTCGTGCGTGTGCCAGATGTCGACACCGCCGCCGTTGACCGTGAACGTGCCGCCGCTGTAGCCCGCGGACCCGGCGAGCGCCGGCGATCCCACGTCCTGGTCCACCCACGGGCTGGGCAGCGAGTTCTGATTCTGAGACGTGAAGCTGACGTTGTCGAAAGTTGCCGTGCCCAGCACGTTGGCGTTGTGCGAGCAGACGAAGATGCCGGCCGTCGCCGCGCCGGTGATGGGCAACGCGATGCTGAGCTGCGACGTCCACGTCGAGCCGTCGGTCGAGGTGTACGCGGTGAAGGTGCTGCCCGAGCGCACGAGCTTGACCCATGCATTGGGCAAGGTGAAGGACCCCACATTGATCGAGTTGTTGAAGTCGTACTGCACCTTGACGTAGCCCGGGCCCACGGCGATGAGGATGTAGTTCGATCCGGCGGCCGTGGACTGCTTGAACATCACGCCGGCCTTGGCGTTGGGATCGGACGCCGACTGCGACGTCACGCGGGCGACGATGGTGGCGTCGCCTGGGTCCGCCTGGGACACGTAGTTGAACTGGTCGTGGGTTTGCCAGATGTCGATGCCGGCGCCGTTGACCGTGAACACACCGTTGGCGTAGCTGGCAGAGCCGGCCACCGCGGGCGACCCAACATCCTGGTCAACCCACGGACTGGGCAGCGGACCTGTGCTTGGTGTGGTCACCTGCACGTTGTCGAACGCCGCGGTGCTGACCTGGCCGTTGTTGTGCGACGTTACGAAGAGCCCGATCAGCGCCGGCTTGTTCATGGCGAATGTGGTCGTGCCCTCGGACGTCCACGAGACCCCGTCGGAGGAGTACCACGCGCTGAACGTGTTGCCGGTCCGCTGCAGCTTGAGCCACTTGTTGGGGAACGCCGGCGGCGTGCCCGCCTGCGCCCCGGAGCCCGTGTTGGTGAGCCCGGCGGTGTACTTCCACAGGTGCAGCCCATTGCCGACGGCGGGCGTCACCGGTGGCAGCGGCGCGTCACATCCTGCGCCCGGATCCTGCAGCACGCAGTTCACCCCGTTGACGTTCGGCGTGCTCGGGTTCACATCCGGGGTCACGAACAGCGAGACGTACGGTGCACCGCTGGCCGTCGACTGCAGGATCATCAAGCCCGCCTTGGCCCAGGAGTGAGTGTTCGTCTCGTAGCGAATGCGGGCGACGATCGTGCCGTCGCCGTTCAACGTCTGGTAGACGAGGCGCGACTGATTGGTCGATCCGGAGACGTCGTTGCCCGCACCATCCACATAGAACGAGCCGCTGGAGCTGGAGTAGTCCGCGCCACCCGGCGTGAGCGGGCTGCCCACGTCGGTGGTCTGCCACGCAGACGGGAGGGTCGTCGAAGACGGGTCGTAGTCGGCCGTGTACGTGGTGCTCGAGCCGGTGGTGGTGAACGAGTCCGTCAATGCGCTGCCGTCTGCCCAGCCGAGGAAGCGGTATCGCGCCGAGCTCACCGTCTGCAGCGGAACGCCGGTCAGCACGTGCTGCACGCCGACGACGTCCTGCGTGGTGTACGCGGCCGTGTGCCACGTCCCGTCGACCACGAACGCCGCGCCCGAGACATTGCTGGTCGCGGTCCAGCTGGTGAGGTTCGGATGGATGTCGCGCGTCACCACGGTGCTGAGGCCCAGCGAATCGGTCACGGTCATGGTGATGCGATAGAAGCTGGCCGGCGTTTGGGACAGGTCGTTTGGAATCTGGAGCGTGCCCGAGCTGATGCCGGTCGCCGGACCGTAGAAGGGATGCGGAACCTCGGAGAGATAGAACGGCACGGCCACACCGTTCTGGTAGAAGTCGGCCTGCCAGGTGAAGGCGCTGGCCGGTTCGGTGCCGTCGCGAGCGTCGGTGGCGGTGCCGCTGAAGTTGATCGTCTGGCCGCCGTTGTACATCGTGCCCGCGGCCGGCTGCGTCATGGTGGCGCTGGGAGGAGTCTGGCCCACCACGACCGTCGTGCTTGCCGACCCCGTCTGGGCGCCGTTGCTCACGGTCAGTGTGGCGGTATACGTGCCGTTGGCGGCGTATGCGTGCGAGGGCGATGCCGTCGTGTTCGTCGCCGAGCCGTCGCCGAAGTTCCACGAGTACGTCAGGGAGTGGCCGTAGGGGTCGCTCGACCCCGCCGACGAGAACTGCACGGTCAGCGGGGCGGAGCCCGCGTTGGGGCTCGCGGTTGCGGCCGCAGACGGCGGAAACGGCCCGACCGGATATACCTTGGTGAAGGTCCCCTCGAAGATGCTGACGTAGTAGAGGTCGCCGTCCGGCCCTTCCTGCAGGTCGGCGATCGTGCCGGCGGCTGCATCGAACTCGGTCTCCGACGTCTCCGTCCGGTACGTGGGATCGAACGCCACCGCCTCGATGTCGGTGCGGTTGTAGTCACCGAAGAACACCACGTGGTCGTACTGCTGCGGGAAGACGCTTCCCGAGTACGAAGAGATCGCTGAGATCGCGCCGTCCACCGGCAAATGGCCGTATGCATATGCGGGATTGATGTAGCCGCAACTGAAGCAGTTGCCCTCGTAGAAGTCCCAGCCGTAGTTGCCCCCCGCCTGGACGGTGTCCATCTCCTCCCAGTAGCTGGAGCCCGTGTCCTCCGTCATCGCCTGCCCGGTGGGCAGGAACGTGAAGCGGAACGGGTTGCGCAACCCGTACGCGTAGATGTAGGGCACGGCGCCCGGGACGTGGATGAACGGGTTGTCGGACGGCACCGAGCCGTCGAGGTTGAAGCGGAGGATCTTGCCGTTGATGTTGGCCAGCGTCTGCGCGTTGCTGATCGCCGGCACGGCGTCGCCGACCGACCACCACAGCTTGCCGTCGGGTCCGACGTGCAGGTCGTTGGCGCTGTGATGGCCGCTGGACTGCAGCTGGTTGCCCGTGTAGTAGACGACCTCCGAGCTGGGGTTGGCGACACCGTTCTGCACGGTGAAGCGCGACACCCGAGCGAGGTCACTGGTCGTCGTGTAGGACAGGTACATGTAGCCGTTGCTGGCGAAATTGGGATCGAGGGCCAGGCCGAGCACGCCCAGCTCGTTGCTCCCATCGGTGCTCACGGTGACGACCGGGGTCGCCAGCAGCTTGCCGCCGCGGTCGATGAGGATGGCTCCACCCTGCTGCGCGATGTAGATGTCGCCGTTGGGGGCGAAGGCGAAGCAGGTGGGATTGTGCAGGCCACCGAGCAGCGTCTTCTGCGCGAAGCCGGCGGCCAGGTCGACCAGCGTGGACGCCGAACCCGACGTGCTGACGCTAGTGGACCCGTCCATCCCGGTCAGCGCAGCCGTGTCGTTCAGCGTTGTGCCCACGGCGGCCGACACCTGTCCTTCGACGGTCACCGTCCAGGTGCCGTTGGCCGCGAGCAGCGCGTCGCTGCAGCTGACCTGTCCACTGCTCTGGGTGCAGCTCCCGCTGGAGGCCGTGATCGTATAACCGGAATTGCCCAGGCCGTTCAGGTCCTGCAGCGCGTCGCTGAGGCTCAGGTTCGTCGCCGGCATCCCGGCCGTCTCGTTGACGGTGATCGTGTAGGTGAGGTCCTGGCCGTCGGACACCGGCGACGGCGCAGCGGTCACGGAGACGGTCAGCGGCGTCGCAGCCTGCGCGGGTCGCACGCCCATCAGGGCCCCGCTGATCGAGGCCGCGGCAATGGCGCACGCCAGCCGCCGCCCAGTCACCCTCCACTGCATTCGATCGCGCCCCCCGACTCTCCCGGTTTCCTTCCCGCCGGTGGGGCGAGTATGCACCATTCGCGCGTTTCGAGTCTCCGGCAGAGTTCGGGCGATCAGCCGCGAGAGGCCCGGGCGGTGGCGCGCTCCATCTCCCGTTGGGCGTCTCGCCGGGCGAGGTCCTGGCGCTTGTCCCAGAGCTTCTTGCCCCGGGCCAGCCCGAGCTCCACCTTCACCCGGTTGCGCTCCAGGTACAGGCGCAGCGGCACGATGGTCAGCCCCTGGGTGCGCACCCGGCCGTCGAGGTACTCGATCTCGCGCTTGTGCAGCAGGAGCTTGCGGCGCCGCTCCGGCTCGGGATTGTTGCGGTTGCCGTGCTCGTACTGCGCGATGTTCACCTGCATCAGCCAGGCCTCGCCGTTCTCGATGCGCACGTAGCCGTCGCGCAGCTGCGTGCGCCCGGCCCGCAGCGACTTGACCTCGGTCCCGGTGAGCACCACGCCCGCTTCGACGGTGTCGATGATCTGGAACTCGTGCGTCGCGCGGCGGTTGCGCGCCAGCACGGGGTCACGCGGCGCGCGCGAGCTCACGGGCGCTTTCGCCGGCCACGCAGGAACGCGGCCGCGGACATGGCTCGGGAGCCGGGTGGCAACACCGCGTCCATGCGGTACGCGCCCTCGCGAGCGGCGACGAGGACGGCCTCACCGTCGGCGCGCACCACCTCCCCCGGGGCGGCTGTCTGTGCGGCGCCGAGGTCACACGGTGCGCCTTGCAGCACGCGGACGCGAACTCCCTCGAGCGGCAGGTGCACACCGGGCCATGGCTGCAGCGCTCGGACGTGACGGTCGACGTCGATGCCGCTGATCCGGGACCAGTCCAGCTCGCCGTCTGCACGACGCAGCCGCGGCGCCAGGGTGACGCCGCCGTCGGATTGCGGCGTCGCCTCCGCCGTGCCCTGCTCGAGGGAGGCGAGCACGTCGACGAGCAGCTCTGCGCCGAGCGCCGCCAGCGCGTCGGTGAGGGCAGGTGTGGTGGCGCCGTCACTGATGCTCACGCGCTCGCTGGTGTAGATCGGTCCGGTGTCCAGACCCTCGTCCATCTTCATGATGGATACGCCGGTGACAGCGTCGCCGGCGAGAATCGCGTGCGCCACCGGCGCCGCGCCGCGCCAGCGCGGCAGCAGCGACGCGTGCACGTTAAGCGCCCCGTGCCGCGGGCGGTGCAGCAGCGGCGGCGGCAGGATCTGCCCATACGCTGCGACGACGACGCAGTCCGGCGACAGCGCCAGCAGTGCCGCAATCGTGTCGTCGTGGCGCACGCGCTGCGGCGCAAGCACGCGCAGGTCCAGCTCCGCTGCAGCGTCACGCACGGGCCGCGGAGCGGGCGCACCACGGTGACCGGGCCGGTCCGGCTGCGTCACGACCGCGATGACCTCGTGGTGCGAGGCGCATTCGCGAAGCGACGGCACGGCGAAGTCCGCGGTGCCCATGAAGAGGATCCTCACGCGGAGTCGGCCTCACACGGCAGAGACGATCTCATCCTCCCGCGCCTCCGCGGCGATCTCGATCTCGCGCAGCGTGCCCTCGTTCACCCGCGTCGTGAAGAGGATGCCGTCGAGGTGGTCGATCTCGTGCTGAACGGCACGCGCCAGCAGGCCGTCGCCCTTGACGCGCACCTCCTTGCCGTGACGGTTCAGACCCTTGGCGACGACGCGCTCGCAGCGGGTGACCTCGCCCACCCAGCCGGGCACGGACAGGCAGCCCTCGAGCCCCGTCTGCTCGCCCTGGCAGCGCACCATCTCCGGGTTGGCGATCTGGTAGATCTGGTTGTCGACGCGCAGCACGATGACGCGTAGCGGCACGTTCACCTGCGGCCCGGCCAGCCCGACGCCGTTCGCCGCAAACATCGTCTCCACCATGTCGTCCATCAACCGGCGGATGCCCTCGTCGACCCGCGGCACGCGCGTCGCCTTGGTGGTGAGCACGTCGTTGTGGTCGGCGGTGAGGACGATGGGAAGCACTGGCACGGCTGGTCTCCGGTGCGGCTCACTGTGAAGGGTCGACGTCGATGCTCCAACCCCTGCCGCGAGGAAGATGGGCGAACGTCCTCTCGATGGCCTGGCCTCGCACCGTGATCTGCCACCGGTACTCGCCGCGAAGGCGGTGGAGGAAGGCCGGCGACGGCCCGAGGATGTCGACTCCGGCGCCATCGCCGAGTGTATCAGACAGTCGCTGCGCCTCCCGGCGTGCCTCCAGCTCAGCATCGGTGTCGCTGCGGTTCACGTAGGTGCACACGCAAAGCCGCGTGTAGGGAGGGAAGCGCAGCTGGCGGCGCACACGAATCTCGTCGTGCGCGAAGCCGGCGTAGTCGTGCGTCACCGCATGCCGCACCGCGTAGTGCTCCGGTGTGTACGTCTGCAGGATCACGCGCGCGGGCTCGTCGCCGCGCCCGGCGCGGCCGGCGACCTGCGTCAGCAGCGAAAAGGTCACCTCACCGCTGCGGTAGTCCGGGAAGTGCAGCGACGTGTCCGCGTTGACGATGCCGACGAGGCGCACGTTGCCCAGATCCCATCCCTTGGCCACCATCTGCGTGCCGATCAGACAGTCGGCCTCGTGGCGGCGAAATCGCTCGTAGATCTCGAAGTACGCATCGCGGGTCTGCGTGGTGTCGCGGTCCATGCGCAGCAGGCGCATGTCCGGGAAGCTCTCTCGAACCTCCTGCTCCAGCCGCTCGGTGCCCATGCCCAGCCCGCGAATGGCGGGCGAGCCGCACGCGGGACACGCCTCCGGTGGGTGCAACGACAGCCCGCAGTAGTGACAGTCGCAGCGCCTCCGCTCCGCGTGGTGCACAAGCGAGACGCTGCAGTTGTCACACGTGAGCGCGGCGCCGCAGCTGCGACAGAGCACGACGGTTGCTGAGCCACGGCGGTTGAGGAACAGGATGGACTGGCCGGCGCCGTCCTGGCACTCCCGCAGCGCACGTGACAGGGCCAGCGACAGGGCGCCACGGTTGCCGGCGCGCAGCTCGTCGCGCAGGTCGACCACCTCGATGGGCGGCAGCGCGCGTCCCGTGATGCGCTGCGGCAAGGTGACCAGCTCCATGTCGCCGCCGTGGGCACGGAAGTACGTCTCGACCCGCGGCGTCGCACTGCCCAGCACCACAGGCGCCGCCGCCAGCGCGCCGAGCAGGAGGGCGACCTCGGCGGCGTGGTACCGGGGCACGCGGTCCTGCTTGTACGCGGACGAATCTTCCTCGTCCACCACCACGATCCCGAGCTGGTCGATGGGCGCGAAGATCGCGCTGCGCGAGCCGATGACGACGTCGAGCTCGCCGGCGCGGATGCGGCGCCATTCGGCGGCGCGCTCCGCGTCGGTGAGCGCGGAGTGCAGCACAGCGACCCGCCCGGGAAAGCGCGCCGCGAAGCGCTGGATCATCTGCGGCGTCAGCGCGATCTCCGGCACCAGGACGATGGCCCCCCGGCCCAGCTCCAGCGCTGCGCGAATGGCCGAGAGGTACACCTCGGTCTTGCCACTTCCTGTCACCCCGTGCAGCAGAACGCGGCGGTGCACACGCTCGTCGATCGCGTGCAGGAGCGGCGCCGCGGCCGCGGCCTGGGCGGGCGTCAGCTCCGGTGTGTCCTCCGCGGGCCCCTCGACCCGAGCTGCCTGCATGGCGCGCGACGTGGTGCGCGGCCCGCGCCGCCGCGACCGCACCGTCTCGCTGCGCACGCGCGCGGGCAGCATGGCGCGGATCACCTCTCCCAGCGGCGCGCAGTAGCGCTCGGCGATCTCGCGCGCCAGCCGCACGTGCCGCTCCAGCATCAGCGGCGACGGGTCGACCATGGCGGCGATGGGACGTACGTCATCGTGGTCGGACGTCGCGCTGCGCTCGACCACGTAGCCCACGATGGAGCGCTTGCCGAAGGGAATCTCCACGCGCGCCCCGGGGAGCACCAGGGCGTCGAGCTCGTCGGGGACGGAATACGTATACGAATCGCGCGGCAGCAGGGAGCGCGTCTCCGGAACCACCGCAGCGAACGTCACCGCAGACGGCTCCTCACGTCGCGCAGGATCGCTGCCGCCACCTCGTGTTTGGGCGCCCGGGGTATCTGGTCGACGATGCCGTTCTCGTCGAGAACGGTCACCTCGTTGTAGTCCGATCCCATGCCGATGTCACGCCGGCTGACGTCGTTGAGCACGATGAGGTCGAGGCGCTTGTGGCGAATCTTCTGGCGAGCGTTCTGCATCAGGTCGTCGGTCTCCGCAGCGAACCCGACGACGAAGAGCCCGTCGCGCAAGCCCGAGTCGCGGAGCGCCTCGAGGATGTCCACCGCCGGCTCCAGCTCCAGGCTCAGCGTGCCACCGCGCTTCTTGATCTTGTGCTGCGCCACGTGCGCCGGCCGGTAGTCGGCGACCGCCGCGGCCATGATGAGGATTCGGGCGCCGGGCAGCCACTCGAGCAGCGCTGCCAGCATCTCGGCGGCGGTGTCGACCGTCACCACCTCGATGCCTTCGAGCTGCGGCTGCGTCTCGGCGGCGGTGATCAGCGTCACGCGCGCGCCCACGCCGGCGGCCGCGAGCGCAAGCTCTGCTCCCATCTTGCCGCTGCTGCGATTTCCCAGGTAGCGCACCGGGTCGATGGGTTCACGCGTGCCACCCGCGGTGACGACGACGCGCTGACCCTCGAGCCAGTAGCCGTCAGCGCGCGGCAAGCGTCTCCTCGATAGCGGCGACGATTGCGCCGGGCTCGACCATGCGCCCCGCGTCCTCGTGTCCGCTGGCGAGCCGGCCGCGGACCGGGCCGAGGATGCGCGCACCGCGGGCGGCGAGCGTCGCGGCATTGGCCTGCGTCGCCGGGTGCTCCCACATGGCAGCCTCCATCGCCGGTGCCACGAGCAGCGGCGCGCGCGACGCGAGCGCCGTCGCCGTGACCGCGTCGCCGCCCAGCCCCAGCGCGAGCCGGGCGATCAGGTCGGCGCTGGCAGCGACGACCGCGTGCACCTCGCCCCACGAGGCGAGGTCGATGTGGCTCATCCCGTGCTCGGCCTCGACGTCCCCGTTCCACATATCGGTGGCCACGCGGTGCCCGCTCAGCGCGCGCAGCAGGGTTGGCGTCACGAACCGCGTCGCGGCGTCTGTCATGGCGACGCGCACGTCGGCGTGGCGGCGGCGCAGCTCGGTCACGACCTCGCACGCCTTGAAGGCGGCGACGCTGCCGCCGACCGAGACGATGACGCAGCTCCCTGCAAGCGGCCGATCCGTCATGGCCGCGCTCAGGCCCGCGCCGCTCGTTCTGCGCGATCCGCCTGAATGATGCCGAGGATCTCCCGGGCGGCGCGCTTCACGTCGTCATTGACCACGCGGTGATCGTACTTGTCCTGCTCGGCCAGCTCATGCACCGCGCGCTGCCAGCGGAGCTCGACGGTCGCCGGGTCCTCGGTGGCCCGGTCCACCAGCCGCCGGCGCAGCTCCTCCTCGCTCGGCGGCAGCAGGAAGATGAACGTCGCAGCACCGCCGGCCAGCTCGCGCACGCGCGCGGCGCCCTGCACGTCGATCTTGAGGATGATCTCCTCACCACGCGCGACCGCGCTACGCACCCGTGCCAGCGACGTCCCCGAACGGTGCGTGTACAGGTGCGCGTACTCGAGGAACTCGCCGCGCTCGATCATGCCGTCGAAGGTGCCGTCGTCGACGAACGAGTACGCGGCGCCGTCCACCTCATCGGGCCGCGGCGGCCGCGTCGTGTACGACACGCTGTAGCGCAGGCTGGGATCGAGCGCGAAGAGCTCGCGCAGCACGGTGTCCTTGCCGACGCCGCTGGGTCCGGAGATGACGATGAGCCGCCCCGGCCCGTCGAGGCCGTTCGCGCCTGTTTGCGCGTTCGCGCTCACGCCGGTCTTCTGGAGCGCGCACGCGCGCGCTCAAGAAACGACTGCAGCTCGGCCGGCAGCGGCGACGTGAACGCACACGATTCGCCCGTGTCCGGGTGCGCGAACCTGAGCGCCGACGCGTGCAGCGCGGGGCGCGAGAGCGCGGGCTCGAGCCCTCCGTACACGCCATCCCCGACGATCGGGTGCCTGATGTACGCCATGTGCACGCGGATCTGGTGCGTGCGCCCGGTGCGCAGGTTCACCTCGAGAAGGCTGACGGCGCCGAAGCGCTCGACCACGCGAAAGTCCGTGACGGCTGCCCGTCCACCGTCGACCACCGCCATGCGCTTGCGGTCGCGCGGGTCGCGACCAATCGGTGCGTCGATCTCTCCCGTCTTCTCCCGGAAACCGCCGCGCACCATCGCCGTGTACGTCCGTCCCAGGGTTCGATCGCGCAGCTGTGCCGCGAGCGCTCGGTGCGCAGACTCGGTCTTGGCCACCACGAGGAGACCGCTGGTGTCGCGGTCGAGGCGGTGCACGATGCCGGGCCGCTCGGCGCCGCCGAGCAGCGACCACGTCGCGCCGCGCTCGCGCAGCATATCCGCCAGCGTCCCGGCTGGATGGCCCGGCGAAGGGTGCACGACGAGGCCGGCCGGCTTGTCGATCACCGCCAGTGCGGCGTCTTCGTAGACGACGGTCAGCGCCGGGGTTCCGAGCTCGGAAGGCGGACGGGAGGAGTGATGAGGGGGCGTCACGGAGGCGAGCCGGACCGCGGTCGGAGCTTTCGGCGAGCCGAGTGCCGAGCGGCGAGGCCCCAGCGGGGCTTCGACCGCGTACCCCGAAGCGCTCCTCCCTTCCGTCCCAGAGCCTGCACCAGCCGCAACGGTCCGCTCGTCGACCGAGATCTCGTCGCGCTGGCGCACCCGCTGGCCGGGCCGGCCTCGCCGGCCGTTCACGGTGACGAAGCCGGCGTCGATCAGCGTGCGCGCGGCGTGGCGCGTGATGTCGCGACGCTGCGCGAGCCAGAGGTCGAGCCGAGGCAGCTGGGCCGTGTCCACGGTCATGTCGTGCTCGGCTGCTCCGGCGCCGCGGGATGCACGCGAAACGTCACGATCGCCAGCAGGACACCGACCACGATCGCGCTGTCGGCGACGTTGAACACCGGCCACCAGTGCAGGTTGATGAAGTCGACGACGTAGCCCTGCAGCAGACGGTCGACGCCGTTGGAGATCGCGCCGCCCAGAACCAGTCCCAACGTCACCTGGCGGTACCAGGTGGTGCCGAACCTGTGGCCCGCAATGAGGATGTACACGGCGACGACCGCGGCCACGACGAGATAGAGCCACTGGAACTGCGGGAACACGCCAAAGGCGGCGCCACGGTTGACCACGTGCGTGATGCTCACGAAGGCGCCCGACCACACCTCACCGCCGAGCGGCAGGTTGGTCGACACCAGCCACTTGGTCAGATGGTCGGCGATGACAACCGCAACCGCCGTCACGAGGATGATCAGGTACACGTGCAAGCGGACTGCGCGCTGCGCCGTGTTCAGCGGGCCACTCCCAACCAGCAGGCGACGCCGCCCAGCTCGCCCTCCCAGGACGCCAGTGTGTCGCCGCGGCCGAATCGGATCTCGGTGGCGAGCGTCTCGCCGGCGAGGTAGCCGCGGTTGGCGTCCACCGCGCGGCGCAGGTCGCCGTCGGCATCGACGAGGAGGGAGATCCGATCCTCCACGCGCAGGCCGGCCTTCTTGCGCAGCTCGTTCACCGCGCGGCTCAGCTCGCGCGCCAGCCACTCGAGCCGCAGGTCGTCGGTGACCGTCGTGTCCAGGCTGACACTCGCGTGGCCTCCTGCGGCGGCCGCGTACGTCACGCGCTTCACGTTGAGCTCGTCGGCGAAGATCGCCTCGAGCTCCGGATCCAGCGGCGCACCGCTGATGGTTGCGGCGGCGAGCGGCTGGCGCACGCGGATGCCCGCCTCGGTGCGCGCCGCCAGCCCGGACTCGACCAGCTCACGCAGCCGGCGCATGGCGGCGATGACGTCTGCGTCGCGCCACTCTCCGTCAGCGACGGGAAACTCCGTGAGGTGGATCGAGTCGGGAACGCCGTCGCGCGGCGGCGTGTCGCCGTCGAACCCGGCCAGGTTGCGATACATGCGCTCGGCGAGAAACGGCATCGCAGGCGCCACCAGCCCGGCGAGCGTCAGCAGCACCGTGTGCAGCGTCGCGTACGCCGAGCGCGAGTCAGCCTGCGCGTCGGTGCTTCCCTTCCAGAATCGCCGTCGTGAGCGCCGCACGTACCACTTGGACACGTCCTCGACGAACGCCTCGACCTCGCGGCACGCGGATTGCGCGTCGTAGCGATCGAGTGCCGCACGAGCCGTGTCGACGGTCTCCGCCAGGCGCGCCAGACACCAGCGGTCCAGCACGGGGCGCTCGGTCACCGCAGGTTGGCCGGCGGATGGATCGAAGCCGTCTATCTCAGCGTACGTCACGAAGAAGGAGTAGACGTTCCAGAGGGTGAGCATGAAGAGGCGCACGACGTGCTGGAAGCCCTCCCGGCTCACCCTGAGCTCACCGGCGAGGCCGCCGGCCGCGTAGAAATACCACCGGGCGGCGTCTGCACCGAACTCGCTGAAGACGCTCTGCGGGTCCATGACGTTGCCGCGCGACTTGGACATCTTCTTGCGCTGGCGATCGACCACGAGACCCGCGACCACGCAGTTGCGATAGGCGATCTTGTCGAACAGCAGCGCGCTCTCCGCGAGCAGCGAGAAGAACCAGCCACGGGTTTGATCGAGGCCTTCGCAAATGAAGTCCGCAGGGTGCGTGGCCGCGAAGAGCTCCTGGTTCTCGAAGGGATAGTGCCGCTGCGCGAAGGGCATCGCGCCCGAGTCGTACCAGCAGTCGATGACGTCGGGCACCCGCCGCATCACGCCGCCGCAGCCTTCGCAGGGCAGGGTGACGGTATCGATGAACGGCTTGTGCAGATCGTCATCCACCGTGAGCCCCAGTTCGGCGGCGCTGCCGGCGCAGCGTCGCGCGTCACACCCCTCACAGATCCAGATCGGCAGGGGTGTGCCCCAGTAGCGGGTGCGTGAAAGGTTCCAGTCGACGAGGTTCTCCAGCCAGTTGCCCATGCGCCCGTCGCGGATGTGCTGCGGCTGCCACGCGATGTCGTGGTTGAAGTGCAGCAGCCGCTCCTTGTGCGCCGTGGTACGGATGAACCACGAGGTGAGCGCGTAGTAGAGCAGCGGCGTGTCGCAGCGCCAGCAGAAGGGGTAGGTGTGGCGGATCTGCTCGGCGCGGTACAGACTGCCCTGCGCGCGCAGGTCGTCGATGATGACCGTGTCCGCGTCCTTGACGAACATGCCTCGGT
The DNA here is from genome assembly GCA_963777285.1 of Candidatus Dormiibacterota bacterium. Classification (GTDB taxonomy): domain Bacteria; phylum Chloroflexota; class Dormibacteria; order Aeolococcales; family Aeolococcaceae; genus JAFARE01. Next base: position 162,465 of record CAVZPR010000002.1, read on the forward strand.
AGCGGGTCTGACCCTCCAGGAACCGGCCGTCAAGTCCGACCACGTGTCGCACAGCGATCCCCTTGCGCTGGCACAGCTCCAGGTCTGCGACGCCGTACGCTGCGGCTGTGTGCACGATGCCGGTCCCCTCCGCCATGCTCACCAGCTCGGCTGCGTCGACGACCACAAAAGCCAGGCCGTCGGGCAGCATGTCGGTGAAGAGCGGCTCGTAGGTGAGGTCGACCAGCGCCGACCCCGGCATCTCTTCGAGCACCTCGTAGTCGGGGTCGAGCACCGATAGCCGTGCCTTGGCGACGATGTAGCTCTCGCCACCCTGCTGCACGCGAACATAGGTCTCGTCGGGGTGGACGGCCAGTGCGACGTTGCCCGGGAGCGTCCATGGGGTCGTCGTCCAGGCCAGCAGAAACGTCGAACCGTCTGACTCCAGAAGCCTGAATTTCACGTACACGGACGGGTCGGGCACGTCCTCCTGATAGCCGAGGCTCAGCTCGTGAGATGACAGCGACGTCTGGCAGCGCGGGCAGTACGGCGTCACCCTGTAGCCCTGGTAGAGGAGGTCGGCATCCCAGAGCTGCTTCAGGCTCCACCACACTGACTCGATGTACGTCGAGTCATAGGTCCGGTACGGATGGTCGAAGTCGAGCCAGAACCCAAGGCGCTCGCTCATCTCGCGCCACTGGTCGATGTAGCGGTTCACCAACTCCTTGCACAGCGCGTTGAACCTGTCGACGCCGTACTCCTCGATCTGCTTCTTGCCGCTGATCTTCAGCTTCCGCTCGATCTCCAGCTCGACGGGAAGGCCGTGCGTGTCCCACCCAGCCTTGCGCTCCACCGAGAAGCCGGCCATCTGCTTGTATCGGGCAAAAATGTCCTTGTAGGCGCGCGATACGACGTGGTGGATGCCGGGCAGCCCGTTGGCTGTGGGCGGCCCCTCGTAGAACACGTACCGAGGCGCATCGCGCCGCCACTCCAGGGTGCGCTCGAACACATGGGTGCGCCGCCAGAGCTCGAGGATCTCGATCTCTGCCTCGGCGAAATGGGCGCGCCCGCTGACCGGCGAATACCGTGGCATCGTCCAGCCAAGGATACCGGCAGGCCGATTGACCCGCCCCTGGCGGAAGTGGGATCGTTGACGGCCCGCTCAGGGGGGCCGTGCCAGGTCCGGCACAAGGAGAGCGGCCATGCCAGAGACAGCGATCGACCATCCCAATGTCACATTGTTCCGGCGCGGATACGACGCCTTCAACTCGGGCGACATGGAGGCGGTCCGCGCCACGTTCGCCGACGACATCGTGTGGCATACGCAGGGGCGGAGCCGCTTCAGCGGCGATCAGCGCGGGATTGAGAACACGCTTGCGCTTTTCATGGAGCTCATCCAGGCGACCAACGGCACGTGGAAGCTCGAGGTGCACGACATCGTGGCCAACGACGAGCACGCTGTCGCGCTGGTGACGTCCTCGTACGAGATCGACGGCAAGCAGCACAGTGACAACGCCGCGCACATAGTTCACGTCAAGGACGGCAAGGTCACCGAGTCGTGGTTCCACGCCTGGAACCCGTACGACTTCGACGAGGTGTTCCCTGCGACGAACCTGACAGGCTCCTAGGGCCGCTCGCCGAACAGCGCGCGCCCCAGGCGCACCATCGTCGCTCCCTCTTCCACGGCGACCGTGTAGTCGTCGCTCATCCCCATGCTCAGCTCGGGGAGTTCGTGTCCGGCGCGCTCGATCTGGTCGCGCAACTCGCGCAGCCGCCTGAACGCCGCGCGGGCATCCTCCGGGTTCTGGGACGGCGGCGCAATGGTCATGAGCCCGCGCACGCTGAGCTCTGGGATCTGCGTGAGCGCGAGCACCAGCGCCTCCGCGGCACCGGCCTCCACGCCGCTGCGCCCGGCGATGTCCGTCAGGTCGACCTCCACCAGGCACGTCAGCGGCTCCTGCCGGGTGCGGTGCGCCGCGAGCGCCCGCGCAACGCGATCGCTGTCCAGCGAGTGGACGTGATCAAAGGTGACGGCGGCGAGGCGGGCTTTGTTGGTCTGCAGGTGGCCGAGCAGGTGCCATGACACCGGCATCGCTCGGTCGCCGAGCTCGGTGTGCTTGCGCGCCGCTTCCTGCACGCGGTTCTCGCCGATGTCGGTGACGCCGAGGTCCGCGATCGTCACGATGTCCGCCGCCGGCCGTCCCTTGGTCACGGCGACCAGCCGAACCTCAGCCGGGTTGCGCCCGCTGCGCTCTGCTGCGGCGCTGATCGCTTCGCGGACGGCTGCCAGCCGCCCGCTCAGCGAGTCGCCGGGTGCCGCCGAGACATCGATCATCGCAATGCGACTGCGTCGCGCCGGCTATTTGCCGATGTCCAGCGCCAGCTCGCCGCCCTTTTCCTCCTGGGTGCGCCGCCGGCGCCGCTGGTCGGTACGCGCCGGTGGATGCGCAAGCACGTCCTCGATCGTGGCGCGCATCTCCTCGGCATCCTTGAACGAACGGTACACGGAGGCGAAGCGTATGTAGGCGATCTCGTCGAGCTCGCGCAGCCGTTCCATGACCATCTGGCCGATGACGTCGGCGCGAACCTCGAGGATGTTGCGGCTGCGCAGGTCGTTCTCGATCTCGTCGACCATGACCTCGAGGCGCGCCGGCGCCAGGTCGCGCTTCTTGGACGCGACGAGCAGGCCGCCGAGCAGCTTCTGCCGGTTGAACTCCTCGCGCCTGCCGTCCTTCTTGACGACGAACAGGGCAGGCGCCTCGATGCGCTCGTACGTGGTGAACCGCTTGCCGCAGTGCAGACACTCACGGCGGCGCCGGATCGCCTCGCCCGTCTCGGAATCGCGCGAGTTGACGACCTTGGAGTCAGTGGTTCCGCAGAACGGACACTTCACACGCGAGCCATGGCGCCTGTCGCCTAGCGGCGGTCCCTCAGAAACGCGGGGATGTCGAGGTCATCCGCGTTGAACGGGCTGGCCGGACGTCCACCGACCGTGAAGACGGGCTGGCGCTGCTCGGTCACCACGGGCCGCGCCGACGGCTCATAGGCGAGCGTGCCGAGCACGTCTATCTGGCCGGTGAACCCGGTGGCGATCACGGTGATCTTCACCTCACCCTTCATGTGCTCGTCGATGACGGTGCCGAAGATGATCTGCGCGTCGGGGTCGGCCGACTCGCTCACCAGCTGCGCTGCCTCGTTGACCTCGTACAGCGTGAGATCCGACCCGCCGGTGACGTTGAGCAGGATGCCCTTGGCGCCGGCGATCGTCGTCTCCAGCAGCGGGCTGGCGACGGCATCGCGCGCGGCGTCGGCGGCCCTGGTGTCGCCGCTGCCGAAGCCGATGCCCATGAGCGCCTGACCCTGGCCGCTCATGATGGCCTTGACGTCGGCGAAGTCGAGGTTGATCAGCCCCGGGAACACGATGAGGTCGCTGATGCCCTGCACGCCCTGGCGCAGCACGTCGTCGGCGACCTTGAACGCGTCCGTGATCGGCGTCTTCTTGTCCACGACCTGCATCAGACGCTCGTTGGGGATTGTGATCAGGGTGTCGACGCGGCCCTGCAGGTTCGTGATGCCTTCCTCGGCCGCCTTCTGGCGGCGCAGACCTTCGAACCGGAAGGGCTTGGTGACCACGCCGATCGTGAGCGCGCCCGTCTCACGCGAGATCTCGGCGACGATCGGTGCAGCGCCGGTGCCCGTGCCACCGCCCATGCCTGCGGTGATGAACACCATGTCGCTGTCCGCGAGCGCCTTGGTGAGGTCGTCACGCGACTCCTCTGCGGCGTCGGCGCCCTTCGAGGGATCGCCGCCGGCGCCGAGACCGCGGGTGAGCTTGCCGCCGATGCGGATCTTCTTGTGTGCGGAGGAGCCGGTGAGCGCCTGATGGTCGGTGTTCACCGCGATGAACTCGACACCCTTCAGATTGCTCCGGATCATGCGATTCACGGCGTTGCTGCCGCCGCCGCCGACCCCGACCACACGGATGCGTGCGTTGCCTTCCAATGTCCTGTCCAGATCTGGCATGGGCGTCTCCTCGCGTTGCTTGGTCGTGGATCGGGTCGTTGTTCTGGTCGGGTTCGGCAATTTCTCGGATGACGGGGTGGCTCGAGCGCGCGTGACGGCATCGCCGGGCTTGTCGAGGCCGTACATGCGCATCTGGTCAGAAAAGTTCACGCAGCCACCGTCCAAAACGTGCGGGCACCGCGGGACCGCCCTCACCGTGCCCGTTGCTGCGTGCCACTCTGCGGACCCGGTTGCTGCGGGCCGCCCAGCGCAGCAAGCCCACGACTGTAGCGTGGTGCGGCCCCCGGATCTCATCGTTCATGCCGTGCACGCCCTGCGGCGCGGCCACGCGGGCCGGGAGATCGGTCTCCTGTTGCACCACCTCTGCAAACCCGCGCAGCAGCGCGCCCCCGCCGGTGATCACGATGCCGCCGGGGAACAGCCCGACGGGGCCCGCGCTCTCCACCTCGCGAGAGATCAAGGACGCCATCTCGCGGGCGCGCGGCCCGATGATCTCCGCGAGAAACCGCTGCGGGATGCCGACGGGCTCGTCGTAGCCCATGGGCGTGAGCGTGACCTCGGCATCCGCGGGGAGCGTGAGCTGCAGGCAGTGGCCGTAATTGCGCTTGACGGTTTCCGCTGTGTCGAGATCGCAGCGCAATCCGACCGCCAGGTCGGAGGTCACGTGGTTCCCGCCGACCGGTATCACACCGGTGTGCACGATGCTGCCGCGCGAGAAGACGGCGACGTCGCTGGTCCCACCGCCGATGTCCACGACCACGACGCCGCGGTCGATCTCGTCCTCGCCGACCACGGCTTCGGCAGACGCCAGCACCTGCAGCACCATGTCGTCGACGTCGAGTCCGGCCTTGTGCACCACCTTCACCACGTTCTGTATGGCGGTGTTGGCGCCCGTGACGATGTGTGCATCGACCTCGAGCCGGACGCCGGACATCCCCACTGCGTCGCGCACGCCTTCCTGGCCGTCGATCGTGAACTGCTGCGGCAGCACGTGCACGATGCGGCGCTCCGACGGCACGCTCACCGCGCGTGCAGCCTCGATCGCGCGATTCACGTCCTGGTCGCGCACCTCGCGATGTCCAGCGGCGACGGCGACGACGCCGCGGCTGTTCTGCGATGTGATGTGCCCACCGGCGATGCCCACGACAGCCGCATCGATGGGAACCCCCGCCATCTGCTCCGCCATGTCGACCGCCTCCGCGACAGCTTCGGCGGCCCGGTCGATCTCCACGACAGCGCCCTTGCGGACGCCTCTGGAGACGGCCTCGCCCACTCCGAGGACGCGCAGGCCCGTCGCCTCCAGGTCTGCGGCAGCGCAGCACACCTTCGTCGTTCCTAGATCGAGTGCAAAGACGCGGCGAGAACGGGTCACGCTTGAACCCCGAGTATAGCCAGGGCCGGCTCCTTGGGAAAGGGGCTTTCGACGGCAAAACCGCAAGATGCTGGGTTCGCGCGCGGAGTATGACACAAGATGTTGGCTACCACCATCGAGTGCCGGCCGCTGTGGGCTTGCGGGCCGTTTAACGCGAACAGGGCCTCGCCACTGCACCTTTCCGACGAGACCCTGCCGGCCGCGGCCCCTGTCGGGCCGCTGGAGCGCGGCAACCGTAGCACCGGGGCCGTCTGGTGTCCATGCAGGCCCGCGAGGGATTTTGTGGTTCCTGGCCCGGCGCGGGATTGGCCCGCTCGGTTCTAGGGCTGAGGCGTGGGCAGGTACGGCACCGGCTCGATCTGGTCGACCGGGTGTGGGCCGCTGCGCCAACCGTTCGACGGGCCGACGACGAGCTGGCACGGCCCTCCGGTGGCGGCGTCACAGGGAACGTCTGCGGTATGGGTGGCGGCGCCGTCGTCCCAGCTGACGGTGATCGTCACCGTGAATGTCTCGGCGGCTGTGATGGTCCGGCCGGTCGCGACCGTTGGGTAGGCGTGCGAGACACTGCACGGGTCGGTCCAGGTCTGGGTCGACGCGTCGTAGCTGGGAAGTGACGACGGCGGCGCGACCGGTGCGGTGCTCGACTGCGTCTGCGTGCCATCGCCCCAGTCCCAGGCGACTGTGCCTGGCGCGATCGTGAGGTTGTAGACAAGAAACAAGGTGACGCCGTCTTCGACGGTGGTCTTCACAGCGTGCATCGGGACGGTGGTCGACGGCACGCCCGTGTTCAGCCAGGCGCAGGTTGGGATGTTGACGTAGGTGCGAGCGGTGGCTGCGGGCCCGGGGAGGGTTTCGACGCTGCCGATGCGCCATGCTCCGGTGACCTCGGCCATGAGCGCCGGCCCCGTGGCGAAAGGTGGCGTGTTGAGGACGGTCGACGGTGGCGTGGGCGGCGGCGCAAATCCGGCAAGGACAGGCGGGCTGAACGTGAAGGTCGCGCCGACGCAAGAGCCGCCATATGGCGGTACGCCTGGCGTCTTGTCGTGCCAGGTGCCTGCTTGCTGCATGAAGGCTCCGACGGTGAGCACGTGGCCGGCGATGTTCGCCGCAGTGGCGGGTGAGCCGAGGGTGGTCTGCGTGGGGTCGCCTCCCGGTGGGACGGCGTCGTGGACGTGGTAGCCGTAGTCGGGATCGCTGCCGTCGTAGCCGCCGTCGGAGCTCTTTGTGAAGGTTGGATAGATGCGGACGACCTGGACGGTGCCCCCGCGATAGCTACGGAAGGTGGTGACGGAGGGGCATGACTTGCCTTCGGGGTCGGGTGGCGGCGGGACGCGGAGAGGGTTGTGCGTGACGAAGTCGCCTTGGATGTGATCCGGTGCGATCGGTGTGTACGTGCCTCCGGCGCCTGCTTCGAGGGTGTTGAGGACGATGCTTGCCGAGCCCTGGCTTACGGGCGGCGGATTTGGTGATTGCAATTGCCCACCTGTCCCATTCCCAAGCACCCCCACGGGACCAACGCACCCGAATGCGCCCGCAGCAAGCATTACCGCGATCGGCCGCTTCATCGCCCGCACCAATCAGCCGGAGGACCCTCGGGATCTTGGCAGTTTCCACCTGCGTCCCCGAACCACAGATCTCCTAAAACGGGATCAGTTTCGAGCTTCCCCGGCGAGAAAGCCGTGATGGAGCGCGAGAAGACCTCCACGTGCGTCGTTCGTCCGCCGGGGTACTGAATCGTTTCTATACAAGGGCCGTTTGAGTAGGCAACAACAAAGACGTAGGTGTCATCGGCTGGGAGGTGCTTGCGCGTGAAGTACGCCCGACCGTCAGGGGTGACCTTGAAGAGCACTTCACTTGTAGGGTAGAGATTACAGTCTGGCTGATCGATGGCCGCTCCATTTGAAAGCGCACTTTCGTCTTGCGGGTTAATAAGCGCGCTTCCTACAAGATGTGGCAAGAACTCCGGTTGGTCATTGGCCTCTGCCCACTTGTACCAACCGCTGTCCCTATTGCTCGCATTCGCCCACAGCTGCGCCGTCGCATCTGAGACAGCACCATCGGTCATGTTCACCACGGGCGGCGCCGGCGGCACGTGCTCCAGCTGCAGGATGTTCGGCGGTGGCACCTCAGTTACCTGATACGGAAACCACAACGCGGCGCAGGCGGCCGGCACGTCGTCGATGGGCGTCGTGGTGGTGACAGAAGCGCATGGGCTTGCACTCGACGCGGACGCACTCGGCGACGCGCTGCGCGCAGGCGTCACCGTTGGAGCAGGCGGTGATCCACACCCCGCCACCGCCACCAGTCCCGTCCCGATCAGCACGGCCCGAGTAACCCTCCGCACGTCCTCAACCCGCATCCATGGTGGACCACAAGGTCCGGCAATAGCACGGACAATGTGGCTCCAATCGGTGGTGCACCTCACCTTCCTGCGAAGCGCCTCAACTATGAGCAATCACCACGCTGCACCGCAAGCCGTGGAAGACCGCTGGCCGCCCACGGCGCCCTCACGGAGGCTGGGCAACCTCGATCGTCCCGATGGACGCCCTCGGCCACCCTCCTTCCTCGTGCACCCGGCGGTGGTGGATGCGGCACAGCAGGACCAAGTTCGACAGCGTCGTCGGGCCGCCGTCTACCCAATGCACGACATGATGCGCGTCGGTCCACTCCGGTGGGCGATCGCACCCCGGGTACCGGCACCCCTTGTCGCGCCGGCTCAGCGCACGCCGCAGGGCCGACGGCACGGTCCGCCGCGACCGGCTGCCCGGCTCACCGCGGTCGTCGTCGCTGTCGGTCGCCGCGGAGTCGCACGCAAGGCGGCGCGCCGCGTCGGTCGGGATCGGCCCCGCGAGACCGAGGCTCGGGGGCGCGGCGCCGTCCGCCCCCCGCAGCCCGTCGACCGTCGCGGTGAGCACCAGGTGCGGCCGCTGTCCGTGGACCGTGGGCAGCGACCCGCCCTGCAACTGACGGTTCGCCAACTCCACCAGCGCGTCGGCTCGACGCTGCGCGCCAGTGCGCTCGTCGCCCGGAATCGGTGCGCTGAGGCCCTGCAGCGCCGCTGACAGCGCTGCGCCGCCCTCGGCGTCGAGCAGCCCGTCGAGCATGTACACGCCGTCGAAGGTCTGATTCATGTGGAGGTAGCGACGCTGGTTCGCGCGCAGGGCGGCCGCCAGAGCGCCCTCGGGGTCGACCGTCTGCCTCAGATTTCGGGCGACCGTCCGGAACTCCGTTGGATCCATGCGGCTCGCCGCTTCGAGCAAGCTGCCCGTCGCGAGTTGCGCCGCTTCGCGACCGATCTCGGTGACCGATCGCGCCAGCACGGCCGCGTGGTGAAACCCGACGCTGCCCTGGCGGAACAGCCTCGCCGCTTCGGGCAGCTCCGGTAGCTGCCGCGCCACTTCAGCGCGTTGCGACGCTGCCGCCGCCGACAAGGCGCACCGGGTGCGCAGCCAGGCGATCACCGATGTCGCGCCTGCCTGGCGAGGGCCGTCCTTCTCTTCGAAGCGACGAAGGCGCCGCGCGAATTCAGCCTCGAGGCGATCCATCTGGCGCTGCATCGCTATCAGCTGGCCGCCCAGCGCAGTGGCGTCCACCGCATCGATCGATTGCGCCGACAGCTCGTCGACGCCGGTCACCAGGCCCGCACAACCACTTGACAGCATACACAGGATTGTAGCACACTCCCAAACATGCGTTCGCCCTTCAGCGCCACCCGCAACATCTCGCCGGCCCACCCACCCGCATGCGCAAGCGACGTCGCGCACCCGCAGTCCCGGCTACCCCACCTCCACCAGGATCTTCCCTCGCGTCTCGCCGCGCACCATCTCGGCCAGCGCATCGGCGGCGTCGGCAAGCGGGTGCCGGCTTCCGATCAGGGGACGCAGCGCACCCGTCGCGCAGAGATCCACCAGCCGCCGCAGCTCGCCGCGGCTGCCCATGGTCGACCCCGCCACGGTTATCCGCCGGAAGAAGATGCGGTTCAGCTGAGCGGGCGGGTTGGCTCCGCCCGTGGCCCCTGACACGACGACGATGCCGCCCGGGCGGACGGCGCGCAGGCTGAGGTCCCAGGTCGGTTCGCCGACGGTCTCGACGACCGCGTCGACACCACGGCCCTCCGTTGCGCGGATCAACTCGCGTGCCGTCTCGCGCGCCGGCGCAAACGCCGCCTCGGCGCCGAGATCCAGCGCCAGCTGGCGCTTCGTCTCGTCACGCGACGTGGCGTAGACCGTCAGCCCACCCAGGCGGCCCAGCGCGATCGCGGCGCTCGCCACACCGCCGCTCGCGCCGTGCACCAGCACGTTCTGGCCCGGGCGCAGCGCGGCACGCGTGAAGAGCATGTGATACGCGGTGAGGTATGCGGTCGGCAGCGTGGCCGCCTCCGCAAAGCCCACGCCCTCGGGCAGTGGCACGAGATTCCGCACCGGCACCGATGCGAACTCGGCGAGCGTCCCGGGCAGCGGGGGCTCACTCAGCAGACCACTCGCGCGGCAGCCCTCGGGCTCGTCGCTGAGGCAGGACGCACAGCTCCCGCACGTCACCACCGGATACAGCACCACGCGCGAGCCCACCGCGGGGAAGCCCTCCGGCACGTCGCCGCCCGCGTACGCCTCCACGACGCCGGCACCGTCGCACCCCAACACCTGCGGCGGCACCACAGGCCGCGACGAGACGCCGCGCAGCGTCCACACGTCGTGATGGTTCAGCGCGGCGACACGAACCCGCACCAACGCCCACCCCGCGGGCACAGAAGGCTCGGGCTGTTCCCCCACCTCGAGGTTGGCGAGTGGATCGTCACCCCCCACCCGGGCGGCATACGCGGCGAGCATGTGCGGCACCCTAACAACCGCGGAGCAGCGCGCGCCGCCCGGATATGTCGCACCATGGTCGGCGACATGCGCCTCGACACCATCCTGGAGCGGCAACGCCCCATCTTCTCGTTCGAATTCTTCCCCCCGCAGAGCGACGACGCGGAACGGTCCCTCTTCGCCACCATCTCCCAGCTGCGCGAGCTCGAGCCCACCTTCGTGTCGGTCACGTACGGCGCCGGCGGGTCAGCCCGCACCCGCACCCTCGACCTGGTCATCCGCATCCGCCGTGATCTCGACATCGAACCCGTGGCGCACTTCACGTGCGTCGGCGCCACCGTCGCCGACCTGCGCGGCAACCTCGATGCCATGCGCGACGCGGGCGTGCACAACATCCTGGCGTTGCGCGGCGATCCGCCACGCGGGGAGGCAGTTTTCACCCCCACGCCCGGTGGACTCACGCACGGCTGCGAGCTCATCAAGCTGATCCGCGACAACTACGACGCCTGTATCGGCGCCGCCTGCTATCCCGAGAAGCACCCCGAGTCCCGCGATGCAGCCGAAGACGTGCGCTACGCCAAGCTGAAGGAGGACTGTGGCGCCACCTTCCTGATCACCAATCTCTTCTTCGACAACAACGCGTACTTCGACTTCGTCGCCCGCGCGCGCGCCGGGGGCGTCACCGTTCCCATCATCCCCGGCATCATGCCGATCACCAACGTGTCGCAGATCACGCGATTCACGGCGAAGATCGGCGCGACGATCCCGCCGCCGCTGATGCAGGCGCTGCGTTCCCGCCAGGACGACCCCGACGCGGTGCTGCAGCTCGGCGTCGCCTGGTCGACCCTGCAGTGCAGCGAGCTCCTCGCCGGCGGCGCGCCCGGCGTGCACTTCTACACGCTCAACCGCTCACCTGCGACGCGCGCAATCCTCTCCGCGCTGCTCGCGGCCCGGCCCTGGGAGCGAGTGCGCTAGCTAGGCACCCACGGGCTGCAGCACTATCGCGGCACGCCGCCGTTGGGGCAGCAACGCAAATGGCGCCTGCGAGGGCATCACGTATGCACCGGCCCCGGCCGCATGAGCAGCGGCCGCCGGCAGCGGCGCCCCGGCGGCGCGCACCTCGGCCGGCAATCCTGGCCGTCCACCCACCGCCGGCCCCGCGGGATTCTCGAGGTCGACGTACCCGAACGTCGGCGCGGAGAACTTCAGCTGACCGCGTAAGTCACCCAGCGCCGCGAGCTGCGCCGGCACCTGGGCAAGCCCGTCTGCGGTGTCGACGTGACCCAGGATCGCCCGCCATCCGGTGTTCGTCCAGATCGACAGCACGTCGTCGCTGCTCCACACGTACGCGGCGACGCTGCACCCGAACACCGCCGGAAAGCGTCGCGCCGCCAGCGAGAGTATGTTCAGCAGCGATGGGTCCAGCGCCGGCGTCACGCCGACGCGATCGTCGATGAGCACGGGGGTCGACGACCACAGCGCTTGCATCGCGGGTGTGGCCGGGAACGCAGCGCCGTTGCTGGCCACGAACGCGTCGCGCCCCCCGAAGCGCAGGCGCACCGCGGGAGTGCGCTCGACGACGCTGATGCGCACCGTCCCCGGCAGGTCGGTGGAAACGGTCGCGTCCTCCACCCACGGCAGCGTGAGCACACGCGCGCGGATCACGTCGGCGTCGACGGTGAATATGCTCTGCTGCGGCACCGCCGCGGCACCGAGGACGGCCTGCACGCTGAGCAGCCGCGACCCTGTCACCGCCACCGTGCGCACCTTGAACACCGGCAGCGTGAGCGCGAGAACGAGCAGCGCGACCTGCAGCCCCAGCACGGCGAGCGCGATCAGTCGTCGCGGTGCACGCAGGCGGCGTTTCGGCTGCGACGGAACCCGAACCCGCGCGCGGACGCGGCTGCGGCGGCGCGGCGAGGGGCGCAGCGCGGTCCCCGGCGCCGTCGTGAATCGCCGCAGGGGACGCGGCGCGTCGGCGATCGCCGCAGCCTGCGCGCGCACCGATACGCGACGTTGGTCTCGCTCGTCGAGGACCGTCGTGCTCACGCGGAGTCGAGGTGATCGTGATGCTGCATGGACGTGGAGGAGATGGAAGGGCTGCGGAACACGCGGCGCGCACCGGGCGCTCCGGCATTATCGCCCAGAAGCTCAGCGCGCAGTGAGGTAAGTGTCGGGCAGATCGTTGGCGAAGAGGACGACGTCACCCGGGCGGCTGATGCGGCCTATCACGGCGGTGGCCTCGGCGAGGCTGCGGACCACGTGGATGTGCGGCTCGGCCAGGCCCCCGGCGCGCAGCCCGGCCACGAGCGCCGCCGCGGGACGCGCGTCCATGACGATGACGTCGCTGCACACTCGCGCCGCGTGCTCGCCGTAGCGGCGGTTCTCCGGCACCTCGCGCTCGCCCAGCTCCACGAGCCCCGGCGTCACCAGGATCTTGCCCGCTCCGTCCATCGATGCCAGCACGTCGAGTCCGTTGTGCACGCCCACAGGGTTGGCGTTGTACGAGTCGTCGATGACGGTCACGGGCCCGCCGGTGCGCAGCGGCTGCAGCCGGTGCTCCACGGGCTGCAGCGAGCGCGCCGCGGCCGCGGCGGCGTCGAGGTCGTATCCCAGCGCGGCGACCAGCGCCAAGGCCGCCGTCACGTTGAGGACCTGGTGCACCCCGAGGAGCGGGATGTCCACGTCGCGCTCGATGCTCCGCTCCGGCCACGCCCAACGAAAGCGCGACCCGGAGGCCCCGGTCTGCACATGCGACGCGACGACGTCCAGCGCCGCGCCGTCCGCGGCCTCGACCTCGGTGCCGTACCGCGTCACGACACGGCCCTCCGACAGAGCGCGCTGCGCCAGGGCGGCAACGGCCGCTTCTCCGCCGTGCACCACCGCGACCCCGCCGGCGGGAAGCGCGGTGACAGCCTCGTACAAAGCGTCGCCGATACGATCCATGGAGCCGAACCGCTCCAGATGCTGCGGTCCCACGGAGGTCACGATCGCCGCGGCCGGGCGCACCAACGCGCAGATGGCCGCGATCTCACCGGGAGCGTATGCGTCCATCTCCACCACGAACAGGCCGTGCTCGCCGCGCAGATCCTCGTTGATTGCGCGCGACACACCCATGAGGGTGTTGAAGCTCTGCCGGGTGGCCAGCGTGTTGATCGACGGCTGCAGCAGCGCGGCCAGAATGTGTTTGGTGCTGGTCTTGCCGTAGCTGCCCGCAACAGCGACGACCACCGGGTTCACCGCATCGAGACGCGCGCGGGCCCGGCGCAGCCACGCTCGCCGGATCGTCGCCTCAACGGGCCCCAACGCCGTGTTGGCGGCAACCAGCAGCAGCTGCGCGAGGAGCGGCAGCAGCGCAACCGAGACCAGGGCGGCGGCGGCGCCGGCCCGTCCGTGTCCGAGAGCCAGCAGCACCGCACCGGCTGCGCCCACAAGCGCACCCAGCAATGCCGTCAGCGCCAGGATGCGCCGCATGCGGGCGGTGAACACCAGCGCCTTTTTGGGCGGCACCCACCGCCACAGCAGCGCGCCCACGATCGATGCGCACAGCCAGCCCGCCGCGGCGGCGCGCACGCCGTGAGCCGGAAACACAAGAGCCACGGCCAAGGCTGCAGCACCGACAACGCCTGCCCCGACCACAGCGCGGTGCAGCAGCCATGCGCGTGACGCACCCCATCGCAGGAAGCGCGCGCCCTCGTACTCCTCGATCTGGTACATGCGCGCCGCCACCAGCGCCACCTGCGTCGCGAACACCAGCCAGCCCAGCGCCGCCAGCGCGATGAGGGCGTCCAGGGCTGCGTTCATCGCTCCTCGGCGCGGAGGAACACGTCGACGATGCGGCAGAAGCGAGCCGGCTGCTCCAGGTACGAATAGTGGCTGCTGCGCTCAAAGACGACGAGTCCGGCGTCGGGGATCAGCCGCTCCATGGTGTGCGCGTCGCTGAGCGGTGTCTCCTTGTCGCGCTCGCCCCAGATCAGCAGCACCGGAGCGTGAACCGACGGCAGCAGCGGCGCCAGGTCCTCGTTCACCAGGCGCACCAGCGTTCCACGCATCGTCCCCGACGTCGCCCGGTAATCCTCGGAGCCGCGCCGGTCGGCGCGGGCGCCCGCCCGCGATCGCAGCGACGCGGGCAGCACGCGCGACCGCTGCATGGCGCGCAGCGCCTTGTACGCGCGCACGCGCATCCTGTCCGCAACGCTGCGAGACGGGCGTACACCGGCGCTGTCCACGAGCACCACTCGGCGCACGCGAAGTGCGTGGTTCGCGGCCATCACGATGGCCACGCGACCCCCGTTGGAGTGGCCGATGACGTCGCAGGCGGTGACACCGAGACGGTCGAGCAGCGCCACCGCCCACGCGGCGTACTCGTGCGCCGACCAGGCCGAGGGCGGAGGCGGGGTGCCGCCAAACCCGGGAAGGTCGGGAACGATGAGGCGGCGCCCGCCGCGCAGCGGCTGCAGCACGGGGGCGAACAGTTCCCCTGATGCGCCCCATCCATGCAGGAACAGCACCGCCCTGTCACCGTCACCCTCGATGGTGAGATGCGCTTCGGGCTGCTCCGTGACCCCCGCCGAAGGCATGCGGTATCGACGCCTCAGGCGTCTGGCCGGCCGCGCAGCAGCCACGAGTCGATGGAGAACGTCGTGCGTTGCTTCTCCGCGTGGCGCTGCAGTCCCATGTCGATGATTCGTGTCAGCAGCTCGGGGAACGGAACCCCGGCGGGTTCCCAGAGATAGAACGCCAGCGAACCGGGCACGGTGTTGACCTCGTTGACCACGAACCACTCACGCTCGGGGCGGACCAGGAGGTCGACGCGCGCCACTCCCTCGGCGCCGATGGCGTGGAACGCGGTTGCCGCGGCGTCCTGAATGCGCTTGGTCAGGTGCGACGGGATCGGCGCGGGGATGAGGCGGCGCGCGCCCTTCATCCCGGTGGCCTCGCCCTGCTTTGTCGCCGCACCCTTGGCCAGGTACTTGTCGGCGTAGCTGAGAAGCCCGGTCGCGACAGGTTGCTCGCACACCGACACTTGCAGGTCCTGCTGGCGGCCCAGCACCGCGCAGTTGATCTCCACGATCCCCTCCTGGGCGGGCTCCACCAGGCAGCGCACGTCATACGTGAGCGCGGCGTCGATCGCCGCGCGCAGCTCCTCCTTGGTCTCGACGCGCGTCACGCCGATGCTCGAGCCCAGCGACAGTGGTTTCACGAACCGCGGCGCGGCGAAGCGGCGTTCGATGTCGGCGCAGACGCGCTCGCTGTCGATGGCCCAGCGCGAACGGGGGATGACGGCGTAGTCCAAGACGGTGAGGCCGGCGCCGCGCAGCGCGGTCTTGGTGAGCTGCTTGTCCATGCTGATCGCCGCCGCCGCGACCCCGCAGCCCGCGTACGCCAGGTCGCTGAGCTCGAAGAGCCCCTGCAGCGTCCCGTCCTCGCCATGGCTGCCGTGCACCAGCGGCAGCGCCAAGTCGATGCGAGCGGCGCTGCGAGCGCCACCGCCCAGAAGGCCACGCCGTGCGGCAACATCCACCAGCTCGCCGGCGCCGGCCGGCTCGGGGCGCATGGTCACCTGCGTCGCGTCGGCCAGCAGGCGATCCACGTCCTTGTAGCGCTCGATGTCGCGCAGCGCGTCGCCCGTGTACCACGCTCCGGACTTCGCGATGTACACGGGGATGGAGTGGTAGTGCTCCTCCGGCAGCGCCGCCATCGCCTGCATCGCCGTCACCACGGACACCTCGTGCTCCACCGAACGTCCGCCGAAGAAGACGCCGACGTTCTGCACGTCACTCATGGTGGGGCAGCAGGATGATCTCGCGCTCCAGGTCGACGCCGAAGCGAGCCTTCACGGCGTCGTGCGCGATCCCGACCAGCGTGAGCACGTCGGCCGCCGTGGCCCGATCGACGTTCACGATGAAGTTCGCGTGCTTCGGCGAGATCTCGGCGCCACCAGCGCGGCGACCCTTGAGTCCGGCGGCCTCGATGAGCCGGCCCGCCTTGTCGCCGTCCGGATTCTTGAAGACGCTGCCCAGGCTGCGCACGCCGTACGGCTGAGTCGCCTTGCGCTGAGCCTGAACCGCGTCGGTGCGCCGCCGCACCGCGACGGCATCGTCGGCGCGAACGCGCAGGCGGGCGCTGACGACCACGTGCCCCCGCAGGTCGTCCTTGAGGCGTGAGTGGCGGTAGCTGAATTGGAGCTCGTCGTTGCGGAATGTCAGCGCGGCGCCGCCGGGGGCGAGGACGGTGCAGTCCACGAGCACGTCTCGCATCTCGGTCCCGAAGGCGCCCGCGTTGCCCCAGACGCTGGCCCCGCACGTCCCTGGCACGCCGATCCCGAACTCCAGCCCTGCCAGCCCGCGACGCGCGCAGTCGAGCGCGGCGCGCGGCAGCATGCACCCGCCGCCCAGCTCGACCGTGGTGTCGTCGACCACCTCCAGATGGCGGTCGTCGAGACGCAGCACGAGCCCGCGGATGCCTTCGTCCGCGATGAGCGCGTTGCTGCCGGCGCCGACCACGGTCACCGGCACGCCGGTCGCTTCGCAGCGGCGAAGCAGCTCGGCGAGGGTCGACGCGTCGCGAGCCTTGACGAACCACTCCGCCCGGCCGCCGACGCCGAACTGGCTGTGGCGCGCCATCGGTTCCTCGCGCAGCACGTCGCTGCGTTCCTCCAACCACGACGTCACGCCGAGCTCAGCGCACACGCGTTGTCTCGAGCGCCCCGCGCAGCCGCGGCGCCAGCTTGTCGAAGCCACCGAGGGAGAGGACTAGCATCACGTCGCCGGGTCGCGCCAGCGCGCACAGGAGGTCGATTGCCTCGTCGCTGGAGTCGACCACGTGCACGTCGCGGGTCGGCTGCACGCGTGAGGCGACGTCATGGCTGGTCACCGTGGCGGGCCGGCCGCGCTCACGCGCCGCTTCGACGGGTCCGAGCACCACCACGTCGGCATGGGCAAAGCTGCGCCGGTAATCCTCGATGAGACGCTGCGTGCGCGAGTACGTGTGCGGCGTGTGGATCGCGACCAGCCGGCGCGAGCCGTATCGCTGACGCGCGGCCGCGATCGCCGCCTCCACCTCGGTGGGGTGATGCGCGTAGTCGTCGACCACCGTGACACCGGCGGCGTCGCCGAGGATCTCGAACCGCCGTGCCGGCCCGCGAAAGTCGGCACACGCGGCCACAGCGACGTCCAGCGGCACGCCCGCGCGCGTCGCCAGGATAAGCGCGGCGCACGCGTTGAGCGCGTTGTGCTCACCGGGGAACGAGAGACGCACGGGCAGCGGCTGCTCGCCGCCGCGCAGCACGTCGAAGCGCTGCATCTCGCCGTCGCCCGCGGCTCGCGCGACGCGCCACTCGCTGCCTTCCGCCGTCCCATACGTCACAACGGGGCACGCGGCATCGGCCGCCAGCGCGGCGCACTCGGCGTCGTCGGCGCAAAGCGCCAGCAGACCTGCCTCGGGCATGGTTCGCGCCAGCGCCAGAAACGGCTCGCGATACGCGTCCAGGGTTGGGTACACGTCGGGGTGGTCCAGCTCGAGGCGTGTGACGCAGGCGGCTTGCGGCGCGGTGTGCAGAAACTTGGGGCGCGCGTCCCATGGAGCGGTGGTGTACTCGTCGCCCTCGAACACGAACGGCCCGGTGCCCAGCCGCGACGTGCCGCCCAGATCGAGGGAGTTGGACCCGAGCCTGTAACCGGGGTCCAGTCCGCCGCGCGCGAGCATGTGCACCAGGAGCGCGGCGGTTGTGGTCTTGCCGTGCGTGCCGCACACGGTGAGACGCATGCGGTCGCCCGCCGCAGCGACGTAGAACTCGATCTCGCTCACAATGGCGATGCCACGCTCGCGCGCCGCGAGCAGCTCGGGGTTCTGCGGCCTCGTCTGATTCCCGACCACGATGAGGTCGGGTGTTCCCCAGCGCTCCAGGTTCGCCGGGTCGCTGTGGTTCTCCCAGAGGATTCCCGCTTGGGCGATGACGTCCGACATCGGCGGGTACGCCTGGTCGTCGGAGCCGGTGACGCGGTCGCCCTCGGCCAGTGCCAGCATCGCCGCGCCGCCGGCCGCGTAGCCACAGACGCCGAGCACGTGCACGTGGCGCGTCATGCGGCGTGACGCGTGCTGCGGCACGCGTCCGTGATCAGCTCCACGACGCGCTGCGCGGCGTCAGGCCGGCCGCAGCGTAGGCTGGCGTCGCGCATCGTCTTCCAGCGCGCGGTGTCGGCGACGATGTGCGAGAGCTCCGACTTCAGACGCTCGGGCGTGCAGGCCGCATCGTCGATCACCGCCGCCGCGCCGGCGCGCGCATACGGCCCGGCATTGAAGCGCTGGTGACCGCCCGCATGCGGGTACGGCACCAGGATCATGGGACGGCCGAGCGCCGAGCACTCGGCGAGCGACGAGCCGCCGGCGCGCATCAGCACCAGATCGCTGGCCGCGATGCGGTCGCCGATGTCATCGAAAAACGGCGCCGCGACATATCGCCGCCGCAGCGGTCGCGGCAGACCGGCGGCGGCGCCCTCCACCGTGGGCCAGTCGAGCTCGCCGCATTGGTGCGCGATGCGCAGGCGGGGGTGCGCCTCCAGCAGTGCTCGCACGCAGCCCGTGAGCGCGAGGTTGAGGCGTCGCGCGCCCTGCGACCCGCCGGTCACCAGGATGTTGTCGCACGCATCGCGCCGCGGCGCCGGGACCAGAGCCCGCACCTCGCGGCGGATGGGATTGCCGGTGTGCACCACGTTGGCACCGGGAAGGAGGCGCGCCGTCTCCGCAAACGACACCGCGACGAAGCGCGCCCGCCGGGCGAGCAGCCGCGTCGCCCGCCCCGGGTACGCGTTCTGCTCCAGCAGCACGACCGGCACGCGCTGCAGGTGCGCCGCGGTCACCACCGGTACGCACACGTATCCCGCCGTCCCCACCACCACGTCGGGTCGCATCGACCTGACCAGGCGGCGTGCCGCGAGCGTCGCCCGGGGCAGCTGCGCTGCGGCGCGCACCAGGGTGCGTGGATCGGCGACGTCGACACCGCTGACGTCGAGCGTCTCGAGCTGCAGGCCCGCGTCACTGACGAGGCGCTCCGCCACGCCGCCACGCCGCCCGACCACGGCGACGCTACCGGCGGGGTCGGCGTCCTGCAGCGCCTGCGCCACCGCCAGCGCCGGGGTCAGGTGACCGCCAGTCCCCCCGCCAGCGATCAACACCCGCACGGTGCACCGAGCCGTGGCGCCGACCCTGCGCCGAGATGTTGCAGAGCACGCCCATGCCCACCAGGCTCGTGGCCAGCGACGTTCCGCCATAGCTGATGAACGGCAGAGGTATGCCGGTCGTGGGAATGACGCCGGTGACGGCGCCGACATTGATGAACGCCTCGATGCAGATCCACGCGGTGATACCTCCGGCCAGCAGCGCACCGAAACGGTCGGGTGCACGCAGCGAGGCGCGCACGCCGCGCCACGCCAAGAAGAGGAACGCGGCCACCACGGATGCGGTTCCGATCAGACCGAGCTCTTCGCCGATGATCGCAAAGATGAAGTCGGTGTGCGCCTCGGGCAGCCACTCGTACTTGAGTATCGAGTTTCCCAGGCCCACCCCGGTGAGCCCTCCTGACCCCAGGGCGAGCAGGGCCTGGCAATTCTGGAACCCGGAGCCGAGGGCGTCGGCGCACGGGTTGAGGAAGTGCGCCAGCCGGTCAGCGCGGTACGCCACGAAGCTGACCAGGGCGTAGCCGCCGGCGCCCAGGGCGACGAGCAGCAGCAGCAGGTGCCGCTTGAGCGCTCCGCCCAGGGCGAGCAGCACAAGGCCCACCGCGGCGATCACGATGGAGCTGCCCAGGTCGCGCTCGGCGAGGATCAGGGCCATGAGCACCGCCATCACGATCACGTAGTCGCGCACGCCGCCGAAAGAGCGCACCTTGGCGCCGCGGTCGTCGAGCCAGCGGGCGAAGAAGAGGATCGCCACGCCGACCGTGATCGCCGACGGCTGCACCGACAAGGGTCCGATCTGGAACCAGCGCTGCGCACCGAAGTGGCGCGCGCCGATGTGCGGGATGAGCACCGCGACGAGGAGGCCGACCATGACTATGGTCAGTGGCTTGGCCAGGGCGCGCAGACGGTGGTAGTCCATGCGCACCGCAACGATCATCCCGGCGCCTCCGACCACCACGCCGATGAGCTGGTGCTCGAAGAAGTAGTTGGGGTTGCCGAACCACAGGAACCCGAGCGCCTCGGATGCGCTGTACACCATGACCAGGCCGAAGGCGACGAGGCCGACGATGACGATGAGCAGCCACCCGTCCACGCCCGCGGCCGCGGTGGCGCGGTCCGCGACGGCGAGGGCGCGGTTGGTGACGGCCCGCGCCGCGCGCCATCCGCTGCTGGGCGGGTCGAGGCTGCCGGCGCGTGCCGCCATCAGTTGTGCGTCCGGCCGGCGACGGGCGTCTGGCGTGCCAGCGTTGCGAACACCTCGCCGCGGTGCTCGAAGTCGCGGAACTGGTCGAAGCTCTTGAAGCCGGGCGACAGCAGCACGACGTCGCCTGGCCGCACCACATCGCGCACCGCGGCCACCGCGTCTGCCAGGGACGGCACCACGCTCACCGCCGCGTAGCCGCGCGCGGTCAGCGCCCGCTCCACCGCGCTTGCGCTTTCACCGTTGAGCACCACCAGACGGGCCAGGCGGACGACCGCGTCTGCCAGCGCGTCCAGCGACGCGTCGCTGCGGCGTCCGCCGCCGATCCACACGATCGGCATTCCGGCGAAGGCCTCGAGGCCCATGACGGCGGATTCAGGATTCGTCGCCTTGCTGTCGTTGACCCAGGTGACGCCGTCTCTCGCCAGGATCGTTTCCAAGCGATGCGGCACCGCGCGGAATCCGCGCACGCCGGCAGCGATGTCACCCGGCGCGACGCCCGCGAGGCGCGACACCGCAACCGCCGCGAGCACGTTGAGCACGTTGTGCGTGCCCCGCAGCTGAATCTCGTCCAGCGCGAGGATTTGCGTCGCGTCGCCGGCTTCCACGGTGACGACGTCACCGGCGCGAACCGTCGCCCCGTCGCCCCGCAGCGAACGGCCGAAAAACCGGACCGGCGCTGCGGCGGCTGCCGCCATCGCGCGCGTGACGGGGTCGTCGTAGCCCAGCACCACGCCGTCTGCGGCGTTGACCACCAGGCGCTGCTTGATGGCGGCGTAGGCGTCGAAGCTGCCGTGACGATCGAGGTGGTCGGGTGTGACGTTGAGCACGCACGCCACGCTGCAGCGTGGCGCAGCGACCGTCTCCAGCTGGTACGACGAGAGCTCGAGCACCACCCAGTCATCGGCGTCGACCCCGTCGAGACGGTCCAGCATGGGCACGCCGATGTTGCCGCCGAGGTGCACGCGGCGGCCGCCGCGAGAGAGCACGGCGGCGATGAGTGACGTCGTGGTGGTCTTGCCGTTCGTGCCGGTGATGCCGACAACGCGTCCACGGCAGCGTTCGAACACGAGGTCGATCTCGCTGCGGACTGGCACGCCGAGACGCCGCGACGTCTCCAGCACCGGTGCGTCCCAGGGCACGCCCGGGCTCGGGCAGATCATCACCGCTCCGCGTGCCACGTCGTCGGCGTAGCCACCGAGGCGGACATCGACCCCATCGGGAAGGAACGCGGCGCGCTCGCGCAGCGCCGGCGTGTCGTCACTGTCGGCCACCAGCACCGTGTGGCCCTCGCGGTGCAGGGTTCGTGCCAGGGCGAGACCGCTCCGCGCCAGGCCGATCACGACCACATGGCCGCTCACGACGCGGGCCCGGCGAAGTGCGCGTACAGCACGGTGAACATCGCTGCGATCGCCGCCGCCGCGGCGAAAGCGGCCACCAGGCGCTGCTCGCGCAGACCCGTCTCCTCGAAGTGGTGATGCAGCGGGCTGGCGCGCAAGATGCGCCGGCCGTAGCGCCGTATCGCGGTGACGTTGACGATCACGCTCAGCGTCTCGACAACGAACACGATGCCCAGCAGCGGCAACGCCCAGAGCAGATGGAGCTCCGCGGTGACGGCGACCAGGACGCACCCCAGTGCCAGCGATCCCGTGTCGCCCATGAAGAGGCGGGCCGGATGCCAGTTGTACACAAGGAACGCCGCGAGGGCTCCGGTGAGCGCGGCGGCGAGGATCGTGGCGTGCACGTCGCCGGCGCGCACGGCGATCATCGTGACGCCGAAGAACGCGAGACCGGTGCACGACGCCGCCAGCCCGTCGACGCCGTCCGTGAGATTGACCGCGTTGCTGGTGGCGACGAGCGCGAGCATCGCGACGGCGACGATGCCCCAGCCGAGATCAGGCGCGCCGAGGCCGGGGAAGAACTGGTGCGTGAAGCCGCCGACCTCCAGGGCGACGCCGAGGAGGATGCCGATGAACGCCTCCACGGCGAGCTTGTGCCTCCCAGGGAGCCCCAGACGGCGCAGGCTGCGGATGTTGATGAGGTCGTCGAGACCGCCGAGCAACGCACCTCCGGCGAGCGCGAAGACGGCGATGAACCCCTCGCGGCTGCGGTCGGCGATGAGCCACGCCGCCACAGCGATGCAGCAGAAGAGAATCCCGCCGAGTGTCGGTGTCCCTTCCTTGATGCGATGTGTCAGCGGCCCGTACGCCGCAATGCGCTGGCCGACGCCGCGGCGCACCAGTTGAGTGGTCAGCAGCGGGTACAGCAGCAAGCCCGCGGCGAAGCTCACGAGCCCGACGAGCAGCGCGTGGCTCACGGCAGGATGCGCCACTGGTCGATGATGATGCGGGCAACGTCGCGCCACACCGGCGCCGCGAGCAGCGCGCCGAAGCGCGGCACATGGTTCTCGTGCGGGTAGCGCAGGATCACCATCATCGTGAACTGCGGGTTGCCCACGGGCATGAAACCCGCGAAGGAAGCGATGATGTCGTTGCCGTATCCATGCGCGGTGGCGACGCTCGCCGTACCGGTCTTGCCTGCGATCTCACCCTTGTAGCCTGGGATCTGCGCCTCGAATCCCTCGGCGCCCCTGTCGTCCACCACGCCCACCATCATGTGGGCGAGGGTGTTCGCCGTGCTCGCCGCGATCACGCGGCGCGTGCGCGGCACCACGGGACGGCTTGCGCCGGTGGAGGGATCGATCACCGCGTCGACGGCGTGGGGCTGCACCCACACGCCCCCGTTGCCCACCGCGTTGATGGCCGCCAGCATCGCCAGCGGCGTGGTGACGACGCCCTGGCCGAAGGACGCGGTGGCGAAGTTCAGGGCGCCCCATGAGCTCTGCGGCGGCACCGGCTCGGTGTGCTCGCCGGCGATGTCGACCCCGGTGGGCGCTCCGATGCCGAAGGCGAGCAGGTTGCTGTAGAAGGCGTTCGGACCCTCGCGGCGCTCCACCTGCATGGCGCCGTTGTTGAGCGAGTTGTCGAGCACCTTCTGCATGGTGACCATGCCGTGTGAACGGCCGTCCCAGTCGTGCACCAGCACGCCGTCGACCCGCGTCTGCTTCTCGTCGATCACCGTGCCCGGCGTGATGGCGCCGTTCTGCAGCCCACCGGCGAACGTGACCACCTTCATCACGGACCCGGGTTCGAACGGCTGGCTGACCGCCAGGTCGCGCAGGTCCGCGAGGCCTGCCGCACCATAGTCGTTGGCGTTGTACGCGGGGTACTGCGCCCAGGCGCGGATTGAACCTGTGTGCGTGTCCATGACCATCAGCGTGCCCGACGCCGCAGCGTCGGTGTCGACCGCCTGCGCCAGCGCGACCTCGGCCCAGTACTGGATCTGCGAATCCAGCCCCAGCTCCAGGTTCATTCCATCGTGCGCGTCGACCTTCTGCTGGCCGCTGAGCACGATCGAGTTGCCTAGCAGGTCGGTCAGCGTGGACTCGTGCCCGGGAGCGCCGGACAGCACCGAGTTGTAGTACTGCTCGACGCCGTACTGACCCTGGCCGTCGGGATTGACGAATCCCAGCAGCGTCGATGCGAAGGACAGCCCCGGCACGGGCGACGGCTCGTACACGCGTTGCTGCGTGGGGATGGCGCCGATCCCGGGCAGGTCCAGTGCCTGCAACTGCGAGTCGACGTCCTGCGAGACGCCCTTGGCGAGGTAGTCGAACTGGTTCGCCTGCTGCAGCGCATGCAACACCGTGGCTTCGCTCACCTGCAGTATCGGGGCCACCTGCGCGGCGACGGCGGCGCGCTGCGACGCGTCCACCAATGCGGGATCCGCGAAGACATCGAACACCGTCCGGTTGCTGGCCAGCACTCTGCCGTCGCGATCCAGGATGAGCCCGCGACTTCCGTGAAGGGACACCGACGCGGTGTGCTGAGCCGCAGCCTGAGCGGCGAGGGTCTTGCCCTGCAGCACCTGCACCTGGACCAGGCGCCCCGCGACGGCGATGGCCATCGCCGAGAAGGCGAGCACCAACCAGAACCCGCGGCGGCGGAAGTCGGGAGCCTCGCCGATGAACCAGGCGCGCGGCGCGCGACCTGCGGGCGGGCGGGGCTGCCGGCTCAAGGGGTCGTGCTGCCCGCCGGTCCGGCGTAGCCGCTCAACGCCGCGAGCAGTTGCTCCAGGGCGTCACCGCCGGTGCTGGTGAGCTGCGCGGCCGGACCGCTGGGGAGCACGTGAACCGGATGCGACGCCACGCTCGCCCACGTGCTGGCAGGGCGCATGCCCAGCTGCTGCGCCGCGGCGACGACGCGCTCCGACGACCTGCAGCCGCGCCAGCTCGTCGGCGAGCTGCTGGTCCTGCGTGCGCAGCTGCTGCTGCTGCGCGGCCAGCTTGGTGGCGCGGTACGTCGCTCTGCGTCGAGTGCGCGATCTGGCTCACATACGCGATGCCGACGCCCGCGCCGATCGCCATGAGCGGCAGCAGCGGCAAGGGCGTGCGCGGTCCACCGCGGCGAAGGCGCGTGCGCCGTGCGGCCGGTTCGACGGGGAGGGACGTGTGCTCTGGCTTGTGCATCGACGTTGCGGAGGTGCTTGCGGGAGGAGCCGGCGGGGCCGGCTCCTCCCTTGGAGAACGGGCGTCGCGTCAGGTGGCGGGGTCGAGCTTCTCGGCGATCCGCAGCCGCGCCGAGCGGGCGCGCGGGTTGGCCGCGAGCTCGGCGGCGTCGGGGCGGATCGCCTTGCGGCTCAGGAGATAGAGGGTGGCCCGGTGGGCGCAGGTGCAGTGGGGCTGTTGGGGTGGACAGACACAGTTCTGAGCTGAGACGTGGAGTGTGTTCTTGACAAGGGTGTCCTCAAGGGAGTGGAAGGAGATGACCCCAAGACGCCCACCGGGCCGGAGGATGTCAATGGATGCCTGCAGTCCGCGTTCGAGGCTGTCGAGCTCTCGGTTCACGGCGATGCGCAACGCCTGGAACGTTCGGGTTGCCGGATGGATCCGCTTCGGCCAGAAGCGGCGCGGCACCGTCTGCTCGACGATGCTGCGCAGCTGCTCGGTGCGCTCGATCGGGGACCGTGCGCGTGCACGTCCGATGGCCGCGGCGATGAGCCGCGCCTGGCGCTCGTCGCCGAAGTCCCGGATCACGAGCTCCAGGTCCTCGAGCGGCCAGCCGTTGACGATGTCCGCCGCGGTGACCTCCTCGTCGCGATCCATGCGCATGTCGAGCGGCCCGTCGAGGCGAAAGCTGAAGCCGCGGCCGGCGTCATCGAGCTGATTCGACGATATGCCGAGATCGAGCACGACGATGTCGGCGGCCGGGATGCCCAGCTCCGCCATGATCGTGTCAAGGTTGGCGAAATCACCCTTGATGAGGGTGAGGGCGCCGGCCATGCCGGCGAACCGGCGGCGTGCCGCCTCCACGGCGGTCGCGTCACGATCGACCGCGATCACGCGGCCCCGCGGCTGCACGCGTTCGAGCAGCGCCGCGGTGACACCGCCGCCG
This sequence comes from Candidatus Dormiibacterota bacterium, assembly GCA_963777285.1. GTDB lineage: Bacteria > Chloroflexota > Dormibacteria > Aeolococcales > Aeolococcaceae > JAFARE01. The sequence goes on from CAVZPR010000002.1 coordinate 188,477, forward strand.
CCCAGCGTGCCGTCGACCGCGGTCTGCCCGGGTCGGGGCTGCAGGCTCTCTATGAGTGGGTGTAGAAGGACCGGCCGGTGGCCCTGCGCTTCAGTCGCGGGGTCGCCGGGCGTGGCGCCGTCGGAAGTCCTCACGTCTGCCACGTACGACATGAGGGCCAGGGTGATTCACACGGGTGCGCCGCCGCCGTCTCATGGGCGCGCGGTGGGCGCGGCGCCGCCGCGCTGGCTGACCAGGTCGGCGAGGCGCTCGAACGCATCGCGATCCAGCGGCCCCTCCTGCTCGGTCCAGTTCTCCTCGCTGGCAACCTCGACGCCGTTGCCGACGCCGACGAAGACCACGGTCTCGCCGATCTGCGCCCACTCGCGCTGCCAGGCGGAGAGGAGCAGCCGCCCCTGCACGTCGAGCTCGAACGGGTACGCGTTGCCGAAGAGGCGCCGGATGAAGCGTCGCTCTTGCGCCGGCGTCTCGGCGGTGCGCCGGAAGCGCTGCTCCTGCTCCTTCCACTCGTCGGGCGGCCAGATCATGAGGCGGCGATCCAGCCCCGGGGCGACGACCGTGCCCTCGGGCAGGCAGCGGCGGAGGGTGGCCGGGACGGCGACACGACCCTTGGGGTCGATGCGGTGGTGGTACGTGCCGAGGAGGCCGGATGCCATGGTGCGGACGTCCTCACGCGGGCCCGCAACGGCACCGTAGCTCTGGCTTCTGCCCCACTTCTCACCACTTTCATCCACTCGCTCGCCGCAACCCTAACAGCACGGCTTCTTCGCGTCAACGCGAACAAATGTACGTATCGCGTCAGCGCTGCCGCATGCCGGCGCGCGGCGAGAGCCGGCGAGCTAGAAGGAGCCCGGCGGCGCCTCGTAAAGACTCGCGTCGAGGACCTTGTGCGAGATGAGGTCGAGCCCCCGCTCGCCGATCTTCACCGGCAGCTCGACGCGCACCTCGCGCGTGTCCTCGTTGACGTCGACGGCGACGACGTCGTGCCATTGATTGGCGAAGTAGCCGCGGATCTTCACCGGTGGGTCCAGCGTGCGCCACTCGCTCTGTTTCGGCTGCGGGTGGTCGCGCGACATCTCATGGAAGTCACTCATCTCGCGAATGCACGACTCTAGATCTCCCGGTGACGACGCGGATGGCCGCATATACTCGTGAGGCAAGCCGGCCAGACGGTCGCGGGCGGCGCGGACGTCGCTCGAGGAAAGTCCGGGCTCCGCAGAGCAGGGCGCTGGATAACGTCCAGTCGGGGTGACCCGAAGGAGAGTGCCACAGAAATGACACAGCCCCGGCGGGAGCCGGGGCAACGGTGAAATGGTGGGGTAAGAGCCCACCGGCGGCCGGGTGACCGGCCGGCCAGGTAAACCCCGCCCGGAGCAAGGTCGAACAGGGGCCGGACGCCGCGGCGTCCAGGAGCTGCTCGCTCCACGTGCCCCGGGTCAGACCGCACGAGGCGCCGGGCAACCGGCGTCCCAGATGGATGACCGTCCTTCGTCACCCGGGAGCGCGGCGCGTGCGCCGTTCGCGGTGACGGAGACAGAACCCGGCTTACCGGCCGGCTTGCAGCTCCCGAACCGCGGTGGCGGTGCCGCAGACTGCGCCGCGATGCAGGACGCGACACCGGTCACGCTCCGTCCCGTCAGCGCTGCCGACGCGCAGGTGATGAGCGAGCTGTACTCGCGCAACTGGGACCACCTTCGGCCGTGGATGCCGCAGCGCGGCGATGCGAGGTTCGACGTCGACACCTGCCGCGCCGACCTGCAGCGCGAGGTCGCGGAGCACGCCTCCGGAACGGCGTACTACTTCATCACCGTGGCCGGCGGCGAGGCGGTGGGTCGCGTCACGCTCAGCAACATCGTGCGGCGCGCATGGCAGAACGCGAATCTCGGGTACTGGATCGCCGGCACGCACCAGAGACGCGGTCTCACCTCGGCGGCCGTGCGCCTCTGTCTGGACTTCGCCTTCCGCCACGCAGGACTGCACCGCGTGCAGGCGGCCATCATTCCGCGCAACACCGCGTCGGTGCGCGTGGCCGAGAACGCCGGGATGCGTCGCGAGGGCGTCGCCCTGCGCTACCTCGAGATCAACGGCGCCTGGGAGGACCACCTCATCTACGCGATCACCCGGGAGGAGTGGGCGGTCCGCTGATCTGGAGGGCCAGCGCTTCCCCGCCGCGGAGCAGCCCGGCGGCGGGCAGCCGCGTCAGCAGCTCCCGCCATCCCGGCTCGCGCTCCGCGATGTCCTCGATGATCGTGCGCGCCTCGTCGACCCGCCCCGCGTCGGCGAGGTGAACGGCCATCCAGAAGCCGGCCTCGTCGTTGCCCTGCAGCAGCGCGCGCGCGGCGTCCCACTCGCGCAGCGCCGCTTCGCCGGTGAGCTCCCCTTCCTCGGCGGCCTCCATGTGCCGGTACGCGCGGCGCACCTGCAGCAGGCGTCGCAGCTCGCCGAGCGGATCCGGATGGTCGTCGACGCGCAGGTCGACGACGCGATCCTGCCATGGCTGACCAGAACTCGAGGAGCGCACCACCAGCATGGCCGCCGACTGACGTCCGCGCATGTCGCCGCCTGCAGCTTCCCCGGCGTCGAGCGCGGCCAGCAGGCGGTCGCAGAGCTCGCCAGCCGCACGCTGATACGCGTCGAGCATCGCCGGCCACACCGCGGCGCTGCGCATCATGTTCGCCTGCACGCTCACGCCCTCGCCGGTCGCGTGGCCTGCTGCGGCGATGCATTCCGCGCCGGTGTGCACGGCGACGTCGCTCCGCGCGTCAACCACGGCCACCTGACGGCGCGATGCCCTGGCGTCCGCGCCGGCGAGCGCGCGCAGCGCGGCTCGCGCGTCCAGACCGGAGCGGAGCAGCGCCAGCGCCCGCGGGCCGTACGCCGGCTCGGCGAACGCCTGCGTGGCGACCGCACCCACGCCCGCCTCCGCCCAGGTGACCACCGTGCCCACCGAGAACCAGTGCGACTGCACGGCGACGCCCAGCTCACCGCTGCCCGGGTCGCGCGCGACGATGGAGTACGTCACCGGCTTGCGTCCAGCACGCCGCCGGCATCCTGGCCGAGCAGGCGCTGGGTCTCCTGCACCGCGAGCTTGTCGACGCGCTCGTTGCCCACGTCACCACTGTGCCCGCGCACGTGCTCGAAGCGCACGCGCGCGTCGACCAGCGCGTCGATCGCCGGGTAGAGGTCGAGGTTCTTCTTTCGTTTCCATGAGCCCTGCAGCCAGTTGATCACCCCCTGGCTGTCGGTGCGCACCACGATGCGCCACTCGCGGTCGTCTCCGGCGCGAGCGCGGAACGCCAGCAGCGCCTCGCGCACGGCCTTGAGCTCCTCACGGTTGTTCGTCGTCATGCGCTCGCCGCCCACCGCCTCCTCGACCGTGCCGTCGGGCCACTCCAGCCGGTACGCCCACGCCCCGGCGCCGGGGTTCCCGCTGCACGCGCCGTCGGTGTAGGCGACCACGGTCTTTGTCATGGCACGAGGATGCGGTCGCAGTTGGAACACTGCACGATCGCGCCGCCGGCGCGAACCAGGCGGCGCTCCTCGTTGGAGAGAGGGAGGTGGCAGCCGCCGCACGCATCGCCCTGCAGCCCGACGACGGCCGGCTGGTGACGGGCGGCGACGCGTTCGTACAGCGCGCGATCGCGTGCGCCGACGCCGGCGGCGATGGCCTCGCGATCCGCCACCGCGGTCTGCAGCGCCGCCTCGAGCGACGACACCTCTGCGCTCAGCGGTCCGATCTCCGCGGTCCGCCGGCGCTCCTGCTCCTGCACGGCCACCGAGGCGCTTCGCTCCTCCTGCGCCGCACGCTCAGCGTCGTCGAGCAGCTGAATCGCTCGCGCTTCGACACTTGTGAGACGGGCGCGCAGCGCCTCGAGGTCGTGCTGCATGTCGAGCAGCTCCTGTGGGTTGTGCACCGAGCCGCCGTAGAGGCGGCGGTCGAGCGCGCGCACGCGGTCTTCGAGATTCTTCAGCTCCGCCTCCGCGCCCGCCGCCGCTGCCTCGGCCGTGTTGCGCGCGTCGCCGGCGCTAAGGGCCGTCGCGCGGCGGCGCTCCAGCTCCGGATCCGCCTGCAGCCGGGCTTGCGTCTCGGCCAGCCGGCCGCGCAGCGACGCGATCGCCGAATCCGCCTGCTGCAAGCGATACAGGTCCGCGGCATCACTCATGACGCCACACGGTTCGACACCTCGACAAGAGCCGCCAGGCGCTGCTTCGCGGCGCCGGAGTTCGATCGAACTCGCGGGCGCGCTCCGCGCCCTCGTCGAGCGTGGCGGCGACACCTGCGGCGACCACCGCGGCGGCTGCGTTGAGCACCACCACATCGCGCGGCGGGCCTTCATCACCGTCGAGAACGCTGCGCAGCACCGACGCGTTGAACGCGGCATCGCCGCCGCGCAGCGCGGTCACCGGCGCCCGCGTGAAGCCGAGGTCGCGCGCGTCGATGGTTCGCCTCGCGATCACGCCATCCGAGACGTCGTGACATACCGTGACCCCGTCGAGCGTCAGCTCGTCGACGCCCTCCGCTCCGGTGAAGACCAGCGCGCGCGTGTGCCCGAGTCGCCGCAGCACCGCGGCCATCTTCGGCGCCGCCGCGGCATCGGCCACGCCCAGCGCCTGGCGCCGCACCCGCGCGGGGTTGGCCAGCGGACCGAGGATGTTGAACACGGTGCGTATGCCGAGCTCGCGTCGCACCGGTGCGGCATGCCGCATCGCCGGGTGAAAGGCGGGCGCGAAGAAGAAGCCGATGCCGGCATCTTCGACGCAGCGCGTCACGCCTTCCGGCGGCAGCACCACCGCGACACCGAGGGCCTCGAGCACGTCCGCGCTGCCGCAGCCCGAGGACGCGGCGCGATTGCCATGCTTGGCAACGCGACAGCCCGCACCTGCGGCGACGATGGCCGCGCCGGTGGAGATGTTGAACGTGCCCTTCCCGTCGCCACCGGTGCCGCAGGTGTCGACCGCGTCCGCCTCGAGCAGCACCGGGACCGCGTGGTCACGCATCGATTCGACCATGCCGGTCAGCTCGTCCACGGTCTCCCCTTTGGCGCGCAGCGCGGCGAGGAATGCACCGATCTGCGCTTGCGTCGCGCTGCCCTCCATGATCGAGTCCATCGCGGCGCGCGCTGCCGGCGCATCGAGGTCCTCGCCGCACACCAGACGCTCGATGGCCGCGCGGATGTCGCTCTCGGGCATGGCGCTCGACGGTAGCACCGCGCCCTTCGCCGATCACGGGACCGCCCATATACTCGGGCGATCATGACGGCGCGCACGCTCGACCCTTTCGACCCTGCCCTGGTCGCGCCATGGCGGCTCGGCGAGGGGCGCCGCGGGGCGCTGCTGCTGCACGGATTCGCCGGCACCCCGCCGGAGTTGCGCCGCCTCGGCGAGCACCTCGCGCGGCACGGCTGGTGCTGCTACGCGCCTGCGTTGCCGGGACATGCCGCCGAGCCGGCGGACCTCATGGCGACGTCGTGGTCCGAGTGGGCGGCTGGAGTTGCCGCCGCGATGCACGAAATGGCCGAGCGCTGCGACACCGTGGTCGTCGCCGGTCAGTCGATGGGCGCCGCGCTCGCGCTGCACCTCGCCGCCGCCGACCATCGCGTGGCCGCCGTCGCCAGCCTGGCGGCGCCGCTCTGGCTGCGCGGGTTGCTGCCCCACCTTCTCCCCGTGATCCAGCACGTGGTGCGCTGGCACCGCTCCGGTTCCGACGTGGATCTCTGGGACCTGACGGCCGTCGACGAGCTGTGGTCGTACGGTCTGCGGTCGACGCACGCCATCAACGAGCTCCGCGGCCTCCTGGGAACCGTGCGCGACGAGCTGGCGCAGGTCCGCGCGCCGGTGCTCGTGCTGCACGGCGGCCGCGACCGCATGGTGGATCCGAGGTGCTCGTCCGAGGTCGCGCGGCGGCTCGTCTGCAGCGCCGAGGTGCGGCACGCGGTGCTGCCGCGCAGCGGTCACGCGATGTCCGTGGACGTCGACCGCGACGCGATCAACGCCCTGGTGCTCGAATGGTTCGAGCGGCACGCCGCGGGCGTGTCATCGCAGCCGCTGTCGGCGACGGGCTGACTACGGCGAGCGTTCGCCGTCGCGGAGCAGCCGCGCCGCCGTCTCCGCGTCGATCACCGGGTTGGGCGGGGAGCCCTCGTCCACCGGTGCGTGGCGCCGCGCATGCGATGGTTCCGGGTGCCTCTGCTGACGCGGAGCGTCGCGCGACGCCGTGCCGCACGCGCCGCAGCGCCAGACCGCCGCGGCCATGCCGCGTCCTGCGTACTCGCGGTGCGACAGGCGCATGTCCCCACCGCACAGCTGACAGCGTCGTGGCACGCAGACGATGGTGACAGACACGGCGGGCATCGGCGGAGCGGCGGCATCGCTGCTGGCGCGACTGCGCGCCAGCGTCGCGACTCCGGCGGACGCCCTGCAGGACGCGCCCGGCGGGCGGCGGCGAGCGTCGGTGCTGCTGCTCTTCGACCCGTCGTCGCCGCGTCTCCCGCTGCTGTTCATGCTCCGCTCCGCCTCGCTGCGTTTTCACGCCGGACAGATCGCGTTTCCGGGAGGCACCGCGGAGCCGAGCGACGCCGGCGTCGTGGCCACCGCGCTGCGCGAGGCGGGAGAGGAGATGGGATTGGAGCCGGAGAACGTCGACGTGCTCGGGCTCCTCTCGCCGCTCGTGACCGCCACCTCAGAACGCTGGCTCACGCCGGTCGTGGGATTGCAGCGGCGGCCGTGGGACGTGCGCGGTGACGGACACGAGGTCGCCGAATGGTTCCGCGTCGACCTGGAGGCGCTCCTGCGCGCGCCGCACACCGTGCGCCGGCTGGAGCGCGACGGCCTCAGCCGCGACGTGCACTTCTACGAAGTGGAATCGCGAGTCATCTGGGGAGTCACGGCTGCAATCCTCCACGAGCTGATGCAGCGCCTGGGCCGCGAGGGCTGAACCACCGCGTCGCTGCTAGCGGTATCGCGGATGCACCACAAATGGGTTCAGCTCCATCTCGTCCCGGATCGTGGTGGACGGGCCGTGTCCGGGATGGACGACCGTCTCCGGGGGCAGCGTGTAGAGGCGCTGCTCGATGGAGACCATCAGGGCGGGCCACGACCCGCCGGGCAGGTCGGCGCGGCCGACCCCGCGATTGAACAGCGTGTCACCGGAGAGCAGGTCCCGGCCGACGAGGAAGCACACGGACCCGCGCGTGTGGCCGGGCGTGTGCAGCACGCCGATGTCGAGGTCCTGCCACGTCAACACGTCCCCGTCGCGCAGTTCACGCTCGCACACGACCTCGGGAAGGTCTGCCGGGACGCCCGGCAGCCGGCGTACCGCCTGCAGCTGCTCCCGGTCGTCGGGATGCAGCCATGCCTCGCATCCGTGCGCCGCCTTCACCGCGGGAACGCCGTTGACGTGGTCGGGGTGGCCGTGCGTGAGCAGGATGCGCTCGCAGCGCAGCTGGGCTCGATCCATGACCTCGAGCGTGCGCGGATGCTGCAGCCCGGGGTCCACGACGATCGCTTCGCGGGTGTCGCGGCGGCGCAGGATGTAGCAGTTCTGGTCGAACACCGGATCGACGACGACCGCCAGCTCGACGACGTCGCGGATGGCCTCCGTCACTGCGGCAACCGCGCGTTGATCGGGCTGGGGCTCTCGGGAGCCGTGAGCGGAAGCACGAATCCCGCGCCGCGCCGCTCGCGTCGCGGCGCCGCCATCTCCATCAACGCGCGGTCGAGCACGTCGCTCACACTCTCGGCGGGAACGATCTCGATCGCGTCCAGGATGTCCCTGTCGATCTCGTGCAGGTCGCGCATGTTCTTCTGCGGCAGGATGAACGTCTTCAGCCCCGCCCGGTGCGCGGCGAGCAGCTTGTCCTTGACGCCGCCGATGGGCAGCACGCGCCCGCGCAGCGTGACCTCGCCGGTCATGGCCAGGTCGCGCCGCACCTGCCGGCCCGACGCCGCTGAGACCATCGCGGTCGTCATCGTCACGCCCGCCGACGGCCCGTCCTTCGGTATCGCGCCGGCTGGGACGTGCACGTGGATCGCGTGCGTGTCGAAAAAATCCTTGGGCGCGCCGTACTCCACCGCGTGCACCCGAGCCCATGACAGCGCGGCGCGCGCCGACTCCTCCATCACGTTGCCCAGCTGGCCGGTGAGCATCAGCTCCGGCGTTCCTTCGATGGCGAGCGCTTCGACGGTGACGATATCGCCGCCAACCTCGCTCACCACGACGCCCGTGACCGCACCCACCTCGTCACGCTCCTGAGCCTCGCCATAGTCGAACCGCTGCGGACCGAGGTAGTCGACCAGGTCCGCGGGCACCACGGTCACCGGCGCGACGGCGCCCGCGGCGAGCTTGCGCGGAACCTTGCGCGCGATCTCGGCGATGCTGCGGTCCAGCTGGCGCACCCCTGCCTCGCGCGTGTAGCCGTGCAGCAGCGCCACGAGCGCGTCGTGCGGGATCTCCAGCTCCGTGGCGTCGAGCCCGTGCTGCTCCAGCTGCTTGGGGATCAGGTGGCGCTCGGCGATGCCCACCTTCTCGCGCTCGGTGTAGCCGGTGATGCGGATGATCTCCATGCGGTCGCGCAGCGGTGGGCTGATGGTCTCGGCGATGTTCGCGGTGGTGATGAACAGCACGTGCGAAAGGTCGTAGGGGACCTCCAGGTAGTGGTCGCTGAACTCGCAGTTCTGCTCCGGGTCCAGCACCTCCAGCAGCGCGGCCGAAGGATCGCCGCGAAAGTCGGCGCCCACCTTGTCGATCTCGTCGAGCATGATCACCGGGTTGCGCGTGCCGGCGGTGCGCATCGACTGGAGGATCCTGCCCGGCAGCGCTCCGATGTACGTGCGCCGGTGACCGCGGATCTCCGCCTCGTCGCGGATGCCGCCCAAGCTCATGCGCACGAACTTGCGGTCGAGCGCCCGCGCGATGCTCCGTCCCAGCGATGTCTTGCCGACGCCCGGCGGCCCGACGAAGCACAGGATCGGCGTCTGCAGCGGCCGCGGCTTCGTCTCAGGCGTGCCGGGTGACGGCGCGGGGGGCAGCCCGGACGGTCCTGGAGGAGGGGCCCCACGGCTTCGCGGTGATGCGGGTGCGGAAGCCGTGGGGAGCCCGAGGGGTCGGCCGGGAGGGGTCCCTGCGGCGGCAGGACCCGGCACGCCTTCCCCAGCCGCGTCAGTTGCTGTCGCGTTCTGCTTCGCCAGGGTGCGCTCGCGCACGGCAAGCCATTCGAGGATGCGGTCCTTCACCTTCGTGAGGCCGTAGTGGTCCTCGTCGAGGATCGCGGCGGCTCGCTCGATATCGACGCGCTCCGCCGGAGGATCGCCCCAGGGAAGGTCGAGCAGCCAGTCGACCCAGGTGCGCACCATGCCCATCTCGGGCGACGCGCTGGGGATCTGCTCCAGGCGTCGCACCTCCTTGAGCGCGCGCTGCTGGACGTTCGCGGGCATCCCCGCCTTCTCCACGCGCGCCGCCAGGTCCTCCTCGTCGTCGTCGCCGCCCTCGAGCTCGGCGAGCTCCTTGCGCACCGCGCGCAGCTGCTCGCGCAGGATGTGCTCGCGCTGCGACCTGTTGATCGTCTTCTGCACGTCCTCGTGGATCTTGGTGCGCAGCTGCGCGATCTCCGACTGACGCGCCATCAAGGGCAGGAGCGCGCGCAGGCGCTCGCGGACGTCGACCTGCTGCAGCAGCGAGACCCGTTCCTCGAAGCTCAGGTCCGGCGCCGCTGCCGCGATGTCCGCGATGACATCGGGGTGCGACGCGCGGGGCATGGCCGTGGCCACGTCCGCTCCCACGGCCGCTCCGGCGGCGACGTACTCGGCGTACAGGTTCTTCACCGACCCGGCGAGCGCGTCGATCTCATTGCCCTCCGCCGGCGGGGACACCGCCGGCTCGAACGTCACGCGCCACTCAGCGCCCGACGCATCCCAGCCCAGGATGCGCACCCGCTCGCGTCCCTCGACCAGCGCGTGCGCACCTCCGGTGGGCAGGCGGCGGAACGCCCCGACGTGGGCCAGCACGGCGATGGGGTGGACGTCCTCCACGCTGACGTCGTCGCGCTCGGCGTCGCGCTGCACCGCGAGGATGACCCGGCCGTCGCCGCTGCCCGCGGCCTCGAGCGCGGCGACCGACCGAGGGCGCCCCGCTGCCAACGGCGCAAGCTGGCCCGGAAACACGACGTTGTCGCGCAGAGGGACGGCTGGAAGGATCTGATTCGCGGGGTCCACCTCGCCGCCAGGATAGCCGCGCCCGGGGATCGCGAAACGGCTCACAGCGGCGTGGACGCCTCCCAGTCGCGCCCGAAGGCGGCCGCGTAGTACGAGGCGATCCGGCGGTGGTGCGCTTCTATGACCGCCTCCCAGTTGACCTCGAGCCCCCCGGCGCTCCAGTTGGCGGAACCGGCCACCACCGTGTCGTCGGCGATCACGCCCTTCGCATGACCGCGCGTGCTGCGCGCCGGGTCCATGTGCCGGATCGCGAGATCGAAGCCGCGAAGCCGCTCCGCGTCACGGTGCGGCGGACGCTGCCCCAGGAGCAGGCGCACGTCGGCACCGCGACGCGACGCCGCCCCGAGCGACTCGAGCAGGCGTCGCACCGCGGCCACCTGCGCATGCACGTACGGCACCGTCACGAAGATCCGTGACTGCGCCGCGGCGCACACCGCGCCGAGCACCTCGGCCACGCTCGGCGCCCCGGTGACCAGGCGCACCCGCCCGGCTCGCACCCGCACCCTCAAAGGCGGCACCTGGGGAATCGGTGCGCCGACCGCGGCGAACGGACTCTCCTCCGGGGCGGCGCGCCAGCGTTGCGGAGGCCGGGTCGCCTCACGCCAGGCGGCCTCGAACGCTCGGCCGGCGTCTCGTCCCAGCCGCCGGCCGTCCAGCGCCACCAGCCACCACTCGCGCGTGCCCCGAAGCGGCGGCGCCTCGGGCGGAAGCCGGCCGTGGGGATCACGCGGCGCGTCACGCCAGATGAGGTTGCCGGTCCCCACGGCAAGACGGCGGCGGTCGACCTGGATCAGCTTCCAGTGCAGCACGCGCGAGTCGCTGCCCAGGACGCGGCACTCGCCGCCCGCCGCCTCGACATCGACGGCGGTGCCCGCGTTGCCATCGGACGCGTGCGCGTCGAGCAGCAGCCGCACCCGCGCCCCGCGCCGCGCCGCATCGACCAGCAGCCAGCGATAGGACGGTCCCACCTCGTACACGGCCGCGTCCAGGGTCTCGCGCGCCGACGCCATCAGTCGCGAGAGGACCGTGCCGGCGCAGTCGGGTCCCAGCGCCGCGCTCAGCTCCACGCGGTCGACATCACGCGCCCGTATAAGGTTGTCACCGCCGGACCGTAGCCACCGCTGACGTCCAGCACACGCACCATGAGCGAACCGGAAGAACTGCCGCCGACGGCCGATGGCTGGGACGCGCCCCCGGCAGCTCCCTCCTGCGACACCATGGCGCCGCCGGAGCCACCGCCGCACCACGCGCCGCCGGCTCCCGCCGACGCGACCGCCGGCCTGCGCCTCTCGCCGGCACGGCGCATCGCAGCCGGCTTTCTCATCCTCGGGCTGGTGGTGGGCGGCGCGGTGGCGTACGGCGTGCTGCGCGTGCAGGGCGGCACCACCACCGTGCACATCGCTTTCGACGACACCCCGCTGACGGTGCCCTCAAGCACCGCGGTCCAGGTCGCCCGCAACGTGGTGCCCGCGGTGGGCACCATCATCGCCAGCCAGGGCTCGACCGCGGCCAGCCTGGGCAGCGGCTTCGTGATCGCCAACAACAGCGGCGTCAGCTACCTCGTGACCAACAACCACGTGGTGACCGGCTCCAACGACCTGCACGTCGCCATGCCCGACGGCGACGAGTTCACCGCGACGCTGGTGGGCACGGACACGCTCGACGACGTGGCGGTGGTCAGCGTGCCCAGCGGGTCACTCCCGGTGGCGACGTTCGGCGACTCGTCGCTGCTGCAGGTGGGCCAGCCGGTGATCGCGATCGGCAGCCCGCTGGGCAACGCCAGCTCCGTCACCGCGGGCGTGATCAGCGCGCTGCACCGCACCATCAGCGCCAGCGGCGAGAACTCGACGTCGAGCGAGACCCTGGAGGACGTCCTGCAGACGGACGCCTCGATCAACCCGGGCAACAGCGGGGGCCCGCTGGTCGACGTGCAGGGCCGCGTCGTGGGCGTCAACGTGGCGATCGCGGGCAACTCCACCAACATCGGCTACAGCATCCCGGCCAACGTGGCCCGCCAGGTGGCCGGCGCCCTGATCGCGCACCAGCAGGTGCAGCACCCCTTCCTGGGGATCGGCTACTACGACGCCATCGACGCCATCGAAGCCGGCGTCGGCTTCAACGGGCCCGGCGTGTACGTGCACGCCGTGAGCGCAGGGACGCCGGCCGCCGCCGCCGGGTTTCAGAAGGGCGACATCCTCGTGGCCATCGACGGAGTCCCGATCGACAACGGCGAGACGCTCGGTGGGCTGATCCAGGACAAGCACGACGGCGAGACCATCACGTGCACCGTGAAGCGCGGGAGCTCGACGCTGACGCTGCGTCCCACGCTCGAGGAGCGCCCCGCGAACCTCTCGTCCTGACGGCGCGTCAGCCGGTGGACGGCATGATGTGCTGCAGCTTGGTCACCATGTCGTCGAGCAGCTTGTCCTGCGCCTCCAGGTGTTGCTGCAGCTGGATGCACTCGTGCAGGATCGCCTCTGCGTCCTTGTAGGTCTCGACGGCGCGCTTGTCGGCGGCGCGCCCCTGAATGTTCTGTCCCACGATGATCACCGGCAGCAGGACCAGCTGCAGGAACGTCTGCGCGATCCACGAGATGATGACCAGCAGCTGACCGCTGGACAGCGCCGACGGCAGGCTGATCAGGGCGATGACTGTGAAGATGTACGCCGCCCACATCGTGCCCACCACGCCGGTGATGAGCAGCGCGATCTTGCCGTTGGCGCCGACGTGCTCGTCCTCGGCCTTGATCGGACGGCTGTTGTGCAGCTCGTCGAGGCGTGTCCTGGCGTCGCGGTGGAGCAGCCCGTGTCCGGCGTGCGGCGCCGGCACTGTCTGGTCGGTCATGCGGGTTCTCCTCTGCTGTGGATCACTGCCGGAGCGCGTCGATCTTGGCGGCCATGATGAAGTCGTTGCGGCTGAGCCCGTGGATGGCGTGCGTGGTCAGCGTGACGTCGAGGTAGCCCCAGCCCAGACACAGGTCGGGATGGTGGCCCTCCTCCTCGGCGATGGCGGCGATCCTGGTGGCGCGCTCGAACGCCGCGGCGAAGGTGCGAAAGGTGAAGTGGCGCACCAGGCGCACGTCGTCATCGACGCGCCAGCCGGCGTCGATCTCCTTGCGCAGCGCGGCGAGCTCGGCGCCGGCGACGCTGGGCGTCGCCCCCGTGCACGCCTCGCAGCGCTCCCCCGTCAGCACGCTCGCCTACTGCAGCAGGTCGGGTTGCTCGCGCACGATGCGCTCGTACAGCGGCTGGAAGCTGAACCATCCGGCGAGCGCGGTGCCGACCACGTTGTACGTCGACATCGCGTTGTCCTCGTCGATGATCACCGGCGTCCCGGCGGCCTCCGCCGCCAGCTGAGCCTGGCACGAGCGCTCCATGGTGATGAACCACCACGCGGCCTCGTCGACGGTGCGGCCCACGGTGAGCAGCCCATGGTTGCGCAGGATGATCGCCTTGTGCCGGCCCAGGGTGCGGCCGATGCGCCTGCCCTCCTCGAGGTCGACGACCACGCCGGTGTAGTCGTCGAGCAGCGCCTGGTCCTCGAAGAACGCGCACGCGTCCTGCGTGATCGCGTCGAGCGGCCGCCCCAGCGACGACCACGCCTTGCCCGACGCGGAGTGCGCGTGCGCCGCGGCGACGACGTCGGGGCGCGCCGCGTGCACCTGCGAGTGGATGGTGAAGGCCGCGGCGTTCACGGGACGGTCTCCGTGCACCACCTCGCCCTGGTCGTTGACGCAGATGAGGTCGGACGCACGGATGTGCCCGAAGTACATGCCGAAGGGATTGACCCAGAAGCAGTCGGGGTGCTCCGGATCGCGCGCCGTGATGTGCCCCGCCACGCCCTCGTCGAACCCGTACAGCGCGAAGAGGCGCAGCGCAGCAGCGAGCCGCTGCTTGCGGTGGGTTCGTTCCTCCTCAACCGAGTTGAAGCTCGGCATCTGCGGGATGATGAACTCGCGCCGTTCAGCGGTCTGTGCCATCGCGTCCTTCCCTGTTGCGGTTGACGGCGCCCAGTGTACGCCCGGCGGTGACCGTGACCATCTACGCCTGGTCCGCTGTCGCGACGCGCACGCCCGCGACGCGCATCTCCTGCAGCGCGGCGGCGCCGTCCCCTGGGTGTGCGTCGACGGCGCGGGTGGCGTCACGCACGACGGTCGTGTCGAAGCCCTCGGCCGCGGCGGCGAGCGCGGTGGCCTTGACGCAGTAGTCGGTGGCCAGCCCGCCGACGAGCACGTGCCCCACGCCGAGCGCCCGCAGCATGCCGGCCAGTCCCGTCCCATCGAAGCCGGAGTAGGCCTCGCGGTCAGGGTCGGTTCCCTTGCTCACCACGAGGTCCGCGATGCCGTCGATCCTGGGGTCGATGCGCGCTCCATCGCTGCCGATGACGCAGTGCGCCGGCCAGGGGCCGCCGCGAGCCACGAAGCTGCAGTGCGACGCCGGATGGAAGTCGCGCGTCGCGACCACGACGTCGACGCGCGACGCAAGCTGCACGAGCGGCTCGACCACGGCGTCACCGCTGTCCACCGCGAGCGCACCACCGGGCAGGAAGTCGTTCTGCACGTCGACGGCGAGCAGCGCCGTGCGCGCGCCCACCGGTTGCGTCACGCCTCGAGCTCCGCGCGCAGCGACTCGAGTCGCTCGCTGCGGCGCACCGGCCATGGCTCGGGTTCGACGATGCGGCGTTGCGGTCCAGGCACCGCGGCACGCTCGGCCGCGCAATACCGCCGCGCCTCCTCGAGCGACGGCAGCTCGCCGGCGACGCCCTCACGCATGACGCACCGCATCAGCGCGCGCCCCGGCAGCGCCTCATCCTGCAGGGAGACCGTGTCCCAGCCACCATGGCGGAACACCTGGTGCACGCCAGGGTCGGTCACCTTGCCGGCGCTGCGCTTCATCACCGGTTCCATGACGTCTCCCCGCTGCTGGGCTACCAGCTTGTACACGCCCCCCAACGCCGGTGCATCGTACGACGTGCCCAGCATGGTGCCGACGCCGAACGAGTCGACGGCTGCGCTCTGCTGCAGGATGGCATCGATGCGCTTCTCGTCGAGGTCGCCGGAGGCGACGATGCGCGCGCTCTGCAAACCGGCAGCGTCGAAACGCCGCCGCACCTCCCGCGACAGTGTCGCGATGTCGCCGGAGTCGAGCCGCACGCCGGCGAGCGGGATCCCGGTGGCGCGACACGCGGCGATGGCAAGCTCTGCGCCTCGCACCGTGTCGTACGTGTCGATGAGCAGCAGGCCCCGTCCGGGGTAGTCGCGCAGGAACTGCTCGTACGCGTCCTGCTCGTGATCGGGACCGAAAGCCAGCACGTAGTGGTGCGCCATGGTGCCCGTGGTCGGGATGCCGAGCCGCTGCCCGGCGACGACCGTTGCCGTGCCCGCCGCTCCCGCAAGGTAGGCGGCGCGCGCCACGCCCAGGGCGGCGTCGGGACCGTGCACGCGCCGCAGCGAGAAGTCCCACACGTCACGGCCTCGAGCCGCGTCGACGACGCGGGCGGCCTTGCTGGCGATGGAGGTCTGATGATTGACGATGGAGAGCAGCGCGCTCTCCACGAGCGTCGCCGCGATGCGCGGCGCGGTGACGCGCAGGAGTGGCGTGTCGGCACCGACCACGGTTCCCTCGGCGATGGCGTCGACGTCACCGCTGAAGCGCACGCGCGCCAGGAAGTCGAGGAATCCGTCGCGATAGGCGCCGCTGCCGCGCAGGTAGGCGAGGTCGTCATCGCTGAAGTGCAGGGTGGCCAGGAAGGCGAGCACCTGCTCCAGCCCGGCGCACACCAGATAGCCCCGCTGCGGCGGGAGATGCCGCACCGACATCTCGAAGCATGCACGTTCGTTCTCGCGGTGCAGCCAGAACGACTGCGCCATGGTGAGCTCGTACTCGTCGCAGAACAGCGCGTAGGACTCGGCGCTGAACGCGCGCGGCGGGTTCATCGCCGCCGCCGCGTCGCCGGGGGACGGGAGCGGCGGAGGCTCCAGGCCGGTCGTCGCTCGACGAATTCGTACAGCGCCGCCGGGCGTCCCGGTCCGCCCTTGGCGACGTGGCCCGTGGCGCGCACCAGGCCGGACTGCTCCAGCTCCCGCCTGAAGTTGGACGGCTCGTACGCCGCGCCGCTGATCGCCTCGAACACGCGCCGCGCCTGCGGCATGGTGAAGCGCTCCGGCAGCAGGCCCATCGCGATGTTCGACCACCAGAGCTTGCCGCGCAGCCGCTCGACGCCGTCGGCCACGATGCGCGCGTGGTCGAAGCCCAGCGCCGGCAGGTCGTCCACGGGCACCCAGCGCGCGCCGTGCTCGTCGGCGCGCAGAACCGCGGCGTCGATCAGCGCGAGGTACGCGACGGTGGGGATCCACCCGCGCGGATCGCGAGAGGGGTCCGCGTACGACTGCAGCTGCTCCAGGTACACGGCGCCCACTCCCGTCTTCTCGGTGAGCTTGCGCTGCGCTGTCTCCTCCGGCCGCTCGCTGGGGCTCATGAAGCCGCCCGGGAGCACCCACGTCCCCGCATAGGGATTCTCCGCGCGCTGCACCAGCAGCACGTGCAGCCGCCCGGAGAGCGGCGCCAGCACGACGGGCACGGCGGTCATCCCCGCGGGCGCGGCGAAACCCGCGGAGTTGCTGGCGCGGAGCGGCATGGCAGGTCGAATTGTCGAACGCGATACCCTCGGTGCGACGATGCCCGAGGGCCTGCTGCGCACCGCCGAAGGGTTCCGCGGCGCCTACGCCGAGTGCCTGCACGCGGTGGAACGCGTGACCGACGCCCTCGACGAGACGGCGTGGGACATCCTCACCGGATGCCCGGGATGGTCGGTTCGCGACGTGGTCGCGCACATCGCGGCGCTGGAGTCCGTCCTCATCGGACGCGACCTCCCGCAGCACACCATCCCCGAGGGCCTGGCCCACGTTCGCAACCAGCCGGGCGAGTACATGGAGGTCGGGGTCGACCACCGGCGTTCCTGGTCGCTCGACGAGGTGCGCGCGGACTTCCGTGAGGTGATCGGCATCCGCCTCGACCGCCTCGCGACGTTCGGCGAGGCCGACCTCGACGGCGACGCGATCGGATTCTTCGGACCGGTGAAGGCGCGCAACCAGATGACCATCCGCGTCTTCGACCTGTGGTCGCACGAGCAGGACATCCGCCGCGCCGTGGGGCGCCCCGGCGGCTTCGACGGTCTCGCCGCCGCGCACTCGCGCGAGATGCTGGCCCGCGGCGTGGGCACCCGCGCCGCTCAGCGCCTGGCGCCGGAGGATGGGACAGCGGTGCTGCTCGACATCACCGGTCCGGGTGGCGCGCGGCGCGGCATCACCTTCCGAGACGGACGCTCGCGCACCGAGGACGAGGTCCCCGCATCGCCCACGGCCGCCCTGCACCTCGACCTCAACACGCTCGCGATCCTGGGCTGCGGACGGGCCGACGACCCGGGGGCGCGGGATCGGGTGCACATCGACGGCGACGTCGACCTGGGCCGGCGCATCCTCGAGGACGTCGCCATCACGCCGTGAACGGCGGTGGCTACGCGGCCGCGGGGACCTGCAGCGTGAAGGTCGAGCCGGCACCGGCCGCAGACGAGACGGTGATGTCCCCGCCGTGGGCACGCGCGATGCCCCGCGCCAGGTAGAGGCCCAGGCCGGCCCCCGACAGCGCGGCTCCCGCGCCGCGCACGCGCCCGTAGCGCGTGAACAGCACGTTGTGGCTCTCCGGGTCGATGCCGATGCCGTCGTCGCTCACGCTGACCGTCGCCGCACCCCGGCGCGTGGCGACGGTGACGCGCACGTCGGTGTGCTGCGGAGAGAACTTCACCGCGTTGTGCAAGAGGCAGTTCAGCAGGGTGAGCAGGCGCGCATGGTCGGCGCGCACGCGCACCGGCGTCTCCGGCTCGCGCAGCAGCACGCGCTGGTCGCGATGCCTGTACAGCTCCGCGCGCTCGACTGCCTCGCGCGCCACGTCGCGCAGGTCGAGGTCGGTGCAGAGCAGCTGCAGGGATCCGTCCTCGAGCCGCGCCAGATCTGACATGGCGTTGATGAACGTCTCCATCTCCGCAACGCGCGCCTGCATCTCCGTGAACGACCGCGTGAAGCCGTCGGGGACGGGCCCGAACGCGCCTTCCTGGAGCAGCGACAGGTGGCCGGTGATGACGGTGAGCGGACCGCGCAGCTCGTGCGACGCGAGGCTGATCAGCCTGCTCTTGGCGTCGTCGGCGTCGACCGCGCGGTGATCCGGGGAGGGAATGGCCACGGCTCCACGATTATCAACTCGGCCCTGGCCGCGATCTGCCCGGCGTCGACGACCGTTACCGCGTCGTTGCGAGGCAGGCCGGCCGGCCTCGCGGGCTAGGATTGCCGCGTGCGCGCACAGAGGTTGGCGGCTTGCGCCGGCGTGCTGCTGCTCGCGGCAGCGATGACTGCGTGCAGCCTCCAGGAGGGGCTGCCGCAGCGCTCGGACGCTGCCGGCACCAACCCCACGCTCGCACCGGCGGTCGACGGCACCACCGTCGCCGGCGAGCAGTTCTCCTGGGCTTCCGTGAGCGGACGGGTGGTGGTGCTCGACTTCTGGGCGTCGTGGTGCGGCCCGTGCCGCGCCGAGCAGGCCGACATCAACAAGCTCTACGCGGCGTACGCGCAGCGCGGCGTCGCCTTCCTCGGTGTCGACATGCGCGACGACGACGCCTCGGCGCGCGCGTTCGAGCACGACTATCACGTCGCCTACGCCAGCATCGCCAACTCGCAGGAGCAGATCAGCGCGGCATACGACGTGTCGGCGCCACCGACCCTCATCGTCATCAGCCGGCACGGCGATGTCGTGGGGCGCTTCCTGGGCACGGTGGTCGGCGTCGGCGACGACCTGGACCGGCTGCTCTGATGGCGAGCATCTCGGTGTACGGCGCGCCGTGGTGTCCCGACTGCAAGCGCGCCAAGAAGTTCCTCGCCGAGCAGCGCGTCGCCTACGACTGGATCGACATCGACGAGGACCGCGACGGTTTGCGCTACGTCGAGGAGCTGCAGCACGGCGGCCGCAGCATCCCGACGATAGTGTTCGACGACGGCACGCATCTTCTGGAGCCCACCAACGAGGAGCTGGCGCGCAAGCTCGGCCTCAACCTCGAGGCCAAGCGACGGTCGTACGACCTGGTCATCGCAGGCGGTGGGCCGGCCGCGCTCTCGGCGGCAATCTACGCGGCCCGTGAAGGAATCGACTCGCTGATCGTCGAGCGCAGCGGCCTCGGCGGCCAGGCCGGTGTCACGGAGCGCATCGACAACTATCCTGGCTTTCCCGAGGGCGTCGGCGGTGGCGACCTTGCGGAGCGATTCATCGCGCAAGCACGCCGCTATGACGTCGAGCTGCTCAGCGCGGTGAGCGTCGAGCAGGTGATGGTCGACGAGGTGGAGGCGGGAGACGTGTGCATGCGGCTGTCCAGCGGCCAGGAGGTGTCGGCGCACGCGGGGCTCATCGCCACGGGCTCGTCGTACCGCCGTCTCGGCGTCCCCGGCGAGGACGACCTCATCGGCGCCGGCGTGCACTTCTGCGCCACCTGCGACGGCCCGTTCTACCGCGGCGCCGACGAGCTTCTGGTCATCGGTGGCGGCAACTCGGCGCTCGAGGAGGGCATGTTCCTCCTGCGCTTCGCCGATCGGGTCCGCATCGTGCAGCGTGACCAGCGGCTCACCGCGTCGGCGCTGCTGCAGGACAAGGTGAACAGTGATCCACGCTTCATCGTGCACCTCAACACCGAGATCGTCGAGCTGCGCGGCAAGGGGAAGCTCGAAGCGGTGGTGGTGCGCGACCGCGCCGGCGGAGAGGAGCAGACCTTCAACCCGCGCGCGGCGTTCGTCTTCGTCGGACTCGACCCCAACACAGCGTTTCTGCGCGGCAGCATCGACCTCGACGCGCGCGGCTTCGTGGACGACAAGGGCGGCTTCCGCACCTCGCTGCCCGGCGTGTTCGTGGCCGGCGACGTGCGCCGCGGTTCGACCAAGCAGCTGGGGAGTGCCGTCGGCGACGGCATCGCCGCGCTGCTCGGGGTGCGCGAGTACCTGCAGCAGCACCACCAGGTGGCGCCCCACCCGGAGGACTGACGGCCAGCTGTCAGACCTGCGGCACCAGCTCCCGGCCCGTCAGGACCAGCGCGATCGAGCGGGCGATCGCGTTCCTGAAGTCGCGGCGCGCGGTTTCGCCGGCGGGGCCGGTGCGCGACACCCACGGCGGGATGCCCTGGCCGATGACCTCGCCGTCGACGCGTGCCACCACCTCGCTGTCGTCGTGCTCCTCGACCTCGACGCTGACCCGGTTCAGCACGCCGCTGTCGTCGGCCAGGGTCCAGGCTCGCTGCCAGCGCCGCCCCGCTCCCGGGGTGAGAGCCGGTCGCAGCGGTTCGCTGATCAGCTGCACGCCGGCGCCCGGCGACATGGAGCGCAGGGTGCCGCGGACCGGCGCCTCGAGCTCGCGCCCCATCCAGCCGGCGAGCGACGCCGCCCGGTTGTGCAGGTCGGGAAGGCCGCCCACCGCGCTGTCACCAGCCAGGGCGTCGATCACCGTGGCGTGGCGGCGGCAGTACGGCTTGCCGCGCACCAGCACCCAGTGGCCGAAGCACCAGGTCGTGCGGCAGGCGGTGCCGCGCCAGTCGACATAGTTGCAGCGGATGCCGCTGGCCTCGGTGCAGCCGGCCGCCAGACAGCCGTCACGATCCGGCGCGCGCAGCGCCGCGGCCAGGTCCACGCCCCTCGCCCCCTCCATCACCGTCCTCCGAATCGCCCCAAAGCCCCCAAACGCCTGGCTCGGCGCATATGGTTCCAGATTCCCCACGGTCTGGCAAGCCCCCTAGGCGCTGAGCGCCGCGGCCTCGGCGAACAGCTCGCGGATGACACTGCCCAAGCCGGGCAGGCTGAACGGCTTGGTGATCATGTGGTTGGCGCCGGCGAGGCGGGCGCGCTCCACGTCCGAATCCGAGGACAGCGACGTGAAGATCACCACGGGAAGCAACTCCGTGCGCGGGTCCTGGCGCAGCCGGTGGCACACCTCGAGCCCGTCGCAGCCGGGCATCATCACGTCGAGGATGGCCGCGTCGAACGGCTCCGTGCGCAGCAGGTCCAGCGCCGCCCTGCCGTCGGGCGCGCACGTGACGTCGAACCCCTCCATCGTCAGGTACATGGCGACGATGTGCAGCAGGCGCGGCTCATCGTCGGCGATGAGGACACGTGGCGCAGGCACGACTTCTTTCCCCTGGTGCGTCGGCGGCGTGAACGTGATGAGTATCGAGGCGCCGCGCTTGGCCGTTTGCACCACCACCAACCCGTGACCCGGAGGCTACCCGGGTTCACACAGCGTCGGATCCGCGCCGGCCCGACGCTATGCTCGTCGCGATATGCGACACCTTCGTGCCCTGCTCGCGACGGCGGTCGTTATGGTCGCGGCGGCTGTGGCAATCGTGCTCATCGTCGTGCGCGGCGGTGCGCCCGCTGCTGCGGATGTGTCCACGGGTGCGCAGTCATGGCAGCTGCCGCGGCTCACCGGGAGCGGCACCGTGTCGCTGCGCAGCTTCCATGGCAGTCCGGTTGTGGTCGACTTCTTCGCCACCTGGTGCACCGCGTGCCGCAGCGAGCTGCCCGAGTTCCTCACCGTGTCGCACGACGTGGGCGCTCGGGTTGCGTTCGTCGGTGTCGATTCGGAGGAGAACGGCGACGGTGCGTCGATGGCGCGCACCTATGGCATAGGTTCCTGGACGCTGCTGCGTGACGTCGGCGGCAGCCAGCAGAGCGGGCTTCGCGATTCCGTCGAGTCGATTCCGGGGATGCCGGTGACGGCCTTCTACGACTCCACCGGACGCCTCGTGAGCGTGCGCCTCGGCGCCGAAACCGGGGACGAGCTGCGGGCGCAGCTGCGGCAGCTCTTCGACGTCGGTTAGCGCAGCGTCCAGCGGGCCGGGTCGCGGCCGGCGCGCGCGATCCTTCCTTGTGAACTCGAGGAGCACGAGGTGCGCCAGCGTCTCACCGACCGCCGCGCGGCGCATGAAGCTGGTGAGCTCATCCCAGCCGCGCGACCAGTCGAGCCGCTGCGTCGCCTGCCAGCAGGTGATGCCAGGTGATCCGGACACCAGCGCCGCCGTCTGCTCGATGCGGTCGTGGTGATGGCGCAGCAGCTGGTCGACGCGCTCGGCCAGGCCGCGGAAGCGCCATTCGTGCGCTGGGAGCACCTCGTCGACGTCGAGGGCTCGCACGCGCAGCAGCGCGTCGAGGAACTCCGCCAGCGGGTTGCCCGGCTGCTGCGCGTGCACCGAGATGTTGGGGCTGATGCGCGGCAGCACGTGGTCGCCGCTGATCAGCATGCGCCGCCGCGTCTCGTGGAAGCACACATGGCCCGGTGAGTGGCCCGGCGTGTGCACCACGGTGAGGTCCCAGCCAGGCAGGGCGACGCGTGCGCCGTCGTGCAGCAGCACGTCGGGCTGCGCCAGCGCGACGAACTCGCGGATGCCCATGGATGCGCCGGTCAGCGCCTCGCGCTCCGCGTCGGGGACGCCGCACTCGCGCAGCAGATCTCGCATGCGCGCGATGAGCCCGTCGATGTCCATGCCGTAACGCGCCGGGATCAGCTCGGCGTCAGCAGGGTGCAGCGCCACCCACGCGCCGGACGCCTCGCGCAAACGCCCCGCCAGGCCGAAGTGGTCAGGGTGGATGTGCGTGATGAGCGCGGCCCGCACGTCGCCGACCGCGTATCCCGCGGTGCGCAGCCCCGACTGCAGCGCCGCCCACGCCTCATCGGTGCTCCACCCCGTGTCGACGACGGCCACGCCGTCTGCCAGCTCCAGCGCGTAGACGATGACGTAGCGCAGCGGGTTGCGCGGTATCGGCACCGGAATCGACCAGAGCCCTGGACCGACCCTCTCCGTCAGCGGCGTCGAGTTGTCCTGCCACGAGCGCTGCAGCGCCGTGCCCGTGACCTGCAGCGCGCTCACCGCAGCGAGCGTGCGCCGCCCGCAGGGTTCTCGGCGAGGTGCTCGAGCACGAGGTCGGCGACGTCGCCCCAGTGCTGGTCGGGAATCCAGTGCGACGCGCCGTCCAGCTCCACCAGGTGATACGCAGCGCCGACGTGCTCCTCCGTGAGCTCGGCGGCCTCCCGGCCGAACGCGACGTCGCGGTCACCCCAGATGAAGAGCGTGGGGACGTCGACGCGGGCGAGCTGCTGCCCCGTGGTGCGGCCGATCGCGCGGTACCAGTTGAGCGCGCCTGTGGGGCCGACCTCGAGGAGATGGCGCACATCTCGACGCGCAGTGGCGCGTTCCAGCCCGGTGGCGGCAAGCGCGGTCTCGGCAAGCACGCCCCCGCCTGCCCCGAAGAGCGTCTCCCCGATCATGGGCGCGCGCAGCACCGGGATGTATGCCATGCGCGCGCGCTGCTGACCACCGCGGAGCGCCTCCGCCAGGGCAGCCGGGTGCGGCGTCGAGACCGCGGTCAGCGATGCCACCCGGTCCTGGTGCCCGGCCGCCAGGGCCCAGGCCACGACGCCTCCCCAGTCGTGCCCGGCCACGTGGAAGCGCCTGTGGCCGAGAACGTCCGCCATCGCCAGCACGTCGGCGACCAGCTCGCTGACGCGGTATTCGGCCACGTCCTCGGGGCGCGCCCCCGGCGAGTAGCCACGCTGGTTGGGGGCGACGACCCGGTACCCGGCGCCGCTGAGCCCGTTCAGCGCGTCGCGCCAGCACTCCGCGGACTGGGGGAAGCCGTGCAGCAGGAGCACCAGCTCACCGCTGCGTGGCCCCGCCGCCAGGGCCTCGAAGCGCAGGCCTCGTGCGTCGAGCTGCACGTGCCGGGCCGCCATCGCGCGGAGCGTATCAGGCGCGTCCCGCCGGGCTTGGCTCACCATCCCGGCGTGGCCCTCTTCACCCGCGACGGCGACGCCTACGCGCCCGCTGAGGACACACGAAGCCCGTGGAGCGACGACGCGCAGCATGGCGGGGCGGCGGCCGCGCTCATTGGTCGGGAGCTTGAGTCCGTGCCCAGCGCCGCGCCCATGAACGTGGTGCGCTGCACCGTGGAAATCCTGCGTCCGATCCCGCTGGAGCCGCTGCGCGTGCGCACGCGCGTGGAGCGTGAGGGGCGGCGCGTGCAGCTGCTCGCAGCGCAGCTGACCAGCGTCGCCGGCGACGAGCTGTGCCTGGCGCGCGCCTGGCGCGTGCGAGCGGCCGAGCTGGGCGCCGCCGTGCCCGAGCCCTCCGGGGTGCCCTTCGCCCTCCCTGAGGAGGCGACGCCGCACGTCCCGGAGAGTGAGGTCCCGGCCTTCCACCGCACCGGCGTGGAGCTGCGCTTCGCGCGCGGCACCTTCCATGAGCCCGGACCCGTGGCGGTGTGGATCAGGCTGCTGCACGACGTGGTCGAGGGCGAGACGCCGTCGCCGTTGATGCGCGTGCTCGCCGCGGCCGACTTCGGCAACGGCGTCAGCTCGGCGGTGGAGTGGGGTCGCTACATCTTCATCAACACCGACCTGAGCGTGTACCTGCACCGCGCGCCCGCGGGCGAGTGGGTGGCGCTGGAGGCGGAGACGTCGCTGAGCCGCAGCGGGTGCGGTCTGG
Organism: Candidatus Dormiibacterota bacterium; assembly: GCA_963777285.1. Lineage (GTDB taxonomy): Bacteria > Chloroflexota > Dormibacteria > Aeolococcales > Aeolococcaceae > JAFARE01. Next base: position 213,248 of record CAVZPR010000002.1, read on the forward strand.
CCGAGAGCAGGCTGTATGACAGGACCGGACCCCTGGGACGATCGCTGCAGGCACTGCTGCTCGACGCGCTGCCACAATCGCGCAGCTGAATGGCGGATCAACGCGCCGCGACCGCTGCCGTGCTCGACGGCGACGAGCTGACGTCGGTCATCGACTACTGGAACGCCGCCAATTACCTGACGGTGGCGCAGATCTATCTCTGCGCCAATCCGCTGCTGCGGGAACCCTTGCAGGCGGCGCACATCAAGCCGCGACTGCTGGGACACTGGGGGACGTCGCCGGGTCTGAGCCTGGTGTACGCGCAGCTCAACCGGCTGATCCGCGAACACGGCACCGAGGTCGTCTACATCACCGGACCCGGACACGGCGGCCCCGCGCTGGTGGCCAACGTGTACCTCGAAGGCACGTACTCCGAGGTGTATCCGCATGTGTCGTTGGACGAGGCCGGGCTGCTTCACCTGGTACGCCAGTTTTCCACGCCGGGCGGCATTCCCAGCCACGTCAGCGTGCCGACGCCGGGATCGATTCACGAGGGCGGGGAGCTCGGCTACGCGCTGGTGCACGCGTTCGGCGCCGCCTTCGACAACCCCGACCTGCTCGTCGTTGCCGTGGTGGGTGACGGCGAGGCCGAGACCGGGCCGCTCGAGGGGTCGTGGAAGGGAGTGCGCTTTCTCAACCCGGCGCGCGACGGCGCTGTGCTCCCCATCCTTCATCTCAACGAGAACAAGATCTCGGGCCCGACCGTGCTCGGTCGCGCCCCGGACGGTGACGTGCACGAGTTGCTGCACGCGCACGGGTACGACGTGCACGAGGTCGCCGGTTCCGAGCCGCGCACCGTGCACCGCGATTTCGCCACGGTGCTCGAGCGCTGCCACGCGCGCATCCGGGCCATCCAGCGCAACGCGCGCGAGGGAAACGGCGCCGAGCATCTCCGCTGGCCGGCGATCATCCTGCGCACCCCCAAAGGGTGGACGGGGCCCAAGGAGGTTGACGGCGTGCGCGTCGAGGGCACCTGGCGGGCGCACCAGGTGCCCATCGCGGACCCGCGCGAGAACCCGGCCCACCTGCGCCAGCTCGAGTCGTGGCTGCGTTCGTACGAGCCTGAGCGGCTCTTCGATCGCGACGGGCGGCTCGCCACCGCTCTGCGCGCCCTTGCGCCCGAGGGCGAGCTGCGCATGGGCGCCGGGCCGCACGCCAACGGCGGCCGGCTGTTGGTGCCGCTGGACATCCCCGCGTACGAGCGCTACGCGCTCCAGGTCGACCCCGGGCGCACGCGTGCCGAGTCGACCCGTCAGCTCGGCCAGCTGCTTCGCGACATCTTTGTCGACAACAGCGACAGCGCGAACTTCCGGCTCTTCTGCCCCGACGAGACCAACTCCAACCGACTCGGGGCGGTGTTCGAGGTCGAGAACCGCTGCCTGATGGAGGACCTGAAGCCCGACGACGTCAGCATCAGCCGCGACGGGCGCGTCATGGAGGTGCTGTCGGAGCACAACTGCCAGGGCTGGCTGGAGGGGTACCTGCTCACGGGGCGGCACGGCCTCTTCGCCACGTACGAGGCCTTCGCCATGGTGTCGGCGTCGATGGCCATCCAGCACACGAAGTGGCTCGAGGCGTCGCGCGAGCTCGCCTGGCGTGCGCCCATCGCGTCGCTGAACATCCTGCTCACCTCGACCTGCTGGCGCAACGATCAAAACGGGTTCAGCCACCAGGGCCCGGGCCTGATCGACACCATGGTGTCGATGAGCGGGCACGTGGTGCGCCTGTACCTGCCGCCGGACGCCAACTGCCTGCTCTCCGTCGCCGACCACTGCTTGCGCAGCCGCGATTACGTCAACCTCATCGTCATCGACAAGCAGCCGGAGCTGCAGTATCTCGGCCTCGACGCGGCGCGCGAGCACTGCGCGCGCGGCGCCTCGATCTGGGAATGGGCGGGAAGCGACGGCGGAGCAGAGCCGGACATCGTGATGGCGTGCGCCGGCGACATCCCCACGCTGGAGACGCTCGCCGCCACAGCGCTGCTGCGGGAGCGGCTGCCCCAGCTGCGCGTGCGGCTGTTGAACGTCGTCGACCTGATGACGCTGGTGCCGCGGCGGTTTCACCCGCACGGCCTCAGCGAGGACGCGTTCCGCGCCCTGTTCACCGACACGGTCGACGTCGTGTTCGCGTTTCACGGCTACGCGCGGGCGCTGCACCAGATCCTGCACGGACGGCCGGCGGACCAGCGCTTCCACGTGCACGGCTTCAGCGAGCAGGGAACGACGACGACGCCCTTCGACATGGTGGTGCTCAACGAGATGAGCCGCTACCACCTCGTGCTCGAGGCCCTGGACCGGGTGCGGCGCGAGCTGCCCGGCGCGGTGGACCTCGCGGCACACTGCCACCAGATGCTGCAGCGGCACCATGACTACGTGCGCGAGCACCTCGAGGACATGCCCGAGGTGCGCGATTGGGTCTGGCCCGGCTTCGCCACCTGACGCATGCGCGTCCTTGTCGCCAACACGGGGTCGAGCAGTCTCAAGCTGTCGGTGGTCGACGGCGGCAGGGCGACGTCGTCGACCGAGCTGGGTCAGCCCTCGCTGGGCACGACCGTCGCCGCCATGGTCGACTTTTCGCGCGAGGCAGGCGAGCTGGACGCCGTGGGGCACCGCATCGTGCACGGAGGGCCTCACCTCACGGGCAGCGCCATCGTCGACGCTCGCGTGCGCGCTAAGCTGGACACCGCCGCGGAGATCGCTCCGCTGCACGTGCCTGCGGCCTTGCACGTGCTCGACGTGCTGCGCGACACGCTGCACATTCCGCACGTGGTCTGCCTGGACACGGCGTTCCACGCTTCGCTGCCGGCGGCCGCGCACACGTACGCGATTCCGTCGGAGTGGCGCGGGCGATACGGGGTGCGCCGCTACGGGTTCCACGGGCTGTCGTGCGCGTGGTCGCTGCGCCGTGCTGCCGAGCTGCTGCGGCGTGACGCCAACGACCTGCGGCTGCTGGTGGCGCACCTCGGCGCCGGCGCGTCGGTGACGGCGATACGCGACAGCCGCAGCGCCGATACGACGATGGGCTTCACGCCGCTCGAGGGCTTGGTCATGGCAACCCGCAGCGGCACCGTCGATCCTGGTGCGCTGCTGTGGCTGCAGGCGGCCCGCGGCATGTCGCTGGCCGAGGTGTCGCACGCGCTGGAGCAGCTGTCGGGAACGCTGGGGCTGGGCGGCAGCGCCGACATGCGCGCACTGCTGGCGATGGCCGCGCACGGCGACGAACGCGCGGTGCTGGCCCGCGACGTCTACGTGCACCGCGCCCGCGCGCTGACGGCCGCGATGGCGGCGTCACTGGACCGGCTCGACACGCTCGTGTTCACCGGCGGCGTCGGCGAGCACGCCGGAGAGATCCGCGCGGCGATCTGCGCCGGGCTGCGCGTGATCGGCGTCGATGCGCGCGGCGCGGACGGCGACGCGCCCGACGATCGCGTGCTGTCGCCGCCTGGCGTCACGCCCGCGGTGCTCGTGGTGCACGCTCGCGAAGACCTGGAGATCGCGCGCGAGGTGCGGCTGCTGCTGGGCGGCTGAGCCTTCGGGTGAAGCGGTCCTGAGGCGGAGGTCGACACGAGTCCGGCGGCGAGTTCGGGGCGCGCAGCGAGCGTGCGGGAAACTGGCGCAGCCCCGCACGCGAGCGAAGCGATCCCGTGTCTGAGCAAGCCGGACTCGTGTCACCTCCGCCACTCCCGAGTCGTCCCTGCAGCTTCGCCTTCGCCGAATCAGCCGGCGAGCAGCGCTTGCACCTCGGGAGCGCCGCGGACGCGCAGCAGGTCGGGGTCGTCGCGAGCCCAGGCGCGCAGCGACGGCTCCATCTCGAGGCTGCGCCGCAGCAGCGGGAGCGCGTCGTCGAGCCGGCCCGCGCGGCTGTAGAAGCAGGCGAGGTTGTACGCGGCGTTTGCCTGGCTCTGAGTGTCCGTGAAGAGGCCGTCGAGGTCGCGCGCCCACAGCGCCACCTCCTCCGCGGCGGCCTCGTCGCCCGCCTCCAGGTGCCACTGGATCAGGTGCTGCGCCACGTGCGCGTGACCGTTGCCGGGGATGACGCGCCAGTACGACGTGCCGCCCTCCGGCCGCGGCCTGCGCAGGTCGTCTTCGCTGCACGCCTCGACCGCGGCGAGCAACGCGGCCTGGCTGGCTCTCGCCGCCGTCAGCACATCGGCGGCGGGCCGCTCGCGGTTGACCGCATAGGTGTGCGCGTTCTCCTCGTCGATGCTGGAGATCTGCGGGTACTCGCTCGCCGTGTGCGACAACTCCAGCGCGCGCACGGCAAACTCGCGCCACGAGGAGAGGTGCGCGACATGGTCCTTGGCCGTCCAGCGCTCCGCAATCTCCGACGGCGCCTCGTCGCTGAGCCCCGCCAGGAGCTGCTCGCGCTCGTAGCCGGCCTCGAGGGTGCGCCGCAGCAGTGGCTTCAGCGCCGGCTCTGCGGCTGACTCGGTCACACGGGAAGGATAGCCGCGGGCAGAAGCAGCTGCCGCAACTCGGCGGCGTCGCCGTCGTCCCAGGGCGTGGACATCTCGCGGTAGCGACAGACCGCGTTGACCAGCTGCATATGCCGCGGGGTGCGGCAGTCGGCTCGCAGCAGCTGCGGCGAGCACACCAACACCGAGAGGCAGCGCGCGCGCGACACCGCGACGTTGAGGCGGTTCATGCTGAAGAGGAACTCGAGGTTGCGCGGGATGTCGTCGGTGCTCGAGGTGGCCATGCTGAAGATGCTCACCGCGGCCTCCTGGCCCTGGAACTTGTCCACCGTGCCCACGCGCGCTTCCGCCGGCAGGTGCTGTTTGAGGCACGACACGTGCGCGTTGTACGGCGCGACCACCAGGATGTCGTCGAGGCGCAGCGGCCGCACGTTCCCCTCGTGCGTGCGCAGCGTGCTGCGCAGCAGCGTGTCCACGACCCCGGCGACGACGTCCGCCTCGGCGTGTGAGCTGGTGCGGTCGCCTTCGTGCTCGACGAGCGCGAGCCGCAGCCCCGTGAGCGACCCTCGCGTGTCGCCGGCGTCGATGCCCTGCAGCGCGCATTCCGCCTGCGGCAGCAGCAGGCCGCTGTAGAACGCACGGGACACGAACTCGCACACCGGGGGGCACATGCGCCAGGTGCTGTCCAGGAACACGCCTCGGTCGGCCGGAATCGTGATGTCGTCGCCGAGCAGGTGCTCGAGCGCCGAGCAGCCGGCGCCATCGGGGTGGGTTCCCTGCACCACCTGCGCCAGCTGCCGCGGGTCGCCGACGAGCACCAGGTTGCGCGTGCACCGGCTGATCGCGATCACGTCTGCCAGCGACATCTGCCCCGCCTCATCGACGATAAGCGTGTCGAAGGAATCCTGCAGCTTGTCGTCGCTGAAGAGCCATGAGGTGCCGCCGACGACGTCCACGGCCTTCTCGGCGAGCGTCGCAGCCACGTGGGGATTGCTCGCTGCCAGCACGACTCCCGGCGCGTCGCAGGCGTCGTCCGGGTCCGCACGCTGCACGATGCGCGCCGCCTGCCCGCCCGCCGCCGCATGCGCCGCGATCTCCTCGAGCAGCTTGCCGATCGCCTTGTGGCTGATGGCGCAGACGGCGACCCGGCGTCCCTGCTGAATCAGGCGCAGCGCGATCTCCGCCGCGACGTAGGTCTTGCCCGACCCCGGCGGCCCCTGGATGGCGAGGCAGCCCGCCTCGAGCTGTTCGGCAGCGTCCACCGCCCGTTGGCCGGCGCCGACGCCGGGGCGCTCCAGGGCTGCGGCGCCGGCGCGAAGACGCGGCGGCAGGCGCAGGAGCAGATCGCGGGCGGCACGGTGGGCACCTGGAGCGTCGATCCCGTGGGACAGCACCCATCGCCCCACGGCGGCGACCGCGGCGCGCTGCGCGCTCGTGCCGAACGGCCGGCCCTCCATCAGAAAGCGCGGGTCGCCGTGCTGCAGCGCGGCGTCACCGCGTTTCAGCTCGATCACGCCACCGGCATCGTCGACGCGGACCACCTGCCCCGCGGAAACCGCATCGCGCCTGCCGCCGACGATGCAGGGCGTGAACGCGTCCTTGCCCTCGCGCATGCGATGTTCCTGGGGTTCGAAGCTGTAGCTGAACACCTTCGACTGCTTCTCGGGGCGTTCGTAGTGCCCGGCGCTGAGCGGTCCGAGCACCTCGGGGTCGTCCTCCAGCTCCTCCTGCGACGCCTCGACGCGGCGGTAGTAATGCCACCACTGCACCTTTCCCTCACGGCGGTGGTACCCGAGCAGCTGCGCCAGCAGCCACGTCGCCTGTTCCCCGGGATCGCGTCGCGCGCGATCGTCCGTCACGCCCTCGCACAGCTGCGCGCGCAGCAGCTCGGACTCGCGCAGCTCTTCCACCGGCGTTTGCGGCTCTTCTGACCGCGGTGGCAGCGGCCGGGCCAGGTCTGTCCCCCACTCCGCCGCGGCCTCGAGACGCCGCACTTCGAGCCACTCGCGGAGGCGCCACGTGGACTCGCAGTCCTCGCGGTTGTAGTCGACGATCGCATCGAGCAGCGTGTGGTCGCGAGCCGCCGGATCATGGTTGCTCTCGAGCCACTGCTCGTACACGATCATGCTGCTCTCGGCGTTGACCACGCGGGCGTCGCGCGGCTGCTTGTACAGCGCCTCCACGGCTTTCAGGCCGTACGAGTTGGTCGACAACCGCAAGCTCTGGCGCACCACGCGGTAGAGGTCGACGAGGACGCCGCCGCGCAGGATCCTGTCGATCTCGGCCTCGTGTGTGCCGTAACGTCCCATGAGGCGCAGCAATGCGCTGCGCTCGTAGCTCGCGTAGTGGTACACGTGCATCGCCGGGTCGGCGTCGAGGCGCGCGATCACCCAGTCGACGAAACCCGCGAAGGCGGCGCGCTCCTCCGCCGCGCTGTGGCCCTGCCACTGCCTGTAGGCCGGTCCGGCTGGCGTCAGCTCAACCGCGCCGAAGAGATACTCCAGGCCGCCCTCGGCCGCCCACGGGTCGCCTTCGATGTCGAAGAACACATCGCCGGCGGACGGCGCCGGGAGGCCGCACAGCCCGAAGTCCGGCGTTTCCTCGCGCACCAGCTCGTACCGTGGGGTTCCGTCCGCCAGCGGACCGGCCACCTGCATGCGCGCCTGGTCGTGCAGCGCTTGCAATGCCAGCTCCCTGATCCGCGGCACGTCCACCCGCAGCGCTTCGGGACGAGCCAGCGCGTGCACCGTTGAGATCCCTGCAGCCGTGAGCTTGCGAACCTGGTCGCGGCGCATGCGCGCCACCAGCGAGAGATGGTCGTCATGGCGGCGGCGCTGCTCGCATCGCGAGGCGTACTCACAGACGCCGCAGTGGTCCACGCGCTCGGGGTACGGCTCGTCGCCGCGCGCGACCGCCTGCTCGAGCCGTTCACGCACCGCGGCGTGGTACGCGGCGAACTCATCGACGAGATACGGATGCTCGGCGCCGTCGCCGAGCACCACCCACATGCGCAGCGGCGCCGCCTGCTGCACCCGCTGCAGCTGCAGCGAGTACTCGCTCAACTGCAGCAGCGCGCCGGGGCGCACGTGGCGTGCCAGCTTGGCGTCGTACACCTCGTACGAATGAGCGCCCAGCGCGCTAGGCGTCTCCACGCGGCGCAGGAAGTCGGCCCGACCCAGCCACCTTCCGTCGAAGAAGCACGCCTGGTAGATCACGCTGTGGCCGGCGCGCATCGCCGCCACCGTCTCGGCCGCGGCCGCCTCGAGCTCGGCGCGCGTTCCCTTCCGGGTCGCTTCCTCGCTGAGCTCGATGACGGTGCCGCCGGCCGCACGCAGCCGTTCCAGGTAGCGCGACTCGTGCCTGGCGCCGAGGCCGGCGAGGACCTGTGCGATCGCCTGCTGCGTGCGCTCGATGTGCTCACCGCGTGCCGAGCGGAGGTTCAGCTGCGTCAGGTGCTCGCAGGCGACAAAGTCGGCGAGGTCCGTCGCGCTGAAGACCGGACGTTCGTTCAGGTAGCGCATCAGCGGCGCATGGTAGTGGGGATCGGCAGCCGGAGCTGTCGCGGCCGGAGGCGCGGCCTCGCTTGCCGTGGAACGGCCGCGGAGCGCGGGGCCTTCGGCGCCACCACCGGCGATGGCGCCGGCCGCGGCAGCCTGTCGCCGTGCGACGCGAGCAGCCGGCAGGCGAGCTCCACGTACGATTCGTCGCCCGCGGCGGCAGCGGGCTGCACGGGGACGCGCGCGGTGAAGATGGTCACGACGCCGATCGTGCGCGTGGCTGGCGACAACAGCCTGTCGCGTATCGTGGCCTGCGTGGAAGAAGGCCTGGAGGTGCGCCGCGTGCGCCCCGAGGAATGCGCCGAAGCCGGCGCCGTCACCGCCCGCGCGTACGAGGAGTACGCCCGCCCGGCTTCGCCGGACTGGGACGCCTACCTGGCTCGCATCGCCGACGTGGCCGGCCGCGCCGGGCACACCACGGTGCTGGTGGCGCTGCAGGGTGGCCGCGTCGTCGGCACCGCCACCGTGGAGCTGGAGCGACACATCGAGGCGGATTGGCACGCGGATGTCCCCCGCGACTGCGCCAACCTGCGCATGGTCGGCGTCGACCCCTCGCAGCGCCGCCGCGGCACGGCTCGCGCGCTGGTTGCCGCGTGCATCGACCTTGCCCGCGCTGCAGGACGCACTCGCATCACCCTCGACACCACCGAGCAGATGCACGCCGCGCACGCGCTGTACCAGTCCATGGGGTTTCGCCCCACCGGGCCGCACGAGCTCGGCCCCGGCCTCTGTTTCGACGGCTACGAGCTGAACCTGGAGCCCGCCGATGCCAGCGCGGTATGAGCCCGGCGAGAAGATCCTCCGCCTCGTCCAGCTGCTGTCACGCTTGTCTGAAACTTCCGCGGGGTTGACCACCAAGCAGCTCGCCGAGGAGCTCGAGGTCACAACTCGCACTGCGCAGCGCTACATCGCCACGCTGCGCGACAGCGCCGGCATCGACATCGAAGAGACCGGCGGCCGCATGCGCATCGGGGAGGGCACGCGGCTGCCGCCGTTGCAGCTCGACCGATACCAGGCCACGCAGCTGCTGGTGGCGCTGCGCTTGCTGCACCAGCTGCGCACCGACCAGGACCCGGCGCTCGTCGGCGCCCTGGCACAGCTGTCCCGCGCCCTGCGCGTGCCGCTCGTGTCCCGCTATCTGCAGCGCACCCTGGAGAACGCCGAGCGGCGCCCCATCAAGCGCGAGCGGCTGGCGCTGGAGCACACGGTCATCGACGCCTTCGTGGAGTCACGCGCCCTCGACGTCGTCTACGTCGACGGCTCCGGCCGCGAGACGCGCCGTGTGCTGAAGCCGTACTTCGTCGAGCCGGCGGCGGAGGGTCGCCACATCTACGTCTTCGCGCACGACTCCGAGTTCAGGGAGGTGCGTCCGTTCCGCCTCGACCGCATCCACAGCGCCCGGGTGCTCCCCGAGACCTTTCACGTCCCCGATGACTTCGACATCGACACGGTGATCAGCGACTCCTGGGGCGTCTGGCAGGCGCCCGCGGCGGGCGAGGTCGTGCTGCGCTTCACCGCCGACGCGGCACGCTGGGTGCTGGAGACGCACTGGCATCCCAGCGCGCGCGTCACGCAGCTGGACGACGGCAGGCTCGAGGTCCGGCTGCGCGTGGCTGCGGAGCAGGAGATGCGCCCCTGGGTGCTCCGCTGGGGTCCGCTGGTGGAGGTTTTGCAACCCCGGTCCCTGCGGAACTATGTGGCTGACGCCCACCGCCGGGCCGCGCAGCTCTACGCGCAGGACGACGGCGGTGCGGCAGTTGAGCGACCGGCAACGGAGGTGCGGTGATGGCGACGGACCAGGGCGAGAAGATGTCCCTCAGCGATGAGGAGTGGCGCGCCCGGCTGACGCCGGCGCAGTACAAGGTCCTGCGCAAGGCTGGCACGGAGCCGCCCTTCACGGGCGAGTACGTCCACGTGAAGGATCGCGGGGTGTACCGCTGTGCCGGCTGCGGCGCCGAGCTGTTCGTCTCGGACGCGAAGTTCGACTCGGGCACGGGGTGGCCGAGCTTCACGGAGCCCGTCGACGACGACGCCGTGGAGCGGCGCCGCGACTGGAGCATGCTCGTGCCGCGCACCGAGATCCGATGCGCCGGCTGCGGCGGGCACCTCGGGCACGTGTTCGACGACGGCCCTGCCCCGACGGGCCAGCGCTACTGCATGAACTCCTGCGCGCTCAAGTTCGACCGCGCGGCGAAGGACTGAATCCGAGCCTGCGGGCTCAGAGGTGACAGGTCGAGGCCATGCCTCGGCGCGAGAAGTACTTCTGGTGGTATTCCTCTGCCTCCCAGAAGCGGCCCGCAGGGACGATCTCGGTGACCACCGGACGGCGGTGCCGTCCCGAGGCCTCCAGCTCCTCCTTGCTCCGCCGCGCAGCGCGCTCCTGCTCGTCCGAGTGAACGAAGACCACCGACCGGTACTGTGTCCCAACGTCGGGACCCTGGCGGTTCGGAGTGGTGGGGTCGTGATTCATCCAGAAGATGCGCAGCAGGTCGTCGTAGCCGACGCGGGCCGGATCGAACGCGACCTCGACCGCCTCGGCGTGTCCGGTGCGGCCGGAGCAGACGTCCTCGTAGCTGGGCGACTCAGTGGCGCCGCCGGCGTAGCCGACGCGGGTCCCGATGACCCCTGGCACCTGCTCGAACACGGACTCCACGCCCCAGAAACAGCCGGCGGCGAACGTTGCTTTCTCCATGGCCCGAGTATTCCACGCGGCGGCAGCAATCACGCGCGACGGGCTCGCTGACCGCAAGGGTGAGATGCTCTGCGCCGTTGCTACGAGGGTGCGGCGACCCGCGCCGCCCTCGGCAAGGAGCTGGATGACGCTCACATCGACGGCCCGCCGCGCCCTGGCGGCCGGTGGGCTGGTCGCCATCGCCGCGCTCGCTGGATGCGGCAGCCCCGGCGCCGGGGGCGGCACGGCAGGCCACGGTGGCACGTCCATCCTCATCGCGCTCAACGTCCCGGCGAGCTCCGACCAGTTCCTCGCCTCGGCCATCACGCGCGGCGCCGGCCTCGCGGTCGCCCAGGCGAACGCCGCGGGGGTCAAGGTCGGGGGCACGCGCTACACCGTCGCCCTGAAGTCGTACGACGACGGCGGCCAGGCGCAGCAGGCAGCGAACAACGTGGGCGCTGCGATACACGACGGCGCCGTGGCGGTCATCGAGGACGGCTACGGCGCCGGCATCAGCGCGCCGCAGAGCGGCGCGGCCGGCGTGCCCGAGATAGTTCTGGACCAGCACGACATAAACCTGCTGGATCCGGTGAACCGGCCCAGCCTGTTCCGCCTCGGCATCCCGGACGACTCCGCGGCACACGTGCTCGCCGCGTACATGGAGGGCAAGACGACCAGGGTCGCGATCATCCACGACGACACCGCCAGCGGTCGCGACGGCGCGACGAACATGCAGCAGGGCCTCACCGACAGCGGCGTCACGGCCGCTCCGATCGTGGAGGTCGCCGCCGGCGCGCCGACCATGGATGCTCAGATCCAGCAGGTGGTCGCGGCGCATCCGGGAGGCATCGTCATCTGGGGCGGCGACGCGTTCACGGGACGCACGGTGGCGGCCATCCGTGCGGCGGGCGTGACCACGCCGTTGTACGCCGGCCCTGACGGTGAGTTTCCCGCCGTGCGGCAGATCGCCGGCATCGCCGCCAGCAACGGACTCGTGTTCGTCAGCTCCAGGCTGACCAGCGAGGGTGACAACACCTCGTTCCCCAAGTTCGAGCACGCGCTCGCGGCGGCTGAAGGCGGTCCGATGGACGCCGGGTTCAAGGACGCCCAGGGCCAGGAGATCCGGCAGCCCGACGACTACGCCATGTACGCCTACGATGCGGTCAACGTCGTGCTCGCGGCGCTGCAGAAGCAGGGATCGGTGCACCCGACACCGCGGCTCTTCGACACAATGTGCCTCGTCAGTGTCACCAGCGCCAACGGCGACATGCGCGGGTTCAACTCGCAGAATCACGAGGGGATCGCCGACGACGACATGTACATCGCCGTCATCCACGACATGCAGTTCCAGCCGGTGAGAGATGAGCCGCTCTCCGCGACGCTGCCCACCGAGAATCAGATCCTCGCCGACTTCCACTGAGCGCGGGGCGACGAGGGTTCGCCTTCTCGCCGTGCTCGCGGCTGCTGCGACGCTGTGCGGATGCGCCGACGTGACCATCGTCACCACGACACCGATCCCATCTGCCGCCACGCTCGCGCTTCCACCGCTGGGGTTCAACCACCGCTATGGCAACAACCCGCTGGCGGCCAAGGACGGCTTCACGCTGGAGCGCGCGCTCTTCGCGCAGCAGGTCTACTGGGAGGTTGCGCTGCGCACCGATCCGATGCAGGCGGGGTTCGTCGACCTCGCCGACCGGAAGGCTGTCGCAGCGGCGCGGCGCGCGGTCACGTCGCTCACCGTCGTGATCGCCACCGAGGCGAGGTTCACCATCCGCGGGCTGCTGGCGTACGGCGGCGACCAGGGCCAGGAGATGTACTGCGAACAGCTGTTGCGACGGCTGCGCGCCACGGGATACGACGGGATCACATCGGCGCGCGTGCTCGTCTTCTTCACCGAAGCGGACGAACACGCCCAGCTGAGCTGGAGCCTGAGCGCGGGCTACTCGTTCGCGGTGTACGACGGCGACCTGAGCGCGACCGGGTTCACCCCGGCGCCCGGGGAGACACCGCTACCGGCTCCAGACGGCCCCTGAGCAGCCGCATCTCGGCGGCGCCCGGCGCGGCGCGGGGATCGGCCTCCAGCCAGAGCACCGCACACCCTCGCGCCGCCTCGGCGGCAGCCAGCTCCCGCACCACTCCGGCCGTCTCGCCGGCGAGGCCGGCGGTCGGCGTGTCCAGCACCAGAACGGCCGGGCGGGCGCACCAGGCGCACGCCAGCTCGAGCATCTGCTGCTCCCCTCCGGAGAGCGCCTGAGCCGGGACGCGTCTCCGCTTCGCCAGCTGGGGGAACCGCTCGAGGGCCTCCGCCGCCCGGACCGACCTCGGGGCCGCGAGGCGCAGCGCCTCCTCGACGCTGCAGCCCGCCAGCCGCTGCCCATCTCGCACCGCGACCGCCAGGCCGGCACGTCGCCGCCACGACGGAGAGCCCGCCACGGGACGGCCGGCGACGCTCACCGTCCCGTCGTGATCCAGCACCCCGGCAAGCGCCGACGCCAGGCTGGTCTTGCCGCTGCTCGCGTCACCGTGGACGACGAGCAGCCGCCCCGCCTCGACAGACAGCCGCTCCACCTCGAGGACGCGGCGCGAGCCGCGCGTGACCCGCAGCCCCTCGACGTCGAGCCCCGCGCTCATGTCGCGGCAGGGGCACGCGCCGAAACGGCGTCGCCGCGAAGCTCCAGGACGGCGCCCGCGAGCCCGGTGGTGGCGGCGGCATCGTGTTCCGCCACCACGATGGTCAGGCCTTCCCGGGACGCAGCCCGCAGCAGCGAGACCGCCGCCGCCCGATGGCTGTCGTCGAGGCCGGCGAGCGGCTCGTCGCAGAGCAGCAGGTTCGGCCCCGTGAGCAGCACCCGGGCCAGGTCCAGCAGACGGCGGCGTCCGCCGGAGAGCTCGGCGCAGGGGCGGTGAGCGTCCGCGTCCAGCCCCAGACGAGCGAGCCACGCGGCCGCAACCTCGCGGGCTTCGCCATGCCCCCGGCCGGTGGCCGCCGCGAGCCGCAGCGTCTCCACCACGGTGCAGAAGGCGAAGCCGCCGCCTTCCTGTGGGAGCAGCGCCACACGCCCCCGCCGGTCCCCGGCCGTGGCCACCGGTTCCCGGCGCGAACGCGCCAGCACCGTCCGCAGGAACGTCGTCTTGCCCGCGCCGTTCGGTCCCACGATCGCCAGCACGGCGCCGGCCTCCACCGTGACCGCCGGAGCCTCCAGCATGAGCGCTCCGCCCGGCGCGGTCACCCTCAGGGCCGGCACCGCCAGGCTCGCGCCCACAAGCGGCCCGCGCAACGGCCAGGGAGCGTCGGGACCGATCGCGCCTCCTTCGGGAACCTCGCGAGAGGGACCGCCAGGAAACAGCGTGAAGGCGGCCACGACGGCCAGCACCCCGATCGCCAGCGACGCCGCGTCGGGCGGGCCCTGCCAGCCGGCAGCGGGGAGGAGGACGTAGCCGGCGACGCCCGTCGCCACCGCCACCAGCGCGGCGCCGATCGGCTGGCGACCTGCGGCCAGCGCCGCCAGGAGCGGCAGCGCCGCGACGTCGAGGGCGAAGCCCTGGGGCGTCGCCACCCTGGCGACATGGGCCCCGAGGGCGCCGCTCAATCCGGCAAGCGCTCCGGCCACCGCCAGCGCCGACGCCTCGGCTGCGAGGACCGATATCCCCGTGGCGGCGGCCCGCGAGCGGTCGCTGCCCACGGCCCGCCAGCGCGGTCCCGGACCTCGCCCCAGCAGCAGCGACGCGATGGCGGCGCCCAGCGCCGCCACGGCCACCATGAGGTGGAAGTCGCCGAGGGGCGTCAGCTGGGCGGTCTGCGTCGCGCTGAGCGGCAGGGATGGCGGCGGCAGCGGCCCCAGCCCCGCCTCCGCCCCGGTCACCGACGGCAGGGCCTGGACCACGGCTCCGCCGCAAAGGGCGAGCAGGAGGGTGACGACCAGGAAGCCCACCGGCTCCAGCCACGTGCACACCGCGGCGGCGGCCGCCGCGACCGCCGCGCCGGCGCCGGCGCCGGTCAGCGCCGCCAGCGGCACCGGGACGCCGTGCAGCGACAGCAGCGCGCTGACGTACGCGCCGGTCCCGGCGAGCGCGCTGGCGAAGAGCGGAGGGCGGCCGGCGGCGGACGCGAGCGCCGCGCCCACCGCCGGTCCGGCGAGAGCCAGGGAGAGGGCGGCGCGATCGAGGTTCGGCGCCGAAGCCACGAAGGGGTACAGGACGGCCGCTGCCAGCGCGCCCCCGCCCAGCAGGAGCAGGCGCCGCGTCATCGCCGCCAGCCCGCCACCACGACGGCCACCGCGGCGACGTCGCTGACCGCCTCGCCGCCTCCGCCCAGGAAGTAGCCGCCCACCACCTCGGCCACGGCGATGAGCGCCGCGGCGCCCGCGACGCGCAGCGGCGACCGCATCCTGCCCGCCGCGGCGGCCGCCACCCCCCGCAGCACGAGGGCCACGCCACCCCCGGCGGCGAGAGGAAACCGCGCCACGCCGAGAAGGACGGCTGCGCCCCCCAGCGCGCCGCCCGCGGCGAAGCTTGCAAGGCGCAGTCGCGCGGTGTCGACGCCGATGCGCTCAGCCGCATGCGGAGCGGCCGCCGCCAGGCGCAGCGCCGCTCCCAGCGCGGTCGAGCGCAGCACCGCCGCGCCGGCCAGACCCGCGGCGGCCACGACGCCGATCGTCACCAGGTCGGCGGCGTGGACGAGGCCGCCGGCGACGTGAAAGCTGCCCGCGGCGCTGGGGAAGGCGTATGCGTCGCGGGGGAAAGCGCCGATAAGGAGCTCGCGCAGGACCACGGCCGCCGCCACCAGCAGCACGGCCGCAAGCAGAGGCCGGCCCACCGCCGGTTCCACCAGGGCGCGCTCCAGCGCCGCAGACAGCGCGGCCGCCACCGCGAGGCCGGCGAGCACCGCGAGCCAGAGCGGCCAGCCGGCGCTCAGCGCGGCGGAAGCCACGAGGCCGCCGGCGATGGCCACCTGGCCGATCGCCAGGTGCACCGTGCCGCTGCCGCTGTGGGCGAGGGACACGGCCATGGCCACCAGCGCATAGATCGAGGCCGCTGCCACGCAGTCGACGGCCAGCTGCACGGCGATGCCGCCGTTCATTGCACCCCCCTTCCCGAGGCGGGGATCACGCCGGCAGCGGCACCATCTCGATGCGTCCGCTGGCGTACAGCGGCGGCCAGACCACCGGCCATGTGCCGCCCTTTTGCCACTGCCAGATCACCGCGGCGGCCCGCGTGTTCTGGCCCAGCTGCGACGGCGACCGCGAGAAGCGGACGCCCGCGCCGTTGGGCAAGCTGCCGTCGGGAAGGTCGAGGCTGCGCGCGGCCGCTGCTATCGACGCTGCGGACAGGGCAGCGGCGTGCGGCAGCGCCTCGGCGAAGAGGGCCCACGCGGCGCTGAATCCGGAGATGCCCTCCTCGCTGGGCGCGCGGCCCGTCTGCGACCGCCAGGCGGCGGCGAAGCGATGGTAGAGCTCCCGGGCCGCGGGGTCGAGCGCGCGGGGGTTGAAGCTGTCCGGCGGACGGTCCGACGCGAAGACGCCCGTCGCCTCGGGACCCAGCTCCTCGCCGAAATCGGGCAGGCACTGCGCCATCGTCGTGCCCACGAAGGCCTGCACGTGCAGGCCTGCGGCGACGAACGCGCGGCGGAAGGCGACGCCGTCCGGGATGTGCGACGAGAGCACGAGGATGTTGGGACGCAGCGCGCGGATCGCCGCGAGTGCCGGGGCCCACTGCGGTGCGTACGGGTTGTACAGGCTTTCTCCGGCGATCACCGAACCGGCCGCGGCCAGGCCCGCGCGCGCCGCGTCGGCGACCGATGTCGCGTATGCGTCGTGCGCGGTGACGAGGTACACGCGCAGATGGGACGGAGCGTCATGCAGCCGCGGTGCGATCTGCCCCAGGATGAACCGCGCCGAGTTGCCGCCCAGGTCGGCGCCGTCGGCGCCGACGCGGAACACCAGTGGCAGTCCCTGCGCGGTCAGCTGATCCGCGACCGCGCCGGTCTCCCAGTACACCATGCCGCGGCGCGCCACCGCCGCTGCCGCCGGTATCGACAGCTCCGACGAGTATGCGCCAATAACGACCGAAACATGGTCGGCGGCGAGGCTCGCCGCAGCAGCGTCGACCTGCGCCGCGCTTTGGACATCGCGAACGTCGAGCGTCACCGGCACGCCGTGAACCCCGCCGCCGGCGCTCACGAGCTGCGCCGCGATCTCGGCGCCGCGCAGCTCGTCGCCCGCCAGGCCGGCGGCGGCACCCTGCAAGGGGAACATCGCGCCGACGCGGATCCCCGGCACGCCGGCTCCGCCGGGCGTGCCACCGCATGCGGCGATGATGATCGACGCGGCGAGCGCGACGAGGACTGCTCCCCCTCGCCGCGGCGACGTCACGATCCCGGCTTCGACTCGCCTTGGCGCCGCTCCCAATACGCCAGCCTGCGGCGGAAGCGATCGAGCTCCGCGCCGAGGATCGTGATGTCCACCTCTGAGGCCTCTTGACGCGAATCGGGGTTGCTCATCTCGGCGATCTCGGACTTTCCCTGGTTGAGCAGGTTCTCCTTGAAGGCGATCAGCTCCCTGTACGCCGAGATCCAGTGGTCGATGTCGTCCAAGTTGGTCGACGTGGGGTCCTCGCCCTCGAGCAGCGCGTCGTCGTCCACCGCCCGTTGCGCCGCCTCAGTGATGTCGTCACTGCTCACAATCTCGTCGTCGACCAGGCCGGTCATGAGGCGCTCCCTCGATTTTTTCGACGGTGTCGGCTGGGTATGCTATCGCTGGTCGCGTCCCATTGCTGCAGCGACGCGTGGGAGGAGAGGAGTTTTCGTGGAACGGCGCATGCCGGCGATCCGCCTCCTAGCGGGGCTCGCGGGCATCCTCGCGGCTCTCGGCGGGCTGCTCGTCGCCGCGCTCGTGTACCTCGCACCGACAAGTCGCGGCGCGCAGCTTCCGCTGAGCACGGTGCAGGCGCTGGCGGCCGCGGGCAAGGTGCAGAGCGCGGTGGTGCACGAGGCGGACCACAGGATCTCGGGTACCTATGCCCCGGCGGCAAAGGCGGCCGCGATCGCGTACTGGGCCGTCTTCCCCGCCGGCTCGGGCGAGGAGCCCGGCCTCGTCGACCGCCTGGCCGCCGGTGGCGCCGTGGTCAGCGTCGATTCCGAGGACGGCAAGGTCGTGGTCCAGGCGCTGGCGTCATGGTTGCTGCCCGCGGCGATGCTGGCTGACCTCATCGCGATCGTCCTGGTGCTGGCCCTCAGGGGAGGGAGCCCGGTGGGCGCGGTGCGCGCGCTGGTGGCGCGCCGACGCGGCGCCCGCACCGAACATGACCAGGCGGGGTTTGCCGCTGTCGCCGGCTGCGACGACGCGGTCGGCGTGCTCCGCGAGCTTGCGCAGCAGGTGCGCTCGGCGCCAGCTGGCGCGGCAGCGCCGCACGGCGCGCTGCTGCAGGGACCGCCCGGCTGCGGCAAGCAACTCCTGGCCCGTGCCCTGGCCACCGATCTCGGCGCGCGCTTCGCCGCCATCTCCGGCGGCGAGCTCGCCACATTGCTGGGCCGCGGAGCGCCCGTACCGGCGCTCGCGGGCTTTCGGCCCGTCGTCCTCTTCGTGGCCGGCGCGGAGGACGCGGGTCCCTCGCTGACTTCGTGGATCGACGCCCTGCCGGAGGGCGTGCTGGTGGCAGCCGCCACGGCCCGTCCTGCGCTGGTCGACCCCGGACTGACGGCGCCGGGGCGGCTCGACCGCGTCGTATCCGTCCATCTCCCCGACCTGGCGGCGCGCAGAGCCATCCTGGCGCTGCACGCAGCGCGGCAGCAGCTGGCGCCGGACGTCGACCCGGACGACGTCGCCCGCCACACCGCAGGCCTCACGGGATCCGACCTGGCCCGCATCGCCGCCGGCGCGGCCGCCGCGGCGCGGCGCGCCGGTCGTGCGCAGGCGGGCCGGTCCGAGGTCGACGCCGCCGTGCGGCGCGAGAGCGTCGCTGCAACCGGCCGTGCGCGGGTGCTCGACGCCGAGCAGCGGAGGCGCGCCGCGGTGCACGAGGCGGGCCACGCCGTGGCCGCGGCGGCGCTGGGGAGGGGCCGCCATGTCCATCGCGTCTCGATCCTCGGCCATGCACGGGACCTGGCAGGCGTGACGGCCGCGCCGGAGTGGCCCGACGTGCACTCCCGGAGCGATCTCCTCGCCCAGCTCACCGTGCTCTGCGCCGGCGGCGCCGCCGAGGAGCTGTACTTCGACGAACCCAGCACCGCGGGCGCCGAGGATCTCGCGGCGGCCACCCGGCTCGCCCGGGCCATCGCGGGCAGCTACGGGATGACGGCGAAGCTCGGCCGGGTCCACCTCGTCGACCCGGGCGGCGGCTCCGAGGCCGGCGACGCCGTGCAGCCTGCCGGCGCATCACTGCTCGACACCCTGGATGCCGAGGTCCGCCGGCTCCTGGACGACGCCACGTCGGCGGCGACCGACCGCCTGCAGCGCTGCCACGAGCCGCTGGTCGACCTGGTGCTGCAGCTGGAGCGCGACGAGACGGTCGAGGGCGTGCAGCTCGGCGACATCCTGATCCGGGCCCTCGAGGTGGAGATCGAAGGCATGACGGCGGGCACGGACGCGCGTGTGCCGCCACCGCCGCCCGTGCCCGCGCCGGCCGCGCAGTCGCGCGGGGCCATCGTGCGCGGCAAGAGCCGTCGCTGACACGGCTACGATCAGCGGGTGAAAGGGGACCGCGTCGAGGTCGTCGTCGACACCGGCACCGGCGCCGCGCAGACCTTCGAGATCAGCGCCACCAAGGCAGGCCGGCGCGTCGACGTCACCACCGGCCGCGGCGTGGTCGAGGTCGCCGAGCTCACGCGCACCGGACAGCAGGTGCGCGTTGGAAGGTTCATGCAGGCGCGCGTGATCGCGATCGTCGAGCACCCCGCCGCCGACACCGAGGAACCTGCGGCCTCGCGGCGCCGCGCGCAGCGGGTAGAGCAGGAGGAGCGTCTCCTCTAGTGCACCGGTCCAGCAGGGGGTGAGCGGACCCGACGTCTGGATCCCGGAGCACACGGCGCCGCAGCACCGCGCCCTGCTGCCGGCCGCGATCACCCTGCACGATTTTCCGCAGCACGGCGACCTTCCCGAGCGTATGGGCCCCGGCGAGGTGCTCGTGACCGGCTTCTTCCCGCAGCGGCCCGTGGAGGTGATGCAGCGGCTCGACGGGCTTCGCTTCGTGCAGAGCCTCACCGCAGGCGTCGACCTCATCGCGCCGCACCTGCCGCCCGGTGTCGCGCTCTGCGACGGCTCCGGCATCCACGACATTCCCGTGGCGGAGTGGGTGGTGATGGCGATCCTCGCGATGCGCCGCAACCTGCCGGAGGCGATCACCTCGCAGCGCGACGCGACGTGGCGCCTCATCGGCGGCGACGACCTCGAGGACGCGACGGTGCTCATCGTGGGGCACGGGTCGATCGGCGAGGCTGTTGCGCAGCGCCTGCGTCCCTTCGGCGCGCGCGTGGTGAGCGTCGCGCGCCGGGCGCGCGACGGCGTGCACGCGAGCGGCGACCTCCCCGCGCTGCTGCCGAATGCGGACGTGGTGGTGATGCTGGTGCCGCTGACGGTCGACACCGAGCGCATGGTCGACGCCGCCTTCCTCGAGGCCATGCGGCCCGGAGCGCTGCTTCTGAACGCGGCGCGGGGGCCGGTGGTCGACACGGACGCGCTGCTCGCGGCGCTGCAGTCGGGACACATTCGCGCTGCCCTCGATGTCACCGACCCGGAACCGCTGCCCGACGGCCATCCGCTGTGGACTGCGTCCGGCGTGCTGATCACGCCACACACCGCGGGAGCCGTGCGACGGGTGTTCGAGCGCGGGTGGCGTTTCGCCGCCGAGCAGCTGCAGCGCTACCTGGACGGTGCGCCGCTGCGCAACGTCGTGGTCCACGGCTACTGACGGCGCGCATTGGATAGAGTGCGCTGATGCCCGCGGTCGAATCGCGCACGGCGCTGGTGACCGGCGCCAACTCCGGCATCGGGCTGGCCACCGTCATCGAGCTCGCCCGCCGCGACCTGCGTGCAGTCGGCAGCGTGCGGTCACCGGCCAAGGCGCGTGCGGTGCACGCGGCGGCGCGCGAGGCCGGTGTCGAGGTCGACACGGTGCTGCTCGACGTCGGCGATTCCCGCCGCTGCGAGAAGGTGATCGACGACCTGCGGCCGTACGCCATCGTCAACAACGCGGGCGTGAGCAACCTCGGCGCCGTCGAGGACGTGGCCGACACGGAGGTGCGTGCCCAGATCGAGACGATGCTCGTGGCGCCGATGCGCCTCGCGCGGCTTGCGATTCCGCACATGCGTGAGGCGGGAGGCGGGCGCATCGTCAACGTGTCGTCCATCTACGGGCTGCTCACGACGCCGTTGTCCGGCTGGTACCAGGCGTGCAAGCACGCGCTGGAAGCCGTGTCCGACGCGCTGCGAATGGAAGTGGCGCGCGACGGCATCCGCGTGGTGCTGATCGAGCCCGGCAGCTTCGACACGGGCATCTGGGAGAACAGCGCCGCGGCGGTGGACCGGCGCACCGGTACGCGCTACGCGACGCCGTACGACCGGACCTTGCGCGGCGTGCGGCTGACGCGACCGCTCATGGGCGACCCCGAGACGGCGGCGCGGGTCATCGCGCGCGCGGTGACGTCCTCGCGACCCGCCAATCGCTACCTGGTGGGGTACGACGCGCAGCTGGCGCGCGCCTACAGTCGCATGGTCCCGGAACAGGTGCGCGACCGGCTCGCGCGCCTCGCGCTCGGGCTCTAGCCGGTGGACGCACCGGGGAGGGTGGTCGTCGTCACGGGTGGCGCCAGCGGGATCGGAGCCGCGCTGTGTCGCAGATTCGCCGCCGCAGGCGCGCAGGCCGTGGTGGTCGCCGACGTCGACGCGGCCGGCGCCGAGCGCGTCGCGGCCGAGGTGCACGGGACAGCCGTGCTCACCGACGTCAGCGTGGAAGCCGACGTGCAGGCGCTCGTCGGACGCGTCGTCGACAGCCTCGGACGGGTCGACATCTACTGCTCCAACGCGGGCGTCGGCATCGGTGGCGGCGCGGACGCGCCCGACGAGGCGTGGCGTCGCAGCTGGGACGTCAATGTCATGGCGCACGTCTACGCAGCCCGCGCATTGCTCCCGGCGATGCTCCAGCGCGGCGACGGCTGCATCGTGGGCACCATCTCCGCCGCGGCACTGCTGAACCACATCCTCGCGGCGCCGTACGCGGCCACCAAGGCGGCCGCGCTGTCCTTCTTCGAGTGGCTGGCGATCACCTACGGCGACCGCGGCGTCCGGGTGTGCGCCCTGTGCCCGCAGGGCGTGCGCACGCCGATGCTCATGCAGGCCGAGGAACGCACCAACTTCCTGCTCGAAGGCGCGCTGGAGCCGGACCAGGTCGCCGAAGCCGTGCTGGACGCGCTGCGCGAGGAGCGCTTCCTCGTGCTGCCACACCCGGAGGTGCACGAGTACGGGCAGCGCAAGGCGGCCGACCCTGACCGCTGGATCACCGGCATGCGCCGCCTGCGCGACCGGGTCGCCGGCGCGTGATCGCGCGCGCGGATCCGCCGCCGAGCGCGTCGCTGCGAACGCGCATACCCGCGTGGTGCGCGCCGGTCGCCGCAATGTTCGCCGCGCTGGTCTTCATCACGCGGCGGGTGGGTGATCCCGACTACTGGTGGCAGACGCTGACCGGTCGCCTCATCGTACAGGGGCACACGCTGGTGCGCAGCGAGCTCTACACCTACACGGTCGCCGGTGCTCGCTGGACCGACCACGAGTACGGGCTGCAGCTCGTCTTCTACGCACTCACGCGTGTGGGCGGGCTGCTCGCCGTGGCCCTGTTCTTCGCCGCGGTCGTCTGGGCCGGGTTCTGGCTGGTCCTGGCACGAATCCGCGAGCAGGACACGTCGCTGGTGGTGGCCGGTGCGGCGATCGTGCTGGGTGCCGGGGCGGGCTTCGCCGTCTGGGGCCCGCGTTCGCAGATGGTCGACTTCGCCTTCATGGCGCTCGAGCTCTGGTGGCTCGAGCGCTTCCTCAAGGGGAGCGGCCGTGCCTTCTACTTCCTGCCGCTCCTGGTCCTGCTGTGGGCCAACCTCCACGGCGGCTTCGTCTTCGCCTTCTATATCCTCGGCGTTGCCCTGGTGGCGCTGACCATCCAGTGGCTCTGGGAGGGTCGCGACGCGGCGCAGCGCACCCGGCTGCTGCGCGTGGCGCTGGTCACCGCCGGCTGCATCGTCGCCAGCCTGATCACCCCGTGGGGCCCCGCGCTGTTCGTCTACGTGTGGCGCACGCAGTTCAGCTCGCAGCAGTCCAGCTTCATCGCCGAGTGGCAGTCGCCCGACTTCCACATGACGAACGTGCTGGGCTTCGAGGTCATGCTCCTGCTCACCATCGTCGGCTTCGCCTGGCGGCGGCCGCGGCTGCTCGACGTGCTCCTGGTGCTGTCCGCCACGGTGCTGGCGCTGCACGCCGTCCGCTTCATCCTCGTCTTCGTGGTCGTGGCCGCGCCCGTCGTCGCCTGGCAGTGGAGCGTGGCATGGTCTCGCGTGTTGCAGCGCCTGGGCCCGACGCTGCGCCGGCCCACTGCCTCAGCGACGCTGCGCGAGGCGGCCTTGCTGGGCACGGCGCTGATCGCCGCGGGCAGCGTGGGATTCGCCGGCTACACCCTGCGCGGCCAGACCGCGTCCACCGATGCCAACTACCCCGTCGCGGCGGCCGACTGGCTGGCGGCGCATCCCACCATCGGCACCCGCATGTTCAACGAGTACGACTGGGGCGGCTACCTCGCGTACCGCTTCTATCCATCGTCGACGCGACGCGTCTTCATCTACGGCGAGGCGGAGCTGATGGGCGACCACCTGCTCGCGGAGTACGTCGAGGTCAACCAGCTGCACAGCGACTGGGAGCAGGTGCTCGACCAGTACGGCGTCGACTATGTCGTATTCGGCGTCGACCGTCCGCTCGACACAGCGCTGCAGGAGTCACCGGCGTGGCGGCTCGTGTACAGCGACAACGTCGCCATGATCTTCGTGCGGCGCTCCGCTGCCACCGCCGCGCTGGCGGCGGCCTCAGGCACTGCGGCGCACCCAGATGTCCGCGATGTCGTCGCTGTACACGCGCTGCCAGCCGGGTGACTCGTCGAGTGCCGCGGCGAGTGGCGTGCTGGGGTCGAAGATCACGTAGTTCACGCCGTAGTGGTTGAGGATCGCCTGCCAGTCGGGCTGCAGCGACGTCACGTCCATGTACTGGTAAAGGTACGAATCACCGGTGAGTGTCGGGTCTCCGAGTGCGAACACCGCGCGTGAGCGCTGCGGGTAGAAACGCCACACGAGGTATCCGGTCCATCCGTCGTCGTTGAACATGCGCGTGCCCACGCCGGGGTGCGCCGCCAGCCAGTCGGACGCCGCCACCGGGAAGTTGGCACGTGTGGCTGCGGCCTGGTCGGCGAGCGCACCGCGCACGAACACGGCGACGCCGATGACGGCGATGACCAGTCCTCCTGCCGCAAGCAGGCGCAGGTCGGCGCGCCGCTCCCGCAGCCAGGGGCCGATGCGCCGATCCAGACCCAGCTTGTACCAGGCGTCGCCGTACGACCAGGCGATGACCGGCGTCGCAGCCGCCAGGAAGATGGCGATGTTGCGCAGCGCGAAGAGCGCCATGAACAGCGTGGCCACGACGAAGAGGAACTGGTGCAGGCGGGGCCGGTGGAAGATGAGACCGACGGCCAGCAGCAGGATCGCGGCCTCGAACGGAACCATGCGCAGCTGATGGAAGTCGGGCGCCTGCCACTCCGTGACGAAGAGGGGCAGCGCCTTGCTCGTTTGCGTCGTCCAGATGTATCCGTACAGCGACGGCCCGAACGGCGTCACCAGACCCGCGAGCAGCGTCAGCACGACGACGATGCCCAGGCCGCGCGCCGCCGCGAGGTGGCGGCGCTGGGAGCGGTCGAGCAGCCACAGGATCAGCTCCGAGACCGCCGCTATGGCCACCAGGAATGGACCGAAGACGAATCCGGCGTGCATGTTGGCCCAGAGCACGACGGCGATCGGCAGGTAATAGATGGCGCGCGAGCCCCGGGTCAGATAGCGGTCGACGAGGTAGAGCGTCAGGCACGCGCCCGTGAACGTCACCGTCTGCGAGCGTGGACCCCAGATGCCAACGCCGACGGCGGCGCCGAGCAGCAGCGCAAGGGCCGTGATCGCCGGTGGCGTCGGTCGCTGCCGAATCCGCAGCAGAATCAGCACGAATCCGAGCGCGATCAGCGCGCCGAAGCCCAGGCTGACCGCGCCCATGCCGTCGATGAAGTTGAGCAGCCCGTACATCAGCAGCTCGGTGCCGTACTCGTGGTCGACCCACGTCTTGCTGTTGAGCGTGTACGTGAAGATCTCGTGGCGCGGCAGCCCCCGCATGTCCACGATCACCTGGGCGGTGCGGAGGTGGGAGAAGAAGTCGGGGTCACCACCGCGGCGGATGACCAGCGGCAGCATCAGCACGAACGCCAGCGCGATCAGCAGGTTGCCGGTGGTGAACCAACCTCGTGCTCGCTCCGGCAGCGACGGTGTCTGGCGCGGCGGGACTGCTTGCATTCTCAGGATCGTCGAGCTCGAACCGGGCGCAGTATAGCCAGCGTTCGCCGCACGCCCATGCCACGGGTCACCGGTGCTGAAATCCCCGCTACACTCGACGCGTGTGCGGCATCGCGGGGATGACCGGATCGAATCGCGGCCTGCTCGAGCGAATGCTCGAGGTGATGATCCATCGTGGACCTGACGGCGCCGGGATGGAGGTCAACGAGCACGCGTCGCTGGGCATGCGGCGCCTGGCCATCGTCGACATCGCGGGCGGCGACCAGCCGCTGTACAGCGGCGACGGCGCTCTCTGCCTCGTGTTCAACGGTGAGATCTACAACGCGACGCAGCTGCGCCGCGAGCTCGAGTCCCGCGGCCACACCTTCACCACCGACCACTCGGACACCGAGGTCGTGCTGCGTGGCTACGAGGAATGGGGCCGCGACGTCGTCACACACCTCATCGGCATGTTCGCCTTCGCCATCTGGGATGGGCGGTCGACGGAGCTGTTCCTGGCGCGTGACCGCCTGGGGATCAAGCCGCTGTACTACGTGCACGCTCCTGACCGCCTGCTGTTTGCCTCCGAGATCAAGGCACTGCTCCAGGACGAAGCGGTGCCGCGTGCGCCCGACCTGGCGGTGCTGCACCGCTTCCTCATGTTCAGGGTGCACGACGCCACCGAAGACACGTTCTTCGCCGGGATCAAGCGTCTGATGCCAGGCCACACGATGGTGGTCGGCGGCGACGGGGCGCCGCGCATCGCGCGCTACTGGTCGCCGCCGGTCAACGTCGAGTTCCAGTCGCGGCGACCCGACGCCGATTACGCGGAGGAGTTCGCCGCGCTGTTCGACAGGGTGGTGCAGCGTCACCTGATCGCCGACGTGCCGATCGGGGTGCCGCTGTCCGGCGGGCTCGACTCCAGCGGCGTGGCGACCACCATCGCGCACCTCATGCGCGAGGGCACGGACCTGCACACGGACGGCGTGCTGCACACGTTCTCGGCGCTGTACCCCGGGCAGTGGATCGACGAGAGCGACTTCATCCACGAGGTCGAGCGCCACATCCACAGCACGCCGCACTACACGTATCCCGATGTCGAGGCGTTCTGGAACGAGATGTCCGAGTGGATGTGGTTCCAGGAGGAACCGACCATCGCCACGGCTCCGTACGCGTACTACTGCGTCTACCGCATCGCGCGCGAGCACGTGAAGGTGATGCTCTCGGGCAACGGGGGCGACGAGCTCCTGGCCGGATACATCCCATACTTCCGCGCGTACCTGACGTCGGCATTCGACCAGCGTCACCTGCTCGCCGGGGCGCGCGAGACGATCCGGGGCTTCGACCTCTACCGCGGGTACCTCGGCGACCTGCTGCGCAGCCGCTTGCACGTGGGCCGGCGCATGCTGCAGCCGCGCCCCCTGCTCGCCTCGCGCAACGGGCACGCCGACCGCGTCGCCTACAGCGCCAGCCGCAACCTCAACCGCCGCCTGGCTGACGACGTCCTCGCCTACTCGACCCCGAACCTGCTGCGCTACGAGGACAAGAACTCGATGGCCTTCTCCATCGAGGCGCGCGTCCCCTTCCTGGACCACGAGCTGGTGGAGTTCATCTTCGGCCTACCCATCGACCAGAAGATCAAAGGCGGTTGGAACCGCGCCGTCTACCGCCACGCGATGAAGGGCCGGATTCCGGACAAGAACCGGTTGCGGCGCAAGAAGATCGGATTCTCCAATCCGGAGTACGCCTGGCTGCGCGCGCGCGCCCCCGGAATCCGCGAGATCTTCGCCTCTCGCGAGTGCCGCGAGCGGGGACTGTACGACACCGCGGCGCTGCTGGCCGCGTTCGACTCGTGGTTGCGCGGCGCACCGGGGGACGGGCTCATCTTCTGGCGCATCCTGGTGAGCGAGATGTGGATGCGCCGCTACGTCGACGAGCCGGTGGCCGTCCGTGCCGCCGTCTGACACCGCAGCGGCGTCTGCCGCGCGCAGCAGCGTGAGCGTCGGGGACCACGACTACGATCGCCTGCTGGTGCGGACGCACCTGGTGCACGTCAAGGAGCCGCTGTTCGACGTGCTGCGCACCTACGTGACGCCGCTGGCCAGACCGGGCGACTTCCTCGTGCTCTCGGAGAAGTTCGTCACCATCACGCAGGGACGGGTGATCCATCGGTCGCTGGTCAAGCCCGGCCTGCTGGCGAAGCTCATCGTCAAGGGCGTCACGCCGCTGAAGGACGACATCGGCTTCTCCGACCCGGCAAAGATGCAGATCGCCATCTTTCGTGCCGGGTGGCTGCGCATGTTCGCGGCCATGGTCGTCGGCGGCGCCACGCGCCTGCTGCTCGGACGCCGCGGCGACTTCTACCGGATCGCCGGCAATCGCGTGTCAGAGATCGACGGCTTCAGCCCGCACACGATCCGGCCCTTCAACGAGTTCGCCATGCTGGGGCCGGAGGATCCGCCACGCGACGCTCAGGAGATCGAGGACGGCCTCGGCTGGCCGGCGATCATCGTCGACGCCAACAACGTCAACGTGAAGGTCCTGGGCATGAGCCGCGGCGTGCCCCTGACGGCCGCCGAGGCGCGACTGGCGGTGCTCGACAATCCCTTTGGGCAGGAGGACGAGCGCACCCCGATCGTGGTGATGCGGCGCGTCAGCTGACGCTGACGCCGTCGAACGTCACGGTGCACAGCGCGGACGCGTTGTGCGACGTCACCATCAGCCCCGCGAGCAGTGGCGAGGAGCCGAAGGCGAGCGTGTGGCCCGACCCCTTGACCACGGTCCACGTGACCCCGTCGGGCGACGTGTATGCCTTGAACGTGGTGCCCGTGAGGGTGATGCGCAGGTACGCGGGAACGGCGCCGCTGAGGCCGGCGGCTTGTGACGTCGAACCGCCCTGCTTGCCGCGGTACTGCACGGCGATGCCGTTGCCCGGCGTGACGAAGACCTGATAGTCGGGCGATCCCGCCTTGGTGCTGGCGCGAAGCATCACGCCGGCCTTCGCCCACGAGCTGGTGTTGGTCTGTGACGTGACGTGCGCGGTGATGCTGCCACCGCCGCTGAGCGGCTGGTAGTCGTACTGGAACTGGTCGGCTGTTCCCCAGATGTCGCCTCCGCCGCCTTGGACGGTCCACGCGCCGCCATTGGTGGTGGCGCCACCGGCCAGCGCGGGGCTGCCGACATCCGCGCACGTCCACCCCGCCGCGCAGACGCTGCTCGCCGTCACCGACACCGTGTCAAAGGTCACGGTGCCCAGCTCCGAGCTGTTGTGCGACGTCACCATCAGACCGGCGAGCAGCGGCGAGGACCCGAAGGCGATGGCGCGCGCGGCGCCGCTCACCGCCGTCCAGGCGCTGCCATCCGGCGACGTGTACGCGTTGAAACCGGTGCCCGAGACGGTGACCTCGAGATACGCCGGCACGGCGCCGCCGACGTCCACCGCTTGCGACGTGGTGCCGCCCTGCGTGGTGCGGTACTGCACCGCGATGCCGTTGCTGGGCGTGACGAAGATCTGGTAGTCCGGCGAGCCCGGGTCGCTGCTGGCGCGCAGCATCACCCCGGCCTTGGCCCACGTGCTCGTGTTGCTCTGCGAGGTGACGTGGGCGGCGACGCTGACCGCTCCGCCGGCCGGCTGCCAGTCGTACTGGAAGCTGTCCGCGGTGCCGAAGACGTCGCTGCCGCCCCCCTGCACGCTCCACACGCCGTTGCTCTCGGACGCGCTCCCCGGCGGAGACGGTGCGCCGATGTCGGCGCAGGTCCAGCCCGTCGCGCATGTGCCTGCGACGGTGTACACGGAGAGATTGGTGATGCTGTGGGATCCGGTGCCGTTGTTGGCGCTGGCGCAGTCGAACCCCAGCCCGCCAGGCGTGCTCGCCGCGAAGCTGTCGGTGTAGTCGATGATCAGCGACCCGTTGACGTACACGCGGTACCGTGGCGACGTGTCGACCACGACGAAGTGAAAGGTCGCGCCGCTGCCCAGGTTGGGCACCGACACCAGCGGCCCTTCGTTGTTGTAGTTGGGGTCACGCAGCGTGACGGTGTCCGCCGCGAAGTCGATGTGCAGGTGACGATGGTCGCCACCGCTGCCCTCGAAGTAGAACCCCGACTGGTAGCCGCCGCTGAGGCTCGCCGCGCTGACGTCGTATTCGGCCCAGATGGCGGCCGGCTCCGAGACGGACCAGTTCTTGACCGAGGCGATCATCTTGGAGCCGGCGCTGCCGACGGTGCAGACGAGCGTCGACTTCGAGTCGCCGGTGAGTGTCGCGTCGCTGCCCACCAGCGTCTGGTTGAACGACGCGGGGTCGAAGTCGGTCGCGTAGAGCAGGCTGCCCCGAGATGGATCGGCGCCGGCGGTGGCAGCGCCACGCGCAGCCGCGGGGGCGGCGTCAGCGTGCGGCGCCGGCAGCGCCATCGCGGCGACCACAACGGCCGGCGCGAGCGTGCGCAGCCACAACCCCCCTCGGTGTCTCACGGCGCCTCTCCCCCACTCTGATCCGCAGCCTGGACGCTGCCCACGAGCCACTCTACGAGAGGGCACCACCCGGGTCAAGCACGCCGGATGCTTCCAGCCTCAGCGATCGGGGTGAAAAGGCTGCAGGTGCTCGACGTCCTCCGGTGTCAGGTTGGCGAACAGGGCGAGGTCGTCGCTGCGATCGAGGAAGCGCACCTGCAGGACCACGTCGGAGTGGAAGAAGCCCTCCGGCTTGACGACGATGCCCACCAGCTCTCCGCCTTCCACGAGCACGTCCCGCACCTCGCCGAGGCGGCGCCCGGTGCGGCCCAGCATGACGTGCTCCCCGGCGCGGATCTCCAGTTCGCCGGGCTGCTTCGCCGCCGTCTCGGTGAGAGGGCGCACCCAGGGCGTCTGGCCGAACTCGGCGGCGATGGAGCGGAACTCGTCGCCCGCCTCCGGAGGCCCGTATCGATACGAGAGGTATGGCGGCAGGGCCCGCACCTGCGCCGCAGTGAGCGTGAGGTCGACCCGCTCGCGCGTCGCGCCTGCCAGCGCGGAGAGTGGCACCACGACGTCGGGACACATGAGCGCCGATCCAGGTGCCAGGGCATGCCCGGAGAAGTGCCGCGTCTCCTCGATGACCAGCTCGCGGAGGTCGAAGCTCTCCCCGTCGACGATCACCCGGTGCAGCGTGCCCACGTGCACTCCGTCTGCCGTGTAGGCGTGGGCTCCCGGGTGCAGGTCCGCGGAGGACGGCGCCGGCGCGGCGGGCTCCTGCTCGTCCTGTGGCATGGCCGTGAAGCTACCATCCCCCGGCAGCGATGCCTCATTTCCCGAACACCAGGCGGAGTTCCCGGTTTGCGGGTAGCTGAGGGGCGCGCCCTGCCGGACGCGGCCGCGAGCCGCGACCCGCTGCAGGTGCTGCTGAGGTTCGCCCGGGAGAAGGGTGACTGCTTCGTCTACCTCGCGGGCAAGCCGCAGTCGTTCCTGGTCAACCGCCCCACGTTCGTGCGCCATGTCCTCGTGGACCGCACCGCCGACTACTCGAAGGACACGCCGGCCAACGCGGGGTTCGCCGCGCACGTCGCCGAGGGGCTGCTCACCAGCGAAGGAGCGGAGTGGCGCGATCAGCGTTCGCTCATGCAGCCGTACTTCGCGCGGCGCAACATCCCCGCCTTCGCCCGGATCGTCAATCGGATGGTGGCGGAGAGCGCCGCGCGATGGGAGGACACCGCCGCGGGCGGCGAAGACATCAACCTCTCGGCCGAGGTGTCGCAGCTCCTCTTTCGCATCACCGCGCTGGGCCTCTTCCACGTGGACACGGCGCGCTGGGGTTCGCGGCCCACCGAGCTGCTCGCCGCGGCGCTTCCGTTCGTCGGCCGCCGGCACAGCCATCCCACCATCCGTGCCGCGCGCATCTCGATCCGCGAGCTCGCCGAGGCGGTGGTGGCAGAGCGGCGCGACAGCCGCGACGGGCTTGACGACATCGTCACCTCGCTGATCGCGCCGGAGCGCGGGGAGGTCGACCCTGCGGTGGTGCGCGACCACGTGGTCACCCTCGCGCTCGCCGGATACACGACCACCGCGAGCGTCGTCGCCTGGGCGTGCTACCTCCTGGCGACGATGCCGGACGTCGCCGCCGGCTTGCGCGCCGCCATCTCCGAGGTGACCGGGGGACGCCCGCTCACGCTGGAGGACCTGCAGTCGCTGCCCTATCTCACGGCGACCATCAGGGAGACGATGCGCCTCTACCCGCCGGCGTGGATCATCGGCCGGCGTGCGCTGCGCGACGACCTCATCGGTGACACGTCCATCCCCGCCGGGTCCATCGTCGCGGTCAGCCCCTACGTGCTGCACCGTCATCCCGCGTACTGGCCCGACCCCGAGACGTTCGACCCGCAGCGCTTCATGAGCGCGCGCGAGGAGCGCGACCGCGAACCCTTCTCGTACATCCCGTTCGGCGCCGGCCCCAGGACGTGCATCGGCGCCAACTTCGCGCTGGTCGAAGCTCCACTCATCGTCGGGTTGCTGACGCAGCGCTTTCACATGACGCTGGCGAACGACACCCGCATACGCCCGCACGGGATGTTCGTGCTCATGCCGCGGCCGGCGATCCGCATGAGCCTCGCGCCGCTCGCGGCCTGAGCGCCAGGCGGTCAGTCCGGCCGCGGCACCCCGATGGGGTTGGGGTACGTCAGACCTCCCGGCGCCTCCAGCCGGGCCGCAAGCGTGAGCAGCGACGCGAACAACCGCTCGCGGCTGCCGGCGTCGATGTCGTCCCAGGTGGCCGCGGCAAGCCGGTCGGTGTCCGCCTCGATGGCGACGCGCTGCTCGCGTCCCGCAGCGGTGAGCCGCCCGTCGCCGTCGAGTGTGCCGGCGTCACGCAGGCGCTCTGCGGCGCCTTGCCACTCCTCCTCCGACCAGCCGCGGAAACTGCGCATGGTGGGGGCGTCGACAGCGCCGGCGCCCGCGACCGCCGTGACCAGCGCGTCGAGCCCGGTGACGCCGCGCACCGTGAGGGCCGCGACGTGACCCTCGAAGCGATGCTCCCGGAGCAGCGTGCAAGCGTGCCAGAGGGCCAGGTGCGGCTCGGCCGGCACTGGGAGCGCGGCATGCGCCGCGAAGAGTGGACGGCCGTCTGGGGACAGGCTGCCGGCGACGTCGAGCAGGAGCGCGGCGGAGTCCCGCACCACTTGGGACGTCGCGGCCTCGCCCCACAAACGGCGCAATGCGGCATCCGCAGCCTCGAGGCGGGCGGTCAGTGCACGTTGTGGCGTCGAGAAGCTCCAGGCGTCCGGGATGGCGCGACGCACCATCAGCGGATGGAAGCTGTGGAAGGCGGCGATCACCACCTCCGGGCCGACAGCACCCATCGCCGCCGACCGCGACGCGAAGTAGCCCATCCAGCCGCCGCGCAGGCCCGCCGCCTTGAATCGCTCACCGGACTCCGGCGCGAAATACACGATCGCGTGGACGGGCTCGAAGAGCGTCCACGCGCGGCGCGCCGTGCTATCCGGTGACATCGCGTACCTCCGGCGAGAGTCGCTGTCCGCTGCGCCGCGGCCGCGGACGATGCTAGGCCAGGGGCGCAGATCCGTCCACCGGTGCACGCTCGACAGTCATGTGCTGAGCGGGCTGCAGGTCGCCGAACCTTTGTTCATCGGGCCCCGCTCTGCCGGCGGCGGCAAGATATGGGCGACGGGCGCTTCCGGCGCTCTCGCGCAGGGAGGCCCGGTCACACGCAAGAAAAGGGGACGCTCCTGTGCGGAGCGTCCCCTTCAGCTGCAACCGCTGTCAGGCGCGGGCGAACTTGACGGCAGGGATGTAGTAGGGCGGGTTGTTGTCACTGTTTACTGACCAGCAGGCGCTGCTCGGCGAGTCGAGGCGGAACACGCTGGTCCCGGCGGCGCCACCGTCGCAGTACTCGCTGCCCTGCGAGCTGTACTGCCACACCGTGCCCGGGTTGGGATCGCTGCCCGCGGTGAGGTCGGTGGGATCCTGGCTCAGGCCGATGTTGAGCGAGTCGTATCCGCAGCCACCGGAGCTGCCGTAGCACGACGCGCCCTCACCGATCGGGTTGTACCCGTAGTGGGTGGTGTTGTAGGCGATGCCGAACACGATGTTGGTGCTCGGCAGGTTGGTGTTGAACGCGAAGCTGATGTTCACCGCCTTGCCGTTGAAGCAGCTGTGCAGGGTGGAGTCCCACCACTCACCCGCCTGGCTGTTGAAGCAGTGCGCGTAGCTGGCCGAGGGACGGTACGGGATGTTGAAGGGCTTGGTGACGGATGCGATGAGGCTCCCCGGCACGTCGCTGTTCGGAGCCGGCGCGTTGTAGATGTTGAACGTGATCGTCTCCGCGAACTTCGACCCCGACGCCGAATGGCAGTCACCCGTGTTCCAGTGGCCCGTCTGGCAGCCCCACGAGCTCATGGTCACCGTCACCTTCGAAAGGTGCGTTCCCGTCAGGGTGACCTGATTGCCGAACTCGTTGAAGGCGTACGCCTCCGCGCCCACGCTGGGGATGTTGCCGACTGCGGACGGGGTGACCGCGCTGTTGTACAGCGGGCCTGTGGCCGCCTCCGCGGTCGTCACCGGGAGCACCAGCGCGATGAGCGTTGCCACACCCGCTGCTATGGGTAGCAGTCTTCGATACATCTGACGACCTCCCTGATGAGGTTGACGTCTGCCTATCCGATTCTAAGAACGTGTACCTCGGCCCACAGCGGCCGCTTGCCGAGTTCGACGCGTTCTACGAGAGATCGACGGTCAGATCAGGCGCGTGATCGCCGCGAGGGCCGCCGCGATCGAGCGCGCAGCAGCCACATGACCAGGGCCGCCAGCACGATGCACATGGCGATCAGCGCCCAGGGATTGACCACCAGCATGCTCTTGCTGAGCACGATCGCCTTGGTGGCGGAATCCGTTCTGTCGGGATAGGCAAGCGTGACCGTCATCGTCACCACGTCGAACGGGAACGCGGGCACCGCGGTCACCTGGAAGGAACGCGAGCGCCCGATGGGGAGCAGCGACCGGGCGATGCGCTGCTGCGACGGCGTGCCGCTGAAGGGCGCGGACGTTGCGTCGTTCTCGCCGAAGAACTGAATCGACGACGGCCCCACGTTGTGCGCGGTGACTTCGCCGACGACCATGTCACCGTCGATGAGGTTCCCGATGTGGATCGGCCCCACGTTGAATCCAGGCACGTCGAGATCAGCCGCGAGCTCGCGATCGCGCGGGCCGGGGACGTTGATGATGAAGAACGCCCCGATCTGATTGATGAGGTGCACGCTGCCACTGCCGGTGGCGACCGGGGTGACCACGAATCCGATGTAGTACAGGTCCGGGCTGATGTGCGCCGGCATGTGCACCCTCACGGAGACGTCGACGTAGCTCTGCGCCGCGACCGTGAGCGAGCCAGCGGGAAATTCCGTGCGCGACGCCCAGAGAGGATCGGCGGCGCCGCTGAAGGACGTGGTGCCGTTGTCGCCGAGCGTGACGCGTTCGCTCTTCACTCTCACGGTGACGGGCGTCGTGCCCGCGTTGACGATGCGGATCGGCACCGGCGCGGTCTCACTCGGGCGCAGCGTCACAGGGTCCGCGGGGACGGAGACGGCCAGCGAGCGCGGGGTGTGGCTTGCAGGTGTCGCTGCGAGAGCACCGAATGGTGCGGCGACCGCCGCCACCACGACTACAACGATGCCCGCCCAAAGTCGCTTCACACCGTCGGCCTCGCCACCTCCAGAACGATCAGCTGTAGTTGGGTGTTGCCGTGTAGGTGATGGTGTCCGTGTACGTGCCGGCCTGTGTCGCGTAGTCCACGGCGGTCTGATCGGTGATCGCGATGGTGTTCGCGGTCGCGCCGGTGGCCGCTGTGCTCAGCGCGATGATGTCACCCGCGTTCCGGTATCCGGCGTACTTGGCGCCGGCGGAGAACGCCGCGTTCACCGCGAAGCCCGCGTCGCCCACGCCCGTGCCGGTGACCGTGTAGCCCGTTGCATTGGCAGGCGCGGCCGGCCATGTGACGGCCGTCGACATCTGGGTCGAGACGGGCGGGATGGTCGGGTTGCCGGTCGACGAGCTCTGCAGCCCGGTCGCGTTGTCCGACACCGTCAGCGTGTAGCCGGAGTTCGCGTTGCTCAGGATGGTCAGGTTGATGGCCTGCGTCTGATCCGCCAGCGCGGGAAGGCTGGGATCCATGTTGAGCTGGAACGAGGTGGTGTCGAGCGTGAACGTGAGGCTCTGCGCCACGACGATGGTCTCCGCGGTATTGGTCGACGCGAAGGTGACTGCAGGGGTTGTGCCGCTGTCGATCACCGCGGGCACCGCCGTGTTGGTCGCGATCGCGGTCGTGTAGCTGCCTGCGGCCGGGTTGGTCATGCCCGAGAACTCGATGAAGATCGGGATGCCGGCGGACACGCTCACAGCCGATGTGACGGTGTACGTGATCACCTGCCCCGCCCTGGCCACCGTCCCCGCTCCGATGCCGTACGCCAGGACGATTGCCGGCGCGCCGGCAAGTCCCGCACCTGACACCGTGAAGGTGATGGTCTTGATCGTGCCCGTCGTCGCGGTCTTGAACGAGTAGCTGTAGTTCGTCGAGGTGGCCGCAGCCTGGTTGTTGGAAACGGACCAACTGAGGTTGGTGAGGGTTCCGGCGGCGAGAACGGGGCTTGCCGCTACGATCGATATCCCCGCCATCAGCGCCACCGCGATCACGAGCGAGAGTGCCTGTCTCCGCAGGCGCCGAACAAGGCGCGTGACGCGCCCCACGAGGTTCTTCACGAAGCTGGAGTTTGGTTGGCACACATGGGCTCGCGGCCGATGGCTGCGAGGTTGCGACGGCGCCGTGACTGCCGCGAGACTGCGTCAACCGCGTCCGCGAGCCGGGTCGTATGGGGCCATGGTCGCGGGTCTCTGTCCCGGCTGGCTCGCCTAGACTTCCGGCGGCGGGATCATCGAAGAGGAGTGACGTGAATGCTTGCAACGGAGGCCGCTGAGCGCTGGCGCCGGACGTGGGAAGAGGCGTGGCCGCGTCTCGATGTCGAGGCGATCACGGCGCTCTACGCGCGCAGCGCGACATATCGCGCGCTCGCCTTCCGCGAGCCCGATCTCGGCCTGGACGGCGTCCGCCGCTACCTGCACGCGAGCTTTGAGACGGCGAGTGATGTTCGCTGCCGGTTCGCCGCTCCGATCGTCGCGGGCGACCGCGCGGCCGTGGAATGGTGGGCGTCGTGGGTGGAGGACGGCGACGCGCTCACCATGGCGGGGACCACGCTGCTCCGCTTCGACGACGACGGGCTGGTCGTCGATCACCGTGACTACTGGTACCAGCAGCCCGGCCGCGCCGAACCGTATGCGGAGTGGAGCAGCTCGGATAGCGGCTGAGCGGACCCTTACGGCGTGCTTCGGATGGCAGTGGCATGGTGCTACAGGCGGTAGACCATCTCCCCAATCGCCAGGAGGCGGATTACAATTCCGGCACCCTTTATGCGAAGAGTGTCTGAAACCCTCGCGGCTGTGAGGGATTGGTGAACGCCCAGGTTCTGGCCAACAATCTCTGGGTGGTCATCGCGGGGCTGCTCGTCTTCACGATGACCATCGCAGTCGGCTTTCTCGAAGTCGGTGAGCTCGGGGAGGTGCTGCACATCAGCCTCCTCAAGACGATTCTGATGACGGGGCTCGCGCTGGTCGTCATGGGTGTTGTCGGCTTCAACACGGCGTTCGCCCCCACTCTCGCGGGCGTGATCGGCAATCCCCTCTACGGGCCCGGCCTCCTCGTTGGCGGCTTCTCCGCCACGGTCGGAGGCGTGTGGTGGTCGACGCAGGCACAGGGCCTGCAGACGGGCACGTACTTCCTGTTCGAGACGGCGTTCGCCGCGGTGACGTTGGCCCTCGTCGGTGTGATCGTGCTGCGCAAGGTGCGGTTGGGGGTGTTCCTCGCGTACGCGGTCGTCTACTTCGTGCTCATCTGGAACCTTCCGGCTGCCTGGATCTGGAATCCGAGCGGCTGGCTGGCCAAGCTGGGAATGGTCGACTTCGCCGGTGGGCTCGTGGTGCACGGCGCCGCCGGCGCAGCCGGACTGGCGATCATGTATCACATCTGGCGCGAAGAGCGAAGCAGCGGGTTGGCGCGAAGCGCACAGCTGCCCATCGCGGTGAGCCCGGGCTGGTTGACGTTGGGCATCCTGCTCCTCTGGGTTGGTTGGTTCGGATTCAACCCAGGCAGTGTCCTCGCCTTCAATCAGGAGGCAATCGTCGTCGTGCTCACCACGTTTCTCGCCGCCGCCGCCGCGATGGTGTCGCTCACCGTTTGCGGCTATCTGCTGGTCGGCGAGAATCCAGGCCCGCTCTACGCAGTGAATGGAATCCTCATGGGCTTGATCATCATCACGCCGCTCGCCGGTTTCGTGAGCCCCGGAAGCGCGGTCATCCTGGGTCTCCTGGGCGGGCCGCTCTTTGTCGCCGGCGAGCGGGTGGTTGTCAAGTTTCGCTGGCTCTCCGACCCTGTCGGCCTGCTCCCGGGGCACCTGGTCGGCGGCGTCTTCGGCGTGACGATGATCGCGTTCTTCACCCAGACGCCGTATGCCGCCGGATCCGGATTCCCCACGCTGCCCAATGGATTGCTCTTTGGCGGCGGCGGTGCGGCCGTCAAACAACTCGGCATCGAGGTCTTCGGCATTCTTGTTGTTGTCATCGCCGTGTACGTGATGTCGTATGCGGCGGTGTCGGTGATCAAGGGCGTGGCCGGGGGTCTCCTCGTGCGCGACGACAAGGACGGCGTCGCGAGGACCGGTGAGCTGCCTGCGCTGGAGCCCGCCGTTGATGCGTGAGGCTTTCGCTCGCGCGGCCTGCTGAGGCTTGACGACGAGCTCGAGGCCGGGGTCTTCGCGTCTCAGTGAATCGGGTGCAGCTCGAAGACGCGGCGATCCAGTGCGATGTCCTCAGGATGGTTGAGATCGACGCCGTCCATGAGGCGGACGAACATGAAGCCGAATGGGATGCGTCGGGCGTTCGGCGCGAGGATGTCGCGGAAGAACTCGACACGTTGCGGCGCGTCGAGCTCGGTTGCCACAACCTCATCCCGACCTTTGCGCTCGATGATGGTCGCGCGCCCGGCGGCGCGGAGGTTGCGCACCCAGTTGACCTCGCCCCACGGCGCCCAGACGAACCGCCTGCCTTCCATTCGGATGACGGCGATCGGTGTGCGGCGAAGCACGCCGCTCTTGCGGCCGCGAATCACGACCAGCCGATTCGGGCCGAGCGGCACCCGGGCCTCCAGAAGGAACTTCAGGATCGGCCCGAACAGCCGGACGGTCAGTGGAACTCGGAGGTTGGGGGTGTCTACGCGAGGCGGTGGCAAAGGGCTGGCTCCATCGGTCACCCTCTTCGAGGTGCCATGTCACGAGGGTAATCCCCTGGCACCAACCGGTGGCGCCTCCCGCGTCGCCACGACCTCACGCGCCACAATCCCCAGTTCAAGGAGTTGCCATGGCCAGCGTCCTGCACGAAATGGTCGTCGACTGCCGCGACCCTGAAGCCCAAGCCGCGTGGTGGGCCCGCGTCCTCGACTGGGCCGCCGTACACGATGAGCGCGGCTTCTGGTGGATCTCGCCCGACGGCACCGAGCAGGCTGCGTTGGCGCTGAGCTTCATCGCCGTGCCCGAGGGAAAGACGGTGAAGAACCGCGTCCACTTTGACCTCAATCCTTCGGGCTGTGATCAACCCGAGGAGTTGGCGCGCCTGCTGTCGCTCGGGGCGCGCCACAAGGACATCGGTCAGGGTCCCGATGTCTCGTGGGTTGTGTTAGAGGACCCCGAAGGCAACGAGTTCTGCCTTCTGCACACCCGTAAGGACGAGCCGAACCGCCGGGTGCTTCGGGATGCTGGTACACGCTGAACGGGTATAGCTCGCACCATCGACAGTCGGGTGCGGCACCCATATCTTCCCCTCATGGTTTCCGAGGCTGGTCCGGACGCTCCCGCGGTCCGGCACGATGCCGAAACCCACGAAGCGATCGTTGTGGGAGCCGGGCCTGCCGGTCTTTCTGCTGCAGCCGCTTTGCAAAAGCGCGGCTTCGAGGCACTGCTCATCGAGCGCTCCGACGCTGTAGGGGCGCGGTGGCGCTCCAGGTACGACGAGCTCAGGCTCAACTCATGGCGGGTCATGTCGAATCTGCAGGGATATCGCATGTCGCGTAGCACCGGTCGCTACCCAAGTCGCGATGACTTCGTCGGATACCTGGATGCGTATGCCGTACACCACCGGTTGCGGCTGCGATTCGATACAGCGCTCGTCAGAGTCGAGCGCGACAGGGACCTCTGGCGTCTGGAGACCTCCGCGGGTGCACTACTCGCACGATACCTCGTGATCGCCACAGGTTGGGACGCAGTCCCCGACTGGCCCGAATGGGAAGGGCGCGGCACGTTCGTTCCACAGCTGATTCACTCGTCAGACTTCCGAAGCGCGCAGATGTACAGAGATCAGGAAGTTCTCGTGGTGGGGGCGGGCAACTCCGGCATCGACATCGCCAGCCACCTGGTTGCAGCCGGCGCTCGAGTGGTCCTGTCGATGCGCACGCCGCCGAACCTGGCGTCGAGGGACATCCTCGGCATACCGGGGCAACCACTGCTCGTGCTGGTGGCCGACCACTTGCCGATCAAGCTCGCCGATTTCAGCTTCTCGATCGTTCAGCGTTTGCTCTTTGGAAACCTCCAGCGCTACGGCATTCCGCGAGCGTCGGAGGGGCCGTATGCCAATTATCGGCGTCACCTGCGCAGCCCCGCGATAGACGATGGATTCATCGCCGCGCTCAAGCGCGGTGATGCTCGCGTCGCCGCCGAGGTGCAGCGACTGGACGGCTCGGAGGTGGTGCTCGCCGACGGCCTTCGCCTCCAACCCGACGCTGTCATCTGCTCGACGGGCTATCGCCGTGGCTTGGAGCCGCTCGTCGGCCACCTGGGCGTGCTTGGCGGCGATGGAGTGCCCCTCCACCACCAGGGCGCTCCCGAGCATCCGGCGGCGCCCCGCCTGTACTTCGCCGGCATGTGGGGTCAGTTCAGCGGTGAGATCCGTCTCGGTCCGCGGCACGGGCGCCGCATCGCGCGTGCCGCGGCCCGTGATCGACGGCGTACATCTCGACCGGTTCGTCCGTTATCCCACGCAGGCGCCGCAGTCGAGTAGCGAAAGGGCGGGCCTTCGACGTCCAGCCTGGAACCGCCGGTGCCGCCGGGCTCACCTGCGGAAGCCAACGGCGACCATGTTGCCGGCCGGCAGCGGAAGCTGCAGCGTGCTCATTGGCGTGGAGTTCGAGCGCCGTGACCACCACGCGTTTGGCTTGATTCGGGAGCGGGAGCAGCCGTATCCAATACGGCAACGGATAGCGGTTCACCAGCGGCCAGGTCGTCACGTCGTGTAACCCGGCCCGCAACAGCAGCGCGCGGAGCGAAGCGTGCGAGAAGAGCTGGAGGTGCTCGATGTCATAGATGGGCGAGCGCCTGCCGAGCACCCGCGCCGAGAACGCACGTGAGTTGTGAGCGACGATGAGCAGCGCGCCGCCCGGTCGCAGCATGCGCACCGCGCTCTCGCACGTGCGCAGCGGATCGTGCAGGTGCTCGATCGTCTGGAAGCAGGTCACCAGGTTGAGGCTCCCTTCCGGACGCGCCGCGGCGCTGAAGACACCCTGTTCGACGAGCGGCCACACGTCGGGGCTCGACTGAGTGATTGCAGCGGCGGAGGGCTCGATGCCACCGACTTCGGTGAACCCCCGCCTCACAAGCTCGCGCAGGAACGCACCCTCTCCCGTGCCGATGTCGAGCGCGCCATCCCGGCCGGGCAGCCTGGCGATGATGCGGTCCAGCACGCGCCCGTAGGTTGCGGCGGCGCAGCGAGCCTCTGCGGAGCTGTCGAAGGCGGCCTCGAGATACGCTTCACGCAGGGATTCCGGATTCGGCGCTGGATCCGCGTACACGAGGTCGCAGGTGCCGCATCGGACCAGCCGGTGGTGCATGAGCTCCGGTGTCTTTCGCGACGAGAACGCGTAGGCGTCGAGCCGCCTCGTGTCGACATTCGCCTCCGACACCACGCGCGGCCGCCCGAGCGGCCCACAGATAGGACAAACGCGCGCCTTGGTTTCGGATAACGCCGCCGCAGCGGAGGCGCCGGCGTTGTGCGCCGATCGGAGCCACTGATACTCGGACGTCATGCCGCGTCCAGAGTGTGACGATCGGCAGCGCGCCTATCGGCCCGAGACAGAGATGTGGCGGCGCCGCCATGCGCCGGTGACGCGGCTTGCTGACTCAGCCGGCAGGGTTGACTTTGAGAAGTTCGGCGCCAGAGGCTACCCAGACGTAACCGTCTGCGAAGGTGAGTGCGGCGTTGCCGTCCGGGATGTGGATGGCCGTCACCATCCGGTTGGTGGCGGGGTCGACACGGATGAGCAGAGCAGCATCCTGGTCGATGGCCCACACGGCACCGGCACCGAAGGCCAGGGTGTAGGCCGGCACCGGCAACTCGGCCGTCTGGCGGTTGGTTGCCGGGTCGAGTCTCCGCAGGGTGAACGCGTCCCAGTCTGCGACCCAGACGGAACCCGCGCCGTCGCATACGGCGGCGTCTCCGATGGGCAGAACGCCGGTGGCAACTGAAGCGACTACGCGGCCGCTAACCGGATCCACACGGCTGACGAACGACGAATGATGGTTCGTCACCCAAAGCGATCCGAATGCCGAGTCGATGTAATCGGGCAGTGCCCCGACCGGCTCCGACTTCGTGATCACACCGCTCGACGTGTCGATGAGGCTGAGCTTGGCATTGACGGGAGGCTTGTCGCCGCCGATCTCGCCGCTGCCTGCATCGATCGTCGCCCAGAGTCCGGCGCCGGCGTAAGCGATGCCTGCGGTCGCGGCGGGCTCAATGAAGAGATGAGTAACTGCGAGTGTGTTCGGATCGATCTCCGCGATACGGTTACCGTTGGTGGCCGCCCAGATGAAACCGGCGCCGAAGGTGAATTGCGAAACTCCTTGAGGGACGGTGCCACCAACGACCGCGGTGCCCGAGGCGGGATCCACCCGGTGCAATCCTCCATTGCCATCGGCTACGTAAAGTTGGCCGCGCGCGAAGAGTATCGCCGGGGTATTTTGGGAGCTCGCATCCGCCTGAAGCGTTGGGTAGGCGGCGAGGATCTTGCCCAGACCCGAGACCTGTGCCGGGATGTGCGACGCGGGAAAGCTCGCGGTCGGTGATGGCGTACGTGATGGCAATGCGGTCGCGCCGCATGCGGTAGCCGCGATGCCACTCAGCGCAACAACCAGCCGGCAGGGACGGCTGCTCATTGGTCGCCGCCTGCTTGCCATTTGGCGCGGCGCGGGCATAAGCCGTCGCGTCATGGTCCACGGGATTATACGGGCGGCGCGTTCAACTGATCGACGCAACGCTGAAGAGCATTTGGCCACGTTGGTTGGAGGATTGGTGTGGCGCGACGCGGACGACTGGGACCGTCGATGGCGGGAACGACGGGGTGATCCCCAGCTTCTTGGCGGCCATTGGG
The DNA here is from genome assembly GCA_963777285.1 of Candidatus Dormiibacterota bacterium. GTDB lineage: Bacteria > Chloroflexota > Dormibacteria > Aeolococcales > Aeolococcaceae > JAFARE01. The sequence goes on from CAVZPR010000002.1 coordinate 255,972, forward strand.
GTCGGCATCCCCTCGCCGGTGAGTTTCCCCATCTCCCGGAGCTTGGCGATGATCTGCTCCACTGAGTGACGCTTAGGCGGCATCAACTACTCCAACTGGCCTGACATTGTGGCCCGCCACCACACTCGTGTTGGACCAGTTTTTGGGGGGCCGGGTACCAACAATAGATGGCATCGGCCGCTCTCCCGGCGTCAGCCGCACCGAACAGCGCCCGACGGCTTTTGCTGCCTGGACCGAATAGCGCGCACGTAGCGCACTCTCACGGTAGAGGGTTGCGCACCTCTGGCCGACGCGTAGCAGCGTAGAACATGAGTGCCGCGAAGAGCACGAGGATAACTGATACGGAGACCGTGCCATTCGGGGGCCACCTGGGAGTCGAATCGATGATGACGCTGTTTCCCATTGCCCAGGCCACAGCGAGCAAGACACCAACGCCATAGGCCACTAGCGCTGACGCACCGAGCCCCTGATAGCGTGCCATCCTCACCGGAAGGAATGGAAGCAGGACGGTTAATGGAAGTCCGACGACATACTCTCCGGCGGCTCCGCCGAAGACTCCTAGTCCTAGGCATACCACAATCCAAAGCCCCGCGAATACGACGCGTGCTCCACCATGCGTGACCGTGCTCCGCACTACCTGGGGCATGCGGGTGTTTGCCGGACCAATCGTGTGAAAAGCCGCATCCTATTCGCCTCCGTTAGACGTCGGGCGCAAGCTGAAATCGAACTCGTCGACATCCAAGCCAACATGAATTGCTGCTAGGCATCCGAGATCGTCGCTCGTCAGCGACCACCCCAGACGCGCTTCCTTTCGATCAGCATGAAAACCTCGCACCACCCTCAGCATGAAGGTGGCTCCCTCGTCGTGCAGCTTTTGAAGGCTCTCTTCGGCGTCGCGAAGACGGTGGATGATCGCTGCGATCAGTTCCCCAAGATTCGACTGGTCGCGAGGTGTGCTGAAGCCAGTGTGCCCAAGACGATAGTAAACACCCCGTGCGAGGCGTGTGGGCGCGGGCGCGGGAGTCACCACGTCCGATGGCCGTCCGAGCGCTGTCCTGATGTCGTCCAATGAGTGCCGCTCGCTCCATATAGACAAGTAGACGTATTCCGAAATCTTCATCCCGCGGCCGCCCGTCCTCTCGTCCAAGAAAGGAGATCTGAGGGCATTGGCGCGACAACAAGTATTTGCATCGGGCGAAGCCTAGGCGATGGTCGGCGCTTGAGGACACCAAGACTGGTTCGGATCTTGCCTGCACATATTTGTTATGAAACCTGGTGAAAGCCAGGGGGTCAGGAAGCCAAAAGGCCCATCAACTCCTCCGCCTCCTATGTCGCCACTGCCGACCTCGGGTTCACCCGCCGCGCTGGAGGTGCCATCGGATGACTCGCCTGACAATCCGCCGGCATCGCTTGCTCGTGTAGTCGGGGTAGTATCTATCGTTGCGTAACCACCAGATTCTGGGTCGGGTACGTAGTTCCGCGCAATGTCAGGAAGGGACTGAGGGCAGTCGCGCGGGCCAATGAAGATATACCCCGTATCATTCTCCACATATATCTTGAGCGTCCCCCTGCATTCGGTCCAGTTGGCATGTTGTACCTCCGGGTCGGACGGAGTGCGAGTGGACCAGTTCTCGACCGACACGGACACCCATCCGAGTGGTCCACGGGAGATGTGGTCGACCTGCCTCATCCGACCGCCACATTCTGAGCCACGGCGAAGGCAGCTGGGGTCATCATGCCTAGGGCCCGGTGCGGCCGCTGCTCGTTGTAGACCTCGAGCCAGGCCGTGATCAGCACGCGCGCCTCGAGGAGCGTGTCGAACTCCTCGCCGTGGAGCACCTCGTCGCGCATCGTCCCGTTGAAGCGCTCGATGAAGGAATTCTGTTGCGGGCTCGCCTTCTCCACGAAGATCGGTTCCACGCCTCGCTCCTGGAGAAAGGTGATCACCGTGGCTGCGATGAACTCGCGACCGTTGTCCGAGCGGATGCCGCGCGGTGTGCCATGCAGTTGGAACAGCTCCTCCAAGAAGGCGATGACATGCTGGGCGCCGATGGAGCTCTCCACCAGCACCCCCAGGGCCACGCGTGTGAACTCGTCCACGACATTGAGAATCCGCACCAGCCCGCCGCGGCGCGTCCGCGTGCTCATCAGGTCGTAGGCCCAGATGTGGTTGGCCGCCGACGCCGGCCGCATCCAGATCGAATTGCCATCGTGGCCCAGGGCTTTCTGGCCCGAGGCCTTCACGCGGCGCAGCGGGACGCGATGCCCCTCCAGCCGCCAGAGCCGCTCCACTCGCTTGCGATTGACGGTCCACCCCTCATCCCGAAGCACCTGGTACACACGCCGGTATCCCCACCGAGGCCGGGCAGCGGCGAGCCGGTTCATCGCCGTGACCAGCTGCTGCTCCTTCTCGGGAATGATCGGGTGGTACCGCTGGGTCGAGCGATGCTGTCCAACAAGCCGGCACGCCCGACGCTGGGAGACTTTGTGACGCCGGACCAAGTAGGCCACCGCGTCTCTCCGCCGCGCCGGGCTCAGAATTTTCCCCGCTGCAGATCCTTCAACATGGAGATGTCCAGCGCCTGCTCCGCGACGATGCGCCGCAGCCGCTGGTTCTCCTGCTCCAGCAGCTTGAGCTTGTGCGCCTCGTCCTCCTTGAGCGCTCCGTAGCGAGCTCGCCAGCGATAAAAGGTCTGGTCCGTGATCCCCACCCGTTTGGCCGCCTTGGGGATCGCGATCCCCTGGCCCTGGAGCTTCTCGACCTCTCGCAACTTGGCGATGATCTGCTCCACCGTATGCTGCGTCCCCGGCATCAATCACCTCCATCGGTCCTGACATTGTCGACGGCTACTACATTTCGTTTGGACCGATTTAAGGGGGGCCGCACACCGCCGATTTGCTTAAAAGCTGCTTACACTTTGAGAACGTCATGTCGATTGTCTCGCGTTACACATGAGAGCCTGTGCAAAGTCAGAGACTGTTGATGCTGGCGAGACTGATCATCCTGCACACCGCTGTTACGCCGGCGCGCAACACGCTGATTACGCTGAACGCGCGGCTACCGCTGGACGCGCGGCTACGCCTGGACGCGCGGTTCACACTGATGGCGCAGTAGACGCAGAGCACGCGCGGTAGATGCGGAGCACGCGGCCGAAACTCGCACTTCATGACCGCTGTTCACGCCGGAGCGCCCCCTGTCGCGCGCCGCGCCCACTGCGAAGCGGTCGAGGTGGAGCAGCGACGCAGTAGGCATGACCTGGTCCGTGTGCCAACCGCTTCGGGTGCTGTAGCCTTCGACACACCTCCAGGACTTGCTGCTAGATGTCCAAGCCTGCTGTGCCATATCCTTGCACCAGGTTGAGTTCGGCGCACTGTGGTGCAAGTGTCTGCTGTTGAAGAGTGCTGCGGAAATGTGAAAAAAGCGCAGTGGGTAGAGCCGGAGGCGGAGCCGAGGTTCAGCGAAGGATGCCGACGAGGGAAGCCACGGCGTGGAGGGTACGTCGTCGTTGGCTGGTTCGTTGGCGGCTCGTCAGAGGGCCGCAGGGCGGACGCGCTGCGGAGAGATGGAGCCGTCCAGTACGGCCGAGCGCGCCAGCCTCGTGCCATCCTGGGCCTCAGACGCTTGGGAGCCACCAGTTGGTGGCCACTCAGCCTCACCACGATGAAGATGACAACGCCTACCGGGCGCGCAAGGGCACCCTGCCCAGCACTCGCTTGACTCAGCTGCTGCCGGCGTGAGTGTCACCAACCTCTCGGATGCGCACACCTAGCCGACCGCACAGCGATGGAACGTGGCCGAGTCACAGAAACCCGGCGATATCCACGAGGAGAGCCAGAGCAGCCGCCACAACACATAGGACCGCGACAAGCGCCCGGATGTCAGCACTTAGTTGCACTCTCCCCGATCGGACCCATGCCGTCGAAGCCAAGACTCCGATTAGGCCGAAGACGCACGGCAGAAATGCCGACCAGTGGAGTCTGACCACATTCACGATGCTATAGACCACGTCTAGCCAGATCCAAAGCGCGGCGACCGCCAGCACCGGCGACCGTCGGACCGTATCACCCGGAGGAGGCGCCCTGTTCGGGACTCCAATCACAACGGTTCGTCGCCTATTGGCCCATCCGCCGGCCCTCCGCGCCATGAGACAGCATGGGGGGTATTGAAGAATAGGTTCTTTTTAAAGGACTCATCAGTCCTGCCGAGGCTCCACGAACCATCCGCATTGATGTTGATCGTTAAGCCGAGGCGCGTGAAGTAGTCTTGTCCGGTCCTATCAAATGTGCCTTGGTAGCTGAAACCGACATCACCAACTAGCGACGCCGACGAACATCCAATACCCCCCTTCGACCTGTAGATCGCCTCGTCGGCAGGCGACCATCCGCCGGTGTCAAACAGGGTTCCCTCGCGGTGTACGTCGGTTGTGATGGCGGCTGTCACGTCGGTGATCTGCGTGCCGCTGCTGTCCCACGCCACGGTTAGCCACATCGAAGTCAGCGGGATACCTACGGCGTCGAAAACCGCCAGGTAGTCCGTCACCTCATAGTGGCAACTCGGCTGGCTAGGTTGGTTATCCGGGCATTGCGGCAAACCCAGTTCACAGGCGCCGCTGGGATCTGCAACGTTGACCGGATTGCCCGAGACAAACCCATATGGCTCTCGGGTCGTGGCCGCCGCGGGATCTCGTGTCAGAAACTGCCCAGTCGCCGGGTCGTCGTACCTGGCACGCAGGTAGTACATGCCCGTCTCTGGGTCCCTGTACTGCCCGTCGAAGAGAAACGGCTGATTCGCCAGCGAGCCGGTGGACGAGGCAGTGTTTCCGTAAGGGTCGAAGGTGTAGGTCGCCTGCACGTTGCCCGATCCGTCAGTCATGGCCCGCGTCGAGCCGATCTGGTCGTGGTGGTACCAGAGCGTCGTCGATCCGCTGATCTGCTCCAGGGGCAGCCCGCCGGGACCGTACACGTAGTCGGTGGAACCGTCGACCAGCAGCAGCGGCAGTGAACCCGAGAGATCCCAGGTGAACGGTTCCTCGGTTGTGGGTGCGGCGCAGCTGCCGGCGGTGACCTTGGCCATCCTCAATCCGTCGCCGTTGTAACAGTAGAGGGTGTCGCTGGCCTGCACGTTCCCGTTACAGCTCGCCCCCGAGGCGGTGGGGCCCGCATAGCAGAGCCGGTTGGCCTGGTCGTATCCGTAGTTGGTGACCGCGCTGCCTGCGGTGAGGCCGGTGCGGTTGCCGCGGGAGTCGTACGCGTACGTGTTCGTGCCGCTGCCGGTGAGCTGATCGGCCGTGTTGAAGGTCTGGGTGGTGCCGCCGAACGTGGTCGGGTCGTCGGCGGCGTTGTAGGCAAACGGCTGGGCGCCGTTCGGCGGGCTGCTGCAGGCGGAAGAGTTGCTCGAGCCCGCGTAGCACAGCTGGTTGAGCGGCGTGTAGCCGTAGCTGTTCTGGTCGCTCGTGGCCGAGCTGTCCGAGGTCAGCTGCCCATTGCCATCGCGCGTGTACGTCGCTGCGAATATGTTCGAGGTGTTGTAGGTGTCCAGCATCGCGGTGAGCTGGTCGGCGTCGTTGAAGCTGCTCGTGTCCTTGAGCGCGCTGCCCGCAGCCAGGTCGAACTCGTAGAGGTTGGAGTTGGGGTCGTACTTGAAGACCGACTGGGCGCCGTTCCAGTCCTGCACCGAGGACAGTCGCAACGCGTCGTCGTAGCCCTGGGTCACGGTGTGCCCGCTGGTTGGGTAGGCGATCTGGGTGACCAGGTCGCGCAGGTCGTACTGGTACGAGACCGTGCCGTTGTTGCCCTCGACGACAGCGGTGAGGCGGTGCAGCGAGTCGTAGCTCCAGGACCAGCTGCCGCTGCCGTCGCTCATGGCGGTGCGCTGCCCGTCGCCGTCGTACTGGATGCCGGCCACGTTCGGCGTCTGCCCGTCGGAGTAGACGACACCGGTCAGCTGGTTGGCCGCGTCGTAGCTGTACGTGGTGCAGCCCGATTGGTTGCCGCTGCAGCTGCCGCCCGGATCCTGCTTGCTGAGCACGTTGCCGGCGCCGTCGTAGCTGTACGTCGTGGTCAGGTTGAGGTGCGGGCTGCTGCCCGGGTCGACCGTGACGGTAGTGACGTCGCCCAGGCTGTCGTAGCCGTACGCCTGCAGGGTGTTGCCCGCGCCGTTGATCTGGTCGGCCACCTCGCCGTCCGCGTTGTAGTCGGTGACCTCGGTGCTGTGCCCGGAGTCGGGCCGATGCGTGACTGTGAGCTCGTTGGCGTTGTCGTAGTCGTAGCTGGTCACGTTGCCGTTCCCGTCGGTGACCTGGGTGACGTTGTTGTCGGCGTCGTACACGGTGGCGGTCTGGTGCCCGAGGGGATCCGTGACCGTAGTCGGCAACCCCCAGAAGTCGGGCTGGCCGGAGCCGTCCACGTAGGCGTAGGTTGTTGTGAACTGCGCCGCCGTGCAGGGGCTGCTGCACACGGACGGGTCGCCCTTGGGTGTGATCGTGCTCAGCACCCAGCCGTCGCTGTTGTACGTCGTCGCGGCCTTGTCGCCCAGCGGGTCGGTGCTCGACGTCTTGTCGCCCACGGCGTCGTAGCCGTAGGTCCAGGTCTTGCCGTCGCCGTCGATGATCGCGGTCACGTCGCCTGGATGGCTGCCGTTGCCGTGCTGGTACTGGATCACCTGGCTCACCGGCGGGCTAGAGCCCAGCAGCGGCGTCGAGGTCTGGGTCAGGGTGCGGTAGGTGCCGTCGTAGCTGTAGGTCGTGGTCACCCCGTTGGCGTCGGTCACCGTGCTCGGCTGGTTGAACTGCGCGTCGGCGCCGCTGTAGGTGAAGGAGGTGACCCGGCCCAGCGCGTCCACGGTCACCAGGGGGTTGCCGAAGCTGTCGTAGCTGGCGGTCGAGGTGTGCCCGTCGGGGTCGATGGTCGTCCGCGTGCCCAGGCTGCTGGGGTCGTACGCGTACGACCAGGTCGCCGCTGCGGGCGTGCCGAAGCCGACAACCTTCTGAACCAGCTCCCCGTAGGCGAAGCTGTCTAGCTGTTCACGTCCCGCGGGATCGGTGATCAGCACCTGGGTGATCAGTCCGTCGGTCATGGTGTAGGAGTACGTCGTGGTTCGGTTCAGGCCAGTCGGATCCACGGTCTGCGACAGCGTGTGCCCGGCGCTGTCGTACACCTGCGTCACCCAGACGCCGCGCGGGTCGCGCATTCCGGTGAGGCCGTGGGACCAGGGGCCATGGTGCCGCTGCCCGGGTTGAGATAGACGGAGATCCCGCCGGTACCGTTGAACATCTGGTCGGCGGTGACGATGTCGGGCAGACCGTCGCCGTTCATGTCGGCGATGGCCAACGCCACCACTTCACCGCCGGGGTTGCCGCCGGTCAGCGTGGGGTCGTTGATGATCACCGCGGGTTGAAAGCTGCCGTCGCCCTTGCCCAGGAGGAGGGCGACGCCGTCGTTGCTGCCGCGCGTGATGGCCACGATGTCGGGAACGCCGTCGCCGTTGAGGTCGGTGACGGCCACGGTCTCCAGCGCCCCCAGGTTGCCCAGCCCGGGGATGGTCGCGATGTTGCCCGAGGGCACCGAAAAGGTGCCGTCGCCGTCGTTGAGCAACACCCACACTTCACCGCGGTCGGAGCCAACGTAGGGGTTGTCGTCGGCCTCGACGATGTCGGGGTGGCCGTCACCGTTGAGGTCGGCCACGGCCACGCCGGTGGCGTTGCCGCCACCCGTGTTGGGCAGCCAGTACTCCACCGGGGTGGAGAAGCCGCCGTGCCCGTCGCCGAACAGCACGGCGACGCCGGTCTCGTTCGGGTAGCCACCCTGGTTGGTGCCCACCACGATGTCCAGGTTGCCGTCTCCGTTGACGTCGGCCACCGCGATCACGTTGGCGAAGTCGCTGTTGGGGAGGGTCTGCGTGCTCGACTCCGGCTGGAAGCTGCCGTCGCCGTTGCCCAGCATCACGGCGATCGACGGCGAATCGTGCAGCACGGCGGCGTCGAGCTTGCCGTCCTTGTTGAAGTCGCCGAAGGCCACCTGGGTCAGCGTGCCCATGGCGCTGGAGATGGTCGCCGGCTGGGCGAACCTGCCCCCGGCACGGCCGCCACCGCTGACCTGATTGCGCAGGGTCGACACACTGTAGCCGGACCCGTTGGCGGTGACGATGTCGGGAAAGCCGTTGCCGGCGAGGTCGCCGACCGCGACCCACTGCGGCGTCGAGTCGGAGTCGTACCCGGTGCCTGGGGTCAGCGTGACCGGGGCCGACGGCGCCGGTGTACTCGGGTCCGAGGTTCCCGGCGGGCCGGTGCCGACGGCGTTGGTGGCGGTCACCTGGAAGGTGTACCTGCTGCCGTCCGCGAGACCGCCCACGTTAGCCGTGGTGACCACGCCGGAGCCGTACACGGTGGTCACCACGACCGCCAGCGAACCCTGCGCCGTGCTGCCGAGAAACGGCGTCACCGTGTAGCTGGTGACAGCGTCACCCGGTGAGGCGGGCGCGGTCCAGTGGACCACGGCGCGGCTGTCGGCCGCGGTTGCGGTGACGCCCGTGGGTGCGCCCGGCAGCGTGCTCGGGGTCACCGCGTTGGATGTCGCCGGGGCGCTCGAGCCGGCCGCGTTGTTCGCCGTCACCTGGAAGGTGTAGGTGGTCCCGTTGCTCAGCCCGCTGATCGGCGTCGAGGTGGTCGTGGCGCCCACGCTGGTCGGCATCTGCGGGTTGGAGCCGATGTACGGGGTCACCGTGTAGCCGGTGACGGGGCTGCCCCCGTTGGACGACGGCGCCGTCCAGGACACCGTCGCCTGGGTGTCCCCGGGCGCGGCCGTCAAGCCGGTCACCGCCCCCGGGGGCGACACCGTGGTCACTGGAGCGGAGGCGGCCGGCGCACCCGTGCCGTAGGTGCCGCTGGCGGTCACCGCGAACACATAGGGTCCCTTGGCGGTGAGCCCGGTGAAGCTGGCGTTGGTGGTGCTGCTGGGGATGCCGGTCTGTGCCTGGGCGGTCTGGGCCACCCCGTTGAGGAAGGGTGTGACGTTGTAGGTGCTCACCGTGTTGCCCTGGTACGAGGTGGGCGCGCTCCAGGTCACCGTCGCATCCCCGGTGTTGCCCGCGCTGCTGCCGCTCACGTTGCTCGGCGGCCCGGGCAGCACGTCGCCCAGGTTGGTCGGCGCCCAACTGGCGCCGTCGACGTCCAGGTTGTGTCCTTGGGTATCGACGTAGATCTGCAAACGCAGCCGGTTGAAGCTTCCCGAGGAGGGGATGTCCAGGGGCGCGGTCACCCAGGTGTAGGCGTTCTGCACGCTGAAGGACGTGTTGCCGCACACGGTGGGACTGTTGCCGTCGGCGCAGGCGGCCAGGTCGCCGCTGAGCTGGGTGCCGTCGTGGGAGCGCAGCCACACGCCGGCCTGCTTGTGCTCGTTGGCGGTGAAAGAAGCGCTGTACATCTGGCCGATGCCCACCTCACCGGAGGTGTGCAGCTGCAGCCACTCCCTGCCGTCCTTGCCGCCGCCCGTCTCGAACCCGTAGGTGATGGTGTGTCCGCTCGGCTGCCACAGCACCTGCCAATCGCTCGAGTCCGAGTACTCCATGCTGGCGTCGACCAGGCAGGGATTGACCAGGGACAGGCCATCGATGTCAATGTTGGTGTTGAGCGTGGTGAGGATCAGCTGCGCCTGCAGGCTGGAGTAGCTGCCGCTCTGGATGTCCAGCGGCACCTGCACCAAGGACCAGTTCTGCGACGCGGTGAAGTAGGTCGCGTCGCTGGGGTTGCCGCCCGGGCCGAGCAGCGCCAGGTAGCCGCTGACGTTGGTCGATGTGTCCGCGCGCACCCAGGCGGCCAGCTCGTAGCTCTGACCGGCGGCGATGGTCATGGACAGGTTCTGATACATGCCACCCTGCTGCGTGGTATTCATCTGGGCGAACCAGCTGCCGTCCATGGCCTTGCCTGCGGGGTGATATGCAGTCGCTCCGGCGCCGCTGGTCATGCTCCAACCGCTTGGCGGAGAGCCGCCCTGCTCGAAGCTGGGGTCCACCAGCCCGGCGTTCTCCAGGCTGGCCGCGTCCCAGTCATAGGTGGCGTTGGTGGTGTTCATGACCAGCGTCATCGCCAGTCCGTTGTGCCCGCCGTGGGCTACGTACAGCGGCGCCGACACCAGCGTCCAGCCGTTGCTCACGGAGAACGCCGTGCTGTCGCTGTCGGTGGTGCCGCCGGTGGCGCTGATGGTCAGGCTCCCGGTGATCGGCGTCGGCAGCACCGCGTCGGCCTTGACCCAGACCGCGCCCGCGTAGTTGTCGTACTGCGCCGGCGTGAAGCTTGCGTCCTGCCACACCGATCCGCCGACCGCGGTGGTCGACGTCTGCAGGTAGCCACTGCCCTCGCGCCCGCTGCTGCTGTTGCTCACCCAGGTCAGCGACACAGAGCTGGCCTGGTCGTGCGCCGTCCAGCTCGACGAGGACTCGAAGCTGGCGTTGCTCAACAGCTCCGGCGTGCAGGTCGTCGAGGGCAGGGACGCGTTGGGCGACGCCAGCCCGGCAGACGAGCCCGCCGGCGCGGTGATGTACTGCGGCGTCGGCGTCTGCGGCGGATTCTCACCGACGAAGATGGGGTTGGCGTCCAGTCCGGTGGTGGGATCAGCGGGCAGCGGCGACGCAATTCTGGCCGCGCCCGACGCGTGGCTGGCCACGTGCGCCATCGGTCCGCTGGACGGCGGGAAGCTCGACGCCGAGGCGGCCGCCGCCGCCCCGCCCTGGGTGCTCAGCGAAGCCAGAAGCGTGGCTGCCGACACTGCCAGGAAGGCCAGCCGACGGCGGCGTGACGCCTGCGCCGCGCGAAGGTTGCACGCGCGCTCACGCTTCGGGAAGATCCTTACCGGGTCGGTGCCGATCGACGTTCCCAGACAGTGAAATCGAGGCACCATTCCGCTCTCCCTGGCGGCTCCACAGGCACGCCAGACTGACGCTGTTTTGCGCTATTCGCGTGACCGTGATGGGTCGTCGGCCGGGGCGGCGGCGCTCGTGCGCGGACCCGTCACTGCCGCACAGCGGCGACGTTGCGCCGCCCCGGCTCGGGCGTCAAGTAAAGAACCGTGAAGCCGCGCCGTCCGGCCGCCTGGCCACCCCTGGGCCAGCCGAGTCCAGCGTCACGCCGACCGACTCCGACACACGCGAGGAACTGCTGGGAGTCGCCGCTACTCACGCGGCGGAGCTTAGTGTCCACGGACGTGGTGTATGTCGGAGTCCACAAGTGCAAGAGCCTGCGACCTGTCAGCTGCCCGGTTCGAAGTCAACCCTGGCTAGATTCGGCAGCGCAGGCGATGTGCCAAGCGAGTTCAGGGCTTACGTTCGACAGACAGCGCGCGGATCATGGACGCGTACGCATCGTCCTGCGTCAGATGCTCGTAGTGATCCGCGATGACCTTCTGCGACGAACCCGCTATTACCGACAATTGGATCGGGTTGACACCCTGGCGGAGCAACTCCGTCATCCACGAGTGGCGAAGTAGGTGAGGCCGGACCGCCTGTCGCAAGCCGGCGCGGACACCCGCGACGTACACGAGCTGCGACACTCCGGACTCCGTTAGACGGTCGTAATCGCCCGCGGGGTCTCGCCGGAGCGAGACAAACAGCTGATTCGTCGTAGCCTCGGCGGGACGATCTTCGATGTATCTCTCGAGACGGCGCAACAACCTGGGTGGGATCGGCACGCGGCGCTCGCGATCGCCCTTGCCGATGACTCTGAAATGCGCTTGGTTGCCACTGCGCAGGATGTCTACGGCGCGCAGCCCAGTCAGCTCACCCAGCCGCAGTCCGCAGTCGCTAAAGACCCTGATGATGATCCGATCGCGCTCGACGATCGCAACTGCCTCAAGGCGATCGATCTCCCTGCGGCTCAGCACGTCACGGTGGCGCTTCGACAGCTTGGGAAGCTGGGGCTTGGCGTCGACATCCTCCCCTTCCTTGGCCGCCCAGCTCAGGAATTGCCGGACACCGCGGACATACGTGTGGACGCTGTGCTTGGAGAGCCGCGCGCCGCGCTTTCCTCCCGCGGTCAGCAGGGAGGTTGTGAACCTATCCAGCGTCCGCTGGTCGAGCTGATGGGGCGCATCGATCCTCTCCTGCACACACCAGGGCAGAAAGACAGAGCGGAGTGAATAGCCGTAGGCGATGTCGACCGTCCGCGGCGACAACCCACGAGCCCGGCAGCTGGTTAGGTAGTCGTCGACAAGCCGCGAAAGCTTGGATCCGTGTACTGGCTCCAGAACCCGGACAGCGGCCACCTTGCGCCCTCATGAGGGTGATAAGGAGCCGGGATCTTACAGCGGATTCGGAGTCAAAGTCACTGCTCAGCAGCATTTGCCTGGGTTAAGTTGCCGCGGCTTTTCCACAGGCTTCATGTCGCTTGCGGTTCGTCGAATTGCCTTTGCCTGTAACAGTAACGTCCGATTGGAGCGGGAGACGGGACTCGAACCCGCGACCTTTTGCTTGGGAAGCAAATGCTCTACCAGCTGCGCTACTCCCGCGGGTGCAGGCGCCGAGTCTATCGCTCCAGCACGCAGCACCGGCGGCGAAAGGCCACCGCACGGTAACCGCGCCGTCACGGCGCCTCCATCAGCGCCTCACATCATGGAGTGGTGCTTCCGCGCGCTCGCGCCCTGCCTTCCCGCCTGCGCGCCGCAGCCGTCCTGAGCATGCTCACCGCCACCGGATGCGGAGCCGCCGGAGCAGCCCTGGCACCGCCGACAGCACGTGCACTCCAAGCCGCGGCCGAGCCCACCGGCCCCGCGCCGTTCACGGCACTGCCGTCACCGAGCCTCCTCCCCACCACCAGACCAATCGACACCGCGCCCTCGCTGCAGCCGTTGTCCACGCCGGTCGCGACGAGCCCCGACCCGGTCGGCGCCTTCCAGCCCTCCGCTGGCGGACCGGTGCTCGGCGGCTGCCAGGTGTTCCCCTCGAACAACCCGTGGAACGAGAACGTCTCCAAGCTGCCCGTCGACCCCAACTCCAACGCCTACATCTCGCGCATCAACTCCTTCCGCCAGTTCCTGCATCCCGACTTCGGATCCAATCCGTCGTACGGCATCCCCTACACCGTGGTGCCCAAGTCGCAGCCGTTCGTGCCAATCACCTTCAACGCTTACGGCGACGAGAGTGATCCCGGGCCGTACCCCGTCCCCCTCAACGCTCCCGTCGAATCGGGGAGCGACCATCACGTGCTCGTGCTCAACTCCGGCAACTGCCACCTGTACGAGATGTACGCCGCACAGCAGACCGGCAGCGGCTGGACCTGCGCCTCCGGCGCCGTGTTCAACCTCAACAGCGACGCATTGCGCCCCGACGGATGGACGTCCGCGGACGCGGCGGGTCTCCCCATCCTGCCCGGCCTGGTGCGATATGGCGAGGTGGCAGCCGGGGTCATCAACCACGCGCTTCGCTTCACCGTGAACGAGACGCAGAACGGATTCATCCACCCCGCGACGCATGAGGCCGGCGTCAACAATCCCAATGACCCCCCCACGGGATTGCGTCTGCGCCTCAATGCATCGTTCAACCTCGCTCCCTTCCACGGTGAAGCTCTGGTCATCCTCACCGCGCTCAAGAAGTACGGCATGATCGTCGCCGACAACGGCAGCAGCTGGTACATCAGCGGCGCCACCGACCCGCGCTGGAACGACACCGACCTGGACCAGCTCAAGTCGGTGCCGGGAAGCGCGTTTGAGGCCGTCGACACCGGTCCCATCCTGCACGGCTGAGCACGCGATCAGCGCGGTGCGGCGAGCAGCGTCTCCAGCTGTTTCGCCACGGAGAGCAGCCGCACCTCTGATCCCGGCGATCCGATCAGCTGCACACCGATGGGAAGGCCGTCCTGTCGCTGCGCGACGGGAAGAGCCACCACCGGACATCCTGCGAGGTTCCAGGGCGGCGCGTATCCCATCCACCGTCCGCTGCTGAAGGCCATATGCAGCCAGTGCGTGCCCCACCAGCGACCGACCGGCGGCGGCGCGGACGCCAGCACGGGGGCGACAAGCACGTCGCGCTGCGCCATCCAGGCGCGGAGCGCGATGGCATCCGCGAACGTGCCGGCCTGGCGCTCGCGGTGCCAGCGGCGCACGCGCCGGCCGTGCCGCACGATGGCGCGCGTACGCGGCTCCAACCGGGCGATGTCCAGGCGCAACGCCTCCGCGTCCTCCGCCACGCCGGCCAGCCAGCAGCGCACGAATGCCAGCGGCTGCGCCGGGTACGGCGGATCCGCGGCCGTCACCGTGTGGCCCGCCATGCGCAGCGACGCGCCGACGTTCTTCACCGCCTCGCGCATCTCTGCGTCGGCGTGCGCGCCGGGCAGCGGGTGCCTCCACGAAAGCGACACGCGCAGCGGCTCAGCAGGCGGCTGCGGATCGCGGTGCACGTCGCTTCCCGCGAGCACGTCCAGCATGAGTGCCGCGTCGTCCACCGTGCGCGTGATCGGCCCCGCGGCACTGAGGCCGTACCAGTGCGACGCCGCGCCGCCGGGAAGTGGCACGAGGCCGGGCGTTGGCTTGACACCCACCAACCCGCAGCAGGCTGCTGGAATGCGGATTGAGCCGCCACCGTCGGTCCCCTGCGCCAGCGCCACCATCCCCGCGGCGACCGCCGCCGCGCTGCCGCCGCTCGATCCGCCCGGCGTGCGCTGCAGCTGCCAGGGGTTGCGCGTGTTGCACAGCGCGCCTTCCGTCACCGGCCAGATGGCCAGCTCGGGCATATGCGTCTTGGCGACGACGACCGCGCCTGCGGCGCGCAGCCGCCGCACCAGCTCGTCATCGCGCGCGGCGGCGGTGTGCGACCTCGCCATCGAACCATGCAGCGTCGGCAGGCCGGCCACGTCGACGTTCTCCTTGATGCCCACGGGCACGCCGGCGAGCGGCAGCGAGGCGAGATCGGAGCGACGCTGCACCTCTTCGGCCTCTTGCAGCGCCTCGTCGGCGCGCACCGCGGACAGCGCGCCGAGACGCGGCTCCATCTCGCGGATGCGCACCAGGTGTGCGCTCACTGCGTCCGGCGCGCTCAGCTCGCCGGCGCGCACGCGCGCGGCGATGTCGGCCGCGGACATCGCCGTGACGCCGGACCCCGCGGGCGGCGCGAGCGGAGGCGGGATCGTCAGCCCCTGCTCGCGGCAGCCAGCTCGACGACGGGGATCTTGCCCTCCGCGTACATGGCGCGGATCAGCTTCTTGTCCTGCTTGCCCACGCTCGTCTTGGGCAGCTCGTCGATGAAGGCCCAGCGCTCCGGCAGCCACCAGCGCGCCACCTTGCCGTCCAGGTAGGCGCGCAGGTCATCGGGGCTCGCGCTCTCGCCCTGCTTCAGCACCACCGCGGCGAGCGGGCGTTCCTGCCAGCGTTCGTCGGGCACGCCCACGACAGCCGCGTCTGCAACCGCCGGATGACCCATGAGCAGGTTCTCCAGCTCCACCGACGAGATCCATTCGCCGCCGGACTTGATGACGTCCTTGGACCGGTCGGTGATCTGCACGAATCCCTTGGCGTCGATGTTGCCCACGTCGCCGGTGCGCAGCCAGCCGTCGTGGAACTTCTCCGGCGCGTCGGCGCGGTAGTACGAGCCGGTGATCCAGGGTCCACGCACCTCGATCTCCCCGACAGCCACGCCGTCGTGCGCCACTTCGGCGCCGTCGTCGCCGACGACGCGCAGCTCCACGCCCGGGACCGCCCGGCCGGTCTTGGAGCGGTACGTCATCTCGGCGTCCTGCGGCGTGTTCTTCGGCGGCAGCGCCATCGTGCCGATGGGGCTCGTCTCGGTCATGCCCCAGGCCTGGATGAGCTCGATGCCGAAGCGCTCGCGGAACGCCGTGATCAGACTCGCCGGCACCGCCGATCCGCCGCAGACGGCGCGTCGTATCGACGAGATGTCGCCACCATTGGCCTGAACGTAGGCGAGCATGCCGGCGAAGATGGTGGGGACGCCGCCGGTGAAGGTGGGGCGCTCGCTGGCGATGAAGCGGCAGAGGCCCTCTGGCTGCAGGTGGCGCGACGGCAGCAGCAGGTCGGCGCCCACCATCCACGCCATGTAGGGCACGCCCCACGCGTTGACGTGGAACATGGGGACGATGGTGAGCAGCCGCTCGGTGTCGTCCATGCGGAACGAGGCCCACGCCGCCAACGAGTGCAGGAACACCGAGCGGTGGCTGTACACGACGCCCTTGGGGTCGCCCGTGGTGCCCGTCGTGTAGCACATCGCCGCGGCGCTGCGTTCGTCGATGTCGGGCCAGTCGAATCCGGCTGGCGCGGCGGTGAGCAGGTCCTCATACTTGTGCGCACCGTCGAGCCCGGTGTCACCCTCGCCGACCACCACGACGTGCTCCACCGTCTTCAGGTGAGGCCGGATCGCGGCGAACAGCGGCGCCAGACTCGCGTCGACGATGACCACACGGTCCTCCGCGTGGTTGACGATCTGCGCCAACTGGTGCGGTGGCAGGCGCAGGTTCAGCGTGTGCAGCACCGCGCCCATGCAGGGCACGGCGAAATACGCCTCGAGGTGCTCCTGATGGTTCCAGCACAGCGTGCCCACGCGGTCGTCGGCGTTCACGCCGAGGTCGCGCAGCGCCGCGGCGAGGCGGGGCACCCGCGCGGCCACCTCCGGGAAGGTCGCGTGCCGCGACGTCTCGCCCTCGAAGGTGACGACCTCGCTCTCCGGAAAGAGGCTGCCGCCGCGCCGCAGCAGCGACGTGATCGTCAGAGGAACGTCCTGCATGGTCGACTTCATGGCGCCCTCCGTGCGTTGCCTGGAGTCGCCATTCTCCCCAACTGAACCTCAGGCTGCCAATCCGCGTCGCGGCGGCGTGCCCGGCTCCGACCGATAGGATCGCCTCCGTGACCCGGTGGGCGCGAGACGGAGGGCGTGGCTGATGGCGGAGCAGGCTCCGGCGCTGGAGGCGCGCGACGTCAAGCGCAGCCTGCCGCTGGGCCCCGACGTGGTCGAGATCCTGCGCGGGGTCAGCTTCAGCGTCCGCCGCGGCGAGTTCGTGGCGCTCATGGGTCCGAGCGGCAGCGGCAAGTCGACCCTCCTGGGCGTCATCGCCGGACTCGACCGTCCCAGCAGCGGTCACGTGCTCGTCGACGGCGTGGACATCACGACCATGCCGGAGAGCCGCCTTGCGTCGGTGCGCAACGCGAAGATCGGCATGGTCTTCCAGGCGTACAACCTCATCCCCTCGCTGAGCGCGCAGGAGAACGTGGAGATCCCGCTGTACGCGGGCAACCACCCAGGCTCACCCGCGGCGCGGGCGCGCGAGATGCTGCAGCTGGTGGGCCTGGCGCACCGCGCCGGGCACCGGCCCAACCAGCTCAGCGGCGGCGAGCAGCAGCGCGTGGCGATCGCGCGCGCGCTCTCCACGAACCCGGCGATCATCATCGCCGACGAGCCCACGGGCAACCTCGACGCGCGCAACGGCGAGAACATCCTGCAGCTGATGTCGGGGCTGCGTGAGCATCTGGGGAGCACGTTCCTCATCGCCACACACGACGCACACATCGCGCAGAGCGCGCAGCGCGTGCTGCACATCGTCGACGGGCTGCTGTCGGACGGCACGGCGCCGCCGCCTCCACCGCCTCCCGCTGCTCCGTGATGGGGCGGCTGGCGCTGTACTTCCGCTACTCGACCCGGTCGCTGCGCCGCGGCGGCCAGCGCACCGTGCTCGGCATCTTCTGCATCGCGGTCGGGGTGATGGCGATCGTCGCGTTGCGCCTCGCCGGCGACATGATCACAGCGTCGCTCACCAGCAACGTGCGCCAGGCGAACGGCGGCGACGTGTCCCTGGTGTCGACCGCCGTGCCGCTCACGTCGAGCGACCTCGGCGTCGTGCGCCGCCTGCAGCAGCGCGGCGTCGTCCAGCGCTACGTCGCGCTCGGCGTTGAGCGGGGGACCATACGCCGCGGCGAGGGCAAGACGTACCAGCTGTCGACGCTGTACGTGCTCGACGACCCCTCGTCGTACCCGCTGGTGGGCGATCCCGGATTCGTCAGCCCGCCGGGCACCACGTACGCCGGCGCGCTCTCAGGTGGGCCCGCCGTCGTGCTGACGCAGTACACGGCGCTGCAGGCGGGGCTCGTCGCCGGCGACACGATCCACCTCAACCTCGTGGGCGGCGGCGGCACCGACGTGCGCGTCGGCGGCATCATCGCCAACCAGTTGCTGAGCAACGTGGGCACGTCAGCAGGCTTCATCGACGCTTCCACGTTCAATGCGCTGTCGACGCGTCCTGAGACGTACGGCGTGGTGGAGATGACCACCGCCGACGACGCAGCCGCGTCGCAGGCGGCGACGTCGCTGCGCACCGCATTCCCCCTGGCCACCGTGCAGACGGTGCCGGAGGCGATCAATGCCAACGTGCAGGCCGCGCAGCAGGTGACGCAGTACCTCGAGATCATCGGGCTGCTCGCCCTGGCCATCGGTGGCATCGGCATCGTCAACACGCTGCAGGTGATGCTTTCGCGACGCCGGATCGAGATCGCGATGCTGAAGACCGCGGGGTTTCGCCGCGGCGAGCTCTACGCGATGTTCGGTCTCGAGGTCGGCATCCTCGGCCTCGTCGGCGGCCTGCTGGGAACCGCCGCGGGGGTGGGCATGAGCCTCGCCGTGAAGGTGCTCATCGAGCAGGTGATCTCGTCGTCCCTGGTCTTCACCGTCAGCGCAGGCACGCTGCTCATCGGCATCGCCGTGGGGGTCGTGACCTCGCTGATCTTCGGGCTGCTTCCCATCGTTCGCGCCGCGGCGATACGTCCGCTGGCCGTGCTGCGCGACGCACCCGAGGGCCGCGCCGTCGGTTCGGCCGCGCAAACGATCGCGCTGTACGCCCTCGTGGCCGTGCTGTTCATCGGTCTCGCCGCGTCGATCCTCGGCGACATCGTCTTCGCCCTGCAGCTGGTGCTCTATGCGCTCATCGGCCTGCTCCTGCTCGGCGGCATCTTCTCGTTGGTGGTGACGATCGTCGGCCACCTGCCGGTACCGGAGCGCTTCACCACCGGCTACGTCCTCGCGGTGGCCGTTGCGGTGGCCGTTGCCGCGCTCGTCACCCTGGCGCTGCGCGGCGTCGGCGTCGCTCTGCTGATCTTCACCGGCATGGGATTCGTTGTCGTGCTGCTGCCCCGGTCGCAGCGCACCGTCGTGAAGCTGGCGCTGCGCTCCATCGGGCGCTCGCGTGCGCGAATGGCCGGGACACTGGTCGCGCTCTTCGTCGGCGTGTTCACGATCGGCCTGATCCTGGTCGTGGGCCAGGACATCTCCACCGAGCTGAGCGACGCGTTCAACAACCTGGCCAGCTACAACGTGTTCGTCATCGCGTCGTCTCGTGACGCGGCGTCGGCGACCTCGGCGACCGCCGCGCTTCCCGGACTGCAGGGTCGTCGCATCACCGAAGACCTGCCGGTGTCGCCCGTGTCCATCGACGGCGTCCCGCTGGGCCGGCTCATCGGAGGCACGCCCGCGTCCAACCCGACGGGACGCAACGAGTTCGACATCTTCGAGCTCACCGGCGTCGAGGGCTACGCGCTGGGAGCCGGCCAGTCGCCGGGCGCGCCGGCTGCCCAGGGACGCACGCTGCGCGCTTCGGATGCCGGCACCGACAACGTGGTGGTGCCCATGTCCCTGCGCAACGGCCGGCTCAACGTCGCCCTCGGCGACACGATCGCCGTGCGCAACCCGGCGACCGGCGCAGCCGTCGCACTCGACGTCGTCGGCTTCTACACGCAGGCGGAGCGCAGCAGCGGTGGCGGCGGCGTCAAGATCAACTTCTTCTTCGAGCCGATCCTCGGCGATCGCTCGATCATCGACCAGCTGGGGCCCTCGCAGGCGTCGACGATCGTGTCGCTCAAGCTCGACCCCTCATCCAAGGTGGCGGCGCTGCGCGCCATTCAGACGTCGGTGCCCAACGCCACCGTGCTCGACCTGGCCGACCTCAGCGCCCTGGTGCAGCAGGTGCTGGGCAACCTGGTGGACTTGCTCATCGGCATCGCGTCGCTGGCGCTGTTCGCCGGCGCCGTCATCATCGCCAACACCGTGGCCCTGGCGATGCTGGAGCGGCGCCGCGAGATCGGAATCCTCAAGTCGACGGGCTACACGAGCCGCAGCGTGTTGGCGCAGGTGCTCGTGGAGAACGCGGTTGTCGGCGGCATCGGAGCCGTCGCCGGGATCCTCATGGTGAGCGCAGCCACCGCACTGCTGGGCAGATTCGCGCTCAAGACGTCACTGGCCGTGAGCACACCGCTTGTGCTCGCAGTGATGGCCGGCGTGGTCCTGCTGACCATGGCCGTGGCGGGGTTGGTCGCGTGGGGACCGTCGCGGGTGCGGCCGCTCGAGGTGCTGCGGTACGAGTGACGCTCAGTTCACCGCGAGGAAGCGGACGTCGTCGTCGCCCGGCGTGTAGTAGACGGTGCCGAGACGCGGCGCGGCGCCCACCGGATGGACCCCGCCCCAGCCGTCGAGCACCCACCCGTCCACCGGCTGCCCGATGACCACCGGGTACAGCACCACCGACCGTGCGATGTCGACACCGGGCCAGTACGCGCTGTCGTGCGCGAATGGCGCGTTGCCGAAGGCGTGCAGCCCGCCCCAGTCGTCGAGCACCTGGCCGCCGTTGTCGTCCGGGTCGAGGACGAGGCTGCGCGCGATGTCCTTTCCCGGCCAGTACGAGCTGTCGCGCAGGTGCGCCGCGGTGCCGAACTCGTGCACGCCGCCCCAGTCGTCGAGGATGTAGCCGCCGGTCCCGCCGGACTGCAGCACGATGCCGCGCACCGTGTCCGTGTTCGGCCAGTACGGCCCGTTGTGGATGGCCGGCGGCAGCGCGTTGCCGCCCACCGCGAAGGGATGCAGGCCACCCCAGGAATCGACGACGTAGCCGCCCGTGTCGTTGGGCAGCAGCACGATGCCGCGCGTGAGGTCCTTGCCCGGCCAGTACCCCGTGCTCTTGGTAACCGCGGGCGCGCCACCGAAGGGGTGGATGCCGCCCCAGCCGTCGAGCACGTAGCCCGCACCCGGATGCCCCGAGTGCTGCAGCGCGATGCCGCGCGCGATCTTGAAGTTCCAGGCGGGCGGCGAGCTCACCAGCGGCAGCCCAGGCGCCACCGGGATCGAGTGCGTGCCGCCGTACGCGTCGAGCTGGTACAGGTGGTGGAACGCCTCGGCCGTGTACTGGTCGTTGCCGTTGCTGGCGCTGCCTCCTGCCGAGGTCACGACGATGACGTCGTACGTCCCGGGCGGCGGGCTGAGGCCGCCGGTCCACAGCGAGAGCTGCGACGAGCTGTCGACCGTGAAGCACGGCGCGTTGGTCGGCGGTGAGCTGTTGCAGACGTTGGTGATCTGCACTGTCCCGAGCTGCACCGCTTCCGTGGTGTACGAGTTGGCGTTGAAGGTCCCGCTGAAGTTGCCTCCGTTCACGGTGGTCTCGGTCGGGCCGGCCTCGTCGTAGAAGTTGCCGATGGGAGAGACGCCGCTCACGACGGGCAGCGATGGCGCGGCATTCGCTTCCGCAATATAGGGACAAGCGCCCCGGATTGCCGGATTGGCGATGAAGCCACTCTGTAGCAACCCAGGGAAGTCCGTGGTGTTCGGCAAACCGTACTGGCTGTCCTGGCTGAAGTCCGTCGATGTTGCCGTGGCGTCCGCGCCGAAGTTCCAGTAGCACGCGCCACTCACCGTTGGAATGAGGCCCGCGATGGCGTCCGTGGTCTCCGTCGACCAGAACGGGTAGAAGCTCGCTCCGTACGGCGGCGCCGTGCAGCCGGAACCGCTCGCCGTGTCGCAGCCATTCTCGGCAGCAGGGACGTTGGTCTGGAACTGCAGGTCGGGATAGGCGGCGCCCGACGGGTCGAACGGCCCAAGGATCTTCCACGACGTCGGGTGGTGCGTCGTGTCGCCATCCGGCCAGTCGGCGACATAGGAGCTGCCGTCGAAGTCGAGGTCGCCGTTCTGGAACCACTGCTCGGTGCAGCCGTCGACCGGCCAGCTCCACGACTGCGACTGCCCGTTCAACGTCACGGTGCGCGACCCCGATGGGAAGCACAGAGCATCGGAGTCTTCGCACGGAACACCGGAGAACTGGCTGCAGCCGGCTCCATCCTGCGTCGTGCCCGCGCATGGGTTGCTGCTGGACCCCGTGCAGCTCTCGCCGGTGGTGCCATCGAAGCCGCCGTTGCAGGTCTGTTCGAGCGAGCTGTCCGTGAACGTGGAGCCGGGTGCGTTCATGCTCACAGGGAAGTTGTTCGCCAGCGAGCCGCAGGCTTCGAAATGGCCGATCTCCTGGCTGGCCAGCACGCCGAACTGCAGCTGCGCCCAGGGCACCACGTTGGACGCACCGGCCGTGCTGTACTCAGGGCGGAAGCTGTACGCCGCGCCCTTGCATGTGCCTGGATCTGTGTCCATGAACCCATTGCCGGAGCTGGCGATCATGAACCCGGACTGGTTCGAGCTCAGGTCATCCACTTTGGTCTCGACGCCGGCCGAAGTGTCGAAGATCTCGACGCGCAGCGTGTCCCCTGGGCTCATGAGCAGTGTGTCGGCGTTGGCAGTGAAGGTCGAGGCGTTGGCCAGCTGCGGAGACGGCGGACCCGTGGGCTTGCCGTCAACAGTGAGGAAAGCGAAGTTGACCGGTTCCGCGCAGTTGGCGTTGGGATTGCAGAAGCCGTCGCTGCCG
Organism: Candidatus Dormiibacterota bacterium; assembly: GCA_963777285.1. Taxonomy (GTDB): domain Bacteria; phylum Chloroflexota; class Dormibacteria; order Aeolococcales; family Aeolococcaceae; genus JAFARE01. The sequence goes on from CAVZPR010000002.1 coordinate 278,624, forward strand.
CACACGAGCTCCAGCGAATCGATGTTGAGGGCGGCGCAGACCTTCGTCTGGCTGCAGCTGATGCCGTCGATCGCGGGGCCGTACCCGGGCGGGTAGAACTGCAGCTCCATGGCCGCCGACCCCGCACCTGTGCCCGGACTGCCGAGGCTGGGATGGTTGCTGTCGCTGTCAGGCGTGCAGGGACTGACGCCCCCAGTCGGACCGGCCGCGGTCGGCCACGACCGTGCGTCACACAGCGGCAGGCCGAACCACATGGCCGGCCCGAGCTCAGCGTAGTCGCTCGTGATCGGCGATGACGCACTCGTCGACGGCGCACCCGACGGGTCGGTCGGGACCTGTGCGAAGTACGTCAGGTTGTTGGCGCTTCCCGCCGTGTCCGCCTGGAATTCGAGCGCGGGCTCGTCGTGGCCGACGTAGTGACCGTTGTCGTAGAAGCGCACGTTCCCATTCGGATAATGGCCGTACTCGCCGCGCTTCACCGCTCGCGGATCCACACACCGCCAGGGCATCGACGGGCTCGCCAGGTGATATGCCCGGCTGTATCCGTTGCAGTCGAGAAGGTTGACTGTCGCTCTCGGCGACACGGTTGCCGCGGAAGCCGGCGCGACGCGTGTGCCCGCCGCCGTCGGTGTGCCAGGCGCGGCGGCGATGCCATACATCACGGCGGCGCCGGCCGCGAGGAGCAGCGTCGGTGATCTGCGTCGCATGTTGCCCTCCGTGGGCGGCCAGGATAGACCCGTCGCTCACTCCCGTCCACCCGATGTGCGACCCCGTCGTCGTCGCCCGTTCGGCTACCCTCAGCCGCGAATGACCTCCACCGCGGCTCCGTCCATGACCGGGGCGCAGCGCTTCCTCGCCGCCGCGAGACGCGAACCGGTGGACCGCACCCCCGTGTGGTTCATGCGCCAGGCCGGGCGCTGCCTCGCGGGGTATCGCGAGCTGCGCGAGAAGTACGACATCCTCACGCTGACGCGAACGCCGGAGCTCTGCGCCAAGGTGACGATGATGCCGGTCGAGGAGCTCGGCGTCGACGCGGCCGTGCTGTACGCCGACATCATGCTGCCGCTGGTGGGCATGGGCGTTCCATTCAGCATCGATCCCGGAGTGGGCCCCATCATCCACGCACCGCTGCGCACCGGCGCCGACATCGCCGCGCTGCGCGTGGTGCCGCCTCAGGAGTCGACCCCCGACCTCTTCGAAGCGATCCGCATCGTGCGCCGCGACCTCGAAGGTCGCACCGCGGTGATCGGCTTTGCAGGCGGTCCGTTCACCGTCGCCTCGTACATGCTCGAGGGCAGGCCGACCAAGGACTTCGTCCGCACCAAGGGACTCCTGTACGGCGACGCATCGCTGTGGCACCAGCTCATGGAAACGCTCACGAATGTGACCATCGACTACCTGCGCGCGCAGGTCGGCGCCGGAGCGCAGGTGGTGCAGCTCTTCGACTCGTGGGCCGGCACGCTGAGCCGCGACGCCTACGTGGAGCACGTGCTGCCCTACAGCACGCGCATCTTCAAAGCGCTGCGCGAGACGGGAGTGCCCACCATCCACTTCGGCACCGGGACCTCACATCTGCTCGAGGCCATGGCCACCGCGGGCAGCGACGTGGTGAGCGTCGACTGGCGCACCCCCCTCGACGAAGCCTGGCGGCGGGTCGGGTTCAGCATCGGCGTGCAGGGCAACCTCGAGCCGGCGTCGCTGCTGGGCTCGTTCGAATCCGCCGCAGCGGAGGCGCGGCGCGTGCTGCTGCGCGCCGGCGGGCGACCTGGCCACATCTTCAACCTGGGCCACGGCGTTCTCGCGCCGACACCGGCGGACAACCTGCGCCGTCTCGCGGACCTGGTGCACGAGGAGACGGCGAGCGCTGCGTGAGCGGTCACACCGGCGTGCTGCTGCTGACGTTCGGGTCGGCCGTGACGTCGCGAGACGTCCCCGCGTACCTCAGCTCGGTGCGCGGCGGGCGCGCCGTGCCCGACGATGTGCTGCGCGAGTTCCAGCGGCGCTACGACGCCATCGGCCGCTCACCGCTGCTCGACATCACGACGCAGCAGGCGGACGCGCTGCAGCGCGAGCTGGACCGGCAGCACGGCGCCGGCGCTTTCCACGTCGAGGCCGGCATGCTTCACTCCGAGCCCCGCGCGGCCGCCGCAATTGACGCTCTGCTGGGCTCCGGGGCCCGCACGATCATCGGCGTCGTGCTCGCCCCGCAGTACTCACCGATCATCCTCACGGGATACGAGCGCGTGGTGGCCGGTGCACGGGAGCGCAATCCCGGCGCCGACATCCGTCTTGCCGGTGCCTGGCACCGCACGCCGGAGTGGATCGACTCGCTGGCGGAGCGCGTCGATGAAGCGCTCGCGAGCCTTCCGGGCGAGCGGCGCTCGACCATCCCCATCGTCTTCACCGCGCACAGCCTGCCGCGCCCCGTCGTCGAGCGTGATCCGGGGTACATCGAGCAGCTGCGTGAGACCGCGCGGCTGGTCGCGGATCGCGCCGCCCTCGCCGGCGAGCGCTGGCAGTTCGCGTACCAGAGCGCGGGACACACGCCCGAAGAGTGGCTGACGCCGGACGTGAAGGACCTGCTCCCGGGGTTGCGCGCGGCGGGACACGACGCGCTTCTCGTCGTGCCGGTGCAGTTCCTCGCGGATCACCTCGAGATCCTCTACGACATCGACGTCGCCGCGCGCGACGAGGCGGCCGCGCTCGGCATGGAGCTGCACCGCATCGAGATGCCCAACGCCTCGCCCGCGTTGATACGCGCGCTGGCGGCCGTGGTGCGGCGCGAGCTAAGCGCGCCTCAGACTGCCGTGGAAGATGCCGTTGTGGGTGAACGTGGGTGACGTCCCCAGGCTGATCGGGCTGCGCGTCAGCTCCGAGGACGGCAGGAACTGCGCGAAGCGCGGGTCGACACGGCTTCTGTCGACGATCGACTTCTCCAGGACGCACGAGTTGTACTGGCGCGCCGTGTCCTCGAGCGTGTTGGCGTTGAGCACGACCTCCTCGCCCCACTCGCGCGCCCAACGGGCGACCCCCGGGATGCGGCTCGACTCCGGCGTCAGGCACTCGGTGGCGATCACGTTCTCGCTGCTGGCCCAGATGCCCGACTCCGTGTTCAGCACCAGCGTGTGATTGCCGATGGTGTGGCCCGGCGTCGCCAGCAGCGCCACGCCTGGTCCCAGCAGCACACCGCCTTGGATCGGGTGCAGCGCGTCGCTGCGGAGGTCGGTGTACGTGTCCGGCTGGTACCACGGCAGCTGCAGGGGATGCAGAGCCTGGAGCGAATCGAGCTCGGCCTGCTGCACGATGAGCTTGGCGTTGGGCAGCAGCGCCTCAACCGGCGCACGCGGCGACAGGTCCGCCGCCGGCGACGTGGTGCCCACCCAGCGGCGCACGTCCTGCGTGTGCAGGTGATCGAACGTGATCCAGTCGACGTCGGTCGGCGCCATACCCAGTCCGCGCAAGTGCGAAAGCACGTCACCCCGCGGCTGCGCCAGCAGCCGCTCGATCACGTCTGGCGTCCGCTCGCTGAGACGGGCGAAGTACGGCGTGCGGCGCGCGAGCTCGACGTCCGTCGGCTCGAAGAGCAACGTCCGAGGCCGGCCGTCCGGCTCGCGCCAGCGTACGACCACCAGACGGTGCGTGAGCGTGACAAAGGGTGACGGCGAGAGCGCCGCGCGAAAGAGCCCGAAGCGCGTGGGATACGGCAGCGTGGAGAGGTCGAACGTGCCTACCCAGTCCGGGGTTCCGGTGCCGGGAAACCACGCGCGGAACTCAGCGGCCGCCGCGCGCACCGTCGCCAGCTGACGTCCGGGCTGCACCTCCGCGTCCACCGCGGCGAAGTGCTCGATGGGCGTGAACGCGGATACCGGCGCCGTCGTCAGCGTGCTCATGCCCTGTCCTCCTTGACGTTCACTGCGTTCACAGCAGTCTACAAGCGGTGCCCGTCATGGCCGCGGATATACTCGGCGCGACTGTGACCGGTGCTTCGTGATGAGGCGGTGGGGTCGTTTCGTCCAGCGGCGACGCTGGTGGGTGCTCCTCCTCTCGATGCTGTGCTTCGCGGCGTCGGGCGTCGGACTCGCCTCCGGCGGACAGCTGAAGAACGCGAGCGATTACGACGTCGAGTCCGTGCGCGCGGCGCGACTGGCCGCGCAACAGCTGCCGTCGGCGACGGGTACTCCATTCACGCTGCTCTTCACGGATCGCTCGCTGACCTATTCCGATCCAACGTTCCATGCCGACCTGACGGCGGCGCTCTCCCGACTGCGTCGCGACCCACGCGTGTCGTCGATCATCACGCCATACGACGGTCCCGCCGACGCGCGTCGACTCGTGTCAGGGGACGGCCACAGCGTCGCCGTCGACGTCGATGTCACCACCGACTTCGCCACCACGCGCCAGCAGTTCGGCTCGCTGCGCGAGGAGGTGCGGCCGGGCCCATTCACCGTCGCCACGGCCGGCGACGCACCGCTCGCGTACGACTTCGACACGTTGCTCGCCGGCGACCTGCGCCGCTCCGAGGTTGTGTCGCTGCCGCTGGCGCTGATCCTCCTCGTGATCGTGTTCGGCAGCGGCGTCGCAGCGCTGCTCTGCCTCGGCGTCGGCGTGCTGGCGGTGCTGGGCGGCGTCGGCGCGACGCTGGCGCTGGCGCACGCCGCGGACGTCTCGACCTACGCGGTGAACGTCGTCACGCTCGTCGGCCTCGGCATCGCCATCGACTATTCCCTGTTCGTGGTGACGCGCTTTCGCGAGGAGCTCGCCCGCGACGGCGACGTGGCGCGCTCGCTGGCGACGACCATGGCCACCGCGGGTCGGGCGATCGCGTTCAGCGGCATCACCGTGGCGATCGGCCTCGGCGGCCTCCTCTTCTACAACGGCACAGCACTGGTGTCGATGGGATATGCCGGAGCAATCGTGGTGGCAGCGTCCGTCATCTATGCGCTGACGTTCCTGCCCGCGATGCTGGCCATCCTCGGGCCGCGGGTCAACCGTCTCCGCGTCCCGATCCTGCAGCCACGACCCCTGGGCGAGGGCCTGTGGCACCGGCTGGCCACGTGGGTGATGCGCCGTCCCTGGCTCGTCCTGCTGCCCACCGTGGCGCTGCTCGTCGCCGGCGGCACCCCGTTTCTCAGCATCACGCTGGCCAACAGCGACGTGCAGCAGCTTCCGGTCACCGCCGAGTCGCGCATCGGCGCGGAGCTGCTGCAGACGTCGTTCCCCAACGCCGGCCAGAACACCATCGAGGCCGTGCTGCAGTTCGACCAGGGCGCGCCCACCTCGCCGGCGAACGTCGCCGCGGCATACCAGCTCAGCCGTCGCCTCGCGGCGCTCGCCGGCGTCGTCGCCGTGCGCAGCTACGTCGACGTCGTTCCCGGCCTCACCGCCGGCGGATACCAGCAGCTGTACCAGCGCCCACCGTCCCGGCTGCCCGCGGCGGCGCGCCAGGTGATCACGCGCCAGACGGGCGCGCACATCGCCGTGCTCGACGTGCAGACGCCGTACCTGACGACCAGTGACGCCGCGCACCAGCTGGTGCGCACCATCCGCGCCGCCGACGGCATCGCCGGCGGCAGCGTGCTCGTCACCGGCGACACCGCCTTCGACATCGACCTCGTCAACTACATGGTGCAGCACACCCCGCTCGCCGTCGCCTTCGTGGTGGTGAGCACCTTCGCCGTGCTGCTGCTCCTGCTGCGCTCCATCGCGCTGCCACTCAAGGCGGTGCTGATGAACGCGCTGTCGCTCAGCGCTGCGTTCGGCGCGCTGGTCTGGATCTTCGAGCAGGGTCACCTGTCCGGCTTCCTCGGGTTCACGCCGGGCGCGCTCGACCCCACCATCCCGGTGCTCCTGTTCTGCATCGTGTTCGGACTGTCGATGGATTACGAGGTCTTCCTGCTCACGCGGATGCAGGAGGCCTACCGCCGCAGTGGCGACAACCGAACCGCCGTCGCAGCGGGGCTGGAGCGCAGCGGGCGCATCGTCACCGGCGCGGCCGCGATCATGGCCTGCGTCTTCCTCGCCTTCGCCCTGGCCAGCGTCGTGACCATCAAGGCGATCGGTCTGGGTATGGCGGTGGCCGTGGTCGTCGACGCAACCCTCGTGCGCGCGCTCGTCGTGCCCGCGCTCATGCGCCTGCTGGGCAGGGTCAACTGGTGGGCGCCGCGCTGGCTGCGCCATCGCGCCACGACCGAGGAGGTGGCGGAAGCCGCCTGAACCAGCGCCGCCGGTCGTCCTCCCCGTGGCGTCAGGGACCGGATGCGATCATTGCGCCATGACTGGTGAGCCGCGGCCGCTGCTGCGCGGATGGTCGCATGCAGTGGCTGTGGTGCCCGCACTGGCGGGCGCGGTCGTTCTCGTGGTGGCCACGCGCGGCGATCCGGCCAAGCAGGTGTCGCTGGCGGTGTACGGAACCGGGCTCACCCTGCTCTTCGCGATCAGCGCGCTGTACCACCGCGGCGGGTGGTCGCCCTCGTGGCGCGCCGCCTGGCGGCGCATCGACCACGCCAACATCTTCATCGTCATCGCGGCGACATACACGCCGGTCGCGGTCAACGTGCTCGATGGCTGGCTGCGGGTCGCCGTGCTGGTCACCATCTGGGTGACCGCGCTCATCGGTGCCAGCCTGGTGGCGGCGCCGATCCGCCTGCCACGAGCGGCGGCGGTGACGCTGTACATCGCGGTGGGATGGCTGGCGATTGTCATCACGCCCGCGCTGTACGCCCGCGTCGGGCTGGCTGCGCTGTGCCTTCTGCTCGCCGGCGGCGTCCTCTACTCGTTGGGGGCGACCGCATACGCGCTGCGCCGGCCGCGCCTCTGGCCGCGCGTTTTCGGCTACCACGAGGTGTTCCACCTCCTGGTCATCGCCGCCAGCGCCTCGTTCTTCGTCTTCATCGCGCTCACGGTGGTGCCCGCGACCCGAACCTAGACGCGCCGGCCGGGACGCGCCCTGGCACTCAGGTGCTTACATGCGGGGATGGCACTGCCGGCCGGGCCGCCGCTGCCCGCGGCGCTGCAGACGCTGCTCTGGATAACCCGCCCGCTGGGGTTGATGGAGACATGCGCCGAGCGCTACGGCGACATCTTCACGCTGCGCTTCACCGGCCTGGGCGTCTCGCAGCGCATCGTCTTCGTCGCCGATCCGGCAGGCGTGCGCCAGGTGTTCGCCGGCGACCCCGACGCGCTCCGCGCGGGCAGTGCCAACGTGGCCCTGGGCGCGCTGCTCGGCGAGCACTCGCTGCTCCTGCTGGACGGCCCCGAGCACCTGCGCCAGCGCAAGCTGATGCTGCCGCCCTTCCACGGCGAACGCATGCGCGCGTACGAGGCCGTGATGCGGGACATGACGTTGGAGCGCATGTCGACGTGGCCCCGGCCCCAGGTCTTTCCGCTGCTGCCCGAGATGCAGCGCATCACCCTCGAGGTCATCCTCCGCGCCGTGTTCGGCTTCGACGACGACGACGCGAGGCGAAACGAGATGCGCACGCTGCTGCAGCGCATGCTGGCCCTGGGCAGCGGCAGCGCACAGCTGGCGGCGCTCGCCTTCGCGCGGCACGAGGCAGGCGGCATGTCGCCGTGGGGTCGATTCGTCCGCGCCCAGCGTGCCGTCCGCGCCGCGCTGCAGGCGCAGATCGAGCACCGGCGAGCCGGCGGCCTCGAGGGCCACGACGACGTGCTGTCGCTGCTCATCGGCGCCCGCGACGAGGCGGGCAGGCCGCTCAGCGACGAGGAGCTGCGCGACGAGCTGGTCACGCTTCTTGTCGCGGGCCACGAGACCACCGCCACCGCGCTGGCGTGGTCGTTCGACCTGCTGCTGCACCATCCGGCGACGCTGCAGGACGCGGTGCGCGCCGTCGATGCGGGTGACGCGCGCTACATCGACGCGGTCGCCAAGGAGGCGCTGCGCATCCGGCCGGTGGTGCCCATCGTCGCCCGCCACCTCCGGGCGCCGTTCACCGTCATGGGACACGAGCTGCCCGCGGGGTGCGTCGTCGCGCCGTGCATCTACCTGACGCAGCGGCACGCCGCCGTGTACCCGGAGCCCGAACGCTTCCGCCCCGAGCGGTTCCTCGAGGGCGCACCCGATCCCTATGCGTGGCTGCCCTTCGGTGGCGGCGTGCGCCGCTGTCTGGGCGCCAGCTTCGCGCAGATCGAGATCCGCACGGTGCTGGCCACCGTTCTCTCGGCGCTGCGGCTGCAGAGCGCCGCGCCCGCAGTCGCCGGCACCACGAGGCGGGCGGTCACGCTGGTGCCGCGCGGCGGCGTGCCGGTCCGTGTCGCGGCGACGCGAGCCGCACCGCAGCCCGTCGCCGGACGCGAGGCCGTCTCAGCCTGACGCGGGAAGCTCTCCCTCGCGCTCCGCGACCGGCTCCGGCGAGGGGTGCGCGCCGTTGACGCCGTGCTGCGCGTCGCGCACGCGCTTGGCGTAGTCGTTGACCAGCGCGCGGCCCGCGTCCTCGTCGGCCACGCTGGCCACGATGTGGTACGCGGGCTCGTCGGGATCGGGGCGCACCAGCACGAATCCGTCGTCGACGAACACTTTGATGCCGTCGACGAGGTCGACCGAGCTCTCGCGGTGGCTGTCCAGCAGGACGCGCATCACACGGCCCTTCGCCTCCCAGGGGCAGAACTCGGTTGCGGTGATGTACGCCGCCGACGGGAGCTGCGCGCGCTCCTCGCTGAGCGGGATGCCGATCGTGGCGCGCAGCTCCAGCAGCTTGACCACCGTGTACATGGCGTCGTACGCGCCGAAGTAGTACGGCCAGATGAAGCCGCCGTCGCCGTCGGTTGCGAGGCAGGTGCCCGGCATCGCCGAAGCCCGCAGCACCGCCGCCGGCTCGGCCGGCGTGGAGGTGAACGTGCCGCCCTGCTCGCGCACCAATGTGCTGATCCATTCGGGCGCCGCCGCGGGCGCGAGCACGATGCCGGGGCGGCTGCGCAGGAACCACGACGCGAGGATGCCGAAGGCCTCGTACGGCGACAGCGTGGCGCCGGTGTCGTCGATGATGATCAGCCGCTCACCGGTGGGGCTGATCATGCAGCCGACGTCGGCGTGCACCGTGCGGCTGATGAGCGCCGTCTCGTCGGGCACGCTGCGATGGTGCGGACCCTCGCGCAACCCGGCGTTGAGCGGGATCGTGGTCACGCCCAGCTCGTTGAGGATGCCGGGCAGCACGCCTGACGCCTCGCTGTAGTCGTAGTCGACCAGCAGGCGGAAGTTGGCCTCGCGGATGGCGCCGGCGTCGACGCTGGCCAGGAGGTGCTGCTGATAGTCGCGGATCGGCTCGACGTACTCGATGTCGCCCATCTCGTAGAAGGCAGCACGGCGGAAGTCCTCGCGGAACAGCAGGTTCTCCAGCTTGCGCTCGGCGCGCTTGTCGATCTGCAGGCCGTCGCTGTCGAGGAAGCGGATGTCAGCGCTGCGCTGGTCGAGGGGCGACACGATCACCTGGATTCCCGCGTCGCAGCGGCCGTCGCGCGTGGCGAACTGCGTGACCGGCACCGGGCACTCGCGCACGTCACGCACCAGGCCTCCGGCGCTGACGATGCCGCTGACGATTGCACGCTTGATCATGCGAGAGGAACGCGCGTGGTCGCGGCCCACGGCGATGCGCGATCCCTTGGGCAACGTGGCTCCGAACGCCGCGCCCAGCCGGGCGCAGAACTCCGGGGTCAGCTCGACGTTGATGAGCCCGCCCATGCCGAAGGACGAGAAGAGCCCACGCCGCCACTCGCCCGCCCAGACCACCGACTCGTTCACCGTCGAGCCGGGTTCGATCTCCTTGTTGGGCCAGACCTTCACGCCGGCTCGCACGCGCGAGCCGCGCCCCACCAGGCAGTCGTCGCCCACCACGCTGTTCTCCTCGAGCAGCGTGTTGTTCTTCACCGTCACGTTGCGGCACACGATCGACTGGCGCAGCCGGCAGTGCTCGCCGATGTATGAATGCGGCCACACGATGCTGTTGCTCACCTTGGCGTAGTCGTCGACGATGGTGAAGCGGTCCACGATCGCGTGGTCGTTGATGAACGCACCCGCCTTGAGCTTCACCTCGTCGCCGATGTACGCCGGTCCCTCGATCTGCACGCCGATGCCGAACTCGACGCCCTCGCCGATCCACGCCTCGCCGTCACGCCGGCCGGGGATGTGGCAGCGCACCTTGCCGTCGAGCGCATCCCAGTTGGCCTGCATGTAGGACTGGATCGAGCCGATGTCGCACCAGTAGTCCTCGACGGGAAGGCCGAGCAGCATCTGCTTGCGGCGCAGCATTGCCGGGAACACGTCCTGCGACCAGTCGGACGCCGTGTCCGGCTTGACGAGCTGCAGCACGCCCGGCTCGACCACGTAGATGCCGGTGTTGGCATGATCGCTGAACACCTCGCCCCAGGACGGCTTCTCCAGGAACCGCTTGACGTGGCCCTCGGGATCGGTGACCACCACGCCGTACTCCAGCGGGTTGGGCACCGAGCGCAGCACGATGGTCGCGTCGGTCCCCCGCTCGCGGTGCTGCGACACCACGGAGGTGAGGTCGATGTCCGTCAGAGCGTCGCCGCTGATCACCAGGAACGTCTCGTCGAGCAGGTGCGCGGCGTTGCGCACGCTCCCCGCCGTGCCCAGCGGGCGGTCCTCGACCACGTACTCGATGTTCATCCCCAGGTCGCCGCCGTCGCCGAGGTGGTTGCGGATGTCGGCGCCGAGGTACGCGAGCGTGATGACGACGTCGTTGATGGAGTGCTCGCGCAGGAGTCGCAGGATGTGCTCGATGATCGGCGTGCCCGCCACCGGCACCAGCGGCTTGGGGTGGCGGCTCGTCAGTGGACGCAGCCGGGAGCCCTCTCCGCCCGCCATGACCACGGCTTTCACAGGGCTCCTCCTGCGCCGCGAGACGCGCGCTCTGCCCTCTGCATCATAGGCCGCCCCCGCCTCGCGTTCGACCCACTAGGGCTCCAGCGATCCCATGGGCACCGCTCGGTCCTCGATCCAGCGCGCCACCGTGGCCTCGTCGACGCGCCCGGCGCGCAGCCCCGAGATCATGCCCGCGGCCGCGCCCTGAGGCGCAAGCAGCTCGAACCCTTCATTCGCCAGCTGGCAGCACATCGCGAGCAGAGCGGTCGGTCCCGGCGCGACGGTGAAGGCGCGGCCGCGCGCCGCGCTCGCGGCCACCGCGGCGGCCCTGCGGAATGCGCTGTCGCCGGCGGCAGCGTGTTGCGGCACGGCAGCGCCAGCGTCGGGTTCAGGATCACGGCCGGCAAAGCGGCGCGCCGCGACGAGGTTGATGAAGCGCAGCTGGTCGCTGCTCAGGACACCGGCCATTTCAGCGCGCCAGCTCGACGAGCGCCTCTTCGTACCTCAGCAGGTTGGACAGCAGCGCCTGGACGAAACCATCATCGAGGCGCTGCGCCCACTCCTCCACCTCGTCACCGCGCAGCTCCAGCTCCCCAGCGCGGGCGCGCAGCAGCGGCAGGGTGTCCACGGAAGCAGCGTAGCAAGCAGCGCGCTCAGCCGCGCTGCGTGCGCGGGCGCGCGGCGCCGTCGGGAGGCAGGCTCACGCGTTGGTGCAGGCACATGAACCGCAGCCTCTCGAGCAGCCCGTCGACCACGAGCGGCCAGGCGAAGTCGGCGGCGTCGCGCCGGGCTGCCCGGCGCAGGCGTCGCGGCAGCGCCGGCTGCTCCACCAGGCCGCGCAGCGCGCTGGCCACCTCCGCCGGGTCGTCGGTCTCGATGACGATCGCGTTGCCGTATGGCCGCGCGTACTCCTCGCCGGTGGCGCCCACCATGGCCACGCCGCCCGCCGCCATCGCCTCGAGGCCCACCAGCCCGAACGGCTCGTGGCCAGAGTTGGCCAGAACCGCGGTGGCGGCCGCGTTGATCTCGGCGATCAGAGCGTCGGGCAGGAACCGGCTCAGGTTGACGATGGGCGCTCCGTCCGTCTGGTTGAGCGCGGCAACCACGCCCGAGGCGTCCTCGACGGAGTCGTACCAGTCGACGACGGTGAGCCCGATCGAGCGGGCGAAGCCCAGCACCTGAGCACCGAACGGCTCGATGCCGCCGCGCATCAGCAGCCGTGCCGGCAGCCCCTCCGAGCGCAGCTCTGCGATCGCGGCCACGGCCTGGTGCCAGCGCTTGTCAGGGCTGAAGCGACCGATCTTGAAGGCCAGACAGGAGGTCTCCGCAGCCGCGCGGATGGCGCGCACGGCGCCGCCGTCCACCGGTGCCAGCGCCGATTCCGGGATGCCGTTGGGAATGACGACGGGGTTCACGTCGTACTGCCACATCAGATGCTTCATGTAGCGGCTCACCGTGGTGACCGAGGAGACGAAGCTCAGCGCCGTCCAGTCGATGCCGCCGAAGCCGAAGTCGTTGTTGGCGTTCCAGAGCAGCACGGCGCGGTCGCGCAGTCCCTCCGCGTAGAGCCTGTCGCTGAGCACGCGGCAGAACTCGGCCGTGTGCCATTCCTCGCAGAGCACGGCGACCACGCGACCGGCCGCGGCGGCCGGGCGGAACACCGTCTCCAGCAGGTGTCCAGGGAGGGTGCGCGAGAGCTCGGCGCGCTTCTCCCATTCGCCCTCGTACACGCCGGACAGGTGCCTGCGGCTGATCTCCTGGCACCAGCGCACCAGGTTCACGCCGGCGTCGGTTTCGCGGTGTGGCTTCGCCGGATCACCGACGAATACCAGCGTGGTGCTGAAGCCCTGCGCCGCCAGGGCGCGGCACAGCTCGCGGGCGCGGACGCCGAGGCCGCCTGCCTGGCTGTACTGATCCGGCCCCTCGAAGGACACCATCACGATCTCGAGGGTGCGCGGGGTGAACATCGCCGCACAGTTTGCGAAACCGGCGCGCTGGGTCGCCGGCTCCCTCGGCGGAACCCCCCTCGACCTCTCGGGGCTGTCGCAGCGACCATGGGCGGGGTCTCGCGACCCCGCCCCGATCACAAAAGAGGGCAGAGGACCGGCTGGCGGGCGCCGGTTTCTCCGCCCGCGGCGAAGTGTGCGCGGCGTCACCGCACGAAACCTCGCACCGCGCGGATACAGGGCGGTAACGGGTCCAGCCTAGAGACGCAACAGCGACGCGGCGGCTCCGCCCATCACCAGGTCCATCTGCCTCGCGTCGAGGCCCGCCGACTCCAGCGCGGTGCGATACCGCGGCGCGCGCAGCAGCGGATAGTCGCTGCCGTAAAGGAGTCGGTCGGCGCCACACAGCTGCACGACGTCTCGATACGCCGACGGCGCATAGAGGAACGGGCCGGCGGCCGTGTCGAACCACAGGCCGCGGCACACCGCCGCAACCTCGGGCATGTGCGCATAGAACGGCAGCCCACCACCGAGGTGCGCGCACACCAGCTGCAGTTCCGGATGCCGCGAGGCGAAGCGCACCACCTTGTCCGGCGTCGTGGTGCCCTTGCCGGGGTACTCGTGGCCGAGCGGCTCGCTGCAGTGCAGGGTCCAGGGAAGACCGAGCGCGACGCTCGCCTCCACGGCGGTGTCGACCGCGGGATCGTCGAGGCTGAATCCCTGCGCGTCGCAGTTGAGCTCCCCCACGCCGCGGAGTCCCAAGCGCACGCACGCCTGCAGCTCCTGGGCGACGTCCGGCGACGTGGGGTTGATGATCGCGTAGGCGACGACGCGCGTCGGGTGCTGCCGCTGCACCTCGGCCAGATGCTCGTTCGCCTCGCTGCACAGCGCGGCAGTGGCGAAGGGCCACGAGTAGCACACGGACACATCGACGCCGTCCTCGTCCATCGCGCTGATGAGCTCGTCCGCTGTGGCGATGACGCGGTCGCCTTCGTGGCAGAGCGCGAACCAAGGCTCCGTGCCGGCGATGCCGGCGCGGTCCAGGCGCATGCGCGCAGGGAGCACGTGCACGTGGGAGTCGACGATCATCCCAGCCACCGTCCCTGGGCGAAGACCCACGTGCCTGCGCACATGAGCAGGACGCTCGCGGCCACCAGCGCGGTTCGCGCACCGCGGATCCGCGACGTCAGGTCGGCCACGAGGATCACCGCAGGGAACAGCGCGAGGAGGTAGCGCGCCTCGGAGCGCCAGAACGACAGCGACGCGGTCATCAGCCACGCGATGCTGCAGTACAGCGCGAACGATCTCGGGATCCGGGTCGACGCCCACATGGCGGCGCAGAGCACCAGGCCGAGCAGACCGAAGGCCACCTCCCGCGCGAAGATGGACCGCACCTCGCCGTCCGTCGCGTTGGTCAGCGTCTGCCACGTCGCGCCAAAGCCGTCCCACGGTGCGGCCGGCGTCTGTCCGAACGACGGCAATCGTTCGGCGTCGAGGAACGCCAGCGCGTGGCCGGTGTGCACCTGCATGTAGGCACAGTACGCGAGCAGCGGGAGCGGGACGAGCAGCAGCCACCGCAGCGCTGATCCGGCGCGCCGGCGGCGCTGCAGCAGGATCTCGAGCGCCAGCGCGGGGAGCAGCGCGAGGCCCGTGAGCCGTACGCCGGTCGCGACGGCCGCGGCCAGCGCGGCGGGGCCCTGGCGGCCGGCGCGCGAGTAGTACAGGGACGCCGCCGCGGCCGCGATGAACGGGCTCTCGGTGAACGGCGCGGTGAGGAACACGGCCGTCGGCGCCAGCGCCACAGCCCACACCGCGAAGGTGGATGCGGCGGAGTCGCGCTCCCGTTGCACCAGCCGCGCGATGTACCACAGGGCCACCGCTTCAGCGGCGACGTTGACGAGCCAGGCGGACAGGAGGGTATCGCGCACCGCGAAGGCCACCACGTGCACCAGCAGCGGGTATCCGGGCAGAAACGCGTCCTGATAAGCGAGATGAGCCGGGTATCCGTCGCGCGCGATATCGAGATATGCGATGGCGTCCCAGTGCACCAGCGTGCTGCGCACGCCGCTGGCCGGCTGCAGCCCCCGCGTCTCGAACACCACGACCGCGACGGCGATCCCCAGCCAGAGCGCGCGCGACGCCAGCAGCGGCCCCGCGACGGAGGCCGCCACGGTTCTCGCGCGTGCTGCAGCGGAGTTCACCTGGAGCTGCGCACGTCGTACACCGTGATGTGCTCGCTGCGCGCAACCACCGGATATCCCTGCGCGCCCCACCAGCGCATGTTCACCGTCTGCGTGATCGCGCCGGGGTCACCGACGCGGTCGTCGATCTCGACGTAGTCGACACCGTAGCGGCGCAGCAGTGCGCGGACGGGGCACGCGGCGGCGTCGCTGCAGCCTGCATACAGCACCTGCTCGTCGGCGGGGCGGGTGCCGAAGCTGATGCCGTAGCTCCACAGCCAGCCGTAGTAGCCCATCAGCGCGGTGCGCCCGGCGACCGCGAGCACCGGGTCGTTGGGGCGGCCGAGCGTGAGGAACACCGAACCCGGAGGCGTGCTGGACTCGAGCGTCGCAGCCATCGAGCGCTCGTCTGCGGACGCGATCGTGAACGGGCCCGCCACCGAGTCCTGCGGTGGCGTCCAGGGAAGCAGCCGCAGCAGCACCACGGCACCGGTGAGCACCATGGTCACCGGGAGCAGCGCCGTCGCACCGCGCATCCATGCGTGGCGCCAGGCACGCGTGGCCAGCACGCCGACGACGAGACCGGTGACGAGGTACCAGTAGACGAGCACCTTGGTGTTGTCCCAGTCCCAGCTCTGAAACACGATCAGGTTGCACGCCGCGAACAGCACCGTGCCGGCGAGGAAGACCTCGAGCAGCGGCGGCGGGAGCCAGGCTGTGGCGCGCCGCATCGCGGCCCCGGCCCGGCTGGGGAAGATCCGCACGAGCAGCGCCAGGAGCAGCACCGCGCACAGTGGCACCGCCAAGCCGAGGTTCACGAACCAGAACCCCCACCAGTGCGGCGACAACACCTGTCCTGCGGCCTGAGCCACCGCCAGCAAGGGCGCGGACTGGGGTTTGGCGCCGGCGAGCCACCCGGGTTCGAGCCACGGATATGCGTTTCCGTACGCCGCCGCTCCGTGTGGCGCGCGCGCCAGCTGCATCAGCCGCGGCAGCGCCAGGGGCAGTGCGACCGCGACGAGCCCGAGCCATTCGCGGCGGCGATGGAAGGCCGCGAGCACGGCCAGCACCACCGTGAGCGCGATCAGCGTCTGCACGTGCGCCAGCGGCAGGAGACCCACGAGCAACCCGGCGACGGCGAACAGCAGCCACGAGTGCCGCGCATCGTCCACCGCGGCACGCACCAGCAGGAGCACCGCGAGGGCCGCGGCGAAGCCGTAGAGGATGGCGCGCTGCGGCAGCCACCAGGCGAAGAGCGGCGTGTACCACTGCATGTCGGGCAGCGGCTGCGACGCGCGCAGCGGTGAGCAGCCCGTCGTAGGCGCGCGGCTGCGCCGCGATGATGCCGGGAATGTCGTGCAGCGTCCAGGCGGCGACGCGTACGCCGTCACCGGGGTCGGTGACCACGTGCTGCAGCGTGCACTGCGCCACGGCAAACCCGTGCGCGGCGCACGCGTCGGCGAAGACGCCGACGAAGCCGAGTCCGCCGCCGAGAAGGCAGATGGCGACGGCGACCATCCCGGCACCGCTGCCTGCTCCCAGGCGCCTCGCCAGACACACCACGAGCAGCGCGATGGTGATCATCAGCACCGCATCCGGGAGCGCCAGCGACACACCCTGTGAGACGCCCAGCGTCATCAGCGTCGCGGCCTGGAAGTCGGGCAGGAACGGATACAGCAGCGGCGTGCCACTGAAGAGCGGGTTCTGCGAGGGTATCGCCGCGCTCGTGGCGAAGCTGGCCTCGGTGCTGAGATGCTGCGACCAGTCCGCCCACACCGTTTCGTAGCCGGCCGCGAGCGAGCCGTCGGCGGTCGTGTACACGGTGTGCGCGAACAGCACGGCGACGATCACCGTCACGGCGCCGCCGAAGCCGAGCAGGAGGTACGGCGGATGTTCGCGCCACGCGTCGCGGGCTTCGCGCCACGACGCCGTCCAGGTGCGCAGAGGGTCAGCGCCGAAACGCGACAGCCCGACCGCGGCGGCAGCCAGCAGCGCGGGAGCGGCGAGCACGGTCCACGCGTGCAGCCCGGCCAGCAGCGCCAGCCCGTATGTGGCAGCGCTGCCCGCGACGACCCCGATCACGATCGCGATGAGCACGCGCTCCATGAAGCGCAGCGGTGTCGCCACCAGGCCGACGATGCAGGCGCCGGCGAGCAGGGTGAGCGCTGCATCCAGCGCCGTGAGCAGGGCGCTCACCAGGTGTCGACCCAGACACGCATCTCGTGGTCGGCGAAGCTCTGCGGCGTCGCCGTCCACACGGGATAGAAGAACGTGAAGCCAGCGATGGCCAGGATCGCGCCGCCGTACGCGAGCGGCGCCAGCGATACCCCGCGGCGCCCCAACGGCAGCCTCAACCGCCGGATAGCGGTGAGGGCATAGGCGAGCGCGAGCACCGCGAAGATGAGCATGCCCAGCCCGTGATAGAAGAAGAGGACGCGCCGCTCGTTGCCCGGAACCCACATCATCCATGCGGTCAGATAGCCGAGCACGATGAAGGCGGGCACGAACGCGCGCGACACCACCGCGCTCACCGTCGCCGCCACCGCGAACAGCACCACGCCGACAAACGCGAGATCGAACCAGGGGCCGGGCGTGAGGCGGGAGATCTCCTCCGACGGCGTGGGATCACGATGGAAGAGCGCGGAGAACTGCGCGGCGGTGTACGAGGTGTTGAAGTTGCTCGGGTCGTGGTATCGCTGCGCGGCGTTGAACAGCAGGATCATCGCCACGATCGACACGACCCCGAGCGCGCCCACCCCCGCGCGCCACCAGTTTGGTCCGCGCGTCATCTGCCACACGCAGAAGAGAAGTGCCGGGATGGCGAGCCACCACACGGCGGGGTTGCCCATGTCGGTGATCGAGCTGATGGGGCCGTTGGAAACCGGCTGATCGAGGTAGAACAGCACCGGGTGCTCCATGACCGGCCACGTGTACCAGTGCGAGGAGTACGGGTGCGAATGGCACTCCTGCTCGTGGTACTGAAGTGAGGCGCGGTTGATGGTGACGACGTTGCCGATCGCCTGGACCGGATTGGGCAGCGTGACCGAGCCCGCGTGGATGACCGGGACGCCGAGCGTCGTGGTCGTGCCGCCGAGCCCCTGCACCGCAGGGTTGCACGACGTGAAGAAGTACACGTCGTCATGCGCGATCGTGAGGTACCGCGAGTAGCAGGCGCAGAAGACGGCGATGGCGATCAGCCCCGCAGCGCCGTAGTGGACCACCGCCAAGCGCCCCGCGGCGTCGCGCCACATCACCGTCTCGACGCGGCGCTTTCCGGCGATCCGGCGCAGGAAGGGGATGCCGGCGGCGAGGTAGGGCGAGAGGCCGCGCGCCAGGATGAGCGCCGCCGCGACCACGAGCGGTGCCAGCGCGGTGAGCTTGGCGCCGAAGGCGATGCCGGCCACGGCTGCCATCACGTAGAGCGTGGTGCGCCACTGTTTTCGCGTGCGCGCCTGCCAGTGCAGCAGGAACACGTAGTAGAAGAGCGCCACGAAGAAGATCGCGATGATGTCGATGACGCCGGTGCGAGACTCGACGAACGCCAGTCCGTCGAGACACATGAAGAGCCCCGCACAGAGGGCGAAGAACCGGTCGCGACGCAGGCGCCGCGCGATCAGATAGATCAACCCCACCAGCAGGCTGCCGAACAGCGTCGTGCTGATGCGCCACGTCCAGGTGTTGAAGCCCCACCAGGCGATGGGCGGCGCCATGAGCAGCTTGGCGAGTGGCGGCTCGGGGTCGAAGTACGACTCAGCCGGCTGGCGCAGGTCCTTGGCCGCGTCGACCGGGAAGTACACCTCGTCGAACACGTAACCGCACACGTTGATGTCGCTGCCGCCCGGCCCCACAGGCACCGGCTGGCACGCGCTGCTCTGCGTGTTGTATGGGTGCCCCACGCCGAGCGCGGAGATGCCGCCGCTGCCGCCCAGGAAGTCGGGCAGGATGGGGCTGGCGAAGCGCAGCCCGAAGGCCACCACGACGAGCACCAGGACCGCGACCACGTCGAAGCGGTCCAGGTCGAGGAACCCGCGCAGGCCGGCTCGCACCAGCGGCTGCCCGCCGTCGCTCACGGGCGCCATCGCTGGAGGCTGCGACGGGCTGGAACCTCCTGGGGCAGGGGGTGGAGGGCTTAACATCTATTTACAAAGATTCATGGGTCCTTTACTGCTTTCCCGAGGCCCCCTCGCTACAGTCGAGTCCGGCGGGTGTGTTCCCGCGACCTCTTTTGAAACTCATTCCCTTCCTGAAAGGCCGGAGGGTTCGCCCTCCGGTCTTTTCTTTTGCCCTGGCCCCGGCTGTTCGCTGCGGCGGCCGGCGGCGCCTCAGCTCCCCGGGGCGGGACGGGATCGCACCCGCGACAGCGCTTCCAGCCATGCGGCGTAATTGTCTGCTGGCCTGGCGCCCGCGCGGCCGGGTTCGAAGCGCCGTCCCGGTTTCCACACCGCGGCTGCCGCTGCCGGGCCGTCCAGCAGGCCCTCCCCCACGGCCGCGAGCAGGCCCGCGCCCATCGCGGTCGCATCGGAGCCCGAGGCGCGGGCCACCGGAATGCCAAGAAGGTCCGCCTGGAACTGGCAGAGCCCGTCCATGGCCGAGGCGCCCCCGTCCACCCGCAGCTCGGCAATCCGCGTGCCCGAGGCGCCTTCCATGGCCTCGACGACGTCACGCGTGCGGTAGGCCATCGCCTCGACGACCGCGCGCACCAGGTGGGCGCGCGTGACCCCTGCGGTCAGCCCCACGAACGCGCCGCGCGCGCCGGGGTCCCACCAGGGGGCGCCGAGGCCGCTCAGCGCCGGCACGAAGTGGCAGCCGGCGGAGTCCGGCACCGAGTCGAAGAGCGGGCCCGCTTCGGACACGTCACCGATGAGCTGCAGACCGTCGCGCAGCCACCGCAGTGCGGCACCCGTCACGAAGATGCTCCCCTCCAGCGCGTAGGTGGTCTCGCCGTCGATGCGCCAGGCCACGGTGGTGAGCAGGCCGTGCGCCGGCTCGGGCGCGGTGTTGCCTGCGTTGACCAGGAGAAACGAGCCCGTGCCGTAGGTGTTCTTGCTCATGCCGGCCTCGATGCAGCCCTGCCCGAACAGCGCGGCCTGCTGGTCGCCGGCCACGCCGCTCACGGGCGCTTCCAGACCCGCGAACGAGGCTGCGTCGGTCAGCGCCACCCGGCCGGCGCTGTCGCTCACCTCGGGAAGCAGCTGTGCGGGGATGTCGAAGCGATCGCACAGCGCGCCGTCGAAGCGGCCCGCGTGGATGTCGTAGAGCAGGGTGCGGCTGGCGTTGCTGGCGTCGGTCACCAGGGCACGCCCGCCGCTCATCCGCGCGATGACGAAGGTGTCGACGGTGCCGGCACACAGTTCGCCGCGCGCGGCGCGGGCGCGCAGCTCAGGCTGCTCGCGCAGCAGCCATTCGAGCTTCGTCGCGGTGAAGTACGGGTCCAGGAGCAGGCCGGTGCGGCGGCGCACCTCGGTCTCCTCGCCACGCTCGCGGTGCTCCACGCACAGCGGCGCGCTGCGCCGGCACTGCCACACGATCGCCGGAGCGACCGGCTCCAGCGTGTGCCGGTCGAACACCACGAGCGTCTCGCGCTGGTTGGTGACGCCCACCGCGAGCGGCGTCGAGTCGATCGCGCCCAGCACCTCGGAGGAGGCGTCGGCCACCGAACGCCACAGATCGAGCGCGTCCTGCTCCACCCAGCCGTCCCGCGGGTAGCGCACCGGTACCTCGCGGTAGGCGCGGGCGAGGACGTCCCCTTGCAGGGAGAGCGCGAGGCACGTGGTGCCCGACGTGCCCTGGTCCACGGCCAGAATCACGGGCTGCTGCGACGCCACGCGCGACGCCGCGGTTACGCGGCGGCGCGACGCCCGGCGCTGACGGCGAGCATGCGCTCGATCGCGCGCCGCGCGCGCGCGGCCACAGCGGGTGCCACCGTGACACGCGGGGCCAGGCGCTGCAGTGAATCAGCCACCTTCTCGAGCGTGATCATCTTCATGTACGGACACACCGCGTGCTCCGATGCGGGCAGGAAGTGCTTCGCGGGCGACTGCGTGCGCATGCGGTGCAGGATGCCGACCTCCGTGGCGACGATGAACGTCGTCGCCGGCGAGGCAGCGGCACGGCGGACCATGCCTTCGGTGGAGGTGACCACCGTCGCCGGTCCACGCATGTCGCCGGACGACATGCGGTACAGCGTCGAGGACGTGCAGCCGCACTCCGGATGCACCAGCAGCTCGGCGTCAGGGTGCAGCTCGCGCTTGGCGTCGAGGTCGCGCGGGTCGATCCCCGCGTGCACGTGACACTCGCCCATCCACACGTGCATCTTCCGGCCGGTGACGCGCTCCAGGTGCGCGCCCAGGAACATGTCCGGGCAGAACAGGACCTCGCGATCCTCGGGGATGCTGCGGATGACGGCCTCCGCGTTGGAGGACGTGCAGCAGTAGTCGGACTCCGCCTTCACCTCAGCGCTGGTGTTGACGTAGGAGACGACCACAGCGCCCGGGTGCTGCCCGCGCCACTCCACCACCTGCTCGGCCGTGATGGTTGCGGCGAGCGAGCAGCCGGCGTCGAGATCCGGCAGCAGCACCGTCTTGTCCGGCGAAAGAATCGCCGCCGTCTCCGCCATGAAGTGCACGCCGCAGAACACGATGACGCGCGCGTCGGTGGCCGCCGCTTGCTGTGACAGCCCCAGCGAGTCGCCGACGAAGTCCGCGACGTCCTGCACCTCGGGCAGCTGATAGTTGTGGGCCAGGATGACGGCGTCGCGCTCGCGGCGGAGCCGGGCGATGCGATCCTGGAGCGCCGACGCGCCCTCGAGGGACGCGGCCCCGCCGGTCGCGATCACGCTGCCACCTCCATCGGCTGCAATGGGTACGCTGCAGAGCGGGTTTAGGTCAAATTGACCTAAGCCAGTATATCAGGTGGCGGTTGGCTCTTCGGCCTGTCGCGGCGGGGCTGCCAGCAGCTGCGGCGTGGGGCTCGCCGGCGGCAGGTCGAGATCGACGAAGTCGCTCTCCTTCCAGCCCCCGCCGCTGCGCGTGAAGGACTCGTCGATGTGAAGCAGCACACCAACCAGAGGATCGCTGTGGTCGACGTGGCCGCTCGGCGTCAGGTAGTCGTCGCGGGTCGCGGTGACGCCGACCTTCAGCTCGAGCGTTCCGTTGTTGCACCCCGCGTTGACCACGGTCAGCGAGTCGAGCCGGTCGACCTCCCGCTCCGTGAAGTGCTGGTTCACCAGCTGGTTCTGCAGGTAGTCGGTGATCAGGCCGAAGGCATTGCCGGTGGCGACGGCGCTGAGTCCCGCATGCTTGGGGTCGAGCTCGATGGCGTTGAGCTTCTTGTCGATGCTCGTCCAGATCTGCGTCGCCTGCGCACGGGTCACGCACCCCGTCGCCGGCTTCGGCGTCGGGGTCGGTGTCGCGCCGCCCGCACCTGCACAGCCCGACACCGCGAATGCGGCGACCAGCGGAAGCAACGCCAGGCGCGCAACCGGTGCGGGATTCACATCGACATTGTGCCGCCGCTTCGGCGCGCTGCCGCCGTGTGCGCTGAAGCAATTCGTCTACCGTGGCCGCATGAACCCTCTGGCAGCGCTGGCGCACCCACGGCGCGCGTTCATCGCCGCGGCGGCGGCGCCACGCCCTGCCGCTGCGTTCGCGGCCGTCCTGCTGAGCGGCCTGGTCTCGTTCGCGCTCGGCGCCGCCGCCAACGCCCTCGGCGGCGGCTCTGCGTCGGGCTTGGTGGTGGCTGCCTCACTGCCCGCCCTTTTCGCCGCGTACTGGGTGCTCGAGGCGTGGCTGGTCGACGCGGGGGCGCGCATGCTGGGACGCGCCGGGCGTCGCAGGACCTACCTGGCCACCAGCGGCTACGCCTTTCCGGCGTGGATCGCATACGCGGTGCTGTCGCTCGCCGAGGCGCTCAGCCTGCGGCTCGCCGGCGGCGCGGGGGCGACGCTGGCCTCCGCGCTCGCGTGGCTGACGCTGCCGGTGCTGGGCTGGTTCGTCGTCCTCAGCGTTCTCGCCATCATCGCCGTGTACGGCGTGCCCGCCCTCAACGCCCTGGCGCTGGCGCTGCTGCCCTACGCCGTGCTCACCGCCGCGCTGCTGGTGATCGGGCTGACCCTCAGCGCGCTCCACGCGGGCGGCGTGGTCTGACCTCAGCGACGGCGGCGGGGGCGGCCCGAGACACCCGGCCGGCGCTTCGGAGGCGGTGCATCGCCGTGCGCCTTGTCGCCGGTCGCGTCGGGCTTCGCCGCATCCGGCGCCGGCGAGCGGCGCCGCCCGGAAACGCCGGGAAGCCGCCGCGGCGGGCCACCATCCCGCGGTGCAGGAGCAGACGGCGCCGGAGCCGGCTCGGCTTCGGCCACCGGTTCGGGTTCCGTCTCTTCAGAATCCGCATCCGCTGCGATCGTCACTGCTTCGGGTTCGGCCTCGGGTTCAGTCTCGGCGGCGGGCTCCCACCTGGGAACCTCTGGAATCGCGGCGGTCTCGGCAGCCGCAGCGGGCACAGCCTCGGCCGCCACGCCCATCCGCAGCGGCCGGTGCCGCTCCAGCACCACGGCCAGCGGCAGCATCACCAGGAACACCGCGACAACCGCCAGGGCCAGGTCGAGGACCACGGCGAGGCCGAAGTCTGCCACCAGCGGGAGCGAGTTGGGGAAGAAGCCGCTCAGCGCCAGCACGCCGAAGCCGGCGCCCAGCGTGAGCGCTGACACCCGGATCGCGCGACCGACCCCGGACAGGGCCGCTCCCGCCGCCGCGTCCGGGTCCAGCCCCCGGCGCCGCTCCTCGTAGAAGCGTCCCAGGAGCACCACCCCGAACTCCGTGCCCAGCGCCACCACGAGAGCGCCCAGCACCACCGTCAGCGGATTGAGAGAACCGAGGGTGCTGCCCCAGCCGCCGGGAAGCCGTCCCAGCGCCAGCAGCAGCAGCGGTCCCCAACCGGCGGCAAGCGCGGTGGGCACCAGCGGCAGAAGTGCGCGGCGCGGTTCGCGGTACAGCGCGAAGAGCACGATGGCCACGACGACGAGCGGCGCGACGTTGAGCAGGTAGGCGCGGTTGGTGAGGTTGTCGTACGCCGTGGTGGCCAGCACCGCTAGGCCGGTGGGTGTGGCGGTCATGCCGTTGGGCGGGTTGGCCACGTCGCGCTGCAGACCGTCGACCAGCTGCGCCTGCTGCGCCACGGTGTCGGTGTGGACGCCGATGGCGATCCGCGACGCGGTGGGATCGACCGGCGTCGAGTCCGACGTGATGAACTGCTGGAAGTACTCGTCCACCGGTGGACACGCCGTCGTGTCTGGCCCGATCGGCATCACCAGGGTTCTGGACAGCAATGGAAACAACCTGAGGTCGCACAGGAATGGCGTCTGCGTGGTGGGCTTGTTCGCCGACGGGGCGGGCGTCGGCGATCCACCTGCGACCGGCGTCGGCACCGGGGTGCTGCTCGTGGCCGGCGACGGCGACGCGGCGGGCGATGCAGACGGCGACAGCGTGGTGGCCGCCTCGTGCGCCAGCACCTCGGCCGCCAGCACGGCGCCGGCGGTCATGCGTGCCGCAGACGGCGTAGCGGTCGAGCTGGAGGCGCTCGGTGAGGTGGAGGCCGATGGCGAGGGCGCAGGCGACGGGGTTGGCGCCGGCGCCGACCCGGAGGGCACGCACGGCGCCGCGGCGTTGCCACTCGAGGATGAGCCGGATGCGATCACGTAGTCACCGATGGATGTCGCCTGCGCCACCTGGTCGCCGTGCTCGGAGCGGATCACCGAGGCTGCGCCGCACTGCCATTCGACGTTCTGCGGGAGGCCCGACGCCGGGTCGACCGGTCCCGTGACCACCTGCCCGCGCACGTACACGTCGACCTCGTTGGTGTAGCCCGTCTCGGCCTGCACCGTCTCGATGTTGCTCAGCTCGGGAAGTGAGGGCGCCAGCAGCGATTGCACGTCGGTCTGGACGGGCACGACGTGGAGCGCGAGCCAGCCGGCGAGGGCGAGCACCGTCGCCGGCACCAGCACGCCGCGCCAGTTGTCGGCGATGGCGACGGTGCGCGGCGCGGGTGAGGCCGCCGGCGCCCCGTCGTGCTGTTCCGCGGCGACGATCGGGCTGCGGCTGTCGGACCACACGGCCAGCGGCAGCGCGATGAAGAGCGACCCCAGCCAGGCAAGCACCACGCCGCCGCAGAGCACGAGCGCGAACTCCGCCACCAGCGGCACGGCGACCAGCGGACCCCAGTCGATCCCGCTCACCGCCGCGAGCGCCGCCAGTCCCACGAGCGTGGCCAGCGCCGCCACCAGCGTCGCGCCACCCGTGTTGCTCAGCACGCGGCGCAGCGCCTCTTCGACGTCGACGGAATGCGACCGTTCCTCGGAGAAGCGCGCCACCAGCTGCACCGCATAGTCGACGCCGAGGCCGACGAGCACCGGCACCCCGGCGAGCACCGCGGGTGTGATCGGCGTGCCGGTGAGCAGACCGACGCCGACGGTCAGCACCGTGGCCGCGGCCGCCGCGAGCAGCGGCCAGACGCGGCCGCGCACGCGAAACACCGCGATCAGCAGCAGCAGCATGACGAACAGCGCCACCGGGACGAGGATCAGCAGCAGCCGCGACATCGCGTTGACCACGCCAAGGCCGAGGAGCGGCGCACCTGCGATGACCATGCTCAGCGGCGCGTCGTGGAACGCCGACACGCACGCCGCGTCCTGCTGCGCGGTCTGCCCGCCGCACTCCGTCGGTGCCAGCGGCCCGAGCGAGCGCAGCGCGCTGACCGACGACGCGGACAGCGAGTGCGTGTACGCGTCGGCCTGGATGCCGTGCGCCAGCTCGTTGTTGACCTTGTCCTGCAACGACGAGATGGCCGCCTGGTCACCGACGTACTGCGGCTTGACGCGGATCGTGATGATGGCGATCAACTCCGCTCCCGGCTGCGCAGCCGGCAGCACGGCGGCCCACTGGGGCTTGGGCGCGCAGAAGGACTGGCTGTTCACCGGAGGGCAGTTGGGCAGGTCGAGCAGGGTTCGTTCGAAGAACACCTGGCAGGTCGGCTGCACCTTCAGCGCCGAGGCGATCTGGTCGTCGCAGTCGCCATAGGCGGCGGTGACGCGGTCGAAGAACTGCTGCGCCGCCGCCGTTTGCGCCTGCGTCGGCTGCGGGTTCGCCGAGTAGTAGATGGCCCAGAAGGGCGGCGTCGCGTCGTGTGACACGGCAGCGTCGACCGCCTTCTCGCGCGAGTCGATCACCCGGTCGCCGGCCTTCTGCTTGTACTGCGCGCGTGCGATGTGCGCGTCGGTGGCGGCCTTCAGCACCGAGCTGTCGAGCGCCAGCAGCGCGGCGTTGTACGTGTTCTGGAACAGCTGCGTGAGCTTGGTCTGGTCCTTGGTGCCGCGGGCCACCGACTGCTGGTACGCGGTCTCGGCGACGAAGTACGGGTACTCCACGAGCAACCGGCTCTCCTCCGCCACCGCGGCCTGCCGCAGCGACCCTGCGATCGTGCCGGGGCCGAGCACGGATGCAACCCTCGGGTCGTGCGCGAGGTCTATCTCCAGCGCGCCGAGCCGTTCGAGGTTCTGCTCGATGTACGGAGCGGTGGGATTGCGCGCCGAGAACACCAGGACGATGGGATCCGACCCGAAGGTCTGCGCGAACGCGGCGTACGTCTGCCCCGCACTGGAGTTGCTGCCCACCAGCAGCGACTGGCCGGCGTCGATGCCGAATCGGAAGATGCCCAGGAAACCCAGCGCGCCCACGAGCAGCGACGCAACCGCGATCTGCAGCGGACGGCGCGCCATGGGTCCGGCGAGCCGCGGCACCTGGCCGCGCAGGTGAATCACCCGAGGATCATGCCCCAGGAACGAAGCGCGTGGACTTCTACGATGCGAACAGTGATCCGAAGGTGTTCAGATTCGCGTTGGCGTAGGACGTGCCCGCGGGAGGCGTCTGATACGACACCGTCGACGGCAGGCAGATCTGCGGCTGGCCCGGAATGATCACCGGGAGGCAGATCGGCGGCAGGTTGGGGTTGGGCAGCGTGGGCACGAAGTTGAAGACACGCACGTGCAGGAAGTGCTCCTTGCCGTCAGGCGACACCGAGCAGTGGTTGTCGTTCACGGCGCTTCCGGTCTTGGTGGCAGGGCAATTGTCCGCGTAATAGAAGGCTGACGCCACGTTGGTGATGGCGCCGATGATGCCGCCAGTCACGTCCTGGTCCGCCGGATTGCTGCCCAGCTGCGTCTCACGGCCGGTGAGGTTGGCGCCGAAGAGGCCGAGCAGGTATGTGAACTTGTCCAGTTTGTCGATGGTGCCGCCGGGCTTGCCCAGCTGCTGGATGATGGTGGCGAGGTTGGCCGGCTGCCCGTTCAACGCCGTATCCAGCTGGGTCAACGCGCTGTCCGCATGGATGAGCAACGACTCGAGGTGGGAGGCGTTGGCGGCGAACGCTTGCACCGTCGTCTCGCTGTTCGCCACCAGCTGGTCGAGCGGTGTCTGCGCGAAGTAATTGTTGAACTGCTCGTTCTTGACCAGCATGTCGCTCAGCTGCGGCGACACCTGGTCCAGCGCGTTGAGCGGCGTCTGCAGCACCTGCGAGATGTTGTCCGCCGCGGCGATCAGATGATTCACCTCGCTGCCCTGGCCGGCGGCGGCTTCGCCCAACTCGACGATGGTGGTGCGCAGGTTCTGCTGCTCCGGCGCTTGCAGGTCCTGCAGGATGGCGTTGAGGTCCACCGGCTGGACCGTCTGGTTCACGGTGATCGTGTCTCCATCCTGCAGCACCGGCGAGCTCGAGGTCCCCGGCACGATCGCGATGTACTTGGGTCCGAACAGGCCGTGCGCGCGCAGGTAGACGGTTGCGTTGCGGTGAATGTCGGAGTACTGCTTCTGGATCTGCAGCGTGGCCAGCGCGAGCGTGCCCGACGCGTCGACGCTCTCCACCTCGCCGACCTTCACGCCGGCGATCTCGACGGAGGCGTGCGGCGCCAGCGCATCGGCGTCGGCGAGCTGCACGTGGAGTGTCTCCTGCTGGTTCCAGGGCATCGGTATCTGCGGCCCGGCGGGGATGCCGCTGATGAACACGCCGCACATCACGGCAAGCAGCACGGCGGCGGTGATCAGACCGCTGGAGAACGGATTGGCGCGTGGTCTGTGCATCAGCGGAGCCTCGCCATGTCGAAGCCGGTCCACGCGAATCCGGTGCCCAGCGTCACGTCGTCGCTCGCCGTCTGACCCAACCCGAGTGGCAGGCTTGGCGTGGGCAGCGGTGGCAGCGTGGGAATGATGCCGCCGCCGGACGACGTCGGCGACGGGCTGGGGCAGGGCGTCGGTGAGATCAGCGGCAGCGTGATGCACGGCGACGGTGATGGGCACTTGTTGAGCAGCGGCAGGCACGGCGTCGGCAGCGGCAGCGATGGAGTGGGAACCGGGCACGGGTTGCCGTCGACGCAGGGGATCGGGCCGTTGCAGGGAAGTCCCGGCAGGCACACGGGCAGACGCGGCACCGGTATCGCCGGGAGTGACGGAGAGCTCGGGGTCGACGCCTGCCCGGTGTTGGGCGCCAGCCCGCAGAGCGTCTTGGTCGGGTCGAGGGACGAGACCAGCCCGCAGGGATCGACCCCGGTCGCGTTCTGGCGCAGCCAGAAGTTGCCCTGGTAGTCGGGCGAGGACGCGCTGCCGAAGTTGTGGCTGCCATAGCCCTGCGAGGTTGCGCTGCCGATCTCGTAGATCAGATCGATCGACGCCTTTGCGGGGACGCCGCCGCTGTTGACCAGGTCGCTCGGCTCCGCCAGAGGGTCTTTGGTGCTGAACGTCTCCGTCTGCGGGATCAGCGACGAGAGCAGGCTGTTGAGGTAGGTGCTGAACGTGCTCAGCTGGCGCAGCCCGGTGTCGAGCTGCGCGGCGCTGCGGCCACCGAGCACGGCGTCGGTCGTGCGATTGAGCGTGTCGGTGTTGGTGATGTAACCGCGCAGCGCTTTGCCCTCGTCAGCCGCCAGCGCCGCGTTGATCGTGTTCAGGTGGTCGATGACACCGGCGAGGTTGTCGCGGCTGGCGTCGAGCTGGCCGGCCGTGACGCCGAGATTGATGAGGATCGAGTTGAACTCGGGGTCGCGCGTCACCAGCTCCTGCGTCGGGACCTGACTGTTGACCGACAGGTCGCTGAGGTCGGGCAGAAGCTGCTGCAGCGTGCCCTCCTGGCTCTGCACCGCTGCCGACGCCGTGCGGATCAGCTGCGTCAGCGCGTCACGCGTAGGCTTGTCGAAGGTGTCCAGGATCTGGTCGAAGTCGACAACTGGCTTGGTCTTCTGCAGCGGGATTACGGCGTTGTCGGTGAGCATCTGCGACGAGTGACCCGGGTTGAGCTGGATGTACTTCTGCCCCAGAAGCGTCGCCAGGCGCACGCTGGCCGTCGTGTCCGCGGGCAGCGGCCAGTCGCCGCCGTCGACGTGAAAGACGATGTCCGTGTAGGTGCCGTCGGCGGTGATCGACACCACCTGACCCACCAGCCGCCCCGCGATGCGCACGTCGCTGCCCACCGACATGCTGTCGGCGTCGGAGACCTGCGCGGTGAGCGTCTTGGTGTCGGCCCAGGGCGCGCCGTACTGCAGGTTGATCGCGGCCATCAGGCCGACGATCAGCGCGATGAGCACGCCTGCGCCGAAGCCGGCGACCATCGGGTTGATGTGCGGACGACGCCCTGTGCCGCTCATGGAACACCCGGAGGTGCGGAGCAGCCGCTGAGCGCCGGCAGGCTGGACCCGCCTGTGAGCGCCGGCTGTTCCGCGTAGACGGACTGACCGTTCAGCGACGCGTTGTGGTACGCGCCGTGCTGCCGCGTGAGCCCGCCGCTGTCGTTGGCGCTGTAGCCACCCGGCGGCAGCGTGGGGTCGATGCGCAGCGCGTCGATGGGCGCGCCTCCCGGCGGCACCGCGTTGGTGCCCTCGTTGTAGCCGGTGGCCGTGACGAACTCGGCCAGCAGCGAGTCCAGGCTTCGCGGTGCGCTGTACGAGATGAACGGGTTGACCGCGGTCACAAGCGGATTGAGGAAGTTGGACAGCGCGCCGGCACAGCTCAGCGCCTGCGGGCCCACGGAGAAGATGCGCGCGAGGTCCTGCTGCGTCGTGGTGCTGGAGAGCGCCCCGGACAGGTCGCCGAACACGTTGGCGGCGTGCACCAGCGTCCCCTGCAGCTGCACCTCGCGGGTCGCCAGTGCGCCGAGCGTGGTGTCGAGGTTGACGATGAGCGGCCGCAGGTTCGCGTCTTCGCGAGCCAGGTCGCCGCTGATCGTGTCGAACTCGAAGTTGAGCGCGTCGAGCTGCGGCGAGCGCGTCGCCAGCACGTCGGTGACCGGGATGGAGACGCGCGTCAGCGGATTGGCGCGGAGGATCGTCTGGTTGAGATCGCCGGCCCCGCTGCCGCCGAACGCAAGCACGCCTTCCTGCAGCTGCGTCCGTATCGCGTCGCGCACGCTGGGGGTGAAGACGTTCGACAGCTCGTCCAGGTTGACCGGGCTCTGCGTCTCGTTCTCGCCGAAGAACGGGGATCCGCTGAGCACCGGGTTGTGCGGCGATCCGGGGTCCAGCTCCACGAAGACGTTGCTCAGGACTCCCTTGGGCTTGACCTCCAGCGTGGTCCCCTGGTGCAGCGGCCACTGGCTGGGATCGATGTTCATCACCACCTGCGCGTACTGCTGCTGCGTCGCCTGGTCGACTCCGACCTCCACCGACGTCACCGTGCCCGCCGGCACGCCTGCGACGCGCACCTCGTTGCCGACCACGAGCCCGTCCGCGTCGCTGAAACGCGCGGTGACGGTGTGCGAAGTCTCGCCGATGCCGAGGAACCCGAAGCCGGCCAGCGATCCGGCGAGCACCGCGCTGAGGAAGAGTCCTCGCGACGACGCGAGCCAGCCGGTGATGCGTCTCGTCATGGTCATGGCAGCGTGCTGCAGAAATTCGGGTCCTTCGACGGCGGGATGCCCAGCGCCTTGTAGAGGGGCGCCAGCTCCTGCGTGATCGTCGTGTTGATCGCGTCGCAGTGGAACGAGAGCACCAGGTTGAGCGCGCGGTTGTCACTGCTGGGCTGGCTGAACATCGAGTCCCACTCGTCCGTGACCAGCTCGCCGGTCTGCGACGAGACCGTCAGCTGATCGTTGGGGTAGTTGATGTTGCCCAGCAGCGTGCCGGTGAACACCTCGTCGATGCCGCACGGCTTGCCGCCGCAATCGGTTTGCGGCGCCACGATCTGGTTGAGGAACGAGTTCTGCGACTCGAGCGCGGGGGCGAGCTCGGCGATCGCCTGGCGCTGACGCGCCACGGTCGGCGCCGCCGCGTTGTTGAGCTCGGTGGAGAAGGTGGCGGCCTGCTGCAGGGTGGCGATGAGCGCCCGGTCCTTCTGCGCGACCGCGTTGAGGGCGATGTTGCCGTTGCTCAGCACGCCTGCGAGCTGCTGGTGCTCGTCCGCCAGGGTGCGCATGATCGTGTTCAGCTGCACGAAGATGTCGTCGACCTGCGGCTGGTCCTGCTCGTACACGTCGGCGACCGGCTGCAGGTTGGCGACCACCTGCTCCAGCTGGGGCAGGATCGACTGGATGTCACCGGAGCGCTGGAAGGTGGCCGCGTCGAGCTCCGACAGGACCTGCTGCTGCTCGGCGCGTGTCGGCGCGTCGAAGGAGTTGAAGATCTCGTCGTTGGACACGTCCTTGCCCGCCTGCGCCAGCGGCAGGTAGCCGCCGTCTGGGATCGGCTCCGCGCTCGCCGCGTCCCCGACCGTGAGGTCGATGTACTTCTCGCCCAGCAGCGTCTTGGGCCGCACCATCGCATAGCCGTCGGTGTAGATCGGGTTGGCGTGCTCGTCGGTGATCTCCATGGTCACCACGGTCTCGCCGGGGTACGACGGGTCGTGGTTCACCGCGGTCACCTTGCCGACGTCGACACCGCTGGCGCGGACGTCGGCCGCGGTGGGCACGCCGTCCGCGTCGCTGAACACGGCGTGGACCGTGTAGTTCGACGTGAAGGGCACAGGCTGCCCGATGTTCACCGCCAGGAACTCCATGCCGGCGATGCAGAGCAACGTGAAGCCCGCGATGATCACGCCGTTGATCAACGTGCGCGACTTATTCACCGCCCGCCTCCGGACGAGTAGTCGGCCCACACGTTGCCCC
Source organism: Candidatus Dormiibacterota bacterium (assembly GCA_963777285.1). GTDB lineage: Bacteria > Chloroflexota > Dormibacteria > Aeolococcales > Aeolococcaceae > JAFARE01. The sequence continues at coordinate 310,714 of CAVZPR010000002.1, forward strand.
CGCCGCTCGCGCCGGCGCTCGAAGGGGCGTTGCCGCTGCAGCTCATCGGCTGGCAGCTGGTGGAGAAGACCGACCAGAAATGCTGGCCGTTGGCGTCTGTGTCGGCGAACGACGTCTGCAGCGCGGGGAACACGTCGTTGATGTACTGGCGGTACGGCGCCAGGTCGGCGATGATGGTGTTGCTCTCGTCCAGGAAACCGTTGGTGTTGCCCAGCGCAGCAGGCAGGTTGGAGAGGATGGCGCGGATGTTGCCGCTCTCTCCGGAGACGAGCGTGTCCACGTTCTGCAGCAGCGTGTCCGCCTGCTGCAGCGTGCCGCCGATGCTGGACTCCTGATTGGCGAGCTGCGCCATCACCTGGTTCCAGGTGCCGAACTCGTCGCGCACCTGCCCGCGCTGACCGGCGAGCACCCCGTAGAAGCGCTGCAGCTCGAGGACGATGTCCTGCATCTGCTGCTGTCGCACCGAGAGCTCCACCGCCGGGGTGTTCAGCTCCTGCAGCAGCTGGGTCGTGGTCGTTGCCTCCTGGTTCATGTTCTGGCCGTTGTCGGTGGTGGCGTTGCCGAGCGCGTTGATCAGCAGCTGCACGCGCTGCACCGTTTCCGGATCGAAGATGGCCAGCACCTGGTCGATCTCCGTGATGGGAACGGTGTGGTCAACGGGAATGGCGCCACCATCCGGCATCTGCGCCGGCCCGGTGCCGCGCTGCAGGTCGATGTACGTCTCGCCCAGCAGGTTCTTCTTGCGGACCTCCGCGGTGGCGTCGGCGTAGAGGGGCAGCGAGTAGCTGTCATCCATCACCAGCTGCACCTGCGCCTGGCCGTTGACCACGGTCACGCTGCCCACGTGCCCGACCCTCGTGCCGTTCATGTACACCTCGTTGTTGCTGAGGATGTCGGCGGCGTCGGAGAACGTCGCGGTGACGCTGTACTGGTGCGTCCACGGGGCCTTCAGGCCCATCTGCGCAACGATGAAGCCGATCACGCCCAGCGACAGGAGCAGGTAGGTGAGGTAGATCGGGAGGTTCCAGCGGCTGCGCATCTCAGGCTCCCAGGAACGCCGCGAACATCGCGCCGTCTCCACCCGAAAGGCCGCCGCGGAACGTGCTCTGCGAGCCCTGCGAAGCGGTCGTGTTGTCGCATGTGCCGTTGGCGGCCGGCGACGGCGGCACACCGGAGAGGCAGATGCGGAAGATGGGGTTGTCGGTGGGTGTCTCCAGCGCGCCGCCGGTGACCGTCGGGCCCTGGATCAAGCCTTTGATCAGCATCCAGAGCGGCGAGCACTTGGCGAGGCCGGTGATCGACGTGATGGGCACGTTCACCGTCGTCGTCGCCGGGTCGCATTCCCCGTTGGGGCTCTCGTTTGCCTGCGTCGTCACGGTCGAACCCAGGTGCGCCAGCAATCCCGTCTCGACCTGCAGGTTGCCGATCAGCGTGGGCGCGATGTTGATCGTCGAGCGCAGCGCCGGCACCGCGCCGTCGAACGCGACGTTGAGCTCACCCAGCGCCACGTTCGCGTCCGTGAAGGAACGGCTGAACGATGTCTGCACCTGCTCGATGTCGTTGAGCGTGTGCTGCCCGTTGGCGATCAGCTGGCTCAGCTGCGTGAGCTGGTCGTTGGTGGTGATACGGCTGAGCACGCCGTCGAGTCCCACCAGGATCTTGTCGAGGTCGGGATCGCGGTTGTCCAGCGTGCGGCCCGTGACGGACAGGTTGGCGAGGTCGGCCTTGCCAGCGGCGATGGCGGAGTTGAGGTCCCCACCGCGGCCGGCCACACCTGCGCCGAGGTCGTCGAGCAGCACCCGGATCGCGGTCCTCGTCGGTGGATCAAGGCTGTTGATGAACTGGTCCAGCTCGACCGGATCGGACTTGGTCGACGCGTGCAGCGTGACGGCGGCGTCGTAGGCGACGGCGTTGCCGGGACCGTCGTGCAGGTCGACGTACTTCTCGCCCAGCAGCGACTTGGGCCGGATGTCGGCGCTGAGCCCCTGGTGCAGCGGCCAGTGGTCGTCGCTCACCTGGATGGTGACCAGCGCCGCGTCCGTGCGCAGCGGCTGGATGGCGCTGATGTAGCCCACCTTGGCCCCCGCCTCGAGCACGTCGCTGCCCTCCACCAGGCCGTCGGCGCTGGGGAACACGATCTGCACCTGGTGGCTGCTCGCCCCGCCCAGGCGCGGCGACACCAGGGCGAAGGCGGCGGCGCCCAGCAGCACCGCGGCGATGGCCACCCCGACGAGCAGCGAGCGGCTCAGCTTCATGGCTCAGTCCATGCCCAGGGGGCCTTCCGAGGAGGCGTTGAAGAACTGGTGCACGAACTCGTCGTCGGACACCTCGATCTCCTGCTTGCTGCCGAAGTGCCGCATCTTTCCCTTGTAGAGGATGCCGATGTTGTCGGCGAAGCGACGCACCGCGCCCACGTCGTGGCTGACCACCACAGAAGTGGCCGAGTACTTGTGGCTGATCTCCCGGATCAGGTCGCAGAGCAGCGTGGTGCGCACCGGGTCGAGCCCTGAATCGGGCTCGTCGAAGAGCAGGATCGTGGGCTCCATCACCAGCGCCCGGGCGAAGCCGGCGCGCTTGCGCATGCCGCCGCTGAGCTCGTTGGGCATGCGCTGCTCCGCCCCCGCCAGGCCCACCTCCATGAGGTGCTCCATGACGATGTCGCGCACCTCCGCCTCGCTCTTGCGCGTGTGCTGCCGCAGCGGGAAGGCCACGTTGTCGAAGAGGTTCATGGAGGAGAAGAGCGCGCCGTCCTGGAAGAGCATGCCGATGTCGCGGCGCAGCGCCAGCAGCTCGCGCTCGTTGAGCCCGGGCACGTCGCGCCCGGCGACGTACACGTCGCCGCGGTCCGGCGGCAGCAGGCCCACGATGTGGCGCAGGGTCACGCTCTTGCCCGTGCCCGACGGCCCCATCAGCACCGTGATCTCGCCCCGCGGGATGCGACAGGTGACACCGTCCAGCACCTTCAGCGCACCGAACGCCTTGTGCACGTCGACGAGCTCGATCACCGCCTCCTTGTTCCACGTCGACTCCGATTGCGAGTCCGGCTTCTCGATGCGTGCGCCGGCGGATCGCACAGGCGTCGCGGCTGCAGCGGTTGATGGCGCCGCAAACGGCCGCTGCAGTGACTGCGGCGGCGGCGCCGCACTCGGCAACGTCTGCGGTTGCGAGGTCTGCGGCGGCAGCGGCGGAGGCAGCACGGGACGCGGCGAACCGTTGGAGCTCACGCGCTCGTCGGTCTCGTCGTCAGTGCTCGGGCGGTGCACGTTCATGTCAGATCTGGATGGGGAGGTTGGGGTTGTTGCCCCACATCACCTGGGTGAGCAGGGCGTTGACGACCACGGTCACCACCAGGGACACGGCCATGGTCTTGGCCACGGCCTTGCCGATGCCGACGGCGCCGCCGGTGACGTTGTAGCCGTAGTAGACGGCGACGCAGACGATGAGGAAGGCGAAGACCACCGCCTTGATCATCGAGAAGGCCAGGTCCTCGACGTTGATGAAGCGGTAGAAGTAGTCGCCGTAGACGCCGCTGGAGATGGTGCCCGCGGGCACCTGGAACATCTGCACCACGTAGGAGCCCACGTAGCTGATGCCCAGGCTCAGCAGGTACATGAAGGGCAGCACGATGAAGCAGGCCAGCATGCGGGTGCTGACCAGATAGACCTTGCTGGGGATGCCCATCACCTCCAGCGCGTCGATCTCCTCGTTGACCCGCATGGTGCCCAGCTCGGCGACCAGGCCGCAGCCCACCTTGGCCCCGATGGCGAAGCCGAAGAAGAGCGGCGTGATCTCGCGCGTGTCGCAGATGGCGTTGAACACCCCGGCCAGGGACTGGGCCCCGATCTGCGACAGCGAGTAGTACGCCTCCACGCTGCACTCGCTGCCGGTGAAGTAGGTGAGCACCAGGGCCACCGGGGTGGAGCCGATGGCCAAAAAGGCGGCGTACCACCAGACCTCGCGCATGTAGCGCGTCGACTGGGGGATGTGCACGATGGCCCCGGCGGCGAAGTTGACGATCCGGCCCAGGGTCTCCACGCCGCCGCGCACGCCGGTGGCCGGGGCCCGCTGCGGGCGCAGCGTGCCGGGGCGGGGCGCGGGCCGGGACGGGGTGACGACGGCCATCAGCGGAGCACGTTGTTCAACGCTGAAAAATCCGCACCCGGCCACCGCGATTTTTCAGCGCGCAGATCGGTGTCGGACCACGGCGACATGAAGTCGCCTGTCCGACGAAGCTCAGCGCAAAACATTGTTGGTGTGGAACAGGGCCAGCACCGTGGGCGTGTACAGGTACTCGAAGATCTGGATGCTGACGAAGCAGGCCACCACCGCCTGGTGCACCGCCCGGGCCACCCCCTCGGCGCCGCCCCGGGCGGTGATGCCCTTGTAGCAGCAGATGGTGGCGATGATCATGCCGAAGACCACGCACTTCAGCTCGCCGCCGTAGAGGTCCTGCAGCGTGCCCTGGGTGAAGAAGGTGCTGATGAAGGCGCCGCTGTTGACCCCCACCAGGGCGACACTGGCCAGGTAGCCGGAAAGGCAGGTGAAGGCGATCATGGGCACGTTGTAGAGGGCGGTCATGAAGGCCAGCGCCAGAAAGCGCGGCACCACGATGAAGAGCACGTTGGACAGCCCCATCACGCTCAGCGCCTCCAGCTCGTCGCGCACCTTGCGCGCCCCCAGGTCGGCGGTGATCGCGGTGCCGCATACCGCGGCCACCATCAGGCCGGTGGCCACCGGGGCGAACTCGCGCACGTTGGCCAGCACCATGAAGCCGCCGATGCGCCACTCCGCCGAGGCCAGCTTGAAGAAGTTGCCCGCCTCCAGGGCCACGATGGTGCCCCAGCCCAGCCCGGTGAGCAGCAGGGGCACGAAGCAGGAGGTGAGGATGAAGCGGCACTGGTCCAGGAACTCGGCCAGGTAGAAGGGCCGCTGGAAGATCCCCCGCACCGCCGCGGCGAACAGGATCGACTGGTCCCCCAACGTCACCAGCCCTTGCCGCGCACGACTAGCCATCAGACGGTCGGTCCTTCCGCGTCGCCGTCACGTGCAGCCGGTCGTCGAACGCATCGTTGACCCATGGCACTCGTCAATTCAAATGACGTCCCGGCCGGGCAAAAGCTTGCATGGGCTGCTTCCCAAAGTCCCGCCTTCCTGATGGCTGCGAATCGAGTATAGGCAGGGTGTCCCGAAGCAAAAGAGAGAACGGCAGGCGCGGGGGCTAGCCGAAATCAGCCGTATCCTTGGCTCGTGGCCTCCCCAAGCCCGGTGGTGAGCGTGGTGGTTCCCACCCGCAACGAGGCAGAGAACATCGATCCTCTGGGGGAGCGTCTGCAGAGCGCACTTCAGGGCATCCCCTTCGAGCTGTGCTTCGTCGACGACAGCGACGACGCCACCCCCGACCGGATTGCGTCGCTCCGTCCCGCCGGGGGCGCGGTGCGCTGCCTGGCCCGCCCCCCCGGCGAGCGCGCCGGCGGGCTCAGCACGGCCGTCGTCGCTGGTCTGCGCATGGCCCGGGGGCGCTGGGTCTGCGTCATGGACGCAGACCTGCAGCATCCCCCCGAGCTGATCCCCAAGCTGCTGGCCCAGGGCGAGTCAGGGGCTGACCTGGTGGTGGCCAGCCGCTACGCCAGGGGCGGCAGCCGGGCCGGCCTCAACGGCGCCGGCCGCCGCGCGGTGAGCCGCGGAGCCACCGCCGTCGCCCGGATGCTCTTCGCCGAGGCGCGGCTCAGCACCGATCCGCTGTCCGGGTTCTTCCTCTGCCGCCGTTCGCTGATCGACGGGATCGAGTTCCGTCCGGTCGGCTTCAAGATCCTGCTCGAGCTGCTGGTGTGCGTCCACGGCCTCCGCGTGGTCGACGTGCCGCTGGCCCAGCAGCGGCGCGAGGCTGGCGCCAGCAAGGCCGGGCTGCGCCAGGGCCTGCAGTACCTCGGCCACCTGCGCTCGCTGTTCATGGACGTCCCCGGGTCCGCCCGCCGCTGGAAGTTCGCCATCGTCGGGGTCAGCGGGCTGGCCGTCTTCCTGCCGACGCTCTGGGCGCTCTCCGGCCCCGCAGCGCTGAACCCGCTGGTGTCGTTCATCCCCGCCTTTGCCCTGAGCGTCGCCTGGAACGCGGGCTTCAACTGGCTCTGGACCTATGCCGACCAGCGGCGCAGCCGCGGCGCCGGCGCGCGCCGCTACTTCGACTGGGCCCTGCTCTCGGGCGTGATCATGTTCGGCGCCTTCGCCGTGCTGGTCGAGGACGCGCGCCTGGCGCCACTGCTCGCCGGGTTGGTGGCGGCGCTGGTGGCCATGGCCGTCAACGCGCTGGTCAACCGCTCCACGGTGTCGCGGCGTGCCTCCGTCTGGGCCAGCGTGGCGGTCGACCACGGCGTCCAGGCCGGCCTCAGCCGCCTCGCCGCCGACGTGGGCGCGGACCGCGCCTTCGTGCTGCCGGCGAGCGGCGGCGACGTCGCCGGTCTCCCCGCCGGCCTCCTCGCCCACGCCGTCGAGAGCCGCCGACCGCTGCTGCTGGCCGAGGCCCCCTCGCACCGGGTGCAGCGACGGAGCAACATCGAGGTCGCGTCGCGGCTGGTGGTGCCGGTGGTCGACGGCACCGCGGTCGTCGCCGTGGTCGTCTGTGAGCGATCCTCGCCCCGTGGCTTCGACGTCGCCGCACTGGAAACGGCGACCCGGGCCGTGGCCGACCTGGTGCCGCCGCTCGCCGCGGCCGGCCTCGACGCGCCGCGGCGGGTAGAGCCGGCGGCCACCCACGCGGCGTCCCACCCGAGCACCTGACACACCGCGCGCCGCTGCCGCAAGAATGGGTCCCTTGGCCAGCCACGCGCCTGCCGCCCACCTGAGCGAACGCTCTCTCGCGCTGCTCCTGCTGACCGGGGTGGGCGCCGCGACCTGTCTCCGGGCGACCCTCGGAGCACCCGCCCCCGCCGCGTCGCTGCCGGCGGCGGCCTGCTTCGCATTGCTGCTCGCGCTGCTGTGCGCTGCGACGGGCTGGCGGACCGGCCGCGTCCGGCCGGCGCACCTGCTCGCGGGCGTGACCGGTGCAGGGGTCCTCGTCGCCGCTTGGTGGGTGGGCCGCAGCGCGCTGCCGCTGCGCATCGCCACCGGCACGGGTGGGCTGGCGGCGTGGTCGCTGCTCGTGGTGGCGGTGGCGGTGGCCGAGGAGGCGGTGCTGCGCGGCGCGCTCTTCGACGCGCTGACGCGCTGGCGCGGCGAGGTCGTCGCCGTGGCGGCAACCTCGCTGGCGTTCGGCCTCATCCATGTCCCGCTCTACGGCGTGGCGGCGCTGCCGCTCGACGTCGCCGCCGGCCTCTGGCTGGGCGGGCTGCGCCTGCTGGCCGGCAGCTGGGCCGCGCCGGCCGTGGCGCATGCGCTTGCCGACCTCGCCGGCGGCTGGCTGACGTGAGGCGCGTCACCGGTGCGCTCGCGGTTCTCGCGGTGGCCGCCGCTGCTCTCGCGTTTGCCTGGCGGGTGGCGCCGGCTGCGTCGCCGCCCCTCTACGACGGCATCTGCATCGCGGACGCTTATCGCACGCTGGGCTCGTCGCCGCCGCCGTCGTCGGCGTCGCAGTCGTATCCCGCGGAACCCGATGGCGCCTTCATGACGTCGGAGGTGGTCACTGCCGAGAACCCTCCGCAGGGACAGCTGCTGATGACAGACGGGACGTTCAGGTCGGCGACGCCGTTCAGCGTGAGCATCACAGCAGTCGCCAACCCGGGGCCGGCGCCGTCAGACGGCAGCATCGACGGCAACGTCTATCGCATGGTGGCGACCACCGCGTCGGGTCAGCAGCTGCAGCCGGTGGATGCGCAGCACGGAGTCACGGTGCTGCTGCGCGGCACCAACTACCAGCCACCGCGCACGCTGGAACGGCTCGACGGCAGTCATTGGGTCGACCTCAAGACGTTCAACGTCAGCTGCGGCAGCGTGTTCGAAGCCGTGTCGACGCGCATGGGGGACTTCGCGCTGGTGGTGCCGAAACATGCAGGGAACAGCGGCGCCAGCGGCAGCGGGATACCCGTGACCGTCGCAATCGTCGCCGGACTCACCGCGGTGATCCTCGCGACCACGCTCGCGCTGATCCGTCTCAATCGATCGCGCGCACACTGACCGGCGATGCGGGAGCCGTTTCTGCACGGCAGGATGCGGGCATGGATAATGTGCGCCCGTGGGAGCGAGAACCGCCGTCGCGCTGTGCGCCGCCGTGCCGTGTGCCGCCTTCATGGCGGCGTGTGGATCGGGCGCGTCGGGCGGGTCGGGCGGCGGCGGCGACAACGGTGAGGCGGGAAAGAGCGCGCCGCAGATCCTCACCGACGCCTCCAACTGCGTGCGCAGCCTGCAGTCGGTGCACATCGACGGCACCAACACGGGCGCGCAGACGTCGAGGTTCTCCTTCGATTCGGTGAGCAGCGGCGCCATCTCCGGACAGCTCACGGTGAGCGGGGCGCCGGTGCAGGTCGTGGTGGTGAACGGCGTCACCTACATCAACGGTGGATCCAGCTTCTGGGCCGAGGTCGGTCAGTCGTCGGCGGCGGCGAGCCTCGCCGGCAAGTGGATCAAGGTCCCCTCCGGGGCGAACGGCGCGGACCTGATCACATCGGGCGTCACGTCGCTGACCAACTTCAAGTCTCTGGGCAACTCGTTGGCCGGAACCAAGAACGTGACCAAGGGTTCGACGACCACGTCGCCGGATGGGCGTCCTGCGGTTACGTTGACGTCACCGGACGGCACGCTCTATGTCAGCACCAGCGGCAATCCCTGCCCGATCTACATCAAGGGCACCAGCTCGGGATCGCAGACGAGCGCGTCGACAATCGCCTTCACCAACTTCAACGGGGTGCAGACGCCGACGGCGCCGCCCGGCGCGATCAGCGCGCCTTCGCCCTCAGCGTAGCCTCGCCGGCCGGCTCGCCAAGGCCGGCCCCACTCATGTGCGGATGCGCGGTGCGCGCAGCCACCCCTCGAGCTCGGCCACCCAGCGCTCCCCGGGCGGCCCCAGGCCCGCACCGGGAAAGCCCAGCCGCTGCAGCACCGTGCGCCGCGGACCGATGCGCATCGCGTGGTGGTGCGGCAGGCCGGCGAGGTCCTGCACCACCTCGAGCGCCGCCTCTTCGTGCTCGCACACGCCGTCGGCCAGCCCGAGGTCAACCGCGTGCGAGCCGAGCCACACCTCGCCGGTGGTGACGCGCTGCGCCGCGTCGCCGTCGAGCCGGCGCGCGGAACGCACCGCGGCGGTGAAGCGGCGGAAGACTGCGTCCACGAGCTCGCGCTCCTTGGCCTCGTCCTCCGGGGTCGGCTCGCGCCACGGAGCACCCAGGTCCTTGAAGGGACCGGTCTTGGTCACGTTGACCCGCGCTCCCAGGCGTCGCAGCGCGTCGACCGCGATGGGCCGGATGCTGATCACGCCGATGGACCCGACGATCGCGCTGGGAAAGGTGACGATGCGCGTGGCTCCGCACGCGGCAAAGTAGGCGCCCGACGCGCCGGTTCCCCGGATCCACGCGACCACCGGCTTCATCGACGCGACCCGCTTGACGGCGACGTGTATCGCCTCCGACGCGGTGGCGCCGCCACCGGGCGAGTCGATCTCCAGCAGAAGCCCGCGAATGCGCGCGGTGCGGCGCACCGTCCCCAGCGTGCGCAGCAAGTCGTCGGTGCGCGCCGCGCCGCCGATCACGCCGCGCAGCTGCACGATGGCGATGCGCCGCCTGTCGGTCAGACGCTCCAGGCGATCGCCACCACGGCGCTCGGTGAGCATGCGGCCATGCTAAGCGACGAGCGGAGCAGGCGCGGTGCGCTCAGCGGAAGTCGTGCGACGGCGGCGCACTGGCCAGGGGTGCGTCCGGGGGGAGCGGCCGGCCGTCGGGGTCGAGCGGGGTGACGCGCGCGACCACGACATTGATGCGTCCGGCCTCCACCTGCAGCACGCCGTCGACCATGAGGAGCGGATGGCGAGCGGCCTCTCGTGTGCGCTGCGCCACGGCTGGACGGAAGACCAGGTCGAGATGCGCGTCACCGTCCGCCAGCGTGAAGAAGCGAAAGCCGCTGGCCGACATCGGCGCCTGACGCGTGATGACCAGCCCGGCGACCCTCAGGCGTGTGCCATCGGCCATACCGCGCACCTCACGCAGTGGCGTGCAGCCCAGCGCGTCGAGCTCCGCTCGCATGAACGAGACCAGGTGCGGGCCGGTGCTCACCTCGGTCAGCGCGTACTCCGTGGTCACGCGCGTGCGCTCGTCCATGTCGGGCAGCACCGGCGGCGGCGCGGGCAGCGCCACCAGTGGCGGCGCAGGATCGCTCGACGGATCCCGCGGTTGGTGCGGGGCGTCGCCCAAGCGCGTACCGGCGAGCGCGCCCCGGCCGCGCGGCGGGCCCGCGCTCGCGACGCCCGCCGCTGCAGCAGCTTGCGCGACCCGCCTGCGCGGCGGCAGCGACTCCTCGATCTCCTTCAGCATCCACAACAGCTGACGCCGCGACCTGCCGTTGGCGACGGCGTCGAACGCGCCCACGCGCACGAGATTCTCCATCGCCTTGCGGGGCAGCAGCGTGTGCCGCCAGAAGGCTTCCACCGACCCGTTCGCCCCGTCGACGATCGCATCGTCGCACGCGGCGCGCGCCGCCGGCCCCAGCCCGCGCACGTACGCGAAGCCGAGCCGTATCGCGAACCGCTGCGATGTGGATGTTGAGGACGCGGCGGACACACCTGAAGCGGCGAGTTCGGGGCGCGGAGCGAGCGAGCCGGACAATGGCGCAGCCCGGCGAGCGAGCGGAGCGATCCCGCTGTCTGAGCAAGCGAAGGTGTGTCCGTCGCGTCCAACACTCCCCTCGTCGAGCAGCTCGACCGTGCACCGGGCTCGGCTTCGCGTCACGTCGACGGGCAGCACGCGCACGCCGTGCTTTCGCACATCGTCGACGAGGACGGACGGGTGATAGAAGCCCATGGGCTGCGCATTGAGCAGCGCGCACGTGTAATGCGCTGGATAATTGAGGCGCAGCCAGGCGGTTTCGTATGCCGTGCGCGCGAAGGCGGCCGCGTGGCTCTTGCAGAAGCCGAATTCAGCGAAGCCGGCGACGCTCTTGAAGATCTGCTGCGCCACCGGCTCGCTGAGGCCCTGCTCGACGCAGCGGCGGATGAAGTCGTCGCGCAGCTCGTCCATCTCGAGCCGCGAGCGATGCCGGTTCATGGCGCGGCGGAAGCGGTCGGCCTCACCCGCGGAGTATCCGGCCACCTCCATGACGATGCGCAGGATCTGCTCCTGGTAGAGGATGACCCCGCGAGTTTCGGCCAGGATAGGCTCCAACTTGGGATGCGGATAGCTCACTTCCTCCAGCCCCTGGCGGCGGCGCAGGTAGGGATGGACGGCGTCACCCTGTATCGGACCGGGGCGGATGATCGCCACCTGCACGATGAGGTCGTTGAAGCACCGCGGCTGCGACTGCCACAACGACTGCTGCTGCGCGCGCAACTCGATCTGGAACAGCCCGATCGTGTCGACGTTGCAGATCATGTCGTACACGCGCTGATCGTCGAGAGGCAGCGCGTCGAGATCCGGCCGCGCCCCCGTCGTCTGCTCGATCATGCCGAGACACTCCGCGATCGCCGACAGCGTGCGCAGCCCCAGCAGGTCCATCTTGATCAAGCCGAGATCCTCGACGTCGTCCTTGTCGAACTGCACGACGACACGTCCCGGCATCGTGGCGCGCTCCACCGGGACGACGTCGACCAGCGGCTTCCCGGTGACGAGCATCCCGCCAACGTGAATGCTGAGGTGGCGGGGCGTCCCCTCGATTCGACGCAGGATGTCGACGAACTGCCGCCATTGACGACGTGATGACAACGGTGAGGGGGTGGCGCCGCGGGGGGAAGCGGGCGCGGCGGCAGGGCTTTCGGGGCTCCACGCTGCACAGGTGTTTGCGCGCGCCGCCGGCGTGGGGGTGAAAGCCCGTAGCCGCGACCGAGGGGTCCCCGCGGCAGACAGGACCCCCTCACCGCCGGCATCACCTTCGGCATCGACGTCAATCCCGGCGGCGCGCAGCGTCGTATCGAGGTCCGCCATGTACCAGCCGTCGGCATTCTTCGCGAGGCGGTCGATGATCGTCTCCGGGAAGCCCATCGCCGCGCCGACCTGGCGGATCGCCATGCGCGGCCGGAACGTGACGACGTTCGCCACCATGCCGGTGCGCTCCTCACCGTACTTGTCGTAGACGTACTGCAGCACCTGCTCGCGGTGATCGGTGGAGAAGTCGATGTCGATGTCGGGCGTGCCCTGGTGGTCCTCGTGCAGGAAGCGTTCGAAGAGCAGGTCGTGCGCCACGGGGTCGACGCGCGTGATGCCCAGCAGGTACGCGACGATCGAGTCGGCGGCGCTGCCCCTTCCCTGTCCCGGGATTCCGTGCTCGCGAGCGAATCGCATGATGTCCCAGGTGATGAGGAAGAACTCGGCAAGGCCGGTCTTCTCGATGACGTCGAGCTCGCGCTGCAGCCGCGCCGCGACGTGCCGCGTCATCGGGTGATAGCGCTGCTGCACCGCGTCCTGGCACAACGCGTAGAGCACGGAGAACGGGGTCTCACCTTGGGGCACCGGAAACCCGGGAAAGCGCACGTCGCTGAAGTCGAGCGACACGCTGCACTCGGCGGCTATGCGAGCCGCCGAGTCGAAGGCTTCGGGATGGCCGCGCAGGCGGGCGCGCAGCACTGCTTCTGACTGCACGCGATGCTCGCGGTTGGGCAGGAGCAGGCCGTGCGCCGCGGCCTGGTCGAGCGTGGTGCGGTGCCGGATCGCGGTGAGCACGTCGAGCAGTGGTTTGTCAGCGACGGTGGCGTGCTCTGGCGCCATGCTGGCCACGGTCGCCACACCGGCGCGTCGCGCCACGCCGGCGCACTCCTCGACGAGCCACGGGTCGGCCGGGTGCATGTGGTTGGTGAGCAGCACCGCGACGCGCTCGGGTCCCAGCGCGGCGGCGGTTGCCGACACATGGCGCAGCGCCGCGCGACGGTCGCCGCGCACCAGCAGCGCGACCAGGCGCGAGCGCGGCCCGCCGAGAAGCGCGGTGCAGCCGGTCAGCGTGGCGGGGTCGATGACCGCGGGCTCGCCGGTGGCGAGGGTGGTCGAAGACGGCAGGCCTGGCCAGCCTCCGGGGAAGGGACCGGCCGTGGGGCGCAGCGCGGCGGGGCGCTCGGGTGGGGCCGGCAGCGGCCGGCGGCGCCCGGTGCCGGCAACGGGGGGTGGATCTGTGTCGCTGACGCCGGCGAGGTGCACCCGGGGCTGGGCCTTCACCCCCGCCAGCTGCGCGGCGCTGACGGCGCGGCACAGCTGGCAGTACCCGGTGCGATCCCGAGCGAGCAGGCGGAGGCGATGGCCGTCCGCCAGCTCCAGCTCGGTGCCGATGATCGGATGGATGCCCGCGGCCCGGGCGGCCTGGACGAGCTCGACGGCGCCGTACAGGCCGCTCCGATCGCAGAGTGCGAGCGCGGCGATGCCGTGCTCCGCGGCGCTGCGCACCAGGTCGCGCGGCGCGGCCGAGCCCTCCAGAAAGGAGTAGTGCGAGCGGGCGGCGAGCTCGGCGAATCCATGCATCTTGACAACTACGACAAATCTGTGTAAATAGGCTGATCTGTCGGCATGCCGACACACAAGACGCGACCCGCTCTCCTTCCTGTCCTGGCCGCCGGTCCCCCTCGGCCGGCGGCCACCAGGAGGGCCGGATCCGCCTCAGTCATATCGCCGCGCCCAGTGCCAGCCATCCGTCTCGAGATCCCGGTAGACGTCGACGCATTCGCCTCCGGCCAGCAGGCAGCGCACGTAGTCGCGCCGCACAGCCGCCCGCCACCAGTCGGTCTCGACCCGCCAGACGAGCGCCACCTCCGCCACCTGGCGCCAGCCGTCCGGCGTGCGCACAGCGGTGGGGACGCTCGCGGCGGCACGCACCTCGGCCTCGCCCTCCAGCAGCTCGGTCACGTCGCCGCCGGCGCCGCCATCGGGGGCTCCCAGACGTAGCGGCGCTCGGGCAGGTCGCCCGGGTCGAGCGCCAGCCGGGGTCGGCGCACCGCGCCGTCGCCGAAGCGCGCCCGCAGCCGCGAGGCGGCCAGGGCGACCGCGTCGCGCGTGGCGTCTCCGGGACGCAGCATGTCGGCCTGCCGTCCCGCCGCCGGCGCCAGGTTCGACACCTCCAGCCGCACCGCGGTCACGGGGGCGGCCGGGTGCAGCCTGCCCAGCATCCCCAGCGCCAGCGTCCAGGTCTCCGCAGGGCCTCCCGCCGGCGAGGGGGCGGTATCTGCCGCCGCCAGCGGCGGCGCGTCCTCCAGCTCGAGCACCACGGTCATGACGGCGGCCGCCAGGCCGCGTGCACGCAGCCGCTCACCCAGCGCGTGGGCGCAGCGTCGCACGGCCTGCAGCAGCACCTCCAGATCGCCCACCGGTCCTTCCAGCACCAGCCGCTCGCTCCACGTCTGCGCCGGGGGCTCGGGGTGCACGCCGTCGCCGTCCTCGCCGCGCGCCAGGCGGTGGATGCGCGCCCCCTCCGGGCCGAACTGGCGCTGCAGGTCGGCGGGCGACAGCGCGGCCACCGCCCCCAGGCAGTCGAGCCCGAAGGCGGCGAGGCGGCCCGCCACCGCCGCGTCGACCGGCAGCGTGTCGAGCGGCAGCGGTGCCAGAAAGGCCGCCTCCGCCTCCGGCCTCACCAGGCGGATGCGTCCCGGCTCGCTGCGCCGCGCGGCCATGCGAGCGACGAACCGCGACGCCGCCACCCCCACGCGCGGCTGCCCCACCTCCAGCACGGCGGCGAGCGTTCGGGCGATCGCCGCCGCCCAGGCGGCCTCGCCGGCGTGGACCGCGTGCCGTCCCGAGATGTCGCAGTACACCTCTTCGTCGCCCGCCTCCACGGCCGGCGCGAGCCGGTGCAGCGCCGCGCAGACGGCCTGGCGCAGACGCGCCACGGCCCCGGGATCGGCAGCGACGAACGCCGCAGCCGGGCAGAGCTGCTGCGCCTGGCGCAGCGGCTGCCCCGGCCGCACCCCGGAGGCGGCTGCCGCGGGGGACGCGGCGACGACCGGCAGCCGCAGCTCCGGCGCGCCTCCCACGATCACCGCCTCACCGCACAGCTCCGGGAATCGGCGCACGGCGGCGACCAGGGCAAGGTGGGCGTGCCGCGCACAGAGGACGCGCACGTCAGCCGGGAAGCGCGACCGCGGCAGGCGCCGGCTCGGACGCCGCCGGAAGGCTGGGTGCCACGACGCTGGGCAGGCCCACCACCTCGGCCGGCGAGTACGGCCGGGGGTAGCGGAGCAGCAGGGTCGCCTCGGCTCCCGCCGGCCCCACCTTGGATTTGACGGCAGCAACGCGGACCCGGAGCCCGGCCACGTCACCGTGCAGACGCTGCCAGCCGGCGGGAGCGCAGGCCAGCGTGAGCGACGCGGCGTGCGCCAGAGGCCGGGACAGCGGCGCAGGCGCGGCGAGCACGGTCACAGCCCCCCGCTTGGCCACGGCCTCGGCGAGGGCGGCCAGGGCGTGCTCCCAGAGCCCGGTGCGGGGCTGCCCGCGATCCTCCAAGGCGAGCCCCAGCCACGGCACCCCGGCGTTGACCAGGGTCCGCGCCATGGCGAAGCCGCGCTCCCAGCGCCCCGGGCCGGGGGTGACCACGAGGCAGGCGCCGAGCTCGGCGCCGAGGTCCGCCAGGAAGCCGGGGTCGAGCGTCCCGGCCAGGTCGACGTAGGCGACGTCGCGGCCCTGGCTGGCCACCGCGGTGAGAGCCTGCAGCAGCGTCAGCCGGCCGGACGGCCCTCGCGGTGACGCCGCGGCAAGCACCGTGACCCTGCCGCGCGGCAGCCCTCCCGGGGCGAGCACCCCGTCCACGGCGGGGATCCCCGTGGGCCAGGAGCCGGCCGCCTCCGGCTGGTCACCGCGGCGCAGCGCCTGCGGGCCGTAGCGCTGCCGCAGGGTCGCCAATGCAGCGGACAGGGAATCCGGCATCGCTCCTCACCGTGAAACCGTCGCCTCCGGTGTGGGGACGGGAGCAGGGCGCCGAGGCGGACCCACAGGATAGCGAACAGATGTTCGACATGCAAGGAGCAGGACGGGCGGCTCCCCTCGGTGGCTCGGCCTGCTCGGGCCCGCCGCAGGGATCGCGCGACCCCGTACGCTTCGCAGCCGTGCCGGGCGCTGCTGGAGGAACCGAATGCGCGTCGCCGTGACCGGGGGGACGGGCTTCGTCGGCACCCACGTGGTACGCGCGCTCAGCGACGCCGGCCACAGCGTTCTCGTCATCGCCCGGGGCACGAGACGGCGGCCGCGGCGCGAGAACGTCGAATACGTGCGGGCTGACGTCGCCGACGCCAAGACGCTGCCCGACGCGTTCGGCAGCTGCGACGCCGTGATCCACCTGGTCGCCGTCATCCATCAGCGCGGCAAGCAGACCTTCGAGCGCGTGAACCGCGAGGGCAGCGAGAACGTGGCGGCCGCGGCCCGCGCCGCGCGGGTCAAGCACCTGATCCATCAGAGCGCGCTCGGCGCCGGACCCGACCCGCGCTACCCGTACCTGGCGACCAAGTGGGCAGGCGAGCAGGCCGCCATCGGCAGCGGCGTCCCCTACACCGTGCTGCGGCCGAGCCTACTGTTCGGTCCCGGCGACGGGTTCTTCACGCTCGTGGCCAAGCTGATCCGGCTGTCGCTGCTCACAGGCATGATCGTGCCCGTCCCGGCTGACGGGCAGGCCCTGTTCCAGCCGCTGTCGGTGGCCGACCTGGCGCGCTGCATGCTGCTGGCGCTGGAACGGGGACCGACCAACGCGGTGCACGAGGCGGGTGGGCCGGAGCACCTGACCTACGAGGAGATCGTGCTCACGGTCAAGCGCGCCATGGGAGCGCACCGCAAGCTGGTGCACATGCCGGTGCGGATGATGCTGCCGCCGGCGTTCATCATGGAGCACGTGATGCGCAATCCCCTGGTGACGGTGGGGCAGCTGCGCATGCTGGAGAAGAACAACATCACGCGCCTCAACTCGGTGCCGGCCGCGTTCGGTTTCAATCCCGAGCGCTTCGCGGACAACGCGGACTACCTCCAGGACTACTAGGCGATGAGGATGCCCTGGCCCGGCAGACGGCTTACGGCATGAGCGTCGACGAGCGCCTCGTGTCGCTGGGCATCACGCTGCCCGACGTCGTCGCGCCGGTGGCCAACTACGCGCTCGCGCGTCGCAGCGGCGACCGGCTGTACCTCTCGGGTCATCTGGGCAAGCGCGACGGCAAGCTGGTGCGCGGCAAGGTCGGCGCCGAGGTCTCGCGCGACGAGGCGTACGCCGCGGCGCGCTCCGCCGCCATCGACATCATCGCCAGCGCGCGAGCCGCGCTGAGCTCGCTCGAACGGGTGCGCGGCGTGGCCAAGGTGACGGGCTTCGTCAACAGCGCGGCCGACTTCACCGAGCAGTCGGCCGTGATCAACGGCGCATCGGACCTGCTGGTGGAGGTCTTCGGCGAGGCGGGCAAGCACGCGCGGAGCTCGATCGGCGTGGCGCAGCTGCCGCTGGGAGCCGCGGTCGAGGTGGAGGCCATCTTCGAGGTCGGCTGAGAGGCGACCAGCCGCGCGGGGTGAAGCTCGACACCCCCCTTCGGCTGCGCGACAATTGCGATGTGACCACCGCCGTCGATCCAGGCACGCAGATCGACGCCCCCGTCCTCAGCGGAACCGACCACGTCGAGCTCTGGGTGGGCAACGCGCGCCAGGCTGCGTACCACTACCGCAACGCGTTCGGCTTCGACGTCGTCGCCTACGCCGGTCCGGAGACGGGGATTCGCGACCGTGCGTCGTACGTCCTGCAACAGGGAAAGGTGCGGCTGGTGCTCACCGCGCCGCTGGGACCCGAGGGCCCTATCGCGGAGCACGTGACGCTGCACGGCGACGGGGTCAAGGCCATCGCGCTGCGCGTCGACGACGCGACCGCCGCATACCGGGCCGCGACGGGGCGCGGCGCGCACGGCGTGCAGGATCCAACGCGCGTCGAGGACGAGCACGGCGTGTTGACGTACGCGACCGTCGCCACCTACGGCGACACGGTGCACACCTTCGTCGAGCGCGACGAGTACGGCGGGGTGCACTGGCCCGGGTACCGCGACGACCACCGCGACGGTGGCGGCGTGGGGCTGCGGTTCATCGACCACACCGTGGGCAACGTCGAGAAGGGCGCGATGGACGGGTGGGTCACGTTCTACTCAGAGGTGTTCGGGTTCAACGTCTTCCAGGAGTTCGACGAGCACGACATCGCCACGCAGTACAGCGCGCTGCGCAGCAAGGTGACGCGTGACCCACGCACCATGATCACGTTTCCCATCAACGAGCCGTACGTGGGGCTGAAGAGGTCGCAGATCCAGGAGTACCTCGACTACTATCGCGGCTCCGGCGTGCAGCACATCGCCATGCACACCGACGACATCGTGGCCACGATCGGGGCCATGCGTGACCGCGGCGTCGAATTTCTCACCGCACCGGCCGAGTACTACGCCGCGCTGGGGCCGCGGGCGGAGGGAATCGACGAAGACCTCGACGAGCTGCAGGATCGCAACATCCTCATCGACCGGGACGACGACGGCTACCTGCTGCAGATCTTCACCCGCCCGGTGGCGGATCGCCCCACGCTGTTCTTCGAGGTGATCCAGCGCAAGGGCTGCAAGGGCTTCGGGAAAGGAAACTTCAAGGCGCTGTTCGAGGCCATCGAGCGGGAGCAGGCCGCACGGGGCAACCTCTGAGCAGCGGCGCCCGCTAGGCTTCTGGCATGCGACCGTACAAGCGCCTCGGCGACGTGCCGCGCAAGCGGCACATGCGCTTCGGCGCCGACGGCCGGCTCTTTTTCGAGGAGCTCTTCGGCCGTGAAGGGTTCAGCGGCCCGTCGTCGCTCATCTACCACCGCAACATGCCCGAGGGCGCGCGCGACGTCAGCGAGGGCCCGGCGGACCTGCTCAGTCCCGAGCACGAGCAGGTGCACGAGAACGCGCACCTCAAAGGCTTCGAGCTCATGCCCGCCGGCGACGTGATCAGCGGCCGCCAGTGGCTGCTCATGAACGACGACATCCGCATCGGGTTGGTGGCGCCGGCGCAGAAGCAGGAGGTGCTCTACGTCAACGGCTCCGCAGACGAGGTGCTCTTCGTGCACGCCGGCAAGGGTGTGCTGCGCTGCCAGTTCGGGCGCCTGCCCTTCGACCGGCACGACTACCTCGTCATCCCGCGCGGCACGGTGTACCGCATCGACCTGGACCCCGTGGCGGAATCGCGCATCCTCTGTCTCGAGGTCTCCGGTTTCGTCGACGTCCCGGACCGCTACCGGGCGCGCAACGGCCAGCTCACCGAGATCGCGCCGTACAGCGAGCGCGACTTCCGCTCCCCCTCCGAGCTCGAGTCGGGCGAGGGGTCCACAGAGATCTGGCTGAAGCGCTCCAACCACGTGAGCCGCTACATCCTCGACCACCACCCCTGGGACGTGGTGGGCTGGGACGGGACCATCTACCCCGTCGCCTTCAACATCCACGACTTCGAGGCCCGTGCGGGACGCTTCCACGTGCCGCCGCCGATTCATCAGACGTTCCAGGCGCAGAACCTCGTCATCTGTTCGTTCGTGCCGCGCAAGCTGGACTGGGATCCGGACGCGGTGATGCTTCCGTATCACCACAGCAACCTCGACTCCGACGAGGTGCTCTATTACGTCGACGGCAACTACGCGGCGCGGCGCGGCATCCATCAGGGATCCTTCACGCACCACGTCGGCGGGCTGCCGCACGGACCGCAACCCGGCGCGCTGGAGGCGTCGCTCGACCGTCCTCGCGAAACCGACGAGCTCGCAGTCATGGTCGACACGTTCCGGCCGCTGCACCGCACGTCGGTGGCACGCCAGATCTTCGACAAGGAGTATCCGTTCAGCTGGCACACCGGCGGTGTGCGCGGCACCACGTCCATCGCGTGACGCTCTCGCGCTGGTCACAGGCGCAGCTACAGCACGGGGGCTGGATCCGGCGCATGTTCATGGAGGGCATACGCCTGCGCCAGGAGCACGGCGACGACGCCGTCGCCGATCTCTCGCTGGGACAGCCGCTCGAGGCTGACGAGCCCATCGCGGCCGCCTTCCGCGCCGCGGCCAGCGAGGATCGCTTCAACGGGCGCTTCGGGTACATGCCCAACCTCGGCTACCCCGAGGTGCGCGAGCGGGCCGCGCTCGACGTCGACTTCCAGGGCATCACCGCCGCGAGCATCGCCATGACGCCGGGTGCCGCGGCGGCCATCTCGATCGCGGTGCGCACGTTCGTCGATCCAGGCGACGACGTCATCGGCGTCGCGCCGTACTTTCCCGAGTTTCGCCTGTACTGCGAAACGGCGTCGGCACGGTTCGTGCCCATCGACGCGCGCGCCGATCTGTCCCTGGACGTCGACGCCATCGCGGCCGCGCTCTCGCCGCGCACCGCGGCCGTGCTGGTCAACTCGCCCTGCAACCCCAGCGGGCACGTGCTGTCGGAGGACGAGCTGCGAGCGCTGGCGACGGCGCTGCAGCGCCACGAGGCGCAGCACGGCCGCCGCGTCCTGCTCATCGTCGACGAGGTGTACCGGCGCATGGTGTATCCGCCGAACGTGCGCGTCGAGCCGCTCGCGTTCTACGAGCACACCGTGCTGGCGCGCTCCTTCTCCAAGGACCTCGGCATCGCCGGGGAGCGCGCCGGCTACCTGGTGCTGCACCCGACGCTGGCGCAGCCGGAGGTGCACCTGGGACTGGCCCAGGCGATGCGCGCGCTTGGGTTCGTCAACGCTCCGGCCACGGCGCAGCGCGCGCTGCTCCACCTGGAGTCGTGGGACATCAGGTTGGACCCGTACGTGGAGCGCCGTGACCTCGCGCTGCGGCGCGCGCGCGACGCCGGCATCGATGCGCAGGAGCCACAGGGGGGCATCTATCTCTGGATGCCATGCCCCTGGGACGACACGCTGGCGTTCATCGACGAGCTGGCGCGAAGGTGCGTGCTGATGACCCCCGGCGTCGCCTTCGGCGTGCCATCGCACCTGCGAGCGTGCTTCAGCGCCCCGATCCAGAAGCTCGACATGGCGTTCGACGCCCTGCAGGAGATGGTCACCGCTCGCATCTCTGCTTCAGCGGGCTAGAGGCAGGGCCATGCAACCGGAGGCGGTGAGCGAGGTTCTCGAGGACCCGCTCGCACAGGAGCTGCTGCACTCGCGGCTGCTCATCCGTCTCGCGTATCACGGCGCCGACGGCTATCCGCGCGTGATCCCCATCGGATACCACTGGAACGGCAAGGAGTTCGTCGTGTGCACGGCGGCCAACGCCCCGAAGGTGCGTGCGCTGCAGAGGAATCCGCGCGTGGCCCTGACCGTCGACACCGACGCGCAGCCACCCCACATTCTGCTGGTCCGCGGCACGGCGAGCGTCGAGATCGTGGATGGCATTCCAGCTGAGTATCTGCTTGCGTCGCGGAAGTACATCGCTGACGATGGGTGGGCGGACTTCGAGTCGCAGGTGCGCGCTCTGTACAAGCAGATGGCACGCATCCTCATTCGCGCGGAATGGGCGAAGCTGATCGATTTCGAGACCCGGCTGCCCGTTGCCGTCGAGCAGCTGCTCGCGCAGCGCGGTCAGTAGCAGCCGGACGCCGCGGTTGCGCTGGCGGGAAGGGGGGGATTCGAACCCCCGGAGGGACTTGACATCCCTCACCCGCTTAGCAGGCGGGCGCTTTCAGCCTCTCAGCCACCTCCCCACGGGGAATCCAGTATAGGTACTGTGAGCAGCCGTGAAAGCCACACGTGACGGGATCGAGCGATGCGCTGGGTGACGTACCGGATGGAGAACGGCGCAGAGCGAGCGGGACTGGTCGTCGGCGCCGACGTGCACGGGCTTGCTGCCGGAGAGACGCTGCTGTCGCTCCTCGGCGACGACGGTGAGCGGCTCGCGCAGGCAGCAGACCGCGCGCAGCGCGATCCGGCCGACGTCGTAGCACTCGATGCCATTTCGCTGTGCGCGCCGGTTCCGCGGCCACCGAGCGTGCGCGACTTCTACGCATTCGAGCAGCACGTGCGCACCGCTCGGCAGCGGCGCGGACTCGAGATGGACCCGGACTGGTACGAGCTTCCCGTCTTCTACTTCAGCAACCCGCACTGCGTCGTGGGACCGGACGACGACGTCGCGGTCGCGCCCGGGACGGCAGAAATGGACTTCGAACTCGAGGTGGCGGCGATCGTCGGCATGGCGGGTTCTGACCTGGATCCTGCGTCTGCGACGCGGCACATCGCGGGCTACTGCGTGATGAACGACTGGAGCGCCCGCGACGTGCAGCGCCGCGAGATGAAGCTGAGCATGGGGCCTGTCAAGGGCAAGGATTTCGCCACGTCGCTGGGTCCTGTGTTGGTGACGCCCGACGAGCTCAACTCGGCGCGCGCCGGCCGGGCATACGAGCTGGCCATGACGGCGAGCGTGAACGGCATCGAGTACTCCAGAGCGTCGCTGTCGGACATCTATTGGAGCTTCGGAGAGATGCTCGCATACGCATCTCGGGGCACGCGAGTCGTTCCCGGTGACGTGATCGGATCCGGCACCTGCGGCACCGGCTGCATCCTCGAGCTGTCGCTGGTGCACGGCTCGGACCGCTACCCGTGGCTGCAGCCCGGCGACGTCGTCGAGCTCTCCGTGGAACGGCTGGGGCGCCTGCGCAACCGCGTCGTCGCGGGCGCTCCGCTGCGTGCGCTGCGATGAGCCTCGAGGCACACATCAGCCGCCTCGACGCAGTCGAAGCTCGGCTTGCGGCGCTCGCGTCCACACCGATCGATGCGGCGGCGCTGACCGATGCGGATCCCGGCAGCGGCGAGCGTTGGGACGGCGGCCAGGTGTGGGCGCACCTCGCCGAATTCGTGCCGTACTGGCTGGAGCAGCTCCGCGCGGTGACCACCGCGTTCCGAGACGAGCCGGTGCCGTTCGGGCGAACCAAGACGGATCCGGCACGCGTGGCTGCGATCGAGCGCGACCGCTCGCTCGCGATCGCGGTGCTCTGGAGTCAGACGCTCTCCGACATGGAGTCGCTGCGACGGTTTCTCGAGGTGCTGCCCGAGGCGGCATGGCATGCGCGCGGCCTACACCCCACGCTTGGTGTCATGGACGTCGGCGGGATCCTCGACGAGTTCCTGGTCGGACACCTCGAGGAGCACGCAGATCAGCTGGCGTCGCTGACTGCAGGCTGATGTCGCGGCGCAAAGCTGAGCCGGAGTGGGCATAGACTCGGGATCAGACGCTGGAGGGATGCCGGAGTGGTTGATCGGAGCGGTCTTGAAAACCGCAAGGCCCGCCAAGGCCTCGGGGGTTCGAATCCCTCTCCCTCCGCCAAACAGCATTATCGGATAAGGGTTATCGCGAAGGATGCGGACGCTGGCGGATGCTCGCGGATCGCCCCGAACGCACACTTGACACCCTATTGACACCCTATTTTCGAGCGGCCAAACTGGCCCTGTGACTGGCCGTCGTGGGAAGGGTGAAGGGTCGATCGCGAAGCGCAGCGACGGTCGGTGGTCCGCGTACGTAACGGGCCTCAACGGACGTCGGCGATATGTTTACGGCAAGAGTCGGGCCGAGGCGGCGAGGAGCCTTGCGGCGATCACGCAGCAGCGCGACAGTGGCCTCCCGCTGCCGACGGGACGCGAGACGGTGGCGTCGTTCCTCGCCGGCTGGCTCGAGGGTCGACGCTCGCAGCTGCGCCCAGGTCCGTGGCGGCGCAGCGAGGAGTACGTCCGGATCCACATCGTGCCGGTCATCGGCCGGGTGCGGCTCACACGGCTGACGCCGCAGCACCTCTCACACCTGTACGAGGACCGGCTTCGCGCCGGCCTCGGCCCAACCTCCGTTCACCACCTCCACGCGACAATTCACACGGCCCTAGACCAAGCGGTCCGCTGGAACCTCGTTCCGCGCAACGTTGCCGACCTCGTCGACCCCCCACGGGTCGGCCGCCGCGCGATGACGGTGCTTACGCCTGAACAAGTGCGTGTGCTTCTGGACGCGGCGCGCGGCGGGGCTCTGGAGGCGATCATCGCCGTGGCCGTGAGCACCGGCATGCGGCGCGGCGAGCTGCTCGCGCTGCGCTGGCGCGACGTCGACCTCGAGCGCGGCACGGCTCGAGTCGTCGGCACCATGCAGCGAGGATTCGACCGGCGGCTCGCCATCGCAGAGCCGAAGACCGCCCGCTCACGTCGCCAGGTAGAACTGTCCGACTTTGCCAGTGATGCGCTGCGACGCCACCGAGCCGGGCAGACCGCGAAGCGACTGCAGCTCGGAACTGAATGGGATGACAATGACCTCGTCTTCCCCAATCCATTCGGCAAACCACAAGACGGAAGCCACCTACTCCTTGGCCAGTTCGTCCCGCTGCTCGAGCGCGCCAGCCTGCCGAGAATTCGGTTTCACGACCTGCGCCACACCGCGGCCACCTTGCTGCTAGGCCGTGGAGTCCATCCGAAAATCGTGTCAGAGATGTTAGGCCACACCACGATCGGCATCACGCTTGATCTCTACTCTCATGTCACCCCGACAATGCAGCGCGAGGCAGCCCACACCATGGACGATCTCCTCAATGCAGCGGGTGGCGGCCCGCGCGACGCGCGGTGACGCCGCTTGCAGATGGCACCCTTGAGGACTACGACTGGGAGCTGCTCTTTCTCTGGAGTGAGTTTTCTAGCCAAAGGTATGCGGCCAGCTTCATCGGGCTTACCGCGACGACGGCCGCTGAGTTCGCCGCGTGGCTTGCCACGAACCCGATCAGCCAGACAGTACGCGACAGCGCCGCGGAGTGGTGGCGCCGACGCGACTTAGGCTCCTTTTCGTACGAGCGTGAACTCTTGAGTCGCTGGATGGAGTTCTCCGATGGAGAGTACTACGCTGGGTTTATGGGCCTAGACCAAGCTACGGCTCGAGCGTTTGCCGAATGGCTCGGTGGCGAGGGACGCCGAAGCCGGCCGCGCGATACATCTGTCGGCGATCACTGAACGGGGTTACACGGCCGCTGACACACGACAGTCGAACCAAGGAGTTCGCCGGCCAGTAATTCAGCTATTCGATGTGACTACGCGTTGAATCAGCGCGAAGCCGGTGAACGAGCCTATCCACGGCATCGATCGGCACACGCCGGAGCCGACCGAGCTTGACCGCCTCAAGGTCACCGGAGCCGATCAGCTCATACACGAGCGTTCGCCCGCATCCGAGGATATGCGCAGTTTCCATCACCGACAACAGGATTACGGGTGGCGACGCCGTGGATTCGTGTGTGGAATGGGCCGCGACTATTCGCGTACGTCCGCCGATGTCTGCGGGTTCGATATCGAAGAAGAGTTGCGTTCGCGGCATGAGGAGAATGTATCGCTCCAGCGCTAACACATTGCTTACACTTTTCGCGTCGGCTACTCGGGTTGGCCGCGCTGACCCCGACTCTGATACATACCGGGGGTGGCAAGACCGAAGTCCTGCGCATCGTGCGGTGGACCATTGCCTGAACCCGCGAGCCGTCGCGGTCGCCCGGCGCGATTCTGCGGAGGCGCCTGCCGAGCAGCTGCGTATCGCCGGCGCCGGCAACACGAACGCGAATCATTGCCGCGCTGGCCGCACGCTCGCGGCACTTTGCATCTGTCGGATGCCGCCGATTGGGAGATCGAGCAGCTGCAGGCGAAGCGCGCCCGTGACCAGGCTGCGGAGAATCGTGCTAGGCAGGCCGCCCGGAACCGCGCACTCAAGGCGTGGCGGCACGCAAGAGCCGTCGCCGAGCGCCTCCGGGTCCTGTACGGTTCGCCATCTGCGAGCGTCGATGCCCAGGCTGCGTGGCAAGTCATCGCGGAGACTGCCGCGGCGTGCGCTCGTCTCGGCGTCCCCGGCGTCGACTGGACGCAGGAGCTAGCTCGTGCAAAGCGCCGCGCCGCCGAGCTCAAGCCCCCGCACACGACGCGGGCCGAGCACCGCCGGCGTGAGCGCGAGGAGCGCAAGCGGATGACAGCGCAGCGGCCGCGGGAGGGGAGCCCCAGCTACCGGCGGATCTCACATGGCCAGGCGCCTCGGTGAGCGACACGCTGCGATAGTTGCGCGCAGCAGCGGGTTTGCAGGGATCCGAACTTCCCCGGACTCCCTCCCTATCCTTGCGTCCGACCAATCACCGACACGCCTACTACCTAGCCCCCGCGCCTCCTACCTCGGCGAGCGCTCTATCGCTTGCGCTCCCAGTGCCACGTCCGGACACATCGCGCATCCACGTCGCATCGCTGCTGTACATCGCAGACAGTTTCACCTGCGGCAACGGAACGTCTGGTTCGTCACGTTGTAAGCAGAATGTAAGCAAGGCAAGTCGTCCGATCGAGCAGCCGAGTTACCCCCGCGGCTCTCTGGCGGCGTCAGCGAATCGAACCTTGATGGACGCGTCGCCAGGCGGTGGATACATGCGTTGCATGACGGCTCTCAGACGATCGTTCTTCTTGGCCTCGACCTCAATCCGCTCGATAAAGGCCTCAGCGCCGCGGAAGTTGATTGATTCAAGCCATGCGATGCCGGCCTGTGCCTGTAAGCCTGCATCCAACTCATATCCCAGATACCTGAGGAAGAGATCCCAAGCTGCATCCGGGTTGCGGAAGGTGAGCACCGTCATGAACTCGTCGGCCCACTGGTCAACTTCAACCTCCGGGAGCTCCGCCACATCCGCCTCAGCTTTGTTCTCCCTGACGTTCCAGTGCGCTCTCGACCACGTTTCGAACAACAGGTCCTCGCCGAGGATCTCGATGGCGTCGAGCGTTGCCTTCTCGTTGGAGCCGAGCGGTGCCAGTGCAGAGGCCAATACCGCCGCTACAACGGGATCCCGACGGGCCCGTTTCACTAGGTCAGCCTGCATCGTCGCGCTGTCCCGCGATGTACGCAGTGCCGCGCGGATCCCTAGCCCTAACCAGAAGAGATTGTTCTGTTCCAACCAATCCACGGTGGGACGGCTCGGCAACAGGTACAACATCGCGTCCCGCCAGCCTTCGGGGTCGTCTGCTGCGATTTGGTCCAGTTCGCCTATGCGGTCCGTAACCCGACCGGGGCGCGCACGCCATTCTTCGAAAGCCGCAAGTCGCTGTTCCACATCCATCGTTGACACCCTATCTGACACCTTATGAGGCGAACGCGCCCGTTCCATGGTGGCCGGAATCCCTGTGCGGCCACCAAGGATCGAATACAAAACGGCACTACGCGGACAGGCCCGAACGCGTCAAACACGACCTTGAAAACCGCAAGGCCCGCCAAGGCCTCGGGGGTTCGAATCCCTCTCCCTCCGCCAAAGCGCAGCGAGCACTGGCCGTGGCCGTGCTGAGCGGATCAGAGCGTCGCAGAACATCGCACGACGTCTGAAAGACGTAGATGAAAGGCTGATCGTTCGAAGCAGCGCTTCGCGGCCGGCGGGTACACGGTCGTGTCAGCTTCCTCGGGCGCGCCGACGTGCGCCGACCATTCGCAGAACGACTACGCGATCTATCCCGCGGGCGGCACCGCTGCGGCGCGCCTCTGCGCCCAGCTGGTGCGCGCAGGCGACGCGCACTACTAGCGAAGCTCTACCAGCCAACCGCCCCGTCGAGCTGCTCTCGAATGAGGTCGGCATGGCCGTTGTGGCGCGCGTACTCCTCGATCATGTGCACGTAGATCCAGCGGAGGGAGCACGGCTTTCCCTCACGAAGGCCGGTCGCATCGAGACGGCGTACTGAAGCGGCGGCGCGGCTGGACTCGATCTCGCGTTGCCAGACGGCGAGATCGTCATCCCAGCGCGCGTCGTCGAGAGGCGCCAGGTCGAGGTCCTGGGTTCTGGGGCCGTAGATGCGCGGCATGTCGGGCTGGCTCAGCAGCGTCCGCCCGAACCAGCCTCGCTCCACCTCCGCCATGTGGCGGACCAGTCCGTGCAGCGACAGCTTCGACGTCGGCACCGGCCGCGTCTTCCGCTGCGCATCACTCACCCCCTCGCACTTGAGGAGCAGCGTCGCGCGATGAAAGTCGAGCCACGTGTCCAGCAACTCGCGCTCACCTGAGACGTACGCGACCTCTGGGTCGGTGCGCCGCGGATCGGTGAGATCCTGGACCATCGAGTCGCAAGCATGCCACCGGCGACCAGCCGGCGAGGCACGGCGCGACGTCAGCCTGCCTCGAGGTTGACAGGCCGGCTGCATCGGTGGTGTGTCCGTCACGGTGCGGATACGACGGCGCCACGTCACGAGGAAGGACGCTTGCCCATCGGTAGGTTCTCACGCGATGGAAGAGGGTCTTCCCGACGGCACAGCGTCCTCGCCCAACGCCGAGGGAGGACCAGGCTGGGGCATACGACAGCCACGGCAGCCCGTCGCGGACGAGTGGGACGTGCCCGCACTGGCTTCGACGCCCTCTCTGGCGATACCTACGGCGTCGCAGCCCGACGCGCCCCCTCCGATTGCGCCTCCCAGCACGCCCGAGCTGCCACCGATACGCAGAGACGCGAGTCCTCGGAGGCGGCGTCCGCGCGCCGTTTGGGCGTACGTCGCAGCAGGCGCCGTGGCGGTCGCAGCTTTGTCGGCGGGCACGTTGTACCTGACTCGCCACCAAACGCCTGCCTCTCAGGCGGCCGCGCCCGCGGCCGCTCCCGTCGCGGTGGTGCATTACGGTCCAGCCGTCCTGCAACAGGTCTCGCTGCACGGCGGACCGGCGGGGCCGGCCCTGCAGCTACCGGGCACGCCCGATGAGATCATCACCACACCTGACAGGTCCAAGGCGTTCCTGCTGGACCCCGAGCACGGCGACGTGGTCCCGGTCGACCTCGCTCACGACCGCCTGGGCCCGTCAATCGCCGTAGGACGGCTCCCTGTGGACGAACACCTCTCAGCCGACGGGTCCACGCTGTACGTCACCGACAACCTGGGCCAGTCCGTGATACCGATCGACACTGCCACGCTCGAATCACGGCCGCCTGTGAGCGTGCCGCAAGGTGCCGACCTCTACGTGCCCTCACCGGACGGCAGCCAGGCGCTCGTCGGCATGTACACCGCCTCTGGCCAACCGGGCCTCGTGTTCCTGACCAGCCCCACGACAGGGCTGGGCGCGCCGCTCGCAGCCGGCCAGAATGCGGTGCAGTACGCGTTCTACAGCCGCGACGGGCGCACGGTGTGGGTGGGCGAGCAGGGCCTTGGCAACCAGCCCAGCATCCTCTTCCCGATCGACACATCCACACGGAAGGAGGGTCGGCCCATCACGCTCGGGCACGCTGCGTCCTCGGCCGCGGTCACGCCCGATGGTCGCCTCGCCGTCGTAACCAACACGCTCGACGGGACGGTGTCCGTCGTCGATCTGAGCGCCCGTCTGCTTCTTGCGAGCGTCCCTGTCGGCGCCGAGCCGCAGGGCGTCGAGATCACACCCGACGGTCACACCGCGTGGGTCGCGTGCGTGCTCGATCGCACCCTCGTACCCGTGGACCTCACAGCACTGCATGCCGGCAAGCCTGTGACCCTTGGCAACGCGCCGACGGATCTATCTCTGTCTTCAGCGGCCGAGGGCTGGGCTCTGTTCCCCAGCTCACCCGGCGATGTGACCTTCCTGCGGGGCGATAGCACGCTGGGCGAAGCGATTCGCGTCGGCAACGGTCCAAACCTGGTCATTGCGCACGACGGCCGCGACGCCTGGATCGCCAACGGATTGAGCGACACGGTGCAGCGCATCGATCTTGCGAATCAGACGGCTGGGCCGGCGATCCATGTACCGCAGGACCCGACGCAGGCGTTGCTCACCCCCGACGGTCGCACGCTGCTGGTGCTGAGCTTCGGAAACGGAGCGCAGACTGGATCCCTCACCGCGATCAACACAGCCACGTCCAGCGCGTCGCCTCCGCTGGCGGTCGGTGCTGCACCGTCGTCGCTGACGCTCAGCCCAAATGGGACAACCGCATTCGTGGCCAACCACCAGGCGAACTCGATCGCAGTGATCGACGTGACGCACATGCGCGTGACGCAGCACCTGGCGTTGCCATGCTCGCCGACCTCGCTGCAGATCACGCCAGGTGGACGCAAGCTCTACGCTGCCTGTGAGAGCAACGCGCTCGTCGTACCGATCACTCTTGCAAGCCTGACCCCAGGCACCGCGATTCCAGTGATCAACAACCCGCGGATCATCATGGACAGTCGCGGTACCGCACTCTATGTTCTCGCCGCCCACGCAATCCAGGAGATCGATACCGCGTCAGACTCCATCACACACAGTGCGCCTGAAACGGGCAATGTGTTCGACGCGGTGCCGGCTCCGAACGACCACACGCTCCTGGCCCTGGACAACGCGGGTGGCAACCTTCTGCAGATCGACCCCAGGACACTTGTGACGACGCGTTCGCTCGCGCTCGGCAGCCGTCCCGACAGTCTCGAGCTTTCTCCCGACGGCACGCGCGCGTACGTCTTGGACAGCACAGAGCAGAAGCTGTACGTCGTCAACGTGCCGGCCTGGTCCGTCGTCGCCACCGTCAGCGTGTCGCCCGACGCCGCTGCCGTCGTCACACCCGCATCGGTTCCTTGATCGCGCCGCCGCCGGCGCCGCCAGAGCTGCCGGCGCCCGCTGCCGCTTCGCCGCCTCAGCGGCCGCCGAGATTGCACCAGCGTCGCGGCCTCATCGTGGCCGCAGTCGTGGTGGGCGTAGGCTGTGTCGCCACCGCCGGCTGGCTGCTCATGTCTCGGGCATCGTCGAGAGGCGGCGCGGCGCCCTCCGCCGACTCAGCGAACACGGATGACATCGTCAACATCAACGGCGCGGTCGAAGGTGGTTCCGTCTCCGGCACGGGGATCGTCATAAGCGGTGACGGCCTCGTGCTCACGAACAACCATGTGGTTGCGGGGACCACGTCGTTGACAGCGCAGGTCGCAGGAGGCGGCCCGGTCTTCCCGGCGACGGTCATCGGCGTCGATCCTACGCACGACGTCGCCGTGGTACGCCTCGGTGGAGCGTCGGGCATGACCAGTGCGGTCCTGGACACTTCGGGCGCGCTGGCAGTCGGAGACGCCGTCACCGGGCTGGGAAACGCCCTGGGGCGCAATGGCGCACCCGTCAGAGCCAGCGGCGCCGTGACGTCGCTCGACGAGACCATTCAGGTGAGCGATGCAAGCGGTTCCATCACCGAGACGTTGGATGGCGTGATCTGCTTCAGCGCTCGGATAGAGCCGGGTGACTCAGGAGGCCCGCTGGTCAACCGTGCCGGCCGCGTTGTGGGCATGGACACAGCAGGATTCCGCATCAGCACCGGTTCGACGAGCTCTGGGGGCTGCGCGATTCCCATCACGCGCGCGATCGCCATCGCCCACGAGATCATCGCGGGTGCCCCGTCGCCATACATCGAGGGGCCACACCGAGCGGCGCTGGGGGTCCGGGTTGCGTTGGTCGCCTCCGGGCCCGGCGTGAGGGTCCTGTCCGTTGAACCGGGTGGTGCCGCGGCGCTGGCCGGCATCATGCCCGGTGACGCCGTCACTTCGGTCGGCGGGGTCGTGACACATTCGCAGCCTGATCTCGACGTGGCCCTGAGGCAGCACCGGCCCGGCGATCGCGTGGCCGTCACGTGGTCAGATCCGGCCACGGGACCTCACGCGGCTGCGGTCACGTTGAGCGCCGGCCCGCCCTTGTGAGCTGAGGGGGAAGCCGCGGCGTCCGCGCGCGTCTCTATCGTGCAGCGCCATGGCGCAGGGCACGAATGCCGCACCGGAGCACGAGACAGCCGGCGCTGACGCGCCGGTACGCAGCTACGGCGCGCTGCTACGCGTCCCCGGCTTCCGCTCGCTGATGACCAGCGCGCTGCTGTCGCGAACCGCCTTGGTGATGTCCACCGTCGTGTTCGTCCTCTTCTCGCTCGCCCGCTTTCATTCCGCGAGCGTGGCGGGGCTCAGCGTCTTTCTCCTGATCTTTCCGGGGCTGGCCGTGAGCCCGCTCACCGGAGCGCTGCTCGATCGTCTGGGGCGGCGGCGGCTGATGGCCGCCGACTTCGTGGTGGCGGCCGCCGGTGTGTCCCTGGTCAGCACCCTCGCCCAAACCGGCCGGCTGAGCGTCGCCGGCCTCCTGGTCATCGTCTCCGCCGTCTCGCTCACCAGCACCCTCAGCGCAGCGGGTACCCGATCGCTGCTGCCGCTCACAGTCCCCGCTCATCTCTGGGAACGGGCCAACGCCGCCGACACGATCGGCTATGGCGCGGCGAGCGTGGCCGGTCCCGCTCTCGCGGGAGCGCTCACGCTCGGGGTGGGGCCGTCAGGTGCGCTCCTCTTCGTCGCGGGCGGCTACCTGCTGGCCGCGATCGTCCTCTTCGGCATTCACGAGCCCCCCCGCGAGGACCGTCCTCACCACGGCGTCCTGCGCGATGCCTGGCTGGGACTCCGCTACGTGGTGCACAACCGGTCGCTGCGCTGGCTGGCCATCTCCACGTTCTTCGCCAACGTCGGCTTCGGCATGGTCATCGTCGCCCTGCCGCTCCTCGTCTTCCGCCTTCACGGCAACGCCGGCGTGGTCGGCGAGCTCTTCGCATGTGAGGGACTGGTGGGCATCCCCGCGTCACTTCTCGCCGGTCGCCTTCGAATGCAGGGGAGGGAGCGGCGCATCCTCAGCCTCAGCGACGTGGTGCTGGGCGCGGTCACGCTGCTCCTCCTGCTACCGGCCATTCCACTCCTCGCCGTGGCCATGGCGTTGACCGGCGCCTCCGACGGACCGGCCGGGGTCGCGCTCTTCTCCTTCAGGCAGCGGCGCACCCAACGCGCCTGGTACGGGCGTGCCTTTGCCGTGTCGATGAGCCTGAACTACGCCGGTGCGCCCATCGGTTCTGCGCTCGCCGGCCCGCTGATCGCGAGGTCGCTCGATCTCACGGTCACCGGCGCGGCCGTCCTGGCGCTGATCTCGGCGGTGGTCGTCTGGCGCATCCCCCGCCACGGGGACCCGCCCGCGGCCTGAAACCTCGTCGGCCACAGCCGGAACCCTCACGCTGGTTGACAGATAGTGTGATAGCGGCTATGTTGGGAAACCGGCAACCCGCTATGGAGGTTATCTGACCATGGGTCTTGGAGTGGGAATCTTCCTGGTGGCGATCGGTGCGATCCTCGCCTGGGCCGTGAACGTGGACACGTCATCGGCCGGGGTGAACCTGCACACGATCGGCTACATCCTTCTGGCGGTGGGCGCTCTGGGCATCGTGCTGTCCCTCGTCTTCTGGTCCTCATGGGCGGGCCCGGGCTACTGGAGCCGTCGTCGCGAGACCACGGTGGGCCCCGGAACGACCACCACGATCGACCAGCCGTAAGTTCCCCGTCTGCCGTTTGGAAGCGGCCGGCCGCAAGGCCGGCCGCTTCTTCGTGTCTGGACGTGATGGAGGGCTCGGACCGCGGCGCTGGTCCCTTTCGCTACGGTAGGCCGGACCGGCACACGCCGAGGGACACGAAGCGGGCGGGGCGGATGCGCAGGAGGACGCCATGGCGGTAGTGGCCACACCCCGGCCGGTGGCCGGCCCCGCGCCCGCAGAGCGGGGACGGCGCGCGGCCGACAGCCTCGTCGTCATCGCCTTCGTGGCCTCGGGGGCGGCCGGGCTGATGTACCAGGTGGTGTGGTCGCGGCAGCTGGTGCTGGTGTTCGGCAACACCACCGAGGCGATCGGCACGATCGTCACCGCGTTCATGGCCGGTTTGGGACTGGGCGGCCTGGCCGGCGGCTTCCTCGGCCCGCGACTGCGGCACCCGCTGCGCGTCTACGCGGCGATCGAGATCGCTGTGGGATGCGCGGCGCTGCTCGTTCCCGTCGGGTTTCACCTCATCGAGGGCGCCTACCGCTCGGTGTACGACACGACCTCCGCCGGCCAGCTGACCCTGGTGCGTCTGCTGCTGACGATGGCCGTGGTGACTCCGGTCACCTTCCTCATGGGACTCACGCTGCCACTGCTCACGCGCCATCTCGTCACCACGATGCACACGGCGGGCAAGCGCATGGGCCGTCTCTACAGCGCGAACACCTTCGGCGCCATGGCCGGGACGCTGGTGTCCGGCTTCATCCTCATCGAGATCATCGGCCTGTCCGCGACCACGCATGTGGCAATCGCGCTCAACCTGCTGGCCGGACTGGTCGCCCTCGCGGTGAGCACGCGTACGGGGGTCGCGAACCGGGAGCAGCCGGACATCGACGGCGTCGCGGTGGCGCGCGCACCGCTCACGACGCGGATGCGACGTCTGGTGTACGCCGCGACGTTCGTGTCGGGCTTCGTGGCGCTGGCTCTGGAGGTGCTCTGGACGCGCATGCTCGCCGAGGGCACCGGCTCGCGCATCTACAACTTCGTGATCATCCTCGCTGTGTACCTGGCCGGCATCGCCGCCGGCGGCTTCGCGTACCGCATCCTCAGCAGCCCGCGGCGCGACACGGTGAGGGTGCTGTCGCTCGCTTTTCTCATCATCGCGGCAAGCACGCTGCTCACGGTGCCGCTCACCACGTTGTGGCTCTCGACGCTCAACATGGCCCGCGCCTTCATGCTGCTGCCGGCGACGCTGTGCATGGGCTATGCGTTTCCGCTGTCGGCCCGGATGCTGGCGCGCGACCCGGCGCACAGCGCACGAAGCATCGGTACGTTGTACGCGTGGAACACGGTCGGATCGATCCTTGGTTCGCTGGCCGCGGCGTTCGTGCTCGCAGGCACCCTGGGCACCAACAGCTCGGTCCTGGTGCTCAGCGCGGCTGAGGCGGGGGTGGCGCTGCTGCTCGTCGTCGCCGGCCCCGGAGTGCGCCGCGCGCCCTCAATGCGGCTTTCCCTCGCCGCCGGCGCGTTCGTGCTGGCGCCGGTGATCCTGGTGGCCACGGGCTCGCCGGTGCTGCTGACCGCGACCGACCACCGGCTGGCCGCCACCGGCCTCCCCTTCCGCCACACCGAGGATCGCCTCTCCACCGTCGACGCGCTCGGCGGCCCTCCGGCGCGGCGTCGCCTGTTCGTCAGCGGCACGGCAATGACGTCACTGAGCGTCGACACCAAGCTGATGGCGTACATCCCCAAGGTGATACGGCCCAACGCGCAGAACTTCCTCGACATCTGCTTCGGCATGGGCACGACGTTCCGGTCCGCGCTGATACTCGGCATGCACACCGACGCGGTGGATCTCTCGCCGTCGGTGCCGTGGCAGATGCCCACGTTCTACCCCGACGCCGAACAGTACCTGCACAGCCCGCTGGCACGCGTGATCACCGCGGACGGTCGCAACTACCTCCACCTCACATCGCGCACGTACGACGTCATCTCCGTGGACCCGCCGCCGCCGATCAACAGCGCGGGTGCCGTGGTGCTGTACACGCAGGAGTTCTACGCCGACGCCAAGGCGCGGCTGCGACCCGGCGGCCTTATGCTGGAGTGGCTTCTGTTCGGTGGCGTGCGGCTCGACGAGCTGCGCGAGCACCTGCACACGTTCCGCTCCGAGTTCTCCTACGTGCTGATCCTCATGAGCCCGGTCGGTGACGGCGTCTACATGATCGGCTCCGATTCTCCGATCAGCTGGAACACCGCGACGGTGAACCGCATCATGGGATCGCCGTCCGCCACCGAAGACATCAGCGACGCGCCCGACTACGCCCGGGTGATCGGAGACACTCCCTGGCCCGAGATGCTGCAGAGCATGGAATGGATGAACGGAGCCGACGTCGACACCTTCGCGGGCAGCGCCCCGCTCATCACCGACGATCGTCCCCTGAGCGAGTACTTCTTCCTGCACGACCTCTTCGGCATCAGCAACGACCCCCTCATCTACTCGATCCAGCTGCGACGCCTGTGGCCGGGACTCGGCGGCCCGGCGGTGCAGATCTCGTCGAGCGGCTGACGTCTCTCCCGAGACCGGCGGCGCGCGTTGCGCCGCGAAGCCGCGCGTGATGCCAAGATTCGTGGGTGCCGCGTGACTTCACCGTCATCCTCGAAGACCAGCCCGGCGAGCTGGCACGCCTGGGCGAGATCGCCGGCGAGACGGGCGTCAACCTCCGGGGCATCGGCGCCTTCACCGGGGAGGGGCGCGGCGTCATCCACCTCCTGGTCGACGATCGCGACGCGCGCCCGCTGCGCGACGCGCTGAAGAACGCT
This sequence comes from Candidatus Dormiibacterota bacterium, assembly GCA_963777285.1. Lineage (GTDB taxonomy): Bacteria > Chloroflexota > Dormibacteria > Aeolococcales > Aeolococcaceae > JAFARE01. The sequence goes on from CAVZPR010000002.1 coordinate 346,802, forward strand.
GCGGTGGGGCTTGCCGACGAACGCGAGGTGCTCGTCGTCGACCTCGAGGACCGGCCGGGGACGCTCGGCGAGCTGATGCGTCAGCTGGCCGACGCGAACGTCAACGTCGAGCTGGCCTACACGACGTTCGGGGGTGTGCGCATCGTCATCGCGACGGACGACATGGAGAGCGCCCGCGCAGCGCTTCGCTGATCCCGCCTCAGCCGAGATCCTCGAGGCCACCCGTCTCGGCGAAGATCAACTCCTCGGCGATGTTGGTCACGCGGTCGGCGATGCGCTCCAGGTAGTGGGCCACGAACACCAGCCCCGTAGCGCGCAGCGCCAGGCTGCCGTCCGCGGTCATCTGCTCGACAAGCGTCGCGAACACGCGACGGTACTGCATGTCCACGACGCTGTCTCGGCGCGCCACATCGCGCGCGCTCAGCGTGTCGCGCGATTCGACGGCCGCGAGCATGTCGCGTACCTGCGCCCCGCACAGCTCGGCCAGCGCGCCTAGCGGCTCGGACGACGGCTTGTCCGCCAGCTCGGTCATTGAGCGAGCGATCCGCGCGATGGACACGCAGTGGTCCGCCATGCGCTCCAACTCCGCCGACATGTGTTCAAAGCCGAGGATGTCCCTCAAATCGCGCGCCACCGGCGCCTGTGTGAGGATCACGTGGAAACACATGTCACGTATCTCGTGGTGCCGCTCGTTGATGGCCGCGTCACCCTCGATGACCGCCGTGCAGATGTCCGGATTTCGCGTGCGCAGCCCCCAGATCGCCCGCTCGATCGCGATCTCCACCTGCCGTGTCAGATCCATGACGCTGTCGCGGATGTGGTCGAGCTCCGCTTGCAGGGCCGGCCGGTGGCCGGAAGCGGCCGCGTCCGTCGGCTGCTGATTCATCCAGCCACCTCAGCCCACCCTGCCACTCACGTACGCCTCCGTCGCCGCGTTGGCGGGCGCCCCGAAGATCTGGCCGGTGGCGCCGAACTCGATGAGCCGCCCCGGTTCGCCGGCACGCTCGATGGTCATGAACCCCGTGTAGTCGGACACGCGTGTCGCCTGCTGCATGTTGTGGGTGACGATCACCACGGTGTAATCGGTCGTGATCTCCCGGATCAACTCTTCGATCTTGAAGGTCGCGATCGGGTCGAGGGCGGAGCAGGGCTCGTCCATGAGGAGGAGCGCCGGGTCCACTGCAATCGCCCGGGCGATGCAGAGGCGCTGCTGCTGGCCACCCGACAGCCTGACGGCCGGCTTGTGCAGACGGTCCTTGACCTCGTCCCACAGCTGCGCGCGGCGCAGCGCTCGCTCAGCGATGTCGGGGAGATCCCTGGACGGAGCGCTCCGTGCGATGCGCACTCCTATCACCGCATTCTCGAAGATCGACTTCGTGGGAAATGGGTTGGGGCGCTGGAACACCATGCCGATCTCGGTGCGCACCGAGCCTGGGTCGACCGCAGGGTCGTAGACGTCCTGACCTGCAAAGGTCACCGTGCCCTGCACGCGCGCCCCTGGGACCAGCTCGTGCATGCGATTGACGCAGCGCAGCACCGTGCTCTTGCCGCAACCGGAGGGCCCGATGAGGGCGGTCACCTTTCTCGGCGGCGCGGAGACAGAGACCCCTTCGACCACCTTGTTTTTGCCGAACCACGCGCTCAGGTTCTCCACCGCGAGGCCTTGGCCGGCCGGCTCCGCGCGCTCCCGCTCAGGCGCGACCGGAGCCGCCACTGCAGCCGGATTCGTCGCCACCTCAGCGGCTCCCGACGGCGACTCGCCGCCCGAAGAAGCGCGCGGCCGCGGTGAGTATGAGCACAATTGCGATGAGCGTCAGAGCGCCCGCCCAGGCCCGACCCTGCGCCTCCTGGAAGCCGGTGACCGCATTGTCGAAGATCTGCAGAGACAGCGTCGACATTCGCTTCCCAGGGTTCAGCTCGGTGAACAGGTCGTTGCCGAGCGCGGTGAGGAGGAGTGGCGCCGTCTCGCCCATGGCGCGCGCCACCGCCAGCATGGCACCGGTGATGATGCCGGGAAGCGCCGTCGGAAGGCAGACTCGCATCACCGTCTGGCTACGCGTCGCGCCCAGCGCCAGGCTGCCCTCGCGCAAGTCATTGGGAACCAGGCGGAGCATCTCTTCCGTCGTCCTGGTCACGAGTGGCAGCATGACGATCGCCAGCGCCAGCGAGCCGGCAAAACCGGAAAAGCCAAACCGCGTCACCCAGATCGCGTAGACGAACGCGCCGATGACGATGGTGGGTATGCCGATCAGCACGTCGTTGAAGAATCGCACCGTGCCCGAGAACCGCCCTCGGCCGTATTCGACCAGGTAGATGGCGGCGCACACTCCCAGCGGGATCGCGATCGCTGCCGCGATGCCGACGATGATCAGGCTGCCCATGATGCCGTTGAAGAATCCACCGCCGGCCGCCGACGGATCGCCCGGCGGGTTGTGCGTGAGGAAGTCCGGCCCCAGCGCTCCGGCGCCCTGGATCGCTACGTATACCAGCACCCAGGCAAGGACACCCAGCGCCACGACGACCGCGGTGATGAGTGCAGCCTGAAGTACGGCGTTCTTGGTGTGACGCCGGCGCAGCGAGGGGCGCTTCCCGAACAGCGGTGCAGCCGGTGCGAGGCTGCTCACAGCGCCACTCCTCGGCGCACCACGGCGCGAGCGATCACGTTGACGGCCAGTGCCACCACGAGCAGCCAGAAGCCCACTACGAAGAGCGACTCGAGATGGAACGGCTCCGTCGCCTCGGTGAACTCGTTGGCGATGACGCTCGACATGGTCGCGCCCTGGGAGAAGATGCTGGGGTTGATGTGCAGCACAGCGTTGCCGATCACCATGGTCACCGCGATCGTCTCGCCGAGCGCACGGCCGAGACCCAGCAGCGACGCGCCGACGATCCCTGACCGCGCTCGTGGCAGCACGGCGATGCGGATCATCTCCCAGCGTGTCGCGCCCAGGGCGAACGCAGCCTCCTTTTCGTTGCCCGGCGTGCTGCGAAACACCTCGCGACAGACGGCAGCGATGATCGGCAGGATCATGATTGCGAGGACGAGGCCTGCGGTGAAATACGAGACGCCGAAGAATGGTCCGCTGAAGGCGATGCCGATCACCGGTACGGTCCCGAGCGTGCTGGTGAGAAACCCGACCACGGGTTTGATCGCCGGGATCAGCGCGAAGATCCCCCAGAACCCATACACGACGCTGGGAACGGCGGCGAGCAGGTCCACCAGCGACGAGAGCAGCTTCCCCACCCGTTGCGGCGCGATCTCGGTGATGACGAGCGCGGCGCCGACGGCCAGCGGCACGGCGAGGATCATCCCGATGACGGATGTCAGGAGGGTGCCGTAGATGAACTGGACGATGCCGTAAGGGTTCGGCGTGCTCGCCGCCGGATCGGCCTCGGAGGGCGCCCAGCGCGCGGACGTCAGGAACGAGAAGAACCCGTAGTGGCGGGTGGCCGGCAGCCCCTGGACGATGAGGAAGATGAACATCGCGGCGATGACAACGAGCACGATGCCGCCGGCCAGCCGCACCACCATCCCGAACACCGTATCCCCCGGCCTGCGACGGTTCCGGCGAAGGGTCACCGACGGCGGTCGTCTCTCAATCACGATGCCGCCGCCAAGTGCTGGCGACGGCATCACCGGCTCCCCCGTCAAGGCGACTGGCGGCTCACGTCGCCACTGGCGTCCCATTCAACGTGATCTTGTGCAGCTGGGCGATGCACAGCTTCTGCAGCACTGACCCCAGCGGCGTGTAGTTCTTGGCGGTGGCAAGGTCCTGACCCTTGGTGAGCACCCAGGAGAAGAAGTTCACCAGCGCCGCGGCCTTGGTCCGATCCGTCTGGTTCTGGTACACCAGCGCCCACGTCAGCCCCGTCACGGGATACGCCTCAGCGTTCTGCGATTGGTCGACGATGTCGACCCGCAGATCACTGGGGTACGAGGTGATGCCAAGCGTTGCGTTCGCCGCCGTCTGCACGCACGGCTCGATGAATCCTCCAGCCTTGTTCTTCACGTCACCGTAGGTGAGGTGCTGAGCGATCGCGTAGCCCAGCTCCACATAACCGATGCCACCCTGCGTCTGCCCGATGGCCGCAGAGACACCCTCGTTGCCCTTGCCGCCGATGCCGGTCGGCCAGGCCACCGTCTTGCCCACGCTCTTGCTGGAGCCGCCCAGCGCGCTCACCCACGCGGGGCTCTCCTTGGTGAGAAAGTCGGTGAAGATGAACGTGGTGCCGGATCCGTCGGAGCGGTGCGCCACAGCGATCGGAAGGTTGGGGAGCGTGACGCCGGGGTTCAGCGACTGAATGGCGGGGTCGTTCCAGGTCGTGATCTGACCAGCGAAGATCTTGCCGAGCGTCTGGCCGTCGAACTTCAGGCCGCTCGCCACTCCCGGAAGGTTGTACGCGACGACCACCGGCGCCTGCACCAGCGGGATCTGCACGACCGGGCCCTTCGCCTTGCTGATGTCGGAATCCGTCATGAACGCGTCGGAGTCCCCGAAGTCCACCGTGCCCGCTTGCAGCTGCTTGATGCCCGCACCCGACCCGACCGACTGGTAGGCGACCTGCACACCCGCGGTCGTCGCATAGGTCGAGGTCCAGACCGACATCATCGGCGCCACGAACGTGGAACCGGCGCCGCTGAGACTGGTGGCCTGACCCGCCACCGTCGCCACGCCGTTGGTGTATCCCGGAGACGCGGCTGTCCCCTGGCAGACGGGCGTCGGGGTCGCGCTCGGCGCTGTCGTCGCGGCGTTGCCGGCACCACATGCTGCGAGCAGCACGGAGGTGGTCGCTGCAGCAGCGAGCCTGCTCCGCGTTCCGGCAAGGCGGTTCCGCGCGGCGACGAGCGAGAAGATCCTGTTCGTCATCTCATCCCTTTCGAATCGTGAGCGCGCACCGGGCGATTCCTTCGTCGTCCTCGGCGTCGCAGGGCCTGCCACTTTCCCCAGCCTACGGGCCCACTTTTTGGCGGGGCGTTACGGCATGGTTAAGAGATGGGTGGCAGAAGCTCCAGCAGGGCGCGCGCTGCCGCAGCCGGATCGGACGCATCGACCACCGCACGCACGACGACGATGCGCGTGGCACCGGCCGCGAGGACGGCCGGCAGCGTCGTCGCGTCGATGCCGCCGATGGCGAACCAGGGTCGGGACGCTGGCTGCGAAGGCATGTGCCGGGCCGCGACTTCGAGCAGCGGCGTCCCCGTGGCGGCGCGGCCCGGCTTCGTCGGCGTCTCGTGCACCGGCCCGGCGCACACGTAGTCGGCCTCCGGCGGCACCGCGGCAAGCTGCTCCTCCGAGTGTGTCGACAGACCGATGAGCACGTGCTCGCCGACGATGGCGCGCGCCATCGCAGGCGGCAGGTCGTTCTGACCAAGGTGCACGCCGTCCGCCTGCAGCGCCACAGCGACGTCGGGTCTGTCGTTGACGACGAAGAGCGCACCGTGCCGATCCGCCGCTTCCTTGAACGCCGACCCCCAGCGCAGCAGATCACCTGCTTCCGCGTGCTTCTCGCGCAGCTGGATGACGTCGGCGCCGGCGCCGAGCACCGCGTCGAGAAACGCCGCGAGGTCGCCCGCGCGCCGGCGCGCATCGCACACCACGTACAGCCGCGCGTCGGCGAGGCGCGCGCGGCGCACGGCGCCCAGCGACAGCACCGAATCCACGGTCACGCGCCGCGCAGGTCGGCGAGGCCCTCGCGCGGCGTGGAGGGCTCGGCGTACAGGCGTTGCGGAATGCGCCCGGCGCGGTGCGCGAGGCGTCCCGCTTCAACCGCATGCGCCATCGCCTCCGCCATGAGCACGGGATCTTCGGCGCGCGTGATGGCCGACGCCACCAGCACCGCGCTGCAGCCGATCTCCATGGCGACCGCGGCGTCGGAGGCCGTGCCCACGCCCGCGTCGAGCACCACGGGAACGCGCGCGGCCTCCACGATGATCCGCAGGTTGTAGGGATTGCGGATGCCGGCGCCGCTGCCGATGGGGGCGCCGAGCGGCATCACCGCGGCGCATCCGGCATCCTCCAGCCGCCGGGCGAGCACCGGGTCGTCGTTGGCATACGGCAGCACCACGAAGCCCTCGTCGACCAGCGTCTCCGCGGCGGTGATGAGCTCGACCGGTTCCGGAAGCAGCGTGCGCTCATCGGCGATGACCTCGAGCTTGATCCAGTTGGTCTGCAGCGCCTCGCGCGCCATGCGCGCCGTGGTGACCGCATCGCGCGCTGTGTAGCAGCCTGCGGTGTTGGGCAGCACTCGGGCGCCCACGCCCTCGATCACGGACAGCAGGGAACCACGCGCCGCCGGCTCGACACGACGCATGGCCACGGTCACGATCTCCGCGCGGGCCGCGCGCAGGGCTCGCTCCAGCACGTCGAGGCTGGGCGCACCGCCGGTGCCCATGAGAAGACGCGATGAGAAGCGCTCCCCGGCGATGACCAGCGCGTCGCCGACCTCAACCGCCCTGGACTGCATGCAGCACCTCGATCCGGTCGCCCGGCATCAGACGCGTCGCCTGCCATTCGCCGCGCAGCACCACGTCGCCGTTGCGGGCGACAGCAACTCCGCGCGCCGAAGGAAGGTTCATGTCGCGCACCAGGTCGACGACAGTGGCTCCATCAGGAAGCTCTCGCAGCTCGCCGTTGACCACGATGGTCATCCCACCACCTGTGGCACCGCCGCGAAGCGCGCCGGGGTGAAGGGTGCCACCTCCTCCGGCACCGCGGTCTCGGTGAGCAGCGCCGTGATCGTGTCGGCGGTGATCGGCGCAAGCAGCACCCCGTTGCGATAATGACCCGCGGCGATCAGCAGCCCCCGCAGCTCGGTGCGGCCGACGACAGGTGCGTTGTCCGGCGTTCCGGGTCGCAGCCCTGCGGTTGCCGACGAAAGCGTCAGCTCGGCGACGTCCGGAACCAGTTCCGTGGCGTCGCGCAGCAGACGGTGCACTGCGCCGGCCGTCACCGACGTGTCGAAACCGCGCTCCTCCACGGTGGCGCCGACGACGTAGCGCCCATCACCGCGCGGCACGATGTAGACGTCGGCATCGCGCACGATGCGCGTGATCAGCGACGGCGTTCCCCTGAGACGCAGAACCTGGCCCTTGACCGGTCGTATCGGTGGTGCGACGCCCGCCGGCAATCCCGGCAGCTGCGACGTCCAAGCGCCCGCGGCCAGCACCGTCGCCGGCGCCCTGAGCACACCGCCCGACGCGAGCCGCACGCCCACGGCGCGGCCTGCCTCGACGAGCAGCGCCGCCCGGTCGCAGACGAAGCGCACGCCGCGCCGCGCTCCGGCGCGCATCAGCGACGCGGCGAGCCGGCGCGGATCCACCTGCGCGTCGCCCTCCGCCAGCACGCCGCCGCGGATCCCCGGTGCCAGCCCGGGCTCGAGCTGCCGGCACTCCCGCGACGTGAGGCGCTGCACGTCCAAGCGGAGCGAGCTGCGGAAACGATGGTCGCGCTCCAGCGCCACGTTCTCGTCGGCGTCGCGGGCCACGAGCAGCATGCCGCAGCGTGTGTAGCCGGTGGATCCGCCCGCGTCCGCGTCCAGCGCAGCCACGAACGCGGGATACCGCTTCCACGAACTCGACGCCGAGGCGCAGCAGCGCCTGCTCGCCGTACGTCGCCTCGCCGACAGGCGCCAGCATGCCGGCCGCGACCCGCGACGCGCCCTTGCCGGGGTCGGGATCGACGAGCGTCACCGCCAGCCCGGCCCGCGCAGCGCGCCAGGCCACCGCCAGCCCGATGACGCCGCCCCCGACGACGACCACGTCCACAGCGATCCGTCCTCCCTTCGCCGGCATGATCCGGATCAGGTGTCGCCCACGACGTCCACACCCGACCACTGCGGTCAGGTGCGGCCCGTGGGAGATTTGGCGGTCGACGGCACGCAGCCGTCCTCTCAGCCCGGTGGCCCGGACTCCCGCTTGCCTCGAGTCTACGCGGTGGACGCCGGATGCTTGCCGTCGAGGCGGTCGAGCCGGTATCCCACGCCGAAAACCGTCGTGATCCGGAAGGGGAGACGGTCGAAGTTCTCGAACTTCTCCCGCAGCCAGCGCACGTGCACGTCCACGGTCTTGGCGTCGCCAAAGAATTTGCTGCCCCACACGTGCTGGATGATCGTCTGCCGCGTCAGCACGCGGCCGGCGTTGATCACCAGCAGCGACAGGAGGTCGAACTCCTTGGGCGCCAGGCGCAGCTCGGTGCCGTCCACGTGCACCGTGCGCGCTGCGCGATCGATGCGGAAGCCGCCGAACTCCTCGACCTCGCGCGAGTCCACGTTGTCGCGTTGCGTCATCTCGGCGCGGCGCAGCAGCGCGGTGATGCGTGCCATCAGCTCGTTGAGCGAGAAGGGCTTGGTGACGTAGTCGTCGGCGCCGACCTGCAGCCCGACAACCTTGTCGAGCTCGGTGCCCTTCGCGGTGAGGATGAGTATCGGTGTGTTCATCTCCTGGCGCAGCACGCGGCACACCTCGAGACCGTTGAGCTCGGGCAGCATGAGGTCGAGCAGGATCAGGTCGGGATGCTCGCGGCGCGCCATCGCCAGCGCGGTTGAGCCGGTCGCGGCCTCGGTGACCTGGTAGCCCTCGCGCGTCAGGTTGTAGCGCAGCGTCTGGCGGATCGCGCCCTCGTCCTCCACGACAAGGATCCGCTTCTGGTTGGCGTTGCGCGCCATCAGCCGAGGTCCTCGATCTCGCCCGACTCCAGGAACACCAGGTCCTCCGCGAGGTTCGTGACGCGGTCGGCGATGCGTTCGTAGTTCTGGCAGACGGTGATCAGCTTGGTTCCCTGGTACACGATGTCGGGATCCTCGCTCATCATCTGGATGAGCTCGTCGACCAGCCGGTGGTACAGGCGGTTCACGAGGTCATCACGCGCCGCGATGGCGCGCGCCTCGTCGCCGTCGTGCGAGACCAGCGCGCTGAGAATGTCGCGCACCTGGGTGGCGACCTGGCGCGACAGCTTGGGGATGTCGACGAAGTCGCCCAGCGGCGGAAGGTCGGCGAGGTCGCGTCCCACGCGCGCTATGTTCACGCAGTGATCCGCCATCCGCTCCAGCTCAGCCGCCATGTGCTGAAAGCCGAGAAGCTCGCGCAGCTCGCGTTCGCTTGGCGCCTGCCGCGCGATGGCGGCGAAACAGAGTTGGCGCGCGTCCGCCTGCATGGCGTTGACCGTCTCGTCGCCGCGGATCACCTCGTTGCTGGCTGCGATGTCGCGCTCCAGGATCGCCTGGGTGGCGCGGTGGATCGCCTGATCGACCATCTCTCCCATGGCGATCGTGATCGCACGGATGCGCTCGAGGTTCTCCGCGAGCGTTTCGGCCGGCTGCGTGGGGAGGGCGTCCATGGAGGCTGGCGTGACGGCGACCGGCAGCCCGTGGCGGGCGGCCGCGGGCCGGCGCCGACCATCATAGCCGTGACCCAACCTCACCACCCGCGGCCGCCCGGCACGCTGGTCGGCGGGACCGGCGCTCCCCTCGCCACTGCCCATGCCGTCATCGTGGCAAGCGCGGGTTGTCAAGGAGCGGCGCGGCAGTTATCGACGCGTTAAGGAGTGCGCGCGGAACCGCTGCCTATACTCCGGCCATGGCGCGCGCGCCGGTGATGCCGTCGGTCTCCGTGCTCCGTGGTGTCGCCGGAATCCTGCTGGAGGGACTGATCGCGCTGGACAGCCAGGGCCGCGTGCTGGTCGCGTCGGACCGGGCACGCGAGATCCTCGGTGACGACGCGACGCGCGAGAGCATGGTGTTCGCCAGCGCGCATGTCGACTACCGGTTGCTGCGCCTCATCGGCGCGGCCGGCGCCTCCGGCGTGGTGGAGCAGCGCGAGATGACCATCAACGACCGCGAGCTGCGCGTCCGCGCCATGGCGCTCAACGACGACGACGTGGCGATGCTCGTCCTGCTTCGCGACGAGACGCGGCTCAAGCACCTCGAGCGGGTGCGGCGCGACTTCGTCAGCAACGTCTCGCACGAGCTGCGCACGCCGGTGACCGCTGTGCAGCTGATGGCCGAGACGCTGGAGAACGGCGGCCTCGACGACCCTGCCGCGGCGTCGGACTTCGTGCACCGCATCGCGCTCGAGGCGACGCACATGGCGCAGATCGTCGAGGAGCTGCTCGAGCTCAGCACCATCGAGTACGGGCTGCGTCCCATCGCGCGCGACCGCGTCGACGTGCGGCAGCTGCTCACCACTGTGGACCGTCTCAGCCCGCTCGCCGAGGCCAAGGGCGTAGCCGTCAACTGCGCCGTGGCGCCCGGAACGCCCGACATCCTGGGCGACGAGTCGCGCCTTGGACAGGTGCTCCGCAACCTGGTGCACAACGCCATCAAGTTCACCCCGTCGGGCGGACACATCGACGTCGTCGCCGAGCCTGGTGGTGCGGGCCGGGTGCTGCTGCGCTGCCGCGACAGCGGCGTGGGCATTTCGCCGGCCGACGTGCAGCGCATCTTCGAGCGGTTCTGGAAGGCGGACAGCTCGCGACAGCGGGACGGCGAGGGCTCCGGGCTGGGGCTGGCGATCGTGCGCCACGTGGTGGAGGCGCACGGTGGCACCGTGTCCGTGGAGTCCGAGCCGCGTCACGGCACCGAGTTCACCGTCGACCTCCCCGCCTCGCCCGTCGCGGACTGAAGCTCAGTCGGTGGAGGCGTCGAACCCGATGAAGCGGCCGCCGCTGAGGTCGACGCCGAGGTAGAGCTTCATCGCGCGGCTGAGCATGTCGGCCACGCCCGGGACCTCGAAGTCGTGCGCCAGCTCGGCCAGCGCGGCGCGCTGCGAGTGCAGCGCCGCGCGCACCACGGCGCAGCCTTCCTCGGTGATGCCGACACGGACCATGCGCCGGTCCGGTGCGCCGCGCGTGGTGTCCAGCAGCCCTCGCTCACCCAGCTCGTGAACCAGCAGCGACACGCGCGCTTCCGGGGTCTGCAGCAGCTCCGCGAGCTCACCTTGCACCAGCCCCTCCTCACCCGCGGAGCCCGCCTCGAGCAGCAGGTGATACTGCAGCGGCGACAGGTCGTGCTTGGCGAGGGCGCGGTTCATCAGCACCAGGGCCTGACGGAAGCCACGCCGGAACGTCGCGGCGAGGCGAATGTCGCCGAAGGAGTCGTCCTGGTAGAAGGCCTGCGAGATGCTCATGACGCTTCCCAACGCGCGCTGCCCATGTCGCAGTGTACGTGCTAGGACAAGCCCTCGCGGCCCAGGGCCTGGAGCGCCTGCACGTATTTCGACGTCGCCGCCGGCTCACCTGCCCCGGCGGAGCGGAGCCGCTCGACGACAGCGTCGAGCCTGGCGTCATCCGGCGCGCCAATCACCTCGACCTCGACCTCATGGAAGCGGGCCACAGGGCGATCGCCGTCGAGCACCGTGACCCGGTCGTCGGCCACCTCGGCCCAGCGGCCGCCGCCGGCCACGAGATCCACGACGCGACGTTCCGTGCGCAGCCGCGCCGCGGGCGACAGCTCACCCGCGTCGACGTCTGAGGGCAGGCGTGCTCTCAGCTCCTCGGGCAGCGCCTCACCGCCGCCGGCGACCTCGAGCTCCTCACGCACCAACGCGGCACCGTCGCGACGGCTTCGCCCCTTCATGGTCCACGTTCCTTCGCGCCCGTCCGTGGTCCGGTGGCGCAGGCCGTGTCCCGAGTGCAGCAGGCGCAGGTCTGTGGTGTCCCAGTAGGTCGCCTCGAGCAGGTGCACGCCGCGATCCGCCGCATGCACGCCGGGCGCCACTCCTTCCAGGTCGGGGAGGACGAAGTCCGTCGCCACCGCGAGCTTAACCTCGCGCTCGTCAGCCAACGAGGCGCTCCAGCCCACCCATGTAGGGGCGCAGCGCCGCGGGGATCGCCACGGCGCCATCGCGGTCCTGATACGTCTCGACCAGCGCCGCGAACGTGCGTGGGATCGCCAGCCCGCTGCCGTTGAGCGTGTGCACGAAGCGCGGCCGCTCATCCTTCGGCGTGCGAAAGCGGATGTTGGCGCGGCGGGACTGGAAGTCTGCGAACACGGAGCACGAGGAAACCTCGAGGAAGCGCTCGATGCCCGGCGACCACGCCTCGAGGTCGTATTTCTTCCACTGCGCGAACCCCAGGTCGCCGCTGCACATGAGCAGCACGCGGTAGGCGACGCCGAGCTTCTGCAGCACCGCCTCGGCGTGCTGCGTCAGCAGCTCGAGCTCGTCGAGCGAGCGCTCCGGCGTGGTGAACCGCACCATCTCCACCTTGTCGAACTGGTGCAGGCGGATGTAGCCGCGCGTGTCCTTGCCCGCCGCGCCCGCCTCGCGCCGCCAGCACGGCGTGTGGCTGACCAGCGCGATGGGCAGCTGCGCGCCGTCGAGGATCTCGTCGCGAAACAGGTTGGTGAGCGGAACCTCCGCGGTGGGGATGAGGAACATGTCGTCGTCGCTGTGGTACGCGTCGTCCTCGAACTTGGGCAGCTGCGCCGCGCCCACCATGGCGTCGCGGCGCACCAGGTACGGCGGCATCACCTCGGTGTAGCCGTGCTCGCGGACCGCGACGTCGAGCATGAACGCGATCAGCGCACGCTGCAGACGAGCGCCGCCGCCGCGCAGCAGCGCGAATCGCGAGCCGCTCACCTTGGCCGCGCGCTCGAAGTCGAATATGCCCATCGCCTCCCCGATTTCGTAGTGGGTCCTCGGCTCGAACTCGAACCGGCGCGGGTCTCCCCAGCTGCGTACCACGACGTTGTCGTCGGCGTCGGCGCCATACGGCACGCTGTCGTGCGGAGGGTTGGGCACCTCGAGCAGCAGCGTTCCCAGCTTGGCGTCGAGCTGCTGCAGCTCCGCCTCCCCCTCCTGGATGTGCCGCTTCACCGCGGCCAGCTCGGCGCGCTGCTCCTCTGTCGGAGCGCCGCGGATGTCGGCGCCCGCGGCGCGCTGCCGGGCACGCGACCTCTCGACGTCGGCGCGCAGGCGACGCGCCTCGCCGTCGACGGCCAGGATCTCGTCGAGGGGGACAGGCTCACCCTTGCGGCGCGCACCCTCGCGCACCCAGTCGGGCTTCTCCCGGATCTGCTGAAGCGACAGCATCAGAGATCCTCGGCGCGCTCGCTCGGCGACCGGTGTGCCGCATCGTCGTGCACCGCCTCAGCACCGCGATGCTGCGGGCGCATGGTCGGAAACAGGAGCACGTCGCGAATCGACGCGGCGCCGCTCAGCAGCATGACGAGGCGATCGACACCGATGCCCAGGCCACCTGCGGGAGGCATCCCCACCTCTATCGCCTCGAGGAAGTCCTCGTCCACCGGCGGCGCCTCGGCGTCACCCGCGGCTCGGCGCTGCGCCTGCTCCTCGAAGCGGCGCCGCTGATCGTCCGGATCGTTCAGCTCGCTGAACGCGTTGGCGATCTCGCGTCCCCCGATGATGAGCTCGAAGCGCTCTACGAACCGTGGGTCGTCGCGGCGCCGCCGCGCCAGCGGTGAAACCTCCTCCGGATAGTCGAGCACGAACGTCGGATCCCACAGCTCGGGCTCGACCTTCTGCTCGTACACCTCGAGCAGCGTGGCGCCGGGCCCGTGCGTGGCCGGCACGTCGACGCCCAGCGCCGCGGCGGCGTCATGCATGTCGTCCCAGCGCTCGAGCGGGTCGAAGCCACAGCGCTCCCGCACCAGGTCGACCATGCGCGCTGTGGTGAATGGCGGACGCAGATCGACGCTTCGCTCGCCCACGCGACGCACCAGCGGGTCGTCGCAAGGTGGCGAGCCGCCATCGTCGGCGTCCGGCCGCTGCGGGCCGACCGCGTACGCCGCTGCGGTCACGAGGTCCTCGGTGAGCCGGCGCATGTCGTTGTAGTCAGCGTATGCCTGATATGCCTCGAGCATCGTGAACTCGGGATTGTGCCGCGGCGACAATCCCTCGTTGCGGAACACGCGGCCGATCTCGTACACGCGCTCGTAACCGCCGACGAGCAGGCGCTTGAGGTGCAGCTCGATGGCGATGCGCAGGAAGACGTCGGTGTGGAGCGCATTCCAGTGCGTGGCGAACGGCACCGCGGCGCCGCCCCCCGCGATCGGCTGCAGGATGGGCGTTTCCACCTCGACAAAGCGCTGCGCGTCGAGGGTCGCTCGCAGCGAGCGGATCACCACGGTGCGGGCGATGAAGCGGCGCCGCTGCGACACGCTGCTGAGTAGGTCCAGGTATCTTTTGCGGTAGCGCATCTCCTGGTCCTGCAAGCCGTGCCACTTCTCGGGAATGGGGCGCAGCGACTTGACCAGCAGTGTCAGCGACTCGGCGGCCACGGACGGCTCGCCGCGACGTGTGCGCGTGACGCGCCCGCGCACGCCGATGATGTCGCCCAGGTCGAGCAGGCCAACGACGGCGTACTGGTCCTCGCCGAGCATGTCCGCGCGGAACCACATCTGCATGCGGCCGCTCTGGTCCTCGACATGGGCGAAGGTGGTGCGGCCCTGCGCGCGCAGCTGCATCACGCGCCCGGCGACGGCGACCTCCGGACCGTCGCTGACCGGCTCGCCCTCCGCGTGCGGGCGGCGCGATTCGTGCTCGTGGAGCAGGGCACGCGCTTGTTCCATGCTCGCCGTCGGCTTGAAGTCGACACCCGACGCGGGTACGCCGCGAGCGGTCAGCGCCTCAGCTTTGCGGCGCCGCTCGGCAACCAGGTCGTCGCCAGGCACCACTCGCCCGCGCGCCTTAGCCGAGCTTGACGATCTTGACCCGGCGCGTGCCGCCGGGGCTCTGCACCTCCACCTCGTCACCGACCTTGTGGCCGAGGAGCGCCTTGCCCACCGGAGATTCCATCGAGATGCGTCCTTGCGACACGTCGACCTCGGCGGGCCCGACGATGGTGAAGGTCTGCTTGCCGAACTCGTCCTTGACGTCGACCACCGAACCCACGCGCACCTCGCCCTCGCCGTCCGTCTCCTCGATGATCACGGCGTTGCGGATCATGTTCTCCAGCACCAGGATCCGGCCCTCGAGCATTCCCTGCTCGTTCTTGGCGTCCTCGTACTCCGCGTTCTCCGAGATGTCACCGAAGTCCTTGGCATACTTGATGCGTTCAGCGACCTCGGACCTGCGAACGGTCCGCAGTTCCTCGAGCTCTCGCTCGAGCTTGGTGAGGCCGTCCTTGGTGAGCAGGACCGGCTTGTCCATGGCAATTCAACCTCGAGTCATCCCTGGGACCGCCCCAAACGCGGCCGCCGCAGGGGATAGCGGAGTATAGGCGACGTCCCGCCTTTTGAGAGGTAACGGAATGTCCGAACCGCGTTGACGGGATCTGATATCTTCTCTATCATGAGAGAGCCTGCCCAAGGTGGGCCGGCTGCCCTTTGCCCCCCCTCTCGGGGCGTCCTTGGTCTCCAGGGGCGCCCTTTTTTTTGTCCGTCGAAGGAATGGCGCCCGTCCGCCGGGAAGATCCGGCGCCGTACGTGGTACAAGTGCGCCAGCGGTCTCTGCAGAGCTGCAGCCAGCGGAGGTGCATCTCGTGGGTGCTGGGCGTGCTCGGTTCACGGTAGACCGGGGGCGTCGGCGGGCACGGGTGGCGGTCTTCGGATCGCTCATTGCCCTGCTGGCGTGCGCGCTTGGCCTCTCAACGGCTGCCGCAGCCACCACCTGGACGATCGTCCCGTCGCCGAACGTCACCACCACGCACGCGAACCGGCTCGACGGCGTGAGCTGTCTCAGCTCGTCGTTCTGCTTCGCCGTGGGCAACTACGAGACGAACACCCCCGCCGGTGGGCACGGCGACCCCTTCGTCACGCTGAATCTCGTCGAGAAGTGGAACGGCAGCGCCTGGAGCATCGTTCCTTCGCCCAACCCTGTCAGCAACGGGAACGTCAATCTCGCGGGGGTTAGCTGTACTGGCACCGGTTTCTGCGTGGCCGTCGGCAACTACGTTTCCAAAGCACCGGAGCGTGAGCATCCCTTGGCCGAGCGTTGGAACGGAACAGCATGGAGCCTCGTGTCGGCACCTGATTCGCCGAAGCACAGCTCCACCGGTCTATCGGGCGTGAGCTGCGTCGACACCGCGTTTTGCATGGCGGTCGGCTCTTCCGGGCCTGCCCCCGGCACCCTCGGTCCTGTGTCGACGGTCGCGGAACGCTGGAACGGAAGTGCGTGGGGCCTGCTGACCACGCCTGACCCAAGTCCCATCCAGGCGGAATTGAGCGACGTGAGCTGCACCAGCAGCGGTTTCTGCTTCGCGGTGGGGAACCAAGCGGCCACCTTCGGTGGCACGTCACAGACGCTCAGCGAGCGGTGGAGTGGCAGTGCATGGACCGTGGTCCCAAGCCCCGACCCCACGACCACCCACCCGGACTTCCTCGGCAACGTCAGCTGCACGGGATCCAGCACGTTCTGTATGGCAAGCGGGACATACTCCACCGGCAGCGAGGTGCTCCCGCTCATGGCGCGCTGGAACGGCTCGGCGTGGAGCGAGGTCGCTGCCGCCTCCCGGCCCGGGTCTACTCAGAATGCTCCCGCGGGCATCACCTGCCTGGGACAGACGTTCTGCGCCACCGCCGGTTTCACGAATCCGTCACCTGCCTCGACGCTCGTCGAGCAGTGGCAGGGCTCGACCTGGGCGATCTCCCCGTCGCAGAACACCGGCGGCGGCCACCCCGACGCCTTCGCGTCGGTCAGCTGCGCGTCTCTCAGTTTCTGCGCAGCCGTGGGGACGTCAGGACCGGTACCGCCTGCCAACGGTCCCACGGACACGCTCATCGAGCTCGGACCGGCCGGGACCGTCAGCGGGCCCGGCGGGCCGGGCGTGCCGAACACGGGTGCCGCACCGGCTCTCGGGCTCCTTTTGCTGCCCACGGGGGCCGTGCTTGCATGCGCAGCCGTGGTCGGACACCGGCGCGATCCAGCGCGCGGCGGCTCAACGTGACAGCGCAACGAGGTGGACACATGGCGGTGCGTCTGACGCTCAGCCTGGCAATGTGCGCGGTGGTGACTCTTCTCGCCGCATGCGGAGGCGGCGCGACCTCGCCGCAGGGCAGTCCGTCGCCGGGAGGAGGATCGGGAGGGACCCCCGCCGGCACATCCACCGCCACCGCCGCCCCGGCCATACCCTCGCCATGTTCGCTGTTCACGCAAGCGGACGCCGCGACGATCAGCGGCGACCAAGGAGTGTCCACATTCACGAATTCGAAGTACCTGTGCATCTACGGTGCCGGTGATCCGGCGAACTGCGGCGAGCAGGCGATCTTCTCGATCCTCCCGAGCAGCCACGCGACGCCGGATGTGCTGCAGGGTGCCGCCAAGGCGAACGTGGGCAAGAGCGCCACGTTTCAACAGGCCTCGGGCATCGGCGACCTCGCCTACAGCTTCACGGCCGACAACGCGGGCTGCAAGGCGGGCGGCGTGGTGTTCGCGAAGGGAGGCTTCCAAGTCTTGCTGTACGGCATCTCCACGACGAGGGGCGGCGGTACCATGGCAGCGGACGCCGCACCGATCGCAATGAGGATCGCGGGGCAGATCTGAGCCCCGGCCACGCGGCTGCGAGATCAGCCGTCGCCGCTGGTGAAGATCGGCTGGAACCAGCCCTGCGGGCCGAGGCCGGCGCGCAGCGCGCGGTCCAGGATGTCGTCCAGTCGTTCCCGGCTGTCCATGTCTTGCACCATGGCCCGCAGGCGCGCCGCACCCCTGCAGCCGCGAATCGCCCAGGCAACGTACTTGCGGCCGATGCGCAGCGCCTTGTGCTCGCCGTGGTACGCGCACAGCAGGTCGAGGTGACGGCGCGTCAATTCCATACGCTCAGCAAAGGAGAGGTCGCGCACGAACCCGCCCGTGCGCACGTGCTCCGCCGCCTGGTGCACGAACCACAGATTGCCCAGCATCCCTCGCGCGATCACCACGCCGTCGACCATGCCGGAGCGGATGCGCGCGCCGATCGTCGCCACGTCGTCCACGTCGCCGCTGCCGAACACCGGGATTTCGACACTCTCCTTCACGCGCGCGATCTCGCTCCAATCCGCGCTGCCCAGATAGCGCTGGTTGCGCGTGCGGCCGTGCACGGTCACCGCGCTGACGCCGCCGTCCTGCAGCGCACGTGCGAGCTGCGGTGCGTTGATGCTGGCATGGTCCCACCCGGTGCGCATCTTCACGGTCACCGGTACGGTCACCGCGCGCACCATCGCGGCGAGCACGCGCACCGTGGCCGCGATGTCGCGCGCCAGGGCGGCACCACCGCCGCGCGTGACCACGCGGGGCACGGGACACCCGAGGTTGACATCCACAACGGCGGCGCCGCGCGCCGCGCATACCTGCGCCGCCTCCGCCATCACCGAAGGGTCGCATCCCACCAGCTGCGCAGCCACCGGCGAGACACCGGCCGGGAAGTCGAGCAACGCCAGGGCCGCGTCGGCTCCGCGCACGACTGCATCCGCCGACACCATCTCCGTCGACACGAGCCCTGCGCCGAAGCGGCGCGTCAACTCGCGGCAGGGCACGTCGGTGATGCCGACCATCGGAGCCACCAGCACCGGCGACGTGAGCTCGAGACCGCCGATGCGCACAGCGAGCGCAGGGCTTCGCGTGAGGACCATGCTCGCGATGGTAGCGGGGCCCGCCGCTGCGCTCACACGTTCTGCTGGTGGATGAGCAGTAGCCCGTTCAAGGTAAGGCGCTCGTCGACGACGTCGATGACATCGATCAGCGGTGCCATGTGCGCCGCGAGCCCGCCCGTCGCGATGACCTTTGCCTTGCCTCCCATCTCCGCCTGGAAGCGCGCCACGAGCCCCTGCACCAGCCCCACGTAGCCGAACACGATTCCCGACTGCATGCTGGTGATCGTGCTGCGCCCGATGGCCGCCGGCGGTGCATTCAGCTCGACGCGCGCCAGCCGCGCGGCATGGCTCACCAGCGCATCGTGGCTGATCTGGATCCCGGGCGCGATCGCGCCACCGAGGTAGTCGCCCGATGCGTCGATGGCGTCCAGCGTCGTCGCTGTGCCGAAATCGACGAGAATCGCCGGTCCGCCGTAGTGGTGCTTCGCCGCCAAGGCGTTGGCGATGCGGTCGGCGCCGACCTGGCGCGGATCGTCGTAGTGGATGCGAACGCCGCTGCGGATGCCCGGCCCCACCAGCATCGGCTCGCGCCGGAAGTATTCGCGTGACAGGTCTTCGAGCGTGCGCGAGAGGGTGGGCACGACGCTGCTCACGATCACCGCGTCCACCATCGCAGGCGCGATGTCGCGCCGTTCCAGCAGGTCCACCAGCACCAGGCCAAGCTCCTCACCCGTGGCACGGTCGTCCGTGTGCAGACGGAAGTCCGCCACCAGCTCCTCGCCATCGAAGACGCCGACGACGATGTTCGTGTTGCCCACGTCGATGGCGAGCAGCATGGCGCCGAGTGTATGCATCATCGCCCCGTGATCGCGCTGCTCGACATCGGTGGCACGAAGCTCGCCGCCGCCGTTTCGTCCGGCGACCGCGCGCTGGGTCCGGTGCGGCGGGTGCCCACGCGCGAGGAGGATCCCGCGGGTCAGCTGACGTCGCTGCTCGACGCCGTCCTGGACGGCGACCCCACGGCGCTGGCGATCGCCGTGCCCGGCCCCTTCGACCGTGACGCCGGAGCACTGATCGATCCCCCCGGGATGCCGGTGCCCTGGCGCGGCCTGCGGCTGCGTGACGAGCTCGGCGCCCGCTACGCCTGTTCCGTGTTGGTGGAGAACGACGCCAACTGCGCGGCTCTGGCCGAGGCGCGGTGGGGCGGCGGGCGCGACGCCGGGACCGTCGTGTACTTCACGGTGTCGACGGGGATCGGCACCGGGGTGGTGCGCCACGGCGCGATCGCGCTGGGGCGCCACGACACCGAGGGTGGGCACCAGGTGCTGTGGCCGGAGTGGGCCGGGGGTCCCCGCTGCCACTGCGGCGGAGCGGGGTGCCTCGAGGCGCTGGCCAGCGGGCTCGCGATCGAGCGACGCTTCGGGCGCCGCGGCGAAGCCCTCGACGATCCCACAGCCTGGGAGGACGTGGGCCGCTGGCTCGGGCTGGGCGCGGTGAATGCCATCGCCCTGCTGGACCCCGACGTGGTGCTGTTCGGCGGCGGCGTCTGCGCCGCCTGGGACCGCTTCGCACCCGCCCTGCACGCGACGGTCGCGGCGCACCTCCGGCTCCAGCCGGTGCCACTAATCGGCCGCGGAGAGCTGCCCGAAGCGGAGCGCAACCTGCTCGGGGCGCTCGCCCTGGCATCGCCGCCGCCGTCCGGAAGCGGGTAGGCTGGCCGCCGGTATGCCGGGCGTCAGGATCGTCTGCGACAGCACCGCCGACCTGGAACGCGACTTCCGGGAGGTCCACGGCGTCCGCGTCGTGCCCTTGAAGGTGATCTTCGGCGACGAGGTGTTCGAGGACGGCGAGACCATCCAGGCTGCGGACTTCTATGCCCGGATGCGCGCCTCGGCCGTGCACCCGCGTACGTCGCAGCCGACGCCCGCCGAGTTCGAGGAGGTGTTCCGGGACGTGGGGCGGGACGGCTCGACGATCGTGTGCACCACCATCTCAGCCAATCTCAGCGGCACCTACACCTCGGCGGTGCAGGCGCGCGCTGCGCTTCCGGACCAGGACATCAGGGTGATCGACACACGGAGCGTCGCCGTGGGGCACAACGCGGTGGTCCACGAGGCGGCGGCCGCCGCCACGTCCGGCGGCGATGCCGCCGCTGTCGAGGCGGCCGTGCACCGGGTCATCGACACGCAGCAGCTGCTCTTCACGGTGGAGACGCTGGAGTACCTGCGCCGCGGTGGCAGGATCGGAGGCGCCCGCGCCCTGCTGGGCTCGATGCTGGACATCAAGCCGATCCTCGAGATCCGCGACGGCGTCATCGAGCCGGTCGACCGCGTTCGCACCTACCAGCGAGCGCTCGACCACATCGCCAAGGCGGTGCGGACAGCCTCACGCGAGTGGGGCGGCGCCGACGTCGTGGTGGGGCATGGCGATCACGAGGCGGTGGCCTCGGCGCTGGTGGAGAAGATGCGGCCCTGGGTGACCCCCGGCGACGTCATCCTGGTCGACGTCGGCCCGGTCATCGGCTGCCACTCAGGGCCGGGGGCGATAGGCGTGGGCTATCGGCCCCTTGCGCCTGGCCGCGCGACCAAGTAAAATCCAGGTTGGCCAACCGACCAAGACACAGGGAGCGATCAGGCCATGAGTTTCGCCGACAGTGACCTCCACCTGGACGAGGCGGTCCGCCCCCAAGGACATTCCGACGGGATCGTCGATTCGCTGCTCGCCGCCCCGCTCTTCGCCGGCATCCAGCGCGAGGAGATAGTGCAGATCCTCGAGCGCTTCGATGAGGAGAGCTTCGCCACCGGCCATCGCATCACCATGCAGGGGCTGCGCGGCTCGGACTTCTTCATCCTCGTCGACGGCGGGGCCCAGGTGCTCGTCGACGCGCACGTGGTGGCGCGCCTGCAGCGCGGCGACTTCTTCGGCGAAGTGGGCGTGATGACCGCGGGCGGGCTGCGCACGGCGACGGTGGAGGCGGAGACGGCGCTGCGTTGCCTGGTGCTGCCGCACCAGGGACTGGAAGCGCTGCTGGTCGAGCATCCGCAGCTGGGCGTAAACCTGCTGCGCGTCGTGCTCACACGCTTTCGCAGCGTCACCGCGGCGGCCAGCCGCGAGGCTGGGAGTTGAGGCCCCAGCGCCTGAGCTAGGATTGGCGCCAAGGTAGCCAGACGTGCAAGACCAAGCAATCGCCGGAGCTCCCGCGGGGGCGCCACCACTCGCGGCGCCGGGCGTCAGGGACGAGGTGGGGCGCAGGGGGCAGATCGTCCGGGCGGCGAGCACGACGCTGGCCCGGCAGGGCTACAACGACACCTCGCTGAAGGACGTCGCCCGGGAGGCCGGGGTCGCCCCGGGCCTGCTCCACTACTACTTCGAGTCCAAGCAGGAGCTGCTGCTCGAGGTGGTCTCGGCGATGGAGCGGGAGATGACCCAGGACTGGCAGGCGGCCGTCGCCGACATCGAGGACCCGCTGGAGCGCATCGTGGCCGCCCTGGACCACGCCGCGCTGCGCTGCTCGGAGCGCCCCGAGTTCTTCCGCCTGCTCTTCGACCTTTACAACCTGGGCCTCAGCAGCCCGGCCATCCGCGTTCGCTGCGCCGAGATGTGGGAGAGCTTCATCGACGACATCGAGGCGGAGGTGCGCCGCGTGCTGGGCCGCCTCCCTGCGTACGCGGTGGTGCCGCCGCGTGACCTCGCCGGCGCCGTCGCCGGCGCCATCGACGGCATCGCCCTCTCCGGCCTGGTGATGCAGCGCTCGCCGCGCGAGCTGTACCACGCGCTGAAGGTGCTGCTGCTGTCGCTCGTGGTGACCGCCTACGTCACCGCCGGCCAGGAGCCGCCGGTCGGGCGCCTCACGGAGCTGCTGGCGCGCCGTAGCTGACGTGGAGCCGTCAGCGGTTGGATGCGTGCGAGTCTCTCAGGCGCGGCACGACGGCTGGGCACGGCTGCACGTCTGCTCCGCTCAGACAACCGGATCGCCTCGAACGATCGCGCGGCTGCGCCATTTTCGCGCTCTGTTCTCGGCGACCGGAACTCGCCGCAGACGTGCAGCGCGCGCCCAGCCGCAGTGACCCACGTCGGGCCATGCTCAACGGTCCAATGGTGCCGGTGACCGCGTGATGCAGCTCCGCTGCCCGAACGGCTGCGATGGTCAGCGCTTCGAGGCGCTCAACGCGCCGCTGATCGTCGACGCGGCCGGGCGGTACGTCGAGCACCGGTCCCGGGCGGCGACCTACGTGTGCGCCCAGTGTCAGGCGGTGGCCGTGGACATCGCCGCGGCGGCGCGCGAGATGCACCGCCGCGAGAGCCCGGCGCAGCAGGCACTGGTGTGCCCGGCGTGCGGGCTGGAGATGCTGCCGCCGGAGGACGATCCCTTCGCTGCGGTTGTCGAGTGCCCCGGCTGCGAGACGCGCTTCGGCGTCGAGGAGGGAACGCGGTACCTGCTCGGCGGACCGGCCCTCGACGACGCAGGCGGCGATGATGATTTGTGACGCTCGCCGTGCGGCTTCACAGCGTCGAGACTGAGCATCGCATCCCGCACAGCGCGATCCGATACCGCTTAGGAATCCTTTACAGCGTGTGTCGCCGGCGCCATCGGCGCGTCCCCTCAAGGCCCGTATAACCGTGGACGGGTCAGTCAGGGGACTGAGGCGGGACCGCGAAAACGCTCACTGGGGAGAAAGCTGATGGGGGCCACCGAGAGATCGTGGCTGCGGGGCGCGATCGACAGCGCACGCGGCTCATCGAGGACGTTGCGGGTGCGCGGGAGCCTCGCACTCATCGCCGCCTGCGCAGGAGTCGCCGCCCTGCCATTCGCCACGGGGGTGCTCGACGCACCGGTGGCCGCATCGGTCGGCGCGACCGCCACGCACAGCAGCGGGTGCACGTCGACCGCGGACACATCCGGCTCGGCGATGGCCCGCAGGGTCGGGACGCAGGCCGGTGCGCCGACGCCGCGGAAGGTGTCGGCCGAGGTGAACGGGCCGATGTACCGCAAGGTGGCGCTCAACGTGAGCACCGACGGGTGCACGCAAGCCACGCTGTGGGGCTGAATGAACATCTGAAACTCACCTGATCGCTCCGGGCGATCGGTCGGGAGCACCTGAAGGACGGGGGCCGGCACAGCGCCGGCCCCCGTTCTCGCATCCGAGCACTAACGCGAGCGGCGCAGATGGCGCAGCGCCGACCGCGCGGCGTGCAGCCCGCACATTCCGTGCACCCCGCCACCCGGTGGCGTCGAGGCCGAGCACAGGAAGAGGCCACGCACCGGCGTCGCGTACGGGTCGTACCGCGCCGCAGGACGGATCAGCGTCTGACGGAGGTCCTGCAGCCCGCCGCCGACATCACCGCCGACGCAGTTCGGGTTCATCCGCTCCAGGTCGGCGGGGGCGTGCACGGCGCGCGCCAGGATGCGCTCACGAAAGCCCGGCGCGAATCGTTCCACCTGCGCCTCCATGCGCTCCGTCATGTCGACCGTCGATCCGTTGGGCACGTGGCAGTACGCCCACGCGACGTGTTTCCCCGCCGGTGCGCGCGATGGGTCGGCGATCGTAGGCTGCACCAGCAGCAGGAACGGTCGCTCCGCGTGGCCCCCGCGCGCGACCGTCCGCTCGGAGTCGGCGATCATCTCGAGCGTGCCGCCGACGTGCACCGTCGGCGCGCTGCCGCACTCCGCCGCCGCCCAGGGAATCGGCGCGTCCAGCGCCCAGTCGAGCTTGAACGCGCCCGGGGCGTAGCGGAACCGGCTCAGCGCGCGCCGGTATCGCGGTGGCAGCGAGCCGTCGTCCATGGCCAGCAGCTGCCGCGGCGTGACGTCGAGCACGCGACACCGCGCCGGCGGCAGCTCGCGCAGCGAGGTGACCTCGCAATCGGTGACGATCTGCACGCCCGCCGACCGCGCTTCGGCGACCAGCGCGTCCGTGAGCCGCTGGGAACCGCCGCGCACCACCGGCCAGCCGGCGGTGTGCGCGATCGCACCGAGGATGAGCGCGATGGCGGACGACGCGGGCGCGCTGAGCGGCAGCACCGAATGCGCACCGATTCCGGCAACCAGTGCGCGTGCGGCTTGCTCGCGGAAGCGATGCGCGAGCAGCGTCACCGGCTGCAGGCCGTCGCGGGCGAACAGCGCGGCGGCGACCGGATGGCGCAGGCGCAGTGGCGGTCCGAGAAACTGATCCAGGAGTGCGTCGAGACGACCTGTCTGCTCTTTCATGAGCCGCGCGTAGGCGCGGCCGTCGCCACCCATCGTGGCCGCGGTCGCGTCGACGGACCGCTGCAGCAGCGCGGCGTCGCCTCCGTCCAGCGGATGCGCGAGCGGATGGCGCCCGTGCACGAACGTCGTCCCATGACGTGCAAAGTCGATCTGGCGCAGCGCCGGCGCCACCAGGGCGAAGAGGTGCACCGCGGGGCCGACGTCGTGGATGAACCCGGGAAGCGTCAGCTCGGCGGAGCGGCAGGCGCCGCCCGGCGCGGAGGCGCGTTCCAGCAGCAGAGTCGAGACGCCGGCGCGAGCCAGCGTGATGGCCGCGATGAGTCCGTTGGGGCCGGCGCCGACGACGACCGCGTCGTGGCTGGAGGCGGCAGCGCTCATGGCTGCAGCTCGGGAAGCAGCCCGACCGTGGCGGCGATCGGCCCCGAACTCGTCAGGCAACGGCGACCAGTAGCGTGAGAAACGTCCGTCGTAGCCGATGAGGCGTCCGCCATGCGAGGTCTCGGGGGTCTCACTCCAGTGCGGCGTGTGACCGTGCACCACGCGGCGCGCGTCGAAGTGCTGCAGGTAGCGCTGCAGCCGCTGCGGATCGTCGAACGCGTGCCGCCCGACCGTGTAGCGCAGCGCCGTGAGGACACCGCCGGGCGCGTGCGTCCAGCGATGCACCACGTCGTTGACCGCGTCGACCGTGTTCCCGAGCTCCGCGTAGCGGTCGTCGTCGGTGTGCTGCATCAGGGTCCCGTCATCCAGCCGGATCATGAAGGGAAGGCTTCGCAGCCACGTCTCCAGCTCAGCCTCGGCCGCCACCTCGCGGAGATCAGCCCAGTCGCCGCGGCGGCTGAGCCAGAGCTCCTCCACCGACAGTCCGTCGCGCGTGCGCCAGTCGCCCACCTCCCGCACGCCGCGCGACCGCTCGAGCACCACCAGCAGGAACAGGTCGTGGTTGCCCAGCACCGCGCGCGAGTTGCGCCGCGAGCGCGCCACGCGTGCCGCTGCGGCGCCGCCGCCGGCCCCGGGAACGCCACCCTGGAAGAAGTCGCCGAGGAAGACGGTCTGCACCTCGTCCTCGGGATACGGCGAGAGCGCGTCGCGCAGCCGTTCCACGTCGCCCTGCACGTCGCCCACCACGAGGATCGGCAGCGCAGCCACGCACCCAGAATACGGGCTGGTGCCGCTAGCCCAGCTCCGCGATGTGGCGGCGGTTCTCGTCGATGAGGTCCGTGGCGCGCCCCATCTGGTGCGACACCGACCGCGGCCCGGGGCCGCCCGCGACCTCGCGACGCGCCAGCGCGCCCTCCATGACGAACAGCTCGAGCACGTCCGGCTCGAACGCAGGCGAGGCTTCGCGCCACTCGGCCGCGCTGAGATCGGCAATGGTGCGTCCGTCATTCAGCGCGCGCCGCACCACGGCGCCGACGATGCCGTGCGCCTCGCGAAACGGGACGCCGCGGTCCACGAGGTACTCGGCCACGTCCGTCGCCAGCAGCGCCGGGTCCGACGCCGCCTGGCGCATCGCGTCGGTGTCGAAGTGCACCACGGACACGAGCTCGGTGAGCGCGGCCAGGGTCGTGCGCGTGACGTCGATCGCGTCGAAGAGCGCCCGCTTGTCCTCCTGCAGGTCGCGGTTGTACGAGAGCGGAAGCCCCTTGAGCATCATCAGCAGCGACATGAGCGCGCCGGCGACCCGGCCGCTGCGTCCGCGGGCGAGCTCGGCGACGTCGGGATTCTTCTTCTGCGGCATCAGCGACGAACCGGTGGCGTGGGTGTCGGGAAAGGCGACAAAGCCGAACTCGCTGCTCGACCACAGCACGAGCTCGTCGCTGAAGCGGGACAGGTGCACCATCAGCAGCGCGCACGCCGCGGTCACCTCGACGGCGAAGTCACGGTCAGAGACCGCGTCCAGGCTGTTGGCGCTGAGCGCGGAGAATCCCAGGTCGCGCGCCGCGCGCTGCCGGTCGAGTCGCAGCGTCGACCCGGCGAGGGCGCCGCTGCCCAGCGGCGACACGTCGCAGCGGGCGCGCGCATCGAGGATTCGCTGCAGGTCACGCTGCAGCATCTCGACGTACGCCAGCAGGTGGTGCGCGAGCGACACGGGCTGCGCGCGTTGCATGTGCGTGTAGCCGGGAAGCAGCGCCGCACGATGTTCCTGGGCCCGGTGCAGCAGCGCGTCCTGCAGCGCCGTGATGTCGAGCGCCAGGTCACGGCAGGCGCGCTTGGTGTACAGACGCAGGTCCGTGGCCACCTGATCGTTGCGGCTCCGGCCCGTGTGCAGCTTGGCGGCCGCGGCGCCGGCCAGCTCACCCAGGCGCCGCTCGACGGCCATGTGGATGTCCTCGTCCCACGCCTCCAGCGCGAAGCTGCCGTCCGCCACCTCACCGGCGAGGCGCTCCAGCCCCGCATCGAGTGCGGCGTGCTCCGCATCGTCGAGCAGGCCGATCGCGTGCAGCATGGCGGCCTGCGCTCGCGACCCGGCGACGTCGTCGGGAAGGAGGCGCAGGTCCACGTCGATGTCGCGGGTGTACGCGGTGACCGTGGGCGACGTCTCGCCGCCGAGACGCGCCGCCCACACCGCGGCACCGCCGGGCTTCACGGCGCGTGCTCGCCGCTCAGGCTTCACGGCGCAGGGTGCGGTGCGCGACCTGGAGTGGAGCCGCGTCCTCGAGCGCGCCCTGGACGCGGGTCTGGATGCGCAGCGGAAGGCCGAAGAGCTCGATGAACCCACGCGCGGACGTGTGGTCGAAGGTATCCACGCTGCGGTCGTACGTCGCCAGCCCCTGCTCGTACAGCGAATGCTCCGCGCGGCGACCCGTGACCCGCGCGTCGCCGTGCTCGAGATGAACGCGGACCTCGCCGGTGACGTGCTCCTGCGTCGCCGCCACGAATGCGCTCAGCGCCATGCGCAGGGCGCCGAACCACAGCCCGTCGTACACCAGCCGCGCCCATTCGTCCGCGACGCCGCGCTTGAACAGCTGCAGGTCACGCGACAGCGTGAGCGCTTCGAGCGCCGCGTGCGCGGTGTGGAGCACCGCGGCCGCCGGCGCCTCGTACACCTCGCGCGACTTGATTCCCACGAGCCGGTCCTCCACGTGATCGACGCGGCCGACACCATGGCTTCCCGCCACGCTGTTGAGCTCCCGCACCAGCTCGTGGGATTCGCGTCTGACGCCGTGGAGCGACACCGGACGGCCCTGCTCGAAGCCGACGATCACGTCCTCTGGCTGCGATGCGCTCTGCACCGTCCACTGGAACACGTCAGCAGGAGGCTCCGCCCAGGGGTCCTCGAGCACACCGCACTCCACGCTGCGGCCCCACAGGTTGGCGTCGATCGAGTACGGCGACGCTGCGGTCACGGGCACCGCGATGCCGTGCCGCGCTGCGTACTCGATCTCCTGCGGCCGGCCCATGTCCCAGTCGCGCACCGGGGCGACGACGCGCAGCTCCGGCGCGAGCGCGCCGACGGCGACGTCGAACCGCACCTGGTCGTTGCCCTTGCCGGTGCAGCCGTGGGCGACGGCCACGGCTCCTTCGGTGCGCGCCACGTCCACCAGCAGCTTGGCGATGAGCGGCCGCGCCAGCGCCGTGGCAAGCGGGTACACGCCCTGGTACAGGGCGCCGGCGGCGAGCGTGGGGAAGCAGAACTGCTCGGCGAACACCGACTGCGCGTCGACGACGTGCGCGCTCACGGCGCCGGTATCCAGGGCGCGGCGGGCGACCGCGTCGACGTCGCGGGTCTCGCCCAGGTCCGCGGTCAGCGTCACCACCTCGTAGCCGAGGTGCTCCTGCAGCCAGCGGATGGCGACCGATGTGTCCAGCCCTCCGCTGTACGCGAGCACGCAGCGCTCGGTCACTGCACCTCGCCGCTCATGGCGCGCAGGCGCAGCCAGAGTCGCTGCGCGGCGGGACGCGAGCGCGTGATCACCAGCACCGTGTCGTCGCCGGCGACGGTGCCCGCCACCTCGTCGAAGCGCGCCCCGTCGATGGCGCCGCCGACGAGCGGCGCGGTTCCGGGCGCGGCGTGGACCACACCGAAAAGGTCGATGAACTCGATGCTCACGACGTGCTCGCGCACCGCGCTGCGCAGACGGTGCTGCGCGCCCTCCACGTCGAGCTCCGCAACCGGCGCGACGTACCGCGTGCCACCCTGGTCGTGGACGCGGAGCAAACCCATCTCGCGGATGTCGCGGCTGACCGTCGCCTGCGTGACGTCGAGGCGACGGTGGCGCAGCTGGTCGACGAGCTCTTCCTGGGTCCGGATCACGCGCCGTCGCACCAGCTCCAGGATGGCGCGCTGCCGCGCGCCCTTGCCGGCGACGCCCAGCGCCCGCGCTGCGGTTGCCATCACACCGCCACCGCTGCGACGCGGGTGAAGGCCGCGCGCAGGCGGTGCAGCGACTCGTCGACCTCGGCCCGCGTGATCACCAGGGGCGGCACCAGGCGCAGCGTGCGCGCACCGATCGCGTTCACGATCAGGCCCTCGCGCAGCGCGGCCGATGCGAGCTGCGGCGCCACGTCCTCGCTGAGGCCGACGCCGATCATCAGGCCGCGTCCCCGCACCTCGGCGATGGGAAGCTCATCGGCGAGCGCATGCAGCGACCCGGTGAGGTGGTCGCCCACTGACGCGGCGTTCGCCACCAGGCCCTCGTCGTCAATGGCGCGCATGACCGCGACTCCGGCCGCGCACGCCAGCGGTCCGCCGCCGAACGTGGAACCGTGGTCGCCGGGCTCGAACACGTCGGCGCGGGGTGCGGCGACGACGGCCCCGATCGGCACGCCGCCGCCCAGACCCTTGGCAATGGTCATCACGTCGGGTGCGACGCCATCGTGCTGGTGCGCCCACCACCGCCCCGTGCGCCCCATTCCGGTCTGCACCTCATCGAGGATCAGCAGCACGTCGCGCGCGTCGCAGAGCTCGCGGATCCGGTGGAGCACTCCTGTGTCGAGCGGGTGCACGCCGCTCTCACCCTGGATGGGCTCCAGCATCACAGCGCACGCGCGATCGTCGACCGCCGCCGCGAGCGCGTCGACATCGTTGTACGCGACGTGTGTGAAACCGCCAGGCAGCGGCTGAAACGGCTCCTGGTAGCGGCGGTTCGCAGTCGCCGCCAGTGCCGCTGCGGTGCGTCCGTGAAACGCCCCCTCCATGCACACGATGTTTGCGGCGCCACCGCGGGCGCGCTTCCCCCACTTGCGCGCCAGCTTGATTGCAGCTTCGGTTGCTTCCGCCCCGCTGTTGCAGAAGAACACGCGGCCCGGGAACGACGTCCGGATGAGGGCCTCGGCGAGCTCCAGCTGGGGCTCGCTGTAGTACAGATTGCTCGTGTGAATGAGGCGCTGCGCCTGCGCGGAGAGCGCCTCTCGCAGCGCCGGATGGCCGTGGCCGAGCACGTTCACCGCAATCCCCGCCACCAGATCGATCAGCTCGCGACCGTCGGAGTCGCGCACCCACACGCCGTGGCCGTCGACCAGCGTCACGGGGCGCGGCGGATACGCGTCCATCAGCAGGCGCGAGGCGCGCTCGGCGGTCGGCGCGAGGGCAGGGGACGCACCGTCGGGGGTCACGTCGCCACCATCGATGTGCACATCGTGCCCACGCCGCTCTCGGTGAGCAGCTCCAGCAGGAGCGAGTGCGGCACGCGCCCGTCGATGATGTGCGCCGCGACGCCGCTCTCGGCGGCCCGGATCGCGGCGCGCACCTTGGGAATCATGCCGTCGACGACGACGCCGTCGCTGATCAGTCGCCGCGCCATCATGCTGTCCACCTCGCTGATCAGCCGGCCGTCTGCGTCGCGCACGCCCTCCACGTCGGTGAGCAGGATCAGCTTGGTCGCCGACAGCGCGACCGCGAGCTCAGCGGCGACCGAATCGGCGTTGACGTTGTACGCCTGGCCGTCGTACCCGAGTCCTATGGACGCCATCACGGGAATGCGTCCCTGGTTCAGGATGCCGGCGATCGGCTCGCTGTTCACCTGGTCGACGTCGCCGACGAAGCCGAGGTGCGCCCCGAACTCGTCGACGCGCGGGCGCACCAGCAGCGTGGGGCCGTCCTCGCCGCTCAGCCCGATGGCGCTGCCGCCGTGCTGGTTGATGCGCGAGACGATGTCAGGCCCGACCTTGCCGGTCAGCACCATCTTGGCGATCTCCATCGTCGGCGCGTCGGTGACGCGCAGCCCGTTGACGAAGCGGGGCTCGAGACCCACACGCTGCTGCCACGCGCTGATCTCCGCTCCCCCGCCATGGACCAGCACCGGGCGCATGCCCACGAAGCGGAGCAGCACGACGTCCTGCAGCACCGCGTCGACGGCGCTGTCGGCGGCATCCAGCGCACCGCCGAGCTTGATCACCATGACGTCGCCGCTGAAGCGCTTGATGTACGGCAGCGCCTCGATGAGCACGTGTGCTCTGCGGATCCGCTCGTCGATCGTCTCGATCACCATCGTGAGAGGTACTCCTGCAGCGTGTTCGGATCTTATGTCGTGTAGTCCGCGTTGATGCGCACGTAGCCCGCGGTGAGATCGCAGCCCCAGGCGTGCCCCACTCCGTCCCCGGCGCCGAGATCCACGTCGATGTCGGCGCGCGGCTGCTGCAGGAGAACGCTCACCTCGTCGAGGTCGCAGGGCGCCGGCGCCCCGCGCGCGAACACCGTGATCCCGCCGATGTCGACGCGGCAGCGGTCCAGCGTGAACGCGCAGCCGCTGCGCCCCAGCGCCGCGACGATGCGTCCCCAGTTGGGATCCGCGCCGTGCACCGCCGTCTTCACCAGCGGACTGGCCGCCACCGTGCGCGCCGCCGTGCGTGCCTCCTCCGTCGATTCGGCGCCGCTGACGCTCACTCTGAAGTACCGCGTGGCGCCCTCGGCGTCGGCGACGACCTGCTCGGCCAGCGACCGGCAGACGTTGTGCACGGCACCCTCCAGCGTGTGCAGACGCTCGGTGCCGGCGGCAAACTGCTCGCCGCCGGCGGCGCCATTGGCCAGGAGGATGAGGCTGTCGTTGGTCGACGTGTCGCCGTCGACCGTCACGCAGTTGAACGTGTCCGCCGCGACCCGCGACAGGACGTCCTGCAACACCGCCTGGGGCACGACGGCGTCGGTCGTGACGAAGGCGAGCAGCGTCGCCATGTCCGGGTGGATCATTCCCGACCCCTTGGCGATGCCGCCCACGCTGTACGTGACGCCGTCGCAGCTGAACAACTCGTCCGCCTGCTTGGGCCGCGTGTCGGTGGTCATGATCGCCCGCGTGATGCCGTCTCCGGTGACGTCGTCCAACGCGGCGGCGCGCACGATGCCGTCGATGACACGGTCCATCGGCATGGCGCGGCCGATCACGCCCGTGCTGCAGACGAGCACCTCGCTGGGATCGAGGTCGAGCGCGTCGCCCGCAGCGGCGCACATGCGCAGCGCGTCGCGAAACCCCTGCGCGCCCGTGCACGCATTGGCGTTGCCCGCGTTCACCACCACCGCGCCGACCGGTGTGCGGCGCCGCAACGTCAGCTGCGAGATCACAACCGGCGCCGCCTTCACCGTGTTGCGGGTGAACACACCCGCCGCCGCGGCCGGCGTCTCGGAACGGATGACGGCGACGTCCAGCCGCTTGACATCCCCGTCGCCACGGACGTTCGCAGCGGCTGCGCCGGCGCGGAAACCGGCGGGCGCGCACACCCCGGCGCGGCGCACAGCGCGCACCTCAGCCGTCACGGCCACGATGCCCACCGCTGCAGACCCGCGCTCTCCTGCAAGCCGAACCGCAGGTTGAGATCCTGCACGGCCTGCCCCGCCGCACCCTTGAGCAGGTTGTCGATCGCCACCGTGACCACGACGACACCGTCCTGCTCCCCGGCGTGCAGGGCCGCGACGTTTGTCCCGGCCACGCTCTTGGTCGCGGGCGGCGCTGCCTCGAGACGGATGAACTCGTGCTCCGCGCAGAACTCCTGGTAGGCGTGGCGCACGTCGTTCGCCGAGACACCGCGCCGCGGCCGCAGATAGGCCGTGGCCAGAAGCCCCCGTGTCATCGGCACCAGATGCGGGACGAAGGTCACACGCACCTCCTGGCCGCCCGCCGCGGCGGACAGCTGCTCCAGCATCTCGGGCTTGTGCCGGTGCCCGCTGACGCCGTACGCGTGCACGGACTCGTTCACCTCCGCGAACGATGACGCCAGCGCCGGCGAGCGGCCTGCACCGCTGACCCCGCTCTTGGCGTCGACGACGACGTCGTTCTCCACCATGCCTGCGCGCAGCGCCGGCGCGGTCGCCAGGATCGCAGCGGTGGGATAGCAGCCGGGCACCGCGATGACGTCGGCGCCGCGCAATGCCTCGCGATGCAACTCCGCGAGGCCGTACACCGCCTCGCCGCAGAGGTTGGGCGCCGGATGGGGCTCGCCGTACCAGCGCTCGTACGCCGCGGTGTCGCGCAGGCGGAAGTCGGCGCTCATGTCGATGAGCACGGCGCCGTCACCCAGCCACGCGGCCGCGTGCTTCGCGGCGATCGTGTGCGGCAGCGCCGAGAGGATCACGTCCACGGCCCCGGCGCGGATCTCGGTTGTGATCGGCAGGTCGACCCCGCTGCCGGGGACGACGTCGCGATGACGGCGCCCCGCGTTGCTGCGGGCCACGACCTGGGTGAGCCGCACCCCCGGATGCGCCTCCAGCAAGGCGACGCACTGCATGCCGATGTAGCCGGTGCAGCCCGCCACGGCGGCTCGAACGGCCGGGCTCGTCACCGCACGAGTATACGGTTGATCTGAATAATTATGCAGACCTGGCCGGGGTCACGGGCTTGGCGCTGCGTGCGGTGAGGCCGCGCACCCCGATCGTCCGGTGCCGGGCCCGCTCGATGTTCACCGCGGCGCCCACCAGCGCCAGGTGGGTGAACGCCTGCGGAAAGTTGCCCAGCAGCTCCCCGCTCCTCGTGTCCACCTCCTCGGAGAACAGGTGCAGCGGGGAGCCGAACGCCAGCAGGCGTTCGAAGCGGCGCTGCGCCGCCTCGAGGTCGCCGACGTGCGCCAGCGCGTCCGCCAGCCAGAACGACGTCATGAAGAACGCGCCTTCATCGCCGCCGAGCCCGTCCTCCAACTCCTCGGTGCGGTAGCGGCGCACCAGGACGCCCTCCCCCAGCCGTCGCTCGATGGCGCGGATCGTGCTCAGGATCCTCGGGTCGCGGTCGGGAAGGAAGCGGACCTGCGAGATGCGCAACACCGCCGAATCCAGCGCGTCGCTGCCGAAGGACTGCGCAAACGCGCGCCGTCGCGGCGACCAGGCCTCGGCGGTGATGCGCCGGTGGATGGCGCGACGCGCGGCCTTCCAGCGAGCCGCGGGGTGCGGATGGCGGAATCGCGTGGCGATGCGCAGGCCGCGATCCACCGCGACCCAGCACATGAGCTTGCTGTACGTGTAGTGCAGCCGCTGGCTGCGCACCTCCCAGATCGAGGAGTCGGGCTCCTGCCAGCGGTCGATCGCCAGCTCGACGATGGCGTGCAGCTCCTTCCACAGCTCGCCCGAGATGCTGCCGCCGAACCGCGCGTACACGTACGCGCTGTCGAGCACCTCGCCGTACACGTCGAGCTGCAGCTGACGCACCGCGCCGTTGCCGACCCGCACCGGACGCGAGTGACGGTACCCGTCGAGGTGGGGCAGCTCGATCTCGTCGACGTGCGCGTGGCCGCTGAGGTCGAACAGGTTGGGGACGCTGCGGTTGCGCTCCGCCAGGTGACGGTGCGCCAGCCAGTGGAAGAAGGCCTCCGCCTCCTCTTTCAATCCCAGCTGGAAGAAGGCGAACAGGGTGAACGAGGCGTCGCGGAGCCAGGTGAAGCGGTAGTCCCAGTTGCGGTCGCCGCCGATGAACTCGGGGAGGCTGGTGGTCGGCGCCGCGACGATCGCGCCCGTCGGGGCGTAGGTCATCAGCTTCAGGCTCAGCGCGGAGCGATACACGTGCTGCCGGTACGGGCCGTCGTAGGTGCACTGCGCGATCCACCGCCACCAGTACTCCTGGCTGGCGCGCAGCAGCGCGCGGGCGCGTTCTACGGACCAGCGCATGGCCCCGCTGCGCCCGGGTTTGCCGGCGCGCAGCGCGAACGCCACCGTCTGCCCCACGCTCAACTCGAACGTCGCGTCAAAGCTGTCGATGTCGACGCTGGAGGCGAGACGGAGGTGCATCGACGCCGCCTCGCAGTGGATGTGGCGGCGGTGCACCACGCTCGCGGCCTCCACGCGCGCGTAGTCCGGCGCGGGGTGAAACGCCTGACGCATCGTCACCTTCCCGGCGAGGCACTCGACGATGCGGATGACGCGCGGCTCGCTGTGCAGACGGGCATGCTGCTTGATGTCGTGCTCGTCCACCGGCATGAAGTCGGTCACCGCGACAACGCCCGACTCCGTCGAGTGCACCGTGTCGAGGATGTTGGTCAGGTCGCGATAGCGCTGGTGCGAGCGGTGCGGCGTGGTGGGCGCGATCTGCCAGTAGCCGCCGTTGTTGGCGTCGAGCAGGCGCCCGAACAGCGACTCGTCGTCGAATCGCGGCAGGCAGAGCCAGTCGATGCTGCCGTCGGCGCCGACCAGGGCCGCGGTGCGGCAGTCGCCGATGAGCCCGTATGCGGCGATGGGGAGGTAGCCGTC
Organism: Candidatus Dormiibacterota bacterium; assembly: GCA_963777285.1. Lineage (GTDB taxonomy): Bacteria > Chloroflexota > Dormibacteria > Aeolococcales > Aeolococcaceae > JAFARE01. The sequence continues at coordinate 382,075 of CAVZPR010000002.1, forward strand.
GGCGTCGCGCAGATGGCCGCCGCCGCCGGGCTCATCGAAGCTAATACTCGTCCTCCGGGCGGCCGCCCTCGTCGTCGTCGCCGGCGGATTCCTCGCCGGCCTCGGCCTGGAAGGTCGACATCCCCATCTCTTCGAGGTCCTCGCCGTCGGACGCCGTGTCCGGGGTGTACGGCTCGTCGTCCTCCCCGGCCTCCTGATCCTCGTCGATGCCGCGGGCGGCGAGCAGTGAGTCCTTCGCGTAGGGGCGGAACTCATCGCGCCGGGCCGTCTTGGTGAGCGGGAACGACGCCTTGCCCACGTTCTCCGGTGCCTGGAAGACCTCGCGGATCATGATCTCGATCTGGTCCTCCTCCACCCGGGCGACGGCCGCGGAGTAGCGGTTGCCGCTCTCCATCAGCGGCAGCAGGCGCCGGGCCAGCTTCGGCTCGACCTCGCCGAGGACGACGCCCCGGGCCGTCGCCGCGGTCAGCTGGCCGTCCTGGCGGCGGATCTCGACCGCGTCACCCGGCGCAACCTTCACGGTCAGCGCCTCGGCGGGTGGGCTCAGCACCGTGCTGCCGCTCTTGCCCGGCTCCTCGGTGAAGACATCGACGTCGATCGCCTGCGCGGCGCCGGTCAGCGTCTCCTTGCTCTCCAGCATGGTCGACAGCTTGCGCATGTTCTTCTGCGCGATGAGGTTCAGGGGGTTCAGCTGCAGCGTCGCCTTGTACGCCTCCAGCGCCTCTTGGAGCCGCCCCAGCTCGGTGAGCGCCTTGCCCATGCGGTTGTTGGTCTCCTCGTCGGTGCCGTGACGCTCGGCGAGCGCCTGGTTGACCGCCAGCGCTTCCTGCCAGCGGCTCTCGAGCGCCGCCTGGATGGCTTCGTCGACGTAGATGCTGCGCGGCTTGACGCGTTCTTCAGCCAACCTCATACCTCTCTGGAGCCTCGGGGCGACTGCCGTCGCTGCTGCCGCATGCAACGTTTGGGGAGAGCGACAGGGTTCGCTATGATACCGGCTCAGTGCAGCGCGTCTGCCACATCCACTCTCTCATCGAGGCCTCACAACGTTCATGACGCGCGTAATCTCGATTGCCAATCAGAAAGGCGGCGTCGGCAAGACCACCACAGCAGTCAACCTCGCCGCCGCGCTCGCCGAGGCCGGCAAGAAGGTGCTTGCCGTCGACCTCGATCCGCAGGGCCACCTCACCATCAACATGGGGTACCGCAGGCCCGACGAGCTGGAGCGCACGGTCTACGACCTGCTCGTCGACCACCGCATCCAGGCGCAGGAGATACGGCTCCATTCGGAACACATCAAGCTGGACTTCCTGCCCGCGAACATCGAGCTGAGCGGCGCCGAGTTGCAGCTCGTCACCGAGTTCGGACGCGAGTCGGTGTTCAAGGAGAAGCTCGAGCCGATCGTCGACGAGTACGAGTTCGTGGTCATCGATTGCCCACCGCAACTGGGGCTCCTCACCATCAACGCTCTGGTCGCTTCCACCGAGGTGATCATTCCGCTGCAGTGCGAGTACTTCGGCATGAAGGGCATGCAGCAGCTGCACCGCACCATCGACCGGGTGCGCGCCAAGCTCAACAACAAGCTGCAGGTGGGGGGCATACTGCCCACCATCTACAAGTCGCGCACGCTGCACAGCCAGGAGGTGCTCGAGCTGGTGAAGCGCGCATACGGCGACCTCGTCTTCGAGATGCGCGTCGACGCATCGATCCGCTTCGCGGAGACTCCTCTCGCAGGACAGTCGATTCTGCAGTACGCGCCCAACTCCGCCGGCGCTCGCTCCTACCGCGAGCTCGCCAAAGCCGTGCTGGCGCAAGAGGAACCGCGCGCCGAGCTGGCCGGGCACGCCGAGCGTACGCGTGAGAAGGTGCACGCAGCGAAGGCGTGATGCGCGGTTTTCGCCGCGCGCAGCTGCGCGGCTCCGACGAGCTGTTCCGGCCCACCGAGGGCGAGGAGACAGGCAAGCAGAACTCGACGCCCGTGCTCGACGAGCCTCCTGCCGTCACGGCGGTGCCGTCGATCCCGCCGCACGACGTGCGCTCGCTGCGACTCTCGGAGGACGAGATCGCCGTGCTCGCTGACGCGCTGCAGCACATGAAGTTCCCGCAAAAATCGTCGAATCGGCCGTCCGTCGACGACTTCGAGAAGCTCGAAACTCTGCGACAGAAGCTGCTCGACGCGCTGTAGCCGGGCTGACTGCGAGGTCATCGCAGGGCGGGCCGGCCGCCCTGCAATGCAACAGAAGTCAGCTGGTGGCGCGGCGAGCAGCTATCCCCGCGAATAGAGCTTCTCGATGTCGCCGGCGTACTTCTCCGCGACGATCTTGCGCTTCACCTTCAGCGTGGGCGTCAGCTCGTCGCCGACCTCGAAGTCGTGCGCCAGGATCGTCCACTTCTTCACCTGTTCGACGTGCGCGAGCTGACGGTTCACCGTCTCGACGTGGTCGCGGATCCGCTGCTGCACCGCATCGTTCGTCGCCAGCTGGTCTAGGTCGTGGGGCAAGCCCTGCGCGGCGGCGAAGCCGCGAGCTTCGTCGGGGTCCAGGGTGATGAGCGCGCTCACGAAGGGACGGCGGTCGCCGATTGCCACGGCGTGCCCCACGAGCTGGTCCTGCTGCAGGAGCTGCTCGATGTTGCTCGGCGAGATGTTCTTGCCGCCCGCGGTGATGATCAGATCCTTCTTGCGGTCGGTGATGCGCAGGAAGCCGTCGGCGTCGAACTCGCCGACGTCGCCGGTGTGCAGCCAGCCGTCGGCGAGCGCTTCACGCGTGGCGTCGTCCTCCTTGTAGTAGCCGGGGAAGACGACGGGCCCGCGCACCAGGATCTCGCCGTCGCCGGCGAGCTTCACCTCGTTGCCGCGGAGCGCGGGTCCCACCGTGCCCAGGCGCGCCTTGCCGGGGCGGTTCATCGTCGTGCAGCCGGTGTCCTCGGTCTGGCCGTACACCTCGAGTATCTCGAGTCCGAAGGAGGCGAAGAAGCGCAGCACGTCCGGCGCGATCGGCGCGGCGCCGCTGGCCAGGATCGTCGCCTCGTCGAGCCCCACCTGATGCCGCAGCTTGCTGAGCACGAGCCGCTGCGCCAACCGCAACGCGCGCCCACCCTCGGGCAGGCTGAGTGCGCCGTCGCGCAGCGATCGCTCGCCGGTGCGCAGCGCCCAGCGCGCCAGCGCACGCCGTGGCATGGGCAGCGCCGCGACTCCCTTCTGCACCTGCGCCGCCATCTTCTCCCAGATGCGCGGCACGGCGAAGAAGGCTGTGGGCCGCACCTCGCGCATCCGCTCGCCGAGGTGCTCGAGCCCGTCCAAGAAGTAGACGGAGTTGCCGTGGAAGTACGAGCGGAACTCCGTGGAGAGGCGCTCCGCGATGTGCGCCAAGGGCAGGTAGCTGATGAACCGATCCTCGGGACCGGTGTGCACGAACTCGTCCAGCGCGTCGATGGCGGCTGCGACGTTGGCGTGCGTGAGCTGCACCGCCTTCGGCGGGCCGGTGGTGCCGCTCGTGTAGATGAGCGTGGCTATGTCGTCAGGCGACACCGCGGCGCGGCGCCTCTTCATCTCTTCGGCGCGCCCGCGAACAACGGGCTCGCCACGCTGCAGCGCAGCCTGCCACGAGATCACGAAACCGTCGTGCAACTCAGCGGCGGAGGCGTCGACGGCCACGACGCGCCGCAGCGCGGGAAGGTCATCGCGCACCTGCAGCACGAGGTCCCGCAACCGCTCGTTCTCCACCACGACAACGCGTGCTTCGGAGTGCCCAAGCACGTACGCGGCCTGCTCGGCGCTCAGCGTGAGGTACACCGGGACGGGACGGCAGCGCGCGCTGAGCACGCCCGCGTCGGCGATGTGCCACTCCGGGCGGTTGCCGGACCAGATCGCGACGTGCTCCTGCTCCGCGACCCCTTCCTGCATCAGGTACCCGATCCAGCGTTCTGCAGCACGGCCGAAGTCGGCCCAGGTCACGGCCGCGTAGCGATCCCCCACGCGGAAGTGGAGTGCGGGCGCGGCACCCAGCTCGCGCACCTGTCGCTGGAAGGCCGAGACCAGTGTTTCGCGTGCTGCAGAAGCAGTGGTTGCCGCGTCTGTGCCTGCCGCCTGTGCCGTCATGGGTCTCGTGAGGATGCCACAAACGCAACCTGGCCGCGGTGATGATGCGGCTTCACTCTGCTAGCGTTTCGTCGCTATGGTGGTCGGCACGCTCATGGTGACGCTGCAGGTACCCGAGAGCGGGTCTCTCAAGGACAAGCGGCAGGTGGTCAGATCGCTGACCGCGCGCATCCGGCAGACTTTCAATGTGGCGGTCGCCGAGGTCGGCGACCAGAACCTCTGGCAGTCGGCGGTCATCGGCATCGCCTGCGTGAGCGGCGACGGACGCCACGCCGACGAGATGTGCCAGAAGGTGCTGCGCTTCGTCGACGAGCACGGTGACGCGCTGGTGCTCGGCTCGCGTTTCGAGCTGGTGCATGTCTGATCCCGCCGCGTCACGGCACACCGCTGCGGCGGCGTGACCGAGGAGCTGCTCGCCGCCTACGAGGCCACGCTGCCGTTCAGGCTGGACACGTTCCAACGCGAGGCGATCGCCAAGCTGGAGCGCTCGCGGGGCGTGCTGGTGAGCGCGCCGACCTCGAGCGGCAAGACGATGGTCGCCGAGTACCTGGTGTGGCGCAGGCTGAGCGCGCCGCGTCCACTGCGGCGTCCGGTGGGTTCACCGGCGGACGTGGTGTACACGACGCCGCTGAAGGCGCTGAGCAACCAGAAGTTCCGCGACCTCTGCGACCGCTATGGCGAGTCGAATGTCGGCTTGATCACAGGCGAGCACACCATCAACGACGGGGCGCCCGTGGTCGTGATGACCACCGAGATCCTGCGCAACGTCTTGTACGACGAGCCGGCGCGGGTCGACCGCGTCGGCGACGTGGTGCTCGACGAGATCCACTACATCGACGACCTTCCCCGCGGGACGGTGTGGGAGGAGGTGATCATCGAGGCGCCGGCGCACATCCGGCTGACGGGACTCAGCGCCACCATCGGCAACGTCGACGAGATTGCGGCGTGGATGGCCTCACTGCGCGGCCCCATAGAAACGGTGAAGCGCACGGAGCGGCCGGTGGCCCTGGAGATGTGGCTCGCGATCGACAACGCGCTGCATCCGCTTTTCGACGCACACGGCAGCGCGGCGCGGCGCACGCTCGAGCTGGCCCAGGCTGATCCCATGACGGACGCGCGCTGGCGCTACGCGAGGCGCGCGCCCGAGAACGACCTGCTGCACATCCTCGAGGAGCTGCGCCGCCGCGCCATGATGCCGGCGATCTACTTCATCTTCTCGCGGCGCGGCTGCCGTGAGGCTCTGGCGCGCTGCGACCTGCACGGCGTCGACCTGACCACCGCGGCAGAGAAGGCGGCGATCGACGCCGCGCTGCAGCAGCGCCTCGCCGCGGTCGGGGATGCGGATGAGCGGCGGGTCGTGGCCGCCGCGCTCGACGCGCGCCTCACGCGCCGCGGCGTGGCCATGCACCACGCGGGGATGCTCCCCTACGTCAAGGAGACGGTGGAGCGCCTCTTCCAGCAGGGCATGATCAAGGCCGTCTTCGCCACGGAGACGCTCTCGCTGGGCCTGAACATGCCGGCGCGGTCCTGCGTCATCTCCACGTTCACCAAGTTCGACGGCACCTCGTTCGCGCCTCTCACCAGCGGCGAGCTGACGCAGCTGATGGGACGCGCCGGACGGCGCGGCATCGACACCGTCGGCCACGGCGTGATCCTGAAAGAGAGCGACGTCGACGTCCGCGACATCTACGACGCGGCGATCTCCGGAGAGTTCTCCGTCGACTCGAAGTTCGCACCGACGTACGCCATGGTGCTCAGCCTGCTGCGCACGCGCAGCGCGGCGGCGGCGGAAGAGCTGCTGCAACGCTCCTTCGGGCAATACCAGACGACGCGTCGCCTCGACCACTGGGAGCATCGCCGAGGCAACCTCGAGGAGCGGCTCGCCGACCTGCGCCGGCAGACGTACCGCCACCCCCGCGTTCCCTGCACCGAGCGGACGCTGACCCAGTTCCTGCGCGCGGGCGCCGAGGTCACCGAGCTGCAGGCGGAGATCCGGCGCGCACGGCGCTCGCACTGGCAGGACCGGCGGCGCGGCCGCTACGGACGCGGCGGGGCCGACCCGGGACAACGCTACGAGGCGCTGCGGCGGAAGCTCAAGACGGCGCAGCGGCGCGTCGCCGAGACGCCATGCCCCCACTGCCCGTTGCTCACCGAGCACCGCGCTCACCGCCAGCAGACCGCCGACATCGAAGCGACCCTGGCCGGCGGCGAGGCTGAGCTCGAGTCCGCCAGCCACCGCTACATCCGTGAGTTCCGCGCGCTGCGTGCCGTGCTGCGTGAGACAGGCTTCCTCGAGGGCGATTCGCCCACGGAGCTGGGGCAGCTCGCCGAGTCGCTGTTCGGCGAAAGTGCCCTGCTGATCGCGCTGGCGATCGGAGACGGGACGTTCGAGGATCTGCAGCCGGCGGATCTGGCGGCGACGCTGGTGATGCTGGTCGCCGAGGACAGAGGCCGTGACCGGCCGCGTCCGCAGCGGCGCCGCTTCCCCTCGGCGGCGGTGGACCGCAACCAGCGCGTGCTGCGCCGCGAGTTGGCGCGCCTCGCCGAGGTGGAGCACGATCATGGCCTGGCCACGCTGCGGCCGCTCTCCTTCGACTTCATCGACGCGACGTACGCGTGGACGTCCGGCGTCGAGCTCTCGGACATCGAGCCACCTGGTGGCACGGATCTCGGCGACGTGGTGAAGGCGATCAAGAACGTCTACTCGCTGCTGCGCCAGATGGAGCAGGCGTTGCGCGGCCATCCACTGCTGCCGCTGGTTCGCGAGACGCGCGAGCGCACGGAGCGCGACCTGATACGCAGGGTGTGATTCCCGCGCCGGTCGCCGCCGCCGCCGTGGCATAGTCAGGGCATGTACCACGCGATCGCCGCGAACCGGCGCAAGAGTGTGCTCGTGATCGTGCTCTTCTTCCTGTTCTGGATCGCCGCGGGCTACGGGATCGGTTACCTGGCCGGCTCCACGGGCGGCGCGATCAGCGGCGCGATCATCGCCGGCATCCTGGCGCTGCTGGCGGTGCTCTGGGCGCTGACGATGGGGCAGCTCACAGTGCTCGCCGTGTCGGGAGCGCACCCGATCAGCCAGCAGCAGTATCCGCAGCTGTACGACATCGTTTCGACCCTCACCATCGGCGCCGGGCTGCCGATGCCGAAGATCTACGTTATCGACGACCCCTCACCGAACGCGTTCGCCACCGGGCTGCATCCCAAGAACGCAGCCATCACGGTCACCTCTGGGCTACTGCGCATCATGAACCGCGAGGAACTCGAGGGCGTGCTCGCGCACGAGATGAGCCACATCCGCAACTACGACGTGCGCCTGGTGCTCATCGTGGGCACGGTGGTGGCGCTGGCCGGCCTTCTCGCCAGCCTGATGTGGCGCACGCTCTTCTTCACCCGCGTGGGCAACAGCCGCGACGGTGGCTACGCGATCATCATCCTCATCGGCGCGGCGGCGGTGCTTTCGATCATCGCGGTGCTGGTGGGGCCGATCATGCAGTTCTCGCTGTCACGTTCGCGCGAGTCCCTGGCAGACGCGAGCAGCGTGGAGCTGACGCGCAACCCGGTGGGGCTCCTGCACGCGCTGCAGAAGATCGCGCAGAACGACAAGCCGTTCGCCAAGATGACGCACGTGACTGCCGCGATGTGCATCGACAATCCGCTGGAGCATCACTCGGGCTGGTACCACCACCTCTTCGACACACATCCGCCGATCGAGGAGCGCATCGCTGCCCTCGAGCGGATGCTCAACGTCCAGCAGACGTAACGGGGCCCGCGGGTGGCGCGGAGTGGGCCGGTCTTGGTTTCGAGGGACAGGATGCCCGCGTGGACAGCCGTGCCGTCTCTTGTGCTGCGGCCGCGCAGACCGTATTAGATTGGTCGGCATGCCAGCTCGGAGCACACGGCGTGAAGAACACGTGATCACCCACCGTACCGGCCTCGATGAGCTGCTGATCAAGGTCCAGCGACTGCACGGCCGTTCACTTCTTGGCGCGGCAGTAAGCTACGGCGACGAGTTGCATCTCGACCTCTACCGCCGTGGCGTCGGTGGCCGCGAGTACATCCTGGCTACTAGAGCCTCGCATTGGGAGCTGTGCACGGCTGAGGGCACTCTGATCGTCTCCGCTAACCAACCCAAGTCGACGTGGGTCGCACAGCTTGAGCGGGCCCTCCAATCGGATTGCATAACCGAGACCCGCATCTTGTTCCCGAGCCTTGGTCTCGAGGTGGCATTTGACGGTCTCCTATTCCGTTTGCTCCCGTCCTCCGACGACCAACTTGCTCGGTGGGAACTGACTGGACCTGGCGATCAGGAACTCGTGGTGGGGCCCGGAAGCCGGTGGTCTTGGGGTCCGGCAGCGTAGTCACCACCACGTACTCAAGGGTGGTTTGCGGATGCTCGCCTGCGAGAGGAATCCGTGACCTGACGGGTACTGGAGCGCCACTGTTGAGCCACGAAAGTCTGCCCAATACTGTCCTCTGTGAAGGACGCTAACTCCCACCGGATGCTCCTCAGTTTTCCCGGCGCCGCTTCAGTGCGCCGCCGCGCGGGTGCGCCTCCCCCGGTGGTGACTGCACGGATTCTCCTCGGATGCCAGGGCGCCCTCCTGCTTTCTACGGCTCTCACCTTGTGGCTCTTCAGTACCACCGCGGCCATGATCGCCCCGGCGGCGCTTGCGGCGTCGCTCTACAACACGGTCAATCCCGGTGTCATGGCAATCATCGCCGCGTCAATTGTGGTTCCGGTCTTGCTCATAGCGTTTACCTTTCGGCGTCGCCCCTGGCCCCCGCTCTCAATCCTCCTTATCGAGTCTTTGTATGTCGCTGTCGACATTGCGTCAGGGTTCGCAGGAGGCGTCGCTCCGCTAGCGAACGGAGCCGAAGGCGTAGCGCTGTTCCTCATGGCAGGACCGGTTGTACTGGCGGGTATGATCGTCGGCTTCCTGTGGGTGCCAACCGCTTCACGGGGTTTCTGCCTCGACAACGCCGCCCGCAACGCCCCCTAAGACTTGCTAGCAGGAAAGGGACGTCTAACAAGACCGCGGCCTGGATGAGCTTGTTCTTCCTCCACGGCACCCTCGTTGCTCCTTCCTTACCGCTTCGTTCCACCTAGATCAAACGGCCTTCCTATCCTGGAATGGTGCGAATGCCTCCAGCGAAAAGCTGCTCTCCGCTCGTCCTGTTTTCGGTGCTCGTCGTGGCGACCGCATGTAGCTCGCCTTCGCGGTCGTCGGTGTCGTCAGGGCCTGCCGGCTTGCCACAGGTACCGCTGAGTTCGCACCTTTGCTTGCCTGCCGAGGCCGGAACACGCGGTCCAACCCCTACACCTCAATTGCCGTCGGCTGAAGCTTGCCGCCCCCGGCCCGCCACGTCTGCGTCAGCCGTCCCTACGCCGCTTCCCTAGCTGCGAGCGGAAGCGTCGGGGGTGGTTTTCGAGTCCGCTGTCGGTTAGCGGCCCGCTCCCGCGACGGGTACACCCTGAGGAGCTTTCCGTCCGTCCCGTCATCCCCGAGATCGTGTTCATGCCAGAGCAGATAGACGCCCATCCGCTAAAGTTACCCCTCGGCTGTCCGTCAAGTGGGTATGGCGCACCCTGGCGTGGCCGAGCGGCTGGTCCCGTGCGGCCTTCAGGTCAGCAGCTGGTCGAGGAAATCGCGAAGAGTCGTCTCCAGTTCGGTCATCTCCTGATTAAGGACCCAACCCTTCCGAAACGTTCGCTTGGCGACTGGGAACTCGTACCAGTCGCAGTCGATCTCGATTCCAATGCCGAGCGACCTCGAGGATGCCGTACTCCCGATGACGAAGTCTCAACTCGCAACGTCAAAACGCGATTGATACTCGCCCTGCAGTCGACCCGACAATTCCGACAACTCCTGCCGAGTGGGAAACCGCGGTCAACGCGTAACGCCCTCACCAGCCAATCCTCTCACGCGCCGATCCTGCTCGCCCCCCGTTCGGGCCACGTGTGCCGCCCGCGACGCTTGGGTCAGGGGTGATTAGCCGATGCCGGCCTGTCCAGGGGTGACTGTGCTGAGCCCGAGGCGCTAAGTGCTGGGGAGGGCCCACTGGCGTGCTTAGAGGTCTCTATGACCTGATCAACCGAGTCTGAAGACTGCCGTCGCGGTCTCTACGTCTTGACCCAAACCACGAAATTCGACCGTGGCTGCGTAGTTGCCTGTGGCAGCACCGGTGGAGTCCCAAGTGCAGTCATACCTCATGGATGCACCTGGCGCCATGCGCTCATCGGAAGGAACAATGCCATCGACTGTGCAGGCCTGTATTGGAGAGGCATCGGCGGCGGTAATGAGAAACGTAATCCTCGTAGGGGGCGAGCACCCTGATTCAGAGACGTTCGTAAGAACTCCGGTCATGCTCACCCGCTGGCCCGATGAGTAGATGCGCTGATCAAAGTTGAGCTCGGCACGAAGGTACGAGGGTGGACAGTTGGCGTAGCCACCCGGCGTCTCTACTGTCCCGGTGAGCGGAACGGCAGTCGGCGTTGGCGGCGCAGTCGCGGCTGCTGTGGGGGACGGCTCTACAGAGGCCGATATTGCCGGCGACGGGGGCACCGGAGGGAAGATGCGTCGAGGCGCCCGATCCGGGCGTCGACGAGTTGCAGGCGGCAACCGTGAAGCCAAGCACCGTGGCCACTCCCGTGATCGCCACGCCAATCAAGCTCGCAATGAAACGAGAGCGCCACTGCGCGCTCGACGGTTTCATCCTCGAAGCTTACGCTGGCGGCGGTTTCGCGGATCACAACGCCACTCGTCTCCGTCCCGCCAAGCTGAAGGCGCCGGGACAAACCACCAGCCGTCAAGTGGAAATTGGCGCATCCTCGCCTGTCCCGCGGTCGCCACCCTTACGTGCTGCCTCCGGAAACCGACCCCAGTGCCGAGAGGATCATCACCAGGTTGCCGGGAACGAGTAGGAACGCGAGAACTGCCACCGCGATAGGCCACCACGAGCGCATCGAGTGGCGTGCCCGTCTTACACGCCAGACAATCAACGAAGCACATGCAACCTGCGCGCCTCCCCACACGAACCCAACCACGAAAGGCCCCCACAGCCGTAGCGACATTGGCGCCCAGATCCCTACGACCACAACCACCGTCAGGGCCGAGATCAGCCAGAGCGCAGCAAGAGCGAAGATGGGAGCTTCCATAGCAAGGACCGACCAACGGGGCGGCCCTTTGACGCGTGGTTGCATTCCCCGAATCTCTGTGCTCTCCCTCGCGTCTGCCCGTGCCGTGCGGGCCTCGTTACCGGTCACCGGGCTCGCTGTGGGAGAACAAAGGTGATGCTTGGATGCTTGCCCGCGCCTGAAGGCAGTTCCCGTGCCCGCACGGACATGCGATCTCTTCGCAAGGTGTGGTCACCCACGGCCGTAGCTGGCGGGTCACCTGGTGCGGGACTTGAGGGGTTGGAGCCAGCCGCGTCGTCCTCGAGCTCGTAGCGAGCAGCGGCGAGTTGGCGGATTGTCGGCTCCTCGTTCACAGGTACGGGATGACGTCTACTGAGCGACCCTTGCTCAGGGGTGATTAGCGGATGCTCGCGTGCGGCGTCTCGATGTGCGCCGGTGCCGGTTGGTAGGTGGACTTCGCCTCAGGACATGCGCCGGCGCCGTCTCCGTTTGCGACGGTGGGGCGGCTGGACTGCCCTGGTAGTCAGCGGCGATGCGTCTACAAGGCCGGCCGCCTCAAATGCACCCGGCTCCTCCATCCAGCTACGTGCCGGCCGCTCGTCGTTGTGATGGCGGCGCCGCTGGTCTTGCGCTAGTCGATGGCTGGCTTCGCGCCGCGCTTCCTCGGCTGGACTAACTATGAACTGTGGCAGGTAGGGCGGCTCGTCAGCCCCGGCGCCAATAGGCCCAACTCCGTCAGGGTATGGCCTGTTCGTCCCAATGGCGGGTTCTTTGTTGGGACGTCCCCTGAACCCATACCAGAACAGGCCGAGCAGGCAAGCCGTCAAGATCCCAATCGTCACCAGAATCGGTACCACGTCTGACATCGTTCCACTGACCGCCGGTGCTCGTCAAACGCCGTTTTCGGGGTAGGCCGCCCCTGCACGTCGCGTAGACACTGGCGGATGCTGGGGTGGGCGCCCGACGCTACCCCTCACCGACATCGCCCGATGCCTCGACGACTGCTCCCCACCGACCGTCACCGGGACGCGGGGGAAGCAGTAAAATCATCACGACGTGATTCGCGATCTCCATCGCCAAGCGGCCCCGCGGCGAAGCGATGTCGCCACGGTGACATCCTCACAGCTCCGGAAGCGCGTAAGCGCCACGATCCGGCGGGTTGCGCGCGAGGACCGGAGCATATTGAAGGCGCTTGCCGCCTTCGACCGTGGCGAGCGCCCAGCCGACTGAGCCGGTCTATTACCTGACGTCAGCGGACTTGGTGCGCTGCCATGCGGCGGCCCTGGAGATCGCGGAATCGACGGCGCGGCATCACGTGTTGCACCGCGACGGGCTTCTTTCCGCCCTCGAGCGACCGCGCTGGCACGCTCATTACCGCAAGTCCGATCTGATCGACCAGGCGGCCGTACTCGCCGAGGGTCTGGTGGCCAGCCACGCATGGGTGGATGGGAACAAACGCACGACATGGGTGGCGGTGCGAACGTTTCTCGATGTGAACAGGCTTCGCTGGCTCAAGGCGCCGGACGTCGTTGACGTTGTCGCGCAGCTGACCGGGCTGACCACGCGACGAATCAAGGGTCCAGAGTTTGCGACCTGGTTGCGCCCGCGGCTGCACTTAGCGGGGCGACGGTAGATAAGCGTCGGCGTACATTCACGAATACTCGCCTGCCCGACCAGCGACTACGTCGGCGCTGATGCGCACGTTCGATGGCCGTTCGTCCTATTCGCGCTGTGATCTGCGCTGGGTGTGAAATTGAAGGTGGCCCGGTAGTCGCCGTTTTCTGTGCGGTAGCCGGAGTTGCACTCGGTAGCCGTCAAACGCCAGTGTCCGTCACCATCGGCGCACCATGCGCACTAGCAGCCTGTTCGCCCAACATCGAGCAGGTGTCACCGGTGTCACGCTTCACCGCCAAGATCGGCACATCCATGCCGCCGGCGCTTCGCGTGGCGCTGGAGTCGCGCTCTGACAACCCGGCGGCGGTGCTGCAACCGGGGCGTGGCCTGGCCCACCCGGCAGTGCAGTGGGCTGCTCGGCGACGCGTGCCATCTCAGCGCCATGCGCATTGCCCAACCCTGGCTGCGCGATTAGGGCGAGTGCGTGCCTCAGCTCGACGACATCGGAGCGGCCGAGAGGCGTTACCGTAGCTCGGTGGACCAGGAGCGGCGAAACTCGGGCCTTGCGCATGAACATGTCCGTCGGGCGCTGATCGAGAAGCGAGCCGAACTGCTCGCGAAGGTGGAGCAGCTAGGTGCCCACGACCCCGCGGAGGCGTCGAATCTCAACTTCGGCAAGCGCATCGGCGACGGGACCAGCTATGCCGTGGAGCGCATGACCGGCGCGTACCACGCACGCACTCTGTACGAGACGGTCCGAGAGATCGAAAGCTCGCTCGTTCGCTTAGACGAGGGCACGTACGGGCTGTGCGCCTCATGCGGCAAGCCGATTCCCACGGCGCGCCTCGACTTGGTCCCGTGGGCAGCGCTCTGCGTCCCGTGCAGTGCGCCAGCACGCCGCCGATGAGCCGCGCCGGCCGCTTCGGACGGCGGCGAAAGCCCGCGTGCTGCGAACTGCGCCCGCGAGGCTCCCGATGGCTCTGCGACGGCCGCGTCCCGGTTCGCTTGCCCGGAGGTGACTTGCGGATGCACGCGTGCTCAGCGCCTCTCTGCTCGCGCGAGAATAACGATCCCGTGACACAGAGGCCCTAGGAGTGACCGCTGCGGAGGGAAACCCACCCGAGACCGTCGAGCGCACCGAGTCCCTTCGTCGCATCCTTGATCCGCTCCGTGCGCAGCTGGGGCAGATCCCTGGATGCAACAGCAACGGCATCGGATTGACCGCCGCCGCCTTCGTTCGACTAAGGTCGAGTGGCGGAGAGCCCGAAAGCGTCAGGCCCGACGACACGGTAATCACCGTGGGCTTCGAGACCGAGGAGTACCTGGATGCGGGCCGCGCCCGCGTTGACGAGATCCTTGGTGACGTGCCTCACGAATGCAAGGTGAGTGGCCGAATCGTTCTCCTGTGACCCCGCAGGTCGTGCTAACGTCGGCCCGTGCGCTGGCGCAAATGGGACAGGGCCGCGGTAGGACTCGGCGTGGTCGCGGCCGTGCTGGTAGTGATGTTGGTCGTCTTCGCGCGCGAGCACGCTCCTGCGACGACCGATGCTCACGCCACGGCAGCGGCGAACGCAGCTGCCGCGATCGCGGGTGCAGCGTCACCATCCGCCGTCCCTTCAGAGCCAGCCATGCCTTCGTCCACCCCGACGCGCTCGTCGGGTCCCGTTACTGTGAATGGATACGTCCTTTGCCCTGCGTCATACTTCAGCGCCACCCTCACTATTGGTCGGGCGAGCTACGCCTCTGGTCAAACGATAACCATGACGAGCGCTCTCACCAATTCGTCCACCACTTCTTGTTCCGGGCTGACTGAATTCCGATTCCTGATCACGGTTTCCGCCGGCTCCCCACGCACTGCATGTTCAGAAGGGGGTCTGGTACCGCCTCACACGTATGTAGCTCCGGGCGCGTCGCAATCGTACGACTGCAGCTGGGATTCGACAGGAGCTCCAACCGGTCGATACACTGCCACCGTGCAATTCGTCGATCAGCAAGACGACACTGCGGACGCCACTGCTACGTTCGCCATCACCTGAGCCGGCACCGGCGACAGCCTTTCTCGACGGCCGATGACGTCGGCTATCGGTACACTTGGGGATGCTCGCCTCGGTGACAGGGCGAAGTCCGCAGGCCCATTCGGCTTTGCTCATCCTTGCTTGCGACGGTCGCTGGGTCGTCGCTGCGAGCAGTCTTGCCGAAGCCTATAAGCTCTCGCCTCGATGACGAGCCATCCGGACAACCCGCCGGCGCCACCCGGCGGTGCATGCCTGGGATGCGGCGCGCCGGTGGTGAGCCTGGGCGTCGCGAACTTCCGCATCGGTGGAACGCGGGGTGGTGCAAAGCTTGTGTTCGGCGAACTGGCGGAGCTCGGTGAGGAAATGCTGACGATGGAGGTGCTGGCCTGCCGGGAGTGCTGGCGCGTCGAACTCCGGATCCCTCGCGACGCTTGATCTCTCAGTCGACGCCGTCGGGCGACGATTGCCTAAAGCGATCATTTGCAGCACCCGCCGACTGCATTCGGGTCGAAGTCCCCGGGAATCACAGTGGCGCAACACCGCTACCGCAGCCCGCTGGACTCATCCCATCCCGCGGTCTTGGCATGCCCGCCCGTAACGACGCCACGCTTCCATCGTTCGATCGAATGTGCAGGTACGCGTTGGACTGGCCGCTATTGGGCTCTCGGTCGTTCTTGCCGCCTGCGGAGGCCGTGGTGCCGCCGCAGGCGACCGGCTCAGCCCGTCTGCGACGCCTGTCCCCGCGACCGACTCGCCCGCGCCGAAGTCGTCAACACCGCCCACGTTCCCGCCATGCGCGCCCGTGGTAACCGCCACGCCAGGTCTCGATGACGGCAGCGTCCAGGTGGGCCCTGACTCTTGGGACGATTTTCAAACGTCGAATCAGTGGCGCGGGCCGATGAACGGATCGAACACGCGCTGGTACCACGTCTACGCGGGAATGACCGGCGACGCCGCGAACCCGCCACGTGTGCCGGCGGTTTGGGTCGACGTGACAACGGTCACCCCTGATCGTTGCACCATCGACGTCAGGACGGTCGGCGACTTCACGGACCGCGACGCCGGTGGCGCCCTGAGGATCACGGCCGTTGACGGGTCGGTGGTCCACCTTCAGGCCACCTCAGGTCGCCGCCTCGCATTCGATCTTTCGACCGACCGGTTCACGGGCTGACCGACCGCCACGAAAAGGCGTGCGGATGGTGGTCTGCCGAAGTCACCCTTCGCCCGAGCCTCGTTTCGGCGGGTACGCGACTAACCTCAGCGCCTCTTGTGTTCGCTGTAGGTGTAACTCTGACGGTTCGCTACCAGCAGCGATCGCCTGTTGGAACCGATCCGCCGAGGCTTCCAGCGACTGCTCCGCCCGGTAGCGGTGAAGCCATCCGAGAAAATGAGCAGCGGGCCCATACCCCGAGTCGGCAAGCGCCGACAGCGCAGCGTACCCGCTCTTCACGTCACCCGCCCTGATGCTGTCGAGTGCGCCTTGCATGTCGTCTTCGAGCTTCGGCGCCTCGGATCCGTAGCGATCCAGCCAGGCCATGAGAACGGCAGCCGGGCGCGATCCCCCTCCGGCGAGCGCCTCCAAGTGCGACCGCCCGCTCGCCAGATCGCCGCGGCGAACCTCAGCGAGGGCCTCACGGATCCCGTGGTCGACGGGCGTTTTCTCGACGTTTCCGGCCGAGCTCCGCAGCCGCTCAGCGGCTAGCCGCCATTCCTCGTCTACGGTGGTCAACTCTCGCACCTGGTCGCCGCATCCTAGCTGCACCTGATCCACCCGTCGAGTAGACATTCGCGGACGCTGGCCTGGCCAAGACCCGTCGGCCCTGCGGGCGCAGGACTGAGCGGGGCGCGCTCTTTCAATGCAGGACCGCCGCAACGACAAGACCGGCGACAATGCCAATGACGCAGTAAGCGACTATGACCAGGTTGACGGCGTGGCGTATGCGGGCCCTCTCAGCCACCGACCGAGCTGGGTCCCGCCATGGGGCGTTCGGCCTGAGCCGCAGATAGAGGTAGCCCACGGTACCAACGACCACCGCCGCGAACGGACCCGAAGCCGCGATTAGGACGAAGCGCACGCACGATCCTCGCGTTCGCCTCGATCGAGCGCCACCCGAGCGTCAAGACGATCATCATCAGATTGCCCGGGATAAGCAGAAACGCGAGAACCGCGACCGCCACTGGCCACCATGAGCGCATGGGATGCAGTGCGCGTCGCAGTCGCCAGGCACAAACCCAGCGAACGCGATCTGCACGCCCCCCACACGAACCCAACCAAGAAAGGCCCCCAGACCCGTAGCACTACCGGCGCCCAGATCCCTTCGACTACAACCACCGTCAGTGCTGTCATCAGCCACAGCGCAGGAAGTGCGAAAACGGCTAATCCGGTAGCAACAGCCGACCAGGTGCGTGGTCCTTGGGCCCGCGGCTGCATTCCCCAAATCTATGGCCGCTTCGTGCCCTGCCCCCTTTCCGTGCTGGCCTCGTTACCCGCCTGCGGGGTCGCTGTCGCTGGGGGTGATCGCGGATGCTGGCACGGCCCAGAGCTCCGTCACATGGGCGCGACGGGGCCGCATCTTTGGGCGCACTCGCCAGCGTTAGCCTCGGCAGGTGCGCCGACAGACCGGGAGAGCGGCCCGACTGATTGCGCTGTCGGTCGTTACGATCTCAGCCATAGCCTGTGGATCGAGTCCAGAGCCATCGCGATCGACCGCGCGTTCTCTGCAATCTTTGCTTGACGGTTTAAGCGGGACTTGCGCGCAGGTCGGGACGCCCGTAGCGTCTCCGACACCATGCCCGCCTGTTGTACCGAGTGCTTCGGCGCAGTCCTCTCCTGGGATGCCGCCCCCGCGACACCCTTACGCTGAGATTGCGCCCTGCCAGGCCGGCCCTTCGGGGGTGATTGGCGGATGCTGGCCTCATCCACCGACCTCGCCCCGCGATCTACCCGAGCGTGTCGGCCTCCAACCGATCGAGTAAACCGCGCGCCATCGTTCGCACCTCACTCGACGACTTCTCATCTGCCGCGACGAGGGACGCGAGCTCCTGAGCCTGCTTGAGCAGGTCAGCAATGACGTCCGGGTCCTGATCAGCCCATCCACCGGAGGCCAGGAACCGCATGGCCGCGCCCGCCTTCGCTTTTCGGTCCGGCATCCCCGCGAGCCTAGCACCCTCTGGAGCCCGCCGCCGAGATGGTTGCAGACGCATCACGTGATACCTGGGTCCAGCCCTTCAGGTCCAATTCAACGTTGATACGAGCCAGGAATCCATGCGCGCGTAGCCACGCCCACCATGTTCCAAGCGTTGATCATGACGAGCAGAGAGACCAGCGCCGCGACTTCATCGGGACTGAACGCCGCAGCGACATCATCGTAAGCCGCGTCGGGCACATGCGTCTGCGCCACCCGGGTCAGACACTCGGTGAATGCGAGAGCCGCACGCTCGCGCCCTGTGAAGAACGGCGTCTCGCGCCATACGGGCAAAGCATATATGCGCTGCTCCGTCTCACCAATCGCCCGCGCGTCCTTGGTGTGCATGTCGACACAGTAGGCGCACCCGTTCAGTTGGGAGGCGCGGATGCGCACCAGCTCGCGCAGCTTGGGATCGAAACCGACGTCGTCGAGCTGCCGCGCCATGGCGTGGTCGAGGTGCGCCAGAGCCGGAGAAGGCGGCGGCGTGGCTGTCGAAATCGAGGCGGACAGGGATCTCGGCGATCGCCGACGGGTCTTTCATGGTCACAAGGTTACGAGCGTCGCCTTGCCCCGGCTCAGCGGTCTGTCTCAGCCGCTGAAGCGGTAGCCGATGCCCGGCACGGAATGGATGTACGTCGGCTTTTCCGCATCCGGCTCGATCTTCCGCCGCAGCCTGTACACGTGCGCATCCACCGTGCGCGTTTCGATCTCCACCTCGTAGCCCCACACGCGACGCAGCAGCTCACCGCGGCTCATCACCTGCCCGGGGCGTGACGCCAGCAGCGCCAGCAGGTTGAACTCGGTGAGCGTGAGCAGCACCTCCTCGCCGTCGCGAAACACCTGGCGCCGGCCGAGGTCTATCGTGAGTCCAGGAAACTCGAATCGGTCCCGCGGCTGCTCCTGCGACGAGATCTCGCTGCGGCGCAGGTGCGCGCCGACACGCGCCATCAGCTCGCGAACCTCGAAGGGCTTGGTCACGTAGTCATCCGCGCCCAGCTCCAACCCGACCACGACGTCGATGGTGTCGGACTTTGCGGTGAGCATGATGATGGGCACGCGCGCGCCCTCGGCGCGCAGACGGCGGCACACGTCGAGGCCGCTCATGCCGGGAAGGTTGACGTCGAGAATGATGAGATCGGGACTCTGCTCGCGCGCCAGGGTGAGTCCGTCGACGCCGGTCGCGGCTTCCAGCAGCGTGTGGTTCTGCGCGCTGCACGCCAGACGCACCACCTCGCGGCTGGGGGCGTCGTCTTCGACGATGAGTATGGTCTTGCCGGCGCCACTCATTGCGAGGACACGTCCAGGTAGCGTGATATGCGTTGCACGAAGTTGGCCACCTCGATTGGCTTGCTGATGTACCCGGAGCAGCCGGCCGCGAGAGCCTCCTGCTCGTTGCCCTTCATGGCGTTGGCGGTGAGCGCGACGATGGGCACCGACGCGGTCTTGGGATCGGAGCGGAGCATGCGCGTCACCGTCAGCCCGTCCTTCCCCGGCAGCTCGATGTCCATGAGCACGAGATCGTAGACCCGCGACAGCGCCTTGTGGAGGCCCTCGTCGCCGTCCACCGCGACGTCCACCTCGAACCCCTTGCCGGCGAGCACCATCTTGGCCAGCTCGCGGTTGCTGGCGTTGTCCTCCACCAGCAGGATGCGGTTGTGCCGGCCGCCGTTGCTCAGGTCGAGACCGCCGAGCGGCAGCCGGAACGTGAACTCCGAGCCTGTCCCCGGCTCGCTGCGGAGTCCGATGGTGCCGCCGTGGAGCTCGACCAGGCGCCGCGTCAGCGAGAGACCGAGGCCGGTGCCCTCCACCTGGCGCGTCGTCGCCGTGTCCAGCTGGTAGAACTCATCGAAGATGCGCGAGTGGTGCTCACGGGGAATGCCCACGCCGGTGTCCCCCACCACCACGGCGAGCTCGTCACCCTCGACGCGCGCCGACACCCACACGCGTCCGCCCTGTGCGGTGAACTTGATCGCGTTGCTGAGCAGGTTGTAGAGCACCTGCTTGAACTTGCTCTTGTCGGCGCGCACCTCGAGCTCTTCGGGCACGACGTCGATGCTCAGGTCGATGTCGCGGCGTTCGCTGAGCGAGCGGATCACGTTGTGCACCTCGCGCACCGCGGAGAGCACGCCAAAGCGATCGTAGGCCAGTTCCATGCGCCCCGCCTCGATCTTGCTCAGGTCGAGCACGTCGTTGACCAGCTCCAGCAGGTGCTTGCCCGACGTGTGGATGTTCTCCAGGCATTCCTGCCGCTGCGCCGGCGTCAGCTCCACGAGGTTGTCTTTGAGGATCTCGCTGAAGCCGAGGATCGCGTTGAGCGGGGTGCGCAGCTCGTGGCTCATGTTGGCCAGGAACTCGCTCTTCAATCGCGAGATCTCGCCGATCTGCGCATTGGCCACTTCCAGCTCGCGCTTCTGCACCGCGATTTCCGCAAGCTGTCGCTTCTGCGCTGCGTAGAGGCGCGCGTTGTCGATGCTGATGGCAGCCTGGCTGGCGATGATCTGCATCAGAGCCTGTTCGATATTGGTGAAGGGCTGCACCTCGCGCCGCGCCAGCGTCATCGCGCCGACAAGACGCTGCGGCAACTCCAGCGGCATCACCAGGCTGGATCGCGGCGCATACGCAAGATCCAGCGTCTTGAAGCGACGATCCTTGGTCGCGTCCGCCACCGACACCACCTTGCGTCGCTGCGCGGCCCATCCGACGATTCCTTCCCCGAGCTGAAAATGCGCCACCTGTCCCAGGCTCTCGGTGAATGGGAACGTGGCTATAGCCGACAGTGCCGTGCCGTCCTCGTCGAGCAGGAAGACGGTGGCAGCGTCGCAGTCAACCAGATCCGCCGCCGCCTTGAGCATGAAGTCGATCGTCTCTTTCAGCTCGAGGCTGGACGTGAAGAGATTCCCGACCTGACCCAGAAGGTCGACGATGACCTTGTCGTCCATCGCCAGCCGAGTATAGCCGCGAATTTGAAGATCGAGACCGTCTTACGACTGCGAATTTCTCTGCAGTCAGGTCTGCAATCAGCCTTTGCGGGCCTTCACCTCGTCGATGAGCTGGGGCAGGATCTTGAGCACATCGCCCACCACGCCGAGGTCGGCGAGCTTGAAGATGGGCGCGTTCTCGTCCTTGTTGACGGCAACTATCGCCTTGGCGCCCTTCATGCCCACGGTGTGCTGCATGGCGCCACTGATGCCGAATGCCAGGTACACGGATGGCTTCACGGTCTTGCCGGTCTGCCCCACCTGCATCGAGTAGGGCACCCAGCCGGCGTCGACCACGGCCCGGCTGGCGCCGACGGCGGCGCCGCCGATCGCCTGGGCGAGCTGCTCCAGGAGCTCGAAGTTCTTCGGGTCGACCAGCCCCCGGCCCCCGCTGATCACGACGGGCGCCTCCTCGAGCTTGGGTCCGGCGGCCACGTCGGCCACCCGGTTGACCACCCTGGCGCGGCGGTGCTTCTCGTCGACAGGCGTCGCGATGGGCACCACCTTCGCCGCTCCACCACCCGACGGCTCGGCGGTGAAGGACTTGGGTCGCACGATTGCAATCGCCGGCCCGCCCCCGCCGAACTTGGTGTTGACGTTCAGGCTGGCGCCGAAGATCGATGTGTGCACCGTGACGCCACCGTCCTCGGACACGTCGAGCCCGTTGGCGATGACCGGCACGCCGAGCTTGGCGGCGAGGCGGCCGGCGACGTCTCGCCCGTCGTACGTCATGCCGAAGAGGATCAGGTCCGGATGGTGCTCTCCCACCAGCGCGGCCAGCGCGTCCGCCGCGGGGCCGCCGAGCAGCACCTCGCCGTAGGCCGCATCCGTCGCCGCGTACAGGGTGGTGACCCCGTGCGCCCCCAGTTCGGTCGCGGCGGCTTCCGCCTTCGGCCCGAAGGCGACCGCCTCGACGGTCCCGCCCAGCGACCGCGCCTTGCTGACCAGCTCGAGGCTGACCGGCGCCGGCTTGCCGTCGGCGAGATCGGCGTAGACCCAGACCTTGGAGAGCGCCACCGTCAGATCACCTTGCGCGACGCCAGGAAGTCGGCCACCCGCTTGGCGCCGTCGCCCTCGTCCTTGACGATCTCGCCGGCGGCGCGCTGCGGCGCGGGCGAGACGTCGGTGATCGTCTGGCCGGCGCTGGCGCCTCCCAGGCCGGACAGCTCGAGGTCGGCGGGGGTCAGCCGGTCCAGCGGCTTCGACTTGGCGCCCATGATCCCCTTGAGCGACGGGTACCGCGGCTCGTTCACGCCGGCGGTCACGCTGACCACAGCCGGGAGGCTCGCCTCCACCTCGTCGTAGCCGGCCTCGGTCTGCCGCTTCACCTTGAGGGTGGTGCCGTCCGACTCGATGCCCTTGGCGAACGTCACCGCGGGCACGTCGAGCAGCTCGGCGATCGCCTGCGGCACGACGCCCGTGTAGCCGTCGGTCGACTCGGTTGCCGTGATCACGAGGTCGAAGCCCTCGCGCTTGATGGCGGCTGCCAGCACCCGCGCGGTGGTGAGCGCGTCGGAGCCGCGAAGGCCGTCGTCGCTGATGAGGACGCCCTTGGCCGCTCCCATGGCCAGGGCCTTGCGCACCGCGTCGAGCCCCCGCTCCGGCCCCATCGACACCACGGTCACCTCGCCGCCCTGCGCCTCGACCAGCTGCAGGCCGGCCTCGACGCCGAACTCGTCGCCCGGGTCGAGCACGACCTCCACGCCCTCGCGCTTGAGGAGGTGCGTCTGGGGGTCAAGCTGCCCGGTGGTATTCGGATCCGGGATCTGCTTGACGCAGACGACTACCTTCATGGACGCCTCCCGTGCTCGCCGCTTCGAACGGCGACCCACTCTATCAGCCCGACTCTCAGGCCGGCCTCAGGCAAAACGCGTGAAACCCGCCGCAGACTGGCGCCATGGTCCATCCCTTCCGGCGTCTCACCCGCCGCAACCTCGCCTTCGGCACCCTGACGGTGGTGGCCACCGCGGCCCTGGCCGGGCCGCAGGCTCTGGCGGTCTACG
Organism: Candidatus Dormiibacterota bacterium; assembly: GCA_963777285.1. Lineage (GTDB taxonomy): Bacteria > Chloroflexota > Dormibacteria > Aeolococcales > Aeolococcaceae > JAFARE01. The sequence goes on from CAVZPR010000002.1 coordinate 405,107, forward strand.
CCGCCAGCCGGGACGCCCAGCACGCGGCGTCGCCCGCCGCCACGGCCGCCTCCTCTGGCGCCGCTTCAGCGACGCAGCGGCACCACCACGGGCTGCTGCGCGGACTCGCCCGGCTCACGCTGCGCGAGACCGTGTCTGTGACCGGCCTCAGCCGATCCACCGTCGTCGCCGACCTGCGTCGCGGCGAGAGGTTCGCCGCCATCGCCGGGTCCAAGGCGAGCGCTGTGCAGAACGGGGTCATCGCCGAGGTGCAGGCGCAGCTGGCCAAGCGCGTGAGCGCCGGCAAGATCACCCAGACCCAGGCGTCGCAGCGGCTGGCTGCGGTGCGGGCAGCCCTCTCGAGGCTCATGACCGCGGACCTGGCCAGCCGCCTCGGCCGCGGCGGCTCCCACTCCGCCACGCCGTCTCCCTCGCCGTCGCCCTGAGTAGACTGCCCCGGTGCCAAAGCGGTATTCCGGGGCCGAGCAGGTCGTCGACCCCGCCCGGCGCTACCGGGCGACCATCAGCACCGACAAGGGCGACATCGAGATCGCCCTCGACCCGTCGCGCGCACCGCGCTCGGTCAACAACTTCGTCTTCCTGGCCAAGGACGGCTTCTACGATGGGCTGACGTTCCACCGCGTCGTGGACGGCTTCGTGATCCAGGGCGGCGACCCCGAGGGCAGCGGGCGCGGCGGCCCCGGCTACAAGTGGAACGACGAGCCGGTGCAGGGCGAGTACGTCGCCGGCGCCGTGGCCATGGCCAACGCAGGCCCCAACACCAACGGCTCGCAGTTCTTCATCTGCACCGAGGACGACCGCCACAAGCTGACCAAGTCGTACAACCTGTTCGGCCAGGTGGTGAAGGGGATGGAGGTGGTCACCGCCATCCGCCAGGGAGACGTGATGCGCTCCGTCACCGTCGCCGCAGAGTGAGCGGCTCCGGCGAGCTGCGTCTTCTCGCCGTCCATGCGCACCAGGACGACGAGACGATCACCATGGGCGGGCTGTTCGCGCTCTGCGCTGACCGCGGCATCGAGACCTGCAACATCTGCTGCACCGACGGCAAGCTGGCGACGATCGTCGACCCCACGATGCCCGAGGAGACCACGCGGCCGCGGCTCGCCGAGATCCGCCGCCAGGAATTGACCGACGCCTGCCGCATTCTCGGCGTCACCGAGGTCCACTTTCTCGAGTACGGCGACTCCGGTATGCCGGGCGCTCCCACCAACGAGCTGCCGGACGCGTTCTGGCGCGCCTCGCTGCACGAGGCCACGGGGCGCATCGTGGAACACATCCGGCGCTTCAAGCCTCAGGTTGTTGTCACGTATGACGGCAACGGGGCGTACGGTCACCCGGACCACATCCAAGCGCACCGTGCCGCGCTGCTTGCGGTGGAGGCGGCATCGACACCGCTGTACCCGGAACACGGCGAGCCGTGGCGCGTGCAGAAGCTGTACTACACCGCGTTCCCGCTGCACGCGGCGCGGCGCGCGATGCAGCTGGCACAGAACGCGGGATTGGAGGCGCCCTTCGGCACCGACGACCCTGCCAAGCTGCCCTTCCTCACGCCCGACGAGTGGGTCACCACGACGATCGACTGCCGCGACGCCATCGTCCGCAAGCGAGACGCGCTGCGCGCGCACCGCAGCCAGATCGGCCCGGACTGGCCCCTGCTCACCATCCCCGACGAGGTGGCCGCGGAATTCGCCGACGAGTACTTCCAGCTGGTGATCAACCGCACCGACTCGACGCCACCGGAGACCGACGTGTTCGCCGGGGTGCGGGTGGAGCAAGCCGCAGGAGTCGCGTAGGCGTCACTGACTTCAGCCTGCGGGGTCTAGGCGGCGGGGGACACAACGTCCGCTCGCTCAGACACGGGATCGCTCCGCTCGCGTGCGGGGCTTCGCCATTTTCCCGCACGCTCGCTGCGCGACCCGAACTCGCCGCGAACGTCGTGTCCCCCGCCGCTCACCACGCGCGGCGGCGTTTGCGATGACGCCTACGCGCGCTCCAGCACCATTGCGATGCCCTGGCCGCCGCCGATGCACAGTGCGGCGACGCCGAGCGTGACGTCGCGGCGGGTCATCTCGTGCAGGAGCGTCACCAGGATTCGCGTCCCGCTGGCGCCGATGGGATGGCCGAGCGCGATCGCGCCGCCGTTGACGTTCAGCTTGTCCTCGGGGATGGCGAGCTCGCGACCCACCGCGACCGACTGCGCGGCGAACGCCTCGTTGAGCTCGAAGAGGTCGATGTCGCGCAGCTCGACGCCGGCCTTCTGCAGCGCCAGCTTCACCGCCGGCACAGGCCCCATGCCCATGATGCGCGGTGGCACGCCGGCGCTCGCGTAGGCGCGAATACGCGCCAGTGGCGTGCGCTTCTCCGCCTTGGCACGCGCCGCGCTCGTCACCACCACCGCCGCACCGCCGTCGTTGATGCCGCTGGCGTTGCCCGCGGTGACCGTACCCTCCTTGGCGAATGCGGGACGCAGCGCCGCGAGGCCGTCTGCCGTGGTGCCGCGGCGCGGGTGCTCGTCGGTGTCGACCATCACCTGTTCCTTGCGCCGCGTCACCGGGACGGCGACGATCTCGTCCTTGAAGCGGCCCGCGTCGATGGCGGCCTCAGCCTTCTGCTGCGACGCCGCCGCGAACTCGTCCTGATCCTGGCGCGAGACCTCGTACTCGTGCGCGATGTTCTCCGCGGTGTTGCCCATGTGGCAGTCGTCGAATGCGCACCAGAGCCCGTCGCGGATCATCTCGTCGATCAGCTGGCCATGCCCCAGCCGGTATCCGTAGCGGCCGTTCTCCACCAGGTACGGCGCCCGCGTCATGTTCTCCATGCCACCGGCGACGACACACTCCGCGTCGCCGGCACGAATCGCCTGTGCGGCCAGCGCAACCGTCTTCAGACCGCTGCCGCACACCTTGTTGATCGTCGTGGCCGGGACCGTCTCGGCGAGGCCGGCGCCGATCGCCGACTGGCGTGCTGCGTTCTGTCCCAGCCCCGCCTGGAGCACGTTGCCCATCAGCACCTCGTCGACGCCGTCGACGCCCGCGCGTCGCACCGCCTCCTCGACGGCCACGGCGCCGAGACGCGTCGCAGGGACGTCCGCGTACGCACCACCGAAGGTGCCCACCGGCGTGCGCACCGCGCTGACGATGACCGCTTCCTCCATCGCAGCCACTCTACGCCCGCGCCGCCGAGCCCGGCAGTGCACCGGCAGGCAGCGCGGTGCCGAACGCGTCCTGGTAACGCGCCGCCAGGTCGGCGGGCGTGAAGCTGTGCGCCTGCGGGCCGCGCTGCTCCACCACGTACGCCCCGGCCACCGCGGCGACGCGCCCGGCGACGGCAGGGGATGCTCCCGCGCGCAGCGACGCCAGCAGTCCGGCGATGTACGCGTCGCCCGCGCCGGTGGGGTCAACCACGTGCGACACGGGTGCCGCCGGTACCTCCACCACGCCCGCGGCGCTGTGCAGCCTGCTGCCCGTGGCGCCACGGGTGACCGCCACCGTGGCGTGCGAGCGCAGCTCGTCGACGGTGGCGCCGGTACGCTCCCGGATCATCTCCATCTCGTAATCGTTGGCCACGATGAGCCAGGCGCGGTCCAGCCCGTCGCGCAGGTCGGCGTCGCTCATCGACGGGATCTGCTGCGCCGGAGCGAACGTCAGCCGCGCGCCGAGCTCGCTGCTCTGGCGCGCGTGACGCGCCATCGCCACGGCGGCGTCGGCGCCGACGACGACGTCGGAGATGTCCTGCAGGCCGCTCAGGTCGACGTCGCCCGCCCGTGCCATGGCACCGGAGAAGAACGCCGTGATCTGGTTGTCGTCGAGGTCCGTGGTGATGTAGCACGTGCCGGTGCCGACGCCCTCGGCGCGGAGCACCGTGGACGTGTCCACGCCGACCTTCGCGAGCTCTGCGGCGTACTCGTCGAAGTCGGCGGCGCCGACCGCACCGCAGAGCAGCGGCCTCTCACCGAGCAGCGCCAGCGTGTACGCGATGTTCGCCGCCGTGCCGCCGCGGCGCCGCTCCAGGCGGTCGACCTGGAACGAGACGTTGAGCACATGCGTGCGCTCCGGCAGGATGTGATCGCCGAAGCGGCCCGGGAACACCATGATGGTGTCGAAGGCGACAGAGCCCGTGACCGCGATGCGACCCACGGGACCAGAGGATAGCGGCGCAACGCCCGGGTGCCCGAGGAGCGGCCGGCGGCGCCGCTATGGCGAGAATGGGGACATGAGGCTCCGGCTCCTGGCGGGCGCGGCCCTGCTGCTCGCGCTGCTCCTCGTGTCCGGCTGCGGCGAGACCGGCGCCGCGAACGCGTCCAGCGAGAATCTCCTCGTCTCGCCGCAGAACACCTCGCTGGTGGCTGGGATCAACCGCATCAGCATCGCGCTGCTCGACGATCAGCAGAATCCGGTGCACGCCACGGGGGTCACCGTGGCCGTGATCGACCCCAACGGCAAGACCGTGGAGACACGGCAGTTGCAGAACATCGGACCGCAGTACGGTGGGATCCCCGTGTACGTGGGAACGGCCAGCTTTCCGGGTCTGGGCCAGTACGAGTACATGGTGCACGCGCGCGGCGCGCACGACGAAGCGCTTCTGGGGCATGCCTACGTCACCGTGGGGCTGCACAGCCGCGAGGTGCAGGTGGGCGCGCGCGCGCCGCTCGTCAGGCAGGCGATCCTCGGGGACCCGGGTGTGACCATCAGCACGATCGACAGCGGCGTGCCACCGGACAACTGGCACAGCGAAACGGTCGCCGCCGGCGTCGCACAGCACCGGCCCATGGTGCTGTACTTCGGCGATCCGGCGTTCTGCCCCAGCAAGACGTGCGGTCCGACGCATCAGATCGTGGAGCAGCTCTGCACGCTGTTCTGCAACCGCCTGCTCTTCGAACACATCGAGACGTACTACCCAGCGGGCCCACCCGGGCCGCACGCGCACGTCAACCCGGCTTTCGCGGCGTTCGGGCTGCAGAACGACCCGTGGATCTACTTCGTCAACGCCTCGGGTGTGGTGAGCGACCGGCTCGAGGGACCCGTGACGTTGAGCGAGCTGGTGCAGTCGGCGGAGGGGACGCTGGCGGGCAAGGTGCCCGCGGTGTCCCTCAGCTGAGCCGCCGCACGGCCGTGGACTCGCCGCAAACCTCGTCCCACGGCACGCCCCGGCTCTCCGTGCTCATCCCGGCGTACAACGAGGCCGCCACTATCGGAAACGTGCTCGATGCCGTCCTCGCGGTCGACCTTCCGCTGGAGGTGATCGCCGTCGACGACGGGTCCAGTGACGCGACCTGGGAAGCGCTGCACTCGCGCGCGGACGGCGTGCGCCTGCGCGCGCTGCGCCACGACGTCAACCAGGGCAAGGGCGCCGCGGTGCGCACCGCTCTCCGCGCTGCGCGCGGCGACTACGTGATCATTCAGGACGCCGATCTGGAGTACGACCCGGCAGACCTGCCACGCTTGCTGGCGCCGGTCGATCGGGGCCGCGCCACCGTCGTCTACGGGACCCGCACCTTCAGCAGCCACACCGCGTATTCGTTCTGGTACGTCATCGGCAACCGCGTGGTCACGCTGGCGGCGAACGTTCTGTACAACGTGTACCTGTCGGACCTGGAGACGGCGTACAAGCTCATGCCGCGGTCGGTCGCGCTGTCGCTCGACCTGGAGTCACGCGGCTTCGAGATGGAGGCCGAGATCACCGCAAAGCTGCTGCGCAGCGGCTGCAGGATCTACGAGGTTCCCGTCGAGTACACGGCGCGGTCTCGCGCCGAGGGGAAGAAGCTGACCGCGGCTGACGGCGTGCGCGCGCTGGTGACGCTGGCGCGGTACCGCCGCTGGCGCGCTCGCCCCTGATACACGAGCTCATCGCGGCGGGTCCAGCAGCCGCTGCGGCGACGTCAGGATGGTGACGTACTGCCTGGCGTCGACGCCGTTGCCCGGCATCCTGATCTGCCACCACGCGATCATCAGCGTGCACGTTGCGGCAACTGCGCCCGTGCCCAGCACCGCGACCGCCGTCCTGCTGCGCCACCCCGGCAGCGCCGAGAAGAGGTACGCCATCGGCAGCGCCAGCAGTGGTAGGACGTCGATGTACGCGCGGTCGCCGAACGCCGAGCTGAACGACCAGTCGTACCAGGCGCTGGTGAGATACCAGAAGGGGAGGAATGCGACGGTGACCGGCAGCGCGATGTCCCTCCGCCGGAACCAGGCAAGCGCGACGCCCACGAAGGAGAACGCCAGGACAGGCGCGTAAGGCAGCAGCCCGTGAGGCTGCAGCCACACCAGAGACTCGAGCAGGTGCGGGTGCGCGAAATCGAACGACTCACCGGGATACGGTCGCACGATGAGGTGCCCCGTGGCGATGTACCAGGTGGCGATCTGCGGCGCGAAGGCCGCCACCATGGAGCCGATCACGAGCACCACGCGCCCCGCGTGTTGCAGCAGCAGCCGCAGACGCGCCCGCACCGCGGTCAGCGATCCCACACCGAAAAGCGGCACCGCGAGGAGCAACACGACGTTGGTGATGCGCACGGCGACGACCAGCCCCATCGCCGCGCCGAGCAGCGCCGCGCGCCACCACGACGCGGGGCGTTCGTACCAGCGCACCGCGGCGAGCAGCGTGACCGCCACGGCGAACAGCTCGTAGTCGTGGCTGAACGTGGCGTCGTACGCGAAGTACGAGAACGCGCTGGTCCCGATCGTGATGGCGACCAGCGTCAGCGCCACCGCCACGTCGCCGAACCAGCGGCGCAGGACGGCGCGCAGCGCCAGCAGCCCCAGCACCGTGTACACGAGGGCTCCCGCGCCCGTGGCAAAGACCTCCGGCCGCGAGTACCCGTCGGCGACGGCGCCGGAGACGGCGGCGATGACGTGACCGGCGAGGAAGAAGGGGAGCATCAGCATCGCGGTGCCGACGCCGTACTTGTCGTACCAGTTGCCCGTCGGCTGCAGTGTGAGCCCGAAGACCTCGTGCTTCAGCCGGCTGCCGTACACGGGGATCATGTGGCCGGACACCACGGTGTTGAACGAGGGGTCGAACCTGCCCACATAGGCGGGGAGGTACGCGTAGTAGCCCTCGCCGTCGGAGTGCACCGGCGTGTCCATGCGGTAGCGGTGGTACACGAGCCAGTAGGCGACGGCGCCCACCACGAGCACCAGGATCGGCACGACCACCGACCACTCGATGCGCCGCCGCCGTTGCTCGGTCAGCCCAGCTGCGTGCGCCACCACTCGATGGTGCGGCGCAGGCCGTCCTCCAGCTCCACGGCCGGCTCCCAGCCGAGCACGCCGCGCGCCAGGCTGATGTCGGGACGGCGGCGGCGAGGATCGTCGACGGGAAGCGGCTGGAACTCGATCTCACTGCCGCTGGCGCACAGCTCTTTGACGTTCTGCGCCAGCTCCAGGACGGTGATCTCGCGCGGGTTGCCCAGGTTCACCGGCCCGGGGTGGTCCGATTCCAAGAGGCGCATCAGGCCATCCACCAGGTCTTCCACGTAGCAGAGGCTCCGTGTTTGCGTGCCGTCGCCGTACACCGTGAGGGGTGCGCCGCGCAGCGCCTGCGTGACGAACTGCGGGACGGCGCGTCCGTCGTCGCGCCGCATGCGCGGCCCGTATGTGTTGAAGATCCGGGCGATGCGGGTGTCCAGCCCGCGTGAGGTGTGGAACGCCATCGTGTACGCTTCGGCGCAGCGCTTGGCTTCGTCGTAGACGCTGCGCGGGCCGACGGGGTTGACGTTGCCCCAGTAGTCCTCGCTCTGCGGGTGCACCAGCGGATCGCCGTACACCTCGCTGGTGGACGCGAGCATGAAACGTGCGCCGCTGTCCTCTGCGAGGCGCAGAGCGCGCACCGTGCCAGCTGTGCCCACGTCGAGCGTCTCCAGCGGGTGGCGCAGGTAGTCGGGCGGCGACGCCGGCGAGGCGAAGTGGAGCACCGCGTCGACGTGGCCGTCGATGCGCAGCTCCTGCGACAGGTCGGCTTCGACGCGCTCCAGCAGCGCATCGCCGCTCACGTGCGCCAGGTTCGCCGCCCGCCCGGTCACCATGTTGTCGACGCAGACGACCGCGGCACCGCGCGCCAGGAAACGGTCGACGAGGTGCGACCCGAGGAAGCCAGCGCCGCCGGTGACCACCACTCGGCGTGGCTGCCAGCTCATGCGATGCGCTGGCTGCGGTCCGTGTGCGGTTGCGAGGAGCTCCCCGCCGGCACGCTGCGCCGCGCCGGTTGTTTCGCCGCGGGCCGCCGCGGCTGCCGTCCGATGCTCAGATAGGTGAAGCCGCGCCCCGCCAGGTCGTCGCCGTCGAGGCAGTTGCGGCCGTCGATGACGAGCGGACGGCGCACCAGCGTGGCCACGCGATCCCAGTCGAGCGTGCGGTACTCCTGCCACTCGGTGACGATCAGCACCGCGTCCGCACCGCGCACGCACTCGTACGGATCCGGCGTCATCCGCGTGGTCTGCAGCAGCCGCCCGGCGGCGGCGACGGCGACCGGGTCGGTGGCGACGACCTCGGCCCCGAGATCCTCGAGATGGCGCACGACGTCGATCGACGCAGCCTGGCGCACGTCGTCCGTTCCCGGCTTGAACGCAAGCCCCAGCACGGCCACACGCTTGCCCGCGACGCTGCCGCCGAGCGCCTTCTGCACCTTGGCGACGAACCTGCTGCGCTGCTGCGCGTTGACCTCGACGGCGGCGCGCAGCAGCCAGAAGCTCTGGCCGTGATAGCTCGCCGCCTGGTCGAGCGCGCGCACGTCCTTGGGGAAGCACGAGCCGCCAAAGCCGAGGCCCGCGCCCAGGAACGCGCGCCCGATGCGCGGGTCGGCGCCGACCCCGTCGGCCACGATGCCGACGTCGGCGCCGGTGTGCTCGCACACCTGCGCCATCTCGTTGATGAAGGAGATCTTCAGCGCGAGGAACGCGTTCACTCCGTACTTGATCAGCTCAGCACTGGTGGAGTCGGTGAGCAGGATCGGTGCATCCAGGTGCGCGAACAGCTGCGCAACCCGCTGGCAGGCGTCGCGGTCGTCACCGCCGATCACCACCTGCGGAGGGCTGCGAAAGTCCCTCACGGCGCTGCCCTCGCTGAGGAATTCCGGGCAGACGGTGAGCGGCAGCAGGCGCGAGTTGCGGCGCACCAGACGGCGCAGCGCGGCGGTCGTCCCCGGAGGCACCGTGCTCTTGATCACCATCACCGTGTCCGGGCGCGCGTGTGCCACGGTGCTGCTCAGCGCGGCGCGCACCTGGCTCAGGTCGGCGCGGCCGTCGGCCAGCGGCGGCGTGCCGACCGCGATCATGGCGATCTCCACGCCGCGCATGGCGACGGCGACCTCGTCGCAGAGGACCAGCGTGCCGCGCTGCAGCACGTCGCGGAGCAGCTCGTCGAGCAGCGGCTCGTGGATCGGTGCTCGTCCCTGGCTGAGCAGCGCCAGCCGTTCCGCGTCGATGTCGAGCAGGCGCACCTCGATGCCGCTGTCGGCGAGGCACACCGCGGTCACGAGCCCGACGTAGCCCGCGCCGACGATGCACACAGGGCTGGGCCGTCCGTCGACCCACGCGGAATTACCCCTCGCCACGGGGCTAGAATACCCCGTGCCGCTTGTCGATTGTGAGGGCTTGTCCCTCGCGTATGGCGCGACGACGATCTTCACGGACGTCGACGTGCGCATCGAGGCTCGCGACCGTCTCGCGCTCGTGGGCGGGAACGGCGCCGGGAAGACGTCGCTGCTCAACATCATCGCCGGCCTGCTCGCGCCGTCGAGCGGCGCAGTCGAACGTCAGCGTGGGGTGCGCATCGGATACCTGCCGCAGGACGCTCCAGATCCGGTCGCCGGCTCGCTGCTCGACGAGGTGATGGAATCGCGTGCCGACCTCATCAGCATGCACGCGGAGATGGCCAGGCTGGAGCAGGCGATGTCATCCTCGGAGCAGGACCTCGACGCGGTGATGGACCGCTATGGCGCGCTGCAGCACGCGTACCAGGACGGCGGTGGCTACGAGCTCGAGACGCGAGCGCGCGAGGCGCTCGGTGGTCTCGGCCTGGGCGACGTCATGTCGCGGCATCCGGCGGCGCTGAGTGGCGGGCAGAAGCGGCGCCTCGAGCTGGCCAAGCTGCTGGTGCAGGACGCCGACCTGCTGCTCATCGACGAGCCGACCAACCACCTCGACCTCGACTCGATCGAGTGGCTGGAGGATTTCATGCGTGGCGTGGCCACCGGCTTCGTGCTCGTGTCGCACGACCGCAGGTTTCTCGACAACGTCTGCACGCGCGTGCTCGAGCTCGCCGGTGGCGTGGCTGAGGAGTACCCGGGTTCGTACACGCAGTACGTGCGCTTGCGTGCGGAGCGACACCTGCGTCGCCGGCGCGAGTTCGACGCGCAGCAGGCGCACATCGCGCACCAGGAGGAGTTCATCCGCCGCTACAAGGCAGGCCAGCGGGCACGCGAGGCGCGCGGCCGGCAGACGAAGCTGGACCGGCTGGAGCGTGTGGTCCTGCCGCCACCGGACCGGCGCCCGCGCCTGCGATTCGCGCACGCGCCGGCGTCGAACGTCATCCTCAAGGCGAGCGGGCTGGTGATCGGACGCGAAGCGCCACTCTTCGCGTTGCCACCGGCAACGCTGGTCCCCGGAGAACGCGTTGCCGTCGTCGGCGCCAACGGCAGCGGCAAGTCGACCCTGCTGCACACGCTCGCCGCCGACCTGCCTGTGCTCGCCGGATCCCTGAACTACGGACCGCGCACGGTGCGCCGCCTCTATCGCCAGGACCTGGGACGCGGGCCCGCTCGCGGTCTGTCGGACGTTCCCGCATCCGACGACTCGCACACGGTGCTCGAGGACCTGCTGGCGACGCAGACGGTGAGCGAAGAGCGCGCACGCACGCTGCTGGGCTCGCTGCTCTTCACCAAGGACGACGTGCTCAAACACGTCGCTGAGCTCAGCGGTGGTGAACGGGCCCGCCTGATGATGGGGAAGCTCGCGCTGCAGGAGACCAACCTCCTGTTGCTCGACGAGCCGACCAACCACCTCGACATTCCCGCGCAGGAGGTGCTCGAGGCGGCGCTGCTGCGCTATCCGGGCGCGATCGTGCTGGTGACGCACGACCGCGCGCTCATCGACGCAGTGGCGACGCGCACCTGGGCCATCGAGGACCGGCCCGAGGCGCCGGCCGGAGATGAACCGGCGCGCGCCGTGCGCGAGGTGCTCGGCGGCTACACGGAGCTGTTGCGCGTGCGCTCGCGGGAGCGGGCTCGCGCTGCGTCCGGCGTTCGCTGATGCCCGGGGCGCGGGCGGCGACGCTGGCGCTGGCCGGCGCCACGGTTGCGGTGTCGTTCAGCGCCATCTTCATCCGCATCGCGGGCGGCGACGCCGCCACCATCGTGTGGCTGCGCATGAGCATGGCGGTGGTGCTGCTGTCGCCATTCGCGCTGCGCGACGCGCACAACCGCGCGCTGCCGCGCTCGCGACGCGACGCGCTGCTGGTGCTCGGCAGTGGTGTGCTGCTCGCGGGGCACTTCCTCTTCTGGACCGCATCTCTCGCGTATACGTCGGTGGCCGCGAGCGTGCTCCTGGTGTCCCTGCATCCCGTGATCGTCGCGCCCCTGGGACGGCGTCTCCTGGGCGAGCGTCCCAGCATGTTCACGTATGCGGGCTTGGGGCTGACCATGGCCGGCACGGTCGTGACCTGCGCCGGTGACCTGAGCATCGGCGCGCGGCCGATCACCGGTGACCTCCTCGCCATCGCGGGGGCTTTGTGCCTCGCCGGGTATCTGATCATCGGACGCACGGTGCGTGCCGCTCTCGGCGTCGCCACGTACTCGGTGAGTGTGTTCGCGGTGGTTGCAGGTGTGGCCGCTCTCACGGCGGTCGTGGCCGGCGTTGCGCACGTGCCGAGCCCGCGCCTCGTCCTGCTGGGCCTGGCTCTCGCCGCGGTCTGCACCGTGGGTGGACACGCGGTGTACAACTGGGCGCTGCGACGCGTGCACGCGGTCACGGTCTCCATCGCGTTCCTCGGCGAGCCGCCACTGGCTGCGGTGCTCGCGCTGCTGCTGCTGGGATCGTCCCCACCACCGACCACGGTCGCGGGCGGCGCGCTCATCCTGGTCGGCCTTGCATGCGCCCTCGCGGACGCGCGCTCGCAGGCTCTGGCGAACGCGATGGTTGTCTTGGAATAGACGTCACCGTCCGGTGACGACGGCGTGACAGGGCGTGAGTATGCTCGGCCCTCGTGCACCGGCCTCTGCTCGCGCTCGCCGCCGTCGTCGCGGTCACCACGCTCGCCGCAGTGCCGGCACGTGGAGCGGCGTCAGCGCCGAGCGCGACGCCGCCTGCCGTCGTCCGCCCGCACGCAGCGTTTGACGACACCACAGGCCCACCACCGCGCGACCTCAAAGCGGGCGCGCCGGCGCTGCCGCTGCTGCATCCGAAGATCGCGCTCGCCGCCGCCCGCGGCGCCGCGGCGGCCACGGCATCGCGTCCCGACCCCGAGGTGCTCGGCTTCGCCCAGTCCGGTGAGGTTTCCTCGGGCTCCTGGATCAGCGATCTGCGCTTCAACCTGCTCACCACCGTCGCGTACTTCGCGGTCAACGTCAACTCGAACGGAACGCTGTACACCGGAGACACAGGCTACGCGACGTGGCGCAGCAGCCAGATGACGAGCCTGATCAACGCGGCGCACAACGCCGGTGACCGCGTCGTGCTCACCATCAAGGCATTCAACGACAGCACCATCGCGGGCGCCACGGGATCGCCGGGGGCGCGGCAGACGCTCATCAACGCCACCCTCAACGAGCTGCGCACGCGCGGCGGTGACGGTGTGAACGTCGACTTCGAGGGCGTGAGCTCCGGCCTGGCCGCCAACTTCACGACGTTCATCGCACAGCTCGACAGCACGCTGAAGTCGCAACTTCCCGGCCAGTCGTACCTCACGGTCGACACGTACGCGAGCGCGGGCCTGGGCGGCACCATGTACGACCTGACCGCTTTGACGCCGCACGTCGACGCCTTCGACCTCATGGGATACGGCTTCGCCAGCGGTTCCGAGGCCACGCCGACGGCGCCGCTGCACGGCGACTGGTACAACGTGGCCCAGTCGGTCAGCGACTACCAGACCAAATACGGGGTGCCGGCGCGCGAGATCATCCTCGGCGTTCCCTACTACGGCTTCAAGTGGTCGGTGGCACACGCCGACCCGGGCGGCGCCGGCACGCAGCCCGGCAGCGCGTCGGCGGTCGACACCTACAGCGGCGCGCTGGCTGACTTCAGCTGCGCCCTGAACGTCACGCGGTACTGGTCGAGCACCTTCGACGAGCCGTACGTCACCTGGTGGAGCCCCGCAAGCGGTGACCCGTGCGGCGGCAACCACAACTCGTGGCGCGAGCTCTTCTACGACGACGCGCAGTCACTGGGTGACAAGTACGACCTGGTCAACAGCGAGGGCTTGCGCGGCATCGGCATCTGGGCTCTGGGCTACGACAGTGGCAGCAGCGACCTCTGGAACGAGATCGCGGCGAAGTTCACGGTGACGCACGCCCCCGCGGCTACGGTGTCGGCGCTGCCCGCCAGCGAGAGCACCACGGCGTTCACCGTCGCATGGACGAGCGTCCCCGGCACGCCACCGGCCGCTCGGTACGAGCTGTGGGCCGAGGACGGCAGCGGCCCCTGGGTGCGCTACGCCACGACCACCGCCAAGAGCATCACGGCCTTCGGCTTCCCCGGCCACTCCTACGGTTTCTACGTCGAGGCGATCGGCGCCAACGGCTACGACAGCGGCGGCCCGGCGGCGGCGCAGGCGACGACCACGGTGAGCAGCAGCGCGACGCGCAGCGTCACCGCGTTCACATCGCTGTACGGCGTCAGCGGCGATGGAGCCCTGGAGCCGGGCTCGTCGCCGCCGCTGGGCATGTCCGGAACGTTCGGCTGGAACATCGCCCGCGGCGTCGCCGAGGACGCGAGCGGAGAGGGCGGCGTCATCCTCGACGGCTGGGGCGGGCTGCATCCGTTCGGCGACGCGACGAACGTGTCCTCGGCCGGGTACTGGCCGGGGCAGGACGTCACCCGAGGTGTCGCCGAGAACGCCGCGAACCAGGGATACTTCGTCGACGACTGGGGCGGGCTGCACCGCTTCAGCAGCAACGGAGCGGCGCTGCCCGCGGCGATCCTCGCCTCGGGGGGCTACTGGCCCGGCCAGGACGTGGCCCGCGGCGTCGCGCTGTTCGGCGACGGCAGCGGCGGAGTGGTGCTCGACGACTGGGGCGGCGTGCACCCGTTCACGGTGGCTGGCGACACGCAGCAGCCGGAGGCGGCGCACGTGACCGGGTACTGGCGCGGCTGGGACATCGTCCGCGCGGTGGTGCTCCTGCCCGGTTCGACGTACACGCACTACAGCGGCTACGTGCTCGACGGCTGGGGCGGCGTCCACCCCTTCAACGGAGCGCCCGCGCTCAGCGACAGCGCCTACTGGCCCGGCAGCGACGTGGCGCGAGGGCTGGTACTGCTTCCGGGCGCGCCCCATGCGGGGTACGTGCTGGACGCGTGGGGCGGCATGCACGCGTTCGGCGGCGCGCCGGCGCTCGTGACCCCCATGTACGGCCCCGCCGACGCGGCGCACGCCGCCACCGTGCGCTGACCCCTCTGCGCTAGCCGGCCGCGGCCCTTCGACAAAGCCGCGCGGCCGTCTCACGACTCTGCGGCCCGGCGGTCACGACGCGGTTGCGCTTCGTTCTTTCGACGCGTTCGCCGCGCATGCTGCGAGCGTTTCCGGCGCGCGGGGGAATCGCTGGGACGAGAGCGGATCTGGACCACGGAGACAGAGCAGGCACCATGACCTCGCGGCACGAGCGCAGGAAGGAATCGATTCACAGGCGGCCGTTGGTGGCCGGGGCTCTCCTCGGTCTCGTCGCCGGTCTCGCGGGCGCCGCGCCGGCGCTGGCCACGGCCTCCCCCGGCGCGCAGCCCGCAACGAGCGCCGGCCCAGCCCCGGCCCGCGCACATGCGCAGGCGCTGACCGCCTCACAGGTGGCCATCCGTGCCTGCGCCGCCGCCGCCGACTACCTCGACATCGCCGGCCAGGGGCCGCTGTGCAGGGGCAACGGCCTCTGGGTGATGCGCACCGGCAACGGGCGAGAGGTGACGGTGTCGGCGCCCGACCGCATCTCGGCACTGGCCACCACACGGACCCATGCAGCTCCGGCGAGCGCTGCGCCGCTCCTCGCCTCACAGTGCGTCGACCCCGCGCAGCACACGCACATCGAGCTGTACTACGCGCACTTCAGCGACCAGCCCGACAACTACTCCAGTCACGTCGCCGACATTCAGCAGATGTTCCGCGACGTCGACTCCGACTACATCGACTACGACGCCACCAACTACTTCGGCGTCGGCATGCACCTCTACGTCGAGTGCGATGGCAACGGGAATCCTGTGGTGCACGACATCGCGCTGTCCACCCCGCTGGGCAGCAGCAACTTCGACAGTATCATCACCGACATGACCAACCAGCACCACAGCAGCAACCTGGCGCACTACTGGATCTGGACAGACGGCAACCCCGAGGCGGGTCTCGGATACGCGGGGCAGAGCACCATCGAAGACGACAACTCCGCTTCGGCGAGCAACTCGATCAACTCCAACTTCGAATTCTCGGTGAACTACGGGTTCGCGTCGAACGACAGCGGCGCGCAGATCTTCGCGCACGAGAACGGCCACGCCATGGGCGCCGTGCAGCTGAGTGCGCCGGATTCCACGGGCCTCTGGCACTGCACCGACGGCTACGACGTCATGTGCTACAACGACGGCGGCCCCAAGGGCGGCAGGTACTCCAACAGCGCGTGCAGCCCGGCTCCCAACGGAACACTGATCTTCGACTGCAAGTTCAACGACTACTTCAACCCGGCGCCGGCTGCGGGCTCGTACCTGGCAACCCACTGGAACGTCGCCGGCGCCTACAACCACTGGCTCTTCATCCAGGCGCTGGCGACCACCACGTCGCTGTCGGCCGGCAGCTCCGCCGTCTACAGCCAGCCGGTCGCGCTGACCGCGACGGTGCACCCGCCGGGTGGCACGCACCCCAGCACGCCCACGGGCAGCATCACCTTCTACGACGGCGCCACCAACCTGGGCAGCGCGACGCTGAACTCCTCCGGCGTCGCCTCCTTCACCACCACGTCGCTGTCGCTCGGCGGTCACTCGCTCAGCGCGACGTACAACGGGTCGGGCGTGTATCTGTCGAGCTCGTCCGGAACGTCGTCGCTCACCGTCTCGCAGGCACAGTCGGCGACATCCGTGAGCACGTCGGCCAATCCGGCGCCGCTCGGCGCCGGCCTCACCATCACAGCGACGGTGGCACCGGTGTCGCCCGCCACCGCGCATCCCGGGGGCAGCGTCACCTTCTACGACGGTGGGTCGTCGCTGGGCACGGCGGCGCTGAACGGTTCCGGACAGGCGTCGATCAACCAGACGCTTTCCTACGGCGGGCACCAGCTCTCCGCCTCGTACGCGGGGAGCAGCGACTTCGCCGCATCCGACGACTCGTCGTCGCCGCTGCAGGAGATGGTGCTCTACGCGTCGTCGACCAGGGTGACGACCTCAGCCCCGGGCGGGGACGGCGAATACGGCACGGCGGTGACGTTCTCGGCGACGGTCACCGCCGGCGGCGGCGCGTCGGGCAACCCGACGGGCAGCGTGACCTTCGAGGACGGCGCGACGCCGCTGGCGGCGCCGGTGCCGCTGAGCGGCAGCCACGCGTCGTTGACCACCAGCGCGCTCGCGCCCGGCACGCGCCAGGTGAATGCCGTGTACTCCGGCGACTCCGCGTTCGTGCCCAGCACGGGCACCGTCACCGAGACCGTCACCACCTTCTCCGCCTTCCTCGAGCTCGACGACTTCGGCGGCCGCCATCCCGTGGACTCGCCACAGCTGTCCAGCGCTTCCGCCGCCTGGCCGTCGAACACGGCGCGCGGAGTGGTGCTGCGCGCCGACGGGCGGAGCGGCTACGTGCTCGACGACTGGGGTGGGCTGCACCCGTTCGGTGGCGCGCCGACCGTGCGGGTCAGCGGGTACTGGGTGGGCCAGGACTACGCTCGCGGGCTCGTGCTGCGGGCCGATGGCGTCAGCGGCTACGTGCTCGACGCCTGGGGCGGCCTGCATCCCTTCGGCGGAGCTCCGGCCGTGCACGCCACCGGGTACTGGCCCGGGGAGGACGTCGTCAAGGGCGTGGTGCTGCGGGCCGACGGCCAGAGCGGCTACGTGCTGGACGACTTCGGCGGCGTGCACCCCTTCGGTGTCAACGGCGACATCCCCCCGGTGCCGCACGTGACCGGCTATTGGCGCGGCTGGAACATCGCCCGCGGCATCACCCTGGACGAGGACGGCCAGGGTGGCTACGTGCTCGACGGCTGGGGTGGCCTGCACCCGTTCGGCAACGCGCCGCCGGTTACCGAGACCGGGTACTGGCGGGGCTGGGACATCGCCCGGTCGCTCGTGGTGCTGCCCGGCCCGCTGCACATGGGCTACGTGCTCGACGGCTGGGGTGGCCTGCACTCCTTCGGCGGCGCGCCCCAGGTGTCTGTGCCGCCCGGCGGCTACTTCGCCGGCCATGACGCGGAACACGCCATCACGCTCCGCTGAGCGCCTCGGTCAGCGGGCGGCGACGCCCTGGCCCGCCACGGCGGCGCCATCGCCCGCGCCGCGCGGCGTCCCCACCTCCCATGCGCCCCCCAGGTCGAGCACGCCGAGACGTCCCACCTCGTCGGTGACACGGAACTCGAACGCGAGCTCCAACCGGTCGTACTGCACGGTCGGCACCGCCGGGTGGAGCGCGATGCCCAAGCGGTACGTGCCGGTGAGCAGGGGCAGGCGCGGCATCGCGTAGTCGACCAGGAGCTGCTCTCCGGTGCGCAGGCGAGGCACGGCGCGCTGCTCCACCAGGGTGTTGGTGCCGCTCAACAGCGCGCCGTCGGCGCGGTGCAGGCCGAGGCCCACGACGAGGTCGTCGACGTCGCGCTGCGCCTGGATCTCGATGCGGATGGTCATCGGCTCGCCCGACGTGAAGTTGACGTGCTTCTCGCCGTTGCCGCGCAGCAGGTGCACCGCCCGCACCCGCACGTCACCGGTGCCCCAGCGGGTGGCGCTGGGCCGCTGGTCGTCGAGGTCGACCAGCGCGCCACCGGTCGCGATGCGCTCCTGATCCTGCAGCTCGCCGACCATGTGGCGGTACTTCGTGGTCACCTGGTTGGCGCTGCCGTCGGCGAGCAGTTTGCCGTGGTCCATGAGCAGCGCGCGGTCGCAGTACAGGTCCACACCGCTGAGCTCGTGCGTCACCAGGATGATGGTCCGCCCCTCGCGCTTGTACCGGTTGAAGACGTCGAAGCACTTGGACTGGAAGCGCGCGTCGCCGACTGCGAGCACCTCGTCCATCAGCAGGATCGCCGCGTCGGCCTGGATCGACACCGTGAACGCGAGGCGCACCTGCATCCCCGACGAGTAGTTCTTCAGCTTGGTGTCGACGAACTGCTCCAGCTCGGCGAAGTGGATCATCTCCTCCATCCGCTGTTCCAGCAGACGCCGCGGCAAGCCGAGGATGGCGCCGTTGAGCAGCACGTTCTCGCGCGCCGTCAGCTCCGGGTTGAATCCCACGCCCAGCTCGAGGAACGGCGACACCAGCCCGTGCACGTCGACGTGTCCGCGCGTGGGTTTGTAGATGCGCGCGAGGATCTTGAGCAGCGTGCTCTTCCCCGAGCCGTTGCGCCCGATGATGCCCAGGAACTGCCCCTCCGGGACGTCGAACGACACCCCGTCGACGGCGAGCAGGTCTCGGTACCGAGAAGCGCTGCGAAAGTGCGTGACGCGATACTTCAGCGTGCTGCTGCGGTCCAGCGGTATGCGAAACCGTTTGGTGACGTCGTTGACGCTGACGGCCGCGGTCACAGGTTCTCCGCGACCACCGGCGCGAGGCGGCGGAACACGAGCAGTCCCAGCAGCAGCAGGCCCCCGCTGATCGCTATCGGGATGAGGAAACGGACGCCCACCAGGCTCGCGCTCCAGGGCACGGTGGAGATGACGAGCGCGTGGCGCGCGTCCTCGATGATCTGCGTGAGCGGGCTCGCCAGGAACAGGCCCCGGTATCGCGCCGGAACCGTCGTGATGGGGTACACCACCGCGGATCCGTAGAAGAGCACCTGCGTGGAGATGTCCCAGATGTGACCCAGGTCGCGGTAGAAGACGAAGAGCGACGAGAGCAGAAACGAGAGTCCCAGCGCCAGCACGTACAGCTCGACGAGCAGTGGGATGACGGCGAACGTGCGCAACCCCAGGTGCAGGTGGCCCAGCGGCGTGGCCACGGCGACGATGAGTGTGAGGTTGATGAGGAAGGTCATCGTGGCCGTCATCGACGAGGCGATGATCAGGATCCAGCGCGGGAAGAAGGCCTTGCGGATCAGGTGCGCGTTGCCCGCGATCGCCACCATCGCCGCGCCCGTGCAGTCGGTGAAGAACGTGAAGAAGACGATGCCCACCAGCAGCTGCAGCGGGAACTCGTTGGAGTGCTGATGGAAGAAGACGACGAAGATCGCGTACATGATGCTGAAGAGCATCAGCGGCTTCACCAGGGACCACAGGTACCCCAGCACCGAGCCCGTGTATTTGAGCTTGAACTGCGTCCATGCCAGCTCGCGCGCGAGGTTGAGGTTGCGCCGCAGCGTGCTGAGCTGTTGTGTCGATCGGGAGGCGGGTGGGGCCGCGGTCGCCGTGGCCATCAGGCTCGGTCCGGAGCCGCCGGCTTCGCGGACGCCCGCCGCGTCCGCGCCCTGGCCGGCCGCGCGTCCGCAGCGCCGAGCTCTTCGACGCGGCGCTGCAGCGCGGCCACCTCGGCCCGGAGCAGCTCCAGGCTGACGGCGACGGTCCGCGGATCCGCGCCGCCGCTCGCGCCGAGCTCCGCCATCAGGCGCGCGCGCACCGCCTCGGCCGCCTCCCGGGCGGCACGCTCCGCCTCGGGCCTCACGTACCAGGCGATGGCGCGCTCGATGACGGCCTGCAGCCGCCGCTTGATCCACGCCGTCGTGGACGGGGCCGCGAGCCTGCGCCGGGGAGGTGCCGCGCCGGACTCGCCGAGGTAGCGGGGATCCAGCTCCCTTCGGAGCGCGCGCACGGCGTCGGCGCTCAATGCCTGCGCCACGGGGTCACTCATGCGGCGTGTATACCGCGATCCAAGCCCGCGAGGCTCTGAAAGGCTCGATCGCGCACCCGCGACCGGGGCGGCGTGATCAGCAACTCGAGCTGCAGCTCCACCGCTCCGTGCGCCGAGCCCGGGGCGTCTCCGCTGAGGCCCAGGCGCTGCACCAGGCGCGCCGCGGCCGCCGGGTCACCATGCGCCCGCTCGCTGAGCCGCCGCGCGGCGCGGCTCAGCGCCGCCGCCCGGCGCTGGTCGGCTGCCAGCGCCCCCGCCAGCTCCAGCAGGTCGCCGTCGGCGCCCACGAGCACCTCGGTGCCGTCGTGCGCACCGGCGGCCGCGGCCGAGGCGGCGTCGGTGGCGGCCGGCGTGCCCCAGGCCAGCGCCCGGCCGAGCAGCGGGCCGGCGACGGCGGCGGCGGAGCACACCGCCAGGGCCGTGTCGAGGAGGTCGCCGCGGAGCGTGGCGGGGCCACCCTCGCGCAGGTCCAGCACCAGGGGCGAGGCGAGGCCCGCGGCCTGCCGCAGGCGTTCCCGAACGAAGGGCGGAACGAATCTCGGACCAGGCTCCGAGCCGCCCACCACGATGACGGGCTCCGCCGACGCCAGGGCGACGGCGGGGCTGGGGGTGACCACCACGCCGTCGGGCGCAGCGGCGGCAGCCCGCGGGAGTCCATCCGCCTCGTCGACCCAGACCGCCGTGGGACGCCGCGCCGCCACCTCGACCAGCCCGGGAGCGTCCGGCGCCGTGGCCAGCCAGGCGGCGGGCGCCGGGTCGCCCGGCGCCGCGGCACGCGGCTCGCACCACCAACTCATCCGTGCCAGGAGGCCGGCCACCGGCTCCGGAGGCGGTCGCGGCACCAGTAGCCCGAGGATTGGGAGCTCGCTCACGATGCGGCCCCTGCCGATCCGGCCTCCACCAGCGTCCGCACCGGATCCACCCAGTCCAGCCGCACGGCCCGCCGCCGGCCCTCCTCGCCCATTCGCCGGGCGAGCTCGCGGTCGCGCGCGAGCCGGTCCACCGCCTCGGCGATCGCGGCGGGCGCCGGGTCCGTGACGAAGCCGGTGACGCCGTCCTCCACCCACTCCAGCACGCCGCCGGCGTCGCGCGTCGTGACCACCGGCTTGCCCGCCAGGAACGCCTGCAGCGTCACATAGCCGTAGTCCTCGTCGAATGGCGGGTAGACGACCGCGAGAGCCCCGGCGAACGCGTCGAGCAGCGCCGAATCGCCCATGAAGCCGCGCACCTCGAGCCGTGAGCCGCCGCCGTTGCTCGCAGCGCTGCGGCGCAGCTCGGGCTCCAGCGTCCCGGGACCGGTGAGCACGGCGCGCACCTCCGGCGACCAGAGCGCGAGAGCGTCGACCACCAGCTGCGGGCGCTTGTTGGACTCCAGGCGCATCGGGCTGAAGACGTAGTCGCCGAACGGGCCAGGGGCCAGCCGGTCGTACAGCGGCGGCGGGTGATAGAGCGGCGTAGAGGTCAGCCCGTTGAAGCGGAGCAGCCGGTCGCCCACCACCTTCGACGTCGTGAAGACAGCGCAAGCCTCCTCGAGCGCGCGGCAGTCCCATTCGCTGAGCAGACGCTGCGCTTCGAGCGACTCGTCGTCGAGGCCGAAGTCCGACCAGG
Source organism: Candidatus Dormiibacterota bacterium (assembly GCA_963777285.1). Classification (GTDB taxonomy): domain Bacteria; phylum Chloroflexota; class Dormibacteria; order Aeolococcales; family Aeolococcaceae; genus JAFARE01. The sequence goes on from CAVZPR010000002.1 coordinate 426,868, forward strand.
CAGCGTCCACCGCGTCGTACGCCGCACGGTGCTGGTGGAACAACCAGACGACCTTGCGCGGATGGCGCACGAAGTACGAAGGAAAGTTGGTGGCGATGACCAGGTCCGCGTCCACGGGAACGAGCCGCCAGGCCAGCGCCGCCTCGAAGAGGCGGGCCTTGTCCCAGGCCACCGGAAGGCGCACCAGCTCGGCGGCATGACCGGCGGCGCCGAGTGCAGAGACGAGATTGTCCATGTGCATCTCTGCGCCGCCGCGCATGAACGGCATCTGGGCACCGCAGACAAGTATCTTCATTGCACGAGTTGGAATCAGCGCCCATGATAGGGTCTACGGTCGCTTTGGACGAAATTCGCAGCGCGCGGCGAATCGGTTTTGTCCCGCCACGTTACGGTGAGGGAGTCGTCGGCGGCGCCGAAGCCGTGCTCCACGAGCTGGCGCACGATTTCGCTGCGCGCGGTTGGGACGTCGAGGTGCTGACCACGTGCGCGCGCGACCACTACACATGGGCCAATTCATTCCCCGCGGGCGCCAGCAGGGACGGAGCGATCACCGTGCGTCGCTTCCGCACGGTTGTGTCGCGCGATCCCAAGCGCGCATGGCTGGAAGAGGAGATCCTCAAGGGCGGCGAGCTGACGCTCACCGAACAGCAGCGCTGGATGAACGGCAGCTTCCGTGTGCCGGACCTGTTCCACTGGCTTCTCGACCATGCCGCCGAGTACGGCGCGCTGGTCTTCGCGCCGTACCCCTTCTGGACGACATTCGCGTGCTCACTGGTGGCGCCGGAGCGCACCGTGCTGATGCCCTGCCTGCACGACGAGCCGTACGCCTACCTCGATCTCTTTCAGCCCGTGTTCTCGGGGGCCGGGCAGATCTGGTTCCAGACGGACCCGGAGCACGAGCTGGCGCACAGCATCTTCAAGCTTCCTCGCTCGCACGACGTCGTCGGCTCGCCGGTGCGCGCGCCGCAGGCGTACGACCCTGACGGGTTCCGCGCCCGCCACGGCATCGAGGGCCGGTTCATTCTGTACGCGGGGCGGCGCGAGGGCGGCAAGGGGTGGGAGCGCTTGCTGCACGCCTTCGCCTGGGCGCTCCACCACAAGGCGCTGCCCTTTTCGCTCGTGACCATGGGCGTCGGCGACGTGCGCCCTCCCGGCGAGATCGCAGACCGCGTCATCGATCTGGGGCTTGTCTCCGAGGCCGACCGCAACGATGCCTTCGCCGCCGCGGACGCGTACATCCAGCCATCTGAGTACGAGAGCTTCTCGCGCACCATCATGGAGGCGTGGCTGGCCGGTACGTTCGTGATCGGCAACGGCGCCAGCAAGGTGGTGACGTGGCACTGCGAGCGCTCGGGCGCCGGGCTGACGTACGACGACGACTACGAGCTCGCCGAGTGCCTCGCATTCGTGGCCCAGCAGGGCGACGCGGCAACGGCGCTCGCCGCTGCCGGCCGAGCCTACGTGCTGGACAACTACTCGCCGGACATCGTGGTGCCTCGCATGGAGGCGACCATCGCGACGCGTCTGCAGCAGGAGGCGCGCGTATGAGAATTCTCATGGTGACGCCGTACCCGCCTGCGCGGGATGGCATCGCCTCGTACGCCGTGCAGTCGGTGGCACGGCTGCGCGCCGCGGGCAACGACGTCGAGGTGCTGTCCCCGTATGCGTCGGCGGCGCATCACAGCGCCGACCTGCGCGGCTGGCGCGGCGCGCTCGCCCTGGCGCAGCACGTGCGCGGCTACGACCGCGTGATCATCCAGTTCCACCCGGACATGTTCTTCATGGTGCCGCACACGCCGGCGCAGCGAGCGCGCACCGCCGCGGCGCTCGCGTTCGCCTTCAGGTCTGCACGCGACCTCGAGGTGCGCGTGCACGAGTCGGACTACACGTGGGGCCGCGGGGGTGGCGCGGCCGCCATGGCGGTGCGTGCCATGTGGCACGCCGTGCCGCGCCTCGTGGTGCACACCGAGGCGGAGCGCGAGCGCTTCTCGCGCGCCTTCGGCGTGCCCGCCGAGCGCATCCACATCGCGGCGCACGGAGCCGACCTCGTGCCCCGCACCGACAGTGACCGCAGTGCGGCTCGAACGCGTCTCGGCATTCCTGACGAGGAGCTGATGTTCCTGTCGATCGGGTTCATCCAGGAGCACAAAGGATTCGACCGCGCGGTGCGCGCCTTCGGCACGCTGGGCACGGTGGGCGGGAGAGGGGCACGGCTCGACATCGTGGGATCGGTGCGCGTCGAGGACCAGGCGCAGCTGGCGTATGCGGACCAGCTGGAGCGCCTGGTGCAGGCCACCCCCGGCGCGCGCCTCCACGCCGGCTTTCTCAGCGAGGAAGCGTTCGACCTGTGGATCGTGGCGTGCGACGTGCTCGTGCTCCCCTACCGGCACATCTGGTCGTCTGGGGTGATGGAGCGCGCGGCGCTGTTCGACCGTCCGGTCATCGCCACGCGTGTCGGCGGTCTCGCCGACCAGGCGCGCCCAGGCACCGTGCTGGTCGACGACGACCGCCAGCTGGCGGACGCGATGCGCGCCGCGGCTCGCGACCGCGGTCTGTTCACCCGCGCCCTTGCCGCGGATGCACAGTGGCCGGCCGAGTCGCTGCGGGATCGCGCCGGCGTGCTCGCCGAGGTGCGCGCCCGCGCGGCGCTGGCGCGCGGCTCGAGTGACGGCCGCGGCCCGGTGGCGCTGCCGGCGGCGGCACTCGCAGCGCCGCGCCGGCGCAGCACCGAGTTGTTCCGGCGCACCGCGCCGCTGCGGCGCATGCGGCTGCTGGGGCTGCCGCCCCCCGTGTCCACGCGGCCGGGCGTGACGCCGCTGAAGCGAGCGGTGCGCCGCCTCACCGGGTGGGAGCTCAATCCCGTCGTGGAGCACCTCAACGAGCTGCAGCGCGCGGTTGTCGAGGTCGTCGACTGGCTCAGCCAGGAGCACGACGCGGCGCAGCAGGTGTCACGCGGCGCGCAGGGTCCGCCTCCCGAACCGCGCAAGCCGCAGCGCCGCGGATCCCGGCGCAAGGAGCCGCCGCCGGTCGCCGACGAGTAGCACGCGTTTGGTCCACTCGCCTCGCGCCACGTCGTAGTCGCCGCGCCACAGCGGGCGCACGCTGAACGGCGTGCGCTCCAGGTCCACGGTGCGCCAGGCGCCCAGGCGGATGTCGGCGTTGGTGCGATCCGCGGGCCAGTGCGCGCTGGCCACGTCGTTGGTGAGCAGCATGTAGCGGTACCGGCCGTGCATGCGCCGCAGGAAGCGCCGGATCTCGTCGTTGGGCCAGTGCTGCAGCACGTCCTTGACGATGAGCAGGTCGGCCGGCGGCGGATCGACGTCGAGGACATCCAAGCACGTGAACCGGACCGAGTCCGACCCGAAGCGACGCTCGTTCTCGTCGACGATCGAGCGCACCACGTCGACTCCCTGATAGTGGACGCCGGACCAGTCGAGCATCTGCGCGACCTGCCAGTCGCCGCAGCCCGCGTCGACGACGGTGTGCACGTCGGAGGAGCCGAGCACCAGCTGCAGCAGGCGGCGGTACGGCAGCGTGTGTGCGGCCACAGACCCCTGGCCGCTCCCGCCCTGCCACTCGTCGACGTCGTAGATCCCGGTGAAGGTTTCGCCCGCGAAACCGGGTGGCGCAGCGGCACCCGTCTCACAGCGTGCGATGACCTCCCTCAGGCGCGCCTCCGGCGTGTCGCGGGAGAGCACGAAGAACGCCCTGCGCGACGGCGTTGCCTGGATGTCCGCGTCGAACCGTGCGTGGAGCGCGCGCTCCACGTCGGCTTCGCGGCGCAGCCCTGCGTCGGCGAAGCGTGCTTCCCACCAGCGGGACCCAGCCCAGATGAGGTGGCCGTGCAATGGATAGCCGCCACGATCGACCTCGATCTGGCGGAACATGCGCTCCGCGTCCAGATCTTCGCGCCAGCTCTGCAGGTACGGTTCCCAGATGCGGCCGTACACGCGGTCCTCGCCCCACGTGGGGACGTTGACGTACACGAGCCCGCCCGGCGCCGTGAGATCGTGCACCCGCCGCAGGTATCGCTCGAGACGGTTGGGGTTGAAGCGCTGAAAGACGTCGAGCCCGTACACGAGGTCGTACTGCCGATCCAGGTCCACGTCGAGCAGGTCGCCGCGGTGTATGCGCCGCGACACCTCGGGCGTGGCGCGCTGCAACGCCATCGCGCTTCCCTCGACGCCGTCCGCCTGTATGCCGCGGTCCTGAAGGCACCGGATGACCGCTCCGCTGGAGCAGCCGATCTCCAGAGCCGAGCGCGGCCCGAGCACGGCAAGCATCTCCGCTGAGCGGCGCTTGTCGTCGTCGATGCCGAAGAACCAGATTCCCGGCTTCTCGTAGTACCCGAACTCGAGCATCGACCTCTCCAGCCAGTCAATGTCGTCCGGTGACGCCGCCTCGAACACGCGCGCGGGCTTGCCGTCGACCGTCTCGAGGTCGCGGTACCGCTCGGGGCGGAGCTCGCGCAGGCTCGGGATGGAGTACCACTCCGCGAGCCTGTGGTTGACCGACTCCTCCGACATCGCCAGCTCCAGCAGCACCGCCTCGCGCGATTTCCCCTCGCGCAGCATGTCGGCGAAGAACGCGAGGCCGCCGCTGTCGGCGGGGCGCCCCAGCACGGCGCGATACGCGTCGTCGATGAATTCGTTGTCGCCGCGCGTGTCGAGGTGCCATCGCGACAACGCGGCGCGCCGCGCCCGCCGGCGCATGCCGCCGAACGCGCTCAGATCCGCCCTCCGGCAACCGCGTCGCGGATCCAGGGGATGACCTCGTCGAGCATGGTGTCGAGTGATGTGGTGGCTTCGAATCCCAGCACGCGCCTGGCCTTCTCCGTGGCCGGGACGCGCCGCTGCACGTCGTGTTCGTACGGGGGATCGCTGACGAACCTGAACTGCGAGTCCCGGCCTTTGATGCGGTGCCAGATGCGCTCGGCCAGCTCCAGGACCGTGGTCGGCTGCGAGGTCGAGAGGTTGAAGTCCTCGTTGAGCGCCGCGGGGCTCTCCATCGCCGTGACGATGCCGCGCGCCAGGTCACCGCCGTACGTGTAGTGGCGCACCTGCGAGCCGTCGCCGAGGATGTGCAGCGGGTCCTGTCCCTTGATCACCTTCTGCACCAGATCGGGGACCACGTGGCTCATGGCCAGTTTGACATTCCCGCTGACCACGTCGACGTCGCCGAGGGCGCGTCCCTCGCCGATGCCCACGCAGTTGAACGGTCGCACGATCGTGTATGGCAGTGAATGCTGCTGCAGCGCTGCCCGGGCGAAGTACTCCACGGCCAGCTTCTGGAACCCGTACGACGAGCGCGGCGGCGGCACCTCCAGCTCCTGCCCCTCGTACGAGGGCCAGCGGTCGCTCGACTCGAACACCATCGACGAGCTCATGTACGTGACCTTCTGCAGCCTTCCCTCGCGATGTGCGGCGATGGCGGCGTCGCAGGACGACGCCATGATGCGCTCGTTGGTGGCCAGCAGGTCGTAGGCGTACGCATGGAAGTAGGAGATGCCGCCGATCATGGCGGCACCGGCGATGAAGTGATCACAGTCCTGGAGAAGGTCGCGCAGCAGCGCGCTTTCGCGAGCGTCGCCGCGCACGTACCGGTACGACGGGTCGCTGTCGTACGACCGCGCCACATGGCCGTACTTGGACTCGTTGTCCAGGCCGGTCACCGTATGGCCGCGGCGCAGCAGCTCCTCGACGACGTAGCCACCGATGAACCCCGCCGAGCCTGTGACCAGAACCGCGCTCACGAATCACCACCCGTGCGCCGAGCACGACGGCGCCTCGGAACGCCCAGCGCGTAGAGATACCAGTCGAGATATCGCGGGATCCACGCGCTGACCTTGAAGTTCGACGTGCCGGTGGCGCGGTCGAGCCAGATGGTGGGCAGCTCTGCCACCGGCAGCCCGTGGCGGCGCGCCTTGGCCACCAGCTCGATGCCGACCTCGAACCCGGCGTCCGACTCAACGCCGACCGAGCGGATGAAGTCGCGCGAGTATGCCTTGAACGAGTTGGTGGCGTCGTGCGTGCCCACGCGGCCGAGCAGGTGAAGACTCACGCCGGCGAGCCTCGAGATGCGCCCCTTGAGCCACGGCCCGCCGACCTGCTGTCCGCCGCGCATGTAGCGCGAGGCACACGCGACCGCGACTCCGCGCTCGACGAGGCGCGCGAGCTGGTCGATCTGCATGGGGTCGTCGCTGCCGTCCGCCATGGTCACGACGACGACATCCGCTTCAGCGTGGTCGATGCCGTAGCGGATGGCGTTCGCCGGGCCAGGGCCATACGTGTTGAGCAGCGAGCGCAGCCGCGGTTCCTTTTTCATGTAGCGATCCAGCAGGGGCATGGTCGTGTCGTCCGGCGTGTCGCAGACGACCAGCACCTCGCAGGGGAGCGTGACAGCCTCGAAGATGCGGTCGAGGAATGGGACCACCGCGTCGCCCTCGTTGTACGCGGGGACGATGACGGAAACGCGCGGGTTCAAACCAGCACGCCGCGGCGCAGCAGGTTGTTGAGGTCCACCGTGGGCACCTCGGGCTGCAGGTCCACGTAGTCCGGGTGCGGCGCGGCGATGATCAGCAGGTCGGAGTCGCGCAGCACCTCGTCCAGTGGGACGAGGTCGGCGTCCGTGGTCACGTAGGGATCGCTGCACAGCACTCGGCGGGCCTTGAGGCACAGGAGCCTTTTCAGCTTGTAGCTGAGGCTGGACCGCGTGTCGTCGGAGCCGCCCTTGAACGCCATGCCGAGGATGCCCACGGTCATCGTCGCCAGGTCGAAGCGGTGTTCCAGCCGGTTCACCGCGTAGATGGGCAGCCCCTCGTTGATCATCACGCTGGCGTTGCCCAGCGTGAAGTTGTTCGAGTAGAAGGCGGCGATCTGCATCGTGTCCTTGAAGAGGCAGGGACCAGCGGCAAATCCGGGCCCGGGCATGTCGGCGGCGCGGGGGTAGTTGCGCGTCACCGCGCTGCGGATGTGCTCGAAGTCGAGACCGAAGTCGTTGGCGATCATGAAGAGCTGGTTGGCCGTGGCGAACTTGATGTAGCGCCACGTGTTGGTGAACAGCTTGGCCAGCTCAGCTTCTTCTGGGCTGAGCTCGATGATGTCGTCGGTCAGGTTGCGAAACAGGGTCGCCGCCCGCTCCGTCGCCGGCGACGACCGGCCCGAGACGATCTGCGGCAGGCTGCTCAGCTCAGTGAGCGCGTGTCCTTCGGCGATGCGCTCGGGGCAGAAGCACACGTCGATGCTCTTGCCCCATTTGTCGACCTGCTGTTCCACGAGCCGGGTGACGCCGGGATACACGGTGCTGCGCAGCACCAGCAGCTGGCCGTCACGCAGGTGCCCGGCGACCGGCTCCAGTGATTGCGGGACCGCGTTGATGTCCGGACTCAGATAGCGGTCGACCGGCGTGCCGACCACCACCACCACGTGCTCTGCGTCAGCCAGCACGGTCGCGTCGGTGGTGGCGCGCAGGCGTGGCGACCCGATGAGCTCGGGGAGCAGATCGTCGGCGCCCGCCTCGCGAAACGGCATCTCGCCTGCGTTCACGCGAGCGACGACAGCCGAGTTGGAGTCGAACAGGTCGACGTTCAAACCCGATCGGGCAAAAGCCATCCCCAGGGGGAGTCCGACGTGGCCGCAACCTCCCATGATCACGACATCACGCTCGAATGCCACGCGCGGATTGTAGCGCAGGCTCATATTCGCTCTCCCCTGGCATACTGGCGGCCGATGGGACTTGCGGGAACGCGGGCGCGCATGCTTCTGCGCCATCCAATCAGCGCCGCCGCCACAGCGCTCGCCGGCTACCTGCTCATCGCATTCCTGCTGACACTCCACGCGTGGTCGAATCCCACGCACAGCTGGACAGGCGGCCCCGGCGACCCGTACAAATTCATGGACTTCCTGGGTTGGATCCCACACCAGATCGCGTCCGGGCACAACCCGCTGCTGATGTCGGCGATCGACGCACCATACGGCGTCAACCTCGCCTGGGAGACGCCGGTGCCGTTGGCCGCGATCCTCACGTGGCCGATCACGGCGACCCTCGGCGTCGTGGCCGCGTACAACGTCTGGATCGCGCTGGCGCTGGCGCTGGACGGCTGGTGCACGTACCTGTGGCTGCGCGGCCACACCCAGCGCTCACTGGCCGCGTTCGTCGGCGGCGCGCTGCTTGCCGCGGGTCCATACGCCTACGCGCACGCCACCGGACACCTCAACCTGGTCTCGTTCTTTCCGATTCCACTCGTCTTCATCGCTGTGGAGCGGCTGGTGCGCGCGCCGGGGCTGCGGTGGCGGCTGGGCATCGCCATCGGGGCACTGATGGCAGCGCAGCTGTACTTCGCCGAAGAGCTCGTGGTGCAGATCGTCATCGCCGTCGGCGTCGCGCTCGTCGTCGCCGCGCTGCTGAACGCGCGCCGGACCGGCGACGTGCTGCGAGGCGTGCTTCCGACTGCGGTGGTGTCGGTGGGGGTCCTCGCGGTCCTGGCGGCGCCGCTGCTGGCGATGCAGTTCCTGGGCCCGCGCAAGGTGCACGGCCGCATCCAGCCCACCAATGTCTACGTCACCGACGTCGCCAACCTGGTGCTGCCGACCAAGCTCACATGGCTGCAGCCTCTGGGGCTCAGCGCGCAGGCGAGGGCGGCCATCACCGCGCACTGGGCCGAGCCCACCGCATACGTCGGGGTGTTCCTCCTCGCGCTGACCGTGTACGCCGCAATCCGGTGGTGGAGGGTGCCGTTCGTGCGCGTGGCGCTCATCTCAACGGTGGTCATCGAGGTGCTCAGCTTTGGGCCCACGCTGCACGTGGCCAGCGACATCACCTCCGTGCCGCTCCCCTCGCAGATCTTCACCTCCTTGCCGCTGCTGGAGAACCTGATCCCGGGCCGTCTCTCGCTGCTCGCGGAGTTCGGTTTCGCGTTCTTCCTGGCGCTCACGCTGGACCGGACGCTGTTCAGCAGTCCACGCCGGGGCATCGTGGGCTCGGCGCTCGCCGTCCTGGCGGTCGTCACCGTGGCGCCGGCGGGCGCGCTCGCCAGCAGCACGGCGCCAATCCCCGGCTACTTCACGTCGAACACTGGCGCGCGGGCGCTGCCGCCGGGCACGGTCGCGCTGGTCGGTCCGTACGTCGACAACGGCACCACGGACGCCGTGTCGATGTTGTGGCAGGCGGAGTCCGACTATCACATCTCGCTCATCGATGCGCTCGCGATCACCGTGAACCAGCAGGACCACGTCAGCTTCCTCGAGGTCAACGCGATCTTCCACGCCTTCAGCAGCATTCAACTGATGGGAGTCCTCCCGCCCGAGACGAGCGAGGAGCGGCAGCAGATCGACGCTGTGCTGCAGGCCGACCACGTGTCCCTGATAGTGCTCGGACCCATGCAGCACCGCAACGAAGCAGTAGCATTCGTGTCGTGGTTGACGGCTATGGAGCCGCAGCTGACAGACGACGTCGCCGTCTGGCGCGTGGCGGCTTGAGGCGGGCTGATGCAGACAGCGGTCGCTGACCCCACGACTGCTCGGGCGACGCCCAGGACGCGCTGGTGGCTGCGCAGCACGGTGACCATCCCGGTGGCGTTCTTCCTGTTCTTCGGACTCGCGGTGGCGCTCAAGTGGGCGGTGTGGGTGGCGCCCCTCAGCAACTACGGCGGCAGCGCGGACGTCGAGCAGAAGATGTGGTTCCTCACGTGGACGCCCTTCGCGGTCGGCTCGCACCACAACCCGCTCGTGAGCTCCTACCTCAACTACCCGGTCGGGGTCAACCTGATGTGGAACACGCCGATGCCGCTCATCGCGCTGCTGTTCTGGCCGGTCACCGCCATCTGGGGGGCGATCGTCACGTACAACGTGGTGACCACCGCGGCGATGGCGCTGGCCGCAGGCTTCGCGTTCCTCGCGATCCGGCGCTACGTGCACGGCGACCTGGCGGCGGCGTGCGGCGGCCTCCTCTACGGGTTCTCACCGGCGATGATCGCCCAGAACACCGGTCACGCGAGCCCCGTCGTCTCGGCGGTCACCGTGCCGCTCGCCCTGCTGCTGCTCGACGAGCTCGTGGTGCGCCAGCGTCTGCGTCCCTGGCTGCTCGGCCTGCTCATCGGGATCCTGGGGATCGCACAATTCCTGATCTTCGAAGAGTTCTTCGCATTCGAGATAGGTTTCGGCGCTCTGCTCATCATCGTGCTGGCGCTCACATTCCGCCACGAGGTCTTCAAACGCGCGCCGTACGCGCTTCGCGCCACCGGCGTCGCCGCGGTGCTCATCGCAGCCGGCGTCGCCTATCCCCTCTACGTGCAGTTCCTCGGCCCGCTGCACAGGCTGCACAGCCTCCCTCAACCGGCCGGGTTCTCCATAGACTCGCTCAACCTCGTCTATCCCACCGTCATTCAGGCCATCTCGCCGTCGTTCGCAACGTCGGTCAGCTCGCACTTCTCCAACAACAGCACCGAGGCGGACGGCTACCTCGGCATCCCGCTGCTCATCCTGGCGATCGTGGTGCTGATCAAGTACTGGCGCAATCGCGTGGTGCGCGTGGCCGGGATCATGGCCGTGGTCATCACCATCTGCTCGCTGGGACCGAAGCTCCAGTTCGCCAACCACACGCTCCCCATCCCGCTGCCGTGGTGGCTGCCTTCGAAGATCCCGGTGCTGCGCAGCCTGCTGCCGGCGCGGATGATGTTCTTCACGTTTCTCGCGTGTGGTTTCCTGTTCGCGTACGCCCTCCATCGCCTCTGGCTGGCGCCACGTCGCAGGGTGCTGGGCGGGCTTGCCGCCGTCCTGACCGCGGCGGTGGTGATCACGCCGCTGGCGCCCGCACTGCCGCTGTACACGAGCACGCTCAACGTCCCGTCGTATTTCAAGTCGCCTGCCGCGAAGCAGGTGCCCGACGCCAGCCCCGTGCTGACCGTCCCCTGGCCGGGCGTGACGGACATGGCGGGGATGGACTGGCAGGTCGCGTCGGGCTTCCGCTTCCGCCTGGTGGGCGGGTACTTCCAGGGCGTCCCCGCGGGCGACCAGGACGCGCTGTACCAGGTCGCGACCTCGTTCTCGGGGCCGAAGATTCCCCACCTGGGGCCGGACGTGACGACGCGCTTTCTCAAGCAATTGCACAACTCCAAGATCGGCGCCGTGATCCTGGGGCAGGTCGGGCTGCACGACCTCGCCGTGAGCTACATCTCCAGCGCCCTCGGTCCACCGGCGCACGTGGACAGCTCGGTCACCGTCTGGCTGCTGCAGGAATGACGGATCCGTCATGTCCGGGATCGACCTGACCGGCTCCATGGCACGCACCCTGGCGCGCATCGCGGGGATCCCGGCGTCGCAGCGCAGCGGCCGCATCCACGACGTGCGCATCAAGACGCTGCGCAAGCACGCCAACTCGCGCGGCTTCTTCATCGAGTCGCTGAAGCGCGGGGACGTGGACGACGACGGGCAGGAGCTGATTCCAGACACGCGTTTTGCGCAGATCTCGCGCAGCGTCGCGTACGCGCGCGGCGGCAATCCGCCGGAGCTGATCAAGGCGTTCCACTGGCACCGACTGCAGTGGGACTACTGGGACGTGGTTGCCGGTGATGCGCGCGTCGTCCTCGTGGACCTGCGCGACGAGTCGCCGACGGCGGGTGTGATCCAGACCCTGGTGGTCGGCGAGAACTCGCCGTGCGTCGTTGCCATCCCACCCCAGGTGGCGCACGGATACCAGTGCCTCGGCCTGCGCGACGTGCACCTGGTGTACTACGTCACGGAGCCCTACGACGCCGCCAGCCCCGACGAGGGCCGAATCGCCTGGGATGATCCGCGCATCGGGTTCGACTGGCGCGTCGAGAACGTCTGATGCGCCTGCTGGTCACGGGCGGCGCCGGCTTCATCGGCAGCGAGTTCGTGCGCGCCACGCTCGCCGAGCACGGCGAGGACACCGTCACGGTGCTGGACAAGCTGACGTATTCCGGCAACCGGGCCAACCTGCAGAGCGTCGCGGGCGACGCGCGCTTCAGCTTCGTCCACGGCGACATCTGCGACGAGCGCCTGGTGCGCTCGCTGGCGGCGGAGTGCGACGCGATCGTCAACTTCGCGGCGGAAACGCATGTCGACCGATCGCTTGAAGGGGCTGGGCAGTTCATCCAGACGGACGTCTTCGGCACGTACGTCCTGCTGGAGGCTGCCAGAGAGGCGGCCCACGAGCGGTTCCTCCACGTCTCCACCGACGAGGTGTACGGCGAGGTCGCCGAGGGGTTCAGCACCGAGGCTGACGCGCTGCGGCCGCGGAGTCCCTACTCGGCGAGCAAGGCGGGCGGCGAGATGATGGTGTGGGCGTACCGCGAGTCGCACGGTGCCCCCGCGATCGTCACGCGCGGATCCAACACCTACGGCCCGTACCAGTACCCGGAGAAGATCGTTCCGCTGTTCATCACCAACGCCATCGACGACATACCGCTGCCCATCTACGGCGATGGCACCGCGGTGCGTGACTACCTGCACGTCGAGGATCACGCGCGCGGCATCGACATTGCGCTGCGCCGCGGGACGCCGGGCGCCGACTACAACATCGGCTGCGGCGCCGAGACGTCAGGCGCCGCCGTCGCCGACACTGTGCTGGCGGCGCTGGGCAAGCCCGGGTCGCTGAAGCAGCACGTGCGCGACCGCCCCGGCCACGACCGGCGTTACGCGCTCGACAGCAGCCGGCTTCGCGCGCTGGGCTGGTCGCCGCGCCTCGACTTCGGCACCGGCATCCACGACACCGTCACCTGGTACGTCGAGCACCAGGACTGGTGGCGTCCGCTCAAATCCGGCGAGTTCTGGGAGTTCTACCGGCGCAACTACAAGCCGCTGGCCGGCGCCGTGGAATGACGCCGTTGCGCATCGCGGTCACGGGCGCCGGCGGCCAGCTCGGCGGTGACGTGGTAGACACCTTCACCGGCGCCGGACATGAGGTCACCGCACTGCAGCGGGCCGACTGCGACATCCGCGACGCGGACGCCGTGGCCCGCGCACTCGACGCCGCGGCGCCCGACGCGCTCGTCAACTGCGCTGCGTGGACTTACGTCGACGGCGCCGAGGGGAACCCAGACGCCGCATTCGCTGTCAACGCGACCGGCCCGGGGGTGCTCGCGTCGGCGTGCGCGGCGCGCAACATGCTGCTGCTGCATGTCAGCACCGACTACGTGTTCGACGGCACGGCCACGGCGCCCATGGACGAGGCCACGCCGCCGGCGCCGCTCTCCGTCTACGGCAAGAGCAAGCTGGCCGGCGAGGACGCGGTGCGAGAGCTCGCACCACGACATCAGATCGTGCGCACCTCCTGGCTCTTCGGCCGCGACGGACCCAACTTCGTGCTGACCATGCGCTCACTGGCACGCGAGGGTCGCGAGCTGCGTGTCGTCGCCGACCAGCGCGGCTCACCCACGTGGACCGGGCACCTCGCGCCGGCGCTGCTGCGGCTGCTGCAGCACGCAGCACCCGGGACGTACCACCTGACCGCATCCGGTGTGACCTCGTGGCACGGGTTCGCCGAGGCGGCGCTCGCCGCCTCAGGGATGACCGTCCCGGTGACCGCCATCACAAGCGCCGCCTACCCACGTCCCGCGCCGCGGCCCATGTACTCGGTGCTCGACAACCGCGCATGGCGCGCCCTCGGCGAGCCCCCGCTGCCGTCCTGGCGTGACGGGCTCGCCGCCTACCTGCACCAGCTCAACTCGCGCGCCAAGCTCAGAGCGGCGTCCCCGTGACGAAGAACAGGAGGTGCGCCGGCACCACGCCCATCACCACGCTGACGATCAGCGCGTAGAGCATCGCCGTGGCCGGCTGGTTGGCGCGGATGCGGGCGAAGTGCCGCGTGATCAGCAGCACCAGTGCGGTGAACACGATGCCGGCCCCCACCACGAGGAGCCAGAAGGGCAGCGCGTACGTGCCGGCGAGGATCGCGTGGCGCAGCGGCGCAGCAGCCAGCGTGATCACCACCACGATTGCCACAGCCTCGACGGCGAGCGCCGCGAACACGATGTTGACGATCTGCCGCAGCGGCCTGAAGGAGAGAGCGGGCGTCACCAGGTACCAGTGCCCCAGCAGCATGCCGCTCAGCGCGGCTCCTTCGACCAGCGCCGCCGGGATGAACGCCGCCGCAGCCCCAGGCCAGCCGCCCAGCGCAGGCCCGAATGTGACCACCGCCTCGCCGACCGTGACGCCGGCGACGGCCACGGTCGCGGCGCCGACGACCCTGCGCGCGGCCTCGGTCCCTGCGGCGCAGAAGAATGCGAAGACGAGCAGCGCGCCGGTGAAGCCCAGGCACCATCGGACCAGGCCCCCGAGCGGAGTGGCTGAGACGGACGCATCGACCAGTCGCGCGTCGGTGGGCAGGTTGATGCCGATGAGCAGCGCCACGCCCATCACCGCTGCGCAGATGAGCGCCGTGGTCCCGGCGAACCCGCGGCCCACCCGGCCGATCAGGTCGACCACGTATGCGATGGCGACGGTGCCGGCCGCGAGCTCCACCAGCACCAGGAAGGCAGCGATGGGAGCCAGCAGGGGCAGCGAGGCGGGCACCGCGCGATGGTACGGATGCGAAGGCGGCGCGCTACTCCGTGACGGGGAGGCCGGCCTCCTTCCAGGCGTCGATGCCACCCTCGACGTTGAACGCTTGCGGGCGTCCGTGCGCGCGCAGGAACTGCACCGCACGCTCGCTGCGGCCGCCCATGCGGCAGTGGACGTACACCTCGCGTCCCTCGGGGATCTCGTCGAGGCGGTCGGAGATCTCCCCGAGCGGGATGAGCACGGCGCCGGGAATGTGGATCTGGTCGTACTCCCACGGCTCGCGAACGTCGACCAGCAGCGCGCCGTCCCGCACGGCGTCGCTGGCCTCTTGCGGCGTGGCGCCGGCACCGTCACGCATGGACCGAGTATACGTTCCAGCCGCGTGCGGCCCTGATAGGCTCCGAGCGGTGAGCATCGCCGCGGCTCCGGCCAACACCGTCGACAACCCCTGGCTCAACGCGCAGCGCCAGTTCGACAACGCCGCAGAGATCCTCAACCTGTCGCCCGGACTGCGCGCGGTGCTGCGCGAGGTGCGCCGCGAGCTCGTGGTGCGCTTCCCCGTCAAGCTCGACAACGGGCGGCTGCGTGTCTTCGAGGGCTACCGCGTGCAGCACAACCTCACCCGCGGCCCGGCGAAGGGCGGGATCCGGTTCCATCCCGAGACCAACCTCGACGAGGTCAAGGCCCTGTCCATGTGGATGACCTGGAAGTGCGCCCTGGCCAACCTCCCCTACGGCGGGGCCAAGGGTGGCGTGGTGGTGGAGCCCTCGGAGCTGAGCCACCGTGAGCTGGAGCGACTCACGCGCCGCTTCGCCAGCGAGATCAGCATCCTCATCGGCCCGGATTCCGACATCCCCGCCCCCGACGTGAACACGTCGGCCGAGATCATGGCCTGGATGATGGACACGATCTCGATGGAGGCGGGCTACTCGATCCCGGCGGTTGTCACCGGCAAGCCGCTCGACATCGGCGGCAGCGAGGGCCGGCCCAGCGCCACCGGCCGCGGCGTGACCATCGTGGCGCTCGAGGCATGCCGGCGCGCTGGCATCGACCCGCAGCACACCACGGTCGCCATCCAGGGGTTCGGCAACGTCGGCAGCATCAGCGCCACCCTGATGCACGAAGCGGGATTCAAGATCTGCGCCGTTTCTGACGTTTCTGGCGGTATCTACTCACCGGACGGCATCGCAATCCCCGAGCTCCTCGAGCACCGCTCGCGCGCACGCACCATCGCCGGCTTCAGCGGCACGCGATCGGTGAGCAACAGCGAGCTGCTGCAGCTTCCGGTCGACCTGCTCGTGCCGGCTGCGCTGGAGAACCAGATCACCGCGCGCAACGCGGGACACATTCACGCACGCCTCATCGTCGAGGGCGCCAACGGACCCACCACCCCGGACGCCGACACCATCCTGGAGCGCCGCGGCATAACCGTCGTGCCCGACATCCTGGCAAACGCCGGTGGCGTCACCGTCTCGTACTTCGAGTGGGTGCAGGACCTGCAGTCGTTCTTCTGGGAAGAGGGCGAGATCAACCGCCGCTTGGAGCGCATCATGCAGAAGGCGTTCTCGCAAATGTGCGACCAGGCCGAGGCGCACTCCGTGTCGTACCGGCTCGGCGCCTATCTCGTCGCCGTCAAGAGGGTCGCCGACGCGACCGCGGTGCGTGGCATCTACCCCTGAGCGGCTGCGGCGGGTGCGCAACCCGCTGCCGGAGGGGACTCTCAGCGTCGGCGCGGGACTGGTCATCGCAGGGCTGGCGCAGTACGGATTCCTCGCCGTCTCCGCGCACGCGCTGGGGCCGGGTCGCTACACGCCGCTGGCCAACTTCTGGTCGCTTCTCTTCGTCTGCGGACCCGGCTTCTTCCTGCCCCTTGAGCAGGAGGTGGGCCGGGCTCTGTCTGCTCGCCGTGCCCGTGGTGAGGGTGGACGGCCGCTGGTGCTGCGCGCCGCGATCGCGGGCGGCGCGCTGGCGGCCGTTCTCATGATCGCCGCCGCACTGGCGTCGGGGGCGATCGACGCGCGGCTCTTCGCCGGTGACCCCGGCCTGGTCTGGGCGTTCATCGCCGGGCTCTTCGCCTACGCGCTGGAACACCTCACGCGCGGCACGCTGGCCGGCAACGGCCGTTTCCGCCCCTACGGCGCGCTGCTCGGCAGCGAAGGCATCCTCCGCGTGCTCCTGTGCAGCTTCTTCGCGGTGGTCGGAGTGAAGACGGCGGGGTGGTTCGGCTTCTCGCTCGTGCTCGCGACCTACGCGGCCGTCGTCATCACCGTTGCGGGGAGGCGGGGACTGCTCGCACCCGGGCCGCACGCGTCGTGGCGCGAGCTCTCTCGCGCCCTCGGTTTTCTGCTCGTGTCCTCGGTGCTCACGCAGTTCCTGCTGAGCATCGGGACTGTGGCCGTGCAGCTGCTCGCGACGCCGGCGCAGCAGACCGCCGCAGGCCAATTCCTCACCGCACGCGTGCTGGCGTTCATCCCCATATTCCTGCTGCAGGCCGTGCAAGCATCGCTGCTGCCCAAGCTCGCCGCGCTGGCGGCGTCCGGACGCCACCGCGAGTTCCGCGGCGTGCTCGCCCGGCTGCTGCTGCTCATCGGGGCTGTGGGCGTCGCCGCCGTCGCCGGGTTCGCGGGCCTCGGCCCGCTGGCGGCGCGCATCCTCTTCGGCAGTGGCTTCGCCCTGGGACGGCTCGACTACGCGCTGCTGGCCGCTGCGTGCACCGGGTTCATGGTCGCCCAGGTGCTGAACCAGGCGCTGGTGTCGCTCAGCGGCTACCCTCGGGCCACCGCGGGCTGGATCGGCGGGGCCGCCTGCTTCGTGGTGGTCACCCTGGTGGGGACGCAGCTCTTCCTGCGTGTCGAGCTCGGCCTGGTCGCGGGCGCCGCCGCCGCCGTGGCCGTCATGACCGTGCTGCTGCTGCCGCTGCTGCGGGCGCACGCCACGCGGGAAGCGGACGGGCTGCTCGCCGTGGCGCCGCCGGCGGAGATCTGATTCAGCCGACGAAGCGGTTGAGCGCGAAGCCGTAGGTGAGGTACGCGCCGAGGCCACAGGAGGCGATCACGAGCGGCACCGCGATGCGGGGCCGATGTCGCAGCAAAATCGCGGCGAGGATGAACAGCGGAAACACGCTGAGCGCGTAGCGTGTCGTGCTGCGCAGCACGCCGTTGCTCATGAATACGACGGCGCTGAGCAGGATCAACGCGGCGTAGGAGCGCCGGCTGCGGACGAAGGCGTACGCGGATGCGCCCAGCAGCAGCACGACCGTGATCATGTCGGTCACGGCTTGGAAGCGATTGTCGAACAGGATCGCGGAGGTCACGTCGCGGATCGACCCGGCGACCGATGTCCAGGGCCCGGAGATCTGGTGCTGCCATCCCATCTCCGCGTGCAGGAAGCGCAGCGGGTCACCGAAACGCATTTGCATGTACAGCATCAGCGCCGCGATGGCGACCGCCGGCCCTGCGACGATCAACAGCGCGTCGGCTCGAACGCGGCGCAGGCTCCAGGCGCGCGTCTCCATGTACTCGATGGCGAGCGGCACCACCAGGATCACCAGGTACACCTTGGTGAGGACGGCGGCGGCGGCGAAGACCGCAGCCCACCACCAGTGTCCGGACCGCGCTGCGAGGAAGCACCACACCAGGCACGCCAGCAGCAGCCCCTCCGCGTACATCACGCCGAAGAACAGCGACGCCGGGTACGCCAGCGCGAACAGCAGCACCAGGTTGGCACCACGCTGATCGAGGTCGCGCAGCGCCAGGCGGTGCAGACCGATGAGCGCGGCCACCAGCGCCGCGGCTGACACCAGCGACGCGGCGCCGATCGCGTCGACGCGGAGCACCGCCATCGTGGCGCGTATCGCCGCCGGGTACAGGGGAGCGAACGCCGTCGAAGTCCTGGATCACGCCGGGCGCGATCTGGTGGTGGGCGCCGTGCCCGTAGCCGTTGACGGCGATGTCCAGGTACCAGGCGGCGTCCCAGTGCCGCCAGACGGTGAGCAGCGTCTCGGGTGACGCAGTCACGGTGGCGAGCACGCTGCCGCCATGAGCGGCGAGCATCCCGATCACCTCGGTGACGACGCGAAAGACGGCGAAGCCCACGAGCGCAGGTATCACCGAGCCCTGCCATGCCACCCACGTGGCGCGGACCCTCTGGCCCGCTCGCGTGATCAGCGCCGGGGTTCGCGCCGCCGCCGCACCGGCGGCGCGCTCGCTCACCTCCATGCGCGCACCAGTTCTAACCGCCCTGCCGCGTCGCCTCGAGAAGCTCGTCGCCGATGTCGCTGGGGCCAACGAACGCGAGGCGCACCGAGTCGGCGCCGGAGGCGATGCGCTCCGCGACGTCAGCAACCTCCGCGGCGGTGACCGCGGCGATCGCAGCCGCGCGCTGATCCGGCGTCTCCATCGGCAGCCCGGCGCGCCACCTGGAGCCGAAGAAGCGCGCGCTCGCCATCGCCGTCTCCGTCCCGCGCAGCAGACGTCCGATCATCGCCGACTTGGCCGCGCTCAGCTCCGCCTGGGGTACGCGCCGCGACGCCAGCTTGTGGAACTCACGGAATGACAGCTGCGTCGCTTTGCGCGCATCCCGCGGCCGTGTGGCGGTGGAGATGGCGAACAGGCCGCAATCGTCGAACCCCTCGTGGTGGGCGAAGATGCTGTAGCAGAGCCCGTTTCGCTCGCGCACCGTCTGGAAGAGGCGCGACGACATGCCGCCGCCGAGCACGTGCGTCATCACCGCCAGCGCCGTGCGTTGCTCGTCCAGCGCGGGGATCCCGGGCATGGCGAACGCGACGCGGATCTGCGGCTCCTCGCCCGCCGTCGGCGGGCGCACGTTCGCCGTGTACACGTCGCCCTGCCCCCACCGCGCCGCTGCGCGGGGCTTGCTGCGCGCGTGGGGTATCCCCGCGAGCAGGCGCCCACCCTGATCAGGGCTGAGGCTGGCGCCGCCGGCGATGACCAGGCACATCGACCGGGGCGCGTAGAAGGACTGGTGGTAGTCGACGAGCTGCTCGCGCGTGGCGCGTTCGATGACGGCGGGGAAGCCCGCCGCCGACCAGGACATGGGCTGATCGCCACCGAACGCGACCGTGCCCAGCCGGTCCCAGATCCATCCATCAGGGTCGGCCAGGCGCATCGACAGCTCCTGCAGCACCACGTTGCGCTCGCGTTCCACCTCTTCTGCCTCGAAGAGGGGATGGCTCAGCATGTCGGTGATGATGTCCGCCAGCTCGTCGAGCGCCGAGGCGGGACCCTCGGCAAAGTACGCCACCTCCTCGGTGTCCGTGTACGCGTTGGTCGCCGCGCCGAGTCTGTCGATCTCCCTGGAGATGATCTTGGTGGACGGCCGGCGCTGTGTCCCCTTGAAGAACATGTGCTCGAGGTAGTGCGCCAAGCCCGAGGTCTCAGCCGTCTCGTCGCGCGATCCGGCCCGCACTATGAGAAAGACCCCGACGTTGCGGCTGCCCGAGGGCGCGTTGAGCAGCGTCACGCCGTTGCCCAGCGTGGTGAGCGTCGGATCGTACGGGTTGAGTGGCATCGAGCTCCTCTACGAGGTGCCCGATTCCCACGACGCCAGGTAGCGCTCCTGCTCGGCTGTGAGCGTGTCGATGGCGACCCCCATGGCACGCAGCTTCAGCCTCGCGACTTCGCGGTCGATCGACGGCGGCACGTCGTGCACGCCGAGCTCCAGCTCCCCGTGATGTCTGGCCACGTGCTCGGCGCAGAGCGCCTGGTTGGCGAAGCTCATGTCCATCACGGCTGCGGGGTGTCCCTCCGCTGCGGCAAGGTTGAGCAGGCGACCCTCGGCGAGCAAATGCACGGTGCGACCGTTGCGCAGCCTGTGTGACTGCACGAAGCGGCGCGGCTCGGTCACCTCCACGGACATCTCATCGAGCATCGCCAGGTTGATCTCATCATTGAAATGGCCGCTGTTGGCCACAATCGCGCCATCCTTGAACGCCTCGATGTGCTGCCGGTCGATCACGTTGATGTCGCCGGTGACCGTGATCACGATGTCGGCTTCGGCCGCTGCTTCCGCGAGCGGCATGACGCGGTACCCGTCCATCACCGCCTCCAGCGCACGAGTGGGATCGACCTCGGTGACCACGACGTGCGCACCCAGGCCGGCGGCGCGGCTGGCCAGGCCGCGGCCGCACCATCCGTAGCCGCAGACGACGAGCGTGCGCCCGGCGAGGAGCACGTTGGTGGCGCGGATGAGGCCGTCGATCGTGCTCTGTCCGGTGCCGTAGCGGTTGTCGAAAAGGTGCTTGGTCAGGGCTTCGTTGACCGCGATGATGGGAAAGCGCAGCGCACCGTCGCGAGCCATGGCGCGAAGCCGGATGACCCCTGTGGTGGTCTCCTCGGTCCCGGCGAGGACGCCGTCCAGCAGCTCCCGCCGCCCCTTGTGCAGCTCGGCGACGAGGTCGGCGCCGTCGTCCATGGTCAGCTGCGGGCGAGAGTCGAGCACGGACTGGATGTGACTGTAGTATCGAGCGGAGTCCTCACCCTTCACCGCATACGTGGGAATGCCATGTGACCTCGACAGCGCAGCCGCCACCGCGTCCTGGGTCGACAGCGGGTTGCTCGCGCAGAGGCGCACCTCGGCGCCGCCGCTCTTCAGGGTGATCGCCAGGTTGGCCGTCTCGCTGGTCACGTGCAGACACGCTGCCAGGCGCATCCCGGCGAGCGGCTGCTCCTGTTCGAATCGCTGTCTGATCAGCCGGAGCACCGGCATCTCGCGTCCCGCCCATTCGATCAGCCTCTCACCCTCGGGCGCGAGCGAGGGGTCCGCGACGTCAAAGTCCATCGTCTTCATGGTGCTGCTCACCGGCTGATGCTATCGGATCGAGCACGCTCTGCGGCCGAAGATCCTCGGCGGACGCTGTACATCGACGCCAAGGTGATGGCGCAGCCGCGGGTGAGCGGCATCGGCCACACGCTGCGCGGGCTGGTCACGGCGATGCACGCAAACGACGAGGTGCGCGCCGCCTATCGCATCAAGCTGCTCGCCCCGCTCGACGGCCACGCGCAACTCCGCAGCCTGAATCTCAGGCATGCCGGGGTCGTGCGTTTGCCGCTGCCGATCCGCGGCTATGATCGCTGGCCGGGACTGCGCGTGCTGCCGCCGCTCGACACGCTCCTGGGGCGCGGAGTCTACGTGTTCCCCCACTACGGCAACTGGCCGCTGCGACATTCACCGTCACTCACCTTCGTGCACGACATCGCCTTCCTGCGCATGCCGCACACCGTGGGCGGCAACCTCGACCTGCTGACGCGAAACATCGGACGGTGGACGCAGCGCACCACGCTCGTGGTGACGGTGTCTGAGTTCTCGCGTGGCGAGATCTCGAGGTACCTGGGAATCGCGGCCGACAGGATCGCCGTCGTGCCCTGGGGTGTCGACCGCGCGGTGTTCGAGCCTGCAGCCCAGGAAGCGATCGAACGGGTGCGTCGCCGCCACGGCCTGCCTGAAGGCTACGTGCTCTACCTGGGCAACATCGAACCGCGCAAGAACCTGGTGCGGCTCATCGAGGCGTACCGGCTGCTGCCTGCCGATCTGCGCCGTGAGCATCCCCTGGTGCTGGCGGGCGGCTTCGGCTGGAAGCCATCCGCAATCGAGCGGGCCATCGCCGAGGCGCGCGACGCCGGCGCGCGGGTGATCCGTCCCGAGCGGTACGTCGAGGACGAGGACCTGCCGGGGCTGCTGAGCGCCGCGTCGCTGCTCGCGCAGCCGTCGTTGTACGAGGGCTTCGGCGTCGCCCCGCTGCAAGCGATGGCGTGCGGCATTCCTGTGGTGATGGCCCACAACTCCGCGCAGCCCGAGGTGGGCGGCGACGCTGCGGTCTACGTCGACGCGATGGATACGCGCGACATCGCCGCAGGAATCGAGTCGCTGCTTGTCGACGCCGGCCTGCGCGCCCGGCTCGCGGCACGTGGCGAGGCTCGCGCGCGAACGCTGTCGTGGGACCGCAGCGTCGCAGCCATGCTCGACGCACTGCGGCGCGCCACCGGCGACGCCAGGTGACCGCGGCTCCTCCCCTGGCGTCGAGCCTGTCGCTCGACGGGCTCTCTGCATTCGATTACGAAGGCCTGCGCACGTTTCTCGACCCAAGCGACGGCGGCGTCGACCCGCAGACGCTCGGCCTTGCCCTGGGCGACTCCCCGCGCGAGCTGGTGTCGCGAGTGCGCGCGGCGCTGCCGCCGCCGTGCCGTGACGCTTTTGACGCCGGGCGCAGCGCCGCTGACGACCGGAGCCGCACCGACGCACGCCGCGCCGTCGTCGACCAGCTCTTCTGGCCGCTCGTGTACTGGACGCGTCCCGACGACTACGAGGAGCTGATCGCGGGCGAGGAGATCGCGCCGGAGCTCCTGTCCGCTCTGGAGGTCGACCGCGCCGTGGTGTGTGACATCGGCGCGGGCACGGGCCGGTTCACGCTCATGGTCTCGGCTCGCGCGCAGCGGGTCATCGCGGTCGACGCCACGCCGACGCTGCTGGAGCGACTGCAGCGCAAGGCCGAGGCCCGCGTCGCGCGCAACGTCGAGCTGCGCCGGG
The DNA here is from genome assembly GCA_963777285.1 of Candidatus Dormiibacterota bacterium. GTDB lineage: Bacteria > Chloroflexota > Dormibacteria > Aeolococcales > Aeolococcaceae > JAFARE01. The sequence continues at coordinate 449,931 of CAVZPR010000002.1, forward strand.
GCAGCTTCGCTGCGCTGCCGCTCGAGTCGGCCAGCGTCGACCTCGCGGTGGCCTGCTCCTCGTTCACGACCACGGGGCCGCACGGCGGCGAGCAGGCGCTCGCAGAGGCGGAGCGCATCGTCCGCCCCGGCGGCGCCGTCGCCATCATCTGGCCGCAGCAGCCGGAGTGGCTGACCGCGCGCGGCTACGTCACGGTGACGCGCGGCGCGAGCGACGGCGCCGTGCGGTTTCGTGACGCCGCGACCGCCGAGCGGCTGTGTGCCATGTACCACAGCGAGAAGGCGGCGCGATGGGTGCGCGCGCACGCCGGCAGCGCGGTCCCCTACTCCGTGCTCGGTCTGACCGCGCCGAACCACATGTGCGTCAAGCGCATGGTCACTCCTTCTCCGTGACGCGGTACTCGAGGTAGGCGCCGAACATCAGCCGCGTCTGCGCTTCCAGCGCGGGAATGACGCTGAGCGCCAGGCCCACCACCGGGTACAGGAACAGCTGCAGGTCGGCCCAGCGCCGCCGCCACCAGGGCCACCCGGCAGGCTTGGGGCACATGCGCCGGTCGACCTGGATCAGCAGCAGCGTGTTGAGCAGCGTCACGGTGAGGATGCCGGCGGTGAGATACCCGATGAGCTCTGCAGCCGTGGAGAGGCTGTAGTCCAGGTCGATGAACGCCGGGAGCGCGCCGCCGAAGAAGAGCAGCAGCGGCAGCGTCGACCAGGTCAGGTGGTTGAAGATGAGCGACGAGTAGCGTCGCGCCCGCAGCCGCCACGGAATCTCGGGGTGGTGCAGGATCCGTGCGGTGACGTACGGGATGTCGGTCGCCCCCCACGCCCAGCGCTTGATCTGGTTGTACTGTGACAGGTGCGTGCTCGAGTAGTCGCGCGCCCGAGGTGCGTCGCCGTGCACCGGCAGGAACGCCGAGCGGACGTCGAGCTCCGCACCGTATCGGAAGAACGCCTTCCAGAAGAATCGTGAGTCCTCGGGGATGACGTCAGCGTCCCAGTAGCCCACCTCCGACAGGAGGTTCAGCGACATCGAGTACGAGGAGAACATCACCAGGCGCTTGCGGTTCTGGTGCAGGAACATCTGCCACTGCGTCGCCGCCGTGGCCATGACGCGCACCGCCGCAGGCACACGCCACAGGTTGTTGAGGAACACGGGCACCGGCTGCCATATCGACGTCAGCCGGTTGCCTGCCACGCAGAACTGGGCGGTCAGGTAAGCGAAGTACTGGGGATGGAGGCGGTAGTCGCTGTCGAGGTCGGTGACCATCGTCTTGCGCGGATCCAGTCCCATCGCGTCGCACGCCTGGCGCAGCACGGGCCCGCCGTACGACATCGCCGCCGACTTGCCCAGCACCACCCCGGGGAGCAGCGGGTCCTTGATGTGGACGAAGTCGCGGAACCGGCCGGCGAATTCCTCGCGCAGGCGGCTCACGTTCTCGATGCCGCCCTGGTCGGTGACGCGCGTGATCACGGCGCAGACGATCTGCCGGTGCGGATAGTTCTGCGCAGCCAGCGCCGCGACCGTCTCGCGCAGCACCTCGTAGCGCTCCGTGTAGGTCGGGATCAGCGCACAGTGGATGACCTCCGACGGACGAGGGGCGCCGGCGGGCGACGCGTCCTCCAGCTCGCGGCAGCGCAGCCACCAGTCGACCGCAGCGGTGCGCTCCAGCGCGCGCAGCGAGCGGCGGACGCAGCGGACGGTGTACGTGGTGCGGAACAGCCAGTAGAGGTCGAGAGCCACGGCGCCGACACCGAGGATCCAAAGCTGCCCGGGGTCGTTCAGCCTGATGGCGAAGGCGGTCAGCACCGGCACCAGGAGGACGAACCAAGTGAGCGCGCCCGGTAGGATCTCCAGAAGGCGCTGCTGTGTCCGCGAGGAGGGCGAGAAGCCTCGCAGGAGCGCGATCATCCCGGGAGCCAGTCTAGACGGAGCACACCACGGACCATGCCACGAGCCAAAGACGACACAAGCGAAACCGCCGCCGACGACACCGAGGCCACAGAAGAGGCCGAGGACGGCGACGTCGAGATCGACGTCATCGACGAGGACGACGAGACCCGCGGCGACGCCGTCGCGGACGACGACGAGGACGACGATGACGAGGACGACGACGCGGAGGAGGACACCCCGCCGGCGCCTCAGCCGGTCGCCGTCGTCCCCGCGCCGGTGCCGCCGCCCGTGTCCCGCCCCCAGCCGGGGCGGCCGCCCAGCGCACGCGAGGAGCCCCCGCCACCTTTCGCCACCGGAGAGCGGGTGATCCTGATACAGAACACGCGACCCCGCACCGGCACCCCCATCGGCGACTACTCGGTGGGCGCCACCGGGAGGGTCGAGACGGTGCTGAGCCAGACGGCGATCGTCCGATTCGACCTGTCGCCCGACATCAAGGAGGTGGTGGCCTTCACCTGCTTGAAGTCAGCGGAGACGCCGGAGCGTGCGGCCGAGTTGCTGCGTCTGATGCTCGAGCCGCGCCAGGCGCAGCCGGACCGCCTGCGAGCCGCGCCGCAACCGGCGACTGATGGCGCCGCGACCGAACGGCGGCCCGCGGCGACCCCGAGCCTGCCGGCCGGCCGCACGGCGGCGGCAGGGACCGCAACCCCGACGCCACGGCAGCTGGCGATCCAGCCCTCGCGCCCCGAGCCGTCGCACACGCCGGCGACGGCAACGGCGCCCGCTCGCGGTGCGCCGGCGGCTGCCTCCGCGACGCGGGCTGACGCCAAGCCGGCGCGTGACGTGGCGACGGCGGCCGTGCGGCCTCGGGCGGCAGCCGTCGCATCTGCCAAGGCGGCGAAGCCCGCCGCCAGGCCCAAGGCCGCTGCGGCGCCCGCCAAAGCGGCGGCGTCGAAGCGGGGTGCGGCCACGCGGCTCAAGGCCGCCGGGAAGGCCACGGCCAAGCCGGCGGCCAAGCCGGTTGCGAAGACCACGGCCAGGGCGGCGGCGAATGCGGCGCCCAAGAAACCGGCCAAGCCGGCCGCGAAATCCCAGGTGGCGTCCCGAGCCCGAACGCAGGTGAAGCCGGCGCCCAAGCCAGCACGGCCGGCCGGCGCGGCGCGGAAAGCGGCGGGGACGTCCCGCCCGGCAAAGAAGGCTGCTGCCACCCGCAGGCCCGCCGCCAAACCTGCGGCGCGAGCCGCCAAGCCTGCCGCGCGGTCTGCAAAGCCGGCGGCACGCAAGGCGACGCCGCACAAGCCGGCCACGCGAAAGACCGCGGCGCGCAAGCCGGCCGCGGCGGCGCGGCCCAAGAGCTCCGCTGCCCAGAAGGCCAAGGCGAACGCGAAAAAGGCGGTGGCCAGTGCCAAGCCGGCGGCTCGAGCCAAAGCGCCGGCACGGAGCGGCAAGCCCTCGGGGCGCACCACGGCCGGCCGGCGGCGCTGAACGCGACCTACGGGTACACCCCGCGGTACGGCGCCGGGAGCAGCGCCGCGATGCGGCGGGCGATGCCGTCCGCCACGGCCTGATCGTTGGGGCGCCCCGCGGGAGTCTCGACCTCGAAGGGTTTGCCGAACCTGACGGTCACCGGCACGCGCCGCGGAAAGCTGCGGCCACGTCCCAGCGCGGCCTCGGTTCCCGTGATGGCGACGGGCAGCAGGGGCGCTCGCGACCGCCGCGCCAGAAAGCCGACGCCGGCCTCGGCACGCTTCATTCCTGGGGCCGCGGCGCGCGTTCCTTCGAGAAAGATGACGAGGCGTCCTCCGTGCGCGAGGATGCCAAGAGACGTGCGCAGTGCCCAGCGGTCGGCCGTGCCGCGATCCACGGGAAAGCAGTTGCACCCGGCCAGCACCCAGGCCACTGCGGGATTGGTGAACAGCTCGCGCTTGGCCATGCAGAACATTGCGCCGCGCACGTATCCGCCGAACAGGAAAGGGTCGATGTTGCTCAGGTGGTTGCACACCAGCAGCAGCGGTCCCGCTGCAGGAAGGTTGTCGAGACCTTCGAAGGTGAGGCCCTTGCCGAACCAGGTGCGCAGCACGGCGCGGCTCATGGCGGAAACGGCGTGGTAGCGCAAGGGGCGGCGTCCGTCACGGCGCACTGGAAAGTCGCTCGGAAAGCCGCGCAGCGCGTCTGCCACGAGCGCGCATGGTAGGGCGTGCGGTCAGCGCCGCCTACAATCGCCGGCGACCGGCCCCCTTAGCTCATCGGTAGAGCAGCCGGCTTTTAACCGGTTGAGGGAGGTTCGACTCCTCCAGGGGGCACACAAAGGAACCCGAACGGCTGGGCTTCTACTCGCCGCCGGGCCACGTCCCGGTGAGCAATGATCCCGGCACGGAGATCTTGTGGTTCACCCCAGCGAAGAGCTGCGCACAGCCGAGGCGGTAATGATGAAGATCATGGCGTCGATGGAGAAAGGTGTACGGCTTAAGGCGAGGAAGTGCGCGCCTTATGCTGCCGCACCGAGCGGTAAGAGAACTCGCCTGCTGAACGGCGCATGAACGAGGATACCGGAGGTAGCCCGTGGCGGTACGCCCTGGCCTTTAGGCACGACGCCGACATGGAAGTAGATGCGGATGGCCTCAATACGCTCACATGAGCTGGCCTGCGGTGTCACGATGAAGGCGGTCGTTTACGATCGGTACGGGCCTCCGGATGTTCTTCGGATCGCGGATGTGGAGCAACCCATCCCCAAGGCCGATGAGGTCCTCATTCGGGTGCATGCCACGACGGTGAGCCGCACCGACACCGGACTGCGCAGCGCAGAGTTGTTCGTGTCCCGCTTCGTCACGGGCCTTCGCCGGCCGAAGCGCAGAATCCTCGGCAGTGATCTGGCCGGCGAGATTGAGGCTGCCGGTCCGGCGGTCACGGGGTTCACGCCCGGTGACCGCGTGTTCGGCCTCAAGCCGTGGAAGTTCGGCGCGCATGCGGAGTTCATCTGCATGCAGGAGAGCGCTGCGCTGGCTCACATCCCCGCGGGGATGCCCTTTGATGAGGCGGCAGCGGTCCCCGACGGAGCCCTCCTAGCGCTGAACGCGCTGCGGCCGGTGGCGCTCAGGGAGGGTCAGCGGATCCTCGTATATGGCGCATCCGGTTCCATCGGCAGCGCGGGCGTGCAGCTGGCGAGAGCCTTCGGAGCTGCCGTCACGGCTGTGTGCACCACAAAGGACTTCGAGATCATGAGATCACTCGGCGCCGATGAGGTGATCGACTACAGGCAGGAAGATTGCACGAAGAACGGCCGAACGTACGACGCCATCTTCGACGCGGTCGGCAAGCTGTCCTTCACGCAGTGCAAGGATTCCTTGAAGCGTGGAGGGGTCTACGCTGCGACCGATCACATGCAGAACCTGATCCTGGACATGTGGACGAGGCGCCTGGGTAACAAGAGAGTGGTGTTCCCGATACCTCCGCGATTCAAGAAGTCGGACATGGTCTTTCTCAAGGAGCTGATCGAGGCCGGCAAATACAGAGCGGTCATCGATCGGCGGTACCGGGTCGAGCAGGTGGTGGAAGCGACCCGGTACGTTGAGACGAAGCAGAAGACCGGCAATGTCGTCCTAACGATGGGCTGAGCACAGCCCGGCCACCCTGTCGCTTAAGACGAGGAGCAGAGAGGTCATCAGGAGACCCGGCGCTGGAGGACACATGAAATTCGTAACGATTGGATATGGCGATCGCGAGGGCTACGAGCGCACCGACCCGACCATACGAGATGCCGCGCACGACCATGACGCGCGACTGCAGAGCGAAGGAGCCGTCATGGGAATCGCCGGCGAGCCGGTATGTGTGCGGAACCACGACGCCGCTGCGGTCGAAACGGAGAGCGGTCCCTTCATGAGCTCGGCGCTGCCCATCGCCGGCTTTGCGGTGATCGAGGCTGCCACCATCGCGGAGGCAGTGGAGATCGCCTCGCGAACCCCCTGCGCTGTTGCTCACGGTGTCGTCGAGGTATGGCCGCTCGAACAGGCGCCATCGGCGTGAGATTCGGCGTCGTTCAGCTCAACCGATGTTGATAACCGGCCCGGCCACGATCGGCAGGGGTTCGTACGGCATCAAGCCGGGTGTACGTCCCGTCACACCGAGAAGCGACCGCTGATCACCAGCTGGCGGCCGACGTCAACCAGCCTCCCCCGTTCCGGTACTTTTGCTGGTCCCGCAGGGGGCAGCAGCGTCACGACTCGCTGTGCTGCCGGCGGCGGCGGTACACGACCAGTCCGCCGGCGGCTCCGACCACGAGCAGCGCAGGCGTCCAGGGCACTTCCGGCGCGGGCGTTCCGCCCTGCGGCGGCACCGCTCCGTAGCCCAGCTGGTAGTCGCAGTTGGGCCCACCCGTGTCCACCTTCTCCAGGAATCCGCCGACCGCGGGCACGCCCACCTCGATGTCGGTCTCACCTGATGGACCCTGCAGGATCGCACCGCTGGCGGGATTGCCGACGTTGGCCACGGGCACGTCGATCTCGACAACACCGTTGTGGCCGGGCGTGAATGATCCCGTGTCCGTGTTGACGTTGTTGTAGCTGTGCTCCGTGCCGGTGACGGTCACGGTGCCGTCACCGTACGCCGGTCCCGAGATGTTCGGGCTGGTGACCTGCGCGTTGGCAAAGTAGGTGGTGGCGCCGTACGTCCACAGCATGTACCACTCGTCAGCGGCGGCGCCGGTGGGCACCGTCTCACTGAGATTGTCGATGGTCAGCAGCACACGGAGGGTGCTCCCGCTGAGCACGATGTTGCCCTTCAACAGCGTGAGCTGCGGGTCCGAGTTGCCCAGCAGATCCGTCGCCACGTGCGCCGGGTTGTCCCAGAGGTCGCTGGTCTGCGTGCACGTCTGTCCCATGCAGGCGACGAGCCCCGGTTGGCCGCAGTCGCGCGGCGCCGGAGCCGTGACGTCGTCGGTGACCGTGTCGCAGTTGGACACGCCGTCGATGTCCTTGGTCAGGTTGCAGACGTCCGGTGCGCCGAGGCCCGACACGAAATCCCATCCCGACGGGTCCGCGGGCAAGCTCACCGTCGCGCTCGTGGTGCGCGGCAGGCTGCAGTACACGCCGTCGCACGTCGACGGGCTGGTGGTCGTCTCGTTGCCGACGTCGAAGAACGCGGTGGGATCCTCGCCGGTGTCCTGACCCACCTGGTACAGCGAGTCGTCGGCGAAGCCGTTGGTGACGTACCCGTGATTGGTGAGTGACGTGGCCGCCTGCACGCGCGCCCACATCCCCATCCACAGGGGTGACGCGAGGCTGGTGCCGCCGCCCGGCTGGTCCGACAGGCCGCCTGCCGTGATGGCGTAGCCGTTGCTGACGACGTCACCGGACTGCGCGGTCACGTCGGGTATGCCGCGACACGGCGTCGGCGATGCGTAGGGCGTGCCGTCGGGCTGCGACAGACAGTCGGTGTTGTCGAGGAAGGCGATGCCATGTTGGTACGCCGGCTCGGGGATGTACAGCGTGTCACCACCGCCGGTGTGCGTCCACGCGGTCTCCACGGCGCGTGTGGCGTTGGAAGCCGGCGGCGTATCGCTGTTCGGGGTCGTGTAGAGCACCGTGCCGCCGACTGCGACGACGTATGGGCTGGACGCGGGATAGTTGGTCTCGGGGTAGCCCTGGTTGAGGACTCCGTTCCCCGCGCCGATCACCGCCGCATAGACGACCGGGCAGGACGATCCCGTGTCACCGGTCGACGAGAAGAGCGTCTTGCCCTGCAGCGTCGCCTGCTGCAGCGTGTTCTCCGATTCCGACGTGAACATCACGCCGGCCGTGCCGGCGAGGCCGCCGAAGCCACCGACTCCGGTGCCGCCACCCGTGGCGGCGCTGGTCGGATCTTCTTCGCATTCACCGAAGGACGCGTTGGCCTCCATCAGCTGCGGCGCCAACTCGAAGGCGGCGAAGTCCGTCTCCACGGAGGAGTCGGTGAGGTCATTGGCGAAGATCCACGTCTCCCCGTAGGCCTTCGGCGCCATGCCGGTGGACGCCTGTGAGTCGATGTCCCATTCCTCCGAACCCGATGTGTCGGAGAAGGTGTCACCGATCGCCGCGATCGTGACCGGAATCTTGGGCAGGCCGTACTCCGTCTCGAACTTGCGCAGGTCGTCGAGCGGACCCTGCACCGCGCCCTCGCCGAGCACCGCCATTTGCTGCCCCTGGCCAAAGTTCGACGTGGAGCTGCTCAGGTCGGTGGGCTGGTCATACGTCGACCACAGGTCCTGCGGCGTGGTCAGGCCGGTGCAGTACGTCGCGCAGGGTCCGGACTGGAATGTGTGCGACGCCAGAAAGCTGTTGAGGCCGATGACGCCGGCGATGTCGAGCCCGGCGGGCACCGTGGGCCCGTTGACGTTGGCGTAGAAGGTCTTGCCCAGAGCCGTGTACTGGTTCATGGCGACTGAGAACGTCTGCTCCGCCTGAACCGCCGTCCCCTGCAGCAGCAGGTACTCGCGCGTGCTGCCGGCGAAGATCGCCTGGAGCCCGTCGCGAGTCGCCCAGCCGACGATCTGGGCGAACGTGGCTTTGGGCAGGCCGAACTGGGCGACGACCTCCTGAGCGCTGAGGTATTGGTGATACCGCGGGTTTCCCGGCGTGTGGATCGCCTGGTAGGCCGCGTTCTGCGCAGCGGCGTGCGGGTTGCTCATCGTGATGCCGATCTGCACCGGGGTCGACGGCGGCAGCGGCGACGCCGTCAGGCTGGCGATGCCGGGAAGCACGTCTGTGGTCAGCACCTCCGTGGTCGATGCCGACACGACCGACCCCGGCACGGTAGCGAGCGCCGCGATCACCGCACCGCCGAAGGCGGCCGCGCTCCATCTGCCCAGCTTGTTGCGCAACTTGCCTCTCCCGAATTCCTTCCCGACCGACCCCTCCCGGGGCCAGGCGCGCCTGATCCTACATGCCCTCCAACGGACTGCACATGGAAACCTTGCGCTCACCGCCCCCGAGGATGGGAAGCCGCTCTGCTCGCGCGGGCGGGACACACCGGACCTCAACTCGCGCCGATGACTGGCGGCAGGTTCGCGCGTCTACGCATGCGGACACGCTTCGGACGGATCGGTTAGGAGGCCGGCGGTGGGAGAGATCAGGGTTCACGAGTTCATCACGCTCGACGACCCTTCATGAACGACACCACCAAGTACGTCGTCTCGTCGACGCTGCAAACGACCGCCTGGCGGAACTCGGTGATCGCGGGCCGCTACGACTCTGCGGCTATCGAGCGGCTGAAGGGCGGCGTGGACGGGGGACTCTACGTCAGCGGCAGCGTTGCGGCAGCTACTGCGGCTGCGACGCCGCGGGCCACTGCTGCAGCGTCCAGAGATTGCCGTCGGGATCCTCGAAATAGGAGTAGAGGACTCCACCCATGTTGTCCACGTCGCTGAGGTGCGCGCCGCGAGCGATGAGCGCCGCGCGAGACGCCTCCATGTCGGCGACGACGAGGTGCAGTCCCTTCACGCTTCCTGGCGTCATGTCGGTGATCGGACCCATGCCGGTTCCGAAAACGATCGCGCACCCGGACCCGGGTGGCGTGAACTGGATCACGCGCATCGTCTCGGTCACCTGCGTGTCATGCAGGTTGCCGAACCCGATGCGCTGGTAGAACTCCTTGGCGCGCTCCACGTCGGAGACGGGAATCGGCACCAGCTCGAGTCGCATGTCGGGAACGGGTGGTAGCGCAGCGTCGTCCGCCATTGCCGATGCCCTCCGTGGTCGCGTGCTGACGGCGCTCAGGGTACGCGGCAGCCACGGCATCGCGGCTTGCCGACTGCGCTGCCGGGCAGGTCGTGCAGCGCTGCTCGCTGACGCGGTTCAGTGTTCGAGGCCGGCCAGCATGAGCACGAGGGCGACGCTGAGAAAGCCGAGGCACGCACAGATGCCCACGACGCCCGCGGCCGTGTGCGGGTGCTCCACGACGACCGGGTGGCCGTGCGGGCAGAAGCGAAGCTCGGGGTCGGCGATGTCACCGCGCGGGTAGCGCAGGTCGCACGCCTCGCAGCGGTAGAAGACCCGGTCGCTCCGGCCCTGGAACACACGCGCGCCCAACCGGTCCGCCAGCAGCATCAGCAGGACCAGGAGACACAGAACGGAAGCGCCGAGAAGCACGGTCGATGCCCCTCCCAGATGGAAGCCCTATGGTACGGCCGCGCGCTGTGGAGCTCGCGCCGCCAGGCCTTCGAGAACTCGAATGGCGGTGCGCGGATCGGTGAAGGTTGCCGTGCCCACCTGTAGCGCCACGGCGCCGGCCGCGAGGAAGTCGGCGGCACTCGCCGGGTCGGTGATGCCACCCACGCCCACGACCGGGATGCTCACGGCGGCACACACGCGCGCCACCGCATCCAGCGCCAGCGGCTGGATGGCAGGGCCGCTGAGCCCGCCGCTGCCGCCGGGGAGCACCGGCCGCCCCGTCGCGCGGTGGAACTTCATTCCCACGTACGTGTTGACCGCGGACACCGAGTCGGCGCCCGCGCCCTCGACGGCGCGGGCCACAGCAGCGATGTCCGTCACATTGGGGCTGAGCTTGACCATGAGATGACGCTGGGTCACGCGCCGCACCGCGGAGACGAGCGCGCCGGCCGCAGCTGGATCACGGCCGAAGTCGAGGCCATGCGCGATGTTGGGGCAGGAGATGTTCAGCTCCAGCCCCGCGATGCCGGCGACACCCTCGAGGCGGCGCGCGCAGTGCACATAGTCGGACGCGTCCTCGCCGGCCACGTTCACCACCACCGGCACCGCCCAGGCGGCGAACTCCGGCGCGTAGTGGTCGGCCACCCAGTCGACGCCCGGATTCTGCAGCCCGATGCTGTTGAGCATTCCTCCCGGCGTTTCGGCGACGCGCGGGGGCCGGTTGCCGGGCCGCGGCAAGCGCGTCGTGCCCTTCGTGTAGAGCGCGCCGAGGCGGTCGACGTCGATGAGCCGGCGCAGTTCGAACCCGTAGCCGGCGGTGCCGCTCGCCAGGCCGACCGGGTTGGGCAGCGCCAACCCGCGGCCGAGATCCACACCCGCCGCGGAGGCTGCGTCGCTCACGCGACGTCTGCCTCGGGCAGCGACAGCAGCACGTCCCAGTCGACGTCGCGCATCGCCATGACCGGGCCATCCGTGCAACACAGCGCCCATCCCTCGCCGTCCGAGCCGCGGCGGACGGGCAGCGCGCATCCCAGGCAGGTGCCGAAACCGCAGCCCATGGGCGCCTCCAGCGACGCCTCGGTCACGCCGCGCGTGGTGAGGTCCGGCAGCATCGCCGCCAGAGCGGCGAGCATGGCGTTGGGTCCACACGCGTACACCGCAGCGCGCCGCTCCGGAGCCTGCGACAGCAGGTCGGTGACGCGGCCGCTCCGGCCGCGGCTTCCGTCGTCGGTGGCCTCGAGCACGCGGACGGAGTCGTCGCCGCGCCGGAAGCGAGCCGCGGGGTAGAGCTGCACGCTCGACGCCGCGCCGTTCATGACAGTGATGTCTGCAACACCTTGCTCGCGCAGGCTGCGGATCAGGAGAGGGAACGGCGCGCACCCGACGCCGCCGGAAACGCAGACCGCGGCATCGACGCTTCCATCGACCGTGAACCCGCTGCCCAACGGCCCCAGGGCGTCCAGCCGGTCCCCGGGACGCAGGTCGGCCAGCAGCCGTGTTCCAACCCCGACGACGTTGAAGACGAAGGAGCATATGTCGCCGTCGGTCCAGGCGACGCTGAACGGACGGCGAAGCAGCGGCACCCATGTGTCGCTGCAGCGCAGCTGCGCGAACTGGCCCGGAAGCACGGTGCGCGCCAGATGCGGAAGCGCCGCGGTGACCTCGTACAGCTCGCCCAGCCGCTCCATCGCGATCACCTCGCCCACCTCCACGCGGGGCTGCGCCGATGAGTTCATGGAGCCGCTGCCACGAGCCCTTCACGGTACGCGCGGACGGTGGCGACACGGACGTCGTCGCCGTCGCGATGCCGCGCAATCGCCTCGACCAGCGCGGCGGCGGTGTCGAGCGACGTGCAGCACGGGACACGCCGCTGCTCTGCCGCGAGGCGGATCAGGTAGCCGTCCTTCACGGTGCGGCCCGCGACGCTGCGCGCGACGCCGTGCTCCATCTCGTCGGTGTCGAAGTACGACACGGTGTTGACCACCAGCGACACACGGCCCTCCTCGATGACATCGATCACGTTGGGGCGGCCATGGCCGATCTTCCCCACCGGCGTGGCGGTCACACCCGCGTCGGCGAGTGCGCGAGCCGTGCCCGCCGTCGCGTAGAGGGTGAATCCGAGCGCGCTGAGCTGGGCGAAGATGGGCAGCGCCTCGGCCTTGTCGGCGTCCGCGACGCTGCACAGTGCGCCGCCACCCTGGGGCATCTGTCCCAGCGCCGCGACGAACGCTTTCTGCACGGCCGCCCCAAGGACGGTGTCGATGCCCATGACCTCGCCGGTCGACTTCATCTCCGGTCCCAGCGCGGTGTCGACCTCGGTGAGCTTCACGGTGGAGAAAACGGGCGCCTTGACCGCGACGAGCGGCCGCGGCGCGAACAGCCCGGCGCGCCACCCGAGCTGCTCGAGGGTCTCGCCGCGCATGACCCGCGTGGCCAGCTCCACCATGGGAACGCCGGTGACCTTGCTGAGGAAGGGAACCGTGCGCGATGCGCGCGGATTGACCTCGAGCACGTGCGGCACGCCGCGGTACACCACGTACTGGATGTTGCAGAGCCCGCGCACCCGGAGCGCCCTGGCGATGCGCTCGGTGTCGCGTACTATGCGGTCGCGCACGTCGGCGCTGAGGTGCAGTGCAGGGTACGCAGCCATCGAGTCGCCGCTGTGCACGCCGGCGCGCTCGACGTGCTCCATCAGGCCTGGCACCAGCACCGCCTCGCCGTCGCTGACCGCGTCGACGTCCACCTCTGTGCCGAAGAGGTAGCGGTCGATGAGGACGGCGCCGCGACGTCCGCCGCCGTCGACCGGCAGCGCGGCCATCGCCGCGTCGAGGTAGCGGCGCAGCGCGTCCGGGGTGTGCACGATCTCCATGGCGCGGCCACCCAGCACATACGAGGGACGCACCAGCACCGGATAGCCCACGCGCTCGGCGATGCCCATCGCCTCCAGCTGGTCCACGGTCGCGGCGCCGTGCGGCTGTGGGATCTCCAACTCGCGCATCAGCGCCTCGAACGCGCGCCGGTCCTCCGCCGCGTCGATGGCGTCCACCGGGGTGCCCAGGATGGTGACGCCTTCGCGGTGCAGCGGCCCGGCCAGGTTCACCGCTGTCTGCCCGCCAAATTGCACCACCGCGCCGGATGCCTTCTCCTGGCGCAGAACGGCGAGGACGGATTCTTCGTCGAGCGGTTCGAAGTACAGCCGTGAGCTGCAGTCGAAGTCCGTGCTGACGGTCTCAGGGTTGCTGTTGATCATCACCGAGTCGACGCCGCGCTGCCGCAGCGACTCCGCGGCCTGCACGCTGCAGTAGTCGAACTCGATCCCCTGACCGATGCGGATCGGCCCGCTGCCGATGACGGCGACCACGTCGCGCTCCGAGGCCTGCGCGCTGCGCTCGTTCTCCGCCTCGAAGGTCGAGTAGTAGTACGGCGTTGCCGCCTCGAACTCGGCGGCGCATGTGTCGACGCATTTGTACGCGGGCACGATCCCGGCGGCCAGCCTGCGCTCGCGCACGGCCACGGGGGTCGTGCCGCACAGGGCGGCGATGCGCGAGTCAGCCAGCGCGAGCCGCTTCGCCTCACGCAGCGCGTCGTCCGTCAGCCCCGTCCAGCGCAAGCGCTCCTCGCAGGCGACCAGCGCTGCCAGCCGGCGCACGAACCAGACGCCGATGCCGCTCCGCTGCGCCAGCGCAGCAGGGTCGTCGCCACCGCGAAGCGCTTCCAGCAGCGCGAAGCAGCGGCGGTCGTTGGCCACGTCGACCAGCACCGGCTCGTGCAGGTCCGACGCGTCCGGCGGCTGCTGCTCCAGGGAGCGCAGCGCCTTGCTGAAGGCTGCCTCGAACGACCGCTCGATGGCCATGACCTCGCCCGTCGACTTCATCTGCGTGCCCAGCCGGCGGTCCGCCTCGGGGAACTTGTCGAACGGCCACCGTGGAATCTTCACCACGCAGTAGTCCAGCGCAGGCTCGAAGGCGGCGCACGTCTTGCCGGTGACCGCGTTGGGGATCTCGTCGAGGCGCCTGCCCGTGGCGATCTTCGCGGCGACGCGCGCGATGGGATACCCCGTCGCCTTCGACGCGAGCGCGGACGAGCGCGACACCCGCGGATTCACCTCGATCACGTGGTACTCGTGCGAGTCCGGGGCCAGCGCGAACTGCACGTTGCAACCGCCGGCGATCTCGAGCGCGGAGATGATGCGCAGCGCCGCGCTGCGCAGCTGCTGGTGCTCGCGGTCCGTGAGCGTCTGCGACGGCGCCACCACAATGGAGTCGCCCGTGTGGACGCCCATCGGGTCGAGGTTCTCCATGTTGCAGACGGTGATGCACGTCCCCGCGCCGTCGCGCACCACCTCGTACTCGATCTCACGCCACCCGGCGAGCGAACGCTCCACCAGCGCCTGGTTGATCGGCGATGCGGCGAGTCCCGCCGCCACCACCTCGAGAAAGCGCTCGTCCGTCTCGCACAGTCCGCCGCCGGTGCCGCCCAGCGTGAAGGCGGGACGGACCACGAGGGGCAGGCCCTCGCGCTCACGGAACGCGCGCGCCTCGGCGAGCGACGACACCGTCTGCGACACGGGCACCGGTTCTCCGATGCGCCGCAGCAGCTCCTTGAACGCCTCACGGTCCTCAGCTGCGCGGATCGCCGACAACGGGGTGCCAAGCACGCGCACGCCACAGCGTTCGAGCACGCCCGCATCGGCAAGCGCCACCGCGAGGTTCAGGCCGGTCTGCCCGCCGAGCGTCGCGAGCAGCCCGTCCGGGCGCTCCGCTTCGATGATGCGCGTCACCACCTCGACCGTCAGCGGCTCCACGTACACGGCGTCGGCCGACGAGTCGTCGGTCATGATCGTCGCCGGGTTGCTGTTCACCAGCACCACGCGAACGCCCTCTTCGCGGAGCGCCTTGCACGCCTGGGTGCCGGCATAATCGAACTCGGCGGCCTGCCCGATGATCACCGGACCGCTGCCGATGACGAGCACGCACGAGGGGGCGGGCATGTCGGTGGCGAGCGGCGCCGGCGCAGACGGGGCGGGCATGTCGGCGGTGAGCGGCGCCGGCGCAGACGGGGCGGGCATGTCGGCGGCGAGTTCCGCAGCCGTCGGAGCGAGCGAGCGACGCTCAAGGCGTTGCGAACGAGCGCCATCGACGGCGAGGACTGTCTGAGCAAGCCGATATGCCCGCCCCGTCTGCGGACCACCACACATCGAGAGGAACTCGTCGAACACGGCGGCGCGATCCTGCGGTCCCGGCGCGCCCTCTGGGTGGTACTGCACGGAGAACGCCGGCAGCTCGCTGTGCCGCAGCCCTTCGACCGAGCCGTCGTTGAGGTTGCGTTCGCTCACGTGCCATCCGGAATCCGCGGGAAGCGAGTCGGCGTCGACCTGGAACTCGTGGTTCTGCGAGGTGACGTACACCTGGCCGGTGGCGCCGTCGCGCACCGGATGGTTGCCACCGTGGTGGCCGAACTTGAGCCGCGAGGTCGACGCGCCGGCGGCCTGGCCCAGGATCTGGTGACCGAGACAGATGCCGAGCAGCGGGACGCGCCGCTCCAGGAGCTCGCGGCACAGCCGCACCGCATGCGGCAGGCGCGAGGGATCGCCGGGGCCGTTGGACAGCACGACGCCGTGCGGCTCGTGGCGCAGCACGTCGTCGAGGCCGGCGTCCTGGCGGACCACGATGACGTCGACGCCGCGGCTGCACAGCGCGCGCAGCTGGTTGCGCTTGACGCCGTAGTCGACGACCACCACACGCGTCCCGGTGAACGCGCCTGCCGCGCCGGAGAGCTCGACGCCACGGTGCAGCGGCGCGTCGAGCGACTCGGTGAAGCGCTCCCACGGTGTGCGCAGCGACACCTCCGCGACGAGGTCCTCGTCGCTCACCGAGGGCGCGGTGCGTGCCGACTCCACCAGCTCGGACGGCGAGGACGTGGAGGCGTCACCGAGCACCCCGCGCAGCGTGCCGCGGTCGCGCAGGTGTCGCGTCAGCGCGCGTGTGTCAACGCCGCGAATGCCGCTCACGCCGTGGGCGATCAGCTCCTGCTCGAGCGACCGATCCGCGCGAGCGTGGCCGATGTCGGGGGAGAGTTCGCGCACGACCAGTGCACGGCAGTGCACGCGCCCCGACTCGGCGGTGTCGTCGCGACAGCCGTAGTTGCCGATCAGCGGGTACGTCATGACCACCACCTGTCCCGCGTAGGAGGGGTCGGTGATCACCTCCTGGTAGCCGGCCATGCACGTGTTGAAGACGACCTCCCCGTGCGTGGTGCTTCGCAGAGGCGCGGCGAACAGGATTCCGTCGAAGGTCGCACCCAACTCGAGGGCGAGGATCCCCCGGCGCTCAGGCACGCGCGGCCGCCTCTTGGGGCAGGTCCACGCGGGCGGCGTCGACGTGCACCGGCCGCCCCTGCACCAGCGTGAGGATGACGCGCCCGCGGAGCGCCATGCCCAGAAACGGCGTGTTGCGCGAGAGCGAGCGCAGCGTCTCCGGGGTGACGGTCCATTCGGCGTCGGGGTCGACGAGGGTGAGCGTCGCCGGGGCGCCTGCGACCAGTCGCGGAGCAGCAATGACCGGCGCGCTGCGCAGCAGGCGGTGCGGGCCGACTGTCAGCGCCTCCAGCAGCACCGGGAGCCACCGCCCATCCATGCCGCCCAGCGTGCGGCACACGGAGAACGCGGTCTCGAGCCCGATCATGCCGGCCGCCACATCGCCGGACGGGCCGCGCTTGGCCGCATCGCGATGCGGTGCGTGGTCGGTCGCCACCGCGTCGATCAGACCTTCGCGAAGCGCGTCGACCATAGCGTCGCGGTCGGCGCGAGCGCGAAGCGGTGGATTCACCTTGCGCAGCGCGCTGCCGAACGCGTCATCGTCGTCCGCAGGCTCCCATGCCGCCAGGTGGTGCGGCGTTACCTCGGCGCTCACGCTGAGCCCGTCGTCGTGCGCCCGGCGCAGCGCTGCGATCGATCCGGCAGCCGACAGGTGCTGCAGGTGCAGGTGCCCCCGGCCGGCGCTGCGCAGCGCGGCGAGCGCCGCCTCGACGGCGGCGACCTCCGTCTCGGGAGGCCTGTGCGCACCACGCGTCACGGCCACATCCGAAGGATTGGAGAGCGCAATCGCCGCTTCGTCCTCGGGGTGCACCAGCACCGGGCGGCCCGCGTCGTGCGCGCGCTGCAGCACCGTCGCCAACAGCGCCGGCGAAGCGGCGTTGCGCCCGTCGTCACCGATGGCGACGGCGCCGGCGGCGATGCAGCCCTCCACGTCCACGGGCTCACGCCCCTGGAGCCCGCGGCTCAGCGCGGCCACCTGCAGCACGCTGACGTCCGCGTCCCGGCCGCGCGCGACCGCCTCACGCACCAGCTCGGGTGCGTCGATCGGCGGTCGCGTGTTGGCCATCGCCAGCACCGTCGTGAAGCCGCCGGCAGCCGCGGCACGCGCTCCGCTCGCCACGGTCTCGGCGTCCTCGTCGCCCGGTTCACGCAGGTGCGCGTGCAAATCGATGAAGCCGGGACACACCACGCACGAGGCACGTCCCGGCGTTGCCGCGAGGTCCAGGACCGGGACGCCGTCGCGCTCGATCCGCGCTCCTATGCCGCCGATGCGGTCGCCATCGACCCACACGTCATGCGCATCCAGATCTCTGCCGGTGGCGGGATCGACGACGCGCACCCCGCGAAGGATGACGTTCACCGTGCGCCACCACGCAGCAGCCACGCGCCATCGACGCCGTCGATCTCACGCAACCGCACGTACACACGGTCGCCGCTCGCCGTGGGCACGTTCTTGCCGACGTACGCCGCGCGGATGGGAATCTCGCGATGGCCGCGGTCGATGAGCGCCAGCACCTCGACGGCGGCAGGTCGCCCCTGGTCCACCAGCGCATCGAGCGCGGCACGCAGCGTGCGTCCCGTGAAGAGCACGTCGTCCACGACGATCACGGTCGCCCCACCGATGTCGGGCGGGCTCCCGCCGTCAACGGGCGTCAGCGCCGCGTCGCGTTCGCCCGGTGTGCGCGGCCTGTCGTCGCGGTGGCCTCGTGGATCCAGCGCTGCAACCTGTGGCGGCGACGTCCCGATCTCCTGCAGAGTGGCTGCGAGGCGGATCGCGAGGGGCACGCCGCGGGTGCGTATGCCGGCAAGCACCACGCCGTCGAGCCCGCCGTGCGCCTCCGAGATCTCGTGGGCCAGGCGCGTCACCGTGCGCCGCAATCCCGCCGCGTCGAGGAGCTGCGGGCTCGACGCGAGCGTCTGCGCGGGGTCGATCACCGGAGCAGCATCTCCAGAATGGCCATGCGGATGGTGACGCCGTTCGCCGCCTGGCGGAAGTACGCGGCGCGCGGGTCGGCATCCACCTCGGTGCTGATCTCATCGACGCGCGGCAGCGGATGCATGACGATCGCGCCCGCGGGAAGCTGCCGCATCACCTCGGTGTCGATGCGAATGGCGGCACGCGCGGCCTCGAACTCTGACGCGTCCGTGAAACGCTCCTTCTGCACTCGCGTCTGGTAGACGACGTCGACGCTGTCGATGACGTCTGTGAGCTGCGACGCGAGCACATAGGGGACGCCGCGCTCGTCGAGCCGCGCCAGAATGTCCGCTCCGACCTGCACCACGGCGGGTGCGACGAATGCGAACCGCACCCCCGGATAGAGCGCGAGCAGCAGCGCCAGCGAGCGAGCCGTGCGTCCGAAGCGCAGGTCACCGCAGAACGCGACGTGCACGCCGTCGATGCGGTGCAGCTCGCGCTGGATCGTGTAGAGGTCGAGCAGGGCCTGTGTGGGGTGCTCGCCGGGGCCGTCGCCGGCGTTGATGACCGGCACCGACGACACGTCGGCCGCTCGACCGGCCGCGCCGCGCGCGTCGTGGCGCAGCACGATGACGTCGGCGTACGTCGACACCATGCGGATCGTGTCCTCCAGCGTCTCTCCCTTGATCGCGCTGGAGAAGGTGTGCGCGGCCTCGGTACCGAGCACGGAACCGCCGAGGCGCAGCATCGCGGACTCGAAGCTGAGCCGCGTGCGCGTGCTCGGCTCGTAGAAGAGCGAGGCCATGATGCGGCTGCGCAGCCGCGTGTCACGCGTGCCGTCGAGCTCCGCCGCACGGTGGAACAGCGAGTCCAGCAGCCCGCGGTCGAACTGCTCACTGCTGATCACGTGCTCCAGGAGCCTCGAGCTCGCCACCGTCACCATCTCGGGGGATCCTCCGGCCCGATGGGCACGGCCGGGGACCGCAGCAGAGCGGTGTCGCGATCCCTTGCCGGCCTCTCAGGACCTGCTTGAAGTGGATTCGTCCAGTGAACTGTAGCAGAGGCGGTTCTAGAATCGAGCGATGGGCCTTCCACTGGACGTCGGCAAGCTGCTGCTCATCACGGGCATCGTCATCGCCGTGGTGGGTGGACTCATCATCGTGGCCGGGCGCCTGCACCTGGGCCAGCTGCCCGGCGACATCTCGGGCAGTCGCGGCAACTTCTCCTTCGCGTTTCCGCTGGTCACGTGCCTGCTGATCAGCGTGGTGCTCACGATCGTGATCAACGTCGTGCTGCGCCTGCGCGGCTAGACTGCGCCGGTGATCACCGGCGCGCACGCGATCATCTTCACCTCGGAACCGGATGCCGCGCGTGCCTTCCTGCGCGACAAGCTGGAACTGGAATCCGTCGACGCCGGCGACGGCTGGCTCATCTTCGCGCTGCCACCGGCGGAGCTCGGCGTGCATCCCGCTGACGGCCCCGCGCGCCACGAGCTGTACCTGATGTGCGACGACATCGACGACACCGTGCGCGAGCTGAGCGGCCGCGGCGTCGAGTTCATCGGTGACATCGCCACCGCCGGGTTCGGGCGCGTCGCCACCATGCGGATCCCCGGCGGCGAGCTCCGCTGCTACGAGCCGCGCCACCCCTCCCCGCTGAATCGCCAGTCCTGACACATCAGCGGGCGCAGCGGTCACGGCGCCGTGCGGGTGACGGCGCGGGGGGAAGCGTCACCGGCGGAACCGCTTCAGTGGCCCCACGGCCAACAGGTGTTTGCGCGCACAGGGGCTGTGGGGCTGAAGCGCTGTAGCCGGTGGCGAGGGGTCCCCGCGCCAGGCAGGACCCGCACCGGCGCCGGGATCACGCCGCCCGCTGCATGCGCTAGAAGACCGGCGATTCGCGGTACGTGCCGAACACGTCGCGGAGCGCGCCGATTATCTCGCCCTCGGTGGCGCGCGCGCGCACCGCGTCCAGGATGGCGGGCATCGTGTTCTCGGTGCCCGCCGCGACCCGTTTCAGTTCGTCGAGGCGCGTCCGCACGCTCGTGTCGTCGCGCGTCTCGCGCAGGCGGCGCACCCGGGCCACCTGGCTGCGCTCGATCTCGGGGTCGATCACCAGCACGTGCGGTGGCGCCCTGTCGACGGTGTCCTCGTACACGTTGACGCCGACGATCACGCGCTCGCCGGATTCCAGCTGCTGCTGGTAGCGGAAGGCGGCGTCGGCGATCTCCCGCTGCGGGTACCCGTCGTCGATCGCAGCGAGCATGCCGCCGCGCTCCTCGATCGCCGCGAAGTACTCCTCCGCAGCCTGCTCCATACGCGTTGTCAGGTCCTCGATGAACCACGATCCGGCGAGGGGGTCCACCACGGAGGGCGCGCCCGTTTCGTAGGCCAGGATCTGCTGCGTCCGCAGCGCGATCTGCGCCGCCTTCTCGGTGGGCAGCGCAAGCACCTCGTCCATCGAGTTGGTGTGCAGCGAGTTGGTCCCGCCGAGCACCGCGGCCATTGCCTCGAAGGACGTGCGCGCGATGTTGTTCTCGATCTGCTGCGCGGTGAGCGAGCAGCCCGCGGTCTGCGTGTGGAATCGGAGCTTGAGGGAGCGCTCGTCCTTGGCGCCGTAGCGCTCGCGCAGGTGCCGCGCCCAGATGCGGCGCGCCGCGCGGTACTTGGCGATCTCCTCGAAGAAGTCGATGTGCGCGTTGAAGAAGAACGACAGGCGCGGCGCGAACTCGTCGACGTCCAGGCCGGCGGCGATCCCCGCCTCCACGTACGCGAAGCCGTCTGCAAGCGTGAACGCCAGCTCCTGGGCGGCGGTGCTGCCCGCCTCGCGGATGTGATACCCGCTGATGGAGATCGGGTGCCAGCGCGGCACGTGGCGCGTGCAGAACACGACCACGTCGCTCACCAGCCGCATCGAGGGCGCGACCGGGAAGATGTACTCCTTCTGCGCGATGTACTCCTTGAGGATGTCGTTCTGCAGGGTGCCGCCCAGGCGCTCCAGGGGCACCCCGTTCTCCTCGGCGACCGCGAAGTACATCGCCAGCAGGATCGGGGCGGGCGAGTTGATGGTCATCGACGTCGTGACGTCGCCGACATCGATGCCATCGAAGAGGGTGAGCATGTCCTCGACCGAGTCGACGGCCACGCCGCACCTGCCCACCTCGCCCAGCGAGTGGGGTGCATCCGAGTCGTGTCCCATCAGCGTGGGCATGTCGAACGCGACCGAGAGCCCGGTCTGACCCTGCTTCAGCAGGAAGCGGTATCGCGCGTTGGTCTCCGCGGCGCTGCCGAATCCGGCGAACTGCCGCATCGTCCACACCTTGTCGCGATACATGGTGCGGTGCACACCGCGCGTGTACGGATAGGAACCGGGTTCGCCGAGGTCACGCGCCACGTCGAGCGCCGCCACGTCCTGGGGGCCGTACACCGGTTTGAGCGGCAGGCCGCCCAGGGTGTCGGGAGGAATCGGCGGCCTGCCTTTGGTGTGGCCCGCGCTGGCGGGCGCGGCGCGCACGTGGGCCGCGGGCTTGGTGGGCCGGTCGATCGTCTGTGCCATCAGCGGTTCGCTTCCTTGGTGTGGCCGTTGAGAATGCGTTCGGCGAGCGCGTACGGATCAACCTCGCGCAGGTCGCCTTCGAGCTCTTGGCCCATTGTCCCCTGACGGAGCGCACGCCGGGCGCGATCGGCCGCCTGCTCGATCACGATCGCCTCCACTTCGGCGCGCACGCGCTCCACCCGGCGCACCTCGAGCTCGCCGCTGTCCACCAGGTGCCGGTGATGCCGGTCGATGATCTGGAGCAGCTCGTCGAGGCCCTCGCCGGTCGACGACGAGGTCATGACCACCGGTGGCGGCCAGGGGTCGTGCGCCTTGGTCTGGCGCACCAGGTCGCGAAGGTCGCGGTACACCTTGGCGGCGCCGGGCAGGTCGCACTTGTTGACCACGAAGACGTCGGCGATCTCCAGGATGCCGGCCTTGATCACCTGGATGGCGTCGCCCGCGGCGGGCGTCAGCACGACCAGGGTGGTGTCCGCCACGCCCATCACCTCGAGCTCGGACTGCCCCACTCCCACGGTCTCCAGCAGGCAGCGGTCGCGTCCTGCGGCGTCGAGCAGGCGGACCGCCTCCCGGGCGGCGGCCGCCAGCCCGCCGAGGTGTCCGCGGGCGGCCATGCTGCGGATGAAGACGCCGCGGTCCGTGGCGTGGCGCTGCATCCGCACCCGGTCGCCGAGGATCGCCCCGCCCGTGAACGGGCTCGATGGATCCACGGCGATCACTCCCACCGCGTGACCCTGGCCGCGCCAGCGCTCGATCAGCTGATCGCAGAGGGTGCTCTTGCCGCTGCCGGGCGATCCCGTGACGCCGACGACGTGGGCGCGGCCCGTGGCCGGGCGCAGCCGGCGCAGGACCTCGGCCACCTCGGGATCCCGCTCCTCGACCATCCGTATGGCCCGGGCCAGCGCGCGTACGTCGCCCGCTACAAGGCGGTCGGCGAGATCTGAAGCAGGCATGTCGGCAATCGAGTGTACCGGCCGCACCGCGACCGCTCGGCCACGCGGGTCCCGTTTAATGGCTGACGTGGAGCGCTACCGCGCGTACGCGCGCCCCCGGCGCCGCTGGCCGGGGCGCCTCCTTCTGAGCTTCGCGATCGCTCTCGGCTTCCTGCTGTCCGGCGCCGCCGGGGCCCTGGCGTACTTCTGGCCGGCCATCACGACGGCGATCCAGGACACGGGCCACACGATCGATCGCGGGGCCCAGAGCCCGCCGCCGGAGGCGACCATCGCTGCGGGCACATCCCCCAGCGCCGCGCCCACCGCCGACCCCGGCCAGCCGGTCAGCGGCCAGCCCTTCACGGTCCTCCTGCTGGGTTCGGACAACGACGCGAAGTTCTCCGGCAACGAGGTCCTGACGCAGTCGATGATCCTGACGCGCGTCAATCCCGCCACCAGGCAGGTGGTGATGGAGTTGATTCCGCGCGACCTGTTCGTGCCGCTGTCCACGGGCGGCACCGACAAGATCGACAAGGCGTACCTGCACGGCGGCGCAAACGCTGCGGTGACCACCGTGGAGAACGACTTCCACGTGCACATCGACCACTACGCATGGATCGGCCTGCTCGGGCTGGTGAACCTCATCGACAAGCTGGGCGGGGTCGACGTCGTCGCGACCAATCCGGTGCTGGACGACTTCTACCCGGCGGACCTCTCCGGCGCCAATCCCTACGCGTACGAGCGCGTCGCGGTGCTGCCCGGGCCGCAGCACATGTCGGGGCTGGAAGCGCTGCAGTACGTGCGCTCCCGCCACGGCGACCTGCGCAGCGACTTCGGACGATCGCAGCGCCAGCAGGAGGTGCTGCTGGCGATCCGCACCAAGGCAAAGCTGCTCGGCATCAGCGACCTCCCCGACGTCGCGGACGCGATGGCCAACGACTTCTCCACCGACATGTCGATCCCGCAGGTTGCGGCGCTGCTTCCCCTCGCCAGCCAGATCACCCTGCAGAACGTGCACCAGGTGATCCTCCTGCCGCCCTACACGTACAGCACTCAGGTTGGCTCGCAGTCGGTGCTGGAGCCGAACTGGCCGCTGATCCTCGAGGAAACGCACCAGTACTTCCCGGCGACATGAGGCGCGCGCTCACCATCGTGGTGCTGCTCGCCCTGATGGGCGGGTTCGCCTACGGTGTCAACCGCTTCCTCGCTTCGCGCCAGCACGCCATCGTCAACGCGTCGACGCCGACGGCGACGCATCCGGCGTTCTCGCTGCCCGGGACCGTGTACCTGGCGCAGAACGGTGTCATGTACCGCCTCCACGGCGGCACCTTCACGCGCATGAACCTTCCCGGCGGCGGCCAGTGGATGCAGCCTGCGCTCGTGCCCGGCGGCAGCAACCTCCTCGCGGTGCTGCGCACCGCAGCGTATTCGGAGGTGTTCCTCATCGACGCGGACGGCAACATCCTGCGCCAGCTCAGCCACAACCAGACGTCGAGCAAGACCATCCAGCTGAACCACTGGATGTTCTGGCCGCACGTGGCCGCCGACGGCACGACGTTCTACGTCAGCTACGACTCGCCGAAATCGCTGTCCAGCTACCAGATCGCGTTCGCTGTGTGGCGTGGCTCGCTCACCGGCGCGCTGGTGGCGACCCAGGTGACCGATCCCTTCGGGTACACGGGCGGCGACGTCGAGGCCACGCCGCTCGCGAACGGCGACGTGCTGTACGCGAAGTACCAGATCAACAACGGTCAGGTGTACTCCCGCATCGCCATCCAGACCAAGCCGCTGGCCACGCCCGTGTACCTCACGTCGGCGACGGACGACTGCGGCGAACCCGCTGTGTCGCCGGACGGGACGCATGTCGCCATGGTCTGCACCGGCGGCACCGGGCTCCAGAGCACGCGTCTCGAGGTCGCGTCGCTGCAGGGGACCACGCTGGGAACGCCGGCGGTGCTGGTGAACCACTGCCTGTGCGCGTCACCCGCGTGGTCGCCCGACAGCGCCAGCCTTGTCTACTACAACCCCGTCGACGCCACCGGCCACTTCCAGCTCTGGTGGCTGCCCGCGGCCGCGACGGCGCCGCAGGCGCCGCGCGCGATGACGCAGACTCTCGACTTCGACGCGACGTCGCCGCCGGCCTGGTCGGCGAGCTGAGATTCGCTGAGCCCGTCGCGGCTCCGGCGGGTGACGGCGCGGGGGGAAGCGTCACCGGCGGAACCCGCTTCACTGGCCCCACAGCCAACAGGTGTTTGCGCGCTCAGGGGCTGTGGGGGTGAAGCGTTGTAGCCGGTGGCGAGGGTCCCCGCGCCAGGCAGGACCCGCCGGAGCCAAGGGACCGGGCCCGCCGGAGCCGCGGTGGGCTAGTAGAACACCTGGGCGAGCTCGTACAGGTCTCGCGGCACGCGGCGCGTCTCGGCGACGACATCGGCGATGCGCGCGACGTCGACGGCGCCGCAGCGCACCACGGGCATCTCGCCCCAGCGCTGCGCCGCGACCAGGTCGCACGCGGCGGCGCCGACGCGCGTGGCCCAGATGCGGTCGTACGCAGAGGGCGAGCCGCCGCGCTGCAGATGCCCCAGCACCGTGGCGCGCGTCTCGTGCCCGGTGCGCTCCTCGATGATGCGGGCCAGCAACTCGCCGACAGCGCGGCGGGCCAGCTGCACGTGTCCGAAGGCGTCACGCGTGCCCTGCGCATCGTCCTTCGACGCGAGGCCCTCCATCTCGACGCCTTCGGCGACGACGATGATGCTGAAGTCGCTGCCGGCCTGCGTGCGCTTCTCGAGATGAGCCACGACCTCGTCGACGGTCACGGGAAACTCGGGGATGATGATCATGTCGGCGCCGCCGGCGAGCCCGCCCATGACGCCGACCCAGCCGGTGTCGCGGCCCATCACCTCGAGCACCATCACGCGATGGTGTGACATCGCCGTCGTGTGCAGCCGGTCGAGCGCCTCCGCCACAACGCTCACCGCGCTGTCGAACCCGATGCAGTACTCGGTGACGCTGAGGTCGTTGTCCATCGTCTTGGGAACGCCGACGACACAGCCGCCGTGCTCCGCAAGCCACGCCGCGACGGACAGTGTGTCGTCGCCGCCGATGGCGACGAGCCCGTCGAGCCCGAGCCGCTCGATGTTGCGCTGCACCTCCTCGCGCCCGCCTTCACGCTTCATGGGATTGACGCGCGAGCTGCCCAGCACGGTGCCTCCCAGCTGCAGGATGCCGGAGAACGCCGGGCGCTCCATGACGCTGGTGTCGCCGTCGCCGAGCAGCCCGGCCCAGCCGTTGCGGATGCCGATGAGGGTGTCGCCGCGCAGCAGGGCGCGGCGGCCGACGGCGCGGATCGCCGCGTTGAGCCCGGGAGCGTCGCCGCCTCCGGTGAGCAACCCGATCTTCACGTCGATCCCTCGGCTGACGCTAGCTTCCTACGCCGGGGTCTCCCAGGAAGGATTCCTCCTCCGCGGATCCCAGCACGACGACCACGCCACCGGCCGCAGCCGGGCCGCTGCCGGTGGCCGCCGGCGGCTGCGTCGTGACGGGCACGCCGAAGTATGACGCCAGCCACTGCGCGGCCTTCGTGTCCTTGCCGCTGCTCTCGTCGATGACCTCGGTGTTGGATTGCCGCGCCACGCGACCGCCGTCGCTGCTGGTGAAGCCGGTCCAACCGACGACCTGCGCCCAGCGCCCCGACGCGTCCAGGCCTCGGCCGCTCGCGTCGTAGAAATGCACCGCCGCGTGCTCCGCCAGGGCCGGCTCTGGCGGGAAGATGTTCTGGATGTAGTGGTGCAGCGTCTGGAACGTGCTGTCGTGCGCGTAGATGTAGGCGGCGCCGCAATTGCGCGGGTAGCCGCACTCGTAGAGGAAGTTGGCATCGTCGATGCTCACGTGCTCGATGGAGGTCGGCGGCACGTCCTTGACCAGGCCGTAGAGCGACTCGGCGTCGCTGATGGTGAGGTTGGTCAGCACGTTGTCACCGAGTGCGTTGAGCAGGTCCGGAAGATCGCCGATGCCGCCGATGCTCACCACCTTCTGCTTGAGCGCGGCGATGATCAGCTGCTGCCGCCGGCTGCGCGCGAAGTCGCTGCCCTCGCCGTTGTTGCCATGACGTGACCTGGCGAAGATCAGCGCTGTGGCGCCGTCCATGTGCTGCGGCCCGGCGTTGAAGTGCACCGTCTCGTATCTGCAGTCGCCTTCCGCGCACTCGCCATGCGGGTACTGCGAGTCGGTGAAGGACCGCTGCACGGTGACGTCGACGCCGCCCACCGCGTCCACGGCCGCCTTGAACGCCTCGAAGTCGACGCCGACGAAGTAGTCGATGTGGACGCCGAGGAGGTGCTCCAGCGTCGGGTCGGCAACCGACGCGCCGGAGTCGACCTGGTTTGCCGCCACCGGGCCGCGGCCACTCATGCCATACGCGTACGCCGCGTTGACGCGCTGGTATGTCGTCCCATGCGCCAGCGTGATCGGCACGTACCAGTCGCGCGGTATCGAGATCTCCGCGACCTGCGGCGGGCCACTCGGCTGCGGGTTGATGGAGATGAGCATGATCGAGTCGGAGAGAAAGGCACCGGCGTGGCCGTCGCCCCCATAGCCGTACACCATGATGTTGATGCGCTGCAGGTGCTGCTGCTGCTGCGCGACCTGTGAGCCGCTGCCGCCACCCAGCGCGCTGATCACGGCGCTGAACGGGTTGGTGTGGAAGGCGTGCGCCAGGCCGAGCGCGACCCGCACCCCGTAGCTGCCCAGCAGGATGACGACCGCGGCGACGATCGCCAGTGAGATCCGCTTGACGGTGAGTCCGCGCGGCAGCAGGTTGTACCTGGAGCGGCGGCGGCGCGTCGTCGAAGCCATGTGTTCTGAGAGTTGTCCTCGCTGGGGCGAACAGCTGTGCGCCCGCCCAGGCTGCGTACCTCGCGGCACCCGAACCAGGTGCCGATTGGGTCTCCCTCGGTGGAACGTTGAAGGCGACGGCGGGTTACCGGAGGCGACGGCTAGCGTACCCCAACCCCGCGGCCGCGGCGTGCTCTGATCACCAAGCGGCGCGCGGCGAGTGCCATCATCGCGGCCGCCCAACCCGTGCAAGAAGGAGCAACAGCATGCGCGTGCAGCAGGTCACGCATCTCGAAGGCCCGGCAGGCCTGCGCACGGCGACGATCGACGATCCGGAGTCCGCCGACCGCGTGGCCATCGAGGTGCAGGCCGCCGGCGTCAGCTTTCCCGACCTGCTGCTGACTCGCGGCCTGTATCAGATGAAGCCACCCCTGCCGTTCGTTCCCGGTGTGGAGGTCTCGGGTACGGTGCGCACCGCGCCCGCGGCAAGCGGATTCGCAGCCGGCGACGCGGTGATGGCGTTCACGATGCTTGGTGGATTCGCGGAGGTGGCGCTCGCCGACCCCGCCTTCACGGTGCGCATACCGCCGCAGCTGGATGTGATCGCCGCGGGCGGCTTCATCATGAACTACCACACGGCGCACTTCGCCCTGGCGCGCCGCGGGCGCGTGCATGCCGGCGACACGGTGGCGGTGCACGGGGCAGCCGGTGGGGTGGGAACCGCCGCAGTGCAGGTGGCGCGAGGTCTCGGCGCGCACGTCATCGCGCTGACCAGCTCGGACGAGAAGTCCGAGGTGGCGCGCCGCGCCGGCGCGCACGACGTCGTCGACACGCAGGGTGACTGGCCCGCGCAGCTGCGTGCCGCCACCGGCGGGCGCGGTGCGGACGTCATCCTCGATCCTGTCGGCGGCGACCGGTTCGACGCCAGCCTTCGGTGCCTGGCGCCGGAGGGACGGCTCGTGGTCGTCGGCTTCACCGAGGGCCGCATACCGAGCGTGCAGGTGAACCGCCTCCTCTTTCGCAACGTCGACGTGGTCGGAGCAGCGTGGGGAGCCTTTCTCAGCGTCGAGCCGTCGCTCTTCGCCGGCACGCATCAGGCGCTGCTCACGATGCTCGAGTCCGCTGATGTCTCGCCCATCGTCGGTGCCACGTTTGCACTCGACGACGCCGCCGGCGCGCTGCGTCTGCTCGAGGAGCGGCGAGCCACCGGCAAGGTGGTGCTGCAGATCTGAGGAGTCTTCGGTCGCTGATCAGCCGGGGGCGCGCAGCAGGTCCCGCGCGATGACGACGCGCTGTATCTGGTTGGTCCCCTCGTAGATCTGCGTGATCTTGGCGTCGCGCATCATGCGTTCGACGGGAAACTCGTTGACGTAGCCGTAACCGCCGAGGATCTGCACCGCGTCGGTGGTCACCTTCATCGCGGCGTCGCCGGCGAGCAGCTTGGCGATCGCCGCGTGGTGCGTCACGTCGGGGCTGTGATCGTCGATGAGCTGCGACGCCCAGTACACCATGGCGCGCGCCGCGGCCGTCTGCGCCTCCATGTCCGCGATCATGAACTGGATTCCCTGGAACTCACCGATCGCCTTGCCGAACTGCTTGCGCTCGCGCGCGTAGCCGACCGCGTAGTCGAGCGCACCCTGGGCGATCCCCAGCGCCTGCGCGGCGACGCCGGGGCGCGAGCGGTCGAGCACCCGCATGGCGATACGAAAGCCGTCGCCCTCCTCGCCCAGCCGGTTCGCCGCGGGCACCACGACCTCGTCGAGACGGAGCTCCGCGGTGTTGCTGCCGCGGATGCCGAGCTTGCCGTGGATGGTCGACGCCTCGAATCCTTTGAGGTGCTGCGCGTCCTCCAGCACGAAGGCGCTCACCCCGCCGGCGCGCTGCGTGGGGTCCGTCTTGGCGAACACGACGATGGTGTCGGCAACGCCGCCGTCGGTGATCCATATCTTGTTGCCGGTGATGACGTACTCGCCGTCGTGCCGGTCCGCGCGCGTCTCCATGGCCGCGGGATCGCTGCCCGCGCCGGGCTCGCTGAGCGCGTAGGCGCACAGCTTCGCGCCGCTGGCGAGATCGGGGAGCAGGCGCTGCTTCTGCTCGTCGCTGCCGGCGATCATGATCGGATACGCACCCAGCGCCTGCACCGCGAGGATGAGCGCGCTGGTGGCGCACACCTTCGCCACCTCTTCGATGGCGACGTTGAGCGTTAGGGCGCTGCCGCTGAGGCCGCCGTACTCCGGGGGAAAGGGCAGCGCGAACAGGTCCTGGCGGCGGAACATCTCGACGACGTCCCACGGGAACTCGCCGGTGCGGTCGATCTCGGCCGCGCGCGGCGCGATCTTGCTGCGCGCCAGCTCGCGCACCGTCTGGCGGATCATCGCCTGCTCGTCGTTGAGACGCACGTCCATGCCCCAGATCCTAGCGACCGTGGAGCAGCGCTCGCGCGATCACAATGCGCTGCACCTGGTTGGTGCCCTCGTAGATCTGGCACGCCTTGGCGTCGCGCATGCGGATCGCGGCGGGATGCGTTTCGACGGCCGACTCGGGCGAGCACATGTCCATCGCCGCCTGGGCCACCGCCATGCACGTGTCCGTCGCGTACAGCTTGGCCACCGACGCAGCGAGCGTCACCGTCTCGCTCTCGTCCGCCGTCGCCGCCGCGTGGCGCGTCAGCGCACGCGAGGCCTGCGTCCGCGCCTCCATGTCCGCCAGCGCCGTCTCATCGGCCTCGCGCTCAGCATGCGATCTCGCGTGCGTCACCGCGGCATCCAGAGCGCCTTGGGCGATGCCGACCGCCTGCGCCGATATGCCGACTCGGCCGCTGTCCAGCGCCACCATCGCGATCGTGAAGCCGTCACCCACTCGCCCCAGCACGTTGGCAGCCGGGACCCGCACGTCATCGAGCACGACCTCGGCGGTCAACGAGCCGCGCAGCCCCAGCTTGTGGAACGGTTGGCCGGCGTGCACGCCGGGCCAGCCCGACTCCACGATGAACGCCGAGATGCCCCGCGCGCCTTCACCGGTGCGGGCCATCACCACGTAGAGGTCGGCGTCACCCGCGTTGGTGATGAACGTCTTGGTGCCGCGCAGCACGTAGTCGTCGCCGTCGCGAACAGCGCGCGTTTGCAGATGGGCGGCGTCGCTTCCCGCGGACGGCTCGGTGAGCGCGAAGCCCGCGAGCCACTCGCCGGACGCCAGTCGCGGCAGGTAGCGCGCCTTCTGCTCGGCGTCGCCGAAGATGATGATCGGCTCGCTGCCCACAGAGACGTGCACGTCGAGGGTCACGGACGCGCTCGCGTCGGCGCGGGCCACCGCCTCGATGAGGTCGGCGAAATCGCGGTGCGAGCCGCCGGCGCCGCCGAGGTCGGGCGACGTCAGGATTCCCGCGAGGCCGGCCTCCCCCGCCGCTCCGACGACGTCTTTGGGTCGCGGTCCGTCACCCCTTGCCAGGGACGCCGCCACGGGCCGGACGTAGTCGTCGACGAACCCGCGGATCCGTTCCTGCAGCGCTGCGGCGCCGAGCTCAGCCGGCATGGACGAGTGTCGCCTCGCCCTGCGCGATGCCGCTGCATATCCCCGCGGCGCCGTATCCCCCGCCACGCCTGCGCAGCTCGTACAGCAGCGTCATGAGAAGGCGCGCGCCGCTCGCTCCGATGGGGTGACCGATGGCGATCGCGCCACCGTTGACGTTGACGATGTCCGGATCCACCTCGAGCATGCGTGTGCTGGTGAGGGCGACCGCGGCGAACGCCTCGTTGACCTCGACGAGCGCGAGCTTGCCGACGTCGACCGCGCCGCGCGTCTTGGCCAGCGCCGCGTCGATCGCGGTGGCGGGAACGGTGGCGAGGTAGGGGTGCTCCGCGGCGGACTCGCCGTAGGCGATCCAGGTGCCGAGCGGCGTGAGGCCCGCAGCCGCCGCCCGCTCGGCGCTCATGAGCAGCACGGCGGTCGCGCCGTCGTTCATGCCGGGCGCGTTGCCCGCAGTCACCGTGCTGCCATCACCGAACGCCCCGCGCAGCGAGGCGAGCTTCTCGCGCGACGTGTCGGGACGCGGTTGCTCGTCGCGGGCCACGCTGTGGCCGTTCACCGCGACGTCGACGATCTCGTCGTCGAGCCTTCCCGCGGCCAGCGCTGCGGCGTAGCGCGTTTGCGAGCGCAGCGCCCACGCATCCTGCTCCTCGCGCGAGACGCCGAGCTCGGCGGCCACGTCGCTGCCGTGGACCCCCATCAGCACCCCGTCGACAGGGCAGCACAGCCCGTCGCGCATCATGCTGTCCACCGCGGTGCGGTCGCCGAACCTGGCGCCGAAACGCTGGTCCTCGAGCAGGTAGGGAGCGCGCGACATCGATTCCATGCCGCCGGCGACCACCACGCCGGCCTCACCCGATCTGATGAGCAGCGCTCCGAGGTTCACCGCCTTGAGCGCGCTGGCGCAGACCTTGTTCACGGTGAATGCGGGCACCGTCGCCGGGACGCCGGCGCGCAGCGCCGCCTGGCGGGCGGGCACCTGTCCCTGCCCCGCCGGCAGCACGGTCCCCATGATCACCTGGTCGACGGACGCAGGGTCCACGCCCGCACGGTCGATGACCTCGCGGATGACGCGCGCCCCGAGGTCGACGGCCGCCACCGACGCCAGGGCACCTCCCAGCTTGCCGAATGGCGTCCGCGCTGCAGACACGATGACGGGGTCGCTTCCCACCTCGCGACTGTACCCGGCGCGTGCTGCGCTCAATCCTCGAGCACCTCGAAGGGGCGCAGGATGTGCCGCGCGATGAGTATGCGCTGCACCTCGCTCGTGCCTTCGCCGATCTCGTTGATCTTGACGTCTCGGTAGTAGCGCGCCACGGGCAACTCGTCCATGAAGCCGTACCCCCCGTGGATCTGCACCGCCTGCCCGGCGCACGCGGTGGCCACCTCGGACGCATGAAGCTTGGCCATCGACGCGTACGGCATCGGGCTTCCGCCCGCGTCGATGGCGCACGCTGCGCGCCACGTCATGAGCCGCGCCAGCTCGATCTGGGTGGCCATGTCGGCGAGCTTGAACTGCAGCGACTGGAAGGTGGCGATCGGCTTGCCGAACTGCCGCCGCTGCGACGCGTACGACATCGCCGCATCCAGGCAGGCCTGCGCCACGCCGACCGCCAGGGCTGCGATCGCGACGCGGCCGCCCTCGAGTATCTGCAAGAACTGGCTGTAACCGGCACCTCGCTCGCCCACCAGGTTGGAGAGCGGCACCCGCACGCCATCGAAGATCAATTCGCGCGTGTCCGAGGCGTGCCAGCCGAGCTTGCGGTACTTGGGAGCCTGCGAGTACCCGGCCGTGCCGCGTTCGACCGCGATCGTGCTGATCTCACGCCGCCCGTCGTCACCCCCCGTGACGGCGGTGATGGTCACGCCGGCGCTGATGTCGGTGCCGGCGTTGGTGATGAACGCCTTGCGACCGTCGATGCGCCACTCGCCTCCCTCCGCAACCGCACGCGTCTGCGTGCCGCCCGCGTCTGAGCCGGCCTCCGGCTCCGTCATCCCGAAGGACCAGAGCTTGCGTCCAGCGAGCAGGTCGGGGAGCCAGCGCTCCTGCTGCTCGCGGCTGCCGTAGCGCACCAAGGGCGCGATCCCCAGCGAGACGGCCGCCTCCAGCGTGATCGCCGCGCTGGCGTCGGCGCGCGCGATCTCCTCCATGGCCAGGGCGTATGTCAGGAAGTCACCGCCTGCGCCACCGAGAGACTCGGGGAAGGGGAGCGCGAAGAGTCCGAGGCCGGCCATGCCGCGCACCCACTCGTAGGGGAAATCGCCGCTCTCGTCGTAGCGCGCCGCCTCCGGCGCGATCTCCGCGCGCGCGAACTCGCGCACCGTCGCGCGGATGTGGCGCTGCTCGTCGCTGAGCTCGAAGTCCATCAGCTGCCGCGGGCGGCGCCCAATCCCAACGCGGCGGCCGTCATGCGCACCACGTCCTCGATGGTGTCAGCGATCGCCGCGGCGGCACCGTGGAGCGCCTCGATCTTGCTCGCCGCCGTGCCGGTGCCTCCGCTGATGATCGCGCCGGCGTGCCCCATGCGCTTTCCCGGCGGGGCGGTCCGCCCTGATATGAAGGCGACGACGGGCTTGTCGAAGCCCGTCTCGGTGATCCACCGGGCAGCGCGCTCCTCGTCGGAGCCGCCGATCTCGCCAATCATGACTACAACTCGGGTGTCGCCGTCACCGGCGAACAGGCGCAGGACGTCGGTGAAACCCAGGCCCAGGACCGGGTCGCCGCCGATGCCCACCGACGTCGTCTGGCCCATCCCCGCCTGCCCCAGGCCCTGGATCACCTCGTACGTGAGGGTGCCGCTGCGGCCCACGATGCCCACGGGCCCGGGGACGTTGATGTGGCTGGGGATGATGCCCACCTTGCACTGCTGCGGGGTGACGACGCCGGGGCAGTTGGCCCCCAGCAGCATCCTGCCGCTGCGTTCGACGGCCAGCCGTGCCCGCACCATGTCGTGCACCGGGATGCCCTCGGTGATGCACACGGTGAGTCCCACGCCTGCAGCCGCGGATTCCATGATCGCGTCAGCTGCGAAGGCGGGCGGCACGAAAACGCCGGCCACGTCTGCGCTGGTCGCCGTCACCGCGTCTGCAACCGTGTCGAAGACGGGCACTCCGTCCTGGTCCGACCCTCCCTTTCCCGGCGAGACACCGGCCACGACATTGGTGCCGAACGCGCGCATCTGCTGCGTGTGAAAGCTGCCCTCGCGGCCTGTGATGCCCTGGATGAGGACACGGCTGCTGCGGTCGACGAGCACGCTCACGAGGCGCCGTCGTGCGTCAGCTGCACGATCTTCTCCGCCGCCTGCGTCGCGTCCACGGCGGGCACGATGCCCGCCTCCTGCAGCATCCGCCGCCCCTCCTCCTCCATCGTGCCGGTCATGCGCACCACCAGCGGCTTGGTGATGCGCAGGGTGTCACGCGCCTCGATGACGCCGCGCGCCACCTCGTCGCCTCGCGTTATGCCGCCGAACACGTTGATGAAGACGCCGCGCACCTTTGGATCCAGCAGGACCATCTCGAGCGCGTTGCGCACGCGCTCCGCGCTGGCGCCGCCGCCGATGTCGAGGAAGTCCGCGGGGTCGCCGCCGTGCTGCTTCACCAGGTCGAGCGTGTTCATGGTGAGTCCAGCGCCGTTGCCGATGACCCCGACGTCGCCGTCGAGGTGCACGTACGTGAGCCCGCGCTTGCGGGCCTCGACCTCGAACGGATCCTCCCCTGTGGCGCCGTCCTCACCGGCGGAGTCGCGCGCCAGCTCCTCGGCGATGTCGCGATGGCGGAACTCCGCGTTCTCGTCGATCTCCAGCTTGCCGTCGGCGGCGACCAGGGCTCCGTCCGTTGTCAGCACCAGGGGGTTGATCTCGCACGTGAGCGCGTCGCACCGCACCGCGAGTGAGTAGAGGCGTGAGGTGAGGCCGGCGACGCCCGCGGCCAGCCGCGCCGCGCGCGGACGGAGCTGCGGAGCGTGCGCCAGCGCGCTGAACACGAGCTGCCGGATCTCGTATGCCTGCGGGCCGGCGAACGCGTCGGGCCACAGCTTGGCGATCTTCTCCGGCGCTTCCGCCGCAACCTGCTCGATCTCCATGCCGCCGGCGGCGGAGAAGATCACCACCAGGGAGCGCCGGTCCCTGTCGAGGGTGATCCCCAGGTAGAGCTCGGTGTCGATCTCGAGGCCGGTCTCGCACCACACGCTGCGCACCGGATAGCCACGAATGCTCATGCCCAGGATGCGCGCGGCTTCACGGCGCGCGTCGTCAGGCGTGTCCACGACGGCAATGCCGCCTGCCTTGCCCCGCCCTCCTATGGGCACCTGCGCCTTGACGGCGACGCGCCCCAGCTCGGTCGCAGCCGCCGCGGCCTGCTCGGCGCTGCGCGCCAGGCGCCCTTGCGGCACCGCGATGCCGGCGGCAGCGAAGCGCTGCTTCGCCTGGTACTCCAGCAGCTTCATGCGCGGGCCAGTCTAGAGAACCGGGACCGCGTCACCGGGAAGGCGCCAGGGCATTCAGCTCTGCAACGTCGTCAGCGCTCATCACCCATGAGCCCGCCGCCGCGTTGGCGCGCACCTGGTCGGGTGTCGTCGCGCCGGCGATGACGGAGGCCACATGCGGCTGCGCACCGAGACCCGCAACGGCGACGTCGAGCAGGCTGCGACCGCGCGTTTCGGCGAAGTGACGCAGCCGGTCGACCGCGTCGAAGTTGCTGTCGGTGAGCATCTCGGCCGCGAGGTCGGGCACGCGCCCGAGGCGCGTGTCCTGCGGCGGGGGCACGCCACGCTGGTACTTGCCGGTGAGCATGCCCGCGGCCAGCGGATAGAAGGGGATGATGCCCAGCCCGTACCGCGCGCAGGCCGGCGTCACCTCAAGCTCGATGTCGCGGTGGATGAGGCTGTACTGGTTCTGCGCGCTGATGAAGTGCTCCCATCCGCCAGTGCGCGCCGTCCACTCCGCGTCGGCGATCTGCCAGCCGGCGAACTGCGAGCTTCCGATGTAGCGCACCTTGCCTTCGTGCACCAGGTCGTCGAGAGTCTCCAGCGTCTCGGCGATGGGGGTTTCGGGGTCGGGGAAGTGCATCTGGTACAGGTCGATCCAGTCGCAGCGCAGCCGCTGCAGGCTCCGCTCCACCGCGAGGCGTATCCACCGCCGCGAGCCACCGCGCTCGTATGGCGACGCTCCGCGCGGACCGGAGAACTTGGTCGCCACGACGACGCCGGCGCGGCGATCGCCCAGCGCCCGGCCCAGGATCTCCTCGCTGGCGCCGTCGCCATAGATGTCGGCCGTGTCGAACAGCGTGATGCCGGCGTCGAGCGCTGCATGTATCACCGCGACCGACGCGTCCGGGCCGAGGCGGCGGCCGAAGTTGTTGCAGCCGAGGCCGACCGCGCTGACCAGGAGGCCGGACGTGCCCACGTGGCGGAGTGGTACCTCATGCATGGGTCACAGGGTACGAGACCGTGACGTTGCCCCACTCTGCGGGCTGATACGCTGCCCGCGATGCGAAAGGGCGAGCCCGACCCCGCCGGGCTGCCACCGGTGCCCGTGCCGGAGGTCCCCGCGCCGGCGGCGGTCCCGCCTCCTGAACCCGTGCATCGCGAGCGCTACGTCATCAGGGTGAGCACGCTGGTCGCCGCCGCGCTCGTCGTGCTCGGCGTCGTCGCCCTGGTGTTCCTGCTGAGCAGCATCCTGGGCATCGTCCTCACGGTGCTCGTGGCCATCGTGTTCGCTGAAGGAATCCGCCCGCTGGTGCACTGGCTGCGCACGCGCGGCGTTCCGATGC
This sequence comes from Candidatus Dormiibacterota bacterium, assembly GCA_963777285.1. GTDB lineage: Bacteria > Chloroflexota > Dormibacteria > Aeolococcales > Aeolococcaceae > JAFARE01. The sequence continues at coordinate 486,804 of CAVZPR010000002.1, forward strand.
CGCTCGGGATCGTCATCGTGTACGTCGCGCTCATCGCCTTCCTGGGCCTCCTGGTCGCGTTGCTGGTGCAGCCCATCGTCAGCGAGGCGCAGTCGCTCGCGGCCAACTTCCCCACCTACCAGAAGCACTTCCTCGAGTTCTTCAACTCGCTGCAGCAGCGCTTCCACTTCGACGTCAACATCAGCCAGCAGGTCGGCACCGTGCTGGGCGCCGCGCAGCAGGTGCTGTTCGCCATCGGCGGCACGCTCTTCGGCATCGTCGTCGACTTCATCCTGGTGCTGGTGCTCGGATTCCTCTGGCTGGTGAGCAGCGACCGGCTCAAGGCGTTCGTGGTCGACCTCATGCCGCTGCACCACCAGCAGCTGGCCACCGACGTGATCCGCGAGATCGGTTTCCGCATGGGCGGCTACCTCCGCGCTGTCGCCATCAACAGCCTCGCCGTCGGCGCGGTCACCGGGGTGGCCTGCGCGCTGCTGCAGCTGCCCAGCCCGGTGCTGCTCGGCGTGTTCGCCGGACTGACCGCTGCGGTCCCGCTGGTGGGGCCGTTCGTCGGCATCATCCCGCCGGTGCTGCTGGGCTTGACGGTGAGCCCCGCCTATCCGTTCGTGGTCCTCGCGGTGTTGATCGTGATCCAGCTCATCGACGCCAACACCGTCGTGCCGCTCCTGATGAACCGCGTGATCGCGCTGCCCGCGCTCGGTGTCGTCCTCGCACTGCTCATCGGTGGCGCGCTGCAGGGGTTGATCGGCGCACTGCTGGCGGTGCCACTGGCGGCCGCGCTGCACGTGATCGTGGTCAGGGTGGTCGTGCCCGCGGTCCATGCGCGGCAGGGCCGAACGCCCTCGCCCGTCCCCGCCACGGTGCCGGCCGCGCGGCCGCTCCGCACCAAGCGACTGGTGGCGCGGCTGCGCCGTCCCTGACGCGCGCGCGGCGGCGCTACAGGGGGATGTTGCCGTGCTTGCGCTGCGGCCGTGCGACTGACTTGCGCTGCGCCATGTGCAGGGCGGTGATCAGCGCGGCCCGCGTCTGCCGCGGCTCGATCACGTCGTCGACGTAGCCGCGTTCCGCCGCGTAATAGGGATTGGCGAACTGCTCGCGGTAGTCGTCGATCAGCTCCCGCGTGCGCGCGGCCGCGTCGCCTGACTGCGCGATGTCGCGCTTGAAGATGATGCTCACGGCACCCTGCGGTCCCATCACCGCGATCTCCGCGGTGGGCCACGCAACGTTGTAGTCGGCGCGGATGTGCTTGGAGCACATGACGTCGTACGCACCGCCATACGCCTTGCGGGTGATCACGGTGAGCTTGGGCACGGTGGCCTCGCAGTACGCGTACAGCAGCTTGGCGCCGTGCCGGATGATGCCGCGGTACTCCTGCTCCGTGCCGGGCAGGAAGCCGGGCACGTCGACGAACGTGACCAGCGGCATGTTGAACGCGTCGCAAAACCGCACGAAGCGAGCCGCCTTGATGGAGGCGTCGATGTCGAGCGCGCCGGCGAGCACGCGTGGCTGGTTGCCCACCAGTCCCACCGGGTGGCCGTCGAGCCTGCCGAAGCCGCAGATGATGTTCTGCGCGTGAAACGGCATCACCTCGAAGAAGGCACCCTCGTCGAGCACCCTGGTGACCACGGCGCGCATGTCATACGGTTGGTTGGGGTTCTCCGGGATGATCGACTGCAGCTCGATGTCAGCGCGCTGCGGGTCGTCCAGGGTCGGACGGTAGGGTGGCTGCTCCCTGTTGTTGGCCGGCAGGTACGAGAGCAGCGTGCGAATGCTGGCGAAGGCCTCGTCCTCGCTGTCCGCGATGAAGTGCGCCACGCCGCTTCGCTGGTTGTGCACGTCCGAGCCGCCGAGCTCCTCGAACGTGACCTGCTCGCCGGTGGTGACCTTGATCACGTCCGGTCCGGTGATGAACATGTAGCCGGTGTGGCGCACCATGAAGATGAAGTCGGTCATGGCCGGGGAGTACACAGCGCCGCCGGTGCAGGGGCCGACGACCAGCGAGATCTGCGGGATCACCCCACTCGATTCCACGTTGCGATAGAAGATCTCGGCGTATCCGGCGAGTGACACGACACCTTCCTGGATGCGCGCGCCGCCGGAGTCGTTGATGCCGATGCAGGGTGAGCCGGTGCGCAGCGCCAGGTCCATGATCTTGGTGACCTTTTCGGCGAAGACCTCGCCCAGCGATCCGCCGAACACCGAGGCGTCGTGGCTGAAGACGAACACCTGGCGGCCCTCGATCGTGCCCCAGCCGGTGACCACGCCGTCGCCGCGGACCTTGCGCTCGTCCATGCCGAAGTTGGTGGTGCGGTGCATGGCGAACATGTCGAGCTCGGTGAAGCTGGCGGGGTCCAGCAGCCGGTCGATGCGCTCGCGTGCGGTGAGCTTTCCCTTGGCGTGCTGCGAGCGCTCCGCGGCGCCGCCGCGGTGGATGGCATCGTGACGCCGCTTGCGCAGCACGTTGATCTTGCGCTCCGTGGTGCTGCCGGACGGCGCCGTCATGTCGCCCGCAGCGCCGGCGTCGCGCGCTTTGACGTTCCTGGCCATCGGCCCAACCCTACCAGCAGCTATACGTTGGCGGCGGGGCGGTAGACACCGAAGACGTCACGGAGGCAGGCGCAGACCTCCCCGACCGTGGCGCGCACCGACAGCGCGTCGCGCATCAACGGCAGCAGGTTGGCGTCGCCCTCGGCCCCGCGGCGCAGGGCCGTGAGGCACCGGTCGACGTCGCCCTGCGCGCGCTCGGCGCGCACGCGGCGCACGCGCTGGACCTGCGCTTCTTCGAGGTCCGCACCCACACGCAGGATCTCGATCTCGTGCTGCGAGGTCTGTGTGAAGCGGTTGACACCGACGATCACCCGCTGCCCGGATTCGACCCGCTGCTGGTGCCGGTACGCGGATTCCTGGATCTGCTCTTGATAGAAGCCTTCCTCGATCGCCGCAACGGCGCCGCCGCGCGTGTCGACCTCGTCCATCAGCGCGCGCGCCTCGTCGATGAGCCGGTGCGTCAAGCTCTCCACCAGGTACGAGCCGCCCATGGGATCGGCCACGTTGGCCGCGCCGGACTCGTGACCGATGATCTGCTGCGTGCGCAGCGCGATCTCTGCGGCCTGCTGCGAGGGCAGCGCCAGCGCCTCGTCGTAGCTGTTGGTGTGGAGCGACTGCGTGCCGCCGGCGACGGCGGCCAGCGCCTGCAGCGCCACGCGCACCACGTTGTTGAGCGGCTGCTGCGCCGTCAGCGTGGCGCCGCTGGTCTGCGCGTGAAAGCGGAGCATCTGGCTGCGCGCGCTGCGCGCACCGAACCGCTCGCGCATCACCTCCGCCCAGACGGCGCGGGCGGCGCGGAACTTTGCCACCTCTTCGAAGAAGTCGTTGCTCACGTTGAAGAAGAAGCTGAGGCGGGGCGCGACGTCGTCCACGGCGAGGCCGGCGTCGAGTGCGGCCTGCACGTAGGCGATGCCGTTGCTGATGGTGAAGGCGATCTCCTGCGGCGCCGTGGCGCCTGCTTCGCGCATGTGGTAGCCGCTGATGCTGATCGTGTTCCAGCGCGGCAACCGCTCTGCGCAGTAGGCGAAGGTGTCGGTCACCAGCCGCATCGATGGACGGGGCGGGAAGATGTACGTGCCCCGGGCCGCGTATTCCTTGAGGATGTCGTTCTGGATCGTCCCGCCCAGCGACGCCGGCGTGATCCCCTTGTGCTCTGCTGCCAGCTCGTAGAGGAGCAGCAGCAGCGACGCCGGCGCGTTGATGGTCATCGACGTGGTCACGCGGTCCTGCGGTATGCCCTTGGTCAGCAGCTCCATGTCGTCGATCGAGTCGATGGCGACACCGACCTTGCCCACCTCGCCGTGTGCCACGGGATCGTCGCTGTCGTATCCCATCTGCGTGGGCAGATCGAACGCGACCGACAGCCCCGTCTGACCCGCGCGCAGCAGGTAGTGGAAGCGCTCGTTGGTCTGCGCCGCGCTGCCGAAACCTGCGTACTGGCGCATGGTCCAGAGCCGCTCGCGGTACCCGTCCGCGCGGGCGCCGCGCGCGTACGGAAAGGTTCCCGGCGGCGGCCATTCCTCACCGCCGCCGCCGTAAAAGGGCCGCAGGGGCAAACCGGACTCCGTCTCGCGTGCCGGCTCGCCGGCGGCGTCGCCGCCGGTCGGGCTCACGGCCGCCGGCTCGCCTCGGGATCCGGCTGGCAGAGCTCGGTGAGCACGCCGCCCGCGGCCGAGGGGTGGAGGAACGCGACCAGGCGTCCCGCTGCGCCGCGCCGCGGGCATGCGTCGAGGAGCCGGAGTCCGAGGCCGGCGAAGCTGTCGAGCGACGACTGCACGTCCGCCACGCCGTACGCGACGTGGTGCAGCCCGCCACCGGTGCGCGCCAGGAACTTTGCGATCTTGGAGTCCGGCGACGTGCTGCCGAGCAGCTCGATGCGCGATTCACCCACCTCGAACATCACCGCCTCGACACCGTCGCTGGCGACCGCCTGGCGGTGCGCCGCGGGGCGGCCCGTCAGCGTCTCGTAGGCCTTCACCGCGGCCTCCAGGTCGTTGACCGCGATGCCGACGTGATCGATCTTCTCGAACGCCGCTGCCATTGCCGGCCGAGTATAGGTACGCGTCATCGCCCCACGCCGCAGCGTCCGCATTTGACGAAGCTGCAACGATCCCCGGTCCGCGGGACCCCCGCGGTGGCGGGTCAATAGCATCGGGTGGTGCTCGACCGCCGCCTGTTCCTCGGCGCGCTGTTCGTCTTCGTCGCGGCGTACGCGGTGTTCGCGATCGCGCACATCGTGCCCCCCGCGCCGTACGGCCTGGCCGACGACTGGCGCGTCTTCTACGCCGCGGGCCAGCTCGGTGCGCAGGGCGGCAACGTCTACGACCCGGCGGCGATGCACGTCGCCGAGCAGGCGGCGCAGCACTACGGCAGGGTGCAGCCGTCGCTCGACGACTTCACCGACCTGCCCGTGGTCGCGATCGTGCTCCGCGCCTTCACGTGGCTGCCGTACTGGGTAAGCTTCGCGGTGTTCACCGCGCTCGGCGCCATCGCGTCAGGGATCGCGCTGCACGCGTGGATGCGCCACGCGGGCTGGCGGCCGGCGCCGCTCTGGCTGGCCGCGGCGTTCTGCAGCTGGATCATGCTGGTCGGGCTGTTCGCGGGACAGTTCGACGCAGTGCTCCTCGCCGCCGCCATCGCCTCGCTCCTGCTGATGCGCCGCGATCGGCCATGGATCGCCGGGCTGTGCATGGCGGCGGTGCTGCTCAAGCCGCACGTCCTGTGGCCGTTGCCGCTGCTCGTGGTGGCCGCGTGGTGGCTACCGGATCGCACACGCGCGATCCGGTTCGCGGCGGCGGCCGGGGCTGCGCTGATCGGCGGCGCCGGCGCCGGCTTTCTGCTCCTGCCGCACTCGGTATCGTTCTTCTCCCACCTGCTCACGTTCGGCGGCAGGGTCAGCGCGGTGCAGCCCGACCTGTCGGGGATCCCCGGGCTGCTGATCCACCTGCCGGCCGGTGCAGAGATCGGTGCGGCAACCGCCGTCGCCGGCGCGGCGGCCGTGGCTGTGGTGGCGGCGCTGGCCGCGCGAGGACGCCTGCCCGTCGCCGGTGGCGGCGTCGGTGGCGACCTGATCCCGCTGGCGGGCTTGGCGCTCTGGCTGGCACTGACCCCGTACGCGCACCCCAACGACGACGTGCTGCTCTTGCCGCTCCTGGTGCTCCTCGTGGGTCACCGCGGCGCCTGGCTCGACGCCCGCTGGCTTGAGGTGGGGATCATCGGCTCGCTCGCGGCCGGCGCCGCCTTCCTCAGCAGTGCGCCACTGGGATTCGCGGCGGTGCTCGCCGCCGCCGGCTTGTGGACGTGGCGGCGCCGCGCGCTGCCGGCGGCTGCCGGCGCGGCCATCGCCCTGTGCGCGCTGGCGCTGCTGCCCACCGTCTGGCCGCTGCACGTCGTGCCGGTGTCGCTCACTCCGATCGCGGTGGCGGTGACCGCGGTCGCGGCGGTGCAGCGGCTGCGCCAGGGGGACGCCGCGGTCACACAGCGCCGCGACGTTCAGCCCGTGGTGCTCGCGGCCGGGCCTGCCGGCGGCTGATCGGTCAGCCAGGAAGAGGCAGAGGGGCCGGCGGGTCGGACTTGTAGTCGTAGAAGCCGCGCCCGCTCTTGCGGCCGAGCCGGCCTTCCGCGACAAGACGCTCGAGGATGCGCACCGTCGCGTCGTCGCCGTGGTGGCCCTCGCGCATGAGCCGGTCGCGCCGGACGCCCAGCACGACGTCGAGTCCGGAGAAGTCCGCCAGCTGGAAGGGACCCATGGGCCAGTTCAGCCCGGCGCGCGTCGCGGTGTCGATGTCGGCCACCGACGCGACGCCGTCATCGAGCAGCGTGAAGGCCTCGCGCGAGGCGGCGCCGAGCACGCGGTTGACGATGAAGCCGTCGATCTCGCGGTCGACGACGATGGGCGTGCGTCCGATTCGGCGGCTCCACTCCACGGCGCGGTGCATCGTCTCGTCTGACGTCTGCGGACCGCGCACCACCTCGCACACGTCGAGGACGAGCACCGGATGGAAGAAGTGCATGTTGCAGCAGCGGTCGGGGCGCTGCGTGGCGGTCGCCAGGCGGGAGGCCACGATGTTGCTCGAATTGGTGGCGATGCCCGCCTCCGCAGGCAGGCTCTTGTCGAGCTGCGCGAAGACGTCGCGTTTCGCCGCCTCGTCCTCGACCACCGCTTCGATCGCCCACGCTGAGCCCGCGGCCGCGGCGTGCAGGTCGCCGCTGGTGGTCACGCGCGCGCCGGCGTCAGCAGCCTCAGCCGGTTGCAGCTTGCCCTTGGACACGCGGCCTTCCAGCCATCGCGCGTTCGCGTCCGCGGCGCGCTGCAGCTGAGCGTCACTCAGGTCGACGAGCGCGACGTCGACGCGGTGCAGGGCCGCCTGCATGGCGATCTGACCGCCCATGGTGCCGGCGCCGACAACCAAGAGCCGTCCTTCGACCGTCATCGGCTGAAACTGAGGCGCGTCAGCTCTCGTCGGGCCAGCGCACCTGCACCCGGGTGGTGCATTCGGTGAGCTCCTGCGAGGCCTTCGTGTAGCGGACGATGGTGGGGAAGTTGCCGCGCAGCTTGAGCTGGCCGAGCATGATCCCCTTGGTGGCGTCGAGCTGCTTGGTCGCCACCTTCTTCCAGCGCGAGTACGAGCCGGTGATGACGAAGTCCGCCTTCTCGGCATCGGCGCGGCTCACGATCTTCACGTCGCGCGCTTCGCCGTGCCACAGGTCGAGAAATATGCCCATGTCGTCGGGGACGTTCTTGTCGGGCTCCGCGAGGATCACCAGGCCGACGCTGCCCTCCCAGCCTGCCGCCGCCTGCTTGTACACCGCCGACTTGTTGATCTCGTCCTTGAACGCCTGCGCCCACTCCGGGCTGTACGCCTCGTACACGATCGCCTCTGCCACGCCGTCTCCTCCTAGCTGAACGCGGAGCCGCCACCCGCCACATCCAAGTGTGCGACGCCGGTGGCCGCGTCCGCCAGCGCGGCGGGCGGTGGCGGCAGCGAGGGGGGCGGCGCGGGCAACGAACGCTCGATGGCAGCGTGACGAAGCTCCTGCCGTCCCTTCAACCCGAGAATGAGCGTCACCGCGAGCACCGCCGCCACCATGTGCAGCGCAAGTGCGACGATGAGTATCGTCGCCTGCGACTGCAGCGCGCCCAGCGGATCTGCCGCCGAGCTCGACCCGCTTCCGCTCACCTGGGCGACCACCGTCGCCAGGTTCCCGGCCACCCACAGCAGCCACCACGCTGTGATGTACAGCGGCATGCGAATCGCGATGCGGGAGGCGCGATAGGACTTGGGCGGGGAGGCTGCCGTGCGCCATGCCTCACGCACAGCCTGCAACGGCATCACGAGGTTCGCGAAGGGGATGAACCAGCAGCCGACCGCCAGGCGCGGCGAGAAGGAGAGCTCGTAGGCCGACTCCCGATTGTTCGCCACCACGCGGTGGAACCACACGAGGAAGGTGATCCCGGTAAGCAGAAACGCACCCAGCTCGGACCACGCCGCCGTGCGCACGAGGTTGTCACTGAACGTCAGGTCCTGCAGGGAAGGCAACGTCCCGCCGCGGATCTCCGCGATCAGGCCCAGGCGAATGACGTTGGCCACGATCAGCAGGGCGCCGGTCACTCCCCACAGGGCGAACGACGCAAGCACAATACGCGTGCGACCACCAAGGCTCCGATATCCCGACTGAGCGTCGGCGTGCACGTTCACGTAGGGATCGGGCTGCCACGAACCGGTGCTCATCGAACTGCGCCTCCCGCGGCGGGCCTAGTTTCCGCCTGACCTGGCGAATTCTAACCCCGCTTGGCCGGTTCGGCCAGCGATCGCGCGACATACACGGCGACGTCGTCGACTGCGAGACGATCCCCGAGCTGCTGCGCCGCGATGCCCTCGTCGAACATGGCCAGGCAGAAGGGACACGCGGTCGCCACCTTGCTCGCCTGCGTGTCGGCGGCCTGCTGCACGCGGCGGTGGTTCACCCGGGGCTGCCCCTCCTCCATCCACATGCGGCCACCACCGGCGCCGCAGCACATGCCTTCGTTGCGGTTGCGTGCCATCTCCACCACGCGGAGCCCCGGTATGCGTTCCAGGATCTCGCGAGGCGGGGCGAAGATGTCGTTCCAGCGGCCGATGTAGCAGGAGTCGTGGTACGTGATCGTTTCGCGCTGCTGCTTCGATTCATCGAGAGTGATGCGGCCCTCTTTGAGCAGCCGCTCGATCAGCTGCGTGTGGTGCGTCACCTCATAGCGGCCGCCGAAGTCGGGGTATTCGTTGGCGAAGGTGTTGAAGCAGTGCGGGCACGACGCGATGATCTTGCGCACGCTGTGCTGCTCGAGAACTTTCACGTTCTCCTTGGCGCGCTCCTGAAAGAGATACTCATTGCCGATGCGGCGCGCCGGATCTCCGGTGCACCGCTCCTCCGTGCCCAGGATGGCGAAGTCGACACCGGCGGCCTGCATGATCTTCACCAGGGCGGTGGCGATCGTCTTGGCACGGTCGTCGAAGGAAGCGGCGCACCCCACCCAGTACAGGTATTCCGCATCCGGCTTGTCCGCGGCGAACTGCACCCCGAGGTCCGCCGCCCAGTCGGCTCGTAATTGGTGGGAGAGCCCGTACGGGTTGGCCACGCTCTCGATGTTGCGCAGCGCGGTCTCTGCCTGCCGCGGCAGCCGCAACTCGTCGAGGACCAGGTGACGCCGCATGTCGAGGATCTTGGGAACGTGCTCGATGAGCACCGGGCACTGGTCCATGCACGCGCCGCACATGGTGCACGCCCAGAGCGTCTCGTCGAGGATGGTGCCGCCGAAGAGCGGTCGCTCGCCGCCGTTGCTCTCCACGGCTGCGGCCACCGCGTCGGGGCTGATCCACGACGGCTGGAAGTCGCCGGGCAGGCGCTCCAGCGCGCCAGGATGGTGATCACCCGTGGCCCACATGGTCGCACCGGCCGCCTGCGCGGCCCGCTCGCCACCAGCGTCGGGCTCCGCCGGCGCCGCGCTCTGCGCCACGTGGGCGGCGTGCTGCGTCGCCCCGTAGCCCCCGGCGAGGTTCTCGTAGGCGTGGTCGCGCAGGTCGGTGATCAGCGTTTTCGGCGAGAGCGGCTTGCCCGTGTTGTACGCGGGGCAGTGTGTCTGGCAGCGCCCGCACTCCGTGCACGTGTACAGGTCGAGCATGTCCTTCCACGAGAAGTGCTCCATCGCGGCGGCGCCAAAGTGCTGATCAGCCTCTCTCTCGGCGTTCATCACGGCTTCGATGTCGAGGGTGCGTGCGGCGCCCTTGGGCCGCTCGTTCCTGAAGATGACGTTGGGTACCGCGGTGACGATGTGCAGATGCTTGCTGTACCCCAGGTACACGAGGAAGCCGAACACCAGGCTGAGGTGCAGCCAGAAGAAGATCCCGTGCAGCACGACGAGCGCTTCGCTGCCCGCACCCAGCGGGCGGAACACCGCGGCGATCGCCGACGCCACGGGACGCCACTGCGCCAGCGCCTCGGGCGCGCCCTCGGCGATGCGTGTCGCGTAGTTCAGCTCCATGCACAGCAGCAGGCCGCCGATCCAGGCCAGGATGATGATCGCGTCAGCCCTATGGCTGCCGCGAAAGCGCGACGGGTTAACCAGGAGGCGGTTGACCAGCGCCATCACGATGCCGCACTCGACCAAGAGGAAGAAGAGGTCTTGCAGGAAGGCGATGGCGCCGCTTCCGGGAAGCAGCTGGAACTGGAATCCCACGTACACCGCTTCGACGATGCCCTGCGCGATCGCCGTCAGCAGGACGACGAATCCCCAGAAGATGAGCGCGTGCAGCACGCCGGAGAACGGCCAGCGCAGCAGCCTGCCCTGGGCCAGCACATACACGACGAACGCGCCGGCGCGCTGCAGAGGGTGATCAGTGCGCGAGTCGCGCCGCGTGGAGCGGCGCATCAGACCGAGCAGCTGCGACCAGCGCCGCCCGGTTGTCGCGATCGATGTCCCCGCCAGGAGCGCGAGCGCGATCGGGCTGATGATCGCCGTCATGGAGCGACGCTCACCGGCCTTTCCACTCCGGGGCGCGCTTCTGTAGGAACGCCGTGATGCCCTCGGCGGCGTCCTCCGTGGAGAACAGCCCCGTGAACTCGCGCTGCTCGATCTTCAACGCCGCGTCGATGGGCAGCGCCGCGCCTTCGAGCATCGCCCGCTTGGTCGCAGCGAGGGCGAGCGGCGCACGCGACGCGAGCATCTCCGCCCAGCGTCGCGCTGCTTGCGGCAGCTCGTCTGGATCCACGAGCTCGCTGACCAGCCCCAGCTGGAGCGCGCGCTCGGCGTCGATCGGCTCGCCGGTGAGCAGCAGCTCGGCGGCGCGCGCCCTGCCCAGCAGCCGCGGCAGCCGCTGCGTCCCGCCCCAGCCCGGGATGATGCCCAGCTTGATCTCCGGCTGGCCGAAGCGAGCCGTGCGCGACGCGATGCGCACGTCGCACGCCAGCGTCAGCTCGCAGCCGCCGCCGAATGCGATGCCGTTGACCGCGGCGATGATCGGCAGGCGCGACCGTTCGAAACGCAGCGTGAGGTCGAGCGCGCCACCCAGCCCTTCGGCGCCGCCACCGAACTCGGTGACGTCGGCTCCCGCGGAGAAGAACTTTGGCCCGCCGCCGGTGATGACCAGCGCGCGGCAGCCGCTGTCGGCCTCAGCGGCGTCCAGTGCTTCCGCCAGCCCGGATACGACAGCGCCGCTGATGGCGTTGGCCGGGGGATGGTCGATCGTCGCCATGGCGACCGCGCCGTCGCGCTCCAGCCGGACCACGTCGTGAAGTGACTGGGCCACTGAGACTGCCTCCCTCGATGCTGGCGGTGACAAGGGGTCATACCGCAAATGACCGCGGACGCGCGCTGCCGGCGGCTGTGTCGCGCCGCCCGCGCGGCGGCGCATCATCGCGGTCGTGGACACCGACCCTCAGGAGCCGCCGCGCCTGCCCGAGCTTCCCGAGCCCGTCACCGCCGAACAGCTCCGCGAGTTGGCTGATGCCGCGATCGACAAGATCGCTGCCGCCCTGAGTGCGTGTGAGCGAGCCACCATCGCCGCCATGGCGCCGTACGACCGCCAGCTGCGCGAGATCCGCGCGCGGCTCGGCGAGGTGGCGACGGAGCGGCGGCGCCGGGAGCGCGCGGCGCAGGTGGCGCAGCGCGCCGGTGTCCGGGAGGCCGCGAAGTCCGGCGGCATGCCGACGCTGATCGCCGCGCTCGAGTCGCCGGAAACGCCGATTCCCCCGGAGTCGGCGCTGCAGTCGCTGCGTGCCTTTCTCAGCAGCGGCGGGGAGGTGGGCTTCGGGTTCGCCACGCGCCCCGGGACCATGACGTTCACCGATGGCCGGCAGCAGCGCCAGGCGCGGACCTGGGGCGAGGCGCGCGCGCTCTACGCGGACGGGTGGGAGCCGGGGGCGCCAGGGGTTGCCGGGGTGAGGGTGCACCTCGCCGGCAGCCGGGTCGAGCGCGTTGCCCCGGCCACCGAGGTGGTGCTCGGCCTCTGAGCCTTCGTCGCGGCTAGAGGCGCTCCATCCTGGCGACGTCGACCACGAAGATGGTCGCACCGCCGATCTCGACGTCCATGGGTGGCGGTATCACCGCGCCCATCGTGTCCGCGCCCGCCACCAGAGCCTCGATCGTCTCGCTGCGCCGCCGCGCCTTGCCCTTGAGCAGCGCGACCACCGGATCGACGTCCGCGTCGTTGACGCCGACCAGAAGCGTGACGTTCTCCATGTCGAGGAAGCCGCCGGACGAGCCGAGCCGGGTGCACTCGTGGCCCGCTGCGACGAGCGCGCCGACGCATGCGTCAGCGTCCTTGCTCTGCACGATGGCGACGACCAGCTTCACGCGCGCGCGGCTGCCCGGGCCGCGGGAATCCCGCTGACCGAGGGCAATCGTCCTCGCACCGTCTCCTCGATGTCACGCGAAACCGCCATCGCGGGCCGCGTCGCGTCCACGCGCACGACGCGGTCGCCTGCGCTCGCGGCCTGCTCCTCGAAGGCGCGGCTCACGGCGCTGTGGAAGTCCTCGGGAGAACCCTCGATGCGGTCCAGCGGCAGCTGCTGCGCGCGCTGCCGCTGCACAGCCAACGTCGCCGGGATCTGCAGGTAGAACGTGAGGTCGGGCCACACGTCGTCGCAGGCGTCACGGTGCAGCCGCAGCAGCGCGTCGGCCGGCAGTCCTCGCCCGCCGCCCTGGTAGGCGAGGGTCGAGTTCGACGTAGCGGTCCGCGATCACCACGGCGCCGCGCTGCAGCGCAGGGAGGATGATCTCCCGCAGCAGCTGGGCGCGCTCCGCATTGAACAGCAGCGCCTCCGCCCAGGGATCGATGGCGGGACCGCGCTGGTGCTGCAGGACGAAGCTGTGCAGCAGCTCACCCAGACGCGTGCTGTCGGGACGCACCGTGAGCACGTCGTGGTGCCTGACCTTCAGCGCCGCGGCAAGGGCCGCGACCTGCGTGCTCTTGCCCGCGCCGTCCAGCCCCTCGAACGAGATGAAGTAGCCCGGCCAGCGTCTCATCAGTCTTCGGGGCGCAGTATGACCAGGCGGCGATTGGGCTCGTCGCCGGTGCTCCGCGCCGTCATCTCGTGCTGCTCGACGAGTTGATGCTGCAGGCGACGCACGTACGAGTTCTGCGGCGCGAGCTCGACCTCGCCACCGGTCTGCTGCGCCCTGGTAACGCCCTCGAGCGCCTCCTGCAGCGCAGTCTCGGTGGGGTCTGCGGGCTCGACGCCGTAGGCGCGAGCGAGCGCACCCTTGATCTGCGCCACCGTGTTGCTGCGCAGCACGTGGATCGGGATCCCCGAAGACTCCGCGGCGCGCACGGGAAAGTCGCGGCGGCGGTAGTAGTTCTTGAGCGTGAGCACGACGTCGGCGTCGTCGACGTGGTGCTGGATGCGTGCCGGCAGGCGCAGCTCGCGGACCGACTGCTCCAGGTAGCTCCGCGACACGCCGTAGGGAAAGATCGACAGCGGGTGCGCGGCGCGAGGCGGGGGCGCGTCGTGGTCGCGCTCGCGCCGTTGCTGCGTACTGAGGTACTCGTCGACGTCGAATCGGCGGCGGCGCTCGCGGGTGCGGCGGTTTCCCCTGCCGCCGCCGGGAAACGGTGCCGGCTCGAAGGGCGACGGGTGCAGCGCCGCCGCGGCCGTGTCGATGCGCGTCACCACCTGCCCCGCCTCGCCGCGGAGCCGCAGCTGCGGCGGCCGCACGCGCCCGCGCAGCGCCTCGTCCACCGTCTCCGCGACGGGAGCGTGCACCGCCACGCGGTCGCGTTCCTGGATCTCGATGAGCACGTCGAACGTCGGCGGCGCCTTGCGCTCCAGCACGGACTTCTGCGTGCCGCGGCGGCGCGCCTCCTCGTCGGACAGCGTCACCGTCTGGATCCCGCCGAGCAGGTCGTTCAGTGTCGGGTTCACCAGCAGGTTGTCGAGGTTCGATCCGTGCGCGGTTCCGACCAGCTGCACGCCGCGCTCGGCGATGGTGCGCGCCGCGGCCGCCTCCAGCTCGGTGCCGATCTCGTCAATGACGATGCATTGCGGCATGTGGTTTTCCACCGCCTCGATCATCACCGCGTGCTGCAGCGCCGGGGTGCGCACCTGCATGCGGCGCGCGCGGCCGATCCCCGGGTGCGGGATGTCACCGTCGCCGGCGATCTCGTTCGACGTGTCGACGATGACCACACGCTTGTCGCACTCGTCGGACAGCACCCGCGCGCACTCGCGCAGCATGGTGGTCTTGCCGATCCCGGGCGGTCCCAGCAGGAGAATCGACTGGCCGCTGACCACGATGTCCTTGATGATGTCGATGGTTCCCGTGACCGCCCGTCCCACGCGGCACGTCAGCCCCACCGCCTGGCCCGCCCGGTTGCGAATCGCGCTGATGCGGTGCAGGGTGCGCTCGATGCCGGCGCGATTGTCGTCGCCGAAATCGCCCACCCGCTGGATGACGTACTCGATGTCCGCGTGGCCGACATGCGCGGAGTCGAGGATCGCCTCGCCGTCGGTGAAGCGGGCTTCCGGCTCGCGTCCGAGGTCGAGCACCACCTCGAGCAGCTCGCCGCGTCCCTGACCCATGCGCTGCGCCGCCGCGGCGATGCGCGGCGGCAAGGCCTGGAACAGCAGGCTCAGCTCCTCCTCCCAGGAGGCGCCGTAGGGCATCACCGCCGCGACCGTCCCGGTGCCTCCCGGCGCGATCCCAAAACGCGAAGCGTCGCCTGTGGTTCGGTGGCGACGCTGCGGGCCACACCCGCCTGGACCAGGATGGGCTTCTTGCGCTGCGCGGACTGGCGCAGGCGCACCTTCGAGCCGAGGTCGCACACCAGCAGCATCTGCATGCCGTAGACGGCGAAACCGCGGCCCTGGAGCGCGCGGATCAACTCGGAGTTGTAGTGGCGCAGCACGCACGCCACCGGCCCCGCGGGCAGCTCGCGGAGCACCGCGTCGATGATCGCGTCGCGCAGCGTGGCGTCGTGCCCTTCGCACATCAGCGTGAGCTGCGTCGGCTGGGTCGACGACGCCGCGCGGATCGCGGCCCAGGCGACGAGGCCAGGATGCTCGACAACATAGTGGCGCACGTCCTCGCGCCCCATGCGCGCCACCAGCCCCTGCGCGTAGGCGCCCTGCCACAGGTTGAGCGATGCACCCTCGAAGTCGGCGACCTGCGATGGCGTGGTTCGCAGGTAGAGCAGGTATATCGACGCGATGTCATCGCGCCGTGCCGGGCGCAGCAGAGCCGACCGCACGCTGGAGCCCTCCTCTTCCGGCGGGGCATCGCGGTACAGGATCTGCTCCGTCGCGAACTGCGTGAAGTGATGCGCCAGGAACACGGGCACCAGCGGATGTTCCAGCGGCAGGCGCACGTGAAACCGGTGGACACCGTGCTCCAGCCCGTGGTTGCAGAGCGCAGCCAGCAGCTGCTCGCGCGCGAAGTGCCCGATCGCTGTGCTGAACGTGCAGAGGTTGATGATCTGCCACGAGCGGCTGCGTCCCGGCGGCGCCTGCGCCTGGATGAACCCGACGACGCCCTCCTGTGCGTCCTCGGCGACCAGCAGCGCGTCCGCGCTGTCGGTCAGCGGCACCAGCGACGACAACGACTTGGTGAGCGCGTGCCACAGCCGCAGCAGGGTTGCCTGCGGCACGGGACTGTCCGGCGAGGGGCTGACCCCGAGCTCATCGGCTTCGACGGCGTCGCGGTACAGCTGCTCGATGCGCGCCAGGTCGCGGAAGGACGCGGTGCGGATGATCATGCGGCCGACGTCTGCAGCGACGCCTCCGCACGCTCCAGGAAGAAGCGGTGCAGCCGCGGGTCGTCGGTCATCTCCGGGTGGAAGACAAGGCCGACACGCGCCCCTTGCACCACCGCCACCGGGTTCTCGCCGAACGTGGCGATGACCTGCGCATCTCCGCCGACCGATTCGATCCGCGGCGCGCGGATGAACACGCCCCGAAAGGGCGCGACGCCCAGTGGGTCGATGCGGATGTCCGCCTCGAACGACTCGGCCTGACGGCCGTATCCGTTGCGGCGCACCGCGACGTCGAAGGCTCCGGCGGCGATCTGGTCGGGACGGCCGTCGAGGACGTCGCGGGCCAGGAGGATGAGCCCCGCGCACGTCGCGAGCAGCGGCATGCCCCCCGCCAGCCTGGCGTGCAGCACCGGCTCGAGTCCCGAGACGCGGAGCAGCCGGCTCATGGTCGTGGACTCGCCGCCGGGCAGCACCAGCGCGTCGACGGCCTCCAGCTCGTGCGGCTGACGCACCGTCGTCGCCTCGACACCGCACTCCCGCAGCGCGGCCAGGTGCTCGCGCACGTCGCCTTGCAGGGCGAGAACCCCTACGCGAAGAATCGCGACCTCCCTCTCAGCGGACGCGCGACCTCACGCGACGTGAAAGCCTGCCATCCGTGAGTTGCACAAAGGCAGTGTACCCCCGTGCGCCCGCGCCCACACCCGCGCGGCATGGACTCTCACCAGCCCCGCGTGGCCAGCAGCTCCTCCCGGGGCATGGACGCAACGTCGAGTCCGGGCATCGCGCGACCCAGGCCGGCGCTGACCTCGGCGATCACGTCCGGCTTGTCGAAGTAAGTGGTCGCCGCGACGATCGCCTTGGCGTAGCCGAGCGGATCGTCGCTCTTGAAGATGCCGCTGCCCACGAAGTTGCCGTCACAGCCGAGCTGCATCATCAGGGCGGCGTCGGCGGGAGTGGCGATGCCACCGGCGCTGAAGTTCACCACGGGCAGCTTGCCCGACTGGTGCACGTCGAGCACGAGGTCGTACGGCGCACCCAGCCGCTTGGCCTCGGACATGAGCTCGTCGCGCCGCAACGACTGCAGGCGCCTGATCCCACCCTGCACCGCGCGCATGTGGCGCACGGCTTCGACCACGTTGCCGGTGCCCGCCTCGCCCTTGGTGCGGATCATCGCCGCACCCTCGCCGATGCGCCGAAGCGCCTCGCCGAGATCTCGGGCGCCGCACACAAAGGGCACGGTGAACTGCCACTTGTCGATGTGGTTTTCCTCGTCCGCGGGGGTGAGCACCTCGGACTCATCGATGTAGTCGATGCCCAACGACTGCAGCACCTGCGCCTCGACGAAGTGGCCGATGCGCGCTTTGGCCATCACGGGGACGGTGACCGCCGCCATGATCTGGCGGATCAGCGACACCTCGCTCATCCGGGCCACGCCGCCGTCGCGGCGAATGTCCGCGGGGACGCGCTCCAGGGCCATCACCGCGACGGCGCCGGCATCCTCGGCGATCTTCGCCTGCTCGGCGTTGACCACGTCCATGATCACGCCGCCCTTGAGCATCTCCGCGAGACCGCGCTTCACGCGCGGGCCGCCGGTGTCCCCCGTGAGGTGGCCGTTCGAGCCGGCCGAATCGCTTGTCATGAGCCCATTCTAGGCGCTGTTTGTTCTAGACAAAGACCAGCCGCGCCGCGGCGCTCAGCGGGCCTTGGACGACGTCCCGCCGCGGCGCTTCGCCGCGGGCTTCGCCGCACCGGCTTTCTTTGCGCCGACGCTGCTTTTCGATCGCGCCGCCGTCGTCGGCTTGGCAGCGCTCTTCGCCGCCGGCTTGCGCGCCTCGAGGCGCTCGGTGTGCTGCTTGAGGGTGCGAACCGAGCGCTGCAGATTGGATCTCACCGCCGGCTCTGCGGCGCGTCCCAGCATGCGACCGGCGATGCCACCGCCCAGCTCGTACTCCATCTCGAACGTCGCGTCGGTCGAGGTCTCACCGTTCGCCTTGAAGGCCCACTTCCCGGTCTGCTTGAAGCCCTGGACCGAGCGCCACCCGATCGCCTTGTTCTCCGTCCACGTGGTGATGTCGACAACGGAGCCCAGCGTCGTCGGGCCGGCCTTCATCGCCACCTCGAACTTTGCACCCTTGCCGTGCACCACGTCGGTGGTCGGCTTCCACTTGGTGAGGCCGTGCATGTACTTGGTCGTGTTGCGATGGTCGTCGACGTACGCGAACACCGTCGCGACCGGCGCGTCGATGGTCTCGTGGATGGTGATGCGTCCCATGTCCCGTGCTCCTCGACTGTTGTCCGCTCGGCAGTCAGTATGGCGCGCGGTACGGCAGTCTTTGCGGCTCGGGAGCGGTGGTATCATCGCGGCCCGGCGCCGGGAAGTAGCTCAGCCAGGTTAGAGTGCACGGTTCGGGACCGTGAGGTCGCGAGTTCGAATCTCGCCTTCCCGACCATCTTCAGGAGGCGGTACACTCCTGCCGCAGCCGGATGACCAGGGCCGCCTGGAGGAGTGCGCAAGAGTGGGGCAGATGATTCCCTTTACCAACAACTACCGCGACGCCTCCACGGAGGAGGGGTACCAGTTCGAGTTTTTCTGTGAGCGCTGCGGCAACGGCTACTCGTCAACCTTCAAACATTCCGTGACAGGCTTCGGCGGACGCCTCGCCAGCATCGGCGGCGGCCTCCTCGGCGGCGACGTCGGGGACAAGGTCGAGCAGGCGGGCTGGGCGAGCCAGTGGATGCGCAGCGGCGACCGCGGCAGCACACGCGACAAGCAGCTCGCCACCGCGGTGCAGGAGATGCAGCCGTACTTCGAGCAGTGCCATCGCTGCGGCCAGTGGGTCTGCAAGGCCATCTGCTGGAACACGGAGCGCGGGCTCTGCGTGGCCTGTGCGCCAAAGCTCGACCAGGAGGTGGCCGCGCTGCAGGCGGGCGCGCAGATCGAGCAGCTCAACCAGAAGATCCAGCAGGAGGACCTGACGCAGAACGTCAACTACCGCGACCAGGGAACCGCCCGCTGTCCCAAGTGCGGCGCGGAGACCGGCGGCGGGAAGTTCTGCCAGAGTTGCGGCGTCCCGCTGGCCGCCGCGCCCGCCGCCACCAAGAAGTTCTGCGCCAACTGCGGCACCGAGCTGAAGGGCTCCAAGTTCTGTCCCGAATGCGGCACGGCCGCAGCCTGAGGCGCGAGCCGGCGTCACAGGTCGATGCACTACCGTCTCGTCGCCGCCGGCGGCGACGTCTTGGACGAGGGAGACGGCACCGCCGCGATAGCTGACGGCGCCGTCGTCGTCTCGCCGCAGATGGGCCAGCCCATCAGGGTCAAACCGACCGACATCGTCGAGGTGTCGGAGCCTGCTCCCTACGTGGTGCGGCTGCGCCTCAACGAAGGGCCGTCACTCGACCTGAGCATGCTGGGCAACATGCGTACGCAGCTGCTCGTCGAGATTCGCGACGTGCGCGCCGACGACTCCGTGTCGTCGCTGCTGCTCGCCGGACTGGGCACGCCTGTAAAGTTTCCCGGCGCGGTCGCGGACGTCGCGGCTGAGCTCCGCTTGTACGACGACGCGCTGGTCACCATCCCGCAGAACGGCACACCCGACCAGATCCCGTACTCGTTCGTCGAGAACGTCACCGCCGACCCGTCCGGATATCGCATCACGGTCGAGGTGGCAGGCGACGAGCCGCTTGTGGTCAACCGCATGGCGCAGCGCACCTCGGAGTTCATCGATTTGCTGCGCAAGCGCGTGAGCGAGACGCGCGGGCGGACCGCCGCGTTCCTCGGCGCGCTCCTGCCCGGACTGGGCACCATCGGGCAGCGCACCGTGGCGGGTGACCTCCGCGACGGCGTGGCCGGAGCCAAGTCCGACCTCGACGCTGTGGACGCGACCGTCTGGCCGTCGCTGGTCGCGGCCGCGACCCTTCCCGAGCGCACCGGCTGCGTCGCCGCAATCGAGAAGCTCGGCCCCGCTTTCATCGGGTTCAAGCAGTGGGCCTCGGTGCAGGTCGAGGCGCAGGGCGTGAAGGCCTGGCAGGCCCCTTCACACGCTCCGAGCATGGATCACGGCGGCGGTCCGATGATGCCGGGGGGCATGGCCGGGGCGCTGACCGCAGGGATGATGATGGGCGGTCCACCGCAGGTCGGTGGCGCGATGGGCATGGGTTTCGGAGCCGATTTCGGTGGGCCGGCCGGGGGCATGCTGGCGCTGGGGATGCTGGGTGGCATGGGGCGCCTCGGCGGCATGGGCATGGGCGGCATGGGCATGGGCGGCATGTTCGGCGGCGGCAAGTTCGCCGCGCAGCACACCGCGGCGCCGCGAGCCGACGTCGACCGCGGCACCCTCACGCCGGCGTCCACCGATTTCGGAGCGCTGAGCACGCAGGCGCAGGGCGACGACGCGCTTCCCACGGTGCTCGCGTTCTGCATGGCCCTGACGCCGTCCGGAAAGCTGGTGTACGAGGTGCTCAACGTCAAGAACCATGCGACGTACGTGTACGACTGCAAGGACCTGGAAGCGATGCGCAGGCTCAACCGCGCGCTGGTCCTGATCGGCTTCAGCGTCGAGGCGATCTATCAGGACGCGTCGGCCGCGGGCTCGAAGTGGCGCACCGCGGTGGAGCGGCTGCCGTACCTTCAGGGTCTGCGCGCCTCGCTGCGCGGCCGCGCCATCCATGTCGACAACTGGGAGTCGCAGCTGCAGCAGCTGCTGTAGCCGGCGCCGTCAGGCGAAGCGGCGGCGCCGAGGTGCGATGAGCGCGACGACCGCTGCGCCCGCGCCGGTGGCGATCAGCGCCGCTGCGGTGAACGCTTGCGGTCCGCCGGCCGTGACTGAGCTCGACGACGCAGCCGCCGCGACGGTCGCCGGTCCGCCCTCCACCGGGCACCACGGGTTGGCCGGCACTCCCGCGCACGGGTTGGGCATCGTCGGCGTCAGGCTCGCGCCGGGCAGGTGCAGCGCGAACTTCGCGGCGGGTCTTGGGTAGTCGATGGGCGTCGGCGCCGGGACGCACGGCAGGCTCGAGCTGTACAGACACAGCGTCTCCAGCGTCGGGCAGGGCGCGAGGAGCTGTGATGCGCACGCTGCTTCCGCCGCCAGCGGCCCGTAGTCGCCGGCGTTCTGCTGCGTGCACACGCCGTTCGACGGCTGATACGAGGGCAGGGTCTCGATCCCCGGTGGATCTGTGTACGGCTGGCCCAGCGGGCGGCCGGAGTCCGTGTCACCGGAGAAGCAGTTGCCGCGCGCGTCCTCGAACGGCGGGGAGGTGTGCGCCACCGTGGCCAGCCCGATGTCGCCCAGCGAGCCGTTGGGGACGCCATAGCCGCTGCCGTTGTTCTGGAACGTGTTGTCCAGGCTCAGGTTGCCCGCCGACTCGTAGAAGCAGATAGGGGTCTGCATGGGGATCGACACGAGAATGCCGCCCTGACAGTTGGCGGGCCCCGTCTCCTGATCCGGCAGGTCGACGATGAGCAGCCCCCAGGAGTCGTTGTGCTTGAAGGTGTTCTGGTACAGCGTGATGTCCCGCGACCCGGCGAGGATGAGGCCCGTGCCCACGGGGCCGCCGCCGGCGAGCCCGCCGATGCCGTTGCCGGGAACGTTGGGGTTGTTGTTGTCGTGCAGGTTGTTGTGCTGCCACACCGTGCACGACGTGGTGCCCAGGATCCCGTGCTGCGGCTGGCTGGGGTCGGCGCTGTCGCACGCGCCGTGCTGCGGCGACGGCCAGTCGTCGTTGTTCTGCGAGTTGTTGACCAGCCCGGTCTTGTTCTTGTCACATTCCACGTGCTGCACCACGAAGTACCCGCCCGCGTTGGTGCTGGAGAGACACAGCGCGCTGTACTGCCCATGGTCGTTCTCCATCACCATGTCGCAGATCTGCTGACAGGCGCCCACGTAGTAGGCGGAGTCCGACATGTTGCTGGCGTAGTCGTGCTGCCAGTGACCGACGGTGGAGTCGCTGGAGAAGATTCCGTAGAGCCCGGATGGATTGTCGACGCCGCAGCACGGGCCCAGAGACGATGCCGTCGTGCTGGAGTACGTGGAGGTGGCGGTTAGGTACGTGCCGCTGTAGCCGGAGAGGTTCACGTGCCCCTGGCCGTCGCCGCCGTTCCACCAGATCTCGTTGCCGTTGTCGCCGCCGGTGCTGGTGAGGAAGTTGCACACGGTGAGGTTGTCGATGGAAACGTTGTTCGCCTGCCCCTGGGCGCCGTACACCTCGATGCCGTTGCGCCCCTGGCCACCCGGCCCCAGGTCCTGGCTCGGCGCAGACGCCGAGCATGGGCGTGCGGACGACTGCTTGGTGCCGTCGACGATCACGGTGTTGCGATTCATGCCGCGCAGATGCAGGCCGGACTTGGCGATCCACACGCCGGCGGGCCACGACGGGTCGGCGTAGTCGGCGCGCTCGTGATAGTCACCGGGCGCAACCAGGATCCAGTCGCCCGGTTGGGCGGCGTTCACCGCGGCCTGAATGGTGGAGTACTGGCCGTGGATGCCGTGGAAGCTTCCGACCAGGCGCACCACGGGCGCACTCGCCCCCGCCTGCAGCGAGGCCGAGCCGAACCACGCGGCGCCCACCATGGCACCCGCGATGACACCGGCGCGCAAGCCACGCCGCCGAAGACCATTTCCGCGCACGCGCACCTCCCTGCCTTCAGTTCCCGACGATGTTAGCGCGTTGTACCGCACCTTCTTTCAAAGGTGCTCCGCCACCTGGTGCTCGGCCGCCCGCACGTATCCGAACCCCTTGCGCAGCTCGGCGGCGATGTCGTGCCAGAAGCACTGTCCGATGTAGTAGAGGAGAAGGAGCGCCGCGGCAAGGACGGCGATGTCGACGCTGGCTCGCCCCGCGTCGGCCCAGTACACGTCCCTGAGCTGCAGCAGCAGCGCGAACTCGTCGAGCACCAGGGCGAGCCCGATGCCGAACGGGATCGCCAGGACGGGGTGCCAGCGGGCCGCCTCCAGGCTCAGCGCCAGGAAACCGCAGACGGCGATCAGCGCCAGTCCCCAGATGTAGTGGTGGATGTGAATGGTGGCGCCGGAACCGCCGCCGATCACGATGTCGTGGAAGGGGCCGAGGTTGTTGTGGATGGCATATGTCAGCAGCCTGATGAGCCCGAACGTGACGATGAACGCGATCAGCATGCGCAGCGCGGCGCGGCGCCGGTAGTCGAGGTGTGTCCGCGCGACGTGTCGCAAGCGCTGGCCCAGGTTGCCTTCGCGGGGTTGCTCGTGGACGTGGGCACAGCGTGCGGCCATCGATCCGCCAGCTTAGTGATTGCAACTCGGTAACGGGGGTGCAACCTCGAGCTCACGGGGGTCCTTGGGCCGGTAGGTTCGGCGACGTCGAACCATCGAAGAAGGAAGGCGTCATGTTCCGAGCCCGTGCCGCGGGCGCCCTCATAGCCCTGGCGCTGGGCAGCGCCGCCTTCGTGTTCGCCCCCTTGTCGCGGGCGTCTGCGGCCGGCGGGCCGTTCGCCTGCGCGCCCGGCTTTTACCAGGTGATCAGCGGGCAGCTCAAGGAGCTGAACCCGGTCACCGGCGTGTACACGGACATCGGCAGCGCGCAGCCGACCTACAACGCCATGGGGTACGACGTCGCCGACAACTACCTGTACGCCATCAGCACCGACAGCACGACCCAGGCTCACCTGCTCAAGATCGCCGCTGACGGGTCGGTCACCGACCTCGGGGTGCCCACGGGTCTTCCGGTCGCGAGCTACGTGGCCGGCGATTTCGACGGGTCCGGCCATCTGCTGCTGCGCAGCTCGGCCACCAGCTGGTATTCCGTCGACGTCGCGACCGTCAAGGCGACAGCCTTCACGGTGAGCGGTGCCGCCGACACCGGCAACGACATCGTCTGGGTTGGCGGCGTCGCCTACATGCTGAGCGGGACGACGCTGTACGCCGTCGACCTCAGCACCGACGTGGCCACCAGCGCAACCGTGTCGGGGATCGTCAGCGGCTCCTTCGGCGCAGGCTGGTCGGACAACCCCAACGACCTCTTCTTCAGCGACAACAACACGGGGCACATCTATCAGATCACCGGATTCACGGGCTCATCGCCCAGCGGGACGCTCAAGGTCACGGGCGCCGTCACCAGCAACAACGACGGGGCGGCCTGCAAGCTCGCCGACAACCCGTTCGACAATCCCACCGCCAACGCGGACTCCTACAGCGTGACGGGCGGCGACACCCTGAGCGTGAACCAGGCAAACGGCGTCCTCGCCAACGACGTCGGTGCTGGCCTGTCCGTGTCGAGCAACACGGCTCCGAGCAACGGCACCCTGGTCATGAACGCCGATGGTTCGTTCACCTACACACCGGACAGCGGGTTCTCGGGGGCCGATCAGTTCACCTACGTGGCGACGGATCAGTACGGCCGCGACTCGTCCCCGGCGACGGTGACGATCACCGTCAACCTGCCGGCGGCGCCCGCGGCGAACGACGACTCGTACAGCACGCAGGCGGACGTCGCCCTCGGCGTGGCGGCGCCAGGGGTGCTGGGCAATGACACCGGCACCGGCATCGCGGTCACCTCACACACCGCTGCGGCCAATGGAATCGCCGTGGTGAAGTTCAACGGCCTTCTCCAGTACTTCCCCGACTCCGGATACTCGGGCCCCGACAGCTTCACCTACACAATCACCGACGCATACGCGCGCAGCGCGACCGCCACGGTCACGGTGACCGTCGATCCCGTCGCCGCCGATGTCACCGGCGCAGGCATTGGGCCGGCGCCGCTGCAGGTGACACCGCCCGCACCGGTGGGCACCGGGCCGTTCACCTACGCGCTGGCCTCGACGCCGCCGAGCGCCGACGGCACAGCCTCCATCGACCCTTCCACCGGCGTGATCACATTCACTCCCGCATCGGGATTCAGCGGCGCGGTGCCCACCTTCACGTACACGGTCATGGACGTGGACGGCGATCTCAGCAACGCGGCGACCATCGACCTGACCATCAAGCAGCCTGCGGCGCCCGCAGCGAATGACGATTCGTACAGCACCCAGGCTGACGTCAGCCTCGGTGTGCCGGCCCCCGGGGTGCTCAGCAACGACACCGGGACCGGTACCACGGTCACGTCGCACACCGCCCCATCCAACGGTACGGTGACGGTGAAGCCGAGCGGTGCCTTTGCCTACGACCCCGACTCCGGGTACTCGGGTCCGGACAGCTTCACCTACACGATCACCGACGCCTACTCGCGCACCGCCACCGCCACGGTCACGGTGACCGTCGATCCCGTCGCCGCCGATGTCACCGGCGCAGGCACCGGGCCGGCGCCGCTGCAGGTGACACCGTCGTCACCCGTGGGCACCGGGCCGTTCACCTACGCCCTGGCCTCGACACCGCCGAGCTCCGACGGCACCGCCTCGATCGACCCTACCACCGGAGTGATCACGTTCACCCCCGCATCGGGGTTCAGCGGCGCGGTGCCCACCTTCACCTACACGGTCATGGATGTGGACGGTGATGTCAGCAACGCGGCGAACATCGACCTCACCATCGAGCAGCCTGCGGCACCGGCGGCCGCCGATGTTGCCGGGACGACGCCCGCCGGTCACGCGCTGAGCCTCACCCCGGCGACGCCGTCCGGCGCCGGACCATTCACGTTTGCGCTCGCGACGGTCCCGCCATCTGCGGCGGGCACCGCGTCGATGGACGCCAGCACCGGGGTCATCACCTTCACCCCGGCGGCGGGCTTCAGCGGGATCGTGCCTGTGTTCACCTACACGGTGAGCGACCAGTACGGCCGGCTGTCGGCGCCGGCAACCGTCGCCATCGACGTGACGCCGCTGGCGCGGCCCGCCTCGGCACACGGGAAGGCAGGCGCGCCGATCACTGTGACGCCGCCGCCGCCCACCGGCACCGGCCCGTTCACCTACGCGCTCGTGCCGAGCTCGTTGCCTCCCTCGGCGGACGGCAGGGTCACGATCAACCAGGTCACGGGCGCGGTCACCTTCACGCCCGCGGCCGGGTTCAGCGGCACGGTCAACGTGGAGTACACGGTCACAGACGGCGACGGCCTAGTGTCGCCGCCGGCCGACGTCACGTTCGACGTCGCCGCCGCGTCGACGCCGCCGACCCCGCCCACGCCCAAGACGGGCATGCCGGCGCCCGGGCTGGCGGCTCTGGGAACCTGGCTGCTCCTGGCGGGCCTGCTGCTCGTCGCCGCCTGCGCACACGGGATCAGGCGGACGCTCTGAAGCCGTCCTCAGCCCGCGGGGGAATGGCCGCGCCGCTCGTAGACTGGGCCGGCAGGCGTTGACGGCCCCGTAGCTCAGCGGATAGAGCAGAGGTTTCCTAAACCTTGTGTCGCAGGTTCGATTCCTGCCGGGGCTACCAACCGGATGTGCGAGTTCGGCTGACGCGTCCCCACCCGGCCCCTGACCAGCGCAAGAACGGAGGGCTGGCCAACGTTCTCTGAAGGGACGGCGCGCCGCACGGTGGACCGTGCGCGCCCACGGCCGGATTCCGCGCAAGGAGGTTCCCAAGATGCGCAATCGCATCAGCCGGGCGAGGGGAAGGGCTCTGGCAGCCATGCTGGCGATCGGGGCGGCGGCGCTGGCGCTGACGCAGACGGCGCCGGCTTCAGCCTCGGGAATGCTGACGGGCGCGCTGCCGCGCATCCACGCGATGCCCACGATCCACGATGCGCGGGTCCCGCTGAACAGCAACGGCGACTGCGTGCTCCCTGTAGTGATCTCGGTCACGTGCGTCGGCGTCGGGGTGCCGATGACGTATGCAGGAGGCGCGATTCAGTCGAGCCCCGCCGTGTACATCGTCTTCTGGGGCTGGAACGGCAACGACCCCTCGGGCCAGGCCGCCTACCAGGAGAGGTTCTTCCAGGGCGCGGGCGGCAGCGCCTGGAACTCCAGCCAGACGCAGTACTGCGACAGCAGCGCTGACCCGGTGGGCCTCACCTGCGCAGCGGGCGCGACCCACGTGGGCAACCCGTCGGGCCTGCTCAAGGGAACCTGGAGCGACAACACGAACCCGGTCCCGGCCAATCCCACGGATGCGGACATCCAGGCGGAGGCGGTTCGCGCCGCGGCCAACTTCGGCAACACGGGCGCCGCGTCGAACGCCAACACCCAGTACATCATCGACACGCCGCAGGGCAACTCCACCAGCGGCTTCGCCACCTCATGGTGCGCCTACCACGGCAGCGCCTCGTCGAGCTACGGGGCTCTTTCCTACACCGATTTTCCGTACATCACGGATGCGGGCACCAGCTGCGGCGAGAACTTCGTCAACGCCGGCAGCGCGGGACTCCTCGACGGTGTGAGCATCGTCGGCGGCCACGAGTTCGCCGAGAGCGAGACGGACACCAACCCTCCGTCGGGCTGGACCGACATCGCGGGCGCCGAGACCGGTGACAAGTGCGCGTGGATCCAGGCGGGTCCGGGCGCGGCCGCCGACGTATCGCTGAGCACCGGCAGCTTTGCCGTCCAGTCCTTGTGGAGCAACGCCGCCAACGCGGGCGCGGGAGGCTGCGCGATCTAAGGTAGGTGGGTGCCGCCTGACCCGAACGCCGGCGCGCCGGAGCCGCCGCCTCCCCCTCCACCGGGCGGGGTGCATGCGGCGCGCGGCCCGGCGCGGCGGCGCGGGCCGCGACCGCTCGCCATGCTGGCCACGGGTCTCATCGCCGGGATCCTCCTCGGTGGCGCCGCCGGCTTCTTCCTGTTCCACAGCAACCCAGCGACCCTGACCGCACCGCTGTCGACGCCGTCTGCTGCGGTGTCCCCGTCGCCGACGCCGCAGGCCACCCCCACGCCAAGCGCGACGCCGACGTCCACCACGGCGCCGGTGGCGCAGGGCGTGGTGCGCTGCCCGGTGGCGACACCTGCCGGACAGCACCCGCTGGGCACGCCCGGCCCGCCCGGCTCGGGCCAGCACGCGGTCGCCAGCCTCGACGTCTGCGGCGGAGGCAGCGCCACCATCCCCTCGGGTACCGCGCGCTTCACCACCGCCGCGGATTGGGGGCTGGGCATCGCCGACAGCTGCCCGCAGGGTTCATCCGGTGAGGCAGGCGTGAACGTCGTGCTGACCGTCAGCGAGGTGCTGCCCGGCGGCGGTCAGGGCCCCGACACGGCCACCGAGAACGGCGACTGGACCGACGGTGGCTCGACGCTCATGGCGACCGGCGGCAACTATCAGCTGCAGGTGACCACGGTGTCGCCGGACTGCGTCTGGCATATCGCCATCTACCCCACCTGAGCGCCGCGTCGTGCAGACCGGTCACGTATAGTCGGCCCACATCACGCAGGACGGACAGGAGATCAGCACATGACACCCGACGAGGTCAAGCAGTCGATCACCGGATGGTGCACCGGGGATGACGGACTGGAGTTCATCGGTGACACCGCGGGTGCGGGCGACGGCGCGTACGGGGTCAGGGCCAGCGACGCATCCGGCCGTCCTGTCGATCTGCAGGTGGTGCAGGCGCCCGGCGCCGACCGCATCGCCATCCGCCACACGGCGTCGATAACGTCAGACGCGGCCGACCGCGCACGCACGCTCCTCGACGCTCGCCCCGGTTGGATCACATCCACCGTCGATCGCGCCGACACGGGGACGTCGGCCGTGGTCGAGACGTTCGTGTATCTCGACGGGCTGAACAAGCACACGTTCGTGCAGGCGGCGTCGGAGGTTGCGCATTCCGCCCGGCTGCTCAGCGGTCTCACGACGTCCGAGGCCGCCGCACAACCGGTTCCCGTGATGCAGCCGCAGGTGCAGCCGGAGCCGCAGGCGGCGCCGACGCCCGCATACCAGCCGCAGCCGCAGCCGCAGCCCATGCCCGCGCCGTCGTTCACCCCGCAGCCGCAACAGCAGTACCAGCCGCAGCAGCAGTACCAACCGCAGCCGCAACCGCAGCCCGGCCAGTGGGTGCCCACCCACTCGGTGCCGCCGCAGGGGCTGCGCGCCTGGTCCGCGCCCGATCCTGCGGGTCCGGTGGTCGCCAACCTCGCACCGGGTCTGCCGATCCAGGTCGCCGAGGTGCGCGGCGCGTGGGCGCGCGTTGTGTGCAGCAACGGATGGGTCGGCTGGATCGACGGCAGGCTCATCGGCGTCGCCGCCTGACACAGGCGCGCCCGTGACGGTCGAGCCCGCGCACGTTCTCTATGACGTCGCCGGCTCGGTGGCGACGGTGACGCTCAACCGGCCGGAACAGCGTAACGCCGTCGGACCGCAGATGCTCCGCGACCTCATCGGAGCGTTCGCCGCGGCGCGCGACGACGACGCCGTGCGCGTGGTCGTGCTCACCGGTGCGGGCGACAAGGCCTTCAGCGCCGGAGCAGACCTCGCCGGGTTCGCGGCCGACGCCAGCGAGATGGACCGGCATCGCGAGCGAGGCCTGTTCGTGGAGCTCTTCCTCGACATGCGCCGCCTGGGGAAACCCATCGTGGGGTGCGTCAACGGCCACGCGCTCGCGGGCGGGTTCGGTCTCGCGCTCTCCTGCGACGTCCTGGTCGCGTCCGACACGGCGATGTTCGGGACTCCCGAGATTGGCGTCGGTGTGTGGCCGATGATGATCATGTCGATCGTGGTGCGCAACATCGGTCCGAAGCGCGCCATGCAGCTCTTTCTCACCGGCGAGCGCATCGACGCGACGACGGCGTTGCAGTGGGGCTTCGTGAACCGAGTCGTTCCCGCGGCCGAGGCACGCGAGGCCGCCGCGCAGCTGGCGGCGCAGCTGGCGCGCTGGAGCCCGCTGGTGATGCGGCTGGGACGCGATGCCTTCTATGACATCGACGGTCTCGACATCGAAGCGGCGCTGCGTCACCTGCAGTCGCAGCTCACCGTGGTCAGCCTGAGCGACGACTTTCGCGAGGGCGTCGCCGCCTTCTTGCAGAAGCGTGAGCCGGACTTCAGGGGACGCTGAGGAGCGCGTGTCCGACGCCGCGCAGAACCCGGACATCGCGGCGCTGGCGTCCGACCTCGCTGAGCGGCGGCAGCGCGCGCTGGCCATGGGCGGCGAGGACCGCATCGCGCAGCAGCACGCCAAGCAGAAGCTGACCGCGCGAGAGCGCCTCGACCTTCTGTACGACAGCGGCAGCTTCGTCGAGTTCGGGCTTCTGGCGCATCAGCACTCGATGACGGGCGGCGTGACGGAACCGGAGCGCACCCCCGCCGACGGCGTCGTCACCGGGGAGGGGCTCGTCGACGGCAGGCGCGTGTACTGCGCCGCATACGACTTCACGGTCATGGCGGGCTCGATGGGGATGGTCGGCGAGCAGAAGGTTGCGCGGCTGCGCAAGCGCGCGCTGCTCAACCGGCTGCCGCTGGTGTGGCTGCTCGACAGCGCGGGAGCGCGGATACAGGAAGCCACGGGCAGCACGTTCGCGGGCAGCGGCGCGCTCTTCTACGAGCAGGTGCAGATGAGCGGCGTCGTGCCGCAGGTGGCGGCGATGCTCGGGCCCTGCGCCGCCGGCACCGCGTACATCCCCGGGCTCGCCGACTTCGTGCCCATGGTGAAAGACACGAGCAGCATGGCGCTGGGAGGCGCGCGCCTCGTCAAGGCGGCGACCGGCGAGGAAACGACGGACCACGCCATGGGGGGCAGCCAGATCCACTGCTACATCAGCGGCGTGGGCGACCTCGAGGTTGCCGACGACCGGACGTGCATCGAAGCCGTGCGCCGCTTCCTCTCGTACCTTCCCTCCAACAACCGGGAGGCCCCGCCGCACGTCGCCAGCGACGACCC
The DNA here is from genome assembly GCA_963777285.1 of Candidatus Dormiibacterota bacterium. GTDB lineage: Bacteria > Chloroflexota > Dormibacteria > Aeolococcales > Aeolococcaceae > JAFARE01. The sequence goes on from CAVZPR010000002.1 coordinate 517,274, forward strand.
CCCGGGGCGGCGCATCGATGACATCGCCTCGCTGGTCCCCACCAACCCGCGCGCGGCGTACGACATGCGGCTCCTGCTGCGCAGGATCGCGGACGCGGGCAGCGTGTTCGAGATCAAGCCGACGTACGCGCGCAACATCGTGACCGCGTTTGCGCGCTTCGCCGGCCAGAGCACCGGCGTTGTCGCCAGCCAGCCGATGTTCAAGGGCGGTGCGCTGGACATCGATGCCGCCGACAAGGCCGCGCGGTTCATCACCCTATGCGACGCGTTCAACGTCCCGCTCCTGTTCCTGCAGGACGTCCCCGGCTTCATCGTGGGCACGGAGGTCGAGAAGCAGGGCATCATCCGCCACGGCGCCAAGATGCTGTACGCGGTGAGCGAGGCGACGGTGCCCAAGGTCACGGTCATCCTGCGCAAGGCGTACGGAGCCGGCTACTACGTCATGTGCGGTCGCGGATACGAACCCGACACGCTCGTCGCCTGGCCCAGCGCGGAGATCTCGGTCATGGGGCCCGAGGGCGCGGTGGACATCATCTTCTCGAAGCAGATCGCCGCAGCCGACGACCCCGCCGCGGCGCGGGCGCAGTACGCCGCGACGGTGCGCAAGACGATCGATCCCTACGTCGCGGCCTCCTGGGCGATGGTCGACGACATCATCGACCCCGCGGACACGCGCCGCGTCATCGTCGACGCGCTGCGCAGCGCCGCGACCAAACACATGCGGCGTCCGTGGCGCAAGCACGGCGTGGCGCCGGTGTGAGCCGCACGCAGACCATCACGCACCGAGGAGAGCGATGACAGAGGTCAAGGCCGAGCTCGTCGGCAACCTGTGGAAGATCGTGGTCACGGTGGGGCAACAGGTCGCCGAGGACGAGACGCTGATGATCGTGGAGTTGATGAAGATGGAGATACCGGTGACGTCGCCGGTCTCCGGGACGGTGAGCGAGATCCGCGTCGCCGAGGGTGACGTGGTGCAGGAGGGACAGGTCCTCGCCGTCGTGACCTGACCGCCGCGAGCAGGCGCCGCGGCGCGCGTACGATGACCGCGTGCCCGACGTGCCACCAGACACGATCCGCATCGCCACGGCCGAGAACGTGTCGCTCGGCTTCTCCACCGCCGGGGTCGGCAGCCGCATGGCCGCGCAGTTGATCGACAACGTGTTCGCCGGATTCCTCGTGTTCGTGGCCCTGCTGGGCTACGCGGCGCTGGCGAGCACGGCCACGACCCTGCAGGGAGCTGCGTGGGCAGAGGGTGGAGCGATCGCCTTCGCGGTGTTCGTCTACTTCGGCTATTTCTTTGTCGCCGAAGCGGTGACCGGTGGACGCACACCCGGCAAGAGCTCGCTGGGCCTCCGCGTGATGCGCGTTGACGGCTCGTCGCCGGACGTTGCGTCCATCGCCGTCCGTGACCTGGTGCGCGTCATCGACATCACCGGGATCGGGCTGCTGGTCATGTTCTTCCACCCGCTCTCGCGCCGGCTCGGCGACCTCGCGGCCGGGACGGTGGTGGTGCGAGACCGCGCGCCGTTGACGCTTGCGGCCGTGGCGGCGCCGCCGCCGGTGCTGCTGCGCACGCCCGATGCCGGTCCGCCGATCGAGGGCGTGGAGCGCCTGGGAAGCGCCGAACGCGACGCGCTGCGCGTCTTCCTCTCGCGGCAGGGCTTGAGCCCCGAGCTGCGCGCGCGACTGGCGCACGAGATCGCCACCAGGCTCTGCGGGCGCCTGAAGCTGCCGCCGTCGGCGCCGGAGTGGCGTTGGCCGCCCGAGCTCCTCATCGAGCGGCTCTACCTGCAGTTGGAGCAGCGCCTGCGATGAGCCTGGAACGTTTCATCGCGGAACGCGCGTCGCGCTGGGCGGAGCTCGAGGCTGCGGTCAAGCGCGCGCGCCGCGGGCGCCTGCGCGCGCTTCCCGCGGAAGACCTGGAACGCTTTGGCATTCTGCTGCGCCACGCGGCGAGCGACCTGGCCATCGCGCGCCGCGACCATCCTGACGCAGCCATCACGGAATATCTCAACGCGCTGTGTTCCCGGGCACATCCGCTGCTCTACCGCGGCCGCCCCGCACGCCTGAGCGCGATACCGCGCTTCTACGCCGTGGGCATTCCGCGCGCCTTCCGCGCGGCGTGGCCGTGCATCGTCGCCAGCCTGCTGCTGCTGGCGCTCGGCTTCGTCGCGGGGTGGGCCGCGGTCGATCTGCGGCCGGACCTTCGCGCCGGCCTCGTGCCGCAGTCGCTGTTCGATCAGATGGCGCGCGGCAGCATTCAGGCGAACGTGCCGGATGCGCCCTTCGCTGCGTCCTTCATCATCCAGAACAACATCCGCGTCGCTCTCATCTGTTTCGCCGGCGGCGTGTTCCTCGGTCTCCCCACAGCGTTCGTGCTGCTCAGCAACGGCTGGATGCTGGGGACAGTTGCTGCGGCGGTGCACCTCGGCGGATACGACCTGCAGTTCTGGGCCCTCATCGTCCCCCACGGAGTGATCGAGCTCAGCGTCATCGTGATCGCGGGTGGCACGGGCCTCATGCTGGGCAACTCGATACTCCGGCCTGGGACGCTGCGCCGCGGGGACGCGCTCGCCGGCGCGGCACGCCGCGCCATCAGTCTCGCCGCCGGGGCGGCGTCGCTGCTGGTGATCGCCGGGACGCTCGAGGCCTTCGCGTCACCCAGCTCACTGCCGGACGCCGCCAAGCTGGCGATCGGCGCATGCGCCGGCGTGTTGCTCTATTCGTGGCTGCTGCTCGCCGGCCGTGCGCACCGTGAGGAGCCCGGCTTCAGCATCGATCGCCCTGCAGAAGCAGCCGCGTAGACTGGATGTCATGGAAGTCGTGCGCATCACGCCACGCGGGTACTGCCACGGCGTGGTCGAAGCCATCCGCATCGCCAAGCGCGTGGGCGCGGAGCGCGCCGCCGCCGAGCCGGTGACGATGCTCGGATACCTCGTGCACAACGAGCACGTCACGCGCGAGCTGGAGCAGAGCGGCGTCGCGCTGGTGGCCGAATCCGATCGCATGAAGGGCCTCGACAAGGTGCGCGAAGGCACCGTCATCTTCACCGCGCACGGCATATCGCCGGCGGTGGTGGAGGCCGCGCGCGCGCGCGGGCTCAACGTCGTCGACGCGACGTGCAGCGACGTCACCAGGACCCACGACCTCGTTCGCGACCTCGTCGAGCGCGGGCTGCACGTCGTCTACATCGGAAAGCGCGGTCACCCGGAGCCTGCCGGCGTGCTCGGCATCGCGCCGGAGCACATCACGCTGGTCGAAACGCTCGACGAGGTGGACGCGCTGTCCTTTCCCGAGGGCACGCGGCTGGGCGTCACCTGCCAGACCACGCTGAGCGTGTGGGACACGAAGGACATCATCGAGCGTGTCACGCACCGTTTCCCCGGCGCCGAGGTGCACAACGAGATCTGCCTGGCAACGCAGGAGCGCCAGGAGGCGGCGGTCCTGGCCGCCGAGGACGTCGACTGCGTGGTCGTGGTCGGCAGCGCGCGCAGCAGCAACAGCCAGCGCTTGGTGCAGGTGGTGCAGGACAAGGCGCGCAAACCGGCGCACCTGGTTGACACTGCGGCGGACATCGACCCCGAATGGTTCCGCGGCATGAGCCGCATCGGGGTCACCGCCGGAGCGTCCACGCCCACCCAGCTGACGCGCCAGGTGATCAGCGCCATCGAGGCGCTCCCCGACCCCGCCGCCGTCGCATGACGTGACGTACCAGGCGCCACCCCCGCACCCCCCTCCTCCGCACCAGGCGCCGCCGGGTGCGGGATGGTATCCGCCGCCGTACGGCGCACCTCCGTACGCCATGTACGGATGGCCGCCGCCGGGTCCCGCGCCAGGGCTCCGCTACGCGAGCTTCTGGATGCGCTTCGTCGCGTACCTCATCGACTCGCTCATCACCACCGTGCCGGTGCTGGTCGCGGTGGTGCTCATCGTGGCCGTCAGCCTGCCGTCGCTGCACTGCACGATCCTCACCACGAACGGTGTCGGCTACGAATCCTGCTCGGGCCTGGGTCAGCTGTTCGCAGCGACCGGTTTCGCGTTCCTCTTCAGCCTGCTCGTGCCTGCTGTGTACTTCACGGTGATGTGGTCATGGCAGGGGCAGTCGGTGGGCCAGAAGCTGTTCGGCCTGCACGTCGTCGACGCCCGTACCGGGACGCGCATCTCCACGGGGCGCGCCCTGGGCCGCTTCGTGGGCCTGCTGATCAGCGCGGCTGTGCTGTACATCGGCCTGATCTGGGCGGCATTCGATCCTCAGGGGCAGGGCTGGCACGACAAGATGGCGTCGACGTTCGTGGTGCAGGCGCTCTGAGTCGCTGACCCTGGCGGACGCCCCGATTTCCTCGTAGACTGCGCGCGAAATCGCGCCGTCGCTGCGCGTCAGAGGAGTGAGCCCGTGGCCAGCATGCCGCCTCCCCCGAACCAGCCGCCGCCCCCGCCCTCGGGCACGCCCGCGGCGCAGCCGGGCCCGGCGGCGTACCCGCCCGCGCCGCAGCCGTACGCGCCATACCCGGCGCAGCCGTACGCCTACGGCGCGCGCATGCCCTTCAAGCGCAACGCGATGCTGATCGTGGCGCAGGTCCTCGCCATCCTGCAGGGAATCCTCGTCCTGCTCGCCGCTGCCGGCGCGATCCTTGTGGGCGTCGCCGCCAACGGGCTGCTCTCCGGCGTGAACCTGCACAACGTCAACGGCTACAACTTCGCCGGAGCGGCCACGGGCGTGTTCATCGGCGCCGGCGTCGTGCTCCTGATCATCGGCATCCTGGTGATCGTCGGCGGTGTTCGCGTCGGGCATCCGTCGCAGGTGGCCCGCTGGCTGCTGGCCGCCTGGGAGATCCTGGTGCTCCTGGGCACGCTGAACGGGCTTCGGGTGAACACCGGCAACGGCGTCGTCGGCTCGATCGTGGCGCTGGTGATCGAGGCGCTCATCCTTTACGGGCTGGTCATCGACCCGGCCACGTACCGAGCCTTCGCCCGCAAGAACCTGGGCTGAATCCTAGAGGCGTGCCTGGCGCTTCAACTGCAGGTAGCGGTTGACCAGGCGCGGCGAGAGCGTGCGCGCGTCGGCGTCGATGACGTCGACACCGCTGCGCCGCAGCAGATGCAGCGTGTCGTCGCGGTCCGCGATCAGCCCCGACGCGACGGCGCGCGCGTACATCCCGGCGCCATCCGCCGGGCGCCGGTTGACCACGTCGTCGAGCGCCGGATCGCGCACCGTCACCACCAGCGGCAGGTGGCGGCGGCGCAGCCGCAAGCACTGCCGCACCAGCGCGGTGCCCTGGTCGGGATCGATGACGTCGGTGAACAGCACGACGAGCGCGCGCCGCGTCTGCCACGTGCTCAGGAACGACAGGCCGTCGTCGTAGTCGGCCTCGGTCTCGCCGGCGCGCAGCGGGCGTACGGCGTCGAGAAACCGGCGCAGCTGCAGCGCTCCCGCGCGTGGTCGCAGCGTCACCGACACCGTGTCGGCGAACGCCATCAGGCCGGCGCGGTCGCCGCTGCGCAGCGCGACGTGCACCAGCAGCAGTGCCGCGTTGATCGCGTGGTCGAGCTTGGTGAGCTCTCCTGCTCCGACACCCATGAGACGGCCGCAGTCGAGACACACGATCACCGGCTGCGCGCGCTCCGGCATCAGCTCCGTGGCCATGAGCCGGCCGGCCCGGGCCGTCGCCTTCCAGTTGATCGCGCGCAGCGAGTCGTCGGGCACGGCCTCGCGGACGCGTTCGAACTCCGTTCCCTCCGTGCGCAGTCGCAGGGTGCGCACGCCCAGCTCGGCGAGCTGGCCGCGACGCGCCAGCGCCTCGTACACGCGAACGGCCGAGATGTTTGCCTCGACCGGGACCGCCGCGGGGGCATTCACCGCTGCCTGGCGCCAGCCCAGCCGCCACGGCCCGTCGACGCGCACCACCGTGCGGCCCAGCTGCAGCCGGCCGCGGCTTCGCGGCGTGACGGTGTACGTGACCCGCGCCGGCAGCCGCACGCGCCACTCCGTGGCTGAAGGATGCGCCGCGGGCGGGCACTCCTCGCGCACCCGCGCATTGCGACCGCCGCGCGCCCTCACGCTCAGCCCGACGACATTGGCGGCGCCGACGGACAGCATCTCTTCATGCGTGCGCTCGGCGGTGACGGCGCCACCGTGCGACGCACGCAGGACGTCGACGAGCACGATCAGCGCAGCGGCGCCGAGCAGCGCCAACCCCGCCAGGTACAGCGCTGGCACCGCCGCACCCGCCGCGATGAGCGTGGCCGGCGGTGCAAACAGCGCAGTGCCACGCCAAGTCATCGCGGCACCGGCACGCGACCGAGCGCTCGCTGCACCGCTGCGACCTCGCTCACGCCCTGTATCTCCGCCTCCGGACGGCGCACCATGCGATGCCGCAGCGCGGGCACGCAGATCTCCTTCACGTCGTCAGGGACGGTGTAGTCGCGTCCCTGGATGGCTGCCATCGCCTTGGCGCCGAGCAGCAGCGCGATCGAGCCCCTCGGACTGGCGCCCAGGCTCAGGTCCGGGCTGCTGCGCGTGGCCGCGACGATGGCCGCGATGTATCCCAGCACCTCGTCGCCGACGCGGACCGCCGCAACCTCAGCGCGCACCGCAGCCAGCTGCGCATCCCCCACGACGCGAGTGACGCCGGCCGCGGCGAGGTCGTGAGGGTCGAACCCTCCATCGAAGCGACGCAGCAGCTGCGTTTCATCGGACGAGTCGGGCACGGCCACCTCGAGCTTGAAGAAGAAGCGGTCGAGCTGGGCCTCCGGCAGCGGGTACGTGCCCTCGTACTCGACCGGGTTCTGTGTCGCCACGACGATGAATCGCTCGCCCAGCGGCATGCGCGTGCCGTCGCTGGTCACCTGCCGTTCCTCCATCGCCTCGAGCAGCGCGGCCTGCGTCTTGGCCGGCGCACGGTTGATCTCATCGGCGAGCAGCGTGTCCGTGAAAATCGGTCCCGGACGGAACTCGAACGCGCCCGTGTCGCCGCGGTACACGCTGGTTCCGATGATGTCCGAGGGGAGCAGGTCGGGCGTGAACTGGATGCGCGTGAATCGCGCGTCCAGCGTGGCCGCCAGTGCGCGCGCCATCAGCGTCTTGGCAGTGCCGGGCACACCCTCGAGGAGGACGTGGCCGCCGGCGAGCACTGCGATGTACAGACCGTCGATCACCTGCTGCTGCCCGACGATCGCCTTGCCCAGCATATCGTGCAGTGCCGTGCGCAGCTCTCCGGCCTGGGTCATCCGCGCAATTGTGCGGGCAGGGCCAGGCCCCTCGACAATTCGCGTTGGAGCGAGTCGACGTCGCGCGCGAGCTGGAGCAGCGCCGCCTCGTCGGGCCGGCCTGCCTGCAGCTGCCGCGCGCGTGCCAGGAGCCTGGCGACGGCCGTCGCCGGGTCCGGCTGCGAGGCCCTCAATGCGGCGATGAATGCGTCGTCGTCGAAGTGCGGGTCGATCCCGGTCACAGCGCCGGCGCGGCGCTTCAGCTCGTCCGCGTACCGCGCTGCTACGTGGCCGCGCCGGCGCGAGCGCGACAGCAGGTCCCCCATCGCCTGCACGTAGCCCGCGGCGCTGGGCACGGTCACGGTGGCGTCCGGGGCGTCCGGTCTCCCCAGGCGGCGACCGTTGAGCGCCAGCGCCGCCAGGACCACCACAACGACGACGGCGGCGGCGACACCGATGGGACCGTTGAACACCGTGCCCGCGCCGCCGCCCGTGCCGCCACCTTCGCCGTGATGGAACTCGTCGACGCCGATGCGTCCGCCGCGAGCGCGTTCCAGCAGCGAGAGCAGGAACATCGCGGAGTCGCCGCGGCGCAGCCCATCGTTCGACAGCGGCGCGGTGTCACCGATGACGTAGGCGCGGCCCTTCTCGTGGACCACCGCCCCCGCCACGGTCGCACCTCCCTCCTGCAGCAGCGGCACCAGCGGCGGCGTGTCGAGGAACGAAAAGCCGGCTGCCACGGGGACGCTGTGCACGCGGTCGCCAGGATCGAAGGGCTGCGCCGGACGGGCCGTGCCGCCCGGCTCCGAGTTCGGACAGGGCCACGTGCAGCTGCTGCAGCAGGGGCTGGGCCACGGCAAGGCTCTCCGGGCCCACGGCGACGATGACGTCGCCGCCGCTGTCCAGATGTCCCGAGATCGCAGAGAGGTCGTCGGCGCTGAAGTCGGTTTCCGGGTCGTACTCCAGCAGCACGTCCACGCCGCTGAGGTCGAAGCTGCCGCTGATACGGGTGACGTCGAGGCCGAGGTGCTGCAGCCACGTGTACAGCGCCAGCGTCCCCAGACGGCCGGCCGACCGGGACGAGGGGTCCGTGTCGTCCGACGGCGGCGCGCTGATGGCAACAGCGACGATGCCCAGAGCCACCAGCGCGCCCAGCAGGATCAGCAGCGGCTGCAGTGCTCGCCGGCTCACGGCGCCACCGGCCGGCGGCGTCGCGCCAGGGCCCGCACGGCTTCGCAGCGCGAGCGCGCCTGCTCCCACATCACCGCGTCGACTGGCTCGCCCGAGTACCAGGCATGGTCGAACGCGGCGGCCGCCGGGGCGAGCGCGGCGAGCATGTCCGGGTCGGCCTCCAGCGAGCGCAGCAGCTCCCGTGTGGTCCAGGCGTTCTCGAAGCGCCCCCCGCCGCGCACTGCGACATCGAGGAGCGCGCCGCGGAAGGCACGACGCACCGCTTCCCGATGTTCGCCCCGCGCTGCTGCGGCGCGAGCCGCGCTCCACTCCGCGTCCGGGTCGTCGCCGGGCGACGCCGGCTCCAGCGCGATCGCGGCGGCGCGAGACCCGAGCACGCCGCGCAGCCGCCACCATGCCAGCGCCAGCGCGCTGCCCAACACGGCAATTGCCAGCAGGATCGAGCCCGGCACGCCGAGGGCGCCGGTGAGGTGATCGATGAGCGACGCGAGGAACGCGAGGATGCGGCCCAGCAGGCTGGGCTGCACGTTTTGGTCCAGATTGGCGAAAACCGGCGAGGCATAGACGTCATGAAGAGCCGACCGAGCCCCGGAGGGATCGATGTGGCAGGTCGACCCGGGAGCGACGGCGAGCGCAGCAGCGAGCACGTCGAGCCGTTGCTGCGCATCCCCCACCTGCGGCGGTGCGGCGCGCAGGTCGTCGACCACCGGGGTCAGGATCCCGGGTTCCGGCGCATACCTCGCCTGCAGCCCCTCCAACTCCGAGACGGCCTCCGCCACGTCGGGCCGCGGCCCCGCCAGCACGCGCGCGGCGGCCTGCAGCCCGCTGATGTACTGCAACGTGGTGCATGCTGCGGCCGCGGCCCCGCCCGGCGGTGACAGCGCTGCAGCGGTCGCCGCCACGGCGAGTGCCGCGAGCGCTCGCCTCACAGCGACTGGGCGAGCATCTCGATGTCGAATCCTTCCTTGCGGATCCGCGTGTCGTAGTAGAGCAGCGTGACCGCGATGTACGTGATGGGTCCGACAAAGACGGAGATGATGGCGCTCGCGACCTCGTCGACGACGAACTGTCCCTGCGCGTCGAGGCTGGCGCCGGCGAGGCTGAGCAGCGTGGTCAGCACGCCGCTCACGATGACGGTGATCAGCAGGATCAGGAGACGGATGCCGAGGAGTCGCCAGCCGAGGCCGCGGGTGAGCGCCCAGCTGCGCACCAGCCCGGCCCAGCCCGACAGTCCCTCGAGGACGATCGCCGGTGCGGCCAGCGAGGTGCGCACGTACGCGAAGATCCCCAGCGCGGCGGCGCCCAGCGCCACCAGCAGTGCGAGGAGCACCCCCAGGCCACCGCCGAGCACGCCGAACAGGAAGGCGAGCAGCACCAGCGCGGCGATGAGAACGACCGTGCCGCCGAGGAGGATCAGGCTCTGCACGATCAAGGCGCCGAGGCGCCGGATCGCGGCGCGATACGAGGCGCCCAGCGAGGTGTCGCGATCCAGGTAGCGGTCGCTCACCGCCCGCGTGGTCGCGGCCTCGGCCAGCGGCAGCACCACGAACAGCGAAAGCAGTCCCAAGACGAGCACGACCAGCGCGATGCCGCCGAGCGCGTTCTCCAGCGTCTGCAGCTGATCGGGCGTCAGCGTCTGTCCTGATCCCGGCGCAGGGGTGAGCCCGCGAAATGGGCTCGAGACCAGCGACGAGATGCCGCGAAGCTCGTAGAGGACGAACTGGACCACCGCGTACGGCACCTGCACCACCGCGCTGATGGCTGCGATGAGCAGGAAGTTGCGGCGGTACAGCGAGAAGATCGCGTCGAGCAGCTCGCCAACGCTCAGCGAGCGAAAGCGCCCCGATCCCACCTGGCCCCTGAACGCACCCCCGCCTGGCGGCGGATACGCCCAGCCGGCTCCGGGCCCGTAGCCGGGCGGCGGCGGCCAGCCGCCAGGAGGCGGCGACCAGCCGGGCGGCACGTATGGAGGCGGCGCGGGATACCCGGCCGGCGCTCCGCCGGTCGCCACCGGCGGATGCGGAGGCGGCTCCGGTGGTCGAGCGGCGTCGGCCATGGCAATACATTGTGAGACCGCCCGGCTGGCGCAGAACCGGAGCTATCCTGACGCCGCGCCATGAATGAGCTGCTTGCGGTGATCGTCACGCCCCCCGGCGGCCGCCGACCCGCATGAGGGCGCTGGTCGTCGATCCCACGCTGGCGCAGCCGCCCAAGCGGCGCTTTGGGGGCCGCACCCCGGTCCAGCACTTCCCCGTGGAAGTGCGTGAGATCGGCACTCCCGTGCCACCGGCGCCCGGCTGGGCGCTGGTCCGCCCCGGGCTCGCGGGCATCTGCGGAACCGACGTGGCGCTGCTCCAGGGCCTGAACTCGCCGTCGGTGCTCAGCGCCTACGACTCACCGGGCCCCGTGGTGCCCGGCCACGAGGTGGTGGGCGTGGTGGAGCGCGCGGCGGGCACGCGATGGGCGCGCGACGGCCAGCGCGTGATCGTCGAGCCGACCCTTCGCTGCGTGCACAAGGGCCTGCCCGAGTGCCGCCGCTGCCAGGCGGGCGACACCCACCTGTGCGAGAACCGTGACCGCGCCGGAGCGCTGTGCTCCGGTCCCGCGATCGGGTCGAGCGAGCGCGCCGGGGGTGGCTGGAGCGAAGGGTTTCTGGTTCACGAGGACATGCTGCTGCCTGCCGACGGCATCTCCGACCAGCGCGGGGTGCTCGCCGAGCCGGCGGCTGCGGCGCTGCATGCCGCGCTGCGCTGGCAGCGTCGCGGCGACCAAGCGGTGGTCATCGGCAGCGACACGCAGAGCCGGCTGATCGTCGCCTCGTTGCGGCGCCTGCACCCCGACCTCGACATCACGCTGCTGTACGACTCGCGCAGCTCCACCCGCGACCACGGCGGGCGTCGCGGCCGCAAGCCCATGCACCAGCCGGCCGACCAGGACGCCAGCTTCGCGCAGTTCAGCGCGCTGGGCGCATCGCGAGTTCGCCGCGGGCACCCGATGCAGCTGCTCCTCGACGTGGCGGCGCAGACCGGGGCGCGCGCGATGCGCCCGCACGACGGCGGGATGCCGGTGCTCGACGGCGGCGTCGACGCCGTCTTCGACTGCGTGTCCAGCGTCGCCAGCATCGATCTCGGCATGCGGTTGCTGCGCGGCGGGGGCACGTTGGTGCAGTGCAGCCGTTCGGAACGTCTGGAGGCGGAGTGGCCGCTGCTCTGGGCGCGCGAGCTGACGGTCATCGGTTCGTCCCGCTACGGGCGCGAGAAGAGCGGCCACCGCACCTTCGCCGTGGTGCGCGAGTGGCTGAGTGATGCGACGTTTCCGGTCGATGCCCTGGTGACGCACCGCTTCCCGCTGGAGGAGTACGAAGCCGCGCTCGAGACGGCGACGGCAGGGGTGACGGCCGGCGCGGTCAAGGTCGTGTTCCAGGGATCGGCGGCCTCCTTGCGGCCGCGCGCCGAGGACGATGTCGCCAACATTGACCTCAACGGCGACGAGCCGCTGCTCCTGCACGCGACGGCGGCGCGCACCCGCGCCGGCCGCCGGCCTTAGCGGGGGACCGCTTCGCCCGGGTCGCGCCCGTCGCGGCTGCGCTTGCCGCGGCGCGTGGCGATCGCCGGCAGCAGCCGGCGCACGCCGGCGTTGTCGACCACCATCCGCGTCTCGCGCTTGCGGTCGCGGTGCCGGATGCGCGCTCGCTCCTTCTCGGGAACCTCGAACTCGTCGCCAGGCGATGGCTCGGCCACGGCGGTCAGGCCGGCTGCAGGCGCTGCTGCCGGCGGCCGCGAGCCAGGGCGACGCCGATCGTCACAGCCGCCGCCGCGGCAACCGTCGCTCCGCCGATGAGCGCCGCCGTGCGGGGACGCGGGCGCAGGCGTCGCCAGGCGGGTGTGCGCGAGCGGTCGGCAATCTCCGTCATGCGCGCCCGGATGGCGCTGCGTTCCGCCGCCGTGAGCTGCCACGCCGCCAGCGAGCGCACCACCTCGGCGGCGACATCGACGAGCGCCTGGACCTCGGGGCTCATGACGCCGCCGCGCTGCAGCGCATCGTCGAGCAGCTGCGCCTGGTCGCTCATGCCGAGGATCCCTGCGCCCGCTCGTTCCGCTCTGCAGGCAGCGGCGCGCCCAGCCTGCGGCGGAGATTGGTCAGCGCGCGGAAGGTGAGCAGCTTCACAGCGCCCTCGCTGCGCTGCATGATCTCGGCGATCTCGCGATTGCGCAGCTCACCGCCGAAGCGCAGCACGACCGCCTGCCGCTGGTCGGCTGGCAGGGCTGCGACCGCGGCGCGCACCGTGGCCGCCCGGTCGTGCGCCTCGACCTCGAGCAGCGGGTCTGGCCCGTCCGCCATGAGCTGCGGCTCCAGCTCGATCCAGCCGGGACGGCGCCGCTCTCGGGTCACCAGGTTCGCCGCGACGCGATAGAGCCACGCCGAGTACGGCACGCCACGCCATTCGAAGCGCGGCAGCTCCTCGATCGCCTTGGCGAACGTCGCTGCGGTCACGTCCTCTGCCTGCTCCCTGTTCTTGGTCAACATGTACACGTATCCGAAGATCTGGTCCACGTAGCGCTCGTACAGCGGCGCGAAGGCCGCCCGGTCGCGCTGCGCGGCCAGAATCTGCCGGCGCTCCTCCTCGAGCTCAGCGGCGGTGCGATGCGGCATCAGCGCAGCATCGCTCGCGAAGCGCGCATGACCCAGAAGTGGCGAGCGCGAGCAGCGTTACGCAATGAGCAGTCCTCCCCGCCTTGGGGCTCGGCACGCAATGACGGGTCCTGCCGCCTTCGGGTACCCCCCGCGCGGCTCCTCGGGAATCGCCGCGCGGGTTCCTCCCCTCCGGCGTCACCCGTCATTGGCGCAACGAGCGTGAAGCGGTGGGGCCCGTCATTGGGCAACGAGCCCCAGTTGCGCGCCCGCATCTGCGAACGCTTCGAGGGCGCGATCCAGCTGCTCGCGCGTGTGCGTGGCGGTGACGATGGTGCGCACCCGCGCCTGGCCGCGTGGCACGGTCGGGAACCCGATGCCCTGGGCGAAGACGCCGCGTTCCATGAGCAGGTCGGAGAGCTGCATCGCCACCGGCGCCTCCCCGCACATGACCGGCGTGATCGGCGTCTCGCTGCGACCGAGGTCGAAGCCCAGGCTGCGCAAGCCTTCCTTGAAGTGCCGCGTGTTCGTCCAGAGCTGCTCGATCAGCTGCGGCTCGGACTCCAGCACGTCGACCGCTGCGATGCAGGCCGCCACCGTGGACGGCGGATGGGACGACGAAAAAAGGAACGGGCGCGCCTTGTGAATCAGGTGATCGCGCACCGCTTGCGACGCGCAGACGTATCCCCCCACAACACCCACCGCCTTGCTCAGCGTGCCGATGTTCAGCGCCACGCGTCCGTGCAAACCGAAATGGTCGGTGGTGCCGCGGCCGTTGCGACCCAGGACACCGGTCGCGTGCGCGTCGTCGACCATGACGGCCGCTTCGTACCGCTCGGCCCGCTCGACCAGAGCGTCGAGAGGTGCTATGTCACCGTCCATGCTGAAAACACCGTCGCTCACCAGCAGGATGCGGCGGTATCCCTTCTCGCGTGCCTGGCGCAGCGCGCGCTCGGCGTCGTCGACGTCGACGTGCTCGTAGAGCAGGCGGTCGGCCTTGGTGAGCCGGATGCCGTCGATGATGCTGGCGTGATTCAGCTTGTCACTGACGACGCAGTCGCCCTGCTCGAGCATCGAGCCGAGCACGCCGACGTTCACCGTGTAGCCGCTCTGGAAGGTGAGCGCCGCCTCGGTGCGCTTGAACGCCGCCAGCCTACGCTCCAGCTCCTCGTGCAGCGTCTGCGTCCCCGCGATGGTGCGCACCGCGCCGGTTCCCGCGCCCCACTCCGCCGCGCTGCGCTCGGCGGCCTCGATGAGCTTCGGATGCGTGTTCAGCCCCAGGTAGTTGTTGCTGGAGAGGCTGATCAGCGGCCTGCCGCCGATCACGACCTCGGGGCCCTGCGCCGACTCGAGCACGCGCAGCGGGCGGAACAGCCCGTCGCGGCGGAGCGCCTCGAGATCATCGTTGAGCGACGCATCCAGCGCCTGCACGGCGGTCGACGTCTGTGTGTCAGTGATCATGCAGCCAACGATAGCGCCGGATGACCCTGACGCTCCGGCTGTCTGCCGAGACGCACGACGCAGCTGAGGGTCGGGTCATTTGGCGGCAGCGGCACACCGCTTCGCGAGGCACGCGGTCGGACCCCCGCTGGGGGCCCGCCGCTCGCACTCGGCTCGCGGCGCGCTCCGAGTCGTTCCGGCTCGCCTCCGTGACGGCCTCGCTCCGGGCGTGCCGCCTCCGCCGACAGACGCGCTCGCCCGTCGTGCGTCCGGCCGTCAGTCGGGCGTCAGGGTCACCTTGCCGCAGTCGCCGGACTTCATGAGTGACATCGCGGCGTCGATGTCGTGCATCGCGAAATGGTGCGTGATCAAGGATGAGACGTCGACCGCTCCGTCGCGCACGTAGGCTGTGGACCGCTCCCAGGTCGAGGGCAGCTTGCGGCCCACGACGCCGTACAGGCTCAGGCCTTTCATCACCACGTCGTTGGACAGGTCGATGACGTCCGGACCGTCGCCGATGCCCAAAAGGCTGATCCAGCCGCCGGGGCGCACCACGCGCGTGGCCGAGGACACCGCCATGGGCGAACCGCTCATCTCCAGCGCGCAGTCGATGTCGCCGCCGGCGGCGCCACGCACGTCGTCGTCGACCGGTGCGTCGCCGGCGCGCACGATGGCGTGCGCTCCCATCCGCTCCGCGAGGTGCAGCCGGTAGTCGTTGCGGTCCACGGCGATCACGCGCGCGGCGCCCTGGACGCGGGCAACCGCTATCGCGGCGCATCCGATGGGACCGCAGCCGAACACCACGACGGTGCGCCCGGCCAGCTCACCATACGAACAGGCATGCACGGCATTGCCCAGCGGCTCCATCGCCGCGGCGACCTCGGGCGCCACGGAATCGCCCACCGGCCAGACGTTCGCGGCGGGCAGCGCGACCGCCTTGGCGAAGCCACCGTCGACGTCCACGCCGAGAATGCGCGTGTTCTCGCAGACGTGGTAGTCGCCGCGGCGGCACTCCTCGCAGTGCCCGCAGACGATGTGAGACTCGACGGCGACGCGGGTTCCCAGCGCCGGGCTGCGCACGCCCTCGCCCCACGTCACCACCTCGCCGCACACCTCGTGGCCGACGATGCGCGGCGGATGCACGCGCATCTGCGCCCAGGGATTCCAGTCGTAGAGGTGCACGTCGGTGCCGCACACAGAGGCCGCCACGATGCGCAAGACGACCTCGCCGGCGCGCGGCTGCGGCTCATCGACCTCGCCCAGCGTGAAGCCCGCGCCCGGAGTTGCTTTCAGCACAGCCTGCATGGCGCGGTGATTATGGGCTCCGCGGTAGCCGGCGACGGTCCGCTGCGCGTCCGCGCCGTCCATCGACACTGCCGCGGATGCAGCTGGACGGAGTGGATCGTCCTTCGCCGGAGCGACCCCGTCCGCTCCCGGTGCAGGACCTGCGCGTGTACGAGCGGCACGGTGGACACACCTTGCGGCGGCACGTCAACACCGGTCCCGGCGACGAGCTGCGCCGCATCCGCCACGACGGCGTCGCCGCTGCGGGGTCGTTCCTCAGCCTGCAGACGGCGCAGCGATGCGTCGACGTGGCGATCAACGCGCACCGCGAGCGCGTGCTCACGTGGCTCGCCGGCCCCGACGGCCACGCCCCGTACACGTTCGTCGAGGACATGGGACACGTCATCGGACGGACGCTGACATGGGAGGAGGTGATGCACGGCATCAGAGTCCCGCGACAGGTGACCGCGGTGCGCGTGGTGCTGCGCCGGCACCCCGACCTGCCCGGAGGTTTCACCGTCGTCACCGCATACCCGACACGTGTGCCGCGCCGCCGCGGGGCGCACGGCCACTGGGGGTCACAATGAGCAGCATCGACATCGACGCGGCGATCGCCGACGCGGACGCCACCTTCCCAGCGCTGTTCCAGCTGTTCGGCGGCTACTTCCACCAGGACTGGCGCAGCGACCACACCACGCCGGCGGCCGCCCTCGGCGCGTTCCTCGACGAGGCGCCCGCGCAGGCGGTTGGCGAGGCCGTGGCGGAGCTCGACCGCCTGCTCGACGCCGGCGCGGACGACGCGTCGCTGGCACGGCTGCTGCGCGAGGGATTCGACTGCAACTACGTACCCGAGCACGACGGTCTCACCGCGACGGGGTGGTTGACGGCGGTCAGGGGCCGGCTGCAGCCTGGCGCCTGAGGCCGCGCCTCATGCTTGCGCCCGTCGCACCACCGGCGCGAGCCGAACCCGCCGCAGCAGCGACGCGAAGTGGAGCAGCATCGTGGGAACGAGCGTGGGCAGCGCGGCGATCAGCGCCGCCAGCCACACCGGGCCGCCGGCGAGCCGCACCCAGTACAGAGCGAAGAGCACCACGCCGGTCAGCAGCGTGTTGCGCCGGCCCCACACGGTGTGCACCAGCTCGGGCCGCCGCCGCGCCAGGAAGACGAACGGCGTCACCAGCACCGGCGCTGCGTATCGCGCCACGATCAGCGCCGCCAGCCACAGCGGTGTGATGCCGAGCAGGTAGCAGCCCGCGGCCCCGGCGATGAAGAACAGCGCATCCATGAATGGGTCGAGCGCCTTGCCCAGCACGGTGACCGGCCCGAACCGGCGGGCGATGAAGCCGTCGACGGCGTCGAGCAGGCCCACCGCTCCGCCGATGCCGCCGAAGAGCGCAAGCGGGAGGCGCCCGGGAAGCGAGAGCACCGCGATCAGCAGCATCGGCACGCACAGCCATGCACGCAGCGCGGTCAGCCCGTTCGGCACCCCGTATCGGTCGACGGGCGCGCCGTCGGGCGACAGCAGCATCGCGGCCCCGCCCACCACCACCGCGCTCACCAGCAGCCACCAGCCCGCGTCGACGATCACCGCCGTCACCACGGCGCCTCCGTGCAGCTCCGCGACCAGCACGGCAAGGCCTTCGCCGCTGCACGAGTCCGAATAGCGTCCACAGGAGAAGAGAGCGGCGCAGCGAAACGCTGGCTCGCAGGCGCGACAGGGCGACGCCGTAGAGGGCGGCGATGCCTCTCAGCGCGTCACACGGCGAGGCAGGTGATCGTCTTGAAGACGCCGTCTGCCGCCTGCACCCTCTCCACGATGAGACGCCCGATGCCGGCGATGTCGGCGGCTTCCACCTGGACGATGACGTCGTAGACGCCGGTGATGGCGTCCGCCTGGAGGATTCCCTCCTGCCCTGAGAGTGCGTTCACGACTTCCAGCGCCTTGCCGGCCGTCGCCGTGATCAGCACATACGCACGCACCATCGTTGCCGCTCCCGCAGATGGTCGACTGCGCGGCGGAGCGTAGCATGGGAACGTGCCCTGGGCCTTGCTGATCCGCCTGCTGACGCGGCTCGCCGCGACCTTGTTCGTGTGGCGCGTCGCGACCGCGCGGCGCGGCGCGTACCGCACCGCCGGCGGGCCCCCGCTGCACACGCAGAGCACGGCCACGCGGGCCGGTCGCCTCGGTCCGCGCGGCGCCATCGGAACGCTCCGCGAGGGCGCCACGCTGGGCTGGCACGCGGCCGCCGCTGCGACGTTCACCGTCGCCGCCGCCGTGCTCGTCACCGGCGGGACGACGCTGACGGTGCTGGGCCCGCGCTGGCTGGGCGCGCTGCTGCTCGGCATCGCGGTGGCGGCGATCGTCGCCGCATTCCTGGACGCGCGCGCCGCGTACGCCGTGGTCGCGGCACGGCGCCGGCGGCGGCGCGACCAGCGGGTGATCCGCGAGCTCTGAGCCGCGCGGACCGCCTCAGCTCAGGTACGGTGCGACGCCCTCGCCCTGCTCGGCGGAGTCCATGATCAGCTCGCTCACCGTCGGATGCGCGTGGATTATCGCGCCAAGGTCGTCCATGGTCAGACCGTCGCTGATGGCGACTCCGACCTCGTGGATGATCTCCACCGCGTGCACGCCCATGACCGTGGCGCCGACGAGCAGGTCTGTCTTGGCGTCGGCGTAGAGCTGCGCCACACCGTCAGGCTCACCCTCGCCGAGCGCCTTGCCGTTGCCCAGGAATCGCGCCTGACCGACCTTCACCTCGATGCCTGCCGCGGCCGCGGTCTCGGTGTTGTGGCCCACCATCGCGATCTCGGGATGCGTGTAGATGCACGACGGCACCACGGTGCGATCCATGGACATGACCGCGTGCTCCAGCGCGTTCTCGACCGCGCGCGCAGCCTCGGCGCTGGCCAGGTGAGCCAGCTGCAGTCCGCCGATGCAGTCACCCGCCGCCCAGATGCGCGGGTTCTGCGTGCGCAGCATGTCATCGACCTGGATGTGGTCGTGATCGTCGATCACCACGCCGGCGTCCTCGAGACCCACGCCGCGCGTCTGCGCCCGCCGTCCCACTGACACCAGCATGAGGTCTGCTTCGATGTTGCTGCCGTCGTCGAGGTGCGCGGTGAGCGACGCGTCGCCGTAGTCGACGCCGCTGACGGTGCGCCCGGTGTGGAACGCGATCCCTTCGCGCTCCACGAGCCTGCGGAATTGCGTGACGATGCGCGGGTCGACGCCGGCGAGCACCTGGGGCAGCATCTCGACCACGGTCACCTGGGCGCCGAGCGCCACGAAAAGGCTGGCGAACTCGCAGCCGACGACACCGCCCCCGATGACCAGCAGGTGCCGCGGCAGGCGCTCCAAGCGCAGGATGCCGTTCGACGTCACCACCAGCGGGTGCTGCATGTCCAGCCCCGGCAGCCCGGACGGCTCTGTGCCGACGCACACGATCAGGTGGTCGTACTCGATGCGCTCCTCACCGACCACCACCGCGTCTCGGTCGACGACGCCCTGGCCCTGCACCACGCGCACCTTGTGTCGTTTGCACGCCGCGGCGACGCCGTTGCGCATTTTGAGGACCACCTCTTCCTTGCGCGCCATCATGCGGGGGAAATCGATCTCCGGCTGCGGCACGGTGATGCCGAAGTCGGCTGCGTTCCGAATCCTGCGCAGCAGGTCGGCACCGGCAAGCAGCGACTTGGTGGGGATGCACCCCCAGTTGAGGCACGTGCCGCCGAGCTCGGCGCGCTCGATGAGCGTGACGCTGGCACCGAGCTGCGCCGCGCGGAGCGCGGCGACGTCGCCGGCGGGACCACCGCCGAGGACGACGATTCGTGAGCTCACGACCGCGCCGCGCTTTCCACCGTCGACGGAGGCGTCACGTCGCGCGTCTCGCCGGAGCGGCCCAGGGCCTCGCCGACGATCCGCTCCTGCTCGAGGCGGTGCGACCCGGCGTATCCCTCCGAGGGACTGGCGCGAGGTGGACGGCCGACGTACTCCCAGGGCCGCGCCCCGCGGAGCTTCGCGTGCACCGCGCCGTCCACGTGCGCCCAGGCGCCCATGTTGGACGGCTCCTCCTGCACCCACACGATGCGCTGCAGGTTGGGGTAGGCGTCGATCACGGATGCGATCGCGGCGACGGGAACCGGATACAGCTGTTCCACGCGTGCCACCGCCAGGTCTGTAGCTGCGGCGCGCCGCTGGTTCAGCTCCAGGTCGTAGTAGACGCGTCCGGTGCAGAGGATGAGCGTCGACACCGCGCCGCGCCACTCCGATGCCGCGGGGTCGTCGATCACCGTTCGGAAGCCGCCGCCCGACAGATCATCGAGCGTGCATCCCGCCTCCTTCAGCCGCAGCAGGCTCTTCGGCGTCATCACCACCAGCGGCCGCGGATCTGCCGTCAGCCCCTGGCTGCGCAAGAGGTGGAAATACTGCGCCGACGTGCTGCAGTTGGCGACGCGCATGTTGGCGTCGGCGCTGAGCGCGAGAAACCGCTCCACGCGGCCGCTGGAGTGCTCCGGCCCGCTGCCCTCATACCCGTGCGGCAGCAGCAGCGTGAGGCGTGAGCGCTGCCCCCACTTGGCACGACCCGCCGCGATGAACTGGTCGACGACCATCTGCGCGTTGTTGACGAAGTCGCCGTACTGCGCCTCCCAGAGCACCAGCGTGCCGGGGTCCGCGGCGCTGTAGCCGTACTCGAACCCGAGACAGCCGACCTCGCTGAGCGGGCTGTTGTACACCTCGAACGCGGCGGTGGCGCCACCCAGGTGCTGCATCGGCACCCACACGTCGCCGGTGCGCTCGTCGTGGAACTTGAGGTGGCGCTGGCTGAAGGTGCCGCGCTCCGAGTCCTGGCCGGTGAGCCGCACCGGATGCCCCTCGAGCAGGAGTGACGCGAAGGCCAGCGATTCCGCCGTCCCCCAGTCGATGCCGCCCTCGGTGAGCGAGACGCGCCGCCGCTCCATCTGGCGGCGCAGCTTGGTGTTGGGTGCGAATCCCTCCGGAAACGTGAGCAGCTCCTGGTTGAGCGTCGTCAGGGTCGCCGCGTCGACGCGAGTGTCGATGGCGCGGTCGTCGAGCTCCGCGGAGCGCCTGTCGGTGGTGTGCTCGTCGAGCTCGGCGGCGAGGTTGTCCTTGACCCGCTTGTGCGCCGCTGCGACCCGCGCATACGCCTGCTCCGCCTGCTTGTCGACGTCGGCCTGGGTGAGCACGCCGTCGTCCACCAGGCGCCGCGCGAATATCTCGCGAACCGTGGGGTGCTCACGGATCTTTTCGTACATCAACGGCTGCGTGTACGCCGGCTCGTCGGTTTCGTTGTGGCCGAATCGCCGATAGCCGATGAGGTGCACGATGACATCGCGGCGATAGGTGCGGCGGTAGTCGTACGCGAAACGCACCGCCGCGATGGAGGCTTCGATGTCGTCTGCGTTGACGTGCACGATCGGGTTGTCGAAGCCCTTGGCCATGTCGGACGCGTATCGCGTGGAGCGCGCCTCCTTGGGGTTGGTGGTGAATCCGACCTGGTTGTCCGCGATGATGTGCACCGTGCCGCCGGTGGTGTAGCCCTCGAGCGACTGCAGGTTGAGCACCTCGGCGACCATCCCCTGTCCGCTGAACGCCGCGTCGCCGTGAATCAGCACTGGGAGCGCAGCCATCGGGTCGAGGTGCGTCTCGGCGGCACGGCGCTGCGTCTGCTCAGCGCGGCACCACCCCTCCACGACGGGATCCACGGCTTCGAGATGGCTCGGGTTCGACAGCAACCGCACGCTGATCGCCTTGCCCGTGTGCGTCACATACGTGCCGGTGGCGCCGATGTGGTACTTCACGTCACCGGTTGGGTCGTCGACGTTGAGACCCACCGCCCGCCGCACCTCGCCGAGCTCGAACGCGTTGAGGATCAACTCGTACGGCCGGTTGACGACGTGCGCGATGACCGCCAGCCGGCCGCGGTGCGACATCCCCATGACCGTCTCGCTTATGCCATCCGCGGCGATCTGTGTCAGCAGCTCCTCGAGCATCGGCACCATGGCGTCGAGCCCTTCGATGGAGAACGTCTTCTGGCCGAGGAAGGTGCGGCGCAGGTACCGCTCCATCGCGTCGACCTTGGTGAGCCTGCCCAGCAGCCGCACGCGCTCCTCGGGCGAGAACGGCAAGCGGTACGCGCCCAACTCGATGTGCTCACGCAGCCAGAGGCGCTGCTCGTGGCTGGCGATGTGCTCGATCTCGTACGCGATGGTCCCGCAGTACGTGTGTCGCAGCGCGGGCAGAACCTCTGCAAGCGATTGCCCCGGGACATAGACGCGCAGCAAGCCGGCCGGCAGAGCCGCCATCAACTCCGGTGTCAGTCCGTACGTCGCCGGCTCCATCGCGGGGTCGCCGATCGGCGGCGAGCCGAGCGGATCGAGGTGTGCCCCGAGATGGCCGTGGGTGCGATGCGCCTTGATCAACGACGTCGCCGCCTGCATCGCGGCGAGCATCACGCGGTCGGGCGTCGCCGCCGCAACCGCGCCCGCAGCTTCCGGCGCTTCCAGCACCGAGGGCTTCTCGGTGTCGCCGGCGGGGGCGCGCAAGCCGAGACTCGCGAAGACGTCTTCGTAGAAGCCGTCGGCTCCGGCGAGCAGCGCCTCGATGCGGCCCAGGAACTCACCCGACTGGGCGCCCTGGATGACGCGATGGTCGTACGTGCTGGTCATGCTCATGACCTTGCCCGCGCCCAGCGCTCGCAGCTTGGACTCGCTCACCCCGGACCATTCCGGGGGATAGCCCAAGGCACCCACCGCGATGATCGTTCCCTGCCCGGGCATGAGGCGGGGCACGGACGCGACCGTGCCGATGCCGCCGGGATTGGTGAGCGTGAACGTCGCGCCCTGCAGCTCATCGGCGCTCAGCGCGTTGTTGCGTGCGCGCTCGATCAGCCGCTCGTACTCGTCGCGAAAGTCCCTGAAGCTGCGTGTTCCCGCGTCGCGGATCACAGGCACGACCAGGAAACGCGACCCGTCCTTGCGCCGGCTGTCGACCGCCAGTCCCAGGTGCGGCCCGCCGGGGACGCGCGCGGGACGACCGTCCGGGGTGCGCGCGAAATGAGCCGTCATCTCCGGCATCTCCACGGCAGCGCGCGCCAGCGCGTATCCGATCAGGTGGGTGAACGACACCTTGCCCGCCTGTCCCGCCGCGCTGAGCGCGGTGTTCAGCTCACGCCGCCGCGCGTCGAGCGTGGTGACCGAGATCGTTCGGAAGGACGTGGCCGTGGGGATGTCTCGGCTTCGCTCCATGTAGTCGACGAGTGCCGCGGCGGGACCGCGGAGCAGCTCCGCGTTCTCCGGTGCTTCGGGCGCCGCGGTGCTGGGGCCGCGTACCTCCGCCGAGACGTCGGCGCGGCGAACCATGCCTTCCGGGCCACGCCCGTGTGCGGCCCCCGGTGAGCCGCGCAGGGCGGCGGCGCGGCGGGCCAGCGGCGACGCGGGCACGCCGCCGTCCGGCGGCGGCGGGGCCGGACCGTTGCCGGGCGCCGCGGCCGGCGCGGCTGCGGCCGCCGGGGGCGCTGCTTCCGACGCCGAGGCTCCCGAATCGGGAGCGCGCGCAGCGGGCGGCGGCTCCGCCGCGGCGGCAGCACGCTCGCCATCGCTGCCGCCTGCGTCGCCGTCGCCGCCGGCGCCGACGGCGATGGTGGCCAGCGTCGCGCCCACCTGCACGGTGGCGCCCTCCTCGGCGGCGATCGCGGCGATCGTGCCCGCGGCCGGCGCCGGCACCTCGACGTCGACCTTGTCGGTGGTGACCTCGACCACCGTCTCGCCTTCTTTGACGGCATCGCCGACGGCCTTCGTCCAGCGGGCCACTATGCCCTCCGAGACGGACTCGCCCATCGACGGGAGGGTTACGTCGACTGTCTCCGGCACTTCGGTAATGGTTTCACCTTCGCCGCGGCAGGCGAGCGATGGGACGTGCGGTTGACTCAGCGACGCTTTTCGACGCCGGCGTCGAGCAGCCAGGGCAGCGCCTCGGCCATCGGCCGTCGCAGGCTGGCCGAGTGGGCCGGGTCCAGCCCGGCGCCCGCGACCAGCGCCAGGGCAGCCGCAAGCAGCGCGTCCTCGGCGCTGTGGCCGATGGCGCCGTGCTCGGCGCGCCAGGAGACGAGCGGCGTGCCCCGCTCGGTGAGCCCGAGGACGCGGTTGCGCAGCGCGTCCCATTCCTGCGTGCTCCCGCCTGTCTCGACAGCGTGGAGCGCGGCTGCCTCGGCTTCGTGGAACGCGCTGTCTCCGCCGCGGCGCGCCCAGCCCGCGGCGACGCGCTCGATGCCCAGCGGCGAGAGGGTGCGCGCATCCTCCAGCAGCCGCTCGACCGTCGACTGCCCGCTGCGCTCGCCGTAGCCGTCTCTGTCCATCGCCTGCCCTCCGTTGCGCCCTCCGTGAGGATGTTCCCAGATGCGACCGCGATCAATCGCCGCCGCTTTGCGAGCTACCACAATTCTGTGTACTATGTGCGGCGCACGGGCCCATGCCCGGCCGGCCGGAGGGGCGACCGCCACTGCTCTGTCTCGGAGGTGGTTGCCATGTTCAGGCGGCACGCTCGCCTCATCGCTCTCGCGTCGGTCGTCGCGCTCGCAGGCGTCCTTGTCGTCCACGCTGCCTCGCAGCCGCCGGCGCCTGGCACGTTCATCAGCTGGTCGGGCTCGCCGCCGGGCGCGGAGGCGACACCGTCGGCCGTCGCGGGGGTGCGGCCCGTGCCGGCGGCAAGTCCCACGCCTGCATCCGAAGGCGGACCGTTCGGTGGGCTGAGCATCCCGCTGTCGGGTCTGTTCCACCAGCTCAACTCGGAGACCAAGGCCTCGGCGACCGGTCAGTACTCGATCCTGCAGGAGTTGGAGAACGCGCTGCGCGACCGCATCGACCAGTTCCTCAACTGGGTCACCGGCCGGCACTGAGCTCGTGCGTCAGTCGCCGGTCGGCGACACGCCTTCCCGTTCCACCATCAGCACGACCGTGCGACGCGGGCACACAGGGCGGTGCACCACGCCGCGGGGTACGGTGATCGCCTGCCGCGCTGCCAGCGTGACGGTTGCGGACTCGAGCTGCATCTGCAGCTCACCGTCGATGACGAAGAAGAACTCGTCCTCGTGGTCGTGCTTGTGCCAGTGGTACTCGCCCTGCAGCACGCCGAGTTGCACCACCGAGTCGTTGACGCGACAGAGCGTCTGGTTGTACCAGGCGTCGCCGCACTCGTCCACGAGCTGCTGCACGTCGATGACGTCCAACGGCTGGAACTTGACGTCGAGATGGGTCGCGTACTCGGTCATGCACGATCTCCTGCGGCGTCGCCGCGCTGGTGATGCCGTCGATGATGACGGAGGCCGCGCCGAGGGGCCGGTGCTCGTCTTGCCAACCTACACGGATTTGTAGTAGTCTGGTGCTCGTCCGGCGCCGGCCGGACCGGCCGGAGGGGCGACCGCCGAGATTGCGCGTGGAGGTTGCCCCGTGACCCAGCTGAAGTCGCTCATCGACAACTGGATCCTCATCGCCCAGGGACTCATCGGCTCCATCGGCGCGCTCGCGTTCCTGGTGGCGTTCATGTACAAGATCGTCGCCGTCGATCCCCACTCCGTCATGGAAGCAAAGAAATGGATCGGCAGGATCGTGTTCGGCACGATCGGCGTCGAGGTCGCCGGAACACTCACGCACGCCCTGATCGCGAGCGTTCCCGCGGCGATCCACTGACGCGGCCGGACGCCGACGATGTCCGGAATCCTGCACGGACTGACGGATCCGCTGGGCGCCGTGATGCAGATGCTCACCGGCGTGCTCGGCCACTTCATCGCCACCGCCCGCGCGGACCTCGACACCGAGCTGGCGCGCTATCTCTTCACCACCGCGGATCCGTCGGCGCCGGGGTTGCGGCCTCTGACAGCCAATCCCGCGATCGCGCACCTCAACGGCGTGCTCGCGCTGGCTGCTGACGTGCTCGTCGGGGGTGTCGTCATCTTCGCGTCGCTGCGCAGCATGTTCGAACACTCGCTGCGGGCGCGCTACGCGCTCAAGGTGGTGCTGCCGCGCCTGCTCGTGGCCATCGCACTGGTGCACGGGTCGCTGTTCTTCATGCAGATGGCGATCGACCTCAACAACGCAATCGGCCAGGTCGCGCTCACCACCGGAGGCTCGCTGACGGTGGCCACACTGCCGTGGTCCGGGTCGCTGAGCCCGGTGGCCACGCAGGCGCTGCAGGCATCACAGGATCTCTTCCACGCGATCTTCGCGCTCGCGCTGGTGGTCGCCCTGGTGATCCTGGTGCTCTCGTACGTGGTGCGAACAGCGCTGCTCGAGATCCTCATCGTCCTGGCGCCCCTCGCCGCGCTGTTCACCGTGCTCCCCGACACGCGCAGCTACGCAAAGCACTGGCTCCGCTTGTTCCTCACCACGCTCTTCATGCAGGCGCTGCAGCTGATCATCCTTCGCGTCGCCGCGGCCACCGGCTTCGGTGGCGGCAGCGGCATCGCCGCCACCCTGTACGGCCTGGCGACGCTGTGGATCCTGCTCAAGACGCCGGGTGCGCTGCACTCGGCCACGCACATCGAGTCACGGGCGATGAGCGCGGCTCGACACCTCGACAGGTCCGTGCGCCACGCGCTGGCGCCGGCGCACCGCGCGGTGCACCGGGTCACGCCGTGATCCGCGTGATCGCGGTGACCGCCGGGACGCTGGCGCTGCTGCTCTGCGGCGGCGCGGCGGCGGCGGACGCTGCGCTGGGCACGCCGTCCCCGTCGCCCGCAACTGGGTTCGTGAAACCGGTCCGGGGAGCCGTGATCACGCAGGGTTTCGGCTGCACCGACGTCAGCGTCGAGCCCGTCGATCCAGCCTGCCCTGGCGGGCACTGGCATTCGGGCATCGACCTGGCGGCGCCCCGCGGCACACCCGTGTCCGCCACGTTGCCGGGTGTCGTGCAGGTGGTCCTGTCGCCGGGCGGCTACGGCCTGCACATCGTCATCGACCACGGCGGCGGGCTCAGCAGCCTCTACGGCCACCTCTCCGCGGTGACGGTGATCAGCGGCCAGTACGTCCTGGGCGGGGAGGTCATCGGCGCCGTCGGCTCGAGCGGCAACTCGACCGGCCCGCACCTGCACTTCGAGATCCGGCGCGACGGGATTCCGGAGGATCCGCGAGATGACCTCGCGCTTCCATAGCCGAGGACCGCGAACTGCGGGTGACGCCGGAGGGGAGGAACCCGCGCGGCGATTCCCGAGGAGCCGCGCGGGGGGCACCCGAAGGCGGCAGGACCCGCAGTTCGCGATTTTAGAGCTAGGAGTCGGCGGCCGCGGTGCGTCGCGATTGCTGCCAGACGACGTAGATGCGCTGCAGCGCGGTGATGTTGGTCAGGATCGCCAGGATCCACAGCGCCCAGATGAGCAGGGGGCCGATGATCAGGCCGATCACCGTGATCACCACGCGCTCGGGGCGCGCCAGCACGCCTCCGTCCGCGTCGAAACCCAGCGACTGCGCGCGAGCGCGCACGTACGAGACGAGCAGCGAGCCGGTGAGCGCGAAGATGATCAGCATCGGCTCCACCGTGTGGTGCACGCGGAACAGGAAGTACCAGAGCAGCGCGATGTACGTGAACGCCTCTGCGTACCTGTCCGTCGTCGAGTTCGAGAAACGCGCCGTAGCGATACGTCTTGCCGCTTACGCGGGCCAGCGCACCGTCCAGGATGTCGAACGCGCTGGCGATGAGCAGCACGATCCCTCCTGCAGTGAGGTATCCGAAGCCCACCAGCACCGCGGCGCCGGCGCACACCAGCAGGCCGGCGATCGTGAGCGCGTTGGGCGTGAGGTGCACGAGCTGGAGCGCGGGGACGATCCGCCGCGCGCCGGCTCTAACCCACGCCTGGAACCTGGCTGTGAACACCGGATGCCACCTGGTGCGCGCTGGCGCGAAGCCGCGCTTCGCGATACACGTCGAGCACCTCGTCAACCACGTGACTCCAGTCGTACAGCTGGGCTTTGCGCAGCCCCGCCTGGCCCATGGCGCGGCGCCGCGCCGGGTCGTCGAGCATCGCCTCCAGCGCGGCCGCCCAGGCCTGCGGCTGCTTGGCGGGCAGCAGCAGGCCGTCCACCCCGTGGGCCACCACCTGCGCGAATCCCGGTATCGCCGACGCCATCACGGGAACCCCACTGGCCATGGCCTCGAGCAGCACGATGCCGAAGCTCTCACCACCCGTGGCCGGTGCGCAGAACACGTCTGCCGAGGAGTAGAAGCGCGCGATCATGTCATCGCCGACGTAACCCTGGAACTGCACGTCGGGGATGCCGTACGCCTCCGCCTGGCGCTCGTAGCCCCAGCGCATGGGCCCGTCGCCCACCACCACGAGCCGCACGTCGGAGCGGCGCCGCCGCACCTCGCCGTACGCCTCGAGCAGCGTGGGAAAACCCTTGCGCGACTCGAGCCGCCCCACGAAGAGCACGGTCGCCTTGCCCGGCGTGCGCGCGGCCTCGACCGGTTGCAGGTCGGGGTTGAACCGCGAGCAGTCGATGCCGTTGGGCACCACGCGGTACTCGCCCTCGAAGTAGCGCGCGATGAAGTCGCGTGCGGGCACGCTCACGGCGATCGCGGCATGGAGCCGGTTGAAGTAGCGCTTGAGGAAGGGCCGCCCGTAGTAGTAGCCGAGGTTGCGCCGCGCCATCGCGTGGAACGTGCCGACGTTGGCGCCGCGGTGGAAGCGCAGCACGGTGATGGGCAGCGCCGGGACCAGTGGTTCGTGGTAGTGCACCACGTCGTAGTCGGCTTCGTTCAGCAGCGCGCGGACCCGCCGCACCAGGTGGAAGGAGAGTCCGATGCGTGCCACCGACCCGTTGCTCCGCACCGCAACGCTCCGGCCGATGCGCACATAGCCGGGAATGCCATGGTCGTCGCCCACGCGGCTGGAGGGAGCCAGCACGGTCACGTCGTGTCCCCGCTCGCGCAGCTTCAACGAAAGATGGCGCACGTGCTCGGTGACGCCGCCGGGATGGATGAAGTCATACGGCGAGACGAGGCAGATCTTCACGGTCGTGCCGGCGTCCTCCAGATGGGATCGAGGACGTGCCACTGGTCCGGGTGCTCGCGAATCGCCGCCTCGAAGAGCGTCAGCACCTCGCGGGTCACACGCCGCACTTCCTGCTCGCGCGGCGCGCCACGCTCGTACGAGATCTCGGGGTGCGGCACGGCGCGCACCCGTCGATCGTTGCGGTACAGGATGACGGGGACGATGGCCGCGCCGCTGCGCACCGCGATCTCCACCACGCCGACAGGGATCGGCGCCGTCGCGCCGAAGAACGGCATCGGCTCGCCGTTGCCCACGAGGTCGCGGTCGATCGCCATGGCGACGGTCCCGCCGCGGCGCAGGGTTCGCACCACCTCGCGCATCGCGGCGGCGCCGATGCGCCGTGCGGTGTTCGCGTCACCGGCGCGCATGGCGGCGACGTCGAGCGGGATCACCTTGACCCGCTGCTGTCCCCTGCTGCCGATGACCCGGTCGAAGAGCTCGTGAGGGGTGAGCACCTCGGCCAGCAGGGCCATCTCCCCGCCCTGCGCGTTCCATCCCGCGATCCCGATCTCCCACGAGCCGAAGTGCATCGACACCACGACCACCCCGCGGCCGCGCGCCAGCGGCGACGTGTAGTTCTCGAGGTGCTCGATGTCGATGCGGCCGAAGGTGTCGGTGCGGCGCGACGACATCGCCATCACGTCCACCCAGGAATGCGTGAGGTTGCGCAGGTTGCGGCGCACCACCCGGTCCAGCTCGGCGCTGCCGGCATCGGGCAGGACGTGTCGCAGGTTCTCGCGCAGCGCGTCGAGCTTGCGCGGCACGGTCAGCAGCAGCGCGTCGGCGGCACGGTCGCCCAGCCAGTACGAGCTGCGCTGCGGCAGGGTGCGCACCACGCCCTCGGCGACCCGGTACGCGTAGTACGGCAGCATGTCGCCGAGGGACCGGCGCCGGCCCACGTGCCCTCGCCCTGCGCGAGGCGTGACGCTGCCGCGAGACGCGGCGTCGCGGCTCGCCGTCACCACCGCCGCCTCTCCGGCAGGCACCCGATCCGCCTACCCGGCGGCGGGGGGCACCGGCTTGCGCTGGTCGGTCGCGGCGAGGTCGCGGCTGGCGCGCCCATTGACGGCGACATTGTCGGGCTTGCCGGCGATGAAGTCCTCCGTCAGCTCCCGAGCCAGGGTGTCCGACACCTGGCGGGGTGGTGACTTCATGAAGTACGCCGACGGACCCTCGAGGGTGCCGCTGAGGCCGCGGTCGATGCCCAGCTTGCAGCAGCGGACGGCGTCGATGACGATGCCCGCGCTGTTCGGCGAGTCGTGCACCTCGAGCTTCAGCTCGACGTTGAGCGGCACGTCGCCGAAGGACTTGCCCTCGACCCGGATGAAGGCCCACTTGCGATCCTTCAGCCAGGGCACGTAGTCCGACGGGCCGATGTGGATGTGCTCGTCGGCGAGCGGATGGTCGAGCTGCGACCGCACGCTGTTCGTCTTGCTGATCTTCTTGCTCACCAGGCGCTCGCGCTCCAGCATGTTGAGGAAGTCCGTGTTGCCGCCGAAGTTGAGCTGATACATGTTCTCGATCTCGACGCCGCGGTCACGGAAGAGCCGCGTGAGCACGCGGTGCACGATGGTGGCGCCCACCTGTGACTTGATGTCGTCGCCGATGATGGGCATGCCCGCCTTGATGAAGCGCTTCTGCCAGTAGTCCTCGCGCGCGATGAACACGGGCATGCAGTTCACCATGGCGCAGGGAACGTCGAGGATCTGCTCGGTGTACCAGCGGGTCGCCTCCTCGCTGCCCACGGGCAGGTAGTTGACCACCACATCGGTGCCGGTGTCCTTCAGCACCTGCACGATGTCCACGGTGGAACCGGGTGCTTTGGTGATGACCTCAGACAGATACTTTCCCAGCCCGTCGTGCGTCATGCCGCGCTGCACCGGTACGTCCATTCGCGGCACGTCGGCGAACTTCACCGTGTTGTTCTGACCGCTGAAGATCGCTTCGGAGAGGTCCTTCCCCACCTTCTGCGAGTCGATGTCGAAGGCCGCGCTGATCTCGATGTCGGAGATGTGGTAGCCGCCGAGGTCGACGTGCATCAGCCCGGGCACGACGTCGTTGGGGTCGGCGTTCTTGTAGTACTCGAGACCCTGCACCAACGACGACGCGCAGTTGCCTGCGCCGATGATGGCGACGCGAACCTTGTCAGTCACGATGTGCCCTCGTTGACGGTTGGCATGGAAGGAAGATCGGCGGCCGAGCCGCCGAACCGGATCAGGGTGCTGAAGGCGCGGAGGTGCGCCGCGATCGCCTCGCGGTCGAGGCGGCAGAAGACCTCGCGCCCCTCGCGGCGCGTCCGGATCACCTCGGCCTTGCGCAGGATGCGGAGGTGCCAGCTCATGCGCGGCTGGCTCACCTGGCAGAAGTCGGCCAGCTCGGACACGCGCATCTCCGGGCTGGCGGCGAGGCGCTCGACGATCATCAGGCGGGTGGGATTGGCCAGCCCTTCAAAGTGGACCGAGAGGTCGCTCGCGCCGGCAGCGATGCTTCCGGGCAGCGCACGGCGTGGCGGTCGGGGGGCTCGGGGCGGGGCGGCGGTGGCTTGCATAAAGGAACCTTTCATAAAGGATCGCTTATGCATCATACCCCAGGCCGCCGGCGACGGCAAGTCATGGCGGCGTCAGCCTTGCTCGGACCCTTCGCCTGCGGACGGCCGCCTGTCGCCCGAATCGCTCGCCGTGTCGGATTCGCCCGAGTGCTCCGCGGCGCCCGCCGCCTGCGCCTCGACCGCGTCCCCCGGCGCGGGCTCGTCCGGGGCCTCGTCCGCGGTCGAGGCCGGGTCAGCGAGGGCGCCGCGTGGCGGCGGCAGCACGACCGAGAGCAGGCGCAGCACGACGATGCATACGACCACGACCACCACGAAGCCGAGCAGGGCGACGCCCACCGCCACGGCCGCCCCGGCAACGTCCAGCAGCACCGGGCAAGGATCGCACGGGGCCTACGATGCCCCTGACATGACAGCGGTTGGGGGCGTGGACCGGGAGAGCGATCCGCCGGTCAGCACCCGTGGCGGGCGGGTCATCTTCCGGGCGCGCCGGCCCGCCGCCTTGGTGATCCCGCTCGCCGCCGTCACCGAGGTGGCCGGCATCCTGTGCCTCGTGGCGGGGGCGACGATCGGCTGGTTCATCATCGCCGCCCCGCTCGCCACGTTGCTGGTGACCGGCCTGCTGTTCCGGCCGGCGCTCGAGCTCACCCGCGAGGGGTTGCTGCAGCGGCAGTATCCGTTCAGCAGCCTCACCCGGTGGGAGGTGATCGCCGAGGTGGGCGTCACCCGGGCCGGCAACCGGGTGGTTCTCGGCTACCGGCTGACGCCCGGGACGCCGCCGCCCCGCCGCCAACCCGCAGCGGCGCTGCTGCGAGCGGCGGGCGCGCCGTACGACGGCGGCTACTTCGCCGACTCTCTGGCCGGAGACCCGGAGGCCATCCGGGGCCTGGTCGACCGCTACCTGCGCGATCCGGTTCTGCGCGAGACCCTGCCGCCCGCTCGGCGCTGACGGGGCACGCGGCCGGACACGGCTTCGACGAAGCGCCGCGCCACCACATCCGGAGTGAACACCTGCGCGCGGGCAGGGTTGGCCGTGGCTGCGCGAGCGCGGACGTTGCCGTCGAGGCTGCGCACGATCGCCGTGGCCAGCGCTGTCACGTCACCGACAGGCACGTGCTCGGCCACCGCACCGGCGCACACCTCCGGCAGCGCGCCGGCGTCGGCGATCACCAGCGGCAGGCCGCTCGCCATTGCCTCGACAGCAGCGTAGCCGAAGGTCTCCTGCGCGCTGGGCAGGCAGAACGCGTCGGCGCGCGCGTACAGCTGAAGGACATCGGACGGCGCCACGTGACCGTGCAGGTAACAGGCGGGCAAGCCGCGCGCCAGGTGGGCGAGACGGCGCAGCTCGGGCCCGGCGCCGGCGACGTCGAGACGCGCATCGGGGCGCGTGGCGTGGACCAGCGGCCATGCCCGGATCACGTCCGCCACCCGCTTGCGCGGATAGAGGTGGGCCACGCAGAGCACACGGTTGCCGGCGCGCTCGACAGCGGGCAGCGACGCCCGCCACGCATCGGTGTCGAACGGCTCGGGCACTACATGGATGCGCGCTTCGTCGACGCCATAGCGGCTGCGCACCGCCTCGGCGGCGAAGCGCGACGGCACGATCACGCGCGCGGCGGCGCGTGCCCCCAACGCCTCCCAACGTGAGTGCAGGCGCAGCAGTGCGCGTGTCATCCCGTGCTCGTGCTCGAGTGCCCCTGCGTACATCGCCTTGACCAGCGCGACGTACAGGATCCTGTCGCGCTGCGCCATGATCCAGCCGTCACCGTTGACACCGAGCACCGCGTCGTAGTCGAGAAACGGTTGTGCGCGCAGCGAGGTGTTGAAGCGCCGCCGGGCGATCGTGCTGCTCGGCCACACCGACCGCGGCCGGAACACCGGTGCGTGCACGCCTTGTGCCTGCAACGCGTTGCGCAGCCGCCAGATGGCCACCGCCGTGCCCGAACCCCGAGCCACATCGCCCGGCTCCGACGTCAGAATCGCGTAGCGCACACCACCTCCGTATGCTTATCCGTCCAGCGCCACGACGTCACCACCCAGGGTAGCCAAGTGGTTAAGGCAGCGGTCTGTAAAGCCGGCCGGCGGGGATTCGCGCATGTTCGCTGAGGGCCGGTATATGGTTGTGAAACCACGAGTTCGCCCCTCGGCCCGTTCGCCGCTGAACGGGCGTTTTCGCCGACGAGGGTGTCAGCGAAGGTGTCTCTAGCGCCAGCTCTCTCAGCCGGCAGGATCAAGATGGATGGCCATCGATACTCACCGCAAGGTGTCCGCTCCGACCGAGCGCTGGTAGTCAGCTCCACGCGGCCAAGCTCGCCGAGCTCATCGACCATGTCCGACCCGGCCTCGCAACTTATGGCGTGGGGAGTTATCCGCTTTCGACGTCGACGCGATCATCCGCCACTACAGGCTGGCCCCCAGTGAGTTGTGGAAGTTCTCCGGCACAGCGGGGGGCAGGTCGCGCGGGCTGCAGCCGCGCTCAGGCTCTGGGGCGTCTCGGCGCAGGAGCGGGATTGGTGCGAAATGGGTCGGCGAGAGCAGCGGGAGCGGACGAGCGAGGCGAACCGGCCCGAAGGCGCCAGATAAGGCTGTCGAGCGCATCGGCCGGCACCCGCCGCAGTCTGCCAAGTTTCACGGCCTCGAGTTGGCCGGAACCGATTAATTCGTACACCAGCGTCCTCCCGCATCCGAGTAGGCGCGCCACGTCCGTTATGGAAAGGAGCTCTGCCGGCGCGGCCGGCTTGGCTACCCTGGCCGCGTGCACGGCAGTCGGTCGCTCATGTTCGCTACCGTCCGTAGCGCCGGGTTGGGCGATGGCGTGGATAGTGAGTTCTGTTTGCGCCATGAAGCCACTTTACTTGGTCACTGCTGACACATTGCTTACAGTTTTCGCATCAGCACCCGAGTCGGCGAAGATTGCAACGCCAGCAATAGCGCCAGTGGGAAGCCCTCCGCCGGCGCCGATCGCGTATTCGTACTGCGCCGGGAGTATACGGTTGAATGTAGGCGCGAGGCCCCAGACAGGTCCGCCCGGCACCGCCCTCACTGAGCATGGCTCACCACCAACGATCACCCCATCCTCCTAATCGAGCTCCGTAGAGGTACTCGGTGCGCAGATACCATTGTTCCACCATTGCACGACGGGCGTTGTCTTGCTGATTCCCCTGGACAGCGTGTTCGACCCCTTGACGTTCGGTTATCGAGGTCAGCTGCTCGGCGTCTACCCGTACGTTGCCCCCGCCGACGCGACCGTCGACACCAGCGGCTTCAACGCCGAACCATGTCGCCGGTAGCAGTGGTTGGTCGGCGAGCAGGGCTGGTTCAACGGAGAATGGCTGCGACGATGAGGCCCGTGCCGATAGCGATGATGCTGTAAATCAGAAACGTCAACATGATCGCGCGTCGGATGCGAGACCTTTCAGCAGAAGACCGCGACACGTCACGCCATGGCGCATTCGGCCTGAATCGCAGGTACACGTAGCCTACGGCACCGAGAACCACCACCGAATACGGACCCGAAAGCGCGATTAGGAGGAAGCGCACGGGGAAGCTGGTGTCAATTGATGAGGATGCTGACGCCATAGCCGACCAGCACGGCGCCGAAAACAAATATCCCTGCTCCGGTCACGATACCAAGGCCGCCAAGTGCGGCGTCCCAGAGTGTGGCTGCACTGGCGAACTCCGTAGCTCCTTCGAAGCCGAGCAGGCCGCCCGTCCCCGCGGTAAGTGTCCCCGCTCCGATCAGTGCGCCGCCTTCGGCCGCGTTAGAGTTGGATCCAGCGCGGTTCTGCTCCCAGTCCCGCCACGCGAGGTTCTCCTCGATGGTGCCTGCTTCGGCGATCGAACTCTGCAGTTGCTTGGCGGCGGGGGAGCATGGGTTCCCGAGCGCAGTTTGCTCGCTGTAGACGTTATCCATCAGTCCTTCTATCGACGCGAGGAGGTCAGACCGTTTGGACTCGGGTAGGCCGCTGTTGCTGCCTAGTTGGGCCTCCTGCTCGGCGATGGTGGCGAGATCATTGTAGACACGCGCATAGCCTGCGGCCTGAGCGCCGGGGATGAGTGACGTGCCATCGCTCGTGAAGACCAGCCCGGATGGGTCCACGAGATTGAGAGGGTTGTCGCGGACATACGCGTATGGACTCCGCGTAGCGGCGACAGCCGGGTCGCGGGTGAGCAACTGGCCCGTAGCAGGGTCATAGTAGCGAGCACGCAGATATGTGAACCCGGATTCGCTATCCTGATACTGCCCTGCAAAGCCAAGCGGCGTGGTGTAAGCGCCGGACGACGCAGTGAGATTGCCATAGGCATCAAATGTAAAGCTCCCGCGGACAGCCCCAGCGATGTCAGTAAGCAATCGAATGTTGCCCAACTGATCGGGGTGATAGAAGAGTACCGTCGGTGGCGCTGGTGCGGCCAGAATCACCGTGGTCAGATTCGCGGACTTGCCGTAGGTCGACTTGCGCGTGCCGGTGGTGCCCGCGTTACTGAGGGTCTGATCGGCGACGCCGGTAGAGGTGTTGGCCGTCGTGTTCACCTGAGCCTGCTCGCTCATGCCGCTGGGGGCCGCCCAGCTGGTTCCCGAAAACGTCCCGGCCGCTCCCTGGAAGACGACCAACTCGTCGCCGGCGTACGCCGCGCTCACCGACGGAGCGGCGACGCTGGTGGCTGCCGCCGACGACGCGGTGGCGCTGACTTCAACTGGCAGGGACGGATCGACGCCGCGGTAGACGGCGAGTACCGCAGACTGTGCTGTGGAGCTGGTGCTGTAAGTGAGACTCACGGAGGTATCGCCCGCGACCACGGTATGGCGGTACACGACCGTCTTCGCCAAAGGGCTGGAACCCCCCGATGTCACACTGGCCACGATGCTGTAGCCCGTCGGCGTCGTCACGGTCGTCGTAGATGGCTGCGTGCTGGCGAGAAAGACCTGGTCGTTCGCCTTAACCCCTGACGGGAGGGTAAGCCTGAGGCTGGTCGCCTTTCCACTCGCCGTGGCGGTGCCGACCCGCGAGATAGGCGGCCGCACGGTGATCTGCTCCAGAGGCAGGCCGCCAGGCCCGTAGGCATAGTCCGACGTGCCGTCGCTGAGCAGCAGGGGGATCGAGGCGCTGACGTCCCACGTGAATCTGGTCGTCACGGCACTGACCGTCTTGCTCATCCTCAGCCCGTCGCCGTCATACGAGTACGTTGCCGAGGTCGTGCCTTTGACCCAACTCGTCAAACGGTTCGCTTGGTCATATCCGAGGGTCGTGGCAGCTCCGCCTGACGGAGTCACGGCCGTGCGGTCTCCCCGCGGGTTATAGCCGTACTGGGTCGCTCCGGTGGGTGGGCTGGTGCACACGCTGCTGCTGCTGCCGCTCACGCTCCAGCAGAGCTCGTCGGCGGCATTGAACGCTTGTGTGATCCCGTTGTCGCCCACCAAATTGTCGGCGGCGTCGAACCCGTAAGCCTGGGAGCCGCTCGGTGGTGCGGTGCAACTCGCCGTGTTGGACGATGCCGCGTAGCAGAGCTGATTGAGCGCCGTGTACTTGTCGGCACCGACGTTGGACGGCACGGAGCTGTCGCTGCTCACCTGACCGACGGGGTCCCGGCCATAGCTTGCCGAGAACACCGTGTTCGACCCCTTGACATCGGTTATCGAGGTCAGCTGCTCGGCGGCGTTGAAGCCGCTGGTGTCGACGGTCGCGGTTGGCGGCGGCAATGTACGGGTGGTGAGGTTCCCATCGGGGTCATAGCCGAATGTCGTGGTGTTGTTCAGCCAGTCCTGAACCGAGGTCCAGCGTCCGGCGCTGTCGTAGCCGCGGGTCACGTCCAAACTCCCCGGATAGCTGACCTGCGTGATCAGTCCTCGTAGGTTGTACTGGTACTGCACCTGGTCGCCACTGCCGTCGGTGAAGGTGCTCAGGCGGTTGAGGCTGTCCCATGACCAAGTCGAGGTACCGGTCCCGTCCAGCATGCCGAACTCGCTCCCCGGCAGCGTCGTAGGTGACGTTGCTCACGTTGGGGGTCACGCCATCGGAGTACGTCACGCCGGTGAGCTCGTTGTCGGCGTCGTAGCTCATGGTCGTGCAGCCCGTCGGTGGCGTGGCGCCGCAGTTGCCGCCGGGATCCTGCTTCGATACACCGTTACCCGCGGGGTCGTATCCGTACGTGGTCATGTTGCTCAGTGCATCCGTCTGAGTGACGACGCGTGCGAGCGGGTCGTACCCGAAGCTGACGACCGAGCTGCCTTTACCATCCTTCTCGTCTTGGATGGTGCCGTCGGCGTAGTAGTCGGTGTGGGTGACTGAGTGGTCAGCCCGCGTCACGGCCGTCTCTTCATTGGCCAGATCGAAAGTGTGCGACGTGGTGTTGCCGCTGGCATCGGTGGCCGAGCTCAGATCCCGGTCCGCGTCGTAGTGGTTGGCGGCGACATGGCCAAGAGGATCGGTCACAGTGGCGACGTCTCCAAACTCATCGGTCTTGCCGCTGATGCTGTCGACGTAGCCATAGGTCGTGGTGTATTGACCGGCGCAGCCACACCCGCTCACGTTGCCACGCGGGGTAACCGCGGTCAGCTTCCAGCCGTCGGCGTTGTACGTGGCGGTGGCCTCGTCGCCGAGGGGATCGGTCGCCGACTTCTGATCGCCGTATGCGTCGTATGTGTATGTCCACGTGTTGTTGTCCGGATCCACCATCGCGGTCACGTCGCCAGGATGCGCAGGATCTGCGTACTTGTACTGAGTGGTACGCGTCGCGATGACCTGGCCGCTCGAGTCTAGTAATGGACGACTTACCGAAGTACGATTCCCATTGCCGTCGTACCCATAGGTCGTCGTTACCCCCAGGCCATCCGTCTGCGTCAGCGGTTCGTTAAAGGCGTTGTAGGTCGCGCTTGTCTCGCGTCCCATGGGATCCTCTTTGGCGAGGACGTTGCCGTTGCCGTCCACCTGGTACGTGGTGGTTCCACCGTCGGGTTCGACCGTGTACTGCAAGGCTGCCGTAGTGGAGTTGTACAAATATTGCCAGGTAGCCGCGGAGGATGTCCCGTATCCCTTCGTCTGCGCCGTCAAGATGCCGTATTGGTAGGTGTCGACGGTAACGTTGCCACTGGGGTCCGTAATTGTGGTTGTGCCACCCGCGGCAGAGCCGGGGTCCCCGTTGTATGCGAAGGTCGTCTCACGGCCCAGTTGATCCTTCTGCCAGTCGACCTGGCCTGCGCCGTTGTAGTGGACGATGATGCCGTTTCCGGCGTTACAAGCGGATCCCGCCGCATAGCAGATGGGGTCGTAGAAATTGGTCATGCGGTGGCTTGGGTCGTACGTGAAGTGCCAGTGGCCGCCGTTAACATCGATAACGTCGCTCAGGTTGCCGTTGCCGTCGTTGTACTGCAGGCTGATGGCGCGGGACGGACTGACGTTGTCGTCTGTGACGGTGCTGACCCGCCCCCCGTTCCAGCCGACGCTAAGCGTTCTCCCCGCTGGATCTGTGATCGTGGACAGCGATCCACCGCTGTAGGTTAAGGTGGTGCTGTACCCGTTGCGATCCGTCTCGCTGAGTAGTTGGCCGGTCGCGGAGAAGACGTAAGTGTTCTGCGCCAGTCGCTGCAGGGTCCAGGTCCCGTCGCCATTGTGCGTCAACGTGGCGATCACGCGGGGAGCGGCCGGCGTGTAGCTGGATCCGCTCTGATCGAAGACTACCTGGGCTCCGCCTTCCTGGGTGATCGTGACCGGGCCGTTGCCACCTGGTTGGCTGAGTGACATGAAGAGATTCGAGGCCCATCCATAGCCGAGGGGTCCGTTGGTGCCCGCAGCGAGCGAGTTGTAGGTGCGGCTGAAGCTCAGGGAGATGCCGCGGCCTGGAATCGTGAGGTCGGTAGACGTCTCGGTATAGTTGCCATACGCCGTGTCCACGGGATCACCCGCGTACGCCTGGCCAAGTTCCGCATTGGCACAGGAGCAGTTCGTCGCCCCCAGCAGCTCGTTGGAGGCGATGGGACCGCCGTTCGGCTCTTGTTGCGTCGGCGGCGTGTACTGCTCGACCAGTGTCTGATCGCCTATGCCTGCCTCGTTGGCCGTCCCCACGGCCGAACAGTTGCCGGCGGTGGGACAGGCGACACCGTCGAGGTAGTCGAAGTCAGTGGAGTTGGTATCCGGGCTCGCGATCACGCTCCAGCTGTAGCCGGCGTAGTGCTCGGTGAGTGTCTGTTCGGTCGGACCGCCGAAGGCGTAGAAGCCGACGGTCCAGCAATCTTTGGCACCGGTGCACGTGACTCGCCGCAGAGTATTGTCGTTGGATCCCGGACTCGGGCTAGCGACAACCGCCCAGCTGCTACCCGTGTAGCGCTCAATAAGTGTCTGATCGACGTTAATGTTGTTCTGCTCAGACCCCGTCGCCCAGCAGTCGGACGCACCCACGCACGCAACACCCCAGAGCTGGTTAGCGGTGCCACTCGGGCTTGGGCTAGCCACCGCCGACCAGTTTGTGCCGTTGTACTGCTCGACCAGGGTCTGCGTATTTCCTGTATGCACGTTATAGAAGGAGCCAACTGCCCAGCAATCGGTGGCGCTCAGGCACGTGGCCCCGTAGAGAGTGCCGGCGTTGGGGCTGGAAATCAGCGCCCACGAGGTGCCCGAGTACTGCTCTATCACCCCTGGCGATCCGACCGCCCAGCAGTCGGTCGCGCTCGGACAACTCACGTCGTATAGATAATCGCTGCCGGAGCTGAGGTTCGGGCTGCTCACGACCGCCCAGCCTGAAGCGGTGTACTGCTCGATGAGCGTTTGGATCTTGCCCGAGCTGTTGTACGAGCCCACGGCCCAGCAGTCTGTGGCAGTCACGCAGGTGACGCTCTCGAGGGCGTCGTCATTGGTGCCGATATTGGGACTGCTGACGATCGCCCAGCCACTGCCGGTGTTCTGCTCCACCAGGGTGCCGCTCCCGCCGCTGTACGCGTAAGCCCCCACGGCCCAACAGTCGGAAGCGCTCACACACGTGGCCCCGTTCAGGGTGTCGCCGGTCTGGTAATCAGGACTGTTGACGATGGTCCAGCCTGCGTCGGACGACCCCACGAGCGGTGAGAGTTGTTGCGGCCGTTGCACGCGACCCGCATGCGATTCGGCGCGTTGCGCGGCTGCCGTGGTTGGCGACGACGCGAACGGCGTCGCTCCGCAGGCTGCCATCCCTGCAACCACGAGCAAACCCTTGCCACGTTGCTGCCGACGTCGGCCCGATTCGCGGCTCATCGTGCTTTGCCTCACTCGCCGGTGGTCAACTCTTAGCCAGTGAGCTAACAAAGGATGACGCCGCCGACGGCGGCGAGTGTGCAGGTCACGCGGCGAGTCGTCAAGTAAAGTTCTGTGAAGATGCTCGCGTCACTGGTGGGTTCGGTCGGCCTGCCGCAATCGTGCCAGTTTGAGGACACGGAGAACCAGGAACGGATGAGCCGGCACCGCGGCACCATGATCGCCCGCATCGCCCGTGTACCGCCGGCTGCTCACGCTCTGCTTCAATGCGCTGCGCGACGAGAGTGGCTACCGCGCCCTACCCGTACGGCGATAATCCCCGGTCACCTTCCGGTCGAGGGTTGCGCTCCGCACAGAGATGGTCCTGCGCTGACGCAGCCGCCGCGAAACTGATTGAGCCACCCCAACCGGATGGACACCCTGACCCTAGCGATCGAACGGGATGTCTGGTTCGACCTGAAACCGAACGTGGTCGCGTGAGACCGTCCCTCCGCGTCGAGGGCTGCTCTCGGCGCCGGAGTCCCTGCTTACATTCCGCTTACAACGTGACGAACCAAACCTGCCAGTACCGCAGGTGAAACTGATGTCGTGAAGGGCAGTCGCACGTAGACCTCCCGCCGCCACGAGCGCAGAGCTGGGCTCTGGCTCACGCTGACGTCGGGCGCGTAGGACGCCCGCTCAGCAGGACAGACAGGAGGTCCGGGAAATGTTGTACGTCGGCCTCGACCTTCACCGCAGGACATCGCAGTTGGTGGCCCTCAATGAGGACGGCGAGGTCGCCTTCAAGCGCAACGTTCCCAGCGACCGCGGTGCCATCAGCGAGGCACTCGGTCGGCTCGACGGGCCAGTCGAGGTGGCCTTCGAGGCCACCTGGGGGTGGGGATGGCTCGCCGACCTGCTCGTCGAGCTGGAGATACCGGCCCACATGGCGCACCCCTTGCAGACGCGGGCGATCGCGACGGCTCGAGTCAAGAACGACACCATTGACGCACGCACGCTGGCGCACCTGCTCCGCGCCAACCTTCTCCCCGAGGCATGGATCGCACCTCCGGACGTCCGCGAGGGTCGCCGCCTGGTTCGCTTGCGTGCCGGCCTGGTCCGGTTACGCACCAAGATCAAGCAACAAGCGCACGCGCTGCTCGGCGAGCACGGCATCAGGCCGGCCTGGTCGGACATCTTCGGGGTCGGCGGACAGCGCGAGCTCGAAGCGCTCCAGCTGCCCGACGTGGCGCGGCATCAGCTGGAGGCATCGTTGCGCTTGATCCAGGGCATCGCGCGGGAGATCGAGCTGGTCGACGGCGAGATCCGGCATCGCTACGCCGCCGATCTCCGCGTGCAGCGGCTGATGCTCATCCCCGGCATCGGAATGCTCACCGCCGTCGCCGTGGTCGTCGAGGTGGGGGACGTCAGCCGCTTCGGGTCGGCGGCGCAGCTGTGCTCCTGGGCCGGCTTGACCCCGCGGGAACACTCGAGCGCGGACCACATCCCCCGGGGCCACATCACCAAAC
Source organism: Candidatus Dormiibacterota bacterium (assembly GCA_963777285.1). Taxonomy (GTDB): domain Bacteria; phylum Chloroflexota; class Dormibacteria; order Aeolococcales; family Aeolococcaceae; genus JAFARE01. Next base: position 559,362 of record CAVZPR010000002.1, read on the forward strand.
AGGGCTCGCGCTGGTTGCGCTGGATGTTGGTCGAGGCAGCCTCGACCAACAAGGCGCGTCGCGGACCCGACCTGCGCGAGCTGCAGGAGCGGGTGAGCCGGCGCCGCGGCAGCATGATCGCCCGTTTCGCCGTGGCCAGCCGGCTACTCACGCTCTGCTTCTATGCGCTCCGCGACGAGAGCGGCTGCCGCGCCTACCCGGTACGGCGATGATCACCGGTCACCTTCCGGTCGAGGGTGCGCTCCGCACAGACATGCTCCTGCCTCTCGGCAGCGACCGCGAAACTGATTGAGCCACCCGAACCGCATGGACACCATGACCCAAGCGATCGAAGGAATGTCTGGTTCGACCTGAACCGAAACGTGGTGTCGCGTGAGACCGTCCCTCCGCGTCGCGGGCCGCGCCCGCTGCCGGAGTCCCTGCTTACATGCTGCTTACATTCGTGACGAGCCGGACCTGCCGTTACCGCAGGTGCAACTGTCTGGGAGGCAAAGACACGATGCAAGATGCGCGGGCGCCGCAGGCGGGGAATGCTTGACATCCGCGCTCGCTTCAGGAATGTCTGTGAGGGACAGCCGCGATGCATGTTGCGACTGCGATGTGCGCTGCAGTATGGCGGAGAAACGGGGATTGACGCGAGCTGAAGATGCTGGGCGTGTGGCTGCGGCAGAGGGGTAGCGCGACGCAAGAGGGGCGCTGCGTTGGGTTAGGTCAGGCCGGGCGTGTCGGTTCCACCCCTGGCGGCGACAGTTCCGCCATCCGCGCCCCCGCTGTCCGCAGCTCCTCGTCCCAGCGCGCACCCGTCACCTCGAGGCCCGCGCACTCGGCGACGGCAGCCGCGATGCTCTGCCAAGCCTCGACAGCTGCGGCACTTGGCCGCGCGTTCGCGTAGAGGACACCCAGGCGGGCGGCGACGGCCACCGCGTGGCGCCACCGACGCCAGGCGTGGTTCCGTGCCGCGCGCAGGGCGCGCATGTCGCGTCTTTTGCGCTTCTCGCAAGCTCGTAGCCTGGCGAGTAGTAGTCGGTCGTCCCACCCGAAGAACTCAGAAAGCCGCACCGTACCCTGCGCGTGAGGCCAACGCTCCATGCATTCCGGCATACCCTGGCGGCGGCGCCGGTACGCAGCCGAACGGCAGCGGTCTGAGCAGAACCGCCGCGGCTGGCCGCCCGTTCCGCGAGCCAGTGGCAGCGGGCGCTCACATTGTGCGCAACACGGGTGTTCAGGATCCAAAGTGTAAGCACTCAGTAAGCAGTCGGCGCGCGAAGATGGCATCGATGACCACGCGCACCGCAGCGCAAGCGACCCCGGACAACACTCGTGTGCCGTCGGCGAGCATCACGTGGCGCGTGGCGTCGGCGCGGATTGAGCGCGAGCGCATTACCCGGGGTTGGACACGGGAGCAGCTCGCCAGCGCTGCGCGCATCGACGCAAAGACACTCCGAGACCTGCTGAGCGGGCGACGCCGGCCAACGCTCGGCACGCTACGGGAGGTCGCGCGTGCGCTGGAGCAGCCGCTGCCAGAGCTCATCACCATCGTCGAGTCGCGCCCGCGCTCCGTTCCGTCTGTCGGCCGTCCGGTCACGCTGTCGCTGCCGTTCGATGGTTGACGGATCGTCACCGCGGGCGGACCGGCGCTTCGGGCACGAACTCCGCCCACTCCTTCAGCGGTCCAAGGTCTCGCTCCGTGGCAAGGCGGACATAGCGATGCAGTGTCGCGTAGTCCACGTGGCCGATGTAGGCGCGCAGGTGCTCCAGAGACCAGCCCATCTGCACCAGCACAGTCGCCCAGGTGTGGCGGAACGCATGCGCGTGGACTCGATAGCCGACCTGGCGCTCCAGGCGCCGCATGAACGACTGGAAGCCCGAGACGGTATAGGGGAGGTGTCGCCGCAGTGTGATCAGCAGCTGTGGGTGCGCGGTGAGAGGGCGCTGCCGCAGCTGGTACCGCTTGATCGTCCGCATTAGCGCCAAGGTCACAGGTGCTCGCCGCGTCTTGAGGCCCTTGGCGCCGGCGTCCCAGCGTTCCCGCAAGGTGGCATAGCCGCGGTCCAGGCTGTCGCTCTCCAGGTCGGGCAGGCCGTCCGTTCCCACGATGCAGACGCCCACGGCCTCGGAGACGCGCACACCGGTCCCGATGAGCAGCCTTAGGGCGATGTCCTCGGTGGGTGATTCCACGGCGCTCAGGAGCTCACGGAGCTGCCGCAGCGTGTACATCGTGGCGTCTTTCTGCGGCAGCCGGGTCTTGCGCAGCCGGAGGATGCGGGGATCGACCGCGTAGCCCTCATCGACGGCCCAGCCGAAGAAGGTCCGCAGGGTGCGCTGCGAGCCGACCAGGCTGGCATGCGACAGCACACCGGCGCGACCGTCGTAGCGAGGCCGGTCCTGCATGTGCCGGCGGTACGAGAGCACGAAGGCTTTGGCCACGTCAGCTGGTATACCTCCGCTGCACTCCTGCGCCTCGAGCCACTCGACGAACTGGCGCAGATGCAGACCGTAATCCTTGAGCGTGCGCGGCGACCGCTTCTCGGCGCGGCGCTCCAACAGGACAGGTCGATGGCCTCACGGACGCCGTTCCAGGGTTGCGCGGGGTGAGCGGTGCCGCGACTGCCATGGCCAGGACCTCCACGCCAGCACGATGCCGAAACAGCTGGTCGGAGCGCCCGTGCTAACGCACCTGTCTCGGCATGTTCCCCGCAGATTCCCAGCCGATTGGCTTTCAGCTCCGGACCGATTCCCGTTGTGTTCCCAACGAATTCAGCAGGTCAGCGGGTAAACTCGAAGGGCCGGGACGGCCTAGACCTGCTCCACTTGCTGTGCGGCGGCGGGACAGTTCCGCGGTGTGAACGCAGAACTCTCCACGTGCAGGGGAATGGCCTCGTGCATCAGACGCCGGACCTCGTCTGGGGTGTCGCCAACCAAGAGGCAGCCGGGCAGGTCCGGGCAGTAGCCGGAGAATGAATTTCCCTCCCCCTCGGTCACCAGTACGTACGCGTTCACCGTCGCTGCTCCCTCGGAGTCTGCGCTTGCTTCCATATCGACACTAGCGTACCCGGCTTCGGATCTTGTCCCAGCCGACCAGCGATGGTGACGGTACCGGACTTATGGGGTGTCGAAATTGCCGGTGACCCAGTCCCACGCTCGAGGCGCCAGCCGTCCGCCTCGAGGATCTTCACGACCTCGCGCAGCTTCACCGCTATTGCGCCGAGTCGTCTCCCCAAGCGACTCGGACGGCGTCGCGCTGCATTGTGGACGTGACGTGGCTGTAGCGGTCCAGGGTAACGTGGATGCTGCTGTGCCCGAGCATCTCGCTGGCGATCTTCGGGTGGACCCCTCGGCTCAGCAGCCGCGTCGCCGCCGTGTGACGCAGATCGTGAAAGCGTATGCGAGGCAGCCCTTCGCGCTTGAGGACGCGTTCGAGCGCGCGATTCAAACTCGCGGGCCGCAGGTAGTCCCCGAAGCGCGAAGTCTCATCGCAGAAGACGAGGCCGCGGTCCAGCCACTCTGCGCCAAGCGCGAGGCGCAACTCGGTCTGCCGGCGACGATGCTCGCGGAGCGCGGCAACAGCCGGCGCAGCCAGCGCTACTCGGCGGCCCTTGCCGGTCTTGGGCGTCACGACTTGAAGATCGGCGCGGCGCTGCCCGCTGAGCGATCCGACTACCTCGAACTCGCCCTGCTCGAGTTCCACGTTAGCCCACCGCAGTGCAAGGAGCTCACCCTGGCGCAGGCCAGAGGTCACCGCGAGGACAAAAAGGGCTTCGTGCGGCTCGCCAGCGATCGCCGCGAGAAATCGCTCGGGCTGATCCCCAGTCAGCACATGCAGCTCGGCCTTCGCGTAGCCGGGCCCGTCGACGAGATCGGCGATGTTGCGTGGGATCAGGCCATCGCGGTCGGCCACTGCGAGCGCGCGATGGAGAACCGCATGAATGTGATGCACGGTCGAGCGGCTCAGGCCCGACGTTAGTTTTCTTGCGTACAACTCTCTCAGGTCTTGCGGCGTGAGCCCCGCCAGCGGCTTGCGCGCCAGCTGGTCCCCAGCGAGGTGTGTGCGCACATACTGCTGGTAATAGCCGAGCGTGCGGGGCTTGAGGTCCGCGGCCCGCAAGCTGTCCACCCAGCGCTGCAGGTAGGCCCCAAAGGTCAGCTTCTGGTCGGCTGGGATGCGGCCGTCCTCGATCGACCGCTGGGCCTCGCGCAGCCGCAGCCGGACCTGTTCCTTTGTCCGCCCGTAGAAGTACCGCCGCGAGGCGTCGGGGAGCTTGAGGCGAGCCACCCAGCGACCGTCGCCCCGCTGAAAGATCGCACCGTCCCCGGGGTCTCGCCTGCCCTTGCGTCGACGAGTAGGCGCCGGGCCGGGCGCAGGCCCGGTAGTACCCTTCATCCGACACCAAGACTAGCACGAAGGTGTCACCGTAGGTGTCAGCGCCCTCAGGCAGGACACCTTCGGAGCCGTAAAGTCCTTACAAATCAAAGCCTGCCCAGGGTAGCCAAGTGGTCAAGGCAGCGGTCTGTAAAACCGTGTACCGATGGTTCGAACTCCATCCCCTGGGAGCATTCTCCAACAGGTAGAAGACAGATCCTTCTCCCTCGGCCCGCCGGCAAAGCCGGGCAGATCCTTCTCCCTCGGCCCGCCGGCTCAGTAGCTCAAGGGGTGAGGACGACCTTCAGGGCCTCGCGTGACTCGAAGAGCTCGTAGCCGCGCGGCGCCTCGTCGAGTTTCATGCGGTGCGAGATGATGTCGTCGGGGTGGGCTCGCCCTGAGTCGATCATCGCCAGCGCGTCGTCCCAACGGCCGGGAATGTTCGCGGTGCCGCAGAACTTGAGGTCGACCGCGCGCACGAACGTCAGGTTGAGCGCGAAGGGAAGATCCGGATCGCTGTGCGCGCCGATGACGCTGATGCGCCCGCCGGGGCGCACGATGTCGATGGCATCGAGCAGCGCGGGCACGGTTCCCACGCACTCGAGCACCTCGTCGGCGCCACGGCCCTCCGTGAGGTCCTGGATGTGGGACGGCGCGTGCACTGCCGTGCCGTCAACCGGGACGGCGCCGAAGGACTGCGCCATCTCCAGGCGCTGCGACACGGTGTCGACCGCATAGATCGTCGCCGGGCCGAAGCTGCGCGCCGCGAGAATGGCCATCAACCCGACCGGCCCGCATCCCACGATCGCCACGATGTCGCCCTGGTGGATCTGCGCCTCGACGGCACAGTCGTAGCCGGTGGTGAAGATGTCGCCCGCGAAGATGGCGTGCTCGTCAGAGAGATGTGAGTGCACCGCATGCAGCACCAGGTCCGCGTTGGGCGCCACCACGTATTCCGCCTGTGCGCCCGCGACGTCGCCGAAGAACGATCCGTAGCCGAACACGCGCTGGTCGGGACAGCGGCTGAACATGCCGCGACCGCAGAACCAGCAGTCGCCGCACGGTATGAGGAACGATCCCACCACACGGTCACCCTCGTGAAAGCGCGTCACGCCCGAGCCCGCCGCCTCGACAACTCCGACGAACTCGTGGCCCAGGATGCCTCCCGGCGTCATGCCCGGGATGCGCCCGTGCAGCACGTGCAGGTCGCTGCCACATATCGCGCTGGTGGTGATGCGAACCAGCGCGTCGCCGGGATCACGCGGCGACGGTTTCTCGACGTCGGCCATCTCCACGGAGCCGAAGTCCTTGAAGAGGAGCGCGCGCATCAGCCTCCGCCGAGCTCCAGCTGACTCCCCGTAGCGTCGCGAGCCGGCGTGTCCGCGCGCTCGCCGCCCTCCTCGCCGGCATGGCGCTGGATCACGCGGTCGCGCAGCTCGTCCTCCAGATCGCCGCTGCGCTCTGCGTCGCGGCGCAGCCAGAACGGGATGCGCTCCGGCTCGCCGGCCGCGGTCGCTTTCGCCTGAGCCTCGAGGTACGCGCGCAGCGCGCCGTCGACGGCCGTGTCGAGCGGGCCGCCGCCAGCGGTGAGCTGGGCCGCGATGGCGCCGTCGATCAGGACGCTGTTCGCCGGCGGTGGCGGCGGTTTCGCGCCGAAGAGGCGGCCGAGCCACGACATCGCGGCAAGTCTACGCAGCCCGCATGGTCCGCACGGCGGGCCTCCGGGCCGCGCTACCGTTAGCCGCCGTGAGCACCGCCGCACCGCCTCGTGCCGCGAAGCCGCCCAGCACCAAACCGCGCATGGCGTGGACCGGCGACGTGGAAGCTGACCGGCTGGTGAGCGAGGATCCTGTGGCCCTGCTGATCGGCTTCTGCCTCGACCAGCAGGTGCCGGTGGAGTGGGCGTTCATGGGCCCGTTGCGCATGCGCGAGCGCCTGGGCACCCTCGACCCGCGGCGGATATCGCGCATGGACGAGGCCGCGGTGGAAACGGCCTTCCGCACGCCACCGGCGCTGCACCGCTATCCGGCGAGCATGGCGCGGCGGGTCCACGCGCTGTGCGGCGTGATCGCCGGCGAGTACGGCGGCGACGCCACCCGCATCTGGCGCGAAGCGGCGGACGCGAAGCAGCTTCAACGCCGCATCGCCGCGCTGCCGGGATTCGGTGCCTTGAAGGCGCGGATCATGGTCGGTGTGGTCGCCAAACAGCTCGGGGTGCGACCCCGCGGCTGGCGCGAGGTGATGCCGGACTTCCCCACGCTTGCGGACGTGCACACCGTGAAAGAGCGCGAGGCGTACCAGCAGCAGAAGCGCGCGTTCAAGGCCGCGCTGCGTGCAGAGGCCGCTGCCACGGCAGCACGTGGCCACTGACGTCACCGTCGTCGAGGACGGCGACGTCCGGATCGTCAAGGTGGGCCCGATGGGGCCCTTCGGCAACAACGCGTACATCGTCCGCGACGTGGCGGTGTCGAAGTCGCTTCTCGTCGACATGCCGCTCGACGAAGGTCCGCTGCTGCAGGCAATCGCGGCCGAGGGCGGCGTGCAAACCGTGATCGCAACGCACTGGCACCCGGACCACTGGGCGACGTACGAGGCGGTCCGCGCCGCGACGTCGGCGCCGGTGCTGGTGGGCAGCGCGGAGGTGAAGATTCCCGCCGAACGGATCGACGGGCGGCTCGACGACTGCGCAGAGGTGCGCGTCGGCTCGATCCGCGTCACGGTGCTGCACACGCCCGGGCACACGCCGGGGAGCATCTCGCTGCGCGTGGGCAGATCGCTCATCAGCGGCGACACCCTGTTCGGCGGCGGGCCGGGCAAGACATTCGCCGCCGGTGACCTGGAGACGCTCCTGGCGAGCATCGAGGCGCGGCTGCTGCCGCTGCCCGAGGACACCAAGGTGCTGCCCGGCCACGGCGGCAACACGGACATCGCCTCGTGCCGGCGCGGGTATGAGCAGTACCAGCTGCACCCCAAGCCAGCCGGGTTCTACGGCGACGTCACCTGGAGCTGAGGTTCAGCAGCAACGTCCTGTGCGATCCGGGCTGGCAGCGGGATCGAACCGCTGATCGTCGTCCCACCACCGTCTCCACCGCGAGCGTCGACCACCCCGCCGAGCGCGGCGAGCCTGTCGCGCATGTTCTGCATTCCCGAGCCCGACCTGGCTCGTTGTGGGTCGATGCCGACCCCGTCGTCGCTGACCGTGAAGACGATGTGGTCAGCGTCGTCCCGAACGGTGACGCAGGCCTTGGTCGCGTGCGCGTGCTTGACGATGTTCTGCAGCGCCTCCAGACAGCAGAAGTACACCGCCGCCTCGACGTCCTGCGGGTGACGCCGCAGGCCGCCGGCGTCGACGGTGACGGGCACGGCGACGCGGCGCACGTGCGCCTCCAGCGCCGCGGCCAGGCCCGAGTCCGCAAGGATCGGCGGGTAGATCCCGCGGGCCAGCTCGCGCAGCGTCTCCAGCGCTTCGGTCGCCTGCGATGACAGCTCGTCGAGCATCGCCGCGGTGCGCTCCGGATCCTTGACCGCGACCGCCTTGGCCACGCCGAGGTTGATCTTCAGCGCCACGAGCAGCTGCTGAGCGCCGTCGTGGAGGTTGCGCTCCAGGCGGCGGCGCTCGCTGTCCTGCGCAGCGACGAGCCGCTGTCGCGAAGCGGTGAGCTCGTCGAGGCGGTCGGTGAGCTCGGCCGTCAGCCGGGAGTTCTTGAGCACGATGCCCGCCTCGTGTGCCAGGTCGCGCAGCAGGCGTGACTCCAGCTGCGTCAGGGGCTCGCGCTTGACCAGCGCGAGCGCGCCCAGCAGGTCGGCCTCGAACGCCACGGGCGCGGTCTCCGCGGCGCCGGGGATCGCCAGCGAGGCGCCGTCGACGGCCACGGGTGCGGCTGCGCCGCCGGAGTCCGGCCACGCCGCGGCGCGGCGCAGCTCGTTGCCGACGTGCAACCACACTTCGGCGCGGTCAGCGTCGGTGGCCCCGGCGAGCATGCGCGCCATCCGTTGTGGCAGGTCCTCGCCCGCGTATCGGTCGACGGTCGCACGGCTGAACTCCGCCAGCACCTCGTATGGAGACATCCTGCGCCCGTACACCAGGCGATTGGCCACGCGCTGCAGGCGGCTGCGCACAGGTTGCAGAGCGATCGCCAGCACCGCGGCAACCACGAACGGGATCGCGCGATCCGTCGGGGTGTTGGGGCTGATGCGCGTGCCGATCGACACCACGACGATCACGTACAGGACAGCGATGATCGCCAGCAACGCGCCGTACACGATGGCGCGCCGCAGGAACGTGTCGATGTCGTACAGGTGGTAGCGCAGCACGGCGACACCTATGGAGACGGGAATGGCCGTCAGCGCAAGGGGAATCAGCACATCGAAGTACGGGTTGAAGACGACCGTGTTGTTGTGATAGACGGCAAAGCTCACGATCGTGCCTGCGACGCCCACCACGGCGACCAGCAGGACCGCGGCGAGGAACCACCGGATCTGCTGCCGCTGGTCGTACGGGGCGCGCCGGTAGCGCACGACGACACTCACGACGGTGAGCGGGATGCAGGTGACGTCGATGAACTGCCCCACGAGGTTCAGCGCGCCGGCGCCGATGCTGGTGCCGACAGCGACGGCGATCACGCTCACCAGCGGGATGCAGAGCAGCGGTCCCCACCCCGGGCGGGGCGGCCGGCCGTCGGGGAAGAGGAAGGGCAGCACCACGACCATGAGCAGCAGCGGCACCAGCCACTCCCAGCCGCTGAGCCACTCGGCGACGGCAGCGGCGGGCAGCCCTCGGTGCGGCCCATACGCCGCCAGGTCAGCGTAGCTGCCGACGAACTCCTCAACCGCAACCAGCAGGCCGATGGCGCACGCCACCCAGCCGACGCGATTGCCAGGGCGCCGCCAGACGATCAGCGCGCCGACCACGGCGAACACCTGCGCATAGACCGGGGTCAGGCGGAAGTACCAACCGTCGGCCACGTTGCGCAGGGCGGCCGGCAGCGCGGACACCGGCGTCGCCGCTCCGAAGCCGGACGCCGCGCCGAGCACGACGAAGGTCAGCACCGCGGCGGTCCACGCCAGCCACACCTGCAGACGACCGCCCCGGGCGGCGGCCAGCCGATCGGCGATCATCCCGCCTCCATGCTACCGGCCGGGCTGGGGCGTCAAGTGTCGCTTGACACTTGGCACCCCGCGCCGCACCATCGGCGGGTGACCCACCCGTACCGCATGCGCGACCTGGTTCGCCTCAGCGGTATCAGCGCGCCCACGATCCACTTCTACGCGCTGCAGGGACTGCTGCCCGCGCCACGCAAGACCGCGGGCAACCAGGCGCGCTACCCGGAGAGCACGCTGTCGCGGCTGCGCTGGATCCGCGCGCTGCAGACGGATTTGCGCCTGCCGCTGCGCGGCATCGGCTCGATCCTGGAGCGTTGGGGCGAGCTCCCTGTGGAGGAGATCCAGGCGCTGCAGGCGCTGGGCAGCCTGCTCGAGGAACCGGACCCGGCGGCGCCGGGGGAGGCGCTGCGCGCGGTGCGGGCGCGCCTCGGCGCGGGCGACCTCGAAGCGCTCATCCGCCTGGGGCTGGTGCGCGCGGGTGGCGCCGTCTCCAGCGCCGACCTGCGCCTCCTCGAGCTCATCGCGGCGATGCGCGCCGCGGGGTTCACCGAGACCGCCGGCTTCAGCATCGAGCAGGTCGCCGTGTACCGCGACGCGGTGGAGCGCCTGGTGAACGACGAGCTGTCGCGCATCGTCGAACCGGTGCTGCAGCGCCACGACGCCGCGACGCTGCGCGACCTGGTGCGCCGCGGGCTGCCACTGGCCGACCAGCTGCTGTCGCTGCTGCACCACCGCGCGGTGCAGGGCGAGCTGCAGCGCTATCTGGACGTCGACACACTCGACGAACGCGCCCACGGCGCATGACGGAGGAGCAGCGATGACGACGCGCGTGTACACCCTGCCCGTGGAGCAGACGCGGTGGCTGGTCGACGGCGGGGCGGAGACCGTGTTCACCTGGGAGTACGACGAGGGTCGCGACAAGCTGCTCAACCTCTACGAGAAGGGGAAGAACAAGCAGTGGAACAGCCGCGAGCGTATCGACTGGTCGATCCCCGTCGACCATGCGAATCCCATCGGCGGTCCCGAGGCCTACGTGCCCATCTACGGTTCCGACATCTGGGAGAGGATGGGGCAGAAGGATCGCGACACGCTGTTCCATCACATGGCGTCGTGGCAGTTCTCGCAGTTCCTGCACGGTGAGCAGGGCGCGCTCATCTGCGCCTCCAAGATCGTGCAGACGGTCCCCGACATCGACAGCAAGTTCTACGCAGCCACGCAGGTCGTGGACGAGGCGCGCCACGTGGAGACGTACTCGCGATTCCTGCACGAGAAACTCGAGCTCGCGTATCCCATCAACCAGCACCTCAAGGCGCTGCTGGGCGACGTCGTCGCCGACTCCCGCTGGGACATGACCTATCTCGGCATGCAGGTGCTCATCGAGGGCCTGGCCCTGGCCGCCTTCGGGCTGATCCGCGACATCGCGGACAACCCGCTGACGCGCGCCGTCAACGCGTACGTCATGGAGGACGAAGCGCGCCACGTGGCGTTCGGCCGGCTGGCGTTGCGCGACTTCTATCCGCAGCTCTCGCAAGCCGAGCGTGACGAGCGCGAAGAGTTCTGCGTCGACGCGTGCTACCTCATGCGGGATCGCTTTCTCGCCGAGGAGCTGTGGGAGAACCTCGGGCTTCCCGTCGACGAGTGCCTGGAGTTCGTGCGCGGCTCGGAGGCGCAGACACAGTTCCGCAGCCTGCTGTTCACCAGAATCGTCCCCACCCTCAAGGACGTCGGCCTCTTCGGTCCCAAGGTGCGCCGCGCCTTCGCCGACATGGAGGTGCTCGGCTACACCGAGGTCGACCTGGATGGTGTGATGGCCTCGGACGAGCGCGCGGCCGTGGAGATCGACGAGGCCCGGCGCCGTCAGGTCGAGGAGACGATCTCCGTCGCCTCGGCCTGACGCTGCCCGCGGATCAGCGCAGCCGGGACAGGAGCGCGCGGTAGCGGGCGACCCGCCCGCCGATGCGGGCCCGACGGCGCCGGCGCTCGGCCCGCGCCATCAGGCGCTCCAGCATCTGCTCCTGCTCGGCCACCTGACCCAGCTCCGTGATCTGTGGCTCGATCATGCTGCTCACCTCACTCGTAGAGGACTCAGCGGCGGCCGAACAGGCGCCGCGCCCTGGCACCGAGCTCGCTACGCCCGCCGCCGATCTCGGCGCGGCGGCGTGCCTGGCACGCCCGGCGGTCCAGCTCTTCCTTGGTGAGACGGTACATCTCGATCGTGTGGATCATTGCCTTTTACCTCCTTTCATCACTATCTAACGCTTTTTGATGGTTATAGGTTACGACGCGCACCTGTCACCTGTCAAGTGCGTATACTGGTGACGAGAAGACGTCAACCATGAGACTGCGATGAGCGGCGCGCACGCTCCTTCACCCGACGCCGTGATGCTGGTGCAGCGGTTCGTCAACACGCTGGACTACCCCGCCGGTCCGGACCAGCTGGCCGGCCCCGCCGAGACCACCCGCTGGCTCGCCAGCGAGGGCGTGTCCGCTCCGGACGTCAGCGACAGGGACGTGGGCCGGCTGGTGGGAATCCGGGAGACGCTTCGCGATATGCTCGAGGCACACGCTGGGGAGAACGTCGATCCGGCGGTCTCTGTGAGGCTGCAGCGGCTCCTGGGCAGCACGCCGCTGCGGGCCAGCTTCTCCGAGCGCGGCGCCACGCTCGCGCCCAGCCCGCACGGCGTCGACGGCTTCCTGGCGAGGCTCGCCGCGGCGATCCTCGAGGCGACGCTCACCGGGACCTGGGAGCGGCTCAAGGTGTGCCGCAACGACACCTGTCGCTTCGCCTACTACGACCGTTCCAAGAACGGGCGACGCGCCTGGTGCACGATGCGCGTCTGCGGCAGCCGCGAGAAGGCGCGCACCTACCGCGAGCGAAGGAAGGTGCAGCGCATCGACGCACCCTCGGGCGTGTAGAAGGAGCTCTGCGCCTTGGGGCGCCGGTTGGCGGTTGTCAGGCGACCAGCTCGGCGAACGCGACCTCGAAGCTGTGCGTCTCTGGGTTCGACGCGCCGAAGGCGTCTGCTGCCGCGGCGCTCGTGGCTGCAAGCGCGTGCGCCGCCGCGTCCAGGTCCTCTTTGGCGTCCCAGACGCCGCAGCCGACGACGTCGCCGCGCTCGCGCGACACGAGCAGCACAGTCGCGCGGTGACCCGCCTGGCCCTGGAGCGCGGGCAGCAGCGACGTTGCGGCGTACGCCAGACCGGTGTCGATCTTTCCCGCGTCGCCCTGCAGCGTCGCCACCTCGACCCAGTTGCCTGCGTCCGTGGTGCCGGCGGGGTCCTGCAGCGCGACCTCGTAGTGCTCCGGATCCGGCGGCGCGACACCCAGCGCGGCCGCAGCCGCGTCGCGCAGGCCGCTGAGCGCATGCTCGCTCGTCTGCAGCGCCTCCGCGTCGCGCCAGAAGGTGAGGACCACGACGGCGCCGCTGCCGCGGTCGACGAGCAGATCGCACCCCGCGTATCCAGGCTGCGCGCGCATCGCCTCGACGGCGCGGGTGGTGAAGGCCGCAACGCCGGCCTCGATCTGCGTCGCGGGTGCAGTGGCTCGCGTGATGCGCGCGTACAAGGCTGCCACGTTAGCTGAGGAATCGTGCGATGCGCGCTGCCGCGTCATCGAGGACGGCGGTCAGCCCGTGGCCGGCGCCCGGATACACCACCAGCTCGTGGTGGCGCAGGTGCCCCGCCTCGGCGCGCAGCAGGTCGATGCGGGCAAATGGGTCGCGATCACCGGACAGCAGCAGCACGGGACACGTGATCCGGGTCCAGTGCTCGGTGCGCAGATCCTCGGGGTGGCCGGGACGGTGCAGCGGGTAGCTGAGCAGCACCAGCGCGGCGACCCCCTGCTCGGCGGCGACGAGGCTGGCCACGCGACCGCCGTACGAGTGACCGCCGACGGCGGCATCCGGGCTGCCCGCCAGCGCGGCGCGGAACACCTCCATGGCGCGTTCCGCCCGGGACTTGGGCAGCTCGAGCGCGCTCGCGGTGACGCCGCGCTCGGCGAGCGCTGTCACCCAGGGCCGCATCGACGCGGCGTTGCCCGAGGCGCCGTGTCCCAAAAGGATGGACGCCGGAATCGCAGTCACCTCCGCTTGTCACGCGCCGTAGCCCCAGCCGGGATCGAACCGGCGTTACCGGCGTGAAAGGCCGGTGTCCTGACCACTAGACGATGGGGCCGCCGCGGCCACAAGCGTATCTGGAGCGCGCCGAATCCATCGGTATACTCGGCGCATGCCGCTTCGCGAGATCGTCGGCAAGACGGTCGGGTTCACGCTCACCGCCGCAGCGCTCGCTGTCGGCGGCGTTCTCGTGCTGGTGGGCAGCCACGCATACAACGACTATCTCAACGGCATCCTCGGCTGGGGCCTGATCGCGTTGGCGGTGATCACCGCCGGATATGGCACGTTCGCCATCGGCGGCATCATCTACGACGCGCGGTTGCGCCGTGCCGAAGAGCAGATCGAGGTGACGCCGCGGGGCGCGCCACCCGCCCCGCCACCACCGTGGGGCATGGGCGACATCGGGCGTCCGGGTGTGGCCCGCGTCGGCGACGCAGCCGTGCAGCGTGGCGGTGGTGCGCCGCGCATGATGAGCGTGACTGTCTCCAACATCGACGGACCGCTGCTGATCGTCGGGCTTCTCGCCTGGACGATCATCACGCTCATATTCTTCGCCCCGATCCACTGAGTCGAGCGGTCCGCCGATGAGCGAGCATGGCGGCCCGATGCGCACGCGCTTCGCACCGTCTCCGACCGGACCGCTGCACTTCGGTTCGGTGCGCACCGCCCTCTTCGCGTGGCTTGCGGCGCGCCACGATGGCGGTCAATTCCTGCTCCGCATCGAGGACACCGACCAGCAGCGCTACATCCCGGGCAGCGAGGCGCTGATCGTCGAGACGCTGCGCTGGCTCGGCTTGGAGTGGGACGAGGGGCCGGAGCACGGTGGACCGCACGCGCCCTACGTGCAGTCGGAGCGCACTGAGATCTACCAGGAGCACGCGGAGACGCTGGCGCGCAGCGGCGCCGCGTACTGGTGCACGTGCAGCCCGGAGCGGCTCGCCGAAATGCGCCAGGCGCAGCGCGGCGCGTCGCAGGCGACGCGATACGACCGCCGCTGCCTCGACCGTCAGGACGACGTCGCCCGCGAGCGTGTCGCCGGCGCGGCCGCTGTGCTGCGCTTGCGCATGCCCGACGGCACCACGGAGTGGGACGACCTGGTGCGCGGCCGCGTGGTCTTCGACAACGCCGATGTCGACGACCAGGTGCTGCTCAAGTCGGACGGCTTCCCCACGTACCACCTCGCGGTCGTCGTCGACGACCACCTGATGGAGATCACGCACGTCATCCGCTCCGAGGAGTGGATTCCGTCGACGCCGAAGCACCTCGCCCTGTACCGCGCCCTGGGATGGTCGGCGCCGTGCTTCGCACACGTGCCGGTGGTGCTCGGTCCCGACGGGCTGAAGCTGAGCAAGCGGCGCGGGGCCCGCAACGTCCTCGAGTACGGCGAGCTGGGCTACCTGCCCAGCGCCGTGGTCAACGCCATGGCGCTGCTGGGCTGGTCGTCCGGGACGGAGGACGAGGTGTTCACCCTCGAGGACCTGCGCGAGCGATTCTCGCTGGAGCGGATCCACGCGGCGCCGGCCGTGTTCGACCCCAAACGTCTCGACGATCTCAACGGCGTCCACATCCGGCGCCTGGACACGGAGGAGCTGGTCGAGGCGCTGGAGTTCCACCTCCAGGGCACCAGCAAGGAGACGCGCCGCGCGCTGGTGCCGATGCTCCGAGAGCGGATGGTCACGCTGACGGACGCGCCGCGTCTCGCGGGGCCGCTGCTGGGCGACCTCGTCTGGCAGCCCGACGTCGAGTTCCCGCCGCGCGGCGTCGACCCCGGCCTGGCCGCGAAGCTGCTCGACGCGTGCATCACCGCCGTCGAGGCGGGAATGCTCGGCGACCCAGTCGCCCTGCGCGAGCGCCTCGGTGCCGTCGTGGAAGACGCCGGCGCCAAACCGCGGGTGGCGTTCCGCGTCCTCTACGTCGCGATCCTGGGCAGCCCCGCCGGGCTTCCGGTGTTCGACTCGATGGCGTTCCTCGGCGCAGACCGGGTGCTGCTGCGGCTGCGCGCAGCCCGTGGGCTGTTGACCAACTCGCCGCCGGCCGCCCCCGCGGGCTAGGGGCCGCCCAGCCCGCGCTCCGCCGCTCCGCGGGCGGCCTGCGGCTCACGGCGGGCGCCCGGGCGGTGCACCGCGCGAGGGCGCGGTGGCCGCGGCCGGGCCGCCGGAGCGGACGCGCGCAGAGCACGATCTCGGACCGCCGGCGTGGCACCTTCGACTCCGCGGCCGAGCTGCGGCGCGGGGTCGCGCAGGCCGGGGCCTGGCGGTGCGAACGGAGGCGGGGCAGGCGGCGGCGGGGGCGGCGGCGCGGGGTGCCACCGGTGCACCAGCGCGAGCACGGCCCGGCGGCCGAGGCGCAGGGCGATCCGGTCGACGCCGGTGGCCCGTACCGCGACGAGCCCGCCGGTGACGAACGCGCTGACCGGGAAGTAGGCGGCGAACAGGGAGAGACCGGCGAGCACGCCGAACGCGGTGAGTATCGGATGCCGCCGGGCGAAGGATGGCCCTGGGGGAGGTGCCGCCGCGGCGGGGCTGCCGCCGGCTCTCGCTGTCACGGCGGCAACGTTAGCGGCGGGCCGCAGACCGGCCGGGGACAAAGCGCCCCAGGCGCCGCTGTCACGCGCCGTCCACAGGTTCGTCGCGGGCCGGAGACAGATCCGTTTCCCGGGGTCGGAGCCGGGACGATTCGCCTGATGTCGGCAGTCATCCCAGCGCGGGGGACATGGCGGTGGCGCGGCTCGCTGACGGGGGCGCAGCGGCTGATCGCGTTCGCCACCGCGCTCGGCGCCTGCGGCGTCGTGCTGCTCGCGACCGCGCCCGCAGACCAGGCCACCGCGACGTGGCTCAGCGTCCCCTGGTGGGCCGTGCTGGTGGCCTGCTACGCCACCAGCGTCGTCTCCGTGCAGCTGCGCGTCTCGGGCTTCGGCACGACGCTCTCGCTCAGCGACATCCCGCTGGCGGTCGGCCTGTTCACGGTCGAGCCGCGCATCCTCGCAGTCTGCTACGTCGCCGGCGTGCTCGCCGGCAACTGGACCCGGCGCGGCATGCAACCGCTGCTCGACTACAGCCGCCTGATGCTCGACGTCCTCTACGTCGCGGCAGCGGTGGTGGTGTTCGCTGCGGTCGGACCTGCCCGCGGCGACCCGGCGACGCTGCGCAGCGTCGTGGCACTCGTCGCGGCGATGCTGACGGCGGGATGCGTCGTCTCGCCGCTGGCGTTGAGCACGGGAAGCTACCTGTACGCGGGGCGCTTCGACGGTGGAGAGTCGGTTCGCGCACTGGCGTTGCAGGCCGCCGCCTCGATCACCAGCACGTGCATCGCACTGGTCGGATTGGCGCTCGCGCACACCCGTCCGCTGCTCGCGCTGGCGCTGCTCCCGCCTGCGGCGTTCGTGCTGCTCGGCCAGCGCGCCGCGGGGGAGACGCGCCGTCGCGCCGACCGAATGGAATTCCTCTACCACACCAACGAGGTGCTGCACTCCAGCTCGCGCATCGACGAGCGCGCGGGCGAGATGCTGCGCGCCATGGCGGCGACGTTCGGGGTTGCCCGCGCCGAGCTGCTGCTGCTTCCCGAGGCGCGAGGCGCCGCCATCCGTTTCATCTCGCAGGGCCGGGACGATCGCGCCGAGGTCTCCTCCGCGGAGCTGACGTACGCCGAGCAGGAGACCCTCAACTTGCTTCGCGACGAACCCGTGCTCACCGCATCGGAGTCCGACGCCGCGTCGCCCGTCGGATTGCTGCTCGCCGAGCGGCACATGCGCTTCGGCACCGTGGCCGCGCTGCGTGGCCACGAGAAGCTGCGCGGCATGCTGCTGCTGCTCGATCCGCTGCACGGCGATCTGGCACCCGCCGGACAGGAGCGCAACCTCCTCCTCGCCGTGTCGTCGCAGATCAGCGCCGCCTTCGAGAACGGACAGCTCGCCGGCGCCATCCGGGCCATGAGCGCGGAGAAGGACGAGCTCACGCGACGCGCCTTCTACGACCCGCTGACGCAGATCCCCAACCGTGCCCTCTTCCTCGACACCGTCAGCAAGGCGTTCACGCGCATGCCCGACACGCGCCGCGCGCTGGCCCTGATGTTCATCGACCTCGACGGGTTCAAGCAGATCAACGACACGCACGGCCATGCGATGGGTGACGAGGTGCTCAACGGCATCGCGGCGCGGCTCCGTGCGCAGATCCGCAAGCTCGACATGGTCGCGCGCCTCGGCGGCGACGAGTTCGGCATCCTCATCAACGGCATGCGCAATCCCACCGACGCGCCCTTCGTGGCGCGGCGCATCGTGGCCATCCTGCACTCTCCGCTGCAGATCGACGGCCAGGTGGTGTGTGTGGGCGGCAGCGTCGGCGTCACCGTGGTCGACGACCCGCTCTCGCCGCTCACCCCCGATGAGGCGCTGCGCCGCGCCGACATGGCGATGTACCTGGCCAAGCGTCAGGGCAAGAACCGCTACGTCATCTTCGACAACCGCTCGCGCGACACGGTGATCGCGGCTGCACCCGAGGTGCTGGCGAATACCATGTGAGCGATGCGCACGCCGCGGTGTCTCACCGTCGCGGCGTCGGACTCCGGCGGCGGCGCCGGGATCCAGGCGGACTTGCGCGCCTTCGCCGCTGCCGGCTGCTTCGGCGCCAGCGTCGTGGTGGCGGTCACGGCGCAGAACACCGTCGCGCTGACCGCGCTCCACGAGGTCCCGCCCCAGGTCGTCGACGCGCAGCTCGAGGTGGTGCTCGACGACATCGACGTCGACGCGGTGAAGACCGGCGCGCTGGTCTCGGCGACGATCGTCGAGGTCGTGGCAGGGAGGCTTCGCGGCCGCCACCTGCCGCTGGTGGTGGACCCCGTCGGCTTCGCCTCAACCGGCGCCCGGCTGGCGACGCCCGAGGCGGTCGAGGCGATGGTGGCGCTGCTGTTTCCGCTGGCCACGGTGGTCACCCCGAATCTCACCGAGGCCGCCGTGCTGGCGGGGGCGCCGGGCAGCCGCCGGGAGATGGCCGAGCGCATCGCCGCCCGCGGTGCCCGCGCCGTGCTGGTGACGGGCGGGCACGGCGAGCCGGTCGACCACCTGCTCATCGGCGAGCGCCACCTGGAGATCCCGGTGCAGCGCGTCGAGTTGGGCGCCACACACGGCTCGGGGTGCACCCACTCCGCGGTGCTGACCGCGGAGCTGGCCAAAGGCCGCTCGCTGGAGGACGCGGCCGTCACCGCCGCCGCTGTGACCGCGGCAGCGGTCTCCCGCGGCTTGGCCGACGTCGGCGCCGGCGACGGACCGGTGGACGTGCTCGACCTGGCCGCGCGACGCTAGGGCGGGGAGCTCCAGCGCCGCCGCACCACGATCGCCAGCCCCACGAGGCAGCCGAGGTCGGCGAGGAGCAGCGCCGGTCCTGGCTCGAGTCCGTCGCCGAAGGTCAGCCCCGCGACGGGGCTGAGCGGCTCGATCGGGGGGATGCGCACGCCCGCCAGGCCGAGGCCACCTGCGGCTGCATGCGACTGCGACAGCGGCGCGAAGGGAGATGGGTCGGCCGCTGCGCGCACCGGCTGGCGCGAAGCGGATGCAGACCCGCCTCCGGACGCGCGGCTCGCGGGCGCGGCCGCTGCTGCGGGGCCGGTCGGGGCCGGGACCGCCGGCACGGGCGCGGCGCTGGGTTGCGGCGCCGCCGTCGCGGTGGTTCCGAGCGTGGGAGCCGGGTCGGCGCTGGGTGCCGGATCCATCCCTCCGTCGGTGGGGGCGCCCTGGCCGGTCGGGGCGGGAGTCGCCTCGGCGGTGGGCGCGGGCGTGCCGCTCGGGGAAGGCGTCGGCGGCGGCAGGTGGCGGCGGTGGTGGGCCTGCTGCAGCAGCGGCGACGTCGCCGCGTCCACACGGGTGGCGGTGGTTGCGGCCAGCGCGGCGCAGGACACCAGGGCGAGCGCGAACATCTCGAGCGCACGTCCACCCCGTCCGCTCCTTGTTCCCCTGCTAGTCCCCAGCAAGAACACGGCGCCATCAGTGTCGCCGCGCCGCGGCCGCACGGATCGCCCATCGGCGCTTCGCGACGCGGCTTCACCAGGCCGCGATGCGGACGCCGTTCAGGATGTTGCGACCGGCAGACCTCTCAGCGGCGGTGCGCCGAGGTCACGTTGCGGAAGCGGCGCACGATTTCCGGGAGCAGGTTGACCGCCACCACCGGGTGGGCAAGCAGGAACTGCCGGAACTGGTTCACCGGCAGCGTCACGCAGCGCAGCTGCGTGTCCGCTCGCACGGACGCGGTGCGCGGACCGCCGTCGAGGGCCGCCACCTCGCCGAAGAAGTCGCCGGGGCCAAGCGTGGCGATCACGTTGCCGTCGATGATCACCGAGGCGGTGCCGTCCAGGATGATGAAGAACTCGGGCCCCTGCATCCCCTCGGTGAGGATGCCGTGGCCGGCGAGGTATGTGGCGTCGTCGAAGCGCGACACGACGTCCTGCAGCTCCTGCCTGCTGACGTCGCGGAAGAGCTGCATCCTTTCCAGCGTGGGGATCACGTCCTCGCGCGTGGTGGCCATCTGATCATCCCTCCGTGGCTGGTGCTGGTGGAGTGTATCTGCGCCGCAGGGGCGCCCGCGGCGTCAGTGGCCGGTGGCCAGCTCCACCGCCTTGACCAGCAGCAGCAGCACCGCGACCACCAGGTAGCTGCTCAGCGCGTACAGCGCCACCTGCCGGCCGCGCGACGCCGCCGGCCGCGAGAGCAGCGCCAGCGGTGGCATGCGCCACGTTTCCCGCTCCTGGCGGCCCGGCGGCGCTGTCGCCGCCCGGTGCGAGCGCATCGAGACCACGGCGATGCCCACCACCGCGACCGCGAGAGCCGGCACCAGCACCCGCATCAGCGCGCTCACATCGAGCGCTGGATAGATCGTGGTCACGACCAGCGTCATCGAGAGCGCGAGCAGCACCGCGAGGATGACCGCCGCCAGCGCGTTGAGCCACTCGCGGTTGACCCACGGCCCCAGGATGTCACGGTCGTTGCACAGCATGAGTGCGAAGAGGATCGCTCCCGGGAGCAACAAGCCGGCCAGCGCCTGCACCGCGGTGGTGAACAGGCCCAACGGCGCGTTCGGGATGAGAACGATTCCCGCAGCGACCGCGACCAGCGCGGTGAAGCTCGCGTAGAACGGCTTCGCCTCACGCCAGGAGCGATGCAGCGAGTTGCGGATCCCGAATGCGTCGCCGAATGCATACGAAGTGGCCAGCGTCACCGCGCTCGCGCCGATGATCGATGCGTCGATGAGCACCACGGCGAAGATGGCGCCCAGCGCGTTGCCGCCGTGTCGCGCCAGGCCCCGCGCGACCGTCTCGCCGTTGACGTAGTTGCCTGCATCGGCGGTGCCGTGGAATGCTGCGGCTGCGGCCAGCATGATCGCCGCGGCACCGATCACCACCACGAACGCGCCGACCACCGTGTCGGTGCGCTCGTACGCGATCCAGCGCGGCGTGATGCGCTTGTCGACCACGTTGGACTGCTGGAAGAACAGTTGCCACGGCGTGACCGTCGTACCCACGACCGCGATGACGAGCAGGATCGCGTTGCCGCTCAGGCCGCCCTGGATGCCGGGAACGAAGAGGTCGTGCGCGGCCACGCCCCATGACGGCCGGCTGAGCACCGCCAAGGGGATCACCAGCAGGTTGCTGACGATGAAGACGAACATGAGCCGTTCCCATGTCTGGAACTGGCCACTCACCGTGATGGCGACGAGCAGCACGGCGACGACCGGCACCGCAACGAGCGGTGTCAGGCCGAAGTACTCGGCGCCGAGCGCCACACCCACGAACTCGGTGGCCAGCGTGAGGAAGTTGAGCAGGAAGAGTCCGGACACGGAGTAGAGGCCCCACAGCTTGCCGAAGCGTTCGAAGATGAGCCGCGCGTGGCCCACGCCGGTGACCGCGCCGAGGCGCACCACCATCTCCTGGTTGACGATGAGCACCGGGACGAGCAGCAGCAGCGTCCACAGCAGGCTGGTGCCGTAGTTCTGCCCCGCCTGTGCGTACGTGGCCACACCGCCCGCGTCGTTGTCACCGACCATGACGATGAGTCCCGGGCCCATGATCGCCGCCAGCGCCAGCAGCCGCTGCCGCCATGTGCGCTGCGTGGCGCGCTCTCCCTGACGGATGGTGCCGAACGCGCCGCGGATGTCACCGGCGCGCGCATCGTCGAGCACCGCCGTGGCGCCTCCGCGAGCCGGGCTGCGAACCTTCTCGTCGACCAAGTCGGACCTCCCACCGTCGCTGATGGCAAGGCTGAGCGGGGCGTCCGCTCAGGAGGTCACGTGCTGCGACCCCTCCGTGCGGGCGCGCCCCGACGTTGCCGGGAACGGGGACTGCCGTCGCCGTCCATGCACACCTCAGCAACGCCCGGCCGTCAGAGCGCATCCGAGCCGGGGAACGGCCGGCGGGCTCCGGCCTCATCCGCGCGCGGCGCGAACTCTCCTCGCCTCTCGATCTCGATGCGGCTCTGCCCGCGGACAGTGTACCTCGCGCTTTCCGCGCCTCTCGCACAGCGTCAGTCGGGGTCGGCCTCCGACCGCCGTCGCCACGAGTTCGGGCAGCATCGCCTCGAGCACGTCGTCGACGGAGATGACGCCGACGACGCGATCCTCGGCGTCGACGACCGGCGCGACCGTGAGGTTGTAGTCGGCCATGAGACGCGCCACCTCGGGGAAGTCGTCACCCACTTCCACCGACACCTTGCCGCGCTGTGCGTGCGCCACCACGTGCTCGTCCGGCTGCGCGCGCAGCAGCGTGACCAGGGGAGCCGCGCCGACCAGCTTGCCGTCGCCGTCGACGACGAAGACGTCGGCGGACTGCTGCGCCGACGCGCTTGCGGTGCGCACCGCGTCGAGCGCTTCGGCGACGGTCGCCGACTGCTGCACCGAGACGTAGTCGGGGTTCATCAGACCGCCGGCGCTGTCGGCGTTGTAGCTGAGCAGCGCGCGCACCTTGGCCTGGTGCGCCGGCGGCAGCAGCGCCAGGATCGGGGCGCGCCGGTCCTGGTCCAGCTCCGTGATCAGGTCGGCCGCGTCGTCTGCCGCCATGCCCGCCAGCACCGCGGCCGCCTCGGTGTCGGATCGCTGGCGCAGGAACTCCACCTGATGCTCGGTGTTCAGCTCTTCGAAGACGTCCGCTTCGAGCTCCGGGTCGGCGTGCACCGCGGTGATGATCTCCTCGCCCTCGTCGTGCGATGCGTGCTCCACGATGTCGGCGATCTGCGCCGGGTGCAGCATGCGCAGGCGCCGCAGCGGCATCAGCAGACGCGACGTGGGCACGTGGCGCACGAACGGCTCCACGTTCATCCAGTCGACGAACGCGCGCGTGTCGTGCGCGCCGCGGCGCATCGGAGCGGGCAGCAGCCGCCGCAGAAGACCGCGCGAGCTGGCGTCGACGCCGACCACACGCCAGGCGCCGCGCACCACCGCGAGCTCGATGTCATGCGCGTTGATGAGCCGTCCGCTCTCGACGCTGATCATCCGCCGCGACAGCACGTCCTCGCGCAGCAGCACCTCACCCTGGCGGCGCTCGAAGCGCAGCAGGCTCAATGTCTCGCCGGTGAGCGACACGCTGCCGGGCTTCATCTCGCCCACGCGGTCGCGGGGCACGAACAGGAGACGGCCGGCGATGCGGCCGAGGAGGCCGGTGAGCGGCGGGTAGCCGCTGTCGGCGAGCCGCACGATGACGTCGTCGACCCTGCCGAGGGGTTCGCCGGCGCGGTCGACCAGACGGCTGCCCAGGACGTCGCGCAGCCAGAGGCGGGCGGCGGGCACCGCCACCTCGCGGGCGCGTGAGACGGCCATACGCCCGGAGTCTGCCACGCCACGAGATGCCGCAGATCGTCCGCGCGGTGTCCTCGCCGCCTCGGCACAGTCCGCCCATGGCACGGCGATGTCCCTGGCGGTGGCGCCTCCGCGGAGCGGGTCTCGGCGGCATAAACTCAGCGGCGGTCAGGAAGGAGGGCGACGCGCGGTGGCCAGGGCGAACGGTCGCATCGGTCTCGGTGTCTTCCTGCGCGACCGGGCACGGAGCATCGTCGTGGTGACCCAGGACGGCGAGCTGGCCGTGGCCCTTCGCGACTGCGTTGACGGCTCCCGAGCGCTGATCCGGGACGTGCGCCCGGCCGAGCTCGGCCAGGCCGCGGAAGCGTGCCGGCCGTGGCCGTGGATGGTGGTGTGCGACGGCGGCGCCGAGCCCGGCGGCCTGGCTGAGCTCCTCACCAGGCGGCCCGTGCTGCTCGCCTGGCTGGGCACGCCGCCCGGGACGCTCGCGCCGCGCGCCGTGTCCACGCAACGCTTTGGGACGCTCGCCGCCGCCGTCAACGGCGCGCTCGAGGCCATGGTCGGGGGCATGCGGCTGGCGCCGTGGTCGGGTGTCCAGCTCCCGTCCGGCCGCGTGGTGCGCGCCGCCGACCTGGAAGCCCTGATCGCCGCGCACCCCGCGGCGCTGCCGCTGCCGCTGCGCGCCTTTCGCACCGCTTCGCGCACGCTCGGCGCGCACGGCGTCGCTTGGCGACCGCAGCGCACCGCGGCGGGCGTGGTGCTGGCGCCGCGGGGAGCCGCGGCGTGAGAGCGAACCCCGAGGTGCTCCTGGTGGAGGACGACCCGGAGACGCTGGAGCAGCTGCGCGGCCATTTCGAGCGCAAGCGCTTCCATCCGCTGGCGGCGCGCAGCGCCACGCGCGCCCTGTCGCTCATCGAGAACAACATGCACTCCAGCCGCCCGGTGCTGGCGGTCGTGGACTGGGATCTGAGCAAAGCGCCCGACAATCGCTGGAACAGCGGCGACGTCCTGGCGCGCCTGGCGCGCGACATCGCGGACTGCCTCGTCGTGGTGTACTCGCAGAACATCGACGCCTTTCGCGTGCGCAGCGAGATTCAGCGCGCCCACCCGCGCGCGTGGCTGCACGACAAGCGCGACGGTGATCAGTCGCTGGTCGATCGCGTGTCCCGGCTGCTGGACCAGCGTGTCGGCGACCTCCGCGTGCAGGACGGCACCGTCGTCATCCACGTGCCCACGCACGACGAGCACCATCACCGTGAGGCGGTGCGCCTGGTGGTGCACCACCCGGAGATCGTCACCTTCCATTCCGACACCGCCACCAAGGCCGTGCGCCGGTTCGGTGAGTGGCTGACGCGGCACCAGTCCACGGTGCGACTGGTCAGCCTGGGCAACCGCAAGTACCGGCTCGCGGTCACGCCGCCTGCCGGCGAGTAGCCCGTGCAGCTGAGCCTCGCCGACCTGCGCGACCTGCCGCTCGCGGCGGCGCTGGTCGAGCGCGGCGGCACGCCCGTGGCGCACACGCCGGAGTGGGAGGGCACGGGCCCGGGCTGCGTCGCCTATCCGGTGCGCGGCAAGCGGCTGCTCGTGTCCACGGCGCCGGCCGATCTGACCGCGCGGGCCGTGCTGCAAGAGCTGCTGGCGGCGCTCGACTCCGCCGTCGCCAAGGCATCCGGTGCGCACGCGATGCGCATGCGCATGGTCGCGGCATCGCTGCGGCTGCTTGCGGGCGACGCGGTCTCCGCCGCCGGCACCACCGTGGACGCATACGAGCACGCGCTCGCCGGCATCGCCGCGCGCACGTCACTGCGTGCGCGGGTGGGCGACGCCAGCGTGGAGCCGATTCCCTCACCGGAGGTTGTCGCGCTCGTGCTGGTGCAGCTCGCCGTCAACGCGGAGCGCCACGGGCAGGCGCGCACGGTGGAGCTGACGAACCGCGGTGCGACCTTCAGCGTCGCCTGGCGCGACTCCGGGCGTGCTCACCCTCGGGTGTCCACCGCGCGACGGCGCGGGGAGCGGGAGCGCTGGGGCCTGGGCTTCGCGCGCGTCGCCGCCGACGCCCTGGGCGGCACCGTGTATCCCCCGCGGCACGAAGGTGGCGGCACGGTCGCCGTGTTCGAGCTGGGTCTGGGGCGGCTGGGCCTGCCGCTGGCGCTGGTGCGCGGCGACGTCGTGTTGCGAGCCACCCGTGCCTGGGACGAGGAAACCTCGCTGGTCCCCGGCACCAACGTGCGCGACACGACGCGGCTGGCGGCGCTGGCCGCCGCGGCACGCGTGCACCCGGGAGCCGTGGCGCGCAGCGACGGTTGGTCGGCGCGGCTGGTGCACGACAGCCTGTGGGTCGCGGTCCCCCCCGACGACGTCGCCGACAGGATGCGCGACGTGCTCGACGGCATGGCGCACGAGCGCGCCCTGCTCGAGGGGATGGACGAGGCGGCGCGGGTGCGGATTCGCGCGCTCACGCTGGCTCTCGGTGCGTGCCTGGGCCGGCCGGTGCCCCGTGTGCCTGCAGCGGCATGGCGGCAGCGCATGCACGGGCTCAGCGAAGCTCTCGACGTGCGCCTCGCGGTCCCCGACTTCGAAGGCACGGGCGCCGTCGACCCCGATGTCGCCGCGGTGCTCGCGGCGCGCGCGGGCGCCGGCTTCGACATCGATGGTAACGCCATGTGGCTGCGGCTCAACGACGCCGCGGACGACGATCCGATGGTGCACGCGCTGACCCCGCCAGGAGCGCACCGCGTCCGTCTCGCCTAGCGCCGCTAGAATCGCGGCGTGAGCTGGTTCCTGCTGCTCAAGTCTCTGCACGTGCTGTCGGCCATCGTCGCGGTCGGCGCCAACGCGACGTACGCGCTGTGGTCGGTGCGCGCCCGCAGCGATCCGGCACATCTGGGATTCACGCTGCGGGGCATCAAGTTCATCGACGACCGCCTGGCCAATCCCGCCTACGGCGTGCTCCTGGTCACGGGGCTGATCATGGCGTTCACCACGTACAGCATCACCACGACGTGGATCCTCATCGGCCTCGGGATCTACATCGCCATCGCGGTGCTGGGCGTCTTCGTGTTCTCGCCGCTGCTGCGCCGCCAGATGGAGGCGCTGGACACCGCCGGGCCGGAGAGCGAAGCCTACCGGCGCGCGGACGCCCAGGGGCGCGGCATCGGCATGTTCCTGGGCGTGCTCGCGATCGCGGTGGTCTTCGTGATGGTGTTCAAGCCGATCGCGTAGCGATCACTCGGCCGGCCACGCGTGCTCGTCGCGCGGACGCCACCAATCGTCAGGCTCGCCTGTCCACCCGGGATCGCGGTGCACCGCTCGCACCACCGTCTTGATGTTGCCGCGCACGTTGAAGTCGCCGACGATCTCGCAGTACCTGGGCTGCAGCAGCGCCACCAGGTCGCCGAGGATGACGTTGACCACGTCCTCGTGGTACACGCTGCGGTCGCGGTAGCCATTGATGTACAGCTTGAGCGACCTCAGCTCCACGCACCGCGGCCCGGGCACGTAGCGCACGTGCAGCATCGCAAAGTCGGGAAACCCGGACCGCGGGCAGAGGCAGGTGAACTCCGGGATGGTGAACTGGACCGTGTAGTCGCGCTCCGGCGTGCGATTGTCGAATGCCTCGAGCTTCGCCTCGCGGATCTGCCTCGCGCCGTACGGCTCGCTCACCGCGCCGCACCCCGGCCCGCGAGCCTGAGGAAGGACAGCGACACGGGCGCAAAGGACGTTCCCCGGTCGTACACGTCGACGCCCTCCAGTCGCTTCAGCGCCGTGACGACGGCGTAGGTCAGCGGCGTCGCCACCACCTCGTACGCCACCTTCAGCGCCCACACGTCGCGGATTATCACCAGCAGCAGCGACCAGGGCTGCGTGCCGGCGAAGGCGAGCGATATGAACACCGCGCTGTCGACCCCCTGGCCCACGAGCGTCGACCCGATGGTTCGCGACCAGAGAAAGCGCCCGCGCGTGGCGATCTTCATCCGCGCCAGCACGAACGCGTTGAGGAACTCGCCGCACAGGTACGCGGTGAGCGACGCCACCACGAGACGCGGACTCTGGCCCAGCAGGCGCGAGTATGCCGCTTGGTCGGGGTAGTGGCTGTCCGCGGGCAGCGCGATCGCCGCGGCGATGAACAGCACCGCGACGACGTTCGCCAGGAAGCCCGACCAGATCACGGCGCGCGCCACGCGGTACCCCCACACCTCGGTGAGCACATCGCCGAAGAGGTACGCCAGCGGAAAGATGACGATCGCCGCGGGCACCGTGAACGGCCCGATGGTGGCGACCTTGACGGCGATGATGTTGGACGTGACCAGTGACGCGACGAACAGCGCCGCGACGGTCAGCAGCAGCGGGCTCACCGCGCGGCGCGGCGCGGAATCGGCGGGGGGCACGGCGCCACAGCCTAGCTAAATGCGTTGTGGGGCGGCCCGGCGCCCGCGCAGGGCGCGCAGCGCGATCACCACGGCCACCACCAGCGCCACGTTGCGCATCACCACGAAGGCGAGGCCTGCAGGCGTGAAGCCTGCGAGCCCGCCGTAGTCGGCGTTCTCCACCACGGTGAGCAGCGCGACCGCGGCCACGGCCACGGCGGTGGCGCGGTGGCCGGCGACCCAGGCCATGGCGCCCGCGGGAATCAGCCAGGAGATGAACTGGGGCGACAGCAGCGTGGAGCAGGCCAGAAAGGTGCCCACGGTGGCCACCCAGGCGACACCGATGTCGTCGCGTCCGCGCACCCGCAGCAGCACCCACACCGTCACCGCGACGCCGATGAGCGTGAGCACGATCGTCAACCCGGGAGGCACGTGGCCGAATCGCTGCGCACCCTCGTTCTGGATTGCGGGTTCACGGGTGAACAGGTGCACCACCGAGCCCACCACGCTCTCGATCTGCCAGCCGACGGCGCCGCGAAAGGTGAGCACCTCCTTGATGCCGGTGATGCCGCCGACCGTGACCCACGCGGCGAGCAACACACCGAGGGACGCGGCCAGCGTTGTGAGGTAGCGGCGCCGCGTCCCCGCGGGCATCGCCGGCACCAGGATCAGCGCGATGGGTATGGGCCACAGCTTCATGCCGATGGCGACGGCGATCAGCAGCGCCGCGAGCACCGGACGCCGGCGCAGGACCGCCGCGGTTCCGCCCACCACCAGCGCCACGGTGACGAGGTCGAGGCGCACCACGAAGAGTCCGATGAGCGCGCTCTCGACGATGAGAAACCAGAGACACGCCCCCGGCGACCAGGTGCGCCACAGCAGCACGGCGATGACCACGTCCGCGAGCAGCGACATGATGATGATCACCGCCGTGAAGACCGGCGAGCTGGGGGTCGCGAAGGCCACGAGCTTCACCAGCGCGACCAGCGCGATGGGATACTCGATCTGATAGTCGATGTACGGCCGCCCGCGCGCGTGGCCGATCGCGTAGAAGCGGTCGATGTCCACCGTGTGTCCCTGATGGATGCCCAGCACCAGCACCAGGATGCGGAACGCGATGACCACGCCGAGCGCGATCAGGAAGGGAGGACGTATGCGGGGCCTCATCGCCGCCGCAACTGTACGGGCGGCGAGAGCGCAGGTCTAGCTGTGCGTCACACCTCGAGCGCCGCTTCGACCACGGGAACGTCGACGCGAGCCCCGGCGATGGTCAGCTGCTCGCCGTCTGCGTCGACCTCGACCGTGTCACCCTCGTGGAAGCGGCCTTCGAGGATCGCCATGGCAATCGGATCCTGCAGCTTGCGCTGAATCACGCGCTTCAGGGGCCGCGCGCCATACGTGGGGTCGTATCCCTCCGACGCGATGACGTCAAGGGCTCGATCACTGACGTGCAGCGAGAGCTTGCGCGCGCCCAGGCGCAGCTCCAGCGAGCGCAGCTGGATCTGCACGATCTGTCGCAGCTGCGCGCGATCAAGCCGGGAGAAGAGGATCACATCGTCGACGCGGTTGAGGAACTCGGGACGGAATTGCGCGCGCAGCTCGGTGAGCACCTGCTCGCGCACCTGGTCCCACTGCGTGGGCGAGGCGTCGTGGGCGATGGCAGCGATGGTCTGCGAGCCGAGGTTGCTGGTCATGATGACGACGCAGTTGCGAAAGTCGACCGTGCGTCCCTGCCCGTCGGTGAGCCTGCCGTCCTCGAGCAGCTGCAGCAGCGCGTTGAAGACGTCGGGGTGGGCCTTCTCGATCTCGTCGAAGAGCAGCACCGCGTAGGGGCGGCGTCGCACCGCCTCGGTGAGCTGACCTCCCTCCTCGTAGCCGACGTACCCCGGCGGTGCGCCCACCAGCCGCGCCACCGTGTGCTTCTCCATGTACTCGCTCATGTCGAGGCGCACCATCGCCTGCTCGTCGTCGAAGAGCAGCTCGGCCAATGCCCGCGCCAGCTCCGTCTTGCCGACGCCCGTGGGACCGAGAAAGATGAAGGAGCCGATGGGGCGATTGGGGTCGCTGAGCCCGGCGCGGCCGCGCCGCACCGCGTTGGCGACCGCGCTGATGGCGTCGTCCTGCCCGACGACCCGCGCGTGCAGGTCCTGCTCGATGCGCAGCAGCTTCTGCATCTCGCCCTCGAGCATCTTGCTCACCGGGATACCGGTCCAGCGCGACACCACGTCGGCCACCTCCTCCTCGCCGACTTCCTCCTTGAGCAATGGGCGGTCGCCTTGCATCTCGACGAGGCGCTGCTGCTCCTGCTCAAGGCCGCGCTGCAGCTCGTTGAGCTGCCCGTAGCGCAGCTCAGCCGCCTTGCCGAAGTCCGCCAGCCGCTCGGCCCTTTCGGCCTCGTGCCGCACCTGCTCCATGCGCTCCTTGATGTCGCGAATCGCGGTGATCGCGCCCTTCTCCTGCTCCCAGCGCACGCGCAGCCCCTTCGCCGTCTCCTGCAGGTCGGCGAGCTCGCGCTCCAGCGCCGCCAGGCGATCGCGCGATGCCGCGTCCGACTCCTTGCGCAGCGCCTCGCGCTCGATCTCCAGCTGGCGGATCTCCCGCTCCACGATGTCGAGCTCCGTGGGCAGCGAGTCGATCTCGATGCGCAGCCGCGAGGCGGCTTCGTCGATGAGGTCGATCGCCTTGTCGGGAAGGAAGCGGTCGGTGATGTAGCGGTTGCTGAGCACAGCGGCGGCGACGATCGCCGAGTCGGTGATGCGCACGCCGTGGTGCACCTCGTAGCGCTCCTTGAGGCCGCGCAGGATGCTGATCGTGTCCTCCACCGACGGCGGCTGCACCAGCACCGGCTGAAAGCGCCGCTCCAGCGCGGCGTCCTTCTCGATCCGCTTGCGGTACTCGTCGAGTGTGGTCGCACCGATGCAGCGCAGCTCGCCGCGCGCCAGCGCCGGCTTGAGCATGTTGCCCGCGTCCATCGCCCCCTCCGCCGCTCCCGCGCCGACCAGCGTGTGCAGCTCGTCGATGAAGAGGACGACCGCGCCATCAGAGCTGCTCACCTCGCGCAGCACGGCCTTGAGGCGGTCCTCGAACTCACCGCGGTACTTGGCGCCCGCCACCATGGCGCCCAGGTCGAGGGCGACCACGCGCTTGTCCTTGAGACCCTCGGGCACGTCGCCACTGGCGATGCGCGATGCGAGGCCCTCGACGATCGCCGTCTTGCCCACGCCCGGCTCGCCGATGAGCACCGGATTGTTCTTGGTGCGGCGCGACAGCACCTGGATCACGCGGCGAATCTCGTCGTCGCGGCCGATGACCGGATCGAGCTTGCCGCGCCGCGCCGCGTCGGTCAGGTCGCGGCCGTACTTCTCCAGCGCCTGGTACTTGCCCTCGGG
This sequence comes from Candidatus Dormiibacterota bacterium, assembly GCA_963777285.1. Taxonomy (GTDB): domain Bacteria; phylum Chloroflexota; class Dormibacteria; order Aeolococcales; family Aeolococcaceae; genus JAFARE01. The sequence continues at coordinate 590,466 of CAVZPR010000002.1, forward strand.
GTTGGGGTCGGTGACACGCTGCGCGCCACGCACCGCCTCCAGCGTCGAGTAGATGCGATCCGGTGTTGCCCCGGCCTGACGCAGCAGCGACGCCGCCTCGCCCTGCGGCTGCGTGGTGATCCCCAGCAGCAGATGCTCGGTGGAGACGTACTCGTCCTTGAGGCGGTTCATCTCCTCGAACGCGGACATGAGCGCGCCCCGCAGCGCCGGCGAGATCTGCGGCTCGCCGCCGCCGACCTGCTTGGGGCGATTGTCCAGCAGGGCGTGCAGCCTCGCGGCCAGGGGCTCGGGCTGCACCTCGGCCCGGCGCAGCAGGGTGGGCACGAGGCCGTCCTCCTGCTCCAGCAAGGCGAGCAGCAGGTGCTCGGGTTCGACGGTGGCGTGCTGCAGCTGCTGCGCCCCCTGCTGCGCCGCGGTGAGCGCCTCCTGCGAGCGCTCGGTGAACCGGTCGAATCTCACGCCTGTTCCATACCCTCGCCGGCGGCCCGCTAATCTATCCGCGATGACCCCCAGGATGGGCCGCTGGTCGCTGCTCGCCGCGGGGGCCACGCTGGCCGTCGTCCCTGCCGTGGTGCTGCTCCGCCTCAACACTTCCGTGGTGGGGCGCAGCGGCGTGGCGTCGGCCGCCACGCGAGGCGAGCTGGTCACCGACGTGGCCCGCCCCGCGTGGTACGGCCTGCAACTCCTCGACGACACGGTGACGTTCCATGCGGCCCGCCGGCTCACGTCGACGCCGCCGCTGATCAGGGCCGCGGAGGCCATCCTCGTCGACCCCGACACGGGCGAGATCCTCTTCCAGCAGAACGCGCACGCGCGGCGGCCGCCGGCGAGCACCATCAAGCTGCTCACCGCGATGCTGGTGCTGCAGAACTTCAGCACCTCCCGTCTGATCACCGCGACGCCGAACGCGCTCTTCCAGGCGTGGGACGAGAGCCGCATGGGACTGCGCGCGGGCGACACCCTCACGGTGCGCGACCTGCTCACCGGGTTGCTCACGGTGAGCGCCAACGACGCCGCCGACGTGTTCGCGGTGGACACCGTCGGCATGGAGCGATTCGTCGGCGCGATGAACGCCGAGGTGGCGGCGCTGCACCTGCAGGACACGCACGCCACCTCGCCGGTGGGACTGGATGCTCCTGGCATGTACTCGTCCGCGTACGACCTCGCGGTGATCGCCGCCGTCGACGTCGAGCGGTTCCCGCTGCTGCGCCAGATCGTCGCCACGCCGTACACGGTGCTGCCACACACCGCGACGCACCCGGCGTTCTTCCTGCGCAACATCAACCTGCTGCTGCGCATGTACGCCGCCGCAACCGGAATCAAGACCGGCTACACGGCCAACGCGGGGGCGTGCGAGGTGGGCATGGCGGTGCGCGGCGGCCACCGGCTGATCGACGTGATCCTCAACGGCGACCTGGTGTACACGTCGTCGAAGCGGCTCCTCGACTGGGGTTTCACACAGGAGGGACTGCCCTCGCAGCTGCCTCCGCCGAGCCCCTCCCCCTCACCGTCGCCCGCCGCGCCACGCTGACGTGCGCCTCACCGTCCTGGGCAGTGGCGACGCGTTCAGCGGCTGTGGCTGCAACGCCGGATACCTGATCGACGGAAAGGTGCTGGTGGACTGCGGCGCGCCCGCCCACGCCCTGGCGCGGCGTGCCGAGACATCGATGAGCGAGCTGCGGCTCATCCTGCTGACGCACTTCCACGCCGACCACTCCTTCATGCTGCCGATGGTGCTCGGCGCGTGCACGTTCGGCGATACGACGCGCCGCGGCATGGTCATCGCCGGCCCCCCCGGCACCAGGGAGTTCACCAGACGCCTGCTCATCGACGGGTACGGCGCGCACATCCTGGGGCTGATCGACTCCGAGCTGGCGCCCGAGTTCGCGGTGCTGCAGGACGGCAGCGACGTGGAGCTGGCCGGCTACCGCGTCCGCGCGCACGCGGTGGTGCACAGCGTGGGCCCGTCACTCGCGTACGCGGTGAGCGACTCCTCGGGCGCCACCACCGGGTTCAGCGGCGACTCGACGCTCTGCGCCGGCCTGGAACGCGCCGTCGCCGTCAGCGACGTGTTCGTGTCCGAGTGCACCGGATGGGAGGGGCCGGTGCCCGGCGGTCACATGTGGCGCGGAGAGGTCACCGAGCTGATGCGGCGCCACCCCGACACGGCGTTCGTGCTCAGCCACCTCACGCAGCGGCGCGAGGTGCGCGGCGCGCTGGTGGCGCACGACCTGCTCACCATTGAGGTGCAGGCACGCTCCGCCGCCGCCGGCGCCACGCAAAACGCGGCGCGGCCATGAGCACCACGAACCACAGCGCCAGCGTCTGACGCACGCCGACGCGCGCGATGCCGTCTCGCGAGAACTCTGCACGGCCGCGCAGCGTCGCGATGCTGCGCAGCACGTCACCGGCTTTGCGCGACATGACGAAACGCGCGGCGTAGTCGCTGTACGTCTCCGCGGGTCGCCGCGGCATGCCTGCGGCGGCGCCGAGCGCCTCCAGCCTGCGCCACGCACCCGGCAGGGTGGCCGGGATCATCAGCCAGAGCACGAAGAGCAGCGTCGCCGCCGCCACCGCACCAGCCGCAGCGCCGAACGCGAGCAGCGCCGCGGACACGTGCGCGCCGCCGCCCGTGGTGCCGGTGCTGGTCGTCTTGGGTGCGCCGCCGGAGCCATGTCCCGCGCCGGGTGTCGGTTGCGGCACCTGGCCGGTGGGGACGCCGCCGCTGTGGCTGCCACGCGAGAACGGGAAGTAGTTGCCGTCCGACGACGGCGGCGTCGGCTCGAAGGGGATCCAGCCGTACCTGGGGAAGTAGGCCTCCACCCAGGTATGCGCGTCGCTGGTGGTGACCGTCTGCTGGATCGCGACCCCGGGGTGCACGCTCTCCTGCTGCGACGTCCCCGGGCCGTACCCGTTCACCAATCGCGTCGGGATCCCCAGCGCCCGCAGCATCGCGCCCATCGACGCGGCGAAGTACTGGCAGTAGCCGCGGTGGCTCGAGGTGAGGAAGAACACGATCGGCCACTGGTTGGTCGGCGCCGCCGGGGGCGTGAGCGTGTACTGGTAGAAGGCCGGATCGCGCAGGCGCGTCTCGATCGCCGTCGCCTCGTCGTACGGGTTGGTCGTACCCGCGGTCCACAGGTGCGCCAGCCTGGAGATGACGGCGACGCCGTGCGTGGCGTCATCGGGCAGCGCCAGGTACTGCCGCACGAAGCCGGGATACTGCGTGCCCGCCGCGCGCAGCTGCGCCGCCGTCGCCTTCGAGATCCATCCCGTCGTGTGCAGCGTCGTGCCTGCGTTGGTGCCGTTGTAGATCTGCACCGAGTCCACCGTGAGCAGGCCGTTGCCGTCGACGGCGTTGCCGCCGTACGCGATGCCGGCCTGGTCGATGGCGACCGGCTCCCCGCCGATCGGCGCGAACGATGTGCCGTCGGACGGGTCTGCCTGCAGCGTGATCGTTGCGTGCACCTCGGTCACCGCGGCGGGCAAGGCTCCGTCCCCTGACGCCCCGTCCCGCGGCAGATCTCCGCCGGTGTATGGGATTCCCTCCCAGCTGATCTGGCCGAAGGAATCGCCGGGATGGTCCGGGTACCAGTTGCCGTTGGCGAACTGCGTGTCGTTGCTCACCCGCAGGTACACGGGGACGGTCGTGTCCACGGAGTAGGTCAGCACCGGGCGCGGCCGGCTGACCAGCGCGCCGTCCGGTTGCGTCGCGGCGTTGAAGGCGATGGTGGCCTTGCCGTCCGAGCCGCTGCCCGCGCCCGTGCCCCCCGGGGCCTGCGGTCCGGGGAAGAAGCGCGACGAGATGTCGGTGCTCGAGATCGGGGGGATGAGCAGCGCGGCGAGGGTCAGCACGACGCTCATCACGGCGACGCTCAACGCGAAACGCGTGCGCGTCCCGGGAAGTGAGGCGACACGGCGGCGCGCGGCTCGCGAGAGCAGCGCGTCGAGGTGCGTGTCTGCCACCACCAGCAGCGAGAAGCACACGGCGATCGCCTCGGGCAGCGCCACGTTGTCCGGGCTGTGCGTGTTCAGGACGTTCGTGGCCAGAACCGCGTAGATCGGCAGCACGCCGAGGATGCCGCGACCCTCGCGCATCGCCAGCCATCCGAGCCAGTAGCCGCAGAGCCACAGGATGGCGCACAGCCCGACCGTGAACTCCCAGTCGCTGCTGGCGCCGAGGCCGCCGAAGATCGCCCCGACGTAGCGCTGCACCACGTGGCCTGCCGCGGTGTTGCCGTCGAACGGCATGGCACGCAGCGTCGTGGGCACGATGGCGGCCAGTGCCAGCGGCGGCGCCAGCGCGGCGGCCACCAGCCGCGGCACCGCGGCGCGGGCCAGCAGGGCTGCCTCCAGGGCCGCGGCCACGGCGACGACGACTGCACCCCCCGCGCCCTGCGCCCAGCCCGCCGCCAGCACCGCCCAGGCGGTCGCCGCCATCAGCCCGGCGCACAGCGCGGCGCTGACCGCCGCCCGGGGAATCGCCGGCGAGGGAGCGGTCGGTGCCGTGGCGGTGCGCTGCATGGTCCGATCCCGGGTCTAGCCGGCCGCGTGCACCTGCTCACCGGCGCCGAGGACGTCGCCGCGGCGCACCACCCACCAGTCGAGTGCCAGGCGCCACGCCGCCGGCAGCCGCAGTGCCTGGCCGCCGCTGCCGAACGACGTCGGCTCGATGAAGATGCAGAGGTGGCGCTGGCCTCGCGTCGCCGTGTCCACCAGCGCCTCGACCCAGTCGCGCTCGCGGCTGGCGGTGACGACGATCATTCCGCCGCGACCGCGCCAGCCCTCGCCGTAGCGGCGGATGGTCTCGCCGAGCGGGCGCACCCCGTCGGCGACGGCCACAGCGAGGTAGTCGAGGATGCGCAGGCGCTGCGCCTCGCCCCGGCCGGCTCCGAACGCCGTGCTCACGCGGTCGTTGGTGACGAGCCCCACCGCCTGGCCGCGGCGGACGGCCGCGTGGCACACCGACGCCGCGAGAGAGATGGCGTACTCCAGCGTCGATTCCTCGCCCTGGCCGGCGTGGACTCCGCGCTGCAGGTCGAGGACCACCATGAGGTCGGCGCTCTGCCCGGTGTCGTACACGCGGCTCATGAGGCGGCCGGTGCGCGCCGTGGAGCGCCAGTGGATGCGGCTCAGCCCGTCGGCGGGCTGGTACTCGCGGATAGACGACGCGTCCGGCGGCACGTCGACCGGCTTTCCCTCGCGGATGTCGGCCACGCCGGCGCCGGTCCACTGCGGCGCGATGCCGATGAGCGAATGGATCGCCGGGTACACGACGACCTCGGACTCGGGTGCCACGCGGATGCGCCGCGGGAAGAGCCCGAACGGGTCGCCGAGCCGCGCCTCGAGCGGGCCGAAGCGATGCCGCCCGCGGCGTGAAAAGGATCCGCGCGCGGTCCACGACACGCTGCCGCCGCTGCCCAGCGAGAACGCTCGTCCCGGCGCGTATCCGGGCATCTCGGTGCGGTCGTACACCTCGCAGTAGGGCAGCCGCAGCGTGCTGCCGTTGGTCACGGTGAACGTCTCCTCGAACGGCTCGCCCATGACGTACGTGCCCCGCGGCGACATCCGGCTGACGCGGAGGCGGCGCGCCAGCGAGCGCGACCAGAAAAAGGCGACCACCAGCAGCAGCGCGAGCACGTACGCCAGCGTGTACGCGAGGTGCACACCGGTGATACCGGCAAAGAACGCGAGCACCGCGATGCACGCGATCAGCGGGACGCGCGCTGTCATGTAACGGTCGCTACGCCAGGCGCCGGCCCGACATGGGCACGGCTTCGGTGGCGAGCACCTCGGACACCACCGCGGCAGAGGTCAGGCCGCGCAGCTCTGCGTTGGGGCGCAGCACCACGCGGTGAGCGAGCACGTGCGGTGCCACGCGCTTGATGTCGTCAGGCAGCACGTAGTCGCGACCCGCAACCGCAGCGCGCGCCTGGCCGGCGTGCAGCAGACCCAGCGTGCCACGCGGCGACGCGCCCAGGGCCACGTCGCTGTGCTCACGGGTGCGCTGCACCAGCCGTACGCAGTAGTCCTTGAGCGTGGGGTCGCAGTACACGGCGCGGCACGCGTCCTGGGCCTGGAGGATCTCAGCGGCGCCGGTCACAGGCGTGATCGATTCCAAAGGGCTGCGCGACTGGAAGCGGTCGAGCATGGCCACCTCCTCGTCGCCCGGGAGGTAGCCGAGGCCCACCTTGAGCAGGAAGCGGTCGACCTGCGCCTCGGGGAGGGGGAACGTGCCGCCCAGCTCGATCGGGTTCTGCGTGGCCATGACGATGAACGGCTCGGGCAGCGGATGGGTGCTGCCGTCGACCGTCACCTGCCACTCCTCCATCGCCTCGAGCAGAGCCGACTGCGTCTTGGGTGTGGCGCGGTTGATCTCGTCGGCGAGCAGCACCTGGGTGAAGATCGGGCCGCGGCGGAATTCGAAGGTCCGGGCCTCGGGATTGAAGACGCTGACGCCGATGACGTCGCCCGGCAGCAGATCCGGGGTGAACTGGACGCGTTCGAACGTGCAGCCGGTGCAGGCGGCGAGCGCCTTGGCCAGCATCGTCTTGCCCGTGCCCGGCACGTCCTCGATGAGGAGGTGGCCGCGGCAGAGCAGCGAAATGATGCAGAGCTCGACCTCCGCCTCCTTGCCGATTATCACAGTCCCGACGCTGTCGAGCAGGCGGCGGGCCATCCCCTGGACATCAAGGCTCATGACTGGCTCCTGACAGGGCCGGCAAGACGCGAGTGACCGGTCAGTTGGAGTATAGGGGGGCGTCGAAGGGGGTCCGCCGCTTTGGCGCGTTTGGGAGAAAACGACACAAGCGCGCCAAAGCGGTGTATAACGGCACCTTCAGGTCTCCGCAATGTTTCACGGCCTGAAATCGAGTTGGGAGGAGAGGAAGATGGCCCAGCCAGAGGAGGAGATTCTCACCACAGGTGAAGCCGCTGCTCTCTGCGGAGTCTCCCGATCGACGCTCAGGCGAGCGGTGGCCCAGGGTCAGTTGCAGGCCTGGCACACGCCGGGCAAGCATCTTCGTTTCACCCGCGCGGCGTGCTTGGAATTCGCGCGTTCGCTCGGCCGCGCCGACTTGATCGGTCAGCCGTACAGCGTGCAGACCGCGCAGCCCGCCGAGAGCGCCGTCGGCCGCTGAGCGGCTAGCGCTTTCCCGACAGCAGCCCGCCGACGGAGCCGCCGAACAGCGCGAGCAGGTCGCCACTGATCAGGCTGCCCATGTCCATCGGGCCCAGGTCGACGAGTGTGTGGCCGCCGGCGCTGATCGAGCCGGCCACCAGCTGCGCCTCCTGCAGGAACTGGAAGATCGCGCCCCAGGCGATGAAGCCGATCGCCACCACGATTCCCTGGTAGAGGCCGAAGCGCCCCGCCAACCGGGCTGCGAGCCAGCCGCCGAAGATGACCGCGAGCAGCGTGGAGACGCCCACGATGCCGCCGTCCGCGCTGGCGGCGCCGTTGGTGCCGAAGGCGGCGTTGGCGACGAGGTTGCCCACGTTGCTCAGCAGCAGCAGCAGCGCCTCGCCGGCGACCAGCCCCAGGAGGCAGTGGCGCCAGGAGATGGTGCGGCCGCTGTGGGTGGCGACCTGCGGGCCCGCAGGCGTCGCCGGCACTGCCTGCTTGCGCGCGGCCACGGCGCTGCGCTTCCCGGGGCGTGCAGCCATCGCCGCGAGTATACGGAGCGCCGCTCACGGGCCCGCCGCCTCGTTCGCCTGGCCGCGATGGTTCAGGTAGAAGCGGTTCACCTCGCTGATGCTGAACACCGGAATCGGCAGGTACCAGTCCCACGACACGGCGGCGAACGGCACGCTCATGCTCGGCCACGGGATGACGATCACCTTGGGATACGCGAAGTTCGGCTCCGCGGGAAGCGAGTGGTACCAGGTGCGCAGCTGGTTGAACTGTGCGGTGCAGCCGCTGGGACAGCTGTAGAGCACCACGATGTATCCGTGCTCCAGGTTGTGCACCCAGTACTCCGGCTGGATCACCTGGTTGTAGACCCCCGACTGTATCGGTGCTCTCCCGTAGCCGAGGTTGTAGTGGCAGCCGCTCGTCGGCGGGTTGTGGTTGTAGTCGACGATGGATCCCTCGGCCACGTGGATGTGCGGCATCTCGTTCACCGCAATGCCCACGGGCGGAAGACTGTTGACGTTGGGAGGCATCGGCTCGTATGGCGACTCCCCGCTGGTGGGGCACGTCGCGTTGCCCACGAAGCTGATCGTGGGATAGCCGGCGCGGGGGCCGCTGGAGCCGCACGCCACCAGCGCCGTGACGATGGCGGCCGCGAGCAGCAGATGACGAATGACCGGTGTCACAGCGCAACTGTAACAACCGTCTGCCGCCGACAGCCGTCGTAGTAGGGTCGCCGCGATGCGCCTCATCGGGCTGACCGGAGGGATCGCCAGCGGCAAGAGCGCCGTCGCAGCGCGGCTCGCGGCGCACGGCGCCGTGTTGATCGACGCTGACGAGCTCGCGCGCCGCGTGGTGCAGCCGGGCGAGCCCGCCTACGACGAGGTGCTGCGACGCTTCGGCCGTGACGTCGTCGCGGCAGACGGCGGCCTCGACCGTGCCCGCCTGGGCGCGATCGTATTTGCGGATGCGGACGCCCGCGCCGACCTGGAGCGCATCACCCACCCGCACATCACCGCGCTGATGCAGCGCGAGCTGGCCGCGGCCGTCGCGCGCGACGCCGCCGTCGTGGTGGTCGACATCCCGCTGCTCTTCGAGACGTCGGTGCAGCAGCGCTTCGAGGGCGTGCTGCTCGCCTACGCGCCACGCGCCGTGCAGCTGCAGCGCCTCATGGCGCGCGACGGCCTGCCGCCGGCCGCCGCCGCGCAACGCGTCGATGCGCAGATGTCCATCGAGGAGAAGCGCACGCTGGCGGACTGGGTGATCGACAACAGCGGCGACGTGACGGACACCGAGCGTCAGGTCGACCGATGGTGGGACACCGTGATCGACGCGGCTGCCCGGCGATAGCCGCGCGCGCTGGCCTCAGCAGACGGCGGCTGCCTCGCATCGTTGTTGTCTGCAGGGTGGCGGCCACACGTCGCCGGCGAGTTCCGGGCGCGGAGGGATCTTGCGCGACACTTGCCGCAGGCCGCGCAGGATCCCGGAGCGATCCGGTCGTCTGAGCAAGGCGATGTGTGGCCGCCACCTGCCAGACCACATGCGGCGGGCCGCCGTCTGCTGAGGGGTGTCAGGCCGAGAGCCCGCTGAGCAGCAGCGCCAGCATCTGTTCCTCATCGTGCGCGAACGCGTCTGCATCGTCACGGCGCAGCGTGCCGATGACGTAGCCGGTGAGGACCATCTCCGCGGCGCCGAAGATGACGTAGGTCGCGAGCTGCGGGTCGACGCCGGCGCCGACCTCGCCGCGCTCTCGAGCCTCGCGGATCATCGCCTCGATGGCGTCGAAGGCGACCAGGACCGTGCCGATGTCGTGCGACTCGAGGAACTCGTAGGAGCGCGTGACCTCGTTGATCATGATCGTCATCAGGTCGGGCTCGCGGCGGTACACCTCGATCCAGAAGTGCACGAGGCTGCGCATGCGCTCCTGGAACGAGAGCGGCATCGCGCCCACCTCGTGGAGGTACTCGACGTACTGGCCCCAGCGCTCCGCGAAGATCGCGGCCAGGATGTCGTCCTTGTTGTGGAAGTAGTGGTACACCAGGCCATACGCGATGCCCGCCTGCTCCGCGATGTCGGCGACTCGCGCGCCGTGGAACCCGGAGCGCGCGAAGACCTCGGTGGCGGCGGCGAGGATGCGCTCCCGCGTCCGGGCGCTGCGCTTGCTGCGCGGCGAGCGTCGCGGCGTCCGGGCCGCGCGGGCGCTCATCGCGCTGCACCCGCGGCCGCGAGCGCGTCGAGCTCTGCCTCGGCGTAGCCCGCGGCGGCCAGGATCTCACGCGTGTGCTCGCCGTATCCCGGCGCGTGGTGGCGCGCCTCGAAGGGGCTGCCGCTGAGGCGGATCGCCGGGCCGCACTGCGCGTCCGGCCCCGCGACGCCGGGGTCGAGGCGCATACCGCGATGCCGCACCTGCTCGTTCTCGAACGTCTCGTCGACGCGCAGCAGCGGCTCGCAGCACACGTCGCGGCCGCGCAGCGTTTCCGTCCATTCGGCGCGCGTGCGAGTGCGCAGCACCGCTTCCACCTCGTCGACCACGCGCGCGCACTCCTCGCCGTCGGCGAAGCCGGAATCGGCGAGGTGCGGGAGGCCGACGGCTGCGGTGAATTCGCGCCAGAACTTCGGCTCCAGCGCTCCCAGCGCGAGGTACCCGTCGGCGCACGCGTAGATCCGGTAGCAGGGGTGCCGTCCGTTGAGCGTCAGCGTGCCCGCCGCGGGAACCTCGCCGCCGGCGAAGTACAGCGCGGCGTGTGGCGCCAGCCAGCTGAGCAGCCCGTCGAGCATCGCGATGTCGCAGCGCTGGCCGGTGCCGCTGCGTTGGCGCTGGTGCAGCGCCGCCAGGATCGCGACCGCGGCGTGCAGCGCGCCGGCGCCGAGGTCGCCGACCTGCAGCGGAGGCATGACGGGACGGCCGTCCACGCCGGCGGAGAGGCTGAGCACGCCGGCGAGAGCGGCGTAGTCGAGGTCGTGTCCCGCGCGGGCGCGATATGGTCCATCCTGGCCATAACCGGTGATGCTGCAGAGGATCAGCCGCGGGTTGCGCGCAGACAGCACGTCCCACCCGATGCCCAGGCGGTCGATCACGCCCGGCCGGAAGCTCTCCAGGACGACGTCCGCCGTGTCCGCCAGGCGCAGGAACGCCTCGCGTCCCTGCACATGCTTCAGATTCAGCGCCACCGACCGCTTGTTGCGGTTGAGCGGGTGGAACATCGCCGAGTATTCATCCACCAGCGGCGGCATCCAGCGCAGGTAGTCGCCCGACTCCGTGTCCTCGACCTTGATGACGTCTGCGCCGAGGTCGGCGAGGATCAGCGTGCAGAAGGGCCCCGGCAGCAAGCGCGACAGGTCGAGGATGCGCACACCGTCGAGTGCCGTCATCGTCGCGCGAGTGTATCAATGACCTCGCCGTGCGCTGCCGGTGAAACGCCTGTGCTAGATTCGATTCACACCACCATGGTCAGCAACGAGGACGTGGTCCGGACCCTGGAGAGGGTGGCGGACCTGCTCGAAGTGAAGGGCGAGAACGTCTACAAGGTGCGCGCCTATCGCACCGCCGCGACGCAGGTCGAAAACCTCGGCGAGACGCTGCAGACCATCGCCGCCCGCGAGGGAGGGCTCACCGGCATCCCCGGCTTCGGCGCCACCATCGCCGTGAAGGTGGACGAGCTCCTGGACACCGGGCGGCTCGCGTTTCTGGAGGAGCTGGAGTCCGAGGTGCCGCCATCGCTGCTGGAGCTCAGCGGCCTCCCCGGCGTGGGACCGCGCACGGTCGCGCTGCTGTGGCACGAGGCCGGGGTGACGTCGCTGGACGAGCTGGAGGCCGCAGCCCGCTCGGGTGCGCTCAGCGGCCTGCCGCGGCTGGGTGCCAAGACCGTCGAGCGCATCGTCGCCTCCCTCGACGAGCGGCGCGCTCGCGGCGGGGCACGCCGCCGTCCTCGCGAGGAGGTCGAGCCCGTGGCGAGCGCGCTGGTCGAGGCGCTTCGCGCGCTGCCCCAGGCCGAGCAGGTGGAGACGGCAGGCTCCTACCGCCGCGGCCGCGCCGAGGTCGGCGACCTCGACATCGTGGTCGCCACACCGGCGCCGTCGCGCGTGCTCACGTCGTTCTCGCAGCTGCAGCCGGTGGAGCGCGTGCTGCTGCGCGGTGACACCAAGTGCTCCGTGCACGTCGCGGCCGGCCTCCAGGTGGACTGCCGTGCGGTCGCTCCGCATCAGTTCGGCTCGGCGATGCAGTACTTCACCGGTTCGCAGGCGCACAACGTGCGCCTGCGAGCGCGCGCGCTGCGTCGTGGCCTGCTGCTCAACGAGTACGGCGTGTTCCACGCGGAGAGCGGCGGTCGCATCGCCGGCGACACCGAGGAGGATGTGTACGCGGTGCTCGGGCTGCGCTGGATCCCGCCCGAGAAGCGCGAGGATCGCGGCGAGGTCGAGGCCGCCGAGCTCGACACGCTCGACGTCGGTGGCACGCCGGTCGCCCGCGTGCGCCAGAGGGCCTGACGTGGACGAGCTGATCATCAAGGTGCCCGCGCCCTTCACGGGCATAGAGGATCTCGGCTTCAGCGCCCGGTATCCCGCGCAGGCGGCGGGCGAGCCGCTGCGCGACGTGCCGTTCTTCGTCGAGGGCCCATCGCGCCCCATGCGGGTGCTCGTCGAGCGGCTGGCGCTCTTCGCCGACAAGGATGAGATCCTCGGCGACGCAGGGGAGGACGACGCGTACAGCTGGACGGCGCCGGTGCGCCTCAGCGACGAGGTGTGCGTTTTGGCCTTCCGTGACCGCAGCCTGACCCGCTTCGGAGCGGCGCCGGCGGCGGACGCGGACCCGCAGCTGAGCCGTTCCTACGTCTGGAACCTGGTGCGTCCTCTGGCCTTCACGTTCCTGCGCGACTGCGTGCGCATCGGCGGGCTTCGCCTCGCCGAGCAGATCTCGCTGGTGCTCGACACCGGCCGTCCGCCTGTCGTGGACCTCGACATGCGCCGGGCGTCGATCACGCCGACCAACGGCAGCCTGCTCCTCTTCGGCGTCTAGGGAACCGGCGTCGGCAAAACAGACGGGGTCGGCGTCGGCGCCACGCTCACCGTCGGCGTCGATTTCGGTGTCGGTGTCGGCACCGACGTCGGCGGCAGCGGCGCGGTCGGGCAGTTGGCCAGCGCCGCGTTGAACGGCGTCGGTGTTGGCGTCGGCGCAACGCTTGCCGGCGCGCTCGGCGACGCGGACGCGCTGGCGGAGGGCTTGGGCGTCGGTTTTGGTGTCGGCGTCGGCTTGGGCGTGGGTGTGACCACGTACGGCGTGTACGACGGGCACGGAGGCAGCGTCGACGCCGGGGGCGCGTGCGAGCCTGCGACCACGAGCGACACGGCGACGGCGATGGCGCCGACGATGACCGTGACCACGAAGGTCACTGCCCCCCATTCACGCAGCAGCGGCCTCACGCCGGCACCGCCTCGAGTGCCGCGCGCAGCACACCCGCCAGCTCGCGGTCACGCGCCGCGAGGCGCACGTTGGTCGCCAGCCAGCCGCGCGGCGTGCCCACGTCGAGCAGCTCGCCCTCGAACTCGACTCCCCACACGCCGCCGCGCTGCAGCAGCCCCGCGATGCCGTCGGTCAGCTGCACCTCACCCAGCGCGCCGGGTCTTGTGGCACGCAGCGAGTCGAACACGTCCGGCGTGAGCACGTAGCGACCCATCACCGCGAGGTCGCTCTTCGCCTCCTCCGCGCGTGGCTTCTCCACCAGGCCGACGACGCGATGCAGGCGGCCGTGTGACTCGTCCACTTCCGCGACACCATATCGGGCGATCTCCGCACCGGGCACGCGCATGAGCGCGAGCACCGTTGTGCCGAAGCGCTGGTGCGCGTCCCAGAGCTGCGCCAGGATCGGCCGCTCCGCGATGGAGAGATCGTCGGGCAGCATGCAGAGGAAGGGCTCGCGCGGCACCGCACCCTCCGCGGCGAGCACGGCGTCACCGAGGCCGTGCGGATCAGCCTGCGTGGCCACGGTCACCCGGGCCAGGGACCCGGAGCGGCGCACCGCGGCGAGCTTCTCGGTCTTGCCGCGCGCCTGGAGGAGGCGCTCCAGCTCGGGCGCGGGCCGCAGGTGGTCGGCCACCTCGTCCTTGCCCTCGGCCAGCACCAGCACGACGTCGGTCGCGCCCGCCGCCACGGCTTCCTCGACCGCCCACTCGATCACCGGCCGGTCGAGCACGGGCAGCAGCTCCTTCGGGAGTGCCTTGGTCACGGGCAGGAATCGGGTGCCCAGTCCGGCGGCCGGTATGACGCAATAGCGGGTGGCCACGGCGGGGCATTGTCGCCGCTGAGGCTCCGACCGTGCAGTCGCAGCGCCGCTACCCTGTCCCGATGCTCGACGTGCGCAGCGCGCTGGTGCAGGCGGTCCGCGAGGCGCTGGACGCTCTCGGCGCCGCCGTCGACGTGGTCGTCGAGCCTTCGGCGCGCGCGGAGTTCGGCGACTGGTCCACGCCTGCTCCGCTGGCCGCGGCGCGGGTGCTGCGCCGCGCTCCTCTGCAGATCGCCGAGGAATTACGCGATCGGCTGCAGGCGGCGCCGCTCGAGGTTGTCGAGTTCCTGGAACGTCACCCCGCCTGGCTTCGTCAACGCGCGCCTGCGCGACCGCGTGTGGGCTCGTGACGTCATCAGCACAGCGCTCGCGCTCGACACGGCGACGCCTCTCGAGCTGCCCAGTGGCTACAACTTCGTGACCGGCAAGACGCTGGTGGAGCACACCGCCACCAACCCCAACAAGGCTGCGCACATCGGCCACCTGCGCAACGCGTGCATCGGCGACACGGTGGCGCGGGTGCTGCGTCGCACCGGCCACGAGGTCGAGGTGGACAACTACATCGACGACACAGGCGTGCAGGTGGCGGACGTGGCCATCGCCATTCGCGACCTGCACCTGGAGCCGGATCCCGGTGAGCCCTTCGACCAGTTCTGCTCGCGCGCCTACGTGGAGGTGTCGCGCCGCTACGAGCAGGACCCAGCGCTGACGGCGCGGCGCGCCGAGGTGCTGCACGAGATCGAAGCCGGGGGCAACGACACCGCTGCGTTCGTCAAGGATCTGACCCGCCGCATCGTGACGGCGCACCTCGCCACCATGGCGCGCTTCGACATCCACTACGACCTGCTGACCTGGGAGTCGGACATCATCGGCCTCGGCTTCTGGCGGCAGGCGTTCGAGCTGCTGCGCGACGGCGGCGCGATCCTGCACGTCGAGTCGGGCAAGCACGCGGGCTGCTGGGTGATGCCGCCGGAGGGCGCCGGCAGCGACACCGAGGACGACGAGACCAAGGTGCTGGTGAAGTCGGACGGGATCGCCACGTACACGGCGAAGGACATCGCCTACCAGCTCTGGAAGTTCGGGCTGCTGGGTCGCGACTTCCATTACCGGCGCTGGGATCCCGGCGATCCGCAATCGCCGGCGACCACCGCGTCGCACGCGGGCGACGGCGAGGTGCCGCGGTCGTTCGGCGGCGCGCGCCGCGTGATCAACGTGATCGACGCACGCCAGGCGTATCCGCAGCAGGTGGTGCAGCGCGCGCTGCGCCGCCTCGGTCACGAGGCGGAAGCGGAGAGCTCGGTGCACCTGGCGTACGAGGTGGTGGCGCTGACCCCGGCGGCGGCGCGCATCCTCGGGGTGGACGTCAGCGAAGGGCGCGGGCACTACGCGCTGAGCGGCCGTCGCGGCATCGAGGTGCGGGCCGACGACCTGCTCGACCGCGCCGTCGAGCGGCTCGCCGAGAAGGCGCGTGACGCGGACTCGGCGCGCGCCGTGGCGGCCGGCGCGGTGCGCTACTACCTGCAGCGGTTCTCGCTGACGCAGATCATCGCGTTCGACTTCGATGAGGCGCTGCGCACCACGGGCGACACCGGCGTGTACCTGCAGTACGCGCACGCCCGCGCCGCAGGAATTCTGCGGCGCGTTCCGGACGACGGCGCAGCGCTCGTCGTCCCGCCGCAGCTCGAGGCGGCCGAGCGTGCGCTGCTGCACCGCATCGACGCATACCGTCGCTCACTCGCAGAGGCGGCGACATCACTCTCTCCGTCGGTGCTGACGTCGTACGCGTTCGCACTGGCGTCTGCGCTGAGCGACTTCTACGAGCACACACCGCCCGTGGTTCGGGAGTCCGACGCGACGGTGCGGCGCTTCCGCCGCGCGCTCGTAGCCGCGACACGCGCCACGCTGGGCGACGCGCTGCGCACGCTGGGCATGGCCGCGCCCGACCAGGTGTGACGCCGCGGCACGGCTACAATCCGAGGTCCGCGCCCCGTTCGTCTAGTGGCCCAGGACACCGCCCTCTCAAGGCGGAGATCATCGGTTCGAATCCGATACGGGGTACTCGAAGTTGATGTCGTTAGCGTTGCGAGAGGGCGGTGTCCATCGGAGGGTGAGGCGATGCGGCTCTGCTGCATCGCCGAGGGAGGCGTGCCTCCCTGACAAAGCTCGGGGTCCCCGGGCGGCTTGCCGCCTGGGGACACCGCCCTCTCAAGGCGGAGATCATCGGTTCGAATCCGATACGGGGTAGACAAACGCAGATCAGTCCGTCCACTGCGCAGCCGCATCGGTCGCGAGCGTGCGCACCGATCCGGCCGCGGAGACCACGTACGTGCCTGCGAAGGATGGGTGTGTGGCCACCAGCGTGTCATCGGAGAGCCAGCCGAGCCCTGCGAGATACAGGCTGCGCGGCCCTTCGGTGACGGCTCCCGAGATCATGTCGACGATCGAGAGCTGGTCGCGGCGCGCGCCGTTCGTCTGGCAGTCGAAGGAGATGGACGCGTATCGCGCGTCAGCCGACAGCGTCACGCCCTCGTAGTCCTTCGCGTCGACCCCAGGGCAGGCGGCGACCGCAGCGGGCAGCACCGCGAACGTCCGTCGCCGGCTGTTCGGCGGGACGAGCACCAGCCGCACGCCACCCGGCGCCGCTTGCTCGGTGCAGAGCAGCGCGCCCGTGTCCGCGATTGCGGCGAAATCGCAGCCGCCGCCGAGGCGCGCGTCGAGGTTCGTGAACGCCGCCGTCACGGGGTCGACGAGAGCGGTGGAGACCACGCTGCTTCCGATCGAACACGCGGCAGCCTGCACCACGATGCCCGCGGCGTTGAACGACAGCGCGTTCCAGCGGCCGTCGACCCGGGGCAGCGCCACCAGACGCACGGCGCCGCCGACGCCGGCCATGTGCAGCGTCGCGGCCGCGCTCGCGGAGCACGGGCTGCTGGTCGTGATCCACCCCCAACTCTCGCCGTCCTCCGAGCCGATGGCGTCCACAAACGTGTCCCGGTTCATCGGCGGTTCCAGCTGCCTCCACCGTCCGGTGGAATCGATCGCCTCCAGCGTGACGCCACCAGGAAGCTGGCCACCCTGGTTGAGGATGCCGAAAAGCTGCGCGCCGAAACGCGAACGCAGTGATGGAGTCGACGCCGTCTGCGGCAGGGACCCGGTCTCGACTCCGTCCTCGTACATCAGCCGATCCGGGCCCTCTGCGCTGAGCAGCGCCAGCAGCGTCCGGGGCGCCGGCAGCTGCGCAGGCGACGGCGACGCCGAGGGCCGCAGCGTCGGTTGCAGGGTCGCGGTGTCGGTCGCCACCGCGGTGGGCGACACCGGCGCCGCGGGCGAGCAGCCTGCTGTGGCCACAAGGCCGGCGAGCAGGGCGCCGGCAGGCAACACACGCGTGAGCATCGGGTCCCTCGGGCTTCGATATGTGCCGGATTAACGCCGCGCCCGACGTCTGGTTATCACGCGCAGGATTGGTGTGCCCCGCCCCTAGCCGCCCCCCACCTCGGCCGCGGACCGCGGCAGCCGGGTGCGCGTGAAGTGCATCGCGCCTGCCGGAACCAGCCACTCCATCACCTGCTGCTCGAAGCGGCCGGCGACGACGGCCGGATCCGGATGTGCAGCCAGCAGCTCGCGCACGCGATCGGGTTCGGCTCGCCAGATGCTCAGACCGCGGAACAGCCTGTCGTCAGCGCCGGGCAGCGGTCCGGCCGCCAGCAGCTCGCCGGCCTCGTGCAGGTCCGCGAGGTGTGCCAGGTGCTCGTCCTGCAGCTCATCGAGTGCTTCCTCGCTGAACCGCGGTGCGTCGGCTCGCAGTGTGAGAAGCGTGACCGTGTAGCGCTCCAGGTGGACCATCGCGCGCAGCATACGCGCGGCCCGCAGACCGCGCGGCGCGAGGCGTCAGCCGGTGAGCTTGCCCGGATTCATGATTCCCGCGGCGTCGAACGACGCCCGCAGCGCGTGCAGCGCACGCATGCCTGCGTCACCAGCCTGCCGCCGCAGCCACGGAGCGTGGTCGCGTCCCACCGCGTGATGGTGGCTCAGCGCGCCGCCGTGCTCGAGTATCGCGTCCGTCGCAGCGGACTTTGCACCCGTCCACTGCGCCACCGGATCGGCGGGGTCGCGGCGTGCCAGGACGGTCATGTACAGCGACGCCCCCTCCGGGTACACGTGCGACACGTGGCAGCCGACCAGCGGTGGCGTGCCCGCCAGCGATGCACGCAGCGAAGCTCGAATCGCGATGCGCAACGGCGCCAGGTCGCGCCACGTCGCGGCGGTCTCCAGGGTCTCCACCAGCACCCCGCGGTCGAGCAGCGAGTCGCGCAGGTACGGCGCCTCGAACCGCGTGCGCAACCACGCGCGTCCCGGTGCGGTGCCCAGCCCGACGGCGCCGTGACGGCGCAGCGCACGCGCCGCGGCGCGCACACGAGCGCCCGCGTCACGAGCGCCGGCCTCCCAGCCGAGGATCGCCATGCACGGCGCCGGCTGGCCACGCAAGCGCAGGTATTGCAATGCTGCGCGAGCCGCCGCTCCGTCGCCGGCCATGGCGAACCAGGCGCGCGTCTCATCCTCGTCCGCAAGCCGGGTCACGTCGGGCAGCGCGCGCGACAGCGCCAGCTCTCGCAGCGCGGCGATGCCGCTGTCGAGGTCGGCGAACGTCCAGGCGGCGTAACGACGGAAGCGCGGTCGCGGCCGCACGCGCACCGTGACGTCGGTGATGACGCCTAGCGTCCCTTCGGAGCCGAGCACGAGCTGCAGCAGCGACGGGCCGGCCGCGTCCGGCGGGCGAGGCGAGATGGACAGCGGCCCTTGCGGAGCGATGAGCGTCGCGCCACGCACCAGCTCGTCGAACCTTCCCATCCCGCTCGACGCCTGCCCCGCCGAGCGCGTGGCCGCGAAGCCGCCGACGGTGGCGTACTCGAACGACTGCGGGTAGTGGCCCAGCGTGAGGCCGTTACGCGCCAGTGCCGCCTCAGCGGCCGGCCCCGTCATGCCCGCCTGCAGCGTGGCCAGCTGCGACCGCACGTCCACATCGGTGCACGAAGCCATGCGCATCAGCGAAACGGTCACAACCGACCTGAGCTCGCCGCGCAGCGGCGCGACTCCCCCCACGACGCTGGTTCCCCCGCCGAACGGCACCACGGCGCAGCGCTCCTCGGCGCACACGCGCAGCACCCGCTGCACCTCGTCGGCGGACGCCGGATGCACCACCGCGTCCGGCGCCTCGGCGATCACGCCCGAGCGCAGCGCGAGGAGGTCGAGGTAGCTGCGCCCGGCGGCGTGACGCAGCCGTGCAGCGTCGTCGCGGCGCACATTCGAGCTGCCCACCGCGGCGGAGAGGCGGCGGCGCAGCCGGTCGGGCAGGGCCGGCGGCGGCAGCTGCACGCGTTCGCGAGGCACCGCGGGCGTGACCACGTCGCGGTCGATTCCTACGTCGGCATGCAGCAGACGCATGAGAGCCGGTGGTGGCTCGACGTGGCGATCCCCCCAGCCGCACCAGCGGAGCGGCGGTGGCGTCATGCCGCCGCGCGCTGCAGGAGCATTGCCGCTGCCGGCTCCGCGGCGCGCCGTTCAGCGGGCACGAGGCCGAGACGCACGCGCCGGTCGATGAGGTCGCTCACCGTGAGCGCGCCCTCGTGGCCCAGACCGAAGAGCAGCTCCACCCCGAGCACCGGGACGGTCGGGGCGATCGGCTGCAGCAGCGACGCGTCGCTGCCTGCCAGAGCAGCGACTGCTGGCGCTTCCGTGCCATAGCGTCGCACCAGACGTTGCGGCGCATCGATCGCGCGCAAACGCTGCGCCGATGCCGCGCCGACGAGAGGGATGCGATGCGTGCGACAGGGGCGCGGCGAGCCGCGCAGGATGCGATCGATCGTGTCCTCGGCCATGCGCCGGTACGTGGTCAGCTTGCCGCCCACGACGGTGACGACACCGCTCGACCGGTCCTCGATGATCGCGTGGCGGCGGCTGAGATCCGCGGTCGCGCCATGCTTGCCCGCGAGCAGCGGGCGCAAGCCCGCGTAGCTGCCGATGACCGACGACACCTGCACCGGTGTGCGCAGCGCGAGCGACAGCACGTCGAGCAGGAATCCCTCCTCGTCAGCGGAGGCGCGCGGCTCGTCACCCGCGTCGCGTGCGTACGGCTCGTCGGTGACGCCGACGATGACGCGGCCGTCTTCCGCGGGTGTGGCGCCGACCCAGCGGGCACTGGCGTGAGGCACAGGCACCGCCAGAGCGGCGCGCGGGTTGCCCAGCGTGGCCGCGGCCAATATCACGTGCGAGCCCTTGCTCGGCGTCAGCTTCACGCCCGGTGACAGCGCGCCGGCCCAGACACCGGCCGCGTTGACCACGTGGCCCGCGCGCACCGTGAAGCTCTGCCCGCCGATCACGTCGCGCACCGTCGCGCCGTCGTGGCGCAGCTGCGTCGCTTCACAGTACGTGAGCACCATCGCACCGTGCGCGGCCGCCGTGCGTGCCACCGCGATCACCAGGCGCGCGTCGTCCTCGATCTGCCCGTCCCAGAAGAGGAGTGCGCCCCGGAGATCGTGGGGTCGCAGCTCGGGAACGAGGCGCAGCGCCTCGTGGCGGCTGATGCGGCGCGGTCCCGGCAGCGTCGCGGTGGGCGTGCCCGAGGCCATGCGCATCAGGTCACCGACACGGATGCCCGTCTCGGTCAGCGCGCCGTGCAGCCCCCGCATCGCGCCGTTGAGCGGTGCGACGAACGGCAGCGCGCGCACCAGGTGCGGCGCCGTGAGCGTCATGAGGACGTGGCGCTCGCGCGCCGACTCCCAGGCGACGCCGACCTCACCCTGACGCAGGTAGCGCAGGCCGCCGTGGGCGAGCTTGCTGCTCCACCGGCTGGTGCCGTTGGCAAGGTCGCGACGCTCCACCAGAGCGACGCTGAGGCCGCGCGTCGCCGCGTCCAGCGCCACGCCCGCGCCGGTGATGCCGCCGCCGACCACAAGGACGTCGACCTGCCGGCCGTGCGCCAGCATGTCGAGCTCGCGCGCGCGCCGCGCGGCGTTGAGAGACGGCGAGCCGGTGACCCTCACCCCGCGGCCTCGCCCGGCGTCAGGTAGGCGTCGAGCAAGCGTCCCAGCTCGCGCGTCGCGGCGCGGCTGTGACCCTCATGCTCCGTCACCCGCGCGGCCAGCACGAAGCTGCTCACCACCAGCTGCAGCACGTAAGAGACAACATCGGCATCAACTGGGCGGATGGAGCCGTCCTCGCGACCCTCGCGAAGCAGACGGCGAAACTCACCCATCGCGATTCGCTGCGACTGGCCGAGCCGCGCCACCATGTACGGCACCAGCAGGTCGGGGTCGAGCTCGATCACGCGCCGCACCAGCGGATCGGCCGCGATCCGGTCCACCGCGCTCAGCGTCATCGCCACGAGCCGAGCGCGCGCGGTCGGCAGCTGAGCTGCACCCGCCTGCGCGGCCGCGACCACGTCGCCGAACTCGCGCGTGAGCAGCGACGACCAGAGCGTCCGCGCATCCGGGAACAGGCGGTACACGGTCATGCGGCTGGTGCCGGCGCGGCGGGCGACGTCGCCGACCGTGGTGCGCCGCACCCCGAGGGAGGCGACGCACTGCCGGGCCGCCTCGAGCACCGCGGCGTCGGTGTGGCGACGTGACATCGTGCGTCCAACTGTAACACCGGCGCTCCGGCACCGGTTGGGTATCCTTCGCCGCGGGATGTTGCTCACCGCCGCGCCGGACCTCCCGCTGGTGATCGGGATCCCCTTCGCCCTGATGCTGGGCTGCTTCGCGGCGGCGATCGGGACCTTCCTGGTCCTCCGCCGCCTCCGCCGTCCCTAGTGCAGCACTAGCTGACCGACAGCACCTCGACGTCGAACACCAGCGTGGCGTTGGCCGGGATCACCGGTGGCCGTCCCGCCGAGCCGAACGCCAGAGACGGCGGTATGACCAGGCGCCGCTTGCCCCCGGCGTGCATGCCGCGGATGCCGTCCTCCAGGCCGGTGATGACCTGCCCGGCGCCGTAGACGAACGAGTAGGGACCGTTGCCCGACGTGCGCGACGTGTCGAACTGCTTGCCGCTGGTCAGCCAACCCGTGTACTGAATGCTGATGGTCCTGCCCGAAGCCACAACCGGCCCGCAGCCGACGGTGATGTCGCCGTACTGCAGACCGCTCGGCACGGTGGTGAGCGTCACGCTCTCGTCGAACGCATCGGTGGACGACGCCTGCCCTGGAGCGGAGCAGGGGGTGGCCCCGGGCGTGGCCGGCGCCGTGGCCAGGCCGCTGACGGGCACCAGGGTGCCGCACCCGGCGAGCACGGCCACCGCGGCGAGCAGGAGCGCGCGAATCAGCATCGGGCGGCGAATGCTACCGGGTGGCCGGGTAGAATCGACTGGAAGCAGATCCGAGGAGCAGACGCGCCATGGCAAACACAATCAAGGAATCCAAGGGAATCACGTCGCAGAAGGACATCGTGACCCGGCTTCGCTGTCCCATCTGCCACAACCTCATGCGCCAGAACGAGATCGGCGTGGAGATCGCCTTTCGCCACAGCCGCCGTCCGGGTGAGCCGCGCCGCGAGCGCATCCTGAAACACACCAAGAACTGCCGCGCCGCGTAGGCGCCATGGCGGTCGACCTCGCGCTCTTTCCGCTGCGGACCGTGCTGTTCCCCCACATGCCGCTGGCGCTGCACATCTTCGAGGACCGCTACCGGGTGATGATGCGCGACTGCACCGCGGTGGGAACGACCTTCGGCGTGCTCGCCATCCGCGAGGGGGTCGAGGTCGGTGGCGGCGCCGTGCCGTACGAGGTGGGCACGCTGGCGCAGCTGCGCGACGTCGAAGAGCTGGACGACGGTCGCTACAACCTGCTCGTGGTGGGCGCCTCACGCTTCCGCGTGCAAGCGTTCCGGCACGAGCGGCCATATCTCTCCGGCTCCGTGACCTACCTGCAGGACGACTCCGACGGCGGAGGCGATGAGGTGGCGCTGGCGCAGCGCGCTCGCGCCGCGTTCGCCGCCTACGTCGCGTCGCTCGGCCGCCACAGCGGGCAGGAGCCCGGCGAGGTGTCGCTGCCCGAGGAGCCCGAGCTGCTCGCCTACCTCGTGGCCGGAGCGCTGGAGGTCGAGGTGGCGCGCAAGCAGGAGCTGCTCGAGGTCGACTCGACGGCGGAGCGGCTCCGCGGGTGCCTCGCGCTCATGCGGCGCGAGGCGGTGCTGCTGCAGCGCCTGGCCACCCGGCGGCCGGGGCGCGCACCGCACGTCTCGCCCAACTGACGTGACCGATTCCGCGACGCGGTTCTCGCTCGACGGTCGCGCCGCTCTGATCACCGGCGCCAGCCGCGGCATCGGCCGTGCCATCGCCCTCGCCGTCGCGTCCGCGGGTGCGACGGTCGGTGTCAACGCGCGGCACGCCGAGGGCTGCGACGCCGTGGCCGCGGAGATCACCGCCGCCGGCGGCACCGCGTATCCCATCCCCGGACACGTGGGCAACGCGGAAGGATGCGAGGCCATCGTCGCGGCGTTCGTCGAGCGTGCCGGGCGCGTCGACGTGCTGGTGAACAACGCGGGCACCAACCCGCAGTTCGGCCCTCTGCTCGACGCCGACGAGGGCGCGATCAACCGCATCTGGGAGGTGAACGTGCTCGGGCCGCTGCGTGTCACGCGCCACGTCTGCACGGCGTGGATGCGAGAACACGGTGGCAGCGTGATCAACATGGCGTCCGTGGCCGGAATCAGGCCCGAGGCGCTCACCGGCGCGTACAACGCCAGCAAGGCCGCGCTCATCAGCGTGACGCGCACGCTCGCGCGCGAGCTCGGTCCGCTGCACATCCGCGTCAACGCGATCGCACCGGGCCTGGTGGAAACGCGGCTCGCGCAGGTCCTCGTCGAGACACCGCAGATCCACGATCACATCGTCGGGCAGACGGCGCTCGCCCGCCACGCCGAACCCGACGAGATCGCCGGGGCGGCGCTGTACCTGGCCTCCGACGCCTCCAGCTTCGTGACCGGCAGCGTGATAACCGTCGACGGCGGCTGGACGGCGTGAGCTGCACGTTGGCGGTCCACTGAGGGTCGGGGAGGGCCACCGTCGACAGGGGGTCGAGACGCCTTCGGCGTCGTCGCCCCTCAGCACTCGCCGCGGGGGCCACCGCGGCTCCGTGATGGTCGGCGGCGCCCACTCCCCGACCCTCACGGCGGCACCCGTCCTAGCCTCACCCGACCGGCATCCGCCGACGGTGCACAATGCCGGTCACCGCATCATGCTCACGAGGTCCAGGTTCCAGCATGGCCAATGATCACGGTCTCGGGTTTCAGCTGACGCGGCGGGCGGCGCTGTCGCCTGAGCGTACGGCGCTCATCTTCCGGGACGAGACGTGGACCTACGCGGAGCTCAACCGCATCGTCAACCGCGTCGCCAACGGGTTGCACGCGCTCGGCGTCAATCCCGGTGACCGCGTCGGCTTCCTCGGCCTGAACCATCCACGTTTCTTCTTCACGCTCTTCGCCGCCGCCAAGCTCGGTGCGACGTTCGTGCCGCTCAACTTCAGGCTCACCGGGCCCGAGCTGACCTTCATCATCAGCGACGCCGGGCTGCACACCCTCATGTTCGAGGAGCACTTCGCGTCGATCATCGACGAGATCCGCGGCGATCTGCCGGTGCGCGAGCTGGTCAGCGTCACGGCCGGCCATGGCGTGCGCGGCTTCGACGACCTGCAGATCGACCAGCGTGACTCCGACCTCGACTATCCCGTCGACGGCAACGACGTCGCGTGGATCATGTACACGTCGGGCACGACGGGCCGCCCCAAGGGCGCGATGCTGACGCACGACAACATCCTCTGGAACAACATCAACGCGTCGCTCGCGTACGACGGCCTCACAGACGACCGCACGCTTGTGGTGGCGCCGCTGTTCCACATCGGCGGGCTCAACGTGACGCCAATCGGATCGCTGTGGAAGGGCGCAACGGTGGTGCTGGAGCAGGTGTTCGAGCCCGGCATCGTGCTCGAGATCATCGAGAAGCACCGCATCAGCACCATGTTCGGCGTGCCCGCGATGTTCCTGTTCATGGCGCAACACCCGGACTTCGCCGGACGCGACCTGAGCAGCCTGCGCATGCTCGTGGTCGGCGGTGCACCCGTGCCCGAGTCGCTGCTGGAGATCTACGCGTCGCGCGGCATCCCCATGCTGCAGGGATACGGGCTCACCGAAACCGCGCCGTTCTCCTGCTTCCTGCCACCGCACATGGCGGCGACCAAGAAAGGATCGGCCGGCATCCCGCCGTTCTTCGGCGAGGTGCGCTGTGTCGATGAGAACGGCCACACGGTTGCCGACGGTGAGCGCGGCGAGATCGTCGTGCGCGGGCCCAACGTGATGAAGGGGTACTGGAACCGTCCTGACGCCACGGCGGAGGTGCTGGTCGACGGCTGGTTCCACACGGGTGACATAGGCATGCGCGACAGGGACGGCTACTTCTTCATCCTCGACCGCAAGAAGGACATGATCATCAGCGGCGGCGAGAACGTCTACCCCGCAGAGGTCGAGGACACGCTGTACCAGCACCCGAGCGTCAAGGAGGTGGCGGTCATCGGCGTCACGCATCCGCGCTGGGGCGAGACGGTGCGCGCCGTCGTCGTCGTGAAGGACGGCGAGACGGTGACGGAGCAGGAGATCATCGACTTCACCGAGGGCAAGCTGGCGCGCTACAAGCAGCCGAGGTCCGTCGTGTTCACCAATCTGCTGCCCCGCAACCCCGCGGGCAAGGTGATCAAGTTCGAGCTGCGTGAGAAGTTCGGCCAGCCGATGACCGAAGCTGAAGAAGTCCGGCCCAGCGACGCGGCGCGAGCCCCGACTACTTCAGGCTGACGACCAGCCGCGCTCCGGAGAAGGACAGGCTCATCGTCACGGAGTGCTTCAGCGTGAGCACGTAGACGGCGGCGTCCCGCACCGGCGACGGCTGCAGCAGCTGGACCTTCGTCGCGTATCCGTGGCCCGCAGGCTGGATCGGCTGCCGCGACGCGCCGGCGCCGTTGATCTCGACATAGAGCGTCGTGGCGTTGGCGAACCCGGCCACGACCTTGGGACGTCCCTGGATGCTGAAGTCGAACGTGATCGTCTCGATGCCACCCGGATGCAGCGCGTAGTGGATGCCGATGATGGAGATCCCGCTCGCGCCGCTGCCGATGGCCTGCACGCCGGTGAGCTTCGGCAGGGCGGGCCTGGCCGCGGGAGTCGGTGTTGGTGGCGCCGGGGTCGGCGTGGGTGCTGCGGTGGGGCTGGGTGCGACCGTCGCGGGCGGCGCGCTCGCCTGCGGCAACGCCGTGGGCGCCGCGCCGTGATGCGCGCCCGTCGTTGCCAGCGGCACGCTGCTCTTGCCCAGAAGGATGCCGACGAGCATGAGGATGGCCAGCGCGCCGGCGACGATCCAGAGGCGACGGTCGACACCGGTGACGCCGACCGCGGGACCGTGGCGGGCGCCGGTGCGGCGCGCCACGGCGGCGGTGAGCGAGCCGATGCCGCCGGCGCGCGAGCTGCCGTTGCCTGTGCCGCGCGCCACCGTGCGCATGTGACGGCCGGGCGTGACCGGGACTTCCGGTGCGGCTCCGGGCGGCGTCGCGACAGGCGGTTCGACGGGCATCGTCTCTGTGGCGATGGTGCGCGGCGCGTCGTTGACCGGTGCTGTCGGCGGCGGCGCGGTGCCGATCCTCGCCTGCGTCGTGGCGACCGCCGCAGCGGCGGCGATGCCGGATGCGACCGCGACCGGCGCTTGCACCAGCTCCGGAGGCGGCACCGCGCGTCCCGTCGCCTCGAGCTCTTCGTCGGCGTCGTCCTCATCCGGTTGCACAGACGCCGCAGGTGGCGCAACGGGCGTGGCGGGCACGCCCCGGCGGCGGGCCATGCGCTCCTGGTAGCTGCGATTCACGGGCCGGCCCTCCCAGTGCGGCGCCCCGTCGCCGCTGACGATCTGGTATCCGTCGTCGTGCGCCGTACCGCGCATCAGCGCACGGCGCACGCTCACGGAGTCGCGCACCCGGTTGATGAAGCGCGCCACCGGCCCGGGGGGATAGGTCGGCAGCGGAGGAGCCGGCGGTGCGGCAGCTTCGCCGGCTGTGGTCGCCGCCGCCCAAGGTTCGGCGTGGTCTGATTCCGCGATGGGATCAGGTTGCGGATCAGGGTCGGGTTCGGGCTCTGGCTCGGGTTCCGGTGCCGGATCGTGCTCCGCGCGCGCCTCGAGCTCGTGGTACGGCTCCGCCTCCAGCTCGATGCCCGGGTGCGGATCCAGGTGCACGTCCGGCTCGATCGGCGGCGGTTCGTACGCCGGCGGCACCGGGACCGTGTGCGGCGCCCACGCGAGCTCGGCCGCGCTGCTGCCCGCAGCCCATGTCGTGGGGTCGGGAGCCGGCGGTTCGTCGTCGTGCCAGGGCGTCTCCGGCGCGCTGTCGCCGTTCAGGCCGATGAGAGCGAAGAGCTCGCGCGCCGCCCGGTCGTCGACGTGAACGTGGTCGAGCGCCGACACGCGCTCCGTCTCCTCGCGCAGGTAGCCGAGCGCGGTGCTGCAGCGCGTGCAACCGACGAGGTGCGCCTCCAGCTCGCCCGTGCGTTCGTTCTCCAGTTCATCATCGATGTAGCCGCTGAGCACGAGCAGGCTGCATCTCACAGGGCGATCTCCCTGTAGATGGAGCCGAACTCCCTGCGCGCGGCGGCGATCAACCGCGCCGTCGCGTCGGGCGAGCATTCCAATGCGCGAGAGATCTCGCGGTAATCAAGCCCGGCGACGTCGCGCAGCAGCAACACGGCGCGGCGATCGAAGTTCAACATCGCCAGGGCGCGCTTCGCGGTGTTCATTCGCGACGCGGCGGTGGCATCCACGGGAATGCGGGCACCGGCGCCGCGGCGGTGGAAAAGTCGCGCCGGCCCGTGCGGGCGCGGTGGATAGCGCAGCTCCTGCCGGCAGGCGCGCGTGACCGCGCGGTACAGCGCCGCGCGGCCGTCGACACGCCACCGCGCAGGTGGGTAGCGACTGGCGTGATAGATGCCCGCGGTGACGAAGTCCATGGCGTCGGCCGGGTCGTACACCAGGTGCGTGGCATACGTGACGAGGGCGTCGAGATGCTCGCGCGCGGTGTCGGAGAGCTCACGCGCCTCGGGAAGGACGTTGGCTGAGACGTTGATCATGGCGGTGGCGTGGTAAGCGCGGTCCTGCGGCTGGAGCATACACCGCGGAGTGGGAATTGGGTCATGGCGTCCGAGTACTGGCCGGAACCGGCACTAACGCACCGCCGCGCACGGCGACGGGACGGCTGAGGCCGCACGCCCGCCAAGCTGCCGCCGGCATGCCGATGTCGGCCACCCAGAGGTCACCCGCGTACGCGCCTGCCCCCCAGAGGCCGGCCTTCATCCCCGCCAGTGTGCACGTCGCGGCGGCGCGGACGCAGGGGACGTACGGCTCGCCGGTGCCGGCGTCGAGCCCGCTGGGCACGTCGATGGCCAGGACCTGCACGCCTGCCGAGTTCAGAGCTCTGATCGCCGCCGCTTGGGGACCGCGGGGCGCGGCGCGCAGGCCGGTGCCAAGGATGCCATCGAGCAGAAGGGCCGGCTCGGCGCCCGCGGGGATAGCCGGCAGCTCGGGACCGACGGCGACGGACACGCCGTTGCTCCGCGCCGAGCGAATGTGGGCGGCGAGGACGTCCGCGAGCTGATCTTCGCGCGCCAGCACATGCCCGGTCACCAGGCAGCCCCACGTGGCGAGGTGGCGCGCCGCCACCAACGCGTCACCACCGTTGTTGCCACGTCCGGCCACAACGAAGACGCTCGCTTCCTGCTCTCCGAGCATGCGCCATGAGCATCGCGCCACCTGCCAGCCGGCAACCTCCATCAACTGCATGGTGTTGACACCGATCTCTGCGGCAGCTGCGTCCAGCGCGGCGACCTGTCCCGGTGTCAGCGCGCCGAAGCGCAGGGCCTCGTCGGGGTTCGAGCTCACGCGAGCTGCAGGATCACATCCTGATGCAGAGACGGGCCGCCCGCATCCTGCGCGCGCCGTCCGCACGCGGCGATCTCGAGGTGGCCGGCGCTGCCGACGATGACGGCCACGCCCTCGTCGATGTCTTCGTACGTGCGCGCCGCGCGGTCTGTGCCTCCGCCATCCCATCGCGCGCTTCGCGGCGCGGCGTCGTGCAGGTCGGCGTCACGGATCGTCGTGATTGCGTTGCCGAAGTGGTCGACCACGACGACGCGGCCGCGCAGCTCGTTGCCGTCACGAGTGGCGAACGCGTCGCCCAGGACCACGGGCTGCTCGAGCGCGTCACCGCAGTCGCGCAGCGGCATGCCGGCGGCGATCCGCGCAGCGGTGGGAGCGAAGACGTCGCGGCCGTGGAACGTGGCAGACGCTGCCTCGGGGACGGGCACCGTGACCGCGACGTGCCGCAGCGGATCCGCCTCCGCCCACAGATACGAGACGAGGCCGTTGTCAGGGCCCACGAAGGTCACAGAACCCAGGTCGGCGGCGATCGCCCGTCTGGCCGTCCCCACGCCGGGGTCGACCACACCGCAGAGCACGACGGCGCCGAACGCACGGGCAAGTGCCTTGAGGTGGTACGCGCCGGCGAGCACGTCTCCGGGCGGCAC
This sequence comes from Candidatus Dormiibacterota bacterium, assembly GCA_963777285.1. GTDB lineage: Bacteria > Chloroflexota > Dormibacteria > Aeolococcales > Aeolococcaceae > JAFARE01. The sequence continues at coordinate 619,972 of CAVZPR010000002.1, forward strand.
GCCGTGCGTGCCGTCGACGCAGCGAAGGTCGGGTTCCGCTCTCCAGGCCGCGCCGGCGAGCGCAGCCGCGTACGTGTCGTCGCGGCCGAAGTCGGTGACGAAGACGACGGGCCGGCGCATGGGGTCGGGTAACGTAGCACCGGATGGCGGTGCAGCCAGGTGCGGTGGCGGACGAAGCGGCGGAGGCGACGCGCCGTCGCGTCCCGCGGTGGGCGTTCCCCGTGGTGGTGATCGCCGTGCTTGCGGTGACCGCGGCCTTCGTCGTCGGGATGCTGGGACTGTTCGCCAATCCGGTGAAGTCGGTGAGCGTCGACGGGACCACCACGCTCGCCGGGACGTTCGAGCCGTATCAGTGCCCGTCGGCGCAGTCGTGCGACGGCTACGTGCAGGCGGGCGCGCGCAGCGTGTTCGTGCAACTCCCCGTGGGTTGCACGCCGCCGCAGCGCGGAACGCAGATCACGGTGACGGCGCGCCCCGCGCCGGGGTTGGGCCCGGGTTCCTACCGAGCTACGAGGTGTGCGTGAGCGCGGGCTGCGGCGTGGTGATCGCCTCGAGGCCGCGGCCACGCACGGGCTCACGCAGGCGGATCACCGTGTGCTCGACGATGACGCGGAGCACCACGTAGCCGCTGCGTCCCGAGAAGCCGGGGCGGGTGCCGAAGCGGGTGCCGATGCGCACACAGCGCGGGGTGTACTCGACAACCAGGCTGTGCAGCCCGACGGCCACGCCCCGCGCCCACGAGAGGCTGATGGTGCGGTCGTCCTCGTGCAGGACCACCCGGCCCCAGGGCTGCAGCGTGGGATTGCTGAGGTGCGCGTCCGGCTCGACGCGACGGCCCAGGCCGCGCGCCCCCACCGTCTCTGTGGCGATGCGGAGACCCTTCACAGGCGCTCCACACTAGCACGCCGGCGCTGATCCTGCCGCGCTTGGCCTAAACCCTTGACCGGCGGCAACCAAACGGCCGGTGGCCCGGGCGGCGCCTCAGGTGGAGCAGGTGACGTCGCCCGTCATGTGCAGGGTGTGCGCCTGGGCCGTGGGAATCCCCAGTTGCAGCGCGGCGGCATTGATGTGTGCGCCGGTTGAGGTCACGGACGCGACACCTGGCCCCTTGTCGAAGTAGGTCACCGTGGTGCTGCTGCCGGCCGACACAACGTACACGTGGAGCGACGAGTCCTGGCCGTTGGCGAAGAAGTCGAGGAAGAGCTGGGGCGAGCCCGAGGTGATCGCGAGGGTGAGAACTCCCGTGGGCTCGCAGATCACGAAGACGTGTGCGAGCGAGCCGCTGACCGGACCCTGCGAGACGCTGCCGCTCAGCATGATCGTGGAACTGCCCGGATTCTGGTTGCCGCAGTCGACGCTGCCCGTGATGCTCGTGACACCGCCGAGCGTTCCGCGCTTGCCCGAAGGACTGGTGGTCTCACTCAGCGACGTCGCATTGATCTGCACGCCCTCGGAGGCATCAAATCCGGTCAGGCCGCCGCCGGTGAACTCGCGCTCGGTGAACTGCTGCCCAGAGCCTGAGGCGACGGTGACCGTGACCGAGCTCGCCACGACAGTGACACCGACAGCGACGCCGGGCGCCGCGGTCTCGGCGCCATTCACCACGATCTGGAGTCCTTTCAAGCTCGGAAACGCGCATTCCACCATCGGGCTGGCGATGGGTCCGGACAGCCCGGCGGTGCCTGCGAGCGTGAGCTGCGCTGTGGGCGGACTCTTTGGTGTGGGTGCAGGGGTTGGCGTTGTCGCAGCCGAAGAACTGGAGCCGGACGTTGCGGTGCCGCCGCCGCATGCCGCGAGAGCGGCGGTGCACAACAACGCTGTGAGCGCCAGCCGGCGTGTGATCCTCCCTTGCCTGAGTGTCGTCATCGCCGCACTATGACAGACGTCAGAAGACAACGACGCGAACGTGCAGCGTGTGGGCAGGCATCCTCGACCTGCTCGCGCAGGCCGATGCGTGTCGGCGCGGTGACGCGGCTTAGGCGGGTGCCCCTGCGGCGACCGCCGAGCCCTTCACGGACACCGACGACGGCACTCCGCGCACGAGTGCTTCGAAGTTCTCGTACAGGCGCGCTTCACCCGAGTGCTCGCGCGACTTGATCGCGGCGGGACCCACGCGTTTCCACATCATGTCCACAGCCCACATGTCGAGGACGAGGCCGCGGTCGAGCACCCCCTGCTTGACGAAGGTGCCGACGACCTCGCCGAAATTGAGCACCTTGCGCACGGGCGCGTCATCGAGTGTCGCCTTGTCGGCGTCGAAGTCGTCCGAGTGCAACTCGGCAATGGCGTCGCCGATGCCCTCCATCGACCCCCATTGAATGATCTGCACCAGCAGGTTTGCGTCGTCGTATGTCGCCGGCATGGCCGCACCTCCTCTCTTGGATCGACGCCCCAGAGTCTAGGCTTCTGAAGTCGCCACGTGGGAGGCCTTGGCCGGCGAGCAGACGCGGTCCGGTGACGACAGCAAACAAAAGAGGCGGCCCCGGATGGGACCGCCTCTTGCGAAGCCAAAAATCGGTCGGATCAGTAGTCCGGCATGGGCGGCGCCGGCGCCGACTTCTTCTCCGGAATGTCCGTCACCAGCACCTCGGTGGTGAGCAGCAGGCCCGCGATCGATGCAGCGTTCTGCACGGCAGACCGCGTCACCTTGGTGGGGTCGATGATGCCCGCCTTGACCATGTCGACGTACTCGCCGGTGGCTGCGTTGTAGCCCTGGCCCTTGGGCAGGCCCTTCACCTTCTCGACGACCACGGAGCCCTCGGCCCCGGCGTTGGTCGCGATCTGGCGCAGGGGCTCCTCCAGCGCGCGGCGCAGGATGCTGGCGCCGGTCGCCTCGTCGCCGGTGAGCTTCAGCTTGTCGAGCGCTGCGATTGCGCCGATGAGCACCACTCCGCCGCCCGGCACGATGCCCTCCTCGACGGCGGCACGCGTGGCGGACACGGCGTCCTCCATGCGGTGCTTCTTCTCCTTGAGCTCCGTCTCGGTGGCCGCGCCGACCTTGATCACTGCGACGCCGCCCGACAGCTTGGCGAGACGCTCCTGAAGCTTCTCCTTGTCCCAGTCCGAGGTGGACTTGTCGATCTCGGCCTTGATCTGCTCGATGCGGCCCTTGATCGCGTCCTGGCTGCCGTGCCCCTCGACGATTGTCGTGTCGTCCTTGGTGACGGTCACGCTGCGGGCCCGGCCCAGGGAGGTGAGCTGCGCGTTGTCGAGCTTGAGGCCGACCTCCTCGCTGATCACCTGGCCACCGGTGAGGATCGCGATGTCCTGCAGCATCGCCTTGCGGCGGTCACCGAAACCCGGCGCCTTGACGGCGACGGCGTTGAAGGTGCCGCGCAGCTTGTTGACGATGAGGGTGGCCAGCGCCTCGCCCTCGACGTCCTCGGCGATGACGATGAGCGGCTTGCCCACCTGCACCACCTTCTCCAGCACGGGGAGCAGGTCGGCGATGGCGGAGATCTTTTTGTCGGTGATGAGGATGTAGGGGTCCTCGAGCACGGCCTCCATGCGCTGCGCGTTGGTGACCATGTACGCCGAGATGTAGCCCTTGTCGAACTGCATGCCCTCGACGAGCTCGAGCTCGGTCTCCAGGCCCTTCGACTCCTCGACGGTGATGACGCCGTCCTTGCCCACCTTCTCCATGGCGTTGGCCACGGTCTCGCCGATCGTGGGGTCGGCGGCCGAGATGGATGCCACCTGGGCGATCTTCTCGCGCTCGGTGATCGAGATCGACTGGCTCTTGATGGCCTCGACCGCGGCCTCGACAGCCTTCTCGATCCCCTTCTTGAGCTGGATCGGGTTGGCGCCGGCGGCCACGTTCTGCAGGCCGGCGGTGATCAGGGCCTGGGCGAGGACGGTGGCGGTGGTCGTGCCGTCACCGGCGATGTCGTTGGTCTTGCTCGCCACTTCCTTGACCAGCTGGGCGCCCATGTTCTCGAAGGGCTCCTCGAGCTCGATCTCCTTGGCGATGGTCACTCCATCGTTGGTGATGGTGGGCGAGCCGAACTTCTTGTCCAGCACCACGTTGCGGCCCTTGGGGCCGATCGTGATCTTGACGGCGTCGGCGACCCGGTCCACGCCCCGTTTCAGGGACGTCCGGGCGTCGGCGTCGAATTCCAGTTGCTTGGGCATGGGTCCTCCTCTGTCTTTCGTTCCTGCCGCTGGGTTGCTGCGCGTAGTTTAGCACTCGGAGTGGTGGAGTGCTAGCGGTAGCCCAGGGGGAGTGCCAGTACTGGGCAGGTACTGCACCGATTGACTGCCCGGACCCTGCCAGACTGCGCGGCACCGAATGGGGAGGCGCGGGCGTCAGGCGCACAGCTGGTTCCAGATGCCCGTCAGGCGCTGATAGTTGGCGATCCACTCATCGTTCCAGCTCTTGTCCCCGGGGTTGGCCTGGGTGTCCCCCGCGTGGTCGCGAATGGCCTCAGCGAACCAGCCCAGCGGTGAACTGCACGCGGTTCCGGCGAAGGCCAGCCCGTCGGCCTGCTCCGCGCGGAACCATGTGAGCGTCTGTGCCCACCTTCCCGCCCAGCCTCGATAGTAGGTGGCGGCCTGGGGGTAGGTGGACTCCGCCTGCGCGTCGAGCTGCCCATCCACGGTCAGCGTCACCACCGTCCAGGTGGAGTCGGCGAAGGACAGGGACTGAGCCTGCGGTGCGGCGGATGTTGGCGTGGGCGGCGGCGTCGTCGTGGACGACGGCGTTGGCGCTAGCGTTGGCGGGGGCGTGGGCGATGACGCCGGCGATGACGCCGACGTGGGTGTGTCCAGGGGCCGTAGCGGCGTGGCCGCCGCGGGGCCGGTGCTGTCGCCGTGCAACGCCTGAGATACCTGCGCGGGCAGGCCCGGGTCGGCCACCAGCACGGCGGCGGCGGTCACCGCCAGCAGGCAAACTCCAGTCAGAAGGCGCAGCGCCCCGATCATCGCGACTCATCCAGGCTGCGCGAGGCGTGGCCACCATCACCCAGGCACACCGCCCGGTTGATCACCGCCGTCACCTCAATCGGCTCGCCCATCGTCCAGTACTCCCAGCCATCGATGCTCAAGTACGCGTGGTGATATCGCGGCCGGGCTGCGGCGCGCGGCCACGGCTTCACCACTCCGGCGACCCTGATCAGCCGCGCGAACGCCTCGAACTCTTGCTCCAGCTCCATCCGCCACTGCCGCACGGTGTACTCGTGCGGCCACTGCGGCATGGTCTTGGCGAACTGCCAGCGCACCTTGGCGATGTAGGCTCGCGCGTCCTCCACGGTGAAGCCGGTCTGCGATGTCACGACGCTCGTCGGCTCACCGCTCATCGCGGCTGTCCCTTGACGCGTCCGCCGGCGCCTCGTCCGGATTCGGCACCACCCAGCTCCAGAACTCGATGGCTCCGTGCACCACGCCGTCGGTGAAGTTGGCCAGCAACGCTGGCGTCACACCCTCGGAGAGATCCAGATCCGCCGATGTGGCGATGCGGATCGCGTCGTCGGCGTCCAGCACGAGCGCCTTCGGCCAGCGGTGCTCGCGGTTCCACGTGTTGCATCGCTCCACCGCGAGCTCGCGCGTCGCCAGTGGCACAGGCGTCGCCGTCGACGATGTGATGTGGTAGATGGCGTCGCCGGTCCCATCGGCGATGAACCACAGCATCAGCGGCTGGTCGAGACCCTCGCAGTTCAGGTCCACCCGGAAGTCGCCGTCCTTGTCGCGCAGGAACTGGACGCCCACCGTGTTCAGGTGTGCCTCGATGAGGTCGCGGGTGAACGGCTGCGCCCGCGGCAGTGTCACGTCGTTGAGGTTCAGCGCGTGCACCACGGGCGAGAAGCCGTCGTCCACGTCATATGCGGCCTTGAACAGCGCGTCCGTCAGCACCGCGAGCTCCATCTTCGACGCGGGCAGATCGTCCTTGGCGAAGTTGCGCTCCGGTCCGCCACCGGTGAAGCCCAGTTGCGCCAGCGACGCCACAGCCGCGGGCGGCAGCGGCCGCTCCGGATCTGTCCACTGCCGCGACCCCACCTCGCAGTACACGCGCCCGCTGTGCCGCATGTACTGCACGAACTGGTCGCGGTCATCAGGCGTCTCGAAGGTGATCCAGCCCTTCTCCTTGGCGCGCGTCAGAAAGATGTCGAGCACCCCCTCGTACATCGCGATCCGGTCATTTCGTTCCATTGCCTGCACCCTCCTCGTGCCCACTGCCCACAACAGGAGCATGCCCAACAGCGGCGACAACTGCCTGTCGCGGCAGCGTGCCTTCAGGCGACATCCGCCTGCGCGCCGTCACCGGCGTCGCCGCGGGCCAGCTCTTCCTCCACCACGACGATGCCATCGATCAGACCCTGGCGCAGCGTGTCCAGCGCGGTCGACACCTCGCGGCTCGCACCCGCAACGGACGTCAGCTTCGTCTTCATCGACGTCACCGCGCGCAGGTGGCTGCGCATCTGCTCCAGGCTGCGCCGCACGCGTGCCACGTCGACGTCACCGGCACGCTCGCGGCACGCGGCCAGTGCCAGCGCTCGCGCCAGCCGGATCGCGATGTCGAGCGTGACGTCACCGGGATCGTCGGGGTCGACCTCGCAGACGACGTGCTCGCCGTGCAGCGTCAGCGGGGCGCACCCGGTCGGCGCGCAGCCGTGGCGGAACACCGCGACAGCCACGGCGGCGCCGCGGTTGCGCCGCGCGGCATCGAGCTCGGCGGTGATTGCGCGGAGCCCCATGCGCCCGCTCTTGGCCTCGACGGCGACGCGCACCTGCAGGCCGCGGGTCCATGCCGGGTTCAGCGTCTGCACGAGGTCGCCCTTGCGGCAGCCGACGCTGTCGCCGGCCACGGTGCCCACCGGCTCCACGACGTCGCCCACCCCGCGCGCGATGGGGCCGAGCATCGCCTCCACCTCGTCCTCGAAGTCGCCGCCCTTGGCGGTGCTTCGGGCTCGCTCCTCGGCGCGCGCCTCGCGGGCCGCCTCGATCCGCAGCAGCCGGCTCTCGACCTCGCCCAGCGCCTCGCGCATCTCGGTGCGAAAGCCGTGCAGCGGGCTGTCATCGCGGCGCGGGTCGAGCATGCGCGCCAGCACCGCGCCGTCGCCGTCGAAGTACCCGGCGAGCAGCGTGCGCATGCGCCCGATGGCGCTGTCGCGACGCTCCTCGTCGAAAAGGTCGTCGACCAGGCGGCGCAGCTGCCCCTTGTCGCCGAGAAAGCGCTCCAGCATCTGCGGCACGCGGCCGTCCTTGCCGGCGAAGGTCTCGCGCAGCGACGCGGCCATGGCCTCCGCGGCTCGCTCGTGCGCCTTCTCGGTCTGGTTCACCAGCCTGGCGAACTCCTTCTCGACGTAGTCGACGTTGACCGTGACGCCCACGTCGCGCAGCGCCAGCAGGCCGATTCGCAGGGCGCGCTCGACAATCGATGCGTGCTCGCCCGCGTCCTGCTGCGCGAGGTATGCGACCAGATCCGGGTCGCGCACCTCGGCGCGCTCGATGACGGCGATACCGCCGTCGATGGTGACGGCCGCACCCTTGCTCGCCTGCCTCTGCACCATTGCCTTCCCCTCGTTGCCGGATCCCTGCAAGGTGCATGGTCGAGGGCGCCCGCGACAGCTGGCTGTCGCGGCCACTGAAGGCGAGATCGGATCAGCGTGCGGCCCGCACGCGCAGCCGCTCCGTCGCCTCCGCCAGGTCCCACACCGCTGTCAGCGCACCGTTCAGCTCCGCCGCGGTCAGTGGCAGGTCGTACACCTGGTGGTGGCAGGCCTTGGACAGCACCCTCCACGCCGCACCGACGCGGCCGCCGAGCCGTCCGTCGTTCAGCATCGGCCCCACGCAGAGCAGCTGGCACCGCGACGACGTCCACTCCAGGCCGGGGGCCGTCACCTTCCACAGGCGAGCCATCGCCAGCTCCAGCGCCTGACGCGCCAGCAGCGCCGCGGCTCGCGGCCACAACCCCGCGGTCGCCGCACTGTCGTCCCGCACCAGGTCGCGCGCCGCCGACACCAGCGCATGCGCGTCGACGCTGTCAGCCGCGCGGGGCATCGGCCGCCACCATCGCCTTGGCCAGCTGCTCCACGCTGCGGATGAACTGCATCGCGTTGCCGCCGATCGTCCCCGTGTGCGCTCCGCTGTTGCACTCGCGCACCGCGGTCAGGGCGGTGGGGTGCTGCCGTTGCAGATGCGCGATCACGTCGCCTGCGCGGTCGGCATCGCCGAGCAGCGCCAGCGCCAGCCACATCATCAGCGTCGTGGGCCGCTCCAGCTCGCGTTCGACCTCCGCATAGCGCTTGCCCTGGCGCAGCATGCGCCGCGTCGCGACGAGCGACGACGCAGCCTCGAGCGCCATGCGGCAGAAGCCGGGGATGACGCGCAGCGCCTCAGGCGGCAGCCCATCCGTCTTCGCCACCGCGAAGGCGTCATCGATGTAGCGCTGCACCGGATCGAGCACGCGGCGCAGCTCCACCACCGAGCTCTCGCGCCGCGTCACTTCGACAACCGTCGCCTTCAGATCGAGGTAGCGCACCGCGTCGGCCAGCCGCGTGTCGTGCGTGAGCACGACAACCTGCCGCTCCCGCGCGGCGCGCGCCAGCACCTGCGCCAGCCCCTCCACCTTCGCCGGATCCATCGCCTGCACGGGGTCATCGATCACCACGAAGCGAAACGGCGACTCGGGCAGCGACGCGCGCGGCAGGAACAGTGACAGCGCCAGGCAGTTCAGCTCTCCCTGGCTCATGACACCGAGCGCCGACGCCGGCTCGCCGTCCACGTGCACGTCGAGCGTGAGCCGGCGCTGCGTGCTCGCGCCCGCGAGGCGCAACTCTCCCAGCGACACGTTGCTGTCCTGACGCAGCTCCGTCCAGTTGGCCTGCACAGCCTCAGCGATGGGGCGGAAGCGCTCGTCGCGCAGGTGGTCGTGCGCCTCGCGCAGCCACTTCTCGGCGGCGTGCAGGCGCTTCACCACGGCCTCTGCGTCGCGCGCTTCGTGTCCCAACGGCAGCCACTGCACGATCGCCTGCGCTGCCGGTCGCCACGACCGCTGCCTCCGCTCGAACTCGATGCGCGCGGCCTGCCGCACGTCTGCGACCGCGGCGATCAACCGCGGCCCGTGGCTCTCCAGGTGTGCGGCAAGAGCTGCCGCGTCGTCTGCTCGGGGCACCGCCATCCACGCGTCCCACACCGTCCTGGCGCTGCGCGTGTCAACGCCGATGTCCGGGGTTTCCCGCAGCGCCGCGGGTGGCGACACAACCAGCTGCCGTGCCGCGCGCACAGCGTCCTGCAGCCGTCGCTGCGCGGCGCGGGCGGTCTCGGCCGCGGCGCGCAACTCCTCCATCTGCTGCGTGGCGTGCAGCCGCCAGCGGTACGTCAGCACCTGGTCGGTACCGCATACCGGGCAGCGCTCACCCTCCGCGTGGGAGTGCACCTCGAGCGCCTGCTGCAGCAGCTGGGCCAACCCGAGAGCGCGGCCGGCGTCGGTTCCGCGCTGCTTGTCCAGCGCGCGGTGCGCGTCGCGCAGCTCGGTGATCGCGGCGTTGATGCGCTCGCGTTCGAGCACCGGCAGCGCAGCGAGGTCCTGCAGGCGGCGCAGCAAGCTGTCCTCGCCGGCGACCGCGGGACCAGCGACGACGCGCTCCACCGCGTCGATGTCCCACACCTTCTTCTTCACGGCGTTGAGCACGGTGACGGCGCGCTCGTCGTCGGTGTGTTCGAGCAGCTGCCGCAACTGGATCAGCGCACCGGCCGCATCCTTCTGCGTGCTCTCCGCCTGGAGCCGCTTGTCGCGCAGCGTCTTCATCGCCGCGATGATGTCGCCGAGCCCTAGGATCCCCGCGAGCGCGTCGTACAGGCTCGACGGGCCTGCGTCGAGCGCCGTCTCCAGCTCATGGTGCGACAGCAGCGGCGGATACGCGGCCAGTGCCTGGCGCCAGCCCAGAGCCTCGAGCGAGCCGGTGCGCTTGTCGACCAGCAGCGCGGAGGCGTCCAGTGCGGCGCCGCTCCCCCACCGCCGCGTCAGCTCCAGCGGCTGGCGACGGCCCTCCACGGTGAACCGCGCGGTGATGCGCGCGTCCGCGTGGTGCAGGTTGCGCCAACCCTCCACCCACACCTTGGGCCGCTTCTCCCAGCGCTTGTTGCTGCCCAGCAGCAGCATTTCCAGCGCCTCGCTGAACGACGACTTTCCCGAGCCGTTGCGGCCGAGGACGAGGGTCAGCCCCGGGCCGGGCTCGAGGCCGAGCGACGACGGCGGACCGATGCCGCGGAACCCCTCGACCTCGATCGACGTCAGGTACGTGGCGGGCGGGCGTCTCGTGACGGCGTCGCGAGCCAGGACGGTGGCGGGCACGGTGTCACCGCGCAGCGCGGCGTCGACGGCGGCGGCGTCCTGGAAGGAGGCGAGCACGACGTCCGCGGTGCCGTCGGCAGGGGGTTCGGCCGCAAGGCGGTCGACCACCAGCGCCAGCAGGGCCGTGTCGGGCATGGCGCGGAATTGTGTCCCACCGGCGCGGGCGAACGGGCGCAGAATTGCCGCGTGGCCGGCAACTCTCCGCCCGCGCTGACGGAGCGGTATCGCCGCGCACTCGACCTGACGTTCGAGTACCACGGCGCGACATTTCGCAAGCAGACGCGGGTGCCCTACATGGCGCACCTCATGTCGGTGTCGGCGCTCGCGATGGAGAACGGTGCCGATGAGGACGCGGCGATCGCAGCGCTGCTCCACGACGCGGTGGAGGACAGCAAAGACGGGGAGGCGACGTTGCGAGAAATCCGCTCAGAGTTCGGCGAGCGGGTGGCGCACGTCGTCGAGGCGTGCAGCGACACGAAGGCGGTGCCCGGTCAGGCGAAGCCGCCGTGGCGCGAACGCAAGGAGGACTACATCGCCCACCTCGAGTTGTTGCAGGACCGCGATGTGCTGCTCGTCTCCTTGTGCGACAAGGTGCACAACCTGCGCTCCATCCTCGCGGACCATGCGATCGTGGGGGACGCCCTCTGGGACCGCTTCACCACCAAGGATCCGAAGGACCAGGGTTGGTACTACGCGACGCTCGCCGGCACCTACACGAAACAGATTCCGGGGCGGCTGGCAGAGGAGCTGGAGGCGATGGTGCGAGAGCTGCTTCGCATCGTCGAGGCTACGAGTTCAGGGACACTGGCTCGAACGTGATGTCGTCCGTCCCGTGTCCTTTGGCCACGCGGAACAACGTGGCGCCGCCGGCGACATCGGCCTTTGTCGCCGGGACGATCGACATGCCGGCGCCACTGTTGTCGATGCGCACCAGCTGACCCACGTGCACGCCGTGTGACGGCTCGACGCTCGGCGTGGGCGTCGCGAACGAGGGCTGCGTCGCCGCGGTGGGAGCCGTGTGTGCCGCCGCGGCGCGCTGCACGTGATGACGGTGCACCGTGACGCCAACCGCGATCGCGGTGAGCACCAGCACCGGCACGCTCACGTACCAATACTCGAACGCGAGACCGACGACCACCGCCAGCGCGACGAACCCGAGGCAGCCGATGCCGCCCGTCTTGCGCGCCGCCTGGCGGGCCGCGTAGTGCGGCCGCCGCGCGTACGTCGAGAAGCCGCCCCAGAACCCTCCCGGCAGCCGGTGCCCGACGTAGAACCGCAACGATCCCTCCTCGAGGCCTGCCTCTGACGAACAAGCCTACGTAATGCAACCATGCGGCGCATGAGCCCGCCGATGGCAGGCGGCGCGATGCCGCGCCCCAGCGAGACAGCCAAGGCCGCGTTCACGAAGCTCGTGCCGGCGGATCCGGCGGTGACGGTGCGTCCCATGTTCGGCAACACGGCAGCGTTCGTGAACGGGAACATGTTCAGCGGGCTCTTCGGCGAGGAGCTGTTCGTGCGGTTGTCTGACACCGACGCGGCACGGCTGCGCCGCGAGGGAGGCGGCGACTTCGCGCCCATGGCGGGGCGGCCGATGAAAGGCTACGTGACGGTGCCTGGCGGCTGGGCAGGTCGCGGCACGGCCATCTCGGCGTGGATCGAGGCGGCGCTGGAGTTCACCCGGGCGATGCCGGCGAAGACGCCGAAGGCGACGAAGAGGTCGGGTCGAGGGTAGGTCCCCGGGGTGGCGACGACGTGGCTGCGCTCTTGACATACCATCGCATCGCGATATATCGTGATGGCATGCAACAGCTCACAGAGGGCACCCCGACATGACCGATTACTCCGACGCCGCGTATGCGGCAACCCCGCCGATCTTCGAGTGGCGCCACCACCGGCGCCGGCTCCGGCAGCTGGCGGCAGCCGCGCAGCGGGAGCACCACGACCATCGCCAGCGGCATGAACGCCAGGGCGGGCCTCGCGGCCGCCACGGCTTCGGCGCCTTCTTCGGCGGCGGTCCCTGGTTCGCCACCCGTCGCGCCAGCCGCGGCGACATCCGCGCCGCCATCCTGGCCCTGCTCCTGGAGCGCCCCATGCACGGCTACCAGATCATCCAGGAGATCGAGGCACGCAGCCAGGGCGCCTGGCGGGTGAGCCCGGGATCGGTGTATCCGACGCTGCAGCAGCTGCAGGACGAGGGCCTGGTCAGGGCTGTCGAGGAGGACGGCGGCCGGCGCGTCTTCGAGCTGACCGAGTCCGGGCGCACCGAGGCGGCTGCCGTGTCGTCGCCGCCGCCGTGGGAGGAGGTCGCCGGTGGCGTCGACAACGACGTGGTCGCGATGCGCGACCTGATCTTCCAAGTCAGCGCCGCGGCGTGGCAGGTGACCAAGGCGGGGACGTCGAAGCAGGTCAGCGACGCGCACGACCTCATGCGTGAGACGCGGCGGCGGCTCTACCAACTCCTGGCCGAGGACCCTGGTCAGACCGGCTGAGCCACCGCCGCCTTGGTGCTTGAAAGCGGCGGTCCACCCGCGTAACATCACTGCTCGCACGGCCGTCGCAAGATGACTGTGCAAATGAAAGGGCGCCTGGCTTCGGTCAGACGCCCTTTTGATTTGTCGGGCCGTTCGCACCCCGGAGCGTGCCGCCTATCATCGGCCGCCATGAGCGCCGACCAGCCACTAGTGGGACGTGTCGCGATCGTCACCGGTTCGAGCCGCGGCATCGGACGCGCGATGGTGCTGCGGCTGGCGCGCGAGGGCGCGAGCGTTGTGGTCACCGGGAAGTCGGAGCAGGGAACGGAGCGGCTGCCGGGAAGCATTCACACCGTCGCCGATGAGGTCACACAGGCGGGCGGCAGCGCGCTTGCGGTGCGGGTCGACGTGCGCAGCGAGGACGAGGTCAAGGCGATGGTCGAGCAGACCGTCGAGCGCTTCGGGCGTGTGGACATCCTTGTCAACAACGCGGGGGCGCTGTGGTGGCAGCCGGTGCTGCAGACGCCGCCGAAGCGCTACGACCTGATGTGGCAGATCAACGTGCGTGCCGCGTATCTGTGCGCGTACTACGCGCTGCCCCACATGGTGCAGCAGCGCTGGGGGCACATCATCAACTGCTCACCGCCCATCAGCACCGAGGCGAGCCCCGGGCACGTCGCCTACATGACCACGAAGATGGGCATGACGCGGATGGCGATTGGCATAGCCGCCGAGCACGAGCGCGATGGTGTGGCGTGCAACGCGCTGTGGCCGGTGACCATCATCGAGTCGCTGGCGAGCATCAACTGGGGGCTCGGCGATCGCTCGCAGTGGCGGTCGCCGGAGATCCTCTGCGACGCGATGATGGAGATCGTGCGCACGGAGCCACCATCGCTGACGGGGCAGCAGATTCTCGACGAGCCGTTCCTGCGCGAACGCGGCTGGACGCAGGAGCGACTCGACGCGTACTGGTTGGAGGGCAAGCCTCCGGAGCATCCGGTGTACATCGACGGACGCTCCGGCTCGTCGATGTAGCGGTGACGGTGCCCACGGGTGCCACGCGACACCGTAGGATTGGCCGGCCGAATTTCGCAGAGCGACCGCGAGGAGGTCATCCGAATGCCGCTGTACATGGACGTGCACGAGAATCTGCCCGAGGGGGCGACCGCTGCCGACGTCGCGAAGGCGCACGAGGCAGACCTCGCGAAGCAGGGCGAGTACGGCGTCAACTACAAGAGCTACTGGGTCGACGAGAAGCAGCACAAGGTGTTCTGCCTGGTGGAGGCGCCGGATCCCGAGAGCGCGGCGCGGGTTCACCGTGAGGCGCACGGGTTGGTAGCCGACCACATCCACGAGGTGGTCCAGGGCTAGTACGGGCCGCGGACCCTACGCGGACCCGGCGCGGGCCCGGCCGACGACGTCGACCTCCTGCGCAACGCCGGCGAGGGAGATGGTCGCGCCGGTGCCGACGAGCTCAACGTCGTTGTGGGCGCGGTGGGGCGCGGTGCCTGTGGCTGCCGCAGGGTTGAAGGCGGCGTGCAGCCGGCGGCGCCAGAGCAATTCGGCGACGCACGCGCCGACGCCCATGGACGCGAGCGCCGGGCTGCCGAGCGCGTGGAGCGCTGCAGCAACGATGTCGGCGATGAGCCGAAGCACGCCCCGATCCCCCTCCCGAAAGTGTTCCCTGCCTCTCGGGGCGGTAGTTTGCACGATGCGCGATCGCGCCGCAAGTGCCAATCGCATCGCACGGTCTGGATGCAGAGTGTGCTGCCGGCGGCGGGCGTGGTGCGATTGACCCCGCATTGGGCGCCGGCGCCGCTGGAAGCTGCGAACGTATGTTCGTAGAATCGGGCCATGGCGGAACTGGCCGACCGGGTCACAGCGCTGGCGGCGCAAGTGCATGCGGCGACGGCCGGCCTGGCGCGTCTCAGCGCGGACTTCGAGGACAGCGGCGACTGGTTCGGCGTCGGCATGGCGTCGTGCGCGCACTGGCTGTCGGTGAACGCCGGCGTCGATCTATGGACCGCAGGCGACCTGCTGCGTGTTGGTCGTGCGCTGCGGCAACTGCCCAAGATCAGCGAGGCCGCGGCTGAGGGCAAGCTCTCCTTCGACAAGTTGCGCGCGCTCGTCCAGGTCGCGACGCCCGCCGATGAGCAGCTCTGGCTGGACGTCGCGCTGCAGGCGTCGGGTTCGCAGTGCACGCGCATCTGCCGCGCGTTCCGGCGAGCCAGCGAAGCCGACGGGGACGATCAGTCGCTGGCGCACCAACGCAGGCGCCGGCTCGTGACCTGGTGGCGCGACGACGGCATGCTGGAGATCGTCGCGACGCTGCCTCCGGAGGACGGCAAGATCGTCCTCAACGCGATCCAGGCGCTGCAGTCGCGGCGTCAGCAGCGAACTCAGAGCGCCGATGAGCCGGCGATCCAGCCGGCTGCTGCGCGACGCGCCGACGCGCTCGTTCGCGTGTGCGAGGAGTGGCTGGGATCAGGCTCCGAAGGCGTGGAAGCGACCCGGAGTCAGCTGGTGGTTCATGTTGATGTCGACACGCTCGCGGGCACCGGGCCCGGCAGCCGCTGCCACCTCGACGACGGTCCGGCAATCGCTGCTTCGGCGGCGCGGCGCATGGCGTGCGACGCTGAGGTGATGACCGTCGTCGAGCGGGATGGGGTCCCGGTCGGCGCGGGGCGCAGCAAGCGTGTGGTCACCGGCAGGATGCGGCGCCTGATGCAGCTGCGCGACGGCACGTGCCGCTATCCCGGCTGCCTCGTGCCGGCGCGTGACGCCGACGGCCACCACATCAAACACTGGATCGAGGGTGGGCCGACGGAGCTCTCCAATCTCGTTTCGCTGTGCCGGTTCCACCATCAGCGACACCACGACGGCGCGTTCACGATGGTGGCCGAGCCCGACGGCGCCCTCCGCTTCCGCGATGCAGCCGGAGAGTCGATCGGACCGGCGCGCGCCGGGGCGGTCGACGAGAGCAACGCCGGCGGTGCGCCGCCCAGGACCTTCGCGGCTGACGCGCCCCGCGCTCTCGACCGTGGGCGGCACTGCGACCTCGAGCACACTGTGTGGGTGCTGGCGAACCACGCGGCGCGGGCGGCCGCTCGGGACGGGCCCGCCGCCTGATCGAGGAGCGGCCCCGTTGGATGAGCCGCGCCTATGATCGATTGATGGGCAGAACTCCGCCGTCCCGCAGCGACGGCCTTCGCAAGGCGGCCACCGCAGGGGCCTTCGCCGCCGGCGCGATCCTGTCGCTCCGCGCGTTCATCAAGCCCGATGCCAAGGCGGAGCGACGGCTCATCGACTGGGAGGTCGTGCGCGCCGTCGCGGTGCAGCGGTGCGGCGAACCGGCTCGGGGAGTCTCTGCGACACGACGCGAGCAGCTGAGCGAGCGTTATGCGGCGATGGCGGCAGAGCTCGCACCCTTTCTCGGCGAGGTGTGTGACCGCGTTCCCTTCGACGTTCCACGCTTCGCGGCACTCGACCGTCACGGCTGGATCGACGTCAACATCGCCATCGTGCAGCGGCTGCTCGAGCCGGTGGAGGCGCTGCGGGCCCAGATCCCTGAATCGGCGTTCACCGCGCTCGGGCGCCGTGCCATGGACCGCTACGTCGGCGAGCTGTTCGGGCTGATGTCGCGCCGGGTGCTCGGCCAGTACGACCCGGTGCTCAGCCTCGGTGCGGTCGACCCTGCGGCGACGGCAATGCTGTACCTCGTCGAACCCAACGTCGCAGTGGTGCAGCGCAAGGAACAACTCGGCGGCGACCACCTGCGACGCTGGCTGATCTTGCACGAGCTCACCCATGCATGGCAGTTCGGCCAGCACCCATGGCTGCGCGACTACATCGTCGCGCAGATGCAGGAGGTGCTCGCCAGCGGGTTGAGCGTCGAGAAGATGTCCGTGCTGCGCTCGCGCGACCTGCTGCAGCGCCTGCCCGACACGGTTCGCACGCAGCTGCGCGTCGTGAGCCGCGTGCAGGCCGTGATGAGCGTGCTCGAGGGGTACAGCAACTTCGTGATGCACCAGGCCGGCCGGCGCCACGTCGACGACGCCGACGAGCTGGAGGCGGCTCTGCACCACCGCCGTCAGGACCGCACGCTGCTGGAGCGGTTGGTCTTCACCATCACGGGGCTGGAGATGAAGATGCGGCAGTACGAGGTCGGTGAGCGCTTCTGCGACGCGATCGTGGACCGCGCGAACGTGGCCACCCTCAACCGTGTCTGGGATGGCGCCGCCTCCATGCCGACGATGGAGGAGCTGAAGCACCCGGAGCGCTGGCTGGCTCGCGTCGGTTGACGCCGTGACGCGATCCGTGCGCATCGGCGCCGGGCAGGGGTTCTACGGCGACAGCCCCGCCGGCGCGCTCGACATGGCGCGCAACGGTGACGTTTCCTACATTTGCTTCGACGCACTGGCCGAGCTCACCATGGCGATTCTGCAGAAGGATCGGATGCGCAACCCCGAAGGCGGGTACACGCGCGACCTTCCGGCGTTCATGCGCGTGCTCCTCCCCATCGCTCGCGAGCGGGGCACGCGCCTCATCAGCAATGCAGGCGGCATGAACCCGCACGGCGCCGCCGCATCGGTGCGCAGCGTCGCCCGCGATCTGGGCATGGATGACTTCAACATCGGCGTGGTCACCGGCGACGACGTCACCGGCCGCATCGACGATCTCATCGCTGCCGGCTCCCCGCTGCAGCACCTCGATACCGGCGCATCCATCGACGGCATCCGCGATCGCATCGCCTTCGCCGTCGCGTACCTCGGCGCACGCCCCATCGTCGACGCCCTGCAGCGCGGCGCCGACGTCGTCATCACGGGACGCGTGGCCGACGCGTCACTCTTCCTCGCGCCCATGGTGCACGAGCTCGCGTGGTCATGGGATGACTGGGACCGGCTCGCCGCCGGCGTGGTGCTCGGACACCTGATGGAGTGCAGCGGTCAGGCAACCGGCGGCAATTTCAGCGGCGACTGGTGGAACGTCTCCGACCTCGATCGCGTCGGTTACCCGCTGTGCGAGGTGCGCGAGGACGGCACCGCACTGCTGACCAAGCCTCGCGGCAGTGGCGGCCGCGTCAGCGTCGACACCGTGAAAGAGCAACTGCTGTACGAGGTGCTCGATCCGCGCAGCTACATGAATCCCGACGTCATCGCCGACTTCACGTCGGTGCGGCTTCGCGACCTCGCCCCGGACGTCGTCGAGGTCAGCGGCGTTCGCGGCGCGCCGCGACCGCAAACGCTCAAGGTCATCGCCGGCTACCTCGACGGCTGGATGGGCACCGCGATGATCGGCTACTCGTGGCCGGACGCCGCAGCCAAGGCACGGCACGCAGCCACCATGATCGAGAAGCTCGCCGCGCGCGCCGGACTCGAGCCACTGGAAACGCTCACGGAGGTCATCGGCGTCGACGCGCTCCACGGTCCCGCGGCACCCCCGGACAGCGACGTCAACGAGGTCATGGTGCGTGTCGCCGCCCGCTTCGCGAGCGAGGAGGAAGCGGCTCGATTCCCGCGTGTGGCCATGCCGCTCGCGCTCAACGGCCCACCCTTCATCGGCGGCTCGGGGAGCCCTGGCGGGCCGCGCGCGCTCCTTGGCGTGTGGCCCTCGCTGGTGGATCGCACGCTGGTGGAACCGTCGATCGAGGTGCAGGTGAGCCCAACCGGAGACGCGCCGTGACCAGTGTGCGCCTCGCCGACATCGCCCAGGCTCGAAGCGGCGACAAGGCCGACCTGGCCAACGTGGCGCTCTTCGCGCCAGGCGACGCGCTCTACAACGCCTTCGTGCATGAGGTGACAGCCGAGCGCGTCAAGGAACTCTTCGGCCGCTTCGTCAAGGGGCGCGTCGACCGCTACGAGGTGCCCAACGTGCGCGCGCTCAACTTCGTGCTCCACGAGGCGCTCGACGGCGGCGCGGCGCGCTCGCTGCGCAGCGACCCCCTGGGTAAGTCGTACGGATCGCTGCTGCTGCGCATGGAGATCGACGTCGCCGACGCGGACCTTGCGACGCTACCGCCGCGGCAGAAACCTCAGTTCGACGGCGGCGGGTAGAGCGCGCCGTAGCCGGCGATCACCGGCACGCACGGCACGGGCCGCGCGTGCACCGGGTCGAGCGCGTTGAGCATGTCCTGCGCGGCCGTGGGGTCGTACGCCACCGTCGCGTGATCCGTCAGGTCCTGAGAGCACTGGTCCTGCAACACGAGGTTGGTCACGTTGCGGGCCGCGACGTACCCACTGGTGTACGGCAGGACCAGCTCGTCGTAGCGCGTCATGATGTCGGTGTAGGTGACGCCGGGGAGCGCGAACCCGCGCGAGTTGAGCTTCTGCATGAAGGGTGAACCCGTGAGGAACTCGGGGCACGACCCGCAGCTCTGGTCGAAGAAGCTCTGCGACAGCTGCCCGTACCCCGGGACGAGCTCGTACGCCAGCTGCTGCAGCGTCGCGGCACCGTAGAACTCGGTGCCGTGCCAGATCGGCGTCAGCATCACGTAGCGGTCGACATAGCGTGCACCGCCGAGGAACTCCATCCAGTAGCGCGGCATGACGGTGCCTTCGGAATGCCCCACGAGGTCCACCTTGCTGCTTCCGGTCGCCGCGAGCACACGCTGCACGAACGCACCCAGCTGCGTCGCTGTCTGCTCCATCGGCGGCAGTCCGCCGACGTAGGGATTGCCATTCTCGGTGCCGTACGTCAGCGCGAAGACGCAGTAGCCGTTGTTCGCCAGCAGCGGCGCGATGGTCGCCCAGTTGTCCTGCGTCGTGGCGACCAGCCCGTGCACCAGGACCACCGGTCGCGGATGCGCTCGCGACGGCTTGCACGACCAGTCGTTCGCGCCCGGCGGCGAGCCGGTCGGATCGGTGGCGTTGGCCTGCACGCCATCGCTGAAGTGGTACGTCACCGGGTACGACGTTCCCGTCGCGGCGGCCAAGCCGCCGGCGCTCAGCATGAACATCACGGCGGCAACAGCCGTGGCAACCCAGCCCCGCGCAGCGCGCCGCATCAGATTCTGTCCAGCACCTCACGGCGCCGGCGCTCGAACTCCGCGACCCCGATCTTGCCGCGGGTGCGAAGCCCGGACAGCGCGCGGATCTCGCCCAGCAGGTCGAGCAGCGGCGGGTCGGCGCGCGCCAGGGTCCAGCTCCCGGTCTCGCGCGTGAACACCGGCGCGCGCCCGTCCCACGCTTTGATGAAGAAGATCGCTTTCACCGCGCTGTACGGGATCGCGAATGTCTCGACCTCGTCGAGCGCGGGGCTGACCAGCTGCAGCGTCATGGCGTGGGTGTGGCGCACCGGGTCGGTGACCAGATACCCCTTGAGCACATCCCCGTCCCAGAAGCGGATCGCCGCCTTGCGCAGCCGGGTCTCGTCCGGCTCCGGGTTGAACTCGGCGCGCGCGATGACGATCGTCTTCACCGCCGTGAGCGGGATCAGCACCGCGCGGTTGTTTGACGCCGTCTCCGCCGGGACGATCTGGAAGTCAGGGCGGTCGAGGTCGAGCACGGGGACGCGGCCTTCGACGATCTCATCGTCCCGGAACCGGATCACGACCGGCGGAACCTCGCTGGTGCGCTCCCCTCCCGGCTGGGCACTCATCCCGCCGCTTCCTTCTGCTGATCGTTCCTGAAACCGGCCCGGCCCTGCGCGATGGCCGTTCCGGGCTGTCATCCACAAAGACGACCAACCGCCACGAATCCTTGCGACCCTGGGTGCGCCACCGACGAATCGAGGCATTCGCATCGCTCGCATCACTTGTCCCGCGCTGCTATACTCGCCACCGGGACGGCGCCGGTGCCTCGAGGCGCCGCGGAGAGAGGGGTTAGAGGGCCTGGCCACGACCGAGCGCTTGCCACAGTCCGACAGCCGTGCCGGAGTCGACGACGTCTCGCTGATCGCTGCCTACCTGGACGGCGACGCAGGGGCGTTCGACACCCTCTTCAGCCGCTACCACGGCCGCGTGCGCGCCGTATGCCTCCGCTACGTCGGCGACCACGCCATCGCCGAAGACCTTGTGCAGGAGACCTTCTACAACGTGATCCGCGCTCTGTCGCGGGTCGGCGAGGGCTTCAACTTCGGCGCCTGGGTGCACCGCATCGCGGTGAACATCTGCCAGGACGAGCTGCGCCGGCGCAGCCGCCGCGCCGCCCACGTGGAGCCGTCCGGGGATCCAGAGGAGCAGATGCTCAAGCTGGCCGACCGGGACCGCAACGGCAACCCGCAGGACGCGCTCGAGATCACGTACCTGCGCCATCTGGTGTGGGAGGTCGCCAAGAAGCTGCCGGAGCGGCAGCGGATGGTGCTGACGCTTCGCGAGCTCCAAGGCATGTCGTACGCCTCGATCGCGCACGTGATGAGCATCAGCGACTCCGCGGTCGAGACGCTGCTGCACCGGGCGCGGCGGCGCTTCAAGGAGGAATACCTGCTCATCGAGAGCCCCACCGAGGAGCGCGGCCCGTGCGCCGTCGTCGCCGACCTGTTCATGAGCGTCGGCCGCGACAAGATGAGCACGGCGCAGCGCCGCTTCGTCATCGACCACGTCGCCTCATGCGAATGGTGCGAGGAGCAGTTCCTCCCGGCCATGGGCCGCGACCTGACGGGGCGGGCGGCGCTGCCGGTGACTGGCACGGGAAGCTGAGCCGCCGCAGGGTCGTCTGCGCCCCCAACGCGTTCAAGGGGACGCTGACCGCCGCCGCCGCCGCGGCGGCGATGGCAGCCGGGGTGAGCGACGCCGGCGCCGAGCCGGTCGAGGTACCCGTCGCCGACGGCGGCGACGGCACGCTGGACGTGCTGCTGGAGACGGCGCCCGGAGACACCCGGATCACGCAGCACACCGTCACGGGTCCGCTGGGCCAGCCGCTGACCGCACGCCTGGGCTGGCTCTCCCTCACCACCGCGGTCGTGGAGCTTGCGGAGGCCGCGGGGCTGCGGCGCCTGCCGCCGGCCGGCCTCGACCCGCTGCACGCGACGTCGCGCGGCGCCGGCGAGCTCATCGCCGCTGCGATCGACGGAGGTGCGCGGCGGGTGGTCGTCGGCGTCGGCGGCAGCGCGTGCAGCGACGGGGGCGCCGGCCTGCTGCAGGCGCTCGGCGCGCGGTTGTGCGACGCAGGCGGCGCGCCCATCGCACCCGGAGGCGCCGGGCTGAAAGCGCTGGCGACGATCGATCTGACGCCGGTGGCGACGACGCTGCGCGGCGCCGCCGTCGAGGTCAGCGTCGACGTCCGCAACCCGCTCCTCGGCGTGGACGGAGCAGCGCGGGTGTTCGCACCGCAGAAGGGCGCCTCGCCCGACGACGTCGCGGTGCTGGAGGACGGGCTGAGGCGGCTCGCCGCAGTGGCCGAGCGCGATGCCGGCGCGACGGGCCTCGCGGACCTGACCGGCGCCGGCGCCGCCGGAGGCTGCGGCTACGGGCTGGCGCTCATCGGGGCGGCGCTGCTGCCGGGTGCTGCGCTGGTGTGCGACCTCGCCGGCCTGGACGCCGCCCTTGCGGGCTCCGCCCTCGTCCTCACCGGCGAGGGCCGCCTCGACGCCCAGACCGCGTTCGGCAAGGCCCCGGCGGAGGTGGCCGAACGGGCACGCCGCGCCGGAGTGCCGTGCGCGGCGATCGCGGGCCAGGTCGGCCCCGACCCGCCGGCGGCGCTGTTCGAACGCGTGCTGACGCTGGACGCCCTCGCCGGCCCGGAAGCTGCCCGTGGGCAGGCCGCCGCGCTGCTGCGTCAGGCGGCGCGCCTCCTGGTGGCGGAGCTCGTGCCGCCGCGAGATCAGTAGACCGGCGTCAGCCAGTCTGCGTACTTGGGATCGCGCCCCGTGACCACGCCCACGTACACGTCCTGAACGCGCAGCGTGAGGGGGCCGGGCTCGCCGTCGCCGATGACCCGGCGGTCGATCTCGATCACCGGCGCGACCTGCGCCCCGGTGCCGACGAAGAACACCTCGTCCGCGGCGTACAGCTCGGAGCGGTCGATCGAACGCTCCTGCACCTCGAGACCCAGCTCCTCGCGCACCAGATGAATGGTGCCGGAACGCGTGATGCCCTCGAGGATGTTGTCCGACGGCGGCGGCGTGATGATCGTGCCCTTGCGCACTATGAAGATGTTCTCCGCGCTGCCCTCGCTGACGTGTCCGTCGTAGGTAAGCAGGATCGCCTCATCGAATCCTGCCTGCAGCGCCTCGCTCTTGGCCAGCGCCGAGTTGACGTAGAGGCCGGTGCACTTGGTGCGCACCGGTGCCATGGTGTCGTCGATGCGCCGCCACGACGAGACCAGACAGCGGATGCCGCTCGTGCCCACGTACGGTCCCATGGGGGTGGTCACGATGCCAAAGCTGTCCGGAACGTCGTGCAGCTTGACCCCGATGATCTCCGCGGACTTGAAGCAGATGGGACGGATGTAGGAGTCCTCGCGCCACTGGTTGCGGCGCAGCAGGTCGTTGGTGATGGCGCAGAGCTCGGAGATGCTCCAGGGGATCGACATCTGCAGGGAGCGCGCGTTGCGGTGCATGCGCTCGTAGTGCTCCGGCATGCGCAGCACGTACAGCTGCTCCCGCGCCTCGTTCCAGTACGCGCGGATGCCCTCGAAGATGCCGGTCCCGTAGTTGAGGCCGTGGGTGAGCAGCCCCACCTTTGCCTCGTCGTAGTGCACGACCTTCCCGTTGAAGAAGACCCAGGAACGGTCCCGGGCTACGTCGACATCACTCGCCGCGGGCGCTGTCTGGGCCATACGGCAGAAAGCGTACAACGTGGATCGACCGCAACGGGCATTCGCTCTATTTCGTGCCGCTTTGCTATGCTCGGCCACGATCAACGACCTGGCCACCACTCGTGCGATGGGCGCTGGAGGTTTGGGCGGCCAGGGAGCCGGAGGAACCATGACTGACGTTGTGAGGACCCGTCCCGGCGCGCTGCCGCCTGCGCGGGCGACCCGCTGGAACCCCTCGCCCGGAGAGCTGCGTGAGCTGACCTCGCGCATGCCCAACGCAAAGCACACCGCCTTCGACAACTACAACGTGCAGACCAGGGTGGTGTCGCGCAGCAAGGGCAGCACCTACATCGTCAGCGACCATCCCGAGAAGCATTCCGACCAGAGCATCACGCGGGCCGACGCGGAGCGCATCGCACAGCAGCAGGACGAGTACATCGCAGGTCAGGAGATGCTCGTCATCGACGGGTACATCGGCAACGACGAAGAATTCCGCGTCCCGACCCGGCTGTACATCGAAGCGGCCAACGCCAACATCGCCGGCATGCAGCGCTGGCTGTACTTCGACGCCCAGCACCCGGGACCGGACTTCGAGCCGCGCCTCACGGTGATCTACACGCCCAACCTGAAGGCGCCGGGATACCCGGAGGACCGCGTGATCAGCGTCGACCTGGACGCGGGTGTCACGCGCGTGCTCAACAGCGACTACTTCGGCGAGTCGAAGAAGGGCGGCCTGCGCATGTGGAACAAGCTCACCTACGACCGCGGCGGGCTCTCGCTGCACGCGGGCTGCAAGGTCGTGCCCACGGCGCGAGGTGAGCAGGCGATGCTCATCATCGGCCTGTCGGGCACCGGCAAGACGACCACGACGTTCACCCGGCAGAACGACAGCAAACCGGTGCAGGACGACTTCGTCGCGCTCTATCCCGGAGGCCGCGTGGTGGCCACGGAGAACGGGTGCTTCGCCAAGACGTTCGCCCTGGACCCGAAATTCGAGCCCACCATCCACGGCGCCGTCTGCCGCCCGGAGGCGTACCTGGAGAACGTGTCGCAGAACGAACAGGGAGTCGTCGACTTCTTCGACACCTCGTACACCCCCAACGGCCGCGCCGTGTTCCGCATGGACGCGCTCGGCTGGCACAAGGACGCGCGCGAGGTCAAGGCGGTGCAGCACCTGCTGATCCTCAACCGCAACGAGAACATCATCCCCGCCGTGGCGAGGCTGAGCCGCGAACAGGCGGCGCTCTACTTCATGCTCGGCGAGACCCAGGGCACGTCCGCCGGCGGCAAGGACGAGGAGGGCAAGTTCCTGCGCGTCCCGGGCACGAATCCGTTCTTCCCGCTGCGCCACGAGCAGCAGGGCAACCGCTTCCTCGAGCTGATGGACTCGTGCGACTTCGACGTCTATCTGCTCAACACGGGGCGCGTCGGCGGCCCCGAGGCCGACGAGCGCAGCAAGAAGGTGACGATCCCCTACTCCAGCGCCGTGGTGAAGGCGATCGCCGAAGGCACGATCACCTGGGAGATGGACCCCGACTTCGGCTACCAGGTCGCGGCGCGGGCTTCCCGGTGTGGACGACGCCGAGATCCTGCAGCCGCGCCGGCTGTACGAGAGGACGGGCCGCTCCGACGAGTACGCGCGGATCGTCGAACGGCTGAAGAAGGAGCGCGCCGAGTACCTGGCGAAGTTCCCGGAACTCGAGCCGGAGATCGTCCGGGCCGTCGCCTAGCCGGCCTACCCCGGCAGGCGCGCGTACATCAGGATCCGCTTGAAGGCGAACAGGTAGGGCTGCTGCTCGCCGATCTCCTCGATGAGCCGCTGCCGGTAGTGCTGCAGGAAGGTGCGGAGCAGCGAGGCCGGCATCCGCGACTCGTAGTCGGTCAGGAGCGTCCCGCGCACCCACTCCACGACGTCATCGCTCGACGCCAGCTCATGCGCGTACACCTGCAGCCGCACGTGCTGCTCGGTGAAGCGGAGCGCATGCAACGTTGCCGCATACCACTCCGGCGCCATCACGGGTGACATCCTGGTGTGTCCGCGCAGCGCGGCGGCGAACGGCTCCTCGGCCGCCACCACCGCCGCCACGGTGTGCGACGGATGGTCGTGGTTTGCCGGCACCTGCACGGCGAGGTCGCCGCCCGGCGCGAGCATGCGCTTCAGGCGGACGAACAGCGACGCGTGGTCAGGCACCCACTGCAGCGCGGCGTTCGAGAACACGACATCCAGCGGCGCCCGAGGCATCCACTGCGCGATGTCGCCGCGCTCGAAGCGCACCCCGGGCGCATGCATGCGGGTGGCGCGCTGCAGCATGGCCGCCGAGGAATCGACGCCGAGGGTTTCCGCCGCCTGCAGGTGGCGGTGCAGCTCGAGGGTCAGCCGGCCGCCGCCGCAGCCCAGGTCGACGGCGTGTCCTTCCCGGTGCGGCGGCAGCAGCTGCAGCAGGTCGCGGAACGGCTGCTCGCGCTCCGCACGAAAGCGGTCGTACCGCTCGGGGTTCCAGGCGTCAGCGGCCACTCGTCGCGGTCAGCGGCGCAGTCGCCACCGGCATGGCCAGGTCGGCGAGCATGGCCAGGTCCGCCTCGGCGCTCCTGCCCAGCGTGGTGAGGTAGTTGCCCACGATCAGCCCGTTCGCGCCGGCCATCATTCCGTACGCCTGCAGGTCGCGCAGCACCACCTCGCGGCCACCGGCGTACCGCAGCACCGCCCCGGGGTTGACGCAGCGGAACACGGCCACGCAGCGCAGCGCCTCCATGGGGTGGAGCAGCGGCGACGGTCCCAGCGGCGTACCCGGACGCGGGTTGAGAAAGTTGCAGGGGATCTCATGGGTGTCCAGGTCACGCAGCGCGAACGCGAGATCGAGCCTGTCGTCCCACGACTCGCCCATGCCGAAGATGCCGCCGCTGCACAGCTCCATGCCGGCTGCGCGCACCTTGCGGCAGGTGTCGACCCTGTCCTGGTACGAGTGGGTCGTGCAGATGCGCGGGAAGAAGCGCTCGCCGGCTTCGAGGTTGTGGTTGTAGCGATGCACGCCCGCCGCGGCGAGGCGCTCTGCCTGACCGTCCTTGAGCAGGCCGAGCGACGCAGCCACCTCGATGCCCACAGCGGCGCGGATGGCCGCGGTTGCATCCTCGACCGCGCGCAGCATCCGTTCGTCCGGGCCGCGCACCGCGACGACGATACAGAACTCGGTGCCGCCGAGCTGCCGCGTCCGGCGCGCCAGCTCCACGAGACGGTCGGCGGCGAGCATCGGCTCGCGCGCGACGTCGGTGCGGTATCGCGCCGACTGCGAGCAGAACACGCAGTCCTCGGGACAGCCTCCCGTCTTGGCGCTGATGATCGACTCGACCTCCACCGCCGGCCCCATCCAGGCGAGCCGCACCTGGTGCGCAAGGGCGATGAGCTGCGGCAGCTGATCGCCCGGCAGCGTCGCCAGACGCTCGGCCAGGTCGCGGTCGATGTGCTCGTGGCGGTCGAGCAGCAGCGCCGCTGCAGCGTCGAGCGCATCCGGCAGTGCCGCCATGGGCGGGCAGGATACCGTGGCCGTGATGGCTCACCCCCAGACGGCGGCCGCGCCGCGGTGATCCGGCGCGCCTTCCAAGCGGTCGCGGTCGACACCGGGGCGTGGCGCGAGTCGCCGCCGTACCGGCGCCTGTGGACCGGCCAGCTGGTATCGCTCCTCGGCAGACAGGTGACGACGGTGGCGGTGCCCTTCCAGGTCTACGCGCTGACGCGGTCACCGCTCGCGGTTGGCGCCATCGGATTGGTGCAAGCGGTACCGCTGGTCACGGCGTCACTTGGCTCGGGCGCGATCACCGATCGCCTCGACCGGCGCCGGATCCTCATGGTGACGCAGCTCGGCCTGGCGCTCACGTCCGGACTCCTCGCCGTGGGCGCGCTCCTGGGAAGCCCGCCACTCTTTGCCATCTACATCGTGGTCGCGTGCGCCGCGGCCTTCGCCGCCGTCGACTCACCGACGCGCACCGCGATCATCCCCAACCTCGTCAGCGCGCGCAGCCTCACCGGCGCGCTGGCGCTCAACATGGCGATGTTCGACACGACGCTGGTGGCGGGGCCGGCGATCGGTGGCGTCGTCATCGCACACGTCGGGCTCGCGCTGGCGTACACGCTCGACGTCGTGAGCTTCGCAGCGTCGTTCGCCGCCGTGGTGCTGCTGCCGTCGCAGCGACCGCACGCCGAACACCACGACCCGCCGCTCCTCGCCATCCGCAACGGACTGCGCTACGCGCGCAGCCAGCCGGTCATCCTCGGCGGCTTCGCCATGGATCTCGCCGCAATGATCTTCGGCATGCCGCGCGCCGTCTTTCCCGTGCTCGCGGTGGCGACGTTCCACGCAGGCGCGCAGGGCCTGGGGCTCCTCTACGCCGCGGTCGGCGCCGGAGCGCTGGTCGCGTCGCTGTCGACGGGCTGGATCAGCCGCGCCACGCGGCTGGGACGCATCATCGTGGTCGCAATCACGGTGTGGGGCGCCGCGGTCATCGCCTTCGGCTTCGTCACCCTCTTCTGGCTCGCGCTGCTGCTCCTCGTTGTCGCCGGTGCCGCGGACAGCTTCAGCGCCGTATGCCGCACCACGATCCTGCAGAGCATCGTTCCCGACCATCTGCGCGGCCGCATGACGTCCGTGTATTTCATGGTCGTCGTCGGCGGGCCCTACATCGGCGACATCGAGGCCGGTGCGGTGGCGAACGCGTGGACCGCGCAGGTGTCCATAGTCTCGGGCGGCGTCCTCTGCCTCGCCGGTCTGGCGGCGGCGGCGCTCGCGTTTCCCGCGGTGTGGGCGTTCCGCATGCGCCGCGGCGCGGAGCCTGTGGCGGCGCTCGAGGACATCTCCACCGCCTGCCGCTGAAAGCACCCGCGCCGCTTCGATCGCCCGCCCCTGTTATGTTGCTGCGCCATGGCGGCGCCCGAGCCCTCCGTACTCCTCGTCGAGTGTCCGCACTGCGGCGTGTCGGTGCCGGCCGGCGTGTTCTGTGGCAACTGTGGCGCGCACCTCAGCGGCCCGGGTGGCCGCGCCCGGACACAGCACTACGCGGCCGCACCGGGCGAGCACGTCGCCAAGATGGCGGTGATCTCCACTCTGTTCCCCCACCTGCCACAGCGGCATGCGCACGTCTTCCGTGAGGCGCTGCTCGTCGGTCTGCTCATCGTGGTGCTGCTCGGCGCGCTGCAGCTGTACGCGCCGGCGCTGCTCGCCGCCGCGGTGCTGCTCCCTGTGCTCTACATCCTCTATGTCTACGAGGTCGAGGTGTACCAGGCGGAACCCGTCACGGTCCTCGCGGCGACGTTCGCCATGGGCGCCGCGCTCGGCGTCGCCTACACGCTCGTCGTGGGACAGCTGATCACCGGGACGCTGACGGGCACACAGCAGGGTCCCGTCATCACAGCCGTGGTGCTGCCCATCGTGATGCAGGCGCTCATGCTCGCGGGTCCGCTGCTGCTGCTGTGGAGACCCGCGTTTCGCGAGACGCTCGACGGCCTGACCTTCGGCGTGAGCACCGCGGTGGGCTTCACGTTCGCGGCGGTGGTGGCGTCGTACTGGCACGTCCTCACCGCGCCTCTTCAGGGACCCGCCGCGGTGTCGACAGAGGAGATCGCCGGCATCCTGCGCGCGGCCATCCTCGCGGCGCTGGTCAACGCGGGCGCCACGGGGATGATCGCGGCGGCCGTGTGGGCGCAGCGTGGCGGCCGGTCGCGCCGCCGGCACAGCCACGCCGCGCGCTCGCTGCCGGCGACGCTTGCGGTGGGATTCGGCGCGCAGATCACGCTCGCACTGGCCTCGTACTTCGTGACCTCGCTGCTGCTCGTGGTCGTCCTCTGGGCCGTGGGCGCGGCGGTGCTGCTGGTGTGGTTGCGTGTGCTGCTGCACCACGCGCTGCTCGACGAGGGTGAGGAGATGGCCATGGGGCCGCCGTCTCCCTGCCCTGAATGTCATCGGCTGGTGCCCACGCTGCTCTTCTGCCCCGCGTGTGGCGTGGCGCGCTCGGCTACGCCCAAGCACTCGCGCCCCTCGGCGGTCGGCTCAGCGTCGTGACCAGCCCCGCGGGCACAGGGTCTGCTGCGAACCAAGGGCGCCGTGAGGCGCCGTCCCAGGTCGGACCCCTCAGCTGCCGCCCGTCACCCCGTGCCAGACGATCGTCTGCAGCAGCGGCACCTCGTACTTCTGCACGAACGTCTGGTAGTTGCTGCTGGTCGTGAAAGCCTCGAACGCGATGCCCTCACCGCTGCCCGACGAGTCCATGACGAAGTCGGCGACGTACTCGTGGACGTAGTCGAACGGGGATCCGCTGGACGGAGCGAACGTGCCGCAGATCACCCCGTCCTGGCCGCCCTTGAGCGCTCCGCTGTCCGACATCATCGGATCCTGCAGCTGCGACGGGTTGGCGCTGCCGTTGGAGAACTTGCACCAGTTGGCGTTGTGCATCTGCGAGTTCTGCTGGTCCTGTTGCAGCAGTCCTGAGATCAGCGACGCGGTGTCGGTGACCCCCTGCAGCTTGTCGGGCGGGTAGACGTCGATCCACATCTGACCGCTGCCGTCGTTGGCGTCGATCTCCACGTACGTCGACGTGCTCGCCTGCGTGTTCACCGCGGCGCCGGCGGGGACTGTCGCGCTGGCGAATCCGAAGTTCTGCGCACCACCCGGCGACGGTGCGCCGGACGGCGCGGGGGTGGGCTGCGACGTCGGAGCGGCCGTCGGGGCGCTCGTCGGAGCCGACGTCGGCACCGCGGTGGGCTGCGCCGTGGGCACCGCGGGGCCCGGAGGCGCCGGCGGCGTGCTGCTGTGGCCGCGCGTCGCCGCGAACACGATGCCGCCGACGGCGGCGATGGCGACCAGCGCGATGGCCCCCGCGATCAGCGCGTTGCGCGGCAGGCGGTGGGTGGCGGGCGCGGTGCCGCCGGGCGGCGGCTGGTAGTACGGGCTCTGGGTGCCCCGGGCGAAGAACTGCCCCGAGACCGGCGCGCCCGGAACGGGGGGCGCGATGCCGCCGCCGGGAGTGCCGCCGGGGATTGGCCCAGCCGGAGCCGGCGGGACCGGCGAAGGCGGAGCGGGCGCCGGTCCCGGGGCCGGCGTCGGGGCCGCGGCGGGCCCCGCTGGGGCGCCCGTGGGCGGCGTCCAGGCGACCGTCTCCTCGTCGCCCTGGGTCACCGGCGCCGACGGCGCGGCACCCGCCAGCGGCGAGCCGCAGCTGACGCAGAACGAGTTGCCGTCAGGATTGGCGGTGCCGCACTTGGGACAGCGCATGGGCACGTCAGGAGCCCTCGCCCGAGCCACTCGGCGCCGCGGCCGCCGCCGCGGGTTTCACCGCGCCTTGCATCGCCCGCGGCGCAGCCGTCAGCGCGCGACCGCACGACGGACAGAAGCCGGCGGCGATGACGTGCTTGTGGCAGTTGGGACAGACCGTCGCGGTGAAGCCGAAGTCCGCGGCCTCCTCGAGCAGGCTGTGGTGCAGCAGGTACCGCGCATACACCAGCAGCACGGCCACCGGGACTGCCTCGAACGCGATCACGATGAGACCGTTGAGCAGCTGGTTGGACAGCACCTGCCCCACCAGATAGAAGGCGACGTCGACGACGAGCGCGAAGGGGATCGCCACCGCCGCCAGCGTGCCGCTGCGGGGACCACGCCCGTTGCGCCACAGCGCCGCGGCGGCGATGCCGCTCGACGTGCCCAGGAGGAGCGGCACCAGCACCGCCGCGGTGATCATGGTGTAGATCCAGGTGCCGGGGTCGGTGTTGCGCACCGCCTGGCTGCCGATGACGTCGGAGAAGCGCACCACGCCGAGCGCGGCGCTGAAGCCGAGGCCGGAGGCGGTGCCGAACACGAGCCCGTCGATCGTCTCGGGGAATCCCTTGGACCCGCGCAGCAGCAGCGCCGGCAACGGCATGAGCACCAGCTGGATCACCGGCAGCAGCACGTCGTTGACCAGCACCTGCCCGGTGTTGGACTCGCGGCTCGCGGGTATCAGCAGTTGCGACACGACACCGAACGCGACGCCGAGCACGATGCCGCCGCCCAGCGTGAACCCGAGCACCGTGCCGGGCTGGTCGCGGTAGACCTGCGCCTCGTAGAGGTACAGGATGTAGAGCAGCGGCACCAGGAAGATGGCGCTCAGCAGCGCGCCGACGATCAGTCCGGCGGCGGTGAGGATGACGACCACCGCGAGCCCGCCGAGGAACGCGTAGCGCAGCTCGTGGATCTTTCCGTGACCGAGGTGCGGGAAGAGTGTGGTGAAAATCGACGGCTGTCCGACGTGCTCGCCTGGGGCTGCGGCGAAGTGCATGTGCCGCGTCTTGGGATCACCAACCTCGGCGGTGGTGCCCTGGTGCGCGCCACAGACCGTGCAGAAAACGCCCTCAGGGACCTGCTTTCCGCAGTGGTCGCACTTCACCTAGATCCTCCGCCACCCGCTCTTGGTCGCGGAGTGTACTGGCCATCCAACCATGGCGCAACCGGATTGCGCGCATCAGCGGCGCGACGGCACCTGCCTGTAGCCTGTACAGCCCTTATGAGCGCTCTCGATGCTCCGGCGCTCGGCGACGCGCCGGCACTGGGCCAGGTGCCATCGCGCATGCGCGCCCAGATGATCCGCCCTGAACGCTACGGCGACCCGCGCACCGCCTTTGCCGAAGAGATCGTGGAAACGCCCCTGCCCCGCGCCGGCGAGGTGCTGGTCTACGTGATGGCCGCAGGCGTCAACTACAACAACGTCTGGGCGTCTCTGGGGCGCCCCGTCGACGTCGTCGCGGCGCGGCAGCGCGCCGGTGAGGCGGAGCCGTTTCACATCGGCGGCAGCGACGCCTCGGGCATCGTCTGGGCCGTCGGCGACGGCGTGACCGACCTTCGCGTGGGCGACGAGGTCGTGGTGCACTGCGGCGTCTGGGATCCGGCGGATCCGTGGATCGTCGGCGGCGGCGACCCGATCGTCGCACCCAGCGCGCGCATCTGGGGATACGAGACCAACTGGGGCAGCTTCGCGCAGTTCACCCGGGTCCAGGCGCATCAATGCCTCCCCAAGCCACCGCAGCTGACGTGGGCCGCGGCCGCCGCGTACATGCTGGTGGGCGCCACGGCGTATCGCATGCTCTGCTCCTGGGCGCCGCACACGGTGAACCCAGGCGACGTGGTGCTGGTCTGGGGCGGTTCGGGTGGGCTGGGCTCGCAGGCGATTCAGATCGTCAAGGCCAAGGGCGGCATCCCTGTGGCGGTGGCGTCAGGTGAGGAGCGCGGCGCCTTCTGCACGCGCCTCGGCGCCGCCGGCTACATCGACAGGCGCAACTTCGACCACTGGGGGATCATCCCGGACTGGCGCGACGACGAGGCTTTCAACCGCTGGCTCGCCAGCGCTCGCGAGTTCGGCAAGGCTCTGTGGGAGGTTGTCGGTGAGCGGCTCAACCCGCGGATCGTCTTCGAGCATCCCGGTGAGAGCACCATCCCCACCTCGATCTTCGTCTGCGACAACGGCGGCATGGTGGTGATCTGCGCCGGCACCACCGGGTACCACGCCGCCGTCGACCTGCGCTACCTCTGGATGCGACAGAAGCGCCTGCAGGGGTCGCATTTCGCCAACGACGAGCAGTGCGCTGCGTTCAACGAGATGGTGACCCGCGGTGAGGTCGACCCCTGCCTGTCGCAGACGTTCGCCTTCGACGAGGTCGGGCTGGCGCATCAGCTGATGTACGAGAACCGGCACCCCATGGGCAACATGGCGATCCTCGTCGGCGCTCGGGACGCCGAGCAGAAGGGCTGACCTCAGACGGCGCAAGGTTCCGGCCCGGGCGACGTTAGGAATGCCAGGAAGGGAAGGCACTGGCCCCGGCGCGACCGGCCAACGGCGCGCCGGGGCGCTTCCCGACCGCTTATGAGCTCCGCCCCGCCAGCGCGGCGGCGCCACCAGAGTCGAGCTGGTACGCGGTGACGCCCGGTGCCCCCTCGGCGCCTCCACCCAGCGCATCCTTGAGGAGTCCCAGCAGCCGCGCGGGGGTCAGGGCGGCCAGTTCCACGCGCCGCCCGCTGGCCAGCCACGAGACCTCGTCGGCGGAGAGCAGCGGCGTCAGGTCACGCGGCAGCCGCGCCGGCGCTCCTTCAATCACCTGCCACGCCACCGAGTTCGACCCACCCAGGTCGCAGGCCACAGTCGAGGACGCGTGCACCGGAGTCACGGAGCTCGAGTGGCAGGGCGCAGCCGCGCGGCGACGCGTCGTGCAGCACGGCGACGCCCTGCTCGGGGCTGAGCACCGGCAGATCCTTGGCGGCGACGGGCACGATCGCGGTCAGCCCGGCATGGTCGCGGTTGGCTGCGACCACTGCGGCGGTCTCCGCGCTGTCGCAGACGACGAGCATCCCGCCGGCCGCAGGCGATGGTGGCGCTGCGTCGCCCGGCAGCAATCCATCGATCGCCAGCGCTCCGTACTGCTCGTCGAACTGCGCATACGACATGCTCATCACGCGGCCCACGACGGGCCGGCGGGTCAAGCGGTGCGCCACCCCGAGCAGGATGAGCAGGACGCCGAGTCCGCCCAGCACCGCGAACAGTGGACGCAGCGCGATGAGTATCAGCGCGACCAGAACCAGCAGCGTGCCCAGGGCGATCTCGCCGTTGGCGCCGGCGTTCGACGGTGGCATCTCGGCTTCGGCGCAGGACGCGTAGTACAGCTGGCGCAAGGAGAATCGCCAGCCGCCGTCGCGCAATCCCTGCGCCGCGCGCGACACCAGCTCGGCGGTGATGGGCAGCGCCATGCAGCGAGTGTCGCACATGCGTCGCGCAGCGTCCGCGTGTAGACTCGCGCTTCCGCTGCCCGCTGGGAGCTCGGCGATTCGGTGAGGGAGAGGCAGGCGATGGTCGACGGCGGCGCCGTGCACTGCGGCAACTGCGGTGCGCCGCTGGCCCGAGGTGCGACCTTCTGCGGCCGCTGCGGCCGTCCCGTCGCCGCATCCTTTCTGCCCCAGCCCGCGCCGGCGCCGCCGTCGCCCGTCATCGCGTACCAGTACCCGGTCGTCAGCGAAGCCGGCGTGCCTCGGCTGCGGCGCAAGGTGTCGCCGCTGGTGTTCGGCGTCGCGGCCGCATCGGCTGTCGCGGTCGTGGCTGCGCTCACCTTCGCGCTGGTGCAGTCCAAGCCTTCGTCTGCGAGCTTCTGCCACTTCTCGTGCATCAGGCCTCGCCCCGGCGTGACGCTGATCGGTTCCACCCTGTACACCAATGCGAAGTACGGCTTCAGCGTGGAGTACGTCACCTCGGTCCCCGGAGGCTCCGCAAGCATCACCGACCAGAACGCCGACGGCGCGGCGTGGACGCTGAGCAACGGCGCGCAGGACGTCTTCCGCGGCGCCCGCGGCACCACCGACACAGCCGCGATCCAGGCTGCGGTGGCGGGTCTGAACACGTCGACGTTCCGCGACCTGCAGCCCATGGGCGCTGTGCGCGGCGCCGAAATCGGGCTGGTGCTGGGCAACGGCCTCGTCTACTACGGCGACTACTTCCCGCCCGGCGGCGGCCAGGCCATGAAGGTCGGCGTCATCGCGATGGCGGCAACGCGTGGCAACCTCACGATCTCGGTGCTCGCGGTGAGCCAGCTCACCAGCGACACGCAGGAAGCGCCGTACGAGCTGCGCGACGGAGCGATCCTCGACTTCCCCATCACGCTGGCACACTTCCCCGCGTCATGAGCGTGCGCGTGCGCCACGTGTGCGTGGCAGGCGGCGCCATGGCGCTGCTGGCGGCGTGTGGCGTGGCGCCGTCCGCCACCCCCGCGGGACGCGCGGCGCCGGTGCTGCAGGCGCAGGCGCATCCTCCCCTCGACGAGGCGATTCGCGCCGGCCGCTTCACCGGGCCTCTCGACCCCGCGACGCCAATGCACATCGAGTTGGGGCTGGCGGCGCGGCACACGGCCCAGCTCGAGGCAATCCTCGCCCAGGGCGGACGGGTCAGCGCCGCGCAGTACGCCACGCGCTTCGGGCCGGCGGCGGGCGCGGTGCAGCCCGTGCGCCGCGCGCTGCTGCGCGACGGCGTGCAGACCACGTGGTCCTCAGGCGACACAGCGATGGCCGCACAGGGCACCGCCGCTGCTGTTGAACGCGCGCTGCAGGTTCGCATCGGCACCTACGTCGGCCCCGACGGAACCGCGTTCTTCGCACCCGAGGGCCGCGTCGCCATTCCTGCGCGGCTCCGTGGAGTCGTCACGGCGGTCGGCGGCCTCGACGACTATCCCTCGGCGCGGCTCCCGGCGATCCGCAGCGCATACGGCGTCACCCCCGACGACGCGATCAGCTTCTACGACATCGCGCCGCTGCGCAGCGCAGGCATCGACGGGACGGGCCAGACGGTGGTGCTGCCCGAAGACGACGCGTTCAGCCAGCAGTCGCTGGATGCATACGCGCGCAAGTTCTCGCTGCCGCCGTTCAACGTGCAGGTGGTGCGCAACCCCGCGTGGGGCAGCCCCAGCCCTGAAGAAGGCGAGGCGGATCTGGACGTGGAGCTGGTGCACGCGATGGCGCCGGGCGCCAAGGAGATCGTCTACTACGGCTCGAATCCGCAAGGTGTCGAGGCCGCGGAGATGGCGGCGCTGCAGCAGCATCCCACCGCCATCGTCACGTGGAGCATCGACCTCTGCGAGGCGCTCGACGGCGGACACCAGCAGTCGAACCTTCTCGGCGCGGCGCAGCAACGCGCCGCGGCGCAGGGCACCACGATCTACGTCGCGTCAAGCGACAAGGGCGCGTACGACTGCGTCTTCGCCGGCGGCCGGCTGCCCGATCAGCTGTCGGTCAATCTCTTCGCATCCTTCCCCGACGTGACAGCGGTGGGCGGGACGCTCGTCGAAGAGAGCACCACGGGCGGGTACGGCCAGGAGGCCGCATGGGGAGAGCCGTTGGAACAGTGGGGCAGCGGCGGCGGATTGAGCACCACGTGGCGCAGGCCTGCATGGCAGACCGGCCTCGGGGTGAGCAACCAGTACTCCAACGGGATGCGTCAGGTGCCCGACGTCGCATCGCTCGGCGACGGCATCAGCGGTTGGGACATCTTCATCATGGGGCAGGACTCTCCGGTGGGCGGCACGTCGTCGGGCGCGCCCTTCTGGGCGGGCATCACGGCGCTCATGGACGAGGACCTGCAGCAGCGTCATCTCCCGGCGCTGGGCTTCGCCGACCCTGTGTTCTACAAGCTCGCACAGCTGCCCGGCGGCATCCCGGCGCCGCCATTCCATGACATCACGGTCGGCACCAACCTGTACTACCTCGCCGAACCTGGATGGGACTACACGACCGGACTGGGAACGCCCGATGTGGCCGCGCTGACCGACGACCTGGAGTGGTACGAACAGCAGCAGCAGACGAAGCACTGACGGCCTCCCGACGCCGGGGCGCGCCGACCGGCGCGCACGGTCGAGATATGCTGCGGAAATGCTCACCGGGAAGCAGGCGGAAGCCAAGCATGCCACGAGCGAGGACTTCGCGCAGGCGCTGCTGGAGTGGGAGGAACAGCGTCTCAATCCCGCACGGCAGAAGGGCGAGCGCAAACAGCGTTTCGAAACCGGAAGCGGAATCCCCGTC
The DNA here is from genome assembly GCA_963777285.1 of Candidatus Dormiibacterota bacterium. Classification (GTDB taxonomy): domain Bacteria; phylum Chloroflexota; class Dormibacteria; order Aeolococcales; family Aeolococcaceae; genus JAFARE01. The sequence continues at coordinate 656,993 of CAVZPR010000002.1, forward strand.
AAGCCCCTCTACACGCAGGACGACCTCGGGGACCACGACCCGCTGCGCGCTGAGGGTTTTCCCGGTGAGCCGCCGTACACGCGCGGCATCCAGCCCACCATGTACCGGGGACGCCTGTGGAGCGTGCGGCAGTACGCGGGGTATGGCACCGCGCGAGACGCCAACCAGCGATTTCATTACCTCCTCGACCACGGCCAGCCGGGCCTGTCCGTCGCGTTCGACCTGCCCACGCAGATGGGACTCGACAGCGACGACGCGCGCAGCGCCGGAGAGGTGGGCCAGGTGGGGGTCGCCATCGACTCGGTGCGCGACATGGAGGAGCTCTTCGACGGCATTCCCCTGGCTGAGGTGAGCACGTCGATGACCATCAACGCGCCCGCGGCGGTGCTGGTGGCGATGTACGTCGTGGCCGCGGAGCGTCAGGGGGTGGCGGCCGAGGCCGTCATGGGCACCGTGCAGAACGACGTCCTCAAGGAGTACATCGCGCGCGGCACGTTCATCTACCCGCCCAAGCCGTCGCTGCGGCTGGCCGCCGATCTCATCGCGTGGTGCACGCGACACGCGCCGCGTTTCAACCCCATCTCGCTCTCCGGCTACCACATCCGTGAGGCGGGCAGCACCGCGCCGCAGGAGATGGCGTTTGCCGTGGCCAACGCCTGCGCCTACGTGCAGGCGGCGATCGACCGCGGCGTCGCGGTCGACGACTTCGCGCCCAAGCTGTCCTGGATCTTCAACACGCACATCGATTTCTTCGAGGAGATCGCCAAGTACCGCGCGCTGCGCCGCATGTGGGCGCGCATCATGCAGGAGCGGTTCGGGGCTCTCGACCCCCGCTCGCTGATGCTGCGCACGCACACGCAGACCGGCGGGTCGACCCTGACGGCGCAGCAGCCGGAGAACAACATCGTGCGCGCCGCCATTGAGGCGATGGCCGCGGTGCTGGGAGGGGTCCAGTCGCTGGCGCTGTCCTGCTACGACGAGGCGCTCTCCATCCCAACCGAGAAGGCGCAGCGCATCGCGGTTCGGACCCAGCAGATCATCGCCGAGGAAGCCGGGGTCACGGGCACGGCCGACCCCATGGGCGGGTCGTACTACGTGGAGTGGCTCACCGACGAGCTGGAGCGGCAGGCGACCGCGCTGTACGACGACGTCGAGAACCGGGGAGGCGCCGTCGCCTGCATCGAATCCGGCTGGATGCAGCAGGTCATCCAGGACGAGGCGTATCGCACGGAGCAGGCGGTGGCGTCAGGAGAAAAGGTCATTGTTGGCGTCAACAGGTACACCGAGACGGAGGAGGGCGAACCGCCGCTGCTGTTCCGCCCGGACGAGCGCGCTATGAGGGAGCAGGCGGAGCGGCTGCGGCGCTGCCGCTCCGAGCGTGACGGCGCGGCAGCGGAAGCGACGCTGTCGCGGCTCCGCGAGTCAGCGAGCGGCAGCGCCGAGCTCATGCCGCCCATCATCGAGGCGGTCCGCGCCAACGCAACGCTGGGGGAGATCTGCGGCACGATGCGCGAGGTCTTCGGCGACTACCAGCCGCCCACCTCCATCTGAGGTGCCCTCCGGTACACGCCGCGCCTGATGCTGGCGCTCCTGCGACACAACCCACGCCCCTTCATCCTGGTCGGCGTCGGCGTGGCGCTGCTGCTGGGGTTCTTCGTCATCGTGGCGCCCCTGTTCGACACTTCCGGCGCCGCGAGCGCTGAGATCGCCGGCTCGCTGCCGACGCAGGCCGCGGCGGGACACCAGCTCGAGGTGGACGTCGCGCTCGACAACACCGGTGTCTCGATCATCTCGCCGGTGTGCATCGAGGCCGACCTGCACGGGCCGCTGCGAGCCGACTACGCGATCTTTCAGGGCCTCGACCGCGAGACGTTTCGCGGCGGCGCCGTGTGCGGTGGCTCGCTCAACGGACAGGAGGACATCAGCGTGCAGATCTTCTTCACGCCCACGGGCGCCGGCAGCGCCGTCGTCTCGCTCACGCCCGCCAAGGGGCCCGATCCGGTGGGCAGCGCGCTGTCGGGTGCGCTGAGCGTCAGCGCGGGCTGAGCGCGCGCGGCAGCGTCACGCGGTCGGTGCCGCGAGCTCCCAGGTGGCGCCGTCGCGCGTGTCGCGCACCTCGATGCCGGCCTCGATCAGCGCGTCGCGGAGCTGGTCCGCCACGTCGTAGTGGCCGCCGGCGCGCAGCGACACGCGCAGCGCCAGCACCCGCTCCACGACCGGAGCCAGCCGGTCGCGCGGGTCCGCCGATCCCTCCTGCGCCAGCTCCCCGAGGCGCACCATCAGCTGGCGCAACGTCGCGCGCGCGCGATCCTGCTCGTCGGAGTCCAGCGTGTCCGAGGACCAGTCGCTGATGTGCGTTTCTATCGCCAGCAGCGCGGCGACGGCACCGGGCGCGTCGCGACGCCGCATGGCGTCGCCGGCGAGCGCCGACTGCGCGTCGACCTCGTCGAGGAACGGGGTGGCCGTGCCGGGTTCCGGCTGCGGCGGCACAGCCGGCGGCGGCGCAGCGTCGTTCGCCGAGCGATCTGCTTCAGGCGAGGCCTCGCGTGCCAGCCCGCCGATCGGCATCTCGGTGCCCGCAGGGAACACCCGTGACACACCGCGATGGCGCCAGGTGACCAGGCCGCGTCCGCGCACGCTGACCGTCCCCGCGTCGAGGTCGAAGATGCACGCCGTGTGCTCGTCGACGCCGAGCACGTCGACTCCGTCGGGCAGCATGTCCTCGAGCAGGCGCAGGCGCCGTTCGCCCATGTAGCAGAAGCGCGTGTCGTGCGTGCCGCCCTCGGCGTTGTTGTAGTGGGGGATGAGAGCGACGCGCAGCCCGATGGCGGACAGCAGGTCCATGCCCTCGAGCCAGCGCGGCGGCTCGCCCACCTTGTACACCTCGTACACAGGCAACGACACCACGCCCAGACCGCAGGCGGCGGCGCTGGCGAAGGTGACGCACCCACCGTGCTGCAGCTTCGCACGCAGCAGCTCCGGCACCTGCGTGCCGCGCCACTGACGCAGCGCGTACGTCGGGCTGCCCGGTCCGGCGAAGACGTAGCGCGCGGAGCTGATACGCGACAGCATCGTCTCGTAGTCCAGCGGCGTGGCGGTCTCGCGGTCACGGTACGACGCGACGTCGATGGGAAAGCCGACATTGCGCTTGAAGTACGTGGCCGCGCGGCTGCAGATGTCGTCCGCGTTTTCCTGGAAGCCGAACGGCGTGTCCAGCAGCACGGCCGGCACCGGCGATGGTCCCAGGCGCGACAGCAGGTCGGCGTGCACCGACACCATCGTCGGCGCCGTCTCGCCGGAGCCCATGATGCACAGCAGTCGCGGGCACGCCGCCGCGGTCGCGCTCATGGCCGCGATGCTAGACGGCGGCGCGTGCCGCGCCGCTCAGCGGGCGCGTGTGTACCGGTCCTCGAGGCGAGAGACGGCGGCGATGTTTCCCGCCTCATCGGGGTCGACCTCCTCCTGCGCCAGCCATGCGTCGACGATGGCGCGCGCGCCGTCCGGTTGCGTGCTCGCCAGCCCGAGCGCCAGCACGTTGGCGTCGTTCCAGCGCCGCGCGCCCCGCGCCGTCTCGGCGTCGGCGCACAGGGCGGCACGCACACCCGGCACCTTGTTGGCGGCGATGCTCACTCCCGTGCCCGTCCAGCAGCAGAGCACCGCCGTGTCCACGCCGTGCGACGCCACCAGGCGGGCCACCTGCTCCGCGACCTCGGGCCAGGGCGTGTCGCCGCCGCCGGCCGCCCCGCAGCGCACCACCTCCAGCCCCAGCGCCTCCAGGTGCGCGGCGACGGCGTCGGCGGTCTTATGTCGCATGTCGCTGCCCACGGCTACGCGGCGGATCTCGCTGCTCACGCGACGATGCTACGGCGGACGCCGTGCCATCCTCGCCTCGTGGCCCACGAGGCGCTGAAGGCCGACCTCATCGCCGAGGCACGCAGGCTGGGCTTTGCAGCCGCCGGCGTCGCTTCACCGCGGCCGCTCGCGCAGGCTCGGCGACGCGCACTTCGCGCCATCGACGAGGGGCGCATGGAGGGGATGCCGTGGTACTCGCGCGAGCGGGTGGACGCCGCCGCGCACCCCCGGCGCCGCTACCCCTGGGCGCGGTCCGTCCTGGCCCTGGCGTGGCCGTACCCACCCGCGCGGCTCGCGGGCGGTGCCCGCCCCAACGCGGCGCCCGGCCGGCCCCGGGGACGGATGTCGGCCTACGCCTGCCTCGAGGCCGAAGGGCGGGCGGCGGATTATCACGACGTCCTGGCCGCCCGCTGCGACGACCTGGTCGCGTGGCTGCGGCGAGACCACCCCACGCTGCGCGCCAAGCGCTTCGTCGACCACGGCTGGGCCATGGACCGGCCGCTGGCAGAGCGGGCGGGGCTTGGGTTTGCCGGCAAGCACGCGTCGCTGATCACGCTGCAGGCCGGGTCGTACGTCCTGCTCGCAGAGATCCTGCTCTCGCTGCCCCTGCCCCCGGACGAACCCTCGCGGCGCGGCTGCGGCTCCTGCCGCGCCTGTCTGCCCGCCTGCCCGACGGGAGCGATCGTGGCTCCCGGCGTCATCGACGCCCGCCGCTGCATCTCGTACCTCACGATCGAGCACCGCGGCGCGATCCCGGAGCCGCTGCGCCCGCTGATGGGCACGTGGATCTTCGGCTGCGACCTCTGCCAGGAGGCCTGCCCCATCAATGCGCGCCTGGCGCCGCCCGTCATGCACCCAGGTGGCGGCAGCACCGCGCGAGGACCCGTGCCGTTCCCGGACCTCGTCGAGTGCTTGCAGCTGTCGGAAGCGGACTTCGCCTCGCGCTTCCGCGGCACCGCCGTGTGGCGCGCGGGCCGCGCGGGCCTGGCGCGCAATGCAGCGATCGCGCTGGCGAACGCGGGCGACCCCGTGGCGCTGCCCGCGCTGCGTCGCTCGGCGGAGAGCGATCCCGATCCGGTGGTCCGCGAGGCCGCCGTCTGGGCGGTGGCGAGGCTCCGAGCCGGCTAGCGGAAGAGGAGCAGCGCGGCTCCGGCGCCGACGACCACCGGCGCCCCGGCGAAGGCGGCCAGGAACGGGACCGTGTCCGTGTCGCGCGGCCACCAGGCGGGCGGGAGCACGCGGCCCACCGGCACGCGCGCGCGGCCCATGCGCACCGGGCGGCCCAGGGTGGCGAAGGCCGCCATGGTGACCAGCGCCGCCAGCAGCGCGGCCTCAGCGGTCATGTCGGCCACCCGCCCCAGCCCCGTGCGCCACAGCCAGGCGCTGACGGCGAAGGTAAGCAACCCGAGCACCGCGCCCAGCATGGTCGCGATGAGCGGCGCCGGAATCGAAACGCGGCGGAACACGGGTGCACGCACGGCATTGCAGAGCCTATCACCCGGTCCGGCCACGGGCCAGGGCGCTCTTGACGCGCCGCCGCGCTATGCCTACGCTGCGCTCGTCGCCGTCGCGGCGCGGTTCCCGTCTTTTCCACGCCCCTGCAGCAGAGGAACCCCAATGGCCCCACCCTCCCGGCTGGCCGCGGCTGCCCTCGGCGCGACCGCAGTCGCCGCCCTCCCTGCCACGGTGGTCGCGTCCACGTACGTGGTGCGCCCCGGCGACACCCTCGGCGACATCGCCATCCGCCACGGCACCACCGTGGCCGCGCTGGCCGACGCCAACCACGTCGCGGCGGCGACCCTGCGGCCCGGCCAGCTGCTGCGCATTCCGGACGCCAGCCTCGGGCTCCCGCCCTACACGCAGGGAAGCGTCGACGTCGAGACGTATCGCGCCCACGCCGGCGAGGGCGTGTTCGAGATCGCCCGGCGCTTCGGGGTCGACCCCACAGCGCTGGCGCGCAGCAACGGCATCGGCGTCAACGCACCTCTGGCGGAGGGGTCGGAGCTGCAGATCCCCGGCCGGCTGGCCCGCATGAACGCGTTGCTGACCTTCGTCGCCGGCGAGGTGGGGGTCGACGCTGCGCTGATCCGAGCCGTCGCCTGGGTCGAGTCCGGCTGGCGCCAGGACGCGGTCTCGGCCACCGGGGCCGTCGGCATCATGCAGCTCGAGCCGTTCACCGGCGAGTGGGTTTCGCGACACCTTGCCGGCCGCCGCCTCGACATCTGGGTGGCTCAGGACAACGTCCTGGCGGGGTCGCTGCTCCTGCAACACCTCCGGTCGGCGCATCAGGAAGACCTGCACGCGACGCTCGCGGGCTACTACCAGGGCGACAGCAGCGTCGCCTCACAGGGCCTGTACGACGACACCGTCCGGTACCAGGAGCGCGTGGCGTTGCTCCTGTCGCAGGAGGCCGCCAGGGGCGACTTTCCACAGGCCGTCCACATGAGTCACAGGCTCACATAGGCCTTTACCGGCGGGCCGTGCGGTCCCTCCCGGCGTCCAGGGGAAGTGAGAGGCAGCGCACGCCGCCGCCGGACTTCATGAACTCGGACATGGGCAGGCCGGCGGCGCGGAAGCCGGCGCGGCGCAGGGGACCCTCGAGGGAGCACAGACCGGTCGAGGAGACCACCACGTCACCGATGGGCATCGCGTTGCAGGCGAAGTCGGCGGCGACGTCGTCGGGCACCTCGATCACGTTCGTCACCTGATCGCGGATCAGGCGCAGCGACGCGGCGCTGAAGGCCGCGGGCGCGCAGAGCACCGTCTGGTCGTCGAGCGGGCAGAAGCACGTGTCCAGGTGGTAGAAGCGCGGGTCGACGAGGTCCAGGGAGGTGTGCTCGACCCCCAGGATCCGCGCCACCGGCGCGTGCGCCTCCCGGTCGGTGCGCGGCCCGGCGCCGAGGAAGAGGCGGCTGCCGACGAAGAGCGCATCCCCCGCGCCCTCGAAGGACAGGCCCCGGGGAAGCTCGTGCACGTCGAAACCGTGCGATTCCAGCGCGGCGCGCCAGTGGATCTCCTCGCCCTGGCGCTGCGGATGGTGGAAGTTGCTGAGCACCGCCCTGCCGTCCCAGACCACCGCCGCGTTGGCGGTGAACACCATGTCGGGAAGCCCGGGAACGGGTTCGGCGTAGGTGAGCTCCACGCCGAGGTCGGTGTACGTGCGCTGCAACGCGTCCCACTGCGCCGTCGCCACATCGTGATCGACGCTCACCTGGACGTGCATCCAGGGATTGATCTCGTACTCGACCCCGAAGTGATCGGGTCGACACATGAGGATGGCCACTCGGTCATCCCTCCGCCGCTGCAGGCCGATCGCACCATGCGGGGAGCTCCTGCGCGCGGTGTGCTGATGATCGCACACGCGTCAGGCGTTCAAGTGGATGGACTGTTGAGGGCGGGAGCTCCTGTCGGGGGACAGGTCTCGACGCCTACCGGCGTCTCGCCTTCGGCCTCGCCGGGGGGACCACCCCGGCTCCGACACGCCCCCTTCCAGGCGCTCCCGCCCTCAACCGGAAAACGGTTGACAATCTGCCTCGTTCTTGCGATGGCTCGCCCCCGGGGCGGGCTCCCGCATGGCGCCCCCTACAACGCTCCGACCAGCAGCGCGCCCAACGCAGCCAGCAGCGCCGTCGCAGGGATTGTCAGGACCCAAGCGACGAGGATGCTGCGCGCCACGCCCCAGCGCACCGAGGCCAGCCGGTGGGTCGCGCCCGCCCCCATCACCGAACCGGAGACGACGTGCGTGGTGCTCACCGGCAGCGCCAGCTGCGTGGCTCCCTGGATGACGATCGCCGACATCGTCTGCGCTGAGAATCCGTCAACCGGCTCCAGCCTGATCACGCGCGAGCCCAGCGTGCGGATGATCCGCCAGCCGCCGGCATACGTCCCCAGACCGATCGCGGACGCCGCGGCGATCACCACCCACAGCGGCGGTTCGGGAAAGTGTCCCGGCGCGGAGGCGATGTGGTGCGTCGCGATCAGCGCGAGCGTCATCACACCCATCGTCTTCTGCGCGTCGTTGGCGCCGTGCGAGAACGACACGAAGGAACCGGAGAGGAGCTGCGCCAGGCGGAAGCGCCGGTTCGCCGTGCTGGGCCTCGCCCTGTGAAAGACGTTGAAGATCAGCACCGAGAACGCGTACGCGAGCAGCAGACCGGCAACGGGAGACACGACCAGCGCGATGACGACAGGTATGACCGATCCCCATTTGATCGCGCCGGCGCCATATGCCACCAGGCCCATGCCGATGAGTCCGCCGATCAGCGCGTGCGACGAGCTGGACGGCAACCCCGCGCGCCATGTGACGAGGTTCCACGCGATCGCGGCGACGAGGGCGGCGATGACCATGCCCAAACCCACTCCGCCCTTGGGCGCAACGAGGCCACCGATTGTGTTCGACACGTGCGTGTGCAGCAGCTCGATCGCGACCACGGCGCCGACGAGGTTGAGCACCGCCGACACGGCAACCGCCAGCACGGGTGTGAGTGCGCGGGTGCTGATGGATGTGGCCACCGCATTGGCGGTGTCGTGGAATCCGTTGGTGAAATCGAAGCCGAGCGCGATGAGGATCGTGACGATCAGGAGCAGCGTCTGACCGTCAGGCATTCTTGATGGTGATGCTCTCGATCACGTTGGCCACGTCCTCGCAGCGGTCCAGCGAGTCCTCGAGCAGCGTGTAGAACTCCTTCAGCTTGATGACGGTCAGCGGGTCGACGCTGCCGTCGAACAGCTGACCGATGGCGCGGCGCGACGCCGCGTCGCCCAGGTTCTCGATGCGATGCACCTCGATGCTGTGCTCCTCGATGCCTCGTCGCCGCTCCAGCTTGCCGATCGCAGCCTGCAGCTGCGTCACCGCGTCGCCGAGCAGCGACGCCAGCTCCTTGGCCGCGGCGGTGATCTGCGAGATGCCGTACAGATCGATGATCTCCGCGATCTCGTCGACGTAGTCGAGCACGTCGTCGAGGCCTGAGGACAGCGCGTAGATGTCCTCACGGTCGAACGGCGTCACGAACGTGCGGTTGAGCGTGCGCACCATTTCGTGCGTGAGCTCGTCCCCGGCGTGCTCGAGGTCCTTGATGCGGCTGCGGTGCCCGGCGATGCCGGCGAGGTTGTCGAAGCAGAGCCGCAGCTCCTGCGCAGCGCTGACCACGTTGGCCGCCTGCGCGTCGAACATCTGATAGAAGCGACGGTCCCGCGGGATCAGCGACGGCGTCAACGATTCAGCGGCGTGCGCGCGGCACGAGCACCGCATCGTCGAGTGGCAGGGGCACCAGCACGGTGGGGACGAATGATGCCCTGCCGCCCTCCTGTGGTGCTGCCTGCGGCAGGCGGCGCACACACCAGGCGGGGTCGATGTCGTCGCGGACGACCAGAAGCGACGGCTCGCGCAGGACGCCGCGCGCGTCCCGCCCCGCGTGCGCCACCGTCGCGACCAGCTGCGGCCGCAGCCACGTGGTGCGCGCCGCGGGTGCGTCGGGCGCCACAGGCGGTGCGGCCACGCGCAGGGCTCGCACCTGGCGCTGCAGCCACTCGTCGATGCGGCGCTCACGCGGAGCGGCCACCCGGCCGGCCATGATCAGCCTGCCCCCGGCGTGCTCAGCGAGCAGCAGGCGGCCCACCGGCGACTGCCGTGTGGGCTCGACGCCCACCACCGCACAGTCCGCCTGGGGGGTGAGCTCGATGCGGAGCCGGTCCGGCGACGCCACTCCCGGCCGGTACGGCGCGCCCGCGCGCCGCGCCAGAAGGGCGCTCAGCCCCCGACCCGCCGCGGCGGCGGCCAGGGCGCCACCGCGCGCCACCACATGGTCCGGCACCTGGATGGTCGTGCCGCTCTCCACCAGGCCCGCGATCGTGTCCAGGCGGCGGTCGAGCTCCCACGCCATCGTGGGCGTGCCGCGCATATGGAGCACGTCGGTCACCAGAAAGACGGCGGGGAGCTCACCGGCGGTCGCGGCGCCTGTCGCCAGCCGCACGCCCAGCGCGTCGAGATCGGGGCGGCCGGTGGGATCGAGGACCGCGATCGTGCCGTCGAGCACGGCGGGTCGGCGCAGCACGTCCCGGCCCGCCGCCGCCACCTCCGGGAATCGCGGTGTGAGGTCGGCCAGGGTCTCGGCCTGCAGGCGCGCCCCTCCGCCCTCCGCCGCGAAGAGCAGGGCCCGGCTGCCCGACCACTCGACGCTGAAGCGCCAGTCCGGCGAGTCGAACGGCTCGGCGCAGGGTACCGGCTGCTCCGGGCGGATCCGCCCCGGAAGGGGCGAGGGAGCCGGCAGCTGCAGCGGCAGGGGGTCGGCCGGGGGATTGCGCGGCTCAGTCCGCCGCGCGCCGACGCCGGAGGCCAGTCGGCCCGGCACCGGCTAGGAGGCCTTGCGCCGCCTGGCGGGTTCGGCGGCTTCGGCACGGTCGCGCCCGCGCCCGGCACGCTGGGTGCGCGCCGCCTGCCCGCTGCCGCTCCGCTTGACCTGCGCCGCCTCGACGGAAGCTTTGAGCGCCGCCATGAGGTCCGTGACCTTGGGCGGCTCCGGCGCGGCCAGGCGCTCCACCGGACGGTCCGAGAGCTTGGCCTCGACCACCTTCATGAGCGCCTCGCGATATTCGTCATGGTGCCGCTCCGGCTCGAAGTGGGCGCTGAGGTTCTCCACCAGCATCACCGCCATGTCCAGCTCGCGCTTGTGGATCTCGGCGGCGCCGTCCTCCGGGATCGACAGCTCGCCGCTGCTGCGTATCTCGTCAGGCCAGTGCAGGGTGTTGAGCAGCAGGCCGTTCTCGTGCAGCGCCAGGCGGCAGAGGTGCTCGCGGTCCCGCAGCGCGATCTTGCCGATCGCCACCTTGCCCGTCTGCTCCAGCGCCGCGCGCAGCAGCGCGTACGGCTTGGCGCCCACAGGTTCCGGCTCCAGGTAGTACGCCGATTTCAGATAGAGACCCGCTTCGATCTCCTGATCGGCGCAGAACTCGACGATGTCGATCGTGTGCGCGGTGCTCAGCGGCAGGTCGTCGAGGTCCTTGTCGTCGATGACGACGTACTCGTCCTTGCCCACCTCGTAGCCGCGCACGACGTCGTTCCAGCCGACCTCCTTGTTCTCCTCCGAGCAGAAGCGCTTGTTGCGGATCGGCTGGTGATCGTCGGGGCACAGCAGCCGGAACGACACGCTCTTCGACTCCGTCGCCAGGTAGAGGCGCACCGGGATTGCCACCATGCCGAAGCTGATGGCCCCGCGCCACATCGATCGAGGCATGGTGCCGTCGAGTATAGAGGCGTGCTCCCCGGGTGAACCGGGGTGCCCGGGATTCACGCGGCCGCCAGCAGCCGGTCGTATGCCTCCTTGAGCTCGGGATAGCGCAGGAAGATGATGTGCGCGTACTCCTGCGTCAACGGCTTCGGCTTGCGGCGCAGCTTGAGCCCGACCTCCGCCGGTGCGTGGTTGGCCTTGCGCCAATTGCACTTCTTGCAGGCGATGACCACGTTGTCCCAGCGGTCCGCGGCCCCGCCGCGGGACACGGGCAGGACGTGGTCCACGGTGAGCTCGGCGGCCGAGCCAATATGGCCGCAGTACTGGCACGTGTGGTCGTCGCGCAGCAGCAGGTTGCGCCGGTTGGGACGCAGCAGGCGGCGCGGCACGTGGATGGTGCGCAGCAAGCGGACGATGACGACGCCCTCGGGAAGCCGCCGCCCGGCGAGCGCTTCCGCGGCCGCCAGCTCGGCCGCCTGGTCGAGGAAGGCGACGCGCTCCTTGGTGAGGAGCACGATGAGCCGCCTGTGGCTGATGACATTCAGCGGCTGCAGTGACGCGTTGAGCAGCAGGACGGCCATGACGAGATCATATTTGCTGCCGGGAGAGTGGGGCGCGCCTCACGCCGGAGGCAGGTCCTGGTCACCGTCGAGCGCGGCCTTGAAGAGGTCGCCGGTCTGCGCCACACGGCGCGCGATGGTCTGCATGGTCCAGCGGTCGGGGCGCAGACGGCGGTCGTCGAGCTCTTCCCAGGCGATGGGCGTGGAGACCGGAGCGCCGAGGGCCGGACGCAGCGAATAGGGCGCGGCCAGCGTCTTGTTGATGATGTTCTGCGTGTAGTCGATGCGGATCCTGCCGCCGCGCTGGGCCACCGCCCACTCCCAGGTCACCAGGTCCGGCAACACCTTGCCGATCGAGCGTGCCCACCTCCTCGACCCAATGGCGCACGGCGTCGTAGTCGGGACCGCGCCGCAGCGGCACGTAGATCTGCAGTCCTGTCTGTCCGCTGGTCTTGACCACACCGTGCATGCCGTAGTGGTCGAGCGCGGCCTTGACCAGCTTGGCGATGTTGATGACGTCGTGAAACGTCGCCGGCTCGAACGGATCGAGGTCGAAGACCGCCCAGTCCGGCTGCGTCGGTGCATCGATGCGCGAGTGCCACGGGTGCAGGTCGACCACACCCGCGTTGGCCACCCAGGCCAGCGTGGCCACCTCGTTGACCACGATGTACGTCTTCGTCTTTTCGCCGTGGTACGTCCAGGACTCGATCCACTCCGGCGCGTGCGTGGGTTTGTCCTTGCGCCAGAACGACTTCCCCTCGATGCCGTCGGGGAACACCTGCATCGACAGGGGACGGTCGCGCAGGTACGGCAGCAGGTACGGCGCCATGCGCACGTAGTAGTCGACCATGTCGCGCTTGGTGTACCCGTCCCGCGGCCAGAACACCTTGTCGAGGTTGGTCAGCGCCACCCTGCGTCCCGCGATCTCCCACCTGTCGTTGGCGCGCAGCCGCTTGAGCTGACGCAGCGCTTCGTCGACGCCGTCGACGCCCTCGTCGTGTGCGTCGCCGGCTGCGTGTTCTGTCGAGCCGGAGCGGGTGCCGCTGTGCGCAGCGCGACGGGTGACGCCGGAGGGGCGGAGCCCGCGCGGCGATTCCCGAGGAGCCGCGCGGGGGGGACCCGAAGGCGGCAGGACCCGTCGCGCTGCCTTCCCGACCTCTTGCTCCGGGCCACCCGCGCCGCCACCTGCGCCGGCGGCCTTCGCGCTCACAACGCTCGCCGTCGGTACGGCGCGTTCGCGAACGCAGTCGCGCGGCGTCAGCTCCGGCCGCAATCCGAGGTAGGCGGGATGGCGCAGGATGCCGGCGCTGGTCCAGCCGGCGTGGCGAACCTCACAGACGAGCTCGGGGCGCACCCAGGTCGCGGGCTCAGCGGTGCGCGGCGCCGGGTCCACCGCGCTCGACGGTTCCTCGCGCGCCCGCAGCTCGTGCAGCAGCGCGCGCAGCGTCGCGTCGTTGAACCCGGTGCCCACCTGGCCGCAGTGCACCAGTCCCTGCGGCCCCATCACCGCGAGGATCAGCGCGCCGAGGTGCTCCTTGCGCCGTCCCTGCCCCGCGGTGAACCCGATCACAACGCACGACTGGGTCAGCCACGCCTTGACCTTCAGCCAGTCACGGCTGCGCCGCCCCGGTTCGTACACCGAGTCGGCGCGCTTGGCGACCATGCCTTCCGCACCGCTGCGGCTCACCTCTGCGAAGAAGGTCTCGCCCTCGTCCTCGACGTGCTCCGCGTACATCAGCAGCGCGGATGGGCGCAGCACGTCGTGCAGCGTCTTCTTGCGGATGCGCAGCGACGTCTGCGCCAGGTCACGCCCGTCGAGGTGCACGATGTCGAATGCGATGAACACCGCGGGCTGCGCTGCTGCGGCGCGCTCGACGTCGGCGGCACGGCTCACGTTGATGCGCGATTGCAGGCGTTCGAATGACGTCAGTCCGCGCTCGTCGAGGACCACGACCTCGCCGTCGATGACCGCGGCACGCGCGTTCACGTCGCGCGGCAGACGGCGCAGCTCCGGATAGCGCGATGTCTCGTCGCGGCCGCTCCGGCCCACGATGCGCAGCGCGTCGCCCGCCATCGCCACCATGGCGCGAACGCCGTCGTACTTCAGCTCGTAGAACCAGCCGGCGCGCGAGAACGGCTTGTCGACCGGCGTCGCCAGCATCGGCGGAGGCGCGGTGGGCAGGGGCAGGGGCTGCGGAGCTGCGCGCGTCCGCGGACCCGAGCCGCCCGCACCCCGCTCGGCGCGGCGGCGTTCGCGGGGGTCACCACCGCCGTCGGCGGCGATCTGCGCCAGCGTGCGTCCGGTTGCGACCGAGACCTCGTGCTGCAGCGCCTCGTATCCGTCGACCGCGGACGAGTCGCGCTTCTTGATCATCAGCCAGTTCTTGGTTTCGTCGCCGCTGCCGCCGTAGCGCCGGCCACGCTCGCCGATGTGCACCAGCGCGAACTCTCCTGACAGCTTCTGGCCCGAGAGGATGAACTTGACGTCTCCGGTGCGCAGCGACTTCTCGACGTCGTCCGCGGACTCGCGCGTCCAGTCGAACTCACCGATGTCCCAGAGCAGCACGGTGCCGGCGCCGTATCCCGACGGGATCACGCCCTCGAAATCGCCGTAGTCGACCGGATGGTCCTCGGTCTGCACCGCGAGCCGCTTGAGCTTGGGGTCCAGCGTCGGGCCGCGCGGGATCGCCCACGAGAGCAGGACGCCCAGGTGCTCCAGGCGGAAGTCGAAATGCAGGCGCGTGGCGCGGTGCATCTGCACGCAGTAACGCCGGCCGTGCGGCAGGGCGTCCCATGCCGACTCGGCGTCTGCTGCAGGGCGCCGCGCTCGATCCCCGCTGGGCTCCGGTGTTTGCGAGAAATCGCGCTTGCGGCGGTACTCCTCGAGGGCCACCTCAGGGCGCTTGGAAGGCCGCGCGGATGGGCATCAGAGTGATCCTAGCCGCAGCGAACGAAGCGGCTGCGACACGGGGCGTTTGGGCGGTTGGAAATGGCCTCGGACTGGTAGAATGAGAGGTGCGTGGACGGCCCGGTTTTGGGCAGCGAAATGCTCGAGATCACAGTGGCCGGTCCCTTCCCCGCACGCCCATCCCCCAACGTCATCCGGAGCCACACGATAGAAGAACCCGCACGCCCCCAACATCTCGCAGTGGATGACGTCGCCGCGCCTGCCGCCGCCACCACCACTGACGGCCGCAAGGCAGCCGCGCGGGGTGGGAGGGACGCTTATTCCGCCGAGCAGATCCAGATCCTCGAGGGCCTGGAGCCGGTGCGGCGCCGCCCCGGCATGTACATCGGTTCGACGGACGCGCGCGGGCTGCACCACCTGATCGTCGAGATCGTCGACAACAGCATCGACGAAGCACTCGCCGGTTGGTGCGACACCATCCAGGTCACGCTGCACGCTGACAACTCCGTGTCGGTGCTGGACAACGGCCGCGGCATCCCCGTCGGCATGCACCCCACCGCCAAGCGGTCGGCCCTCGAGGTGGTGCTCACCAAGCTGCACGCCGGGGGCAAGTTCGGCGGCGGCGGCTACAAGGTGTCCGGCGGCCTGCACGGCGTGGGTCTGTCGGTTGTCAACGCGCTGAGCGAGCGTCTCACGGTCGAGGTCTACCGCGACAAGGAGGTGCACCGCCAGGACTACGTGCGCGGCGCGCCGCAGGGTCCCGTGGCCGTCACCGGCCGCACCGACCGGAGCGGCACGTACGTCCGCTTCTGGCCGGACCCGCTCATCTTCCCCGAGATCGCCTACTCGTGGGAGACGGTGGTCACCACGCTGCGCAGCTACGCGTTTCTCAACAAGGGCATCACCATCCAGCTGAGCGACGAGCGCCGCGATCTCACATACACGTTCCACTTCGAAGGTGGGATCCAGGCGTTCGTCAAGTTCCTCAACGCGAACCGCAATCCGGTGAACACGCGTCCCATGTACGTGGAGCGGGAGATCGACGGCAACGTCGTGGAGATCGCGCTGCAGTACCAGAACACGGCATTCACGGAGCACGTGCTCGCTTTTGCCAACAACGTGCACACCGAGGAGGGCGGGTCGCACGTCACCGGCTTCCGCAGCGCGCTGACGGCGACTCTCAACAAGTACGCGCGCAAGGCCGCGATCCTCAAGGACCAGGACCCCAACCTCACCGGTGAGGACGTCCGCGACGGCCTCACCGCGGTGATCAGCGTCAAGCTGCGCGAGCCGCAGTTCGAGGGCCAGACCAAGACCAAGCTGGGCAACAGCGAGGTCGCCGGCCAGGTGTCCACCGTGCTCAGCGACGCGCTGATGCAATACCTGGAGGAGAACCCCGGCGACGGCAGGCGCATCATCGACCAGTCGCTCACCGCGGCGCGAGCGCGCCAGGCCGCCGCCAAGGCGCGCGACCTGGTGCAGCGCAAGTCGCTGCTGGAGTCGGCGACGCTGCCCGGCAAGCTCGTCGACTGCAGCGAGCGCGACCCGGAGCACTGCGAGATCTTCATCGTCGAGGGCCTCTCCGCAGGCGGCACCGCCAAGGAAGCCCGCGAGCGTCGCAACCAGGCGATCCTGCCCCTGCGCGGCAAGATCCTCAACGTCGAGAAGGCGCGGGCCGACAAGATCCTCGGCAACGAGGAGATCAAGACGCTGATCACCGCCCTCGGCGCCGGCTTCGCCGAGACCTTCGCCATCGACAAGCTGCGCTACCACCGCATCGTGCTCATGGCCGACGCCGACGTCGACGGCTCGCACATCCGCACGCTGCTGCTCACGTTCTTCTGGCGCCACCTGAAGCCGGTGGTCGACGGTGGCTATCTGTTCCTGGCGCAGCCACCCCTCTACAAGCTGGAAAAGGGGAAGCAGACGGAGTACGCGTACAGCGACGTCGAGCGTGACGCCAAGTACAAGTCGATGGGCGGCAAGCCCGAGGTGTCGCGGTACAAGGGCCTCGGCGAGATGAAGGCCGACGAGCTCTGGATGACGACGATGGATCCGGAGCGGCGCGTGCTGCTGCGCGTGTCCGTCGAGGACGCCCTCAAGGCGGACGACATCTTCGACCGGCTCATGGGTTCCGACGTCGAGCCGCGCAAGCGTTTCATCCAGACGCACGCCAAGACCGTGCGCAACCTGGACGTCTGATGCCCCGCGAGGCTCAGGCAGCTCTTCCCGTCGCGCTCGACGCCATGGGCGGCGACAACGCTCCCGGCGAGGTCGTGCGCGGCGCGGTGCGTGCCGTGCGCGAGGCGGGCATCGCCGTGACGCTCGTCGGCCGGCAGGAGGAGATCCACGCGTCGCTGCGTGCCGCCGGCGCGGAAGCGGACGAGAGGCTGCGCGTCGTCGACGCGCGCGACGTCATCGGCATGACCGAACACCCGGCCAACGCGGTGCGGTCCAAGCGCGACTCCTCGATCGTGCGCGCGTGCGCGCTGGTGGCGGACGGCAGCGCCGCTGCCGCGGTCAGCGCGGGCAACAGCGGCGCCATGCTCGCCGCCGGGCTCTTCACGGTGGGCCGCATCTCGGGAGTGAGCCGCCCCGCGATCGGCGCGGCCTTCCCCACCGCTGCGGGTCAGACCTTCATGCTCGACGTCGGGGCCAACACCGACTGCCGCCCGGAATGGCTGGCGCAGTTCGCGGTGATGGGCGACGTGTACGCGCGCAGCATGATGGGTGTCGAGCGGCCGCGGGTTGCGCTCCTCAGCAACGGCGAGGAGGAGGAGAAGGGGTCTGAGCTGGTGCAGGCCGCGCGCCCGCTCCTGGCCGCGCTGCCACTGCAGTTCGTGGGCAACGTCGAGGGCAAGGGCGTCTTCACCGGTCACGCCGACGTCGTGGTCACGGACGGCTTCACGGGCAACATCGCGCTGAAGACGGCGGAGGGTGTGGGTGAGTTTCTCTTCGGCGCGCTGCGCGAGGCGGCGCGCACCAGCGTCGGCGCCAGTCTTGGCGGCGCGCTGCTCAAGCCAAAGCTGCGCCCGCTCCGCGACCGGATCGACTATCGCAAGACGGGCGGCGCGCTGCTCCTCGGGGTGCGCGGCGAGATCGTCATCGCGCATGGCCGCTCCGACGCCGAAGCGATCCTGAACGCGCTGAAGGTTGGCGCACGCGCGGCCGAGCGCGACGTCAGCGGTGTCATCGGGCGATCGTTTCAGGCGGGCGAGTTGGCGGCCCCTGCCGCCCCTGACGCGGGTGACGCCGGAGGGGCGGAGACCGGCGCGGCGATCCCCGAGGAGCCGGTCCGCGCTGTGGACAGCGCGGGAGCTTCACGATGACGACGGTGTTCGAGCCGGGCGCGATCCACCCTGTCGAGCTCGAACAGGAGATGCGGCAGTCCTACATGGACTACGCGATGAGCGTGATCATCAGCCGCGCGCTGCCGGATGTGCGCGATGGCCTCAAGCCGGCGCAGCGCCGCATCCTCTGGGCGATGCTGGACACCGGCATGACCGCGGGCGCGCGGTATCAGAAGTGCGCAGCCGTTGTTGGCGAGGTGCTGGGCAAGTACCACCCGCACGGCGACACCGCTGTGTACGACACGCTGGTGCGGATGGCGCAGGACTGGGTGATGCGCTATCCGCTGATCGACGGCCAGGGCAACTTCGGATCGATCGACGGTGACCCACCCGCGGCATACAGGTATTGCCTCACCGGTGACACCCGGGTACGGATGGCCGACGGAAGCGCCGTTCCCATCGCGGACCTGGCGTCCCTCGAGTCCAATAGCGAAGTCGAGATCAACGTCGACGTCCTGGACAAGGATGGGACGCCGGTGCACGCCAGCCGGCTCTTCCACTCCGGCGCGCATCCGACCAAGCGCGTGACCGTCGAGGGCGGATTCAGCCTGAGGGGCTCGCACAACCATCCCATTCTCACCCTGGTTCTTCGCGACCGGGCGCCTGTGCTCCAGTGGCAGCGCCTCGACCAGCTCCAGCCCGGCTCGGTAGTCGCCCTGGCCAGACCCACAGCGCCGGCAGTGACGCCGTCCGACGACGAACGCCAACTCGGTGTCCTGCTGGGTGGCTTCGTTTCCGAAGGTTGGTGCTCTCAGCGCCGCGCAGGGTTCAACAACACCGATCCCGCGTTCTTTGACGAGGTCGTTGCCGCGTATGACCGCCTCGTCGGTGGACGCCGCTATCTCTCGGTTCGACGCAACACCGGTTCAGGCAAGCCCCTGTACGAGCTCGACATCCAGAACCTTGAGGCCCTGCGAAGGAGTCCACTCGCTGACCAGGTGGGCAGGCGGGCGGCCGCCAAGCGAATTCCCGAGACGGTCTGGCGTGGTACCGCCGGTGTCAAGCGGGCCTTTCTCATGGCGTTGTTCGAGGGCGATGGCGGCATCGTTCTCGACAAGCGCCACACGCTGCGAGTGGATTACTCGACCGACAGCGCCGGCCTCGCCAGCGATCTGCAAGAGCTCCTTCTGGAGTTCGGGGTCGTCGGTCATCGGACATTCGACATCAAGCGACAGGCCTTCAAGGTGGCAATCACGGGCAAGCGGAACGTCAACACGTTCTGTCTGCGTATCGGCTTCCTCGGCCGCAAGCAGGAGCAACTGCTCGAGACGCTCCTGACCATCCCGACAGGTACGACGTCTCTCAGCCGCGATTGCATTCCGCTCATGGCGGCGTACGTCCGCCGCGAGGCGCCACGGGGTGGCCGTCAGTGGCTCGCGAAGCGAAACATCGACCGCTACGAACGCTGCGACCGCGACCGGACGACCATCCTCGAGAACATCCGCGACCCAGCCATCCTGTCCGTGGTGCTGCCACTGGTCGATTCCGGCCACCGCTTCGCCCGAGTCCTGTCAGTGGAGGAAGCCGGCATCGCCGACGTCTACTCCATTCGCGTCGACTCGGACGACCACTCCTTCCTGGCCGGCGGCTTCATCAACCACAACACAGAAGCGCGCATGACCGCGCCGGCGATGGCGCTCGTCGAGGACATCGACAAGGATACCGTCGACTTCGGCCCGAACTTCGCCAACGTTCCCAACGTGCGCGAGCCGGTGGTGATGCCGGCGCTCCTGCCCAACCTGCTCGTGAACGGTGCCAGTGGAATCGCCGTGGGCATGGCGACGAACATCCCGCCGCACAACCTCGGCGAGATCTGCGACGCGGCCGTCCGCCTCATCGACGACAGCGAGGCGACGACCGAGGACCTCATCCGCATCGTGCGCGGCCCCGACTTCCCCACCGGCGGGATCATCTACGCCCGAGACATCGCGACCCTGTACGGCACCGGCCACGGCCGCATCGTGGTGCGCGCCCAGGTGGACTTCGAGGAATCCAAGTCCGGCCGCGAGCAGATCATCGTGCGCGAGCTGCCGTACCAGGTGAACAAGTCGCGGCTGGTGCAGACCATCGCCGAGTTGGTGAACGAACGCAAGATCGAGGGGATCAGCGACCTGCGCGACGAGTTGGGGCGCAACGACCGGTGCCGCGTCGTCGTCGAGCTGAAGCCCACCGCACGGCCGCACACCGTGCTCAACAACCTCTACAAGCACACCCAGCTGCAGATGACCTTCGGCGCGCTGCTGCTGGCGATCGTCGAGGGCCGGCCGCAGGTGCTCAGCCTCAAGGCGATGCTGCAGCACTACATCGACCACCGCCGCACCGTGGTCACGCGGCGCACGCGGCACGAGCTCGCCCGCGCGCGCGACCGGGCGCACATCCTCGAAGGCCTGCTCAAGTGCCTCGACCACCTCGACGAGGTGATCGTGCTCATCCGTGGCGCCGCCGACGAGCCCGCCGCGCAGAAGGCGCTCGAGCAGCGGTTCGAGCTCACGGAGCGGCAGTCCAAGGCGATCGTGGACCTTCGCCTGGGCCGGCTGACCCGTCTCGAGGGCGGGAAGATCCGCGACGAGTACGCGGAGCTGATCAAGCTGATCGCGCAGTACGAGGACATCCTGGCCAACCCGCGGCTGGTCGACGGGATCGTCAAGGACGAGATAGCGGGAATCCGCAAGAAGTTCGCCGACCCGCGCCGCACCGAGATCCGCCTCGACGACGTCGAGATGAACGAGGAGGACCTGATCCCGCGCGAGCAGGTCTTCGTCACCCTCACCCACCGCGGCTACATCAAGCGGATGCCGCTGGGCACATATCGCGCGCAGCACCGCGGCGGCAAGGGCGTCGTGGGTGCGCGCCGCTCCACCGATGAGGACTACATCGAGCACTCCACGACGGCAAACACGCACAGCGACATGCTGTTCTTCACCAACCGCGGACGCGTTTTCCGTCTGCGCACCCACGAGATTCCCGACGTCAAGCGGCAGGCGAAGGGCCTGCCCGTGATCAACCTGATCGAGATCGATCAGGGTGAGAAGGTCACAGCCCTCATCGACATGGAGCGGTTCAGCGACGAGCAGTACCTGGTGATGGTCACCAAGCTCGGCCAGATCAAGAAGACGCCGGCGGCGGCGTACTCCGCCGTGCGCCGCAACGGGCTCATCGCGATCAAGCTGGAAGACAACGACGAGCTCAACTGGGTGCGGCGCTCCTCGGGCGGCGACGAGGTGCTCGTGGTGACACGCCAAGGTAAGGGCGCGCGCTTCACGGAGAAGGAGGTGCGTCCCATGGGCCGCGACACCATGGGCGTCGGCGCCATCCGGCTGCGCAAGAGCGACGAGGTTGCGGGCTTCGACATCGTGGACCCCAAGAGCCACGTGCTCGTGGTGACCGAGCATGGCTTCGGCAAGCTGACGCCGATGCAGGACTACCCGGTGAAGAGCCGCAACATCCAGGGCGTGTACACGGTCGACCAGACGGCGATTCCCAAGATCGGGGAGATCGTCGGCATGCGCGTGGTCGCGGACCTGTCCGAGGAGCTGATGGTCATCTCGACCATGGGTCAGGTGATCCGCATCCCTCTCGACCAGGTGCGCGTCTCGGGACGGCAGACGCGCGGCGTGATCATCATGCGACTGGACGACGGCGACCGTGTCGCCTCTATCGCCGGCGTCGGCGCCGCCGGTTCGCTCGACGCCTGACGCGCGCTATTCGTGCTGCTGCGGCTCGCGCAGCAGCAACGCACGGCAGGGCGCGTAGCGCAGCACGTACGGCGCGGTCTTGCCCATGTAGAACTCGCCGAACCGCTGCCGGTAGGGCAGCCCCAGCACGATGAGGTCCGCGCGCCATTCCGAGATCTCGTCGACGATGGCCGGCCCTGCCTCGCGCGCCTGGAGCAGCTCGGTCTCGACCTCGGTGTCCAGCTCGTCGCCGACCTTCCCAGCGTGCTGCAGCAGGCCCTCGGCCTTCTCGGTGACGGTGTCCTGCACCGTGCCCAGGGCGAGACTTCGCTTGATCTCCAGGACCGTGATCACGTTGACGCGCGCGTGCGCCCGTCTCGCCAGCCGGCAACCCAGGCGCACCGCCTCGTCGTCCGTCGGAGATCCGTTGATCGGAACCATGATCCGGCGAGGGATGAAGCCCTGCATGGCCGCGGAATCCTAGCTCTTACAATTGCCGTCCCGTGAAGGTTGTCATCGTCGGCTGCGGTCGTGTCGGCTCCAGCATCGCGCGCGAGCTCGACGCGTCCGGGCACGAGGTCACCATCATCGACGAACGGGTGTCGGCGTTCAGCCGCCTCGGCGAGGATTTCCACGGAAACATGGTCGTCGGGACGGGCATCGATGAGAGCGTGCTGCGCCGGGCCGGTATCGAGCAGGCCGACTGTTTCGCCTCGGTGACCAACGGCGACAACCGCAACATCATGGCGGCGCAGATCGCGCAGGTCATCTTCAAAGTGCCGCGCGTCATCACGCGCATCTACGACCCCATCCGCGAGGAGGTCTTCCGCGAGCTGGGTCTGGAGACCGTGTGCTCCACGCGCCTCATCGCCGAGCTCATGGTCGACTACGCCCTGACCGGCGAGAACCGCGCGCACGCGGAGCGCTCCGCCGTCCCCTCGGGCAGCGGCAGCACGGCGCCCGGCTGATGTCTGTCGCCGAGCGGCCCTACGTCCTGATCATCGGCGGCGGCAAGGTCGGCTACCACCTCGCCCGCCACCTCATCGAGCGCGACTACGAGGTCACGCTGGTGGAGAAGGACCCTGAGCGGGCCCAGTGGATCGAGCACCAGCTGGGGTCGGTGATCGTGATGGTCGGCGACGGCGACGAGATGGCGTTCCTGGCCACCACCGGCATCGAGCGCGCCGGCGTGGTCGTGGCCGCCACCGGTGACGACGAGGACAACCTCATCGCCTGCCAGCTGGCCAAGCGCAAGTTCCACGTGCCGCGCACGATCGCCAGGGTGAACAACCCCGTCAACGTGGGCGTGTTCACCGCCCTGGGCATCGACGCGCCCATCTCGGCGACGGAGCTGCTGATGGGACTGATCGAGGCGGAGCTGGGCGGCTCAGAGATGGTGCGCGGCGTGGCCGTGAAGGCGTCAGGCGCGGCGCTGGTCGACGTCGCCCTTTCCGACCTCTCCAAGCTCAACGGACGCAGGCTCTCCGAGATCGAGCTGCCCGACGGGGCGATCGTGGTGTGCCTGGTGCGTCAGGGCGAGCCGGTGGTGCCCCGGCCCGACGAGGTGGTGCAGCCGCGGGACGAGCTGATCGTGTATTCCCGACACCTCGACGTGGAGGATGTGCGCCGCTCAGTCTCCTGAGACTCTCCGGCGGCTTCAAACCATCCGAAGAAACCAGCCGCCGTGCTGGCGAGCCTCAGACGGCGCCTTGTACCCGAGGCGGCGTTCAGACCGTCCGAAGCAACCAGCCGCCGTGCTGGCGAGCCTCAGACAGCGCTTTGAAACTTCAGGCGGCGTTCAGACCGTCCGAAGCAACCAGCCGCCGTCCTGGCGAGCCTCAGACAAGGAGGCGAGCCGCGCAGCGAAGGAGCGGACTTGTGGTCCGTGACTGAGCGAGCAGCGAAGCCGACGCAGTATCAGGCCGCCAGAACGGCGGCTACGCGGCTTTGCCGATCTTGAAGATCTTGGTGCCGCAATTAGGGCAAGTCCCGGTAGTGGCCGGTTTGCCGTTCTTCATGGTGATGGCCTGGGGGTTCTGGATGTCGACTTGCTTCTTGCACTTGAGGCAGTAGCCGGTGGCCATGTCTCTCCTCCGGTGGGGTGGTGTTGCGGTGGGCGAGGTGCCCTCCGGCGAGTTCGCGCGAATTCTACGCGGCCCGACCCTGAATTGGGCCTGAATTCAGCGCAGGCCCCTCAGACGGGGGCGGCGGTGGTGGCCAGGTGGGTGCGGAAGAACTGCAGGGTGCGTTCCCAGGCGGTCTCGCTGGCGGCCGCGTCGTAGACCTCGGGCCGCGTGTCGTTGAAGAAGGCGTGGTCCGCCCCCTGGTACCAGTGGAACTCGACGTCGAGGCCCGCCACGCGCAGCTGCTCCGCCAGCCGGTCGATCTGGTCCCGCGTGTAGGCCTGGTCCTCCGTGGCGAAGTGGCCGAGCACGGCCGCCCGGATCGCGCCATAGTCCGGCTTGGCCCTGTCCGTGGCCATCAGGTACGGGTAGAAGGTCACCACCGCGCCGATGGCGGGCGCGAGGCTGGCGGCGTACAGCGCCAGCGCGCCGCCCATGCAGAAGCCGACGATGCCAACCCGGTCGCCGGCGGTCTTGTCGCTGCCGGCGAGCCACCGGACCGCGCCGCCCATGTCCCGAGCGGCCTCGTCGAGCTGCATCTCCATGAGCAGCTTTCCGGCCTTGTCCGGCTCCTTCGGCTCGGCCGTCCTGCCGTGGTAGAGGTCGGGGGCGAGGGCGACGAATCCCGCTGCCGCCAGCCGGTCGCACAGCTCCTTGATGTGGCCGACGAGGCCCCAGTACTCCTGGATGACGACCACGCCAGGTCCGCTGCCCCCGCCCGGCACCGCCAGGTAGCCGGCGCACGTGTGCCCATTGCTGGGGAACTCGATCATCTCGCCCATATCGACCCGTCTCCTGCTCGACGACCGCCGCCTACGGACGCAGCATAGACGCCGCCTGCGGTGAGGCCACCTCCTGCCCGGTCGGCTCAGACGGCCGCCGCCGCGTGCTCCTTGGAGTGCGCCTCGATGAGCTTCTGCGCCACGTGCGCCGGCACCTCCTCGTAGTGCGAGAAGGACATCTGGTAGCGACCGCGGCCCTGCGTCATGGCCCGCAGCTCGATCGGGAAGGTGTACATCTCCGACTGCGGCACCTGAGCCGTCACCTCCGCCCGGCCGTCGCCCAGCGGGTTCATGCCGCCGACGCGTCCCCGCTTCGAATTCATCAAGCCCATCACGTCGCCGGTGTTGCGCTCGGGGACGATCACGTGCACGTCCATCACCGGCTCGAGCAGCACCGGCTTGGCCTGCTGCACGGCCTCGCGCATGGCCATGGAGCCCGCGATCTGGAATGCGATGTCCTTGCCGTCGACGGGATGCGTCGAGCCGTCCACCAGACGCACCTTCACGTCGACGATGGGGTTGCCGCTGACGGCTCCCTGGTCGATCGTCTGCTTCGCGCCCTTTTCGACGGACGGGCGGAACTGATGCGGGATCGAGCCGCCGAAGATCTTGTCCTCCCACTCGTAGCCGCCGCCGCGCGGCAGCGGCTCGACCTCGATGGTGCAGTCGCCGTACAGACCGGCGCCACCGGACTGCTTCTTGTACTTGTGGGCCACGCGCGCGCTGCCGGTGATCGTTTCGCGGTAGGGGATGCGCGGCGGATTGAGCACCGCATCCACGCCGTACTTGCGCTTCATCCGTTCCAGCGCGACGTCGAGGTGCACGTCACCCAGCCCGTGCACGAGCACCTCGTTCGTCACCGCGTCGCGGTCCGCGGAGAACGCGATGTCCTCGTCGTGCAGCCGAGCCAGCGCGCTCATGATCTTGTCCTCGTCACCCTTGCTGCGGGCGACGATCGCGGCCGCGTACGAGGCCGCCGGCGGCGAGATCGGGGGCAGCGTCACCACCGCGTCCTTGGCGCACAGCACGTCTCCCGTGGCGGTCTGAGCCAGCTTGGTGACGACGCCGATGTCGCCGGCACCGACCTCCGCCACCGGCGTGATCGTCTTGCCCAGGGGCTGCCCCAGCTGCGCGAAGCGTTCCTCCTGGCCGAGGCGCACGGTCACGGGGTGGCTGTCGCCGGTGAACGTGCCGCGCAGCACCTTGAAGAAGCTGACCTTTCCGAAGGTGTCGACCGTCGTCTTGAACACGCGCGCGCACAGCTTGCCCGCGGGGTCGCATGCGACCTCCAGCTCGTTGCCCTTGGCGTCGATCGCACGCTGCGCGTGCTCGCGCGGCGAGGGAAGGTAGCGCACGATCGAGTCCAGCACCAGCGACGCCCCCTTCTCCTGGGCCGCTGCCGCGCAGACGATCGGAGTCAGCGAGCCGCGGGCGGTGGCGGTGTGCAGCGCCGTGCGCACCTCCTCGTCGCTGAGCTCGGTGCCCTCCAGATACCTCTCGAGCAGCGCGTCGTCGGTCTCGGCGGCCGCGTCGACCAGCGCCGAGTGCGCGCGCTCCACCTCGGCGCGCAGTTCCTCGGGGAACGAGGTCTCCGAGCTGCGCCCGCGAGCGTCGAACTCGTGCGCCCGGTCATCGACCAGGTCGACGAATCCACGAAAGCCCTCGGCGCTGCCGATCGGCACCGCGACCGCGATGCACGACCGCCCGAACGCCGCCCGCACCGCGTCCACCGTGGCCTCGTAGGCGGCGTTCTCCTTGTCCATCTTGTTGACCACGACCAGCGAGGGGAGCCCCGCCGCCGTCACCAGCTCCCACGCCAGCTCCGCGCCCACCGGCACCGAGCCCGTGGCGGACAGGACCAGCACCGCGGCGTCCGCTCCGGCGAGCGCCTGCACCACCTCACCGGCGAAGTCCTGGAACCCGGGGGCATCGATGAGGTTGACGCGGGATCCCTCCCAGTCGCAGTGCGCCACCGCCGCGGTGATGCTGATCGACCGGCGCTGCTCCTCCGGCTCGTGGTCCAGGATGGACGTGCCCTGGTCCGTGGAGCCGAGCCGCTGCGTGGCGCCCGCGACGTGCAGCAGCGCCTCGCACAGCGTGGTCTTGCCGTCGTGGCTGTGCCCGACGACCGCCACGGATCGGATGCGGTCCGGAGGCATCGACATCTGCAGGCGCTCCTGGGACGGGTTCTGGACGGCGCCACATGGTAGCGGCTCGATCTGGGGCCGCGGCGCTCAGCGGCGTCGCGCCACCACGACACATGTTTCTGACAATTGCGTCGCCAACATGCCCGTCCAGCCGTCGCAGATCCGCTCGACGGTGAGCCCGCCACGGGCGAACAGCCGCGGTATCGAGTCGAAGGGACACAGCCACGCACTCGTGTGCTGCACGGCCACGCGTCCGTCGTCGAAGACGGCGACCTCGCGCATCACGTACGTGTTGCTTCGCCGGTCGTACGTGCTGTCCCCCAGCAGCAGGTGGCGGCGGTCGGCGAGCAGCGACCGCGAGGCGACCTCCCACCACTCCAGCCGCCCCGGGAGCTGATCGGGCCGCAGCCGCATCTCCACGATCAGCAGCCCGCCGGGGCGCAGTGCGCGCCGCAGCCGGCGCAGCACCTTCACCTGCTCCGCCCGAGGAAACGCCTCCAGCACGTGATAGATGAGGAGAGCCGCGTCGAACCCCGAGAGCGCACTGCCGAGCTCGCGCAGGTCCGCGCGCACGAACCGTGTCCGCCCCGCGAGCCGGGCGCTGCGAGCGGACGTGCGCGCGTGCCGCAGCGCGGCGACGTTGACGTCGACGCCGGTGACGTCGTATCCGGCGCGCGCCAGCCGCACGGCGTACAGGCCCGGGCCGCACGCGGCGTCGAGGACGCGCGCCGGTGGCCCTGGGAGCACCTGCTGTAGCCGGCGCACGTGCGCGTCGATCAGTCGGGTGCGCCTGCTGGCGCCGTCGTGAGACTGGTCGAGGTGCTCGCTCAGCAGTCGCGCGCCGTACTCGCGCTGCCCCCAGTCGAGCTCGTACCTCGGATCGAATGCCACCGGCCACGGCTGCAGCGTCGACGGCCGTGGCCGACGGCTCATGGGCGCGCTCAGCCGGCGGCGCGCAGCTGATCGAGCATGGCGAAGAGCCTGTCCGCGACGCGCTTGGGATCCATCCGGTACGCCGCGTGCTCGTGCTCGTTCGTGATCCAGACGTCGCAATTGCCCAGCACTGACGCCGTTTCCAGCGCCAGCCCGCGCTCCACATAGGGGTCGTTCCAGTACACGGTGCCGGCGACAGGCACCCGGTTGGCCTGCAGTCGCTCGATGTCGTAGAGCGCAGGCCAGCCGTCGCGGTCCGCGACGAGGTGCGCCGCGCCGCGCAGCGGCGTCAGCGCGGCGAGCTCGTCGAACATCCAGGGAAAGATCATCTCGCCGGTCAGGTACGGCGCCGGGTCGGCGTCGAGCGCGAAGCGCGGATCGGATTCGATGACGCGCGACGCCGCCCATCGTGTCGCCGGACCGGAGCTGTAGCAGGGCTCGTGCAGCACGCTGTAGATGGGATTCGTCGCCGGTGACATCAGCTCGCGCACGAGGTCGTGCACCAGACCGCCGAGCACGCCGAGCTGGTCGAGGTCGTTGGCGGCGCGCTCGACGACCGCGTGCAGCTGCGCCATGCCGTGCGAGCGGCCGAGGTACTGGCCCAGCGCGAGGAAGCGATGCGCCGTGAGGCTCTGCCCGGAGGCGTCGACGTCTGACGTGGAACCGAGGTGGTCGACGATGCGGCGCAGCCGCGCCGCGTCCTGCGGGAAGCGAGCGAGATATGCGCGGTTTCGCTCCGCCATCCGTTCCGCCAGTACCACGTACGTCTCTTCGGCGTCGTGCAGCACCGGCGCGAAGCCGCCGGTGATGATCGCGGCCGCGACGTGCTCGGGAAGCAGTGAAAGGTAGGTGAGCGCGCAAAAGCCGCCGAAGCTCTGTCCGAAGATGTGCCAGGACGTGTCGGCCCCGTACACCGCCGCACGCAGCGCGTCGGCGTCGCGCACGATCGCGTCGGCGCGGAAGTTGCCTATGTAGGCGGCCAGCGCCGCGGCGTCCTGGCGTGGCAGGGCCCGTGCTTCCAGTGGTGTGCTCAGCCCGGTGCCGCGCTGGTCCAGGAGCACTACGCGGTAGCGCGTCAGCAGCTGCTCCAGCCATCCGGAGCGCTGCTCGGGATAGGCGGATTCGAAGCCGGGACCGCCCTGAAACCAGCAGACCGCGGGCAGCGACGCGTCGTCGGCCTTCTCCGCGGCGATGACCTCTCGGGCGAAGACGGAGATCGTCTCGCCGCCGGGGTCGTTCCAGTCCAGCGGCACGTCCACCCTGTGAGCGCTGACGACCATGCGGTCCACGGCTTCGCGCCAGAGCGGGAGGGCGGTCACGGCGGCAACGGTAGCGCGCCCCGTGCCTGCGAGACTTGGCGAGTGAATCCCCCTCTGATCGCCGCGGCGGTGGCCTTCGTGCTGGGCTACGCGGTGGGCGCGCTTCCCGTCGCCTGGCTGGTCGTGCGCCGGCGCCAGGGAATCGACATGCGCAGCCGGGGAGTCGGTGGCACCGGCGCGCTCAACACGGCGGCGGTGGGCGGCCTCCGGGCCGCGCTCTTGGCGGGCGCGCTCGAGGTGGTCAAGGGCGCGATCGTCGGGGTGCTCGCGCGCCTCTACTCGCCGCAGGGCTGGTTCATCGCCACCGCGATCGCGGGGTGCGTCGCCGGCGACGCCTTTCCCCTGCTCTTCCGGCGCAGCGGCCGTGGCCTCCTGCCCCTGGTGTCGGGGCTGGTGGTCTCGCTCCCCGCGGCAGGCGTGATCACCGCGCTGGCGGCGATCCCGGCGGCGCTCTTCACCTCGATGCGAGGCCGCGTGTACGACGCCGTGGTGCTGATCGCCGTTCCGGTGGGGCTGGTGCTGGGCACGCGTCAGTGGCAGAGCCTGGCGCCGGCGGCAGTCATCGTCGCCGTGCTCCTGGCGCGCGCCGAGCTGCGCCGCCGCCGCAAGGAGCGCGCCCTGGTGAGCGGCCCCGCGTGGCGAATGGTGATCGACCCGGAACCGGTGCCTCCGGGGCCCACGCCGAGCAGCCGCCGTCAGAATGCCGGGTCGTGGGACAGCTGGTAACCAACTGGGTCACGAGCGGCGGGATCTACGCGGTGCTCCTGCTCATGGCGATCAACGCCTGCGGCATCCCCTTTCCCAGTGAGGTGATCATGCCGCTGGCCGGCTACTTCGCCGCCACGGGCCGGCTCAACGTGGTCGCCGTGGTGCTCGCCGGCGCCGTGGGCGCGCTGATCGGATCGCTGGTCGCTTACGGGGTCTCGCGCCGCTACGGGCGGCCGCTGCTGCTCGGCCCCGGGCGCCACGTGGGAATCTCCGCCGACCACCTGGACCTGGCCAACCGATGGTTCGCCAAGTTCGGCTACCCCGCCGTCTTCTTCGGACGCTTCCTGCCCGTGGTCACCACCTACATCTCCTTCCCCGCGGGGCTGGCGCGGGTGCAGCCGGTGGCCTTCGCGGTGCTCAGCTTCCTGGGCGCGCTCGTCTGGTGCTCGGCGCTGACCGCCGTGGGATACGCGATCGGCGCCAACTACACGCGCGTGTCAGGAGCGATCGGCAAGGTGGCGATCGGCCTGGCCGTGGTGGTGGTCCTGGCGCTCGTCGCCTGGTACATCCGGGGCCGGCGCCGCAGCGCCGCCTAGCTCATGTCGGGCCAGGGCGTCCCCGTGGAGTCGCCGCCCTCGCCCTCTTCACCCTCCGGCCGCTGACGGTAGCGCTCCGCGACCATCTTGTAGGCCACGGTCTTGGGCAGGCCGAGCTTGACCAGGCTCTTCACCTCGTCGCTCATCACCTTGTCGCGGGCGGTCTCGATCGCCGACACGATGTCGTCGATGCCCACGTTGCTCACGCGTTTCGTCGCCACCGCAGAGCCAGTGTACCAACGGCCGTCCCGGCCAAACCCCGGGCAGCCTCAAACCCGGCATCGGCATACTTGGAAACGTGGCGTATCTGCCCAACACCGACGAGGACCGCCGCGCCATGCTCGACGCCGTCGGGCTGCGCGCAGACCGGGACCTCTTCGCTGCCATCCCGGAGTCGCTGCGCGACCCGCACATCGACCTGCCCCCGCCGCTCGGCGAGCAGGACCTGGTCGCAGAGGTGGAACGCATCGCCGCGCGCAACCGCTCGACGGCGACCTACGACAGCTTCCTCGGCGCCGGCGTGTACCGGCGCTTCAGCCCGGCGATCGTGCGCGGCAGCATCTCGCGGCCCGAGTTCTACACCGCGTACACGCCGTACCAGGCCGAGGCGTCGCAGGGCACGCTGCAGACCATCTTCGAGTTCCAGTCGATGATCTGCGAGCTCACCGGCCTCGACGTGGCCAACGCCTCGCTTTACGACGGAGCGACGGCGGCGGCGGAGGCCATGGTGATGGCGGTGCAGGCGACGGGCCGGGCGCGCATCGCGGTTGCGGACTCGGTGCACCCCGAGACGCTTCGCGTGCTGCGCACCTTCGCCGAGGGCCGTCGCATCGCCATCGACGTGGTCCCGTCACGCGACGGCGCGGTGACGGCCGCCGACGTCGAGGCCGCGATCAGCGACGAACACGCGGCGCTGCTGCTGCAGCAGCCGTCCTTCGTGGGCACCGTCGCCGACCTCACGCCGCTCACCGAGCTGGCTCACCGCCACGGCGCGCTGGCCATCGCCGCCACCGATCTGCACGCCTGCACGGTCATCGTGCCACCGGGCGACGCGGGCTTCGACATCGCGGTCGGCGACGGACAGCCGCTGGGTATACCGCTGTCGTTCGGCGGCCCGCACGTCGGCTTCGTGGCGGCGCGCACAGCGCTGCTGCGCCGCATCCCCGGGCGCCTCGTGGGCATGACCGTCGACCGCCGCGGCGAGCGCGCGTACACGCTGACGCTGCAAGCGCGCGAGCAGCACATCCGCCGCGAGCACGCAACTTCCAACATCTGCACCAACCACGCGCTCATCGCCCTGGCGGCGACGGTGTACATGGCGCAGATGGGCGCGGGCGGCATGCGCGCGGTGGCCGAGGTGAGCGCGCGCCGGGCGCACCACCTGGCGCAGCAGCTCGCCGCCGTCGAAGGGTTCCGCCTGGCGCACCCGGACACGCCGTTCCTCTGGGAATTCGCGGTCGAGTGCCCCGGCGGCGACGCTCCAGGCTTCGCCACGTCGCTGCGCGACCGCGGCATCCTGGCGGGCCTGCCGCTGGGCCGCGTCGACCCGGGGAGGAGCCGGCAGGTGCTCGTGTGCTGCACCGAGATGACCCCGCCAGCGGCCATCGACCGCTACGTGGCGGGCGCGCGCGCCTTCGCGCGGTCGCGCGAGCGCGCCGCGGTGGCGGCATCGGCGTGAGCGAGGTGCCCGCGGAGCGTCGCGACCGCCCCGGATGGGCGGGCGCCGAGCCGCTCGTCTTCGAGCTGAGCGACGACTACGAGGCGGGACCGCGTGTCACCGACGCGGGTGTCCCCGGTAGTGGGCTCGAGACGTTGCTGCCCAGGGAATTGCTGCGCACGCGTCCGGCTCGCGTCCCTGCGGTCCCCGAGGCGGTGCTGGCGCGCCACATCGGCCGCCTGGCGCGCCGCAACCACCACCTGCACCACGGTCCCTACCCGCTCGGCTCCTGCACCATGAAGTACAACCCCGTGGTGGACGAGCAGCTGGCGTGGCTCGACGGCTTCGCCAACCTGCATCCGTACCAGGACGGGGACGACGTGCAGGGCGCGCTGCAGCTGATGTGGGAGCTGGAGGGGCTGCTCGCGGCCGTCACCGGGATGCGGCGCATGTCGCTCCAGCCCGCGGCCGGCGCGCACGGCGAGTGGACCGGCCTGCGCATGATCCAGGCGTATCACGCGCGGCGCGGCGACACGCATCGCACCACGGTCCTGATCCCCGACTCGGCGCACGGCACCAACCCGGCGTCGGCCGCCGCGTGTGGCCTCGACGTGGTCACGGTGAAGAGCAACCGCGACGGCACCGTGGACGTCGATGACTTCGATCGCCACCTCGACGGCAGCGTGGCCGCCATCATGCTGACCAACCCGAACACGCTCGGTGTGTTCGAGAAGGACATCCTCGAGATCGCCCGACGGGCACACGCGGCCGGCGCGCTGCTCTACTACGACGGCGCCAATCTCAACGCACTGGTCGGAGTGGCCCGCCCCGGCGACATGGGGTTCGACGTGGTGCACCTCAACCTGCACAAGACGTTCTCGACGCCGCACGGCGGCGGCGGGCCCGGGGCCGGGCCCGTCGGCGTCGCGGAGCGGCTCGTCGACTTCCTGCCCAGCCCCACCGTGGAGCGCGAGGGCGACCGGTTCCGCCTCGACGACGACAGGCCGCACAGCGTCGGCAAGGTGCGCTCGTACTACGGCAACTTCGGGATGCTGGTGCGTGCGTACGCGTACATACGCGCGTACGGGTCGGCGCTGCCGCAGGTGGCGCGCGACGCGGTCCTCAACGCCCGCTACCTGCAAACGCGCGTCGCGGACATCTTCCCGATGGCGGTGGACACGCCCTGCATGCACGAGTTCGTCTGCACCACCAAGGGCGCACGCGTGCCGGGGCTGCGCGCCGTCGACGTCGCCAAGCGCCTCCTCGACTACGGCGTCTATGCGCC
This sequence comes from Candidatus Dormiibacterota bacterium, assembly GCA_963777285.1. GTDB lineage: Bacteria > Chloroflexota > Dormibacteria > Aeolococcales > Aeolococcaceae > JAFARE01. The sequence goes on from CAVZPR010000002.1 coordinate 690,113, forward strand.
CACGGTGTACTTCCCCACGACGGTCCCGGAGGCGTTGATGTTCGAGCCGACGGAGACCGAGTCGAAGCGCAGCGTCGACGACCTCGCCGACGTGTGCGCCGCGATCGTCGACGAGGCGGAACGCGACCTTGCGTACGTGCAGTCCGCCCCGCACGAGACGCCGGTCGAGCGCGTCGACGAGGTGCGCGCGGCGCGCATGCCGGTGCTGCGCTGGACGCACGCATGAACGCGGAGCTGCGCGACGAGCTCCGCGCGCTGGTCGGCACGCGCGCCTTCAGCTTCGGCGACTTCACGCTGACCAGCGGCAGGCGCAGTGACTACTACGTCGACGGCAAGCAGGTGACCCTCGACGGCCGCGGGCTGTTCCTGGTGTCGCAGCTGGTCCTCGGCCGCTGCCGCGAATTGGGCGTCGACGCCGTCGGCGGGTTGACCCTCGGCGCCGACCCCATCGCCGCGGGCGTCGCCGCGCTGAGCGGCGCCACGGACAGGCCGGTGACCGCGTTCATCGTGCGCAAGGAGGTGAAGGCGCACGGCACCGCGCGTGCCATCGAGGGACCGCCACTGCGCCCGGGTTCGCGTGTGATGCTGGTCGACGACACGCTCACCACCGGCGGGACGTTTCTGCAGGCGCAGCAGCGCGTGCTCGAAACCGGCGCCACGATCGTCGAAGCACTGTGCGTCCTCGACCGGGAGGAGGGAGGCGCCGAGGCGCTCGCCGCCGCCGGTCTGCGGCTGCATGCGCTCTTCCGGCGCAACGAGTTCTCCTCCCAGGATGCCGCTCTTCCGCAGGCGTCAAGCAGCAGCGTCTGACGTCCTGACGTTCAGCGTCGGCGTCGACGGCCACGTCGTCGTGGTCGGTGGCAAGGATGGCGGCTGCGTGATGCTGCACGAGCTGGAGCAGTACCTCGGCGCGGTCGGCCGCTACGGCCACAAGCTGGCCGACGGACGCGACTCCATCGCCATGCAGAACGCCAAGATGGACTACGTCGAGATGGCCGAGGCCGCGGTGACGGTGGTGTCGCTGGCCGTCGAGGAGCTGTGCGCGCAGGAGATCATCGCCGAGTCCGACGTTCCCGCGCGGCCGCGGTTCGCCGCGGTCGACCCGAATCTGGCGACGTACGACTACATACAGACGACCTACGCGCGCGCACAGCGGCGCGTGGAGTGGATGCGCGCCGTCGACGCCACGCTCCGCGAGCGCGGCATCGCCATCGAGAAGCCGCCCCCAAACTGATCAGTTGCCGAACAGGCCCCTGACGACGGCGCCACCGGCCCCTCCTGCGGCGCCTGATTCCGCCGCCTGCGAGGGGCTGTACTCGGACAGCGCCTGGGCCAGCTTCTGCAGCGGCAGGGACTGCAGCCAGACGCGTCCCGGTCCCACGAGCTGGGCGAGAAAGATGCCGTCGCCGCCGAAGATCTTGTTCTTGATGCCTTTCACGGTCGTGATCTGGAACTGCACGGTGTCCTGAAACAGCCCGACGTGGGCGGGGTGCACGCGCAGCGTCTCGCCCGGCTGCAGGTCGTAGGTGATGATCTCGCCGCTGAGCTCGCACCACGCGCGACCCTGACCGGAGATCTTCTGCAGGCGGAACCCGTCGCCGCCGAAGAGGCCGGCGCCCAGGTGCTGCTGGAAGCCGATCGACAGCTCGACGCCGGGGTTGGCGCAGACGAAGGCATGGCGGTGTCCCAGGTACGTGAAGCCCGGCTGCGGCGCCACGTCGATCGGGAAGATCTGACCGGGCAGGCGCGTCGCGAACGAGACCATCCCGGCACCGCCCTGGGCGCTGTACTCGGTCATGAAGATGGAGCTGCCGCCGAGAGCGCGTTTGAAGACCCCGCCGATGCCGCCGCCGCCGCCGAACTGCGTCGAGGTGCGCATCACGATCGTGGACGTCATCCACGAGAGCTCGCCGGACTCGGCGAACAGCGACTCGCCGGGGTCGAGCGTGACCTCGAGCACCGGCATCACGGTCCCGATGATCTTCTCCTGCATCTGCTCTCTCCTCACTGGTGGCGCCGGCCGCTGAAGTCTAGGCAGGTCGGCGGCTCGCCGCGTATATCACCAATCGGTATAATACCAACTGGTGACAGGCAGATGAGTCCGCCGCCGTCGCGGCAGCCGCGCGCGCGCTGGCAGCGCAATCCGTTCCACTACGGCTCCCCTGTGGCCGGCAACTCGTTCTGCGACCGGAGGAGCGAGCTCGAACTCGCTGACGCGCCGCATGCTCGACGGCCAGAACGTGATCCTGCTCTCGCCGCGCCGCTACGGAAAGACGTCGCTGCTGCAGCGAGCCATCACGACGGTGCGGCGGCGCGGCGGGCGCAGCGGGTACGCATCGCTGATCAAGGCGTCCAGCCGGCGCGAGGTGGCGGAGGTGCTGCTCTCGGCGGTGCTGGCGGGGCCGGCAGGCTGGATGACGCGGCGCCGCGCCGACCTCGCCGACGCACTCGCAGGTGTGCGCCTGCAGCCATCGATCACCGTGCACCCCGGCGGTGCGCTGCAGGTGACGTTCAGCCCCGCGGTCGATCCCGTGCCATGGGAGGGGGTACTGCACGACACGATGCGCATCCTGGGGCGGGTCGCGCGCCAGAAGCCCGCGAGCCTGGTGATCGACGAGTTCCAGCGCGCGGCTGAGATCGACCCGGGCCTGCCCGGCGTGTTCAAGGCGATCGCCGACGAGCTACGCGATGTGAGCCTGGTCTTCTCCGGCAGCAAGCTGCACGTGATGCGAGAGCTCGCGTCGGGACCGGGCGCACCGCTGCTCGGCATGGGCGAACGCATCAGCCTCGACGTCATCCCCGAGACGGAGATGACCGAGTTCCTGTGCAGACGCGCCGGCGCTGGGGGCAAGACCATGCCGGCTGCGATCGCCAGCGACATCTACCGCAGCGTCGACGGCGTTCCCAACGACGTGCAGAAGCTTGCCTACGCCGCATTTGCGGCCGCCGCGGCCGCGGTCGACGGCGACGCGCTGGCTGCAGGATTCGCGGAGATCGTGCAGCTCGAGATCGTCGACTACGCGGAGACGCTCGACGGCCTCGCGCCGGCGCAGCAGCGCGTGCTCAAGGCACTGGCGGCGCAGCCGCAGGCGTCCGTGTACTCACACGATTTCCTGCATCGCGTCGACGTCAACAACGCCAACTCCGTGCGCAAGGCGCTGGACGTGCTGGCGCGCCGCGAGCTGGTGCGCCGCAGGTCCGACCGCGCCTGGTGCGTGGCGAATCCCTTCTTCCGCGCCTGGCTCGCCGCCGGCGCGTGACCGCTACGGCCCGGGGCGGTTGTTGAACGTGAGGATCGCCGACGCCGCGACGATCATCAGGAACGCGATGACCGTGACGGCGACGAGCAGCTTCGCGTTGCGGCTCACGGGCGCTGCCGCCAGGCGAGCACGGCGCCGGCGATGAGCACCGCGCCGCCCGCGGCGGCGAGGAAGAATCCCGGACCGAAGTAGGGGGACACGTACAGCTGCGCGCTGCGTGCCTCGGTGTCGAGGTAGTCGGCGAAGATCCCCAGGGACACGACGAACACCGTCACGCCGAGCAGCGCCAGGATGTAGTAGCCGGGCGGTTGCACCGCCATCCAGGCGACCACGGCGACGAGGACTGCAGCGACCACCACCAGCCAGTTGTCGGCGGCGATGCCGGGCACCACGGCGTAGCCGGCGGCGGGCACGTCGTGGTGATGCCACGGCAGCGGCATCGACGCCGCGAACAGCAGTGCCGCGCCGGCCAGCACCGCGAGCATCAGCCGCGACGACCGCTCATCGGATGTGGGGGGCGATCCGAGGCGGGCGATGACGTCGCGACGCCTGTCGCGCACCGATCGCGTGGCCTCGGGTTGCGGCTCCACCGACAGCTCCTCGCGGCGTTTTCAGCGCGGCCTCAGCAGGCCGGGGTACGGTTCGATAGGCTACCCGCGCACCAAGTCACGGCGCGGCCGTGAGGGCGGGAGGAGTCAGGATGGCGAGGTTGCGCGGGACGTCGGTCGTGGCGTTCTCCGGTGTGACGGCGCTCGTGGTTTTGGCGAGCGCCTGCGGCTCGGAGGGTGGCGGAACCGGGGGAGGTGGAGGCAGCACGGTCGCACCGGGGCCACTTGCGATATCGCCCGCGACCGCCCGGTCGACGGCGGCTGCCTACTTCGTGGCCGACAACGCGGCTCAGCAAGCGCTCGACACCTCGCGGCTGACGGACCTCGAGGAAGGTCCGCTGGCCGCCGCCGACAACGCCGAGTACCTCACGTATCGCGGGCACCGCAAGTCGTTCGCAAAGTTCACGGCCGGCCACCTCGCGGTCTTCGTCCCCGCCAGCGCAGGCGCGTATCCGCGGAGCTTCCTCGTCGAGGCGGCCCTCAACTTCGGCGCTACCAGCGACAACTCCATGTACATCTTTCTGCAGGATGGGGCCGGCGCGCCCTGGCGCGCCGACATCGCTCTCGACATCGGCAACGGCCAGTACCCGCCGTTCGCCCTGGACTCCAACGGACTCGCTGACGAGCTGCCTTCGACCGCACAGAGCGGCTTGCAGGCGACCGGGATTGGCATCGCGGACGGCTTTGCCGACTACGTCTCCAAGCCGCTGTTCGGGACCAACGCCGTCGCCGCGCCGGCACTCACGTTCGCCCCCGGGGCGAACACGTCGGAATATGTCGATCACCTCAAGTCGCTTGCCGGGTCATCGGCCGCGACCGGAGGTGGCATCAGCGGGTCCATCGAGCCACAGCCCGACACGTGGACGTATCGCCTCCAAAGCGGAGGAGCCGCCGTCTTCTTCACCGAGATGACCAACTACACGATCAGCGGCAGCTTCAGGCTCGGCGCCGGCATCGACACCTTCGTGGATCCTGGGAACTACTCGAGCGTGACCGAGATGGCGTTCAACGTGCTCGAAGCCGCCGACCCCTCGCGTGGAGGCGGTGCGGCCATTGCGGTGCCGTATGCCAACACGGACTACACGGGGGCATCGGCGACCTGACGGCGATCTCCTCTCCGGGGGATCCCCACCGGCTCACAATCCGAGTGACGTCTTGGCGATGATCTCCTTCATCACCTCGTCCGTGCCCGCACCGATGCGGATCAGCCGCGAGTCGCGGAAGTAGCGCGAGATCCCCGTCTCCGCCATGTAGCCCATGCCACCGTGCAGCTGCAGGCAGGTGTCCGCCACGTCTGAGGTGACGCGGCCCACGACGAGCTTGGCCATCGATATCTCGCTGACGGGGTACTCCTCGCGGTTCCATTTCTCGGCAACGCTGTAGATGAACGTCTTGGCCACGGTGATGTCGGTGTACATGTCGGCGAGCTTGTGCCGGTTCACCTGGAACTTCCCGATGGGGCGGCCGAACGCCTCGCGGTCCTTGCACCAGCGCAGCGTCTCCTCGAACGCGACCTCGGCGCCGGCGATGGCGCCGGCCGCGCCGATGAGGCGCTCACCCTGCAGCTCCCACATGAGGTGGTAGAAGCCCTGCCCCAGCTCGCCGACGATGGCGTCGTCGCCGACTTCGACGCCGTCGAAGGACAGCTCCGCGGTGTCGCTGGAGAACATCCCCAGCTTCTTGAGCTTGCGCGACACGCGGAAGCCGGGGAGGTCCTTGTCGACGAGGAACAGCGTGATGCCGTGCGCGCCGTCCTCCTGCTTGCCGGTGCGGCACACGAGCAGGATGTAGTCGCAGCGCACGCCGTTGGTGATGTAGAGCTTGCTGCCGCTGATGCGCCAGTGGCCGTCGACGCGGTCAGCGCGCGTGCGGATCGCGGCGACATCGCTGCCCGCGTCGGGTTCGGTGATTCCCAGCGCCGCCACCTTCTCGCCCCTGATCGCGGGCACCAGGTATTTCTGCCGCTGCTCCTCGGTGCCGAACTTGAAGATGGGGGGCGTCGCCATCTCGCTCTGCACGCTGATCGCCATGCCCACGCCCCCGGATCCGGCGCGAGCCATCTCCTCGGCCAGGACGATCGCGCTGAAGTAGTCGCCCCCCTGGCCCCCGTATTTCTCCGGGTAGCGCAGACCGAGGAAGCCCAGCTCTCCCATGCGCCGGAAGACCGAGTCGGGAAAGTACTCGGCTGCTTCCCACTCCTCGGCGTGCGGGCGCAGCTCCTTGGCGACGAAGTCGCGGATCGTCTCGCGAAGAGCGTCGTGCTCTGCGGTGAAGGGCATCGGCGGCGGGTCCTCTGGACTGGACGAGAGCTCGATTCTGCCATCGGCGCGCGCCTGCGGATTCGAGGCGCTCCGTAGCATGGGCTGGTGCACGTCTCCCCTGCGGCCGCCGTCGGCGCGCTCGCCGCCGCTCTGCTCGCCGGATGCGGGCAGGCTCCGGCACCGTCGCCGACGGTCACGCCCCCTCCGAGCTCACCGTCACCGTCTCCCTCGCCGCAGCCCGCACCCGACGTGGAGCGCGTCGCCATCGAATCGACCGGCGTCGGCGCGTTCGACCTCGTGGCGATACCGGTCGCTGTGCTGCACAACCAGGCGACGCACCACGGCGCTGCCCAGGTGGTGGTGCACTTCGCCACCACGCGCTCCGGCGCCCGCCTCGGCTCCCTTGATTCGGTGCCGGTCAACCTCGGGCCGGGGGAGACGCTGGCGGTGACCGCCGACTGCACCGATGCCTGCACCGGCGCGTCCAGCGCCACCGCGACCGTGTCCGTCGGGGCCTGGGTGGATGCGCCGGGCGTGACCCTCAGCGCGGGCCCGGCGGCGTACCGCTGCGAGACGTGCCGGCCGGGCCGCGGCCATGGCGACGTCACCGGGACCGTGAGGGTGGGTCATCTGGGCTTAGGCGCGGCGGTGGTGCTCTTTGCCATGTGCGCCAACGGCGGAGGCGGGATCATCGGGGGCGGCTCGGTCCCCGCGGTGTGGCCCGGCACCACCTCCCTCGCGGTGGACGTCCCCGTGCTGGTCAGCGCCCGCCCAGCCCGCTGCAGCCTGGGGGCCTCGACCGGCTGGTAGCGCAGCCGCCCCGCCGCGATCAGCGCCGCTCACTTGCGAAACCACACAGGGCGTGTGGTAGGGTGCCGCGGTCGCGGCGACGACCACTGGCGTTACCTCGACGGAAGGGACGGGCGGATGCCCCGGAGCAGCGCCGTGACCACCCCGTGGTCTGTCGGGCCTACTCCATCCAGCCACGAAGGAAAGGAGTTCGACCTTGCGATTTCCCAGAAGGATCCGCGGTTTGGTCCTCGGAGCGGTCACTCTGGTGGCCGGCCCGGTGATCGCCGCGTCACTGACCCAGCCGGCGCCCAGGTCCGCACCCACGATCGCTGCGCTGCCCGCTGCCGCCATGGCGGTCAACGACGGCAGAGAGGCCGTCCGGCTCGTGCGGTTGCCGCTGGTGAGCCAGAAGCACGCGCTCCCGCCACCCGCCACGCCGCACCGGACGACGACGCGTCGTGTGTCGATCCCCGCCGGCCCGGTGAACAGGAACAGCGTCGCAGGGATCATCATGTCCGCCGCCGCCCGGTGGGGCGTGTCGGGCAGCTGGATGGTGAGCATCGCCCGCTGCGAGTCGGGCCTCAACCCGCACGCGTACAACCCACGGGGGCCGTACTACGGGCTCTTCCAGTTCCTCATGTCGACGTTCACCCACAACGGCGGGACCAGTATCTGGGACCCGGCCGACCAGGCCAACATCGCGGCCAAGATGCTGGCCCACGGCCAGGCACACCAGTGGGCCTGCGCCTGACCATTCGCTGACCTGCCGCCGCTGCGAGCGGCATGCGGCAAACTCGCAGGGTGGAACGCGCCGACGACGAGGCCCTGCGCGAGACCCTGGTGAGCACCGAGCCGGTGTTCAACGGGCGCCTGATCCGAGTGCGGCGGGACGCCGTCAGCTTCGCCGACGGCGCCACCGCGACACGGGAGGTGGTGGAACACCCGGGCGCCGTCACCGTCGTCGCCCTGGACGCCCACGGCCGGGTGGCGCTCGTGCGCCAGTGGCGGCACCCCGTGGGCAGGGCGCTGTGGGAGCTCCCCGCGGGCACGCGCGACCACGACGGCGAGGCCGTGCAGGACACGGCGCGCCGCGAGCTGGGCGAGGAGACGGGAGCGGTGGCGGCGTCGTGGCGCCGCCTGGCGGAGGCCCCGCTGGCCCCTGGCTACTCGTCGGAGGTGATGCACTTCTTCCTCGCCTCGGATCTGGCTGGTGGACCGACCAGCGCCGACCCAGACGAGCGCCTCGAGGTTGGCTGGTTCACCAAGGAGGAGGTCGTGCGCCTGGTGGCCCGCGGCGAGGTCGACGTCAAGACCGTCGCGGGCCTGGCGCTGGCGGGCTGGCGGCTGGCGGTGGCCGATGCCTGAGGGGGGGCCGCCGCTGGACGACCCGGACCGGCTGATCGCCCGCGCCCTGGAAAGCGTCCTCCAGACCGTCCCCGAGGTCCCCGGCGGCGACGTCGCGGCCCCCGAGCAGAGCGCCACGGCGCAGCCCTGGGCCGAGACGGCCGCGCCGCCGGGGCGCGACAAGAAGCCACTCGAGGAGCTGCTGCGCGAGTACGAAGCCCGGGTGGCCGCGGCACCGGACGCGCTGGCCGGCCACCCGCGAGAGACGCACCCGGCCCAGGCGTACCTCGACGGCTTGAGTGGCGCGGCGGCGCAGCCTGGCGCCAAGCGCGCGGGCAAGCGCCGCTGGCACGGAGGCCGCCGCCGCGGGGGGCGGCGGCGCGGCCGTGGAGGAGGCGGGGGCGACCAGACGTGAGCCCGCGCCGGTGAGCGCCGCATTCGCCGGCGCCCCGGTCGACGCGGTGCTCTTCGACTACGGAGGCACGCTGGTGACGGTCTCGCGGCCCCACGACGAGCTGCTGGCCGCATACGCCGACATCGCGCGTCTGCTGGCGGAGGCGGGCCACACACCACCACCGGCGCCGGCGCTGCTCAGCCAGGTGCACGATCGCGTCGACGCCGAGTGCGGGCGGCACCGGGACGGAGCCACGCTCCGCGAGTTCGACGTCAGCGCCGCCGCCCGCTCTGCGTACGCCGGCCTGGGCATCACCCTCGACGACAGCCTCCTCGACGAGGTGCTCCGCGTCGAGCAGCGCGCCTGGCGCAGCGGCGTGGTCGCCCGCCCGGGTGCCGCGGCCACGCTCGACACGCTGCGCCGCGCCGGGCTGCGCACCGGCCTCTGCTCCAACGCGCCGTACCGGCTTCAGTCCATGCACGAGCAGCTGCAGCACTGCGGCCTGCGCGATCGCCTCGACGGCGTGACCTTCTCGGCGGGGGTGGGATGGCGGAAGCCGGACGCGCGCATCTTCCACGCCGCGCTCGCGTCCCTGGGGGCGACCGCTGCGCGCACCGTCATGGTCGGCGACAGCGAGGCAGAGGACGTCGCAGGCGCGCGCGGGCTCGGCATGCGGTGCGTGCTGCTGCAGGAGCAGCACGCGCACGAGTTGCCACCGCACACCGCGGCTGACGCCGTGATCAGCGACGTCGCCGGCGTGCTGCTGCTCCTCGACCTCGAGGTACCGCTGCCTATACTGCATTCGCGGGCTTGACGCAGACGGCTGCGCAAGGAATGGTGGTGGACTTCAAGGACTACCTGAAGGAAAGGTGTCGCGAGCGGGGCATTTCGCTGCATCGCCTCGCGCTGCTGTGTGATCTGAACCAGATCTACTTCTATCAGAGCGTCAACAAGAACAAGGAGAACCCACCACCGTGGGTGCTGCGACGCGCAGCGCCGCACCTGGGCACCACGTACGTGGACCTGCTCATCGCGGCCGGGTACCTCAGCGAGGCCGACCTCGAGGACTGGCACGAGCGCTCGCAGCGATTCGTGACGCGCCGGGGCGCCTGAAGCCCGAAGCCGGTTCGTGACACGATGCGCGCGGTGGCACCGCGCGCGATCATCCACATGGACCTCGACGCGTTCTACGCGTCGGTGGAGCAGCTGCGACGCCCGGAGCTGCGCGGCCGTCCCGTCATCGTCGGCGGCGGCGACAGCGGCGATGGCACGTCGCAGATCCGCCGCGGCGTGGTCAGCGCAGCGTCGTACGAGGCGCGCGTGCACGGTGTCCGCTCTGCCATGCCGCTGGCCACGGCGCTGCGCCTGTGCCCGCACGCGATCACCGTGCCGGTCGACTTCGTGGCGTATCGCGCCGCGTCACGGGACGTGTTCGCCGTCGCCCGCGAGTACACGCCGCTGATCGAACCGCTGTCGCTGGACGAGGCGTTCCTCGACGTCACCGGCTCGGTGGCGCGCTTCGGCGAGCCAGCGCTCATCGCCGCCGAGATCCGGGACCGCGTGCTGCGCGACACGGGGCTGCACGCGTCCTTCGGCGTGGCCCCGTGCAAGACGGTCGCCAAGATCGCATCCGAGCTGCGCAAGCCGCGCGGTTTCGTGGTGGTCGCACCCGGCACGGAGGCCGCATTCCTGGCGCCGCTGCCGCTGCGCGCCATGCCTGGCTTGGGTCCGGCCACGGAGAAGGCGTTGACCGGCCTGGGGCTCCACACACTCGGCGAGCTGGCGGCGCTGCCCGTCGACACGGTGCAGCGGCGCATCGGCGAGTCGCACGGCCGCTCCCTCTGGGAGCGCGCGTCCGGCATCGACAGCTCGCCGGTGTCGCTCCCCGGGCGGCCGCGCAGCGTGTCGCGCGAGGAGACATTCGGCGCGGACGTCAGCGCCCGCGAGCGGCTCGCCGATCGCGTCGCCGAGCTGAGCGCGGACGTCGGCGCTCGCCTCCGTGACGGCCACTGGACCGCGCGCACCGTGACGCTGAAGCTGCGCTACGGCGACTTCACCACCATCACGCGCCAGGAGTCGCTGCCGTCGCCGACGCAGAGCGACAACGCGATCCGCGACTCGGCGATGTCGCTGCTGCACGCGTCGTGGTCGGGCGCGCCGGTGCGTCTGCTCGGCGTCGGCGTGAGCGGCATCGACGACCACGCGCAGCTCGACCTGCTGTCCGGACCGCGCGACGAGCGCGTCGACCGCACGCTGGACAGGCTGCGCTCGCGGTTCGGCCCTGCGGCCATTCGGCGAGGCGCCGGCACGGGTTTGCGCGACCTCGACTGGCGCCACGAGGATCTGCGCAGCGTGAGCCGCGGACGGCGCACGCCGGACGAGCGACGCTAGCCGTCCCCGTCGGATTCGTCGTCGAGGAACTGCACGATCTCGGAGTCGTACTGGTCGCGCGCATTGGTCAGCATGTCGCCAACCAGCGCCACGCGCTCCTCCGTCCACTGCAGCACCGCGGCCAGCTCGGTGACGGATGCGCTGCGCCCCAGCTCGTGCCGCAATGACACCTCAGCCGTCTCGTACAGCTGCGCGTCGCGCACGAATCGCTCCTCGCTCTCGCGGGCCGCGGCTGCGTCGTCCACCGCGCGGTCGAGGTGCGCGGCGACGACCCGCCGCGCGTAGCGGCTGAGACCGGAGGGATCGCCGGCGCGTGCCGCGTACTCGTCCACCGCGACGATGCTCGCGACGGTTCCCTCCTGGAAGAGGTCGAGGACATCGACCCCGCGATCGCCGTGGGCCACCGCTTCGTCGAGCACGACGCGCAGCTGCTGCTCCACCAGTCTGTCGCGCGCCGTGTCCGCGCCCTCGCGCACCTCGGCGAGCAGCGTGGCGACCTCGTCCGGTGGCAGCGGCGTGACCGCGCGCGCCTGCGCCGCGATGGCGTCGAGCTCGGTGTCGTCGGCGCCGGTCACGCGGTCCTTCCTGCCTTGCGGCCGAAGCGGGCTGCGAGCTGCTCGCACGCCCGCGCCACCTCGCGCCGCGCGGCACCCTGCGAAGAGCGCTCCACCGCGCCGGCGAGGAGCCCGGAACCGACGGAGTAGCGCGCCACGATGTCGACGCGGCAGCCGCCGCGCACGGCGCGCACGTCGGCGCGGATGGTGAGCTCGAGACCCTCCTCCAGCTCCATCACCATGCGCTGCGGCGGAGTGAGCTCGGCGCACACCAGCACCCCGCGCAGGTGGCGGCCCATGGCGCCCACCTCCACCTCGTAGCGCGCGCCCACCCCCTTGCGCGGACCGCCGACGTGACGCAGACCGCGAACCGCGGGAAGCCAGTCCGCGTGGTCCAGGTCGGCGATCGCCGCGAAGGCCTCGTCGGGTGGCACCGGCAGCGTGACATCGGAACGCGCTTCGATCACGACGCGGTCAGTAGATCACGGTGGCGAACTCCGCCACCTTGCGAAACCCCAGCCGCTTGTACAGGCGCAGCGCCGTCGAGTTGAAATGGTTGACGTAGAGGCTGCACAGGGGCACCTCCTCGAAGAGGATGCGGCACACCGTGGCCAGGCCGGCGCTGCCCAGGCCCTGGCGGCGCCGCTCGGGGTGAGTCCAGACGCCCTGAATCTGCACCACGCCGGGCGTCCACGCGCTCAGCTCGGCCTTGAAGACCACGGTGCCGCTCTCCTGCCACACGAAGCTCCAGCCACGGTCGACCAGGCTGGTCATGCGCGCGCGCCATCCGGCGGCGTCGACGCTCAGCGGGTCGATGCCCATCTCCTCACGGTGCATCGCCGCCGCCGCGACGACCAGGGCGTCGACGTCGCCGCGCCACGCGCGACGCACCGGCGCGCCCCATGGACCACCCAGGTCGGAGCGACCGACGGCCATGAGGTGCTGCGGGTCGCGCACATCTCGCGCAGTCCGTGCCAGCGCGGAGTGCAGCGCGAGCACCGCCGGTCGCGGACCCACAAGCATCCGCGGCGGCACACCGGCGCTGAGGTGGTCGCCGAGCGGCACCGCGTCGCGCGGCTCGGGGATGCAGGGCACGACCAGCGCGCCGCCGAGCGCCGCGGCGCGCAGGCCGCTCGCGTCGAGCACGCCCCACCAGTCGGCCCCTTCCATGCCCATGCGCAGCTCGCTGCGCAGGTACGCGTTGATCACCGGCTCGCGGTCGAGCAGCCGGGACACGAGCCGGCTGTCGCCGGGACCGAGGCGGCCGGCGCGCACCGCGGATTCCGTGGTCACGGCTGGATTGTCGCGCTTTCGAACCGGCGGTTCGCCGGTGCCGCAGAAACGTGGCGCGCGCACGCCTCGGCTATCCTCGACGCCACCGCAGCCCACTCGCCTCGAGGAAATCGCTCTCGTGACAACGACATCGACGCGCGCCGCCGTCCCGCCGGCGGTGGCGCTTCTGATGCTCGTGGGATGCGCCGGCAGCCCTCCCTCGCCGTCGCCGCCGACTGCGACGGCGTCGCCGAGCGGCTCGGAGTTCACGTCGGCAAACTTCACCACCGCGATCCCGCCAGGATGGAGCGACCAGACCACCAACGAGCGCGCGGTGGCGTCGGTGAGCGTCGACGGCACGGTGCTCATGCTCCTGATCGCGCCGACGACATTCACCGACCGCGTCAACGAGCACATCGACGCGTCCGTCGCGGCGCAGCAGGTGCCTCCTGACCAGCTCGCGAACTATCTGCAGAGCGTGAGCCAGTCCGGGGCCACCAACCTCAGCCCGGTGCAGCCGTTCGACCTCGACGGCGCATCCGGCGTCTACATCACGTACGACCTGTCGGCCGCGGACAGCACCAACAAGGCGGAGGACATCGTCGTCGACCACGGCAACGAGACGTACGACGTCGTGCTGAACACGTCGGCCACCGACTTCGATCAGCAGCTCCCCGCGATGCAGTCGGTCCTCGAGGGTTGGAAGTGGACGCACTAGCCTCGCGGTACCCATCGTTTCGTGACCTGACCGCACGGTTGCGTCGCCTCGCCGAGTCGGGCGATCGGAGGCTCGCGACCGCTCCGTCACAGAGGCGCGCCGCGATCGCGGGTTAGGATGGCAGCGGCCTCCGGCCTCCATTCGCATGGCCATCTTCTCCCGCAAGCCCAAACCCGTCAGCGACGCCGCCGTCGGCACGCTCGTGTGTCAGGCGCGCGGCTGCATCAACCACACGGGGCTGCAGTGCGGCTACGTCGACAAGCGCGGTCGCACCTGTGCGGGCATCTTCTGCCCGACGCACCGCGGCGTGGTCAACGGCGTCGTCTATTGCCGCAGACACGCCAGCACCGTGCGCGCCCTGGGTGAGAACGCACACGACCGGCTGGCGCTGCCCGACGTCGACAACCGCGGGCCGTCGCTGGTCAACTGGATCGCAGGCGAGCTCGACCGGCGGGTCCGCGCGCTCCTGGTCAGCGTGGCGCACGGCGACGAGCGCGTGCTCATCGACAGCGACGTGTCACTGGCGTACGACCACAAGCGCCGCCCCCGCTGGGAGCGCAGCTGGAAGCTGGTCGAGACCACCGGGCTGGTGCTGAAGATCGCCATCCACGTGGACGAGCGCGAGGATGCGCTGGTCACCGTGCGAGTGGGCAACGAGATGGTCGCCCAGGGCGTGCCTCCGTGGATCGCGCGCCGCCACAGCGGCGAGGACCTCGATCCCGACGTCGACCGCCTGCGCCGCGAGCTGTTCTATCGCTTCCTCGAGGAGAACATCTCCGAAGCGGTGAGCCGCCTGCGCGACCGGGCCGACCACCCCACCTGGGTGGCCTGACCGTCCGTCCCGCGGCCCTGGCGGGTCATCGTTTCGCAAGGGGCAGCGGACTACGATCCTTGGCATGACACGCCTCCCCGCGAGCGGCGCGGCGCAGCGCGACCGCGACAGTGCACTCGCCCGGCTGCGGCGCATCACCTGGTGGTCCGGCGCGGGCGCCGTGGCGCTGACCGCAGCCGCCTCGGTCATCGCCGCGAACACGATCCCGGGGCACGCCGAGGGTGCTGCCGCGGCGTCGTCGAGCGCGCCGTCGTCGTCCGCCGCGGGAAGCTCGGGCGCCGCCCCGGGAGGCGCTGGGTCGAGCGGAGGCAGCGTCCCCCAGGCCGGGCCGCAGCTTCCCTCGGCGGGCGGCGGGGGGCCGGTGATCGTCTCCGGCGGCTCCTAGCCGGGCCCGGGTGGTCGCGGTGGCCACCTCGCGCGCCCTGGGAACGGGCGTGCAGGTGGCGGTGGTGGAACCGGCGGCGCTCGCCGCCGCGGAGGACGCCGTCGCCGCCTGGCTGGACGAGGTGGAGCGCGCCGCCAGCCGCTTCCGCGAGGACTCGCACGTCTGCCGGGTCAACGCCGCCAGGGGCGAGCCGGTGTCCGTGTCCGCGCTCTGCCTGCGCGCGGTGAGCGTCGCGATCGAGGTCGCCGAGGCGACGGACGGGCTGGTCGACCCGACCGTCGGCGCGGCGCTCGAGGCGCTGGGCTACGACCGTGACTTCGCCGCCATCGACGCCGACGGGCCGCTCACCGCGGCGCCGCCCGCTCCCGGCTGGCGGGTGATCGAGGTGGACGAAGCCGCCGGCACCGTCCGGGTGCCGCCCGGGGTGCACCTCGACCTGGGCTCGTCGGCCAAGGCCTGGGCGGCGGACCAGGCCGCCGCGATCGCAGCGCGAATCGCCGGCTGCGGAGCGCTGGTCAACCTCGGCGGCGACCTGGCCGTTGCCGGGGACGCGCCACCGGACGGATGGCAGGTCCGGGTCACCGACGACCACGCGGCGGCGCCGGACGCGCCGGGACAGACGGTCTGCCTCGCCTCGGGCGGGCTCGCCACCTCCAGCGCGAGCGTGCGGCGATGGCGGCGTGGCGGGGCCGAGGTGCACCACATCGTGGACCCGCGCACCGGGCTGCCCGCCGGCACTCCCTGGCGCACCGTCAGCGTCGCCGCGGCCTCGTGCGTCGCCGCCAACGGTGCGGCCACCGCCGCGATGATCGTCGGCGACGGCGCCCCGATGTGGCTCACCACCCGCGGGCTGGCGGCGCGCCTCGTGTCCCGCGAGGGTCTGGTCCGGCACCTCGGCAGCTGGCCGGCGGAGGGCGAGGAGCCGTGATCGCGGCGACGCTCGGGCCGACCCCGTTCTGGTACGCCACCCGGGGCAGTGGCTTCACCGCCCTGGTGCTCCTGACCGCCGCGCTGCTGCTGGGACTGCTGACCAGCACGCGGTGGACGTCGCCGAGGTGGCCGAGGTTCCTCTCCCAGGCGGTGCACCGCAACGTGTCGCTGTACGCAGGCGTCTTCCTGCTGATCCACATCGCAACCTCGATCATCGACCCCTTCGCTGGGCTGAGCGTGCGCGACGCCATCGTCCCGGTGGGGGCAGGCTACCGGCCGCTCTGGCTGGGGCTGGGGGTGATCGCGGCGGAGCTGTTCGTCGCGGTGCTGCTGACCAGCCTGGTGCGCCATCGACTGGGCTTCCGCCTCTGGCGCGCGGTCCACCTTCTTTCGTACGCCTCGTGGCCCGTGGCCGTGCTCCACGGCATCGGCACGGGTACCGACACCAAGTCCGTCTGGGCGATCCTGCTGGTCGTCGCCTGCGTCGGGTCGGTGCTGGTGACGCTGGTCTGGCGGCTGTCGGTGGGCTGGCCGCGGCTGGCGCTCCTGCGGGCCGCGGGGATGTGCGTCAGCGTCGCCTCCGTGATCGCGCTCGCCGCCTGGACCGCGGGCGGGCCGCTGCAGCCGGGCTGGGCCCGGCTCGCCGGCACTCCGGCGAAGCTGTTGAGCGGCGGCGCGGCGTCCTCCCCATCACCCGCGCCGGCCGCGCTTCCGGCCGGGCTCGACGACCCCGTGAGGGTCACCCTGCAGCAGGGCAACAACGGAGCGGTGACCGCGAGCCTGACCGATCAGAACGATGCCTCGTTGCGGCTGGTGATCACCGTCCAGGGCGACGGCTCGGCGCGGCTGCAGGTCTCGCGCTCCGGCCAGGCGGTGTGCGACACCGCGGCCACGATCGGGCAGGAGGTCGACGCCCAGTGCGGCTCGGTCGCGGTGAGCGTGCAGGTGTTCCGCGACGGAACGAACGGCGCCAACGGCACGCTGACCACGCGGGCGGCGGGCACGTGAGCGCCTCGCAGGCCGGCGTCGTGCTCGGGCCCTCCCGCCTGCTGCCGGCGTCACCTTCCGCCGAGGGGCTCGCCGCGCACCTGCGCACCTTCGGGCCGCTGCGGCCGGACGCGCATAGCAACCTGATCGCCGAGCTCGGCGACGCCGGGCTCACCGGGCACGGCGGCGCCGGCTTTCCCGCCGCGGTGAAGTGGCGGGCCGTGGCCGGCGGCGGCGCCCCGGGCGCGGCCGTCGTCGTCGCTGACGGTGCCGAGACGGAGCCGGCCAGCTACAAGGACAGGACGCTGCTCGCGCTGCGCCCGCACCTGGTGCTCGACGGCATCCGGCTGGCAGCCGGCGCCGTCGGGGCGGGGCGCTGCGTGCTGTACGTGGGGCGGGCCCACGACGCCCTGCAGCGCACGCTGCGCGGCGCCATCGAGGAGCGGCACCGGGCAATGCCCGACGAGCTTCCCGTGGAGCTGGCCACCGCGCCGCCGCGCTACGTGGCCGGCGAGGAGACCGCCGTGGTGGCTCGGCTCGACGGCAGGGCCGCCCGGCCCCGGTCGGTGCCGCCGCGGCCGTTCCAGCTCGGTGTCGGAGGCCGCCCCACCCTGGTGTCCAACGTCGAGACGCTGGCGCACGCGGCCATGATCGCCCGCTACGGGGCGGCGTGGTTCCGCAGCGCCGGCACGGCGGCGGCGCCGGGCACGGTGCTGCTCACCGTCAGCGGTGCGGTGCGCAACCCCGGAGTACGCGAGGCGGGATACGACGCCACCATCGGCGACGTCGTGGCCGGGGTGGGCGGTCCGACCCACGAAGCGGCGGCGGTGCTGGTCGGCGGCTACTTCGGCCGCTGGGCGGCGGCGGCCACCGCCTGGCCGCTCACGCTGGAGCCGCAGGCGCTCGCCGAGGCCGGCCTGGCCCTGGGCGCGGGAGTCATCGCCGTGCTGCCTCGTAACCTTTGCGGGGTCGCCGAGTCGGCCCGCGTCCTCTCGTTCCTGGCGCGGGAGTCGGCGGGCCAGTGCGGCCCATGCCAGTTCGGCCTGCCCGCCCTGGCCGCCGAGTTCAGCGCCGCAGCGGCCGGCGCCGCCCGCCCGGGCACGCTGGAGCGCATGGGGCGCTGGGCTCTCGAGATCCGCGGCCGGGGCGCCTGCCGCCACCCGGACGGCGCCACCCTCTTCGCGGCCAGCGCGCTCGAGGTCTTCGGCTCCGAGCTGCGCCGCCACCTGCGTGAGGGCCCCTGCCCCGCAGCGGCGCGCCCGCCTCTGCTGCCCACCCCGGTTCTGGCTGCTGGATGGCGCTGAGACGGCTCCGCGTCGACCCGATTGCGTGCAAGGCGCACGGGATGTGCGCCGAGCTGTATCCGGAGCGCATCCGCCTCGACGACTGGGGATATCCGATTATCGACGCCCGCGGTGTCCCCGACGCCGAGGTGGAGCACGCGCGCCGCGCGGTCAGCGAGTGCCCCCGCGCCGCGCTCCACCTGGTGCCGGTCGAGGAGCGGGGCGCACGGGTGCGTCCTCCGGATCCGCCGGAGGACCGACGCCTGGCCCAGCAGGGCTAGACGGCCACCGCCTCGGCCGCCCCGAGGAGGCCGAGCATGCCGCGCATCAGGGTGGCGCGACTCACCGTGCCGCCACCGTTCGCCGCGCCGCCGGCCACCGCCGCGACGTCGAGCACGCGCAGCGCACCCGGCGTGTCGAGGTCGGCGTCGATGCACTCGATGAACTGGCTGCGCAGCTCGGAGGCCTCGGCCTCCGCGACCAGCTGGTCGCCGTGCATGGCCTGCGCGTACTGCGCGCGCCGTGCCTCGGCGCGGTCGACCTCGCGCGCGTCGTACGCCCATGCCGCGCGGTAGTGGTGCGACGCCAGCAGCAGCCGCACGGCGGGGCCTGGCACGCGCTGCAGCAGCTCGCGCACGAAGACGAGATTTCCCAGCGACTTGCTCATCTTCTGCCCCTCGTGATGGACCATCGCCACGTGCACCCAGTGGCGGACGTAGGGGGCCACGCCCGCCGCCTCCGCCTGCGCGATCTCCGACTCGTGGTGCGGGTAGACGAGGTCGTCACCGCCGCCGTGGATGTCGACCGGCGTGTCCAGCTCCGAGGTCGCCAGCACCGAGCACTCGATGTGCCATCCGGGCCTGCCCGCGCCCCAGGGACTGTCCCAGCTGGGCTCGTCCGCGCGCGACGGCTGCCACAGCACGAAGTCGAGCGGGTCGCGCTTGCGCACGTCATCGGGGTCGCCGCCGCGCTCCTTGCTGAGACGCAGCATGGCCGGCCGCTCCAGATGGCTCAGCCGTCCGTACTCCGGAAACAGGCGCACGTCGAAGTACACCCAGCCGTCGCGCGCGTACGCGTACCCGGCGCGCTCCAGCCGCTGCACCCAATCCACCATCGCCGGCACGTGAGCAGTGGCGCGCGGGGCCGCGGCGACGGGCAGCAGACCGATGTCACGCATGTCGGTGTCGAAGCTGCGCACCTGCTCGTCGGCGAGCGCACGGAAGTCCGTGTGCCGCTCGCGCGCCACGCGGAGGATGTCGTCGTCGACGTCGGTCACGTTGCGCACGCTGCGCACATCCAGTCCACTCTCGCGCAGCCGGCGCGCGAGCACGTCGAACACGTGGTAGGTGAACGCGTGTCCCAGGTGCGCCGCGTCGTACGGCGTGATGCCGCACACGTACATGCCCACGCGGCCGTCGCGCGGCTCGAAGGGGACCACCGCCTGCCGCGCGGTGTCGAAGAGGCGCATGTGCGCCGATTCTACGGCTTGGCCTCCACGCCATCCGCCGCCAGCAGCATGCGTTCAGCTTCGCGGAGTGCTGTCTTCGTGTCACGGAAGCTGGCGCGTTGCTGCGCCGCATCGAAGGCCAGCCATTCCGCTGCAGCGATCTCCGCGGGGTCCGGATCCAGCGCGCCGCCGCCGCTCGCTTCGACGAGAAGTTGGTGCACGCGCTTGAACACGAGGCGACCATCGCGCCGGTACACGTACTCCGACACCGGCAGCGCACCGCGCACCCGGAGCGATGCGAGCGGCAGCCCGGTCTCCTCATGAATCTCGCGCAGCGCCGCGTGCTCCGGCGCCTCACCGCGCTCGACGATCCCCTTGGGCAGACCCCAGTAGCGTCCGTCGCTGACGAGACACACCTCCCACCCGGAGGCGGCGCGGCGGGCAACCACGCCGCCGGCGGACACCTCGTTGGGATCGAAGCGGCGCGGCATGGCTCGGCTCAACGCTCCCCATCGCCGCGCTGAGCCGTTGTTATCATCGAGCCGCGCGGCCCCGTGGTGTAGCCTGGCCTAACACGCCACCCTGTCAAGGTGGAGATCGTCGGTTCGAATCCGATCGGGGTCGCCATCAGCGCGAGTCGAGCCACGTGATGAGGTCCACGATGACCGCGTCGCGCTCGGGCTCGTTGAAGATCTCGTGCCAGAGGCCGTCGTACATCTTCAGCGTTTTGTCCTGCGAGCCCGCGCGCGCGTAGACCTCGGGACCGCAGCCGGGATCGACAAGGCCGTCCTCACTGCCCTGCATGACGAGCAGCGGCAGGCGCAGCGCGGGCAGCCCGCGACGCACCGTCTCCATCGCGGCGAGCATCTCAGCGCCGAGACGTGCCCTGAGCTTGGTGGCGAACACCAGTGGATCCGCGTTGTACGCGGCGACCACCGCGGGGTCGCGGCTGATGCGGTGCAGCGGCAGCGTCAGCACGCCGATGTCCGGTGCGATCCGCGCCAGCGCCTTGCCCGCGATGATCCTGAGACGCGACACGTCGCCGGGACATGCCGCCGGCGCCGAGACGGCGAGCGCGTCGATCTCGGTGGGGTCGCGCACCACCAGAGCCAGCGCGACGAGCCCGCCCATGCTGTGCCCCAACAGGGTCAGACGTGCCTGCGCCCATCGCCGCCGGCTCGTTGCCACCACGTTGTGCAGGTCGTCGACGTAATCGTCGAAGCGGACGACGCTGGTGCGGCGCCCGCCCGACTTTCCGTGACCGCGGTGGTCCGCGGCGCGCACCGCGTAGTCGTGCTCGGCCAGCGCGCACGCGAGGCGATCGTAGCGGCCGGAATGCTCCGCGTACCCGTGCGCGACGACCACGACTCCACGTGGCGCTGTGGCGGGCAGCCAGGTGCGGTGATGGATGGCGACGCCGCGAGCGCCGGAGAACACGTCCTCCTCGCGCTGCACCGCTGCGCTCACGCCCAGGTCCAGTTCTCGGGATATATCTGCAGCAGCGGGTCCTGCGGCAGCGCGCCCTTGAGGCTGGTGCTGATCTCGGAGAGCTGCACGTCGCTGTTGGGCATCCAGATGACGGGCAGGTCCGTGGCGATGTAGTCCTCGTACGCGTACAGGGCGTGCAGGTCGTCGCTGGTCTGCGAAGCGCGGATCAGCTGATCGGTGTTGACGTTCTTGTATCCGTTGTAGTTGCCCCCCGCGCCGGTGGCGAACGCGATGTCGCCGGTGGGGTAGTAGTCGGGGAAATACACCCAGCCGCCACCCCAGTACTCCATGTCCCAGGTGCAGCTGCGCCCCTTCACGCACGGAGACGCGTTGGCGTACACGGCGTCGAGCGTGTTGGTGGAGAGGTTGAGCTGGATGCCCGCCTGCGAGAAGTCCGACTTGAGCTGCGTCACCTCGGCGTCGAGCGTCGGCGCGCCGCTGACGTACTCGAGGTGGAAAGAGGCGGGCGCGGCCGCGGGGATGCCCGCACCGCACTGCGTGGGACCGCTC
This sequence comes from Candidatus Dormiibacterota bacterium, assembly GCA_963777285.1. Classification (GTDB taxonomy): domain Bacteria; phylum Chloroflexota; class Dormibacteria; order Aeolococcales; family Aeolococcaceae; genus JAFARE01. The sequence continues at coordinate 711,569 of CAVZPR010000002.1, forward strand.
CCCGGGTCGGTGCACGTGCTCACGCCGCCGGGGTTGACCGTCCAGCCGTGATGCTGCAGCAGCGCGACCGCCTGCGCGGGGTTGTACGGCAGGTGGTCCGTGTCCTCCACCGCGTCGACGAAGCTCGAAGCAGGCACCTGCGGCACCGGTCCGTACAGCGGCTGGGCGTACCCCGCGAACGCCTTCTGGATGAGCGCTGCCTGGTCGTCGAGCAGCTGCATCGCCTGACGGAAGTACAGCTGCTGGAACATCGGGCCGCTCGACGGATTGGTCCAGTTCTCGGGGATGTATGTCGCCTCCCAGCCTGCCCACGGGGCGAACGTGTACCCGGCGTTGGCGACGGCCGCCTTCTGCGACACGTCCTCGAACGGCAGATAGCCGTAGTCGATCGGCGTCCCCGAGGTCGCGGTGAGCCGGCCCAGCTCCTGCGCGTCGCTGGCGAAGGCGACCTCGTCGAACTCCGTCAGGTGCGGCTTCACCGGGCCGGAGTACATCGGGTTGGGCACCATGCGCACGTTGCCCGCGCTGTCGATTGAGCGCAGCTTCCACGGCCCGTCCACCACCTGCCACAGCGGATTGGCGTTGTACGTGTTGATGCTCTTCGACTCAGCGTCGAGCAGCGAGAAGACGGCCTGCGCGCCCGTCGTGGTCGCGTCGTAGTCGCCGACCGGTCCCGTGGCCTGCTCTCTGTCCCACGCGTGCTGCGGGATGGGGATCAGCTGGCTCAGCTGGTTGTAGGTGAAGAAGTACGAGCCGTAGGCCTGCGTCAGATGCAGCGTCATCGACGTTGCGCTGTTGAGCGTCACCGACGAGACGTTGTCGGGAAACTCGCCGGGGACGTAGCCGCCCCAGCTGTTGGGCACCGCCTTCACCAGGTTGATCCAGAACTGGATGTCGCGCGTCGTCACCGGCCGCCCGTCCGACCACGTGTAGTGCTTCAGCGTGATCGTCACGGAGCGCATGTCGCCTGCGTACTGCGGTGGGTCGGCGAGGCTGAGGCCCTGGTTCAGCTGGACGCTGCCGTCATCGCCGAACCAGTACAGCGGGCGGTACATGAGGTACTGGAACTGGTAGACGTTGGCGACGTTGAGGTAGCGCGACGGCGTCAGCGGAAAGATGTAGTCGGGGACCGCCTGCGGGAACTCGGCGAATGTCGCGGTCGTGCGCGCCGGCGCCGTCGCGGTCGAACAGGCGGCGTCGAGCAGCATCACGGACAGCGCGAGCGCCGCGAGCCGCCCGCGACCCCGCGTCACCGCCAAAGGCGCGCTGCGCCACGCGGCCGTGCGTGCCGTCACGCAGCGGCCGGCTCGGGCCAGCGCCCCGCGGCTCGCGCCAGCGCCAGGTCGTGCAGCGGCGACACCTTGAGGCGGCGCGGCAGCGCAGGCCGCACCAAGCGCAGCGACAGCAGGATCGAACGGTGCGCGGCGGTGTGCGCCGCGGTCCAGCGCAGCCCATACGCCGACCGCGTTTCGGCCGGCAGCAGCCCGGCGGAGACGAAGGCGAGCAGGTCCATCCCGGGACGGAGCATGGGCGAGCGCACCGGCGGGTGCAGCACGGTGGCGGCCACGAGCCGCGATCCGGCGCCGGGGACCGCCGGCCCCGCCGCGACCTGGCGCACGTACGCGCGCATGGCCGCCGCGTCGCGCCACAGCAGCCGCGCGGGGACGCCCATGAGCGCGGCGACCGCGTCCCACTCCCGCACGAACGCGTCGCGGTCGGCCTCCCTCAGTCCGCCGACCAGCGCGTCGTGCGCCGTGAGCATCGTGTCGACGAAGGACGCGTGCACCCAGCGAAGCAGCGCCGGCTGCGCCGCGGTGTAGCGGGTGCGCGCCCGGACGCGGCGGGTGGCGTGCGCTGCGGGGAGCACGCCGGCCACGTGCTCGTGCAGGCGCACCACGCGCCGCGAGGCGCGCCGCGCCTCAGACGTGGTGCCGAAGCACACCAGCGTCACCCACTCGACGGTGCGTTCCAAGCGTCCGTAGGGATCGATCGAGTAGCCGCTGTGGTCGATGGCCCCCTGGGCGACCAGCGGGTGGGCCGCCTGCATGAGCAGCGCACGGCCCGCGCCCAGGATCAGCAGCGGCTCCCGCATCACCCGCCAGGTCACCGAGCCCGGGCCGAAGAGGCCGGCGTCGGCGGCGTGGTCGCGAAGCGGCATGGGCCGGCGCGAGTAGGGAAGCGGCCGGGACAGCACCCGCGTGACCAGCGAGGGACCGGGGATGCCGCGCACCTGCCGAGCGTAAAGCAAGCGGGACAGCCCCGAGCCACCTTGTCGCTACCATCGCCGTTCGTGCCAGAGGAGGATGCGGTCGAGCGCGTGCTCGTCGTCGTCGCCCATCCCGATGACTGCGACTTCGGGTGCGCGGCGACGACGGCGGCGTGGACCAAGACCGGGATCGACGTCGCGTACTGCATCGTCACCGACGGGGATGCCGGCGGCAGCGACCGCGACGCGCCGCGAGCCGACGTGGCTCGGCTCCGTCGCAAGGAGCAGACCGCGGCCGCGGCCGAGGTCGGCGTCAGCGACATCACCTTCCTGGGGTATCCCGACGGCCGCCTCACCCCGTCGATCGAGCTGCGCCGCGACATCAGCCGGGTGATCCGGCAGAAGCGACCGCAGCGTGTGATGAGCCAGTCGCCGGTGCGCAACTTCACCCGCATCTTCGCCAGCCACCCCGACCACCTCGCCGCCGGCGAGGCGACGCTGGCCGCGGTGTATCCCGACGCGCGCAACCCGTTCGCCCACCCGGAGCTGCTGGCCGAGGGGCTCGAGCCCTACACCGTCGACGAGGTCTGGCTCATGGGCGGCACCGGCGGCCAGCCCGACCGCGTGGTCGACGTCACCGACACCGCCGACCTGAAGCTGGCGGCGCTTCGCTGTCATCGCAGCCAGTACGACGACTGGAGCGCGCTGGAGGAACGCGTTCGCAGCTGGCTCAGGGCGACCGCCGCGGCGGGCGGGCTGGGCGACGACCGCCTGGCCGAGATGTTCCAGGTGGTGCACACCGGATGAGCCGGGCGCGCGTCAACCCGGCGCTGGTCGCAGCCGTCGCCGGGGCCGCCGACAACCTGGAGTTCCTGGTGCGCCGGCCGCGGCTCTTCGTGACCAACCCAGGGCGGGCCGCCGGAAGCGTCGCCTCGCTGGCGCTCTGGGCCACGCTGGTCACGCGGGCGGCAGCGGCGCGGGACCAGCCGAGCCGGTCCACGGCGGCGGTCGCCGCCGCGCTCCTGGCAGGCAACGCGGCGGTGCTTGCCGTGCACCTGCGCCACCGGATCGCGCGACCGCGCGTGTTCATCGGCGTCGCCGCGAGCGGGGCCGCGCTGGCCGCGTCGCTCCGCGCCCGGTGAGCGCCGGGGGCCCGCCCCGGCCGTACGGAAGCTGGCCGTCGCCCATATCGGCCGCTGACGTCGCGGCGCACCGTCTCCGCCTCTCCGACGTGCAGCTGGACGGGGACGACGTCCTCTGGGTGGAGGGCCGTCCCGCGGAGGGCGGCCGCTGCGTCGTGGTGCGCTGGCGCAACGGGAGCGCCGAGGACGTGCTCCCCGCGCCGTGGTCGGCGCGCACCTGGGTGCACGAGTACGGCGGCGGCGCCTTCCGCGCCGCCGGCGGAGCGGTGCACTTCAGCAACGCGGGTGACCGGCGCCTCTACACGACGGACGGGCGCGGCGACCCGCGGCCGCTCACGCCCGAGCTGGGTGACGTGCGCTACGCTGACATGGAGCCCGATCCCTCGCGGGCGCGCCTGCTGTGCGTCGTCGAGGACCATCGCGGCGCAGCCGTCGCCAACCTCCTGGCGGCCGTGCCCCTGGAGGGCGGCCCGCCCCAGCCGCTGGCGTCGGGCAACGACTTCTACTCCAGCCCACGGGTCAGCCCCGACGGCTCACAGATGGCGTGGCTCACCTGGAACCACCCGTCGATGCCCTGGGACGGCACGGAGCTGTGGCTGGCGCGCCTGGACGCGGCCGGGCGGCCCGAGGCGGCGCGACAGGTCGCCGGCGGCGTCAGCGAGTCGGTCTTCCAGCCCGAGTGGTCGCCCGACGGCGTGTTGCACTTCGTGTCGGACCGCACCGGCTGGTGGAACCTGTACGCGCTCGACGGTGACGTCCGTGCAGTCGCTCCGATGGATGCGGAGTGCGGCTTCGCGCAGTGGCTGTTCGGCCTTCGCGCCTACGGCTTCCTCGACGGCGGACGCGCCGCTCTGGCGACGTGCCGCGACGGGATCTGGAACATCGGCGTCGCGTCGCGTGACGGCGGCGCCTTCGTGCCGCTGCAGCTTCCCTACAGCGACGTCGACGGCTGCGTCACCGCGTCGGGCGCGACCATCGCGGCGCTGGCTGGCGGACCGCGCGACCCCGTCAGCGTGGTGCGCATCGACGCGAACACCGGCGAGCACCTCGTGCTGCGCCGCGGCAACGACGTGCGCATCGACGACGCCGTCCTGTCGGTTGCAGAGCCGATCACGTTCCCCGGCCACGATGGCGAGGCGGCGCACGGCTACTACTACGCGCCGCGCAACGACGCCGTGACCGCCGTGCACGGCGAGCGGCCGCCGCTGTACGTGCACGCGCACGGGGGTCCCACGTCCGCCTGCAGCCCGGCCCTCGACCCGCTGATCCAGCACTGGACCAGCCGCGGATTCGCGGTGCTCGACGTCGACTACGGCGGCAGCACCGGCCACGGACGTCCCTACCGGGAACGGCTCCGGGGGCGGCAGGGAATAGTCGACGTCGGCGACTGCGTGCAGGGCGCGCGGCACCTCGCGGCGACCGGCAGGGTCGACGGCGCGCGCATGTTCATCGAGGGTGGCAGCGCGGGCGGCTACATCGTGCTCTGCGCGATGACCTTCCACGACGTGTTCGCAGCGGGCATCAGCCTCTTCGGCATCTCCGACCTGGAGCTGCTGGCGCGCGACACACACAAGTTCGAGTCGCGGTACTGCGACAGCATGATCGGCCCGTATCCCGAGTGTCGCGACCAGTACCGTGCGCGCTCGCCGATCCACTTCATCGACCGGGTGCGCCGCGCCGTGTTCCTGCTCCAGGGACTCGACGACCCCATCGTGCCGCCATCGCAGGCGGAGCTCATGATCAGCGCACTTCGCGACGCTGGACTTCCCTGCGCGTACATCGGCTTTCCCGGTGAGCAGCACGGCTTTCGCCGCGCGGACACGATCGTGCGCACCCTGGAGTCCGAGCTCTACTTCCTCGGGTCGGTGCTCGGATTCGAACCCGCAGGCGGCGTCCAACCGGTGGACATCGCCAACCGGACGCGGCGCACGCCCACGTAGGCCGCGGCGCCGCCGGCGACGAGCAGCGCCACCGCCGTGAGCGGTATCAGCGGCGAGATGCCCGGATCCGAACCGGGCAGCACCTGCGTCGAGCCGAACGACAGGAGGCGGATCACCGAGTCGGAACCGACGCCCAGGTCGTACGTCACGTCGTCGCTGGACGCGTCGAGGGTGAGGTAGGTGAGCCATCCGCTGGACGGCACCCAGCCCATGTTGCGATCGCTGGAGAGGTCATGGTGCAGCGCCGCGTTCATCGGCTCCTGCGCCGCCAGGGTGAAGCCGGGAGCGCCCTTCAGGGGAGCGCCGTGGACCAGCCCCGTGAGCAGGGACGGCTCGCCGTTGAGGCGCAGCGGCGCGTCCGTAAGCAGGAACACATCCGCGACCACGGGCGTGTCGTCGTTGGCCAGCACCTCGAGCGGCACCCACAGCCGCGGCGTGCGCATCGTGAGCATGAGCGGCACGCCGTCACCCGACTGCAGGCCGCGGCGCTGCGCGATCGAGCTGTTGTACTTGGCCGCCATGAAGACGGGGCTCTCCGCGGCGTAGCGCAGCAGGTGGTTCTTGGTCTCCGGCGGCAGCAGGAAGCCGTTGTGGACGCACCAGTCGATGACCGCGGCGCCGCTGCCCTTGAGCACGGTCACGTCGAGCGCTTCGACCTGCACCTGCTCGACGACCACCGACGCCGACGCCCTCGCGCCACCCGCCGCCTGAAGCAGGGTGGGATCGAGTCGCGGCGCGAACTCGAGCTCCAGGCGCTGCAGCGTCCAGCGTCCCGCCGTCTCGATGCTCGACGGCACCGCGGGCAGGGGCACGATCCAGCCGATGTCGGCGACGCTGCCGGAGTACGCGAAGCTGGTCACGTAGTGCTCGACCCCGTCGTGCCACGCGACGAACGTGGTCGCCTTGTCCAGCCGCACGTCGCCGTCGGGGGCAACCAGGCCGCCGCAGGCGAGCGCTGGGACGGCCGAGACGGCCATGGCGGCCGTCGCTCCGGCCGCGGCGATCAAGAGCTTGCGCATCGGACTGCCTCCTCCGCCATCTCGGGTGCTGGTGCTGCTGAGACGCGCGAGGACGCCGGCCGGTTCCCGAGCCGTGCCGGGGACGGAGCGCAGCTCCTTGCCCGAATCGATAGTTAGCCTATATAATTAGTTCGATGGCACTGGCAGCGGCGCGGTTCGATTCGGTGGCCGCCGCCAACCGGCTGCGGCCCGTGCTGCTGCACCTGAACCGCCATCTGCGCCGCGAGGTCCACAAGCTGGGCGTGTCGGCGGGCCAGATCTCCGTGCTGGCGGCGGTGCGCGACCAGCCCGGCATCGGCGTGGCCGCGCTGGCCGCCCTCGAGGACATGTCGGCGCCCTCGATCTGCGCCAAGGTCGACCGCCTGGAGGCGGCGGGGCTGCTCACGCGTCGCCGCGGCGAGGGCGACCGGCGCCGCGTCGGCCTGCACATCACGCCCGAGGGCCAGGGGGTGCTGCGCGCTGTGCGCTCCCGCCGCACCGCCTGGCTGGCCTCGCGGCTGGACGCGCTCGACCCGGCGCAGCGCGCGTCGATCGCCGCGGCGGTCGACGCCCTGGGCGCCCTGGTGCAGCCGTGAGCCTGGGCATGGGCGCGGCGTCGGCGCGCACGTTCGCCAGCCTCCGCCGCCATCGCAACTACCGGCTCTACTTCGCCGGCCAGATCGTGTCCATCAGCGGCACGTGGATGCAGAACGTTGCGCAGGCGTGGTTCATCGTGCAGCTCACGCACTCGCCGCTGGCGGTGGGCATCCTCGCGGTCTGCCAGTTCGGGCCCTACGGCGTCTTCGGCCTCTTCGGTGGCGCCGTGGCGGACCGCATCGACCAGCGCCGCCTGCTGGTGGGCACGCAGTCCGCCTTCCTGCTCAGCGCGGCGACGCTGGGTGGTCTCGCGCTCAGCGGACACGCGGAGGTGTGGATGGTCTATCTGCTCGCGGGCGTCAACGGCTTCGTCACTGTGTTCGACACGCCGGTGCGGCAGTCGTTCACGATCCAGATGGTGGGCCGCGACGAGCTGCCCAACGCGATCGCGCTCAACTCCAGCCTGTTCAATGCGTCGCGCATCGTCGGGCCCGCGATCGCCGGCGGCATCATCGCGGTTGCCGGTGTGGCGCTCTGCTTTCTCATCAACGCGGCGAGCTTTCTCGCCGTCATCGCGGCCCTGCTGCTGATGCGCGAGGACGAGCTGTTCGCGGTGGGACGCGACGAGCGTCGCGGCAACGTGCTGCGCGGCGCCGGCGAGGGGCTGCGCTACGCCTGGCACAATCAGGTGATCCGCACCGTGCTCCTCGTCATGCTGGTAATTGCCACAATCGGCATCAACTTCAACGTGCTCCTGCCCGTGCTCGCCGCCAAGACGCTGCACGCAGGGCCGGAGGTCTTCGGCTTCCTGTCGGCGCTGTTCGGGCTGGGCGCGCTGGGCGGCGCGCTGACGTCGGCGTCGCTCGCCAGGGCCAGCGCACCGCTGCTGATCGGGGCCGCGCTGGCCTTCTCGGCGGCCGAGCTGGTGCTGGCGCCGCTGCAGACCGTGTGGGCCGTGGCGCTGGTGCTCGTCGCGGTGGGCATCGCCTTCTCGCTGTACACGTCGCAGAGCAACGCCACCCTGCAGCTCACGGTGCCGGACCGGCTGCGCGGCCGCGTCCTCGCCCTCTACGGCTACGTGTTCTTCGGCACGGCGCCGCTCGGGGGCCTGCTCGCCGGCTGGCTGGCCGAGGTCGGGGGCACATCCCTCGCGTTCCTGGTTGCGGGCGCAAGCGGTCTGGGCGCGGCGGGGTACGGCCTGCTCGCGGTGCGCCGCCGCACGCGGGACCGGGCCGCACCCGCGCTCACATCGGTCGCCTGACGGTGTGAGCATGCGCCGGCCACACGTGGTGATCGTCGGCGCCGGCTTTGGAGGCCTAGCCTGTGCACGCGCGCTGCGCCGCGCGCCCGTCGACGTGACCCTCGTCGAGCGCAACAACTACCACCTGTTTCAGCCGCTGCTGTACCAGGTGGCGTCGGGCCTGCTCGACCCCTCGCAGATCGCCTCTCCGGTGCGCACCATCCTGCGCCGCTCGCGCAACACGCGGGTGCGCATGGCCGAGGCGACCGCGGTCGACCTCGACGCCCGCATGGTGACGGCCGGATCGGAAGCGATCCACTACGACTTCCTGGTGCTGGCGAGCGGCAGCGAGACCGACTACTTCGGTCTCGACGCGGTGCGCGAGCGGGCCAACGGGCTGAAGACGCTGAACGAAGCGACGGCGCTCCGCTCGCGGCTGCTGCGCATCTACGAGACCGCTGCGGCAAGCGATGACACGGCGGCGCGCGAGCGGCTGCTCACCACCGCGGTCGTGGGCGGGGGCCCCACCGGCGTGGAGTACGCGGGCGCGCTCGCTGAGCTGCGCGGCCACCTGCTGCCCAAGGACTTTCCCGAGATCGACTTCGCCGACTCTCGCGTCGTGCTGCTCGAGGCCGGCGACCGGCTGCTGCCCACCTTCGCGCCGCGCCTCGGCCGCGCCGCGCTGCGCACCCTGCGGCGCAAGGGCGTCGAGGTCCGGCTGCGCACCGCGGTGCAGGGCATGGCGGGCGACGCGCTGGCGCTCGATGACGGCGCGACGCTCGACGCGGAGCTGGTGGTGTGGACGGCGGGCGTGCGCGCCGAGGCGCTCCCCGGCCTGGAGGCGCTGCAGACCGAGAGGCAGCGGCGCGTCGCGGTGTGCCCATCGCTCCACCTCGAGCAGCACCCGGAGGTCTTCGTCATCGGCGACCTGGCCGCTGCCACGCAGCGCGGCGCCGTCCTGCCCATGCTCGCGCCGGTCGCGATCCAGGGCGGCGCTCACGCCGCGCGGGTGATCCAGTCCCGGCTGCGCGGGGTCTCCGACCCCGCCTTCCACTACCGGGACAAGGGCACCATGGCGACCATCGGACGCGGCGCCGCCGTGGCCCAGATCGGTCCGATTCGCATCAACGGGCTGATCGGCTGGCTCATGTGGCTGTTCGTGCACCTGCTCTACCTGGTCGGCTTCCGCAACCGGGCGATCGCGCTGTGGACCTGGGGCTGGAACTACTTCTTCTACGATCGTCCGGTGCGACTCATCACGACGCCGGCTTCCGGCGAGACCACGCACGCGAGGAGGTGACGGCCATGGAGACGCGGCGGCTCGGCTCGCAGGGTTTGGAGGTCTCCGCAATCGGCCTCGGCTGCATGGGCATGTCCGACTTCTACGGACGCGCCGACGAGCGCGACGACTCGGAGGCCATCGCCGTGATCCACCGCGCCGCGGAGCTGGGCGTCACGCTGCTCGACACGGCCGACATGTACGGCCCGTTCACCAACGAGGAGCTGGTGGGACGCGCCATCGCCGGGCGCCGCGAGCAGTACGTGATCGCCACGAAGTTCGGCTTCGAGCGGCACGACGACGGCACGCAGAGCATCAACGGCTCGCCGCAGTATTTGCGCGGCGCGTGCGACGCGTCGCTGCGCCGCCTGGGCATCGAGGTCATCGACCTCTACTACCAGCACCGCGTCGACGTCCGCATTCCCATCGAGGAGACGGTGGGCGCGATGGGTGAGCTGGTGGCCGCCGGCAAGGTGCGCCACCTGGGGCTGAGCGAAGCGTCGCCGGCGACGGTGCGGCGCGCCCACGCGGTGCATCCGATCAGCGCGGTGCAGTCGGAGTACTCGCTCTTCGCCCGCGACGTCGAAGACACCGTCCTGCCCGCGCTGCGCGAGCTGGGCATCGGCTTCGTGGCGTACAGCCCGCTGGGCCGCGGCCTTCTCACAGGCACCGTGCAGTCCGCCGCCGACCTGCCCGAGAACGACGCCCGCCGCGCCCGCTTCCCGCGATTCCAGGAGGGCAACCTCGAGGCCAACGCCGCGCTGGTGGCCCGCGTCGCCGAGCTGGCGGATGAGAAGGGCGCGACGCCGGCGCAGCTGGCGCTCGCCTGGCTGCTGCACCAGCGCGCCGGCGTCGTGCCGATCCCGGGGACCAAGCGGCGGGCCCGGCTCGAGGAGAACGCCGCAGCAGCAGACATCACCCTGAGCGCCGAGGACCTGCAGCGCCTCGACGACGCGGTGCCTCGCGCCGAGGTGCGCGGTGAGCGCCACTGGGACATGGCGTCGATCGATCGCTGACGGCTATGGTCACGCCGCGATGAGCGCGTCCGCGCCGTACGCGTGGGAACCGACACCCGAGCAGTCCGAGGGCTCGCGGCTGCGCGGCTTTCTCGACCGGCTGGCTTGCCGCGGGATCGACGAGGCTGCGGCGCTGGCACGGGCGGACCCGCAGCGCTTCTGGAGCGCGGTCGCGGACGACGCCGGCGTCGAGTGGAGCCGCCGCTTCGACTCCGCGCTGGACACCTCCGAGGGATTGCCCTGGGCGCGCTTCTGGACCGGAGGCCGGCTCAACCTGGCGCACAACGCGGTGCGCCGCTGGGCGCGGGCCGCGCCGGGCCGCGTGGCCGTCGACTGGGAGGGCGACGACGGCGCGCGGCGCCACTGGACGTACGCCGAGCTCGAGGTGGAAACCTCGTGCGCGGCGGCCGCGCTGCAGACGCTGGGCGTGGGCGCCGGCGACGCGGTGGGCCTGTGCATGCCGATGGTGCCGGAGACGGTCTCGCTCTTCCTCGGCTGCGCGCAGCTCGGCGCCATCGTCGTGCCGCTCTTCAGCGGCTACGGCGCCGGAGCGGTCGTCTCCCGCCTGCGCGACTGCGACGCCAAGGTGCTGTGCGTGGTCGACGGCTTTCCCCGCCGCGGCTCGAACGTGGCGCTCAAGCCGACCGCCGACGAGGCGGCGGCACAGCTCCCCGGGCTGCGCCACATCCTCGTGGTGCGCCGCACCGGAGGGGACACGCCGATGACGCCGGGCCGCGACGTCTGGGTCCACGAGTTGACGTCAGAAGTGTCTGCAACACGGGACGTCGCCGACACAGCCGCCGACGCCCCGTTCATGATCATCTACACCAGCGGCACCACGGGGAGGCCCAAGGGGACGGTGCACGTGCAGGGCGGGTTCCCGGTCAAGGCGACCCAGGACATGGCGCACTGCTTCGATGTGCGCAGCGACGACCGGCTGCTCTGGTTCACCGACATCGGCTGGATGATGGGTCCGTGGGCGATCTGCGGCGCGCTCACCATCGGCGCGACGCTCGTGCTCTTCGAGGGCGTGCCCGACCATCCCGGCCCCGACAGGCTGTGGGAGGTCGTGGCCAGCCACGGCGTCACCGTTCTGGGCGTCGCGCCCACCGTGGTGCGCGCGCTGATGCGGCACGGCGACGAGCCCGCGCACACACATGACCTGTCGTCGCTGCGCGTGCTCGGCTCCAGCGGCGAGCCGTGGAACACGGAGCCCTGGCTCTGGTTTCACCGCGTGGTCGGCGGCTCGCGCTGCCCGATCATCAACTACTCGGGCGGCACCGAGATCAGCGGCGGCATCCTGGCCGGCAACATGCTGTCGCCGCAGCGCCCCTGCTCCTTCGCCGGGCCGATTCCGGGGATGGACGCCGACGTGTGGGACGAGAACGGGCGCAGCGTGCGCGGGCGCGTCGGCGAGCTGGTGGTGAAGTCGCCATGGCCGGGCATGACGCGCGGCTTCTGGCGCGACCCGCAGCGCTACCTGGAGACGTACTGGTCGCGCTGGCCGGGCGTGTGGGTGCACGGCGACTGGGTGGAGGTCGACGCCGACGGGATGTGGTACATCCGCGGCCGCAGCGACGACACGATCAAGGTTGCGGGCAAGCGCCTCGGTCCCGCGGAGGTGGAGAGCGCGCTGGTGGCACACCCGGCCGTCGCCGAAGCCGCGGCCATCGGCGTGCCCGATCCGCTCAAGGGTGAGGCGCTCGTGGCCTTCGTCGTGCTCAAACCGGGCGAGGACGCGGATGCCGCGCTGCGCACGGAACTGGTGCGCCGCATCACCGACGACCTCGGCAAGGCACTCGCGCCGCGGGCAGTCGAGTTTGTAACGGAGTTGCCCAAAACACGCAACGCGAAGGTGCTGCGCCGCGTGGTGCGCGCCGTGTACCTGGGCTCGGACCCGGGCGACCTGTCGTCGCTGGAGAACCACAGCGCCATCTCCGCGCTGGAGGGCGTGCGTCCCGCCTGACCGCGCGCCGCGTCGCCGTCATGGGGTTGACCGGAGCACGTCCGCCGTCGCGACGGATGCTCGGCGGCTTCGTTCCTCGCGCGACGGAGGTTGCCCAATGGAGTCGATTCCGCTCGTAGGCAGCGCGTATCACGCCGCGGACCGGCCGCGGGCGGGACATCGCCGCATCCGCGGTCTCAGCCCGCAGGAATGGCATCAGCCGATCGAGCTCACGTTGCTGCTCCGCGAACGTTGCGACGCACCGTCCGTGGAACAGAGCCTGCTCTGGGTGCACGGCGGCGGCAGCGCCGGGCGCGCCTTCAGCGACGCGCAGCTGCGCGGCGTGCACGGCGCGGCGGCGCGCGACCGCGCCCCCGTCCTCTCCTGGGCGCAGGGCGCGGGGGTGCGCGTCACGCAGGAGGACCCGGCCACGCGGCGCGTCACCGTGCGCGGGCCCGCGGGACGGCTGGGTGAGCTCTTCGGGGTGCAGCTCGAGCACTTCCACTGGGACGGCCGGCTGGGCAGCGTCGACTACCGCGGCCACCTCGGCCCAGTGCGCCTCCCCGCCGCCCTCCACGGCGTGGTCACCGGCGTCTTCGGCCTCGACGACCGGCCCGTGGCCCGGCCCCGGCTGCGCTCGCCGGACGCCGGGCGGCCGGCGCTGGTCTCGTACGACCCGCCGGAGGTCGCCGCGGTGTACGGCTACCCGCGGCTTCCGGGGCAGGGCGAGGGGCTGCACCTGGTGGCCGGCATGATCGAGCTGGGCGGCGTGACCCACCCCGCCGACCTGGCTGCCTCGTTCGCCCGCCTCGGACTCCCCGCGCCCGAGGTCGTGAACGTCTCCATCGACGGCGCGGCGCCGGCGCCGGACCCGGAAGGGGCTGACGTGGAGGTCGCGCTCGACTACCAGGTCCTGGGAGCGATGGTCCTCGCGGCGGCGCCTCGGGCTCGCCTCACGATCGTCGCCTACAACGCGCCCAACAGCGAGCGCGGCTTCATCGACGCCGTCGCCGCGGCGGCCACCGACCGGACGCACCGCCCGGCCGCGGTCTCCATCAGCTGGGGCGCGCCCGAGGACGACTGGTCGCTGCAGGGGATGCGGGGCATGGACGCGGCGTTTGCGGCAGGGTCGCTCCGCGGGGTGGCCTACAGCGCCGCGGCGGGCGACGCCGGGTCGACCGACGCCGTGATGGACGGGCGGCAGCACCCGGAGTTCCCGGCGTCGAGCCCGCACGTCTGGGCGTGCGGGGGCACCACGCTCCTGGCGATCGGTGGCCGGATCGTGAGCGAGACGGTCTGGAACGAGCTGGATCTGGGGGCGGGTGCCGGTGGCAGCGGGGTGAGCGGCGTGTTCGCGCCGCCGCCGTACCAGCTGCGCAGCGGCGTGCACCCCCGCGCCGCGGACGGAGGCCTCGCCGGCCGGGGGCTGCCCGACGGCTCTGGCGTGGCGGACCCGGTGACCGGCTGGAACGTGCTCGCGCTGGGCCGGCTCCGCGTCACCGGCGGCACCAGTGCCGTGGCGCCGATGTACAGCGCCCTCTGGACGCTCATCTCGGGGCTGCGCGGCCGTCCCCTGGGGATGCCGCACCCGCTCGCCTATGCCGGCAGGGGTCGGGGCTTCCGCGACATCCTCCAGGGCAACACCGGCGGTCCGTACGCGGCACGCCGCGGCTGGGACGCGGCCAGCGGCTGGGGCAGCCCCGACGGGCGGGTGCTGGCGCGAGAGCTGGCGGCGCCGGAGCCGCGACGTGTGGCCACTGCCGATCACCAAGCTCGGATGCAAGGCGCCGCCGAGGTCGGGCTGGGCTGAGCGTCACGGCGATGGCGCGGGCACCCACGCGCTGCCGCCGCAGGTCGTCTGCGCCTGCGTGGTTCCCACCACCGGCGCCGCGTACGCGGTGCCCGCAACCGCGATCGCGGCCGGGAAGCCGGGAAGCGGCAGCGGCAGCTGCACCACGCGCGTGACCTTGGCGAACACGCGGCAGCCGTTCGATGCACAGCTCGTCCCCTCCGGCGCCTGCGGGTCGCCGGCACGCCTCGGGGTGAGGTCGCCCGGAGGGTCGCGCGGCACCTCCGCCGACTGATCCGCGGTCTCGATGCACGCCCGCTGGAATGCGTACAGCGACCCGGTGCGGTCGCGCGGGTCGGTGTCGACGATGGCGCCGGAGCACGCGCTCCCGCCGGACGGTGTGCAGCCGGACGCGTACAGAAAGCGCGGGTTCACCGCGTCGGCGCCCGACTCCGCACCGAGCTGCGCCGCGGCCTGCGCGCGGCTGGACCAGCGGAACAGAAACGCGCCGTCGACGACGACGCATGTGAGGGTGAAGAGAAAGAGGGTGAATGCGAGCGCGAACAGCATCAGCACCTGGCCGCGCTGTGCGCGGCGACGGCGCTCCGGTCTCACTGGCGGAACGGCGGCGGCAACGCCTCGGCGTGCGCGTGCAGGGTGGGCGACCAGAACACGCCCCAGCCAAGCGGCGTCTGCGAAAAGTCGATGCGCACGGTCGCGTCGCAGGTGACGACCGACAGGCCGTGCGGCGGGTCGAGGGACAGGTCGCGGAAGCCGGGGTGAGACACTCCGGATGGATCGACCGCCGCCACCACGCAGGCAACGTGCGCCGTGGGCGCGCGCGGATACGGCTGCGCACCACCCATCGGCGCTGCGCTGGCGCTGTCACCGCCGGAGAGGCACAGCGGCGCGTCCTGCCACACCAGCATCGATCCGTACTGCTGCATGGTTCCGTAGAAGGACTCGCCGGCGAGCCGGCACCCCGTGGGGATGCTGCCGGTCGGCAGCGACGCCGCGCCGCTGGGAACGCCGCAGCACCGTGGGTCCGGGCAGCAGACCGAGCCCGGCGGGTCGTATGCCTGCACCGTCGCCTGGAAGCGCAACTCGGCGGCGAGCGACACCGCCGAATCCAGCTGCTGCTGCACCGTCACCTGGACCATCAGCGCCAGGAAGTTGCACACCAGCAACAACAGGATCGGTATCACCAGGGCCGTCTCGAGCACGGCCTGCGCGTCCATGCCGCGGCGAGACCCGCGCCTCATGGCGCGAACCGCAAGGTGTGCGTCGTGGCCACGATGTCGGTGGGCAGCTCTCCCCCCACCTCGCCGGGACCGAAGCCGGGTGGCACCAGCGCGGCGACGAAGCCCACCAGGCGCACCGTGACCGTCGGCGTGTCGTTGCAGTACGGCGGATACGGCGGTGGGACACCGGAGGGCGGCTGCGTGCAGGGCGCGACACGCTGCGTCTGCAGGCACACCGCGAGCACACGCGGTCCGTACGTCGCCTCGACCACCGCGGGCGACGGCGGGCACGGGGCCGGAGCACAGTGAGGCGCGGAGGCGGCATCGCCGCACCAGGCGACGAGGCGTGTGGCGAAGAGCGCGGGACCGAGCCGGTCGGCGATCGTCGCCGCGACGGCGCGGGCATCCGGCGCGGTGGTGCCGGCCGGGCTGCCACCGGCGGACGCGGCGGTGCGTGCTCCTGCCTCGACCGCGGACACCTCGGCGGATTGCTGCAGCGCCCACACCGCCGCGTCGATCGAGCCCAGCAGGCAGAGCAGGAACAGCGGCGCCACGAACGCGAACTCCAGGGTGGCTTGCGCTGCACCGCTGCACCGTCGCCGGCGCGGGCGCGCAGCGCCCGACCGATCGCCTTCCATCGCGGACGCAATCGTAGCGACGCGCGTCCGCGCTCGACGCGGACGGTGCGCCTCGTAACGCTACGGGAGCGCGATGAAGGTGAGGTCGAGGGGCACCAGCGGCGTCACCGCCACCGGGTTGGCCGGCTGATTGGTGTCCGGGTCGACGAAGGTCGTCCAGTCACCGCCGCGGAACACCTCGAGGACGTACGGGCCGCCCACGGGTATGTCGTGGAAGTCGAAGTCGCCGGTGGCATTGGTCGACGAGTAGAAGAAGGGGCCCGTGGTGTAGTAGCCGCCGGGCACGTTGAAATAGTGGCTGCTCAGGCGCACCCGGCCTGTGATCGGACGTCCGGCGCGGTCGACCAGCGTGCCGCAGACGTCCTGGCCGGCGCGCAGCAGCGCCGCGGCCTGCGCCGCCTGCGGCGACGAGGGGAAGTGCTGCGTGATGCGCGTCAGCGCGGCGACCGCCTCGTGGTACGCCTCGGCGGCGATCTCCTGACCGGCCTCGGCGAGCAGCGCCGCGGGCAGCGCGGCGCCGGCCGCGGCGGCGTCACCATGCGAAGCCACCTGGTCCAGCAGGGTGACGGCGTCGGCCCCGTCGCCCGCGGCGCCGAGCGCTCTCGCCTCGCCTAGCTGGTAGCGGACTGTCAGCTGATCCACCTCCGTCGCCAGGGTCTGCGACGGGTTCAGTCCCAGGACCTGGCCGAGCCGGAGCAGCGCCGAGCCGAAGTCGCCGCGGGCGGCGTCTGATCTGCCCGCCTGCAGAAGCAGGGTCTGCCGCTCGGCGAGCGCGCGCCCGCGCAGCGCGGGGTCGGTGACGTCCGCGAGCAGCGCCGCCGCCTGGTCGACCTTCCCCTGGTGCGCCAGCGCTGCGGCCCACACCAGCAGCGTGGCCTCGGCGTTGCGATCCGCGGCGGTGACGTCGCCCCCGGCGAAGGCGAAGAGCACATCGCGGCGGGCCGCGATCTGGTCGTCCAGGGCGATGGCCGCGCCGAACTTCCCCTGCGACACCAGGGAAGCCGCCTGCGCGCCCGCGTCGGCGGTGGCGCGCGCCGCGCCCCAGGCCGCGCCGAGATAGCCGGCGCCGGCGGCGGCGACGGCGAGCAGCAGATAGGGCCAGCGGCGGCGCCGCGGCGGATCCACCTCCACGGTGCCTTAACGGTGGCAGGACTCGCCTCGATATCCTGCCCGGCGCCATGCTCACCATCGACGGCGGGCCGCTCAGCGTCGCCGACGTGGTCCGCGTGGCGCGCGACGGCGAGGAGGTGCAGCTTGCCCCGACCGTGGTGGCACGCATGGCGGAGTCGCGCGCTGTGGTGCAGCGGCTCGACACCGAGGGCACGGTTGCCTACGGCGTGACCACGGGATTCGGCGCGCTCGCCGACCGCGCCGTGGAGCCCGAGCATCGCAGCGCGCTGCAGCGCGCGGTCGTGCTCAGCCACGCGGCGGGCATGGGCGCGCCGCTGGAGGCGGAGGTGGTCCGCGGCATGATCCTGCTGCGCGCGCGCACCCTCGCCGCCGGGATCTCCGGCGTGCGCGCCGAGCTTCCCGAGGCGCTGCTGGCGCTGCTGCAGCATGGCGTCGTGCCCTGGGTGCCGGAGCACGGATCGCTGGGCGCGTCCGGCGATCTCGCTCCGCTGGCGCACGCGGCGTGCGTGCTCCTCGGCGAGGGGTGGGTGCTGGGCGATGGAGGCGCCCGCGTCGACGCTGCGGCGGCGCTGGCGCGCGCCGGGCTGGCGCCGCTGGACGTCGGGCCGAAGGAGGGGCTGGCCCTGATCAACGGCACCGACGCCGCCGCGGCCGCCCTGGCGCTCGCGGTGCACGACGCTGCCTCGCTGCTGCGGGCCGCGGACTGCGCCTGCGCCATGAGCGCCGAGGCGCTGCTGGGCACGGCTCGCGCCTACGAGGAGGCCGTGGTGAGCTTGCGCCCTGCGCCGGGCCAGGCGGACAGCGCGGCCAACATCCGTGCGCTGCTGCAGGACAGCCCCATCGTCGCGTCGCACCGCGAGTCACACCACGCCGTGCAGGACGCGTATTCGCTGCGCTGCGCGCCGCAGGTGCACGGCGCCGCGCGTGACCTCCTGGGATTCGCGGCCGAGACGGTCGCACGTGAATTGGCCAGCATTGTCGACAACCCGGTGGTGCTCGAGGGCGAGATGGTCAGCGCGGGCAACTTTCACGCCCAGGCGCTGGCCTACGCTGCCGACGTGGTGGCGTCGCTCTGCGCCGACGTCGCCGCGATCAGCGAGCGCCGCGTCGACCGGATGCTGGACCCGGCGCGCTCCCGCGGCCTGCCCGCGTTCCTCAGCCCCGAGCCGGGACTGAACAGCGGCTTCATGATCGCGCAGTACACCGCCGCGGCCATGGTCGCCGCGCTGCGTTCGGCCGCCACGCCGATGGCGGTGCAGAGCGCGTCCACCAGCGCGGGCCAGGAGGACCACGTGTCCATGGCGTTCGAGGCGGCGCAGCGCACCCGCCGCTCGGTGGCGACGCTCTCCGCGGTGATCGCGGTCGAGCTGCTCTGCGCGGCGCAGGCGCTGGAGCTGCGCGCTCCGCTGCGACCCGCGGCCGGTACCGGCGCGCTGCTGCGCGCGGTGCGCGGGCGCGCGGCACGCGTCGGCGCCGACCGCGTCCTCCACGACGACCTGCAGCGCGTCGACACGTGGCTGCGCGACGGGGGCCTGCGCGCCGCGCTGGACCTCGCCGGAGTGGAGCTGCGGTGAGCGCCGGCGCGCGCCCGGTGCGCGCCCCGCGCGGTACGGCGCTGAGCTGCCGCAGCTGGCAGACGGAGGCGCCGCTGCGCTGCCTGATGAACAACCTCGACCCGGAGGTCGCGGAGAACCCCGACGAGCTCGTCGTGTACGGCGGCACGGGCCGCGCCGCCCGCTCGTGGGAGTGCTTCGACGCGATCGTGACGGCGCTCCGCGACCTGCACGATGACGAGACGCTGCTGGTGCAGTCCGGAAAGCCGGTGGGAGTGGCGCACACCCACGAGATGGCGCCGCGCGTGCTGCTGGCCAACTCGCTGCTGGTGCCGCGCTGGGCAACCTGGGAGGACTTCTGGCGGCTCGAGGCGATGGGGCTGACGATGTACGGGCAGATGACCGCGGGGTCGTGGATCTACATCGGCACGCAGGGAATCCTCCAGGGCACGTACGAGACGTTCGCCGCGGTGGCGCGCAAGCGCTTCGGCGGCACGCTGCAGGGACGGCTGGTGCTGACGTCGGGGCTGGGCGGCATGGGCGGCGCGCAGCCGCTTGCGGTGACCATGAACGGCGGTGTCGCGCTGTGCCTCGAGGTGGACGAGGCGCGCATCCGGCGCCGCCTGGAGACGCGGTACGTGGACGAGGTTGCGAAGAGCCTCGACGACGCGGTGCGACGCTGCGACCTGGCGCGCGAGCGCGGCGATGCGCTCTCCGTCGCGGTGCGCGCCAACGCCGCTGAAGCGCTGCCGGCGCTGCTCAACTCCGGGTTCGGCGTCGACGTCGTCACCGATCAGACGAGCGCGCACGATCCCCTGCACGGCTACGTTCCCGCCGGAATGACCGTGACGGACGCCGCCGCGGCGCGGCAGCGTGACCCCGAGGGATACGTTGCGCGCGCGCGGGAGTCGATGGCGCGCCACTGCGAGGCGATGGTCGGCTACCGGCGCCGCGGCGCCGAGGTCTTCGACTACGGCAACTCGCTGCGCGACCAGGCTCGTCTGGGCGGCTTCGAGGATGCGTTCGCGTACCCGGGGTTCGTGCCGGCGTACATCCGGCCGCAGTTCTGCAGCGGCCGGGGACCGTTCCGCTGGGTGGCGCTGAGCGGCGAGCCCGATGACATCGCCAAGACCGACCGCGCTCTGCTGGAGCTGTTCCCCCACGACGAGAGCCTGCATCGCTGGATCGAGCTGGCGGAGGAGCGCGTGCGCTTCCAGGGTCTGCCCGCGCGCATCTGCTGGCTCGGCGCCGGCGAGCGCCACGTCGCCGGCATGCGCTTCAACGACATGGTGCGCAGCGGCGATCTCTCCGCGCCCATCGTGATCGGCCGCGACCACCTGGACAGCGGTTCGGTGGCGTCGCCGTTCCGCGAGACCGAGGACATGCGCGACGGGAGCGACGCCATCGCGGACTGGCCGATCCTCAACGCGCTGCTCAACACCAGCAGCGGCGCGACCTGGGTCGCCGTGCACCACGGCGGCGGCGTGGGCATGGGACTGTCGCTGCACGCCGGGGCGCAGGTGTGTGTCGACGGCACAGATCTCGCCGCGCGGCGCTGCGAGCTCGTGCTCACCAACGATCCCGCGAGCGGTGTGATGCGCCACGCCGACGCCGGCTACGACGAGGCCTGGACCGCGGCCGCCGAGCGCGGCGTGCGCATCCCGATGCCGCGCGCCGGCGGCGGCAGCGCGACGGGATGAACGCTCGCGACTGGCTGGCGGGCGACCGCGATCCGGCTGACGTCGTGTTGATCGGAGCGCCGATCTCGAAGGCGTCGATCAGCCCGTCACAGGCATGGTCCACGCCGCCTGCCGTGCGCGAGGCGCTGCGCCGCTTTCCCACCTGGGACGCGGAGCACGAGGTCGACCTGGCGTCGCTGCGCGTCAAGGACGCAGGTGACGTCAGCGGCGACCGCGACGACCCCGACGCCTCGCTGGCGCACGCACGCATCCAGGCCGCGGTGGCGAGCGCGCCTCCCGACGCCGTCGTTGTTGTCATAGGTGGCGACAACTCGCTGACCCGACCGGCGATGCAGGGGCTGATGCACGCCCAGCCCGGTGAGTGGGGGCTGCTCACGCTCGACGCGCACCACGACTGCCGTCCGCTCGACCTGGGGCCGCGGAACGGCACCCCGGTGCGTGAGCTCATCGAGGCAGGGCTGCCGGGCACGCGGGTCGCGCAGCTGGGCATCCACCCGTTCGGCAACGAGCGCGACACCGCGCTCTGGGCCGCCAGGCAGGGCGTCAACATCCACCCGCTGGCGGAGGTGCGTCACGCGGGCGTCGACACGGTCGTGGGACTGGCGCTCGACCAGCTGCTGCGGCAGGGCGCTGCATCGCTGTACGTCGACATCGACCTCGACGTGGTCGACCGCGCGTTCGCACCGGCGTGTCCGGCGAGCATGCCCGGTGGCCTCACTCCGGACGACGTCGTGCGCGCCGCCTTCCGCCTCGGCCGAGAGCCCAGCGTGCGCGGTGCCGACATCACGGAGGTGGACGCCAACGCGGACGTCAACGGCATCACCGTGCGCCTCGCGGCGGCCACGCTGCTCGCGTTCTGCAGCGGGATCGCCGCGAGATCCACCGGCTCGTGAGCTCGCTGCTGCTGCGCAACGTGAGCGAGCTCTGCACCTGCGACCCGGCGCGCGGCACGCCTCCCGGCGTCGTGGAGCACGCGGCGGTCATCGCACGCGACGGCGTGATCGTGTACGCGGGCACCGAGGCGGCGATGCCGCGGGATCAGCTCGACGACGACGTCGAGGAGGTGGACGCGCAGGGCCGTGCCGTGCTGCCGGGATTCGTCGACTCGCACACGCATCTGGTCTGGCTCGGGGACCGCTCCGCCGAGTACGCGCAGCGCGCCGCGGGTGTCTCGTACGAGGATCTCGCCGCCGCGGGCGGCGGCATCCGCGCAACCGTGCGCGCCACCGCCGCCGGCAGCGTCGACGAGCTCGCCGCCGCGGCGCGTGCACGGGCGCGTGCGGCGCTGCGCCAGGGCACCACGACGATCGAGATCAAGAGCGGGTACGGCGTCGAGCACGACGCGGAGATGAGGCAGCTCGATGCGGCGCAGCTGCTGCGCGGTGATCCCGGCACGCCGGATGTGATGGCCACGTACCTGCCGCTGCACGCCGCTCCCGACGGCGACCGCGTCGCGTATGTCGACGCAGTCTGCGACCAGGGGGTGGCCGGCGCGGCGTCGCGCGCCACCTTCGTGGACGCGTTCTGCGACGCCGGCGCATTCACCGTCGCCGAGTGCGAGCGCCTCTTCAGCGCGGCGCGCGCTCACCGGCTTCGCCCCAAGGTGCACGCGGAACAGCGCGCACGCAGCGGCGGGGCGCAGCTGGCCGCGCGCGTGAGCGCGGTGAGCGCCGACCACCTGGAGCACGCCGACGACGAGGATGCGCGCGCCCTGGCGGCGGCCGGCGTCGTCGCCACGCTCCTCCCCGGAGCCGCGCTGGTGCTCGGCGGTCCGCCGCCGCCGGGACGGCGCATGCTCGAGGCGGGTGCACGCGTCGCGCTGGCCACCGACTGCAACCCCGGCACCTGCTACAGCGAGTCGATGCCGCTGATGCTGTCGCTGGCGGTGGCGAGCGCGGGGCTGACGCCTGCCGAAGCGGTGGTCGCCGCCACCGCCGGCGGCGCCGCGGCGCTCGCGCTCGACGACCGCGGCGCGCTGCGTGCGGGCATGCGGTGTGACCTGGCGCTGCTGGCGACCCCGCACTGGATCGACGTCGCATACCACCTCGGGGGCGACGTCGTGCAGGACGTGTTCGTCGCCGGGCGTCGCGCCGCCCGCGACTGACGCGTCCGTGCCTCAGGCGAGGAGCGCCGCCAGCCCCTCCGGCTCCGTCACCGGCGCGCGGCAGGCGAAGTGTTCGCACACGTATGCCGCCGGACGCCCTTCGACCTCGCCGCGATCCGCGAGCAGCGGCACCGCGGCGCGCGGGCCCCAGGCGAGCACGCGCAGCGGGTCGAAGCGGCGCAGCACCGTGTCGACCAGCTCGCGCGTGCGCGCGTCCGCGGAATCACCCACCACCGCCACCTCGCGCACCGGTTCCACCGCGAGCTCCATAGCGCACGCGAGACCGCTCAGCGCCAGCGGCGCGCGTGCCACCGCGGCCGAGAGCGGCCGCACGATCTCGGTCGCGCGATCCAGCCACGCCTGCTCGCCCGTGAGGCGGTGCAGCCGCAGGAACGCCGACGCCGACGCGGCCTGGCCCGAGGTCACCGGGTTGTCCTCCAGCGTGCGCGGCCGCACGATCAGCGGCTCCGCGTCCTTCGCCGTGTCGTAGTACACGCCGTCGTCGCGGTGGCGATCGACGACCTGGCCTGCAAGCTCGAGCGCCGCGTCGAAGAAGCGTGGTTCGCCGCTGCACTCGTACACCGTGAGCACGGCGTCGCTGAGGTGGGCCGTGTCCTCGAGAAAGCCGGTGACGCGCGCCGCGCCGTCCTTCCACGAGCGCATGACCACGCCGTCGACCACGAGCGCGTCGAGCAGGAAATCGGCGCAGCGCCGCGCCACCGCTGCATAGTCGGCGCGCGCCAGAGCGGCGCCCGCTTCCGCGAACGCCTTCACCGCGAGCGCGTTCCACGACGTGATCACCTTGTCGTCGCGCTGCGGCGCCGGCCGGGCCGAGCGCGCGTTGAGCAGCGCGGCGCGCCACGCGTCGAGACGACCCTGCAGCGCTGCCTCGTCGATGCCCATCCCAGCCGCAGCATCCATCACCGGTTGCGGCAGCGACAGCACCGACGCACCGTGCTCGAAGTTGCCTCTGTCCGTGACACCGAGCACGCGCGCTGCGGCTGGGGCTTCCTGGTCGCCGAGCACGCCCCGCAGCTGCGCCGGTGTCCACACGAAGTACGCGCCCTCGCCGCCCGGCGAGTCGGCGTCCTGCGACGCCGCGAAGCCGCCCGGCGCGACCTGCATCTCGCGCATCAGGTAGTCGAGGGTGCGCGTGCACACCTCGAGCAGGTCGGCGCGGCCGCTCAACTGGTACGCGTGCAGGTACGGAGCCACGAGCTGCGCGTTGTCGTACAGCATCTTCTCGAAGTGCGGCACGCTCCACGTCGCGTCGACGCTGTAGCGGTGGAACCCCCCGCCAACATGGTCGTGGATGCCGCCGCGCGCCATGCGGTCGAGCGTGAGCAGCGCTGCATCCCGGAGCGTCGCGTCGCCCGTGCGCCGGAAGCGGCGCAGCATGAGGTCCAGCGCCATGGGATGGGGGAACTTTGGCGCGCCGCCGAAGCCACCGTGCTCCGGCTCGGTCATGTCGCGCAGCGCGGCCGCTGCCGCGTCCAGCTGCGCCACGCTCGCTTCCTCACCGGCGCCCAGCCGCGGCGGCGCCAGGGCTTCGCGCATGCGCTCCGCGGCGGAGAGGATCTCGATGCGGCGCACGCGATAGGCGTCCGCGGCCGCGCGCAGCACGCGGGGAAACCCCGGCATCCCCTGCCGGTCGGACGGCGGGAAGTAGGTGCCGCCGTAGTACGGAACGCCGTCAGGTGTGAGGAAGACGGTCATCGGCCAGCCGCCGTGCCCAGTCATGCCCTGCACCGCCTGCATGTACACGCCGTCGACGTCGGGTCGCTCCTCCCGGTCCACCTTGACGTTGACGAAGAGCTGGTTCATCAGCGCAGCCGTCGCGTCGTTCTCGAACAACTCGTGCGCCATCACGTGGCACCAGTGACACGCGCTGTAGCCGACCGACAGCAGCAGCGGCCGATCCTCGGCTCGCGCTCGGGCGAACGCCTCCGCACCCCAGGGATACCAGTCGACAGGGTTGTCCGCGTGCTGGCGCAGATAGGGGCTGCTCTCGTGCGCCAGCCGGTTGCTCACGCGGCCAACGGTACGGTGCTCACACCAGCAGCCGCAGCGCCACGGCGACGCCGAAGGCGACGACGACGTAGCGCAGCACCGCGGCGTCTAGACGTCGCGCCAGCAGACCGCCGGCGACGCCGCCCAGCAGCGCTGCCGGCACCATCACCGCCGCGGCGGTCCAGGCCACGGGGCCGAGAAAGACGAAGCACAGGGCGGCCACCGCGTTGACCACGAACGACAGCACGCCCTTCAGGGCGTTGAGGCGCTGCAGGCTGTCCGCGATGCCCAGGCCGAGGATGGCAAGCGTGAGCACGCCCAGCGCGCCGCCGAAGAAGCCGCCGTACACGCCGGCGCCCAGCTGCGCCGCGATCACCAGCCGGGCATGGCCGGTGTTCGACCCCCGTCCCTGCAGCGTCCTGGCCACCAGCGGCTGCGCGGCGAGCAGCGCGCACGAGATCAGGATCATCCAGGGAACCACCGCCGCGAACGCTCCAGGCGGTGTCCTGGTGAGGAGCACGGCGCCGCCCGCACCGCCGATCGCCGCCGCGGCCCCGAGCACGCGCACCCGGGCGCCCTGGCCGCTCAGCTCCCGCCGGTACGCGGCGCTTCCGCCGGCGTAGCCGGTGAGCAGTCCCACAGTGTTCGTCACGTTGGCGGTGAGAGGCGAGTATCCCGCCACCAGCAGCGCCGGATAGGACACCATCGTGCCGCCGCCGGCCGCGGCATTGATCGCCCCAGCCAGCGCGCCGGCGCCGGCGATCAGCGCTGCGCTGCCGGCGGTGAGCCCGCTCATCGTGGAGTGTGTCGCGGGATGGCCGTGAGCAGCGCCCAGCCTGCCAGCAGCGCCGACGCCGCGCTGACCAGCACGATGCCCACCCAGCGCCACACCAACGCGGCGTCGCTGTACGAGGCGGGCCCGGGCAGCATCTGCAGGTGGTGCACGAAGAGGCCGCTCGATGTCGCGGCGTACAGCGCCCGCGCCGTCGAGTCGGCGCTCAGGCCGCGCACCGAGTCGGGCAGGCCGGGCCCGGCGCGGACCCAGTCGTCGCCGCCGTCCGTCGACACCAGCACCGAGTACCCGTCGGTGCTCAGGTAGACCGCGCCGCTCAGCGGTTGCGTGAAAGCCGCGACCCCGGTCACCGCCGGCGGCGCCTGCAGCAGACCGGCAGGCAGGAGCAGCAACGCGCGCTGCCAGTCTCCGTCCTGGGCCCTGCGCCACACCGTGCCGTCCTGGGCCACCGCGACCGCGACGCCCGGGAAGGCCGCCGGAGCGGCCAGGAGGTGCGCGCCCGCGCCGAGGGCCGGGGACCCCGGGTCGGGTGCCAGCGAGCCGTTCGCCGGTCCGCGGAAGACGGTGCCGCCGCGGATGGTCCAGCGCTCCCCGCCGCTCTGCAGCACCGGCGGCGCCGGCGGCGGCGCGGACGACGGGGCGAACGTCCTCCCGCCGTCTGCGGAGCTCAGCCGCGCACCCGCGCTCGTGGTCACCTGGATCTCGGGCCCCGAGGCCACCACCTCGCGCAGCGGGGTCCCCGCCAGTGCCAGAGGCTCCCACCAGGCGGACGCCGCCGCAACCTGGGTCGCGGGAACGACGGCCAGGGCGAAGCCGCCCGCCAGCGCCGCCGCGAGGACGGCCCGGCGAAGGCGGGCGGGGCGCCGCCTCTCAGTACCCATACAGGCCCGGCAGCACGGCAACTGTGATCGCGATGTCCGCCGCCGCATGAATCACCACCGCGGGCCAGATCGAGTTGGTCCGCTGCACGATCCAGCCCAGCGCCAGCCCGACCGCGATCGTCACCGGGATGAACGGCGCCACCGGGCCCTGGTAGTTCACCGCCAGGTGGGTGAGACCGAAGAAAACGGCCTGCGCCAGGTTGGCCCAGCCGCGGCCCATGACCCGCTCCAGCGCGCCCATGAGCAGCGAGCGGAACTGTGCCTCCTGGGAGAACGCCTGCATGACCGACGCCGGACCCAGCCAGGGCAGATCGCGGGTGATCTGCACCGGCTGGAGGCCGTCCCGGCCGAGCAGCGATGCCGGCAGCGCCAGCCCGGCGAGCAGCAGCACGGCGGTGATCCCGGCGGCGAGCAGCACGGCGCCCGGGCCGATGCGACGCAGCCGCATCGCCGGGCGCAGCCCGGCCGGCAGCAGGCGCGCCGCCACCACCATGACCGCCACCGTGGCCAGCAGCTGCGCCAGCGACGCCCAGAACACCTGCGCGGCGCCGCTCAGCACCGCGGGGAACGGCGTACCGGGGCGCGGAGGGAAGAGATCGACCAGGATCTGCGGCCCGGCGGCCAGCAGGGTGAACGACCCCGTCACGGCGACCACGGCCAGCATCACCGGGCGGGCGCCGGCCAGCCGCCTGGTGGCCAGGGTCAGCGCGACGAGGAGGAGGGCGGTGCCGCTGAGCCGCGCCACGTAGGGGTCGACGCCGTTCGGGTCGCTGAAGGCCAGGGGCACCAGCAGCGCGGCGCCGAGGGCCAGCGTCGCGAGCAGCAAGGCCGCCGCGGCGGGCCACCACGGAGCCTCCCGCGCGCGGCGGACGACCATCACCCCTCCTGTATAGCGGTCGCGCCGGGTCCGGTAGTCTTCCCGCGGTCATGAGCGTCACGATCCTGGTGGGCGGCCAGTGGGGCGACGAGGGCAAGGGGAAGGTGATCGACCTCCTCGCCGACCGGGTCGACATGGTGATCCGCTCGCAGGGTGGCAACAACGCCGGGCACACCGTCGTCGCCGAGGGCAAGGAGCACCGCTTTCACCTGATTCCAAGCGGCATCCTCAATCCCGAAACCGTGTGCGTCATCGGTCATGGCGTGGTGGTCGACCCGAGCGCGTTCCTGCTGGAGCTGGAGCGTCACCAGCAGGCGGGAATCGACACGCGCAACCTGATGCTCAGCGACCGGGCGCACATGGTCATGCCGTATCACCCGGTGCTCGACAAGCTGGGCGAGGAGATGCGCGGCGACGACCGGCTGGGCACCACGCGGCGCGGCATCGGCCCGGCGTACGAGGACAAGGTGCGCCGCATCGGCTTCCGCATCGGCGACCTGCAGAAGCCGGCGTTCCTGGCCAAGAAGCTGCGCTTCGTGCTGCGCCTGAAGAACGAGACGCTCACCAAGCTCTACGGCGCGGAGCCGTTCGACGAGCGCGTCATCCTCGACGAGTACCTGGGATACGCCGAGCGCATGGATCCGTACATCCGTGACATCTACCCCGTGATCCAGGAGGCGCTCGCCGCCGACCACCGCATCCTTCTCGAGGGCGCGCAGGGCGTGATGCTCGACATCGACCTGGGCACGTACCCGTACGTGACGTCGTCGGCGCCCACCGCCGGCGGCGCGTGCACCGGCAGCGGCATCCCACCGTCGCGCGTGGGCCGCACCGTGGGCGTGTTCAAGGCGTACACGACGCGGGTCGGATACGGCCCCTTCCCCACCGAGCTCACCGGCGCCCTCGGCGAGTCCATCCGCGAGCGGGGCAGCGAGTACGGCACCACGACCGGGCGGGCGCGGCGCGTGGGCTGGTTCGACGCCGCGGTGGGACGCTACGCCGTCGCCACCAACGGCATCGATTCGATCGTGCTCACCAAGATCGATGTATTGGACGATCTTGACACGATCAAGCTGTGCACCGGCTACAGCAGCAAGGGCGAGGCGTGGGACCATCCCATGGCGAACATCTCGCACCTCAAGCATGCAGAGCCGGCGTACGACGAGCTGCCCGGATGGCGGCAACCGACCCGCGACTGCCGCAGCTTCGAGGAGCTGCCCGCCGAGTGCCGCGCCTACGTGGAGCGAGTGGGCGAGCTCTGCGGTGCCAAGGTGGACGTGGTGTCAGTGGGCCCGGACCGCGCGCACACCCTGGTCCGTACCCTTCCCCTGGCCGGCTCGCCGGTCTGAATCCGGCTGCCGCACCCGCGACGCCGCGACGCGCCCGAAGCCCTTCGGCCAGTGCCGCGGTGCGTCATAGTTGGCGCGTGGCAACGGCAACAGGTCGCGTGCGCGCACCCGAGCTGGCCGGCGCGGGCGGCTGGATCAACACCGCTGCACCGCTCACGTTGAGCGAGCTGCGCGGGCGCGTCGTGCTGCTCGACTTCTGGACGTTCTGCTGCATCAATTGCCTGCGCGTGATCGAAGAGCTGCGCCCGCTGGAGGAGCGCTTCGGCGACGGGCTCGTGGTCATTGGCGTGCACTCGCCGAAGTTCCCGCACGAGACAGACCACGCCGCGGTGGTGCGTGCCGTGGCACGACACCGCATCGCCCATCCGGTGCTCGACGACCCCGACATGCGCACCTGGGAGCGCTACGGCGTGCGCGCCTGGCCGACGCTGGTGGTCATCGATCCCGACGGCTACCTGGTGGCGACTGCCGCGGGCGAGGGCAATGGCGAAGCGGTGGGCGAGCTCGTCGACCGACTGCTCCAGGGCAGACCGCTGCCGGACACGGCCGCGTTCGCGGCGCCACCCGAGGCTGCGACCGGCGAGCTCGCCTTCCCCGGAAAGGTGGCGTCCGACGGCGGCCTGCGGCTCGCGGTGGCGGACACGGGCCACGACCGTGTGCTGCTGTGCGGCGTCGACGGCACGGTCCAGGCTGCGTTTGAAGGATTCCACCAGCCGCAGGGGCTGAGGTTCGACGGCGGCCGCTTGCTGGTGTGCGACACCGTCGCCGGCGAGCTCGTGGCCGTGGACCTCGGAGGCCGGGAGCGCCGCGTGCTCGCCTCGGGGATGCGCTCACCGTGGGACGTCGTGCGCATCGACGGCGATCGCCTCTGCGTCGCCGAGGCCGGCCTGCACCGTCTGCTCGCTGTTCCAGCCGAAGGTGGCCAATTCTCGGTGCTCGCCGGTACACGCGCCGAGGGACTGCGCGACGGTCCCGCCGCGGAGGCGCACCTGGCGCAACCCTCCGGCTTGACGCTGCTCGCCGGTGGCGCCATCGCATTCGCCGACTCGGAGGTGAGCGCGCTTCGCGTGCTGCGGGACGGACGCGTGGAAACGCTTGTGGGGCTTGGTCTTTTCGAATGGGGGGCGGACAACGGCGGCAGCCTGGACGCGCGCCTGCAGCACCCGCTCGGCGTGGCCGCGCTCCCCGACGGCGCGATCGTGGTCGCCGACACGTTCAATTCGATGCTGCGCATCTGGCGGGACGGCCGGCTGAGCACCGTCACGCTCGACGCCACGCTCGACGAACCGGGCGGGGTGGACGTCCTGCCGGACGGACGCATCGTCGTCGCGGACACCGGCAACCATCGCGTGGTGCTGGTCGACACGGCGTCGGGCCACGTCGAGCCGCTCGACGTGCGCGAGCCGGCTGCCGCGCTGCGCGGCACGGCCGGCGGGGTTCTGCGGCTCACCGCCGGCGTCGACCTGGATGGCGAAGCGCTCGACCGCACGCAGGGCAGCCCGGTGCGGGTGAACGTGAGCGCCGTGCCCGAGTCCCTGCTCGGCGAGACGCCGCGGAGCTGGACGTTCGACGCCGTCCCCGCTGAGATCGACGTCGCGCTCGGCGGCCCCGGCCAGGGAACGCTCACCGTCGACGTCGTCGCCGCCACCTGCCACGACGACGTCTGCACCATCCGCCGCGACACGCGCCGTCACCCGCTGCTCGTCACCTGAAGCTCACGGGCATGGACGGCACGCTGCGACGCGGCAGGCTCACCGCATTCGTCGACCGCCACCTGGTGGCCTGGGAGGGGGCCATGGGCGTCCTGGCTCTGGGCTACCTGGCGGTCAGCTTTCTGGTCGACGACGGCGCCGGCGTCTACCCGGCGCTCATCGGCGGCCTCGCCGCGGTGTTCATCGCCGAGTTCCTGGCGCGCTTCCTCGACGCGCCGTCGCGGCGCGCGTATCTCCGCAACCACTGGCTCGACCTCGTCTCCAGCTTGCCGTTCATCGGCGGCCTGCGCGCCCTGAGGCTGCTGCGGCTGCTGCGCCTGGGCGCGGGCCTCAAGGTGCTGTCGGCCGCGGAGCACATGGGCGAGGTGCGTGGCGGTGACCGCGAGAGCCTCTGGTTCGTCGTCCCCACGCTGCTGTTCACGTGGTTCGCGGCCGGCGCCGCGTACTGGGTGGCGGAGCACGGCGTGAACCCCAGCCTGCACACCTTCGGGGACGCCCTCTACTGGGCGTTCATCACCGCCACCACCCTGGGCTACGGCTCCCACCCGCCGGCGACGTCGGCGGGGCACCTGCTCGCCGGCCTGGTGGTGTTCATCGGCGTCGGGCTGGTGGGATTCAGCTCGGCGCGGCTCACCCAGCTCTGGCTCCGCGACGAATCGCGCCACCATCCCCGGCTCATGCTGGACAAGATGAACCGGATGGAGAAGGACATGGCGGCGATCAAGGAGATGCTGGCGGCGCGGCAGCGCTCCGAGGACGAGGCCGACGGGGTCAGCCCGGCTCGCTCTGAGCCCAGGCGCGCAGCGCCTCCGGGACGGGCAGCGGCAGGCGCACGTCGACCGCGGCGATGAGGTCACCCGGCTCGCCATACCTCAGGTGAGGCATGCCCAGGCCGCGCAGGCGCAGGCGGGCGCCGTTCTGCGTGGCCGGCGGGATGGTGAGCTCCACCGGGGTGCCGCGCAGCGTGGGCACCTGAACCGTGCCGCCCAGCACTGCGGTGCGCAGCGGCACCGGAACGCCGACGGAGATCGTGGCGCCGCTGCGCGTGAAGCGCGGGTGCGGCTTCACCCGCACGCGGACGTAGAGGTCGCCCGCAGCCCCGCCACCGCTTCCCTGGCCGCCCTGGCCGGCCGCGCGCACCCGGGCTCCGTCCGCGATGCCGGCCGGGATGCGCACCTCGACCCGCCGCTGCCGCCCGCCCGACTGCAGTTCCACGGTGCGCGTGGTTCCCTGGTACGCCTCCTCCAGCGTGATCTCGGCCTCGCCCTCGACGTCGCCGCCGCGGGCCGGGGGCACGCGTCCGCGCCTCGCCCCGCCTGAGCGCGACCGGGCCGCGCTGCCGCCGAAGAACGTCTCGAAGAAGTCGCTGAACGGAGCCGAATCGCCGAAGAGATCCTGCAACTCGTCGGGCGACACGGTGCGGTACTCGAAGCCTCCGCCCGGCTGCGCCTGAAACGGGTTCTGCCCCGGCTTGCCGGCTCGCTCCCAGGCCTCGTACTCCTGCCACCGCGGCCCCAGCTCGTCGTACTTCTTGCGCTTCGCCGGGTCGCCGAGCACCTCGTGCGCCTCGTTGATCTCTTTGAAGCGCACCTCGGCGTCCTTCTCCTTGCTGACGTCGGGGTGGTATCGCCTCGCCAGCTTGCGGAACGCCGCGTGGACCTCCTTCTCGCTCGCTCCACGGGGCACGCCGAGCGTCTCGTAGTAGTCCTTGAACGTCGTCGCCATCGCACCTCGCACGTACCGCGGGGCTCCTGGCGCTAAACGCCGCCCGGCTCCCGGAGCGCTGTTATTCTTGGCCCGGGTTGGGTTCCGCTCAACCCCCAACCGAGCGCGGCGCGCCACCCAGCCCACGCCCTTCAGAAGCGCCCCAGCGAGATCAGCGAGATTCCTCTGTCTCCTCAGCATCGGCCCCGCGGGCCGCGGCCGCCCGGGCCGCGACGACCGGCGGGAACCCTCTGCCTCAGCGCGGCCGCGGGCCTGGCCGCAGCGCTCACGGCTGCGGCGCTCACGGCTGCCGTGCCCGCCGCTGCCGCGGCGGGCTTCGTGCGCGCCGGGCCGCTGCCGGGCCTGGGCTCCGGCCGGATCTGGGGGGTGGCGGTGGATCCGGCCGTGCCGGCGCGCATCCTGGCGGCGACCGACTCGGGCGTGTTCACCAGCGCCGACGGCGGAGCCACCTGGTCGCTGACGCTCCCCGGGGTGCGCGTGTGGAGCGTCGGCTTCGACGCGCGCAACGCCCAGAACGCGTTCGCCGGCACGGGTGGCAGCGGTGTCTTCGCCAGCGGCGACGCGGGCACGACATGGAGCCCCTCGTCCAGCGGGCTGCCCAGCCTGGACGTTCGCTCCTTCGCGTTCGGCCTCGACGGCATCGCAGCGGCCACCGACGACGGCGTCGCCGTCAGCCCCGACGGGCACACCTGGCACAGCGACGGCCTTGAAGGGGTGTCGGTGTCGTCGGTCGCGGTGGCGGCCAACTCCCCGCAGTTTGCGCTGGTCGCCGGCGCCGACAACGGCAACCTCAGCTCGGGCTCGCTCTTCCAGAGCACCGGGAGCAGCGCGTGGTCGGTGCTCCAGGCAGGGCTGCCGGCCGCAGCCGTGGTGTCCTCTGTCACCGCGGGGCCGATCGACAGCGCCGTGCCCAAGCGGCCGTTGCTGGTGACCACGTCCAAGGGCGCATTCCGCAGCGGCGACGGGGGCACCACCTGGACGTCGAGTGGCGGCGTCCCCGTGCAGCTGACGCTGACCACGGCGCTGTTCGACCCGCTGGACCCTAGCGTGGTGTACGCGGGCGCGGATGCGGCGGGGAGCACGGGGGGCGACCTTGTCCGCTCCACCGACGGCGGGCAGACGTTCTCGCTGTCCGACGCCGGTCTCACCGTCAAGAACGTCGAGGCGATCGCGCTGGGCCCGACCAACCCGCTTCTGGTGGTCGTCGCGGTGGATCCGCCCACGGGGGGCGGGATCATCTACACGGAGACCGCCGCCGGGCTCCCGCCGCCGCCCAAGCTGCTTCCCGAGGCGCCCGGACAGCGGGTTCCCACCGTGGTCGCCACGCCCACACCGCGACCGACGCCGACCGTGGCCGCGCTGGC
Organism: Candidatus Dormiibacterota bacterium; assembly: GCA_963777285.1. Taxonomy (GTDB): domain Bacteria; phylum Chloroflexota; class Dormibacteria; order Aeolococcales; family Aeolococcaceae; genus JAFARE01. Next base: position 744,799 of record CAVZPR010000002.1, read on the forward strand.
GCCTGCGACACCGACGCCGGCCCCACCGTCAGGGCTGCAGAAGTTCGCCGGCGCAGCGTTCCACTGGCCCACGCCGCTGGTGTACGAGATCATCTTCGTGCTGCTGGTGGCGTACGCCATCATCCGCTGGCGTCAGCGCTACTACGTGGAAGGGCCTCCCTGACCGAGCCGCCGGTAGGCTTGGGCGGTGATCGGGCTGGTGCCGTCGCCGTCGGCTCCGCTGGCGTTTCTCGCAGGCCTCGTCTCGTTTCTCTCGCCCTGCGTGTTCCCGCTGATGCCGGCGTACGCCGCGTATCTCAGCGGGCGCGCGGGACGCCCCGCGCTGGCCACTGCGGACGGACCGGCGCTGGATTCGAGACAGGTGCGCGTGCCGGTGATCACCAACGGGGTGGCGTTCGTCGCGGGATTCAGCCTCGTGTTCATCGCGGTGTACTACGTCCTGCAGGTGCTGGACGTCACCGTGTTCATCCGCAACCTGCAGTTGGTGAACGCGATCGCCGGCGCGGTCATCATCGTGCTGGCGCTGCAGACGCTGGGCGTCTTCCGCTTCGGCTTCCTGGCACGCGAGCGTCGCGTGCACGTCTCGCCGGCGTACGGCACGCCGGGCGCGTTCTTGCTGGGACTCACGTTCGCCGCGGGCTGGACGCCGTGCCTGGGTCCGCAGCTGGCGACGATTCTCACCGTCGCGCAGAACCGTGACTTCGGCGGCCTGCCGTTCATGGTGGTGTATTGCGTCGGGCTCGCGGTGCCGTTCCTCGTCGTCGCCGCGCTCGCGGACCGCCTGCAGGGATTCATCCGCGCGGTCAACCGCCATCTCGGCGTCATCAACCTGGTGTGCGGCGCGGTGCTGCTGGTCTTCGGCATCCTGCTGGCGACCGGGCGCATCACGATTCTCAGCACGCTGTCGTTTCAGTCGCCGTTCAATCTCTGACGCGTCAGGCGGCGAGTGGCAGCCACACGCTGACCGTGGTGCCGGCGCCCTCGGCGGAGTAGACCGCGACGTCGCCGCCCTGGGCCCGCGCCAGTCCCTGCACGATGCTGAGGCCGAGTCCGCTGCCGCCCTCCTCGCGCGCTCGTGTCTTCTCACCGCGGTAGAAGCGCTCGAAGACGTGCGGGAGGTCCGCGGCGGGGATTCCCGGCCCGTCGTCGTGCACGTCGAGCCGGGCGCGGCGGCCGTCGACCGCGATGCTCCAGCGCTGCGGCGCGCCGGGCGCGTACTTGCACGCGTTGACGAGCAGGTTGCGCCCGATGGTGTGCAGCGCGGCGCGGTCGGCGCGCACCGAGATCGGTGATGCGGGGAAGTGGCGTTCCAGCCGCGGCGGCATGCCGGGCACGCCCTCATCGAGGAGTTCCGTGACGTCTGCGATGACGTCGAAGTCCTCGGGATGCGACTCGCGGCGCGCGTCGACGCGCGCCAGGGTCAGCAGGTCGAGGACGAGCTCGCGCATCCTCTCGGCCTCGGTGCCCATGGTCTGCAGCGCTGCATCCAGTGCCACCGGGTCGTGCGCCGCTCCGCGGCGCAGCACGTCGATGTAGCCCTTGAGCGCAGTCACCGGGGTGCGCAGCTCGTGCGACGCGTCGGCGATGAAGCGCCGCATCTGCGCCTCGGACTCCTGCTGCGCGGCGAACGACGCCTCGATCCGGCCGGCCATGTTGTCGAAGCTCTGCGCCAGCACGCCGACCTCGTCTCCGCGCGGCTCGATGTGGCTGCGCGCGCGCAGGTCGCCCGCGGCCAGCTGTTCCGCCGTGGCGGTCAGGCGGTGCAGCGGCCGCAGGGTGCGGCTCGTGAGCGCGAGGCCGAGCACGAGCGCGGCGACCAGCGCTGCCGCACCGCCGAAACCGAAGAGCACGAGATCGTCGTGCAGGACGTTGCCGATCGGCGTCATCGACGTCGACATCTGCACGATGCCGCACACCGTTCCTGCGGCACTGATGGGGAAGCCGACGACGAGGTCGCTGCCGCTTCCTCCGTCGAGGATCTGCGCGCCCGAGCGCCGCGCCGTGTTGATGATCGTCTGCAGCGTCGCCGCATCGAGGCGCGGCTGGCTCAGGGCGGCGGGCACCTGCGCGGCAACGGCGAGGCTGGGGTCGTACACCACGACGCTCACCGACTGACCCGACGTCGCCGCCACGACATGCGCCACCGCCTGACCCACCAGCGACGGCGAGGCTGCGCAGAGGATCCGGCCGCGTGCCACGCCGGAGCCCCGCGCCAGGCCCGCGATGACCACCTTCGCCGTGTTGTAGTCGTCCTGCAGCGCGGCCACGCGGTTGCTGATGAGGCTGGCGCGCAGCGTGAAGAACTGGTACGTGCCCAGGGCCGCGAGCAAAACCGCCACCAGCCCCACAAAGGTGAGCGCCAGCCGCCAGCGCAGCGACGCCAGCGCGCGGTGGAGGCGGTGCGGCACGGGCTACGCCTGGGCGGCGTCGATTCGCGGCGCGCTGCGCAGGCGGTAGCCGACGCCACGCACCGTCTGGATGCGCTCGTGCGCCGTGTCGCCGAGCTTCTGGCGCAGGTAGCGCACGTAGACCTCGACGTTGTTCTCGTCGCCGAAGAAGTTGTAGCCCCACACCTCGTCGAGGATGCGCTGCCGCGGCAGCACCTGGTCTGCGTTGATGGCGAGGTAGAGCAGCAGGTCGTACTCCCGCACCGACAGCTCCAGCGAGCGCTCACCGACCGTCACCTCACGCGTGCCGGTGTCGATGCGCACGTCGCCGGCGGTGACGACCCGCAGGCGGTCGGGACTGCGGCGGCGCAGAACCGCGCGGATGCGCGCCAGCAGCTCGCCGAACTCGAACGGCTTCACCAGGTAGTCGTCGGCGCCGAGCTCGAGCCCATGGATGCGGTCGGTCGTCTCGTCGCGGGCGCTGAGGATGATGATGCCACGCGACCTGTCCCCGGCAAGCGCGCGGCACAGCTCCCAGCCGTCCATCCGGGGCATCATCAAGTCGAGGACCACGAGGTGCGGCTTGAAGTCGTCCACCACGCGCAGTCCGGCGCGCCCGTCGGGCGCGGTGCGCACGTCGAACCCCTCGTGGCGCAGGCCGAGCGCGATGAATTCCGTGATGCTCTGCTCGTCGTCCACGACGAGCACGCGGGTCGTCTCGCCCATCTGCAATGCGAGTATAGGAGCGCGAGTTCGCCGTTCTGGAGCCGGCTTCCGCAAATTCACAACTTCTCAGCGCGTTCTCAGACACGTCTCGGCGGGTCGCCTGCCGTCCTCACTAGACTGCGAGGCCACGTGAAACCCACCGCCGCTCGCGCGCATCTGACCGCAGGGTGCAGCGTCGCCGAGGTGCACGCGCACACGCTCGCCAGTGACGGCATGGTGAGTGCAGTGGCGCTGGTGCGCGCGGCTGCCGCCGCAGAGATCCGCGTCCTCTGCATCACCGACCACGACACCATTCCCGAGCTCGAGCCGGCGACAGAGGTGGGATCGCAGCTCGGCGTCGACGTGGTTGCCGGCGAGGAGGTGACCGCGGCGTTTCCTCCGGGGATCCACATCGTGGCGCTGTACATCGAGAAGCCGGTGCGGATGCACATGTCGGTGGAGGACACGGTGGATGCGATTCACGACCATGGTGGCCTTGCCGTGCTCGCGCATCCATTCATGCCCACGTGGTTCGCGTCCATGACCGAGCGCCGTGCGCGCCGCCTGCTGCAGACGCACACCGTCGACGGCATCGAGCTGCGCCACACGGCACCGGTGCTGCCACCGACGTGGCGCCGGCTCGACGGCTTCTACAAGGAGCATCGCGAGCAGCTCGGAGCCGCCCTGGGCGCCGGCGACAGCCACTTCGGTGCCCACGACCTGGGACGTGTGGTGACGGTGTTCCCGGGGAGCGGCGCGGCCGACCTGCGGCGCGCCATCGAGCAGCGGACGACGTCGCCGCTGGGGGGATGGGCGCGGCCGGCCGGGCCGCCGCTGTCGCTGCGGCTGGCGCAGCAGTACCGGTCGATGGTGTGGCTGAGCGCGGAACGCCGCGCGGGGAGGGTCGGCGGCGGCGCCGGCCCGCCTTCGAGCGGGCTGACCGCAGCGTCCGAGGGGCGCCGGTAGAATCGAGGCGCGCCCGCTTAGCTCAGTTGGTAGAGCAGGGAACTCTTAATCCCTTGGTCACAGGTTCGAGTCCTGTAGCGGGTACTCTCATCTCTCAAGGATTTCTCTCAGGTTTCGGCCACAGTTGGACTGAATTGGAACAACGCTCAGGAGCAAGGTGCCAGGGGAACGAATCCCCTGATTCCGGGTTTTCCAGGGCTAGGTCACACTGGACGCAGCGACGTCTGTTCGGGTCCGGCCGCCGACCGCTGAGGCGAAGCCGGAGGATGGCGACCGCGATTCTCCGAAGTCTTCCCCGGCGCGGCAGTATTGCGCAATGACCATAAGGCTGTGCCGCCCAGGCGCTGAGGAGTACGAGCGATGGGCAGCTGCCGAACTCGCCCAATACATCGATGAGATCGTCGCCTCGGGGAGCATGAGCCGTGACGCAGCCGAGGAGAGAGGACGCCACGAAGACGCCGAACTCCTCCCAGAGGGACTCGCCACTCCCGGACAGTTGATTTTCAGAATAGAAGCTGACGGACAACGTGTCGGATGGCTCTGGCTGGCGCTGCGGAATCCACGCGCGGAGGCCGGCGTCGGCTACATCTATGACATCGTGGTGGACGAGCCGTTCAGAGGACGCGGCTACGCGCGAGCCGCGATGCATCTGGCGGAGGCAGAGGCGCGGCGTCACGGCCTGCACGCCCTGTCGCTCAACGTCTTCGGGCACAATGCGATCGCTCGAGCCCTGTATGCAAGTCTCGGTTATCGCGAGACGTCAGTGCAGATGCGGAAGGAGCTCTGATCGTTGCCGGCGTTCTGTCGATCGACGGTTGGCCGGGATACCTCCACCGATCCGATTCTCTGCACGCCGCCAGCGGTGCGCTTCGGCCGACGAGCGCAAGGGCGCTCGGTCAGCGTGCTGGAGCAAACAGCGGAAGCATCCGGGCGATGCTGCCCGGTCACGGGCGGTCGGACGCGGGATGCGTACGCCGTTTCCAGGAATCCGAACGGTCGTAGCCGGAGGCTCGCGACCAGACGAGTGTAGTGATCCGGCCGACCGCTGATCTATCGCGTCCGGCTGATCCCTGACTAACGGCATTCCGCTGATGTCTTACACCGGTTTCGGCTGACGCCTGACACCCTTCATATGAGGGAACTGAGCGTGGCTTAGCAGCGGTACCAATCGAGCGGCCACGGTGCCGCAGTGCGGGCCGTTCGATAGGAACGTACGTCGAGTGGCCACTAGGCTGCGGCCCAGGTCGTTCCGTTCCAGTGCAGGATCAGCGTGTCGTCGTTTGCGTCATTCCCGACCGCCCAGGCGTTGTTTGCCGAGGTGGCGCTCACGCCGCCCAGGAAGACGTGGGTTGAGCTCGCGACCCTCGACCAGGAGCTGCCGTTCCAGTGCAGGATCAGCGTGTCGCCGGATCCACCGGTTTTGTTGTCAACGTACTGTCCGACCGCCCAGGCGTTGCTTGCCGAAGTGGCGCTCACGCTGTCCAGGAAGCTCTTGGTCGAGCTCGGGCTCGGGCTCGGGACCTTCGACCAGGAGGTTCCGTCCCAATGCAGGATCAGCGTCCTTCGTAATGTGCTGTTGGGTGGGTAAAAGGAGCCGACCGCCCAGGCGTTGCTTGCCGAGGTGGCGCTGACGCCGGAGAGGTAGTTCTCGCGTCCCGGATTCGGGCTCGCCACCTGCGACCAGGAGGCGCCGTCCCAATGCAGGATCAGTGTGACGTAACCAGTCGTGCCTTCAACGTAGTCTCCGACCGCCCAGGCGTTGCTTGCCGAGGTGGCGCTCACGCCGTGCAGGTCGTTCTCGGTTGAGCTCGGGTTCGGGCTCGCGATCTTGGACCAGGAGGTGCCGTTCCAGTGCAGCACCAGGGTCGTGTCGGTTGTGCTGTTGCCCGACCAAAAGGTGCCCACCGCCCAGGCGCTGGAGGGCGAGATCGCACTTACACCGTTCAGCCAGTTCTGGTGGGAACTCGGGTTCGGGCTCACGATCTTGGACCAGGAGGTGCCGTTCCAGTGCAATACCAGCGTGTCCGTGGCAAAGGTGGCTTTGTCAAAGTGCTGCCCGACCGCCCAAGCGTTTGAGGCCGAGGTGGCGCTGACGCCTTACAGAATGCCTGGCCGTCCCGACCCCAGAGCTGAGGTGCTGCTGGACGCGGCGACTGGGCTGGAGCCAAGGCTCAGCACGACCAAGCCGGCAGCAACAACCGACGCGACACTCTTGTGCACCGCCATCGATCGGTCCCCGATTGCGCGAACTGGTCGCTACAAGAGGGGCGCCGGGTGGCGCGCGTAGGCGCATGACCATAGCAGTTTCGACAGCGCCACCTTGGGTGCAGTTTCGGCTGATGTGTCTACCCTGAGGAGCGTGAAGGCGCCCAGCACAGCCATCGGCGGATTCGACCGTTGGTCGCGCACGTACGACCGCAGCGTGCTGCAGTCGGTCTTCTTCGACCGCGTGCACGACGCACTGCTGGACACGCTGCGGCGGCTGATCCGGCCTGCCACGTCACCGCGGATCATCGACGTCGGCTGTGGCACGGGTCGCCTCCTGATCCGCCTCGGCGAGGCGTTCCCCTCAGCGGTGCTGCTGGGCGTCGATCCGTCCCCGGGGATGATCGACGTGGCGCGGGCCAAGCCGGAGCTCGCGGCGGCACGTCTCGAGATTGCCGGCGCGGGCGACATTCCCTTCGCCGACGCGCCGTGCGACGTCGCCGTCAGCACCATGAGCTTCCACCACTGGGCCGACCAGACGCGCGGTCTTCGCGACGTCGGGCGCATCCTCCGCACCGGCTGCCCGCTGTTGCTGGTCGACGCCTACGCGGCGGGACCGCTGCGTCCGCTCGTGCAACTGCTCGGCGGACGTCATGGCGTCGGGATGCGCACCCGTCCTCAGATCAACGACCTGCTCGCCGCGGCAGGCATGGAGCCGCTGGCGATGCGCAGCATCGGTCCAGCGGTGTCACCGCTGCGAATCCTCGTGGCGCGGCGCCGCTGACGCGACGCATGCCTAGCCGAGGTGCGCGAGCCCGCTCCATATCCGTGACCACGGCGCGCGCGTGCCGGAACACACATCGATGGGCGCGCCGTGCTCGTCGTTGTCGATGCCCGAAGAGTTGCTGACGCGCAGCCGCACGCTGCAGCCCTGGAAGCTCCCCGCGACCTCCGACGGTTCGAATCCGACGACCACGACAGGACCGGGTCGATCCGGCGGCGGGCCCCATTCGGCAAATGCGTTGTGCCCGCTGTACGCCGCCGGCAATCCCAGCGCAGGACCGTAGCGGTCGATCGCTCCCGCCTCGCCGTAGTTGGCCGTGAAGATCACGGCCGAGCCCGGTGCACCGCGGTACACGCTGGCGACCTCGCGCACGAGGTCCGGCCAGCCGATCGTCTCGCCGGCGTCGGGATTCACTCCCACCACAGGTGCCGCATCCTGCGCCGGCAGCAGCGGCAGGCCGATCACCGCGGACACCAGCGCGCTGACCACGATCACAACCGTCAGGGTGGTGCGACGTGACGCGGCGCGACCGCGTTCCACCCACGCGTCCGTCTCGATCGCTCCGGCCGCGAGCAGCACGGGGAACATCCCGGCCAGGTAGTACGGCTTGCCGCCAAGCACGGTGAAGACGGCGAACAGGACGATCCAGGCGACGGCGAACGCGCGGTACATGCGCAGGCGCGCGCGCACCAGCAGCGCGATCAGGCCGGCGATCCAGATGGGCGCGAGCACCGGGCTCACCAGCAAGAGCAGGTACGGGAGCAGCGCCCAGCGCGGTTGCGAGCTGGCCGATCCGCCGTTGGCGATGGACGACGAGACCGCGATCTGGGGCCACCCGTGCGCCGCCTGCCACACCAGCCACGGCGCCCAGAGCAGCAGCGCGGTGACGACCCCCGCCCACAGCCAGCCGCTGCGCAGCACGCGTCGCGGTCCGACGGCGACAAGCCCCACCGCGAGTGCGGCGAGCAGGAACGCGATCAGCGGCTTGTTGAGTAGCGCGATGCCGGCAACAAGACCGGCAAGCGCCCAGTGCCATCCCGCTCCGGTGCGGATGGCGCGCACCACGAGCCATGACAGCGTCGCCCAGGCGAGCAGATCGAAGGTCGTGGTGCTGAGCAGGTGACCCACGACGATGGTCACGGACGCGGCCGCTGTGCACGCGGCTGCGATCACCCGCGCACGGCGCGTGCCGCCGAGCTCGAAGGTGAGCGCGCCTGCGACCATCACCGTCCCGCCGGCCATCAGCGCCGGCGGGATCCGCAGCACGGTCAGCGAACCCGGCGCGATCGCGTTCATCAGGCGGGCGATCAGCGGCGTCAGCGGGCCCTGGTCGGCGTACGCCCAGTCGAGATGCCCGCCTGCGACGAGGAAGTACAACTCGTCGCGGTGGTATCCGTAACCTGCCGAGAACGCGACCAGCACGACGACGAGGAGCGCCGAGAGCGTCAACGTCGGGCGCCACGCCCAAGGATGCGGGGAGGGCGTTGGGTTCGTCGTCAGTGGGACCCCGCTAGCGGAAGGAATGACGGTGACGGCCGCCACATCGCGCTTCGTAGTATGTGGTCATGAGCATCACCTACGACGACGTGCCGCGCGAGGCGGACGAGCGCACCACGCTGACCGAGTTTCTCGAGTGGCAGCGAGCCACCCTGGCCCGCAAGTGCGACGGTCTCTCACCGGAGCAGCTGCGCACGCGGTCGGCGCCGCCGTCGACGCTGTCGCTGCTCGGCGTCCTGCGCCACATGGCGGATGTCGAGCGGTGGTGGTTTCGCATCAACCTCGCCGGCGAGGACCTGGAGGCGATCTACTCGACGGACGACGACCCCGACGGCGACTTCGACAACGTCGACGCCGCGGAGCCGGACGAGGTGCTGGCCTCCTGGCGCGCGGAGTGCGAGCGCGCGCGGGCGATCGTCGCGGAGCATCAGCTCGAGGACAAGGGCCGCAACCGCAACAACGGACGCGTGATGACCCTGCGCTGGACGCTGGTGCACATGGTGGAGGAGTACTCGCGCCACAACGGCCACGCCGACATCCTGCGCGAGCGCATCGACGGCGCCACCGGTTACTGACGGACGCAGCACATCCACATCGGTCCCGAGCTGCGCACCGCGCGGCTGCTGCTGCGCCGCTGGCGCCCCGACGACGTCGCGCCGTTTGCCGAGCTCAACGCCGATTCCGTTGTGATGGAGCACTTCCCCGCGACGCTGACGCCCGACGAGACCGTCGCGCTCGTCGATCGCATCGAGGAGGAGTTCGAGGCCGAGGGTTTTGGACTCTGGGCGGTGGAGGTGACCGCGACCGGCGCGCTCGCAGGCATGGTGGGCCTGACCCGCATCACATTCGACCCGTGGTACGGGCCGCCGGTCGAGGTTGGGTGGCGCCTCGCCCAGCCCTTCTGGGGTCACGGATACGCCACCGAGGCCGCGACCGCCGCGCTCGAACACGGCTTCGCCGTCATCGCGCTCCCCGAGATCGTGGCCATGACCTCGGTGACCAACCTGCGCTCACAGCGAGTCATGCAGCGCCTGGGCATGACGCGCGACCCGCGGGACGATTTCGATCATCCGCGCCTGCCCGACGGACATCGCCTGCAGCGCCACGTGCTCTACCGCGCGGAGCGTGATCGCTGGACGCAGCAACACGCGCGCCCGCCGGAGGACGACTGATCAGCCGCAGGACGCGGTCGTCGCGCTACTCGAGGATCTCGGACGCGTACTGCCGGTAGATGGCGCGCTGATCCTCCGCATCGGCAGCGCCGTGCAGCGCGTCGATGAGGTCGACGAGCCGCAGTGGCAGGAACAGCAGGTAGCGCGTGTCCGGCGTCAACGCCGCGAAGGTGTGCGCCGTCCCCGCGGGAACGAAGACGGTCGACCCCGCAGGAGCGTCGACGCTGCGATCCGCGAAACGGAAGCGCAGCATGCCGGACAGCACGTGCCAGGCTTCATCGTCGCTGTTGTGCACGTGCAGCCGTGCGGGGCCGCTCCCGCGCCACTCGCGCACCGCGAAGATGGCGCCGGTGGCGTTGATCGGCGCCGCCTGATCCGGGGCGATGGACAGCACTGGCTCCGGGATCATCGTCTGCCTCGTCCTCCTGTCAGCGGGTGAGCACCAGCCCGGCCACACCCAGGGCGGCACAGTAGTACGCGAAGGGATCGAGCCGTCCCACCCGGAGGTAGCGCAGCAGGAATCGCGCGCTCACGTACGCGACGACACCCGCGACCGCGGCCGCGGCCACCGCGAGAGCCAGCGTCGGCGTCTGCGACGTCAGCTCCGTGAGCTCCAGCACCCCGGTCGCCAGGATGATCGGTGTCGCCAGGAGGAACGAGAAGCGCGCCGCCTCCTCGTGACGCAGTCCCGCCATCAACCCCGCCGCCATCGTCACCCCGGATCGAGAGATGCCCGGCAGCAGCGCCGCCACCTGGCAGAAGCCGACGACCACAGCGGTGCGGAAGCTCAGTCCCTCGACGCGCTGATAGCGCGGATCGCCGGCCTCGTGCACCGGCCTCAGGTCGGCCTTCGCGCGCCGCTCGTCGCGACGGCGGAACCACTCCGCGCCGAGCAGGATGGCGCCGTTGACGATGAGGAACGCCGACGCCGCGCGCGGATCAGCGAAGATCGACTTCAGCTGTGTCTGCAGCGTGATCCCCACGATGCCCACGGGAATCGTGGCGACGATCAGCATCACGCCGAGGCGCTCGTCGCTGCCGGAGACGCCGCCGCGCCACACCGCGCGCGCCAGCCCAACGACGATGCGCCACCACTGATCGCGATACAGGATCAGCAGCGCGGCGGCGGTTCCCAGGTGCAGGATCGCGAGCACCGGCACGAACGCCGGATCCGACTGGTTGAAGTTGAGGTGCAGGAGCGGTGGCACTACCACGGCGTGCCCCAGCGACGACACCGGGAACAGCTCGCTCGCCCCTTGCAGCACGGCCAGGAAGAAGATCAGGCCGGCGCCGAGCATCAGGGCGAGACCTTAGCAACCCACGGCGCGCGCGGCTCGCGACGGCCGTGGAGCCTGTGACACCATCTCTCGCGAGGTGCCACTGAACCGGCAGTACAGGCTCGGAGCGCGACCGTCGGGACTCCCCAAGGACAGCGACTGGGACGTCACCGAGGAATCCGTCCCGTCGCCGGCAGACGGTGAGTTCGCCGTCAAGCTGCGCTACATCTCGCTCGATCCGGCGATGCGCGGCTGGATGAACGATCGCCGCTCGTACCTGCCGCCGGTGGCGATCGGCGAGGTGATGCGGGCCGGCGGCGCCGGCGAGGTCGTCGAGTCGCGACACGAGCGGTTCAGCGCGGGTGACCACGTCGTGGGCACGTTCGGCGTGCAGCGCTACGCGATCAGCGACGGCCGTGGCGTGATGAAGGTGGACCCGGCGATCGCGCCGCTGCCGGTGTTTCTCGGCGCGCTGGGCATGCCGGGCTTGACCGCATACTTCGGCCTGCTCGACATCGGTGAAGCGAAGGAGGGCCAGACGGTCGTCGTGTCGGCGGCGGCCGGAGCGGTGGGACAGGTCGCGGGACAGATCGCGAAGATCAAGGGCTGCCGCGTCGTGGGCATCGCCGGGGGCGCCGAGAAATGCGCCTACATTCGCGACGAGCTCGGCTTCGACGCGGCCATCGATTACAAGGCGGATGACGTGCGGATCCGCCTGCGCGAGACATGCCCGGACCGCATCAACGTGTACTTCGACAACGTCGGCGGCGACATCCTCGACGCGGTGCTGGCCTGGCTGGCGCGCCGCGCGCGCATCGTCATCTGCGGCGCCGTGTCGCAGTACAACCGCGACGGGCCGATGCAGGGACCGTCCAACTACATGACACTGCTGGTCGACCGTGCGCGCATGGAGGGCTTCCTGGTCTTTGACTTCGCCCAGCGCTACCCCGAGGCGATCAGCGAGATGGTGCGGTGGCGAGCAGAGGGTCGCCTCAAGTCGCGCGAGGACGTGGTCCCCGACCTCGACAGCTTCCCCGAGGCTCTGCGCCGCCTGTTCCGCGGCGAGAACTTCGGCAAGCTGGTGCTCGAGGTTGAGTCGTGACCCAGGAGCATTGACCGCCGCGCTCAGCCAGCGCTAGCGGCGAGGGCCGTACGCCTCGGTCTCGGGGGGCAGCGGCGGCGGCGGGGGCAGCGGCGGCCCGCTGCCGGGCCGGCTGATGGTGCTGAGCAGCCGGGCGACGTCGGCAGGCGACACGATGCCGATGGGTTCGCCTCCCTCCTTGACGAGGGCGCGACCCTCGGTGCGCGGCGACATGCGCGCCAGCAGGTCGGTGAGCAGGTCCTGCGGCGTCGCCGTGGGCACGTCAGCGAGGGGGATCGCCACGTCGGAGGCACGCTTGGTGCCCCGCTGCTGCCGCGGCACGCGACCGAGGGCGGCCAGCGTGACCATGCCCTGGACGCGACCGTCGATGCCGCGCGTGAGGAAGGTCGTCGCGCTGCCGCGGGCGACGTACTGGTCGAGCATCAGCTCGACCGTGATCCACGAGGGCACCGTCACGGTGTTGCGCGACATCGCATCGGCCACGCGCACCCCGTGCAGCAGCTCGCGCACCACCTCGCCCTGGTGCTCGCGCCGGGCTGTGCTGTCCAGGAACCAGCCGATGAGCACCAGCCAGATGCCGCTGGGGTCGCCCGTGAGGAAGACGTCGGCAGCGCCGAGGGCCATGAGCAGCACGGCGAACACCCTGCCGCCGCGGGCGGCGATGCGGGACGCCGCGTGCCGGTCGCCCTTCAGCTTCCACACGATCGAGTGCAGGATCCTGCCGCCGTCGAGCGGAAAGGCCGGGACCAGGTTGAAGATGAGGAGCAGCAGGTTCACCGCGGCCAGCCACTGCGCCACCACCAGCACCAGCGGCGGGCCGCCGAGGGCCGATGCAGCGAACGCGGCGCCGAGGAGCAGCGCCGCGGTGAGCAGTGTCGTTGCCGGGCCGGCGGCGGCCACGCGGAATTCGGTGCCGGGGCTGTCCCAGTCGTCGTGCATGTGGGACACGCCGCCGAAGAGCCAGAGGGTGATGTCGTCCACGGCTATGCCGCGGTGGCGGGCGACGACGGCGTGGGCCAGCTCGTGCGCCGTCAGTGAGGCGAGAAAGAGGAGCGCGGCGGCGATGCCTGCGACCCACGCGAGCACCAGTGATTCACCGGGATCCGCGATGGGCACCACGCCTCCGGCGAGGCTCCAGGCCAGCAGCGCCGCCACCACGAGCACGCTCCAGTGGGCCCGGAGCTTGATCCCGGCGAGGCGGCCGATCGAGACGGCGTTTCCCATGGCTTCCAGTGTGCTGTATACCCCCGAAACCTGTCGCTCAAATGTCGAGGCGCAGCCGGCTCAGGGCAGCGGCGCCAGCTCGAAGCGGGCGAGGGTTCGAGCAAGGCCGGGGAGCAGGCGTCCCACGAGGCGCAGGACGTGGGCCTCCGCCGTCACCGGCACCACCGCCTGGTTGCGCCGCACCGCGGCCAGGATGCGGGCGGCCGCCCGATCCGGTCCATAACCGCGCCAGGCGTAGAGGCGAAGCGCGGCGCCGCGGCGGCCTTCCGCGCCCGCGCCCACGTAGCGCGTGGTGCGCACGATGTCGGTGTCGACCAGCCCGGGGCAGATGACCGACACCCCGATCCGGTGCGGCGCGAGCTCCGCCCTGAGGCACTCGGAGAGCATCAGCACGGCGGCCTTGGTGGTCGCGTAGGCCGGCAGGATGCGAGACGGATGGAAGGCCGCCGCCGAGGCGACGTTGACGATGTGCCCGCCGGCGGCACGCTCCACCATCTGCGTACCAAAGAGCCGGCAGCCGTGAATCACGCCCCACAGGTTCACACCCAGCACGCGCTGCCAGTCCTCCGGGGTCGTGTCCAGCAGGCGGCCGGCCAGGCCGATGCCCGCGTTGTTGACAACTATGTCTGCAACACCGTGCTCGCGGCGCACCGCCGCGGCGAACGCGGACATCGCCTCGGCAGACGCGACGTCGACGGGGTACGGATGCACGGCAGCGCCGCGTGACGCACCCTTCACGGCCGTCGCCCCAGCGGCAGCCGCGTCGATGTCCGCCGCCACGACACGACAGCCTTCCGCTGCAAGCAGCAGGGCCGTGGCGCGGCCGATGCCGCTGCCGGCGCCGGTGACCACGGCGAGCCGCCCGGTAAGGTCTCGCATCGCTCGATCAGGCCGCGACGCCCGCCGTCGCCGCGACACGCTGCAGCGTGTACGCCGCCGGGTCGAAGCGCAGCGCCCGCCTGCGGAATGCGAACGTGAACGTCGGCCAGAGCGTGCTGTTCTTGCCCTGCGCGTCCAGGTACCAGCTGGCGCAGCCGCCGGTCACCCACACGGTGCTATGCATGCGGCGCTGCACCTTGTCGTTGTACTCCGCCTGTGCCCGCGGGGTGACGTCGATCACCGAGGCGCCGCGCTCGCGCATGGCGCTGAGGCAGCGCAACACGTACTCCACCTGCGCTTCGATCATGTACACCAGCGAGGTGTGGCCCAGCCCCGTGTTGGGCCCGGTGAGGAAGAACATGTTGGGAAACCCCGCCACCGACGTCCCCAGGTACGCCTGCGGGCTTCCCTGCCACACCTCCGCGAGCGACGCGCCCTCAGCGCCTCGCACCAACGCAGCCACGGGCATGTCGGTGACGTGGAACCCGGTGCCGAAGATGATGACGTCGGTGTCGCGCGCGGTCCCGTCGGCGGCGACAACCGAGCCCGCGCGCACCTCGCGAATCGCGTCCGTGACGAGGGACACGTTGGGGCGCGTCAGCGCCGGATAGAAGTCGTTGGAGATGAGGATGCGCTTGCACCCCAGGCGGTATCGTGGCGTCAGCGCCCGCCGCAGCGCCGGGTCTGCGACCTGTGCCTCCATGTGGGCCCGCGCGGCGCGCTCCGCAAGCGCCATCACCCGCGGATTCACCGCGAGGCCGAGCACCAGCATCTCGCGGCCCGCGTAGATGCCGGCGCGGCGCAGCTTCTGCGTGAACGGCACGCTGCGCGCCAGCCACTGCTCTGCTCGCGTGAGGTCGCGGTTGGGGTGGGGCAGCACCCAGGCGGGCGTGCGCTGATACAGGTCCAGCTGCCGAACGGCGGGCTGGATGCGCGGCACCAGCTGGATCGCGGATGCGCCCGTGCCCACCACCGCGACGCGCCGGCCGCGCAGGTCCACGCCGTGGTCCCAGCGGGCGGAATGGAATGCCGTGCCGCGGAAGCCGGCGAGGCCGGGAATGTCCGGCGTCTTGGGGTCGCTCAGGGGGCCGACGCCCAGCACCAGAAAGCGCGCCGTGATGTCGCTGCCGCCGGCGCGCACCCGCCAGGCGCGGGCGTCACCGTCCCAGCGGGCGTCCTCCATCGCGTGGTCGAAGCGGATGTGCGGCATCACGCCAAAGCGCTCGGCGCAGTCGCGGAGGTAGTCCCAGATCTCGGGCTGCGACGGGTAGGTGCACGACCAGTCGTGCTTGGGCGCGAACGAGAACGAATAGAGGTGCGACGGGACGTCGCAGGTGCAGCCGGGGTACGTGTTGTCGCGCCAGGTGCCGCCGACGTCGGCGGCGCGTTCGAGCACCACGAAGTCGTGCACGCCGGCCCGCTTCAGGCGGATGGCCATGCCCAGCCCGGCGAATCCGGAGCCGACGATCACCATCCCCACCCGCTCGGAAGTCACAGCGGTCACCGCGCAGCGTCTCCTCCTTCGGATCGGCCTCGTCCTGCGGCACTCTGACCGCCGCCGATCCGGTTACTGCAGGTAGGCTACCAGAAGTAGGCTACTTGTGGTAGCCTTGCGGCGATGAGCCTCACCGGCGACGTGACCGCCGAGATCGCCGACTACGCGCACGGGCGCGTGCCGCGGGCGCTGCGTGAGCGCCAGGTGCTGCTCTTGGCGGAGGAGCTGTTTGCCGAGCAGGGCTTCGCCGGCGCGTCGATGGACGAGCTGGCGCGGCGCGCCGGTGTGTCCAAGCCGGTCATCTACGACCTGGTCGGCAGCAAGGAGCAGCTGTACCGGCGCTGCGTCCAGCGGCTCTCCGACGGCCTGTCCGCCCGCATCGCCGCGGCCGCCGGCTCGGAGACGGAGCCCGCCGCGCAGCTGCGCGCCGGCGTCGCCGCCTTCTTCCACTACGTCGAAGAGCATCGCCGCGTCTGGGAGATGCTCGCCTGGGAGGTGACCCCCTTCGCCGCCGAGGCGGCCGACGTTCGCCGCCGCCAGACGGAGCTCGTCGTCACCCTGCTCGAGGGCAGCGCCCGCCGCCTGGACGCCGGGGTCGACCCGGTCCACGTCGATGCCGTCGCCCACCTGCTCAACGGCGCCATCGAGGCGCTGGCGCGCTGGTGGGGATTCCACCCCCGCGTGGCGGCCGACCAGCTCACCGACTGGGCGGTCGAGCTGGTCATGCCCGGCCTGGAGCGGATCATCGAGCGCAGAACGGGAGGTGCACGCCCATGAACCAGGCAGCCGGCACACCCATTCCGATCGTGGCGCACATCTTCAGCGGCGCCTTCGGCCTGCAGACGGCGGACGCGGTCGAGTGGTGCGTGCTCGGGATCGCCCTGACGCTGCTCGCGGGCCTTGTCGTGGCGGCGCACCGCGCCGGCAGGCGCGCCGGCGGCGCCGCAAGCGAATCGGACAGGCTGGCCGCCGGTTGCGAGCGGATCACCGGCCTCCCCGCCTGGGCAGGCGGCGGCATCCTCGTCGGCCTCTGGGGCCTGGCCACCGCGTTCGTCGGGTTCATGTGGGACGTCGCCTGGCACATCGACCTGGGCCGCGACCGTGAGCTGTTCACGGTGCCCCACACGCTGATCATCCTGGGGCTGGCGGGCATCGGCGCCGCCGCCGTGGTGTCGATTCGCTGGGCGACCCGGGCGCGGGTCGACGCCGGCTGGCGCACCCACCGCTTCGTGGTGCCGGCCGGTGCCGGCCTGCTGCTGGCGCTGAGCGCCGCGGGGGTGATCGCCTTTCCGCTCGACGACCTGTGGCACGCCACCTACGGCATCGACGTGACCATGTGGAGCCCCACCCACCTGGTGATGATCGGCGCCGGATCGCTCACTCCTCTGGGGCTGACGCTGCTGCTGTGGGAGGCGCGGCCGCGGCCGTCGCGCAAGCGGACGGTGCTGCAGACGGTGCTCCTGGGCACGGTGCTGGTCGGGCTTTCGACGTTCCAGCTGGAGTTCGACATGGGCGTGCCCCAGTGGCAAGCGCTGTACCACCCGCTGCTCATCGCGCTGGCCGCGGGCTTCGGCCTGACCGCAGCCCGGGCGCTGCTGGGGCCGTGGGGAGCGGTGCGCACCGCGCTGGTGTTCCTCGTCCTCCGCGGGGTGCTGTCGCTCCTGGTGGGCCCGATCCTGGGACACACCGTGCCGCACTTTCCCCTCTACCTGGTGGAGGCGCTGGGCGTCGAGGTGGCCTTCGCGCTGGCGCGGCGGGCGCTGCCGCGCGCGCTCGCCGCGGGCGCGCTGATCGGCACCGCCGGCATGGCCGCCGAGTGGCTCTGGATGGAGGTCTGGGGGCTGCAGCCCTGGCAGCCGGAGATGCTGCCGATGATGTGGGTGCCGCTCCTGGGTGCCCTCGCGGCCTCGGTCGCGGGCGTGGCGTTCGCCGCCGCCCTGCGTGCCGACGTGCCCGCGCTGCACCTGCCCCGGCGCCTGCTGGCGCCGGCCGCCACCGTGCTGGTGCTGGCGCTGCTCGCCGTCCCCTTCCCGCGCCAGGGCGCCGCAGCCACGGTGCACGTCACCGAGTGGCGGGTGAGCCGGGTGGTGGACTCGGTCGACCGCAACGGGCAGCGGGTGCGCACCTTCGACGTGGCGGTAACGGCGCAACTCGACCCGGCCGGCACCGCCACCGGGGCTGACTGGTTCCGCGTGGTGGCCTGGCAGGGCGGCGGCGTGGTGGCCGCCGACCTCATGCCCACCGGCCACGGCACCTACGTCGCCGACCGCTCCGTGCCGGTGGGCGGCAACTGGAAGGCGATCGTCTTCCTGGCCAAGGGCTCGAC
This sequence comes from Candidatus Dormiibacterota bacterium, assembly GCA_963777285.1. GTDB lineage: Bacteria > Chloroflexota > Dormibacteria > Aeolococcales > Aeolococcaceae > JAFARE01. Next base: position 762,818 of record CAVZPR010000002.1, read on the forward strand.
GCTCGCGGCCGCCCCGGTGGTGATGCCCGCAGAGCCCGACCAGGGCCTGGCGGCGGTGCCGCTGCTGCCGTCGCGGACCGCGTCACTGGCCAACGCGCAGGTGCTGCTGCTGCGCGAGAGCCACGGCGGCGCCGTCTGGGTCGCGGACCTCGCCTACGCGATCTTCGCGCTCACCGTCGCCGTGTGGCTCGCCGTGCTCGGAGCCGCGGCCGTGCGGGTGCGCCGCGGCGGACCGCGCGGTCAGAGGCGGCCCAGCGCTCCTTCGTACACACCGAGATCCGCCTCGCTGAAGAGCGCGAAGGTGACCTCGCGCAGCGGCGTCGCGTCCCCCTCCAGCGCGGCGCGGGCTTCGCCGAGTGCGATCGGCGCCGCCCGCTCCACCGGAAAGCCGTAGACGCCTGTGCTGATGGACGGTGCGGCGACGGTCGCGGCACCGTGTTCGGCGGCCAGGCGAAAGGCGTGGCGGTACGCCGAGCGCAGCAGCTCGTCCTCGCCGTGCGCGCCGTCACGCCAGCGTGGGCCGACCGCGTGCACCACGCGACCCGCCGGCAGGTTGCCCGCGCCGGTCACGACTGCAGACCCTGTGGGGCATCCCTCGTAGCGCTCGCGAAGCTCGCGCATGATCTCCGGTCCCCCGGCGCGGTGCACGGCGCCGTCGACGCCGCCGCCGCCGGCCAGCGACTGGTTGGCCGCGTTGATGATCGCGTCGACGCGCAGCGTGGTGATGTCGGCGCGGCGCAGCACGATCCGGCCGGCGCCGAAGGACCGCTCTCGCTCAGCTCCCATCGACGCGGGTGAAGCCGATGCACGCGTTGTGGCCGCCGAAGCCGAAGGACGTGCTCAGCGCGAAGTCGATCGTCGCCCGGCGACCGGTGTTGGGCACGTAGTCGAGGTCGCACTCCGGGTCGGGCTCGTCGAGGTTGATCGTGGGCGGCACGAATTGGTCAACCATGGCCATTACAGTGATCACCGCCTCCACGGCTCCGGCGGCGCCGAGGAGATGCCCGTGCATCGACTTCGTCGATGACATGGGCACGGTCGAGGCCACGTCCTCACCCAGCGCGCGCTTCACCGCGCGCGTCTCCGCCGCATCGTTGAGCTGCGTGGAGGTGCCGTGCGCGTTGATGTACCCGACCTCGCCGGGCGCGCGGTTGGCCCGCTGCAGCGCGCGCAGGATCGACCGCCGCGCGCCGTCGCCGTCCTCCGCCGGCTGCGTGATGTGCGACGCGTCGGCCGTGGCTCCGTAGCCGGACAGCTCCGCGTAGATGCGCGCCCCGCGGCGCCGGGCGTGCTCCCACTCCTCGAGGATGAGGATCCCCGCACCCTCCCCCATCACGAAGCCGTCGCGATCCTTGTCGAACGGCCGCGACGCCCGCTGCGGCTCGTCGTTGCGCGTCGACAGCGCCTGCATCGCGTTGAAGGACGCGATGCCGATGTTGGTGATCGACGCCTCGGTGCCGCCGGCGATCACCGCTACCGCATCACCGCGGCGGATCCATTCCCCCGCCTCACCGATCGCGTGCGCACCCGAGGCGCACGCGCTGACGATGGCGAAGTTGGGTCCGCGCGCGCCCGTGTCGATGGCGACCATGCCCGCGGGCATGTCGGGGATCATCGCGGGCACCGTGAAGGGTGAGACGCGCCGCGGTCCCGAGGCGGTCAGCGTGTTGACGCTTCGCTCCAGCACCTCGAGCCCGCCGATGCCCGACGAGACCAGCACGCCGACGTCCTCGCTCATCGCGGCGATGTCGAGGCCGGAGTCCGCGATCGCCTCGCGCGCCGCGGCGATGGAGAGATGGATGCAGCGGCTGCTGCGCCGCGCCTCCTTGCGCCCCATGACGGCGTCTGCGTCGAAGCCCTCCACCTCGCCGGCGATCTTTGTGGGGAGCGCCGAGCAGTCGAACGACGTGATGCGCCGGATGCCGCTCACACCGTCGCGGCACGCCTTCCACGTCGACGCCGTGTCCAGCCCCAGCGGGCTGACCGCCCCCAGACCGGTGACGGCGACGCGGACCGCCCCGTTGCCCGCGCTCACGACGCCGCCGCCGGGGCCGTCGCGTCCAGAGGCGCCCCCTGCGAGTGGTAGCCACCGTCGACGTGCAGCATCTCGCCGGTGACACCGCGCGCCATGTCGCTGAGCAGGAAGACGCACGCATCGGCCACGGGGCCGGCGTCGCGGCTGTCCCAGCCCAGCGGCGCCTGCAGGGCCCACGCGGATTTGAGGGTTTCGAATCCGGGAATCGACCTGGCGGCGACGGTTTCGAGCGGCCCCGCGGCGACCGTGTTGACGCGCACGTGGCGGCGTCCCAGGTCGCGCGCCAGGTAGCGCGCGATCGCCTCCAGCGCAGCCTTTGCCGGACCCATCCAGTCGTACAGCGGCCACGCCGTGCGCGCGTCGAAGGTGAGCGCGACCACGGATCCGCCGGTTTCGGGCATTAATGGCACGAACGCGGCCGCCATGGTGCGGAGCGAGTAGCTGCTGATCTCGAAGGCGGTCGCGACGGACGTCCACGGCGCGTCCAGGAACCCACCCCCGAGGCAGTCCGCGGGCGCGAATCCGACCGCGTGCACCACCCCGTCAAGGCTTCCCCAGGCGTCTCGCACGTGATCGGCGACCGCCTGCACCTGCGCCGCGTCGGTCACGTCCATCTCCAGCACCTCGGGCGGGCGCGGCAGGCGCTGGGCGCTGCGCCGCGTCAGGCTCATCGCCCTGCCGAAGGAGGTGAGCACAACGTCGGCGCCGGCGGCCTGACACGCCTCTGCAATGGCGAAGGCGATGCTCTTCGGGGTGAGAACCCCGGTCACGAGGACCTTCCTGCCATCGAGCAGCACGGGGTCTGCGCGGGCCAGGGTCGTGCTCACAGCGGTCAACCTTATAAGGCGAGCGAACGCCGGCGCGGTTACGTCGGCTGTCGTGAACCGGCGCCCACCGTGTCGATGAGCTCCAGCATCGCTGCGTGCCACGCGGGACTGCCGGCGACGATGTCGCCGCTCTGGAACACCGCGCTCTCGTCGCCGCGCCAGTCGGTCACCACACCTCCGGCCTCGCGCACCAGCAGCGCACCCGCCGCGATGTCCCACAGCGCCAGGCCGAGCTCGAAGAAGCCGTCCCAGGTGCCGGCGGCCGTGTACGCCAGGTCGAGTGACGCGGCCCCCGCCCGGCGCAGGTCCTCGAAGCCGCGCAGCGCGGGCTCCAGCACCGGCAGGTAGCGCGGCAGGCGCTGGCCGCGTTCGCGAAAGGGAAAGCCGGTGGCCACCACCGCGGCGCTGGGCTCCCGGCTGGAGACGCGGAGCCGGCGACCGCGACCGTCCCTGGCGCCACGGCCCGACGCCGCGCTCCAGAGCTCGCCGAGCTGGGGGGCCGCGACCGCCCCCGCGACCGGCCGTCCCAACTCGATCAGCGCGACGCTGACCCCCACCTCGGGGAACCCGCGCACCAGGTTGGTGGTTCCGTCAACCGGATCGACCACCCACATCCGGTCGGCCGGCACGCCGCCGCCCTCCTCGGCGAGCACCGGGACGTCCGGCGTGCGTCGCTGCAGCTCCGCCACCGCCGCGGCCTCGGCCTCCCGGTCCACGGCGGTGACGTAGTCGGCGCGTCCCTTGCGCTCGGCCGCAGCCGCCTCGCTGCCCCACCGGGCGCGGATCACGGCGGCGGCCGCCTGGGCGGCCGCGACGGCCACGTCGCGCATCGCCTCGTGCTCGCCCACGGGGCGGAGCCTAGCGCCGCTGGCTGCCGGCTCAGCCGATGCGGCGGAGCGGGATGACCTCCGCGGCGGCGGCGTTGACGTCGAGCAGAGCGCGGTCGACGCCCCCTGCCTTGAGCAGCGCCTCCACCTCCTCGGCGGAGACGGGGTGGCTCAGGTAGAAGCCCTGCCCCAGGGTGCAGCCCAGCTCGCGCAGCTGGGTGAGCTGCGCCAGCGACTCGATGCCCTCTGCGACCAGGCTGAGCCGCAGCGCAGCACCGAGCCCGACGATGGCTCGCGCGAAGTCGCCGCTGCTGCCCCCGTCGAGGTCGTCGACGAAGGGCTTGGCGATCTTGAGCGTGTCGACCGGCAGCCGCCGCAGGTAGCTGAGCGACGAGTAGCCGGTGCCGAAGTCGTCGATGGCGATGCGGATCCCGGCGCGGCGCAGCGATTCGAGCTTGACCACGTTGGTCGCGTCCTCGAGCAGCATGCTCTCGGTGAGCTCGAGCACCACCGACTCGGGCAGGATGCCGCTTTCGGCCACCGCGGTGAGCACGTTCTCCACGAAGAGCGGCTGCTGCAGCTGGCGCGCGGAGATGTTGACGGCGACGGTCAGAGGTGGGGTGCGCGGATAGCGCGCCTGCAGCCGCAGCAGCGTGCTGCACGCGTTGCGCAGCACGAAGTCTCCCAGCGGCAGGATCAGCCCGCTCTCCTCCGCCATGGGGACGAACTCCCCGGGCGGCACCAGCCCGCGCTGCGGATGGCGCCAGCGCACCAGCGCCTCGATGGCGACGACCTCGGCGGTGACCAGGTCGACCACCGGCTGGTAGTGCACGACGAACTGGTCGGACGCCAGCGCCACCTCGAGGTCGGAGCGCAGCTTGTGGCGGCTGACGATGTCCGTCTCCATGCCCGGCGCGAAGACGACGTAGCGGTCCTTGCCGCTGCCCTTCGCGGAGTACATGGCGACGTCGGCGTGGCGCATCAGGTTGCTCGCGTTGTCGGAGGACCCCTCGGAGACGGCGACGCCGATGGAGACGCGCGCGCTGACGGTCTGGCCGTTCACCTCGAACGGGACTCGCAGGTTGTCGAAGATCCGCCTGGCGACGATCTCTGCTTCGGACGCGTCCTCCACGTCCTCCAGCAGCACCGCGAATTCGTCGCCGCCGAGGCGCGCGGCGGTGTCGGGGCGGCGCAGCGACGCGCGCAGGCGGCCGGCGATGCCGACCAGCAGCGCATCCCCGGCGGCGTGTCCCAGCGTGTCGTTGACGCCCTTGAAGTCGTCGACGTCGATGAACAGCACGGCGATGGAGCGGCCGACACGCGCGCTGCGCAGCAGCGCGTGATCGATGCGGTCGCCGAAGAGCGTGCGGTTGGCGAGGTCGGTGAGGGAGTCGTGGAACGCCTGGTGGGTCAGCTGCTCCTGCAGCTCTGTCAGCCGCGCGATGCTGCGCTCCAGCCGTCCGTTCTCCAGCGTGGTGCTGGTCTGGATCGCCAGCGTCTGGAACAGCTGCAGGTCGCGCGCGTCGAAGGCGCGTGAATCGACGTGGCCGCCCACCAGCAGGGCGCCGAGGATGCGCGTCTCACCGCGCAGCAGCGCCACCATCGCCTCGTTGATGCCGCGCCGCGCCAGCATCTCTGCCGTCGCCGGCGCCGACTTGTGGCGCTCGATGATCACCCCGTCGCGCTCGGCCTCGAGCACGTCGTCGAGCTGCGTGATGTCGAGGGGGTCCATCACCTGATCGGGACCGGTGGCGTGCACCGTGGTGCGGAATGCCTTCTCGCCCGGCGCCGAGGGGAAAATCGTCAGCTGCGAGATCTCCGCGCTGAACATGGTGCGGGCGCGGCTGAGCAGCTGGACGATCGCGGACTCGAGCTCGCGCGAGCCGAGCGCGTCACCGGCGCCGTGCAGGAACTCGAGCGCGAGGCGCTCCTGGTGCTCGGCCACGTAGCCTCGATACGCGGCCAGCAGGATCACCGCCAGCGCACCCAGGAGCGCCAGCGCGGCGGAGTCGTAGTGCAGGAACTCGACGGCCAGCAGCCCGAAGCAGGTTGCCGCGAGAGCTCCGCCGACGGCGTATCCCGCCTGCCGCGCCAGCTCTGCCCAGCGCAGCCGGTCGTCGTGGCGCACGAACACGCTCATCGCGAGGCCGTTCCCGGCGATCAACACGGCGACGGCGGCGAGCGCGGCGAGGCGCGCGTCCCAGCCGACGCCGGTGAAGGCGAATGCATGGAACACGATCTCAGCGAGAGCGGCGAACACCACGAACTGGGCCAGGCTGAACGCGGCCTGGGGAACGCTGACGGGACGCCGCGTCGCCGTCGCCAGCACCGCTCCCACGGCATACGCGCCGAGGATTCCCAGCGGCGGGACGAAGAACAGGCCCATGACCAGCGGGGCCGCGGCCATGCCCAGGGACGGCGTGCCGCGGCGCAGGTTGACCGTCAGCGGCCAGCGCTCTGCGGCGAAGAAGACCGGCGCGAGGCTCCACCAGGGCAGCTGCGGGGCCGCCACCACCGGCAGCCCGCGCACCACTCCGACCCACAGGCCGCCCGCGGCGACGAGCAAGCCGAGACTGGCAACCCAGAGCCGCTGCACCGGGGTGAACTGCCAGCGCGGCACGAGCCTCTCCGATGCGATCAAGCGACTGCTCCCGGACTCATTAACGTGTGGCAACCGGGCCATGCTATCGGCGCCCCGCGCTGCGCCTGTGGAGGCGCGGGTTACGGGTCCGTTACTGTTCTCACGACACTTGGCAAAGAAAAACCAAGGCGGCGCCGCGATCCTGGTGGGCACCTGCAATTGGGCGGACCACAAGGACTTCTATCCCGAGGCGCTGCAGCACGGCAGACGGCAGCGCGACCGGCTCACGTACTACGCGCAGTTCTTTCCTGTCGTGGAGATCGACACGACCTTCTACGGCATCCCCAAACCGCAGGTCGTGTCCGGCTGGGTCGAACGCACTCCGGAGACGTTCCGGTTCAACATCAAGGCGTACCGCAGCCTCACCTGGCACGAGCGCGAAGGCGGCAGGGCGCGGCCGCCGACGCGAGACGAGGAGCGCGACTTCCTCGCGGCCGTGGAGCCGCTGCGCGACAGCGGCAAGCTGACCGCGGTCCACTACCAGTTTCCACCGTGGTTCACCAACCGGCCGGACAACCGCGGGGTGCTGCTCGGCGTGCGCGAGCGCCATCCCGACGACATCATCGCCGTCGAGTTCCGGCACCGGTCGTGGTTCGACGCGGACGCGTGGCCCCGCACCGAGGACCTGCTGCGCGAGCTCGACGCGGTGTACGTCGGCGTCGACGCACCGCAGCTGGGCAGCGGCACCGCTCCGCCACACCTGGCAATAACGTCACGCCGGCTGTGCATCGCGCGCTTTCACGGGCGCAACTACCAGACCTGGTACAAGCGCAGCGCGACCAGCGCCGAGCGCTTCGACTACCTGTACACGCCGACGCAGCTGCAGAGCTGGGTTCCCGCCATTCAGGCTGCGGCGGCGCAGGACGTGCCGGTGCACGTGCTCTTGAACAACAACGCCTCCAACTACGCGGTGGTCAACGCCTTCGACATGGCCGCGCTGCTCGGCGTGCCGGTGCCGCGGCCCCCAGCGCCCGTGCTGCAGACGATTCGGGCCCGCGACGGAGGCCTCCCGGCGTGGGTCGAACAGTCGACATCTCCGGCGGCGCACGACGAGGCGGCAGACGGGGAGCAGCAGCTCCAGCTGGGCCTCTAGCCCGCTCGCAACGGATCCCGATTTGGGCGACAATAGGAGCGCTTCGCACGACTGGAGGCGTCCGGCAGCGCTGCCGCCCCACGTTCCAGCGCGCCGCTGCCGCCCGGCCGGTCACGCCGGCTGCTCATGGAGGTGTCGCAATGGCCATGGCGTCCTCCCGACGCAATGACCGGGCTCGCCGCCCGGCGCCGAGCGGTGTCGTCATGCGCAACGAGTCGGGTACGCACGAGGTGGAGGTCGCCCGGGCGCTGAACCAGTGGGCGGTCACCGTCACCTCGCTCAGCGACGGCCGCCTGATCACCCAGGACTTCTTTGCCCGGCGCTGGGAGGCGGTGGCTCGGGCCGAGGACTTCCTCCGTCTGCTCAACCGTTCGGAGCCGCCGCCCGGCTGGTAGCGGCGAGCTCGTGTCTTGAGGAAGTGAGGGACCTGCCTTCGCCGGTACGCGGTCGGAGCCCCCCTCCACCCCACGAAATCCACGATTTCGTGGGGACCCCGGAACATGGGGCTCCGCCGCTCGGCACTCGCCTCGAACTCTCGCTCCAATGCGTTCCCTCTCGGCTCCGTGACGCCCTGCTCAGGCAGGTCCCCCACTTCCTTCAAGAACGATCAGTCGCTGGCAGCGCGCCTTCCAGCGTCAGCAGGTAGCTCTTGCGGTCCAGCCCGCCGCCGTAGCCGCCCAGCGCACCGCCGGTGCGCACCACGCGATGGCACGGCACGATCACCGGGATGGGATTTGCGCCCAGCGCGTTGCCCACGGCGCGCGCCGCGCGGGGCGTGCCGATGGCCCGCGCCACCTGGCTGTAGCTGAGCACGCCCCCGTAGGGAATCCGCGCCGTGCGCCGCAGCACCAGCCGCCCGAACGGCCCGACGAGCGTCCAGTCCAGAGGGATCGAGAAGCGGCGCAGCCGCCCCTCGAAGTAGGCGTCCAGCTCGCGCCGCGCCGGATCGACGCGCCGCGGCGATCGCAGCACCCGGGGCGAGACCCGGGCCGCAAGCTCGCCGAGCAGGTCGTCCTCCTGGCCGCTGAATCCGACGCTGATCAGCCCGGCGGGTGTGGCGGCCAGCAGCAGGCTGCCGATGGGGCTGTCCATCACGTCGTAGCCGACGTCGACCAGGTGCTCGGTCTCCGCGCGGCGGTGCAGGCCCTCGAGCGCCCCGGCCAGGGCGGGCGACGGCCGCCTCGGGGCGGCTGTGCGTGCATTCATGCGTTTCTCCTGCGCAACTTGCGCACCGCCTCATGGACGTTGCGCCGCGCGGCGTCGGGTGATGTCTCCATGAGCCGCGCGATGTCGTCGTACGAGCGGTCCTCGACGAACCGCAGCGCCGCCGCCTGGCGCTGCTTGCGCGGCAGGCGGCGCACCTCGTCCCAGAGCCCGTCGTCCCTCTCCGGCGCCGCAGGCGTAGCCGCCTCGATCGCCTCCACCGGCTGCGGGCGCTTGGCTGCCGCCCGCACCGCGTCGACCACCTTGTGCCGCGCGATGGTGAGCAGCCAGCCGCGCAGGTTGCTCCCGTCGCGCAGCTGCGGGTAGGCGCGCAGCGCAGCCAGGAACGTCTCCTGGAAGCAGTCGTCGGCCTCCCCGGGGCCGACCCGGGATGTCACGAAGCGGAGCACCGCGCCGGCGTGCTCGTCGACGAGCAGCTGAAAGGGCGGCAGGGCCGCGGCGCGGGCGGGGCCGGGGGTCCTCACGACGGGGACAACGCCGCGCCGCGCCGTCGCGTGAGGTGTCGCCGTCAGCCCGGCGCCGGCTGCTCGACCGGTGCAGCCCCCGGGAAGGCCACGGTGGCCTGCAGGGGCGACCCGTCACGCCAGAGGGTCAGCGCCATGGAATCTCCGGGGCGGCGGATTGCGACGGCACGGCGAAACTGCTCGGCGCCCCCGTCGAGCGTGTAGCCGCCGACGGCGGTGATCACGTCACCGGGCTGGATGCCGGCGGCCTCGGCCGGCGAACCCTCGCGCACGGATCCGACCTCGACCCCGTAGGTCGCGGGCAGACGTTTGGCGGCGGCGATCTCGGCGGTGACGCCGCGGACCGCGGCACCGAACGCCACGGACGGCTCGGCGGACTCGTCGCGGGGCAGGAAGCGGGCCAGCTGCACCGGGTCGTGGCCGACGAGCAGCCGCTCGCCGACCTGCACCACCGGCGTCGTCACCCTGCCCAGGCGGCCGAACAGGATTGCGGTGGCCGAGGGATCGGCCAGGACGTCCCGCTTGGTGTAGTGGACCCCCTTCTGGTCGAGGTAGCGCAGCGTTGCCTCCGAAGCCGGGTCTCCGGGCTTCACGTAGACGGTGATCGTCTCGGCCATCGGGTTCAGGAGGTCTCGGCCGCGCCGGGGTCGCCGGCCGGCGGGAGCGCGGGCGGCGGCGCCACCGTGCCACCGCTGACGGCCTCGCCCGGGAGCACCACGGGACGGCCCGCACCCTCGCCTCCGGCCGGTCCGCGCCCGCGCCGCCGGCGCCGGCGGCGGCGGCGGCCGGTGCGGTCGCCCTGGGGCGCGCCGCCGGCCTGCTCGTCCGGAGCTCCCGGCACGGCCTGGGTCGGGGCAGCGGAGGCGGCCGGCGTCGGGCGCGGCCCGCCACGACGGCCGCGGCGCCGTCTGCGGCGGCGCCGGCCCGGCTCGGCGCCGGTGCCCTCGCCCGCGGCCTCTCCGGCGTCGCCGGGAGCGCGCTGAGGCCGCCGATGCCCCGGCGGGGCCACCAGCTCCATGGCGCTGAGCCACCCTCCGGTGCTGCGGGACGCCTCCACGAGCTGCCCGTACATCGACTCCTCGCCGCTGCGCAGCGTCGCGCTGTCGCCGATGCAGGCGACGAGCCTTTTGGCACGCGAGATGGCGACGTTCAGACGGTTGGGCACGCGCAGGAAGCCGATGCGGCCGCGCTCGTTGGAGCGCACCAGCGAGATGACCACGATGTCCTCCTCGCGGCCCTCGAAGGAGTCGACCGTGTCGATCTTCACGGAGCGCTTGAAGCGGCGGCGCCCGAGCGCCTGGCGCAGCCGCTCCACCTGCTCGGCGTACATGGCGATCACCGCCATGCTCAGGTTGCGCGGGCAGCGCTCGTCGAGCAGGCGCACCACCTGCGCCGCCACGCGCACCTCCGCCTCGTTGCGCAGCGCCCCGCCCGGACCGCGCCGCTCCCGGCCGCCGCGCATGCCCTCCGTGTCGACGAAGTGCAGCGAGACGGGGAAGGGCTTGCGCGTGACGTAGTCGTACGCGCGCACCTCGGGAGCGTCTTCGAGCTGTCCGTCGTAGGAAGCGGCGGACACGTACGCCGCGATGTCCGGGTGCATGCGGTGCTGGATGGTGAGCAGGCAGCGCGCTTCCTCGGGAAGCCCGCCGTCCCAGCACTGCTCGAACAGGCTGCGGTTGACCAGGTCCTCGAGGCCGGGATCGCTCTCGACGATGCCATACAGCGCGTCGTCTTCGACCGGCGGCAGCTGCTTGTGATCGCCGACCAGCGCGAGCCCGCGGCCCAAGCGCAGCGCCGGCAGCGCCTCGTCGGCGCGCGCCTTGTTGGCCTCGTCGAGGACGACGATGTCGAAGTTCATGTCGGTGATCGCGGACGTCGCGGCGGTGGCGCACGTGGCGAAATAGCAGTTGGCCTCGAGCAGGCGTGGATCATCCTCGTCGTCGCAGCGGAAGCGCTCGACCGCCGGGTGCACGCGCTCGGCGCGGGCCACGCGCACGGCGCGCATTCCGGGCGTGCCGGCGAGCCGCTCGAGCGCGTTGTCGACGGCCAGGTTGGAGTGCGACGTGACCAGGATGCGCTCCTCCGGGTTGCGCGCCAGGCGCCGTTTGATCGCCTCCACGATCACCGTCGTCTTGCCGGTTCCGGGCGGCCCCTGGATGAACACAGCCTGCCCCGCGGCGAGGTCCCCGAGCAGCGCCACGGCGCGGTCCTGCGGCGGGTTGGCGATCATGCCCTCCGTCAGCCACCGCCCGTCCTCGCCAGCGCTGCGGTCTGCCGGTGCCACGATAGTGACAGGACTGACCAAAAGTTGAGCGAGGAGGCCGACGCCGAAGTCGCGCGTGGCGATGGCGGCCAGCACGGATCGCTTGGCCTGGTACAGCGCCTTGTTGAACGACGGTGTGATCGTGCCCACGGTGCCGGCGTGCTCGAAGGTGCGGCACACCACCTCGACGATGTGGCGGCCGTGGTCGATGCGGGACACGCGACCCACGAAATTGGGCTCGTCCTCCGGCTCCACCAGCACCGCCGCGTCGGCGGTCAGATTGATGGACTCGGTGTCGGGCACGGTGAACTCGACCTTCCCTAGCTCGGGCTGCTTCCAGTCCGCCTCGGTGAACTCGCGCCCGCACGACGGGCAGCGCTCGTGCGTGTCCGGACGCCACAGCGCGCGGCAGTTGCGGCAGCGCCAGTACTCGCGCGCGCCGACGAAGTGCGTCCGCTGTGTTTGCGCGCGCTGCTTTTCCGCGCGCTCCAGGCTCTCGACCAGCTTCAGCGTCGCGTAGAGCTGTTCCGACTTCGCGGCCTTCTGTGTCGCGATGCGCCAGTCCAGGAGGCGGAACGTGTCGCTGACGACGCCGTTGGCCGCGGTGACCACCGGCTCGCGTGTCGTGATGGTCAGCAGCTTGGCCCCCTCGGGGTGCGACACGGTGGGGCGTATGGACACCACGCGCAGGCCGAGGTGGTCGCGCGCGCCGTCGGGTCCCGGCTGGGGCACGCACTGCAGCGAGAGGTCCGGGAGGTCGAGACGCAGCTGCGGCGGGTCCTCCTCGCCGAAGGACACGCTCACGTGGCCGACCTCGCTGACGCGCTCGGCGAACACGGCGCGCGGGTCGGCACCCGGGTGCGAACCGTTGGCCCACGCGTCGAGGACGGCCATAGCGTCGCCATCGTCAGGCACGATGAGATGCAGACGATCGAGCGCGAGGTCAGGAGCTATCAGCGGACGAACAACCTCGACAGCCGGACAGGTACAGCCGGCACGAACACCGATTTCGGGAACTCTCGGGCGGCTCTTCGTGCGCGCGGGGCGGCTGCTTGCCGTCGACCGCGGCGCCGCCCGAAGGCTCCCGCCTACCGTGACTATATCCCATTCGGCGTTCTCTGCAATAGAGGCGGCGGCTACCGTGTACTGCGCGCCGCGACTAGGATTGGCTCGTGGGCGACGAATCCTCTGGGGTTGACCTGAGCGCAGCGCATGCCGCGCTCGACCAGCTCAAAGCGCAGCTGTGCCGCTGTCAGCACCAGGGCACGTGCCTCGCCTGCCGCGGTTTCGAGGTCATCCGCCAGCAGCTGCAGGTGGTGGCGGCGGCGGCGACGCAGCCGGTGCTGATGCAGGTGGCACAGGAGGTCGCGATCAAGGACCTGATGACCCAGCTCGGCGGACTCCAGGAGAAGCTTGCGGAGGATCCGCAGCTGCAGGAGCTGATGGCTCGCTTCATGGAACGTGTGCAGGACGATCTCGGCGGCGCCGAGAACCTGCAGCGGATGCTGGGCGGGCTGTTCGGCGGTGAGGTGCCGGGCTCCGGCGACGACCGCGAGATTCCTCCGGACGACCGGCCGCCGCGTCCGGCTCCGAAGCGGCCCGAGACCTGACCGGGGCGTAGGATCCGTGCCCGCCCGCCTGCGCCGTTCGGTTCTTGCCGTACCTGGCAGCAACCCGCGGATGATGGAGAAGGCCGCGAGCAGCGCAGCCGACGAGGTCTTCCTCGACCTGGAGGATGCCTGCGCGCCCCTGGAGAAGCCCGCGGCGCGGGCCAAGGTGGTGGAGGCGCTGCGCGCCCACGACTGGGGCGGCAAGACGCGGGTGGTGCGCATCAACCAGGTCACCAGCGAGTTCGCCTTCGACGACCTGCGCGACGTGGTCGGCCAGGCCGGGGACGCGCTCGACTGCATCATGGTGCCCAAGGTGCGCAACGCCGGCGACGTCGCCTTCGTCGACCGGGCGCTGCTGCAGCTGGAGCTCACGCACGGGCTCGAGGTGGGCCGCATCGGCATCGAGGCGCAGGTGGAGGACGCGGAGGGCCTCATGCGCGCCGAGGAGATCGCGTTCGCCAGCGACCGCCTGGAGACGATCACCTACGGGCCGGCCGACTTCTCCGCGTCGATGCAGCTGCCCTCGCTCACCGTGGCCAACGACTACGACTACCCGGGCGACATCTTTCACTACGTGCTCTTCAAGCTGGCCGTGGCCGCGCGCGCCGCGGGCATCCAGGTGATCGACGGTCCCTACCTGCTCATCAGAGACGTCGAGGGATTCCGCGCCGCGGCGTCGCGCGCGGCGGCGCTGGGCTACGACGGGAAGTGGGTGCTGCACCCGGGGCAGATCGAGCCGGCCAACGAGGTGTTCACGCCGTCACAGGCTGACTTCGACAAGGCTGCGCGGATCCTCGACGCGTACCGCCACGCCACCGAGGTGGAGCGCAAGGGCGCGGTGATGATGGGCGACGAGATGATCGACGAGGCGTCGCGCAAGATGGCCCAGCAGTTCTATTCGCGTGGCGTCGCCGCCGGGCTCACCCCGTCAGCCCAAGCCGAGGAGTCGCAGGCGAGCTGACGGCAACGAGGCGGTGCGGCGGCCGCACCGGGTGCTCCAGCGGATCCGCACCGGTCGCGGCGAAGACGGCGCAGCGCTCCGTCGCCATGCGCACGGCGCGCGGGTCGACGTCGGCGCCGATGAAGTCGCAACCGCGGCGCAGGGCCGCGACCGCGGACGACCCGCTGCCGCAGAAGGGGTCGCACACGACGAAGCCGGGCTCGGCGCTGGCGTCGAGCATCCGCTCGAAGAGCGCCACCGGCTTCTGGGTGGGATAGGCGGCGCGGTGCAGCCTGGGGATCGTCCACACGTCCGTGAGGTCGCGTCGCGTCAGCTTGCGGCGACCTTTGGTGGCGAACACGATGTGCTCGTGGCGGCGCCGGAAGTAGTGCCCCATGCCCAGGTGGACCTTGTCCCACACGATGACGCACTTCACGGCGAAGAACTCCCGCACCAGCGCGCCCATCGACAGCAGCGAGTAGCTGTCGAACATGATGTACACGTGACGCGCCTCGCGCAGCACGCGGTGGCACTCCGCGAGGAAGACGCGAAAGGTGTCCGGGTCGTCCGAGAACTCGGTGAACCAGCGGCCGTTCTCCGGCTTTCCGTAGTGGCCCACGATGCGGCCGTGCCCGAAGCGCATGTGCTCGTTCATGCCCGAATAGGCGGGATCGGTGGTGATGACGTCGACGGAGCCGGCGGGCAGCGACCGCAGGAAGGCGATGCAGTCGGCGACGCGGATGTCGCACCCCGACGCACCCGCCGGCGCCGCAGCCAGGGCGTCGGTCATGCCGCGCGCTGCCATGACCGATCCGGCATGGCCGAACTGTAGCAGCAGCCAACCGAGCGCGCGGGTTTGAGTACACTCCGGACGTGGCGCTGGACATGACCACGGAACAGCGCGAGATCGTCGGCATGGTCCGGGATTTCGTGGAGCGGGAGATCATCCCCGTGGCCCATGCGCTCGACCACGACGACACGTATCCAGAGGACATCGTGGCGCACATGAAGGAGCTCGGCTTCTTCGGCTTCGCCATTCCCGAGGCCTACGGCGGCGCCGGGCTCGACTACGCGACGTACGCCATGGTGTGCGAGGAGATCGCGCGGGGATGGATGTCGATCACCGGCATCATCAACACGCACTTCATCGTTTCCTTCCTCATCGAGAAGTACGGCACCGACGAGCAGAAGCAGCGCTTCCTGTCCAAGATGGCCACGGGGGAGCAGCACGGCGCCTTCTCCATGAGCGAGCCGAACTGCGGCTCCGACGTGCAGGCGATCCAGACGCGAGCCATCCGGGACGACGGCGAGTACGTCATCAACGGCACCAAGATGTGGGCCACCAACGGCGAGCACTCCACCGTGGTTGCGACGCTGGTGAAGACCGACCCGGACGCGTCGCCGCCGTATCGCGGCATGTCGTGCATCCTCGCGGAGAAGCAGTATCCCGGCTTCACCGCGTCGAAGCACATCGAGAAGCTCGGGTACAAGGGCGTGGAGACCACGGAGCTGGTGTTCGACAACAACCGCCAGCCCGCCGCCAACCTGCTGGGCGGGGCCGAGGGCCAGGGCTTCAAGCAGATGATGGCGGCGATCGAGGTCGGACGCGTCAACGTGGCCGCGCGCGGCGTCGGCGTGGCCCAGCGCGCGTTCGAGCTGGCGATCGACTACGCGCAGCAGCGTCAGGCCTTCGGCGTGCCCATCGCGCAGCACGAGGCGATCCAGTTCAAGCTCGCCGACATGGCGACGAAGATCGAAGCCGCCCGTCTGCTCACCAACTTCGCCGCGCGCAAGAAGGACGCCGGCGAGCGCGCCGACGTCGAGTGCGGCATGGCGAAGCTGTTCGCCACCGAGATGTGCTTCGAGGTGGTGAGCGACGCGCTGCGCGTGCACGGCGGATATGGCTTCTCCAAGGAGTACGTCGTCGAGCAGCTGTACCGCGACGCGCCGCTGCTGATCATCGGCGAGGGCACGAGCGAGATCCAGCGGCTGATCATCGCCAAGGGCCTGCTGGAGCGCTACAAGACCAGCAGCTGACGTTGGAGGAAGTGGGCGACCTGCCTTCACGGGTACGCGGTCGGAGCCCCCCTCCACCCCATGCAACCTACGGTTTCGTGGGGACCCCGGAACATGGGGCCCCGCCGCTCGGCACTCGCCTCGACTCTCGCTCCGAGTCGTTCCGTCTCGGCTCCGTGACGCCCCGCTCAGGCAGGTCCCCCCTTCCTTCGGGAGCGGTCAGCTGCTGGTCTCGGCGAGCCGGCGGCGCATGACCTGGACAGCCGCTGGATTCTCGTCGACCAGCAGATAGCGGCGGCCGCGTTCGGCTGCCGCGACGCCCGTGGTGCCGCTGCCCGCGCACCAGTCGACGACGAGGTCCCCGGGGCGCGACGACGCGGCGACGATGCGGCGCAGGATGGCGAGCGGCTTCTGCGTCGGGTAGCCGGTGCGCTCGCGCGACGAGGTGGGCACGATCGTGTTCCACCACACGTCGGTCGGCAGCTTGCCGCGTGCACGCCGCTCCGGTGTCTGCAGTGACGGCGCCATGTACGGCACCCGGTCGACGCTCGCCGCGTCGAAGTGATAGCGGCTCGGGTCGCGCACGTACACCAGGATGACGTCGTGCTTCGGCGCCCAGCGTCGCACGGTGCGGCCACCGTAGTCGTACGCCCAGATCAGCTCGTTGAGGAAGCAATCGCGCCCGAAGATGGAGTCGAGCAGCACCTTGCAGTAGTGCAACTCGCGAGGATCGACGTGCAGGTACAGCGTGCCGTGCGGCGCGAGGATGCGGCGCGTCTCCTGCAGCCGGGGCCGCAGCCAGCCGAGGTAGTCGTCGAAGGCGTCGGGAAATGCGTCACCCCGCTGCGCTGTGGTCGCGTAGCGGGCGCCGGCGAACCCGCGCCGCTCGCCGTCGGCGCGCCGCACCACCGTCAGCCGCGTCGCGGCCTGCCGCCGTCCCGTGTTGAAGGGAGGGTCCGCGTAGACCAGCCCGGCGCAGCCGGTTGGTACCGTGCGCAGCACGTCCAGAGCCTCGCCGAGGACGATGCCCTCACAGGGTGCGGGCCCTTCGACTCGACGCGGCTGCATGGCGTGCTCGTACAGTAGGTCCAACCATGGATGCGCGCGCGCTTTCCCGGGTGACGGTCCTCGACGTCGAGGGACGCGAGGTGGCTCTGGGTTCGCTCTGGCGCGACCGGCCCGCGGTGACGGTGTGGCTGCGCCACTACGGGTGCCTCTTCTGCAGAGAGCAGGCGGCGGAGATGCGCACCGTGCAGCCCAGGATCGAGCAGCTCGGTGCGCGGCTGGTGTTCGTCGGCAACGGCGGCGTGCGCCAGGCGCGTGCATTTCAGGCGCAGCACGCTGCCGACGTGACCGTGCTCACCGACCCGGAGCTGCGCTCGTACCGGGCCATCGGGGCCCGCAGCGGTGTCTTCAGCACCGTCGGCCCCGGAGCGTGGCGAGCCGGGCTGCGTGCGCTGAGCCGCGGCGCTCGTCAGACGAGCGTCAAGGGACACCCGTTCCAGCAGGGCGCCGTGCTCGTGATCGCCCCAGGCGACCGCGTCGTCTTCTCGCACATCAGCAACACGGCGGGCGACCACCCGCCGGTCGCATCCGTGGTCGCCGCGCTCGAGACGCAGGCTCGTCTCGTCCCCGCGTCCTGAGGCGCGGCATGCAGTTCGGTCGGTACTTCGAGGAGTTCGAGGTGGGGGCCACCTACAAGCACTGGCCGGGCAAGACGATCACGGAATACGACGACCATCTGTTCTGCCTGCTCACCATGAACCACCACCCGCTGCACATCGACGCGCACTACGCGGAGACGCAGACACAGTTCAAGCGCAACGTCGTCGTGGGCAACCTCGTGTACAGCCTGGCGCTGGGGATGAGCGTCGCCGACGTCAGCGGCAAGGCCATCGCCAACCTCGAGGTCGAATCGCTGAAGCACGAGAACCCCACCTTCCACGGCGACACCATCTACGCGGAGACCACCGTGCTCGACAAGCGCGAGTCGTCGAGCAAGCCCGATCGCGGAGTGGTGACCGTCGAGACGCGCGCGTTCAATCAGCGCGGCGAGCGCGTCTGCATCTTCCGCCGCAGCGTGCTCGTGCCCAAACGCGGGGACGGCGACGCCTGATCGACGCAGCGGTCGATCCCAGCTGGCTGCACCCGCACTCGGATGACGGCAGCACCGTCCTGTGCCCACTTGTGCCGCAAGCGCCACTGGCGGCTGCCCTCAACATGAGCAGCGTCGATCCGCGTGTCGCGGCACGCTACAACGTCCGCGCGATGCTACCCGGCCCCGCGGACGCGCTGCGCGACGCTGCGCTGCGCCTCGGCGTGCCGATGCACGAGCTGGGCACGCTGGCTCGCCATGGTGCGGTTGAAGCCCTTGCCGTGCAAGGACTTTCGCCATCACAGTCGGAGGCTCTGCTGGGCGCGGTGCGCCGCACCGGTGGTGACGTCGTCATGGACGCTTCGCGCGCGCGCGCCATCGTCCTCGCGCCTCTCAGCGCGGCCGGAGAGCTGGGAGCGACGCTGCATGCGCAGGGAGAGGAGGCCGCCGAGCTCGGCGCCGTGATCGCCGCCGCGCTGATGGCGCGCGGCACGCCGCCGCCCGTGGTGGCGGGTGCGCACCGGCTCGACTTCAGCGAGCGGACGCTCGTGATGGGCATCGTCAACGTCACCCCGGACTCGTTCTCCGGTGACGGCGTCGGCGATGACGTTCCGGCCGCTGTGTCCCGCGCACTCGAGCTCGTCCGCGCCGGCGCGGACATCATCGACGTCGGCGGCGAGAGCACGCGGCCGAACTCCGAACCGATCACCGCCGCTGCAGAGACGCAGCGCGTGCTTCCCGTCATCGCCGCGCTGCGCGACACGATCAACGTTCCCGTCAGCGTCGACACTCGCAAGGCTGAGGTTGCCGCAGCCGCCATCGACGCGGGCGCCTGCATGGTCAACGACGTGTGGGGGCTGCGCGCCGACCCGGACATGGCCGCGGTCGTCGCATCGCATCCGGACACCGCCGTCTGCGTCATGCACAACCAGCACGGCACCGGCTACGGCGACCTGATGGGTGACGTGGCGTCGTCTCTGCGCCAGAGCCTCGCCATCGCCGCCGCGGCGGGGATCGCCGCGGAGCGCGTCATCATCGACCCGGGGTTCGGCTTCGCCAAGACCCCGGCGCAGAACCTGGAGCTGGTGCGCCGGCTCGGCGAGCTGCGCGCGATCGGCAGGCCCATCCTGGTGGGGCCGTCGCGCAAGTCCACGATCGGCTTCCTCACAGGCAGCGCGCCGCAGGATCGCGTCGGCGGCAGCATCGCCATCACCGCGCTGGCCGTCGCCGCGGGGGCGCACATGGTGCGGACGCACGACGTCGACGCGACGGTCCGCGCCCTCCGGGTGGCCGACGCGGTCGTGCGCGGCACGCCCCGGCACATCCTCGAGCTGGCTGCGCCCGGTCCCACCGGGTGACCACCGCGACCGAGGTCGCCTGGGTGGGCATGGGCGCCAACGTCGGCAACAGGGGCATGGCGCTGCGGCGGCTCCTCGCAGCTCTCGAGTCGGACGGGGTGCGCGCTGAGGCGAGATCGTCCGAGATCCTCACCCGCGCCCACGGGGTGACGGCCCAGGAGGACTTCCACAATCAGGTGGTGCGCCTGCGCGCGCCCGAGGCATGGACGCCGCAGCGCTGGCTGGCGCACGTCAGAGCGGCCGAGCAGCGCGCCGGCCGGCGCCAGACCTACCGCTGGGGCCCGCGGATCGCCGACGCCGACATCCTGCTGCTCGGCCCCGCGGGCGAGGTGCACGTCGACGAGCCCGACCTGACGGTGCCCCACCGCGAGCTGCCCCGCCGTCCCTACCTGCGCCGCCTGCTGGCCGAGCTCGGCGCTCCGCGCGACGAGACAGGCTAGATGGGCAGCCGGTCGGCGAGCTGCGGCACCAGGCGGAGCGCAGCGTCTATCTGACGCGCGATGGCGCTCAGGTCGGGCTGCTTCTCGAAGTCGAGAAACCAGGAGTGCTCCGCGGTGAACTTCTCCACCAGCGTGGTGGCTCCGAGCACGGCGATGCCGACGTGCACGCTGGGGCGGTCGTCGTCGCTGAAGGCCTTGCCCACCAGGGTCTGCACCGTCTCGATCCAGCCGCCCACCTCATCGAGCTCGTGCAGCTCGTACCCGCCGTCGCCCAGGACGAACTCGGCTTCGACGTCGACGAAGGGCTGGGGGGTCAGCTGCTGGTGCGGGCAGTCCTGCGCCTCCTCGTCGTCGTGGTACAGCTCGCAGTCGGCGCCGGGACCGTACGCCGAGATGAAGGTGAGCAGCGCGTCCCACACGAAGCTGAGGTGCACGTGGTACCGGGGCGGCGGCTCACCGGCCAGCCGGATGGTGCACTCGAAGCGGCGCTCGCCGAGCCCCGGCTCGACGTGATGCCGAACATCCTCGATGGTCAGGCCGGTGCCGTCCACCGCCTCGAGCAGATCGGAGGCGAACTCCTCGTACGACGGAAACCCTGGGCGGTCGGACGACGGCTCGGCGCCGGGCTGGCCGGGACGGGACGGGACCGCCAAGGTCAGGCGCCGGGCGGCGCGGCGGCGCGCCGGCGATGCATCAGCGCCCCGCCAGCCAGCGGCGGAGGCCGCGACCCAGCACGTTGAGCGCCAGCACGACGCCGAAGGACAGGGCGATGGCGATCACCAGAGGCACCTCCACCCCCGGGGTCGAGTACGTGTACACCGCCAGGATCGCCGCAGCGAACAGGGCCAGCGCGATCAGCCACAGCAGGGTCACGGTGAGCGACCCCAGCGGGTCCGCGGCGCGCTGCGACGGCAGCGCCGGCGCGGGGTCCCGGGAGCGGAGCATCGGCGGGGTGCGCACGCCGCAAGTCTACTGTGCGGCTTCGCGGCGTCAGTGCAGGGCGCAGGCCAGCGCCGCGTCGGCCAGGGCTTCGAGCGCCGCGTCGACGTCGGGGTCGAAGAACCGTGGAGTCCAGTGGTCCTCGGCGAGCGAGTCGCTGAGCACGAACGCCGCCGCGACGTCGACCCCACGCGCCCTCCCCACGGTGAACAACGCCGCCGCCTCCATCTCCACGCTGAGCACACCCTCACCCTGATAGTGGCGCGCTTCCTGCAGCGTCTCGCGATACGGGGCGTCGATGGTCCACGACTCGCCGCGTTGATGCGCGATGTGGCGCGCGTCGAGCTCCGCGGTCAGCTCCGAGGACAGGGCAGCGGACGCGCCGGCGGCGCGCCCGGACGCGACGTAGTGATGCGAGACGCCCTCGTCGCGCACCGCGGCGGTGCACACGACGACGTCACCGATGAGTGCGCCCGGCTGCAGGCCGCCGGCGATCCCGATGCTGAGCACGCGCCGCACCCCCCAGGCCACGAGGTGCTCCAGGACGAGCGCGGCAACGGGTGCCCCAACGCCGAAGCCGGACGCCACGGCGGCGCGCCGGCCGTCGCGCTCCACGACGTGCACCGGTGCGAAGAGGTGCAGGTCGGGTGGCCGCGGGTTGCCGATCACGTGCACCGCGGGAGGCCGCTGGTAGAAGAGCACGGCGCCTCGAGGGGCCGCCACATCGGGCAGCTGCCCGGCTTCACGCAGGTACGCGAGAAAGTCGCCGGCCGTGAACAGCGCGTCGTGCGCGTGCTTGCCCGCGAGGTTGGGAAACGGCATCAGGACCTCGGCGCTCAGGGCTTGATGAGCGCGAAGCGGTAGCCGATCCCGGGCACCGCCAGGATGTAGCGCGGCTGCGCCGGGTCCGGTTCGATCTTGCGGCGCAGGTTGCGCACGTGCACGTCGATGACGCGCGTTTCCAGCGGATGCTCGTAGCCCCACACCGAGCTGAGGATCCGCTCCCGCGAGAGCACCTTGCCCGCGTTCGCCGCCAGGTACGCGAGAAGGTCGAACTCCGTGTGCGTCAGGATCACCGTCTGGTCGTTGCGCTGCACACGCCGCTCCGTGGTGTCGATGACCAGGTCGCGGAACACGAACCTGCCCTCTTCCGGCCGCACCTCGGAGCGCGCCTCCTTGGCCTTGCGCAGGTGCGCGGCGATGCGCGCCAGCAGCTCACGCGGACGGAAGGGCTTGTTGACGTAGTCGTCGGCGCCGATCTCGAGCCCCAGCACGACGTCGATCTCCTCGTTCTTCGCGCTGAGGATCACCACCGGCATGCGGTGCCCGGCGCGGCGCACCTCGCGGCACACGTCGAAACCGGAGAGGTCGGGCAGCATCAGGTCGAGCAGGATGATGTCGGGATGGAAGTTCTCGATGCGGTCGAGAACATCGCTGCCCCGATCCGCCTCCTGCACCGCGTACCCCTCGGTTTCGCAGGTAAGTCGAACCGCCTTCCGTATGAGTGCATCGTCGTCGACGACGAGCACGCGCACCTGCTGACCGTCCACGTGAATTCGCCCGATTGTAGGCGCCCGGCTCGCCCCCGGGATCGGATTGCTACTATACGGACCGATTCGAGCCGGGCCGGACCGGGTGGGCCACGGTCCCCACACAAGGGCTGATTGCAAAGGTGCAGACGCAGGGAACGCTCAAAGACGGCGGCTTGTCAACTCTTCTCCAGACGATGCAGTCGGAGAGGGCCACCGGCACGCTGGCCATCGACCACAACGGCGAGAGCGCCTCGCTCTACTTCTTGTTCGGGCACCTCTTCCACGCCAGCGGCCCCAGCGGGCAGGGCGAGGACGTCGTCATCAACGCGCTGGGATGGGACGACGGCAGCTACCAGTTCGATCCGCGGGCCAAGCTCCCCGCCGAGGAGACGATCAAGTCGTCGCCGGCGGAGTTGCTGACCGCCGCCCAGTCGCGCCAGGCCGGCGTGCCTGAGCCGGCGGTCGCCGCGCCTGGTTCGGTGTGGATGCACGGCGAGCACGAGGCGGAGGGGCTCGAAGCGTCGCAGGAGCCCAGCTACCGCTCCGCGGTCGGAGCGTCGGTCGGCGCCGGCGGCGACGCGCACGGCTACGAGCCGGGATTGCCGTCCTGGACGCCGGCGCAGAACGACGTGGTGCCGTCCGCCGGCGAGCCGGTCGCCTATCCCACGTCAGCCGCGCAGGAGACGGAGCCGGCGCGCACCCCGCCGGTCACGGCGCAGCCCCCCACCGCGCCCGCCGTGACCAGCCCCGGCGCAGCCCATCCCGCATGGCTGCGTCCACGGGTCATGGGCGCGCAGCAGGAGTCGCTCGACGACGTCGTCTACCCACTGCCGTCGGGCCGGCCCCACTACGAGGGACTGAAGAGCGCGTTCGTCGACTTCCCCCGGTTGCTCCGCACGCTGCGCGCGGACCATCACACCGGCTACATCCGCCTCAGCGGCAGCTCCTACTCGGGCATCATCCTGCTCAACGACGGGCAGGTCCTCGAGGCCGTGTGCAGCGACGGCGGCGTCACCAAGAACGAGACCGCCTTCCTGCAGTTCCGCCGTCACATGGACAGCGGGGACGGCATGCTCGACGTCATCGAGCTGGACGGCGACATCGTCATCGCCGTCGGCCGCCTGTTCACCGCGCCGCCGCTGTACACCGGGCTGCTGGGCCGCTTCGTGAACCTGGAGGCGCTGCTCGAGTACCTCGGCGAAGAGAAGGTGGACGGCGCCGTGGTGGTCAGCGGCGCCAGCGAGCTGGGCGTCATCCTCCTCGGCCAGGGCGCCATCCTGGGCGCCTACACGGAGTCGAAGCGGGACCTCGACCCGAGCACGGCAGCCGTCGCCAAGCTGGCCACGGAGCGGTCGTCGCGCATCGAGGTGAAGAGCGGGTCGGGCAGCCTGGCCCCGATCGACGTCGACAGCACGCTCAACAAGCCCTACTGACCCTGCCGCCTCCGCCGTGAGCGGCCGGCTGCGTGGCATGGCCCCGGCGCTGGCGTGCGCGCTGCTGGCCCCGGCGCTGACGGGCTGCTTCGCCAGCCCGCCGCAGATCATCGCGCTGCAGCCCAACCGCGGCTCCATCGGGGTTCCCGGCGACACGCCGATTGTGGTGCAGTTCGACCGGCCCGTGGTTCGCCAGTCGGTGGCCGGCCGCTTCACCGTGATGCCCCGAATCCCCCGCTGCGACCTCACCGCCGCGTTCGCCGCGGGCGCCGGGGCACCCTGCCACATCGCCTGGCTCTCCGGCGACACCGGCTTCGTGCTGCAGCACACGGGCGCGGTGCTGCAGCCGGCCACGCAGTACAACTTCACCCTCAGTGGCGGCTTCGCCGACCCGGAGGGAGCGGTCAACACGGTCGACCACAGCTGGACGATCGTCACCGGCACGGCTCCTGAGGTGCGCACCATGACCCCGCCGACCGGGACGGTCGCGGTGCCGGCGGACCTGCCGCTCGCTGTCAACTTCTCGACGTCGATGGCGGTGGCGCCCACCCGGGCCGCGATCAGCCTCACACCCGCCGTGCCGGGAACGAGGATCCTGCGCAACCCGAGGGACCACACGCGCTTCCTGGTGCTGCCCGGCCGGCCCCTGCAGCCGGGCGTGACGTACCGGCTCGCGGTCGCGGCCACGGCCACCGACGAGCACGGCGAAGCGCTGGCGGCTCCCGCGCAATCCGTCTTCACCGCCGGCGGGTTGAGCCCGGGCGAGCACGCCGTGGTGCTGGCGGGCCGCCACGGTGGAGGAGCGTCCGAGGTGATGCTCGCCGATCTGGCGATCGCGGAGCAGGGGGATCCCATCGCCACCGAGGTGGCTCTCGCTGCGCCGGTCTGCAGCGTGGCCGCGGGCTGCGGGGCGGTGGCGGACGGCGACCCGCTCTACACGTACAGCGCAGCGGCGCTCTCGGCCGACGGCCGGTGGCTCGCCGCGGTGGAGACGGACCAGACCGCCCGCGGCGCCGCGCCGTCGCTGGTGGTCGTCGACGCGGCGGGCGGCGCCGTGGACGCGCTGCTCCCAGACGCGACGCTGCCCTCCTGGTCGCCCGACGGCAGCACACTGGCGTTCGCCCACGGGACCGGCGTCGAGCTGTATCAGCCCGACACGCGGGTGGTCACCGCCCTGCCCTCGGGCGACGCCCTGCTGGCGCCGCCGGTGTGGGGCCCGCGCGGGGAGCTGCTGATCCTGGACGTGGGCTCCGCCAGCGGCACGGAGCATGTCGACCTCGCCGATTCGGTCGTCGACGCTCGCTATGCCGTGCCCGGCCTCAGCGGTGACACCACGGGGCCGGTGATCTCGCCGGACGGCACCCAGCTCGCCGTGTACCGCACCGACCCGGGGGCCGTGGGGACGTGGATCGTCGGTCTCGGCGCGGCCAACAGCGCACCGCGCCGCATCGACCCGAACGTGCAGCCCCTGGGGTGGTCGGACCCGGGCACGATCCTCGGGATCCTCACCACGCCCGGCGCCAAGCCGTCGCTGGTGCAGGTCGGCGTCAGCGGCGACAGCCAGGTGCCGATCACCCCGACGCCCGCGGCGGCGGCGCTGACCTCCATCAGCGTCTCCTCGTCGGGACGGGTCTTCGGATACCTCGCGGCCGGCCCGGACGGGGTCGTCCAGGTGCAGGTGGAGAGCCTGCAGGGGGGAAGCCCGGCGCCGGTCACCGCCTTCACGAGCCCGGACCTCGACGCCTCCGCGGTGGTGCTGACGTGACCCGGCTGCTCTTTCTCATCGCCGACACGGGCGGTGGCCATCGTGCCAGCGCCACCGCTGTGGCCCGTCACCTGGAGGCGAGCGCTCCCGGCGAGTTCGACGTGCACATCGTGGACCCCTTCGTGGAGTCCGCGCCGCCGGTCATCGCGCGCACGGCCGGCCTGTACGGGCCGATCACCCGTCACGTGCGCTGGGCCTGGGGCGCCCTCTACCACTCGACCAACTCGGCGAACGGCGTGGCGGCGTTGACCGGATCCGTGCTGCGGCCGGTGCGACGCGGCATCGCACACGACGTGGCTCGCCTCGATCCGCACGCGGTGGTGTCATTTCACCCGCTGCTCAACCACGCCGCCGTCCTGGCAGTGGCGCGGCGGGTTCCGCGACCTCCGGTGCTGACGGTGATCACCGACCTCGTCGACGTGCACGCCGCCTGGGCCTGCCGCGAGGTCGATGCGGTGGTGGTGCCGTCCGCAGGCGGGCTCGACCAGTGCCGCCGCGCAGGAATTCCCGCGGCGCGATGCCACGACATCGGGCTGCCCGTCGACGCCAGCTTCACCACCCCATTGCCATCTCCGGCCGAGCGAGCCGAGCTGCGCGTGCGCCTCTCGCTGCACCCCGATCGCTTTGTCGTGCTCGTCTGCGGCGGAGCCGACGGAAGTGGCGGCATCGCGCGGCGGGCGCGGGCGCTGGCGGCCGCCGGCCTGGACGTGGACCTGGCGGTCATCAGCGGACGCAACCGGCGCGCCCGCGCCGCACTCCACGGATTGCGCGACGGGCGCGGCAACGCGGTCACGGTGATGGGGTTCGTCGACAACATGGCGGACTGGCTGCACGCGGCGGACGTGGTGGCCACCAAGGCGGGGCCGGGCACCATAGCGGAAGCGCTGTGCTGCGGCGTGCCCCTGCTGCTGACGTCGTACCTCCCCGGTCAGGAGCGGGGAAACGTCGAGTGGGTGAGGACGGTGGGCGCGGGTCGATATGTGCCCCGTCCCGAGCAGCTCATCGACGCCGTCGCCGAGCTCGCCACGCCGGGTTCGCCTCGCCTCGCCGCGATGCGCGCCGCCGTCCGTCAGGTGGCCCGTCCCGATGCGGCAGCGCGCATCGCGGAGCTGATCGCGCGCGTCAGCCGATCGCCGCGATCGTGATGCCGGCGTGCGCGGTCAGGCGCTTGCGGCTGCACCAGTTCCGCAACTACGCGGAGGCCACCGTGCACTTCGGGCCGGGCCTCAACGTGGTGGCTGGGCGCAACGCGCAGGGCAAGACGAACCTCCTGGAGGCGGTGGCGACGCTGGCGCTGACGCGCTCCCCGCGCGCGCCGACCGCGGCGGACCTGGTGCAGTGGGGCAGAGACGGCTGTCAGATCGAGGCCGACGTGGTCCGGCCCGACGGTGTCGCGGCTCTGGCGCTGCGCCTGGAGCGCGCCGGGAACGACGGCCGCGTCTCGCGCCGCACCAGCATCGACGGCAGGCCGCGTGCCGTTCGCAGCGTGCTCGGCACCTGCCCCGTCGTGCTCTTCTGGCCCGACGACCTGCAGCTGGTGAAGGCTGGACCCGAGGGCCGGCGCCGGCTTCTCGACGTGCTCCTGTCACAGCTCGATCCCCGCGCAGCGTCGCACCTGGCGCGCTACCGGCGCGTGCTGGAACAGCGCAACGCGCTGCTGCACCAGCTGCGCGCCAGCGGCGCGTCGCCGGCGGCACTGGGAGGCTTCACGCGCGAGCTGGCGCATCACGGCGCCCGCGTCGCGCTGGCGCGACACCGTCTGGTCGCCGGGTTGGCGCCGATCGCCGCCGCCGCCATGCGTGACCTCAGCCGCGGAGGCGAGGAGCTGTCGATCCGCTACACGGGCACGGTCGCCGCCGGCGATGCAGACGAGGACGCCGAGGCTGCATTGCTGCACGCGCTGAATGAACGCAGGGACGAGGAGCTGGCGCGCGGCATGACGCTCGCAGGTCCCCACCGCGACGATCTGGTGCTCGAACTGGACGGGCGGCCGGCGCGCCACACGGCGTCGCAGGGACAGCAGCGCAGCATCGTGCTGGCGTGCAAGATTGCTGAGATGCGCTACGTCTCCGGACGAGCGGGGATGAGCCCGGTGGTCCTCCTCGATGACGTTGTGAGTGAGCTCGACACCCAGCGCCGCACCGACCTGCTGGCAGCGCTGGCGGCAACCCCGGCGCAGCAGGTGCTGCTGGCCACGACGGAGCCGCTCGACGGTGCCGGCGCCTTCCCCGGGGCACGCCACTTCTCGGTGCAGGCCGGCAGCATCCGGGAGGTTGCGTGAGCACCCACCGCGTTTCCGACCTCATCGATCCCGCACTGCGCGGCCTGGGGGTGCGCGGCCGCGTGCGCGAAGAGCAGCTGCGCATGGCGCTGGCCGAGATGCTCGGTCCCGGACTGGCCCCTCTGTGCCGCGCCGAGAAGCTGGAGCGCGGAGCGCTGCTCATCGCCACAGCCAACACCGCGCTGGCGCACCAACTGCAGCTCGACGCGCCGCGCGTCATCGCCACACTCAACCGCGAGCTCGGCGTCGACGCAGTCCAGCGCCTGCGTTTCACCGCGCTCTAGGGCCGCCCGCTACGAATCGCTGCGGAAGTCGACGTCCTCGGTGGAGACGGTGCCCGCCGTGCGCCCCGGCGCCGACGAGCCTGCCCACACCCAGGTCGGAGAGCACCGTCTCCAGGTTGGTCTCCTCGAACGCGTCGCCGTAGTTTTTCTCGACCAGCGGCTCCGCGTCGCCCGGCATCAACTCCGCCACGATGCGCCAGCCGTCACTGCCGCGCACGATCTCCTCGTCGGAGTGCTGCACCCAGACCACAGGAACAGCTGCGGCCCTCGCCTTGTCGACGAGCCGGCCGACGTTGCGACGACGGCGTCCCGTCGGTGCGCTTCGGCGACCACGACGTTCTGCACATCGACGACAAGCAGCGCGGTCGCGGGACGGTTCTGCAGCGTGCTCAGGCGACGCGCACCGGCATGATGATGCAGAGGTAGTCGTCACGCCCGGCGGGGCGGATGACACCGGGATGCAGCGCGCCGTTGAACGACAGCTCGACCTGGTCCGAGTCGAGCACGGACAGGGCGTCGAGGACGTAGCGTGCGTTGAAGGCGATCTGCACGTCGTCGCCGCTCACGCTGGCGCTCAGGGGCGCCTCGTCGTCACCCACCTCGGCCGTCTGGGCCCGGAGCGTCAGCGTCCCCTCGCCGACCTGCAGCCGCACCGGGTTGGCCGCGTCCCGGGCCAGCACCGCCGCCGTCCGCGCCTCGCGCAGCAGAGCCGCGGTGGGCAGGTTCACCGTCGTCGAGGACTCGCCGGGGATCACTTGCGCGTAGTTGGGATACGTCCCCTCGATCAGGCGAGACGAGATCTCCACGTCCTTGAGGCTGAAGAACACCTGGTTGCGCGCCTCCGAGAAGGCGACGCCCACCGTCGGCCGAGCCGGGTTGATGGCACGGGCAACCTCGTTGAGATGGCGCGCCGGAACGATGACCGACGCGGCGGAGGGGGTGCCGTCCACGTGCACCTCGAGCGTTTTCACCGCCAGACGGTGCCGGTCGGTCGCGGCCAGGGTCAGCCGCGAGCCCTCGATCTGCACCAGCACACCGGTGAGCACCGGAGACGCCTCGTCGGCGCTGGCCGCCATCACCGTCTGCGTGATCGCGTTCTGCAGCGGCGCCGAGTCGCACTCCACGACCGCCTCGGTGTCACGCTTGGGAAGGGGCGGAAACTCGACCGCGTCAATACCGTGGAGATTGGCCCTGTGCACGCCGCAGCTGAGGCGAAGCACCTGGGTGGCGGTGTCCAGGTCCATGCTGCAGGGCGCCTCACCGAGCGAGCCGATGTACTCGCTCAGCAGCCGCGCCGGCACGGTGGTACGGCCCTCGGCGGCGATCTCCGCCGGCACGCTCACAGCGATGGTGAGATCCAGGTTGGTGGCGGTGACGCGAAGTCCCGTCTCGGTGGTCTCCAGGAGCACGTTGCCGAGCACCGGCAGCGTGGAGCGCGGCGACACCGCGCGCGAGACGAGACCGAGGGCAGAGCTGAGCGCCGTGGACGAGACGGTGGCCTTCATCGACGTGTGACTCCTCTTGGCGAGAGCGTTGTCACCAGGGGACTCCTAGTGATGCGGAAGTTTAAGAAAAACGCATGTATCAGTAGGGGGGACGAAACGGTGGACAAGGTGCGCTTGCGAGATGGCGCGGGCGGCGCGAGGCGGCGCGTGCATGTGGACAGGAGTGCCCGTCCGTGCACGGTGCGTGCACCGCGCGGCGGTGAACCTGCGTCGTGCACAGCAGGGATCAGGGTTGTCAACAGGGTTCTCAACGGCTGTGCAGGCGGTTGCGGATGACGCGCAGGTCTCCCTGGAGCCGCGCGTCCTCGCGCACCAGCTCGGTGATCTTCTCGATTGCGTGCAGCGCGGTGGTGTGGTCGCGCCCTCCGAAAGCGGCGCCGATCACCGGCAGCGATGATTCCGTCTCCTCGCGGATGATGTACATGGCCACCTGACGCGGGTACACGATGTGCTTGTCCCGCCGCTTGCCCTTCATCTCGTCCACGGAGATGGTGTAGTGGTCGGCGACGGCCTCCTGGATCGCCTCGATGCTGACCGGGATCGTGTCATGCACGGGAATGATGTCGCGCAGGATCTGCTGCGCGACATCGAGCGTGACGGGCTTGGCGTTGATCGACGCGTGCGCCAGGACACGGATCAGCGCTCCCTCGAGCTCGCGGATGTTCTTCTGGATGCGGTGCGCGATGAACGCGCACACCTCGTCCGGCACCAGCCGGCTGTACAGGCCCAGCTTGGTTTTGAGGATGGCCAGGCGGGTCTCGAAGTCGGGCGGCTGTATGTCCGCCATGAGGCCGCCCTCGAAGCGGCTGCGCAGACGGTCCTCGAGCGTGGGGATGTCCTTGGGCGGCCGGTCGCTGCTCACCACGATCTGCTTCTGGATCTCGTGCAGCGCGTTGAAGGTGTGGAAGAACTCCTCCTGGGTGCGGTCCTTGCCGGCCAGGAACTGGATGTCGTCGATGAGCAGCACGTCGACGTTGCGATAGCGCATCCGGAAGTCCGGTGCGCGGTTCTCCTGGATGGCCGTGATCATCTCGTTCATGAACTTCTCGGACGTGATGTAGGCGACCTTGGTGTGACGGTGCCCCTCGCGCACCGCGTGCCCGATCGCATGCATGAGATGCGTCTTGCCGAGACCCACACCACCGTAGAGGAAGAGCGGGTTGTAGGCCTTGCCCGGAGCGTCCGCGACGGCGCGGCACGCGGCGTGCGCGAAGCGGCTCGAGTTCCCCACCACGAACGTGGTGAACGTGAAGCTGGGGTTGAGGCGCGAGTCGGTGGCGCCGTCTTCGGGTTCCGTGAGCGGGGCCAGCGCCGCGTCGTAGTCCGGCACCGGTGCAGGTTCGTCGGGTGGCGGCGCCGCAGCCGGATCGACGGTGACCACCACGTCGCAGTCACGCCCCAGCACTCCGGAGAGCGTCTCGCGGATCAGCGGGACGTAGCGCTCCGTGAGCCAGTCACGGGCCAAGCGCGTGGGCACGCCGACCGTGAAGACGTAGCCGTCGCACTCCACCAGCACCGCGTTGGCCAGCCACGTCTCGTAGCCGGGACGCGAGAGCTGAAAACGAAGCTCCTCCTGCGCGACCTGCCAGATCTGCTGCGGATCCAGCGTCGCGCTGGGCGCTGACTGCTCCCCTTCCGCTGTGGTCGCGTACTCCGTCACGACACGCGTGCCGCTGACGTCACCGACGAGGGATTCTCCGGTACCACGTTGTTTGCTCTCCCCCTTGCTGCGTCGGTCGTTCTCGTGCTTATCCACATGGTGTGCACAGACGTGGATAAGATGAAGACAGGCCGGGCGACGGAAAGGAGTCGAGGGAGTGGATGGAGTGCGCCTCCCGCCGTGGGCCCCGCGAGTGTAGCAACGCCTGACGCCGAGGACAATGGTGCTGTCGCCGGGCGCGGCTGTCGCGCGCTTGCGACGTTGTGGAGCCGTGCCGAGAGGCGATTGGTATACTCGGTTCGAACTCCGTCCCGCCGGCGGCGCAGGCTGCTCGGGACGCGATCCGAGTGGGAGAACGCCCATCAAGCGGACATACCAACCCAAGAAGAGCTATCGGCGCAAGACGCACGGTTTTCGCGCGCGCATGGCCACACCCGGAGGTAGGCAGGTGCTGAAGGCGCGCCGCCGCAAGGGACGCAAGCGCCTTACACCTGCGCACACCCGGTGAATCGCCGCCATCGCCTGCGCGGGCGCGGCCGGTTCACCGCCATCCGCCGCGAGGGCTTCGAGGCCCGCTTCGGGCACATCCGCGTGCGCGCGCTGCGCAATGACCTGGGTCGGCCTCGCGCCGGCATCGTCGTGGTGGGCGCACGTGGAGCGGTGCAACGCAACCGCCTGCGCCGCCGCCTGCGCGCCGCGGTGAGCTCGTCCCTGCCCGAGGCAGGCTGCGACGCCGTGGTCTCGGTGCACGCACGCACGGGTGCCGCCGCCGCGGCGGAGCTGTGGCGCGACGTGGCTAAGGCGCTGCAGGCGGCTGCGGCCAAGGCCTGCGCATGACCCGCGCCAGCCTGCTCCTGATCCGCGTGTATCAGGTCACGCTGGGACCGATCTTCGGCCACGTCAGCGGTTGCCGCTATGAGCCCACCTGCTCGCAGTACGGGTACGCGGCGCTGCAGCGCTTCGGCTGGCGCCGGGGATGGTGGCTGGCGCTGCGCCGCATCGCCCGCTGCCACCCGTTCCACGAAGGGGGCTTCGACCCGGTCCCGGAGACGTACGTGAGCTGGTCGGCGGCGCGCCGCGCGCGCCATGAGCGGGCCGCCGCCGGGGAGGCGACGTCGTGAACCCGCTGGTGATCTTCACCTTCCTCTCCACCCCCTTCTCGTGGTTGCTGGAGCAGATGACCAAGGTGTTCAACGGCGTGGGCCCGCTGTCCGCGATCGGCGCCTTCGGCATCGCGGTGATCGTGCTGACCATCATCATCCGCGCCGCTCTCTTCCCCGTGTTCAGCTGGCAGCTGCGCACCTCGCGGCGCATCCAGGCCGAGCAGCGGCTGATCGCGCCGCAGCTGCAGGAACTGCGCAAGAAGTACAAGAAGGAGCCGCAGAAGCTCAGCGCGGAGATGAACAAGCTCTACCGCGAGCACGGCATCAGCCCCTTCTCGGGGCTCACCGGCTGCCTGCCGGCGATCGTGCAGATGCCGGTGCTCATCGGCCTGTACACGGCGATCCGCAGCGTCACCGGCACCCTGGCGCAGCAGCACCTCTCGCGCAGCTTTCTCTGGATCGGCGACGTGAGCCAGTCGGCGCACGACGTCATCGGCGGCAACTGGGGCCAGCTGCTCACGCATCCGACGCTGCTGATCCTGCCGCTCATCGCCGGGGCGTTCACGTTCGCGCAGTCGCGCATGATGATGCCGCCACCGCGGCCCGATCTGACCGACCAGGAGCGGTCGATGCAGAACGTGAGCCGGCAGATGTCGTTCCTCTTCCCGGTGATGATCTTCATCTTCGGCCTGCTGCTGCCACAGGGCCTGGCCATCTACTGGGTCACGGGCACCGTCTTCATGGTTCTGCAGCAGTTCATCGTGGTCGGCTGGGGCGGCCTGAAGGTGCCCGTATGGTGGCCGGGCGCCAACCGGGTCACGCCGCTGTCGTACCCGCGGGCGCTGCCCACTGCAGCGCTGGTTTCTGCCAATGGTGACAAGAAGCGGTCGGCGGCGACGGTTACCGCCAACGCGTCCCTGTCGGCGACGGCCGCGCCGGAAGGCAGTGGGAATGAGCCGGCATTGAGCACGACGGCGCGGCGTCCCCATCCGTCGGCGCGCGCCCGTGCTCGCGGCAACAGGGGTGGTCAGAGGAGGCGGCGCCGGTGAGCGGCGCCATTGGAGATGTCGTGAGCGAGACAGAGCAGCCGGTGGGTGCGACGACGGCCGGTGCGCTGGCATCGGTCGAGGCGCGAGGGCAGACCATCGAGGAGGCGGTGGGCAAGGCGCTGGCCGAGCTGGGCATCACGCGCGACGAGGCCGAGGTCGAGGTGGTGGCGACAGGGTCGCGCCCCGTCCCTGGCGAGCGCTTGGCGGGTGCCGAGGCGCGGGTCCGCGTGTATCGCATCGACGAGCACGCGGCGCGCGGCCGCGCGCTGCTCGAGGAGCTGCTCACCCGCATGGAGGTTCCCTGTCGCGTCTCGGTGCGGCGTGGCGTCGCCTCCGCGGCGAGCGAGAACGCGGCGGCGCCGGTGATCCTCGACATCTCGGGGGACGACCTCGGACTGCTGATCGGGTGGCGCGGAGAGACGCTGCGCGCGCTGCAGACCGCGGTGAATCTCATGCTGGGCGACGAGGACGGCGCCGAGGGGCGGCGCGTCATCCTCGACGTGGAGCGGTATCGCGCCCGTCGCGAGGAGCAGGTGCGCGAGCTGGCGCTGCGCCTTGGGGCGCGGGTGAAGCGCACCGGCGAGCGGTACACCCTCGATCCGATGCACGCGTACGAGCGGCGGGTGATACACCTCACGCTCGCCGACGATCCGGGCATCCGCACCGAGAGCTCGGGCAAGGAACCGGCGCGCCGCGTGGTCATCCATCCCACCGGGCCGGCTCAGGGCGGTCCTCCGGAGCGCTACTCCGGGCCGCGCCGCGGCGCGCCGTTCGGCCGCCGCCCCTGAACGTCGGCGTCGAGGTGGGCGCGGTCGCCGGCGCCCGGCTCGTCACGGTGCCCCTGCCCGGCCGTGGCTCGGTTGCGGTCGCGTTCATGCTCGCGGTCGGCTCTCGCTATGAGCCTGAGGACAAGTGCGGCATCAGCCACTTCGTGGAGCACATGCTCTTCAAAGGCGCCGCGGCCCACCCGACGCCGCGTGCCATCAGCGAGAGCATCGAGGGGGTCGGCGGCGTGCTCGACGCGGCGACCGACCGCGAGGCCACGGTCTTCTGGACGCGCGTCCCCGCCAAAGAGCTGGAGCGCGCGGTCGCCGTCCTCGCGGACATGCTCCTGCACCCGCTGCTGCCACCCGACGAGGTGGCCAAGGAACGCCAGGTGGTCATCGAAGAGCTGCGCATGTACCAGGACAACCCGCAGGACCAGGTGCAGACGGTCTTCGACGACGTGATGTGGCCGGGGCACCCGCTGGGGCGCGACGTGGCCGGCCGTGAGGACACCGTGCGGGCCTTCACCGACACCGACTGTCGCGCGCACCTGGCTGCGCACGTGCGTCCCGACACGCTGGTGGTCAGCGTCGCCGGCGGCGTCGCCACCGAGGACGTCGCCGTGGTGCTGGAGCGGCACCTCGACGGCTGGAGCGACGGCGCCCGGGCGGCGCGTCCGGCGCCGGATCCGGCGACACCGCCGTCAGGGGATCCGCTGCGTGTCACGAGACGGGCGGTGGAGCAGGCGAGCGTCATCATCGGCGCGCGCGCCCCGTCGTACATGCACGCAGACCGCTTCAGCGTCGACATCCTCAACGTGGTGCTCGGCGAGGGCATGTCCAGCCGCCTCTTCCTCGAGTTGCGCGAGCGGCGCGCGCTGGTGTACGACGTGCACTCCTTCATCAGCCGTCTGGCGGACAGCGGCGTGCTGGGCATCGGCTTCGGCGCCGAACCGCGGCAGACGCTGGTCGCGCTCAAGGCGGCGGTCGCCGAGCTGCGCCGGCTGGCCGAGGAGCCGGTGGGCGACGCGGAGCTGCACAAGGCGCGCGAGTACGCCAAGGGCCGCCTCCTGCTCAACCTGGAGGGAACCTCGGCGCTGTGCGAGTACGCCGGCCAGCAGGAGCTCCTCACCGGCACGATCCTCTCGCCCGACGAGGTGCTGGCTCGCTATGACGCCGTGACCGCGGCTGACGTACGCCGGGTGGCCGCCGACATACTGGGTGGCGGCCTGCGCGGCGCCGTCGTGGGGCCCTTCCAGGGCTCCGCGCGTTTCGCCGCCGCGCTCTCCTAGACTGGCTCGCCGTGTCCGAGGAGCGCACCCTGGTCCTGGTCAAGCCGGATGGGGTGCAGCGCGGGTTGGTGGGCGACGTGATCAGCCGCTTCGAGCGCCGCGGCCTGCACCTCGTCGGCCTCAAGTTCATCCGGATCGACCGCGACCTGGCTGAGCGCCACTACGCCGAGCACCGCGGCAAGCCGTTCTTCGAGGGGCTGGTGGACTTCATCACGTCGTCCCCGGTGGTGGCCATGGCGTGGCAGGGCCCGGGAGCCGTGGCCATGGTCCGGGCGATGATGGGGGCCACCGATCCGGCTGCGGCGGCGCCGGGGACCATCCGCGGAGACCACGCGGTGAGCATCGGCACCAACGTGGTGCACGGCAGCGACTCGGTCGGCCGTGCCGGTGAGGAGCTGGCGCTGTTCTTCGACGACGGAGAGCTCCTCGACTGGGAAAGCGTCCAGGCGCCCTGGCTGCGCTAGCCCCGGCCGCGGGCCCGTCTGGTGCGGCGGCGGCGCAGCTCCAGCAGTCCCGCGCCGGCGAGCGGCGCCACGACCATCGCGCTGGCCGGCGCGGCGGCCAGGCTGGGCCCGGCGCCGAGGCCGCCGAAGTGGTTCAGGGGCCAGATGCGCAGGAACGCCTTGGCCATGATGTTCTTGCGCGGCACGAAGCCGAAGGAGCGCGAGTCGCTCGAGAAGTTGCGGTTGTCGCCCATCACGAAGTAGTCGCCCGCCGGAACGGTCACCGCTTCGGCGACGGTGGACGCGGTGCCGTCGCTGTGGCAGCAGAAGTCCTGGTTGGTCCACGTCTGCGGCAGATACGGCTCGTGCAGCACCTGGAACGCACCCTGGCCGCCGGGCTTGAGCAGCACCTCCGCCGGCTGATGGCTGCCGTCGATCTCGAGCACGTCGCCCGGGAGACCGATCACCCGCTTGATGAAGTCGCGCGACGCATCGTTGGGCGGCTGCAGGATGACGATGTCCCCGCGCTGCGGATTGCCGCCGAAGTCGTACGAGACCTTGCTGGCCAGCAGCAGGTCCTGGTCCTGCAGCGTCCCCACCATGCTGGTGCCATCGACGCGCACCGTCTGCAGCGCGTTCCAGATCAGCAGGTACAGGGCGAGGGCGATCAGCAACACCTCGATCGCGTCGCGTATCCACGAACCCCTTCGGGAGCGGCGCGGCGTGACCGGGTCCGGCGAGGGCGCCGCCTGGCTGGGCGGCGGGGCGGTCTGGGCCACGGCCGTCTGATTATGAGTGCTGCGCATCCGGGCGCAGCCGCAGCGGAGCGCCGTGGCGACACCGTCGCGCGGGTGCTGCAGCGCGGCAGCACCCGCTGCCAGAATGGGGGTGGCACGTAGTGGGCAACCTGTCAGCCTCCACTCACGAGGACGAACGATGGCGCTTTTGACGCAGACGCCGTACAAGCAGCGGAGCTTCGATCTCCATGGCCTGACTGGGATTTCGGATCAGACGCTGGAGGTGCACTTCGGACTTTATGCCGGATATGTCAAAAACACGAACCTGTTGAACGAGCAGCTCGTGGAGATGGCGCACGGCGGCCAGACCAGCGCGCCCGCGTATGCGGAGCTGACCCGCCGGCTTGGGTTCGAGTACAACGGCATGGTCTTGCACGAGTGGTACTTCGGCAACATGACCAAGGACAGCGGCGGCGGTGAGATCTCGTCGTCGTCGGAGCTGGGAAGAGCGCTGGGCGAGTCGTTCGGCGACCTCGAGACGTGGAAGAAGGACTTCACCGCGGTCGGCGGCATGCGCGGCGTGGGCTGGGCGGTCACCTACCTCGACCCGGCCACGCGGCGGTTGAGCAACCACTGGATCACGCTGCACGAGGACGGCAACATCGCCGGGTTCAAGCCGATCATCGTGATGGACGTCTGGGAGCACGCCTTCCTGCTCGACTACAAGCCCGCCGAGCGCCCCAAGTACATCGAGTCCTTCCTGGCCAACCTCGACGTGACCGCCGCGGAGGCCCGTCTCACCGGGGACACCGGCCGGCCCATCGGCTGAGCGCGCGCTACAGGGGCTCCGCCCCGAGCCGGCGGTAGAGGCCGTCGAGGTCCGCGTCGTCGATGAACTCGATGGCCACCTCGCCTCCGCCGCGCCGATCCCGGCGCAGCCGCACGGGCAGCCCCAGCGCCGCCTCCAGCCCTTTCCGCAGCGCCTGGTCGTCGGCTGAGAGCGACTCAGTCTCTGGCCTGGCGGCGCGGCCGCGTGCGGCCGGCGGCGGAGAGCCGGATGCGGCGCGCTCGGTGTCGCGCACGCTCAGGCCCTCGGTCTCGACGCGCCGGGCGAGGGCCTCCTGCTGCGGGGCGGTGGGCAGCGCCAGCAGCGCCCGGGCGTGGCCCGCGCTGATCCGTCCCGTGGCGAGCGCCTCCTGCACCGGGGGCGAGAGGCCCAGCAGCCGGATCGCGTTGCTCACCGTGGGCCGGCTGCGTCCCAGGCGCAGGGCGATCGCCTCGTGCGACATGCCGAAGGCGTCGGCCAGGCGGGCGTAGGCGGCGGCCTCCTCCAGCGGGTTGAGGTCGGTGCGCACCAGGTTCTCCGTCAGCGCCATCTCCAACGAGTGGCGCCCGGACTCCGCCTCGGGCCTGACGATCGCCGGGATGGTGCTGACCCCCGCGCGCTGCGCGGCGCGGAGGCGGCGCTCGCCGGCCACCAGCTGGTAGCCGCGCTCCGCCCGCTGCACCACCACGGGGTGCAGCAGGCCGTGCAGCCGGATCGATTCAGCGAGGGCGTCGATCCCAGCCTCGTCGAAGCTGCGTCGCGGCT
Source organism: Candidatus Dormiibacterota bacterium (assembly GCA_963777285.1). GTDB lineage: Bacteria > Chloroflexota > Dormibacteria > Aeolococcales > Aeolococcaceae > JAFARE01. The sequence goes on from CAVZPR010000002.1 coordinate 801,029, forward strand.
GCTCCGGGTTGGGCGTCACAGCCTGAGGGTCGACGGCGACCAGAAGCGCCTCCTCACCCTCGGCCGGCGTGGCCGCCAGCAGGGCGTCGAGCCCCCGTCCCAGCCCGCGGTGGCGGAAGGTCCGCTCCGGCCCCGCCGGTCCGCTCATGCGGGCGGTCCCGCCGCCGAGAGCGCCGGGCGTCCCGCCTGCATCCTGGCGTCGAACGAGACAGCCAGCTCGCGGTAGGCGGCGGCGCCGCGGCAGGAAGGGTCATAGAGGGTGATCGGCAGCCCATGGCTGGGCGCCTCACTGAGACGGACGTTGCGGGGGATGACCGGCGAGAGCAGGTCGTCGCCGAAGCGCCGCCTCACCTCGGCCACCACCTGGTGCGCCAGCGCCAGCCGGGCGTCGAAGAGCGTCATGACGATGCCGCCGATCGCCAGGGCGGGGTTGAGCTCGCGGCGCAGGAGGGCGATCGTGTGCGTGAGCAGCCCCAGCCCCTCGAGCGCGTAGAACTCGCACTGGATCGGCACCAGCAGCGCCTGCGCCGCGACCACGGCGTTGACCGTGAGCAGGCCGAGGCTCGGTGGGCAGTCGATGAACACGTAGTCGTCGGAGGGGTGCATCCCCTCCAGTGCGTAGCGCAGGCGCTGCTCGCGGCGCACCATGGCCACCAATTCGATCTCGGAGCCGGCGAGCGCGATGTCCGATGGGATCACGTCGAGCCCCGGCACCACGGTGGGGATCCGCGCCTCGGCCAGCGGCCGTCCCAGGACCACGCTGTCGTAGACGCTCGACTGGACCGCGGCGCGGTCCACGCCCAGACCGGAGGTGGCGTTGGCCTGCGGGTCCATGTCGATCAGCAGGACGCGGCGACCGGCCTGGGCCAGCGCCGCGGCCAGATTGACCGCCGTCGTGGTCTTGCCCACGCCACCCTTCTGATTGGCCACGGCGAGGATGGAAGGCATGGTCGGCGAGATTATGCGGACGAGCGCGCCCGGGCCGCGCCTGCAGAGCGCTTATGCACAGTGTCCCCAGGCACGCACCCCGCCGGCTCAATCGCGCTGAACTCGTTATGGGCTCGCCGGGGACCGGCCTGTGGACAACTGCCCCGGCGGGCGCGTAGCTGCAGAATCTGGCAGGAACTCGGCCGAGTTCCACGTGGAACTGGCGCAACTGCGCTGCAGAGCCCGCGCGAACCACGGCGAAATCGCCTTGTCGTCCAAGGTGTTTTGCGGCTCATGTCTGACGCCGCCCGCCGGCCGGTCGAGGGTGGAGCGCCGCGGCGGCGGCCTAGAATGCTCTCCCGTGCTCGCCAAGACCGCCTACAGCTGGCGTCTGGTCACCGCGGCGCCGCCGCGCGAGGTCTTCGCCACCATGGAGCAGCTCATCGGCACCCGGCCGTATCGCTTCGAGGTGACCGGCGAGGCCGAGGCCCGCATCGTCGAGCACCGCCGCCGCGGCCTGTTCGGCCAGTGGAGCCGGCCCAGGGTGCGGGTGAGGTGGGTCAGCTGCCGCGCGGAACCCGATCCCGAGGGGACGCGGATGGAGGTCGTGGCCAGCTCCGGCGGCGGCCTGATTGCCAAGGCGATGGGCCGGGCCGATCGCGGGCCGACGGCGCGCGCGATCCAGCTCGTGACCCTGTTCGCTGCCGGGCCGCGCGATCCGCGCACCATCTACCGCGACCGGCGCATCCCGCCGGGCCCGGTCACGCTGGTGGCGTCCTGGGCGGGGACGCCCTACCGGCTCTTTCTGGAGCCCCGCTTCGACGCGCCCCGCGGCGAACCCGTGCTCACCGCCAGCCGGCTCACCGCGATTCCCGGCGGCACCGGGCCGTTCGTGCACGTCCGTGCCGGCGATGGGGTGGAGGGGTTCGTGGAGCGTGACCAGGTGGTCGCCGCGCCCGACATCGCCACTCGCGAGGCGCAAGAAGACGCCGCACGCTTCGTCTGAAGCGAGCCTGAGCGTCTCGGCGGCGCCCGGAAGGCGCGCGCGATCAGCGCGTGAGGGAGGACCGCTGCAACGGGCGGTCGCGCCTCTCCCGGTGGTGACCCTGGTTCCCGGCGGTCAGCTCCCCGTCGCGCTGGTGGGGCAGGAGGCGGTACTGGAACAATCGGTCATGGGCGAGGTTCCTCCTTTTGCCTGAGTGCCGCCGCCCCCATCTCCGCGCGCGTCGTGGGAAGTTCAGTGCGGAGCCGGCGGGGCCGAGAGACGCGCCACCAGTGTAGGGCGTCCGGCGCAGGTGTGCCAGCCCCCGGCCCCAGGCGCGTCACACGCGCCGCTGGTTGGGCAGCCAGCCAACACGTGCAAACCGGTGGCGCCCCTCAGAGTGGCAGACGGGCGGCGAAGCCGGCATCCCGGGGATGCCAGAAGCTGACCCGCTCCTCGGGCTCGCGCCAGCACAGGTATATCGGCTCGCCGTCGCGCTCGGCCGCGAAGTCCACCAGCCCCGTGTCCAGGTCGCGGAGGATGACGCCCAGGCCTTCGAGCGCGGCCACCTCGTCCCCGAGGGCCCGCTCGGCCCCGGCGCTGCCCGCGGCCGCGGCACTGGATCCGTTCGAGGCCGCGCGCAGGCCGCTGCCCGCGGTTGCGTCGACGACCCGGGCCCGCGCCTCGCGCAGACGCGTCAGGCGCTCGCGCAACTCCGGCAGCAGGACATCAGCCTCGCCGACCGAGAACAGCCGCTCCATGGCGCAACCATGCCATTCCGGGGGGCCGAGTGCCCGGCGTCAGTAGATGCCGAGCTCGAGGCGCGCTTCCTCGGAAGCCATGGTGCGCGGATCCCATGGCGGCGACCACACCAGGTCCACGCGCACGTCGCGCACACCCGGCAAGGGCGAGCACACGGCGTGCGCCTGGGTCTGGATGACCGGGCCCAGCGGACAGTACGGCGTGGTGAGCGTCATCTCGATCACCAGCGTGCCGTCATCCTCGAAGTGTGTGCCGTACACCAGTCCCAGCGACACGATGTCGATTCCGATCTCGGGGTCGTACACCTCGCTGAGCGCAGCGCGGACCAGGTCGTCGGATGCGCGTGCGTCGGGTTGCGCCGCTCCCGCGCCATCCTGGATCTTGCTTGCGCCACCGGCTGTTTCCGTCATCGCTCCTCTCCCGCGGTGTCGTCCTGCAGCGCCTCGAGAAGCGCGTTCCACGCCAGCGTCGCGCACTTGACGCGCACGGGATACGCGCGCACGCCACTCAGCGCTTCCAGGTCGCCGATGCCATCCGGCGTGTCACCGCCCTGCAGCATGGTGCGGAATCCCAGCGCCAGTGCCCGCGCTCTCTCCACGTCCATACCGGTCACGGCTTCACAGAGCATGCTTGCCGACGCCTGGCTGATGGAGCAGCCCCGCCCCTCGAAGCCCACGGCGCCCACGGCGCCGCCGTCGAGACGCACGCTGAGGTCGATCTCGTCGCCGCACAAGGGGTTGTTGGCGCTGATGGTGCGATCTGCCGGGACCACCGCATGCTTGTGCCTCGGGTTGCGGTAGTGGTCGAGGATGATCTCGCGATAGAGGTCGTCGTCGACCGGCGTGAATTGCACTGCCACCCATCCATCGTAGTCCAATGCGCCGCAGCCCAAACACGCGCCCCGGCCCGCGGCCGACAATTGCGTCATGTCTCCTCGCGTTCTTCGTCGCCTGCGCACCGCGCGGCGCGGACCCGCGTTCTGGCTGCTCGCGGGTCAGCTCATCATGTTCACCGGCATCGCCGCGCTGTTTCCGGTCGCGCCGCTGTACGTGGCGCGCCACGGGGGCAGCTCGCTGGCGATCGCGCTGTTCATTGCCGGCCCGCTGGTGGCCAACACCATCGTGCAGGTGCCTGCCGGGCGGCTGGTCGACAAGATCGGGCGCCGCCCCGTGCTCATCGGCAGCCGCCTGGCATACGCCGCGCTGTCTCTCGCGCTCTTCGCCGACGCCGGCCCGCTGTGGCTGCTCGCCGTGTTGCGCATGCTGCAGGGAGTGGCCAGCGGCATGTACGTGCCCGCGCTCATGGCGGCGCTCACCGACCTCAGCGCGCCGGGAGAGCGCGGAAAGCGCTTCGCACAGCAGCAGGCGTGCGAGATGGTGGGCCTGCTGCTCGGCCCCGCCGTCGGTGGCGCTGTGGCGCTGTGGCGCGACTCGGCCGCGTTCGGCGTCTCCGGGGTCGCCGTGCTGCTCGGACTGCTGCCCATGTCGCGCGTGCCGGAGACGCGCGCCGCGCACGTCGCCGACGCGCGCGAACGCCGCCTGCGCTGGTGGCGCGTGCGCGGCATCATCGTGCCCGCCATCGGTCTGTTCGCCGTGGGCACCATCTTCTCGATGTACGACGTGGTGTGGCCCCAGTACCTCACCGCGCGAGGCAACAGCGCGTTGGTCATCGGGCTGTCGATCAGCCTCTTCGCGGTTCCGATACTGCTCCTGGCGCGCACCGGCGGCCGGCTTTCGGATCGTGTCGAGCGGCGGCGCCTCGTGCCCGCGGCGATGCTGGTCACCGCGACGTGCGCGTCGAGCTACCCGCTGCTCCGCTCGCTGCCGGTGATACTCGCGGTCGGTGTCGCCGAGGCGGTCGCGGTCGTGTTCATGGAACCGAGCCTCTACGCGGTCATCGGCGACAGCGCTCCCGCGCATGCGCGAGGCACGGCGATGGGCGCGGGCGGCTTCTTCCAGTTCGGCGGCAGCGCCGTCGGAGCTGCCGCGCTGGGATCTCTGTACGGCGTGCGCGAGGGTCTGCCGTTCTGGATCGGCGGTGGCGTCCTGGTGCTCACCGCCCTGCTGTGCGCGACGTCATTGCCGCGCCGGCAGCGCAGGTTCGAAGGCATGGCGGAGCCGCCGCCCGTTTTGCCGATGCGCGAAGGCGAAGCCGTCTAGCGCCGCGTTCAGACGCGGAACACGCGGCGCACGTCGCCGAGCGCCGCGCCCAGCGCGTCGATCTCGGGGTGCGTCGTGTAGAGGTACACCGACGCGCGCGCTGTCGCGGCGACGTCGTAGCGCCGCATCAGCGGTTGCGCGCAGTGATGCCCAGCCCTGATGGCCACGCCATGCCGGTCGAGGATGGTGCCCACGTCGTGCGCGTGCACGTCGGCGACGTTGAAGCTGACCACGCCGCCCTGCACCTGCGGGTCGCACGGCCCGTACACGGTCACGCCGCCCACCTCGTCGAGCACGTCGAGCAGGTGCCGGGTCAAGGACTGCTCGTGCGCGTGGATGGAGTCGCGTCCGACGGCATCCACGTAGTCGCATGCGGCGCCGAGCCCGACCGCGCCCGCCACGTCGGGTGTGCCCGCCTCGAACTTGTGCGGCACCGCGTTCCACGTGGTGCGCTGCAGCGTGACCCGGCTGATCATGCTGCCGCCACCGAGAAACGGCGGCATCTTCTCGAGCAGCTCGGGCCGTGCCCACAGCACGCCGATGCCCATCGGCCCGCACATCTTGTGACCGCTGAAGGCGAGGAAGTCGCAGTCGAGCCGGCGCACCGAGACCGGCATGTGCGGCACCGACTGCGCCGCGTCGACGCACACCAGGGCGCCGGCGGCGTGCGCCCTGGCGGTGATGGCGGCGATGTCGTTGATGGTGCCCAGGACGTTGGACTGATGGCTGATCGCGAGCAGCGCGGTCGGCGGTGCCAGCAGGCGGTCCAGGTCGCTCGCGTCGAGCCGTCCCCGTTCATCGACGTCGACGAAAGCCAGCTCCAGGCCGGCGCGCTCCGCGGCCAGCTGCCACGGCACCAGGTTGCTGTGGTGCTCCATCACCGTGAGCACGATCCGGTCGCCCGGGCTCAGCAGCTCGCGGGCGTACGAGGACGCGACCAGGTTGAGCGCCTCCGTGGTGTTGCGGACGAAGACGATTCCTTCAGACGGTGCGTCGATGAAATGAGCCACGCGCTCCCGGGCACGCTCGTACGCGTCCGTCGCCTCGCTCGCCAGTGCGTGCACACCGCGGTGCACGTTGGCGTTGCTGCTCCGGTAGTAGGCGTCCACGGCGTCGAGCACAGGCTGTGGCTTCTGCGAGGTCGCGGCGGAGTCGAGGTACACGAGCGGCCGTCCGTTGATCGCGCGCTGCAGGATGGGGAAGTCGGCGCGGATGCGCTCGACGGCGAGGCCGGGCGCCAGCGTCGCGTCGGCCGCGGTCACGCGCTGCTCCCCAGCGCCACGCGCACGACGCCGTCGTCGCCGACCTCGATCCGGTGCACGTTCACGGGCTCGACGGCGGGCAGCGTCAAGGGGTCGCCGGTGCGCAGGTCGAAGCTCGAGCCGTGCAGCGGGCACTCGATGGCGCAGCGCTCAGGGTCGAGGTCGCCTTCGCTCAACGACGCCTCCGCATGGCTGCAGGTGTCGTCCAGGGCGTAGAAGACGCCGTCGAGGTTGAAGATCGCCACCGGCGTGCCATCGATCTCGACGCGCGCCGCGTGGCCGGCGGGAATGTCGTCCGCACGAGCGACCTCTACCCACTGGGCCACGGTCACGGCTCAGCCTCCGCGCCCACGCCCGCCTGCGTGCGCCCGGCGATCTCTGCGTCGAGCAACTCGCCCAGCAGCGCGCGCACCCCGTCGTGCGGCGCCAGCTGCAGCACGTCGTCCATGAAGCCGCGAACGATCAGCGAATCGGCGTCCTCCCGGGGCACCCCACGGGACATGAAGTAGAAGCGCTGCTCGTCGTCGATGTGACCGGCGGTGGCACCGTGCCCGCAGCGCACGTCGTTGGCCCGGATCTCCAGGCGTGGCACCGAGTCGGCCTTGGCGCCGTGGCTGAGGATGAGGTTGCGGTTCTGCACGTAGCCGTCGGCGTGCACCGCGCCGGGTGCGACGTCGATGAGCCCGCTGTACACGGACCGCGCGCGGTCGCGCACCGCCACCTTCAGCGTCAGCTTGCTGCGCGTCTCCGGGGCGGTGTGCGCCTGCAGCGACTGATGGTCGAGGTGCTGCTCGCCGTCACCGAAGCAGAGCCCGGCGATGTCCGCCTCCGCGCCCGTACCCGCGAGGACGACCTCCCAGAACGACTTCTGCAGGCGCGCGCCGAAGGTGGCGCCGAAGAAGCGGCAGCGCGCGTTGGCCTCCAGCACCGCCCGCTGCGTGGCCACGTGCCAGGCGCCCTCGCCCCACTGCTGCAGCGAGACGTAGTCGAGCCGCGAGTCGCGGCCGGCGCGAAGCAGCGTCAGCGCGTCGCTCAAGACGGCTGCCGGTCCCGGTGGCGAGGCGTAGGCGTCGATGACCGTGAGGGCGCTGCCTCGCTCCAGGGCGACCAGCGTCGCGGGGAAGACGGCGACATCGTCTCCGGTCGCCGGGTGCGCCACCCACAGGGGGTTCTGCGCCTCGACCCCAGCGGGCACGTGCACGAAGACCCCGCCCGACCAGAGCGCGTTCCACAGCGCGACGAACTTGGACTCGTCCACCGACACCGCGTCGAGCGCCTGGCGCACCAGGTCGGGATGGCGCTCCGCGGCCTCGTCGAGCGACTCGATGGTGATCCCCTGCGCGCGCAGCGGGTCGGCCGCCTCGACGGCCCACGCGCCGGGAGCGTCGACGGCGAACGCGGCCTGAGGCACGGCGCGATCGCGCTGCGCCCGCATCGCGTCGACCATCTCGCCCGCGTCGCGCAGCGGCTCGAAGGCGTCGATGCGCAGGGCCGACACGTCCGTCCGCCTCCAGTCCTCGTCGCGATGCGACGAGGGCATCGGCATCGCTTCGTAGGCGTCCCAGGCGGCGCGCCGGCGCGCGGCCAGCCACTGCGGAGACGCGGCGGCACGGCTCGCGGCCGCCTCCGGGCCGACGGCGACCCGGGCCGGCCCTTCGACCGCCCCGGTCACCCGATCGCCCCCTCCATGGAGAGCGCCAGCAGCCGGTTGAGCTCGACGGCGTACTCCATCGGCAGCTCCTTGACGAACGGCTCGAAGAAGCCGTTGACGATCAGCGCCGTCGCCTCCTGCTCGTCGATGCCGCGCGAGGTGAGGTAGAAGATCTGGTCCTCGCCGACCTTGCTGACGCTCGCCTCGTGGCCGACGGACACGTCGGGGTTGTCGATGTCCATGTAGGGGTACGTGTCGCTGCGCGACTCCTCGTCGAGCAGCAGCGCGTCGCAGCGGACGTTGACCTTGACGTCGTGCGCCTTGGGCAGCACCTTGATGTGGCCGCGGTACGAGGTGCGGCCGCTGCCCTTGCTGATGGAGCGCGAGACGATGTTGCTCGTGGTGTTGGGGGCCACGTGTATCGCCTTCGACCCGGCGTCCTGATGCTGCCCCGTGCCGGCGAATGCCGCGCTCATCACCTCGGCGTGAGCGTGCTCGCCCATCAGGTACACGCTGGGGTACTTCATCGTGACCTTGGACCCCAGATTGCCGTCGATCCATTCGACCGTCGCGCCCTCGTGCGCGATCGCCCGCTTGGTCACCAGGTTGTAGACGTTGTCCGACCAGTTCTGGATGGTCGTGTAGCGGATGCGCGCGCCCTTGTGGGCGATCAGCTCGACCACCGCGCTGTGCAGGGAGTCGCTGGTGTAGTTGGGCGCGGTGCACCCTTCGATGTAGTGCACCGAGGCGCCCTCGTCCGCGATGATGAGGGTGCGCTCGAACTGGCCCATGTTGTCGCTGTTGATGCGGAAGTAGGCCTGCAGCGGGATGTCCACCTTCACGCCGGGCGGCACGTAGACGAACGACCCGCCGCTCCAGACCGCGCTGTTCAGGGCGGCGAACTTGTTGTCGTTGGGCGGGATGACGGTCCCGAAGTACTTGCGAAAGATGCCCTCGTGCTCGCGCAGTCCCGTGTCGCAGTCGCTGAAGAGCACGCCCTGCTTCTCCAGGTCGGCGCGGATGTTGTGATAGACGACCTCGGAGTCGTACTGCGCGCTCACGCCGGCGAGGAACTTGCGCTCCGCCTCGGGAATGCCGAGCCGGTCGAACGTCCGCTTGATGGAGTCGGGGACGTCGTCCCAGGAGCGGCTCTGCTCCTCGACGGGCTTCACGTAATAGTAAATGTTGGCAAAATCTATGCCGGACAGGTCCGCGCCCCAGGTGGGCATGGGCCGTTTGGTGAAGTGGTCCAGCGCCTTGAGCCGGAACTTGAGCATCCACTCGGGCTCGTGCTTGTGCTGCGAGATCGCCGCAACCACCTCCGGCGACAGGCCCTTGGCCGTGCGGAACACGGACACGTCCTTGTCGTGGAAGCCGAACTGGTAGTCCTTGGTCAGGTCGCGCGCCTGGATGGCCATGACGCCTCAGGACACCGGTGCGAGCGCAGCGCCCGCACCCAGGATCGGCTCGTATCCCTCGCGCTCGATGCGCGTCGCCAGCTCCGCGCCGCCCGACGTCACGACCTGACCGGCGTGCAGCACGTGCACGGCGTCGGGCCGCAGGTACTCGAGGATGCGCGGATAGTGGGTGATGACCAGCACGCTCATGTCGGGACCGGCGATCCGGGTGACGCCCTCCGCGACGGTGCGGAGCGCGTCGACGTCGAGCCCCGAGTCGGTTTCATCGAGTATGGCCAGCCGCGGCCGCAAGATGGCGAGCTGCAGGATCTCACTGCGCTTCTTCTCACCGCCCGAGAAGCCTTCGTTGATGTAGCGCTGGCGGAAGCTCTCGTCGATCTTCAGCGCTTCCATCTCCTGCGACAGCCGCGTCAGGAACTCGCGCGCGGGCATCTCCTTTCCCTGCGCTCGCAGCGCCGCACGGAGGAAGTTGACCGTGGTCACACCCGGGATCGCCGTGGGGTACTGGAAGCAGAGGAACAGGCCCAGCTTGGCCCGCCGGTCGGCGGTCAGGCCCAGGAGGTCGTCGCCGCCGAAGGTGGCGGTGCCCGACGTGACCCTGTACTTGGGATGGCCCATGAGGGTGTATGCCAGGGTGCTCTTGCCCGAGCCGTTGGGCCCCATGAGCGCGTGCACCTCGCCCTGCGGCAGGTCCAGGTCGACGCCGCGAAGGATCTCCTTCTCGTCGACCGTGACGCGCAGCCCTCGGACCTCGAGCGCGAACCCGCTCATGGTTCCTGCACCGCGGGAACCATGGAGTCGATGAGCGTGTGGTCGTGGACCAGCTCGGCGAGGGTCGTCTGGCTGAGGACCGCGTCGATGCTCTGCTTGAGCCGCTGCCAGAGACCGCGCGACGCGCACTCGCCCTCGCGGATGCAGGTGCCCGACACGTAGTCGTGGGCGACGCACTCCACCGGTGACACCTCGCCCTCGACCACCCGGACCACGTCGAGCACCGTGACCTGCTCCGGGGGACGGCTCAGGGTGTAGCCGCCATGAACGCCGCGGGTGCTCTCCACGAGCCCGCCCCGGCGCAGCTGCGCTGCGAGCTGCTCCAGGTACGCGATGGGCAGGTGCTCAACGCGCGCGACCTCGGCGATACTCAGGGGACCGCGACCGTAGCCCTTGGCAAACTCGGTCATCATCCGGAGCCCGTAATGCGCCTTCGAGCTCACCCGCATCGAGAACGAGGCCGGGGCAAGGGCCGCGTCGCCGCCCTGCCGGCCCTCGGTGGCGTGCTGCGCCGAAATTCCGACTGCCATGGTCAGAATTATACGCTCGCGGGGCGGGCCAGGCCCGTGCTGGCGATCGCCATCGCCATGCTCGGGGCGGCCGCCTGCGGCTCGCAGCCAGGCCCCAACGGGCCCAGCGCCACAGCGCTCTCACAGCCGGCGCTGCAGCACGCGTACGAGGCCGCCGCCGGCGGCTACAACCGCGCCGAGGTGCCGATCGCGCAGGCCGAGGAGACCTACTGCTCGACCGGGACGGCGGCGGCGAATCTGGGCAAGTGCGAAGCGGCGCTCAGCCAGGACCGCCAGGCGACGATCGCCTACGACAACGCGCTGCGGGCGCTCGCATTTCCCGCGGCGGCCCGCGGCGACGTCGCCACCCTGCTCAGCGACGATTCGCGGCTGGAGGACACCCTGGAGCAGGCGTCGACGGCGCCCAGCCTCGCGGTGGTCAACGACCTGCGCCCCCAAGTCCTCCAGCTGATCGCCGCCTCGGGGGCCGACGCCACCAAGGTGCGCGCCGACATCGGACTGCCCGCGGCGTCGCCGCTGCCCAGTCCCTCGAACGCCGCCTGACGCTCAGCCCGGCGCGCCGGCGGTCGCGGGCGACGCGGCCCGCACCTGCGCCACCGCCGCGCTGATCGCCCGCGCCGCCGCGTCCACGTCCGAGGCGGTGGTGGAGCGGCCCAGGCTGCAGCGCAGCGCCGACGCCGCCAGCTCCGGGCCCAAGCCCATCGCCACGAGCACGTGCGAGGGCGTGGGGGCGCCGCTGGAGCAGGCGGAGCCGCCGGACGCCGACAGGCCGGACCGGTCGAGCACGGTCAGGAGCAGGTCGGTGCGGCATCCTGCGAAGGCGAAGGTGGCGAACCCCGGCGCCCGGTGCCGCGCCGATCCCGTGGCCACCGCCTCCGGCACCGCCGCCAGCACCAGATCCACCAGGCGCTGCGACAGCGACGCCTGCCGCGGCGCTTCAGAAGTGCGCAGCGTCTCGGCCAGCCGCATCGCCGCGGCGAATCCCGCGATGGCGGCAACGTTCTCCGTGCCGCTGCGCCGCCCCCGCTCCTGGCCGCCGCCCGTCGTCTGCGCCGCGACATGGACGCCTTCGCGCAGCCACAGCGCCGCCGCACCCTTGGGGCCGTACACCTTGTGGCTCGACAGCGTCAGCAGGTCCACGCCCAGCTCGCGCGGCCGCACGGGGAGGCGACCCGCGGCCTGCACGGCGTCCGTGTGCACCAGGGTTCGCGGATTGGCTGCGTGAACCGCCGCGGCGATCGCGGCCAGGTCCTGCACGGTGCCGGTCTCGTTGTTGACCATCATCACGGAGGCGATCACCGTGTCCGGGCGCACCGCCGCGGCAACCGCCTCGGGGTCGACCCTGCAGCCGGGGTCGCACGGCACCACGGATACGTCGCCGCCGCTGGCAGCCAGGCGCTGCGCGGTCATCAGCACCGCGTCGTGCTCAACCGCGGACACGACCACGTGCCGCCCGCGCTCCCTGCCCCAGCGCTCAACCACGCCGCGCAGCGCGAGGTTGTCCGCCTCCGAGCCCGACGCGGTGAACACGATCTCGCGGTGCGCGCAGCCGAGTGCCGCGGCCAGGGCGTCGCGCGCGTCATCGACCGCCTGCCGGGCGGCCCGCCCTTGCCGGTGCACCGACGACGGATTGCCGTAGACGTCTCGCAGGTGGGGGAGCATCGCCGCCAGCGCCTCGGGCGCCAGCGGTGTGGTTGCGGCGTGGTCCAGATACACGCGCGTTACGAGCCGACGCCCAGGGACGCCCAGACCTCGAGCTTGGCGCGCGTCGCATCGATCACCGAGTCGGTGAACTCGTCCGTGAGCGCGTGGCCGCCCAGGTCCGCGGTGCGCACGCCGCCGCGCACCGTCTCGAACACGGCCTCGTAGACCGCGCGCGAGCCGCGCCGGCAGCGCGGTTCGTCGACGAAACCGAGCAGCGACGCCGCCGCCAGGATCATGGCCATCGGGTTCGCGATGTTCTTCCCCTGCAGCGCCGGCGCCGTGCCGTGCGGAGCTTCGGCCATCACCATCGACGGTGACATCGCGTCGTCGTCGCGAAACCCGAGCAGCAGCAACTCCGCGCCGGCGATGCTGCCGAACAGCTGCAGCACGAGGTCGCTGAGACAGTCACCGTCACGGTTGAGCGCCGGAATCACCAGCGCATCGCCGCCCCTGCTGAACAGCAGCGCATAGGTGGCATCGATCAGCTGCGGTTCGTACGTCACATCCGGATGGCGCGCCGCCGCTGCGTCCATCTCCTCCTTGAACATGCCCTCGTACACGCGCGACACCGTGTACTTCGGCCCGCCGAAGACGCGTGCCGACGTGCGCCGTGCCTGACGGAAGGCGAACTCGGCGACAGCACGGCACGTTGTGCGCGAGATGTGCTCGGTGCGATACGCGACCTCGTCCCCGCCGGCCGTCTCGCGCCACTCCTTCGCGTTGTACGCGTCGTCGACGGCCATGCGCACCACGCTCATGGGCGCGCTCACGCCCGCGATTCCGGCCACACCGGGAATGCGGCGTCCGGTGCGCAGGATCACCTTCCCGCCCACCTGCTCGCGCAGCAGCGCGTTGGGGCTGCCCACGTCTCCCTTCTCCTCGGGTGTGATGGTCGCGGCTTTGAGGCCGAAGCCCGCGGCTGCCATCGCCACGGCGGCGTCGTGCACCACCTGGTTGCGCGTGGCGCGACGCGTCTCCAGCGACAGGTCGAAGAACGCGAAGTCGAGGTCGACCCCGAGCAGCGACGGATCGAGGACGCGCAGCGCCTGTTGCAGCAGCTCCTGGCCGGTCTGGTCGCCCTCGAGCACGACGATCGTCGTCATGGAAATCACAGCGTACGCGGCCGTCGCGGCGTGGCGGGCACGGTCCCGGGTGTTGCCTATGATCCGGCGATGTCCGAGCTCCGGCCGCGGCAGGATCCCGCCGAGGCGCAGCGTCCCACGGCCCTCCTCGCCGTCTACAGCTGGGACATGCTCTCTGCCATCGTCGCCATCTTCGAGGCGCTGGCGCCGTTCGCCGGAGGCGTCGCCGTCGGTCCTCGGACCCTCGCGCTGCCGGTGGTGCTGCAGGTGCTCGGAGCGCTGTCGTCGGCGGCGTACGCGGCGCTGTTGATCATCGTCGCCTCGCTGCTCACGCGCCGCATGCGCTGGATCCGCCGCGTGCAGATGCTCGCCATGGGAGTCGACATAGCGCTGGTCGCGGTGTCCCTGGCGGCCGCGTTCGCCGAGGGCACCGCCGACACGGTCGCGCTGCTCGTCGGCATCCTCATCATGCTGTTCGATCTTCTGGCCATCGTCGTCGTGACCGAGCGGCGGATCGCCGCCTGGTACGTCGAGGACGCGCGGATCCCCCGGTACGTCACCGGAACGCTCGGGTTCTGGGTCGCCAGCAGCGCCGCGCTGATCGTCGTCGACGCGATCAGATGAGGGTGAGGAGGTCCTCGACGATCTCCACCAGCTCGTCGCCGCGCACAGGCTTGCTCATCACCGCGGCGGCGCCGAGCTGCTGCGCGCGCTCGCGCGTGCCCACGTCGCCGGGCGGCGTCAGGATGACCACGCCACCCGGCGGGTGCTCGGGTGCGAAGCGGATCGCCTGGAACAGCTCCAGCCCGTCCGTGTCCAGCGTCGAGTCGAGGATGAGCACGTCAGGCGAGAACGCGGTGAGCTCGGCGCGCACGTGACGAATCGCGCCTGCCCACCGCACCTCGTGGCCGATGCTCCGGAACCGGTCGATGACCGGCTGCGCCACGCTGGCCTCGTCCTCGGCGAGCAGGATGCGGGCGCGGGCGGGCGGCATCGTGGCCAATCGTAGCGGCTACACTTTCTCACCGGCGATGCCGTTGCCCCTCAACGCCTCTGCAGGCACCCGCCACCCGATGCGCGGACTGCTGCACCGGATGCTGCGCCGTCCTCGCACCGCGCCCGCCGCCCCCGGCGAGGAGACGTTCGTGCAGCCGCTGCGGCGCGCCGGGGTCGACCCGGACACGCGCACCTACTGGGCGAGGGACGACGCCGATGCGACGGCCGACAACCGCTCCCGCATCACGGCCCTGCTCGATGCTCACGAGCGCGGCGTCGCCGGCGGCAGGCCCCGCGGCAACCCCGCGTTCAGCGAGGCGCTCTTCGTGGAGCTGATGCGCGCGAGGCAGTACCGCCGGGCCTTCGAGCAGCTGAGCGGGGAATGTCGCCGCCTCTGGGGCACCGCCGATGCGTTCGCCGCGGCCCAGGGGACTGCGCTGCGCAGCCTGGCGGGCGTGCGCGTGAAGGACGTGCGCTTCCTGCCCGAGTGGACCGACTCGCACGCAGGTCGCAGCTACCGTGACGTGGCCGAGCTCGACGTGGAGTACACGCTGTCCGGGGGAGACGCCCACGCGGTGCTGCCGCGGGTGGTGCACCTGGTCCCCGACGACGGCCAATGGCGTTCGCTCTGCTACCCGTCCTGATGCGACTGCACTGTCACGGTCGGCGCGGCGCCGGCTGGGTACAATCCGCTGGTGAACGCAGCCGCGACGCCGCTCCGTCCTGGGCCGATGGAGCGGACCTGTCTGGAGATTGCGCACGCTGAGCGTGTCGCGGCTTTTCGCCGGGACCGCGTCTCGCGCGCCCGGCAGCGCGTGCGCGAGTCCGACGCGCTGCTCGACCTGATCGAGCACTGCCGCATCAAGGACTGGCGGCTGGTGCCGTCGCCGCTGTGGAGCGCCGTGGTCCGAGCCGTCGGCGCCGTCGACCCGGAGCTGCGCGACGAGCTGGGCATCAATCGCGACCCGGATCACGTCGCCAACGTCCTGTTCGCGGCGCAGGAGACGCTGCTGTCGCGGGTCCGCGAGTCACGCCAGCCGCTCCGGGCCGAGATCATCCCGCTGTTCGGCCGCAGCCTCCAGGAAGCCGCCGGCTGACCTGGAGTGTCGCCGTCGCGGGCACCCTGCACCGCGACGACGTCACAACCCCGCACGGGCGGCGCATCTCGTACGGCGGATCTGCGGCGTACTTCTCGCTGGCGGCCTCGCGCTTCGCGCCGGTGTTGGTCAACGGGATCTGCGGGCCCGAGGCGCGCGCCGCCTACGAGGAGATGTTCAGCGGGCTCGCCGTCGATCTTTCGGGGATGGTCAGCGGGAGCGGGCAGACCTTCACCTGGCACGCGGTCCACGACTTCGAGCGCTGGCGCACCTCGGCGGAGAGCGCCGATCCCGGCTGCGACCCGGAGTGGGCCGCGGAGCTGTCGCCAGGGTCACGCACCGCGCCGGCGCTCTTAGTCGCCAGCCTCGACCCGGCCAAACAGCTTCGCGCTCTGGAGCAGTCGTCCGCGGCCCTCGTGGCCGGCGACTCGATGACGGCTTTCATCGATGGCGCCCGCGACGCAGTGGTCGACGTGGCGCAGCGGTGCGACGTGTTCTTCCTCGATGCCCGCGAGCTGCAGCACCTCACGGGTGGCGACGACTGGCGATCCGCCGCCGCGTCGCTGTGCGGACGGGGACGGCTCCGCGCCGTGGTGGTGAAGCGAGGGCCGCTCGGCGCCGCGTGCGTGACCACCTCCGGGATCAGCGAGCGCGCCGCGCGCCCGGTGGCAGAGGTCGTCGATCCCACGGGCGCCGGCGACGCGCTCGCCGGCGGCTTCCTCGGCCACTGCGCCACGCTCGAGGATGGGTCGATCGACGTGTTCCCGGCGGCGCTCGACGCAGGCATGGGCGCCGCCGCGGCGGCGATCACGTCCTTCGGGGTGGACGACCTGCTCGTCGCCGCGCGGCGCGAAGGGCGGAGCGCGCGTCAGTCGGGGTGAGGCGAAGATCGCTCCGGCGGACAGGTCTCGACGCCTTACGGCGTCTCGCCTTCGGCTCTCGCCGGGGGGACCACCCCGGCTCCGAGACGCCGCCTTTCGCGACCTCGCCTCACCCCCATGGCGACGCGATGGTCGGCTCATCGCACCGCTCGTCGCCGCGGCGAGCAGTGCGCGGCACACCCGCGACGTATGATCCCCGCCGCGATGGCCGCGGCAAACATCAGTCGCTCGCGCGAGCTGGGCACGCCGATCGACCGCAACCTGGCGCTGGAGCTGGTGCGCGTCACCGAGGGCGCGGCGATGTCGGCGGCGCGGTTCATGGGCCGCAACCAGAAGGAGGCGGCGGACCAGGCGGCGGTCGACTCGATGCGCCGCAGCCTCAACTTCGTCGACATGGACGGCGTGGTGGTGATCGGCGAGGGGGAGAAGGACGAGGCGCCGATGCTGTTCATCGGCGAGCGTGTGGGCAACGGAAGCCCGCCGGAGGTGGACGTCGCCGTCGATCCCATCGACGGCACGCGACTCGTCGCCCGCGGTCTTCCCGGCGGTATCGCCACGGTCGCGCTCGCCGAGCGCGGCTCCATGTTTCACACGCACGTTCCGTACATGGAGAAGCTGATCGTCGGACCCGAGGCCGCCGGCGTCATCGACATCACCGACAGCGTCGCCGCGAATCTCACGCGCATCGCCCAGGCGGAAGACCGCACCGTCGAGGACCTGACGGTGGTGGTGCTCGACCGCGATCGCCACTCGGCCCTGCTGGACGAGATCCGCAGCGCTGGGGCACGCGTCAAGCTGATCATGGACGGTGACGTCGCCGCCGGCGTGATGGCCGCGATGGAGCACCGCACCGGCATCGACGTGCTGATGGGAGTCGGCGGCGCGCCCGAGGCGGTGCTCGCTGCCTGCGGCGTGAAGTGCATCGGCGGCGCCATGCAAGCGCGCCTCTGGCTGCGCGACGACGGCGACCGCGAGATGATGGAGCGGGAGGGCAAGTCGGAGAGCACGGTCTTCGAGCTGCATGACCTGGTCGGCGGGGACAACGTCTTCTTCGCCGCCACGGGAATCACCGACGGGGAGCTGCTCCAGGGGGTGCGCTTCCTTGGCGACGACCGCTGCCACTCACAGAGCCTGGTGATGCGCTCCTACTCGGGCACAACCCGCTACATCGAGGCGGAGCACCGCCTCGACAAGCTTCGCCTCCGTCGCGACGAGGCGGAGCGCGCCTTCAGCGGCATCGACGTCGCCCGCTGAGCCCGGCGGCACGGCGCCCGTCTGGACGCGTGGGACAATCGCCGCACCCCAAATGTTGAAGGCCAGATTCAGGCCCAGTCCCAGCCTTGTGCGCTGGTTCACCCCCGGCCTCCACGTCAAGCGCTGGCTGCTGCTGCTGTTCACCAGCATCGTGATGATCAGCCTCGCGGTCGGCTACCTGCTGCGCGACCTCTACAGCGCGAACTACCACTTCCCGGCGTGGGTGGGCAACGTGACCCTGCAGTTCCTGCCCCGCGCCATCCGTGCGCTGATCTTCGCCGTCGCCGGCGTGCTGCTGCTGCTGCTCGCCTTCTACAAGCTGGGGCAGTCGATCCTGGGCCCCTTCCTCCTGGGGCGCAACAGCGAGCGGGGCCTGGTCGAGCAGCTGTACACGTTCCGCCTGCTGGCCAAGGGGCCCAAGGTCGTGGCCATCGGCGGCGGCACGGGACTTTCCACGCTGCTGCGCGGCATCAAGAAGTACACGGGCAACATCGTCGCCATCGTCACGGTTGCGGACGACGGCGGCTCCAGCGGCCGCCTCCGCGACGAGTACCGCGTCCTCCCCCCGGGAGACTTTCGCCAGTGCCTCACCGCGCTCGCGGAAACCGAGCCGCTGATGACGGAGCTCTTCCAGCACCGCTTCGGCGGTGACGGTTCGCTGAGTGGCCACCCGTTCGGCAACCTCTTCATCATGGCGATGGCGGAGATCACGGGAGACTTCGAGCACGCCATCCGCGAGTCCGGCCGGGTGCTCGCAGTGCGCGGCCAGATCGTGCCCAGCACGCTTCGCGACGTGACGCTCTGCGCCGCCGCAGGTGCTGAGGTGCGCGTCGGCGAGTCGCGCATCCCGCACGGCGAGGAGCGCATCGACCGTGTCTTTCTCGACCCCGGCGACGCACCGGTCAATCCCGAGGCCGAGACGGCGATCCTCGACGCCGAGCTCATCGTCATCGGGCCGGGCTCGCTGTACACGTCGATCCTGCCCAACCTGCTGGTCGACGGCATGGTGGAGGTGATGCGCGCCAGCCCGGCGGTGAAGGTGTACGTGTGCAACGTCGCGGGCCAGCCCGGGGAGACGATGGGCTACGCCGTGAGCGAGCACCTCGACGCCATCGAGGAGCACGTCGGCGGCAACCTCTTCGACTACGTCGTGGTCAACAGCAACCTGACGCCGCCGCTGCCACCCTCAGCGGTCGAAGCAGGCGTGGCGCGTGTCGTCTTCGACCGCGACCGCGCGTCGCGCAAGCCGGTGCACTTCATCCTCGCCGACGTCGTGTCGACGCGCATCTCGTCGCACCACGACCCGGAGAAGCTCGCGCGCGTGATCATGAAGCGAATCTGGAGATGAGCTCAGTCGGGGGCTAAGTGAGTCTCGGTGTTGGAGTGAGGCCGCTACTGGGGACAGGTCTCGACGCCTGGCGGCGTCTCGCCTTCCGCCTCGCCGGGGGGACCACCCCGGCTGCGACAGGCCCCCTGACGCGGCCTCACGTCCACCACCGAGACACGCGCAGCGCCACCGCTTCGCAGCGGTGTCCCGCGCGCGTCACTCACCGTGGCGGCCTTCGCCCTGCATGAAGCGGCGCGCGCCGGCGGCGGTCTCGCCCGACGCGATGACGTCGAGGCCGCGACGCGTCTCGTTGCGCAGCGCCGCGTCGGTGTCAAGTGACCACTGCTCGTATACCGACATGCGGTCGGAGCGCATGCACGTCTGCGGCAGCGTGCTCAGATGATGCGCCAGCGCGAGCGCCTCGGCGAGCGCGGCACCCGTGGGTACGACGCGGTCCACCAGTCCCATGGACAGTGCCTCCGCGGCGCCGACCGCGCGGCCGGTGAGGATCAGGTCGAGCGCGCGCCCCTGACCCACGAGCCGCGGCAGGCGGATGGTGCCGCCGTCCATGAGTGGCACGCCGAACCTGCGGCAGAACACGCCGAGCACCGCACCCTCGGCGGCCACGCGCAGGTCGCACCACAGCGCGAGCTCCAGGCCTCCTGCCACCGCGTGACCCTCGACCGCCGCGATGACGGGCTTGCTCATCGTCATGCGCGACACACCCAGGGGAGCGTCGCCGTCGAGCGACGTGTGCGGCGACCGCGCACCGCCGATGCTGGTGAGGTCGGCGCCCGAGCAGAAGGTGCCGCCCTCACCGGTGAGGACCGCCACCCGCGCGTCGCCGTCGCTGTCGAACTCGTGAAACGCTGTGGCCAGGGCCGCCGCCGTCGGACCGTCGACAGCGTTGCGCACCGCCGGCCGGTCGATCGTGACCACGACCACGGCGCCGTCTCGCGTCACCGCCACGCCGCCGGGCGTCATGTTTCGACCACCCGACGTCGCAGGCGACATTCAGTACAGCAGGTCATGGCGCACGCGATATGCCCACTGGTGCGCCGCTCGCTCCAGGACCTTGTCCCAGACGGCGTGGCGCAGCGGGTCGAGCACGAGGTCCCAGGTGCCCACGAACTCGGTGATGGTGTCGCTGAAACCGGACTTGAAACGGTAGAGGCCGTAGAGAGGGTGCTGCTCGTGCAGCTGGGCACGCGGTGGCACCGCCACCAGGTCGTACGCCGCGACACCGCGGGCGCGCAGCCAGCGCATCGCCTCCCACTGCAGCAGGTGCGGCGCCATGACCTGCGCGTGCTCTTTGCGCGAGCCGCCGTCCTTGTACCAGGCCTTGCGTCCGAGGTGGGTCACGAACACCCCGGCCAGCACCGATCCCTGCCACGTGGCGAAGAGCAGCTGTCCCTGACCGGTGGCGGCCTGCAGCTGCCAGTAGCGGCGGAAGTACTCCTTGGGACGAAGGATGAAACCCGCGCGGTCGCGCGTCGCGCCCATCAGCTCGTACATGGTGGAGACGTTGGCGTCGCTGGCCGGGACCGGCCGCACCTCGACTCCATGGCGTGCGGCGAGGCGGATGTTGTACCGCGTCTTCGGCTTGAAGGACGCCAGCAGCGTGTCCTCGTCGGGCGTCAGATCGACCACGATCGTGGCGCGGGTGATCTGCACGTCGTGGCGCGACTTGGCGAGCCCCAGGCGGCGCAACGCCTGCACCGTCTCAGCATCCTCCTCGAGCTCGGGTTCGAGCTTCACCGCGAATGGACCGCGGCGCATGCGCAGGTGGTCGATCAGCGGCGTCAGCTGCGCCGCCGTGGACACACCCGGACCCTTGGGGATGTACCAGAGCTCGCCGAATGCCACGGTGCGGCGGCTCAGCACCAGCGTGGCCACGCGCCGCCCGTCGATGTCGTCGAGCACGTACAGCGGTCGCCAGCCGTACGCGCGCTTGAACTCACCCCACGCGCGCGTCTGCAGGATCTGTCCGCCGTCAGGGTTCGCCACGACCAGCTCGTCCCACGACGTGATCTCCGCCGCCGTGGCGTCCCTCATCGGCGCATCCGGAGGGCAGCCCTGTAGAGCCGGTATCTCGTCGAGCGCACGGGGATGTCCCAGGTGCCGGCGCGGCGCACCGCACGTCCCCCAAACGCCATCTTGAAGCGGCTGAACCCAGACCACGGATGGGCATCGGGAGCGTCCAGCACCACACCCCAGAAGTCGAAATGCCGCATGCCGGCTGTGCGCGCGTCGAGGATCATCCGCCACACGAGCGGCGCCGCGGCCCCCAGCTTGCGGCCGGCCCCAGGGTCGGACACAGCGTGCGCGTAGTAGCGGGTGGGTCCGAAGTCGAAGGCCACGGCGGCCGCCACGGGCGCGCCCGCTGCGCTGGCGACGTACAGCGTCGCCGCGTCGAGGGGCATGAGCACATCCGCCACGGTGCGGTGGTAGGCGGCGGGACGGCCGGTGTAGCCGCTGCTGCGGCGCTGCAATTGGATGAATGCAGTCATGTCGCGCGGCTCGCGCGACGAGCGAACGGTCAGGCCGCGACGCTCTGCGGCGTTGATGGCGCCCCTGTGCCCCGCGCTCAGCCCCCCGCGCAGCGTCGCTTCAGCGACGTCGATGTCCAGCACCCATGTGGTCGCCGGCTGGATCTGGTGCGTGGCGACCGCTCGCACCGTGCGCAGCGCCGTCACCACGCCGGCTCCGTCCGGCTCGGCGCGGACGAAATCGAGCGATGCGTGTCGCGCCGCGTGCGCCGCGCTCTCCAGCGCCTCCTCCGGCTGGGCGGCCAGGGCCGGACCGTAGGGCATGTACACATATCGTGGAAAGCGGCCCGCCCGCAGGGCTCCGGACCACATCCATGCATCGCTGCGGCGCCACATCACGTCGTAGCCGAGCGCGCGCTGCACGCGCTGCCACGCAGCGCTCTGCAGGAAGTGGCCATTCATCGCCAGCAGCGCGGAATCCCAGTCGCCTTCCGCGACACCGTGGCGCGTGGCGAACACGTCAGGTGACGCTAACACAGTGGTGACGCGCACGCGCCCGTGGTGGGAGTTGCCAAGCGGCCCTTTGTTTTCCTTACAATTCGGCGCCGCACCGTCAACGCACCTGGAGGCCCACCATGGCAACCGTCGTCACCCGTGACGTGCTCGCCAAGCAGCTCGCCGGCCGCGCCGACATCACGATGTCCGCCGCGCGCGACGAGGTGAGCTGGTTCTTCGACACCATCGCGCAGTCCCTGGAGAAAGGCGACGAGGTCCGCATTCACGGCTTCGGAGCGTTCAAGACGGCGCAGCGCGCAGCGCGAATCGGACGCAACCCCCGCACCGGCGAGCAGGTCAAGGTGCCGGCACGCCGCGTGGTGCGCTTCTCTGCGAGCACCACGCTGTCGTCGGCGCTCAAGTCCACGCGGGGCCGCGCCAAGCGGTAGCCGGGGACGCCGGACAGGGGTTTCGCGGCGGCGAAGTCTCCGCGCCGGCGGGTCGGTCACCGCAGATGGTGTGACACCGTGTCGTGCGCGGCGCTGTCGCCGGCCGGGTCGAGGTGCACGATCACCTCGGCGAGCGGGCCGATCTGATGATGCAGGCGATGGCGCACCTCTTCGCCCAGCGCGTGGGCGGTGCGCAGCGGCGTGTCCGGGGCCACCTCGAGCGTCACCTCCGCGCGCACCGCGCGGCCGGTCCAGCGCGCCCGCGTGTGATTGACGCCGAGCACCCCCGGCGTCGAGCCGGCGACGTCCTCGACGGCGGCCACCAGCGAGGCGTCGGCCTCGTCGAGCAGGCGTCCGGTCACCGAGCGGCCCGTCTCCCACGCCACCGCCGCGATGACCACTGTGATCAGCAATCCCGCAGCCGGGTCCAGGACGGGAGCCCCGGCTTGCGTCCCCAGGACCCCGGCGGCCGCCGCCAGCGACGCGAGCCCGTCGAGGCGTGAGTGCCGCCCATCCGCCGTCAGCGCGACGCTACCGAGGCGTTTGCCCGCCCTGGTCTTGTACTCCGCCACCAGCTCGTTGCCGGCGAAGCCACCCAGCGCCACGCCGACGGCCAGCCAGCCGTGCGTGACCGGCTGGCGGTGCAGCAGGTGCTCGATGGACGTCACGCCGGAGGCCACGGCGCTGGCCACGATCAGGGCCAGCACCACGAGCCCGGCCAGATCCTCGCCGCGGTGGTAGCCGTACGGGAACCGGTGGGTCGGCGCGCGGCGGCTGAGCAGGAACGCGGCCGCGAGGGCCACCGTGGTCGACACGTCGCCGAGGTTGTGCAGGCCGTCGGAGAGAACCCCGGCGCTGCCCGAGAGGACCGCCGCCACCAGCTCCAGGGCTGCGACCGCCCCCAGCACCAGAGAGCTGACGGCGACGACCCGGAGCGCGCTCCGGTCGTGGCTGGGCGCGACGCCGTGGACGTGGCGCCCCCCGCCGCCTTGGAC
The DNA here is from genome assembly GCA_963777285.1 of Candidatus Dormiibacterota bacterium. GTDB lineage: Bacteria > Chloroflexota > Dormibacteria > Aeolococcales > Aeolococcaceae > JAFARE01. The sequence continues at coordinate 824,260 of CAVZPR010000002.1, forward strand.
GTGGCCGTGTGTCTGAGCGGCCGTGGGACGGTGCCCGCCATGCTGCTCGGCCACGCCCGCATCCTACGGGTCACCGGCGGCCACCAGGGATCGCTCCGGTGAGCATGCGCCGGGGGCTGGCGGCCCTGGCCCTCGCGTTCCTCGTCGCCGCCGGACTGGCCACCGCGGCGACGGTCGCGGTGCGACGGCTCACAGAGCCGCTGCCACCGGTCGAGCCGGCGCTCTCGGTCCCGGGCACGCTTCTGGCGGCGGGAGGAGCGCCACCGCCCATCCCGCTCCCTGCCTCGGGCAGCCTGGAGGTGGCCACCGACGCCGACGGCGTGCTCGCCGCGCGCGACGCCTCCGTCGAACGCCCCATCGGGTCCGTCGCCAAATCGTTGACCGCGCTCCTGGTACTCCAGGCGCGGCCGCTGGGGGCCGGTGACGGCCCGGTGCTGACGATGAGCCGGCAGGACGTGACGCTCTACCGGGAGGCCATCGCGGAGCAGGGCTCGGCCGTCCCGGTGCGCGCGGGCGAGCGCCTCACCGAGCGGCAGCTGCTGCTGGCGCTGATGCTGCCGTCGGCGAACAACATCGCCGAATCCCTGGCCCGCTGGGTGTCGGGCAGCCGGACCGCGTTCATCGCGCTGCTCAACGCCCGCGCCGCTGCCATGGGCCTGTCACACACCCACTTCGCGGATCCCAGCGGCTTCAGCGCCGCGACGGTGTCGACGGCGGCCGACCTCGTCACCCTGGGCCGGGTGGCGCTGGGGAATCCCGACTTCGCCGCGCTGGTGGCGACGACGACGGCGACGCTGCCGGGCGGGCTGGTGCTGCACAACCTGGACACGCTCCTGGTCACGGTTCCGGGCTGGCTCGGCATCAAGACGGGCTGGACGCCGGCGGCGGGGGGATGCCTGCTCTTCGCGCAGCGGCGCGCGCCGGCGCCCGACTCCACCCCCGTCACGCTGGTCGGGGCGGTGCTCGGCCAGCCGCCGCAGGCCTCCGGCGACCGCGAGCATCCCGAGCTCGGCGGCGCGTTCAGCGCCGCGCGCGCCGCCGCCCAGGCGGCACTCGCCGGCTACTCGGCGGTCGACGCGGTGCGCCTGGCGCCCGCGCTGCGCGGTTCGGTGCAGGAACCGTGGGGAGCGAGCGTCCGCGTCCGCCTGGGGGCGCCGACGGCGGCCACCCTCGTGGTGCGCGACGGCACCGAGCTGAGCGTCACCGTCGTGCCTGGTGCCGTGGCCGCTCCAGCCGCGGCGGGGTCGCCCGCCGGCGAGGTGGTCGCGACGCTGCGCTCCAGGGCCGTGGTGCGCTGGCCGGTCTTCCTGGACGCGGCGCTGGGCGCGGCGCCGTGGTGGTGGCGGCTGCGCAACGGCTGACGCTCACCAGGCGGCGTCGGTGCGCTCTGCGGCCTCCCGCAGCGCGGCCACGGCGGCGTCCGCCCGCGGCGCCAGGTCGGCGCTGACGCGGACCGCGTCGAGGCGGTCCCGCGACGTCAGCAGCTCCACCTCGTGCAGCCCCAGCGCGGGCTTCACGGCGGGCCGGCCCGTGTAGGCGTGCATCGGCTCGCGCCACTTCTGGCGCAGGGCGCGCGGCGAGAGCTCGCCCGCCTTGACCGCCAGCGGTGCGCCGCCCCGACCGGGGCCGAGGCGGAAGCGGAATGCGATGCGCCCGGCCCTGACGCAGGCCTCGCAGCGCCCATACCGCTCGTCGGGAATCTCGGGGCGCTTCATGCAGACGCGGCACACGCAGGGAGGGTATCGCGCCGGCGTCGCTTCCTCGGTTGCATTGACAAACACACTGGGCGGTCGTAAGTTCGATACATGAATGTCGTTGTCCGTGCCACGGGCCTCCGCGCGATGCGGGACCGCCACCACCTGACCCAGCGCGAGCTGGCCCGCCGCCTCGGCGTCACCCAGAACTACATACCTGCCCTCGAGGCGGGGACGCGCAACCCGGGGCCGAAGCTCCGTCAAGCGCTGATGCAGCTCTTCGACTGCGACTTCGAGGACCTCTTCCAGGTGGTGATGGTCAACCCCGTCGACTCGCGCGAGCAGATCCTGCGACCCGAGCACGAGGCCATCTAGCCGCCCGAGAGCCGCCGCGGCCCCTCCCTACAATCGCCGGGTGGGCGGCGAGGTGACCGGTGACCGGCTGGTCCTCGAAGGCATGCGGTTCTTCGGCCACCACGGCGACGTCGACGCGGAACGCGAGCTCGGGTCGCACCTCTGGGTCGACGTCGAGGTGCGCTCTGACTTCGCCGCCGCGGCTCGCAGCGACGAGCTGTCCGACACCGTCGACTACGTGCGCTGCTTCGAGCTGGTGCGTGACGTCGTGGAGACGCGGCAGTACCGCCTGCTCGAAACCATCGCCGAAAGGATTGCCGACGCGCTCCTTGCGCAGGACCGCGCGCGGTCCGTGCGCGTGCGTGTCGCCAAACGGCCACCCATCGCCGGCGACATCGAACGCTGCGCGGTCATCATCGAGCGTCACCGCGGCAGCGCAGCGTGAGCGCGGTCATCATCGACGGCAAGGCCGTCGCCGCCGACGTGCGCGCGAGCGTGGCGGCGCAGGCCGCCGAGCTCGTCGCGCGTGGTCATGCCGCACCGTCACTCGCGGTTGTTCTGTGCGGTGACGACCCCGCGTCCGCGCTGTTCGTGCGCAACAAGGGACGAACGGCCGAGCGTACCGGCATCCGGTTCAGGCTGCTCACGCCGGACGCGCACAGCACGACCGACGACATCCTGGGCATCGTCGACGGGCTCAACCGCGACGAGAGCGTCGACGCCATCCTGGTGCAGCTGCCCCTGCCATCACAGGTGGACGCCACGGTGGTCGTCGAGTCCGTCGATCCGCACAAGGACGCGGACGGATTCCACCCGCTCAACTTCGGTCGCCTGGCGGAGGGTCACCCGGGAGTCGTGACGCCGTGCACGCCGCAGGGATGCATGGAGCTGCTGCGCCGCTACGAGGTGCCGGTGTCCGGCAAACGGGCCGTGGTGATCGGGCGCAGCGCGATCGTCGGCCGGCCGATGGCGGCGCTGCTGACCAACGCAGACGCGACCGTCACCGTGTGCCATTCGCGCACCAGCGACCTGGCCGCGGTGTGTCGCGGCGCCGACATCCTCGTCGCGGCGACGGGACGGCCGCGCATGGTCGGCGCAACCCACGTCAAGCCCGGAGCGTGCGTCATCGACGTGGGCATCACCCCGGTGGACGGTGGCGTCGTCGGCGACGTCGACCGCGACGCAGTGGAACCCATTGCAGGATGGCTCACGCCGGTGCCCGGCGGCGTCGGACCGATGACCATCGCCATGCTGCTGCGCAACACCGCGGCGCTCGCTGCGGCGCGCCGCGGCCTGCCGTCGCTGTGACGTCCACGCTGGCGATCCGCTGGTCGGAGCACGAGGCGCGCAAACCGTACGCGCGGCCCTTCGGCGTGTCGTTCGGCGGCGGCGGCAGCGTCGCGGTCAGCGGTGCAGACCTGCTGTACTACCGCCAGTTCCAGGCGGCGGTGCTCGCGCTCACCGGTGAGCTCTTCGTCGCGCCGGCCGGTGATGCTGTGGATCCGCAGCGAGCGTGGCTGGACGCTCTCGCGCAGCTGCTGCCGGCTGTATCGACCTTCGCCGGCCGCCCGGTCTCGTCGTTCGACGACAAGGCGGGCAGGTTGTTCCACGTCGACGTGCGGGCCGGGCAGCTCGCGCCGTGCCGCCTGGAGGCGCCTGCGCTCCTCGAGTACCAGGAGTTCCAGGCCGCGCTGGCGCACCAGACCGGCGCGCTCTACCGCGACGCCGACGTCGAGGCGCAGCAGGATGCGGCACCGCGCCAGGCGGCGTGGACGGCGGTGCTGCGCCGCTGCCTGCAGCGCCCCGACCCCGCCGAGGCGATGAGCGAGGAGTGGCCGTGGCGCTGACGCTGACCCCGTATCAGCGCGCCGTCGCCGCCGTCGAAGCCGTGGCCTGGCGCGGGATCAAGCCGGGCTTGGAGCGGACCACTGCCCTGCTCGAGCAGCTCGGCAGCCCGCACACCGGGCTGCGCGGTGTCCTCGTCGCCGGCACCAACGGCAAGGGTTCCGTGTGCGCGCTGGTTGACTCGGTGCTGCGCGCCGCGGGGCTGCGCACCGTCCTGCTGACCAAGCCGCACCTTTTCTCGTACCGCGAGCGCATCGCATGTGACGGCGATCCCATCGGGGAGGAGGACTTCGCGCGCGTCATCGACGACGTCGTCGCCGCGGCCGCGGTGCTGCCGGAGGCCCTGCAGCCGACGGGGTTCGAACTGCTGACCGTCGCCGGGATCCTGGTCGCCGCACGCCGGGGAGCCCACGCCGTGGTCTGCGAGGTGGGCATGGGCGGCCGGCTGGACAGTACCAACGTGCTGGACCTCGGCGTGGCGGTGGTGACCAACGTCGCGCTCGACCATCGCGAGCACCTGGGTGACACCGTGGTGGACATCGCACGAGAAAAGGCGGCGATCGTGAAGTCCGGCGATGTCGCCGTCACGGCCGCGCAGCCGCCGGCGCTCCAGGTCATCGCGGGGCGCTGCGACGCCGTGGGCGCGCGGCTGGTCAGCGTGGCCGTCGCCGGCGCCAGCCACGGGCTCGCCGGCGTCAGCGTGTCAACGCGCTTCGCGGGTGCCGACCTGACGGTGCGCAGCGCGCTCGTGGGCGGGTTTCAGCTGGCCAACGTCGCCACCGCGGTCACGGCGTGCGACGAGCTGCGCGCCGCCGGGCTGCCGATCGACGCCGCGGCGGTCGCCGAGGGCTGCAGCAGCGCTCGCTGGCCAGGTCGGATGCACTGGTTCGCCGGCGAGCCGCCGGTGCTCGTGGACGCGGCGCACAATCCCGCGGGCGTCGAGGCGATGGCCGCCGCGGTGCGCGACGTCGCAGCGGGACGGCGCCTGGTCGTCCTCTTCGCGGCGATGCGCGACAAGGACGTCTCGGGGATGGTGACGGCCCTCGGCGCGCTCCGCGCCGCCGCCCACGTGGTGACGTCGCCGCGGGTGCAGCGCGCCTGGCCGGCGGCGGAGCTGGCGTCCCAGGTGTCGCCGTCGGCCGTGATCGCCGCCACGGCGGCGGAGGGGCTCGACGCCGCCCGCGACCTGGCCGGCCCGGACGGGCTCGTCGTGGTGTGCGGGTCGCTGTTCCTCGCCGCCGAGGTGCTGCGCCGGCTCGGCGGCGCAGCCGCTTAGGTCAGGCGGCGAGCACCGCCTGCAGCTTGGCCTCGAGCGCCTGACGCGGCTGGTAACCGACGATGCGCTCCTCGGCCTTGCCGCCGCGGAAGACCATCAGCGTGGGGATGCTCATGATGCCGAACATCCCGGGCGTGATCGGGTTGGCGTCGACGTCGACCTTTGCGACCTTGAGCTGCCCGTCGTAATCGTTGGCCAGGTCCTCGACGATCGGCGCGATCATCTTGCAGGGCGAGCACCACGCCGCCCAGAAGTCCACCAGCACGGGGACGGGCGAGTCCAGCACCTCGTCCTTGAACGTGGTGTCGGTGACTGTGACGGGAGTGGACATTGGTGTTCTCCTAAGCGCTGCGCAGGCCTGCCTGCATGCTACTCAACTGGCCTTCTCGGATGCGGAGGCCTTGTCGCTGCTCGATGACTTCTTCTCGCTCGGCGTGGCGCCGGCATCGCCGCTCTTGGCAACGCCGTCACTCTTGTTCGACCCGCCCGCCGCGGGAGCGGCGCTGGTCTTGCCGGTCGCCGCGCGGCTGTCGGTGGCGTAGAAACCGCTTCCCTTGAATACGATTCCCGTGGGAAAGAAGACGCGCACCGCCGCGCTGCCGCAGCGCGGGCACGTGGCGCCGCTCGGGTCCGTCATGCGCTGCCACACGTCGAACTCGTTGGCGCAACTGGGGCAGCGATAGCCGTAGGTGGGCATTCGTGTTACCGCAATGTACCTACCCGCGGCGCATCGCGGCCAAACTCCACGCGGATGTGACGCGTGTCAGACCGGGTAGAGGACCAGCCCGGTGGGGACCTTGGGGTAGAAGTACGTCGACTTCTGCGGCATGGTCTCGCCCGCGTCGGCGACGCGCACCACATCGTCGGCTGTCACCGGCTGCAGGCCGAAGCCGAGCACGGCGGTGCCGGCGGCCACCTGACGAGTGAGCTCGGCGGCGTCGCGCGTGTACTGCAGCGCGCCCGCCGCGATCGCGTTGGAGTCGATGCCCGCCGGAGCGAGCACCTCGTCCTCGAGCACGCTGGCGTCGAGCCCGGCCCGCGGGGAGCGTGGGCTGCCGCGCCGCGCCCGCTGCAGCAGCGCCGTGCCGTCGTGCGCAATCACGGCGAAGGCGTGATGCGTCTCGCGCATGGCGGCCGCCGTCTCGAGGGCGGCATCGACGTCGGCCTGAGGCTCGGCCTCCCATGCGTCGTCGAGGCGCGCCCACAGGTCGTCGAGGCTGAAGGCGAGCCCGGGCCGGTGACGCACCAGGCGGTGGGTGGCCAGGATGGTCAGCGCGGGATCCGCCGCCGCCGCGAGGTACACGAGGCAGCGCTCGAAGGGGGCGTCGGCGGGGGCAGCGGGCTCGGCGGCGCGGCGCTCGGCGGCATAGGCGAACGCGGTCTCGTAGCGGTGGTGGCCGTCGGCGACGTAGAGGCCGGCCCCGCCGAGGGCGCCCTGCAGCGCGGCGACGAGCTGGGGATCCCCCACCGACCAGAGCAGATGCTTCTCCGAGCCCAGCTCGCCGTCGGTCCGACCGCCCAGGTCGGGCGGAGCGCTCATCGCCCGCTCCAGCGCACCCTCCGCCGCTTCTCCTCCGGTCCAGACGGCGAACACCGGGCTGGTCTGCATCCGCGTCGCCCGCAGCAGCGCGAGCCGGTCCTGTTTCGGCCCCAGCATGGTGCGCTCGTGGGGGAGGAGCACCGCTCGGTCCCAGGGGGCGGCCGCAACCGTGGCGAGCAGCCCGCGGCGGTGCGCCTGGCCGCCGCCGGGCACGGTGAACTCGTGGTCGTGCACGTAGAGCCGCGGCGCGGGATCCTGGACCAGCACGCCCAGCTGCTGCCACGACTCGAGAAACCCGGCGGCGCGCACGTATCGGTCGTTGACGCCCGCGACGTCGTCGGCATACTCGATGCCGAAGTCGACGCGCACGATGTTGCGCAGGTCGCGGCCGTACAGCGCGTCGCGCGCCGCGTCGCTGATCACGTCGTATGGCGGCGCGAGCACGCCACCGAGGCGCACGTGGTCGGGGTTGTACCGGATGCCCTCGAAGGCCGACACCGCTGCCAAATCTCCCCCCTCGCCGCCGCTACAGCTGCACCTGTCGCAGCCGGTCGAGCTTCCCCTTGGTGCGGATCTCCTCGAGCAGCTCCGGCGGCACCGGGTCGTCGACCTGCATGAGCATCACCGCGTGCCCTCGGGGGCGGTCGCGGCCCAGCTCGATGCGCGCGATGTTGATGTCATTTGTGGCCAGAAGTGACGAGATCGCGGCGATGACGCCGGGGCGGTCCTGGTGAGTCACCACCAGGAAGATGCCGGCCGGCTGCATGTCGACGCGGAAGTCGTTGATGCGCGTGATCCGAGGCGCGGCGTCGACCTGGGTGCCGGCGATCTGCAGCCGCTCCGCGCCCACGACCTCCACGAGCAGCGGACTTTCGGGATCGACGCTGCGCGTGGTGTGACGCTCGTCGACGTCGACGCCCAACGATCGCGCCACCAGCTTGGCGTTCACCTGGTTGACGCGGGTCTCGGTGAAGGGCGCGAACAGACCGCGGAGCACGTGGCTGGTCAGGATCGAGGTGTCGTGGCGGGCCAGCGGTCCCGCGTAGCTGCACACCACCCGGCGCACCTTCTCGCCGCCGAGCTGCGCGGCGAGCGAGCCGATCTTGTGCGCCAGCTCGAGGTACGGACGCAGCTGCTCCAGCTCCTCGGGCAGCACCGTGGGCGCGTTGACCGCGTACCGCGGTGTGCCGCCGTTGAGGTATTCGACGATCTGGTCGGCGACGTCGAAGGCGACGTTGACCTGCGCCTCGCGAGTGCTCGCGCCGAGATGCGGCGTCACCACCACCTGGGGCAGCTGCAGGAGTGGGTGATCCGGCGGCGGCGGTTCCTCGACGAAGACGTCGATGGCGGCCCCGGCGATGTGTCCCGCGCTGATCGCCGCCGCCAGGTCGGCCTCGTCGACGATGCCGCCCCGGGCCACGTTCACGATCCGAGCGCCCTCCTTCATGCGGCGCAGCTCGGCCGATGCGATGACGCCCCGCGTCGCGGCGGTGAGTGGCACGTGCACGGTGAGCACGTCACTCTCCCGCAGCAGCGTGTCCATGTCACACAGCTCGGCGCCCGCCTGCCTGGCGCGGTCGGCCGTGGCCAGAGGATCGTGCGCCAGCACGCGCATCTGCAGGCCCTCGCGCGCGATGCGCGCCACCTCGAAGCCGATCTTGCCCAGGCCCAGCACTCCCAGCGTCTTGTCGCGCACCTCGAGCCCGGTGAAGCGGGAACGCTCCCAGAGCCCGGCGCGCAGCGAGCGGTCCGCCGCCGGGATGTTGCGCACCATCGCGAACAGCATCGCCACCGCATGCTCTGCGGCCGCGATCGTGTTGCCGGTCGGCGCGTTGAGCACCAGCACGCCGCGCTCCGTGGCCGCGTCCACGTCGATGTTGTCGACGCCGACGCCGGCGCGCCCCACGACGCGCAGCCGCGTCGCGGCGTCGAGCACCTCCGCCGTCACCTTGGTCTCGCTGCGCACCACGAGCGCTTCGTAGCCTGCGATGCGTTCGCGCAGCGCTTCCGGTTCCAGCCCGGTCACGACGTCGACCTCGCCTGCGGCGCGCAGCCGCTCGACGCCGTCAGCGGCGATCGGATCCGCGACGAGGATGCGCGTGCCGGTGCCCGCCGCCGCCCTCTCCTCGGTCGCCAGCGTCACGAGACCGCGGCGGGCTCCGCCACGGGATTGACGTCGCGGGCGGCCTGCTGCGCCGCCGCCGCCGCCAGCCCGATGCGGCTGCGCAGCCCGGCGTCCAGCAGTCCCTGCTCCAGGATGCAGAGGATGGCGTAGACGTCGCTCTCGTCGATCATCCCGAGATGCCCGATGCGGAAGATCTTTCCCTGCAGCTCGTCCTGTCCCGTGGCGAGCACCAGCCCGTAACGCGTGCGCAGGTGCTTCAGCAGGTCCTTGAGCGCATCAGGGCTGTCGGTCGGGCTGTGCACCGCGGTCACCGTGTCACTGCGGTGCCCCTCGGGCGCCAGCAGCTTGAGCCCCATCGCCTCGACACCTGCCCGGATCATGCGGCCCACGCGCGCGTGCCGCGCCCACACCTGTTCCAACCCCTCCTCGCGCAGGATGGCGAGTCCTTCCTGCAGCGCGTAGAGCACCGACACCGCGGGCGTGGTGAACGTCTGATGCTTGTCCTGGTACCGCTTCTCCGTGGCGAAGTCGAAGTAGTAGCGCGGGCAGGTGGCGCTGCCGGCGCGCTGGTACGCGTCTGCGCCGACGGCGACCATCGCCACGCCGGGAGGCGCCATCCATCCCTTCTGCGAGCCGGTGACCACGATGTCGATGCGCAGCGCGTCGGTTTCCAGCGGCACGCACCCGGCGCCGCTGACGCTGTCCACGCAGAGCAGCTTGCCGCGGCTCTTCACCACGGCGGCCAGCGCGTTCATGTCGTTGACGACGCCGGTCGACGTCTCGTTGTGGGTGATGAAGACGGTGTCGATGCCAGGGTTCTCGGCGAGGATGCGCTCGACGTCCTCGGGGTCGATCGCCTCTCCGGGTGGGACCGCCAGCCGCACCACGTCCACGCCGAACGCCTCGCCGATGGCGGCCCAGCGATCACCGAACGAGCCCATGGTGCAGAAGAGCGCCCTGCCCCCCGGGCTGCACGTGTTGACCACGGCGGCCTCGAGCCCGCCGCTGCCGCTGCTGGGGAAGAGCAGCACGTCGTTGTCGGTGCGCAGCGCCCAGCGTAGCCCGGCGACGAGGTCGTCGAGGAGTTGCGCGAACTCAGGGCCTCTGTGGTTGATCATCTGGCGCGACGCGGCGCGTGCCACGCGCTCCGGCAGCGGCGTCGGTCCGGGCACCCGCAACTGTTGTTCGAGCATTTGCGTGATCCTTGAAGGCGCTGGACGTGGTCGCCGCGAGTGTAGCAACGCGCCGAGCCGCGGCCGCCTTCAGATCCGCTAGCGAACCTCGGCGGCGAAGGGGAGCAGCGCGATGTGCCGCGCCCGCTTGAGCGCGACGGTGAGCCGCCGCTGATGTCGCGCGCACGTGCCCGTCATGCGGCGCGGCAGGATCTTGCCGCGGTCCGACAGGTAACGTCGCAGTCGCGCCACGTCCTTGTAGTCGATGGTGTCGGTGTGCTCGAGGCAGAAGCTGCAGACCTTGCGCCTGCGTCTGTCGAAATCTGGCATGTGCGGCGTGCGTCCTCTAGAAGGGGATGTCGTCCGGGTCCACGTCGCCACCGCCGACCGCCGCCGGCTCAGGCGCGGCCGTCACCGCGCCGGCAGCCGGGCCGGCGCCGGCGCCGTCCTGGCGGCTGTCGAGGAACTGCACGTCCGAGGCGTTGACCTCGGTCTTGTATCGCTTCTGGCCGCTCTGCTGGTCGTCCCAGGAACGCGTCTGCAGGCGCCCCTCGACGTACACCAGCCGTCCCTTCTGCAGCCACTGGCTGCACAGCTCCGCCAGCTTGCGGTTGCCCTGGTTCCAGACCACGATGTCGTGGTAGTCCGTGAACTCCTTGCGCTCGCCGCTGGCGTCGCTGCCCCAGCGGTTGGTGGCGACCGCGAGGTTGCACACCGGAGTGCCGCTGGGCGTGTAGCGCAACTCCGGATCGCGGGTCAGCCTGCCGATCAGCATCACACGGTTGAGCGAACCCGCCATCACTCGTCTCCTTCGTCGCTGGCATCGGGCGCGTCGTCGAGCCCTTCGTCGTTCCCATCTTGCGCCGTTTCGGCGGACGCGGTGGTGACATCGCCGCCGTCGCCGGCGGGTGCGGCTGCGAGCGCCGCCGTGTCAGGCGCGGCGAGCGCGGTCTCCTCGATCTCGCCGTCGGCCTCGGGCATCTCCCCCTCGTGCAGCACGAGCAGGTGGCGGAACACGGTGTCGTGGATGCGCAGCGCGCGCTCCACCGGCGCCACCTTGGCGCCGTCGAGACGCAGCACCACGAGCACGTAGTGGCCGTCGCGCAGCCGCCGCACCTCGTACGCCAGGCGGCGCTTTCCCCAGAGGGTGGTCTTGACGACCTCGCCGCCCTGGCCCTCGATGAGCGTGCGCACGGACTTCACCGTGCTGCGCAGAGCCTCATCGTCCAGCTCGGGCCGGACGATGTACATCAACTCGTAGTCGCGCACCATGCGCGTCGGTCACCTCCGTGTTCCATGGCCTTGCGGCATCCGGCTCGACGTGGCCGCCGAGGTGGTCGGCGCGAGCCACGCCGGATGCGGAACGCTCGCGACAGCGCGAGCCGGGCGAGTGTACCAACCCGGGGAGGCGGCGCGGCCGCAACGCGCGTCAGTACGGCGCCGCGGCTGACCTCGACGAGGGCGTCGACGCGATGGTGATCAGCTTGGCCACGATCCACGCGGCGACGGCGTAGACCACGAAGGCGAGCACGTCCGCCCACTGCAGCGGATGGCCGCTCGCCGACGTCGTGGTGTTGAAGATGCCGCGGAACGGAGCGTCGAGCGCGCCGCCGATCTTGTAGACGTAGTGCGCGAACCCGACGTTGTTGGCGCCCGCCGCGTAGAAGATGAAGCGCAACGCGAGGATCAGTTCGACGATCACCAGCAGCGTCCACACCACCTGACGCAGCCTGAAGCCGGCCGGGGTCGACGACGTTCGCGAAGAGACCACGCGCGTGGCCGGCGCCGCGGCCGCGGGTGGTCCGGCGGCGGGAGGCGGCGGTGGCGTCACCGACTGCACCTCCTGGGTCCGGGTGTCGACTGGATCGGTCATGCGCATCCCTCCGGATCCGCTGCGAACAGCGAGGCGAGCCGGGAGGCCAGCCTCCGGGATTCTGAGCACGATGCTATCAGATAACCGCCCATCGCTCAATGCAGCGGCGACTGGCCGCGCTTCGCGCTACGCGGGCGCGAGGCGGCGCCTCCGCTGGCGGACGAACATGCCGACGCCCGCCGCCACCAGCCCCAGGCCCACGATCAGCGCCGCCGAGGGCGCCTCGGGGGCGCCGGTCGAACTCGCTCGACAGGGTGACGTCGAGCGGCGCCGTCTCGTCGACGTTGTCGAAGAAGCCGATGTCGCCGGTCATGGCCACGGTGTGGCCCGAGGCGGACGTGGTGCCGCATGCGTTCCCCGGGCTGGTCAGGCCGTCGGCGGTGCACAGGTCGGCCGGCACCGAGATGTCGTCGCCGGTCCAGCCGGTGAGCCCGTACAGCTCGCTCGTGGAGGTGGCGCCGACGTCGGAGAACGGAACGTCGATCTCGAGGCTGTTCCCGGTGTGGGTGCAGCCGGTGATCGTCGTCGCCTCGGAGTTCCCGGCCGCCGTGTACTCCACCGCCTTCGGTTCGCCGTCGTTGAACACCGACAGCGGACGGCCGGCGACGCAGGAGAGGTGCCCTGTGGGGTCCACCGACGCCTCGGCGAACCAGAGGTCCCAGGGCGGCGAGAGCGCCGGGTTGAACGAGCGCCACGTCACCAGCCACTGCGCGCCCGTGTGCGCACCCACGACCGCGCTGCTCGGCGGGGCGAACGCGCCGCTCAGGTTCTTGAGCGTGAACAGGAACACGAGCGAGCTGGCATTGGTGTTGGTCACGGGGCACGGCGTGGTGTGCACGGTGCACACCTTGAGGTCTCGGATGTCGAGCGCCGGCACCTCGTTCGTGGGACCGCCGAGGTTGTGGCCCAGCGGCGCCAGCAGCGCGTCATTGGCAGGGTCGGTGACGTCCGCGTTCACGTCCGCGGTGCGCACGTCGCCGTCGATGGACTGCGCCTGCAGCCCGTTGGCCAGCGGCGTGACGACGCCCCCGTTCTTCGACGCGTACAGCCCCGGCCCCGTCGCCTGCATCACCTCCGAGATCAGCCCGATACCCGGGCTGCACGTGGGCGCGCACGCGGCGCTGTTGTTGTCGTCGGTGAAGATGATCACGGCTCTGCCGTGCGAATCGGGCTTCACCTGGAAGAAGTCGAGCAGGTTGCGGTCGCCTCCTGGCGGCGTCTGCGCGGTGCATCCGATGCCGCTGAAGCAGATCGACTTGACGTGCATCGGTGTCTCCGTCGCCTGCTCGTCGACCCAGGTGGCGCCACCATCCAGCGTCTGCGCCATGTGCAGGTACCACGTCGCCGCCTGGTTGTCGGGCTGCAGCCCAACCGGCGCGGTGGCGCCGTAGTAGACGAGGTCGACGCGGCCCGCGGATCCCGCGGTGAGCCAGGGCATGACCGCGTAGTTCTCGCCGGGTATCGGCGTCGCGCCGACGCTGTCCGCGGCCGAGGGCGGCCCGGTGAGCGCCACCGGCGTGCTCCAGGCCGCGCCCTGCACGGGCACGCTGCAGTCACCTACGTGCGGCGTGCCGGGCCTCGTGTGGCCCGCGGTGACAGCGGTATCGGTCGAGTGCGCGAACCAGACGCGCCACGGGTTCGGGTCATTCGACACCGTGTACGCGGTGTACAGCTCGCCGCTCGAGTCCATGGCGCCGGCGACGAAGTCGTTTGTGGTGCTGCCCGCCTGGCCGTCGGACGTGGTGACGTGGCTCCAGGTCTGGCCGCCGTCGCACGAGACGTTGACCTCGGTGCCGTTGGTGTTGGTGCCCATGAACTCGTACAGCGTGGGATAGGTGCCGCTCGTGACACCGGTGACACCCGAGATGTGGTTGAGCAGCTTGGGGTTGATCACCAGGGGACCGGGACGCGAGCCCGCGCCGTTGGATCCGCCGACGCAGCTGCTGCCGGCGACCGTGCTGCAGCTGAGCGCCCACTGCCACGTCGATCCCGTCCACGTCGCGTGCATCGCGGCGTCGCCCGCCGGCGGCTGGTCGCCGGTGTCGAAGATCATGAACAGTTCGTCATTGGCGGTGCCGTTGTCCGCCTTTGGCCAGTCCTGCAGCCACTGGCGGTCCGTGCCCAGGCTGGCGCACGCCGGGTTCTGATCCACCTTCTGGGTCTGCGCGGCGCAGTTGGTCGCATTGGCTGTGCTGCCGTCGTTGCACGCCGTGCCGGCTTCGGGGTTGCCCATCGAGGTCGCCGCCGGGAGGTCGACGAAGGTGTCACCGCCGTTGGTCGAGTAGGCGCAGGAGATGGTGTCGAGGCCGTTCAGGTCCTCGAACTGCACGGTCGGCTGCGTGCTGGGCGATTGCGCGCCGCTGAACTGGATCTCCGCGTCGCCGCCGCCACGCGAGCAGTCGGGTCGCAGCAGGATCGCGGCGGGATCGGGGCAGTCGCTCGCCGCCGAGCCGTGCAGGTTGTCCCACTGCACGCCGCCGTCCGCGCTCTTCCACATCAGGCTGACGGTCGTGCTGAAACCGTACGGCGTCGCGGTGAAGATGTTCTTGTCGTTGGGCGTGATGGCGACGTCCGGCTCGCCGTCGCCGTGCTGCACGTCCACCGACACCTCGTGCGTGAACGTGAACACGTCCTGCGGCGGCGGTGTCGGTGTGGGCGTGGGGCCCGTGGTGGGTGCGGAGGCGGCTGCCGACACCTTCGCAGTGAATGGCTGCGCCATCACCGCGGCGCCGTTCGCCGCGTCGCCGTCGATCTCCATGACGTATGAGGCGCCGTCGTTGACGCTGGGGTCGGTGATCGAGGCTCCCGGGGGCGCGCAGCTCTGCTTGGCGAGCACGGTCGACGCGCTGCTGTCCTCGATGGCGATGTCCAGGCAGTTGCCCAGCGTCGTGTCCGTCGAGGAGTACATCACGGTGAGGGTCAATGAGAAGACGTCGCCCACCGGCGACGTGCCCCGCGAAAAGTTGACCGTCTGCCGGTCACACTCTGCGGCATTGCACGGTGTCGCCGGCGGCCCTGCCGGGTCCGCCCAGCCCGAGACGCCGCTCGTGTTCTGGTAGGTCTGCGAGCTCTGCGGGCTGACGTTGTACGGACCCGACGGGGTGTCGGCCTTGGCCGACGGAGCCACGAGACCGAGCCCGGCGACCGCCACGCCGGCAGCCGCCACCAGAACCGGGAGGCGCCCACTGGTGCGGCCTCCTCGAAAAGCCTTGCGCATGGCCAGTCTTCCTTCCCTGAAAGCTCGGACGTCTCCGCCTCGGCGTGACGCTCGTCCCGATCGGCGAGGATACCGAATCGGCGGTGGGTTTGTGTGCTCCTCCGAGCGCTCGTTGACGGCTTTGCGACATTTCGCACGGTCGGAGCCGTTAGGATTTCGTCTCCGCGATGCTGCAGCCGGCCGGCGTATCCGACGAGGCTCTCGAGCCCGCCGTCACCGATCGGTGGGCCGGGCGGCAACGGCTGCGGTCGCGCCGCCGCGCGCTGGGACGCGTGGGCGTGTGGTTCTTCCGCGCGTTGCTGCTGACGCCCTTCGTGCTCATGGGACCGGAGATCGTCGCCGCGGTTGAGGGCAAACCCGGCAGCGTGGCCAACATCTCGGCCACGACCGCCGACGTGCTGGGCACGTCGTCGTTCCTGATCTTCGTGATGATGCTGACGGTGACGCCGCTGCACACCGTCACCGGATGGCGCTGGCACCTGGTGCTGCGCCGCGACTACGGAATCGCCATGTTCTTCGTCGCGGGCACCGACCTGGCGCTGGCCGCGATCACGACTGGCGACACGTTTCCGGGAAGCGTGCTCACGCGCGTGGCGGGGCACGTGTTCCTGGTGTTCGGCACGCTGTCCGTGCTGCTGCTCATCCCGCTGGTGCTCACCGCCAACCGCCGCGCCCAGCGCTGGCTCGGTGGCCACTGGAAGGCGGTGCAGCGGCTCACATATGTCGTGTGGATCACGGTGCTGATCCATCTCTTCTTTCTGTTCGGCCTGAGCTCCTTCTTCATCGCGGCCCTCGCCGTCAGCGCACCGCTTGCTCTGCTGCGCGTGCCGGTGCTGCGCCGCTGGTGGCGTGACTCGCGCAACGCACACAACCATCGCGTGCTGCGACCCGTGCTGGCGCTGCTCCTCGCGGGCGTCTTTCTCGCCGGATACGTGCCGCTGGCGCACGAGCTCGCGCTCAAGGGAAGCGGTGCGTTCATCCAGCAGCCGGTGGACGACTGACCGCGATGCCGAAGACCACAGAGGACTCCGCGCTGCTCAAGCGGCGGCGCCGCCGCGCCCACCGTTTGATGCAGGTGATGAGCGTCCTGTGCGCGCTGGTGGCGCTGGGGCTGGGCGGGTACCAGCTGCACAGCGAGGGGCTCGTCGCCTTTCTCGACAGGCCGCCTGGCGTCGGCGCGACACCGCAGCAGGACCAGCCCGGGGCAGCGCGGTCTGCTCCGCAGCAGCCCTCGCTCATATCCACCCGGCGGGATGCGCCGCACCTGCCGCGCGGGGCGCACCAGCCGGCGCCGCATGCGCAGAGCGCCCCTGCAACCGCCTCGGCGCTCGGCGGTGGCTGCCGGGATGGCTCGTGCGGCGGCGAACAGGATCCGCCCCCAAATCACCACCTCGCCGGACGCGTCACCACAGGCTGAACCGGGCGCCGGTACGCCGCTTTCCAAGCAGCGGACGGTCGTGGGAAAATCCCTGCCGGCCTCATGGTTGAGCAGCCCGATCCGATCAGCGCGGCGGGACGCCCGGCCCCCGTGCCGGCGGACACCCCGCGCCACCGGCCGCGCCCACGCTGGGCTCTGATCCTGCTCCTGATCCCCTTCGTCGCGCTGCTCTATCCGCCCTTCTACGCGATGCTCTCGCCTCGGTTCGCGGGGATCCCCTTCTTCATCTGGTACCAATTTCTCTGGATCATCGTCGGCGTCGTGGTGACGGGCGTCGTCTATGCGCTCGACCGGATCGACGGGGGCACCGAGGGGTGATCCGCTGGGACGAGCTCAGCATCTTCATCATCCTCTTCCTCCTGGTCACGGTCGTCGGCTTCGTGGCCGCTCGCTGGCGTCGTGGCGACCTCAGCCTGCTCTCCGAGTGGGGTCTGGCGGGCCGGCGTTTTGGGAGCGTGGTCACCTGGTTCCTGCTCGGTGGCGACCTCTACACCGCGTACACCTTCGTGGCCGTGCCGGCCCTCGTGTTTTCCAAGGGCGCGATCGGCTTGTTCGCAATCCCGTACACGATCATCGTCTACCCGATCGTGTACCTGGTCATGCCCAAGCTCTGGCAGGCGGCGCGCAACCTGGGCCATGTGACAGCGGGTGACTATGTCCGCGATCGGTTCAAATCGCCGTTTCTGGCGCTGCTGGTCGCGATCACTGGAATCGTCGCAACGATGCCATACATCGCCTTGCAGATCTTCGGCATCCAGGTTGTCATCGCCCAGATGGGCGTCAACATCGATGTCGCGCTCGTCGTGGCCTTCGCCGTGCTTGCCGCGTACACCTATGTGAGCGGCCTGCGGGCGCCGGCGCTCATCGCGTTGATCAAGGACACCCTGATCTGGATCACCGTCATCGTCGCCGTGGTGTACATCCCCCTGAAATTGGGCGGTTTTGGATCGATCTTCCAGCACACCGAGGCAGCGGTGCACGCGAAAACGTCCAAGGCGACAGACAACCTGCCCAGCACCCTCTACCTCGGCTATTCGACCCTCGCTTTCGGATCCGCGCTGGCGCTCTTCCTTTACCCGCACGCGATCACGGGCACCCTCAGCGCGCGCGCGCAAAAGGTCATCAGACGCAACGCGGCGTTCCTGCCCGCGTACTCCTTCATGCTCGGCTTGATGGCGCTCCTCGGCTACATGGCGGTGGCGGCGCACACCACGGTCCCCGGCAAGAGCGGCGGAGGCGCCAACGGCATCGTTCCCGCACTGCTGCAGCAGATGTTCACCGGCCCCTTCGCCGGATTCGCCTTCGCAGCCATCGCCATCGGTGCGCTGGTGCCTGCTGCCGTGATGTCGATTGCGGCGGCCAACCTCTTCACACGCAACATCTGGCGCCAGTACATCCGCCCGCATTCGACCTCGCCTTCCGAGGAGGCGACGGTGGCGAAGATCGTCTCGCTCATCGTGAAGCTCGGCGCCCTGGTCTTCATCCTCACGGTCAACACAACCGATGTGATCAACTTCCAGCTCGCCGGCGGCGTGTGGATTCTCCAGATTCTTCCCGCGGTCGTGCTCGCCCTCTACGTCCGGTGGCTGGACCGCTGGGCGGTCGTTGCCGGATGGGCCGTCGGCATCGGCCTGGGCACGTACTGGGGCGTCACCAATCCGGTCGGGCTGTTCTCCTCGACCTACAACCTCCGCGTGGGTGGTTGGCACGTCGGCAGCGTGTATCCGGGTCTCGCCGCTGTGGTCGCGAACCTGGTCGTGGTCGTGGCGTGGAGCGCGGTCGCCGCCGCGGTGCGTGGTGGAGTGCCGGACAGCGACATCAGTGAGCGCGACTACCTGCCCGCGGTGGCGTAGCCGGGCCGCGGGTTCTCACTCTGAGCGGAAGTGGTCTCAGGGCGACACATTCCGAACCGCCGGTTGACCATCGTCGGCGCGATCATCGCGCTCCCGCCGAGATCCTGCTACGGGATGCCGGATCGTAGGGCGGCTTCAGCCCGAAACCGAGAACAGCCGCCAGCTCCCGGGGATGCCCTTGAGTTGGTACTCGCCTCGATCCTCGAACCTGATCCCGGAGCCGGCGACCAGGTCCGTGACCGTGCGCGAGACCAGCACCTGGCCGGGCTCCGCTACCGCTCCCACTCTCGCGCCGGTGTGCACAGCGATGCCTGTGACCTTGTCACCGGCCAACTCGACCTCGCCCGTGTGGACGCCAGCCCTGATCTCGAGACCCATGCTGCGAACTGCATCCCTGATCGCGCATGCACACCCGATGGCCCGCGCCGGACCATCGAACGTGGCGAAGAACCCGTCTCCGGCGGTGTCGATCTCACGGCCGCGGAACTTGTCGAGCTGCTGCCGTACCACCTGATGATGCGAATCGAGAATCTCGGTCCAGCGTCGATCCCCCAGATGCGTCGCTTGATCGGTGGAGCCGACGATGTCGGTGAAGAGGATCGTGGCCAACATTCGGGTCGGGTCCGGTCTGTGATGACTTCCGGTCAGGAACTCCTCGACGGCGTCAAGCAACTCTCCCGTGGCACCGACCCATGGCACGTGGTTCTCGTCTGCCTGCTCGAAATAGCGAGCATCCGCAATGTGGCTTCCGAGCCATCGCCCCATATCGACTGGGATGACACGGTCTCCCTGACGATGGATCACCAGGGTCGGAACCCGGAGGGAGGCGGCGACAGAGCGAACGTCGATGTCGCCCACCCAGTTCAGGTGAGCGTGCGCGGTGGCGGGAGTCGCTGAGGCACGTTCGAAGCGGGCCATGTACCGACGCGATACCGCGACGTGAGTGAGGCTCGGCGCGAACAGGTCCAGCGTGCGTCCCTCGCCCCATGAATCCTCGACCATCTCGTGCAACGACGAGAAGATGTCGCGGACCTTCTGTCCCGGCACGAAGTCGGGATCCTGGGTCGCTCCAACAAGGGTCTCGCACAAGACCAGCGCCCGAACGCGCGCCGGGTACGTGGCGGCGAACAGAAGGCTGAGGGGTCCACCCTCAGAGAGCCCAAACAGCGCGGCCCGCTCGGAGCCAACAGCGTCCATCACCGCGCGCACGTCGTCCATGCGCTGCTCCAGCGTCGAGGAATGGTCGTCGCGCTCTGAAAGCCCGGTGCCGCGTTTATCGAAAAGGATGAGGCGCGAGAAGGAAGCGAGTCGCCGGTAGAAGGCGGCGCGGAGTGGATCCTCCCAAGCCAAATCCAGATTGGAGATCCAGCCGGCGAAAAAGACCAGGTCGAGGCCGCCGTTGCCCAACACCTGATAGGCGATATGGAGGTCGCCGCTCTTCGCGTAGCGGACCGGTGGCGGATCGTGGTCCATGACCGACAGTTTGCAGAGACCCAGCACATGCGCGGCGGGAGCCCCGCCACATGCCTCCGCGTCAGCGCATCCGAGTTCGATTGAGCAAATTTGGTGGTCAGCGGGGGACTCGAACCCTCGACCTCGCGGATGTGAACCGCGCGCTCTAACCAGCTGAGCTAGCTGACCCCGGCTCGCCCCGAGTGTAGTGCGTCAGCCCGCGGTGAGCTTGGCGTAGGCGGTCTCGTCGAGCAGCCCCGCACCGCTGTCGCCGGGCTCCTCGAGGCGCACCATCCAGCCCTCGCCGTACGGGTCCGTGTTCACCAGCTCGGGGTTGTCCACCAGCCGCGTGTTCACCGCGGCGACCTTGCCCGACACCGGCGTGTAGAGGTCGCTCGCCGCCTTCACCGACTCGATGACGCCGAACTTGGCACCGGCCTGCAGCGTGTCACCGACCTGCGGCAGCTCCAGGAAGATGACGTCGCCGAGCTGGCTCTGCGCGTGGTCGGTGATGCCTATCGTCGCGCTGTCGCCGTCGCGCCGCAGCCACTCGTGGCTCTCTGTGAATCGGTATCCGGAGAGATCGGCCACGGTCATTCTCCTTTGGGGCGGCGGTAGAAAGGCAGCGCGATCTGTTCCGCGGCGACGACCGTGCCACGGATGTCGACGAAGAGCGGTGTGGCCTGCGTCACCGAGGGCGCGACGGACGCCATTGCGATGCCATGCCCCAGCGTGAAGCTGAACGTGCCGCTGGTGACCTCACCCACGACACGATCATCCGCGAGGATGGGCTGCGCGTGCCTGGCGATGGTGCGCCCCGGCAGACGCAGGCCGATGAAGCGGCGCGGCGGGCTCTTCGGGTCGATCGCCTGGAGCGCGGCGTCGCCGATGAACTCGCCCTTCTGCGGCTTCACCGTCCAGCCCAGACCGCAGCTGTACGGATCCGTCCCTTCGTCCATGTCCTGGCCGTACAGGCGCAGACCGGCCTCGAGGCGCAGCGTGTCCCGCGCACCCAGGCCGCAGGGCAGCATCCCGTCCTCCCTCCCGGCCTCGAGCAGCGCATCCCACAGCGCGCCGGCGACGTCGTTGAGCACGTACATCTCGAAACCGTCCTCGCCCGTGTAGCCGGTGCGCGAGATGCGCGCCGTGACGCCGGCGACGTCGCCGAACACGGCGTGAAACGGGCGCACGCCGCCGACGTCGACGTCCGTCAGCGAGGCGACGATGGAGACTGCGCGGGGCCCCTGCACGGCCAGCAGCGCGGCCTCGTCGCTGAGGTCCTCCACGTCGACCGTTCCCGCGAGATGGCGGCACATCCACGCGACGTCCTTGTGGCGGCACGCGGCGTTGACCACCACCATGCACGAGCCGTCGTCGCGGTACACGACCACGTCGTCGACGATGCCGCCGTGCTCGTTGCACATCACGGAGTACATCGCCCCGCCGGAGTCGACGCGTCCCAGGTCGTTGGTCACGAGGCGCTGCACCGCGGCGACCGAGTCGCCTCCGCTGAGACGCACCTCGCCCATGTGCGAGAGGTCGAAGAGGCCCGCGCGCGTGCGCACCGCCACGTGCTCGTCCCGGATGCCGGTGTACTGCAGCGGCATGTCGTAGCCGCCGAACTCGGTCATCCGCGCCCCCAGGGCAACGTGCCGGTCGTACAGCGGAGTACGCGCTGCCATGGCGCCGCGGAGTGTAGTACGTACCATTAGGCGGATTCCGGGGCACTGGAGCGCAACGTCCTGCTGACACTCGTCATCGCCGCAAGCGCCGCCGGAGCGCTGCTGCTCGGCTGCGTCGCGGCGGTGCTCATCGCCCGGCACCGCCTCCTGGGCGTGGCGCTGCCGCGCACCCGCGGTGTGGCACACGCCGTCGGCCTCAGCGCATCCGTGACCATCGCCCGTGACGCCGCCGGGGTGCCCCACATCGACGCCGCGTGCCTGCGCGACGCTGCCTTCGCCATGGGCGTGGCGCACGCGCAGGACCGCCTCTGGCAGATGGAGCTCACCCGGCGCGTCGCCGCCGGTCGTCTCAGCGAGCTCATCGGCGCCGAGGGCCTGCCCGTCGACACGTTCGTGCGCCGTCTCGGGCTGACGCGTGTGGCCGCCGCCGAGGAACGGCAGGCGTCGCCGCAGGTCTGCGAGGCGCTCGAGGGCTACGCGGCGGGGGTCAACTGGGTGCGCGGCTCGGGCGCCGCATTGCCGCTCGAGATGCGCCTGCTCAAGCTGGTGCCGGAGCCATGGCAGCCGCTGCACACGTTGCTGTGCGCCAAGCTGCTGGCGCTGGGGCTCAGCCTCAACTGGGACACGGAGCTGCAGCGCCTGGAGCTGCTGCGCGCGATCGGCCCCGAGCGCGCGGCACAGCTGGACATCGTGTACCCGGAGTCCAATCCGACGATCCTGGCCGGCACCGCGGCGGCGGCACAGGGCGCGTCCGGCGAGGCGCTGACGACGATGTTCCTCGAAGCGGCCCGCTGGATTCCGGCCGCCGGCGGCGCCAGCAACTCCTGGGTGGTTTCCGCGGAACGCAGCGCCACCGGGCGGCCGGTGCTCTGCAACGACCCTCACCTGGCGCCGTCGCTGCCCTCGGTGTGGTACGCGGCCCACGTTCGCGCCGGCGATGACTTCGAGGCCACCGGAGCGACCATGCCCGGGCTGCCCTTCGTGCTCATCGGCCACAACCGGCGTGTGGCATGGGGGTTCACCAACTCGTTCGCCGACTGCCAGGACCTGGTCATCGAGGAGTTCAGCGCGCCGTCAGCGGAGCGCTACCGCACCGAGCGCGGCTTCGAGCGCACCCGGCTGCTCCGCGAGATCATCCACGTCAAGGACGGGTCCGACCGGGTCGAGGAGGTCGTGGTCACGCGCCACGGCCCGGTGGTGGAGCGCATCCAGGATCCGGCGCGCAACGTGTGGCGCGGACTGGCGCTGCAGTGGACCGCGCTGACGCCGGGGGCGGCGATGGAAACGCTGCTGGGGCTGCAGCGCGCCGCCGACTGGGAGTCCTTCAGGAAGGCGTTCGCCGGGTTCGACGCTCCCTCACAGAACGTGGTGTACGCGGACGTCGACGGCCACATCGGCTACCTGCTCTGCGGCCGCGTGCCGCGCCGTCGCCGGGATCCCAGCGGGCTGCCCGTGCCGGGATGGAATGGTGACGCGCTGTGGGACGGCTTCCTCGCGCCGGAGGAGATGCCGGTGCTGTTCGACCCGCCCGAGGGCGTCGTGGTCACCGCCAACAACCGCATCGTCGGCGCCGGCTTCCCGCACTACATCGGCAGCGACTACATGAGCGGGTACCGTGCGCAGCGCATCCACGAGCTGCTCGCCGCGGGCTCGCACGACCTCACCGCCATGGCCGAGATCCAGATGGACGTCCTGTCACCACCGGCGCGCCGCGTGGTCAAGCTGCTGTCCCGCATGACCTGCGAGCAGCCGCAGGCGGAGCGGGTGCGCCTTCGGCTCGCGGACTGGGACGGCGCCATGACCCCGGACCGGATCGAGCCGACGCTGTACGAGGCGTTCATGGCACGGCTGGCCGAGCACGCCCTGGAGCCATTCTGCGGCGATGCCTGGCGGATCCTCGAAGGCACCAGTCTCTCCCATCCCGTGTTCGGCTGGCCAGGCAATCTCGCCGGCCGGCTCACCCCGTCGCTGCTCGACCGTTGGGAGCGCTCCGACACCGCGCTCCTGGGTGGCACGACGACGTGGCCCGGCGTGGTGGCGAGGTCGCTGGAGGAGGCGTGGACCGACCTCCGGTCTCGCTACGGCCGCCGGCAGCGCCGCTGGCGGTGGGGGCGGGTGCACGCGCTGCCCCTGGAGCATCCGCTGGCACGACGCCGCCCGCTGGGGCTCATCTTCAACGCGGGGCGGCTGAGGGTCGGGGGCAGCGTCGACACGGTGTTCGCCACGTCCTACCTGCCGCCGCGTCCCTTCGAGACACGGCTCTTCGCACCCTCGTGGCGCCAGGTGATCGACGTCGGCGCCTGGGACGCGTGCGGCGCGGTGCTCTCCCCGGGGCAGTCGGGCCAGCCCGGCTCGCGGCACTACCGCGACCTGCGCGGGCGCTGGCTGCGCAACCGTCAGTTCCCCCTCACCTGGAGCTGGGACCTGGTTCGGCGGCGCACCCGCTCCCGGCTGCTGCTGGTGCCGCCGGAGGCGAACCCATGAGCGACCGGCGGCGCGGCGAGCGAGGGCTGTTCCGCGGCTGCTGCTTCGGCCTGGTCCTGCTCCTCGTCCTGCTCGGGCTCGCGGCCTTCGTGGTGGACCGCGCCCTGGCCGCCCCGGACCTGGGCGGGCCCCCGGGCGGCCGCGACGACGGCTCCACCGAGGCGCTCGTGGCGGTGAGCCTCGGCGCGCAGCTGGCGGCACAGCTGCTGGCGGCCCCCCACGCGGTCGTGACCGTCTCCGAACGCGACCTCACCGTGGTGGCGCGGGTCAACAACCCCAATCCCGGTCGCTATCGCAACGTTGAGGTGCGCGTCCGCGACGGCTACGTGCTCGTGTCCACCGACACCTCGTACGGGCCGCTGTCCGTGACGGCGGTGGCCCACGTCAGCGTCGCGCTGCAGCAGCCCACGCAGGGCCCGCAGCTGGTGGCCCAGGTGATGGCGCTCGACGTCGGGGCGCTCCCCGTCCCCGGGTGGCTGCAGGACACGCTGGTGGGCAACCTGGCGCCGACGGTGGCTCTGGCCCAACTGTTCGACAGCTCGCCGGCGCTGCGGCTGGTTCGCTCCGCCATCGAATGCGTGGTGGTCGCGCCTGACGGCGTGCACGTCGGCGTGCACCGGCCCGGGGTCGCGGCCGTGCCGTCCGTCTGCGGGCCGTAGGATCGGCTGCATGCTGCTGCAGGACATCCTCGAATGGAGCTCGCAGCTCGCCGGGTGCGACTCCGTCCCGGCGGACTCGCAGGTGCACGTCGAAGCGCACGGCGACGTGCGCCGCGTGCTCTTCGGTGTCGACGTCGACGCCGGCGAGCTGCTCTACGCGCGCGACGCGGGATTCGATGCCGTCATCGCGCACCACCCCATCGGCGACCGCGCGCGCATCGACTTCTGGCGTGTGGTGCGGCGCCAGGTGGAGCAGATGACCGCCGAGGGCGTGGATCGCGACGTGGCGGAGCGTGCGGTCGCAACAAGGCTGGAGAAGCCGCGCCGCGCGCTGCACATGGCAAACGTCAACCGCGTGGTGGACACGGCGCGGCTGATCGGCATGCCCCTCGCCAACATCCACCTGCCGTGCGACATCATCGGCCGGCAGGCGATCGTCGACCTGCTGGCATCGCGATCGTCATCGAGCACGACCATCGGCGACGCCATCGCGTGGATCGAGGAGTTCCCCGAGATGCGGGCGGGGTACACGCGGCCGGAGGCGTGGCTGGGCCACGCCGGCCAACCCCTGGGCCGCTACACGGTCGCGATGGCGGGAGGCACCAACGGCGGGCACGCCGTGTTCCGCGAGTATTTCCGGGCCGGCGTCGACACGATCTTCTCCATGCACATCGCCGAAGACGACCTCGCGCAGCTGCAGGCCGATCCGCTCGCGGCGGGCCGCGCCCTTGTCGTCACCGGCCACATGAGCACGGACAGCATCGGCATCAACCGCGTGATCGGCGGCCTCGAGGAGCGGGGCGTCGCGGTGACGCGCACCAGCGGCATCGTGGGTTGAACCGACACGATCAGGCGAGGATCGTGTTGATCAGCGCCGCGTGGCTCTGCACCTGGGGGTAGTTGCCCAGGGGCGCATGCGTCGTGGGGTCTGCGACCTCGCCGAAGAGGTCGAGCGGCCCGCGGCAGGACAGCGCGGCCCTGAGGTGGGCGGTGCCGTCCTCGCCGATCGCCTGAAGCGCCTCCGCCATCCAGAAGGTGGGAAAGACGAACGGCGCGCACGGATCGGCGATGTCGTCCGGCTGTCCTTCGTAGCGGTCGAGCAGTCCACCATGGTCGAGGCGCGTCTCGATCAGCGCCAGGGTGTCGCGCAGCAGCGGGCCGTCATGCAGGAAGCCGACGTGCCCCATGAGCGCGAGCGCCGCGTCGGCGCCGCCTCCATCGTCGCGCAGCTGCAGCACCGGCGGATCGTCGTCGAGGATGCGCGCCCGCAACGCTGCCCCGGCGGTGCGCCATGCGGCCGCGTCACCGCTGATGACACCGCGTTCCACGAGCCCGGCTGCGCCGCGCAGCGCGGCCGACGCCACGGCGCGCGAGTGCGTGTACGCGCGCGGCTCGCCGCGAATCTCCCAGATGCCGTGGTCGGCGCCGCCGCCGCGCTGCGCGAGCCAGGCGGCGCAAACCGGCGTCGCGCGTTGCAGCGGATCCGGCAGTGCGTGGTGCGCCGCGAGCGTCCAGGAAAATTCGATCAGCGCCGCGGGCGCGTCGATCTGCACCTGCTCCGCCGCGGCGTTGCCGACGCGCACCGGCCGCGCGCCGCCGTGTCCGCGCAGATGGTCGAGCGTCTGCTCCGGCGGGGGCGGGCCGCCGTCGACGCGGTACACGGGGCGCGGGCCGTGCTCCAGCACGGCCTCGCCGAGAAACGCGCCCAGTCGCAGGGCCGCGTCGTGGAGCCCCGCCCGCCAGAGCGCGATGCCGGCGAGCGATGCGTCGCGCATCCAGCAGTAGCGGTAATCCCAGGTGCGCGACGACGCGGGCCACTGCGGCAGCGACGTCGTGGGCGCGGCGACCATGCCCCCGTCGCGCTGCTCGAGCCCGAGAAGCACGGCGGCCGACGTGCGCAGCAGCGCCGAGTGTGTGTCCGCGTCGAGCACCCGTGTCGCGAGTGCGCTCGGCCGCGGCCGCAGGTGCGCGGTCATGCCCCGCCACTCGCGCAGCGTGTCGTCGATGAGGTCATGCGACACCGGCATGGGTGCGTCGCACAGCGCCAGGATCACCGGCGCCATCGGTGCCACGGTGAAGCGAGCCACCGCGCCATTCAACTCGACGCGCCACGACGGCGCTCCCTCGAGCACGAGCACCTGCGCGCCGGCCGTGGCGACGATCCGCGTGCCCTCGACGCGCAGCCGCGCGCGCGCGCGCGCCGCGTCGAAGGCGGGTGCGAAGCGCACCTCCACGTCGACGGGGCGGTCGATGCTGCGCAGGCGCCGCACCAGGGAGCGAGGACCGTTCCAGGCGAGGGCGTCGTCGACCACGAGGCTTGCGCCGCCGCGGCGCCATACCGTCTCGAGCACCAGGCTGCCCGCGTGATAGCGGCGCGACGCCACCTGCGCTTCGATGCCGGCCGGACGGACCGAGAAGCTGCCTCCTTGCTCTTCATCGAGCAACGCAAGCAAGCACGGCATCGAGTCGACGTTCGGCCAGCAGAGCCAGGCGACGTTGCCCTGGGGGTCGATCAGCGCAGCGGTGCGCCCGTCGGCGAGCAGCGCGTGGTCGCCGATCTGGTGAGGCACCGCGACGGCAGTCTAGGGGCGCCTCAGGGGATGGTGCGCGCGATGCTCGCGATCTTGTAGGCCCAGTTGGGATCCGACGCGTAGTCGACGTTCATGCCGTGCAGCGTAGGCCCGTGGTAGAAGGGCCCGCGCGGGCTCAGATAGTTGGCCGCGATGAAGTTCGCCACGTACTGGATGCAGGCATCGAAGCTGGGGAAGGTGGACGCGTCGCCGTAGGGGTTGGAGTCGTCCGCGTTGAAGCCGAACAGGTTGTGCTTGTCCTGCGCGATCGCGCTGGCGCCCCAGTCCGACTCGAGGATCGCGTGCGCGACGAAATAGCGCGCGCTGACGTGGTACGTCTGCTCGGCCCTCATGAAGCTGGCGCCCAGGCCGGCCATGTCGGTGCCCTGCAGGAAGGAGTTGATCCGCGCTGCGGTTTCGCCGGACGGCTTGGTCAGGTCGGTGTTGATGGTGAACTGCGCACCCGCGACCGGGGTGAAGATCGTGTCGGCGGCGCGCGCCGCTGCGAGCGCAGCCTCGGCCGCGTTGAGCTGTGTCTTCGCCTTCCGCACGGCCTGGTGTGCCGCGACGTCCGCGGCCTGCACCTGCTCCTCCTGCACCGCGAGCAGCGCGCGAGTCGTCTGCGCCTGCTCCTGCGCGACCGCCAGCTGCGCGCGCGCCGCGTGGTCCCGGGTCAGCGTGGCCGCGGCCGAGCTTGCCTCTGTGTAGATGCGGTTCACCAGGTCCTGCGCGGCAGACGCGACGTCGTCCAGCTGCACCTTGCGCTCCACGGCGGTGGCGATGTCGCTTGCCGACAGCAGGTAGAGCAGCGCCGCCTCCGAGCCGCCGCTCTCGTACGTCTGGCGGATGTAGAGCGCGAGGTGCGCCCTGTCCGCCGCCAGCTCGCGCCGCAGCTCGGTGACGGTCGCGGTGTCCGCGACGATGGTCGCGTCGAGAAGGGTGATCCTCTGCTCCAGCGCGATCAGCTGTCGCGACACCGCCGAGAGCTGCTGCCGCGCGATGGCGAGGTTGCCGTCAGCGGCGTTCGCCTCTGACTGCGCGCTCTTCAGGTCCTGGTGGGCGCTGTTGACCGCCGACTGCGGATCGCCGGCGGCTGCGACGGGCTGGGCGATGAACGTGAGCGCGCACATGACGGGCGCAGCCACGGCGAGCCGGTGGCGGGCAAGCCAAAGCGCAGGAGAACGCATCGAGCCGCAGTCTCGCACCGCGGCGTGCGCGCCTCGATCGGCGTCACCGCGCCGTGAACCGTTGTGACGGCGGCGTCACCTCGGGACCGCTCGAACGCCGCGCGACACCGCGCGGCTCGAGCCTGCGACCGCTACGACGCCTTGCGTTCGAGCAGCCTGCGGCGGATCTCCGCGGCCGGCTGCCCCTTCTCGACGGCGCTGCGCGGCCCGCAGTTGGAGCAAACCTCGTAGCCGCCGACCGGCTCGCCGTCCGCTCCGTAATACAGCACGGCCAGCATGTCGGCGCCACAGATTCCGCACTGCGAGCGCTGCTCCATGTCGTTCCCCACTGGTCCCACTTGCCGCCGTCGAGAGAATGATCGCATGCCCGAGCGTGTGGTGGTGCAGGCAACTCCGTCACAGAGAGATGCGCTTCGCCGCTACCTGGAGGAGCTGGAGCGCTGGAATCGCCGCATCAACCTCACGTCGATTCCCCGTCATGACGCGTGGCGCCGGCACGTCGAGGAGAGCGCGTCGCTGCTGGCCCTGCTCGCCCTGCGGCCGTCCGTCGCCGTGGTCGACGTGGGCGCCGGTGCGGGAGCGCCTGGGCTGGTGATGTCCGTCCTGCGCCCGGACCTGCGCATGACCCTGCTCGAGGCGGACGCGCGCAAGGCCGCATTCCTCGACCACGTCGCCGGGCTCATCGGTCTGGGCGCGACGCGCGTGCTGCGGGCCCGAGCGGAGGACGCAGGACGGGACCCCGCACACCGCGCGCGCTACGACCTGGCGGTGTCCCGTGCGGCGGCCCCTCCTGCCGTACTGTGCGAGCTGGCGCTACCCCTGGTGCGTCGCGGCGGCAGGATGGCGGCGATGGTGGGCGACGCCCCCGCGGCCGCAGAGGCGGGCGCGGCGGCTTCGGCGGCGCTCGGCGGCGCGGCGCCGGCGGCAGCCGGCCCCACCGTCCTTGTGGTGGACAAGATCGCGGACACGCCGGCCCGGTACCCACGGCGCAGTGGCGTGCCCCGGCGGCGCCCGCTGGGGTGACCCCGGTCAGCCGGCCAGGCGCCGCCGCAGTGCCGCCTCGACGACGGCTCGCTCGTCCCAGGAGCGCTCCTCGGCACCGATGATCAGGGTGCCCTCGTGGCCCTTGCCGGCGCACAGCACCGTGTCCCCCGGGGCCGCGTTGCTGATGGCGAAGCTGATTGCCTCGGTGCGGTCCGGGATGACGACCACGTCGTCGCCGCGGCTTCCCCCTGCCTCGGTCGCGCCCGCGGCGATCTCCTCGAGAATCCGGTAGCGGTCCTCGAGCCGGGGGTCCTCGTCGGTGATCACGGCCACGTCGGCCAGGCGCGCGGCGACCGCCCCCATCGCCGGCCGCTTCTCGACGTCCCGCTCTCCCGCCGAGCCGAACACCACCCAAAGGCGGCCGGCCGTGGTGGGGCGCAGCTCCCGGAGCACGTGGTCCAGCGAGCCCTCGGTGTGGGCGTAGTCGATGACCACCGCGAAGGGCTGCCCCAGGGCGACCCGCTCCATGCGGCCGGTGACGCGCTCCAGCCGCTCCATGCCCTGCACCGCGGCGCCGATCTCCGCCCCGGTGGCGCACGCGGTGGCCAGGGCGGCCAGGGCGTTGGCGGCGTTGAAGCGACCGGTGAGCTGCAGCGACACCTCCGCCGGGCCCCAGGGCGTGGCCGCGCGCAGCCTGAGGCGCGCCGGCTCCTGGCGCACGTCCGTTGCCACGAGGTCGGCGGCGGCATCCGGGGCCACGCTGTAGGTGAGGCGAGACGCCACCGGCATCCGCGACAGGACGGGGTAGGCGAAGCCGTCGCCGGCGTCGAGCACCGCCAGCCCGTCACCGCGGCCGCCCACCATGTCCAGGAGCCGGCTCTTGGCGGCGAGGTAGGCCTCGCGGCTGCCGTGCACGTCCAGGTGCTCCGACGTGATGCGGGTGTACACCGCGGCGCGATAGTCCACGTCGTCGACACGGTGCAGCTCCAGCGCGTGCGACGACGTCTCCACCGCGGCGTGGGTGCAGCCCTGCTCGCGCAGCGACGCGAGGTGGGCCTGCAGGTCGGGCGCCTCGAGCGTTGTCTGGCGGCTCTTGTTCGGCGTGACCCGGTCGCCGCTGCGCCAGTCGACCGTGGTCAGCGAACCGGCGGCGATCCCGGCGGCACGCCAGGCGGACCAGAGCAGCGTCGCCGTGGTGGTCTTGCCGTCGGTTCCGGTGACGCCGGCGATGCAGAGGTCACGGCTGGGACGGCCGGCGACGATCGCAGCCAGGCGCGACAGCGCGACCCGGCTGTCGCCCACGATGACCAGCGGCGCCGTCACGCCGGTGACGTCGTGCTCAGCGACGACGGCCACGGCGCCGCGGCGCACGGCGTCAGCGGCGAAGGCGTGCCCGTCGGCGTGAAACCCACGCACGGCGACGAACAGCGAACCGGGCTCGCAGTGCCGCGAGTCGTAGTCGACCCGCGTCACCGCGGCGTCGGGTCCCGGGGGGACCGGCACGCCGGCCTCCGCGAGCAGCCGCCGCAGCTGCATCAGGACGGTGGCGGCAGGTAGCGAGCGCCGACCCATTGGCCGGCTTCCGCGTCGAGCACCCAGGTCGAGCCCTTGGCCCAGCGCGGCTCGGTGGGCATCGGCGAGCCCGACGCCGAGGCCAGGGCCAGGAGCGCGGGGACGAGGTCCCCGTGGGTGCAGGCCACCAGCGAACCTGCGGCGGCCTCGGCGGCCAGCCACCGGAACGTGTCGGCGGCGTCGTGCCCCTCGAGCAGCCGCTCGTCGCGCGCCACGGCCAGGGCGCGCGCCTCGGCCAGCGGCTCGACCGTCTCAACGCAGCGCACCGCCGGGCTGGACACGATGCGGTCGAAGGCCTCGGCGGCGAGCAGCGGCACCAGTCCGCGCGCCTGGCGCCAACCCTTGGGGCTGAGCGGGCGCTTGTCGTCGGGGCCGTTCCAGGCTTCGCGGTCGCCGGCGTGCCCGTGCCGCACCAGGAAGACGCGGGTCACCGCCAGGCGCCTGGCCGGACGCGGCGCGCCGCCTTCCAGCGCGAGCGCCACTCCTCGCGCGTCCTCGCCGCCGCGGCTCGCTCTAGCCCGATGAGCTCTCCCGCCGCGAGCGAGCCGGCTCCGTTGTGCGCCGCCGTGCGGCGGATCCAGTCCTCGGCGACGACCGCGTCGTGATGCTCGCCCAGGACGTCCTGCAGGTCGGCCAGCGCCTTGGCCAGGCGGCCGACCCGCCTGCCGGCGACGGGCGCGACGGCTTCCGCGGCGTAGCGTGCCCGCTTGGCCAGGATGCGCACCTCGTGCAGCTCGGGGTCGGTCGGCGCGTCTCCCAGCGTGCGCACCCTGCGCCGCACGGCCCGCCACGGCTTGCGCGCCAGCGGCGCGAGCACGGTGGCGGCTTCCCGGTCGGCGCCGTCACGGAAGCGCGGCGCCGCCGCCGCCGCCATGAGCTCGTCGAGGAGCGCGGCGTATCCCCGCGAGCGCATGGTGCGCAGCAGCGCGGCCCGGGCGACCTGGCGCGAGCGGACCAGCCTGTCCAGCAGCGGCCGGGCCCGCTGCCGGTCGGCGGCGGGCAGGCTGGCCACTGCGCTGCGCAGGCGCCCCAGCATGACGTCGGTGTCGCGCACCTGGCCGAGCAGGTCGGCGAGCTGGTGCAGGTCCGCCCGGAGACGCCGGCTCCAGTCGGCGTCGAGCACCGGCCGGAACGTGCGCAGGTCCGAGCGCAGCCGGCGGGTGGCCACACGCGCCTGGTGCACCGCCTCGGGGTCCCGGCCGGCGCGCACCGCCGCGTCGTGGAGGATCAGGCGAGCAACCGACGCGGCGATCGCGGACCGCACCGCCTCCGCGGCGCTGCTCGGAGGCGGCGGCGCAGCGATCCCCTCGGCGGCCTCGGCCGCCGCGGGGTGGCGTCCCCCGCCCGCAGTCACACCGTCGGCGTGTGCGCCCGCTCCGTCGCCAGCTCCTGCAGCCGCTCCTGCGCGTTCACGCCGGTGGACGTCGCCACCTTGCTCCACGTGTCTCCTTTCAGCTCCCATGCCAGCGTGTCGTCCGCCCACGACACGTCGAGGATCTCATCCAGGCGCGCCCGCAGCGGCGCTGCGTCGACCGGGAAGAGCACCTCGAGACGGCGGTCCAGGTTGCGCGGCATGAGGTCCGCCGATCCCACATGGTACGAGGCGGCGGGTGACCGGCCGAAGCGGTAGATGCGCGAATGCTCCAGGTAACGCCCCACCACGGAGCGCACGCGCATCCGCTCGGAGAGGCCGGGCACGCCGGGCCGGAGTGCGCAGATGCCGCGCACCAGCAGGTCGACCTGTGCCCCGCGCTGCGACGCCGCGTACAGCGCCTGCACGATCTCTGTGTCGACCAGGCTGTTCACCTTGATCGCGATGTGCCCGGACGGGTGCGACTCTCGCTCGATGAGGCCGAGCAGCGCCCGGCGCAGCGTCAGCGGCGCGACCAGCAGGCGGCGATAGTCGCGCTGCCGGCTGTAACCGGTGAGCAGGTTGAAGAGATCGGAGAGGTCCGCGCCCAGGTCCGCGTCCGCGGTGAGCAGGCCCACGTCTTCGTAGATGAGGGCCGTGTCGGGGTTGTAGTTGCCGCTGCCGAGATGGCAGTAGCGGCGAATCCCGGCGTCCTCCTGCCGCACCACCAGCGTCAGCTTGGCGTGCGTCTTGAGGCCGACGATGCCGTACACCACGTGCACGCCTGCGTCCTCGAGGAGCTGCGCCCACTCGATGTTGGCCTGCTCGTCGAAGCGCGCCGTCAGCTCTATCAGGGCGACCACCTGCTTGCCGCTGCCGGCCGCGCGGGTGAGCGCGTGGATGATCGGCGACACCGGACCGCTGGTGCGATACAGCGTCTGCTTGATCGCCAGCACGTGAGGGTCTGAGGCCGCCTGCTCGACGAAGGCCTCCACCGACGTCTTGAAGGAGTCGTACGGGTGGTGCACGAGAAGGTCGCGCGTGCGCAGCAGGCGGAAGATGTCCGGCGGGCTCTCGCCGAGCCCGGCGGCGAGGACCGGCTGCGTCACCGGCGACCACGCCGGGTACTTCAGGTCGGGCCGGTCGATGCCGCACAGGTCCCAGAGTCCGCCGACGTCGAGCGGCGCGTTGATCGCGTAGACGTCGTCCGGCTCCAGCTCGAGCTCGCGCGCCAGCAGGTCGATGACGTCCGCCGACGTGTCCGCTTCGACCTCGAGGCGCACCGCCAGTGGGGAGCGGCGGCGTTGTTGCAGAACCGTCTGCACCGCCTCCAGCAGATCCTCCGCCTCGTCCGCCTCGAGGTCATAGTCGGCATTGCGTGTCAAGCGGAATGCGTGGTGCGCGGTGATGCGCATCTCGGGGAAGAGCACGTCCAGGTGCGCGGCCACCACCTGCTCCAGGGGCACGAAGCGCTCCCCGTCCGGAAGTGGCACGAAGCGCTGCAGCAGCGGAGGCATCTTGATGCGCGCGACGTGCGACGTCAGCGCATCGGCGTCGCGCACCACCACCGCGAGGTTGAGCGACAGGTTGGAGATGTACGGGAATGGATGCGCCGGGTCCACCGCGAGCGGTGTCAGCACCGGGAAGATGCTGTCCGCGAACACGCGTGACAGATGCTCGCGGTCCTGTGCGTCGAGGTCGGCCCAGCCGACCAGGCGGATGCCGTTGTGCTCCAGGCCTTTGGCGACGTCGTCGAGGAAGCACCGCGACTGCCGCTCGACCATCGCGCTCACGCGCGTGCGGATCTCGCGCAGCTGCTCCCGCGGGGTCATGCCGTCGGACGAAAGGTGCTTGATGCCCAGCAGCACCTGTTGCTTCAACCCGCCGACGCGCACCTGGAAGAACTCGTCCAGGTTGCGGCTGAAGATGGCGAGGAACTTCGCGCGCTCCAGAAGCGGCGTGCCCGGGTCCTCGGCAAGCGCGAGCACCCGTGTGTTGAAGTCGAGCCAGCTCAGCTCGCGGTTGATCTCCCGGCCTCGAGCTGACTCCGTGGGATCGGGCGCCTCACCGCCGGAGTGCAGCGCTTGCTGGACCATTCCGTGAGGATAGTCCGCCGCGAGCCGCGACAGCGGAGCCCCCGCGTCCCAGGATGCGCAGTCGTGACACGATGGTTAACGCGCGGGGACGCAGCGGTGAAGAGGCGGCCAAGACCGTCTCCGCTGCGCCGGGATCGCGTGCATATACTTGGTGCACGCGCCGCCCATCAGGAGCTGGCTTGCCCACACAGCCGCTGGCAGTCATCGACATCGGGTCGAACTCGGGCCGCATCATCGTGGTGCGGCTGACTCCGGGCGGACACCTCGAGATTCTTTCCGAGGCGCGCACATCGCTGCGGCTGATGAGCGACATCGACGCGTCGGGATCGCTCAGCGCCGCGGCCGAACAGCGAACGCTCACCGCGCTGCACGACTTCATCGCGGTGGCCGCGGGATCAGGCGCGCGGCGAACCATCGCCCTGGCCACCGCGGCGGTGCGCGAAGCCGCGAACTGCGGCGACTTCGTCGCCCGGTTGCGGCAGGACACCGGGCTCAACATACGTGTGATCGACGGCGACGAGGAGGCGCGGCTCGCGTTCAACGGCGCGGTCAACGGGCTTCCCATCGAGAACGGCATGCTCGTCGACGTCGGTGGTGGCAGCCTGGAGATCGCGCATTTCCGCGGTCGCCGAGCGCAGCAGAGCTGGACGCTGCCGCTGGGCGCCCTGCGCGTCACCGACGAGCTCTTGCACGCCGACCCGCCGCGCCAGAGCGAGATCTCCGCGCTGCAGGACCACGTGAGCAGGACGCTGCGCGCGGCCGACGTGGAGCCGCTGCGCGACGACGAGCGCATCGTCGGCACCGGCGGCACCATCCGCAACCTGGCGAAGATGCACCGCGCGACGATCGCGTATCCCATCCAGCGGCTCCATGGCTACGTGCTCTCGCGCCGCAACCTGCGCGACACCGTCTCGCGGGCGACTTCACGGCGCTACGCGCGCCGTGCCGGCCTGCCGGGACTCTCCGCGGACCGCGCCAACTCCATCGCCGGCGGTGCCCTGGTGGTGCAGTCGGTCGTCGACCATCTCGGCGGCGGCGACCTCACGGTGAGCGGACAGGGACTGCGAGAGGGCGTGGCGTACCAGGAGTTCTCCCGCAGCATGCCCTCGCCCGCGGCGGTGCGGCGCGCGTCCATCGCCGCCATCGCCTCGCGCTTCACCACGTGGGACGGCGACCGCGCTCGCCGTCGCGCTCGCATCGCCGCGGCGCTCGCGGACGTGATGCTGCCGGACGCGCCCGAGGAGCTCCGCGACGCACTCGAGCTCGCCGCCACCATCCTCGACGTGGGCAGAAGCGTCGACTACTACCGTCGCTGGGACCACGCCGCAGAGATCGTGGCGTCGGCCGACCTGCACGGGTTCACGCACCGCAGCATCGCGCTCATCGCGTCGCTCATCGTCAGGGCCGGCAAGGGACGCGCCGCATACGATCCCTACTCCTCGCTGTGGGGCGCGGCGGACCGGCGCGGTCTGGGAAAGGCGTCGGTGCTGCTGGCGCTGGCGGATGAGGTCGAGCGCCGCATGCCGCGTGGGACCGCGGTATCCGTGGCGCGCCAGAGCGGACGCAACGGCGTCGTGCTAACGGTCCCGGTGCCGCATGATTGGTCGCCCGCGGACATCGCAGGACGCTTCCAGCGCGTCTTCGGGCGCGAGCTGATCCTCGAAGGCGGAGGCAACGACGGACGTGCACTCGAAGCGGTGGCATTGCGCTAGCGCTGTCGCTGTGCTAGACAGCAGCACTCAATCACACGGGGGTTTCTGACGATGCGGAAGCGAACCAGCAGCGCGCGAGCACGGGCCAATGCGTTGGTCGCCGCCAAGCGCGCGCTGCCCAAGAAGGTGCAGAAGAAGCAGGCCAACGAGCTGAAAGCGCTGCGCAAGCTGGTGAACCAGACGCGTGGGGCGCACCGCAAGGCCGTGCAAAAGGCGACTCAGGCGCAGCGCCAGGTCGAGAAGCTGACCACCAAGCTGCAGGCCGCCGAGACCCAGCTGGCCGCGGCGTCGGGACGTCTCGGCGGCGCTGCGGTGACCATCACCGCGCCGGCCGCGACGACGGCAACGGCGTCAACGGGCGCGACCGCGAAGCGGACCGCAGCCAAGCGGACCACAGCCAAGCGGACCACGGCGAAGCGGACCACGGCGAAGCGGACCACGGCAAAGCGGACCACGGCGAAGCGGACGAGCGCAAAACGGACGAGCGCAAAGCGGACGAGCCCAAGAGGGAGAACGACCGCGACGAGTCGCGCGGCGAAGCGGACGACCGCGAAGCGCGGCGGCGCCAAGCGCACCACCGCGGCGAAGCGGGCCACCCGAACCGGGACGGGGGCGAAGCGCGCCGCGCCGTCCGGCGCGCGCAAGCGCGGCGGCGCACGTCCGCGGCGAGCCAAGTCCCCCGCTTCGCCCGCCTCATTCTCCCTGTCCATGGATTCGGCGGAGGCGCCCTACTGAGAATCCGGACTGGAATGGTCGGGATTTTGGGTAGACTGGTCGCGTGGCCAGGACGTCGCGCGACCTCCTCGACGAGGCACGGCGCTTAGTACCCGAGGCGTCGGCACAGCGGGTGCGCGCCCAGAACGGGCGCGTGCTCATCGACGTGCGCGAACGCGACGAGTTCGAGGCGGGACACCTTCCGCATGCCCTCCACCTCAGCCGGGGGTTCCTGGAGACGCGGATCGAGGACCTGGTTCCCGACCGCACCACCCCCGTCACCCTGTACTGCGGCAGCGGCGTCAGGTCGTTGCTCGCGGGCAGGTCACTGCTGGAGATGGGCTACGCCGACGTGCAGTCGCTGGCCGGCGGCTACAGCGCGTGGAAGCAGGCCGGGTACGACTTCGTCGTGCCGCGGTCGCTGACGGCGGAGCAGAAGGCGCGCTACAACCGCCACCTCCTCCTTCCCGAGATCGGCGAGGAGGGTCAGCGCCGTCTGCTCGACGCGCGAGTCCTGATCATCGGCGCAGGCGGCCTGGGCAGCCCCACGGCGCTCTACCTTGCCGCAGCAGGCGTGGGCACCATCGGGTTCGTCGACTTCGACACGGTGGACATCAGCAACCTGCAGCGGCAGATCCTGCACACCGAGGACCGCATCGGGATGCGCAAGACCGAGTCCGCCCGCATCGCGCTGCAGGCCTTGAACCGAGATGTGAGCGTGGTCGAGCACACGGAGATGCTCAGCGGCGAGAACGCCCGCGAGCTCTTCTCAGGCTACGACGTCATCGTCAACGGCTGCGACAACTTTCCCACGCGCTACCTGGCCAACGACGTCGCCGTCTTCACCAAGAAGCCGCTGGTGGACGGTGGAATCTTCCGCTTCGAGGGGCAGCTGACCACCGTGGTTCCGTTCCAGTCGCCGTGCTACCGCTGCCGCTATCCGGCGCCGCCGCCCCCGGAGGAGGCACCGTCGTGCGCGGAGGCCGGCGTCCTCGGCGTGCTGCCCGGGATCATCGGCGTGCTGCAGGCCACGGAGGTGATCAAGCTGGTGACCGGCGTGGGCCGGCCGCTGACCGGCCGCCTGCTGCACGTGGACGCCCTGGACATGAGGTTCCGCGAGTTCCGCGTGCCGCGCGACCCGCAGTGCCCGGTGTGCGGTGAGAACCCGACGATCACCGAGCCGATCGACTACGCGGGCTTCTGCGCCGCCCCGATCGGCGTGGCCACCGAGGCGGCCGCTGCAGCGCGCTGAGGCAGCGCGGTCAGGCCGAGGGAACAGGCGCCGCCGGCCGCAGCAGGCTCTGCAGGAGGCGGGTGAACCCGGGGGCGTCCTCCAGGCTGGCCAGGTGGCCCGTGTCCATCACCTCGTGCTGCGCGCCCGGGATGGCCGCCGCCATGGCCGTGCTCTCCTCCGCCTGCACCACGGCGTCGTGCCGACCGCTCACCACCAGGGTGGGGGCGGTGATGGCGCCCAGCATCGGGGTGCTGTCCGGACGGCCGGCCATGGCGCGCAGCGTGGCGGCCGCGCCGCCGGGCGTCCAGCGGCGGGTCCTGCCGCGAAGCGGGTCCGTCACGTGGGGCTCGGCCCGGGCCCGCGGACCCAGGAGGCGCTCGACGTTGGCCTCGACCAGCGGCTCGACGCTCTGCTCCCGCTCCAGCCGCTCCGCCAACGCAAGCCGTTCGCCGCGCGCGGCGTCGGTGTCCGGCCCCGCGCGCGTGCAGCCGAGCACGAGCGCGCTGACGCGGCCGCCGGCCATGCGCAGCAGCGGAAACGCCACATAACCGCCCAGCGACAGCCCCACCACGGCGAAGTCCTCGACGCCGCGAGCGTCGAGCGCGGCCAGCACTGCGCCGGCGAAGTCTTCCAGGGTGGCGCCGGGAGGACCCGCCGGAGAGGCGCCACAGCCCCACATGTCGGGCCTGAGGCAGCGGAACGAGCCGCTCAGCGCGGCGACCTGGTGGTCCCACTGGGAGGCGTCCAGGGGAAAGGCGTGCAGCAGGAGGAGCGCGGGCCCGCGTCCGGTGTCGTGCACGGCCGGCGAGGCCGCGCCGCTCACCGACAAGCGCTTACGCCTGTGCGGCGAGAGCCTGGGCGGGGAAGGCTTCCAGCGTCGCCGGTGCGATCTCCGTCCTGGCGTGACGTTCCACGTCGCGTAGTTTGAGGATCTCGCTCGGGGTGATGAGCGTTATGGCGACACCCGCCTTTCCCGCGCGCGCCGTGCG
The DNA here is from genome assembly GCA_963777285.1 of Candidatus Dormiibacterota bacterium. GTDB lineage: Bacteria > Chloroflexota > Dormibacteria > Aeolococcales > Aeolococcaceae > JAFARE01. Next base: position 863,333 of record CAVZPR010000002.1, read on the forward strand.
CCCCACGCGGTGCACGTACTCGTCGGGGGTCAGCGGCACGTCGTAGTTGACGACGTGCGAGATGTCGTCGACGTCGAGACCGCGGGCGGCGACGTTGGTGGCGATGAGATAGCGGATGTGGCTCTCGCGAAACTGGTGCATGGCGCGATCGCGGTCGCGCTGCGTGAGGTCGCCGTGGAGCAGGCCGACGCGGTAGCCGCGGCGGCTGAGCTGCGCCTCGAGCACGTCGGCGGTGCGTTTCGTCTCCACAAATATCAGCGCCACGGTGACGTCGGGTTGATCGAGGATGCGAGCCAGCGCATCCGTCTTGTCGGCCCAGGTCGTCTGCACGTACAGCTGCCGCACGCCCGAGGGAATCTCGGGACGCGTGTTGATGTCGATGTCCACCGCGTCGCGCATGTGGCGCGCGGCGAGGCGGCGCACCCAGTCGGGCATGGTTGCGCTGAACAGCAGCGTCTGGCGGTCGCTGGGACACTGACGCAGGATGCGCTCGACGTCGGGTGCGAAGCCCATGTCGAGCATGCGGTCAGCCTCGTCGAGCACCGCGATGCGCACGTTGCTCAGCGTGAGTGCGCGCCGCTGCAGATGATCGTTGAGCCGCCCCGGTGTGGCGACCACGACGTGTGCGCCGCGGCGCAGCTCCTGCACCTGGCGTGCCATCGAATCGCCGCCGTAGATGGCGACGGCGTGGATGTAGTGTCGCGTGGCGAGCCGCGTGAGCTCCGCGTGGACCTGCACGGCCAGCTCGCGTGTGGGGCAGAGGACCAGCGCCTGCACCGGGCCCGCCGCCGGGTCGAGGCGCTCCAGTATGGGGATGGCGAAGGCCGCGGTCTTGCCGCTCCCCGTCTGCGCCTGGCCCACCACGTCACGTCCGGCGAGGGCCGGCGGGATGGCGCCGGCCTGAATCGGCGTCGCCTTGACGAAACCCATCTCCGTCACCGAGGCGCGCATGGGCGCACTCAGCTGCAGCTGATCGAAATCGACCGGCTCCGGGGCTTCACTGATCGCGGCCCCCTCGACCGCGTACGCGGGACGGGGCCTTGCGACGCGCGGTCTACCCAACCGCGCTCTGGAAGATGAACGCAAGACATGGTGATTGTACCCGATAAGATCGCGATCAATCATGCCCGCGACAGTCCTGTGCACGCTCGACCTTCCCGAGCCCTATCCCACGATGGTCGCCGCGCGCGCCGGCGTGCGCAGCCTCGGGCGCATCCCCGGGCACGACGAGCTGTGCGCGGAGCTCGCGGCGCGCCCCGTCGACGCGCTCTGCCCGCAGCTGCGCGACACCATCGACGGCGCGCTGCTCGACGCGGCGCTGCCGCGGCTGCGCTGCGTCTCCGTCTACGCGGTCGGGTTCAACAACGTCGACATCGCCGCGGCGACCGAGCGCGGCGTGGTGGTGGCCAACACACCCGGCGTGCTCACCGACGCGACGGCCGACTGCACGCTGGGGTTGATGCTGGCGGCCGCGCGGCGGCTGCGCGAGGGCGACGCGCAGATGCGCGCCGGCCGCTACACGGGATGGGAGCCGACGTACCTGCTGGGGCTCGAGCTGCGTGACGCGCAGCTGGGCATCGTCGGCTTCGGACGCATCGGGCAGGCGGTGGCGAAGCGTGCGCTGGCGCTGCACATGCGCATCGCGTACCACGATGCCACGGGTCCGCCGGTCGACCCGGAGCTGCAGGGCCGGGCGGCGCGCGTCACCGACCTCGAGCAGCTGCTCGCCGAGTCCGACGTGGTCACGCTGCACGTGCCCCTGACCGAGGGCACGCACCACCTCATCGACGCGGCCGCGCTGCGCCGCATGAAGCGGACGGCGGTGCTGGTCAACACCTCACGCGGGCCGGTGATCGACGAACCCGCGCTGGTGCGCGCGCTGCAGGAGGGCTGGATCGCCGCCTGCGGACTCGACGTGTACGAGAACGAGCCCGACATCGCTCCTGGACTCGCCACGTGCGAGAACGCCGTGCTGTCCCCGCACCTCGGATCGGCGACGGTCACGACGCGTGCGGCGATGGCGGAGCTGTGCGCGGGCAACGCGCTGGATGCGCTCGCGGGACGCATTCCCCGCCACTGCGTCAACCCGGAGGCGTGGAGTGGTCGCACCGTCGAACCGCTGATCGCGGACGCGTGAGCGGCCCGCCGCCGGTGGGTGCGGCCTCGGCGCCGCGCCCATCCGCACCGGTGGCGGCGCTGATACTCGACCTCGACGGCACCACGCTGGACGTCACGGAGCCACGCCTCCATCCACGCGTGCGCGATGCCGTGCGCGCGGCGGCGTCGCGCGTGCCCGTGATCATCGCGACGGGCCGCATGTACCGGTCGGCGCTGCCCTGGTGCCGCGAGCTGGGCGTGTCGCTGCCGCTGGTCTGCTACCAGGGCGCGCTGGTACGCGAGATGCCGGCACCGGAGGGCACGGGCGCCGTCCTTCTCGACGAAGCGCTCGGCGCGGGCGCGGCGCTGCGCGCGCTGCAGCTGGCGCGCGCGCACGGCTGGCATTTCCAGGCGTACCAGAACGATGACCTCATCTGCGAGCAGGACAGGCCGGAAGCGCACATCTACGCGGAGATCGCGGGGGTGCCGATCACCTTCGTCGACGACCTGGCGCCGCTGCTGGCGCACGGCTCGACCAAGGTGGTGTGCGTCATCGTCGACCCGGACGAGGTGGCGCGCTGCATCGCGACCATGTCGAGCGAGCTGCCGGACGACGCGCGCGTCACTCGGTCGTGGCCCCAGTTCGTCGAGGTGGTCAGCGCCCGCGTCAGCAAGGCCGCGGCTTGTGCGTTGGTCTGCCAACGGCTTGGCGTCACGCTGCACGACGCCGTCGCCATCGGCGACGCGCCCAACGACGTCGAGGTGCTCGACGCCGCCGGCTTCGCCATCGCCGTGAGCTCGGCGTTTCCCGGCGTGCTGGACCACGCGGACGCGACGTGCGCGCCGCCGGGCGAGGCCGGCGTCGCGGACGCGCTGCAAGCGCTGGGGCTCTGCTGACTGCCGCGATGCCAGCGGACGAGCGGGCGAGGGTGAGATCCCTCCGGGGTACAGGTCTCGACGCCTAGCGGCGTCTCGCCTTCGAGTCTCGCCGCGGGGACCGCCGCGGCTCCGACAGGCCCCCTTCGGGACTCACCCTCGCCCGCTCCACCGTCCGCTGGTCCATTCCGCGCCGCTCGCGCGCGATGCTCAGCCCGCGGTGAACCCTGCGCCCGTCTTGCGGCCCAGCTCGCCGCGCGCCACGCGCTCGCGGAGCAGCGGCAGGGGCTGCCAGCGCGCGTCGCCGGTCTGCGCGTGGCCCTCGGCGAGGATTGCCTCGACGACGTCCAGGCCGACGAGGTCGGCAAGGGCGAACGGCCCCATGGGCCAGCCGAGCGCGTTGCGCACCGCGGTGTCGCAGTCCTCGATCGTGATGTAGCCGTCCTGCACCAGCCGCATCGCCTCCTGCAGCGCGATGAACAGGATGCGGTTGGCGATGAACCCGTACGCCTCCTTCTCCACGAGCACGGGCGTCTTGCCGATGGAGCGCGCGAACGCGAGCGCGCGGTCGACCGCGTCCTGCGACGTGTGCGGACCGCGCACCACCTCGACCAGTGCCATCACCAGCGGCGGGTTGAAGAAGTGAATGTTGAGCAGCCGCTCCGGGTTGCGCAGCACCGGCTGCAGCAGTGACGACGGCAGCGTCGACGAGTTGGTGCCAATGATGGCGTCATCATCGGCGTGCTCCGAGATGCGGGCGAAGACCTCACGCTTGGTGTCGCGGTCCTCGGCCACCAACTCGATCACGACCTTGGCACCGGCCATCTCCGCGAGGTCCGTGCTGAGGAGCACGCGGGCAAGCGCGGCCTCGCATTCGTCAGCGTCGAGCTTTCCCTTCTCGACGCGCCGGCGCAGCAGCTGCGACGCCTCGTCGCGGGCCGTGGCCAGACGTTCCCAGCGCCGGCTCACCAGGTGCACGTCGTAGCCGTGCAGCGCGGCCTGGTAGGCGATCTGCCCGCCCATCGCGCCGGCGCCGACCACGCTGAGGCGCGGCGCCGCATCGCTCACCCTGCGCCCGCCGCCGGCCGCCCAGGCACCGTCATCGCTGCGGGGTCCAGGAGGTCCTGAAGCTCGGCGTCGCTCAGCCCGGTTCGCTCCCGGGCCACCTCGCGCACGGTGCGCCCCGTGGCGTACGCCTCCTTGGCGATCGCCGCCGCCGCGTCGTAGCCGATGCGCGGCACCAGCCCGGTGCAGGTCATCAGGCCGCGTTCCACGAGCGCTGGCCCGTTGCCGGTGTCGGTGATGCCGTCGACGCACTGGGTGGCGAGGTTTCGCGCCGATGCGCTGAGCAGCGACACCGACTCCAGGATGTCGTAGGCGGCGACGGGCATCATGACGTTCAGCTCGAGCAGCGAGCCCGCCGCTCCACAGAAGGCGATCGCGGCGTCGTGGCCGATCACCTGCGCCGCCACCATGGTCACCGACTCGCAGATGACCGGGTTGACCTTGCCGGGCATGATCGACGACCCCGGCTGCACCGCCGGGATGGAGACTTCCGCGATGCCGGCGCGGGGCCCGCAGCCCAGCAGCCGGATGTCCGAAGCGATCTTGTAGAGGGCCACGGCCACCGCGCGCAGGCAGCCACTCGCCGCCACCACCGCGTCCAGCGTCGACTGGGCGGCGAAGTGGTTGTCCGTCTCGCGAAAGGGCAGCCCGGTGGCGCCGGCGAGCCGGGTGACCACGCGCGCCGCGAACTCGGGGTGCGTGCCCACGCCGGTGCCCACCGCGGTGCCGCCGAGCGGCAGCTCCAGCAGCGCGGCAACCGCCTCCTGGCAGCGGCGCCGGGCGCGCTCGGCCTGCCCGGCCCAGCCCAGGAACTCCTGCCCCAGGCGGATCGGCGTCGCGTCCTGGAGGTGGGTCCGGCCGGTCTTGACGACATCCCAGAACTCCGCCGACTTGCGGCGCAGCGAGTCCTCCAGCGTCTGCAGCGCGGAGACCAGGTCGGCGGACACCTCGACGGCCGCCGCCACCTGGATGGCGGTGGGAATCACGTCGTTGCTCGACTGCCCCAGGTTGACCTGGTCGTTGGGATGGATCGGGTCGCGCGACCCGCGTTCACCGCCAAGGAGCTCGATGGCGCGGTTGCCGATCACCTCGTTGGCGTTCATGTTGGTCGACGTGCCGCTGCCCGTCTGGAAGACGTCGACCACGAACTGCGAATCGAAGCGGCCGTCGGTCACCTCGCCGGCGGCCTGCGTGATGGCCGCCGCCCGGCGCTCGTCGAGCAGGCCCAGCTCCTGGTTGACCTGCGCCGCCTCGCGCTTGATCAGCCCGAGGGCACGGAGGAAGCTGCGCGGCAGGCGCAGCTCGCTGATGGGGAAGTTGAGAGCGGCGCGCATGGTGCTGGCGCCGTAGTAGGCATCCGCGGGGACCTCGAACTCGCCCATCGAATCGCGCTCGCGCCGCGATCCGGCGGCGCTCACCGCTCCTCCGGGTCCACGGGGATGATCATCTCGAACTCGGCTCCGTTGCCTGGCACGCAGCGGGCGGCGACCGTGCCGTGGTGCCGCTCCACCACGGTGCGCACAATGTAGAGGCCGAGCCCGCTGCCGGGAACCTTGCGGTGCCGCTCGGCGACCGAGCGGAAGTACTTGTCGAAGAGGTGCTCGGCGTCCTCCGGCGGGAAGCCCGCCCCGTGGTCGCGCACCACGAAGCGGACGCCGCCGGCGGCCATCACTGACACCTCCACCACCGAGTCGGGCGGCCCGTGCTTCACCGCGTTGCCCAACAGGTTGGTGAGCGCCAGCGTCAGCCGGCGCCGGTCGCCTCGCATCGCCAGCCCCGGCTGCACGTCGGTCTCGATCCGGCTGCCGCGCAGCTTCGCCTCCATCGCCACCTGCTCCACCGCCGCCGCGACGACATCCTCGGCCGGCACGAGCTCCAGGGCCATGCGGTCGTCAGGGTCCTCGAGCCGCGAGAGCTCTGCCAGCGAGCTCACCATGCGCACCATCATCTCCGTGCTGGCGGTGATCCCCTCGATGGCCACCATGGCGGTCTCGGGAAGCGTGCCGAGCATGCCGGTGGCGAGCAGCTGGCCGTAGCTGTTGAGGATGGTCAGCGGCCGGCGCAGCTCGTGCATGGTCACGGAGATCGACGCGCCGTGGGCCGACGACTGCGAGGTGGCGTGGTGCAGAAGACGCTCCAGCTGGGCGACGCACTCGACGGACGCTTTGCGAAGCATGCCGCCGATCTCGTCGCCGGCCGACTGGGCCAGCGCCACCAGCTCGTCCGCGCCGAGGCCCGCCTCGGGCGCGGCGTCGTTGACGGCGCGGCGCAGCGCCTGGACGTCGCGGATCATCGACTCCAGCCGAGTCGAGACGCCCTCGTGCTGGTCGAGCCGGTAGAAGGAGACCAGCGGCCGGAGGTCGTCGGCGTCGAGCGCCACGATCACCGCGTTGATGAGGTTGCGCGCCGCTTGGGAGCCTTCTGTCCCGGGTGCCACGGCGGCCGGCGCGTACAGCTCGGCCACCCGCGCCGCGTGAGCGGCGAGGAACTCGCCGAACCGGGTGCTCATGCGCCCCGACTATAGGTTCGCGCGCGGCGCGACGCCCCTACGAGGCGATCACGCCTCCCGCGGCGGCCGTGGCCGGCACCGGCGTACGCCGCCGCCGGACCCAGAGGACGGCGCCGAGCACGGCGAACGGCAGCATCTGCAGGTCGACCAGCAGCGACACCGCGCCCGCGTGCGCGGTCGACATCCCGGTGTGCACCAGGAGCGCCACGAGCACGCCCTCGCGAACGCCGAGCCCGTTGATGCTGAAGGGGACCAGCGCCGCCAGGAGCCCCAGCGGGATGCACACGGCGAGGACCATCCAGCTGAGCTCGACGCCGATCGCCCGCGCCGCCAGGTCCAGGGCGAACAGGTTGACCCCCCAGCCGACGGCGCCCACGGCGAGGCACTGCAGCAGCGCGTGGGGGTGGCGCCGGTACGCGGTGAACGCCTCGGTGAAGGCGTGGATGGCGCGTCCCATGCGCTGCGACACGCGGGCCACGAGCCGGTGCGCGCCCAGCCGGTCGGCGCTCAGCGCGGCCAGCCAGACCAGGATGATCGCGCCGGCGAGCGCCGCCACGGCGCCGAGGATGCCGCTGCCCAGCCAGTCGCGCAGCAGGATGGCCGCGGCCAGCCCCCAGGCGGTCATGCCGAACATGCCCGCCATGCGGCTGCCCGCCAGGGAGGCGAGCACGCGGCTGTGGCCCACGTGCTTGCCCATCTGCACGGTGCGCACCGCGTCGCCGCCGACCCCGGCCGGGATCACCTGCGTGAAGAAGAGGCTCTGCAGGTACGACGAGCTGATCCGCCGCCAGGTGAAGAGCGACGCGTGCGCGGGCACGGCCGCCTTCGAAGTGCGGATCAGCACGCCCCACTCGACCACGCTGGCCAGGACCGCGAGCGTGGTCAAGCCCAGCGCTCCGGTGATCCAGAAGGGATCGGTGTGGGCGAAGCTGGCGATCGCCGACGCGAAGTTGATCGTGTGCGCCAGGACGGCGATGCCGCCCAGGGTGCCGGCGACGCGCAGCCATGGGGAACTGACGACGGTCCGGGCACGGCTGACGACCGCGTTCACCACGACGCCTATTAACCCTCCTGTGCACCGCAGGACGTTGGGCCCTAGGGTACAACGTGACAGGCCGCGAAAAGTTGCGTCCCGGCGCGACCGGGCCGTCACGCGCTGTCGAGATACGGCTCGCGGAAGGCGGTCTGCGACTCGATGAAGACGAGCTTCAGGTCGTCCGTCGGACCGTTGCGGTTCTTGGCCACCAGCAGGTCGGTGTGGGAACGGTCGACCTCACGGTTGTGCATCCCCTCGCGATACAGGAAGAGGACGACGTCGGCGTCCTGCTCGATGCTTCCCGAGTTGCGCAGGTCACTCAGCTGCGGCCGCTTGTTCTCGCGCCGCTCCGACTCTCGTGACAGCTGCGACAGCGCCAGCACCGGGACCTGCAGCTCCTTGGCGATCGACTTGAGTCCCGACGAGATGTCCGACACCTCCTGCACGCGCGACTCCTGCCGTCCGCCGTGCATCAGCTGCAGGTAGTCGATGACGATCAGCGCGATGCCCTGCTGCGCACGCATGCGGCGGGCGCGGGAGCGCAGGTTGGCGATGGTGAGCGCGGGCGTGTCGTCGATCCAGAGCTCCGCCTGCGTCAGCGTGTCCATCGCCTGCGCGATGCGCTGGAACGCGTGCGCGTCGGCCTGACCGGTGCGCAGCAGGTAGCTGTCGACGCGCGCCTCGCTGCAGATCAGCCGCTGCACCAGCGACTGCTTCGACATCTCCAGGGAGAAGATGACCACCGGCTTGCGCGCCGCCACCGCCGCGTTGCGCGCGATGTTCAGCGCCAGCGCCGTCTTGCCCACCGAGGGCCGCGCCGCGAGCACGATCAGCTCGCCGGGCTGCAACCCCTGCGTGAGCAGGTTGAGCTTGTCGAACCCCGTGGGGACGCCGTGCACCAGCTTCTTGTCCTGCAGCCGCTGCTCCAGCAGCGCCCACGTCTCGCGCACGATGGGCGCGATGTGCGTCGCCTCGGCGCCTCGCCGCTGCTCGCCGATGGCGAACACCGCCTGCTCGGCGGTGTCGATCGCCTCGGTGACGCTGACCGTAGCGTCGAAGCCCAGGCGCGACACCTCGCCGCCCGCGCCGATCAGGCGGCGGCGCAGGGCGTGGGCCACGACGATGTCGGCGTAATGGCGCACGCTGGCCGCCGTGGGCACTGCCAGGCTGAGCTCGGCGATGTAGTCGAGGCCGCCGGCCTTGCCCACGCCGGGCCCGCGCTCCAGCTGGTCGCGAAGCGTCACCGTGTCGATCGGCTCGCCGCGCTCCGCCAGCGCGGCCGCGGCACGGTACAGGTGGGCGTGCCGCTCCGCGTAGAAGTCGTCGGGCTCCAGGATCTCGCGCACCTGGGCGATGGCCTCGGGGTCGATGAGGATGGAGCCGAGCACGGCGCGCTCCGCGCCCATGTCATTGGGCGGCACCCGCATCTCCGGGGCGACCACCCGCCCGGTCAGCTCGGCCGTGACTGACAGGTCCGGACGCGGCGGCGCGCTCACTGCGCGGCGACGACGACCTTGAGCGTCTCGGAGATCTCCGGGTGCAGCTCGACCTGGACCTCGTGCGGGCCCAGCGAGCGGATGGGCGGCTCGATGCCGATCTTGCGCTTGTCCACGTCGATGCCCGCCTCGCGCTTCAGCTGCTGCGCCACGTCGGCGTTGGTCACGGAGCCGAACAGCCTGCCCCCTTCGCCGGTCTTGGCGTAGACGGTGACGGTCAGCTTGCGCATCCGCTGCGCCACCTCGCGGGCCTCGGTCAGCTCCTTCTCGGCGCGCCGCCGGGCAGCCTCCTCGCGCTTGCGCACCTGCTCCACCACGCGTTCGTCGGCGACCACGGCGAGGTGCTTGGGAAAGAGGAAGTTGCGCGCGTACCCGGGCGTCACCTCCTTCACGTCGCCTGCGCGCGCAGTTCCAGTCACTTCCTTCAAAAACAGGACCTTCACGCCGACGCCTCCCGGGCCTCGGCGACCGGCGCCGAGACCGGTTCTGCGGTGCCCACGAGGTCGACGCGGTCGGCGGGGCGCAGGCGCCGGTAGATGAGCGTCGCGATGCGCTCTCCGGCGCGCACGTCCTGGTCGAAGCGGCTGCGGCGCTCCAGGATCAGCTGCTCCTGCTCCTCGACCACGTAGCGCGGGCACGCGGCGATGAACAGGCGCACCGCCAGCGCCGTGAGCGCGATCACGTCGAGCTCGCCGACCACCGGGATCGACTCCGGCAGATCGACGATCGGCGTCGCGATCAGCAGCAGCGCACCCGCGAAAGCACCCTTGACGTACGCGGGCACGCGACGATCGCGCATCAAGCAGTACGCAAGACGCAATCCTCGCGGCAGCTCCACGAACATCCGCCGCGCGGCGCGCACCCGTCTCATCATCGGACCGCGAATTGTACGTCGCGGCCCTGACGCGACCACGGACAGGCGAGCGTCGCGTCTGGGAAGCGGGGCAGGGAGTGTGCCGCAGGGGGCCTGTCGGAGCCGCGGTGGTCCCCGCGGCGAGACTCGAAGGCGAGACGCCGCCAGGCGTCGAGACCTGCACCCCGGAGGCACCTCCCTGACCCGCCAACGACGTTGCGCTACGTCGACCTCTCCGTGCGCGAGTCAATCCGCGTCGAGCAATTCGCGGTGCGTTTGCAGCCAGGCGCGCGCCGCCGCGCTGTCGCGTGGAGCGATGCTGCCGTCGAGGACCGCATCGTGCAGTGCTGCCTTGACGCGCCCCACCCACGGTCCGGGCCCGCGGCCGGCAAGGGCCATGATCTCGTCGCCGTCGAGCGGGTCGCGCAGCCGCGAGAGCTCGCCGCCGGCGTCGAGGCGCTCCATGCGCTGCGCCAGCTCGTCGATGCCCGCGATGGTGGGAAACGACGACGCCAGCGTGTCCGCGCGCGCCACGTCGAGCATCCGGTCGCGCAGGTCACCCGCGTCGCGCACCAGGCGGCGCACCGCGGAGTCGCTGAACGTCGCCTCGTCGTACTGGATGGGACGCAGGTGCAGGCGCACCAGCTGTGACACGCGGTCGATCTCGTCGTTGCTGAAGCGAAGCCGCGAGAGCACATCGCGCGCCATGCGCGCACCGACCTGCGGGTGGTCGTAGAAGGTGTGCCGTCCGTCGGGCGCGAGCGCGTGCGTCGGCGGCTTGCCGGCGTCGTGCAGCAGCACCGCGGTTCGCGTCAGCAGATCCGCCGGCGCACCATCGAGCGCGCGCATGGTGTGCTCGTACACGTCGTAGATGTGGTGACCCCCCTGCTCCACTCCTTGCATCGCGGACACCTCGGGGAGCACGCGCTGCAGCACACCGCCGTCGCGCAGGACCGCGAAGCCGAGCCGCGGGTGCGGAGCGACCAGCAGCCGGCGCAGCTCCTCGCTGATGCGCTCCACGCTGAGGATGGCCACGCGCCCGGCGTGCAGTCGCATCGCAGGCAGCACCGCGGGAACCGGCGTGAACCCCAGCTGCGCCACGAACCGGGCGCAGCGCAGCATGCGCAGCGGATCCTCGGCGAACGTCTCGCCGGGCTCCAGCGGGGTGCGCAGCACGGCGTGGCGCAGGTCGTCGAGGCCGAGCCGGGTGATGTCGATGACGCGGCCGTCGAGCGTCTGGCACAGCGCGTTGACCGTGAAGTCGCGGCGCCACACGTCCTCCTCCAGGGTGCCGGGCCGCACGTCCGGTTTGCGCGACTCGGGGTCGTAACGCTCGGCCCGGGCGCGCACCACCTCGAGCACGAAACCGTCGCCGCGGATCTGCCCCGTGCCGAAGCGATCGAACTGCTGCGGCCGCGGCCAGCCGAAGCGGGACGCAACCAGCGCCAGGACCGGGATGCCGTCGGCGCCCACCGCCACCAGGTCGATGTCCTTCCCGGTGCGCCCCAGCAGCCGGTCGCGGACGAAGCCGCCCACCAGATACGTCTCGACACCTGCCTCCCCGGCCGCGGCGCGCACCGCGTCGAGCACGTCTTCGACCTGCGGCGCGGTGGCGAGCGCCTGCGGCTCAGGCATGAGCCAGCCTCGTCGCGGGCGCGTCGCGCGGCCGCGAGCGCAGCAGCGTGAGGGCGAGGAGGGTGGCGACGCCGGCGCACACCGCCGCGCCCAGGAACACGGCGCGGAGCTCGGCCACGATTGCCCCGGTCGCCAGGCTGTTGTAGGCGGGGCAGCTCAGCGGGCTGTGAGGGCAGAGTGTGATCGGCGACGGCAGCGCCGCCGAGGTCACGTAGAAGGCGTGCAGGCCGACCGCGGTGAGCACGGAGATGCCGACCAGCATCCCCACCATCCGCGCCACCACCACCAGCGCCGAGGCGATGCCGTGGAGGTCGGCGCGGACCGCGGCCAGCATCGAGGCGTTCACCGGCGCGATCGCCAGTCCGAAGCCGACGCCGCAGGCCGCCAGCACCGGGTCGCTGGGGTGCAGCCAGGGCGTCAGGAATGGATCGGCCAGGGTGGTCGCGGTCCAGCGGCTCATCAGCGCGAGCATGGCGGTGGTGAGGGCCAGCCCCGCGGCCGCGACGACCCGGTTGCCGGCGCGCTGGCAGAGCCAGCCGCCGAGCACCGCGCCGACGGGAACGCCCACCAGCACGCGGAGCAGCACCAGCGCGGCGCCCAGCTGGGAGTCCGGGTAGACGGTCGCCCGCGCCAGGATGGGGACGTCGAGGAGCACCGCCATGAGGGCCGCGCCGATCGCCAGATTGGCCAGCAGCGGGCCGTAGGCGCCCGGCTGCCGCAGCGCGTCGACGTCGATGAGCGGGGTGCGGGTGCGGCGCTGGTGCAGCACCAAGAGCAGACCGCTGGCCCCCGCCAGCGGCAGCAGCCAGACGGCGCCGGCAGCCAGGGCGCTGCGCGAGGGATCGCCGGTGGCGAACGTCACGACGACGGCGGCCAGGCAGACGGCGGCGAGGCAGGCGCCCAGCCAGTCGACGCGGCGGGCCGCCTCGAGCGCGGCCGCCGGCTTGAACAGGCGACGCGATCCGGTCCGCCCCGAGGCCTCCCAGACCAGGAAGCCGGCGGCCAGCACGATCGCGGCCAGCGCGAGCGGCGTGAGCCACGCGGCCCCGAACAGCGGCAGGTAGAGGTTGCCCAGGGTGGCATCGTTCACCAGCGACGATGGAGCGACGACGTCGAGGACGCCGGCGCCCAGCGCGAGAAGCGCCAGCCCGCCGCCGACCCAGTCGTTCCGGCGCTCGCCGGCGGCCGCGGCGCCCGGCAGCACGGCGACCAGCGCCAGGACCAGGACCGCGCACAGCGGCAGGTTGATCCAGAAGATGGTGCGCCAGGTGCTGAGGCTCAGGATCAGCGCGCCGTACAGCGGACCGAGCACCGCGCCCAGCTCCTGGACGCCGCCGACCACGCCCAGCGGCACCCCGCGGCTGGCCACCGGCCAGCGGTCGGCGACCAGCGCCAGGGTGACCGGGACCAGGCCGCCGCCGCCGACCCCCTGCAGGGCGCGCCCCGCGACCACCGAGCCGAGGTCGTGCGCGGACGCGGTGACCAGCGACCCGGCTGCGAAGAGCGCCAGGCAGGCGATCAGGAGAAGGCGGCGCCCGTAGAGGTCGGACAGCCTTCCCAGGAGCGGCATCACCACCACATAGCCGAGCAGGAAGCCGCTGACGATCGGGGTCGCCTGCTGCAGCTGATCGAGCCCGACGCCGACGTCGGCCATGATCGCGGGCAGCGCCAGGACGATCACGTACGTGTCCGCTGCAGCGAGCAGCACCGCCGCCGAGGCCACCGCCACGGCGGCGCGGCGCGAACCGGCGATCACGTCCCCGACGCGCCGGCCGGAGGTGTGATGGCGATGCTCTCGCCGTAGTTGTCGATGATCACCGTGAATGTGCTGTTCTGCGAGGCGCTGAAGAACGGCCCCGTGAGCACCACCTTGCGCAGCTGGTGGTTGTCGACGTCGATGCCGAACGTCGAGGGCACCGGCTGCTGCGGCGCGGCGTCGGTGAGGAGTGCCTTCACCGCGGCGCCGGGCAGCGAGCAGCTCACCTCGTGCAGCTGTTCGCCGTTGTAGCGGTCATCGGAACCCAGCACCGGGTGGGCACAGATGACGAGAAGGTGGGAGAGGCCGTGCTGCGGGTCGAGCAGCTGAGCCGGGTTGCCGAAGCCGTAGTCGGCTGGGTTGGTCACCTGGAACGAGCTGGACGTGGGCAGCTTTGCGTAAAAGGCATTATTGACAGCAACTACGGCGACACTGAACTCGAAGCCGCTGATCTCGACATGGAGCGTGCCCTGGAACGAGGCCGGGCGTTTCATGTCGCCGCTGCCGCCGGTGATGAACGGTCCGTCGCCCTGCAGCGACGAGCTGCTGAGCTGAAAGTGCGCCGACGGCGTCGCGTCCACAGCCTGTTTGGCCTGCTGCAACAGCGTTTCCGGGTCGGCCGGCATGGAGCCGCACGCGGCCAGGGCGCACATCGTGGCCACGCCGAGTAGGCCCGCGCCAACGGAGCGGCGCGCGGCGGCGGGCGTGTCCTGAGGCATGAGGCCGTTGCGAGTATAGAAGCCCGCTCCGCGCCGCCACGGACGCGCCCCGCGGTCCGGCGAATGCACCGCTACACTGCGGCGGTGCCGGATGCGCGGCAATCGCCGCTGCCTGAGGTGGCCGCGGAGCAGTTCTTCGCGGTCGACATCCGCGCCGGGCGCGTGGTCAGCTGCGAGGCGTTTCCCGAGGCACGGCGTCCGGCATATCGCATGGTGGTCGACTTCGGGCCGTTGGGGACGCTCCGGTCGTCGGCTCGGCTGACCGACCTGTACCGCGCCGCCGAGCTGGTGGGCCGCATGGTCGTCGGCGTGGTCAACCTGCCGCCGCGGCAAATCGGCCCGGTGCGCAGCGAGGCGCTGATCCTGGGCGTGTACCGAGGCGGCGGTGACAGCGTGGTGCTGCTGCAGCCCGATGCGGCCGTGGAACCGGGTGACCGCATCGGCTGACAGTCACGGTGGACGTGGGGCGCCGGACGTACAGTGGGCTCGCATGGACGTGCCGCGCGTCCGCCTGCGGCGGCAGCTGACCCTGGCCCTGTTCTGGTTCGGCATCTCCTTCGTCTGGGGGGCGCTGCTCGCGGTGGCGCTGCCGTTCATCCTGGTCCCCGAGCACCCCGGGCCCGGCAACCCCCAGCTGGTCGCAGCCGGGGACAAGAACACGGCGCTGAGCCTGCTGGAGACCGGCGGCCTGCTGATCGCAATGGCGGTGCAGCCCGCCGCGGGCGCGTTCTCCGACCGCCTGCACACGCGCTGGGGCCGCCGCCGCCCGCTCATCGCACTGGGCGCGCTCGGCGCCGTCGCCAGCCTGGTGCTGATCGCCGACGTGCAGGCCTTTCTGCTGCTGGTGACCGTGTACTGCGTCCTGCAGCTGTTCATGAACGTGGCCCAGGGCGCGTATCAGGGCCTGCTTCCCGACACCGTGCCCGGCGAGCAGCGCGGCAGCGCGTCGGGGTGGCTGGGGGTGGCGACGCTTTCCGGTCAGGTGGCCGGAGTTGTGGCCGCGGGCCCTCTGCCGCCGCGCACCGCGTGCCTGCTGATCGCCGCGGTGGTGCTGATCACCGCCGGGCTCACGGTCGCGGGCGTGCGCGAAGCACACGCAGGGCGGCCCGCCGGCGTCGCCGGCAGCCGCACCCCGGGAGCGTCGCTGCGCGGCTACCTCGCCGAGTTCCGCCGCTACCCGGACTTCTGCTGGGTGGTGTTCAGCCGTTTCCTCATCTACACGAGCCTCGCCGCGATCCAGCGCTTCGCCGCGTACTACATCAGCGACACGTACCACGGCCGGTACGATCTCTTCGGGGTGAACCTGGGCTCGGCCCAGACGGCGACGTCGGCGATGCTGGCGGTGGTGATCGTGTTCGGCCTCGCCGTCACGTACCCCGCCGTGCGGCTGAGTGACCGCGTCGGCCGGCGCGCGGTGCTGGTGGCCGCCGCATGCCTTGGGGCGGTCGCGTGCGGGCTGTTCGTGGTGGCGTCGTCGGTCACGGAGGTCGTGGTCTTCGCACTCCCCGCGGCGCTCTGCTTCGGCATGGTGGTCTCGGTGGACTGGGCGTTCATGGCGGACCTTGCGCCGCGGCGCCGGGCGGGCAAGTTCCTCGGGTTCTCCAACATCGCGACGGCTGGTGCGCAAGCGGCCGCGCCGACGCTGCTGGGCCCGGTCATCGACGCGGTCAACCGCGGCTCGGCGCCGGCGTCCGGTGGGCCGGGGACTGCCGGGTACCGGGTGCTGTTCGTGGTGGCGGCCGGGTTCTTCCTGCTCGGCGCGCTGGTGCTCGGGAGGGTGCGCGCCACGCGGATCCGGGAAGCTGATGAGGAGGTCACCCTCGACACGCGGCTGGCGGTGACGTGACGCCGCAGGCACTGGTCCGGGAACCGGCGTCGCGCCGGCTGTCTCCCTGCTTCTTCCTGCTCGCGCTGCTCTGCTGCTTCTTCTCCTTCGCCGCGGTGTCGTGCAACACGGCAGCCACCAGGGCGGCGCTCAACAGCTCCGCCGCGCTGGGCGCCAGGTCTACCCAGTCGCCGCAGCTGAACGCCTGCCTCGATGCGCTCAACGGCGTCGAGCTGTTCAGCTACAGCGGCTTCGGCTTCATGTTCGGACTGGCGCCGTCGGCGCTGACGCAGAGCCCGGCGGCCTGCCGCGTCGGTTCGGCCGCGCTGCCCGCGGGCAGCGCCAACCTGCCGGCGGCCGCGGACGTCGGCCTGGGCGTGCAGCCGCTGGCGCTCGCCGCCTTCATCGCCATCGTCCTCGGCGCCGCCGCCGGCGCCGCGGGCGTCGCCGGCGTTCTCCGCGCCCCGATGCAGCTCCTGGTCAGCGCGCTGCTCGCTCTGGTCGCGATCCTGCTGCTGGTGCTCGACCAGGCGCACGTGCAGACGGCGATCCTGGCGCGGCTCGACACGGTGGCCGCGGGCTCTGGAGCCCCGTTCAGCCTGGCCGGCTACTTCATCGTGTCGACCGGGGCCGCGTACTTCCTGGCTCTGGCGGCGTTGGGGCTGGGCGTCCTGTACGACGTGACGGCGCTGCTGTTCCGGCCGGTGATCGTCGTCGACCAGCCGCGCGCCCCGGACTCCGGTTAGCCGGCCGCCGCGGCGGCGTCGCGGCCGGCACAGGCACGCAGACGGTTGATGTTGGCCAGGTCGGGGCCGGTCTGATCGTCGCCGGGCACCTCGAGCATCCACGGCACGTGGCGCAGCCGTGGCTCGCGGAGCAGCCGTGTGAAGCCCTCGAGCCCGATCTGCCCGTCGCCGATGTTGGCGTGACGGTCGACGTTGCTGCCCAGCTCGCGGCGGGAGTCGTTCGCGTGCACCAGTGCCAGGCGCTCGAAGCCGACCAGCCTGCCGAAGTCGTCGAGCGTGCGCTGCGTGCCCTCGGCGCTGTGCAGGTCGTAGCCGCTGGCGAACGCGTGCTGCGTGTCGAAGCAGACGCGCACCTGCGGGGAGTCCGCGGCCTCCACGATGCGCGCGATCTCTTCCAGGCCGCAACCGACGCAGCCGCCCGACCCGGCGCTGTTCTCCACCAGCAGCGGCGTGTCCGACTCGCTGCGCGCGATCACCTCACGCAGCGCCCGTCCCATCTGCGGCAGCATCGCGTCGAACCCGGCCCCCAGGTGCGATCCCGGATGGAACACGACGCCCGCCGCACCCAGCGTGCGCGCCAGGTGCATGTAGTGCACCAGCGAGCCCATCGATTGCTTGAGCAGCGTGTCCTTGGGGCTCGCGAGGTTGATCAGATAGACCGCGTGCAGGTAGTGGCGCCCGCCCAGGCCGGCCGCCGCGACCTTTTCGCGATACGCCCCCATGATGATGTCGTCGAGCCGCAGCTGGCTCCACGTCTGTCCCGGCGTCGGGTGCGTCTGGTACACCTCGGCGCCGATGGCGACGGCGTTGTCGACCGCCTTGTCGATGCCGCCTCGTGTGGAGACGTGGCCGCCGATGAGCGGCGTCCCGGGCGGCGCGGTGGCGCTAGGAGCGGCCGCCGAGGAAGGGGATGCCATAGGTCTCGAGCTGCTGCCCCACGGAGGTCGAGAACACCTCCGCGATCGCGTCGGCGGTCCAGCCGCCGTCGCGGTAGGCAGCCGACACCTCCTTGGGGTGCGCCCACAGTGAGAGCTTGTCGCCGCCCAGGCCGATGCACTGACCGGTGACGCCGGCGGACTCGTCCGAGGCCAGGAACACGAGCAGTGGCGCGACGTCGTCGGGCGATCCCATGCCCATCTGCTTGCGCACCGTGTCCGGCAGCGGCTCACCCCGCTCCGCCGCCTCGACCAGGGGCGCCATGCCGGGGATCGTGGAGATCATGCGCGTGATCGCGTTGGGCACGATCGCGTTGACGGTGATGCGGTTGCGCGCGCACTCCATCGCCCAGGTGCGCGCCAACGCCGCGATGCCGGCCTTGGCGGCCGCGTAGTTGGTCTGACCGAAGTTGCCCCGCTGTCCCGCCCATGACGAGACCACCACGACGCGGCCGCCGCCGTCCTGCTCGCGCATGCGGCGCACGGCGGCGCGCGCGCACGTGAAGGTGCCGCGCAGGTGCGTCTCGATCACCGAGTTCGAACTCGTCGTCGCTCATGTTCCACAGCACGCGGTCGCGCAGGATGCCCGCGTTGGTGCACATGACGTCCAGCTTCCCGAACGCCTCCACGGCTCGGGCGACCAGCCCGTCGGCTGCGGCGGCGGAGCCCACCGCGCACACCTCCGCAACCGCCTCGCCGCCCGCGGCGGTGATCGCGGCCGCCGTGTCCGCGGCGACGTCTGGGTCGACGTCGTTGACCACCACGGCGCAACCGGCTTCTGCCAGGGCTCGCGCGTACGCACGCCCGATGCCACGGCCGCTGCCGGTCACCACCGCGACCTTTCCGTCCAATCTCATGGCGCGTTACCTTCGCCGATCCGCACCGCTGAAGGCAAGTCGGTTTCGAAGGCGAAGTCGCAGTGCTCCTCGAGCGCGCTGTAGCCGATCTGACTGTAGATCGAGTTAGAGACAGGATTGGCGGCATCAGCGTAGAGCATGCAGTGCCGCACCTCGGGTTGGGACAGCGCCGCCGCGCTCACCTCGGCCACGAGACGGCGCGCATACCCGTGGCCGCGGCGCTGTGGCGGCGTGTACACGGGACCAACGCGCACCACGCCCGCGACGGGCTGGCGGCGGGCGGCCATGGACACCGGCTCGCCGCCGTCGAGCCACAGGTGCAGCAGCCCGCCCCGGACCAGCGAGCCCACGACCGCCTCGGGGTCCGGACCGCTGGGCAGCCGCACCTCGGCGGAGAACGCGATGAGCCATCCGGTCAGAAGCTCGATCTCGTCGTGGCTCGCGAGGCGATGCCGTCCCGGTGGCACGCGCACCGGGCGCACCGACTCCAGGGCGTAGAGCGTCTCCGCCATGTGCAGGCGGTGTGCGGCGCCGGTCGTCGCCGACCAGGCCCGGGCCACCGCGGCGGCGGCGTCCCGGGGACCGCTGACGCCGGCGATGGGCACCCCGCTCCGCGCCGAGACCCGGCGCGCCGCCCCGGCCAGGGCAGGGGCAGCCTCCTCGGCGCCTGAGGACACCTGCAGGTTGAATGGCGCTGTCCAGTGCGCGGCGGCTGCGACCGCGCCCGCGTCCTCCAGCCAGAAGAAGCCCGGCGGCGCGACCCAGCGGCCCTGGCCGCGCCGGGCCACCTCGATCACCCAGCGCAGGACGTTGCGGCGGCACGGCTCCGCCTCGAGGTACGCCGTGACCGCCGCGGCGTATGCCTCCACGTCGTCGCTGACCGCCCACCTCATGCCCGGGGTGCTCTGCGGCACGCGCTTCAGGTGCCGAGGTGGCCGCCGGTGGCCAGCTGGGCAACGACGTACGCCGCCCACGGCAGGCCGGCGCACACCAGGATTGCGCCGTGCGCGCGTCCGCGCCACAGAACCGCGAGGAGGCCCGCAGCCACACCCAGCGTCAGCAGCCCGCCGATGATCCCGGCCGCCCCCGGCCGCCACGACGTGAACACCACGCCGATGAACCCCAGCACGCACGCCTGGAACGTCGCCGACCCGGCGACGTTGCCGAACGCCAGGGTGTCGTCCCGGCTGCGGACCCACAGCACGCTGTTGAGCGTCTCGGGCAGCTCCGTCGCCAGCGGCACGACCACCAGCGCGAGCAGCAGCGCCGCGACGTGCAGCGCGGCGGCGGTGCGGTTGAGCGCGTCGACGAACAGCTCCGACCCCGCCACCAGCAGGGCGACGGCGATCACCATCTGCACCGCGATCACCGGGCCGCGCGGCTCGCCAGGTCGCCAGCGGACGATGTGGAGCGGCTCCGGCATCTGCTCCGCGGGCGCGCCGCTGCGCAGCGTGAGCACCACGTACGCGGCGTAGGCGCAGAGCAGGATGACGCCCACCGCGATCCGCGCGCCGGCGGGGAACTGGATCGCCAGCAGCGCCAGGGCGAACGCGCCCAGGAACACGCCCAGGTCCCGCCGCGGCTGACCCCGGTCCAGCACCAGGCTGCGCGCGCGCCGCCGGGTCAGCACCGCGATCCCGGTCACGCACGTGCCCACGCCGAGGAGCAGGAACGGCGCCCCGAGGACGGCGCCGATCGCCACCGAGTCCGCCGAAGGCGCATGCGCCGCCAGGGCGACGACGGGCACGACGAACTCCGGCAGCGACGTCCCCAGCGCGGCGAGCAGGCTGCCGGTCGCGCCGCTGGCCAGGTGCATGCGGTAGCCGGCCCATTCCACCGCGTTGGTGAAGAGCTCCGACGCGACCACGAGCAGCGCCACCCCGGCGGCGAAGAGAAGTGCTGTGGGCACGGGTCAGCGCCGACGGTGGCGCGCCAGCCGGTCGACCGGCGCGCGCAGCCAGAGCGACGCGAACAGCGCCACGTGGTACAGGGTGACCGGCTGCACGCGGTGCACCGGACCCGCGCCCGCGGCGCACGCGAAGGCGTCGTCGATGCGCTCGCGCATCCAGGGGAAGATGGTTCGCGGCAGGGCGTCGCGCGTGGCGCGTCGCGTCGCCCAGGCCTCGAGGCTGCGCCGGGGACGCCCGCCGACGATCCGGCCCAGGTAGAGCGCGTCGCCTGCAGAGCGGAGTCCGCCCCACGTGTACACGCCGACCAGGCGCTCGATGGCGACGCGGTGCCCGGTCTCCTCCTCGGCCTCGCGCGCCGCGGCCAGCGCGGGATCTTCGTCGGGATCGCAGTGGCCGCCGGGAAGCTCCCAGCCCGGCGGCCAGGGGCGGAACTGCAGCACGACCCGGCCGGCGTCGACGATCGCCACCTGCGCCCCCTGCACCGGCCACGCGATGCCCTCCACCTCCACGGCGGCGGACCGTCGGGGCTCGGTCATGCGAGCAGCATGAAGATGTTGGGCAGGCCCAGGAACAGAGGGGTGACGCCGGGGTCGACAGCGTGGGCGTAGAGGAGCGTGGCCGTGCCCACGGTGAGGGCGGCGAGCGGGTTGAGCTGGCCACGGGTCGTCTCGGGCAAGACCACAGCCATTACCACGGCGGCCGCGTACACGGCGTAGGCGTGCGCCTCGAGCCAGAGAAACAGCCGCGCCGCCCGGGGAAACGTGAGCGTGCGGAGCAGCGCGTAGCCGTCGAGGCCTGGAAGGGGCACCGCGTTGAACACGAAGAGCGCGACGTTGATGAAGAACCCCTGCAGCAGCACGCCGAGGACGATCCCCTGCGCGCTGGACTGGGCCAGGGTCTCGAACCCGCCCACGTCGATCCCCGAAGCAAGCTGCTCCACCCGCAGGGCGGCGGCGAAGACCGCGGCTGCCACCAGGTGCGCCAGGGGACCCGCGGCGGCGATCGCCGCCCTCTGGCGGCGCGAGCGCAGGTGGAGCGGGTTGAGGCGCACCGGGCGGGACCAGCCGAACCCGGCGACGAACAGGGCCGCGAATCCAAGTGGGTCGACGTGGCGCCGGGGGTCGAGCGTCATGCGCCCGTCGCGCCGCGGCGTGGGGTCGCCGGCGCGCAGCGCGAGCGCCGCGTGGGCCAGCTCGTGCAGCACGAGCCCGGAAACCAAGCCGGGCAGCGTGTACAGCACGATGAGCGCGTACGCGGCGGGACCGCTCACCGGAACGGTCCTACCGCGACGTCACTCGAGCTCGACGCGAGAAGGCGTCCGCGAGGCGCGCTTGGACTTCGCGCCGGAGCCGCGCCGGCCTCCCCCCGCGCGCGCCGTGTTGTGCTCCAGCGTGACCGCGATGGCCAGCAGCAGCTCGCGCTGCGCGTTGAACAGGTGCAGCTGCGCCTGCGGCGGCACGATGTCGCTCAACGACGTCCCCATCAGGCGGCCCGCCTCTTCCACGAGGCGGCCTGGGCAGACACGGCAGGCCTCGGTCACGCCCGCGCGTCCGCGAACGTCACCGCCAGCGTGCCCTCCTCCAGCCGGCCGCGCGTCACGCGCTTGCCGTTGAGCACCCGCGGCAGCGAGATCTCTCGCTTGTACGGCCCCACCGTCACGAACAGCTCGCCCTCGCGGTGCGTGATGTCGATGTCCTCCTTCCCCACGAAGGGAAGGTGCAGCCGCAGCTCGTAGCCCGCGCCGACCTTCTTGAGGCGCTGCGGCACGGCGCGATAGTAGATCTGCGTCGGGTCCTGCTCGGCGTAGATGGAGTCGGCCATCACCGCCAGGTTGTCGATGCCCACCATCTCGTGGTCGAACAGCTTGGTGCTCAGGATCGGTATCGGCGAGAAGGCGCTGTCGACGACCTCCTGGTAGCGCGCCTGCGCGCGCCGCCACGAGTCGAAGTAGGCGTCGGTGACCTCCGGCGGCAGGACGCGGTTCACCACGATGAGGTCGGTGAGGTAGTCGTACAGGCTGAGGTACGTGAACGCGCGCTGCGCCTCCTTGACCACCATCTTCTCCAGGTTGAGCACGATGCGCACCGTGCACACCTTGGGGTCGCCGAGGATCTTCTTCATGCTCTCCAGGTCGAGGAGCAGGTCCTTGACGTGCCCGAAGATGTCGTCGCCGGGAAGGGGGATGCTGATGAACGGCTGCACCACCGGGCGCGCCACCTTCATGACGCGCCGCTCGATGGGAAAGATCTTGTTCAGGTACCACCTGGCGACGTCGGGGAACGCGAGCAGCTGCAGCGTCTCACCGGTGGGGGCGCAGTCGATGATGAGCACGTCGAATCGCCCGTCCTTCTGGTGGTGCTTCACCCACATGAGGCTGGCGACCTCCTCCATGCCGGGGGGCGACGCCAGCTCCTCGGCGACGATGTCGTCGACTCCCTGGGAGGCGAACAGCGACGTCAGGTAGCCGTGGATCCGCTCCCAGTGGTCCTCGAGCTCGCGCAGCGCGTTGACCTCTTGCGCCCAGAGGTTGGGCGCGATCTCGGTGGGCAGCTCGCCGACGGAGACGTCCAGGCTGTCACCCAGGCTGTGCGCGGCGTCCGTGCTGATGACCAGCGTCTTGTACCCCAGGCGGGCGCAGCGCACGGCGGTCGCCGCGGCCACCGTGGTCTTGCCCACGCCGCCCTTGCCTGTGTAGAGGATGACGCGCACGCTGCCGTCAGTGCACCACGTTGCTGACAACTATGGCAGCAATCACGATGAGCACCACCATGCACGCGGCCATCACGGCGACGCGGCGCAGGTCCGCCGGCACGTACGGCACGCGGTCGAAGGGGATCGCAGCGTCGTCGCTGTCGAGCGGCTGGAACATGGCCGCGGCGGTCGCCGGGGCTCGCGAGGGCCGCACGGCTCTGGCGCTGGCCGCGGCGGCGGGGGTCAGCCGCTCGACGCGGCGGCGCGTGCCCGCGGACGGCTCCGCCTCCGCCACCGCTGCCGCCACGAGCGGCTCACTCGCGTCGACCTGCGACGCCTCCGGGACGCCGCGCGTCGCAGCCGTGGAGGCCGGCGCTTCGGGACGCGGTCGTGGAGCGGTCGGCGATCGCCGCTGCGCCGCCCGCTGCTTCTGCTTCCTCGTCTTCTTGGCCATCGCGATCTCAAGCAAGCGTATCAGGCGCTCGGACCGCACTCCGAAGGCCACGGCGTCCCCGTGGCGGCGGCGACGCCCCCTCGCCGGAGGGGGTTTGGCAGCGGGCCACCGGATGGCGCGGCCTCAGCGGATCGCGAAGCCGGAGCGGTGGGCAGGGACCCGGCGCCCGCTGCCGAGAAGCCACTCGAGGGAGGAGGTGCAGCCCAACATCTTGTGGCTTGGCGCGCAGCATAACACATCATAAGGTGGTGTCAAGCAGGCGATCCCCGAGAACGGCCCGGAATCCAGCGGCCAGCGCCGCGGCCAATTCTCCGGCTTCCACCCGCCGCCCCAGGAGCTCGCTGACCCCGCCCGGCGCCGCCTCGCCGCCACTGCGCAGGTAGGCCCCGGCGCGGGAAGGCTCCAGCAGCACGCTGCCGTGCTGCAGCAGGGCCCCGGCGCGGCGCGCCTGGGCGCTGCCCACCAGCTTGCGGCCGTGGACGTCGACGAGCTCGTGCGCCCCGGGCACCGCGAAGCAGTCGGCGTGCGCTGCCGCGCGGCGCGCCTGCGCGCGCGTGTCGCGAGCGCGGAGCTGCTCCCGGGTGGCCACGCCCAGGCGTCGCAGCCCGAGCGCCACGGCGCGATGGATCCGGGCGCACGCCGCCAGGACGTCGCCGCCGAGGTCGGGGTCCGACGCGCGGCACACCACCGCGTAGGTCACCTCGGCGTCGTGCAGGACCGCTCGGCCGCCGCTGGGCCGGCGCACCACGTCGACGCCGTCGCGGTGGCAGGCCGCCTCGTCGACGTCGGACGCCGCCTGGAGACGGCCCAGGCTGAGGCACGGCGGCGCGAATCCGTAGAGGCGGACCGCGCCCTCGATCTCGCCGCCCGCGCAGGCGTCGAGCAGCTCGAGGTCGCGACGCATGTTCAGCGCGCCGGGCGCGGGAGGGTCGATCACGAGTGCCAGCCCGCCGCGGCCCGGCGCGTGCGGCGCTGCCAGGTCAGACGTTGAAACGGAAGTGGACGACGTCACCATCGCGCATCACGTAGTCTCGCCCCTCCAGCCGCAGCCTGCCCTGCTCGCGCACGGCGGCCATCGACCCGGCGGCGAGCAGATCGGCGGCGGCGACGACCTCGGCGCGGATGAACCCGCGGGCGAAGTCGGTGTGGATGGCGGCGGCGGCGTCCAGCGCGCTGCCGCCATCGCGCAGCGTCCAGGCGCGCACCTCGGTGTCGCCGGCGGTGAAGAAGGTCAGCAGGCGCAGAAGCCCGTACGCCGCGCGCGCGGCGCGGTGCAGCCCCGGTTCTGCCAGGCCCAGGTCGTCGAGAAACGCAGCCCGGTCGCCGGCCTCGAGATCGAGCAGCTCCGTCTCGATCCGCGCCGACACGGCGATCGCCTCGCCGCCGGCGGCTGCGGCGCGCGCCGTCAGCGCATCGGGCAGCTTCGTCGCAGCGCTGCGCTCGTCCACGTTCGCCACCACCAGCAGCGGTTTCGCGGTGAGCAGCCACAGGTCGCGCAGCGCCTCGTGCTCGGCGGCCGTCAACGGCATGGTGCGCACGGAGCTGCCGGCGTCGAGGTGCGCGCTGACGCGGCGCAGCAGCTCCAGCAAGTCGAGCCGCTTCTCCTTCTCCAGCCGGGACGCGCGCTCGGCGCGCTCCAGGCGGCGGGCCACGGTCTCGAGGTCGGCGAGCTGCAGCTCCAGCTCGACGACGTCCATGTCGCGGACCGGGTCCACGGCGCCCTCGACATGGCTGACGTCGGGGTCGTCGAAGGCGCGCACCACCAGCGCCACCGCGTCCACCTCGCGGATGTGCCCGAGGAAGCGGTTGCCCAGGCCCTCCCCGCGGCTTGCGCCTCGCACCAGACCGGCGATGTCCGTGAACGCGACCGTGGCCGGGATGACCTTCGGCGGCTGGAACATCGCCGCGAGCCTGTCCAGCCGCGCATCGGGCACCGGGACGATGCCGGTGTTCGGCTCGATGGTGGTGAACGGATAGTTGCCCACCTGCGCACCGGCGCGCGTCAGCGCGTTGAACAGCGTGGACTTGCCGGCGTTGGGGAGACCGACGATGCCGACGCTGAGGCTCACGACGGCGTCAGCGCCGCCCGCGCGCTCAGATCGTCTCCAGCTCGAACGCCGCGTGCAGCGCGCGGACGGCGTCGCGCACCGCGTCGCGCGCGATGATGCACGTGATGTGGATCTCGCCGGACGAGATCATCTGGATGTTGATCCCGGAGTCGGCGAGGGTGCGGAACACGCGTGCGAACACGCCGGGTGTGCCGCGCAGGCCGGTGCCGACGACGCTCACCTTGGCGATGTCGGCGGCAGCCGTGTAGCCGCGAGCACCGACGTCGCGCGACGTCTGCTCGAGTATGGGGCGCGCCCGGCGCAGGTCCGTCTCGGCGATGGTGAAGCTCACGTCCGTGCTGCCGTCGTGCGCGATGTTCTGCACGATGATGTCGACGTTGATCGATGCCACGGCCAGCGGATCGAAGATTGCAGCGGCGACCCCGGGGCTGTCCGGGACACCGAGCAGCGTCACCTTGGCGACGTCTGTCTCTTGCGCGATGCCGCGCACCTTCTGACGTTCTTCCATGCGTGGATGGCTGCAGATCACCGTTCCGGGCCCGTCGTCGAAGGTCGAGCGTACCCGGATCTCCATGGCGTACGCCTCGGCGATCTCCACAGCGCGCGGATGCAGCACGCGCGCGCCGGCGGCGGCGAACTCGAGCATCTCGCCGAACGCGATCTCAGGGATGACGCGCGCCTGCGCCACGATGCGCGGGTCCGCGGTGTGCACGCCGGCGACGTCGGTGAAGATCTCGCAGCGGTCTGCGGCGACGGCCACCGCCAGCGCCACGGCCGATGTGTCCGACCCGCCGCGTCCCAGCGTGGTGATGTCGAGGTCCGCTGTCGCGCCCTGGAAACCGGCGACCACCACGACGCGGCCGGCGCCGAGCTCGTCGAGGACGCGCTGCGGCACGATGTCGACGATCCGGGCGGTGCGGTGCACGCGGCTGGTGCGGATCCCCGCCTGCAGCCCGGTGAGCGACACCGCCGGCGTTCCCGCCGCGACCAGCGCCATGGCCAGCAGCGGCGCCGTGATCAGCTCGCCGCTGCTGAGCAGCATGTCCATCTCGCGAGATGGGGGATCGCTCGCCACGCTGTGCGCCAGCGCGATCAGCTCGTCGGTGGTCTCTCCCATGGCGCTGACCACCACGACGATCTCCGCGCCGGGCAGCGACTCGCGCACGCGCCGCGCCACCCGGCGCAGCTTCGCGGGCGTGGCCACGCTGCTGCCGCCGTACTTCTGCACGATGCGCGTCATGGCTTGACGTCGACGCGCGCACCGTAGTTGCGCGGCTGCAGCACGACCGTCGACCCGGCGAGCGCTGCTCGCTGCGCGCACGCCTGCATCGCCGCTGCGACCGGCGCAGGGTCCTCGCCGGTGAGCGCCACCACCGCCGGACCAGCCCCCGCCAGCGCCGCCCCGGCCGCGCCCGCCGCCCGCGCCGCGTCGATCAGCCTGGCCGCCTCCGGGGCCAGCGCCAGGCGCGCCGGCTGGTGCCAGCGGTCGTCCATCGCCGCGCCGAGCAGGGTCAGGTCGTCGAGCGCCAGGGCGCGCACCAGGAGGGCGCAGCGGCCCGCGTTGTAGATCGCGTCGTCGCGGCTGAAACGATCAGGCACGACCGCGCGAGAATCGGCCGTGCTCAGCTCGGCCTGGGGCAGGAACACGATCACCCGCAGCCGGTCGGGCACGGCGATGGTCACGGCCGGGGCGCCGGGAGCGCACACCGCCAGCCCGCCGAGGAGCGCTGCGGCGGCGTTGTCGCGGTGTCCCTCGAGGTCGGCCACGCACGCGATCACCTGCTGCTCGTCCCACGGCGCCTGGTGCAGCGCCACGGCGGCGAGCACGCCGGACAGCGACGCGGCGGCGCTCGAGCCCAGCCCGCGGGCCATGGGGATGCGGCTGGTGCAGCGGAAGTGCGCTCCGGCGGGGGTCACGCCCAGCCGGCGTGCCGCCGCGACGTAGGCCCGGGTGACCAGGTTGTGCTCCGGATCGTGCAGGTCCGCCGGCGCCGGGTCGCCCGGGTCGATGCTGATCGCTCCGTCCTCGCGGCTCTCCACCCACACGTCGTTCTGCAGCTGCAGCGCGAGTCCGAGGATGTCGAAGCCGGGGCCGAGGTTGGCCACGCTCGCCGGCGCGGCGATGCGGACCCGCATCAGCGTGTCACGCGCGTGGCAGGCGCAGGGCGGAGCGCACCGCGGCCGCGTCTGCGGCGGCGCGGATCGGCTCGCTCACCCACGTGGCCGCGGTGGCGGGGTCCTTGAGCCCGTTGCCGGTGATCACGCACACCACGTGGCTGCCGGGCGCGACCCAGCCGTCGCGGACCGCCTGCTCCAGCACGGCCAGGGACGCTGCCGACGCCGGTTCGCCGAAGACGCCTTCCGCCTGGGCCAGCCGCCGCTGCGCGTCCAGGAGCGTCTCGTCGTCGACCGCGGCGATCATCCCCTCGGACTCGTCGCGGGCGGCGATCGCTCCCTCCCACGACGCGGGGTGGCCGATGCGGATCGCCGACGCCACCGTGTGGGGATCGTCGACCGGGTGGCCCGTCACCAGCGGCGCCGCGCCGGCGGCCTGGCCTCCGAGCATGCGGGGCAGCCGGGTGCAGCGGCCCAGCGGCGTGGAACTGGCGGAAGCCGCGCCAGTACGCGGTGATGTTGCCCGCGTTGCCCACGGGCAGCGCAAGAACGTCGGGCGCGTCGCCGAGCTCGTCGACCACCTCGAAGGCCGCCGTCTTCTGCCCTTCGAGGCGGTGCGGGTTGACGCTGTTGACCAGCGTGCCCACCCCGGAAGCGGCCAGCTCGCGCGCCACGCGCAGCGCGCGGTCGAATCCGCCGGGCACGGCCACGACGGTGGCGCCGTGCACCTGGGCCTGGAGCAACTTGCCGGCGGCGACGCCGCCCTCGGGCACGACCACCACGGTGCGCAGACCGAAACGGCCGCCGTA
Source organism: Candidatus Dormiibacterota bacterium (assembly GCA_963777285.1). GTDB lineage: Bacteria > Chloroflexota > Dormibacteria > Aeolococcales > Aeolococcaceae > JAFARE01. Next base: position 891,786 of record CAVZPR010000002.1, read on the forward strand.
CGCCGCCGCCGACGCGCTGGTGTTCCCGGTGGAGGCGCAGAGCAGCGTCCGGCTTCCCTCCTGGAGCGCGCGCGCCACGGCCACCACCATGCCGCGGTCCTTGAACGATCCCGTGGGGTTGAGGCCCTCGAGCTTGAAGTGGAGCGAGCCGAGACCCAGCGCCGGGCCGAGGGTGCGCGACGCGACGCAGGGCGTGCCGCCCTCGCCGAGGCTGATGCGCGGCGTGCCGGCGTCGAGCGGCAGCCACTCGGCGTAGCGATCGAGGAGGCCCGCGCTCACCCCGGGCTCTCGAGCCTGTCCATGGCGCAGGCGATCTCGCGGACCGGCGCCAGCGTGTCCAGCGTCTCCAGCGCCCGGTCGTGCACCGCACGCGGCGCCGTTCCGGTGACGACCAGCAGCTGCGGGTGCGGCCCGTCGAGCGGTGGCTTGTCGACCGTCTCCACCACGGGCACGCCCCGATCCTCGAGTGCCTGCACGACGAGCGCGCGCGCTTCGGGCGAGTCCTCGACGCGCAGCCGGACATAACCGGCGACCTCGACATCGTCATCCCCGAGCAGAGGCGCGCGCTGCGCCCGCGGCAGCGGCGGCGCGGCGCCGCGGGCGCGCACCGCCGCGACCACGTCCGACACGACCGCGCTCGCCGTGGAAGCACCGCCCGCGCCGACCCCGGACAGGCGCACTGTGCGCGCCAGGTCGCTCGAGATTATGACAGCATTGGCATCATCATCGACGTCGTGCAGGTCGTGTCCCTCGGGGACGAGCGCCGGGCGCACGCGCAGGTGCACACGTCCGGAGGTGGACCGCTCGGCGTGCGCCACCAGCTTCACCGTGTAGCCGAGCTGGCCCGTGTAGGCGAGGTCCTCGCGCGCGATCGCGCCGATGCCCTGCCGGTCGACGGACTCGACGGGCACGTGAGCGCCGAACGCCAGCCAGGACATGATCACGAGCTTGTGGGCGGCGTCCCATCCGTCGATGTCGGAGCTGGGATCCGCCTCTGCGAACCCCGCGCGCTGGGCGGCGCGCAGCGCAGTGGCGAGACCGATTCCGTCGCGCCGCATGCGCGTCAGGATGACGTTGGTGGTGCCGTTGATCACCGCGTCGAGGGCCTCGATGCGATCGCCGCCCAGGCTGTCGCGCAGCAGCGCGATGACCGGAAGGCCCGCGCCGACGGCCGCCTCGAACCAGATGCCGGTGCCGTGCGCGGCCGCGACCTCGGCGAGTTGCGGACCGGATCCCGCGATCAGCGCCTTGTTCGCTGTGACCACGACCTTGCCCTGCGACAGAGCGCGCTCGGCGAGCACCGCGGCGACGCCGGTCCCGCCCATGACCTCGACGACCACCGCAACCGCGGGGTCATCGACCACGGTGGCGGGATCATCGACGAGCGGCACCGAGCGGAGGTCGACGTCGCGTGGCTTGCGCACGTCACGCACCGCGACGCGGCGCAGCACCGGCATGCGGCCGGCGCGGTCGGCGAGCAGCTCCCAGTCGGACATAAGCCGCGCCGCAACGGCCGACCCCACCGTGCCCAGGCCGATCAGGCCCACGCCGACTGTCTCCGGCATCGCCGGATTGTAAGAGTCCGCCGCGGAGCTAGATGAGGTGGCGCTTCCAGGCGATGAGCACGGCGGCGGCACGGTCGCGACACGCGAGCTTGGCGAAGATGTTGCTCACGTGCGTCTTCACGGTGTTCTCACTGACGAACAGCTGCGTGGCGATCTCCGCGTTGTTGCGCCCGTCCGCCATGAGGCGGAGCACGTCGCGCTCGCGCGCGGTGAGCGCCGGGTGATGGTCCTCACCCGCCGCGCGCACCATCTCGGGGTCGAGCAGTGACGCACCCGCGGCGACCTGACGGATGGCGCCCGCCAGCTCCTCGCGCGTCGCGTCCTTGAGCAGGTAGCCGCGCGCCCCTGCCTGCAGCGACGGGAAGATGTAGTCCTCGTTGCGGTACGTGGTCAGCACGATCACTCGAGCATCGGGGTCGCCGGCCCGGATGCGGCGCAGCGCCTCGATGCCATCCATCGTCGGCATCTGCACGTCGAGCAGGATCACGTCCGGGTGCAGCGCCGCCGCCTGCGCCACCGCCTCGTCACCGTCGGCCGCCCGCCCCACGACGTCGATGTCGTCCTCCAGCTCGAGCATGGTGACGAGACCGTGCTGCACCACGGGGTGGTCGTCAGCGACCAGCACGCGGATCATGCGGTGTGGGCCACGGCGCTGGGCTCCGACATCGGCAGCCGCGCGGTGATCTCCGTGCCGCCGCCGGGCGCGCTGATCACCGTGAGCGTGCCGCCCGCGAGCCGAACGCGCTCGCGCATGCCCTCGAGACCGAAGCAGTCGCTGCGCGGCGGCTCGGCTCCCGCGTCGAAGCCGACGCCGTTGTCGTGCACCGACAGCACGATCTCCTCACCCTCGGTGCGCAGCGCGACGTCGACCGACGTGGCGCCGCTGTGCTGCGCGACGTTGGCGAGCGCCTCCTGCACGGTGCGCAGCAGCGCCACTTCGGCGGCGGGCTGCACGGGCGGGCGCGCCGGCACCGCACGGGCGCGGAACCGCGCGGCGATGCCGGCGCGGCTCTCCCAGGCGCGGACCTCGCGCTCCAGGGCGGCCACCAGCCCCGTTGCCGCGAGCGGCGCCGGGCGCAGGTTCCAGACCGAGCGGCGCGCTTCCTGCAGAGCGGCTCGGGCCAGGTCTCGGGCGATCTCGACCGTCTCCGCGGCTCGCTCCGAGCCGCGCTCCACCAGGGTCTCGGCGGCCTCGAGCTGGATGACGATGCCTGTGAGCTGCTGGGCCAGCGTGTCGTGGATCTCGCGCGCCAGACGGGTGCGCTCCTCGAGCACGGCGCGGTCGCGTCCCGCCGCGGAGAGGAGCGAGGTCCGCACCGCCAGCGCCACCTGGTCGGCCACCGCCTGGAGCAGCCGGCGCGTCTCGGTCCGCGGCGGGGTCTCTGCCTGCACCGCGAGCGCTCCCACGGCGCCTTGCCGCGTGACCAGCGGCCAGGCGAGGATCACCCGCTGCGCCGAGCGGCGCCGCACCGGCCGCCGCGCCCGCGCGGCCTCGCCGGCGGCGGCGTCCAGCTCGCGGTCGGCGGGTGACACCGCTCCCAGCTCTTCCGGCCACGTGGCCAGGGGGCTGAGCGTGTCCGCCTCGAGCACGTAGCCGCGTCCCGCCCGGATGGGGTGGATCGAGCGCAGCGCCTGCAGCGCGTCCCCCAGGATGATGTGCGGCTGCAGCGAGCGCGTCAGCGACCCGGCGAGCTCGTTGAGGGCGATCAGCTCATCGTTGCGGGCGCGCAGCTCGCGGGTGCGGTCCGCGACGCGGCCCTCCAGCTCCGCCGACGCCGCCAGGATCTCCTCGCGCGAGGAGTTGATGTCCTTGCGCATCCCCTCCATGGCCGCGGCCAGCATGCCCACCTCGTCGCTGCCCTGCGGCGGGACGGGCTGGTCCATCTCACCACGCGCCAGCCGCCGCGCCGCCACCGTGAGGTGCCGGACCGGCCCCACCAGGCGCCGCGACAGGATGGTGGCGGCCAGCGCGGCGAACGCCAGGAGCAGCAGCAGCGCGGGCAGCGCGACCAGCGGGAAGAGGCGGCGCACGCCGGCGGTCACTCCCGCCGTCAGGCCGGTGAGATCCGGCTGCAGGTCGCTCAGCGGGACGGGGCGCGTCAGCACCCAACGGCCGTTGTAGATCGGCGCGCTGAAGACGTCCTTGGTGACCCCAGCGAGCTGCACCTGCAGTGGCGCCTGCGGCGTGGCGCCGGTTGCTTCCAGGCGCTGCAGGCCCTGGGCCAGGCTGCTGCCGGGCGGAATGGGCAGCGCCGAGCCGGTCGGCGCGGTGGTGAACGAGAAGTCCAGCGACACGCCCTGGCCCGCGTAGAGCACCACCCCGTCGCTGCTCAGCAGCAGTGGGTACGACGCCGGCGGCAGCGCGTTGGACTTGGTCGAGGCGAGCGCAGCGTTGACCAGCCCGGTGATCGACATGTCGACGCCGACCACCACCGTGCCGCCGTGCACCGGCTGCCAGGAGGTGACGCCGGTGCCGCCGCCGCCGATGGTGGGATAGGGGTCGGTCCAGTACGGCGGCCCCTGGGCGTCGCCCGACGGGCTCGAGCCGGTCCACCCGCTGCGGGTCGCGTAGCGCGCCGTGGAGGCGGCGAGGAATGGCGCCCGGTAGCTGTGCGGGTGCGGCCTCGAATCCACGCGTCCCGCGGCGAGCGCGGCTGGGACGTCGAACCCGGGGCTGACGCGCAGCGCGGCGTCGGTCGGATCCGCCACCCAGACCGACTGCACCTCGGGAAAGCCGCGCCGCAGTGCCTGGATCTGGGCCAGCAGGTCCGTCTGCCCGGAGGCGTCGACCAGCGCCAGCTGTGCCGGAGACGGCGCCGCGGGCAGCACCACGGTCGAGGCGTCGCCGGCGTCCCCTGAATACGCGACGGCTCCGTCGACCGTGAGTGACCGCGGCCGGGCCGGGTGCGCCGTGGCGGTCAGCGCCTTGGTCAGCTGCACGCCCAGCTGGTTCAGCTCGCCGTCGATCTGCGCCATCCGGTTGTCGATCAGGCTCGCGTGGCTGGCCACGGTGGTCTGCTGCCGCGCCTGCTCGTCCTGCAGGATCGCGCCCTGGGCGGAGACCGCGGTGTCGCGGCCGATGGAGTCGAGGTCGACGGCCGCCAGAACAGCGAACGCGGCGAGGGGCAGCAGGGCGACCGCCACCATGCCTATGAGAAGCCGGTCGCGAAAGCGACGGCGAGGGTCGAGTATCACTCCGTCAGCCCGGTGTCCAGGTGGTCGCTTCGAGTATAGGACCCGCTTGGAACGAACACGGGAGAACGGCGTGCGCGCGGCGTGAGGACCGCCGCCGGACGGCGGCTATACTCGGCCGCCGTGCGGGACGTCGCCGAGCGCGCGCTGGATGCCGCCGCCGCGGCCGGCGCGGAGTTCGTCGACTGTCGCGTGGTGTCCCGCGCCGTCCAGACCATCACCGTCAAGAACGGCCAGGTGGCGACGGTGGGCACCTCCAGCGACGAGGGGATAGGCGTTCGCGTCATCACCTCGGGCGCGTGGGGCTTCGCCGCCACCGACGACCTCCGGCCTGGCGCCGTCGAGGAGGCGGCGCGCCGGGCGGTGCGCATCGCCCGCGCCTCGGCCCGCGTCAATCCCCGGCCGGTGCGTCTCGCGCCCGTCGCCGCGGCCACCGGTGAATACCGCACGCCGGTGGAGCGGGACCCGTTCACCGTCTCGCTGGACGACAAGGTCGACCTCCTGCTGCGCGCCGACGCGGGCATGGCGCGGGTGCCGGGAGTCGGCATCCGCGAATCCTCGCTGGAGTTCGTGCGCGAGGAGCGCTTCTTCGCCAGCGGCGACGGCGCGCGGCTGGCCCAGACGATCATCGAGTCCGGCGGGGGCATGGACGCCACCGCGACGAGCGACGACGACGTGCAGTCGCGCAGCTATCCGAACAGCTTCGGGCGCCACCAGCTCTGCGCCGGCTGGGAGGCGGTCGTCGGCTTCGACCTGCCGGGCAACGCGGAGCGCATCGCAGCGGAGGCCGTCGCCCTGCTCAGCGCCGACCCCTGTCCGTCAGGCGAGATGACGGTGATCCTCGACGGCACCCAGGCGGCGCTGCAGGTGCACGAGTCGTGCGGCCACCCGACCGAGCTCGACCGGGTCCTGGGCTCGGAGGCTGCGTTCGCGGGCATGTCCTTTCTCACTCCGGACCTGCTGGGCTCGTTCCGCTATGGCAGCGAGGCGGTGACCATCACCGCGGACGCCACCCGTCCCCAGGGGCTCGGCACGTTCGGCTGGGACGACGAGGGCGTGCCCGCGCAGCGCACGGTGCTGGTGGACCGCGGCGTGTTTCGCGGCTACATGAGCTCGCGGGAGACGGCCGCCGTCCTCGGCCAGGAGAGCAACGGCGCCATGCGCGGCGACAGCTGGGCGAGCCTGCCGATCATCCGCATGACCAACGTCAACCTCGAGCCCGGCGAGTCGAGCCTGGAGGAGATGATCGCCACGACGGAGCGCGGCGTGTTCCTCGAGACCAACCGTTCCTGGAGCATCGACGACGTCCGCCTCAACTTCCAGTTCGGCACGCAGAACGCCTGGGAGATCGTCGACGGCAAGCGCGCGAGGCTTGTGCGCAACGCCCTGTACAGCGGCCGCACCCCCGAGTTCTGGGGCTCGTGCGACGCCGTGGCCGGCATCGACGAGTGGCGCATGTGGGGCGTGGTCAACTGCGGTAAGGGTCAGCCGCAGCAGGTGATGCACGTCGGTCATGGCGCGGCGCCGTGCCGCTTCCGCAACGTCCGCGTGCAGGCGGCGCGGTGACGTCGCCCGCCGCGGCGGAGGTGCTCGGCGCGGCCGACGCCGTGCTTGCGGCGCTCCCCGATCGCGAGGCCGAGGCCACCGCCACCTCGAGCGACGTGGAGCTCACGCGCTACGCGGGAAACGTCATCCATCAGAACATCGCCGAGTCGTCCTTGAGCCTGAGGGCTCGCGTCATCGCCGACCACCGCGTGGGCGTCGCCGTGAGCCGCGGCGAGGGCGACGACGCGGCCGCGCGGGTCGCCGCCGCGGCCGAAGAGGCGCGGCGCATCACGGCGCAGACGGACACGGCACCGCTGCCCCGGCCCAACGGCGGCGCCGACGAGCCCGTGGCCTTCGCCGAGCGAACCGCGGCGGCCACCCCCGAGGAGCGAGCCGATCTCGTCGCCGCGGTGACGCGGGCCGCCGCGGCCCGGGGCCTGCAGGCGTATGGCTACGTGAGCACGCAGACCACCGGGACGGCGCTGGTCAACAGCAATGGCGTGCGCCGCCAGGCGACGTCCTCGCAGGCGAGCATGGTGGCGCTGGTGCGAGGCGAGGGCGGCAGCGGCTACGCGGCGCGGCACTCGCCGGACGTCACGCGCATCGACGTCGAATCACTGGCAGCCGAGGCCGTCGACGGGTGCCTGCGCAACCAGGGCGCCACCCGGATCGAGCCCGGGGCGTACGAGGTTGTCCTCTCGCCGTACGCGGTCGCCGACCTGCTCGGCCATCTGTCGTGGGTCGGGTTCAGCGCGCTGGCCAAGCAGGAGCACCGCAGCTTCATGAAGCCGGGGGAGCGGCTGATGAGCGACAGCATCACCATCGTCGACGACTGCAGGAATCCGGACCTGTTCCCCTACCCGTTCGACTTCGAGGGTGTCTCCACACAGGTGGTCACCCTAATCGACCGCGGCGTGTGCCGCGACTTCGTGTACGACACGCCGACCGCGGTGCACGACGGAGTCGAGTTCGACCGGGCACTCGCTGCCGCAGCCGAACACGTGGGGTGCATTTCCGCGGCACATGGAGATGATGCCCGGCGACAGCTCGTTGGACGAGCTCGTCGCATCCGTGGAGCGCGGTCTGTACGTCACCAGGCTCTGGTACGTGCGCGACGTGCATCCGCTGCGCACCATCATCACAGGCATGACGCGTGATGGAACCTTCCTCATCGAGAAGGGCGTGATGGGCACGCCGGTCAGCGACATGCGCTTCACGCAGAGCATCGTGGACGCGCTGGCCGACGTCAGAGGCGTCTCCCGCGAACGGCTCCTGGAGCTCGAGGAGGGCGAGAGCGGCGTGCTCTCGCCATGGCTTCACCTGGGGAGCTTCACGTTCACGTCGTGAGCGGGGCGGGGTAGGATCCTTCCGTGCCCTCTCCGGTCATCGGTCTCACGCTGCGCCCGCACGCGGCCAACGGAGGTCCGGCGACGCTGCTGCGCAACCGCGCGTACTTCGACGCCCTGGAGGACGCGGGCGGCGCCGTGATGCCGCTTCCCGTGACGACCAACGTGGATCACCTGCGCGCGCTGTACAAACGCTGCGATGCGCTGTGCATGCCGGGCGGGCCGGACGTGTCGCCCCGCCTGTACGGCGAGGAACCGCAGCCGGAGTGCGCGGTGGACACCGACACGGCGCTCGACGGCCTGGAGCGTCAGCTGTTCACCTGGGCGCTCGCCGACGACATGCCCGTGCTGGCCATCTGCCGGGGCATGCAGCTGCTCAACGTCGTGCTCGGCGGCACCCTCTGGCAGGACCTGGTCACGCAGCGCGAGGGCGTGCTGCAGCACCAACACGAGGTGTCGCATCGCGACGTCATGCACGACATCTCCATCACATCGACGTCGCGCCTGAGCGAGCTTGCGGGCGCGACCTCCGTGCTGGCCAACAGCCGGCATCACCAGGCGGTCCGATCACCCGCAGCGGGGTTGACGGTGACCGCGGAGTCGCCCGACGGCGTGGTCGAGGGTGTCGAGGATGCGTCGCGTCGCTTCCTCATCGGCGTGCAGTGTCACCCCGAGGACCTGTACGCGGGACAGGAGTGGTCGCGACGCCTCTTCCGTTCGTTCGTCGTCGCCGCCGCACCTGGTGCGTGACGCCGGCACGCCACCGGCGCGCCGCGACCTGACGCTCTGGCTGCTCGCATTCTCCCTGCTCGGCGCGGCCCTGCTGGCGCGCAACCTTCTCGGCCTGGCCACATCGCCGCCCGGCATGTACGTCGACGAAGCCTCCATCGGCTACAACGCGTGGGCGATCGCGCACTTCGGCGTCGACGAGCACGGGGCCCGACTGCCGCTGTACTTCCAGGCGTTTGGGGAATACAAGAACCCGGTCTACGTCTACGCGCTGGTGCCGCTGTTGCGCTTCCTGCCGCTCACCCCGGCCGTGGAGCGCCTGCCCGCGGCGATCTTCGGGGCGACCGCGGCGCTGTTCATCGCGCTGACCGCGTGGCGTGTGTCGCGGTCGCGCGCGGTGGCTCTGGCGCTGCTCGCGCTGGCGGCGCTGACGCCCTGGCTGACGCAGGAAAGCCGGGTCGGCTTCGAGGTGATCAGCATGGTGGCGACGCTGTGCGCTGCCGTGTGGTGCCTCGCCGACGAGAGCCGGCTGAGCCAGCGCCGCTTCGCGCTCGCGGGCGTGCTCATGGCGCTCTCCATCGTCGCGTACAGCACGGGACGGCTCGAGGTCGCGCTCTTCACGCTGGTGTTCATCTACGCGTACCGCGGTCATCGTGGCTGGTGGCTCGCGCTGGTGCCCGTGGCCGCCGGTTACGTCGTGGAGCTCACCTACGCGCTGCTGCATCCGGGCGCGCTGACCGCGGAGTTCAACGTCATCAGCATCGCCGCGGACGGCGCGCCGCCGTCCGTGCTCATCTCCCGGTTCATCGCCAACTACGTGCAGTTCTTCTCCCCCGACTTCCTGCTGGTGCACGGCGATCCCAACCTGCGCCACAACACCGGCTACGCGGGGATGCTGCTCGCGGCCACAGCACCGCTGCTGCTCGCGGGGCTCTGGGTGTGCTGGAAGCGCAGGCGGGAGTCGCTGCCACGGTTCACGGTTCTCTGCCTGGTGCTCGGGCCGGTCTCGGGCGCGCTGACCCTGCCCAGCCCGCATGCGCTGCGCGGCGCCGTGATGCTGCCGTTCATCTTCGTGCTCTGCTCCCTCGGCGCCACCTGGGTGCGCGACCTGGTGAGGGGAAGGGCGGCGGTCGTAGCAGTGCTGAGCGCGGGTGTGGCCGCGCAGGGATCCCTGTACCTGCTCGACCTGTACACCGCGTACCCGGCGCGTGCCGCGACCGCTTTCGATGCGGGCGCGTTGCCGGCGGTGACGGCGGCCGCGCACGCGGCGTCCGGTCACACCGTGTACCTGTCGCGCTCGATCGACGAGCAGCCCTACATCGACGCGTTCATGGCGCTGCTGCCGCCGCCACCGCAGCACCACGTCGACGACTCCGCGGGACGCGGCCTCGCCCTGCTGCACATGGTGGTGACCGACGCGACCTCCGCCGAGCTGACGGCGAGCCGCGGCGACGTCATCGTGCTCGGCGCCGCCGATCCGCCGCCGGCGAACGCCGAGCGCATCGATGTCGAGCGCGCTCCCGCAGGACCGTTCGCGGAAAGCGCCGCCGGCGGCCCGCTGCTGATCGTCTACCGGATCCTCTGAGCCGGGCTTGATTCGCAGACTGCTAATGTGTGCGCGAGGCTCGAGGGAGATCGCAAGATGACGGACGTCGTGATCGTGGAGGCGGTGCGCACGCCGCTGGGCCGCGGTTCGCAGAAGACCGGTGACCTGCGCCACGTGCATCCCGTGCTGCTCGCGGCGCACGTGCTCGGGGAGGTGACCAGCCGTGCCGGCGTCGACCCGGCGCTGGTCGACGACGTGGTGTTCGGCTGCGTCAGCCAGACCGGCGAGCAGTCGGTCAACGTGGCTCGTCAGGCGGTTTTGGCGGCCGGGTTCCCCGTCGAGGTTCCGGCAACCACCGTGGACCGGCAGTGCGGCTCGTCACAGCAGGCGATCCACTTCGCCACCAACCTCATCCAGTCGGGCACCTGCGACGTGACGATCGCCGCCGGCGTCGAGAGCATGAGCCGCGTGCCCATGGGCGTCACCGTGATCCAGGGTCCCGGAACACCCTTCCCGCCGGAGCTGCTCGAGCACTACAACCTCGTGCCGCAGGGACTGGCCGCGGAGCTGATCGCGGCGCAGTGGGGCATATCCCGTGAGGAGGCCGACTCCTTCGCAGTCTGCTCGCAGCAGCGCGCGGCGGCGGCGCAGGCCGCGGGACGCTTCGACCGCGAGATCGCGCCCGTCGTGGTGGGTGCGAACGGCGACGGCCATGTCGTCAGCCAGGACCAGGGAATCCGTCCCCAAACCACCCTCGAGGTGCTGGCCCAGCTGCAGCCGTCGTTCAAGCCGGACGGCATCATGCACGCGGGCAACTCATCGCAGATAACCGACGGCGCCGCTGCGGTCCTGCTCATGTCGTCGCAGCGCGCCGCCGAGCTGGGTGTTCGCGCGCGGGCGCGCGTCGTGGCCCAGACGGTCGTCGGCGTGGACCCGATCACCATGCTCACCGGCCCCATCCCCGCCACCGCCAAGGTGCTGCAGCGCGCCGGGCTGCGCATCGACGACATCGACCTCTTCGAGGTCAACGAGGCCTTCGCTTCCGTGGTCCTGGCGTGGCAGCGTGAGCACCACCCCGACATGGAGCGCGTGAACGTGAACGGCGGTGCGATCGCGCTCGGCCATCCCCTGGGCGCGAGCGGCGCGCGATTGATGACGACGCTGCTTCACGAGATGGAGCGCCGCGACGCGCGCTACGGCCTGGAGACGATGTGCTGCGGCGGCGGGCTGGGCACCGCGACCATCATCGAGCGCGCCGCCTGAAGCTCCGCCGGAGCCTGCCGCGCGCCTCGAAATGGGTGCGAAAGTGCCGTGCTATGCTCACCCGCCGTTGGGCAGCCCGTCGCAGCGAGTGGGAGAGATGAAGAAGGTCCTGATCATCGAGGACTACTACGCTCTGGCCGACATCGAGTCACTCCTCTGCACCATGGAGGGGTACGAGGTGAAGGTCGCCAAGAGCGGTGACGAGGGCCTCGCCGTCTTCAAGGAATTCCAACCCGATCTGGTGCTGCTCGATCTCATGCTCCCGGGTGACCTGAGCGGTACGCAGGTGTTGGAGCGCATCCGCGCCGACCACGGCGACGCGCCCAAGGTGCTCGTGGTCAGCGCGCTGGTGAACGCGTCCACGGCGCCGAAGCTGGAGGCGTACGGCAACGTGCAGACGCTGGCCAAGCCCTTCAAGATCAAGGAGCTGGCCTCGCGCATCCAATCGATGCTCGCGACCTGACACCCGACACCAAGGCAGACTGACCAGCATGCGCGCCGAGCCACCGCTACCTCCGCGTCGCGACCGCCGCAGCCGCGCCGACGCGCGGCCGGTCACCCCGGTGCGCCACCGGCGCTGTCCCTACCTGGAGCAGATCCTCAAGGAGAGCGCGGGCCCCTTCCACCTGCTCACGCGCTACAAGGCCGACTGCCACGTCGACCGCCGCACCCACCGCTTCACCGGGCGCCATCCGGTGCCGCCATGCATCGGCGAGCCGGAGACGTGCGGCCTCTACCAGGCCGAGCACGGCGCGGAGGACGACCGCATCCGCCGCTACACGGACTGAGCGCGCCGCCGTTGCGGCCCGGTCGGCCGAGCGCGGCCGACAACCGGCTGTGCGGGAAGGTGCGGCTGGACTCCGCACACGCCGTGAATTGTTGCCGGAGGGTGGGCTCCGCCGCTTAGCGCTCGGCTCGCGGCGCGCTCCAACCACGTTCCGGCTCACCTCCGCGATACCCCGGCGCCCCCACCCTCCGGCATCAATCCACCCGCGTTCCCGGCGCCCCCGCCAACAGCGTCAATCCGACCGCGTCCCCGGCAGCCCGACCCTGGCAGGCTCTGGCGCGCCGCGTTCGCCCGCGGCTTCGGCCGCACCGTACACGGCGAAGTAGCGCGCCTCCGGATGGTGCAGCACGATCGCGGCCGTCGACTGCTCGGGCACCAGCTGGAAGCCGGCCGTCAGCGTGACGCCGATGTCCCCCGCGGGCACGATGCGGAAGAGCACCTCGTGGTCCTCCAGGTCGGGGCACGACGGGTAGCCCCAGGAGTAGCGGCGTCCCTGCTCGTCGCCGAGGCGCAGCTCGCGGCGGATGCGGTGGTGCACGTACTCCGCGGTGGCTTCTGCCATCTGTGTCGCAAACCCGTGCACCCGGAGCATGTCGTCGTACGCGCCGTCGTTCTGCAGCTGGCTCGACCGCTCCGACGCGCCCGGGCCTGTGGTGACGATCTGCAGCGCCACCACGTCGCGCTCGCCGTCCGAGGCGCGGTCCGAGGGGCGCACGTAGTCGGCCAGGCACAGCCTGTTCTGCGCAGCCTGTCGAGGAAAGTTGAAGCGACCCAGCTCGCGGTCGATGTCGCCGGGGTCGTACACGATCACCGCGTCTCCGTCGGCCAGCGCCGGCCAGTATCCGTACACCGCCTGCAGCTGCAACCACCCCTCGCGCTCGGCCTCGTCCATGGAGCGGCGGCAGGCGCGGCTCGAGCTCGTTCTCCAGCAGTGACTCCCACACGCCGGGGTCGCGCACACCGCGGAACTGCCAGCTCATCTTGAACAGCGAGTTGCGGTCGATGAAGGGATGCACGTCCCAGATGGGGATGTCGCGCAGCGATCGCGGCCCCCAGAAGGGCGGCTCCGGGATCGGCGCATCGGTGCGGGTGCTGCTGCGCGCCGCGACCGCGGCGCCGTTGGTTGCCGCCGCGGCCTCGCGCCGCTGCAGCTTCTCTCCCTCGCGGTGGCGGTGCGCCAGTGCATCCTCGCGCACTCGCTGGACCAGCTCCTCGCGGCGCGGCGCGTCCAGCAGCTGATCTACCGTGGCGAGCCCCTCGAAGGCATCCTTGCAGTAGTAGACGCCCGGCTCGTAAAAGCGGTCGTCCTCGACGAACAGGATGCGCCTGCCGAAGCCGCGGTTGATCGCGGCGCCGCCGATTATCAGCGGGTAGCCGAGGCCGCGCTCGTCGAGCTCCTTGACGCACAACGGCATCTGCTTGCTCGTGCTCACCAGCAGCGCGGAAAGGCCGATGGCGTCCGCCTGCACCTCCTCGGCCTTCTCGATGATGGTGTTCAGCGGCACCTGCTTGCCCAGGTCGAACACCGTGTAGCCGTTGTTGCTCAGGATCGTGTTCACCAGGTTCTTGCCGATGTCGTGCACGTCGCCGTACACGGTGGCCAGCACGACCTTTCCCTTGGTGTATCCCTCGCGCTTCTCCAGGAACTGCTCGAGATGGGCGACCGCTCGCTTCATCACCTCGGCGCTCTGCAGCACGAACGGCAGGATCAGCTCGCCGGCGCCGAAGCGGTCGCCGACGTCCTTCATCGCGGGCAGCAGGATGTCGTTGAGCACCGCCACGGGGTCACGGTCGCGCAGCGCCAGGTCGATCTGCTCCTCGATGCCGTCCTTGCGCCGGTGCAGGATCTGCGCGTGGATGCGCCGCGGTGGGTCGAGGCCGGCCAGCGGGTCGACGGTCTCGGCACCCGGAGCCGGCACGGCGCTGTCGAAGTGCGCGATGAACGTGGTGAGCGCGTCCGCGGTGCGGTTGAACACCAGGTCCTCGGCGAGGCGGCGGGCCGCGGGATCGATCTCCGCGTACGGTGTGACGTGCGCCGGGTTGATGATCGCGGCGTCGAGCCCGGCCTCGACACAGTGGTGCAGGAACACGCTGTTGAGCACGGGACGGGACGCCGGCGAGAGGCCGAACGAGACGTTGGACACGCCCAGAACGGTGAGCACGCCGGGCAGCTCGCGCTTGATGGCGCGGATGCCGTCGATGGTCTCGTGGCCCGAGTCCACCCACTCGGACTCGCCGGTCGCCAGCGTGAAGGTCAGCGCGTCGAACAGCAGCTGCTCGGGTGAAAGGCCGAACTCGCCGCACGCCAGGTCGTGAATCCGCCTGGCGACCTCGAGCTTTCGCGCAGCGCTGCGGGCCATGCCCTGCTCGTCGATGGTGAGCGCGATCACGCAGGCACCGTGATCGCGCACCAGCGGAAGCACGGCGTCGCAGCGCGCGCGGCCGTTCTCCAGGTTCACGCTGTTCACCACCGCGCGTCCAGGATAGGTCTCGAGCGCGGCGCGGATCACGTCGGCGTCGGTGCTGTCGATGACCAGCGGTGTGTCGACGCCCGCCTGCAAGACCTTCACCGCGGCGGCCATCTGCTCCGCCTCGTCGCTCCGCTCGGTCAGCGCGACGCACACGTCGAGCGCGTGCGCGCCTCCCTCCGCCTGGCTCCGCGCCACGCCGAGGACGCCGTCGTAGTCGTCGGCGAGGAGCATCCGCTTCACCGCACGCGAACCCTGCGCGTTGACGCGCTCGCCGATGAGCAGCGGTGGAGGCGTCTGGTGCAGCTCGATGGCACGCATGCTGCTGGCCAGCCGCGGCTGCGTCGCCGGCACCGGCCTGCCGGGCGTTAGGCCGCGCACCCGCGGGATCAGCTCGCGCATGTGCTCCGGCGTGGTGCCGCAGCAGCCGCCCACGACGCGCACACCGTGGTCGCGCACGAAGCGCGACAGCTGCTCGGCCATCGCCGCCGGCTCGAGCTGGTAGCACGCGCGCCCGCCGACGTTCACCGGCAACCCCGCGTTGGGGATGCACGAGAGCGGCAGCGTCGTGTGGTCCGCGAGGTAGCGGATCGGTTCGCGCATGTAGTCCGGGCCGGTCGAGCAGTTGAGCCCGACGACGTCGACGCGCAGCGCTTCGAGTATCGCCAGCACGGCAGCCACGTCCGTGCCCAGCAGCATGCGCCCGGTGGTGTCCAGGCTGACCGACGCGATGACCGGCAGGCGCCGGCCCGCCGTCGCCATCGCAGACCGGGCCGCGAAGACGGCTGCCTTGACCTCCAGAATGTCCTGCGCCGTCTCGATGATGAGGCAGTCGCTGCCGCCCTCGATCAGCCCGAGCGCCTGCTCGGCGAAGGAGTCGCGCAGGTCGGCGAACGACACGTTCCCCAGCGTCGGGTCCGTGGACGCGGGGAGAAATCCGCTCGGTCCCATGCTGCCGGCGACGAACCGCGGTTGCTCCGCCGTTGAGTACTCGTCGCAAAGACGGCGCGCCAGCGCCGCTGCGGCCTGGTTGAGCTCGCGCGTGCGCTCCGCCTGGCCCCACTCCGCCAGACGCAGCCGCGACGCCTGGAAGGAGCAGGTCTCGACCACGTCGCAGCCCGCCTCGAGAAACGACCGGTGCACACCCTCGACGATCCGTGGCGCGTTGAGGACGAGACCGTCCATCCAGCCCTCGAGCTCGGGGCCGCCGAAGTCCGCGACGCTGGGCTCCGCGGCCTGCAGGCTCGTGCCCATGGCGCCGTCGAACACCAGGACGCGCCGTGCGATCGCGTCGAGCAGCGAATGTGTGTCTGCAGTTGGCATCCTCGAGCCATGCTACCCTCCGGCAGCGAAAGCCAGTTGCAGCCGAGTACGGAGAACCATTGGCACGACGCCCACCTCGCCCCGGCGGCACTCGCCGCCGCAGCACCGCGCGACGCAACCCCTCGGCGAATGCGGAGGGAGCGGTCGCCGACGTCAAGGAAGAGACGATCGAGATGGACGCGACCGTCGTGGAGCCGCTGCCCAACGCGATGTTCAAGGTGAGGCTGCAGACCGGCCAGGAGGTGCTCGCCTACACGTCGGGGAAGATGCGCAAGTTCTACATCCGCATCCTCATCGGAGACCGGGTTCGCGTCGAGCTCAGCCCCTACGACCTGAGCCGCGGCCGCATCACCTTCCGCTACAAGTAGCCGCACGGCCGCGATCCGGGCGACGCCGGTGATCGCGTACGTCATCGCCGGCGTCGTCGCCGTCGCCTTTCTCTACGCAGCGTACCGGGCGTTCGGTGGCGCGGCGTCGCGCCCCGTCGATCCGCTGGTGCTGCTGCGGGCAGCCCTGGCCGGCGCCGGCGCCGCCGCCGGCGGCGTGGCCACCATGCTCGCGGCAGGCGTGCCGCGCACGGCGGCGCCGGGGCGCGCGCCCACGTACGAGTTGGCACGGTCGCTGCGCCGCCTGCTCGACGGGTGCGGGCATCAGCTGCAGCAGGTGGACACCGGCGCGCTCGACGACGACGCGGCCGCCGCGCACCAGCTTTTGCAGACCGCGGTCACAGAGCTCTCCTGGGTGGTGCGCATCGTGCAGTCCGATGATGCCGTCGGCGCCGCGGGCATGCGCCGCGCCGTCGCGGAGCTGCGCGGCGATGCCGATCGTTGCGTCGCCACCGCGCGGGACCTGCTGGCTCCCTCAGCGGTCCCGGAAGAAGGCCACGGTGCGGGCCAGGCCGTCGTCGAGTGATGTCTGCGGCGACCAGCCGAGCGCGTCGACTGCACGCGACACGTCGAGGCAGGAGCGCCGCTGCTCGCCCGGCTTCGGCGGCCCGTGCTGCGGTTCCAGCTCCACCCCGCAGGCGCGTGCCACCCGCTGGAAGACGCCGTTCACGTCGGTCTCCGTCCCGGTGCCGACGTTGAACGCGGCGGGAGCCGGCGTGTCGACCGCCCTGAGATTCGCAGCCACCACGTCGTCGACGTACACGTAGTCCCTCGTCTGCAGGCCGTCGCCGTTGATGGTGGGAGTGTCGCCGCGGAGCATGCGCAGCGCGAAGATGGCGACGACCCCCGCCTCGCCGTGCGGGTCCTGGCGCGGTCCGTACACGTTGGCGTAGCGCAGCGCGACGAACTCCAGGCCGCGCATGCGCTGGAACATCTGCCCGTACGCCTCGGCGCAGAGCTTGCTGGTCCCGTACGGCGACGCGGGGTCCGCCGCGTGCGACTCCCGCGTCGGGATGTCGTCGGTGTCGCCGTAGATGGCGCCGCCACTCGAGGCGAACACAACGCGGCGCACGCCATGCTCTGCGCATGCGTGCAGCAGGTTGACGGTGCCCACGACGTTGGCGTCGGCATCCGCGACCGGGTCTGCGACGGAATGGCGCACATCGATCTGCGCGGCCTGGTGGAAAACGACGTCGGGACGGTGCGAGCCGACGACCTCGACCAGCCGTGGATCGGTGACGTCGAGCTCGACGAGCTCTGCCCCCTGGTTCACCTGCTCGCGCTTGCCCCGCGTGAGGTTGTCGACCACCGTCACGCCGTGTCCCGCGCTCAGCAGCGCGTCCACCAGGTGCGAGCCGATGAAACCGGCGCCGCCGGTGACCAGCGCCCTCAACCGCGCGCGGGTGCGGTCCGGGCGCGCGGCGTCGCCAGGTGCGTGACCGTGAAGACCACGAAGCCGAAGACCACGAGGCTGCCGTAGCTGATGCTGCGGTCGAGCAGCGCGATCTGCACCGCGACCAGCTGGCTGACACCGCCGACCGCGATGAGTGCACCGACCATGCCGGCCTCGACCAGCCCCAGCCCGCCTGGGAGGAACGGCACGGTGGTGAGGAGCGCGGCGATCAACGCCACCAGCAGGAACTGCGACGGTCCCAGGCGGTCCCCGTATCCCAAGGCGAAGACCACGATCCCCAAACGGCCCGCCTCGCACGCCCACACCAGGAGCGTGAGCACGAGCAGGGTCGGATAGCGGCCGAACGCGTGCACCGTGCCCAGGCGAAAGCTCTCGTAGCGCTGAAAGATCGCCTCGGGAAGCAGTCGCAGCAGTCGCTGTCCCCGGCCCGCGCGCATGGTGAGGATCACCCCCACCCCTGCCAGGCACACCAGGACTCCCCCGATCACATAGGGGATGAGCACGCCCGGCGCCTTCTTGTGGAAGACGAGCGCACCCGCGGCGAGGAGCAGCGCCATGAGCACGCAGAGGTCGAGAAGACGCTCGGCGATGATCGTGCCGAAAGCCTTGCTGCCCGAGACGTGCAGACGGGACCGCGCCTGATACGCGCGATAGAGGTCGCCCATCTTGGCGGGCACCACGCAGTTGACGAAGAACGATGTGATCACAGGCCCGACGAGCGCACGCGCGGGCCGCTCCTCACCCGCGTTGCGCAGCAGCACCTGCCAGCGGACCGCGCGCACCAGGAACGAGAAGTAATAGACGAGCAGCGCGGCAAGGTAGAGCCACGGATCCGCGTGCCGGATGCCGTTCCACGCGTCGCCCCAGTTGATGGGTGCGCGCCATACCGCGACGCCGACGATCGCGGCTGCGACGAGGAGCGACGCGACCGTGCGCCGATTCAGGATCCGCGCGGTGAGGGGCGCTTCCTGGACGGCCACCGGCTCGATCACAGTGTTGCTGGGCAGCACGCGGACCAACGGTAGCACGGGGCCCCGCGGCGCTCCGGTGAGGAATCAGGCGCCGCCGGGTAACGGTTCTATTCCGACTCCGGCGGCCGCTGCATGCGCGACAGGAGCGGCCTCTGCTGCGGCTCGCCGCCGCGGCCGCTCTCCCGCTCCGCCAGGATGCGAGCCAGCTGTTCCAGACGCGCGTCGTCAGCCCTGTCGCCCGCGGACCTGCTGTCCCAGTGGCGCAGGTGGTACACGCCCTTCAACGAGCAGTACGGGATCGCCACGGTGCGCATCTCGGCTGAGCCGGGCTCGACCACGTGCCACACCCCACCGTGGCGGCCGAGCAGGACATCCGGGCTTATCGACGCGCGCATCACGTGCCCGTCGACGAAGTGGAACGCCGCGCGGTCCCAGCCATCGACCACGTCCGCGGGCGGCGCCGGCACGGGATCGCCGACGAGCAGCTGCCGGATCGAGGTCACGGGAAACAGCGCGCGCTCAGAGTTGGGATCGACGCTGCGGAACTCAGCCTCGAGCACCGCCAGGTCGAACGTGATCTCGGGCGTCTCGGCGTGCAGCACCTCACCGTCGACGAAGCTGATCACCACCTGAGCCATCGCGCGGAAGGGTACGGCATCGCCTTGCGGCGGCCACAGAGAGCCACGGATCGCCTGATGAAGTCGTCACATTCCGGTCACAGACGCAGGGCAGACGCGCCGATACGATGGATCGGGGCAGCCGGACCCGGGCCGGAAACACGTCCGGTCAACGCCACACGACAGGAGCGCAATGCATTCGGTCCGTCCTCTCGTCTCGCTGTCACTGATTCCCGTCGCGATGTTGCTGGCGTGCAGCACAGTCACCGTCAGCGCCGGCACGGGCGGACACGGCTCGACACCGGCGACACGACACGAGGCTGCATCGCACCGCCACGGGCGGCGAGATGCAGCGCCTTCGCTCCACGACGAGCGGCGCGACGGCCGCCATGAAGCCGGCGGCGACGGCGACGGTTCGCGTTCCCGGCATGCTCACGGCCGCGCGCCGAACAGCCGGGCGGGCTGCGGCAGCGCAACCTCACACCACGCCCGCACGGCCGCGGCGGACAAGGGTGATCACGGCTCGCGATCTCTCCGGCCGGGATCTCGCGAACGTGCAGGGGCAGGTCCCGCCGCTGGGGCTCCACTCGGGCCGGGAACGTTGGATCGCAACGAGACCACGGCGTCCACCCAGCGTGCCGGCGGCCTGGTAACAGGCCCGCCGCCGCCCGCAACCGCAACTGTCGTGCGCACTCGCTTGCGCCCGACCTCCGGCCGCGGTGGCGCGGCACGCGGGGAGGCCACGCCGGCGCCGCTCGTTGCGGTGCCATACCTGCCGCTCGCGCCGGCGCTCCTTCCCGGCGTCGGCGCGGTCGGCGCACCGGCTCTGTCGCTCACACTCGCGACCACCGTGATGCTCAGCATCGCGGGCGTCGCCGCCGCGGTCGCGCTCGTAGTCGCGCGCCGGGCGCCCTGAGGTGCCCCGCATGAGGCGGCTCAACGGCGTGTGGCGGCGATCCTCGTTCACCACGAAGTTCTCGCTCGTGGTGCTCGTGGCCGGGGCGGTCATCGCGGTCGTGCCGCTCATGCTCAGCGAGGCGGCGACGCGCACCCAGGCGATGGACCGCGCCGCCGACAAGGCGGCGATCGCCGCCAACCTCGTCCAGGATCAGCGACGGTCGCTCGAGGTGTTCGCCGCGGCGGCGGCGAGGCAGGTGGTGGCAGCGGGCGACGCGGCGCGGCCGGCCGCCATCGCCTCGCTGCTGCAGCGCGATGCCAGCGTGAACCAGAACGGCGACGTGCTCGGCACCGTGACGCCGCCGGGCGTCGTGACGTTCGCAGGCGGCGCCGGTGTCGACGGTGACCCTGCAGCGGCCGAGGCAATGCGGGACGCAGCCGCAGACGGGCTCGGCATCGCGCGCAGCACGGCAGGTGGCGTATGGCTCTTCGCGGGCGCGCACGTCGCCGGCGGCGCCACCACCGTCTTCGCGGCGCGCAGCATCGACGCGACCCTGGTCGCCTCGATCCGGCGAAGCCTCGCGACCGCGCTGGATCCCGCCAGCCTCGTGCTGCTCAGCGACACGCACCGCGCGGTCGCCGGCAGCATCGCCGGAGCGCAGGTCGCCGCCGGTACGGCGTTGCCATCCGCGCTTGCCGGCCTCGCCCGGTCGCAGGCGGCGACCGTGTCACTGCGCAGCGGTGACGCGGCTGCCGCCACCGCGCCGCTCGGCGACGGCTATTCGCTGCTGGTGACCACGCCGGTGCAGGCATTCGCGGCGCCGTGGCAGCCGGTGCTGCTCCTGCTCGCGTTGATCCTGGTGGCGATGCTGTTCATCGTGGTGGTGGTGCAGACCAGCCTGCAGCGACCGCTGCGCCGGCTGGACCGCGCCGTCGCAGGGCTCGGACGCGGCGAGTTCGACCTGCCCGTGGAGACCGGCAGCGACGACGAGCTGCGCCGTCTCGGCGAGACCTTCGAGGCGATGCGCAAGCGGCTCCGCGCCACCATCCGCGCCACGGATGCACGAGCCGCGGTGGCGACGGAGCTGAGCTCTGCCCAGCCGCTGGAGACGTCGCTGCGGCGCGTGTGCGCGCGGCTGCGCGTGGCGACCGAATGCGAGGCCGCCATGATCGTCATCACCGCCTCTGAGATGAGCGATCCGTTCTGCGTCGTCGACGGCGAGGTGCACCACGACCTGGACGCGATGCTTTCAGGGGAGGGGCCGCTCGGCGCCGGGCTGCGCCACGCCGGTCCCGGAGCGCTGACCGTGTGCGCCACCGGCGCGAGCGACGAAGCCCGCCTCGGTCTGCGCGAGTTCTGCGTGGCCCCGCTGCGCGTCGGCGCGCACGTCCACGGTGTCCTCGCGGCCGCGGGCTCGCACGGCTTCCTGGACACCGACGTCGACCTCGTGGCGGGCACCGCGGAGCAGGTTGCCCTCGCCCTCGAGCGCTACCGCTTCATCGCCGTGGTGCAGCGGCAGGCGAGCATCGACGACCTCACCGGCCTGCACAACCACCGCTTCCTCGTCGACTACCTGGGCCAGCAGGTGGCTCTGGCCGAGCGGCTGGGCGCACCGCTGGCGATCCTGATGCTGGACATCGACCACTTCAAGGTGCTCAACGACACCCACGGTCATCCGTCCGGTGACACGGCGCTCGCTGCGTTCGCACAAACGCTGCTCAGCAGCGTGCGGCGTTCCGACCTGGCGGCACGGTACGGGGGCGAAGAGTTCGCCGTGGTGATGGCCAACACGAACGCGCAGGATGCACGCCTGGTGGCCGAGAAGATTCGTGCGGCGGTCGCGGGGATGGCGATAGAGCTGCCCGACGGCACCTCACTCTCGCTGACCGTGAGCATCGGCGCTGCCGCGTATCCCGAGGACACCGACACGGCGGGCGAGCTGCTGGCGCTGGCGGACGAAGCGCTGTACCGCGCGAAGCGCGCGGGGCGCGACCGCACCTGCACCGCCGCCGAGTCGCGGCGTGGCGCCGTGGGCAGGCGTGCGACGCCGGCCGTGATGCACACTCCGAGGTCGATGATCTCGGAGGACGCAGCGATTGCCGGACGTCGTCGACCTTCGCAGTGACACGGTAACCACCCCAGACCCGGGGATGCGCGCGGCGATGGCCGCCGCTGAGGTGGGTGACGACGTCTGGGGCGAGGACCCCACGGTGCGCAGACTCGAGGAGCGCATCGCGGGGCTGCTCGGCAAGGACGCCTCCGTCTACGTGCCCAGCGGCACGATGGGCAACCTGGCCTCGGTCGCCGCGCAGACGCGCCCGGGGGACGAGGTGATCCTCGACGCGCAGGCGCACGTGGTCCTGTACGAGGTGGGCGGGACCGCCGCGGTGGCGGGTGTCCAGCTGAAGACGCTCGACGGTCCCGACGCCGTCCCTGACGCCGACACGCTCCGCGCCGCCATTCGAGACTCCAACATCCACTTCCCCGTCTCGCGGCTGCTCTGCGTCGAGAACACGCACAACCGCCGCGGCGGCCTGGTGACCGACGGTGAGCGCGTGGCCGATGCAGCGGGGGTGGCGCACGCCGCCGGGCTTCGGGTGCACTGCGACGGCGCCAGGCTGTTCAACGCGGCAATCGCGCTCGGATGCCCTGCGGCGGACCTGGTGCGGGCCTGCGACACGGTGTCGGTGTGCTTCAGCAAGGGCCTCGGCGCACCGGTGGGCTCCGCGGTGTGCGGCGACGCGGCGGTGATCGACGAGGTTCGGCGCTGGCGGAAGCGCCTCGGCGGGGGCATGCGTCAGGCGGGGGTGATCGCGGCTGCGGCGCTCTACGCGCTGGAACGCAACGTCGAGCGGCTTGCAGAGGACCACGAGAACGCGGCCCTCATCGCCGCCACCCTGCGCGACGCCGGGGCTCGCGTCGGCGGCGCCACCAACATCGTGATGGTCGAGACCGATGATTCGGCGGAGACGGCGCGGCGTGCGGCCGAGCGCGGCGTCCTGGTGACGGTGATGGGCCCACGCACCATCCGCTGCGTCACGCACATCGGCGTGAGCGCCGCCGAGAGCCGCGCTGCGGCAGCGGTGCTGCGCGACGCACTGGCCGCCCCATGAGGTCGCACAAAAAAAGCCCCCGGCTCCGGCCGGGGGCTTTCATGCGCTGAAAGGTTCAGCTCGCCGCCGTCGGCGCCGATGCCGTGATCACCGGTGTCGCCGCTGCTGCCGCCTTGCGGCGGCCGCCACGACGTGCGGTGCTCTTGCGCGCTGCAGGCTTGCGAGCAGCCGTCTTGCGCGCCGCGGTCTTGCGCGCGCCGGTGCGCTTCGCGCCGGCCCGCTTGGCTGTGGTCCGCTTGGCGGTGGTCCGCTTGGCGGTGCGCTTCGCGGTGGTCCGCTTGGCCGTGGTGCGCTTCGCACCCGCGCGGCGCGTGGTGCGCTTGGCGGTGGTGCGCTTCGCGCCGGCGCGCCTGACGGTGCGCTTCGCCGTGCGCTTTGCGGCGCCGGCGCGGCGTGCGGTGCTGCGGCGCGCGGTGCGCTTCGCTGTGGTGCGCTTCGCGGTGCGACGGCGTGTCGTCCGCTTGGCGCCGGCGCGCTTCGCCGTGGTGCGCCGTGCTGTCGTGGCCCGCTTGCGAGCGCCGCCCGCGGCGCGGCGAGCGCCACCGCGAATGCTGGCCTCAAGGCGCACGACGAGCCGCTCGACAGCCGCGAGCCTACGCTCCAGCTCCCTGATCGGAAGCGCCCTGAGCACCGAGTTGACGAGGTCGCCACCGGCGGGAGTTCGACGCGACGCCGCCGTCTTGACGCGCCTCACGGTGCGTTTGACGGCCCTGTCGATGCCGCCTGTACGACGCCTGGTTCTGGCCATATGTCATGGGCCTCCGTGTTGACGATCCGCCCGATTTGATCCGGACCGCCTGTCCGACGTTTGTGACAGGAGGTGTGGTAACGCCCTGTCGATCGCGCATAGCATGCTGCTTACACACACGCTTGTCAACGTGTGTCGCTCTTTTCTCACCGACAGCAGTCGTCCGCGGCGTGCCGTGTGGACCTGCGCAGACCATCCGACGCAGGCGAGTGCGACAACGGCGACAGCAGTGGTCGGCCCTGTGGAAAACCCATACCGCGAGCGTCATGTCGCATGGTGCGGCTGCGTATAGTGCCGAAGCATGGCGGTCACGCCCGCACCGCGCTCGGCTCTCGGCATCGCGCAGCGCCGGTTCGACGCCACAGCCGAGGCGCTCGGCCTCGACGAATCCCTTCGCTGCGTTCTCCGCGAGGTCAAGCGCGAGCTGGTGGTCCACTTCCCGGTGGAGATGGACGACGGCGGCTTCCGCGTGTTCACCGGGTTTCGCGTGCAGCACAACATCGCTCGCGGCCCGGCGAAGGGCGGCCTGCGATTCCATCCGGCCCTGACCCTCGACGACGTGCGTGCCCTGGCGATGTACATGACGTGGAAGGCCGCCGTGGTCGACCTTCCCTTCGGTGGATCCAAGGGCGGCGTGATCTGTGACCCGCGCCAGCTTTCGCGCACCGAGCTGGAGCGCATGACCCGCCGTTTCACGACGGAGATATCGCTGATCGTGGGTCCTGACCGTGACATCCCGGCGCCCGACCTGGGCACCGGACCCCAGGTGATGGCATGGATCATGGACACGCTGTCGATGCACGCCGGGTATTCGGTTCCGGCGTCGGTCACGGGAAAGCCCACGTCGATCGGCGGCTCGGAGGGCCGCTACACCGCGACCGGCCTCGGTCTTTCCACGGTCACGGTGCACGCCATGGGCGACCGCGGCATCGACCCCTCGGGTGCGACCGTCGCGGTTCAGGGCTTCGGCAAGGTGGGATCCGTCTGCGCCGAGCTGCTCGCCGGGTGGGGAATGAAGGTCGTCGCGGTTTCCGACAGCAGTGGCGGCTGCCACCGGGACGGCGGCCTCGACCTCGCGGCGCTGCGCGCGCTGAAAGAGGAGGGCGGCCGCATCGCCGACTACGGTGGCGCCGACGCCATCAGCAACGAGGAGCTGCTCTGCCTCGACGTCGACGTGCTCGTGCCCGCCGCGGTCGAGGCACAGGTGACCCGCGCCAACGCCGACTCGATCCGCGCACGCATCATCGCGGAGGGCGCCAACGCACCGGTCGACCCCGACGCCGACGCCATCCTCGAGGACCGCGGCACCGTGGTCCTGCCCGACATCCTGGCCAACGCCGGGGGCGTGGTCGTTTCGTACTTCGAATGGGTGCAGGACCTGCAGGCATACTTCTGGGCAGCCGGTGAGGTCAACGCGCGCCTCAAGGAGGTGATGGTGCGCAGCTACCATCAGGTGCACGCGCGCGCGGAGCAGGACGGCGTCACGCTCCGCGACGGCGCGTACCGCATCGCGGTGCAGAAGGTGGCCGAGGCCACCGAGGTGCGCGGCATCTACCCGTAACCGCGCTGGGCGGCGGCGAATACAATCGGACGCCCATGGTGCAGCCGCGGCGAGTCCTCATCACCGGCGTGTCGCGCTTCTGGGGGGCACACCTGGCGCGCCGTCTCGAGGAGGACTCCTCGGTCGACCGCATCATCGCGGTGGACACGCGCAGCCCCCTGGTCGAGCTGAAGCGGACCGACTACGTGCGGGCGGACATCCGCCACGGCCTCATCGGGAAGCTGCTCGAGAAGATGGAGATCGACACCGTGGTGCACGCGAGCCTCATCGTCGACCCGCGCGGCACGCCGGCACGCGTGGTCCATGAGACCAACGTCATCGGCACGATGAACCTGGTCGCGGCGTGCAGCGCGGCCACGAGCCCGGTGCGACGGCTGGTGGTGAAGTCGAGCACGGCCGTCTACGGCAGCGAGCCCGACGATCCGTCGTTCTGGTCCGAGGCGATGCGGCGCAGCGCGCCGCCGCGGGACACGTTCACGCGCGACCTCGACGAGGTCGAGGCGTACGTGCGCGACTTCGCCGTGCGGCGTCCCGACGCTGTGGTCACCGTCCTGCGATTCGCCAACGTGCTGGGGCCGACGCACGACACGCCGTTCGCGCAACTCTTCGACCTGCCTGCGGTGCCCACGGTCTTCGGTTTCGACCCGAGGCTGCAGTTTCTTCACGAGCAGGACGCCGTCGCGGTGCTGCACGAGGCAGTGCTGCGCGACCATCCGGGCACCTACAACGTCGCCGGATCGGGGATCGTGATCCTCAGCCAGGCAGTTCGCCTGATGGGGCGGCTCAACTTGCCCGTCATCCCCTTCGTCGGCACCGAGCTCGCGGTGGTGGCGCTGGAGAGGCTGGCACGGGTTGGGCTCGCGCCGCACCTGGTACGCCTTCTGCAATACGGACGCGTCGTCGACACCAGCGCGCTGCGCGATGCGTTCGGCGACTCGGTGCGGCACTCGACGCTGTCGACGCTGCGCGAGCACGCGCGCCAGCGCCGGGTGCGCGACATCCTTCAATCCCAGGACGCATCCGGCGACTCAGCGGAGCTGGAGGAGTTCCTGCGCTCGCAGGGTTCGGCGCCGTCCGGCGGGCACGCGGCGGCGCGGCCAGGGACGCGCTCGCGCTCCCGCCCGCGACGCCAGCAGGTGGTGCGGAGCCGTCCATGAGTTCCCGCACACCGGCGACGCCGGCCGCCGCGCGCCGCAATGGTCACCGGAGCCCGAGCCGCCTGGAGCGCCTGCGCCGCGAGCTTCCACTCAGCGCCATGAGCGCCACCGGGGCGGCGGCGATGCGTCTGCACGAGCTCACCGGCCGGGACGTGATCGACCTGGAGAGCCTGCAGGAGCTGGTCTCGCTCGGCTACCGCGCGGCGGAGGTGCGAAGCGCTCACCGCCAGGGCCGCTACGAGGTCGACGACTTCGGATTCGACCCCGAGTTCACCAACGCCATCGCCCCGATATTCCGGCTCATATACAAGAGGTACTGGCGCGTCGAGGCGGCCGGCCTGGAGCACATCCCTCGAAGCGGCGCCGCACTGCTGGTCTCGAATCACTCCGGGGTGCTGCCCCTCGACGGCGCCATGATCGCGGTCGCGGTGCTGGACGAGGTGGACCGGTACATACGTGCGCTCGTGGCCGACTGGTTCGGAGCACTGCCGGTCCTGTCCTGGCTGCTGCGCCGCACCGGTCAGACGCTGGGGCACCCCGACGACTCGCTGCGCCTGCTGGGCCGGGGCGAGCTCGTTCTCGTCTTTCCGGAAGGAGTGCGCGGCACGGGCAAGCCATTCCGCGAGCGCTACCGGCTGCGGCGCTTCGGCAGGGGCGGATTCGCGGAGGTGGCGCTGCGCGCCGCCGTGCCCATCGTGCCCATCTCCGTGGTCGGCGCCGAGGAGATCTATCCGATGCTGGCCGACGTCCAGCCGCTGGCGCGCCTCTTCGGCATGCCCTACTGGCCGGTGACGCCGACGTGGCCATGGCTCGGCCCGCTGGGCCTGATCCCGCTGCCGAGCAAGTGGCGGATTCGCTTCCACGCGCCGGTTCGCACCGACGACTACGGACCCGAGGCCTGCGACGATCCCTCGGTGGTCATGCGGATCAGCGACGAGGTCCGCGACACGATCCAGGCGGGGCTCGTGTCCGAGCTCATGGAGCGCCGCTCGGTCTTCCGCGGCTGAGCCGCCGCGCGGCGACTGCGTCGCCGGCAGACACCACATGTTGTGCTCTGCCGGCTCCGACCATACAAGATGGTGCGCAGCCGGTCGCTGGCGCCGCCCGGGCCTCTGCTAGAATTCCGCAATGGAGTTGGAGCTGGGCCGGTCGAAACGGGCGCGACGGGCCTACGGCTTCGACGAGGTGGCGCTGGTGCCGGGTCGCATCACCATCAATCCCGAGGAGATCGACGTCTCCTTCCGCCTCGACGGCACCTCACTCGACATCCCCTTCCTGGCCGCGGCGATGGACGGGGTGGTCGACACCCGATTCGCGGCTGAGATGGGCAGGCTGGGCGGGCTCGCCGTCCTCAACCTCGACGGCGTGCAGACCCGCTACGAGGATCCGTCCACGGTCCTGCAGGAGATCGCCGACGCGCCGTCCCAGCAGATCAACGTGCTGCTGCAGAAGATCTACACGGCGCCGGTGCAGGACGGGCTCATCGGGCAGCGCATCGAGGAGATCAAGGCCGCGGGCGTGCCCTGCGCGGTGTCGACCGTACCGGCGCACGCGGAGCGGCGCGCACCCATCGTGCAGGAGGCCGGCGGCGACGTCTTCGTCGTCCAGGGAACCGTGCTCACCGCGCGCCACCTGAGCAAGTCGTACCGCCACCTCTCGTTCCGCGACCTGACCGCGTCGCTCGACATACCGGTGGTCGCGGGCAACTGCGTCGACTACGCAACCGCGCTGGAGCTGATGGACACCGGCATCAAGGGGTTGCTCGTGGGAGTGGGACCGGGCGCCGCGTGCACCACCCGGGCGGTCCTCGGCGTGGGCGTGCCGCAGGTGACCGCGACCAGCGACTGCGCCGCTGCGCGGGACGACCACCAGCGCCGCAGCGGCGAGCGGGTCGCGATCATCACCGACGGCGGCATGCGGCTTGGTGGCGACGTGGCCAAGGCGTTCGCCAGCGGCGCTGACGCGGTGATGATCGGCTCCATCTTCGCAGCGGCGAGCGAGGCCGCAGGACACGGCAACCACTGGGGCATGGCCACGCCGGATCCCAACCTGCCGCGCGGCACGCGCATCCGCACCGGAGTGAAAGGCGCGCTGCGCGAGATCCTCTTCGGCCCGGCGCACGTCGACGACGGCAGCATGAACCTCGTCGGTGCGCTGAAGAGCGCCATGGGCGTGTGCGGCGCGCGCGGCATCCAGGAGTTCCAGGACACCGAGATGGTGGTGGCGCCGGCGATCAAGACGGAAGGCAAGGTGCAGCAGCGAGAGCAGCGCGTCGGAATGGGGGTGTAAGCGCTGCGAATCCCGCACCCGGCCGCCGCGAATTCGCAGCGCGAATGTGGATGCCGGCTGCGGCGTGATGATTCAGCCGGAGGATTCCGATGACCTCGCTGGCCATGGAGACGACCCCGCCGGTCACGCGCGTTGCCCAGGACACGGTGCTGGTCCTCGACTTCGGTTCGCAGTACAGCCAGCTGATCGCGCGGCGCGTGCGCGAAGCGCGCGTGTACTGCGAGCTCGTGCCCGGAGGCATCTCCGCAGCGGAGATCCGGCGGCGCGCGCCGCGCGGTCTCATCTTCAGCGGCGGACCCGCGTCCGTCTACGCGCCGGGTGCGCCGAGACCCGACCCGGGCGTGTACGACCTCGGCATCCCCATCCTCGGGATCTGCTACGGCATGCAGCTCCTGGCGCGCGACCTGGGCGGTGCGGTCGCGCCAGCGGAGCGCCGCGAGTACGGCCACGCGTCGGTGACCGTCGACGACAGCGCCGGACTGTTCGACCGCCTGCCCGCTGAGCTCTCCGTGTGGATGTCGCACGGCGACGTGACCACCGAGCTGCCGCCCGGATTCCGCCCCATTGCCCACTCGCTCAACTCGACGTGCGCGGCGTTCGCGGGCCCGGAGGGACGCTACGGCATCCAGTTCCACGTCGAGGTCGCACACACGCCGCTGGGCAACGCCATCCTGCGCAACTTCCTGCTCGCGGTGTGCGGCTGCGCGGCGACGTGGGTTCCTGCTTCCTTCATCGACATGGCGGTCGCGGACGTGCGCAGCAAGGTCGGCGAGGGCCGGGTCATCTGCGCGCTGAGCGGCGGTGTCGACTCCGCGGTCGCCGCGACGCTGGTGCACCGCGCCATCGGCGACCAGCTCACGTGTGTCTTCGTGGACAACGGACTGTTGCGCCGTGGCGAGGGTGAGCGCGTGGTCGACGTCATGTCGCGACAGCGCCACATCCGCCTGGTGCACGTCGACGCCACCGCGCAGTTCCTGGACGCGCTCCGCGGCGTGGTGGACCCCGAGGAGAAGCGGCGCCGCATCGGCCGCACCTTCATCAGCGTCTTCGAGCAGCAGGCGCGCTCGCTCGGCGACATCGACTTCCTTGCGCAGGGAACGCTCTATCCCGACGTCATCGAGTCGACGTCGCACGACACGGTGAACGCGCAGACGATAAAGACCCACCACAACGTCGGCGGGCTGCCGGAAGACCTGCGCTTCACGCTCGTCGAGCCGCTGCGTTACCTCTTCAAGGACGAGGTGCGCCAGGTTGGGCTCGCGCTCGGTCTGCCGGAGGACATGGTGTGGCGCCAGCCCTTCCCCGGCCCCGGTCTCGCCATTCGCGTGATCGGCGAGGTCACGCGCGAGCGGCTGGAGACGCTGCGCGCGGCTGACTGGGTCGTCATCGACGAGATCAAGCGCAGCGGCCTCTACCGCAAGGTGTGGCAGTCGTTCGCGATACTGACGCCGGTGTCCTCGGTGGGCGTGATGGGCGACGGGCGCACGTATGCCAACGTGGTCGCGGTGCGCATCGTGGAGAGCGAGGACGGCATGACGGCCGACTGGGCCCGCGTGCCCTACGACGTGCTGGGGCTCATCAGCAGGCGCATCGTCAACGAGGTGCCGGGTGTGAATCGCGTGGTGTACGACATCTCGAGCAAGCCGCCGTCGACGATCGAGTGGGAGTGACCGCGTGACCCGGATCTTGGTCGTGGGAGGTGGTGGCCGGGAGCACGCCATCGCGTGGGCGTGCGCCCGCGACCGCGACGTCGAGCTCGTCGTGGCGCCGGGAAACGGAGGCACGGCAGACATCGCTGAGAACGTCGCGCTCGATCCCACGGACGCGGCGTCGCTGGCGCGGCTGGCCACCGAGCGAGGCGCCGACCTGGTGGTCATCGGCCCCGACGGCGCAGCCGCCGCGGGGGTGGCCGACGCGTGCGCCGCGGCCGGCGTCGCCGTGTTCGGTCCCACGGCGTCCGCGGCCCGCATCGAGTCGTCGAAGTGCTTCGCCAAGGCGCTGATGCGCGACGCGGGGATCGCGACCGCGCGATGGGTCGCGGGCGACGCCGCTGGGCGCGCCCGGCTCGAGGCGTTCATCGCCGACGCCGGCGGCGCATGCGTCGTCAAGGCTGACGGCCTGGCGCTGGGGAAGGGAGTGTTCGTGTGCGACGACGCCGGCGACGCGCGTCGCGCCCTCGATGCGTGCTTCGAGGAGCGGCGCTTCGGATCCGCCGGCGCTCGCGTGGTCGTCGAGGAACGTCTCAGCGGGCCCGAGCTCAGCGTGCTCGCGCTGAGCGACGGGGCCAATCTTCGCGTGCTCACGCCGGCGCGAGACCACAAGCGGGCCGGCGACGGCGATGAGGGGCCCAACACCGGCGGCATGGGCGCGGTCGCGCCACCCGACGGCGTGACGCCGGATCTGGTGCGCCAGGTCGCGGACTCGCTGATGCAGCCCTGCATCGACGCGTTGCGCGAGCGCGGCGCCCCCTTCACAGGCTGCCTCTACGCGGGGATCATGCTCACCGCGGCGGGACCGCTCGTGCTGGAGTTCAACGCGCGCTTCGGCGACCCCGAGGCGCAGGTGCTGCTGCCCCTGCTCGACGAGTCGCTGGTGGACGTGATGACCGCGGCGGTCCGTGGCGCCCTCGCGCCCGGGGTGGCGGCGACGCGCGCGGGGCACGCGACCGGCGTGGTCCTGGCGGCGTCCGGGTACCCCGGGGAGGTGCGTCGCGGCGACGTGATCCACGGGACCGAGGCCATCGGGGACGGCGTGCTGTGCTTCCACGCGGGCACGCGGCGCGACGTGGATGGTGTGCTGCGCACCGCGGGTGGACGGGTGCTCACCATCGCCGCCACCGGTGACACGCTCGAGGCGTCGCGGCGCGCAGCCTACGCTGGTGTCGCGCGCGTGGACTTCGAGGGCATGTGGTTTCGCCACGACATCGGCGCCGCGGGTGCGGCGGTGGGCGCCGCGCGATGAGCGCCGCGCCGCGCGTGGGCATCGTCGTCGGCAGCGAGTCGGACCTGCCGGTCATGCGCAAGTGCGGCGAGGTGCTCGACGGGTATCGCATCGCGTGGGAGATCGGCGTGATGTCGGCGCATCGCGCCGGTGACGTGGTGCGCGGCTACGCGCTGGCCGCCAAGGCGCGCGGCATCCGCGTCCTCGTGGCCGGCGCCGGCGCGGCCGCACACCTGCCCGGCGTGCTCGCCTCGCTCACCCCGCTCCCCGTCATCGGCGTGCCGCTGGCGGCGACGCCGCTGGCGGGGTTCGACTCGCTGTTGAGCATCGTGCAGATGCCGCCGGGCATTCCGGTGGCGACGGTCGCCGTGGGCGACATGGGCGCGCGCAACGCCGGGCACCTCGCCGCCGAGATCATCGCGCTGGAGGATCCCACCGTCGAGAAAGCGATACTCGAACAGCGCGCGCGCATGCGTGAGTCGGTGCAGCTGCCCGAGGGCTTCAGCGCCGGCTAGCGTCGCCGACGCTCGCGACCGGGCCTGGTCGGAGCGGTCCTACAATGCCCCGGATGCCCCGCCTCGAACTGGTGGAGACGTCGCTCCGCCACGGGCAGCAGTCGCTCCTGGTGAGCCGCCTCCGCCGGCGTCACGCGGTTCCTGTCGCCGAGAAGCTGGACGGCTGCGGGTTCGCCGCCCTCGACGTCTTCGGCGGTGCGACCTTCGAGGCGTCGCTGCGATTTCTCGGCGAGGATCCCTTCGAGCGGATGCGCGCGCTGCGGGCCGCGGCGCCGATCACACCGCTGCTGGCCATGATCGGCGGCCAGGCGCTGGTGGGTCACCGGCACGTGCCCGACGACGTGGTCGACGGGTTCATCGCCGAGGCCGCGCGCTCCGGTGTCGACATCTTTCGCGTGTACGACCCGCTCAACGACGTGCGCAACCTGGTGCGCTGCGCCGAAGCCGTGCAGCGAGCGGGCAAGCAGGCAGAGGGCGTGATCGTGTACAGCGACGCGCCGCGGCACGACATCGATGCGATCGTCGCGGTGGGCCGCGCGCTGATCGATGCCGGATATCGGTCGCTGTGCGTGCACGACCCTCTGGGAGTGCTCGTCGCGACCCGCGCCGGCGAGACGGTGGCTGCGCTGCGCCAGGCGGTGGGCGTGCCCGTCTCGGTGTCGATCGCGGCGCAGACGGGACAGGCCACGCTGGCGTCGTACGCATCGGCGCTGGCGGGCGCCTCGCGTGTCGACGTCGCTCTGTCCCCGCTGGCGGGCGGCGCGTCGATGCCCGCGGCTGAGGCGGTCATCGCCGGTTTTGCCGGCAGTGACGTCGATCCCGGTCTCGACATCGCGCCCGTCGCCGCGGCGGCGCTTGCCCTGGAGCAGGAGCTCGTCGCCTACGCGGACGTCGCGGATCCGCTCGCGGCGCGGCTGGACACATCGGCGCTTCGCGGCCTGCTGCCTCCGTCGGCCATGGGGCACGCCCTCGCGGAGCTGCGCGATCGCGAGGCGCTGGACCGGCTCGGCGAGGTCGAAGCGGAGGTGATGCGCGTGCGCCAGGAGCTGGGGTCGCCGCCGCTGGTGACACCGCTCACGGAGATCATCGCCACCCAAGCCGTGTACAACGTCGTCGAGGGTGATCGCTACGCGACGATCAGCCAGGAGATAAAGGACTACTTCCTGGGCCTCTACGGCGAGCCACCGCATCCGGTCGACCCCGACGTGCGACGCCTGGTCAACGGCCGCGAGGAGCCGATCACCTGCCGCCCGGCGGACCTGCTGGAGCCCGCGCTGAGCACCGCGCGTCGCGAGCTGCGCCGCGAGGGGGTCACGTCCCCAGGCGACGACGCGGTGGTGACGTACGCGCTGTTTCCCGGGCCGTACCTCGCGCTGGCGCGCAGCGAGGCGGTGGCCGAACGCCTCGGCGACGAGCCGGCGCCGGAGCCCGTCGCCCAGGAGCCCGCGGCGGACGGCGACGCCGCCGGCGCCGAGGTCGACGCGACGCCGTCTCCGCCCGTTGCGGTGCGCGAGCTGACGGTAGAGGTGGACGGCCAGGCGTACTCGGTGCGCGTCATCGGTGCACCGGACACCCACGCCGCCACCGCGCCGGCGGCGGGCGATCAGGCGCCAACGGTGCGCGAAGGGACCGTGGTGGCGCCGATGCAGGGTTTGCTGCTCAAGGTCCCTGTGAAAAAAGGCGACAAGGTGGACCTGGGTGACGTCGTCGCGGTGCTCGAAGCGATGAAGATGCAGAACGACATCACCGCCACGCGATCCGGAACCGTGACGCACGTGTACGTGAAGGAGGGTGACATCGTCAGCCCGCGCGACCCGCTGGTTCACATCGACTGAGGGACGCAGTGTTCGACAAGGTGCTGGTCGCCAACCGCGGTGAGATCGCGGTGCGCGTCATCCGCGGGTGCCGCGACCTCGGCCTGCGCACCGTCGCGGTACACAGCGAGGCGGACCGCGACGCGGCGTTCGTCGTGCTGGCAGATGAGGCGGTGGAGATCGGTCCCGCGCCGTCGGCGCAGTCGTACCTTGTCGCCGAGCGCATCGTCGCCGCTGCGAAGCAGACCGGAGCCGGCGCCGTGCATCCCGGCTACGGGTTCCTCAGCGAGAACCAGGCGTTCGCGCGCGCATGCCAGGACGCGGGCATCGTCTTCATCGGGCCGCCGCCCGAGGCGATGGCGGCGATGGGCGAGAAGGTGCCCGCGCGCGAGCGCATGCGCCATTCGGGTGTTCCCGTGGTGCCGGGAACGGGTTCGCTCGGCGGTGTCGACGAAGCGGTCCGCGCAGCCTCTGAGATCGGGTATCCCGTGCTCATCAAGGCAAGCGCAGGCGGCGGCGGCATCGGCATGCGCGTGGCGCGCGACGAGAAGGAGCTGCGCGACGGCGTCGAGACGGCGCGCAGCACCGCTGCGCGCGCGTTCGGCAACGACACGATCTTCCTGGAGCGCTACGTCGAGGAGCCGCGGCACATCGAGATCCAGGTGATCGCCGACACGCACGGCCACGTCGTGCACCTGGGCGAGCGCGAGTGCTCCGTGCAGCGGCGCCACCAGAAGATCATCGAGGAGGCGCCGTCGCCGGTCATCGACGCCGAGCAGCGAGCGCGCATGGGCGAGGCGGCGGTGACGGCGGCGCGCGCGGTCGGCTACGTCAACGCCGGCACCGTCGAGTTCATCTACAGCCGCGGAGAGTTCTTCTTTCTGGAGATGAACACGCGGCTGCAGGTCGAGCATCCCGTGACCGAGCTGGTGTACGGGGTCGACCTGGTCGCCGAGCAGCTGCGCGTCGCCGCGGGGGAGCCTCTGTCGCTTGCGCAGGAGGACGTGCAGCCCCGTGGGCACGCCATCGAGTGTCGCGTCAACGCGGAGAACTACGCGAAGGGATTCCTCCCCTCACCTGGGCGCGTCACGGGCTACCACGAGCCGGCCGGCCCCGGCGTGCGCGTCGACAGCTCGCTCACCGGCCCTGGTGTGGTTTCGGCCAACTACGACCCGATGATCGCCAAGCTGATCGCGCACGGTGGCTCACGCGAACAGGCGATCGAGCGCATGCGCCGTGCCCTGCTGGAGTACGTGGTCGCGGGCATCCGCACCAACATCCCATACCACCTCGCGGTGATGTCGTCGCCGGACTTTCGCTCGGGCTCGTACACCACGCACTTCATCGACGAGCATCCGGAGCTGGTGAGCGAGGCAGACGAATGGGCGCGGCGGCAGGAGCCGATGCGCCGCCTGGTGCGCGACCCGGCGCGGGTGGCGGCCATCGCCGCGGCGGTCGCCGTCAGCACGTAGCGCGTGGCCGCCGCGTACGGACCGCAGTACGGGGCTGCGGTGCTGCGGCCACTGGCGGAGCAGCTGTGCAGCAGCTTCGACCTCGCCACCGCCACGGCGGTCGCGGACATCGGCTGCGACGGTGGAACGCTTTCCCTGGCACTGGCGGCGCGGCTGCCGCCCGGGGCGCGGCTCCATGTCACGTCCGGCGGGGCGGCGCCGCTGCCGGATGCGAGCTGCGACCGGGTCGGGTCGCTGCTCAGCGCCGGCTTCCTGCCCGGCACCTTCGATGAAGCGGAACGCATCGCCGGAGTGGGGGCGCTGCTCGCGGTGGTCACCTGGGGTGACGACCCTCCGGCGCACGAGGCGGTGCTGCACGCCCTCCTGTCCCGTGCCACCGGTCACTCGTCACCGTTCCTGGAGCAGGTGCTCGCGGTGCCGCGTCCGGCCGGGTGGAGCGAGGCCGCGCTCCGCGACGTGGTGCGCTTCGACGGACCGGGTGAGTGCTGGGCGGCGATGGTGGAGGAGCGGCCCCTCGCCGGCGAGCTGCACGCGCTGCCCGGCGCTGCGCGCGCCGAGGTGCGGCGCGACTACGAGCGGGCGCTGCGACCCTACGAGGCGGCCGACGGCACGCTCCGCATCCCCGTCGCGGCGCGGCTGCTCAGCCGGCGGTGACGTGCGCCGTGAAGGCGGCGGCCAGCGCGTTGCCGTCGACGTCGAGGAGCGACGTGCCGACGCTGATCGTGAGCTCGCCGGGATAGGCGCGGCCCAGCGTCACCACCGCCGTGCGCGTGGCGGCGTCGTACGCGATCGCCGCGGGGACCGGTGCGCCCGACGAGTCCTCCACGGCGATGGAGCCGGACACGGTCGAAGCGGCCAGGTCGCTGTCGAAAGTGACCTGCAGGGTCGTGTTGCCGGCGCCGCCGCCGCTGCTGACGCGGACCACGTGCGGGCCGCCCGCCTCCTGACGGAGCGGCGCGACGTCGAGTGAGGAGACGGTGTACTGCCCGGATGCGGACGGCTGCAGGATCACGGTCTCGTTGGAGACGAGCGGCGCCGGGTGCGCGGGCCTGGAGTCGACGATCAGCTCCACCTGGGCCGCCACCGAGCCGTCGCCCTGCTGCTCGGCGTCGACGACGTAGCCGCGGGAGAGGCCACCCGGCGTCGCCGCGACGGGCTCGACCCCGGGGCCGCTCAGTGCGCCCAGCGTCGAGCCGTCCCCCCGGACCTGCGCCTCGACGAAGGCGTTGAGGGTGTCGGTGGCGGCTGCCGGGACGGATGCTTCGCCTGCGGTGGCGCCGGCTCCGGGGATGGACGCGAGCTCCACCTGCGCGCCGCCGGCCTGCGGCACCAGCAGGGCGAGGCTCCCGCCGCCGCTGGAGAAGGCTGCGGTCGTCGCCGCCGGTCCGGTGGCCAGCGGCGAGCCCGAGGGCGCCTGCGCGACGACCAGCTGGGGCGGGGCGCCGGCCGCGGTGACCGTGTAGGCGACCTCGCTGCCGTTCTCGCTCAACGCGTCGAGCTGGATCCCAGCTCCAGGGTCGACTGTCGAGACGGTTGCCGGAGCCGCCCGGTCCACGGGCTGGAGCAGGAGGCGCGGCCTCGCGGCCGACTGGTCCACCCATGCGACCGAGCCGCCGTCGCCGCT
Organism: Candidatus Dormiibacterota bacterium; assembly: GCA_963777285.1. GTDB lineage: Bacteria > Chloroflexota > Dormibacteria > Aeolococcales > Aeolococcaceae > JAFARE01. The sequence goes on from CAVZPR010000002.1 coordinate 929,069, forward strand.
GAAGAGCACCTGGGACACGGCGCCGGTCAACGGGATCGTCGCCCCGCTGGCGATGTTCCAGAGGGTGCCGCCGGTGCCTGCGGCCGGGCTCAGGTAGGCGTAGGTGCCGTCGGGGGAGAGGGCTTGCAGCGCGCCCGCGCCCGCGGGCGGAGCGATCACCGGGCCGCGGGTGCGCGAAAGGTCGATGCTGTGCACCCCGTCGCCGGTCGCGTAGACGATGCGGTCGACGCTGGCCCAGGCCAGCGCGCTGATCGGCGATGGCGAGCGCAGCAGGGTGGTCGGCGCGGACCCGTCGCCGCTGCTGACCACGAGCCGGGACCCGCCGGCACCGTCGGAGAGCACCGCGGCCAGGGTCCCCGCGTGCGGGGCGAAGGCGACCGCGGTCGCCTCGGCGGCCAGCGCCCGAGGTGCCCCGCCTCCGGCCGGGAATTCCAGCAGGGACGGGCTGCCCGGCGTCGCCTGGTTCGGCGACGGGGTGGCGCTCCCTGAGGGGGAGGGCGATGCCGTCCCCGGCGGGGTCGAGCCGGGTGACGCGCTCGCCTGCGAGCTCGACGCCGGGTTGGACGCGGGAGCGATGCCGGAGGTGCTCACGACCGAGCCGTCCGGGGCAAATGCGAGACCGGAGCCCGACGTGGCCTGGCCCAGCGAGGACGCCACCAGCGTGGGCGGAGTCGCGCCCTCGGCCGGCGGCGGGGTGGGCGCCGTGCCGAACGTGATCTCGACGGGCGCGGCGGCGACCGTGCCCACCGTGGAGCGCAGGTTGGGCTGGGCGATGCTCACCGTGTACGGGGTGTTGCCCGCCAGGTGGTACACGGGGGTGATCACCAGGTTCTCCCCCTGCCATCTGGTGGTGACCCGCGTGGCCGGCTGGATCTTCAGGCCCGCCACCACGGCCGCGTGGTCCATGGGCTGGTTGAAGGCGACCGTGATCACGTCGTCCGGGCTCACCGCGTGCTGCGCGGCCACGTTGGAGGAGGCGACGATCGTCTCGTGGTCCTGCACGTGGCCGGAGAAGACGGCCAGGGCGGTGGCGGCGACCAGGGCGACGCCGGCGGCCGCGCCTCCCCAGGCGAGATGGCCCGCCCGCGGGATGAACCAGCGCCGCGCCCGGCGCCGCCCCAGAGCCCCCTCGGCCTCGGTCATCAGGGCCACGCGCAGGCGGGCCCGGTAGCGCGGGTTGGCAGAGGCGTCGGGGCGGGAGGCGCGGAGGCGGTGCGCCGTCTCGTAGAGCTCGGGCTCCTCGCGGAACAGGTCGCGCAGCTCGGCGTCGAACCAGCCCGACAGCCAGGGCGGGGGAACGCTCCCGCCGTTGCCGCCATGGCGGCTGCCGTTGCGCGAGCGGCCGGCCATCAGCTCTTCTCCTCGACGGCGACGACCACGCCCAGCCGCTGGCGCACGCCGATCATGCCGCGATGGATCAGCAGCTTGATGGCACCCTCGCTCTTGCCCATGATCTCGCCGATCTGAGCCAGCTTCATGTCCTCGCCCAGCTTCAGGGTCATCGCGATCCTCTGCTGCGGCGGGAGGTCGTCGATGGCAGCCCAGACGCGGGCAGCCTCCTGGCTGTCGACGACGCGGTCGGCGACGGCGCGCTGCGGGTCGGCCACACCGATCGCGTGGTCGAGCGCCGACGTGGGCTTGCGGCTTCTGTAATGGTCATTGATGGCATTGACTGAGATCTGATAGAGCCAGGCGCTGAAGGGATGACCCGACGGCCGGTACCGGCCGATGGCTCTGAGAGCCTTGAAGAAAACCTCGGAGGTGACGTCCTCGGCAGCGTCCTGGTCGTGCAGCCGGCTGTAGACGAACCGGTAGATCTGCCCGAAGTAGTGGTCGTACAGCTCCCCGAATGCGTCGGCGTCCTCTTTGGCCCGCTCGACCAGTTGATCCTCGTACGCCCGGGGGAGGGTCATTGAATGGGCTCCGGGCGCAATCGACCGGGGAACGGGGGGCGCGCGTGCGCAGTTACGCGGCTGTCCACGGCTGTCGGCTCTGGGTGGAAATCCCGTTGGCGCGCAGATGGAAGAGGATGGAGAGGAATGGCGTCGGGCAGAGCCGTGATTATCCCCGGCCTGCACCGCGCGACGGGCTCGCAAACGGGCACCCGGTAGAATGAAGACCAGGTGATTTCCCGCTACACCCCGCCCGAGATCGCGGCGATTTTCACCGATGAATCGCGATTGCGGCGCTGGCTGGAGGTGGAGCTGCTCGCCTGCGAGGCGTGGGTCCAGCTGGGGCGGGTTCCGGCGGACGCCCTCCCCGCGCTCCGCGGCGCCAGGATCGAGCCGGCGCGCATTGCCGAGCTCGAGGCGGAGCAGGGGCACGACGTCGCCGCCTTCGTCAGCGCGGTCCAGGAGACCGTGGGCGACGCCGGCCGCCACATCCACCTCGGCCTGACCTCGTCGGACATCGTGGACACGGCGCTGGCCACGCAGCTGCGCGACGCGGGCTCGATCATCGACCGCGACGCCGCCGAGCTCGAGACGGCGCTGGTGGAGCGGGCACGGCAGCACCGCCTCACCCTGATGATGGGACGCACCCACGGCGTGCACGCGGAGCCGCTGACGCTGGGCATCAAGCTGGCCAACCACGTCGACGAGGTGCGCCGCGCCAGGGCCCGCCTCGCAGCGGCCACAGCGGAGGTCGCGGTGGGCAAGATCGGCGGCGCCGTGGGCGCGCACGCCGGGGTCTCGCCGCGCGTCGAGGAGCACGTGTGTCGCAGCCTGGGGCTGGGGGTCGCCCCGGTGAGCACGCAGGTGATCGCGCGCGACCGTCACGCCGCCTTCGTCACCGCGCTGGCGCTGCTCGGCGCCGTGCTGGAGCGCCTGGCCACGACCGTGCGGCTGCTGCAGATCACCGAGGTCGACGAGGCCGGGGAGCCCTTCAGCGCCAAGCAGAAGGGCTCCTCGGCGATGCCGCACAAGCGCAATCCGGTGCTGTGTGAGCGCGTCTGTGGCCTGGCGCGGACGCTGCGCGGCTACGCGGCGACTGCGCTGGAGGACGTCGCGCTGTGGCACGAGCGCGACATCTCGCACTCCTCCGCCGAGCGCGTGATCCTGCCCGACGCGTGCGCGCTGGCGGACTACTGCGTGCGCCTGTGCACGCGCATCGTGCGCGGGCTGCGCGTCGACACCGAGCGCATGGAGGCCAATGTCCAGCGCGATGGCGGCGTCGTGTTCTCGCAGCGCGTGCTGACCGCGCTCGTGGCCGACGCGGGCTGGCAGCGCGAGCGCGCGTACCGCGCGGTGCAGCGCCTGGCGGAGCGGGCGCGGGACGGCGAGGGCGGCTTCCGCGACCTCGTGGCCGCCGACGCAGACGTCGCCGCAGCGTTGGGAGAGGCCGCTCTGGCGCGCTGCTTCGACGTGTCTGCGTACCTGGAGCACGTCGACGAGACGTTTGGCCGGTTGGGAATCTCGACGGGCGCTCCCGCCGCGCCGGAGCAGGAATCGCGCCCGCAGCTCGCAGTGGAAGCCGGCATCGCCGGTGGGAGGGCATGAGCATGGCATTGATGAGCGCGGCCGACATCGCCGGGTTGCAGCTGTACCGCCGCGGCAAGGTGCGCGACACCTATCAGCTCGCCGACGGCACGCTGTTGATGGTCGCCACGGACCGCATCAGCGCGTTCGACGTGGTGCTGCCGACGCCCATTCCCGACAAGGGCCGGGTGCTCACGCAGATGTCGCTGTGGTGGTTCGCCAACACCGGCCACATCGTGCCCAACCATCTGCTGGCCGGGGACGGCGCCGCACTGCCGGAGCAGGTGCCGTCCGAGTGGCGCGAGCGCTGCATGCACGTGGAGCGTGCGCAGCGCATCGACATCGAATGCGTGGTGCGCGGCTGCATCTCCGGCTCGGGATGGAAGGAATACCGCGAGCGTGGCACGCTCGCGGAGGAATCGCTGCCGTCCGGGCTGCGCGAATCGGCGCGGCTTCCCGAGCCGCGCTTCACCCCCGCGATGAAGAATGACGACGGTCATGACGAGAACATCTCGCGCGCGCAGCTGCGCGACGCCGTCGGTGCCGAGCTGGCGCAGCGCCTCGAGGACGTGTCACTGCAGCTCTTCGAGTTCGGCTCGCGGCGCTGCGACGACGCGGCCATCATTCTCGCGGACACCAAGTTCGAGTTCGGTCTGATCGACGGCCGGCTGACGCTGATCGACGAGGTGCTGACGCCGAACTCGTCGCGTTTCTGGGAACGCTCTGAGTGGCGCGAGGGGCAGACGGTGCCGTCGTTCGACAAGCAGTTCGTGCGCGACTACCTCGAGACGCTGCACTGGGACAAGACGCCGCCGGGACCGGAGCTTCCGGAGCACGTGGTGCGCGGCACCACAGAGCGCTACCGTCAGGCTGCGCAGCGCGTGTGCGGGATCGCGCTCGAGTGAGCTGGACCGCAGAGGTGGTGGTCCAGCTCAAGCCGGTGGTCAACGACCCGCAGGGACTCGTGGTGCGCGACGGGCTGCACCGCCTGGGCTTCGCCGCCGTGGAGTCGGTGCGCGTGGGCAAGTACATCGAGGTGGAGGTCGACGCAGCCGACGAGGAGGCGGCGCGCCGCACCGTCGCCGAGATGTGCGAGCGCCTGCTGCGCAACCCGGTCATCGAGGACTACAGGATCAGCGCGCTGCGGCGCGCCGAGCCGGTGACCGCCGCAGGATGAGATTCGGGATCGCGGTGTTTCCCGGGACGTGGTCGGACCGGGACTGCGCCCACGCGGTCAGGCTCGCGGGTCACGAGGCGGTGATGCTGTGGCACAAGGACACCGGCCTCGGCGGTTCGGACTGCGTGATCCTTCCCGGCGGCTTCTCGTACGGTGACCACCTCCGCGCCGGCGCCATCGCGCGCTTCTCGCCGCTGATGCAGGCGGTGCGCGACTTCGCGTCGGGCGGCGGGCTCGTGTGGGGCATCTGCAACGGCTTTCAGGTGCTGTGCGAGGCGCACCTCCTCCCCGGCGCGCTGACGCGCAACGCCTCGCTGCAGTTCCGCTGCGAGCCGGCGTGGTTGCGCGTGGAGAGCAGTGCCAGCCCGTTCACGCAGGAATGCGGGCTCGGCGAGGTGCTCCAGATTCCCGTCTCGCACGGCGAGGGCCGGTACGTCGCCGACGAGCAGACGCTCGACACGCTGGAGCGCGAGGAGCGTGTGGTGTTCCGCTACGTGTCGCCGCATGGTGGCCCGGTGGGGGCGGCGACGCCCAACGGGTCGATGCGCGACATCGCCGGCATCGTCGACGAGGGGCGCACGGTGCTGGGGATGATGCCCCACCCGGAGCGCGCCTGCGAAGCCCTGCTCGGCTCCGCAGACGGCATGCGCCTGTTCCAATCCGTGGCCGCCGCGCTGGCGCGAGACGGCGTGCCGGCCGCGTCGTGACCGTGACGTCCGCAGCGCCTGCAGCGCCCAGCGACGCGGAGCTGGCGCAGGTCGCGCTGACCCGGGCCGAGTACAACTCCGCGGTGGCGCGCCTCGGCCGTGCTCCCACCGGCGTCGAGCTGGGCGTGCTCGGCGCGCTGTGGAGCGAGCACTGCAGCTACAAGTCGAGCCGCCACCTGCTGCGCACGCTGCCCAGCGACGGACCGCGCGTGCTGCAGGGGCCGGGCGAGAACGCCGGCGCGGTCGACATCGGCGACGGGCTCGCGTGCGTGTTCAAGATCGAGTCGCACAACCATCCCAGTGCCATCGAGCCGTACCAGGGTGCGGCGACCGGCGTCGGCGGCATCCTGCGAGACATCTTCACCATGGGTGCGCGTCCCGTGGCGCTGCTCAACTCGCTGCGCTTCGGCCCGGTCGACGAGCCACGTCAGCGCCACCTGCTGGAGGGCGTCGTCGCCGGCATCGGCGGCTACGGCAACTGCATCGGCGTACCCACCGTCGGCGGCGAGGTGTACTTCGACAACTCCTATCGTGACAACTGCATCGTCAACGCCATGTGCGCCGGCGTCGTCGAGCACCGGCGTTTGACCCGCGCCCGCGCCAGCGGTCCGGGCAACGTCGTGCTCCTGGTGGGCGCGGACACCGGCCGCGACGGCATCCACGGCGCCAGCTTCGCCAGCGTCGTTCTCGACTCCGCGAGCCAGCAGCGTCGTCCCGCCGTGCAGGTGGGCAACCCGTTTCTCGAGAAGTGCCTCATGGAGGCCTGCCTGGAGCTCGCCGGCGACCCGCGAGTGCTCGCGATGCAGGACCTGGGCGCCGCCGGCCTCTGCGGGAGCGCCGCGGAGCTCGCCCACCGCGGCGGCTGCGGCATCAGCGTCGACGTGTCCCGCGTGTCGCGTCGCGAGCGCGGCATGACCCCGTACGAGGTGATGCTGAGCGAGTCGCAGGAGCGGATGCTGGTACTGGTGCGACCGCATGATGCCGCATCGGTGCAAGCGGTCTTCGAGCGGTGGGACCTGCACTCTGACGTCGTGGCAACCGTCACCGGGGCGGAGCGCTTCGTCGTCATCGACGGCGCGGAGAAGGTCTGCGACCTGCCGCTCGACCTCCTGGTCGACGGCGCGCCGGAGCGCGGCGCGCCGGGTGAACGGCCGGGGCGCTTCGTGACGCTGCAGCGGATCGTTTGGGACACGCCGTGGCCGCTGGACGAGACGCTGCTGCGCCTCCTCGGCAGCCCCAACCTGGGCAGCCGGCGGCCGATCTTCCGCACCTACGACCATCAGGTTGGCGACGCCACCGTGATCCGGCCGGGCGCCGACGCGGCGCTGGTGCGCATCGAGGGCACGCGCCGGGGCATCGCACTCACCACCGACGGCAACGCGCGCTACACGGCCCTGCATGCGCGGCGCGGCGCGGAGATCGCGGTGTGCGAGGCGGCGCGCAACGTCGTTGCCTGCGGGGCGGTGCCCGTGGGCCTGACCAACTGCCTCAACTTCGCCAATCCCGAGCGCGCGGAGGTCTACTGGTCGCTGCACGACGCGGTCGAGGGCATCGCTGCGGCGTGCAGCGCACTCGACATCCCCGTGGTGAGCGGCAACGTGAGCCTCTACAACGAGTCCGGCGATGCCTGCATCGCCCCGACCGTGGTCATCGGCATGGTCGGCGTCATCGACGACGTGGAGCGTCGCTGCGCTGCGGCGTTCGCCCGCGACGGCGACGTGGTCGCGCTGCTGGGCACGCACGCAGACGCGCTCGACGCAAGCGAGCTGCAGCAACTCGCCCACGGCGTCAACGCACAATCGTGTCCCGATCTCGACCTCGAAGCCGAGCGGCGGCTGCAAGCGCTGGTGACGGAGGCGATCGCGAGGGGGCTGCTGCACTCTGCGCACGACGTCGCCGAGGGTGGGCTGGGCGTGGCTCTCGCGGAGTGCTGCATCTGGGGCGGACTGGGCGTTCGCGCCGACATCGACGGGATCGGCGCTGACGCGGGTCTGGCCCCGGAGCGCGCACTGCCTGCCGGTATACTCTTCGGTGAGAGCCAGTCGCGGTTTCTCATCAGCTTCGCCACGGAGGCACGTGTGCAGATGCGCGAGCTGTCCGACCGGCACTCCGTCCCGCTGCACGTCCTCGGCTCGGTGGGGGGTGATCGCATCCAGGTCTCGGGTGGATTCGACGTCTCGCTGGACGGCGCGCGGAGCGCGTACGAGGGAGCGCTGCTCCGCGCGGATGCCTGAAGTGCAGCCGCCGCACCTGGCCGACGACAAGCTGCACGAGGAGTGCGGCGTCTTCGGTGTGTACCAGCCCGGCGCCGACGTCGCCAACCTGACGTATTTCGGGCTCTATTCCCTGCAGCACCGCGGCCAGGAGTCCGCGGGCATCGCCGTCAGCGATGGTGAGCAGATCCGCATGCGCAAGGAGATGGGCCTCGTCTCGCAGGTGTTCGACCAGGAGGACATCGACTCGCTGCGCGGGCACATCGCCGTCGGTCACACGCGTTACAGCACCACCGGGAGCCCGCGGCTGCCCAACGCGCAGCCGATGCAGTTCACGCACCCGGAGATCGGGCCTGTGGCCGTGGCGCACAACGGCAACCTGGTGAACGCACAGCGCATCCGCCGGGAGCTGACCGACGGCGGCCACGAGTTCAGCAGCACCAGCGACACGGAGGTGCTCGGCTCGCTCATCGCGGGCACGCGGGGCGCCACGCTCGCTGAGGTCCTGGCTGAGACGCTGCCCCAGGTCGAGGGCGCCTACTGCCTCCTCTTCCTCACCAAGGACTCGCTGGTGGCCGCGCGCGACCCGCTCGGCATCAGGCCGCTGTGCCTGGGTCGCTTCGGCGAGATCGACGCGGCCGGCGGCTCCGGCTACGTCATCGCCAGCGAGACCTGTGCCCTGGACGTCGTCGGCGCCACCTTCATCACCGAGATCGAGCCGGGCGAGATCGTCACCGTGGACCGGCACGGCATGCGCAGCACGCGCGTGCCACACACGGCGACGCGCCGCGCGATGTGCTCCTTCGAGTTCATCTACTTCGCGCGCCCCGACAGCGTGATGATGGGCACCTCGCTGTACGAGGCACGCCGCAAGATGGGCCGCGAGCTGGCGCGGGAAGCACCGGCCACCGGCGACATCGTGATCACGCTGCCGGACAGCGGCACGCCTGCGGCCATCGGCTTCGCCGACCAGTCCGGCGTGCCCTTCGCCGAGGGCATGATCAAGTCGCGCTACATCACGCGCACCTTCATCCAGCCGACGCAGAGCCTGCGTGAATCGGGCATCCGTCTCAAGTTCAATCCGATGCGCCACGTGCTCGAGGGCAAGCGGGTGATCCTGGTCGACGATTCGATCGTGCGCGGCACGACGTCACGCCGCATCATCGACGAGCTGCGCCGCGCCGGTGCGCGCGAGGTGCACATGCGGATCGCGTCGCCCCCGATAGCCTGGCCGTGTTTCATGGGCATCGACATCGCGTCGCGTCGCGAGCTCATCGCTGCCGACCACAGCGAAACCGAGATCGGCGCAATGCTCGGCGCCAACTCGCTGCGCTACCTGAGTGTCGCCGGGCTGCGCCGCGCCATGGGACGTCCCGACGGCGAGGGGTTCTGCTTCGCCTGCTTCACAGGGACGTACCCGGTGGCGGTGCCGGAACAGCTCGAGGCGGACAAACTCGCCCTCGAGGTCTGATGGGGCCGGCCCCGCACGGGCCGGCCGGTAAACTCGCCGCGGTGGGAGATCTTCGCTACGCCGACGCCGGTGTCGACCTCGACGAGGGCAACCGCGCCGTCTCCATGATCCGGCGCCTGCTGGCCGCCACGCACACGCCGCAGGTGCTGGGCGGAATCGGCGCGTTCAGCGGGCTCTTCGCGCTGCCGCAGGGCCGGTATCGCGAGCCGGTGCTGGCGTCGAGCACCAACTCGGTCGGCACCAAGGTGAAGATTGCCATCGCCACCGGGCGTCACCGCGGGATCGGCGTCGACCTGGTCAACCAGAGCGTCAACGACATCCTCTGCAGCGGCGCTGAACCACTCTTCTTCCTCGACTACTTCGCCACCGGAAAGCTCGTGCCGGAGCTGCTCGCCGAGCTGGTGCAGGGCATCGCCGACGCGTGCACCGCGTGCGAGTGCGCGCTGATCGGCGGCGAGACGGCTGAGATGCCCGGCATCTACGCGCTCGGCGACTACGACGTCGCCGGGTTCGTCGTCGGCGTCGTGGAGCGCGATCACATCATCGACGGCAGCCGTGTGCGCGCCGGCGACGCCGTGCTCGGTCTGCCCAGCAGCGGTCTGCACACCAACGGTTACTCCCTGGTGCGCCGCGTCGCGGCCGACCAGGAGCTGGCGTGGGGCGACGTCCTCCCCGGCACCGCAGCGCCGCTCGCCGACCTGTTGCTGGAACCACACCGCTCCTACCTGCCTGCGGTGCGCGAGCTGCGCGCCGCCGCCGACGTCCGCGCGCTGGCGCACATCACGGGCGGCGGTCTCATCGACAACATCCCCCGGGTCCTGCCGGAGGGGCTCGCGGTGGAGATCGACAGGGGTGCGTGGACAGTGCCCCCAATATTCACCGCGCTGCAACACGCCGGTGGGATCCATCCCGAGGAGATGTGGCGCACCTTCAACATGGGTGTCGGCATGGTCGCGATCGTCCCCGAAGCGGACGCACGTGCGATCAGCGGCATCGCCGGGCTTCCGGTGATCCACCTGGGCAGCGTGCGCGCTGCCGAGGGTACCGAGCTGGTCCAGCTGCGATGAACGACGAGGGCACCCGCGTCGGCGTGCTCGTCTCGGGCGCGGGGACGAATCTCGAGGCGCTGCTCCGTGCCTGCGCTGCCGGTGAGACGCACGCCAAGGTGGTGCTGGTGCTCAGCAACCGGCGCGGCGCGGGCGCCCTCGAGGTGGCGCGGCGCTGGGGTGTCGCCGCCCGTGCCATGCCGCAGAGCGAGTTCGGCGACGCCGCGCGCCGTGACGCCGCCATGCGCGACGCGCTGCGCGAGCACGATGTCGCGCTGGTGGTCTGCGCCGGCTACGACCGGTTGCTGAGCGACGAGTTCCTGGACGCGTTCCCTGACGCGATCCTCAACGTCCACCCTTCGCTCCTGCCGGCTTTCGCCGGAGGCATGCACGCCGTGGACGAGGCGCTGGCGCATGGGGTGAAGGTCAGCGGCTGCACCGTGCAGCTGCTCGACCACGGGGTCGCGGACGGCGGCCCCATCGTGCTGCAGGAAGCGGTCCCGGTGCACGACGGTGACGACGCCGCGTCGCTGCTGGCGCGCATCCACGAGGCTGAGTGGCGTCTGCTGCCGCGCGGCGTGGAGCTGTGGTGCAGCGGCAGGCTGCGACGCGAAGGCAGGACGGTACGCATCCTCGACCCGGTCGCCGCGCAGCGCACCGCGTGATGCGCGCGCTGCTCGGCGTCAGCGACCGCGCCGGCGTCGTGGACCTGGCGCGCGGGCTCGCCGGCTGCGGCGTCGAGCTGGTGGCCACCGACGGCACGCGCGCTTTGCTGCAGTCGCAGGGCATCGACGCCATCGCGGTGTCCGACGTCACGGGGCTTGCGGAGATGCTCGACGGCCGCGTCAAGACGCTGCATCCCGCGGTGCACGCGGGGATCCTGGCGCGCCGCGACGACCCCGGACACATGCGCCAGCTGGAGGAGCATGGATTCGCGCCCATAGATCTCGTCGTCGTCAACCTGTACCCGTTCGCGGCGACGGTCGCCGCCGGAGCCGGCCACGACGCGGTGGTCGAGAAGATCGACATCGGCGGCCCCACGCTGATTCGCGCCGCCGCCAAGAACAGCGCGCACGTCGCGGTGCTCGTCGACCCCGGGCAGTACACGGACGTGCTCGACGAGCTGCGTGCGACGGGCGCCATCTCCGATGCGACGCGAGCGCGCCTCGCGGCAGAGGCCTTCGCGCACGTGGCCGCGTACGACACCGCCGTCGCCGATTACCTGCGCTCTCCCGGCGCCGAGGGCATGCCCCGCGAGCTCACGGTCGGCGGTGCGCTGCTGCGCCACCTCCGCTACGGCGAGAACCCACACCAGGGGGGAGCGCTGTACGCGGTCGCCGGGCCTCCTGCCGGTCTGGCGCACGCAGTGCAGCTGCAGGGCCCCGAGCTCTCGTTCACCAACTGGCTCGACGTTGACGCGGCGCGACGGCTGGTGAGCGAGTTCGAGGAGCCGGCCGCCTGCATCGTCAAGCACACCAACCCGTGCGGCTTCGCGGTGGGACCGGACGCCGCCGCCGCCTACCGACGCGCGTACCTGTGTGATCCGCGCGCCGCCTACGGCGGCATCGTCGGAATCAACCGCCCTCTCGACAGCGCCGTCGCCGAGGAGCTGGCCAAGACGTTCCTCGAGGCGGTGGTCTGCACCGCCGTCGACGACGGAGCGGCCGCGGTGCTGCAGCGCAAACAGCGGCTGCGCGTCCTGGCGGTCGAGCGCCCCTCGTGCGCTTCGCAGCTCGACGTGCGCAGCGTGGACGGCGGCCTGCTGGTGCAGACCCAGGACCGCGTCTCCGTGGACCGGGCACGCATGACCGTGGCCAGCCGGCGCGCGCCCCAGGATGAGGAGTGGCGCGAGCTGCTGGTCGCCTGGCGCGTGTGCCGGCACGTCAAGTCGAACGCGGTCGTGGTGGTGCGCGACGGGATGGCGGTCGGCGTGGGGGCTGGCCAGATGTCACGCGTGGAGGCGGCCGAGCTGGCGGTGGCCCGGGCGGGCGAGGCGGCCGTGGGGGCCGCAGCGGCCTCTGACGCGTTCTTCCCCATGGCCGACGGCCTGGAGGTGCTGGGGCGCGCCGGCGTCCGCTCGGTGATCCATCCCGGCGGCAGCAAGAACGATGCCGCGGTCATCGCCGCAGCCGACGCCCTCGGCATGGCGGTGGTGCACACCGGCGAACGCCACTTCCGCCACTGATCTTGGCCCGTGCGGGTCCTGCCGCCTCCGGGTACCCCGCGCGGCGGCGGGTCAGGCTCGACGGCGGCGTGTCGGAGCCGCGGTGGTCCCCGCGGCGAGGCCGAAGGCGAGACGGCGATGCCGTCGAGACCTGTCCGACGGAGGGCCCTGAACCGCCGCCGCGCAGCGAGCGGCCTCTCGTTACCTCGAGCCGTTGCGGCGGAACTTCGCCAGCTTCGCCTGGTCGTCGATGCAGTAGCGCGCGGCGGGCATCGCCTCCAGCCGCGCCTCGGTGATCGACTGGCCGCACTCCTCGCACCGCCCGTACGTGCCGTCCTCGAGCTTGCGCAGCGCGGCGTCGATGTCGGCGATCTCCGACTGGGCGTGGATCACCACGCTCTGATCGAGCTCCCGCTCCATCGTCTCCGTGGCCAGCTCGGCAGGGTGCTGGTCTGCTGAGGACAGCTCCCGCTCGGCCGCCTCCCGCGCCCCGGCGCTGAGGTGGTCCGCAGCCTCCCACACCTGCTCGAGGCGTCGGCGTGCGGCGAGGAGGCCCTGGCGGGCGGCTTCGGTGTCCATGGTTGCGTGTGACCCCCGGTGTAGCGAGATTCTCTGTCAGGCCGGTGGGCCGCAGCCGTCCCGCGAGGCGACGATTGGAGCCAACTTTCCCCCGACCAGCGGATCAGTTGCTGCAATTGTCGGGCTCGGCACCGGGTTAAGCAACGGGGGACGCCGTTTGGGGCTCGGGCGCAGCGGCGGGCGAGAGCCAGACGACCGCCAGCGGCGGCAGGGTCATGCGCGCCGACTGGGGGAACGCATGCCAGCGCACCGCCTCGGTGGCGATGCTCCCCAGGTTGCCGGCGCCGCTGCCGCCGTACCCCTCGGCGTCGGTGTTGAGCACCTCGTTCCAGCGACCGGCCAGTGGCAGTCCCACGCGGTAGCCGTGATGCACGACCGGAGAGAAGTTGGCCACGCAGGCCAGCCCCGGGTGGCCGTGGCGGTCGCGGCGCACGAAGGCGATGACGTTCTGGTCGGCGTTGCCGGCGTCGATCCACTGGAAGCCGTCGGAGCGGTCGTCGAGCTCGTGGAGCGCGGGGACCTCGCGGTAGCGCGCGTTCACGTCGGCGACCAGCTGCAGCACACCACCGTGCTCCGGCACGTCGAGCAGCGCCCAGGGCAGCGCTGCGTCGTGCGACCACTCGCCGGGCTGCGCCATCTCCCCGCCCATGAACAGCAGCTTCTTGCCCGGGTGCGCCCACATCCATCCGTACAACGCGCGCAGGTTGGCGAACCTTTGCCAGGGGTCGCCCGCGACCTTGCCCAGCAGCGACCCCTTGAGGTGGACCACCTCGTCGTGCGACAGCGGCAGGATGAAGTTCTCCGACCACGCATACCAGAGCCCGAACGTGATCTTCTGGTGGTGGTAGCGACGGAACACCGGATCCTGCGCGACGTAGTCGAGCGTGTCGTGCATCCAGCCCATGTTCCACTTGAAGCTGAAGCCCAGGCCGCCGGCTCCGGTGGGGCGCGACACGCCCGGCCACGCCGTCGATTCCTCCGCCACGGTGATCACCCCGGGGTAGTCACGCGGCAGCTGCTCGTTGACCTCGCGGAGCAGCGAGATCGCCTCCAGGTTCTCGCGCCCGCCGTAGCGATTCGGCACCCATTGTCCCGGCGCACGCGAATAGTCGAGGTACAGCATCGACGCCACCGCGTCGACGCGCAGCCCGTCGACATGGAACTCTTCAGCCCAGTAGCGCGCGTTGGCGACGAGGAAGTTGCGAACCTCGTTGCGTCCGTAGTCGAACACGTACGTGCCCCAGTCCGGGTGCTCGCCGCGACGCGGATCCGGGTCCTCGTACAGCGGAGTTCCGTCGAAACGAGCCAGCGCCCAGTCATCACGCGGGAAATGGGCCGGCACCCAGTCGAGGATCACCCCGATGCCGCGCTGGTGCAGGTGGTCGACGAAGAAGCGAAAATCGTCCGGCGTGCCGTGGCGCGCCGTGGGCGCGTAGTAGCCGGTCACCTGATAGCCCCACGATCCGCCGAACGGGTGCTCCATGACCGGCAGCAGCTCGACGTGGGTGAAGCCCGCGCGCGCGCAGTGCGCGGCGAGCAGCGGGGCGATGTCCCTGTAGCCGAGCACCGCGCCGCCGGCGCCTCGCTGCCACGAACCCAGGTGGACCTCGTAGATCGAGAGCGGCGCCGAGCGCGGCTCCCACTTGGCGCGCGCTTTGAGCCACGCCTCGTCGCCCCAGGCGTAGGTCGATTCCTCGACCACGCTCGCCGTCGCCGGCGGCCGTTCCGCCGCCCGCGCCATGGGGTCGGCCTTGAGCGCCCGCTGGCCGTTGGCGCGGGTGACCAGGAACTTGTAGCGCGTGCCAGCGCCGACGCCGGGGGCGAACAGCTCGAAGACCCCCGAGTCACCCAGGCCGCGCATCGGCCAGGTGCGGGGATTCCAGTAGTTGGCGTCACCGACCAGCTGGACGCCGCGCGCGTGTGGCGCCCAGACGGAGAACGCGGTGCCGCGCACACCCTGATGCTCGATCACGCGCGCGCCGAGCTTGCGCCACAGCTCCCTGTGCGTTCCCTCGCCGATCAGGTGCAGGTCGAGCTCGCCCAGCGTCGGCTGAAAGCGGTATGGATCCTCCGCCTCCCAGGCGGCGGCAGCGGTGCGGAACCGCAGCCGGTAGCCGGCGAGGCGCGCCACCGGCACGCGTGCCTCGAACAGCCCACCGCCGGCGACGCGCTCCATGGCCACGACACCTCCGGGGTGGGCCACGCTCGCCTCGATCGCCTCCGGGTGGAACGCGCGCACCACGGTGACGTCACCGTCAGGGTGCGCACCCAGCACGCGATGGGGGTCGCGGTGCGTCCCCTGTGCCAGGCTCTCGGCCTCCTCGGTCCAGCCGCGTGCCTCAGTCCCGGACGGCATCGGCACGTCGCAGAAAGCGCAGCGGGATCGCGGCCCAGGTGGGCCGGTGGCCCAGCTCGTAGCGCACCTCGTACACGGCCTTTTGCACCTCGAAGGCGCGGCAGAGGGTGAGCGCAGCGTCGACCGGGGGGAGCAGCGGTGTGCCGCGCACAGCTGTCACGTACGCGTCCCAGAATGCGGCGCGGTTGCGACGCGCCCATTCGTCGCCAAAGGCCATCAGCCCCTCCCAGTCGGTGCTCTCCGGCATGACGCGTTCGGTGAGGGCGACGGCGGCTGCGTAGTCGAAGGAACGCAGCATGCCGGCGACGTCACGCAACGGCGACGCGAGCGCGCGGCGCTCCGCGGGCGTGCGGCCCGGCTCGCCCTCGAAGTCGAGAATGATCCAGCCGGAGTCGACCCGCAGCGTCTGCCCCAGGTGCAGATCGCCGTGCACGCGTGTGCGCAACCCACCCGGCTGCACGATGCGCAGCGCGTCGAAGTCGGCGCAGATGGAGTCGCGCGACTCGCGCAGGTGCCGCAGCGGCGCGGACCCGGTCGCGAGGAGCGCGTCCAATTCGGCGGTCATGGCGTCGGCCAGCGTCGCAAGGTCGGCGCGCGTCAGCGGCTCCGCTCGCATCCCCGCCCCGGTGCTCGCGGCCAGCGCAGCGTGCATCTCGGCGATCACGGTGCCCAGGCGGCCCGCCTCACCGACGAACGCGCCACCCTGGCCGGCCACCAGCGCCTCCGCGTCGTGGCGACCGGTCGCCACGGATTCCTCAGCGTCCGCGTACAGGTCGCGCAGCGACGTCAGCGCCAGCGCCCAGCCGTCGCTGCTGTTGCGCAGGTACGGCTGCATCAGCACGAGCGGTGCCGGCGCGCGGTCACCCTGGCCGTACATGACGTCGGCGAGGATCGGCGCGATGTGGGTGAACCCGCCTGCGGCCAGCGCGGTCGCCATCTCCAGCTCGTGGGACGGACCCGGCTCGATGCGACGCAGGTGCTTGAGGAACATGCCGTCGCCCACCTCGAGGGACGTGTTGGTCTGCTCCACCGTCAGGACGCGCACCCATGGCGTGTCCGTGTCCTCGAGCCGTCCCGGATCCGGGCACTCGCAGCGCAGCTCGCCCGCCGCGGTGGCGATCGTGCGGCGCTCGCGAATCGCGGCCCACAGCCAGTGGATGTAGGCCGGATCACCGAGGGCGTCGTACAGGATGCGGCCGTCTCCGGGTTCGCTCAGCGTGGTGATCATGAACGCCGGCGCCCGCTCCGCGAGCGCGTCACCCACGGGGCGGAGTCCGAGCGGCAGCGCGTAGCTGCGCGTCCGAGAGTCCTCGTACGTCACGCGCACCACGGTGAAGATGACAGTGACGTCGGGTGACGCGACGAGCACGGCGGCGTCGGCGAAATGCACGTCGCGCGCCGCGCTGTCCTGCGCGCCGGACCAGCGCTGGCGTCCGATGTAGGCGCCCACCTCGGTGTTGGCCTGCTCCAATCCCAGGTCGGCGACGATCGTCTCCACCGACGCGGTCCCTGTGCTCACCGGTCGACGTGCTCGAGTGTGAACCAGTAGAACCCATGCGGACCCATGGTGAGCAGGTAGGGCAGCTCACCGATGCGGGGGAAGTGCACGTGGCCCAGCATCTCCACCGGCGTCATGCCGGCGAAGCGGCGCAGGTCAAGCTCCACCGGCTGGGCGAAGCGGGACAGATTGTTGACGCACAGCACAACATGGTCATCGAGCGTACGCAGGAATGCAAATACGGACGGGTTCGCGGCATCGAGCGCTTCAAACGACCCCTCGCCGAACACCGGCCAGCGCTTGCGCACCGCGACGAAGCGGCGCAGCCAGTGGAGCAACGAGGACTCGTTGCGCCGCTGCTGCGAGACGTTGCAGGCCGCGTAGCCGTACACCGGGTCCATGAGCGGGGGCAGGTGGAGCATGGCGAAGTCGGCGCGGCTGAACCCTCCGTTGCGGTCTTCGCTCCACTGCATCGGCGTGCGCACCCCGTCGCGGTCGCCGAGGTACACGTTGTCTCCCATGCCGATCTCGTCACCGTAATAGAGGATGGGTGAGCCGGGGAGCGAGAGCAGCATTCCGTAGAACAGTTCCATCTGGCGCCGCCCGTTGTTGAGCAGCGGCGCGAGGCGGCGGCGGATGCCGAGGTTCAACTTCATGCGCGGGTCGCGCGCGTACTCCGCGTACATGTAGTCGCGCTCCTCGTCCGACACCATCTCCAGCGTCAGCTCGTCGTGGTTGCGAAGAAAGATGCCCCACTGGCCACCGGACGGCAGCGAGGGGGTGCGCTCCAGGATCTCGGTGACCGGATAGCGCTGCTCGCGCCGCAGGCCCATGAACATGCGCGGCATCAGCGGGAAGTGAAAGCACATGTGGCACTCGGGCCGCTCCGGCGATCCGAAGTAGTCGACCACGTCCTCCGGCCACTGATTGGCTTCGGCGAGCAGGACCTTGTTCGCGTACTCGCGATCGACGGTGGCGCGCAGGTCGGCGAGAAACTCGTGCGTCTCGGGCAGGTTCTCCCCGCTGGTTCCCTCGCGTTCGAAGAGGTACGGCACGGCGTCGAGGCGGAACCCGTCCATCCCCAGGTCCAGCCAGAAGCGGCAGATGTTGACGATCTCCTCGCGCACCCGCGGGTTGTCGTAGTTGAGGTCCGGCTGGTGGCTGAAGAAGCGATGCCAGAAGAACGCGCCCGCCTGCTCGTCCCAGCTCCAGTTCGACGTCTCCGAGTCGAGGAAGATGATGCGGGCGTCGGCGTACCGCGTCGGCGTGTCGGACCAGACGTACCAGTCACGGAACGGGTTGTCGGGCGACGAGCGGGCCTGCTGGAACCAGGGGTGCTGGTCGGACGTGTGGTTGATGACCAGGTCCATGATCACGCGCATCCCCCGCTCGTGGGCCTCGTCCACGAAGTGGCGCACATCGTCGACCGTTCCGTAGTCGGGATGCACGTCGTAGTAGTCGGAGATGTCGTAGCCGCCGTCGCGCATCGGGCTCTGGTTGAAGGGAAGGAGCCAGATGCAGTCCACGCCCAGCCACTGCAGGTAGTCGAGCCGGCTGATCAGACCGGTGAAGTCACCGACGCCGTCGTCGTTGCCGTCCATGAAGGCGCGCACCAGCAACTCGTAGAAAACCGCGTGACGGAACCACATGGGCTCCGGCGTAGCCGCCGTGATCTGCGCCGCGGGCGCGGCCGTCGTCAGTGCGTCGCTCACTGCTGCCGGAGATGCAGGATATGGGCGGGCTGCAGCGCCGGGTCGAGGCGTACGTAATTGGCGGCTCCCTGCCACACGTACGTTGCACCGGTCAGCTCATCGTGCGCCTGGAAGGCGCGGTCGGCGGCGATGCCGACGGCGTCGAGGTCCAGCCACGTCACCCCCTCCTGGGCGGAGAAGGGATCCAGGTTGACCACCAGCAGCAGCACGTCGGCGTGGTCGACGCTGGCTCGGCTGACGCAGAGCATCGCCTCATTGCCGATGTGGTGCAGGCGCAGCGTGTCCAGCTGGGCGATGGCGCCGCGGTGGTGACGGCGGATCTGGTTGAGCCGCGCCACCAGCGGCGCCAGCGACGGCTGCTCCCAGTCGCGGGGCTTCAGCTGGTACTTCTCGGAATCCAGGTACTCCTCGCTGCCCTCGCGCACCGCCACGTTCTCGCCCAGCTCGTAGCCGCTGTACATGCCCCAGGAGGGGCAGGTGATCGCCGCCAGCGCCGCGCGCAGGCGGAACGCCGCCGGGCCCCCGTGCTGCAGCGTGGCGTGCAGGATGTCCGGCGTGTTCACCCAGAAGTTCGGCCGGAACCAGTCGACCTGGTCGGTTTGTGACAGCTCGTGCAGATACTCGCTGAGCTCCCACTTGCTGTTGCGCCACGTGAAGTAGGTGTACGACTGCGAGAAGCCGATCTTGGCGAGCCGCTGCATCACCGCCGGCCGGGTGAACGCCTCGGCCAGGAACACGACGTCCGGGTGGCGCCGGCGCACCTCGGCGATGAGCCACTGCCAGAAGCGGAACGGCTTGGTGTGCGGGTTGTCGACACGAAAGATGCGCACCCCGTGCTTGATCCAAAAGAGCATCACGTCTCGCAGCGCCGCCCACAGCGAGTCGGCGTCGCGGCTGTCGAAGTCGAGCGGGTAGATGTCCTGGTACCGCTTCGGGGGATTCTCCGCGTAGCGGATGGAGCCGTCGGCGCGGTGCTTGAACCAGTCGGGGTGCTGCCGCACCCAGGGGTGGTCCGGGCTGCACTGCAGCGCGTAGTCGAGCGCGACCTCGAGCCCCGCTTCGCGTGCCGCGGCGACGAAGCGGTCGAAGTCGCGGAGCGTGCCCAGCTCGGGATTGACCGCGTCGTGCCCTCCGGCGGCCGACCCGATCGCCCACGGGCTTCCCGGGTCGCCCGGTGCGCACTCCAGGGAGTTGTTGCGTCCCTTGCGAAACGTCTCGCCGATGGGGTGGATGGGCGGCAGATAGAGGACGTCGAACCCCATGCGCGCGATCGCCGGGAGCCGGCGCGCGGCGGTGGCGAAGGTGCCGCTGCGCGGTGGCTCCGCGCCCTCGGACCGGGGGAACATCTCGTACCACGCGGACATGCCGGCGTGCTCCCGGTCCACCCACAGCGGGAACGGGCCCGCCAGCGTGGCGTGGGCGCGATCCGCCGTGCGCCGCATCAGGGCGACGGTCGCGGGACGCGACGCGGCCCGCAGCCGCTGCTGTGCCGGTCGCCGCCGGGCAAGCGCCGCCGCCAGCGCGGCGAGGGCGCTGCGGTCCGCCTCGCGCAAACCCGAGCGGCGGGCCCGCCGCGACGCGATGGCCGCGCCCTCGGCGAACTCTGCCTCGACGTCCTGTCCGGCTTCGAGGCGGATGCGCAGGTCGCGCAGCCAGGCCCCGTACTCGTCCGGCACGCCTCCGATCGCGAAGCTCCACTCCCCGGTGCGGGGGAAGCTGACGCGGGCGGCGAACCGGTCGTTGCCCAGAGGCTCAAACGGCTGCTCACGCCAGCCACGCGGGGGCCTCGCGGGCGCCAGGCCGGCCTCCCTGCCGGGGCCGGACCAGACCCACGCCAGCACGGGGTCGTGGCCGTCGAGCACCAGGGTCGCGCTGACCAGCAGGGGGATCCCGACGGTCGCCTTGGCGGGCAGCTCGCCGCCGTCCACGACGGGCCGCGTCCGGTCGACCACCACCCGCCGGCGATCGGCCCTCACCACCCCTCGCCTTCGCCTCGCCGCGGGAGGTCCGGGGCGGAGATGGGGTGCTGCGGCACCTGGCGAAACCTAGCACGAGGTTCAGGCGGCGGGAACGGAGGTGCGCCCGACAAGCCGTAAAGTCGTCGCTGGACGGTCATGAATCGCTTCCGGCTCGCTCTGCTCGCCGTGGTGGCGCTGATCGCCGTGGTCGTGGTGGTGACCGTGCTGCGGCCCCCGATGCCGCCGGCGCTGTCGGGCACGGCCTCGGCGTCGGTGATTCCGGAGAGCGAGCGCGCCGCAGCGCCCGACTTCACCGGGGTGGACGCCTGGATCAACAGCCCGCCGCTCAGCGTCGCGGGGCTGCACGGACACGTGGTGCTGGTCGACTTCTGGACGTTCTCGTGCGTGAACTGCGTCCGCACCCTGCCCCACCTGCGCCAGCTGTACGACGCGTACCGCTCGCGCGGCTTCGTCGTGGTCGGGGTGCACTCCCCGGAGTTCGACTTCGAGAAACCGGTGGCCAACGTGCGCGCTGCGGTGCGGCGGCTGGACGTGACCTGGCCGGTGGCGGTCGATTCCGAGATGGCCACCTGGAACGCCTACGGCAACCAGTACTGGCCTGCCGAGTACCTGATCGACCAGCAGGGCCGGGTCGCGTACTTCTATTTCGGCGAGGGCGCGTACGCGCAGACCGAGGCGGCCGTCGCCTCGCTGCTGGGGGCGCCGCCGATGGCTGGCGCCGTGCCCACGGCCGTTCCCCAGGACATCACGCCCGAGCTGTACGCCGGCAGTGAGCGCGGCCAGCTGGCGGACGGTGAGGGCTACGGCCCGCAGGGCGTGCCCGTCACCTATCCGGACCGGGGTGCGCCGCGGCAGCAGGACACGATCCTGCTGGCGGGCACCTGGACCGACGAGGGTCAGTACCTCGTCGCCGGCGCCAACGCCCGCGTGCGGCTCAACTTCCACGCGGACACCGTCTACGTGGTGGCCGGGACCACCCGGCGAGCGCTGCCGGTGTCGGTCAGCCTCGACGGCGCCGCGGTGCCGCCGCGCCTGGCCGCCGCGGCGCTGCACGGGTCCGGCTTCCTGGTCACCCGCCAGGACCTCTACCCGCTGCTGGCGGGCGTCCCCCCGGGGTATCACGCGATCGACCTCGCCGTCCCGGCCGGGTTCCAGCTCTACACCTTCACCTTCGGCTGATGCTCACGCTGGGCGCGCTCGTGGCCACCTTCGTGGCCGGGCTGGCGTCCTTCATCGCGCCCTGCACGGCGCCGCTCCTCCCCGCCTACCTGGCGTGCGTTTCGGGCGCCGGCGCGGCCGACCTCACCGACGCCGGCCGGCGGCGCGGCTTCCGCGCGCGGCTGCTCCTCGGGTCGCTGCTGTACGTCGCCGGCTTCACCTGCGTCTTCGTGGTGCTCGGGCTCAGCGCCGGCGGCCTGGCGCGGCTCGCCACCGGCCCAGGGAGCGGCCGCGCCGTCGAGATCGTGGGGGGCATCCTGGTCGCGCTCTTCGGCCTGGCGATCTGCGGGGTGGTGCGCGCGGGCCCGCTGCAGCGCGTCTACAGCCTCCAGCTTCCCGAGCGCCTGCGCCGCCGCGGCGTGTCCGGCGCCTTCCTGGTGGGGGCGGTGTTCGGCCTCGGCTGGACGCCGTGCGTCGGGCCGTACCTCGCGGCCGCGCTCACCCTGGCGGCGGTCAGCTCGCACGCCGCCGCCGGCGCCCTGCTGTTGGTCGCCTACTCGATCGGCCTCGGGATGCCGTTCGTCATCGTCGCCCTCCTCTGGGCTTCGCTCCCCGAGCTGCCGCGGCGCATCAGCCGCCTCGCCCGCCCCCTGACGCTCGCCGGCGGCGTCGCCACCGTCGCCCTCGGCATCCTGGTCGCCACCGGCGCCTACAGCCACCTCACCTCGTACCTCGCGCAGCTGTCGACGCCGCACTGAGGGTCGTTTGCGGCGGTGCGGCGGCGGGCGAGGGCCCCTCCGGCTCTTCTGCGGCGGTGCGGTGAGGTCCCGAAGGGGGCCTGTCGGAGCCGCGGCGGTCCCCGCGGCGAGACTCGAAGGCGAGACGCCGCCAGGCGTCGAGACCTGTACCCCGCAGGGACCCTCACCGCACCGCCATACCAACCGGCGTTCGAGCGGCGTTGCGCGAGTGCGAAGATGGGGGTGCGGTGACTGGCGGCGGTGACGTCTACGGCACGAGGGCGACGCTGGCGGACGGCGTCGCGTTCCACCGGCTGGCGAGCCTGGCGGATGCCGGCGTCGGCGACGTGTCGCGCCTGCCGGTGACGATGAAGGTGCTCCTCGAGAACCTCGTGCGCAACGCGGGGACGCGCTTCGTGCGCGACGGCGACGTCGAGGCGCTGGCGCGGTGGGACGGCAAGCCGCCGGCAGCCGACCGCGAGCGCCCGTTCATGCCGGCCCGCGTGCTGCTGCAGGACTTCACCGGCGTCCCCGCCGTGGTCGACCTGGCGGCCATGCGCGCGGCGGTGGCGCGCGACGGCGGCGACCCCATGCGCATCGATCCGCAGGTGCCGGTCGACCTGGTCGTCGACCATTCCGTGCAGGTGGACGCCTTCGGCAACCCCGAGGCGTACGAGCGAAACATCGAGCGCGAGTACGAACGCAATCGCGAGCGCTACGTGCTGCTGCGCTGGGCGCAGCAGGCCTTTCGCGGTTTCCGCGTCGTGCCCCCGGGCATGGGCATCGTGCACCAGGTGAACCTCGAGTACCTCGCGGCGGTGGTGCAGTTGCGCGATGTCGACGGCGTGACCGTTGCGCTTCCCGACACCGTCGTGGGCACCGATTCGCACACACCGATGGTCAACGGCATCGGCGTGCTCGGCTGGGGCGTCGGCGGGATCGAGGCTGAGGCGTGCATGCTGGGGCAGCCGCTGTTCCTGCTCACGCCCGTCGTCGTCGGGGTGCGCTTCCACAACGCGCTGCCTGCGGGGACGACCGCCACCGACCTGGTGCTGACGCTGACCGAGATGTTGCGCAAGCACGGCGTGGTCAACAAGTTCGTCGAGTTCTGCGGCGACGGCCTGTCCTCGATGTCGGTGCCGGACCGCGCCACGCTGTCGAACATGTCGCCGGAGTCCGGCGCCACGGCGTCGCTCTTTCCGGTCGACGAGCAAACGCTGCGCTACCTGCGTGACACGGGGCGCGACCCGGAGCTGGTGTCCATGGTGGAGCGCTACTGCAAGGAGCAGGCGATGTTCCGCGACGACGGCGCGGCGCCGCCCATGTTCAGCGAGATGCTGGAGCTCGACCTGGCCGCCGTCGAGCCGTCGGTGGCGGGCCCCAAGCGGCCGCAGGACCGGGTACCGCTCTCAGGGGTGTGGGAGTCCTTCACCGCGGTCTGGCAGCGCCGGGAGCGCGCCGCCGACGGCGGCGCCCGCGGCTCGGAGTCGGACGACGTGACGCGCCTGGTGGAGGAGGGCGGCCTGGACCCCGACGCGGTGACGGAGCCGTCGGCGCCGGCGCCGGCTGACGATGCGCGGTCGGTGCGCGACGGCTCGGTGGTCATCGCCGCCATCACGTCGTGCACCAACACCTCCAACCCGGCGGTGATGGTGGCTGCCGGGCTGTTGGCGCGCAACGCGCTGCAGCGCGGGCTGCGTCCCCCCCAGTACGTGAAGACGTCGCTCGCGCCGGGGTCCCGCGTGGTCACCGACTACCTTCGCCGCGCCGGGCTGCTCGAGCCACTCGACGCGCTGCGCTTCAACCTCGTCGGCTACGGCTGCACCACGTGCATCGGCAACAGCGGGCCGCTCCCCGAACCGGTCGCGGAGCGCATCGACACCGAGGACCTGGCCGTCGCCGCGGTGCTCAGCGGCAACCGCAACTTCGAGGGCCGCATCCATCCGCAGGTGAAGGCCGCGTACCTCGCCTCACCGCCGCTGGTGGTGGCGTACGCGCTGGCGGGCCGGCTGGACATCGACCTCACCACCGATCCGATAGGCCGCGACGCGTCGGGCAACGCGGTGTTCCTGCGCGACCTGTGGCCGAGCCGCGAGCAGGTGACCGCCGCGGTGCGCGACGCGCTGGCACGCGAGATGTTCACCGACGAGTACTCGCGCATCTTCGACGGCGACGCGCACTGGCGGGAGCTGCCCGCGCCGACGGGTGCGCTGTTCGACTGGGACGCAGCATCCACGTACGTGCGCGAGCCACCGTTCTTCGTTGACATGCCGCAGGAACCCGCGCCTCCCGCAGATGTCGAGGGCGCGCGGGCGCTGGCGCTGCTGGGTGACTCGATCACCACCGACCACATCTCGCCCGCCGGCAGCATCGCCGGGTCGAGCCCCGCGGCCACGTACCTGCGCGAGCACGGAGTGGAGCCGCGCGACTTCAACACCTATGGCGCGCGCCGCGGCAACCACGAGGTGATGGTGCGCGGCACGTTCGCAAACATCCGCCTGCGCAATGCGCTTGCCGCCGGCCGAGAGGGCGGCTGGACGGCGCACCTGCCCGACGGCGAGGTGATGACGATCTTCGACGCGTCCGCCCGCTACGCCGCCGAAGGCGTGCCGCTCGTCGTGATCGCGGGGCGTGAGTACGGCTCCGGCTCCAGCCGCGACTGGGCGGCAAAAGGCCCCATGCTGCAGGGGGTTCGCGCCGTGATCGCCCAGTCCTACGAGCGCATCCACCGCAGCAACCTGGTGGGGATGGGCGTCCTGCCCTTGCAGTTCCGCGATGGCGAGAGTGCAGAGTCCCTCGGGCTCGACGGCCGTGAGCTCTACAGCGTCCGCGGCCTCGGCGGGGTTGGGGCCGGCAGCGCGGTGCGCGTCGTGGCCCACCGCGACGGCGGTGACGAGGTCGCATTCGACACCCTCAGCCGGCTGGACAGCGAGACCGACGTCGACTACTTCCGCAACGGCGGGATCCTGCCGCTGGTGCTGCGCCAGCTGCGAGGGGGATGAGGCACCAACCCCTGCCTGGGATTTCCCACTTCACGCGGGGGTAATCGGACTATAGTCGCAACTGCAGATGTCCACACTGGCCCTGCTGGCGCTCGTCGCCGGCATCGCAATCCTGGCCGCCATTGCCGGCGCTGTCGTCGCGTGGTCGGGTGTCCGCCGCTCGCAGGCCATCCGCTCCTTCGCCTCCGCCCACGGGATGTCGTACATGGGCAGCACCTGGGTTCTGGGCGACTGCGACTTCGCGCTCTTCCAGAAGGGATACCGCCGTGCCTGGAACAACGTGGTCAGCGGCACCTGGAACAGCACGACGCTGGTCTACGCGGACTACCAGTTCACCGAGGGCAGCGGGCGCTCGCGGCAGACGTACATCTTCTCGATCGCGGTGAGCGACCTCGGATGCCAGATGCCGGTCGTCGACGTGACCTCGCGCAGCCTGGTGGGCGAGCTGGCCGAGGAGCTGGGCGTGCACGGCCTCGAGTTCGAGTCGGAGGAGTTCAACCGGCGCTACGTGGTCGAGTCCGAGGACGAGCGCTTCGCGTTCGAGCTCATCGACGCGCGGATGATCGAGGTGCTCCTCGTTCTGCCGCCGGGGACGCACGTGCAGTTCGGTCCGAGCCGCATGGTGGTCTGGGGTCACCGCCTGGCGCCGGCCGCGCTCGCCTCGATCCTCGACGCGGCGGCGGCGCTGGATCAGCAGGTTCCGGTGGTCGTGCGGCACGACTACGGCACGCCCGCGGCGGCCGTGTCGGGCGGCACCGTTTCCTGAGACCCGGCGCCACCCGAGCGCTCGATAACCGGTAGGCTAGAGGCTCAGGGTCCGCGGGCACCGAGGAGACGGGCGTGGTAGTCCTCATCGTCGTTCTGGTCGTCATCGCGCTCGTGGTGCTGGCCTTCATCGCCTCCTACAACCGCTTCGTCGCGCAGCGCAATGCGGTGCAGAACTCGTGGGCGGACGTCGACACCGAGCTCAAGCGGCGCTACGACCTGGTGCCCAACCTCGTGTCCACGGTGCAGGGCTACGCGGCGCACGAGCGCGGCGTCTTCGAGGAGGTGGCGCGGGCGCGTTCGGCGGCGCAGTCGGCCCAGGGTCCTGCGGCGGCCTCGGCGACAGAGGGACCGTTCGTCGCCGCGCTGGGACGCCTCATGGCGGTCGCCGAGAACTACCCGGAGCTGAAGGCCAACCAGAACTTCCTGCAGCTGCAGGCGACGCTGACGGACACCGAGGACCGCATCCAGGCGGCGCGCCGCTTCTACAACGCCAACGTGCAGCAGTACAACCGGCGGATCCAGGCGTTCCCCTCCAACATCATCGCCAGCAGCTTCAACTTCAAGCCCGCCGACTTCTTCCAGATCGCCCCAGCGGAGCGAGCGGTGGAGGGCGAGCCGCCCAAGGTGGACTTCAGCGCCATCACCAGCGGGGTGTACGGCAGCCCCGCGCAGCCGGCCGCCCCGGTCACTCCCGCGCCCGCAACGACGCCCGCGCCCGCCGAGTCGCAGCCGAGCTCCGAGACCCCTCCGGGCACCTAGCGTTCGCCGGCGACCGGCAGTTGTCGCCGCCCCTCCCCATCCTTACACTGCGAACGGACGTGCGTCCAGGTCGCTTCAGCACACACTCCACTCCGAGGACCCGCCGGTGAAGCCAGCGCCCCGCAGGTGGCATCTCACGGAGGCCGCGCCGCTGCCCGGCTACCATCCGGTGCTCGGTCGAGTGCTCGCCGCCCGTGGACACGACGCCCGCAGTGCCGCCACCCTGCTCGACGCCGGGGCGGCCTTCCACGACCCCTTCGCCCTGCCAGGCATGCGCGAAGGGGTCGCCGCGATCCGACGAACCCTCGAGGAGCGGGGGAAGGTCGCCGTGTACGGCGACTACGACGCGGACGGAGTCACCGCCTGCGCCATGCTCACGCGTGCGCTGCGCGCCGCCGGCGCTGAGGTCGTGCCCTACATCCCCAACCGCATGAACGAGGGCTACGGGCTCCACGCCGCGGCCCTGGCCGAGCTGGCCAGCGCCGGCGTGTCATGCGTCATCACCGTCGACTGCGGCACCAGCAGCGTCGAGGTGGCCGCGGGGCGCCCCGCCGGCATGCGCCTCGTGGTGACGGACCACCACCTGCCGCTGGCGCCGCGCGGGACCGCTCCGCAGCTGGCGCCGGTCGACGCGCTGATCAACCCCAAGCTGCCCGGCTCGCTGTATCCGTTCGACGGGCTCGCCGGCGCCGGCGTGGCCCTCAAGCTGGTGCAGGCGCTCGAGGAGGCGGGTGTGCTGCCGCCTGAGACCGCGGCCGCGTCGCTGGGCCTGGCCGCGCTCGGGACGATCGCCGACATGATGCCGCTGGCCGGAGAGAACCGGGTCATCGTGCGCCAGGGGCTGGCGGTCATGGCCGGCCTGCCCGGGGTGCGCGCCCTGTGCGCCGCGGCATCGCTGCGGCTGCCGCCACGCGCCGCGGACGTCGCGTTCGGCCTGGGGCCTCGCATCAACGCCGCGGGACGCATGGAGGACGCGCGGCTGGCGCTGCAGCTCTGCCTCTGCGACGAGGAGGCCGAGGCGGCCGAGCTCGCCGCCGGGCTCGAAGAGCAGAACCGCCGCCGCCAGCGCGCGGTGGCGGTGGCCATGGACGAGGCCGAGCTGCAGGTCGCCGCGCTCGACGACGACGCGGCGGCGATCGTGGTCGGCGATCCGGGATGGCCGATGGGCATCGTGGGGCTGGTGGCCGGCCGTCTGGCGGAGCGCTACGCGCGCCCCGCGTTCGTGGTCTGCCTCGACCCGGCGGAGGCGAAGGGCAGCGCGCGGTCCGCGTCCGGCGTGCACATCGTGCAGGCGCTCGACGGGGCGGCGCCGGCGCTGCTCCGCTACGGGGGTCACGTCGCCGCCGCGGGGTTCAGTCTCGAGGCAGCGCGATTCGACGAGTTTCGGCGCCTGGTGTGCGAATCGACCGTCGCGCAGCTCGAGGGCCGTGCGCGCGAGCGAGTTTTTGCCATAGACAGCAATATCTCGGTGGCGGATGCGACGCCGGTGCTGTGCCGCGAGCTGGCGATGCTGGAGCCGTGCGGCCAGGGGAATCAGGCGCCGCTGCTCTCGCTGGGCGCTGCACGCGTGCTCGGCACGACGCCGTTCGGCGCCGAGTCGCAGCACCTTCGCGTGGTGCTCGCGGCGGGGAGCGGTGTCCTCGAGGCGACCGCCTTCTTCAAGCCGCACCTCGCCGCGCATCTGCCGCGCGGCCGCGTGGTGGACGCGTGCTTCTCGCTGGAGCTCGAACTCCTGGCAGGGGCAGGAACGGGTCCGGGCTCGCCTTCGCGACATGCGCCCCGCGGCGGTGTCGGAGCTGCGGCTCGCCGCCGCGGTCTGAGGGGCAGCGCGCCGCGTCTTTCCTGTTGCCCCGCCCCCGGGGCGGTGCTAGCGTCGGCGGTGCAGTGCTCGAGGAGGTCGGCGTCCCGCGCCTCGTGGTCGCGGGCGTCAGCTCCGGCTCCGGCAAGACGTCGATAACCCTCGGCCTGGTCGCGGCGCTGCGCAGCCGGGGCAGGACCGTGCAGACGTTCAAGGTCGGACCCGACTTCATCGACTGCGCCTACCTCGCCCACGCCAGCCGGCGACCCTGTCGCAACGTCAACTCCTGGATGCTGGGCGATGCCGGGCTGCGACGCTCCCTGGCGCAGGGCATCGTCGGCGCCGACTGCGCCGTCATCGAAGGCGTTGGCGGCATCTTCGACGGGCACGGCATGGGCGGCGACGCGGGCTCCCAGCTGCCGCGGTCGTTCCCGGGCAGCACGGCGGAAGTGGCCCGGCTGATCGCCGCGCCGGTGCTGCTGGTGCTCGACGCCGGGTCTGTCGGCGAGACGGCGGCGGCGATCGCCCTGGGCGTCAAGCAGCTCGACGCGGGCGCGAACGTGGTGGGCGTGATCCTCAACAACGTGCCCAGCGAGTACCGCCGCCGGGTCATCGAAGACGCAATCTGGAACCTTGCGCAGCTGCCGGTGCTGGGCGCTCTGCCACACCTCGACGCGGTGCACATCCCCGAGCTGCGCACGGGTCTGCTCCCCCTGCTGCAGAACCCCCACGTCGACCACGCCATCGACCAGCTCGGCGCCGCGGTGTCGCGCCACTGCGACGTCGACCTGATCGAGCGCCTTATGGCCCGCGCCAAGCCGCTGCACCTGGGCAGTCCGCGACGCCGCCCCGCGCCGAGCGAGCCGGTGCGCGTCGGCGTGGCGTTCGACGACGCCTTCTGCTTCTACTACGCCGAAAACCTAGAGCTGCTCGAGGAATCCGGCGCCGAGATCGTCACCTTCTCACCGCTGGACGACCGCGCGCTGCCGCGCGACGTCGACGCGCTGTACCTCGGCGGCGGCGTCTCGGAGACGTACGTGGCACGGCTGTCCGGCAACCGCGCCTTCGTGGAGTCGTTCAGGCGCGCACAGGCGCAGGGCGTCCCGACCTACGCGGAATGCGGCGGACTGCTGTACTGCGCACGCAGCCTGCGCACCAGCGACGGGTCGGTGCATCCCATGGCGGCGACGATCCCGGTCGACATCGCCTTGGAGGCGGGAACGCTGCACAGCGGCTACCGCGACCTGCGCATCGCGTCGACGTGCATCCTCGGACCCACGGGCACCCGGCTCCGTGGCCACGAGTTTCACTTCGCGCGGCTGCTGTCCGGCGCCGAGGGACTCTCGCCCGCGTACACCATGCACGACGGCGACGGAGAGCCGCTCGGCTGCGAGGGCTGGGCGGGCGGCAGCATGGTCGCCTCGTTCGTCCACCTGCACTTCGGGCAGGATCCGGCGCTGGCCGAGCGCCTCGTCGACGCGGCGCGCCGCGCGCGGTCCCGGCGTCTGCATCGAGCGGCGGAGCTGTCGACCGTCTGACCGCGCCGCGGCACGGCGGCTGCCCACCCACGCGCCCGGTGTAGGCTGGGTCGCGATGCCCGAGGCCCCCGCGACCGTCGGCGAGCTGCGCCGTTCCGAATATCGCGTCCTGCCGGTCAAGGCCGAGCTGCGCAAGAACCTGATGCGCCGCCTCGCTGCCGGCGACGAGCTGTTTCCCGGCATACGCGGCTACGGCAACTCCGTGATTCCACAGATGGAGAACGCGATCCTCGCCGGGCAGGACATTGTGCTCCTGGGCGAGCGGGGACAGGCGAAGTCGCGCCTCATCCGTGCGCTGACGTCGCTGCTCGACGACGCGATTCCCGCCATCGAGGGATGCGAGATCAACGACGACCCGTACGCGCCCATCTGCCGCCGCTGCCGCGACCTCGTCGCCTCGCACGGTGACGCCACGCGCATCGCCTGGCTGGCGCCGGAGCAGCGCTACAGCGAGAAGCTGGCCACCCCCGACACCTCGATCGCCGACCTCATCGGCGAGGTGGATCCCATACGCGTCGCCGAGGGCCGGTACCTCAGCGACGAGCTGACCATCCACTACGGTCTGATCCCGCGCACCAACCGCGGCATCTTCGCCATCAACGAGCTGCCCGACCTGGCCGAACGAATCCAGGTGGGCCTGCTCAACATCATCGAGGAGCGCGACGTGCAGATCCGCGGCTACCGGCTGCGGCTGCCGCTCGACGTGTACGTGGTGGCGACGGCGAACCCGGAGGACTACACCAATCGCGGCCGCATCATCACACCGCTGAAAGACCGCTTCGGCGCGCAGGTGCGCACGCACTACCCGCGCACGCTCGAGGACGAGATCGCGATCGCGGAACAGGAGCGCACCGTGTTCGACGACACGCCGGTGCCGATCACGGTGCCCGCGTTCATGAAGGAGATCGTCGCCGAGATCACCCAGGTGGCCCGCCGCCATCCCCAGGTGAACCAGCGCAGCGGCGTGTCGGTGCGCGTCAGCACCGCGAACTACGAGAACCTCGGCAGCAACGCGCTGCGACGCGCGCTGCGCACCGGTGAGCGCGAGGCGGTGGCGCGCGTCAGCGACCTTCCCGCCCTGATGGCCTCCACCGCGGGGAAGATCGAGCTGGAGACGTGGGAGGACGCCGACGACGCGGCGGTGCTGGAGAAGATCGTCAAGACCGCGTGCAACAACGTCTTCCGCCGCCACTTCACGGCGCAGGAGTTCGCCGACATGGTGCAGCGCTTCGACCGCGGCGGCTTCACCGTCGAGGTGGGCGACGCGCTGCCCGCGTCCGCGTACGCGCAGGCGCTGGGCGAGCTGCCCGGCGTCGACCGCGCGCGGCAGAAGCTCGGTGAGCCCGGCTCCGAAGGCGCCAACGTGGCGGTGCTGGAGCTGATCCTCGAGGGCCTGCACCTGGGCAAGCGCCTCAACAAGACCGCGCTCGACGGGAGTGCGGTGTATGGCGGCTGACCAGGGCGAGGTTCCGGCGCGCGGTACGCGCGGAGCCGCGAGGGGACATCGCTTCAGCACCTGGGATGGCACCCAGGACCCTCTCGGGGACGACGCGGACGCGCTCTTCGACCGTCTCAGCGAGGACGTCTTCCACGGCTGGGACTTCGAGACGGCGTTGCGCCGGCTGCTCAGCCAGGGATGGCGGGACGCGCAGGGCCGGCGCTTCGCCGGCATCGAGGAGATGATGGAGGACCTGCGCCGCCGCAGGCAGCAGCAACTGGAGCGCTACAGCCTGGACTCGGTGTTCAAGGACATCGAGGAGAAGCTGGACAACGTGCTGCGCCTGGAGCGCACGGGGATCGACGAACGGCTGCGCGACGCTGACGATCCCCGCGCCAAGCGCATCCTCGAACGCGTCGCCGAGAAGCGCAAGGAGCAGCTCGACGCATTGCCGCCGGACGCGGGCGGCGCCATACGCGAGCTGCAGGGCTACGAGTTCATGGACCAGCGCGCCGAGCAGGCATTCCAGCGCCTGCTGGCGGAGATCAAGCAGGGCGTCGTCGACACGTACTTCAAGGAGATGACGCAGCAGCTGCAGCAGATGTCCGCACAGGACATGGCCGTGCTCCGCGAGATGGCGCGTGACCTCAACGCGCTGATCCGGCAGAAGCTCGAGGGCGTTCCCGACGCGCAGCTGCAGCGCAACTACCGTGACTTTCTGGGCAAGTGGGGCAGGCTGTTCCCCGACGCGCCGGAGACATTCGAGGAGTTCCTGGAGCAGCTGCGACGGCAGATGGCGCGCATGGACTCGCTGATGCAGTCGCTGTCGCCGGAGATGCGGCGCCAGCTCGCCGATCTCGTCGCGTCGACGTTCGACGACCCGGAGCTGCAGTCGCAGCTGGCCGAGCTGATGGGCGGCCTGGAGCTGCTCTCCGACCGGGGACGTCTCGGCAGCCGCTACTCGTTCCTCGGCGGCGAGCAGCTGCCGCTCGACGAGGCGATGCGCGTCATGGACCGCCTGCAATCCATCGAGGAGCTGGAGCGCGCGCTCCGCGGTGTGTACCGCGGCGAGGAGCTCGACGCGCAGACGCGAGAGTCGCTGCGCGACCTGCTCGGCGACGACGCGGGCCGCGATCTCGACCGCGTGCACCGGCTCACCGAGGAGCTGGAGCGGCGCGGCCTGGTGGAGAGCGACGAGGACGGCATGCGCCTCACCGCGCGCGGCATGCGCCAGATCGGGCAGAAGGCGCTCGGCGACCTCTTCGCGCGGCTGCGCCGCGACCGCTTCGGCGACCACCCCGTGTCACGCCGCGGCCAGGGCGGCGAGCGCGAGGAGGAGACGAAGCCGTACGAGTTCGGCGACGTCTTCGATCTCGACGTCAAGGAAACGGTGATGAACGCGGTGCAGCGGCGTAGAAATGCGCGGCGGTCACCGCCTCACGGCGGCGAGTCGCGTTCGGGGCCCGCTGGGCCCCGCCGCTCTCTCTCGGCGAGCGGCGCGCTCCAAGAACGATCCGGCTCGCCTCCGAGAAGCTCGCCACCGCGAGGCGGTGACCGCCGCGCTTTCCCGGCTGCGGCCCACCGTTCATCACCGTTTCTGGAGCCCGGCGATTTCGTCGTGCATCGCAGCGACACGCTGACGCGGTCGGCGACCGTGCTCATGCTCGACATGAGCCGCAGCATGCCGCTGCGCGGCTACTTCTACGCCGCCAAGAAGGTCGCGCTCGCGCTCGACTCGCTGATACGCAGCAGCTATCCGCGCGACACGCTGCACGTGATCGGCTTCAGCGACCTGGCGCGCGAGATCAGCCCGGCCGCGCTGC
The DNA here is from genome assembly GCA_963777285.1 of Candidatus Dormiibacterota bacterium. Taxonomy (GTDB): domain Bacteria; phylum Chloroflexota; class Dormibacteria; order Aeolococcales; family Aeolococcaceae; genus JAFARE01. The sequence goes on from CAVZPR010000002.1 coordinate 962,468, forward strand.
CGCACCTGTCGGTCAACGAGTACGTGTACGGCACCAACATGCAGCACGGACTCATGCTGGCGCGGCGCCTGCTGGCCAAGGATCCCGGAGAGAACAAGCAGATCATCATCGTGAGCGACGGCGAGCCGACGGCGCACATCGAGAACGGACGGCCGGTGTTCTTCTACCCGCCGCTGCCGGAGACGTTCCACAAGACGCTGCTGGAGGTGCGCCGCTGCACGCGCGAGCACATCGTGATCAACACCTTCATGCTGGAGTCGAACCACCACCTGGTGCAGTTCGTCAACCAGATGACGCGCATGAACCGGGGACGCGCCTTCTTCATCAGTCCCGATCGCCTGGGCGACTACGTGCTCGTCGATTACGTCACGTCGAAGGGGCGCAGCGCCGCGTGAGCGGCGGCGGCTCGCGGCCTTGGGCCAACCATCGCTGACGCGCGACCGGGCCGCATTCGCCGAGCGCCTGCGCGTGCAGCTCGCCTCGCGCTATCGCGGAGTCGCCATCGGTGTCGACGCCGGGCGCTTCGCGCTGCACGTCACCGCCCCCGGGATCGACACGACACTGCCGCTCACCCCGCTGCACAACGCGTGTGCCCGGGATGCGGCTGCGGCTCCGGCGCTGATCGCGCGGTACGTCGCGTCGGTGGAGCGGCAGATGACGCCGCGCACCGGCACCGAGCTCTCGCCGGCACGCCTGTTGTGGTGCGTGCGCAGCCGCGCATACCTGGAGGGGATGTCGCGCGCCGGCGACCTGCTGAGTGAGGACGTCGCCGCGGACCTGGTCGCGTTCGTGGCGGAGGAGCTTCCGGGCGCCATCATGCGCGGCGTCGCGCGCGAGGAATGGGCGGCCGCGGAGATGCGCGACGACGCCGTGCGGGCGGCCGCCGCGGACAACACCGCCGCGCGCTTCGCGAGGCTGGTGGATCGCATCCGCGGCGTCGACCGCATCCCCGCCGACGGCTGGAGAATGGCGGGAGATCCACTGTTCCAGAGCAGTGTCGTCGCCGCGCCGACCGTGCTCGGGGCGCTCGTGGCACGGGCCGGAGGCGACGTGCTGCTGGGCGCGCCGGACCGCGGCGTGGTGCTCGCCATCCCCGCGGCGCAGCCCCAGGCCGACCGCTTCGCGCGCCGCGTGCTCCGCGAGTGGCGCGAGGCGATGAACCCCTGCTCGCACCAGGTTGTGGTCACCGACGGCAGCAACCTTCGGGCGGCGCCACAGCGCGTGCCGCGGGGGAGCGCAGCCGTGATGCCCTGGCTCGATTCCTGAGCCCGGGTCAGCTCTCCAGGCGCGGGACGGCAGGCGGCGCGTCGACGCGGGCGACCTCGCGCTGCGCCGCGATCGCCGCCAGAGCCCCCAGGGCCGCCGCCCCGAGCGCTGCCGCCGCGGCGCGCAGGACCGCGCGCGAGGCGCGCCCGCCGAGGCCCGGCGCCGGCAGCGACGGTCCGCTGCCGAACCACACCGTGAGCGCCGTCTGGTCGGCGCTGCCCGACGCATGGCGGACCCTGCTGCGCTCCACGCGGAGCGCCGCGGGCGCCAGCGGGTGGCGCTGCCCCGGCCGGGAGTCGAGAGCCACCAACGACCGCACCGCCTGGCGCGCCACCGGCCACCGCGCCAGGCGGATCGCACCCAGCGCGACGGGCCGCACGGCGGCGAGCCGCCGCGCCGTCCGCACCGTGTCCGCCGCCCGCGTCACCATGGGGCGAAAGGATAGCGTTGCCCCGTGGCCGGCACAGTCGAGGACCTGCGCGGACGGGTGCACGCCGCCGTGGCGGGCGCCCTCGCCGGAGAAGCAGCCGCAGGCGTGGCCGCCGGCGCCGCCGACCTGCTGGGCGTGGCCGAGTCCGTCGCCGCCACCGGGGGGTACGACGAAGCCGACCTGCGGCATCGCGGCCTGGAGCGGCCGTCGCGCAGCGGCAACGCGGGGCTGCTGCTGCGTGCGGTCCCGTTCGCCCTCCTCACGCCGCTGGACCGCCCCCGCATTCGCCGCGACGCGTACCGCTGCGTGGCCCTGGCCGGAGCCGAGGAGGCAACCGCCATCGCCGCCGTGGCCGCGGCGCTGCTGTGTGCCGACCTCACGCGCTTCGACCTGTCGACCGCACTCGTGCGGGTGCGCCAGTCGTTGCTGGAGGACGCCCCCATGGCGTTGCTGCGCCGCCTGGCGCCCGCCGCCGCAGAGGCACCGCCGGGAGCCGACGACTCCGATCCCACCGCCGCGCTGCAGGCAGCGGTGACCGCTCTGGACCGCGCCGATACCGTCAGCGCCGTCGTGGCGGCGGCCGGCGGGGGACCGGCGGCCGCGATGGGTCTCGCCGGCGCACTGGGCGGGGCGCGCGGCGGGCCGGCATCGCTGCAGGGCATCGACGCCGAGCAGCTGCCCCACGCCGACCGCGGCGCGGCGATCGCCCACCGCCTCGCCGAGCGGGCCGAGGCGCTGCTGCCCGCTGCCGTGGAGGGCGCCCCGCCCAGCGGCTACCATCCTTGACGTGGCAGCCGAGCCCGCGGCGGACGGGCGCAAGATCCGCATCCTGACGGCCAAGGTGGGGCTCGACGGGCACGACCGCGGCATCAAGGTGATCTCGCGGGCGCTGCGCGACGCGGGGGTCGAGGTCATCTACACCGGTCTGCACCAGACGCCGGAGATGGTCGTCGAAGCCGCGATCCAGGAGGATGTCGACGGCATCGGGATCTCGCTGCTCAGCGGGGCCCACATGACGCTCTTCCCGGAGATCATCCGCCTGCTGCGAGAGCGCGGAGCCGGCGACATCGTGGTGTTCGGCGGCGGCATCATCCCGGACGCCGACGTCTCGGCGCTGGAGGAGATCGGCGTCGACAAGGTATTCACGCCGGGCACGTCGCTCGACGAAGCCGTCTCCTACGTGAAGGAACGGTTCGGCACGCGGGCTGAGGTCTGAGCGCGGCCGACCGCGAGGATGGACCAGGACCTGCTGTGTGCGGCGGCGGCAGCGGCGCGCGCGGCCGTCCACCTGCAGGATCCGCTAGGCGACGTCGCCGAGCCGCCCCACCCCGCCTTCGCCGGCTTCCGCCGCTGCACCTATCTCTGGCAGGAGGGGGCCGCCACCTATCCGGTGGGGGACACGCTGCAGCTCTGGCTGGCCTTCCTCGACGAGCGCGGCGCGCGCAGCGCCCGGCTGGCGGTTGATGCCGCGGGGCCGCTGGTGGTCGTGGCCACCGATGGCGGCGCCGACGCCTGGCGCCCGGCGACAGTCGAAGGGCTGACCGTGATGCGTGGGGTTGCCGACGCCGCCGCCGGCGACGCACCCGGCCTCAGGGACGCCGAGGAGCGGCTGCGCGCGGCGCTGGCTCCGGCGCTGCGCCAAGCCGGCCGCCTGCCCCGCCTGCAGGGTGAGGCGGTCCGCCGGGCCACCGCCATCCTGGACTCGGCGGCCGACGGATCCGAGGTGTCCGACGTCGCCTGGCCGTTCTTCGTGCTCACGCCCCGCCACAGCGACGCGGCGCGGCGCCTCCTGGCTGCCGCCGCAGCGCTGTGGCCCGGCGAGCTGCAGCTGGGTGGCGGGGAAGAGCTGGTGCCGCGCGACGTGGTGCAGACCGCGCTGGTGGCCGCGGTGAACTCGCTCCCCGGCCGCCCGGCGGCCCGGCCGGCGGAGCGCCCGGTAAAGTAGGCCGCTGCCATGGCCAGCGACACAGACCTGGCGCTCGACGCCAGCCACCGCAGCCAAACCGGCCGTCACGTCCGCGGCCTGCGCAAGCGCGGTCTCATCCCCGCGGTGCTCTACGGGCACAGGGTGGACCCCGTGGCGCTGAGCATCGAGGAACGGCGGCTGCGCCGGGTCTGGCACCGCGCCGGGAAGAGCAATCTCGTCGACCTCAGCCTGGAGACCGGCCGGCCCCGCAAGGTGCTGATCCGCGAGCTGCAGGTCGACCCGAGAACCGCGGGCCTGCTCCACGTGGACTTCTTCGCCGTCAACCTCCGCGAGAAGCTGATGGTGGACGTGCCGCTCGTGCCGCAGGGCGAGTTGCCCGCCGTCGCCGACCTCAAGATCGGAGTGCTGCAGCAGCTGGTGACGACGGTTCGCGTGGAGTGCCTTCCCGCTGACATCCCCGCGCAGCTCATCGTCGACGTCAGCGGTCTCGCCAACATCGACGAGGGGGTGCACCTGCGCGACGTGCCGCTTCCCGAGGGTGTGGCGCTGGGCCACGGCCTCGACCCCGACGAGCTGGTGGTCAAGGTGGCGCCGATTCGCGTCGCCGAGATCGAGGAGGAAGAAGAGGGCGAGGCCGAGGAGGCTGAGGCCGGCGAGGGTGAGGCGGCGGCCGCGACCGCCGAAGCCGAGGGCGCTGCCGAGTCGTAGCCGGCGTCGCGTCCGCACCTCGCGCCCGCCGTTAGCATGCGCGCCATGCTCGCCGACTTCGTCTGTGACCGCAGCGCTGCGTTCGACGGCATCTGCCGCGCCATCAGCAGCCACGACCCGACGGGACTGGCGGGGCCACTGGTGGAGCGGCTCATCGGACCGGTCGTGGTCCTCTTCGCGCTGTACCTCGTCGGCCGGGTGCTGCGCCGCGTCGTCGACGGCGCCATGCGGCGGAGCGGCGCGGACCGTCAGGTGCGCGCGCTGGTGCACAACATGGTCAGCGTCGTCACCTACGTCATCGCCGTGCTCAGCGCGATCGTCGTTGCCGGGGTCAACGTCGCGGTGCTGCTCACCGTCGCCGGGCTGGGCACCGTTGCCGTCGGCCTGGCGCTGCAGGACGTGCTGCGCAACATCCTCGCCGGCATCTGGCTGCTGCTGGAGCACCCGTTCCGGCTGGGCGACAACATCGCTGTGGTGGACCAGGCGGGCGTGGTGCAGACGATCACGCTGCGCACCACCACGCTGCGCACCGGAGACGGCCGCCTCGCGGTGCTGCCCAACCTCACCGCGTTCAGCAATCCGGTGATCAACGCGAGCGCCTTCCAGCTGCGTCAGTTCACCGTCGCCGTCCGCGAGCCCGACACCCTCGACCTCGAAGCGACGATTCGTGAGGCCCGCAAGGTCCTCGAGGGCGTCGCGCAGGTGGCGCGCGCGCCATCCCCCGCCGTGTCTCCGCTGCTGGACGGCGAGCACCTGCTCCTGCAATGCAAGTACTGGGTGGACCAGAAGGAGCACGACCCCGACGCCGTCGCCGCCGACGTGGCGCGGCGTCTGTGGCTCATCGGACGATCCGCGCCTCCCGCGGCTGCGGCGCCCGCGCCGGCTGCGGGCTAGCGCCGCCCCATCGGGACGTAGTCGCGCGCCTGCTCGCCCAGGTAGACCTGCCGCGGGCGCGCGATGCGCTGCTCCTTGTCGAGCAGGGATTCCTCCCACTGTGACAGCCAGCCCGCGGTGCGCGGGATGGCGAACAGCACGGGGAACATCTCCACGGGTATGCCCAGCGCCTGATAGATGAACCCGCTGTAGAAGTCGACGTTGGGATACAGCTTGCGCGACACGAAGTACTCGTCCTCCAGCGCGATCTTCTCCAGCTCCCGGGCGACGTCGAGCTGCGGTGAGGTGCCCGTGGCGCTGAGCACCTGGTCGGCCATCTTCTTGATCACCTTGGCGCGGGGGTCGTAGTTCTTGTAGACGCGGTGCCCGAACCCCATGAGCCGTTCCTTGCCGGCCTTCACGCCGCTGATGAAGCCGGGGATGCGATCCACCGTGCCGATGCGTTCGATCATGCGCACGACCGCCTCGTTGGCACCACCGTGCAGCGGCCCGTAGAGCGCGGCGACGGCTGCGGCCGTCGCCGAGTACGGGTCCGGGTGCGAGGAGCCCACGGAGCGCATCGCGTTGGTGGAGCAGTTCTGCTCGTGGTCCGCGTGCAGGATGAAGAGCACGTCCAGCGCATGCTCGATCTCGGGCACGGGCTCGTACTTCAGCTCGACCATGCGAAACATCATGTTGAGGAAGTTGCCCGCGAACGACAGGTCGTTGTCGGGATAGTTGTAGGGAAGCCCGAGAGAGTGGCGATACGCGAGCGCGGCGAGCGTCGGCATCTTGGCGATCAGCCGGTAGATGGAGATGCGGCGCTGCTCTTCGTCGTAGATCTGCGTCGCCTGCGGATAGAACGTCGACAGCGCACCCACGGTCGACACCAGGATGCCCATCGGGTGGGCGTCGTGGTGGAATCCGTCGATGAACGTCTTGACGTTCTCGTGGACGAGCGTGTGATGCGTGATCTCGTGCTGCCACTCCGCGGCCTGCTGCGGTGACGGCAGCTCGCCGTGCACCAGCAGGTACGCGGTCTCGAGGAACGTGCTCTGCTCCGCGAGCTGCTCGATGGGGTATCCGCGGTAGAGCAGGATGCCGCGGTCGCCGTCGATGTAGGTGATCCGGCTCTTGCACGAAGCGGTGTTCATGAACGCCGGGTCGTACAGCAGCAGTCCGCGGTCGTCGTCGTGCGCCTTGATCGCCTCGAACGCGGTGGCGGGCACGGCGCCGTTGTCGATGGGTATGTCGTACGACCTGCCTGTGCGGTTGTCGGTGACCGTGATCGTGTCGGGCATGCGGGCAGTCTGGCACGGCCGCACCGAGGCCAATCGCCCCCGGGTGCTAGCCTCCCGCCATGCTCGGACGCGCCGCCTGAGCGTGGCCGCCCACCTCGTGCTGGTGCGCCACGGTGAGACCGAGTGGAGCCGCGAAGGGCGGCACACGGGGCGCACCGACGTCCCGCTGACCGAGCTGGGACGCGCCCAGGCCGTCCGTCTGCGAGAGGCGCTGCAGGGCTGGAGCTTCGCGGCGGTGCTGGTCAGCCCGCTGCAGCGAGCCCGGGAGACGTGCGACCTCGCCGGCCTGGGCGACCGGGCCCAGGTCGACCTGGATCTGGCGGAATGGGACTACGGCTCGTTCGACGGCCTCACGCTGCGCGAGATCCGCGAGAAGCACCCGGGCTGGACGCTCTGGAAGGACGGACCCGTCGGCGGCGAGACCCTGGCCGCCGTGGTGGGCCGGGCCGAGCGCGTCATCGAGCGCGTCACGTCCGTCGAGGGAGACGTCGTGCTGTTCGCCCACGGCCACCTGCTCCGCGTGCTGACGGCGAGGTGGCTGGAGCTGACCGGGGCGCTGGGGCAGCGCTTCGTGCTCGGGCCCGCGGCGCCGTCGGTGCTCGGCAGCGAGCACGGCATCCGGGCGATGCTCAGCTGGAACGTGACGCCGGCCTGACGCCGGGCATCTCCGGCGCGCTGAAGGCGTGTTCGGTGTCGACGTCGAGGAGTTCGAGCACGTCGCCCACGAAGTGCACGGTGCCCAGCGCCAGGACGCGCCCTTCCTCGCTGCCGGCGTCCGCCTCGCGCAGCGACGGCAACGGCCCCTGGGACCGGAATGTCAGGTGAGGGGCATCCGTGCGCAGCCAGGTGACCGGGACGCCGCGCAGCGCGTCGGCGACCCCGGCGGCGTCCTTGCCGTCGGGCACGCAGGCCAGCACCGCATCCACCCCGCCCATCGTTGCGCGCGCCTCCTGCAGCGCCGCTGCGGCCGCGTACCCGTTGGTGGCCGCGTCGGCCATCCAGCGCGAACCACCGCGGTGGTGCAGCGACAGCCGCCCAGGAAGTCGCACCGACGCAAGGGCGGCACCCAGGCCGGCGGCGTCGACCGGCGAGCCCAGTCGCCCCAGCAGCGCCAGCGCCGCGGCGCAGCCCAGGCGCGCGTTCTCGCCGACCGGTGTCGCCGGCCACGGTGTGCCCGGGGCGGGATCGCCGGACACGACCGTGGCGTGCGGTGCACGCAGGGCTCGCAGCGCGCGGGCCGCATCGGGATGCCGCTGCATGGCGCTGTGGACCGCCCGGCTCTCGCCGCTGACCAGACCGAGCTTCTCCTCGGCGATCTCCGCCACGGTGTCGCCGATGACGCCGAGGTGCTCGCCGAAGATCGGCGTGACGACAACCCCGGACGCTTCGAAGAGGGACACCTCGTCGCCACGGCCACCCATCCCCGCCTCCAGCACCCAGGCGTCGCAGCGCGCGTCGAGGAAGTGGCGTACCGCCATCAGCGTGAACAGACCGGTGGGCGAGAGGTAGCCGTCTTCGGGGAGCAGCGGCCGGGCGCGGTCCAGCGCCCGCGCCACCGCGGCGACCAGCTCGCGGTAGCCGGCGCGGTCGATGGCGGCCCCGCCGACACGGATGCGCTCGCGGTTGCTGCGCAGACCGGGGCTGGTGAGCGTGCCCACGCGCAAGCCGGCCGCAGCCAGCGTCGCCGACGCGAACGTGGCCGCGGTCCCCTTGCCCTTCGACCCGGCGACGATGATCGTCGTCGCGGCCCGGCCTCGGAGTGCGGGCAGGTCGATGTCGAGGAACGGCGCCAGGGCCGCCGCGCGCGCTCGGCTGCGGCCCCGGCCCAGTGCGCGTCCGCGCTCGCGATCCACGAACAGGACGGCGTCGCCGTCACCCTCGAAGCGCTGCGCCGCGCCGGACGCCGGGTTCGTGGTCATGGCGTCGCGCCAATATAGTGTCGACCCATGCCCGATCAGCACGTCCGCGCCATGCGCCGGCTGGTGCCCGGTCTGCGCGTCAAGCCGGGGAGCAAGGTCCGGCTTCCCCGCGACTTCGACCCGGCGCACACCGCACGCTACGCGGGACGCGCGGAAGCCGAGGCCGAGCTGAAGTCGGGTGTCGAGCTGCTGACCGACATGCAGGCCAAGCTGGCGGCGCAGCAGACCTTCGCACTCCTGGTGGTGCTGCAGGGCATGGACGCGTCGGGCAAGGATGGGCTGGTCAAGCACGTGCTCTCCGGCCTCAACCCGCAGGGCGTGACGGTGCACAGCTTCAAGGTGCCCTCCACAGAAGAGCTGTCGCATGACTATCTCTGGCGCTACGCGCGTGCACTCCCAGCGCGCGGGATGATCGGCATCTTCAACCGCTCGCACTACGAGGAGGTGCTGGTGGTGCGCGTGCACCGCGAGCTCCTGGAACGGCAGCGCCTGCCGCAGCGCAGCCGTGCCGGCGTATGGCAGCGCCGTTACGCCGAGATCAATGCGTGGGAGCACTACCTGGTGGACAACGGCGTCCACGTGCTCAAGATCTTCCTCAACGTGTCCCGCGCGGAACAGCGGCGTCGCTTTCTGGACCGCCTCGACAACCCCGACAAGACGTGGAAGTTTTCCGTCGACGATGTGCGCGAACGCCGGTATTGGGACCAGTACCAGCGCGCGTACGAGCAGGTGCTGAGCAACACCAGCACGCCGTGGGCCCCGTGGCACGTCGTGCCCGCAGACCACAAGTGGTTCACGCGGCTGGCCGCGGCCGGGCTGGTCATCGACGCGCTGGAGGCGCTGCGCCCCCAGTACCCGCGCGTCACGTCCGTTCCGCGCGAGGAGCTGGACCAGGCGCGCGCCGAGCTCGAGGCCGAGCGAGAGGGCTGATCCTCCGCGGCATGTGGGGCAGCGCGCGGCCGTCCCAGGCTTGGGTATAGTCGCGCCCGCGGCGGCGCCGGGCCGGCGCCGCGTGACGGAAAGCCGCTGGTCTCGACGTTCACTTCCTCAGGGATCCACGGGATGGCGGAGAGCCCATGACACGCTGGGAACCCCGGACCTGGCTGCGCCCACGCCGCGTTCTGGCGGCCTGCGGCGTCGCCGCGACGGCGCTGCTGCTGGGGATGCTCGCGCCATCCGCCCCTGCCCCGCTGGGAGGGGTGCGGCAGGCGTCGGCCAGCCCCTTCGTCACCGTGTCGGGGGGACGCTTCTTCCTCGCCGGCAGGCCCTGGGCGTTCACCGGCTACGACGACTACCGGCTCGTCTCGGCGAGCCCCGGCTACCAGTGCGGCGGCGTGCTCAGCACCGCGCAGCTCGATCAGATCTTCGGCGACATGGCGCGCAACTCGGGCAGCGTCGTGGTGCGCACCTGGTTCTTCCAGAGCTTCGGCGGCCCCGCGAAGTGGTCGCAGTACGACCGCGTCCTCGCGGCCGCGGCGGCGCACGGGATCAAGATCATCCCGACCCTCGTCAACCAATGGCGCCAGTGCGAACCCGACCCCGGTCACCTCGCCTACCGCAACCTGAGCTGGTATCAGAGCGGCTACCGGCAAGCGGACCCCGGCTACCCGACGTCGTTCCGCACCTTCGCCGTCGACATGGCGAGGCACTACGCGAACGATCCCACGATCGCGTTCTGGCAGCTGGTGAATGAAGCCGAGGCTGGGGCGAGCAAGTACGGCAGTTGCAACAACTCGGCTGCGGCTGCCGCGCTGCGTTCGTTCGCCGACGACGTCACGGGCGCAATCAAGGCGGTCGACCGCAACCATTTGGTCAACCTGGGAACCATCGGCGCCGGCGAGTGCGGGACCAAGGACGGCTCGTACGAGTACGTCAACGGCGGCAGGACCGACATCTGCGAGCTGCACGACTACACCCACCAGATCGTCATGGGCGACGCATGGAACGGGACGGCACCCGACGCAGCCGGCTGCACCCGCATGGGCAAGCCGCTCTTCGCCGGCGAGGTCGGCATCAACGCCGCCGTCCTTCCCAACTGGAGCGTGGCCAGCCGGGTCACGCCGGCGACGCTGCTCACCCGTTCGGTGTTCTTCGCCGAGAAGATGCGCGCCTTCTTCAATCTGGGCGGCCAGGGCTTCGTCATCTGGGACAAGTCGCTGCAGCCCAGCCAGGACTGGTGGGTGGGTCCTGGCGACCCCACCGAGCGGGTGATGCTCGGCCGCCAGGAAAGCCTCGACGCCGCAGGCGGCGCCGGATCCGGCGGCGGCACTGGCGGGGGGACGGGCGGGGCGCCCACCGGGCACGGCACGCCGGGCGGCGGCGCCGGCGGCAGCGGTGGAAGCATCCCATCCAACCCATCGCTGTCCTTCAGCGCGATCGCCGCTCGTCTCGGGCCGGCGCTGCAGCTGGACGTGTTCGGGCTCGGCACCAGGGGATGGCTGGTGCCGCGACTGCGCTAGGCGCAGCCCGCGCCGTGGGCTCCGGCCGCGCTCCGCCGCAGCTCTCGGACGACCATGTTGCGCGCCGGTAACGCATCGGCTGCATTTGTGGCGCGGCCGTCATAACGGCCTAGGCTGGCGCAATCCCCGCGACCATCACGCGACATCCAGCGATGGAGACCGGACCCGGCGGGATTGGTCGAAGCGTTGTCGTCTCACCGAGGATTTGGCATGCCCGAAACATCTGAAGGAAGGCGATTCATCCGCCGCGTCGGAGCCCGGCGCTTCGTCCTCGCGCTGAGCGCGATCGCCGCGTCGCTGGGCGCGTCGCTGTTCGCGTCGGGCGGAGGTACCGTTGCGCTGGGCAGCGTGCGCCTCACGTCGAGCGGCTTCGTCACCGAGTCAGGCACGCAGCTCTACCTCAACGGACACGTGTGGCGCTTCACCGGCTACGACGACTACACGCTGGCGTCCACCAGCCCTGGATTCCAGTGCGGCGGGGCACGCAGCGATTCGTCCGTGGACACGGAGATGGCGGACATGGCCCAGACGTCCGGCAGCGCGGCCGTGCGCACCTGGTTCTTCCAGGCGTACGGCGGCCCCAACAACTGGTCCCAGTACGACCGCGTCCTCGCCGCGGCGGCCGCGCACGGCGTGAAGGTGATCGCGACCCTGACCAACGAGTGGCTCGACTGCGAGAACTTCCCCGCGTCGGCGCCGCACTATCGCAACCTCTCCTGGTGGCAGAGCGGATACAAGCAGCCCGACCTGCCGGGCGAGGTGTCGTTCAAGAGCTTCGCCGTCGCCATGGCCGCGCACTACGCGAACAACCCCACGATCGCCTTCTGGCAGCTGGTGAACGAGGGTGAGGCGGCATCTTCGCGGGGCGGCAGCTGCGACAACGCGGCCGCCTCGCAGGCGATCCGCGGCCTGGCCGACGACGTGGGCAACGCGATCAAGGCTGTGGACCACAACCATCTGATCAGCCTGGGCACGATGGGCGACGGCCAGTGCGGCACACAGGGAAGCGCGTACGGCTACGTCAACGGCAGCAGCGGTATCGACCTGTGCGAGACACACGACTACACGCAGGGCGCCGTGATGGGCGACCAGTGGAACGGTGAGGTGCCGGACTTCAACGCGTGCAACGCCATGCACAAGCCGCTCTTCGAAGGCGAGTCGGGCATCGACGCCTCTGTGCAGCCCGACTGGTCCACCGGCGGCCCGGTGACGCAGCAGACGCTGCAGACGCGCGCCGGCTTCTTCCAGGCGAAGATGACGGCGCTGTTCAACCTCGGCGGCGTCGGCTTCCTCATCTGGAGCTACGGACTGAGCCCCAGCGCGGGCTGGGTCGTGGGTCCCGGCGACCCGACTCAGTCGACCATGATGCAGCAGCAGACTCGGCTCAACTCCGCCGATCTCATCGGCAATCTGATCGTCACGGACGGCGACCCGGCGCCCAACGGCCACTCGCCGGGGGCGCGCATCGCGGGACTGCGGCTCGCCGCCGGTTCAACCGCGTCGCGTCAGCGCGCCGGCAACGCGTCCCAGGGCGTGCGCACCGAAGCCATGCTGCTCCATCCCTGGCTCCACGCGAAGCGCTGAGCTGACTCGGGCTCAGCCCGCTCACTGCGCCGCAGCGGCGGCGAGCCGCGTTCGGGGCCAAGCAGACTCGGGTTCAGCGCAGCTCACTGCGCCGCAGCGGCGGCGAGTTCGCGTTCGGGGCCCGCTGGGCCCCGCCGCTCTCTCTCGGCGAGCGGCGCGCTCCGAGGACGCTCAGGCTCGCCTCCGAGAAGCTCGCCGCCACCGCGGCGCAGTGAGCGTGAGCGGGCGTGTCAGACCTCAGGCGGCGCTGACAACGTCTGCGCGGGTCTGAGCGCCTGCGTCAGCTGCAGCCGCTGGTGGCGCCACAGTTGTGGCACTTGTAGCAAGCGCCGTTGCGCACCATGAGGCTGCCGCACTCGCTGCACGTCGGCGCGTCCTCCTGGTTGACGAAGGCCCCGGGGATGCCCAGCGCCACGGGCTCGCCGCCCACGCTCGGCGTCGCCGCGCTCGAGACCTGCGGCGCGGTCTGACCGGCGCTCACCGGCTCACCGTCGCTGTCGCGGCGGATGATCCCCAGCCGGTCGCGCTCCTCCACCGACAGGAATCGCGACGCAAGCCAGCGGAAGATGTAGTCCATCACCGACTTGGCGATGGGGATCTCCGGGTTCTTGGTGAAGCCCTGGGGATCGAACCGGGTGTGCGAGAACTTGTCGACCAGTGCCTGCAGCGGAACGCCGTACTGCAGCGCCAGCGACACGGCGGTGGCAAATGAGTCCATCAGGCCGCTGACCGTGGAGCCCTCCTTGGCCATGCGCAGGAAGATCTCGCCGGGCGTGCCGTCCTCGTAGAGGCCGACCGTGATGTAGCCCTCGTGACCGCCCACCTCGAAGCGGTGCGTCAGCGCCGTGCGCTCCGACGGCAGCCGCTTGCGCAGCGGCCGCTCCACGATCTGGACCCGCTGTCCGGTCGTCTTGTCGATGCTGGTCGCCAGCGGCTGGCTGCGCTTGCTGCCGTCGCGATAGATGGCCACTGCCTTGAGGCCGAGCTTCCAGCCGTCGATGTACGCCTGCTCGACGTCCTCGACCGTCGACTCGCCGGGCATGTTCACGGTCTTTGAGATGGCGCCGCTGATGAACGGCTGCACGGCGGACATCATGCGCAGGTGGCCCTGCCACGTGATGGAGCGCGACCCATTGCGCGGCGTGAAGGCGCAGTCGAACACGGAGACGTCCTCGTCGCGCAGCTGCGGTGCGCCCTCGATGGTGTCGTGCTGGTCGATGTACGCCACGATCTCCGCGATTGCGGTGTCGCCGTATCCGAGCCGGCGCAGCGCGGCGGGGACCGTCTGGTTGACGATCTTCAGCATCCCGCCGCCGACCAGCTTCTTGTACTTCACCAGCGCGATGTCCGGCTCGACCCCGGTGGTGTCGCAGTCGAGCATGAAGCTGATCGTGCCCGTGGGCGCAAGCACCGTCGCCTGCGCGTTTCGGTATCCGTGGCGCGCGCCCAGCTCGTGCGCTTCGTCCCAGGCGTGCCGGGCCGCCGCCACGAGCTCCGGCTCGACGTTGTCACCGGCAACGTTGTAGGCCGCCTCACGGTGCTTGCCGATGACGCGCAGCATCGACTGGCGGTTGACCGCGTACCCCTTGAAGGGCCCGATCTCCCTGGCCACGCGCGCCGACTGCGCGTACGCCTCGCCGGTGAGGATGGCGGTGAGGCACGCGGCCAGCTCGCGACCCTGCGGCGAGTCGTACGGGGCTCCGCGGGCCATGAGCAGTGCGCCGAGGTTGGCGTAGCCGAGGCCGAGCGGACGGTAGTCCTCGCTGTTGCGAGCGATCTTCTCCGTGGGGTACGACGCGTTGCTGACCAGGATCTCCTGCGCCGTGATGCTGATGTGGATGGCGTGGCGGTAGGCGTCGACGTCGATGGAGCCGTCGTCGTTGAGGAACCGCGTGAGATTGATCGACGCCAGGTTGCAGCTCGTGTCGTCGAGGTACATGTACTCGGAGCAGTTGGCCACGAGCAACCCCTCGACGATGTACGAGTGGTGCAGCGGCTCGGTGAGGTTGTAGACCATCTCCTCGCCGGCATCGGTGCGCTCCACGAGGTGCGTGCCCCGCTTGGTGGTGAAGCCCTCACTGGTCTCCAGCAGCGCCTGCAGCGCCGCGCGCTTGCGCGCCGTGGAGAAGGAGATTCGCGCGGCGAAGAGGGACATGTCCGAGCCCGTGACGCGGAGCTCGAAGCCGGGCCTGGACAGGGTGGCGGCGCGGCCGCCCTCGCGGCGCACGTACTGCACGCCTGCGCGTGCGGCGGCGCCGCTGACGTCGTAGATGCGGCTGCGGATGCCGAAGCCGCTGAGCAGCAGTTGCACGTCGCGCAGGAAGTCGCGCCGCCTGGCGCCGAGGCCAACGTAGCGGTTCGGCTTGCCGCGGTCGATGAGGGAGATGCTGCCCTCGGCGCCGAAGAGGCCGCGGAGGAACGCGGCCTGCACCTCGGCAGGGGCCTGGAACATCGCGTCCGGCACCCGCTTGGCGTGGCGCCGCGTGCTGCGCACGCCGATGCTGGTGAGCAGGGTGCGCACCGAGGCCGTCCCGACCCGGAGCTCCACCGATCCGTCCTGCAGCACGGTGCGGGTCACTCCGTCGACCAGCGAGCGCAGGAACTTCTCGTGCCGCGGGGTCACGTCGCCGCCGCTGTAGAACCACACGGTCGCCTCGTCGGTGACGCGCCCGTCCCCCACCAGGTGTCCGGTGAGCTCGCCCAGCGACTCGCTCCACCGCTCCGGCAGCGCCTGGCGCAGGCCGGTGCCGCCCCGGGCCCAGGACGTGGCCAGCGCTTCGATCTTGATGGGCAGCTGCCAGGACGCGTCGCACGCGGGGGTGATCGTGTCGTTGACCACCACCGTGTCCTCGACGATGAGGTCCGCCGCCGCGACGTACCCACGGTTGGCCGTCCAGACGCGGTGGTTGGGGGTGCAGCGCAGGGTGCGGCCGTCGGCGAAGGTGAGCCGCACCACGGGCTTGACTCCGTTGCGCATGACGGCCAGCGGCTTCGTGGCGGCGACGCCGTACCCGGGGATCTCGGCGGTGGCGCGATGCGTGTAGACGCGCATCTCCTCGCCCGCCGCGGCGCGCTCGTACAGCTCGGCGAAGGGCATCAGGCCCCGCGTCGTGTGCACGCGGACGTCGCCGGGGAAGCACGGATTGCTGGCGTTGATGCGGCCGCTGGCGGACGACGTGTGCCAGTCGTTGATCGTGGTGTCGTACTGCACGCCGGGATCGCCGCACTGCCACGCCGACTCCGCCATGAGGCGCAGCAGCGCCCGCGCCTTGACCGTCCTGGTGATGCGCGTGGGATCGAGCACCGCGTGCAGGTGCCAGTCGCGGTCCTCCGCCACCGCCCGCATGAACTCGTCCGTGACGCGCACCGAGTTGTTGCTGTTCTGGAAGAACACCGACGCGTAGGCCTCTCCGGTGAAGGCGCTGTCGTAGCCCGCCTCGATGAGCGACCACGCCTTGCGCTCCTCGTTCACCTTGCAGGTGATGAACTCCTCGACGTCGGGATGGTCCGCGTTGAGGATCACCATCTTGGCGGCGCGGCGCGTGGTGCCACCGCTCTTGATGACGCCCGCGAACGCGTCGAAGCCCTTCATGAACGACACCGGCCCGCTGGCGGTCCCCCCGCCGGCGAGCGCCTCCTGCGAGGAGCGCAGCGGCGACAGGTTGGTGCCGGTGCCGCTGCCGTACTTGAAGAGCATCCCCTCCGTCTTGGCCAGCGTGAGGATCGAGTCCATGGTGTCCTCGACGCTGTTGATGAAGCACGCCGAGATCTGCGGCTTGCTGCCGGCCACGCCCAGGTTGAACCAGACCGGGCTGTTGAAGCTCATCTTCTGGTGCAGCAGCAGGTGCGTGAGCTCGTCCTGGAATGCCTGCGCGTCCGCCTCGCCGGCGAAGTAGCCGCCGCTCCGTCCCCAGGCGGCGATGGTGTCGGCGACGCGCGAGATCATCTGCTTGACGCTGGTCTCGCGGCGCGGCGTGTTGAGCGCGCCGCGGAAGTACTTGCTCACCACGACATTTGTGGCCATCTGTGACCAGAACGCGGGAACCTCGCAGTCCGCCTGCTCGAAGACCGTCTCCCCCTTCTCGTTGCCGATCGAGGCGGTGCGCCGTTCCCAGGTCACCTGGTCGAAGGGATGCACCCCCTCGCGGGTGAAGCGGCGCTCCACGCGGAGCCCCGCCCGCTGCAGCTGCACCGAGCCCGACGCCGTCACGGCGTCCTGATCTGCCGGTGGCGGTGCGCTCGGCGCGGGCGTGGCGGCGGGCGGCTGGGGCTCGGAGGCGGAGGGGTCGGAGGCAGACGGGTCCACGATCATTCCTCTTCTATCGGGTGGGCGCTGGACTGTGCTGAGACGTGGGGGAGAAGGTGGCGCGCCCGGCGGGTCGGCAACCCGGCCACACGTGGGAGTGAACCCTCACATTATCCCACATGTTGGGGTCTGCCCGCCCAGGAGCCCCCACATCTTGAGACTCGGCCCGTGGTTCGTCAAGGGGCCTGGGGACCGGCAGGTCGACCCGTGAGGATCCGCCGGTGCAGCTCCGGCACCTCCACCCGCAGCTCCACCCGGCGGTCGCCGGCGAGGAGCAGGAACTCCCCGCGCCCCGCCGTTTCCAGGTGGCGGCGCTGCTGCGCGGTGAGGCCGAACGCGGCCTCCATCTGCGCCGTCTCCGACGGGCGGTGGCCGCCGAGCAGGACGATCGCGCAGTTGGTGGCGACGACGGCGCCCTGGTCGCTGCCCAGGAGGTCGCGTGCGTTCTGCGTGGCCACGACCAGCGACGCACCGTACTTGCGGCAGCGCCGCGCCAGCTGCACCAGCAGGACGCGCAGCGGTGCGTGGGCGCAGAGCGAGCCGACCTCGTCGAAGACGATGTGCCGCGGCGTCGCGTCATGGCGCACCAAGCTCCACAACCAGCCGGCGACGATGAGCGTCGCGGCGGGCACGTGCTCCGGCGGCAGATCGCGGAGGGAGACGACGCTCACCGCCGCGTCGAGCCGCAGCGTCGTGGGCCGGTTGAACAGGGCACCCAGGGCGCCGGTGCAGAAGCGGCGCACCACCAGGGCGACCTGCGGCGCGCGCTCGTCGAGCAGCGGCAGGCAGTCGCTGAGGATGGGCACGCGCCGTGCAGCCGCGGCGCGCCCCTGCGCGTCGCGGGCGGCAGCGTCGACGTGCGCCCGCTGCACGTCACTGAGTTCCCCGTCGCAGAGGACGCTCACGAGGTCGGTCACGGCCGCCACCGCTTCTTCGGGGTCCGCCGCACGCGACTCGAAGACGTTGAGCGCTGTGCTGGTCCCGGGCGCGAGCGACACGGACGCGCCGCCGAGCGACTCGGCGAGCGCGGTGTATTCGCCTTCGGGGTCGATGATCACCGCTCCGGCTCCGTGCGCTGCGGCCTCCAGCACCAGCGCGCCCATGGCGAAGCTCTTGCCCTGTCCGGACGCGGCGAACAGCGCGACGTTGGCGTTGGTGTGACGGCTGCTGTCGAACGGCGCGATGCGCACCGGGGCGCCACCGCGGGCCGCCGCTCCCAGGCGGTAGCCCCCGGGATCGCAGCAGCCCGCGTCGACCCAGGGGACGCACGTGGCGGCGGCGGTCGACTCCACCAGCTTGGTGTCCCCGAGCCGGTCGGCGGCGAGCGGCAGCGTGGTGAGGTACGCGGCGAGGTGCCGGAAGTGGGCCGGCTCCGCGGTGGCCAGGGCCGCGTGGAAGCCGAGCTTCACCAGCTCGCCGCGACGGTGCAGCTCGTCGAGCGAGCGCGCCCGCACCGTGGCCACCGCCGATAGGTGCAGCGGCCGGCCGAGCTGGCGCGCCAGGCGGCCGCGCAGTGACATCGCGGACTCCACCGCGATGTCGACGTGCACATCGCCCACGACGCCGCGCTCGCTCTCCAGCATCTGGTGCGCCGAGTAGTCGCGCAGCCTGCGTCCCAGCGAATGCAGCGCGTCGCCAAGCGGCGCGGGCGACAGGTGCACCGCGACGTCGCACTCGACCGGGACGCGCAGCAGCGGCGCCAGCCAGCCCGCGCCGACCGCATGGCCGGGCAGGCGCCGCAGTACGTAGCCGCGCACGTAGCAGTCACCGACCTGCGCGTGATGCGCGGTGACGCGCCACGGCAGTGGATTCGGCGCGTCGACGCCGATCAGCGTGGCCAGCGCCGAGCCCTCGACTCGCGCAACGGTCAGCCCCAGCGCCCGCACTCCGGCCTCGATGCGCGCCAGGGAGAGCTCGAGCTGGGTGGTGCGTGGTGCCCGCGTGGCCACGTACACCGCGGCCGTGTGCGCCGCGCGCTCCTCCAGGCGTCGCGACCAGTGCTCGCGCATCGCCGCTTCGAGCGGCGCGTGCCGCGCCGGGGTGCCCTCATCGGCGATTGAAGCCGGGTCGACACGGCGGATGCGCACCACGAGCTGCAGCTGCGTCTCCAGCGTGTTGCAGAGCCGCTCGAACGCCGCGACCAACGCGGCGCGGCGCACCGGGTCGAGCATCTCGACGTCGAGCTCCCCGGTGCGCAGCAGCGCAGACACGCTGCCGTCGGGGTGCACGACGTGCGCGCCGTCGATCCGGTACGGACCGATGGCCGAGCTTCGCGCGCCGGCAGCGGTCCGGGCGGCGCCCGTCAGCGTGCGCACGGGGTCTGCAGCTCTCGTGCGACGCGGCGCTCCAGACGGGTCAGCGCCGTCGCCGCGATGCAGTCTCGTGCGCAGACCAGCGCGTGATGGTGCTCCGCGTCGACAACAGCCGCGTCGTCGGGGATCTCCGCGATCACCTGGCCGTTCAGATCCTGCATCGCCTCGCTGACGTCGTTGCCAGGGCGCACGCGGTTGACCACGTAGCGCAACTGGTGCCGCAGGCCGATGCGGCGCAGCGCCTCGGTGGTCCGATACGCGTCGTGCACGCCGCTCGGCGTCGGTGTGACGACGACGAGGACATCGTCCGCTGCGGTGAGCACCGCGCACGCGAGCTGCGACAGCTGCGGCGCAACATCGGTGATGACCACGTCGAAGCCCTCGAGATCCAGCTCGCGCAGCATCTCGCGCGCCAGCGCGCCGGTCAGCGGCCACTCGCCCGCCGCGCGCGCCGGTCCCAGCAGCAGGCGCGCTCCGCTCGCGTGGGCCACGGTGAAGTCGATCAGGCGGCGCTCGTCGGGCGGCGCCAGAGCGTAGTCGAGCACTGTCCGTGTGCCGAGGACGCCGAGCCGCACGCCCGCGCCGGCGCCGCGTGCGTCGAGGTCGAGCAGCGCCACGCGGCGCGCGGGCGCGGCCCTCGATCCGCGCGAGCCGGCAAGCAGCGCGGCCAGCTCGACCGCGAGCATGGTGCGGCCGGTGCCACCGCGCAGCGAGAAGAAGACGATGCGCCGAGCGCCCAGCCGCAGCCCACCGGGCCGCGCGGTGCGCCGGGTCGCGGCGGGCGGGACAACGGCGTCCGGCAAGTCGCGGAGCACGTAGGGCCGCAGCGGCAGGATGGTGGCGAGCGCCGTGGCGGCGGGTGGCGCGGCGGGCGTCGCCGCGGGCGACGCTCCACCGGGAACCATCACAGCGAGCGTCCCGGCTCGGGCCGCCGTCGCGTAGCGCAGGGCGAAGCGCAGCCAGTCCAGCGCAGGCCGTCCGGCGAGCCGTCCCCAGCCCAGGGCGGCCGCCGCCACCGCGGTTGTCAGCGCCAGGGGCAGAGCCAGCGGCCGGGGCAGTGGCGAGCGCACCGCCGCGTAGGCCAGGGCGAAGCCGGCGACGACGGTGACCAGCTGCCAGGCGCCCAGCCCGAACGCCAGCCGGTCGGGCGCATCCAGGCCGTCGGCGAACCGCACGTCGTCCACTGCAGTCCTCCCTCCCGAGGCACCTTGGCACTGACAGAATGACAGCATCGTGTATCGCCGGCGGAGCCTCGCCCCGGACAAAGGGATAATTGACCGACGTGTCAAACGGGAGGAGTGACGTGGCCACGATCGTCAAGCCGCAGGTGGCGACCTACCAGCAGTACATCGACGGCGAGTGGGTGGGCGCGGCCGACGGCCAGACCTACGAGATCACCAACCCGTCGGACGAGGAGGTCGTCGCCCTCGCCGCGGCAGGCACGCGTGAGGACGCCCGGAGGGCCGTGGCCGCTGCCCGGCGCTCCTTCGACGCCGGCGACTGGCGCTTCAAGACGCAGCAGCAGCGCACCGAGATCATGTACGAGATCGTGCGCCACCTTCAGGAGGTGTCAGACGGCTGGGGCCTGCTCGAAGCACAGAGCGCCGGGGCCGTCATCCGCAAGACCGCGGTGGTGGACGTGCCGCTGGCCATCGAGCACTTCCGCAGCCTCGCCGAGCAGGCGCTCTCGATCCCGTGGTACGAGCCCCTGGCCTGGTTCGACCAGCCCTACGTTTCCTGGAACTTCGTCCAGCGCGAGCCGGTGGGCGTCTGCGCCGGCATCATCCCCTGGAACTTCCCCCTGATCTTCGCGGTGTGGAAGATCGCGCCGGCGATCGCCATGGGCAACTCGGTGGTGCTGAAACCCGCGCCGCAGACGCCGCTGACGGCGCTGGAGCTGGTCCGCGCCATCGACGACACCGGGCTCATCCCCAACGGTGTGATCAACGTCGTCACCGGCCCGGGAGTCGACGTGGGCGCGGAGCTGGTGCAGAGCCCTGACGTCGACAAGCTCGCCTTCACCGGCTCCACCGCGACCGGGCGGCGGGTGGCCGCCGATGCCGCCGCCACCATAAAGAAGGTGACGCTGGAGCTCGGCGGCAAGTCGGCCAACATCGTCTGCGCCGACGCCGACCTCGACATCGCGGTCGACGGGACGCTGTTCGGCACCTTCTTCCACCAGGGGCAGATGTGCGAGTCGGGCACCCGCCTGTTCGTGCACGAGGACATCTACGACGCCTTTGTGGAACGCCTGGTCGACACCGCGGCGAGCCTTCGCGTGGGCGACGCCACCGACTTCGACACCCAGGTGGGCCCGGTGATCAGCCGGTCCCAGTACGACTTGATCCTGGCGGCGCTGGACCGCGCCCGGAGCGAGGGAGCCACCGTGGCCTGCGGCGGAGGCAGGGCCGCCGGCGTCGGCGACAAGGGCCACTTCGTCCAGCCGACCATCCTCACGGACGTCGTCCCGGAGTCGCACGCGGGGACCGAGGAGATCTTCGGCCCCGTGCTCGGCGTGCAGCGCTGGCGTGACCCCGGCGAGGTCATCGCCCGTGCCAATCGCAGCATCTACGGCCTCGCCGGCGGGATCTGGTCGCGTGACACGCGCGGCGCCATCGAGATGGCCAAGCGGCTAAGAACCGGGACCGTCTGGATCAACGACTGGCATCTGCTCAATCCCCAGGCGCCCTTTGGCGGGTACGGGCAGAGCGGCATCGGGCGGGAGCTGGGCACATACGGGCTCAAGGAGTACACCGAGGTGAAGCACATCCACGTCGACCAGGGCGTGCCCCGCCGCGAGCGCTACTTCTGGGACGTTCTGCTCGGCTGACCGCTGCTTGCCATTCGTCACCTCTGACGCGGATAGTTCGCCTGCTCAATTCGTTGGGCGTCGCTGTCCCGTTCACCGAGCAGGCGTGGGATGAGGTTGACCACCAACGACTTCGGCAAGAACGCGCAGTACGGCACGTACGACAGCACCGGGGAGTACACCGGTCCTGGCGGCACGCCGTACCACAAGTCCGACGACTTCAGGAACATCCTGAGTTCGAATCCCTGCCCCGCGTGATCGTCCGTAGACAGTCTGCGGTTGGGCACACGGGGCTCGGCGCCGATGGGGCGCCGAGCCCCTCGTTCGTTCAGGACAGCTGCTGCAGGAACGAGGCGATGGCCGCGGCGACCTCCGCCGGCCGCTGCACCGGGATGTCGTGCACGCCGTCCACCCACACGACGCGCGCCCGGTCACCCAGCACCGCCGCCGCCTGCTCCATGGCGCGCACCTTGGGCGTGTCCTCGTGGTCCGGATGCCCGGCCGGCACGAACAGCACCGGCTGCCGCACGCGCGCCATGAGCGCATAGCCGTCGAGGTCGAACAGGTGGTGCGCGATCTCCATGTGGTGTTCCAGCGACAGCCGCGGGCGCAGCGTTCCCGCGCCGCTGCCGTCGTCCTCGAAGTTGCCCGCCAGGATGGCGGCCGCCGTCTGCGGGTCCGAGCCGTCGCGCAGCGGCGAGCTCTCCATCCACGCTTGCAGCGCGGCCGGGGTGATGCCCTCCATGCGCGGTGGCTTCATCGTCCGCTCCGCCACCTCCCACGTGGGGCCGAAATACGCCCTGAGGTCCGTGGCGCCGCCGTCGACGCAGACGACGCCCAGCGTCAGCTCCGGGTGGTCGGCGCCGAGCACCAGGGCCACCGACGCGCCCCAGCTGTGGCCCGCGGCCACCAGTGGTCCGGGATGGAGCTGCCCCATGACCTCGCGCACGTCGCCCACCACCTCGGCGAAGCCGTAGCCGCCGGCGGGCCGGTCGCTGAGGCCGTGGCCGCGCAGGTCCAGGGCGATGACCCGGTGCTGTGGCGCCAGCCGCTGCGCGACCAGGTCCCACCAGCGGGCGTTGCTCGCCAGACCGTGCATCGCAAGGACCGCGGGCTCGCCTCCCTGGTGATCGCGAACCGCGATCGTCGGGCCGGAGGTCGCGACGCGGATCTCACGCACGGCTGAGGCCACGGGTGCCGATTCTGACGTTGCAGACCCCCGGC
Organism: Candidatus Dormiibacterota bacterium; assembly: GCA_963777285.1. Taxonomy (GTDB): domain Bacteria; phylum Chloroflexota; class Dormibacteria; order Aeolococcales; family Aeolococcaceae; genus JAFARE01. The sequence goes on from CAVZPR010000002.1 coordinate 985,586, forward strand.
GAGGCGCGCAGTCCCAGCCGGTAGCATGGCCGCGGAGGAACCCCGCGCAGCGCAGCCGACGGAGGAGATCCCTGCCAGCAATCGAGCCGTACACGCGCCGCCTGCTGCGGCACGTGCAGCCCATCGTCGTCGCCAACCGCGCTCCGCTGGCACTGCAGCAGGCGGATCCGTACCGGGGCACGCCCGAGCGCCTGGTCAAGGGCGCGGGCGGACTCGTCACCGCGCTGAGCTCGCTGGCGGCGGCGACGCACGCGATCTGGGTGGCGATCGCGCGGGACGACGCCGACCGAGCCCTTGCGGCGCGCGGCGACCCTGCGTCGCTGGAGACCGACGACGGCACGCACTACCGTGTGGCCTTCGTCGACCCGGGCCGCGAGGCGTACGAGCTGTACTACAGCGTGATCGCCAACCCGCTGCTCTGGTTCATCCAGCACTACCTGTGGGACCTTGCGAGGGAGCCGGTCGTCGATGCGTCAATCCACGGGGCGTGGACCAACGGCTACGTCAACGTCAACCGTCAGGTCGCCGAGCGGGTCGTGCAGGCGGCGCGAGAGGCGGCGCGTCCCCCGCTCGTGTTCGTGCAGGACTATCAGCTGTACTGCGTGCCGCAGCTGGTGCGCGAGCAGCTGCCGGACGTGCGCATCCAGCACTTCGTGCACATCCCCTGGCCCACGCCGCAGTACTGGAACATCCTGCCCAAGCACATCCGCGACGCCATCGTGCACGGGCTGCTGGGCGCGGACATCATCGGCTTTCAGACGAGCCGCGACGTGCGCAACTTCCTGACCACGTGTGAGGAGAACCTGGGGCTGGCGGTCGACCTGCGCGAGCGCACGGTGTTCTTCGACGGGCGCGCCGTGTGGGTGCGCAACTACCCGATCAGCATCGACACCGCAGAGTTGCTGCGCATGGCAGAGCGGCCCGATGTCCAGGAGGAGGAGGCGCGTCTGCGGCAATGGCGGCCGAACCGGCTGATCCTGCGCGTGGACCGCACCGACCTGAGCAAGAACATCGTGCGCGGCTTTCTCGCGTACGAGCGCCTGTTACAGGCGCATCCCGAGCTGCACGGCGAGGTGATGTTCTGGGCGTACCTGCAGCCCAGCCGCCAGGACATCGACGACTACCGTGCGTACCTCGGCAGCGTGCTCAGCGTCGCCGCGCGCATCAACCGCGCCTACAGCCGCGGCGGCTGGACACCGATCCGCGTCGAGGTGGAGGACAACATGATCCGCGCCGTCGCCGGCTACAGGAACTTCGACGTGCTCCTGGTCAACCCCATCTACGACGGCATGAACCTCGTGGCCAAGGAAGGACCGCTGTGCAACCGCCGCAACGGCGTGCTGGTGCTCAGTGAGAACGCCGGTTCACACGAGGAGCTGGGTGAGCACGCCCTCACGGTCAATCCCTTCGACATCGACGAGACTGCGGAGGCGCTGCACCGCGCGCTCACCATGGACCTGCGCGAGCGGCGGGCCCGGGCCACGCGCATCCGTGAGGTGGTCCGTGCCAACGACATCTCCCGCTGGATCGCGGGCCAGCTGCAGGACCTCCGCGACCTGATCGGCTGATCCGCCCCGGTCAGTGCCCCAGCAGGCTGAAGCCGGCGATGAAGAGCCAGCCGATGAGCGCGCCCACGGTCACCCACAGCGCCACCCAGCCGCGGTCGCTCTGGCCGCGGCGGCGTCGCAGATAGCGAAGCCGGACCGCCAGGCTGTCGGCGCCGCTCGGCGCAGCGGCTGCGACGGGCTTCTCGTGGGGATCGAGAGACATCGGCGAGATGGGGAACGGCCCTCGGCCCGCCGGGGTTACAGGCCCGTCACAGCCGTCGACGGCTCCGCGAGCAGACTCCATCGGCTAGTATCAAGAAAACACCCGTCGCGGAGGGGGACAAGCGCAGGCCGCCGCTGTCATGCTCGGCGGCCTCACCAGGGCCACGCCATGACATCCGCAGAGTTGACCCAAGCCCCGCCCGGCCGCATGGACCTCGACAAACCGCTGTACACGTTGAGCATCGCTGCCGAGATCCTGGAGATTCACCCGCGGACGCTGATGATGTACGAGGCACTCAAGCTCGTCGTGCCACAGCGAACCTCGACCAACCGGCGCCGCTACTCGCAGCGCGACCTGCTGACCCTGCAGGCGATCCAGCGCCTCACCCGGGGGCACGGGCTCAACCTCAACGGCGCGCGGCTGGTCATCGAGTGCCTGCGGCTGCTCGACGAGAAGGGGATCGCCAGGCCGGGCGAGCTGCGCGAGGTGAACATCGAGCACGTGCGGATCTGAGCCCGCCGGCTCAAGTTGGCAACGCACGCGTGCATAACATTATACTGGGCCACTCAGGTTTGACTTGCAGGGCCGCTCAGCGCCGCGGCCGTTAGGCGGAGGTAGCGTGAACGGCGACGACGCCATCGATGTCCTGCTGATCGAGGACGATCAGGACTTCCTGGATCTGTACCGCATGCGCCTGGAGCGCGACGGGTACCGGGTGCACACCGCGAACACGGGCGAACAGGGCCTGACCAAGGCCGCCGAGCTCAAGCCGGACATCGTCTTCCTCGACGTGCGCCTGCCCAGCATGGACGGCTTCGAGGTTCTCAGGCGGCTGCGCGACGACAGCGCCACGGCCACCGTGCCCGTGGTGTTCCTCAGCAACTACGGAGAACAGGACATGGTCGATCGGGGACGTCAGCTGGGAGCGCTGGAGTTCCTGGTGAAGGCGCACACCACCCCGGTCGAGCTGTCAGAAGGGATCGAAGAATGGCTGAAGGAGTGAGCGGGCTCGCGGCCCCCGGAAGCCCGGGAATCGACAAGCCGATCTACACGCTGAGCGTGGCCGCGGAAATTCTGGCGACCCACCCGCGGACGCTGATGATGTACGAGACCGTCGGGCTGATCACGCCGCACCGTACCTCCACCAACCGCCGGCGCTATACGCAGCGTGACGTGAGCAAGCTGCAGGCCGTGCAGAACCTGACCCGCCGCCATGGTGTCAACCTTGCCGGCGTGCGCCACCTGCTCAAGCTGCTCGTCCTGCTGCGGGAGCACCAGGTGAAGCCCCCCGAGGAGTTGAGCAGCGTGGACGTGAGCATGCTCGAAGCGGCCGGATGACCCGCGCCGCCGAGCCCGAGGAGGGCATCGCCGCGATCGGCCGCGACGTGGCCAGCGATGCCGCCCGGCTGGTGCGCGCCGAGATCGACCTGGCCAGGTCGCAGCTGGTGGACGCGGCCAAGCGCCTGGTCGTCGCCGTCGTCCTGCTGGTGTCAGCCGCCCTGCTCCTGCTGATCGCGGTGATCGAAGCCCTGGGTGCGATCCCGTCCGAGTTCGGCCCCAAGCTGTTCGGCAACGCCTGGCTGGGCTGGCTGGCCCTCGGTGGGATCTTCCTGGTCGTCGCCGGCCTGCTCGCCCTCCTCGGAACCAGGGCGGTGTTCCGCTCGTTGAGGGAAGGGAAGCACACGGTCGACACCCTGAAGGAGGACGGCGAGTGGCTCAAGCGGTTGAGCAAGCGCAGAAGCAACGGGACCTGAGCAAGGAGGCGCTCGTTGCCGACCTCGACCGCCTGGAGGCGAAGGTGAGGTCGGAGCTCGACGTCCGCGCGCGGCTGCGCCGCGACGGGGCCCGGCTCTTGGCGCTGGGGGGCGCCGTGGTCGTGGTGATCGGCGCCATCGTGGTGCTGCGCGTCCGGCTCGGCGGCCGGCATGAGGCCGAGGACCGCGCCGATCCCGCCTCCCTCGAGGACGTCGCCGCGGAGCTCCGCGAGATCCGCCGCGCACTCGACAAGCAGTCCAAGGGCAAGTCGGGGTCGCTCGGCCAGAAGGCGCTGCTGCGGGTGTTGAGCGCGGCGGGCGCCGCCGCAGGGACGTTCGCGGCCCGGCAGGTGCTGGCCCGGCGGCCGGCGAGAGAGGACACCGGGAGGCCGGGTGCCGCCTGATCCCGACAGCGGCGGCGGAGGATCCGCCGGGGTTGGCACGGGCAGGGGCGCGAGCGCCGCTCGACGCTACCGCCGCCGCGCGGGGCTGCGCCGCAGCGGCGGCGGCGGCCCGGACAAGCGCTTCGGCATGGGCCGGCGCACGCGCCGCGTCGTGTTCAGCGTGCTGGCGTTTTTCGGCGCCATCGTGCTGGTGCTCACCGGGCTGGTCGTGTATGCCGCGCTCACCCTGCCCAACATCAACGACATCGGCCAGGCGACCGGGACCATAAAGATCCTCGACCGCCATGGCAACCTCATCGCCGAGGTGGGGCACGACGCGCAGCAACGCATCACGGTGCCCCTCAGCCAGATCGCGCCCATCATGCAGGAGGCGCAGCTCGCCGCGGAGGACCGCAACTTCTACAGCGAGGGGGCGTTCGACTTTCCTCGCGTGGTGAAGGCGGTCATCGACGACCTCATCCTGCGCCGCCCCGCGGAGGGCGCCAGCACCATCACGCAGCAGCTGGTGAAGCAGGCGTTCTTCGGTGCGCAGGCGTCGAAGGATCCGCTGCGCAAGATCCGCGAAGCGTTGCTCGCCCAGGAGATCGAGGGCAAGTGGAGCAAGCAGGAGATCCTCGACCAGTACTTGAACATCACGTATTACGGCGAGAACGCGTACGGGGTGGAGGAGGCGGCGCAGCGGTATTTCGGCAAGCATGCGTCGCAGCTCGACCTGCCCGAAGCCGCGTTGCTCGCGGGGCTGCCGGAAGCGCCCTCGGGCAACGACCCGTATCGCAATCCGGATGGTGCGTACCAGCGCATGCACTACGTGCTCTCGGGGCTGGTGGAGATGGGCAAGCTCAGCCAGGCGCAGGCAGACGCGGTCGATCCCCTCGTCGGGGGTACGTCACCGTCGCCGGCCGACGCCGCACTGCAGCAGAAGAACCAGCAGGCGGTGCAGGCGGACCTGCTCAACGGTCACAGCGGCATCACGGTCGGTCTCGCCCCGCACTTCGTGCAGTACATCGAGGACGAACTGCAGACGCAGTTCGCTGACGATCCCAGCTACCTGGACGGCAACCTGACGGTCACGACGACCCTGGACCTGGGCATCCAGCAGAAGGCCGACAACGCGGTCCAGCAGGGCGTCGCCAACATCAAGCACGGAGCCAACAACGGCGCCCTGCTGATGATCGACGCGCACACCGGTGACATCCTGGCGATGGTCGGCTCGGCAGACTTCAGCGACAACTCCATCGCCGGACAGTTCAACGTGGTGACGTCGGGGACGCGCCAGCCGGGCTCGTCCTTCAAGCCGTTCGTGTACGAACAGGGCTTCAAGGAGGGCGCATTCACGCCGAGCACGGTGCTGGACGACACGCTCGCCGAGTCACGCCAGCTGGGCAACGTGCACGACTTCGACGACCGCTACCTGGGCCCCATCACCGCAGCGCGTGCGCTGCTGCTCTCGCGCAACGTCGCCACCGAGCAGGCGATGGAGTTGGCGGGGATCGACAACGTCATCAACTTCGCCCATGAGGCCGGAATCACCACGCCGATTCATCCGTACGTGAGCTCGGCGATCGGCACCTCGGCCCTCAAGATGATCGACCTCACCTCGGCGTATGCCGCTTTCGCCAACGGCGGCCACAAGGTGACGGCGCGTGGCATCCTCAAGGTGGTCGACGGCAACGGCAACGTCCTCGAGGACCTGACCCAGCCGGCGGGTGAGGGCGACGTGATGACCCCGGCACAGGCCTGGAGCATCACGAACATCTTGCGCAACTACCCGCGGACATGGGGCCTCGATTTCAGGTGGCCCACCGCCGGCAAGTCGGGTACCACGCAGAACTTCATCGACGCCTGGTACATGTCGTACACGCCGGACTGGGTGGTCGGCACCTGGGTCGGTCACACCAGCGGCACGAGCACCGCAGAGGTGCCCATGGACCAGGTCTACGGCGTGACCGAGGCGCAGTACATCGCGGTGCCGTTCGTCAACTCACTGCCACGACCCAGCGCATTCGTGCCGGTCGCGGGTGCGCTCTCCGATTGCTCGTCGCAGGACACGTCGTTCGTTCCGAGCCAGGCGGGCTGTCCGACACCGACACCGTCGCCGAGCGCGAGCCCGTCGCCCTCGCTGACTCCGACGCCGAGCGTCACCGCGACGCCGACGCTGTGCCCGGTGTTGACCAGCCCGTTCCCTTCGCCGGTGCCGAGCGGCTGCCCCACACCGACGCCCACGCCCACGCCGTCACCCTCGTCGGGCGGTGCCGGCACCGGCGGCCCGAGCCCGTAGCGTCCGGGCGGCGCGTCAGTGCTTGCCGAAGAGGTCCGTGAGGCGGCCGTCGTGACCGGCAAGGACGGCGTGGAGCTCGAGCAGCTCGTCGCCGCTGATAGGATCCGCCACCGCCGGCCGGCCCTCGTCGAACACCGGTTCGCGCTCTTCCTCCGCCTCGGTCTGGAAGATGATCTGGAGCAGGTTCTCGTCGTTGCACGACGCGCACGTCACCCGAACCAGCGCGCGGTTGCCCTGCTGCGCCAGGACGTTGATGCCGCAGTCGGCCATGTTCTCGCCGCATGCGGAGCACCGATAGCGGCGAGCCTGAAATCGGAGCAACTCGAGCAGATCCATCCCGATCCAGTATAGGACGGGTGAACGGGCGTCAAACCAGGAGGCTGAATTGGCCTCGGGTAGACTGCTGGGCGTCCCGATGGGGAGTGGCCAAGTGGTAAGGCAGCTGACTCTGGATCAGCCAATCAGAGGTTCGAATCCTCTCTCCCCAGCCATTGTGTCCCAGTTTTCCAGGGGGTAAATCTCGTTATTCGAACTCGGGCTCCGGCGATGCGGCACAGCCGCCCCGCGTCCGATGGTCAGGTCCGCGAGGGTCCGGAGTGTGCTGCCAGACGCCTGTCTGGGACCGGGTCCGGCTTTCGAAACCGTGCGCCCGAGATTTGGCTGATAGTGACGCTAACATCGCACTGCGTTGCTGGTTAGCCTGAGCGCCACCGAAGCAGTGCCCTCTAGCGCGAAATGTTGCCGGCTGGTCGACGTTTCGATGGCAGAGACCGGGCATACTCGACGCCGCGATCCACCCACGTACCCAGCGAGCGGGTTGTTCGCACCGCATCTGTCGGCACACGCACCCAACCCCGCATCTCTCGTCCGCGCATCACCACGAGCAGCGCTGATCCTTTCGCAACCAAACCTTCTGACTCATCCGGGTCGACGTGCACCAGCAAACCGCCCTGCCCGCTCGCTGCCACGGCCATGTTCCCGCCGGCCAGAAACGCCAGCCCTCCGAACATGCGTTGCTCCGTCACGTCGCGCTCTGCTTCAACGAGCGCTCGAATGCGGTCGGCGAGTTCGGCGTCGTAGGCCACGACTAGGTTGCCATCGCGGCTTCGGCCTGTGCCCGCACCCACATTGGCGTGCCGAACAGCTCGAAGAAACGCCCGACAAAGTTGTCGTCACCCTGGAGCACCCGCAGCCGCCCCTCCTGGCGCGCTCGCCGCCATGGCTGCTGCTCGATGAGCAGCGCATTCAACGTCTCCTCGTCCATCACCATCACGACGTCGGGTAGGCTGGCACTGCCCTGTCGCGTAGTGCAGCGGCCGTCAGCGACGCGCACCTCGAACACCTGGTTGCCGATGCGCAGCTCCCACGTCATGCGCAGCTCGCCCGCGTCCTCCGGGTGGAAGCGTCCGCGGAGGGCGACGAAGTAGGCGCGCGGGACGAGCACATCCCCGTCGCCAGGCCTGCCGAGAAACTGTGCGCCCCAGCGACCGAGCGCGAGGAGCACCGGCTCCAGTCCCTGCCCCGTCTGCGTCAGCTGGTACACGGCCGACCCCGCCGGTGGGGGCAGCGTGGCCCGGCCCAACACGCCGGCCCCCTCGAGTTCTCGCAGCCGGTCGGCGAGCATGTTGGTACTGATCCCCGGCAGGCCGGCGGCCAGATCGCCATAGCGCATCGGGCCCAGCAGCAGATCGCGAACGATCAAAAGCGTCCATCGGTCACCGACGAGATCGAGGCCTCGGGCGAGGGCGCAGTACTGGTGATAGCTCCGCTTGGTCATCGCTTGCCCCATGATACTACGAACTTGATTTTTACAAGTAGGGCCTATATCATTTCGCAGCACGACGCACCGGAGCGGTATCGGAGGTGACGAGAACGATGGACGCCCCCAGGATTCGCCGGCCCTGGGTCCTCGGGCTCACCGGCATCGCCTTCTTCATGGTCGGGTTGGACGCGCTGGTGGTGAACAACGCGCTGCCAACCATCCACCGCGACCTCGGCGGCAGCCTCACCAACCTCGAGTGGATCTTCAACGCCTATCTCATCGCCTTCGCGGTCGGCATCATCCCCGCGGCTGCGCTCGGCGACCGCATCGGGCGTCGCCGCCTCTACGTCATCGGGCTCGCCCTGTTCTCGCTGGCGTCGGCGGCGTGTGCCCTCGCGCCGAATACAGGACTCCTCATCGCCTTTCGTGCGCTGCAGGGCGTAGGCGGTGCCATCGTCACCCCGCTCAGCCTCACGATCCTCGCCGGCACGGTCGCCCCTGACAAGCGCGGATCGATCATCGGGCTCTTCGGCGCCATGGGTGGGCTCGCCGTCGCCAGCGGCCCGCTCATCGGCGGCGCCATCACCCAAGGCCTGAGCTGGCACTGGGTTTTCTGGATCAATGTGCCGGTGGGTCTGCTCGCTTCGCTGCTGGCAACGCGCCGCCTGCCCGAGAGCTTCGGGCCGCGGACGCGCATCGATGTCGTCGGTGGCGTGCTGATCGCACTCGCGGCGACGGCCATCGCGTGGGGGTTGGTGCGCTCCGGCGACGTCGGGTGGTCGAGCGTGGAGGTGGTTGCGTCGCTCGCCGGAGGCTTCGTGGTGCTCGCCGCGTTCCTGGCGTACGAGCGTCGCACGATATCGCCCATGCTGCCGCTGCACATGTTCCGCGAGCGAGGCTTTGGTGCCGCGAACATCACCGCGTTCATGATGATCGGCTCGCTGTTCTCATCGGTGTTTTTCACTTCGCAGTACTTTCAGTTCGGGCGCGGGTACTCGCCGTTCGAGGCGGGGCTGCGCGTGCTGCCGTGGACGGCGACGCCGCTCATCGTGGCGCCGCTCGCCGGCAAGCTCTCCGATCGCATCGGCCAACGACCGCTGATGGTGCTCGGCACCTTCCTGCAGGGAGCCGGCATGCTCTGGCTCGCGCTCATCGCGACGCGCACCGTCGATTACATCGCGCTCGTGCCTGCGCTGATCCTTGCGGGTGTCGGCATCTCAATGGCCCTGCCGACGACATCGACGGCGGTGCTGAACGCCGTGCTGCCATCGGAAATGGGCCGCGCGTCGGGTGTGACCAACACGCTGCAGCGATTTGGCGGTGCCTTCGGTGTCGCGATCGTGTCCGCGGTATTCGCGGCGAACGGTCACCTGGGCACTGAGTCGTCGGTGATCCGTGGCATCCAGCCAGCGCTGGCGACGTCAGCGCTGCTCGCGCTAATTGGTTGCATCGCGGCGCTCGGTGTGCAGCGCTTCCGTGCGCCCGAGCGCGAGACGGCGGTAGCGAGTGCCCGCCGTGCCGTGCTCGGATCGACCGTGACCGCAGCGTCGGCGGAGCTCGTCGCGGTCGACTAAAGTCGAAAGAGTGTGCACGCATCCGACTCACCCCCCGCCTCGCAGCGCTCGTGTGGATGCGACTGGAGACTACCACGTGTCGTCGGATCGAGTAGACGCTACGCGGCGAATTCGCGCTCCCGCTCACAGGATCTTTCTCGTGGTTTCAGATCCTGCCCGTCATGTTCACATCGACGGCTCGGGGATGCTGCAATCAGCAGCCGACGCGAGCCCGCTCACGTCGGTGGGCGAGACGTTCGACGTGGATATGGACCGCCGCCCCCTGGGCGGCATTCCCAACACGGTGGATTACAGGGTGCAATGCAGGGTGACCCAGCTGATCCCCGACCGGCTCATAGAGTGGACGGTCCGGGCGGCGGGGAAGCCCCCCGCTGGCCACCGTTACGGCTGGCGAATCGAACCGCTCGCCAACGGCGAATGCCTGGTCACCAACTATTGCGACTGGTCCAACATCAGCGATGAGCTCCGGGCGAGGTTTCGCTGGCCCGTCGTCCCGGTGGAGAGGCTGGAACGATCCGTCGAAAACCTGGAGCGCCTCATTACGGCAACCGAAAACGCCGGGCGCCTCAGCGTCAATCGGTGAACCTTCGCTACGAGCCCGCAAGCGACGCGGTCATGCGTGCCTCGAGCAGCGCTCGTTCGCCCGCGTTGGTGGTATGCACCCGCGCAGCGGCGTCAGCTTCGTTGGCCTCGGTCTCGCGACCAAGGTCGCGAAGGAGTGAAGCTCGCGTCGCGTGGTAGAGGTGGTATTCCGCTAGCGACATCGACAGCTTTTCGACTTCGGCCAGTCCGGCAGCCGGACCATGGATGTAACGCACGACGACGGCGCGGTTCAACAACACGACTGGGGAGGGGTCGATCGTGGCGAGCAACCCGTAAAGTGCAAGGATCTGCGGCCAATCGGTCGACGCCCAGGTGGGAGCCTCGCAGTGCAACGCCGCGATCATGGCTTCTATCTGATAGCGGCCGGGTCGCTGGTGTGCGGCTGCGCGCTCGATGAGTTGGATAGCCAAGGAGATGGCCGCCCGGTCCCACAGCGAACGGTCCTGCTGTTGCAGCAGAACGAGCCGCCCATTGACATCAAGTCGCGCGGGCCATCGCGCGAGATGCAGCCGGATGAGGGCGAGCAGGCCGATCGGCTCCGGTTCATCGGGCAATAGCCCGACTACGAGACTCGCCAGCCACTCGGCATCCTGAGCGAGATCGCGACGCAATGGCTCCGCGCCCGTGGTGGCCAGGTACCCTTCGTTGAAGACCAGGTAGATGACCGTGAGAACCTCACTGAGTCGAGCGACGAGTTCGTTTGGCGAAGGGACGCTATACGGGACTCGCGCGGCTACGATCTTGGCTTTGGCCCTTGCGATCCGCTTCTTGACGGTCTCCGCTGAGATCAAAAACGCGCGCGCGATCTCTAGCGTCGTGAGGCCGGCCACGCCGCGCAGCGTCAGCGCGAGTTGGGCATTGCGGTTCAACACGGGGTGACAGCAGGTGAAGATCAACCGAAGCCGGTCATCCTCTTCGCGCGGCGGTGCTGGCGGTAACGCCGCCAGCAACTGCAGCTTCTCCCGGTAGACCGCATCGCGGCGCAGGCGATCGAGACCCTTGCGGCGTGCGGTGGTCAGCAGCCAAGAGGCTGGCCGTTCCGGCACGCCATCGGCGGGCCAATGTTCCAGCGCCTCCACCACAGCCATGGAGACCAGCTCCTCGGCCATGTCGAAGTCGCCGAGAAGGCGGACCAGGCTCGCTGTGAGCCGGCCCGCCTCCTCGCGGAAGACGCGATCGAGCAGTACATACGGTTCCCGGTCAGCGCCCACGATCGAGGATCGGCCGCACCTCCACTTTGCCGTCGGGCTGCGGCATCGTCCTGACGATGGCAAGCGCCTCATCGAGGTCGGCGACGTCGAGGATCCCGAAGCCGCCAATCGCCTCTTTGGCCTCCATCAGAGGCCGGTCCACCAGGGTGTACTTGCCGCGCTCGATGACCACCGTCGTGGCTGTTTCCGGCGGCTGAAGCTGCTGACCGGCGACCATCTTGCCGCTCGCGAACTGCTGCCCCCACCAGTCGACAACCTTCTCCATAGCCTTATCGCGCTCCGCCTCGTCGCCATTCGCGAACCACGCACCCTGTGTGATCAGCAGCATGTATTTCATCGTGACCTCCTTTCGGACTGCCGGATATCTAAGCAACAGACGATCGGGAACCGCCCGGCAGGGACATGAGCGGCAGACTGTCCCGATTCAGCACCCGCACTGAGCCTCGATCCCCTGACGCCCTTAGTCGACCGCAGCCGCAACCGCGTCGAGGCGCGTTTGCACTGTTCGACAGTTCGAATACGGGAGAGTCTCCCCAGCCAAATCTCCGTATTCGAAGCCTCCCCAGGCGTGGCTGGAGCTACGTCGAAACGATGCTTACCCTGTGGTATATGCGCGACGCCCATGACGTGGATGCGAAGGCCGCCCGGATCCTGCTCGTCGAGGACGACCCTGCGCTTCGTCAGATTCTCGCCGGCGCGCTGACATCGGCGGGACACAGGGTCCAGACGGCATCCGACGGCCTCGCCGCTACGCGTGCCCTTGAGAACCCGAACGCGACCGACATCGTCCTTTTGGATATCGGGCTGCCATTCGTGGATGGTTGGAGCATTCTCCACAACCTGCCGACCACTGAGGCCCCCGGCGTCATCATCATCAGCGCACGAGGCGAGAAGAGCGACAAGGTGCGCGCGCTCGACCTCGGCGCCGACGACTACCTGGCGAAGCCATTCGACTCAGAGGAGCTGCTCGCGCGCGTGCGCGCGGTTCTACGGCGAATGCGACCCGCGCCCGAACCAGCACAAGTCGTGGTTCACAACAACGTGCGTGTGGATCTCGCCGCACGCGCTGTGACCCGCGACGGGCGTGAGGTGCGTCTCTCACCGACCGAGTGGCTGCTCCTTGCCGAGCTGGCGCGTAACGCAGGCGCTACGCTCGACCACCGAACATTGCTACAGCGCGTCTGGGGCCCGTCATATTCAGATGAGCGCAACTATCTACGCACCTTCGTGCAGCGGTTACGCCTCAAGCTGGAATCGGATCCGGCTCATCCCGAGATGATCCTGACCGTGGGCCATCAGGGTTATCGCTTTGGCCCGCTGCGCTCGGCGATCGCCGGAAGCCAGCCCTCGGCCTCCCAGACCATAGTGGAGTAGCCGGATCCGCATGCGGCCCGGCTGCCACGCGGTCCACGCCGGGGCAACCGCCATCAACGTCACGTCAACGATCTCGGCTTCATTGACGGTTCATTGACGCTTCAGTACTGAGCTGTCGCCGAGACTGCGACTGTATGCCTCTCGACGTGCTGGCGATGCTCTGCCTGGCGGCGATGCTCGTAGTGAGTGCGGCCATGATCGCCGGGTTGAACAAGATCTGACGATGGGTGCTGTCACCGGATACATCGTCGCTGGCGCTATCGCAGCGCTGGCCGCTTTCTACTTGATCGTCGCTCTGGTCAGCCCGGAGCGGTTCTAGATGGCGCTCGACATCGTCGCCGCGATCATCACCTACGCTGCGGTGGGTATCGGCGCCTGGTTCATCGGCGGCTACATGCTCAAGGTGTTCCAGGGCGAGCGCGTGTGGCTCAGCCCGGCGGTTCGCCCAGTGGAGCAGTTCACGTACCGGCTCATCGGGGTGGACGAGGAGAACGAGCAGTCCTGGGTCGGTTACCTGGTGTCGATCTTCGCGGTCACGGCGGTCAGCGTGCTCTTCACCTTCCTAGTGCTCCGCTTTCAGGATCACCTGCCCTTGAACCCGCAGCACCTGCCCGGTGTTGCGCCTGATCTCTCCTTCAATACGGCGATCAGCTTCGCCACCAATACCAACTGGCAGAACTACGGTGGCGAGGCGACCATGAGCTACTTCTCCCAGATGGTGGGCCTGGTGCTGCACAACTTCCTCAGCGCGGCGATGGGCATCGCCATCGCCATCGCAGTCATTCGGGCTATCGCACGCCGCACGATGAGCACGGTCGGCAACTTCTGGGTGGACACGGTGCGAGGCACGCTCTACGTGCTGCTGCCGATCTCCTTCGTGGTCGCGTTGATTCTGGTGGCCAACGGCGCCATCCAGAACTTCAGCGGCTATAGCGTCGTGCACACGCTCGCGGGGGGTGTGCAGACGATCGCCCAGGGACCGGTCGCCTCGCAAGAGGCGATCAAAGACCTGGGCACGAACGGCGGCGGCTTCTTCAACGCCAACGCGGCGCATCCCTTCGAGAACCCCAACGGCTTCACCAACTCCCTGGAGATCTTTCTCTGCCTGGTGATTCCGTTCGGCCTGACGATCACCTTTGGTCGATGGGTGGGCAACGTCAAGCAGGGCGTCGCGCTGTTCGCGACCATGGGAATCATCCTCATCGGGGCTTTCGGCGTCGCCGCGTGGCAGGAACAGACCGGCAACCCGGCACTCACGAGTACCGGTGCGACACAGGTAGCCACTGCGCAATCGGCGGGCGGCAACATGGAGGGCAAGGAGGTCCGATTCGGGCCGATTCAGTCGGCGCTCTACGGCACCGCCACAACGGGCACGAGCACCGGTTCCGTGAACTCGTCGCTCGACAGCTGGACGCCACTCGGGGGACTCATTCCCTTGACCCTGATCAAGCTGGGTGAGATCACCCCCGGCGGTGTGGGCTCCGGCCTCTATGGCATGGTGGTGTTCGCCATCATCGCCGTGTTCATCGCCGGCCTGATGGTGGGGCGAACGCCTGAATACGTCGGCAAGAAGATCGAGGCGCGCGACGTGAAGTTCGCCGCCATCGCGATCCTGGTGCTGCCCGCCTCGATCCTGGGATTCTCAGCGATCTCGGTCTTGACGACAGGCGGACAGGCTGGCCCGCTGGCGGGACAGGGTACGCCGCACAGCCTCAGCGAGATCCTCTACGCGTTCGCCTCCACAACCGGCAACAATGGCAGCGCGTTCGCTGGTCTCTCCGGCAACACGGTCTACTACAACACCATGCTCGCCGGCGCGATGTGGGTGGGGCGGTTCCTCTTCATCATCCCGGTCATGGCTCTGGCAGGGAACCTGGCCAAAAAGAAGATCGTGCCAGCGAGTGCAGGAACCTTTCCGACCGACACGCCACTCTTCGTGGGCCTGCTGATCGGCACGATCCTCATCGTGGCCGCGCTGACCTTCTTCCCAGCCCTTTCGCTCGGACCGATTCTCGAGCATCTCACCCTCAACGGAGTCCACTGATGGCGCTGGCAGCCGCGCATCATCCCAAGCGGCGTCGCAGCAGCGTCACCGACCCCGAGCTGCTGATTCCGGCAATCGCTGCCAGCTTCACCAAGCTCAATCCGCGGACCATGGTCCGCAATCCGGTCATGTTCGTGGTCCAGATCGGCGCCGTGATGACCACGTACGGATTCGTGGCCGGCATCATCAACAACGGCTCGGACACAGGCTTCGTGGGCCAGATCGCGCTCTGGCTGTGGTTCACGGTGCTCTTTGCGAACTTCGCAGAAGCCATCGCCGAAGGCCGGGGCAAAGCACAGGCGCAGGCGTTGCGGCGCACGCGGACAGAGACTGCCGCGCGACGCCTTGCCGGTGGGGTGGGTGGCAGTGAGGAACGGGTTGCGGCGCCGGAGTTGCGCAAGGGAGACATCGTGGTCTGCGAAGCCGGCGACATCATCCCCAGCGACGGGACGGTGCTCGAGGGGATCGCGAGTGTCGACGAGTCGGCGATCACCGGCAAGTCGGCGCCCGTGATACGTGAGGCGGGCGGGGATCGCAGCGCGGTCACCGGCGGTACCCGAGTGCTCAGCGATCGCATCGTCATCGAGATCACGCAGGACCCAGGTCACACCTTCCTTGATCGGATGATCTCGCTGGTCGAGAGCGCCTCGCGTCAGAAGACACCCAACGAGATCGCCCTCAACATCCTGCTGGCGGTGCTGACGCTCATCTTCCTCATCGCCGTGGTGACGCTGCAGCCGTATGCGATCTTCTCGGGCGCATCGATCAGCGTTCCGGTACTCATCGCGCTGCTCGTGTGCCTCATCCCCACCACCATCGGTGGGCTCCTCAGTGCCATCGGCATCGCCGGCATCGACCGCCTGCTGCAGAAGAACGTGCTGGCCATGTCGGGCCGCGCCGTCGAGGCTGCGGGCGACGTCGACACGCTGCTGCTCGACAAGACCGGCACCATCACGCTGGGCAACCGGCAGGCCACCGAGTTCCTCCCCGCACCGGGTGTCGCCATCCAGCTGCTGGTGCGTGCCGCGGACCTGGCCAGCTGCGCCGACGACACGCCCGAGGGGCGGTCGATCGTGACGCTCTCACGACGGTTCGGCTTGTCCGAATCCGACGACGGCCCGCAATGGTCGTTCGTTCCCTTCACCGCGGAGACGCGCATGAGCGGTGTCGACCGTGACAGCACCAGCATCCGCAAGGGCGCTGTCGACGCGGTGGCGGCGTGGTGCAGCGGTGATGGCGCAGCAGCCACCGGCGCGCTGCTTCCTCAGGTGACGGCGCAGGTCGAGACGATCGCGCGAGCTGGCGGGACACCGCTGCTGGTGGCAGAGAACCGCCGAGTGCTCGGCACCATCCACCTGAAGGACATCGTCAAGCCGGGCATCTCCGAGCGCTTCGCCGAGCTGCGCCGCATGGGTCTCCGCACCGTGATGATCACGGGTGACAATCCGCTCACCGCGGCAGCGATCGCGCACGAGGCCGGAGTCGACGACTTCCTAGCCGAGGCGACGCCGGAGAACAAGCTCGAGCTCATCCGTCAGGAGCAGGCCGGCGGCAAGCTGGTGGCGATGACGGGCGACGGCACCAACGACGCTCCCGCGCTGGCGCAAGCCGATGTCGGCGTGGCGATGAACAGCGGAACGCAGGCGGCGAAGGAAGCCGGCAACCTCGTCGACCTCGACAGCGATCCCACGAAGCTCATCGAGATCGTCGAGACCGGCAAACAGATGCTGATCACCCGCGGCGCCCTGACCACCTTCAGCATCGCCAACGACGTCGCCAAGTATTTCGCGATCATCCCGGCGCTGTTCACCGCGTACGCTGCGCTGCATTCCCTGTCGGTGCTCAACGTCATGCGCTTGCAGTCGCCCAACAGCGCCATCCTCAGCGCGGTGATCTTCAACGCGATCATCATCATCTTGCTGGTGCCACTGGCCCTCCGCGGGGTGCGTTTCCGAGCCGTGGGGGCAGCCACACTGTTGCGCCGCAACCTGCTCATCTACGGTTTGGGCGGCATCATCGCGCCCTTCATCGGCATCAAGCTCATCGACCTCTTCGTCAACGCGGTGCACTGGGTGTGAGGTCGCTGCCCCGCCAGCTGATCATCTCGCTGCGCGTCACCGGAGTGCTCGCGGCGATGTGCGTCATCTACACGTTCGCCACCACCGGCATCGCCCAGGTTGCCTTCAACAGCGACGCCAACGGTGGCCTGATCAACCGGAACGGGCAGACCGTCGGCGCCCAGCTGATCGGAGAGAGCTTCATGAAGCAGGGCAAGGACGCTAAGGGCAACCTCACCTTCAGCATCGATCCTCGGTACTTCCAAGGACGGCTCTCTTACACAGTCGACGCGAGCACCGGTGCGCCGGATCCATACAACGCGGCGAACTCTGTGGGCAGCAACTTTGGGCCCAGCAATCCAGCGTTGCTGAAGTCCGTGCAGGCGGCGGTGCAGGCGTACCGAGAGCAGGGCGTCACCGGTGACATCCCCATCGACCTGCTCACCGCAGACTTCAGCGGCTTCGATCCCGACATCAGCGAGGCGGCGGCACTGGTCCAGGTGCCGATGGTGGCCCGGGCTCGGGGTCTCGATCCGAGCAGGCTGATCGCGCTGGTGCAATCCCAGCTTCAGGGTCGCATCCTGTTCGTCTTCGGCGAAGCGCACATCAACGTGTTGAGCTTGAATCTGGCTCTCGATCAGGCTGGTGGCGGTTGAGGAGGTTTCACAGGCCACAGGGCGTCACATGATGAGTCCATGAGCATGGAGACACCGGCGACGGGTGCGGCCATCGAGACCGGCACGCGGAGTCGCCCGCCCAGCGTGCGGGGCCAGCTGCGCGTGTACCTTGGCGCAACACCAGGGTCTGGCAAGACCTTCGCGATGCTGCGCGAGGCGCATGCCCGGCGCAGCCAGGGCGAAGACATCGCGGTCGGCTTCGTGGAAACGCACGGACGTCGCCTCACCGAGCAGTCCATCGGCAACCTCGAGGTCATCCCTCGCCTGCGTGTCGATTACCAGAGTCACGTCCTCGAAGAGATGGACCTCGAAGCGGTGATCGCGCGCCATCCCCAGGTGGTGTTGGTCGACGAGCTGGCGCACACCAACGCCCCTGGAGTGCGCCATGCCAAGCGCTACCAGGACGTGGAAGACATCCGCGATGCCGGCATCGACGTGATCACCACCGTCAACGTGCAGCACCTCGAGTCGGTGAAGGATCTCGTCGAGCACATCACGGGCATCCCGGTGCGCGAAACGTTGCCGGATCGCATCCTCGATCAGGCCGACGAGATCCAGTTCATCGACATCTCGCCTGAAGCGCTGCGCAAGCGGATGCGTCACGGGAACGTCTACGCGCCCGAACGAGTCGACACTGCGCTGGCCAACTTCTTCCGCCCCGGCAACCTTGCAGCGTTGCGTGAGATTGCCCTTCGTCTGGTGGCCCAGAATGTTGGACGAGCCCGCAGCGTTGTACTGCCGGAACCTCAGGATGTGCTCGTCGCTGTCAGCGGACGTCCCAGCAGTGGGCCACTGATTCGGAGGGCAGCGCGCATCGCCCGGCGCTTTGACGGCATCTGCACCGTACTCTGCGTGAAAGAGAGCAACTCGCCGGATGATGAGGCGGGACGCGCGCAGGCGCGCGAGACCGCGGAGCATTTGCAGTGCCGATACGTCGAAGAGACGGGCCGCATCCCAGACGCCGTCGTCACAGCGGCGCGACAGCTCGGCGTGCAGCATGTTGTCATCGGTGAATCCGAGCGACCCGGACTACGCTCGCGATTGCGCCGAGGTCTGATCGATCGGCTGATCACCGAGCTGCCCGATGTTGATGTGCATGTCATCGCGCGATACGCGGCTGCCCGTGGCACTGCGCTGCAGACGCTCGCCGAACGTCCGGATTCCGACGCCCTGCTTCGCGCCCTCCAGGCCAGCTTGAGCCGGGCCGGCCTCCGCGTGTACCTCGGATATGTTCCGGGATGCGGAACAACGATCGCCATGCTTGACGAGGCGAAACGGCGCAGGAGCCGGGGTACCGACGTGGTGGTGGCAGCGGTTAGCACGCGAGGACGACAAGCCTGCGATGTGGCGCTCACCGGCCTCGAGCTCCTCGGTGGCCCGAACTCCCGAGCTACGGACGGGCGCGTCGATGTTGGGGCCCTGCTGCGCCGCAATCCCGAGGTCGCCTGCATTGACGACCTCGCCGCCCTCGACACAGAGGGTCGTCCGATCACCGACTCGGTACCGCGACTGCTGCGCAACGGGATGGTGCTCATCGCCACCCTTCATCTGACCGACTTGCGAAGCACCGTTGACGGCATGGGTGACCTCCTCGGCCACGCGCCTGAACATGTTGTCGCGGACTCCGTGCTCGACGTGGTCACCGAGCTGGAGATGGTCGACGCGACACCGTCCGCGCTCGACGAGCGCTTGCGGCGCGGCGAGATCGTCGCACCTAGCCTGGCCGCGCAGGCTCGCGCCTCAACGTATCGCCCAGAGGTGCTTGCCGCTCTGCGCGAGCTCGCCTTCAAGCTGATCGCGGAGCACACCGATCGCCGCCTGGTCGCGTACATGCGCGAGCGTGGTATCGCGACGCCGTGGGAGGTGAAGCCCCGCGTCATGCTCTGCATCCCGCCGCGGTCGGGGATGAATCGAGTCATTGAACAGACGCAGGAGTTGGCACATCGTCTCGACGGTCGATTCACCGCGGTGACCGTGCATGACAAGCGGCGAACTGAGGAGGAGCGTCAGCTGTTGGGCGCCTACGCCGCGCTGGTGCATCAGGCGGGTGGTGAGTTCGTCACGCTTGATGGGCAAGCACCCGCCAAGGCGCTTGCCGACTACGCGCGACGCATCTTGGCGACGAACGTCGTCGTGACCCGCGGCCGGGGATCGAGGGGAACGTTGCGTGAGCTGATTCGCATCCTCACCGATGTCGACGTGCACGTCCTGCCCGCCCCGACGCGAAGGGGATGAAGCGCGAGGCGGTCAGGCGGCGGGCGTTTCCGATGCAGGAGCGGCGGGGAGGCTGAACGCGAACACGGCGCCCTGACCGGGCTCGCTGTCGTCGAGCCAGACGCGGCCGGCGTGCGCCTCCACCAGACCACGAACAATGGCAAGGCCGAGTCCGGTTCCACCGCCGGCGTCATGGCCTTCGCGGACGAAGCGGTCGAACACGTGATCCTGCAGCGGCGCCGGAACGCCAGGACCGTGGTCGGCAATGCGCGTAACCACGAGATCCCGAGCGCCGGGCGCAAGCGTCATGTCGATGCTCGTTCCTGGCGGGGCAAAGCGATCCGCGTTGCCCAGCAGGTTGTCGAGGATCTGGCCGAGGCGATCCCAGTCCGCCACGACGTCGATCGGTTCGCCCTGAACCTCCAGCGCGACCGTGCGAGACGGTTGAACACGATTCAGACGATCGATGGCGGCTTGCGCGGCTTGACGCATGTCAACAGGCTCGAGGTGCAGCTCGAGTGCATGCCCCTCAATGCGGGCCATGTCCAGCAGATCGGCGACAAGTCGGTCGAGACGCCGGGACTGGGCAACCACCACCTCGAGTTCTTGGCGCCCTGGCGGCGACAACTCATCGCGACCAAGCACAGCGGTGGTGCCTGCGAGGATCGTTCCCAGGGGCGTGCGCAGCTCGTGGCTGACGTTCTGGAGCAGCTCGCGACGGAGCCGGTCGGCTTCCAGCAGGCCACTGACCTGCTGCTGCACTTGGGCCAGCCGCACTGCGGTTCGAGCAGCGCGTTCCTGCTCCTTGTACAGCCTATCGAGCTCGACATTGGTGTCGCGCAGGCGCGCCGCCAGGGCTTCGGCCGCCAGTTGCGAGCGGCGCCGGCGTGACGCCAGCCCGCCGACCACTCCCGCTGTGCCGAAGAACACCAGCAGGTTCACCAGGTCGGTCTCGTCCGCGATGGTCAACGTGTGGTACGGCAGGACGAAGAAGTAGTCGACGCAGAGGAACGAGAGCGCCGCAGCCAGCAGCGCCGGCAGCAGGCCAAACCCGAGTCCGAGCAGTGCTACGACGGCGAGGTAAAGGAACGCGAAGTCGCGCGACTGCCCAACCTGAAGAGGAACGAGGACCGCCGTGAGTGCGGCCGGTCCCGCCAGGGCGAGTAAGGTGCCGACTCGCCAGGATCGGGTCAGCTTGCCCAGGCGGGACATGAAGGCATTCTCACCGCACCGCCGCTCCCGCGAGGGCGGGGCCGGGATGCGCTTTCTCTGCTTGGGTCGCGATGCGCCCGGCGGTACCTCAAGCGACCAGCCGCATCACCTGGCCGCGGCCAGCGCGCGGAGGCGCGTTCGCGTCGTTTGGTGGTTCGAAGAAGAGAGAGTCTTCCCAGCCATTGTCATGTCCAAGGTTGGCTTGTCACAGTCGCGCACGTGCATCGGCACGAACTTTGCTCTGGCGGGGGCGCCGTTGATCATCGGACGGCTGTAGCAGTGGTCCGGTTCGAGCTCGTCGATGACGACGAGGTGGCGCCGCAGGGCGTATTCGTTTTGGTGCTGTCGCCGACGATCCGGATGCGGCTGTTTGCTGCCGTGCGATGAGCCGGAGAGGCGCCGAGAAAGCGGCGATTCCAATTTAGCTGAGACTCTTGGTGTAGCTCTGATTGGTGAGCAGGTCGCCGCGCCCGCAGGGATCCACATTCAGAGGCGTGAGGTGCAGGGTGGCGCCGTGCAGTGTCCATTGGTAACGGCCTACCCCCTGTGGCAAAGCGAGTGAACAGAGGGTGCCGCTGAAGAAGTCAATCTCGTTACCGTTTACGACGATGTCGCCTGTACCGTGCTCTCCGCTGTCTCGAAGGACATAGGCGGTGGTGGTGAGGGTCAGGACCGTGGTGTGTGAGGCCACCTGATACCAAGTGCCGGTCAACTCTCCCGGTGCCGAGCCACCCGGCGGCGGCGAAGCAGCCGGCGCGGATGCCGCTGTGGACGTTGTCGCCGCAGCTGTTGCCGTCGCCGAGGTCGTCTCAGAGGAGCCGCCTGCCCCACAGGCGGCAAGCGCGGTAGCGGCGAGAACGACGATGGCTCCCCGTGCAAAGGCACGATGAGCACCATTCATCCGTTCAGCCGTGGCCTCCCACGCGGGGCGATCCCTGCCGAAGACCGTTCGCGTTTCGCCGGCGCCCTTGTCACGTACGATCGGCTCGCCCCTTGTCATCGATGTCACCCCCCGTTGAGCTTTGTGGGACGGCTGTCCCATAATGGCTCTAGAGTACCATGATGGATCGAGCTCCACCATATGAGGCGACAGGAAGGACCCGGCAGAAGGAACGCACCCGCAGCGCGTTGATCGCGGCCGCTCGCGACCTGGTCGCCCATGGGGTGACGCCGGTGACCGTCGAGGACGCGGCCGCGGCGGCGGGGATCTCACGCACGACGGCCTACCGCTACTTCTCCAATCAGCGAGCCTTGCTGGTCGCCGCGCATCCTGAAACCAGTGCGCTATCACTGCTCCCGCCGGACGCGCCCGACGACGCGGGCGCCCGCCTCGAGCTGGTCATCGAGGCGTTCACCCGCCTCGTTGCCGACACTGAACCCCAGCAGCGAACCATGCTGCGGCTCTCGCTCGAACCGGGCGCATCCGAGCACACACCCGGACTGCTTCGGCAAGGTCGAGCTATCCGTTGGATCGACGACGCGCTGTCACCCTTGCGCAGCCGGATCCCCGCGCACGAACTCCGCCGGCTGGGCCTCGCGATACGTAGCGCCACAGGCATTGAGGCGCGCGTGTGGCTGACTGACGTCGCAGGTCTCTCCAGCGAGGACGCCATGGAGGTCATGCGCTGGTCCGCGCGAGCCATGTACAGCACGGCGCTGACCGAACCCGTGAGCAAACGGAAGCTCGACGACAGAAGCGGACCCCACTCGAGGCGACGCCCGCCGGCGAGGGGCTCTCCATAACTGCGGCGCTAATGCGAGTCCTCGCGAATCTTTCACTTCCGTCCCGCCGCCGGCCCGGACGGCGTGTAGTGCGTTGTCGCGGCGTCAGCTGCGCAGCGTGGCCCCGGCATGGACCGCCGAGAACCGAATCCGTGGCCCCTCGACAGTTCCGAAAGGGTTTGCATTGTGTGAAGGAAGGCCAGCCAAGTTCCGCGTTCTGTACGGTGGGCAAAATGGAAGCGTCGGCTGCTAACTGAACACCGACCAGCAGATGTCGTTCCGCATTCGCTGATCGTCCAGGACTAGCTCGCGGATCCCGTGGGGGAGGTGCTCCCGTTGCCACCGGCACTCCAGCTGGCCGCAGTTCTCGCCCGCGCCCGCAGGGGCGGCTGCACGTGCGGCCTTGATGGCGTAGGCGGCAGCACCGAGCTCGTGCGCGGCGACGTGCGCCACCGCTGCCGCCTGGCCGGCAGCATATGCGGCGTGCCGAGCGGCTCCCCCCAACTCTCTTGCCGCAGCCATGGCATGGCCACCCGCCGCGCGGGACTGAGACATCCTGATATCGCCGCGCGCCCATGCCCGAATCTGCTCGATCGCCTGCCGCGGCCGCGGGTCTGAAGGCTGTGCCAACTCGAAGAGGTGCAGAACATGCTCTGCGCACGCGGCCGCCCACAAAGCCAGGAGCCGATGGTCGGAGTCCGTGAGCGTCCCCCCGCGGCGAATGGTGATGAAGCGCGGATCGCGGTCCTTGGGGAGAATCACAGTTGCATCGCTCCTGTCTGCATCAGCCACTAACCCCCGTCGGCTCTCGTCTCGCTCCGGGCCTTTGTTTGCCATCGCGCGCGATTCGGGCGTTCAACGCGCTGAGCCCGACCGCAGGGCCCTCTACGACTGGCAAAAGGTTCGCACTGTGCAAGGTCAGGCCAGCCAATCGAAACTGACGAAGCTCGTTGACACTTGGGATCCCAGCTCGACGGGAAGCTCCAGTGATCGGGAGAGGGATCAGCCGGATGGCAACGTGGCACTCACTCCGCCGCCGCAAAACGAAAGAGCGTGCCAACCGAGGGCTGCACAAATGCATCGGGCAGTGAACGGGCGAGCTCGTGGACGGCTCGCCAGCCCGTGCAGTGGCATGGCACAAGCGTCCCCACCTCCATGGAGGCGACCTCGCGAATAGTGATCGGGATGATCGGCTCGAAGAGGCCGCCGGTCAGGTGAAAGCCGCCGATGAAGGCCGCGATCCGCTGCTCCCCGGTCAGCCGTTTCGCGTTGCGGAGCACATTCACCGCGCCGGCGTGAGAGCAGCTGGAAATGACGACCAGGCCCCGGCCGCGGACGTTGACCACGATGTTCTGGTCATCCCAGATCATCGGATCGGGCGCCCAGCCTCCGTCGCCGGTGCGGGCCAGCTGCAGCGGGAAGCCCTTCTCGAAATCGGTGGTGCGCTCAACTTGGCCGGACACCAACGCGGCACCATCGATGAGTAGGGTCGGACCCTTCTCCTCCACCACGGTGAGGCCCTCGCGTTCGATGTCGTTGAGGCTGGGTGGCGGCAAGCGAATCTCCGCCCCGGTGGGAAACGCGATCTTGCGCTCCTTCCAGGCATCCGGGTGGATGACAAAAGGCATCGCCATCCGACCATGTCGCCGCAAGAGCCCGGCCAGGCCACCGTGGTGATCGACGTGACCGTGCGAGATGACGATCGCGCGAAGATCGCCGGTCTTCACCTGCAGAACGTCCAGGTTGCGGGTCAAGGCGCCCGCCGACAAACCCGCGTCGTAGAGGATCGACTCGCGCTTGCCGTTCCGCTCCACCGTGATCAGTGCCGAGAAACCGTGCTCAGCAAGCAGGTTGTCGTGCTCGGCCCAGTCGTACGCCAGCGGGAAACGTCGCACATCGTGCTGACCGGCCATGAGGATGTCGAGGAATAGATCCATGACCAGCGTGATCTCGACGGAATCGACGGGGAGGAGTCCGATGCCGTGCATGCCGGCCGACTGATCGGGTGTCAACGTCGGTGGAGGCTCTACACGGCGACGGCGGCGGCGGCATTGCGAACCGCTTCCACGGATCGCTGCACATCCGTCTCATCCGTCGACCAGTTGCTCACCGACACGCGCA
The DNA here is from genome assembly GCA_963777285.1 of Candidatus Dormiibacterota bacterium. GTDB lineage: Bacteria > Chloroflexota > Dormibacteria > Aeolococcales > Aeolococcaceae > JAFARE01. The sequence continues at coordinate 1,010,363 of CAVZPR010000002.1, forward strand.
GCACTTCCTGGTCGTGCCATCGCGAACCCGACATCCACACGGTGCCGTCGGCGATGAGACGAGCCACGACGTCCCGGGTGCGTTCGTCATCGCCAAAGCTGACGCAGACCTGCGTGTAGTCGACGTGGTTGAGCACGTGCGCGCCGTCGATGGTCGCGATGCCCTCGGCCAGAGCCTGAGCGTGACGCACGAGTCGCTCCACCAGGTCGGCAACGCCGGCGCGTCCCAATGAGCGCAGCGTCGCCCAGACCGGAACCCCTCGCGCGCGACGCGAGAATTCCGGCACCTTCTCCAGCGGGTCGCCGGGGCCGGAATCGTCGGTAATCAAGTAGCTGGCCTGCGCGCCGAGCGCAGAGCGCAGCGCGACCCGGTCGGTGACGATCGCGATGCCGCAGTCATAGGGAACGTTGAGCGTCTTGTGCGCATCGGTGCCCCACGAATCGGCCGCCGCGATCCCGTCGACCAGATGTCGCAGCTTCGGTGACGCGGCCGCCCACAGGCCGAAGGCGCCGTCCACGTGCACCCAGGCACCGTGACGGTGCGCGATGTCGATCGCATCCACCATCGGATCGAAAGCTCCCGAGTGCACGTTGCCGGCCTGCAGGCAGACGATCAGCGGGGCACCGGGATCGACAGTGCGCAGCGCCTCCTCGAGAGAATCAGCTCGGATGCGGCCCTGGTCGTCGGCTGCGACGGTCTGCGGCTCGCCAAGGCCCAGATAACGCAGCGCGAGGTCGATCGTTTCGTGCCGCTCTGCGCCGGCGAGGATGCGAATGCGAGGCGATTCGCTGAGGCCGTCGCGGCGCAGATTCCAGCCGACGCGAGCCAACACTGCGGAGCGTCCAGCGGCGAGACATGTGAAGTTGGCCATCGTGGCACCGGTGACGAAGCCGACGTCGGCGGCCGGCAGACCGAGCAGATCCAGCAGCCAGGCGCCCGCGACCTCTTCGAGCGCGGCCGTGGCCGGCGTGGCGTAGCGCAGGCCGGTGTTCTGGTCCCAAGCACTCACCAGCCAGTCGGCCGCCAGGGCGACGGGCAACGTGCCGCCGATCACCCAGCCATAGAATCGGCCGGACTGCATCGCCATGAGGCCCGGCTCGGCGTGGGCACTGAGAAGATCGACGACGTCCTCTGGCGGAGTCGGTGCTTCGGGCAACGTGCCTCCAAATGAGGACACCAGCGCGTCCGCGCCGGCACGCGGCCCGACCCGCCGCTCGCCGACCGTCGCGAGCCATGCTTCGGCGTGCTTCTGGGCGTGGGCCAGCACCGAGCTGTACGCCTCACCTCGAATCGACATGTCCCACCTCCAACCGGGTGTCGTGCCTCGGCGACCGGCAGCCGTCGCGCCCGCCCATTGTGCGTGGATCGCAGTTGGATTCAGGAGCTGACGCGGACGCGGCGCAGCGTCGGGATGAGCACGGCGCCGGCGGCCAGATGCATGAGCACGAGGGTGATCCGCGCTGACATCGTCGTGCCGGCGCTGAGCGGAAGGCTCAGGGAAACGACCAGGACGACGATCGCGATGACGGTCCAGATGCCCCGCGCCCGTGGGGTGCGGCGCTCGAGCAGCGCGAGCACACCCCAGCCGAGCAGCGACGCCATCAGGCTTGCGCCGACGACAAGGCCGAGGCCGACGGTCTCCGGAACACCGTCTCCGAAGCGGACCAGCAACTGCACGCCCAGTGCCGGCACCGCGATGGTCCAGACGGCGAGGGCAGCGGCGCACGCTCCGGCGACGCCGAGCATGCGGGTCAGCCGTAGTCCAGCGGGGTTGGTCGGGGCGTATCCGAGGGCGGTGGCGGACATCGCGGCTCTCCTTGCGTCCTGCCGAGCTCCGGGAGGAGCTGGCGAGGTACACTTGCTTAGGCAGCGAAATATTAGTCGCCTAAGTATCTGGAGGTCAAGGGGGCACATGAACTTCGCCGAGGCGGACGCGCTCAACGAGGCAATCCGCGCCGTCGGCATCAGGCACCGCGCGCTCGCGATCGCCGCACTCGAGCCGCTCGGCATCCATCCGGGCCACAAGCTGCTGCTGCTCGAGCTCGAGTTCGGCAGGTCCGCGCACGCAGGCGCAGCTGGCCACAGCAAGTGGGTATGAGCCACCGACCATCACGATGAGCGTCCGCCAGCTCGAAGATGCCGGGTTCGTCACCCGACGTCCGTCACCGACCGACGGACGGGCGACGATCGTCGAGCTGACCGAGAGGGGACGTGCGCTGCTGCCGAGGTTGAAGCGCGCCTGGCGGGAGGTGGGTGAGCGGACAGTCGCCGGTCTCAGCACGACCGACCCGAACACGTTGACCGATGTGCTGGCCGAGCTGGCTTCGAGTCTGGACGCCGGTGGGTCAATGGGGCCGGATGTGCCGCGCTACATCGCGAGGTCCCGAACGCCCTGAGCGGACCATCGCAAATGGTCCGGTCTCATCAGGTCGGTTGGGCGGATGCCAGAGCGCCATGCTCGAGGAGCGATGCGGCGGTCCTCAACCCAAACTCCGACCGGCCGCGGCCGTTCCGGCCGGTCACATGTGTCCGTGGCGAACGCGGCCGGCTGGTTCGTAGGTGCCGATGACGATACCGAGATCGGTCACGGTGAGATCGATAGGACGCATCGTCGCCGGGGGGATGCCGTCGTTGAACAAGCGCCGACCCGAGCCGAGCACCAGCGGAAACGTCATCAGGCGGAAGCGGTCGACGAGATTGTGCTGCAACAGCGTCTGGAGCAGTTTGCCGCTTCCCCAGATCTGCAGCTCGTCGCCGGTTTCGTCCTTCAGCTTCCGCACCGCCGCGACGACGTCGCCGGTCACGAGACGAGCGGTGTCAGGGTGCTCGCCGCGCCATGTGGCGTCGGCCTCGCTGAGCGAGGTCGACACGACGTACTTGGGCAGCGAGTTGATCGCCGTGGCGATGGCGTTGGCGGGGTCAATCTGATCAGGCCAGTAACCGCGGAAGACGTCGAATGTTCTGCGACCGAACAGAAACGCGCTGGCGTGACGGTTGAGTTCGGTGACGAACTCGCCGACGGCCGGGTCGGGGAACGGGGCCTGCCAGCCGCCATGCGTGAAGGCGTCGCTGGGATCTTCCTCAGGTCCGCCGGGGGCCTGCATCACGCCGTCGAGGGTCAGGAACGTCTGGACGGTGAGCTTCATGTCAATGACCTCGGTCAGTTCGGATCACGGCCGAAGTAACAATCGATGCGGAGGATGAGGTCGTCTCTGAACTCCACATGGTCGACGCAGACAAAAGGAGTCCCTTCGCGCACGTGGCCCCAGTAGCGGACGAGGGCGTACTCGGAATCCGTGCACACGTCGAGGAGATCGAATTTGGTGATGCGTTCGTGCTGCGGCCAGCAGCGCTGGAAGTACTTGGCTAGGCCGATGCTGTCGTCCTCCGGCTCCGGGCTGCTGAAGGTGAACTCCTGGTGCAGCACGGATTCGATCGCGCCGCGGTCGTCCGTCTCGTAAGCCTGGTAGTAGCGCCGAAGCAGCGCCACCCGGCTTTCGGGTCCCGTGATCACGCTTGGCCCTCCGTTGTCTGCTGAGCGAGCGCGGTGGTTCGCCTGCTTGGCCAGACCTGAGCGCCGGGCGAAACTCATCGGTCACCGGGCCCGCAGGGATCCTCGCCACACGATGCCGCCGACACCGGCGAGCGCCAGGGTCGCGGCGCCCGACACCGCGAGTGTGGTCGCGGCGCCGAGCGCCGCGACCAGCGGGCCGCCGACGGCCGTGCCCAGCGGAGACGCAAGAACCGTGAGCGCGCTTCGCGCGGCGAGCAGCGACGGCAAGTTCGCCGTTGTCGTGGCTGACTGAAACAGCGAGTACGTGAGTGGGATGAACGGCCCGTAGATCAGACCGCCGAGGGCAAAGCACACCACCGTTGCCGCAACCGGCGCGAAGGCGAATGGGACCAGGCACGCGCCCCAACCGGCCACGATCCCCAGCGTGATCCACCGGTCGTGGCGGGCGCGCAGCGCGCCGGTGATCAGCGAGGCGGTGAGCGCGCCCACCCCGAATGCGCTCCAATAGACGCCGAGCAGACCGGCGTGCGCATGCACGTCATCGGAGACGTACACCGGGAGCGCGTCTTCGACCGGGCCGTACAGGAAGAAAAACAACCACGTGAGCACGATCAGGCTGACCAGGCCGCGCTGTCTGAGAATGCGAAAGCCCGACTGCACTTCGGATGCACCCGCCTCCTCGCTCGGGGTCGCGCGCCCCGGGATGCGAATCGCCTGAAGCCCCAGGAAAGCGAACGATGCTGCGTCCATCCCGATCAGCCATCCGGCTCCGATCTGCGTGAAGAGAAGGCCGGCAAGCGCCGGGCCCACGATCACCGCGGCAGATTGCTGGGCGCTGGCCAGGGAATTGGCCGCGAGCCGGCCCTCCGCGCCGCCCACCTGGGCCAGCAGCGTGTACTCCCCGGCGATGCCCCAAGCACTCATCGCAGACGATCCGCAGAGCAGCGCCACGTACGCGACGGGGGAGAGCGCGCCGAGGGCAGCCAGCAGCGCGATTGCCCCGAGAAGTCCGGCCCGCAGCACGCAGTTGGTCAACACGAGGACGCGCGCCGGTCGTCTCGTCAGCAGCCTTCTGAGGGTGAGCGCCCCCACGGCTCCGGGCAGCGTGTACGCGGCGATGGCGATGCCCACGTACACGCCGTGAGCTCCCTGCGGCGCCAGGCGCAACGCCAGCCACGGAACCGTGACCGCGCTCATCCCGTCACCCAAGGCGGAAACTCCCATCCCCGCCAGGAGCCCGCGAGCAGCATGGTCAGAGAGCAACGTGCGATAGGCACGCGGAATCACCGAGCGACCGTAGAACCTCGAGCGACGTTGACGTCGCGACGCGAAACGGCCGGCGCGGAGACGAGGTCCGCGCCGGCCGCTCACTGCCGCGGTCTGGGTTGAGCCGTCAGCCGGCGGTCGCCGCCGCCTGCTTGGCGCTGCCCCGTTCGGCGCCGTTCGCGGGCTGGAGGATGCGGATGTGATTGCCGAACGGGTCCCGGATCCCCATGTCGGTGCCGTAGAAGTGGTCCGTCGGCTCCTGGGTGACGTCAGTCACTCCGCGCGACTTCAGGGTCTCGTAGTAGGCGCGGCAGTCGTCGGTCTGGATTGCGATCGTGAAGCCCATCGCGCCCTTGGTGATCAGCTCGCGGAGCTGCGCCGCGGTGGCTTCGTCCTGGCCTGGCGGCCCGGGCTTCTCCAGATAGATCTCGACCACCGGGTCATCAGGAGCGCGCACCGTCAGCCAGCGGACGGGTCCCTGATTGATGTCGTTGCCGACTTCGAAGCCGAGCTTGTTGACGTAGAACTCGAGGGCCTCGTCCTGGTCGAGCACCTTGATCGACGCGACGTTGATCCTGATCATCTTCTGCTTCTCCTCTGCACGTGGCGGCTGATGCGACGGCGCCCATGCTAGGGAGCGCCGGCCGCCACCGCTTCTCCAAAACTGCGGGATCGGGCGAGCTCGGTCGCCGAGGCCACCGGTCGCGTGGCTGCCATCTGGAAGCAGTTCGGCGCCACCATCGGCCCATGGTTCGCGCGGTAGCCGGACGGAGTCTCGCCGACGATCTCCCGGAAGGTGCGGCTGAACGTCCCCAGGCTGGTGAATCCGACGGTGAGGCAGACCTCGGTGACACGCGCGTCAGTCTCCCTGAGCAGGAACATCGCCCGCTCGACCCGCCTTCGCTGCAGGTAGCGGTGCGGCGTCTCCGCGAACGTGGCCCGGAAGCTGCGGCTGAAGTGCGCCTCCGAAAGCGAGGCGATGCGCGCCAGTCTGGGGATGTCGAGTGGTTCCGCATACGTGCGGTCCATGGCGTCCCGTGCCCGCAGCAGACGGCGGTTGAACTGTTCGACGGCGGCGCTCACCGTCGCTGATTCTCCATCCGCGGCCATCAGGGGCGCAGCACCCCAGCAAGACGGCAAGCCGTCGTATCCAGGGACGCGCGTCTCGCGGATCCGCGGTGCCCGAGTCCTCACCCTGCATCAGCTCGGGGTCGCCGCGGACTCCCTGCGTCAGCGCCGGCCGGACAGCGGAGATTCCATGGCGGCAGCACGCACCTCGTGCACCTGCGGAGGCACCCATCGTTTAGGTCGCGGGGCTGCGCCGCTGCGGAGCTTCGGGAGGACCGGCGGAGGCGGAGCGCAATCGAGCTGCTCGACAGGGTCGATCGCCGGTCATGGTCGCGTCCACAGGACCCTGCTGGTGCGGGGGTACCGAGTGGCACGGACGTGAACTCAGCCCCACGAGCGCGCGCGCTCCGGCCATCTGTCGCTCTGGACGCTCGTGACGCAGAACTCGTTGCCGCACGGATCCTGCATGACCCACCAGTGCGTCCTACCGCCTGAGTGCTGTGCTACGCGGCGCGCACCGAGCGCTTCGAGGCGAGCGACCTCCGCCGGTACGTCATCCGTCTCGATGTCCAGGTGAATGCGGCTCTTGGCCGTCTTCGGTTCGGGGACGCGCTGGAGCTCGACGTGCAACCCAGCGATGTCTTCCTTGAGCACGCCGTAGTTGTCCTCGGGTCCGTCAAGTCCCCAGTTGTCGACGCCGAGGGCCGTGCTCCAGAAGCTGAGGTTGCTCTCGAGGTCGTCGCTGTCGATGATCAGGTTGCAGACGCGGCTGCGATGCATGCTCGTTCTCCATATGCGGGTTGATCCGGCCGCGCTGACCTCAGCAAGCAGTGCGACGCGTAGACGTGAGCGTCAGCCGCGCCTCGCTCCTCAGGACACCGCATGGGCAGAAGCGCGTGCTGGCCGGACCGGATGCCGACGGAATGATCATAGGGCCGCGCCTCCCGCCTGCGCGGCCTGCGGCGCCACAATGCGCGCATGTCCGATCAGCGTTGGTCGCTCGAGGGCCGCATCGCGCTCGTCACAGGCGCCTCCGCGGGGCTCGGCGCGCGGTTCGTGCGCGTCCTGCACGAGGCCGGCGCACGCGTGGTCGTGACGGCACGGCGCAGGGACTCGCTCGAGGGCCTCGCACACGAGCTGGGCGACCGCATCGTGCCCTTCCCCGGAGACATCACCGAGGCGGCTCATCGCCAGGCACTCGTGGACCAGCTGTCGCCGTTCGGCAGGCTCGACGTCCTCGTGAACAACGCCGGCGTCTGCGACGGCGGTCCGATCGAGGCGCAGTCACTCGACGACCTGCGCCACGTCGTCGACGTGAACCTCATGAGTGTTCTTGACATGTGCCGCCTGACCGCGCCCTTGTTGTTCCGCTCCGACGCTGCCAGCGTGATCAATGTCGCGTCGATGTACGGCCTGGTCGCCTCTCGCGGGCCGATGGCGGGTTACAACGCCACCAAGGGAGCGCTGATCAACCTCACGCGGAACCTCGCCGCTCAATGGGGTGGGCGCGGTGTGCGCGTCAACGCGCTGGCACCCGGGTTCTTCCCGTCGGAGATGACGGGGTTCCTCGCCGACCCCGGCCTGCAGCAGGGGATCCGCGCCAACACGCTGCTCGGGCGTACGCCGGAACCTGAGGAGCTGGACGGGCCGCTGCTGTTTCTCGCCACGCAAGCTTCGAGCTACATGACGGGGCAGGCGCTGGTCATCGATGGAGGCTGGACGGCGGTCTGAGGCGTCGCCACGTCGTCAACCGGTCGAGCTGCGCCACCGTGCTCGTCGCTTGCCCTCGTGCATGGCTTGCACGCGGGCGACCGGAATCGCGCGTCCCTCGTCGACCAGGTCACCGCCGAGCACCTGCGGCGCAGGCATGCCGTCCAGCCACGGGTTGCTCTCACCGAGGGAGGCCGCCGTCTTGATGGTGAAGTCCATCGGGGATACGCGATCGAGGTCATCCCACGCCACAGGGAACGACACCGGTACCCCCGGCCGCGCACGCGGACTGTACGCGGCGGCCACGGTGGCCCCGCCGACCCGCGTCGCGTCGATGAACACCTTGCCGCGGCGGTTTTCTTTCATGAACGCGGTGGTGGCCAGCCGCGTATCGAGTGTCTCAGCGCGCGCGGCCAGGGCGCGGGTGGCGGCGGCCGCCTCGTCAAAGGTCGCGTGAGCGAGCGGCACGAAAACGTGAATCCCTTTTGACCCGCTGGTCTTCACCGCGCCGACGAGATCGCAGTCAGCCAGGGCCTGCCGGACGAGATGCGCCGTCTGCACGGCCGCCTTGAAGTCGTCGGGGGACGGCGGGTCGATGTCGAGGACGAGATACAGCGGCCGCTCCGGGTCATCGATACGAACCAGAGCCGGGTGGTATTCGATCGCGCGCTGATTGGCAAACCAGAGCAGCGTGCGGCGGTCGTTGCACAGCGCGTAGGACACATCTCGCTTGGAGCTCTCGGCCCACAACCGCACGGTCCGTATCCAGGATGGCGCGTACGCCGGCACATTCTTCTGCATGAAGGGTTGCTGGCCGCGCAGCACCCGTATCACCGACAGCGGCCGGTCACGCAGCTCGGTGACGAGCTGCGTCGTCATGGCATCCAGGTAATCGACCACATCGCGTTTGCTGGCGTCCGCCCCCGCGAACAGCGGCTCGTCGAGGTTGGTGAACGTGACCTCATCGTGCGTCTCAGACCGGCCCGCCGAGCCGGGGTCGGAGCGCTCGTGGCCGGCGCCTGCGCCTGCATGGTGATCTCGCCGCACGCCCGCAAGGATGATGCAAAGTGCCTGGAGCGGCACCGCCGCTCCACGCGGCCGCCGCAGGTTCGGGAAGCGGCCGTGGATCGCCGAAGGCACAGAATTGCGCGCTGTGAGCGGCGGCACGGCATCGGTACTCGCGGCGGGCCCTCTCAGCTCGCTGAGCCCGCTGGCGCGGACCGTGGTCGTGGTGATCCTCGCAGCCGTCGTTCTCACGCTCGCTCTCCTGCGGCTGCGCGCGCGGCGACGCCGCTCGTCTCATGCCGAGCTCGAACCGGTTTCCACGGACCACAAGCCTCGGCCACGCGCACTGCCGTCACCCTCGGCGCGCGTCGAGCCGCCGGCTGCTGCGAGCAAGCTCGGAGATGCAACCCGTTGCCTGCTGCGAATCATCGACCTGACTCACCGCTTCGGGGCGCGACTCGCCCTCGACCACGTGAGCTTCGACGTCACCGGTGGCATGGTCGTCGGCCTGGTGGGTCGCAACGGTGCGGGCAAGACGACGACCATGCGCGCGATCATGGGCATCCTGCGTGCCGACAGCGGCGAGGTGACGTGGAATGGCCGTCCGATCACCGCCGACGATCGCCTGCGCTTCGGGTACATGCCCGAAGAACGTGGCCTGTACCCGCAGATGCGTATCGCCCAAGAGCTGGAGTACTTCGCCCAGCTGCACGGCTTGGACAGCAGTGACTCCGCAGCGGCCGCTTCGCATTGGATCGACGTCCTCGGGCTTGCCAGCCGCGCAGAAGAGCGCGTCGTCTCGCTCTCGCACGGCAATCAGCAGCGCGTGCAGCTTGCGGTCGCCCTGGTGCACGACCCCGAGCTCTTGGTGCTCGACGAGCCCTTTGCCGGCCTCGACCCCTCGGCGGTGGACTCGCTCTCGTCGATCCTGCGGGAGCAAGCCGCCGCGGGCACAGCCGTGCTCTTCTCCAGTCACCAGCTCGAGCTGGTCGAGCAGCTCTGCGACTCGGTCGTGATCCTCGAGGAGGGACGAGTGCTGGCCGCGGGAACGCTGCCGCAGCTGCGCGCCCGGCTGCCGCGCCGCTTGCGCGTGAAGGTGGCTGCAGCGGAAGACTGGGCGGGGCACGTGCCCGGTGCGAGCGTGCTGCAGGAGGATGGCGACGGCGTCCTGCTGTCGCTGGCAAAGGGGGCTGACGCGCAGGCCGTTCTGCATGCGGCGGAGCAAGCCGGTCCGGTCGAGCACTTCGGTTTCGAGGAGACCGGTCTTGCGCAGATCTACCGCCAGCTGGTGGCGCGATGACCGGCGACATGTCCACCGAGACCGCGCGACGTTTCCGCCAGGGACGGCGGTCGCCGGTGTGGCTGATCGCGCGGCGCGAGATCGTCGAACGGCTGCAAGGCAATCTCATCAAGGTGATGACCGTGATCCTCACGCTTGCCGTCGTCGGGGTCATCGTCATCCCGGCGGTGGTGCGAGGCGAGCCGAAGCCGACGGTCATCGGGCTCGTGGGCGCTCCCGCGCAGGCGCTGTCCGCGCCACTGCGGTCGGCCGGGACCAAGGCTGACGTCACGGTGCGCACCGTCGCCGTCGCCGACGAGGGGGCGGCGCGATCCCAGGTCGAGAGTGGCACCCTCGACGCCGCGCTTGTGGTCAGCTCGAGCTCGGCCACGGCGATCGCCAAGGACACGCTGGCTCCGGCCACCGCGTCGCTGCTGCAGACGGTGGTCAACGACGCGCACGTCCTCCAGGCGCTGCGCGCGACCGGCCTGCCGCTGGATCGCGTCCTGCCGGCGCTGCGTCCGGTGCCCTTTGCCACCACGATCCTGGAGCCGAAGCCCTCCGACTTCGGCGCCCGCGCCGCCCTGGCCGTCGCCGCCACCCTGCTGCTGTACGTCACCCTCGGCATCTATGGCAACGCAGTGGCAAGCGGGGTCGCGCAGGAGAAGACATCGCGTATCGCCGAGGTGCTGCTCGGAGGGGTGCGGCCGCTGCAGCTGATGATCGGCAAGGTGGCCGGCATCGGGGCCTGCGGCTTGCTGCAGCTGGCGGTGCCGATCCTCGCAGGCCTGGTGGCCAACGCCGTCGTGCAGAACACGGACATCCCGTCGACGATCTGGGTGCTTCTGCCCATGACGCTGCTCTTCTTCCTGCTCGGATACACGCTGTACGCGTTCCTCTTCGCTGCCGCGGGCGCCCTGGTGGCACGCCAGGAGGAGGTGCAGTTCGTCACCTGGCCGCTGGCCATGCCGCTCCTCGGCGGCTACCTCCTGACCTATGTCGTCATCGGCTCTCCCGACGCGCTGTGGGTGCGCATTCTCTCGTTCCTGCCGCCTTTGACACCAACTCTCATGTCCGCTCGCCTCGCCCTCGGCCACGTCGATGCCTGGGAGCTCATCGCGGCGGTGGTGGTCATGCTCCTGGCCATCTACGGGATCGCTCGTTTCGCCGCCCGCATCTACACCGGTGCTCTGGTCCGCAGCGGCGCGCGACTGAGCTGGCGCGCTGCGCTGCGGCTCCAGCCGCAGCGGTAGCCCCGGGCCCGACGGTGACCGCATACATCTGCGTCACCTGCGGCGTCCAGCAGCCGGACAGCCAAGACCTCCCGCAACACTGCGCGATCTGCGAGGATGAGCGGCAGTACGTGGGCCGTGACGGCCAGCGCTGGACGACGCTCGAGGAGATGCGCGGCCCCCACCGCAACGTGCTCGCAGAGCTCGAGCCGGGGCTGACGCGTCTGGTCACGGAGCCGGACTTCGCGATCGGGCAGTACGCGTTCCTGGTGCAGACCACCTCCGGCAATCTGCTCTGGGAGTGCCTGAGCCTCATCGATGACGAGACCGTGGCGGCGCTGCGCGCCCTGGGGGGCGTGGACGCGATCGCCATCTCTCATCCGCACTTCTATGCCTCATGCGTCGAGTGGAGCGAGGCCTTCGGTGATGCACCGATCTACCTGTCGGCGGCGGACCGCGACTTCGTGGTGCGGCCCAACCCGGCGACCGTGCTCTTCGAGGGTGACGACGTGGAACCCGTGCCCGGGCTGCGCGTGCTACGTCTGGGCGGCCACTTTCATGGCTCCGCAGCGCTGCTCTGGCCTGGCGGAGCCGGCGGAAAGGGCGCGCTCCTCACCGGTGACACCATCGCCCTCGTCGCGGATCCACGGTGGGTCACGTTCATGTACAGCTATCCGAACCGCATCCCGCTGGCGGCACAGACCGTTCGCGCGCTGGCAGACCTGGTGCTGCGACACGACTTCGACCGCATCTATCCGTCGGCGCCGGTCAGGCCCGGCAGCGCCCTGATGCAGGGAGCCAAGGACGCCGTGCGCCGGTCGGCGGAGCGATACATCGGCATGGTGGATGGGACGTGGCCGCGGAAGTGAGGCATGGCATCCACCGTTCGGTTGATGCCGAAACCGGCGCTTCGTTCGTTGTGCGGCGCTGTTGCAGACGGCATGCTCGGCGGCATGGGCAATGCATCTGCATCTGACAGCGTCATCCATGTGTCCGGCCTTCGCTGCTCGCACCGGAGGCGGACATCGAGGTGTGCGCCGAGGCCGGCGACGGCGCAGACGCCGTGGCTCTTGTGTCGCGCGGGCTGTCCAACTCGGACATCGGACGCGAGCTGTTCGTCAGCGAGGCGACAGTGAAGATACACATGCTGCACGTCTTCGAGAAGCTGGACGTCAACGACCGCACGGCCGCGGTGACGGTCGCCATCCAGCGGGGATTGCTGCGCTCGCCCGCCGGCTAGAGGATGGAGCTCATGGGGCGGAGAGATCGAGCCGCCAGTCGTTGCTTCTCATGGGATGACCCGGCGGATATTCGATCTCGATCTCGCCGAGCAGGGTGAACCCGAGCTTGCGACAGATGGCGTTCGATGCCGCGTTGTCCACGGAAGGGAACGCGTGCACGAATCGATGCCTGCCATCTTTGCGCGCCAGCTCGATCACCGTCGCCGTGGCGCTGCCCGCGATGCCGCGGCCCTGAAACGCCGGCAGCACCATCCAGCCGACCTCGTACACGGCCTCGCCGCGCCAGCTCCTGTCCCAGTGTCCGACGGAGCCGACGTCGTCGCCGGATTCCTCGTCGACGATCTTGAACATCCTGTCGGGGCTGTGACCCCCCAGTCCCTCGTAGCGTTGCTGCCGGGCAGCGATCTTCGCGGCATCCTCTGGGCCGCCGAGATGCGCCGTCATCACCGGATCGCCCATCAGCGCATCGAGCAGCGCGCGGTCGCCCGCGCCCCAGGGTTCGAGCCGCACCCGCGCCATGCAGCCGAGTATCGCAGGCGCTGTAACCGACCCAGCCGCGCTATCGCGCCGAAGGCTCCTTCTTGACTCTTCGCGTCGAAGCCGCGTATACCTGCGGCCCTGGTCGCTCCAGATGAACAGCGGACGCTGGTCCGGGATTGGAGGTGCGCCGATGAGGCATGGTCGTAAGCGGATCCTTCTCCTGCTCTGCGGAGCGGCCGTCCCCCTCGCGGGGATGTCGATCGTCACCGGGGGCGGCGGCCTCGCCACCGTCCGGGCGTTCGACCCGGCCAAGGCGCCGCGTTTTCAGCTCCGCCTCATCTCCCAGGCGGCTGACGACGCCCTTGGCCTGCAAGCCGGCTCGGCCCGCACCAGGGCCGCGGAGCCGTCCAACTATCTCCCCGGGGGAACGTCCGGCCCCTCGTGCCCGACGTCCATCGGCGGCAACATCAAGGTGAACCAGAACTGCCTGAACGTCACCGCGGCCGACCTGCAGGGCCGCGGCCAGGCAAACAACGAGACAGCGATAGCGGTCAACCCGAACAATCCCAAGCAGCTGATCGCCGCATCGAACGACTATGAGCTGGGCGACGGTCTCGCCAGCGGCACGGAATACAGCAGCGACGGCGGCAAGACGTGGCAGGACAGCGCCGTCCCGCTGGAGTTCACGCGTGGCTCGGACTTCAGCGGCGATCCCACGGCACGCATGTACTGGCAGGGCGGCGGTGATCCGTCCGTGGCCTGGGACACGCATGGCGATGCCTTCTTCACCGGCCTGCACTTCAACCGCGGAAGCGGCGTCAGCGACAACCCGGATTACTCGAGCGCCGTGTACATCTACCGCTCGGTGGGCAACGGCGGAGCGTCGTGGGACTTCCCCGGCACGCCCGTCGTCACGTCGTTTCAGGCCACCACGCCGGCCAGCGGGGTACCGCTGATCGACAAGCCCTACATGACGATCGACGATCACACGGGAAGCAGGTTCCGTGATCGCATCTACGTCAGCTGGACCGACTTCGCCGCCGACGGCACCGCCTACATCTACGAGGCGTGGTCCGCGGATTACGGCCGCAGCTTCAGCAGCCCGGTGCTCGTGAGCAAGAACTCAGCGCTGTGCCCGAACAATTACTCGCAGTTCGGCATCACGCCCGAAAAGGGCAACGGCTGTGACGAGAACCAGTTCTCGGACCCCTTCACCGGGTCGGACGGCAACCTGTACATCGCGTATTCCAACTACAACACCGATCAAGCCACCAGCACTGCGGCAAACTCTGACAACCGCACCCAGGTGCTGCTGTCCCGTTCCACCAACGGAGGCAAGAGTTTCAGCGCGCCGGTCCAGGTCGGCTACTACTACGATCTCCCCGACTGCGGCGCGTACCAGGGTGGGCAGGATGAGTTCAGGGCCTGCGTCCCGGAACAGGGCTCCCAGCAAAATTCAGTGTTCCGTGCCACCAACTACCCGTCCGGCGGCGTCGATCCGACCAACGCCGGCCGCATCGTCGTCACCTACGGTTCCTACATCAACAAGGACTCCAAGGGGACGACCGGATGCCGGCCCAACGGCGTGGATCCGGATGCGTTCACCGAGCTGTATCACGGTGTGAAGACGCCGGCCTGCGCCAACAAGATCCTGGTCAGTGAATCCACCAACGGCGGGACGAGTTTCAGCGCGACCGGAGCAGATCCCCGCACCGTGGCTGTCGTGCCGCAGCAATCGAGCCAGGCGCACGCGGACCAATGGTTCCAGTGGCTGGGCTTCGGCGGCGACGGCCGAGTCGTGGTCAGCTACTACGACCGTCAGTACGGCAGCGACATCACCAACGCGGACAACGACATCACGCTCTCGCACCAGACGGGCGCCGCCTCCGCCATGGCGTTCGCGTCGGTCCGCGTCACAACGTCGTCGATGCCCAACCCGACCGAGTTCCCGGACGTCCAGGGGAACAGCGTGTTCTTCGGCGACTACGCGGGAATCGCCGTCTCGGGCAGCACCGCACATCCGCTGTGGTCCGACACCAGGAGCACGGACCTGTTCGACTGCCCCAACAGCAGCCCGCCCACGCTGTGTCTCCTCGAAGAGCCCAACGGCCAGATCGCCAACGACGAGGACATCTTCAGCTCCGCCATCAGCTTCTGACGGGCAGCGGACTCGTCCGCATCAGCGGGAGCGGCCTCCGGATGGAGGCCGCTCCCAGGCACACGAGCACTTCATCAGCTGCTCCTGTACATCAGGTGATCATCCACGCGAACGGCGGCGGCGGTCGTGCGGTGCGGCGCTGCGTTGCCGTCGCCGTCGATGTGCAGCACGTCCACGCCGTGCAGAAGCACGGCGGCGTCGGCGATGAGCCGGCGATGGCAGCGCCACCACAGCGTTTCGGCGCACATCACGGCGAGTCGCGTCGTCGCAGCCTCGGCGAGCACTCGCTGCAGCGACCGCCGGAATTCCGGAGTCGCCATGTAATCCGCGTACCCCCCGGAACGACGCGTTGCGCAGCCCCATGTTTGGCGAATCCGGGCGGGGCCGGCGGAAACCGCCCAGCTCCGGCTCCCAGCGGTACGCGATGCCCGCCTCCGGCAACCAGATTTCGAGTGAGGCGCGTGCGAAATGCGGATGGCGCCGGCTTGCGGGATACGTCCGCACGTCGGTGATCTGCTGCACACCGCTGCGACTGCAGCGCTGGTGCAGCGATTCCGCGCTCCCCGCGCCGTGCCCGATCGTCAGCAGAGCGTTCACAGCTGCTGTGATACAATGCACCGCAACCGCCCCACATGTGGGCGCAGTCGTCGCGGTCGTCCTTCCTTCTCGAGTGGGCGCGTACGTCCCAACTTCGAGAAGGAAATGGAGTGCACCAGATGACTGGTAGCGTCAAGAAGGTCGTGCCCGAGCGCGGCTTCGGTTTCATCGCCGCTGAGGATGGACAGGAATATTTCTTCCATCGCAGCAGCCTCGACAGCTCGCTCAGCTTCGAGAGCCTCGCCGGTGGCGAGCACGTGACGTTCGGCGTCACCAAGAGCGACAAGGGTCCCCGGGCGACCGACGTTCGCGCCGCCTGAGACCACGGCCTGAGCGGTCGCCGCCGTTTGCGCGGCGGCGGCCGCAGGGTCGAGCCCGTCCGCTGCATGCCCTGAGCGGCCGCGCCTCTCGGCTCCGTCACCGTCTCCGGCCGGGGGCGCCGGCGAATGTCACCGCGGAGCGGTGCGGCCAGAACGCGCTGCGGCCCGCCAGCACGAGCAGCGCGGGCAGGAGGAGTGAGCGGACGAGAAACGCGTCGATCACCACGCCCGCGCTCATGATGAATGCGATCTCGCGGAATGGCTGCACCGGCACGAGCGCCAGCACGGCGAAGCTCGCCGCCAGGATCGCGGCGGCGATCGAGACGGCGCGCGAGGCGCGCGGCAGCGCGGCGACCAGCGCGCCGGTGATCGGCCGGGCTCGCATCTCTTCCCAGATTCGTCCCATCACGAAGACGCTGTAGTCGGCTCCCAGCGACACCAGCAGGACGCCCGCGGTGAGCGGCACGAAAAAGGTCACGTCTGGGTATTGCAGCGGGCCCTGGAAGAGGTCGACGAGGAGCCCCAGGCAGGCGGCGACCGCCAGGGCGCTCGAGGCGATGAGCAGCAGCGGTGCGAGCAGCGCGCGGAAGTAGATCGCCAGCACGACGTACATCAACAGCGCCGCCAGAAGAGCGACGCGCCAGATGTTTGCTTCGGTGTCGGCGACGGCCTCGGATGCAGTGGCGGTGGCGCCGGACCACGACGCGCTGGCGCCTCCGATGCCGGCGCCGGGCAGCGCGCCGCTTACGCGCGACTTCAGGGTGGCGAAGTCGGCCAGCGCAGGCGCGTCATAAGGGTCCTGCTCGAACACCACGACCATCCGCACCGCGGATCCCTGGGGCGAGCGGAAGAGCGACGCGCCGACGTTCGCCGGCAGGTCCTCCGCGCCGACCACCCCCGCGACCCCGGGACTGGACGCGATCACCGCGGCGACCCGGGACAGTGCGTCGCCACGCGAGGTGATGCCCGGCGCCTGCAGCAGCAGCGTGGTGGGCGCGACGATGCCTGCGCCGAAGCCACCGGACGCGGCCAGAGCCGCCTGTCGCGCTTCGCTGTCCGCGGGAAGCCCGCTCACGACGTTGGACCCGAAGCGCATGCCGCCGAGGCCGCTCGCGGCGACAAACAGGATGGCGACGCAGGCGGCGGCGGCCACGGCAGCACCGGATCGGCGGCTCAGGATCCGCGCCACCCACATGCGGCCGCCGCCAGAGGGTGTCGCGGCTCGTTGAGCGCGCAGGCTTGGCCAGAAGACGAGGCGACCCAGCACCGCCACCAGCGACGGGACGAATGAGATGGACACGAGCCCGCTCACGACCACGGCGATGGCCATGCCCGGGCCGACCGCGTGGAAGAAGTCGAGGTCAGCACCCAGGAGCGCCACGGTGCCCGCGGCCACCGTGAGGGCGGCGGCCATCACCAGGGGCACGACCGCGGCGGCCGTGTAGCGAAGCGCGACGGTGCGCCGCTCGCCGGCGGCCAGCCTGGCGCGCACACCGGTCAGCGTGAAGACGCTGTAGTCGGTCACCACGCCGAGGATCAGCACCACCATGATCGGCGCGAGCTGGGACGGGATGTGCATGCCCAGGGAGCGCGCGGCCCAGCCGAGCACGTGCCGCGTGGCCAGGTATGCCACGACCGAGGCGGCGAGCGGCACCAGCGGCGCGATGGGGGAACGGAAGATGAGCCCGACCAGGACGGCGATCACCGCGACCGTCACCACCTCGAGAAGCACGAGTCCGTTCTCGATGGTGTCGCCCTCGGTTGTCTCCGCGGGAAGCGGGCCGGTGACGCCGACGTAGCTGCCGGGCGGACGTGATGCGGCCGCCGCGTAGCGCTGGCTGCCCGCGGTGATGTCGCCCGGCTGGGCTGCGGCGCTGAATAACAGGTAGGTCACGGCTGTGGTCGCTGTGCCGTGCGAACCGGGGACGACCCGTGCCAGGTTGACCAGCGGAAGTGCGAAATCCGGGCGTGACGCGGCGGCAGCGTGTGAGCGGTCGATCGCCAGCGCCTGGCGGCCCAGGGCCGCCACGCTCGCCGGGGGCAGCCCGGTCCTGTCGCTCTCGACGACCAGCGATTGCGAATCGGCCAGCGACGACCCGAACAGCCGCGTCTCGTCGGCCTGTGCCCGCACCGACGCTGTGTTGCTGGGAACGAGGTCCACCAACCCGAAGGCCGCGTTGGTTCCCAGGTCGGGAAGGAGCGCGGTGGATGCCAGGGCGACGCCGATCCAGACGGCGATGATCGGCAGCCCCAGGTATGCGGTGAGGGCGGCGTACAGCCGCCACGGCCACGGTGCGCGGGTCACCCCTGCGTCTGCCGCCGTGGCGGCCGGATTCAGAGCCGGCTGTTGCTCGTCATGCGGTTGCAGCCGAACCTCCGCGCGCGCCATCGCACCTCAGGAACCCAGGGAAGAGCGGTCACCGTCATCTTGCCGCGACCGTACCCCGCGACGACGAGCGCGCCGCTGCTACGACTGTGCGGCGTTGATGTTGACCAGCCAGCTGACGCCGAACTTGTCGTTGCACATGCCGAACGTGTCGCCCCATATGGCTTTCTCCAGCGGCATGGTCACGGTCCCGCCGCTCGAGAGCTTCTCGAAATAACCGCGCAGCTCCGGCTCGTCATCGCCGCTCAACGACATCATGAAGTTGCTGCCCGGCCTGTACTCCATGCGCGGGGGCGTGTCGGCGGCCATGAACACGATGCCGTTCTCGGCCTCCAGCACGGAGTGCATGATCAGGTTCTCTTCGACGGGATCCTGCGCCGCGTTCAGCTCCTTGAACGTCGACATCTGCACCGTGCCGCCGAACACGCTCTTGTAGAACTCCATGGCGTCGCGGGTGTTGTCCCTGAAGTTGAGGTATGGGTTGAGGCGTGTCTGCATGTCGTGTGTGTCTCCAATCCGGCAACCGGCGAATCCTGCGCGGCGCAGGACTGTATCACGGGCTCAGCGCGGGTCGGAGCGGTCGACGTTCCAGTGGCGCGACACCGATGCGATCCAGCCCTCTCCGTCGGCTCGCGGCTGCAGCCCGAAGCGGCTGATCGTCCGCTGGCCACCTTCGTGATCGCCGTAGAGGAGCTCGATCGTGAGGCGCCTGCGCTCCGTGACCGCGCTGGTCGCGGCCGCGAACTCTGCGGTGCTTCGCTCGCGAAACGCGCCCTGCCAGAAGCCGACGTCGCCCGGAGCGATGTAGATGTCGCGCGTGAGCCGGCGGAAGGAGCCGAGCGCCGACGGCTGCGATGCGCTGCGGAAGTCCGGCTCGAAGGTCCATCCGTGCAGCACGGCGATGCCGTTTCCTGCATTGCGCAGCGACATCACGAGATAGACGGCCTCGTCGGTCGCTTCGGCGGTGGCGCCCCCGCCCGGGACCCGCACCCAGTGCGCGTCGGCGAAGCCCACCTTCTGCTCGGGATCGGTCAGCCGCGAGGGCATGAGCAGGGGACGCAGCCCCAGGAGCAGCGAGCGTTCGGCCACGCGCGCCGCGCGATTCGCGGAGCGCACCGAGGCGAAGGTGGCCAGGGCGAGGACGAGAGTGCCGCCCGCGGTGGCGAGGGACGAGATGGTGACCCAGTCAGCCAACGGCGGCTACGCCTCCTCGGCGCAGCCGGCGCAGACGCCGAGGACCGCGAAGTGGTACGGCCGCAGCACGAACCCGAGGCGTCGCTTCGCGCCCCTGGCCATCGCCTCGAAGAGGTCCCGGGGCGCCTCGAACGTTGCCCCGCACTTCTCGCAGACGAGGTGCCCGTGCGCCTCGGCGGCGAGGTGGTAGGTCGCCGGCCCGTGGCCGAGGTGCGTGTGCACCACGACGCCGAGCCGCTCCAGCTCGTCCAGGTTGCGATACACGGTCGAGGCGTGGACGTCGGGCGCCCTCGCCCGGACCTCGGCCAGAAGCTGTTCGGCCGTCGGGTGGCTGGCGACGCGCACCAGCACGGAGAGGAGCAGCCGCCGAGCGGTGGTCATGCGCGTGCCACCCCGCTGCAGCTGGGCCACCAGCTCGTCCGCGGTCTTGGCAACCACGACCGGAGCATAGCCCGCTCCCGGCATCCCCAAGCACATGCCTGGCTCCCGCTGTTGCGAGCTGGTCGCATTCTTCGATACCCTGAGCGGCGCAGCCGGCCCTGCAGGAGGCACACGCATGGCAGCGATCGCAGCGAGGTGGGTGACGCTGAGGCAAGGCCTCTCGCCACGCGAATGGCGGCGCGTTGCGGCGATGGTGGGAGCGGTCGTGCTGCTGCACGTCCTGGGGTGGGGAATCTTCGTCATCGCCATCGTGCCGCAGCACTTCAAGATCCTCGGCATCGGGGTCGCCGTGACCGCGTACACGCTGGGCATGCGGCACGCATTCGACGCCGACCACATCGCGGCGATCGACAACACCACCCGCAAGTTCATGGCGGAGGGAAAGCGGCCGCTGTCGGTGGGCTTCTTCTTCTCGCTGGGACACTCGACGATCGTCTTCGGCCTCGGCGTGGGGCTGACCATCGCCGCCAAGGCGATCCTGGGTCAGGTGAGCAACACCAGCTCGCTGCTGCACAACTTCGGCGGCTTCTTCGGCACGCTGGTGTCGGGGACGTTCCTCTACCTGATCGCCATCCTCAACCTGGTCATCCTGGTCGGCATCGTCAAGGTGTTCCTGGCGATGCGCCGCGGCGCCTACAACGACGAGGAGCTGGAGCAGCAGCTCAACGCCCGCGGGCTGATGTTCCGCTTCTTCGGCCGCATGATGCGCGCCATTCGCAGCCCCTGGCAGATGTATCCCGTCGGGGTGCTCTTCGGACTGGGATTCGACACCGCAACAGAGGTCGCGCTGCTGGCGGCGACGGCCGGCGCGGCGACCGTCGGGCTGCCCTGGTACGCGGTCCTGAGCCTGCCGCTCCTCTTCGCCGCGGGGATGTCGTTGCTCGACACCCTCGACGGGTCGTTCATGAACTTCGCGTACGGCTGGGCGTTCTCCAAGCCGATCCGCAAGGTCTACTACAACATCACGATCACGGGGCTCTCGGTCGCGATCGCGCTGCTCATAGGATCCATCGAGCTTTTCGGACTCCTGGCCGCCGAGCTGAAGCTGTCCGGCGGGATCTGGGACTTCTTCTCCAACTTCGACATCAACCAGGCGGGATTCATCATCGTCGGCCTGTTTGTCGTGACCTGGGTGGTCGCGCTGCTCGTGTGGCGCTTCGCCCACGTCGAGCGCCGCTGGGAGGAGTCCGCGCGCGAGCACGCTGCCAAGGCGGTGTGAGCCGGGCCGTCTCAGCCTGCACGGCGGCAGACCGCGCCGGGCGCGCCGTCTCGGCCGGTAAGATCGTTCGAGCGTGGCCACGGGTCGAGAAACGATGCCGCCCGAGAGCGCCGGCAGGACCCGAGGGATGACCGCGGTCTGGCGCGATGTGACCGCCGAAGGCTGCCTGCAGGAGTCGAACGCGGTCGACGTCGGGCTGGACCGCGACCAGCTGCGCGCCCTCTACCGCCTCATGGCACTGAGCCGGCGCGTGGACCGCCAGGCCATCAACCTGACGCGCCAGGGTGCGCTGGGTGTGTTCGCATCCAGCCACGGACAGGAAGCTGCCCAGGTGGGCGCGGTGTTCGCCATGCAGCCCGGCGACTGGCTCTTTCCCTCGTACCGCGACACCGTGGGGACGTTTGCCCGCGGCGTCGACATCGTCGACATCCTGGCGCTCTTCCAGGGCAGCTGGCACAGCGGCTTCGACCCGCATGCCCACCAGGTGGCGCCGCTGACGACGCCGCTGGCCACGCAGGCGCTGCACGCGACAGGGCTGGCGATGGCGGCGCGCCTGCGTCGCGATCCGATCGTCGCGCTCACATTCATCGGCGACGGCGCCGCCAGCGAGGGCGACGCGCACGAGGCGATGAACATGGCGGCGGTGTACCAGGCGCCGGTGGTGTTCGTGGTGCAGAACAACCAGTACGCGATCAGCGTGCCGTTCCACCTGCAAACTCACGCACCCGCGGTCGCGCTGCGCGCGGTGGGCTACGGGATGGCGGGTCATCTCGTCGACGGCAACGACGTGCTCGCCATGTACGCGGTGACGCGCAGCGCTGTGGAGAGGGCGCGCGCCGGCGGCGGCCCGACGATCATCGAAGCTGTCACCTATCGCATCGAGGCGCACACCACCGCGGACGACGAGACCAGGTACCGCAGCGCCGAGGAGGTGGCCGAGTGGCGCGCGCGCGATCCGCTGACGCGGTTCTCGCGGCGGCTGCGCGAGGACGGAGTCATCGACGACGCCCACGTCGCGGCAGTGGACGCGGAAGGTGAGCAGATCGCCGCGCGCATGCGGGACGCGCTGTTCGGCGCAGCCGCGGGCGACCCGCGCGAGATGTTCGACCACGTGTACGAGACACCCACGCCGGCGCTGCAGGAGCAGCGCGCCGAGCTGGGGCGTGGGCTCGACTCCGCGGAGCACACCAGGTGACGGTGACCATGGCCGCTGCGCTCAACGCGGCCTTGCGCGACGCCCTGCGCGAGGACGACACCGTCGTCGTCTACGGGGAGGACGTGGGCCGGCTGGGCGGTGTGTTCCGCGTCACCGACGGGCTGCAGCAGGAGTGGGGAACCGACCGCTGCTTCGACACGCCGGTCTCCGAGTCCGGCATCGTCGGCACCGCGATCGGGATGGCGCTGTACGGCCTGCGTCCCGTGGTCGAGATGCAGTTCGACGGCTTCTCATACCCGGCGCTCGACCAGGTGATCAGCCACGTCGCCAAGTACCGCAACCGCACGCGCGGACGCGTGGGGCTCCCGATCGTCATCCGCATCCCGTACGGCGGCGGCATCGGCGCGGTGGAGCACCACTCCGAGAGCCCCGAGGCGTACTACGCGCACACCGCGGGCCTCGCGGTGGTGACCCCGGGGACGCCGGGTGACGCGTACTCGCTGCTGCGCGAGTCAATATCGCACCCGGACCCGGTCGTCTTCCTCGAGCCCAAACGTCGCTACTGGATGAAGGAGGAGGTCGAGCTTCCGGTACGCGGTGAGGCGATCGGCCGTGCCAGCGTGCGGCGCAGCGGCAGCACGGCGACGCTGATCGCGTACGGTCCGATGGTGGCGACCGCCCTCGACGCGGCCGATGCCGCTGCGGGGGACGGATGGGATCTGGAGGTGATCGACGTGCGCACGCTTTCTCCACTCGACGTCGACACGCTGACGGCGAGCGTCACGAAGACGGGTCGCGCCGTGATCGTGCACGAGGCCCCGCGCTTCGCCGGCTACGGCGCGGAGATCGCAGCCACGCTGACGGAGCGCGCCTTCGGACACCTCGCGGCTCCGGTGCTGCGCGTCACCGGGTACGACGTGCCCTACCCGCCGGCAAAGATCGAGCACCACTACCTGCCGACCGTGGATCGCATCCTCGACGCCGTGGCGCGGTCGCTCGAGTACTGACGGGAATGCCCGAGGTCCGCGACTTCCTCATGCCGGACCTCGGCGAGGGACTCACCGAGGGCGAGATCGTTTCGTGGTTGGTGGCGGTCGGCAACTCGGTTTCCGTCGACCAGCCGGTGGCCGAGATGTCCACCGAGAAGGCGGTCGTGGAGGTGCCGACGCCGTTTGCGGGACGGGTGGTCGCGCTCCACGGCAGCCCCGGCGACCGCGT
The DNA here is from genome assembly GCA_963777285.1 of Candidatus Dormiibacterota bacterium. Classification (GTDB taxonomy): domain Bacteria; phylum Chloroflexota; class Dormibacteria; order Aeolococcales; family Aeolococcaceae; genus JAFARE01. The sequence goes on from CAVZPR010000002.1 coordinate 1,033,847, forward strand.
CGCGGTGGGGCGCCCGCTGATCAGCATCGACGTCGCCGGCGACGATCGCGACGCGCGATCGGGCAGCGTGCTGGTGGGGTACGGCACCAGCGACGAGGCGGCACAGCCGCGCGCGCGACGTGCGACCGCAGGCGACCCGCCGGCAGCGGTGACGCGTCAGGCGTCCCCGCCTGCGTCGCCGCTGGTGCGCCGCCTCGCAGCCGAGCGCGGCATCGACCTGACGACGGTCAGCGGCACCGGGCCGGGCGGGATCGTGACGCGCGCCGACCTGGAGAATGCGGCGCCGGATCCGGCGGCCGGTGCCGACCCCGCATCGGCCGGCACGCGCACCCGGCTGACCGGGGCGAACCGCGTCGCCGCCGAACGGCTGATTCGCTCGCACCGAGACGCGCCCACGGCAGCCGCCTCCGTGTACGCCGATGCAACGCAGCTGATGGAGCTGCGCAGCGAGCTCGACCGTGCCGCCGATGGTGCGCACGTGACCCCGTTCGCGCTGGTGCTGTGCCTGTGCGTGCACGCGCTGCAGCGGTTTCCCCGGCTGAACGCCCACTACGACACCGAGCGCGACGAGGTGGTGCGCTTCGGCACCATCCATCTCGGCGTCGCCGTGCAGACGGATCGAGGCCTCGTGGTGCCCGTGATCCGCGACGCGAACGACAAGAGCGTGCAGCGCATCGCCGCCGAGCTGGAGCGTCTCGCGGCCGCGGCTCGGGACGGCAGCATCGGCGCGGCAGACCTCCGCGGCAGCACGTTCACCGTGTCGAACTTCGGCGCCTTCGGTGTCGACGGCGGCACCGCGATCATCAATCCGCCGGAGGCCGCGATCCTCGGCGTGGGGCAGATCGCGGAGCGGCCGTGGATCGTCGGCGGCGCGGTGGTGCCGCGGCAGGTGGTGCAGCTCTCGCTGGTCTTCGACCATCGCGTCGCCGACGGCGCGGTGGCCGGCGGATTCGCGCGGCACCTCGCCGATCTGATAGAACAGCCGCGTACCGTGCTCGCCGATGACTGAACCACTGGTCGCACCGCAGGACCGCCGTGCGCAGGCTGACTATTGGGTGTACTACGAGGGCGAGCTGTGCCGCTACGGTGACGCGCACCTCGGCCTGCTGACCCACGCGCTGCACTACGGCACCGGATGCTTCGAAGGGATCCGCGCGTACTGGAGCGCGAAGCAGGGACGGCTCAACGTGTTCCGCCTCCAGGACCATTTCGAGCGGATGCGCGGCAACGCACGCATGCTGCACATGGCGCTGCCTCTGCCCACCCAGGAGCTGTGTGCGCTCACGGTGGAGATCCTGCGCCGCAACGCATTCACCACCGACGTCTACGTGCGGCCGCTGGTCTACAAGGCGACCGAGGAGGTGGGGATCCGCTTCCACAACCTGCGCGACGGTTTCATGATCGTGACCGTGCCCTTCGGCGCCTACGTCGACACAACCTCCGGCATCCGGTGCCAGGTGTCGAGCTGGCGTCGCATCGACGACAACGTCGCGCCGGCGCGGTCCAAGGGCACCGGAATCTACATCAACAGCGCGCTGGCCAAGACCGAGGCATGTCTCAACGGGTTCGACGAGGCCATCGTGCTGACGCAGGACGGGCACGTGAGCGAGGGCAGCGCGGAGAACATATTCCTGCTGCGCCAGGGCCGGCTGATCACGCCGCCCGTGACGCAGAACATCGTCGAGGGGATCACCAGGCGCACGCTCATCACGTTTGCCCGCGACGAGCTGGGCATCGACGTGGTGGAACGCGAGGTCGATCGCAGCGAGCTGTACATCGCCGACGAGGTGCTGCTGTGCGGCACCGGCGCTGAGGTGTCGCCGGTCATCGAGATCGACCGCAGGCGGATCGGCGACGGCGAGCCGGGCGCGGTCACGCAGCGTCTGCAGAAACTCTACTTCGACGCCTGCAAGGGCGAGGACGAGCGCTTCGCGGAGTGGCTCACGCCCGTCGCATGACGACCGCGCCGGAGCCGCTCCCCAGCTACGTCGCGGGACGCTGGCACACACCCCCGGACGACGGAGTGACCGTTGTCGACGCGTCCACCGGCGAGCCGGTGGCGCGCGTGTCGAGCAGCGGGGTGGACGAGCGCGCGGTGGTGGAACACGCCCGCGGCACGGGCGGCCCCGCCCTGCGGCGCCTGACCTTCCCGGAGCGCGCCGCCGCGCTGCGGGCCCTTGCGGAGAAGCTGGACACGGCCAAGGAGCGGTACCAGGAGCTGTCGAGCGCCACCGGAGCGACGCGGCGCGACACCGCGGTGGACGTTGACGGCGGCATCGCCACGACCTTCGTCTTCAGCAGCATCGGTCGTCGCGAGCTGCCCGGTGGGACGCTCCTGGTCGACGGCGACGCCGTGCCCATGGGCAAGCAGGGCACATTCGCGGGTCAGCACGTGTACACGCCGCTTCACGGCGCGGTCCTTCAGATCAACGCCTTCAACTTCCCGGTATGGGGCATGCTCGAGAAGCTGGCGCCCGCGCTGCTCGCCGGCATGCCCACGATCGTCAAGCCCGCGACGCAGACGGCGTACCTCGCGGCCGCGGTGGTGCGCGACATCATCGACGCGGGAGTCCTGCCCGAAGGTGCGCTGCAGCTGGTGTGCGGACGCGTCGACGGGATTCTCGACCTCCTCGGAGGTGGTGACGTGATCGCGTTCACCGGCAGTGCTTCGACCGCGGCCGGGCTGCGCGCCCACAGCGCGGTCACGACCCGTGCCGCGCGCTTCAACGCGGAGACGGACTCGCTCAACTGCTGCATCCTCGGGACGGACGCCGTCAGCGGCACCCCCGAGTTCGACCTCTTCGTCAAGGAGGTCGCGCGCGAGACCACGGTGAAGGCAGGGCAGAAGTGCACCGCGATCCGGCGCGCGCTGGTGCCGCAGGAGCTCGTCGACGACGCCGTCGGCGCGCTGCGCGCGCGCCTCGATGCGGTGGTCGTGGGCGATCCGCGCAGCGAGCACGTGACCATGGGTCCGCTGGTGAGCCTCGCGCAACGCGACGAGGTGCGCGGCGCGGTGCAGTCACTGCGGAGCGCGGCGAGCGTCGCCGCCGGTGACCCCGACGAGGTGCATCCCGTTGACGGTGACCCAACACGCGGTGCGTTCATGGCGCCCGTGCTGCTGCTGTGCCGCGATACGCAGCGGCCCGAGCCACACGAGGTCGAGGCATTCGGCCCGGTGACCACCGTCATCCCCTACGCCACCCCCGTCGAGGCGTCACAGCTCGCAGGACGCGGTCAGGGAAGCCTCGTCGGCTCCATCGTGTCGCACGACAGAGACCTGGTGCGGGACCTGGTGCTGGCGACCGCACCGCTGCACGGGCGTCTGCTGGTCCTGGACCGCGACTGCGCCGCTGAGTCGACCGGCCACGGGACGCCCATGCCCCAGCTGGTGCACGGCGGGCCCGGCCGCGCCGGCGGTGGCGAGGAGCTCGGCGGTCTGCGCGCCGTGAAGCACTTCATGCAGCGCACCGCGATCCAAGGGTCGCCGGAGGCGCTCGCCGCGCTGACCGGCTCAGCCTGAGCGCACGCTCAGCCCGTCGAAGATCACCGTCTCGATAGCGCTCGCGACCTCGCCTGCAGAGAGCCGGCCGCCGGGCTGGTACCACTCGCTGACGGAGTTGGACATGCCGAAGATCAGCCGGGTCACCAGCGAGGCGTCGATGTCGGCCCGCAGGTCGCCCTCGGCAATTGCCGCCGCGACGATGCGCTGCACGGCGCGATCGAAGTCGCGGCGGCGCGAGACCGCCCACCGCTCGGTCGCGGTGTTGCCGCGCACGCGCAGCAGCACGGTGACCTCGGCGAGCTGCCGCACCATGATCTCGACGGTGCGTCGCACCACGTAGCGCAGGCGCGCCACCGCGGCCCCCTGCAGCGCACCTGGCTCGGCGAGCATGCCGTGGAGCGCGTTGAGCGCCCGCTTCACGGCCTCGTCGAGCAGCTGCTCCTTGCCCGCGATGTGGTGATAGATGCTGCTCTTGTGCACGCGGAGCTCGCGCGCGATGTCGGCCATGGAAGTGCCGTCGTAGCCGCGCTCGGTGAACACCTTGACGGCGGCGTCGACGACCCGGTCGCGGTCGTAGGGGCTGCGCTCGGCGAGGCGCGGACGGCCCATGTCGCTCCTCAAAATATCCAACGAAGGGATGGTTCGTCAACGCGCGTGCGCGTTGACCGCGCGCGCCGCGCAATAGTAGACTGCGCCGCGGCCAGCGATCACAAGGTCGGTTTCTGCGACCCGGCGGAGGTGCGAGGCAGATGGATCGGTTCCTGCTCTACCGGACCTACGACGAGCTCGAGGTCGGGCAGGCGCAGCGGACCCGGGGGCGGACGATCACCGAAACGGACATCGTCAGCTGGTGCGCGCTGACCGGAGACTGGTTCTATCCACACATCGACGCCGTCGCGGCTGAGCGCTCCATGTTCGGGCAGCGCGTGGCGCCCGGCATCATGGTCTTCGCGCTCGCCACCGGACTGGGCGTGCCCGCGGACGCGACCACCATCCTGGCCAACTACGGCACCGACACGCTGCGCTATCTCGCCCCGACGTGGATCGGCGACACGCTGTACCTCGACATCGAGGTGGTGGAGAAGTCGGACCGCGACGCCAAGACCGGCCTCGTGACGTACCGCTGGGACGTGATCAACCAAAACGGTGTCACGGTCTGCGCGAGCCGGCTGAAGATCCTCACGGCGAAGGAGCGCGCCCCGTATGCCGGGATCTGAGCCGGACGAGCCCGCCTTCCTCACGCTCGACGGCGTCGTCGCCGAGCTGGTGCTCAACCGTCCCGACAAGCTGAACGCGATGAACGACGCACTGGTGCGCGCGCTCAACGCCCACCTGGACGCCATCGCCGCGAGCGGCGCGCGCGCCGTGCTGGTCCGCGGCGAGGGACGCGCGTTCTGCAGCGGGCGCGACCTGGCAGACGTCGACCCGCAGCACGACGACGGTGAGGCCGTGCTGCGCGACGTTGTCAACCCGCTCATACAGCGCATGGCCGAGGTGGCCACACCGACGATCGCTGCGGTGCAGGGCGCCTGCCTGGGCACCGGTCTGGGGCTCGCCCTGGCCTGCGACGTCGTGTACGCCGCCGACGACGCGCGCATCGGCTCGCCGTTCGCGCGCATCGGCGCCGTGCTGGACAGCGGCGCACACGCCGCGTTCGTCGCGCGGGCCGGACCGCACCGCGCGCTCGAGCTCATCTACACGGGACGGCTGCTGTCGGGGCGCGAGGCCGCGGCGTGGGGAATCGTCAACCGCAGCGTCGCGGGCGCCGACCTGCTGCGTCGTTCACGCGAGCTCGCGGCGTCCATCGCGCGCGGCCCCACCGCCGCATTTCGCGAATCGAAGCAGATCGTGCGGCGGCTCACGGATGCGGCGACGCCACTCGGCGACGTTCTCGCCGCGGAGGCCGCCGCGCAAGGACGCGCGACCCGGACGCGCGATTACGCCGAGGGCATGAGCGCATTCCAGGAGAAGCGCAAGCCGGTGTTCACCGGCGGCTGAGGATGCGCGCCCTGCGATGACCGCGTACGCAGAAGCCTTCCCCAGCCTGGAGTTCTCCACGGTCGACCCGGGGATCCTCACGATCACGATGCACGCGCCGGGCCGGCTCAACGCGCTCGACGCCGCGATGCACGCTGATCTTGCAGCGGTGTGGGCGGCGATCGACGCTGACGACGAGGTGCGCGCGGTGGTCATCCGCGGCGCCGGCGGCAGCTTCTCGTCGGGTGGCGACCTGGAGCTGATCGAAGAGATCAGGGCCGATTTCGACGCGCGTGCGCGCGTGCTCCGCGAGGCGCGAGACCTCGTGTACAACATCATCAACTGCAGCCGGCCCGTCGTCTCCGCGATCGACGGCGTCGCCGTCGGCGCGGGGCTGGTGGTGGGGCTGCTCGCCGACGTGTCGATCGCCGGCCGCACGGCGCGCCTCATCGACGGGCACACGCGCATCGGCGTGGCTGCCGGCGACCACGCGGCGATCGTGTGGCCACTGCTCTGCGGCATGGCCAAGGCCAAGTACCACCTGCTCACCTGCGAACCGCTGAGCGGCGAGGAGGCGGAGCGCATCGGGCTCGTGTCGCTCTGCGTTCCCGACGACGAGGTGCAGTCGCGAGCGCTGGAGGTGGCGCGGCGCCTGGCCGCGGGATCCGCCACCGCCATCCGCTGGACCAAGCAGGCGCTCAACGGCTGGTTGCGCGCCGCGGGGCCGATCTTCGACAGCTCGCTGGCGCTGGAGTTCCTGGGCTTCACCGGACCCGACTCGGCCGAAGGCGTGGCTGCGGCACGCGCCAAGCGCGCGCCTGATTTCGGCGCGACGCTCTAGCGAGGCGCTTCCCATCAGTGATCGAAGTCGAGCACGACCTTGTCGGACGTGGGGTGTGACTGGCAGGCGAGCACGAACCCCGAGTCGAGCTCGTGCTGCTCCAGCGCGTAGCACTGCTCCATCTCCACCGTGCCGCTGACCAGCTTGGCGCGACATGTGCCGCAGACACCGCCCTTGCATGCATACGGCGCGTCGGCGCGCACGTGCAGCGCCGCGTCGAGCACGCGCTCGCCATCGCGCTCCAGCTCGAACGTCGAGCGCCGCCCGTCGAGAATGATCGTCACCTGAGAGCGCGCTCTCGTGTGCGCTCCGGGTGCAGGAGGCGCAACCGCGGGCGCGCTGCGCGCCCGCTCGATGCTCTCCGTGTGGAACAGCTCGGCGTGCACTCGCGCCGCGTCGACGCCGCGCTCGAGCAGCAGCGCGCGAGCTGTCTCGATCATGCCGCGAGGGCCACAGAGGAACCACTCGTCCACGGTGTCCGGCGGGACGAGACGGTCGAGGAATGCGGTCAGGTGGTCGCCGTCGATGCGGCCGTTGAAGAGGGTCACGTCCTGTTCCTCGCGCGATAGAACGTGGTACATGACGAAGCGCTCCGGGTACGTGTTCTTGAGGGCCTCGAGCTCTTCCAGGAACATGATGTCGGCGACGGTGCGGTTGCCCAGGATCAGCGTCACCGTGCTGTGCGGCTCACGCTCGAGCACCGTCGCGATGATGGAGAGGACGGGCGTGACCCCGCTGCCCGCCGCGACCATCACGTAGCTCCGCGCCGCGGCCGGGTCCAGCGGCGTGTTGAAACGCCCCGTCGGCGTGACCACCTCGAGGACGTCGCCGGGACGCAGCCTGTCGCGGGCGTACGCCGAGAACACACCCCCGGGCAGCACTTTGACAGCGACGCGCAGCCGCCCCGAGCCGGCGGGCGTGCAGATCGAGTAGCTGCGGCGCACGTCGTCGCCGGCGTCGCCGCATCGCAGCGACAGGTGCTGCCCCTGGATGAAGTCGTATTGCTCCCGCAGCTCGGGCGGCACCTCGAACTCGATGGCGACCGAGTCGGCGGTGAGCGGCTCGACGGCGGCCACGCGCAGCGGGTGGATCGTGGCGCGCCGGTGCGCAGGCGCGTCCGGCGCCGCGATCGCCGTGTCAGTGCTCCTTGAAGTGCTGGAACGGCTCGTGACACCCCGAGCAGCGGCGCAGGGCTTGGCACGGGGTGGAGCTGAAATGGGCCACCTCGCTCGTGTGCGCCGAGCCGCACACCGGGCAGCCCACGGCGAGCTCGAGGAGCGCGCCATCAGCGTCGCGGCGTCGTGGGGGTGCCACACCGTGCTCGCGCAGCTTGCGCCGCGCCGCGTCCGACATCCAATCCGCCGTCCACGCCGGCGCGAGCACGACGTTGACGTTGACATCTGTGGCGCCGGTCTCGCGCAGCCGCCGCTCCACGTCGTCGCTGATGGCGGCCAGCGCGGGACATCCTGAGTACGTGGGCGTGATGTCGACGTCGACACGTCCGGCCGCGTCGACGCGCACGTCGCGCAGGATGCCGAGGTCCTCGATGGTGAGCACCGGCAGCTCCGGGTCGGCCACTGATCCGGCGACGCGGCGCAGCCTCTCGGCGGAGGTCATCACCATCGCGCACCCGGATGCGAACGGTGCAGGTGCTGCATCTCGGCGAGCATGAAGCCGAAGCTCTCCGTGTGCACCCCGCGGCGGCCACCGCTCGGCGCCCACGCTGACGACGGCAGCTGCAGCGTCGCCGTGCGTACCGTGGTCGAGACGTGCGCCTCCCATTCTTCGCGCAGCGGCGACGGATCGGCGGCGACGCCTACGCTGACGAGCCGGGCGGTGTCGCCGTCCGGTTCGAACAGCTCGCTCGTGTACGGCCAGAGCGCGTCGAGCGCGGCCTGCATGCGTCGCCGGCTCTCCTCGGTGCCGTCCCCCAGCCGCAGCGTCCACTGCGTGGCGTGGTCGAGGTGGTACGCGGTCTCCTTCACGGCCTTCGCCGCCACCGCGGCGAGGTGTGGGTGCGACGAATCGACGAGCGCGCGCCACAGCGGCAGCTGATACGCGGAGTAGAGCAGCTGGCGGGCGACGGTCAGTGCGAAGTCGCCGTTCTCCTGCTCGACGAGGAGACAGTTGGTGAACTCGCGCTCGTCGCGCATGAACGCGTAGTCGTCCTCGGAGCGCCCGCTGCCGTCCTCCTCGCCGGCGCGGGCGTAGAGCGCGCGCGCCTGGCCGAGGAGGTCGAGCGCGATGTTGGTCAGCGCGACGTCCTCCTCGAGCGTGGGGGCGCGCGACGACCACTGCGCCAGGCGGTGCGACAGCACCAGGCAGTCGTCGGCGATGCCGATCGTGTAGGCCGTCGCGTCGACGGCCACCGCGGTCACAGCTGCTTGACCTCCTTGGGAATGTCGTAGAAGGTGGGGTGGCGGTATGCCTTGTCTGCCGCGGGATCGAAGAACGAATCGCGCTCCTCGGGTGACGTCGCGGTGATCGCGGCGGACGGCACCACCCAGATGCTCACGCCCTCCATGCGGCGCGTGAACACGTCGCGCGCGTTGCGCAGCGCCATTTCCGCGTCCGCGGCGTGCAGGCTGCCGACGTGGTTGTGCGCGAGGCCACGCTTGGCGCGCACGAAGACCTCCCAGAGCGGGTCGGGCATGGCACGGCGCGGATGCTCCGGCGTCTGCTTCGGCGCCTCACTGCCCAATTGCGCCTGTGCAGACGCCATCGAAAGGCGCGGAGCTTCCGGCGTCTGCTTCGGCGCCTCACTCCCCAATGGCGCCTGCGCAGACGCCGGGAGCTCCGCTTCCATTCAAGCCGCCTGAGAGGTGCTGCGAGCGTGCTTCGCCGCGTACGCCTGCGCGGCCTCGCGCACCCATGCGCCGTCGTCGTGCGCCGCGCGATGGTGCGCCAGCCGCTGGCGGTTGCACGGCCCGTCGCCGGACACGACCCGGCGCAGCTCGTCCCAGTCGCACTCACCGAAGTCGTAGTGGCCGCGCTCCTCGTTCCAGCGCAGCTTCGGGTCCGGCGGCCGCAGTCCCAGCACGTCGGCCTGAGGAGCGACCATGTCGACGAAGCGCTGGCGCAGCTCGTCGTTGGAGAAGCGCTTGATGCGCCAGGCCATCGACTGCGACGTGTGCGTGGACTCCGAGTCGGGCGGGCCGAGCATCATCAGCGACGGCCACCACCAGCGGTCGACGGCGTCCTGCGCCATGGCGTGCTGCCCCGCGGTCCCGTGGGAGAGCGTGTAGAGCAGCTCGAATCCCTGCCGCTGGTGGAACGACTCCTCCTTGCACACGCGCACCATCGCCCGTGCATAGGGGCCGAAGGAGCAGCGGCAGAGCGGGATCTGGTTGGTGATGGCGGCGCCGTCGACCAGCCAGCCGATGGCGCCCACGTCGGCCCAGGTCACGGTCGGGTAGTTGAAGATGCTCGAGTACTTCTGCCGCCCGGCGTGGAGCAGGTCGACGAGGTCGGCGCGCGCCACGCCGAGCGTTTCGGCGGCGCAGTAGAGGTAGAGCCCGTGACCCGCCTCGTCCTGCACCTTGGCCATGAGGATCGCCTTGCGCCGCAGGGATGGCGCGCGGGTGATCCAGTTGCCCTCCGGCTGCATGCCGATGATCTCGGAGTGGGCGTGCTGGGCGATCTGGCGCACCAGGGTGCGCCGGTACTCGTCGGGCATCCAGTCGCGGGGCTCGATGCGCTGGTCGGATTCGATCAGGGCGTCGAAGTCGGCCTGAGGGTCCATGGGGTCCGCCTGCAATCAGCCAAACGTTCGGTCGGTATTCTGAGAAGATTGTAGGGAGGCCCCGCGGAGCCGGTCAAGCCCGCGAGGCCGCCTCCGGGCGCCGGTCGACGATGCGCTTGGCCTTGCCGGCGGAACGCTCCACGCCGCCCGGCTCGGTGACCTCGACCCGTACGGTGACGCCGATTCCCTGCTTGACGGCTGCCGCGAGGGCGGCGCCGAGTCGGGCGCGCGCCTCCTCTGAGGCGGAGCCGGGGCGCGCCTCCACCCGCACCAGCAGCTCGTCGAGCCGGGCCGGCCGCGTCAGCTCCAGCAGGAAGTGGGGTGCCAGGCCGGGGACGCGGAGGATGAGCTCCTCGATCTGGGTGGGGAACAGGTTCACTCCCCGCACGATCAGCATGTCGTCGCTGCGCCCGGTGATGCGCTCGATGCGCCGCATGGTGCGCGCCGTCCCCGGAAGCAGCCGCGTCAGGTCGCGCGTGCGGAAGCGGATCACGGGCATCGCCTCTTTGGTCAGCGAGGTGAGCACCAGCTCCCCGCGTTCGCCGTCCGGCAGCGGTGCGCCGCTGACGGGGTCGACGATCTCCGGGTAGAAGTGGTCCTCCCACACGTGCAGGCCGTCCTTGGTCTCGACGCATTCGTTGGCGACGCCCGGCCCGATCACCTCGGAGAGCCCATAGATGTCGACGGCGTGCGCGTCGAGCCGCTCTTCCAGCTCGCTGCGCATGTCCTCGGTCCACGGCTCCGCGCCGAAGATGCCTACCTGCAGCGACGTGCTCCGCGGGTCGACACCCTGCCGCTCCATCTCGTCGATGATGGCCAGCATGTACGACGGCGTGACCATGATCACGCGCGGCTGCAGGTCGGCGATGAGCCGCACCTGTCTGTCGGTCATGCCGCCCGACGCCGGCACCACGGTGCAGCCCAGGCGTTCCGCGCCGTAGTGGGCGCCCAGCCCGCCGGTGAACAGCCCGTATCCGTACGCGACGTGCACCACGTCGCCGCGGCGACCCCCGGCCGCGCGGATCGACCGTGCCACCACCTCCGCCCACGTCTCCAGGTCGCGCGTCGTGTAGCCGACGACCGTGGGCAGCCCCGTGGTACCGCTCGATGCGTGCACCCGCACCACGCGCTCGCGCGGCACCGCAAGCATGCCGAAGGGGTAGTTGCGGCGCAGGTCGTCCTTGGTGGTGAAGGGGAAGCGCGCCAGGTCCCCGAGCGCGCGCAGGTCATCGGGATGCACGCCGGCTGCGTCGAAGCGGGTGCGGTAATCGGCGACGTTGGCGTACGCGTGCTGCAGCGTCCAGCGCAGGCGTTCCCGTTGCAGCGACCGCAGCTCGTCAAGCGACGCGACCTCGATGGGGTCGAGCTCGTCGCGCCGCGGCGAGAGATCGCGCATCAGCGCGCGTCCTCGTGCGCGCGCATGGGGCGGCTGCGGCCGCGGAACTCCGCGACGACGGAACCGTCTTCGCGCCGCACGCTGACGTCGTAGATTCCGCTCCGCGCTTGCAGCAGGCGCTCCGTGGCGCGAGCGATCAGCTGCTCACCCTCGTGCACCGGCTGCACGAACTCGATCGACGCGGCCGCGGCCACGTGCGGACCCCTGGTGTTGCAGGCGAAGGCGAACGCGGTGTCCGCCAGCAGGAATATGTAGCCCCCGTGTGCGATGCCGTGACCGTTCACCATCGTGGCGGAGACGGTCATGCGCGCCGTCGCCTGTCCCGGCGCCACGTCCTCGATGGCGATGCCCAGCGCCTGGGACGCGCGGTCACCGGCGTACATGCGCTCCGCGGCAAGCGCCGCCTCCCGTTGCGCGGGCTGTTCGTGCATGCGTGCTGGGCGAGTGTCGCCGCGTTGGAGCGCTGCGGTCAGCCGCGGGCCACGGTGGTGATCGCCGAGACCACGTCGCCCACGAAGATCGGCGCGGGATACGTCACGCGCAGGTAGCCCTGTGCGTCGATCACCGAGAGCGTGTTGTCATGCGGCGGGGTCAGCGGCACTCCCCAGTGCAGCCACGTCAGCTTGAGCGCGGCCTCGCTGGGCCCGAGGAGCCAGTGCCACCCGGGCCGCCACTGCTGCGTCAGGTTGGTCTTGACGAAGTGACGCACGTCGGACGCGGTCCGCCCCGCGGTCACGCTGACGACGAGCAGCTCGGGGTCGATGCCGCGCGGCAGCTGCGCCTCGACGGACGCGATCTGGCGCCCCAGGATGGGGCAGAGTTGAACGCACAGCGGATCCATGAAGGCAAGGAGCACGAGCTTGCCCTTCTGCGCCGTCAGCGAGATGGGCACGCCGTTCTGGTCGGTGAGGGTGAACGGTGCCGCGTACTGGCGGGCGAGGTCGGCGCCGATCACCGGCCCGGCGGGCGTCAACGGCTGGGTTTGGGCCGGGGCGTGGGGGCGGAGCGCCAGCGACACGCCCACCCCGGCTGCGATGCCACCGACCAGGCACAGCGCCAGGATCGCCGCCAGGCCGGCGCGCGAGCGTCCCAGCCAGGAGTTGTGGAGCGACCTCACCCGGCGGTGATACACCCCCGCTCAACGCGGCGTCAAACGTCCCGCTCCCGGAGCAGCAGCAGCGACGGAACCCGGGCGCCTTCCTTCACGTCGGTGTCCAGGAAGGTCCCCGCCTCGTGCATCCCGGCGCGCGCGTACGCTCGCCGTGCCCGCTCGTTGTCCGCGGCGACGCCGAACGCGACGGCGCGGGCGCCCCGGGCGGTGAAGAGGTGGCGGCAGAGCAGGTCGACGACTCGCGACCCGATGCCGCGGCCCACCAGCGCCCCGACGCCGACGAGGATGTCCAGGCTCCAGGCCCCGTCGGGCACGGTGATGCCGGTCTCGTCGAGATATTCGGGGTAGGCGGACCAGGGGAAGAACTGCACGAATCCCACCGGCTCGCCGCGGTACTCGATGACGCACGCGGTGGTCGGCGAGGTGTCCAGCGTGTCGGGCCGGTATTCGGCGATCGCCCCCTGCAGCGTCAGGGGCGGCTCGTCAGGGTCCCACCAGCGGCGCACGTGCGGCGCGTTGCGCCAAGCCACCATGCGCTCGTAGTCGGCCTGGTCGTCGCGCATGCGCCGTACCGCGATGTCGCCGTCGGCGAACAGCGGCGCCCCCGCGCCGGATCTCGTGCCGTCTCCCGACATGGAACCGAGTATGCCCAGGCGGATGTAACAGAACGCCGACACGTGTGAACTGTTGTGAAGAACTGTGCGAGAACTGCGGTGGCGCAAGACAGGGAGAGCCATGAGCAGGCAGAGAAGTGGCGGAGCCGTCGCCATCGTCGCCACCGCTGACCCGGTGCCGCCCGACGACGCGCTGCTGTCGGCGCTCTTCGTCACGGCGGCGCGCCTGTACGGGACCCAGGCGATCGAGGACGTGGCCATCGGACCCCGCTCCACGGCGATCCTGCTCCTCAGCGACAGCGAGCTGGACGAGCAGAGCACGGGCGATTTCGAGGACGGGCTGCGCGTGGCGCTGATGGAGTCGGGCCACACCCCGGCGGCGGTGGGTGTGACCACGATCCCGTCCGCGGCGCTGGCGACGCTGCGCGAGACCGGCGACCGCTGGGCCAGCCGCCTCGGCGCCGAGTTCGACCGTGTCGTCGCCGCGCCACTCGTACCGCGGGGTCATCCGCGACCTGCTCAAGAGGCAGACCCTGCGAACGCTCTTCCAACCGATATTCAGCCTGAGCTCGCCGCAGGTGTTCGGCTACGAGGCGCTGAGCCGCGGCCCCGCCAATCACCAGCTCAGCGAGGCGGAGCAGCTCTTCGACGCCGCCGCTCGCGCGGGGCTCACGCGTGAGGTCAACTCCACGCTCGCGTGGCTGGCGCGGGTGCGCGCGCAGCAGCGCATCGACAGTTCTTCCGCGCTGCTGTTCATCAATCTCGACGCGGACAACTTTCACCCGGCGGCGTCGCACATCTTCGACTGGCAGAGCGACCGGCTGTGGCCGTTGGAGCGCACCGTCATCGAGCTCACCGAGCGCGTGCCCATCCGCGACATCGGCAGCTTCGTGCGCCTCCGCGACTACGCCCGTGACCTGGGAGTCCGCTTTGCGCTCGACGACGCCGGCGCCGGCTACGCCGGCCTGGGCACGCTGGCGACGCTGCGGCCCGACTTCATCAAGGTTGACGCGTCGCTGACGCGCAACTGCGACGCGAACAACGTCAAGCAGTCCATCATCGCGTCGCTGCACTACCTGGGAAAGCAGACCGGCGCGGAGCTGATCGTCGAGGGCGTGGAGACGGTCACCGAGCTGGCCACGCTTCGTGAGATCGGCGTCGACCTGGTGCAGGGGTTCCTCATGGCCGCACCGGACGAGACGCCCAGCAGCCTCGACGGCATGATCTCACTCAACGCGCACAGGCGCACGCCGGCGGGCTCGCGCGACGGCGGGCTCGTGGTGCTCGCCTGACACTTCGCATCACCCCCCTTCCCCTTTGAGCGGAGCCGCCCCGGGGGGCGGCTTCGCTCCGCTCATTGCTACGCTGCAGGCGATGAGTGAGCTTGCGAGCGATCCCGTGCGCCCTGCACGGCTCGTGGTGCCCGGGTGACGACTGCCGCGCCGCCGGTCGACAGCAGCGTGGACGCGTCGGGCGTCGTCGCCGCACGATGCGTGGATGCGGTGAAGGTCTACGGGCGAGGCGACACCGCGGTGCGCGCGCTGGACGGCGTGACGGTCTCGTTCGCCAAAGGCAGGTTCACCGCCATCATGGGTCCGTCGGGATCCGGCAAGTCCACGCTGCTGCACTGCATGGCAGGGCTCGACCGCCTCACCGGTGGCGCCGTCTTCATCGGCGACGTCGAGCTCGGCGCTTTCGGTGACCGCGAGCTCACGCTGCTGCGCCGCGAGAAGGTCGGCTTCATCTTCCAGTCGTACAACCTGGTGCCGACGCTCTCCGCCCTGGACAACATCGTGCTGCCGCTGACGATCGCGGGTCGCAAACCCGACAGCGCGGCGCTCGACGAGGTGATTGCCATCACCCGCCTGGGGCCGCGGTTGTCCCACCGCCCCAGCGAGCTCTCCGGCGGCCAGCAGCAACGTGTCGCCGCGGCGCGCGCGCTGGTCAGCCGCCCAGAGATCATCTTCGCGGACGAGCCCACGGGGAACCTCGACTCGCGTGCCAGCACCGAGCTGCTCGACTTCCTGCGCCACGCGGTCTCGGACCTGGGCCAGACGATCGCGATGGTCACGCACGACCCGCTTGCCGCGGCGCACGCCGACCGTGCCGTGTTCCTCGCGGACGGACGCGTGGTCGACGACGTGCAGTCACCGACCGCCGACGGGATCCTCGGCGTGATGCGCCACCTGGGCGACTAGTCGCATCGGCGCGTGTTCAAGGTCAGCATCAGGAGCCTGCTGAGCCACAAGCTGCGGCTCCTCCTCACGACGATCGCCATCCTCATCGGCGTGTCTTCCGTGACCGGCACATTCATCTTCATCGACACGATCAACGCGACCTTCACGCGCATCTTCAACGCCGCGGACGCCGGCGTCGCAGTGGTGGTGGAGGGACATCAGCTGCGCGGCGCGGGCGGCAGCATCGGTGGGACGCCACGGCAGCCGGTGCCGCGCTCGCTGCTGACCACCGTCTCCGGAGTGGCGGGCGTCAAGAGCGCCGCCGGGCTGCTCTTCCGCACCGGCGCGACGCTCATCGGCCCCGACGGCAAGGCCATCGGGGGCAACGGGCCGCCCACGTTCGGCGGCAACTGGATCGCCGACGCCGACGTCTCCCCGTACCGCATCCGCAGCGGAGCACCGCCCTCCGCGCCGGACGACGTGGTCATCGACGCGGGGACCGCGACGGGTCATCACCTCGCGGTCGGACAGCGCGTCACGATCGCGTTCGCCACGGGGCCCGAGGAGCGCTTCATCGTCAGCGGTGTCGCCGGCTACGGCACGTCGGACAACCTCGCGGGCGCGACCATCGCGCTGTTCACGGAGAGCACTGCGGAGCGCGTGCTCGAGGGGCAGAACAAGTACGACGAGATAGACGTCGCGGCGCAGCAGGGTGTGTCCGACACCGACCTGCGGGATCGGATCGCCGCGGTGCTGCCCGCGGGCGCCGAGGCTGCGACCGGTCAGCAGGCCGCGCAGGCCGCGGAGCAGAGCACGGAGACGACGATCAGCACGTTCATCGGGACGCCGCTCCTGGTCTTCGCCTTCATCTTCCTCTTCGTCGGCTCGTTCCTCATCGTCAACACGTTCAACATCCTGGTGGCGCAGCGCACGCGCGAGCTCGCGCTGCTGCGCGCGCTGGGTGCGACGCGACGCCAGGTGCTGACCTCGGTGCTGGTCGAGGCGACGCTGACCGGCCTGGTCGCGTCCGGCGTGGGCGTGCTGCTCGGCCTGCTGGTGGCGTCGGGACTGAAGGCGTTGATCGGCGCGCCCGCGGGCACTGTGCTCAACCTGCAGGCGCACAGCTTCATCGCCGGCGTCGTGGCGGGCACGGTGGTCACCGTCCTCGCCGCGACCTTCCCGGCGCGGCGTGCGACGCGGGTCGCGCCGGTTGCGGCACTGCGCGAGGCGCTTCCCGAGATCGAATCGCTGCCGCGGCGGCGCGTCATCGCCGGCGCGGTGGTGTTCGCGGCCGGCTGCGCGCTGGTCGGCATCGGCCTCTCCGGGGCCACGTCGGTGTCGCTGCAGCTTCTCGGTGGCGGCGTGCTGGCCGTCTTCCTGGGGGTGGCGCTGCTGGCGCCGCTGCTGGTCACCCCGATCGCCCGCGTCCTCGGCTGGCCGGTTCGGCACACGCGCGGCGTCGCGGGTCTGCTGGCCACGCAGAACGCGCAGCGCAACCCACGGCGCACCGCCCTCACCTCGGCGGCGTTGATGATCGGCCTGGCCCTCGTCGCAAGCGTGGCCGTGCTCACGGCATCGTTCCGCGCTTCTGCCGACGCCGCCATCGAGGGGGCGCTCCGCGGTGACCTCATCGTCTTCTCGCAAGGGCCGTCGTTCAGCCCCGCGGTGGCGGACGCGCTGCGCGGCGACCCCAGGCTGGCCGCGGTCACGGAGCTGCGCTTCAGCGACGCGCTGGTCGGCTCCGCGTCGCAGAGCGTCACCGCCATCGATCCCGCCTCGCTGGGCACGACCCTCGCGTTCGACATGTCGAGCGGCTCGGCGTCCAGCGTCGCCGCCAAAGACACCGCGATCGTCGACGCAGCGGAAGCCGGGTCGCGCGGATTGGGCGTGGGCAGCTCCGTGACGATCGGCTTCCCGGAGGGGGCCAACGTGCGCATGCGCATCGGCGGCATCTACACCCAGAACGCGCTCGCGCAGGGGTACATCGTGTCACTCGCGACCCTCGCGCCCAACGTCACCACCCAGCGGGACAGCGTCGTGCTGGCCAACGCGGCTCCGGGGGTCTCGGTGGCCGACGCGGAGACGTCGATGAAGCACGACCTGCGCGGCTTTCCCCTGGTGCAGGCGATGAATCGCGACGAATATCGCACCATGGTGGGATCGCAGATCAACTCGTTGCTCAACCTCATCACCGGCCTGCTTCTGCTGGCGGTCATCATCGCCGTGCTGGGCATCGTCAACACGCTCGCGCTCAGCGTGCTGGAGCGAACGCGTGAGATCGGTCTCATCCGCGCTCTGGGGATGACACGCGGCCAGACGCGCTCCATGGTGCGCTGGGAGTCGGTGCTGATCGCGCTCATCGGCGCCGTGCTCGGCATCGCCGTCGGTGTGGGGCTCGGCGTCGCGTTGACCAACGCGCTGCGCAGCAGCGGCATCGACCACATCGCCGTGCCCGGCGGCAACCTGTTTCTCTACGCGGTCATCGCCGGCGTCTTCGGTGTGCTGGCGGCGATATTCCCGGCGCTGCGTGCCTCGCGGCTCGACGTGCTCCACGCGATCGCGGCCGAGTGATGCGCGGAGCGCGCCGCGGCTGGATGCGCGGCATCCGTCCCTGGCTGGCCGGCGCAGCGGTGGCGCTGGTCGTCGGGCTCCTGCTCGTCTTCGCCCAGCTGCGATCTCCGGACGCGCTCCTCTGGACGGGCAAGCCGCTGCCCGGCGTGGATCGCGGCGGCCTGGTCACGTACCACTACCGGGGGGTCTCGTTCCTGCAGCCGCTGCAGGGCGCCAGCGACGACCCGGGACCGACCGCCGTCACCGTCGACATCGATCCCAACAACCCTTACGACGTGCTGCTCGACCGGCCGGGCACGAAGCTCTTCGAGGCGCTGCTGATCGGCGCGCCGTTCCTGGTCGCCATCCTTCTCGTGCTCGCCGGTGTGATGCGCCAGCGCAGGTACGCCCGGCTGAGCGCGCGCGAGGGGAAGAGCCCCGGCCGCGACTTCGGGCACGGGATCGACCCGGAGGTCATGAACAGGCTGCTGCAACGCAACCGCGGAGGCGGCGGCAGCGACTGACGCGGACTCAGCCGAAGCTCATGCTCTGCGCCGTGCTGCTGCTGAAGTACGGCACCGTGACCTTGAGGAAGCCCGGCGACGTCGCCGAGATCGTGGCGATCTCCGTCTCCCGGTCAGCGGGCCCCAGGCTGCTCGTGTAGTTCGCATTGGGGATCAGCCCGCCGAAGTCCACCGCGCCGAGGTGCAACTTCGCGTTGAGCACGCCCTGGCGCGTGAGGTCGTGGCCGGCGATCGCCTTGGCCAGCACCTGGGCCTCCATCTCCGCCAGGCAGTACCCGTACACGTAGTAGCCGTCAGGGATCTGGCTGGGGCTGTACTGGTGCTGGATCTGCAGGAACTTGGCCATGCCCGGCGCCGTGGTGTCGCCCCACGCCGCCTCGTAGCCCAGCACCCACTGGTTGAGCAGCGCGGGGTACACGGGCGTCGGCGTGCCGGCGGCGGTGCCCGCTCCGCTGCCGCTGGTCATCAGGTACTCCGACCAGGCGGGGCCTTGGAGGATCCACTGCGGGTGATAGCCCACCGCGGCGGCCGACCCGATGATGCCCGCGGCGGCGGTGGGGATGGCGGTGAGCATCACGTACTGCGCTCCCGCATTCTTCATGGCGAGCGCCGCCGGGAGCAGGGTCTGCGGCGTCGTGTCAGTGGCCGCGTCGTACGTCGCTGAGCCCACGTCGTCGAAGTGCACCGCGGCCTTGGCCGCCGTGTAGCCCTTGAGCCCGTCCTGGCCATAGGCGTCGTTCTGGTAGATGATGCCGATCTTGGCGCCGGGATTGTGCTCCGCCACGTATGTCATGGCGTTGGCCACGTCCACCGCATAGGGCGTCCCGATCACCGCGTTTATGTCATGTGTGACAAAAGCTGAGTCCTGGGCGGCCGTGCCGATGAGCACCTTCTGCGTCTCCGCCTGCTGCTCTATGGCCTGCGTGGTGGGGCTGCCCAACGACTGCGCGAAGAACAGCACGCTGCCGACCATCTGGTTGTAGTCCTGCACCTCCTTGGTGGCGCTGGGATACTGGTTGTCTTCAACGGTGAGGTTGATCTTCCAGCCGTCGATGCCGCCGTTGGCGTCGACGTACTTGAAGTACGCCTGCTGTCCCGCCGTCAGGGGCACGCCGATGAGCTGCGCGGCTCCCGTCAGCGGTGTCAGCACCCCCAGAGCGATGGTCTTCGCCGACGCGTCGACGCCTGGGCCGGTCTGGAAGCCGCCCGGCGAGGACGAGGAGCCGCCGGTGCCGCAGGCCGCAAGGGTCAGCGCCGCGGTACCCGCGGCCAGCAGGGCGCCTCGTCTGCTTCGCATGCGCATGTCGTTCTCCCGGTGACGCGGCTGTGGGCGTGTCAAGTGTGCGCGGGCTGCGTGCGGCGGCGCGCCAGCGCGACGAGGCGCTGCGCGACGCCGATGACCCCCCGTGGTTCGAGCACGAGGAACACGATCAGAAGCACGCCGTAGACGATCGCCGCAAGGTCCGCGGGCTGCAGCGCGCCGAAGATCGGCTGCGATCCGGCGACCTGCTGCAGCAGCGCCGGCAGCCCGATGACGAAGACGGCGCCGAGCAGAGGACCCCACAGCGTGGCCAGGCCGCCCACCACGATCATCACCACGTACTCGATGGACAGCGCGAGGTTCCAGTCGGTGGGCTCCACGTATCCGATGTACGAGCCGTAGAGCGCACCCGCCAGACCGGCCATGGCCGAGGAGACGACGAACGCGGTCACCTTGGTGCGCGCAACGTTGACGCCAAGCACCGCGGCGGCCAGCTCACGGTCGCGCACCGCCGCCATGCCGCGCCCGACATTGCTCCGCATCATGTTGCGCACGTACACCATCGCGAGGGCGAGGAGAACGAAGGCGAGGTAATAGTAGAGACCGTTGCGGTCGAACGAGAGCGGGCCCAGCGTCGCGCCGGTGGCGAAGTCGAGGGACCCGAAGGTGGGATCGTTCAGCGCGCGACCGCCCGGTCCGCCCGAGATGGCGGCGACGTTGACGAAGATGTGCTGCCCGATGTACAGGAGCGCGATCGTCACGATCGCCAGGTACAGCCCGCGCAGGCGGAGCGCGGTGGGGCCGACGATGCCGCCGAGCACGCCGGCGGCGACCGCGGCGGCGGGGATCCAGAGCGCCGCTGTCAGGTGCAGATCGGTTCCCAGGAGCCCGCTGACGTAGGCGCCCACCCCAAGAAAGAACGCGTGGCCCAGTGATATCTGACCGGTGCGTCCGGTGAGCACATCCAGCCCCAGCGCGCCGATGGCGGCGATGAGGACGAAGACAAAGGTGGTCAACCAGTAGGCGTTCAGCAGAAACGGCAGCACCAGGCCTGCGACCAGGGCCGCGGTCACGGCGACGCGCCGCGCCATGGTCACAGGCGCTCCGCCGGTCTCGTGCCGAAGATGCCGTAGGGCCGCACCAGCAGCACGATGATCATCAGCACGTACGGCGCGACCAGGTAGAAGTTCGTGCCCAGGAACGGCGCGTATGCCGGCTGGTAGCCGGCTGTCAGCTCCTGGACCACGCCGATCACCAGGCCGCCGAGGACAGCGCCGGTGGTGGAGTCGATGCCGCCGAGAATGATCGCCGGGAACGCGAGCAGCGCCGACGTCGAGATCGAGGGGTCGACGAGGTTCGGATAGCCGCCGAGGAACACGCCGCCGATGCACGCAACCACACCCGCGAGCGCCCAGGCTGTTCCGTGCACGCGGCGCAGCGGGATGCCGACCGCAAGCGCGGCCTCGGGGTCGGCGGCCGCACCGCGCATCGCGAGGCCGTACTTCGAGTGACGGTTGAAGAGCCAGAACGCCAGCAGCACCGTGAGCGCCGCGACGATGGTCCACACCTGCACCCATGGAAGGGCCACACCGCCCACGTCCAGGGTGCTCGCACCCCAGGGGTCGCCGTTGCCGCGTCCCGTGGTGCCGAAGATCGCGGGCAGCAGGGACTGCAGGATCGTGGCCAGACCGAGCGTCAGCATCACGACCGTGAAGTCGGGTCGCCCCACGGCGAAGCGCAGCACACCTGCCTGGAACGCGAGCGCCAGCGCCGCCGTCAGTGCGCAGCCGATCGCGAACGCCGGCCAGAACGGGGCTCCTACATCGGTGGCGAGCCATGCGGTGATGAACGCACCCAGCATGAGCAGCTGGCCCTGCGCGAAGTTGATGACACGAGTGGCACGAAAGACGACCGTGAAGCCGAGCGCGATGAGCGCGTACACGGCGCCGAGTGCCAGGCCGGCGACCAGAAGCTCGATGAAGGTGATCACGCGCCCGCCTCGACCGCCCCGAGATATGCGGCGATGACCGACGGGTCCGCCTGCACCTCCGCGGGGGTGCCCAGGGCGATCTGGCGGCCGAAGTCGAGCACCAGCACGCGCCGCGCCAGCGACATGACCACGCCCATGTCGTGCTCCACGAGGACGAGCGTCATCCGGCGGTCGCGGTGCATCGCGCCCACCAGCTCGGTCATCTCGCTGCGCTCGCTGCGGCTCATGCCGGCCACCGGCTCGTCGAGCAGCAGCAGCTTCGGTTCCATCGCCAGTGCGCGCGCCAGCTCGACGCGCTTGCGCACCCCGTAGGGCAGCGACCACACGGGACGCTCGGCGGCCTGCAGCAAGCCGACGAACGTCAGCGCGTCACGGGCCGCGGCGCGGTGCTCGCGCTCCTCCCGCCGCGTCGCCGGAAGGCCGAGCCCGGCGCGAATCGCGCCCGCGCGCATCATGTGGCCGCGGCCGATGACCACGTTCTCCAGAACCGTGAGCTGCGGGAACAGGCCGAGGTTCTGGAAGGTTCGCGCCAGCCCGCGACGGGCGAGGTGATGGGGGCGCAGCGGCCCCAGGTCCTCCCCGAAGTACGTCACCTGGCCGGATGTCGCGCTGTACACCCGCGTGAGGACGTTGAACAGCGAAGTCTTGCCGGCGCCGTTGGGACCGATGACGGCGAAGAGCTCCCCTTCGTCGACGTCGAACGACACATCGTTCAGCGCGGCCACCGCGCCGAAGCGCAGGGTGACGGAGCGGAGCGACAGCGCGGTCACACGCCGCGAATCCCCAGGTACACGGCGCGGACCTGCTCGTCCGACACGAGGTCACGGGTGACGCCCGAGGCGCGCACGCGGCCCGTGTCCAGCAGGTAGCCGAACCCGGTCACCGCCGCCGCGAGCGCACTCGACTGCTCGACCATGAGCATCGACACGCCCGATGCATTGACGCGGCGCAGCGCCTCGCCGATCGACTGGATGACGCGGGGCGCGAGCCCCAGGGACGGCTCGTCGAGGAGCAGCAGCCTCGGCTCACCCATGAGCGCCCGCCCGATGGCCAGCATCTGCTGCTCGCCGCCGGAGAGGAAGCCGGCGGCCTGGTCGAGGCGCTGCGCCAGGAGGGGGAAGAGCGCCAGAACCAGGTCGAGGCCGGCGGCGGATGCCGCGCGACCGCGCCAGAACGCTCCCGCGCGCAGGTTGTCGCGGACGCTGAGGTCGGCGAAGACGCGTCGGCCTTCCAGGACCTGGACGATGCCCGCGCGGGAGAGCCGCACCGCGTCCCAGCCGGTGACGTCGCGTCCTGCGAACCGGATGCGTCCATCAGAGATGCCGCCTCCATGGAACCGCACCAGGCCGGAGACGGCGCGCAGCAGGGTGGTCTTGCCCGCGCCGTTGGGCCCGAGCAGGCAGACGGCACCGCCCACGGGCACCGTCAGCGACACCGCTTCCAGCGCTCGCACACCGCCATAGCGGACGGAGACGCCCTGCACGTCGAGCAGCGGGGCGTCGCCGGGCGCGGCCAGGGTCTTCGGCCAGGTCAGCCGACGTCGTCGAGCAGCGCGACCCAGCCGAGCAGGGCGGAGCCGCCGAGCGCCAGCCCCATGAGGGCGGCGCGGCGAAGCTCCGGGTGGGCGACGGCGACAGCCGCCAGGACGACCACGTCGGCGGCATCGACGGCAGCGTTCAGCTGGTAGCAGCGCCGCCGCTCATCGGCGGATCCGTCGCGCGACGCGAGGGTCCACGCCCCCAGCACCACGTTGCGGATCCCGGCCAGGCGGGCCGTGAGGCGCACCGCGGGGTTGTCCTGGGCTTCGGGCACGCCGAAGAGGCGTCTGGCGATGCCGGCCGTGAACAGCGTTGTGCCCACCGAGATCCGGGCGACGCCCATCCGGGTGGCTCGCTCGCGCTCGCTGCCGGCGTTGACGAGGATGGGCGACGCGACCACGGCGGCCACTATATGAGGAATCCCGCCCCTCCAGCCGCTTGACCTGCGCCTTGTGCGGGCCGGTCCGCGAGGATCATCGTGTAGGCTGACCTGCCTGCACGGTGCACTGGGAGGACCGCGATGCCCACCTTCACCAGCTTCGACGAATTCTTCCGCTACTACGTGAGCCAGCACAGCAAGCCGGCCACGCGCTGGGTCCACTTCGGCGCGACCCACGCCGGCGCCGCGGTGGCGCTGGCGGCCCTGATCCGCAGGGCGCCTCTCCTCCTGCTGGCAGTGCCCGCAGTGATCTACGGACCGGCGTTCGCCAGCCACTGGCTGATCGAGAAGAACAGCCCTGTCACGCTGCGTGGCCACCAGCTCTGGGCCGTCCGCGGGGACCTGAAGATGATCACGACCATGTGGCGGGGCCGGGACGCCGAGCTCTCGCGCCTCGCTGCCGAGGAGCTGGAGCAGTCCGTCGAGGGCGTGGGGATCCGCATCCACGTCACCGACGAGCGGGCGGCCGCGGTCTCCTGACCCTGCCTGCGCCGGCGCGCCTCGGGCCCGTGGCTAGCAGAAGCGTCGCCGCGTCGTGGCCGCGCCGCGACCGGCGCGCCCGGCGGCGCCAGCCAGACTGACGCGGTGCTCGGTGCAGTGGAGCGGCTGCCGCGCGTCTTCATGCGTGCGGCCGGCGGGAGGGCTCAGATGTGCTGGTGAACGGATCGGTTCGCGTCGTCATCGTCGACGATCACGCCGTGGTGCGTCGCGGGCTGCGCGAGCTGATCTCGACGATCCCCGAGTGCGCTGCCGTCGGAGAGGCCGTCAACGGCGCCGACGCGCTCCGCGTCGTCGAGGAGCTGCGTCCTGACATCGTGCTGATGGACATCTCGATGCCGGTGATGGACGGCGTCGAGGCGACGCGGGCGATCATGGCCCGCCATCCCGAGACGCGGGTGATCATCCTCACCTCGGACTCCGCGGAGTCGCGTGTGCTGGGGGCGCTCGATGCTGGAGCGGCGGCCTACGTGCTCAAGGACACAGAACCCGGCCGCATCCTGATGCGGGTGCGCGCCACGGCGCGCACGGTGCCGCGCCTATCGACGGGAGTCGGCGCCGGCCTCGACGCTCAGGCTGACTGAGATATCGTCGGCCGTTTGCGGCCGGCCGAGCAGGAATCCCTGCAGCGCGTCACAGCCGATCTCGCTGAGGAAGTTCAGCTGCGCCACGGTCTCGACGCCCTCGGCGACGACGGTCATGCCCAACGCGTGGGCCAGCTGCACGGCGCCCTGGATGACACCGCGGTCGCGCGCGTCGTTGGCCAGCCCCTCGATGAACGATCGGTCCAGCTTGAGCTCGTCGGCGGGGATGTTCTTGAGCTGCGTGAGCGACGCGTAGCCGGTGCCGAAGTCGTCGATGGACAGGCGCACCCCGAAGCTGCGCAGGGTCAGCATGGCCGGCTGCGTGACCTCGAGGTTGCGCATCACCTGGCTCTCCGTGATCTCCAGCGTCACGCTCCCCGGCGGGACGCCCGTGGTGCTGAGCATGTCGCGCACCTGGAAGATGAAGTCGGGGTCGGCGAACTGCCGCGCCGACACGTTGATGCTCATGTTCACGCGGTGGCCGGCGCGGTGCCATGTGGCCAGCTGCGCGGTCGCCTTCTCGATGACCCAATGGCCGAGGGGCACGATGAGCCCGGTCTCCTCGGCGATGGGAATGAAGTCCGCGGGCGCCATCCAGCCGCGCAGCTCGTCGTCCCAGCGCAGCAGCGCCTCCGTCGCGATGACGTTGCGCCCGGGGAGCGCGACCTGCGGCTGGTAGTGCAGCTCGAAGGCGGTGCGATCGACGGCACGGCGCAGCGACGACTCCAGCGCGAAACGGTGTGCCGACCGTTCCCGCAGCTCCTCGGTGTACACCACGAGCCGCTCCTCGGCGGATGACTTCGCCGCGTACATCGCGGCCTCGGCGTTGTTCAGCAGCTTCTCGGCGGATCGGTCCTGGGCGTCCGCGACGGCGACGCCGATCGCCACGCGCAGCGTGACGCGCTGGCCGCCGGCGCGGTATTCGTGCTCGACCGCCCAGCCCAGCCGGGTCGCCAGCACACGGGCTTCGCCCTCATCGCCGATCCCGTCGAGGAGGACGGCGAACTCGTCGCCGCCGACCCGGGCCACGACGTCCTCCTTGCGGCTCGCGGCGACAAGCCGCTGCGCCAGGGTGGCGAGCACCTCGTCGCCGGCGGCGGAACCGAGGCCCTGGTTGATGCGGCGCAGGCCGTCGACGTCGAGCAGCAGAGCCGCCTTCCGTGCGGGGCCCCTGGCCAGCACGGCGCCGGCGCGTTGCAGGAAGTCGTCCCGATTCGCAAGACCTGTGAGCGGGTCGAGATCCAACCCTGGAGGCGCCACGGCGACGACGCCGTCCTGCGGGTCGCGATCTGGCAGCGGAAGCGGCTCGATCACGGCGCTAATCCTGCGACCTGGCGGGGCTGCGGCTCTAAGCGCTTCGGGCACTGATTGGTGACGGCGTGCGACTAAACGATCACGACCCGCCCCCGGCGCTGTCGCTCCCGCCGCGGGCCAGGCTGCGGAACGCCCCCGAGACCCCCTTCGCTGAACTACTGTACGGGAGCCCAGCTGGCGAGCGTCCGGCGGCAGACAAGGAACAGACTGGCGTTGAAGACGGCGGTCCGCAGCCTCTCGAACTTCGTCAACGGGCGGTCCAGCGACGTCGTGGGCGGAGCCACCCGGGACCTGATAGATCCGAGCTCCGGCGAGGTCTTCGCGGCAGCGCCGGAGTCCGGTCCCGAGGACGTCGACGACGCCTTCTCCGCGGCCGAGGCCGCGTTCCCCGGCTGGCGGGACAGCACGCCCGCGACGCGCAGCCTTGCGCTGCTGCGGATCGCCGACGCGCTCGAGGCACGGGCCGACGACCTGGTGCGCGCCGAGACCGAGAACACGGGCAAGCCGGTCGCCCTCACGCTGAGCGAGGAGGTCCCCCCGATGGTGGACCAGATCCGCTTTTTCGCAGGCGCCGCCCGCCTGCTCGAGGGCCGCTCCGCCGGCGAGTACATGAG
Organism: Candidatus Dormiibacterota bacterium; assembly: GCA_963777285.1. Classification (GTDB taxonomy): domain Bacteria; phylum Chloroflexota; class Dormibacteria; order Aeolococcales; family Aeolococcaceae; genus JAFARE01. The sequence continues at coordinate 1,060,519 of CAVZPR010000002.1, forward strand.
CGGGTACACGTCGTTCGTCCGGCGCGAGCCGGTCGGCGTCTGCGCCGCGGTCACGCCGTGGAACTACCCGATGATGATGGCGGTCTGGAAGTGGGCGCCGGCGCTGGCGGCAGGCAACACGATGGTGCTCAAGCCGTCCGAGACCACGCCGCTCTCCACGCTGCTGATGGCTGAGATCATGGCCGAGCACCTGCCGCCCGGGGTCTTCAACGTCGTGTGTGGCGGCCGAGAGACGGGTCGCGCGCTGGTGACACACCCCGCGCCGCGCATGGTGTCGATCACCGGCAGCGTGCGCGCCGGGCGCGAGGTGGCGCAGGCGGCGGCCGCCGACCTCAAGCGCGTGCACCTCGAGCTCGGGGGCAAGGCGCCGGTGATCGTCTTCGACGACGCCGACGTGGCTGCGGCCGCCGAGGGCATCGCCATCGCCGGGTACTTCAACGCCGGGCAGGACTGCACGGCGGCGACGCGCGTTCTGGTCTCGCCGCGGCTGCACGACGACTTCGTCGACGCGCTGGTGGAACAGGCGCGCGCCACCCACGTGGGCCCGCCGTCCGACACCGACGCCGCGTACGGCCCGCTGAACAACGCGACCCAGCTGGAGCGCGTCACCGGCCTGCTCGCCTCGATGCCCGCGCACGCGGCGGTGGCCACGGGCGGCCGTCGAAAAGGTGATCGCGGGTACATGTTCGAGCCGACCGTGGTCACCGGGGTGGAGCAGCGCGACGATCTGATCCAGCAGGAGATCTTCGGACCGGTGATCACCGTGCAGCGGTTCAGCGACGAGGACCAGGCTGTCGCGTGGGCCAACGACGTCGAGTACGGGCTCGCGTCGAGCGTGTGGACGCGCGACCACGGGCGCGCCATGCGCATGGCGAAGCGTCTCGACTTCGGCTGCGTCTGGATCAACACGCACATCCCCTTGGTGGCGGAGATGCCGCACGGCGGCTTCAAGCACAGCGGATACGGGAAGGACCTCTCCCTTTACGGACTCGAGGACTACACGCGCATCAAGCACGTGATGAGCAGCATCGAGGCCTGACAGCAGGCATCGGAGGAGGAACCATGGCGACCGTCGCGGAACCCATCGTCCACGGGCGACCGGTGGAGTCGCAGCTCAAGACCAACACGCTCAACCTTTTCGACACCACGGTGATCGCGACGTCGAGCGTGGCTCCCGCCTACACGCTGGCTGCGACCGCGGCGTTCCTGATCGCGGCCGTCGGCCTGCAGTCGCCAGCGGCCATCCTGGTGGGCTTCTTCCCGGTGCTGTTCATCGCGATGGCCTACTACTACCTGAACCGCATGGACCCGAACTGCGGCGCCTCGTACTCATGGGTCAGCCGCACGCTGAATCCGTACATCGGCTGGGTGTCCGGGTGGGTGCAGCTCGCGGCGAACGTGCTGTTCTGCGCGGCGGCGCCGCTCGTTGCCGGCGCCTACACGCTGCAGCTGCTCAACAGCCTCTTCCCAGGGCAGATCAGCGCCGATGCCGCCGGCGACAACCGTCTCATCGCGATCGTGGGCATCGCCTGGCTGCTGCTGGTCACCTTCATGGTGGTGCGTGGCATCAGAATCACCGCCAATTTCCAGTGGCTCCTGGTGTTCATCGAGTACTTCATCGTGCTCGGGTTCGCGGTGTTCGCGATCGTCAAGGTGGTCGGCGGCAGCTCACCGGCGGCGAGCCACGTGTCCGGCAGCTGGTTCAATCCCTTCTCGCTGGGAAGCCTCGACAACGTCGTGATCGGCGGCCTCCTGGCCGTCTTCTTCTTCTGGGGATGGGACACGGCGGCGAACGTCAACGAGGAGTCGAAGGACGCGGACACGTCGCCCGGCCTTGCCGGCATCTTCAGCATGTTCATCCTGCTGTTCATCTTCCTGATCGCGGCGGTCGCGATCCAGATCTTCCTCTCGCAGTCGTCGATCAACGACCCCAACAACCAGAACGACATCCTCTATTTCTTCTCGACACAGCTAACGGGCACGCCGCTCGCATACCTCATGGTGCTGGCGGTGCTCTCCTCGACCGTGGCCACGACGCAGACGACGCTGCTGCCCTCGAGCAGGCTCAGCTTCTCGATGGCGCGCGACGGCGTCTTCCCCAGGTGGTTCGCCTACATCCATCCCAGCTGGAGGACGCCGTGGCTGGGAACGATCATCTCGTCGCTGCTGGCGATCGTGATCATCATCCTCACCGTCACCGTGGACTACTTCAACAACAACATCTTCGGCAACCTCATCCTCGACATCGGGGTGCTGGTGGCGGTGTACTACGGCATCACCGGGTTCGCCTCGGCGTGGGCGTTCCGCAAGGTGCTGTTCACGAGCTTCACCCGCTTCCTGTTCGCGGGACTGCTTCCGATGATCGGCGGCGTCATCCTCTTCTTCTTCGCCTACGCCGACCTGGTTCCTGCGGGGTCCGCACCCTTCGCTCAGGCGCCGGACTGGGCCACCGGGTTGCCGATCCTGGTGGCGATCGGGATCGGCATACCGCTGGTGCTGGTCGCCAGGATCGCCGACCGCAAGGGATTCTTCCGGGAGAAGACGGTGTCGTACGTCGAGGTCGACGGCCGGCTCACCGCAGCATCGGCGGGGACGTCGACCTAGGCCGAGTGCAGCCGTACGCGGATGTGAGCTACTGGTTGGAGACGGCGGGCGACCTCACGGCGCGGCCGCCTCTCGACGGGTCCACGCGCGCCGACGTGGCGATCCTCGGCGCCGGGTACACGGGGCTCTGGACCGCATACGAGCTGCTGCGCCGCGAGCCCTCGATGAACATCGTGGTCGTCGAAGCCGACATCGCCGGGTTCGGCGCCTCGGGGCGCAACGGCGGCTGGTGCTCGTCGGACACCGGCGCCAGCCTGGGTCTGCTCGCCCGCCGATTTGGACGCGACCGTGCCCGGGCGGTGCAGCTGGCGATGTACCGCACCGTCGACGAGGTCGGCGCTTTGGCACACGACGAGGGCATCGACGCGGCCTTCCGCAAGGGCGGCATGCTCTTCGTGGCGCGCGGCGAGGCGCAGCGGCCGGCGCTGCGTGAGGCATACGGCGAATACGAGCGCCTCGGCTTTGGGGAGCGATATCAGCTGCTGGACGTCGCCGATCTGTCGCGGAGGGTTCGCGTTCACGACGCGTGCGCGGCGCTGTACACGCAGGAGTGCGCAGTGCTGCATCCCGGGCGGCTGGTGCGCGGGCTGGCAGCGGCCGTCGAGCGTCGCGGCGCACGCATCGTCGAACGCACTCGCGCCACGGGCTGGACCGGCGGGCGCGCGCCGGTGCTGCACACGGAGCGCGGCGACGTGCAGGCGCGCACGGTCGTGCTCGCCGGCGAGGCATACCTGAGCCAGATGCGGCCGCTGCATCGCGCCCTGCTCCCGGTGTACTCGTTGATCGTGCTGACAGAGCCGGTGTCCGAAGCTCGCTGGGAGGAGATCGGATGGCAGCAGCAGGAGTGCATGGCTTCGATGCGCGTCACCGTCGACTACCTGTCGCGCACCACCGACGGGCGCATCCTGGTGGGCGGCCGGGGCGCGCCCTACGCGTACGGCTCCGCGATGCGCGAGGAGATGGGCCGCCACCAGCCCACCCACGCCATGCTGCGTCGCATGCTCGTCGAGTGGTTCCCATCCCTGCGCGGTGTGCGCTTCACCCACGCGTGGGGCGGCGCGGTGGGCATTCCCCGCGACTTCGTGCCGTCGATCCGCTTCGACCGCGCCGCCGGGATCGCGGCGGCCCACGGCTACACAGGACATGGAGTGGCGTTCGCGCGGCTGGCCGGCAGCGCCCTCGCCGAGCTGATCACGGGGCGCGAGAGCGAGCTCACGGAGCTTCCATTCGTCGGCCACCGCTCGCGCAAGTGGGAACCCGAGCCGCTGCGCTGGCTGGGGGTGCGCTATGTGCAGGCCGGGCTCTCGCGGGTCGACACCCGTCGTGCGCGCAACCCGCATGCGCGCCGCAAGGCGCTGGTGGAGCGGATTGCAGCGCACTGAGCTGGCGGCGCTGCGCGAGCGGCACGTGACCCGCGGGCTCGCGTCGACCATGCCGACCTTCGCGCGCTCCGGCCAGGGCGCGACGCTCACCGACGTCGACGGCCGCCGCTACATCGACTTCGCGTCGGGCATCAGCGTGGCCAACGTCGGGCACGGCCACCCGGAGGTCCTGGCCGCAATCCACGAGCAGGTCGACCGCCTCGTGCACTCAGGAGCGCCGGTGATGATGCCCGACGTCTACGTCGAGCTCTGCACGCGGTTGTGCGAGCTGGCGCCGGTGCCGGCGCCGTCGCGGGCGCTGCTGCTGAACAGCGGATCAGAGGCCGTGGAGAACGCGGTCAAGATCGTGCGCCAGGCGACCCGCCGTCCCGGCATCGTCGCCTTCCACAGCGCGTTTCACGGACGCACGCTGATGGCGCTGAGCCTCACCGGGAAGGTGCATCCCTACAAGCAGAACTTCGGCCCGTTCCCCGGCGACGTGTACCACGTGCCGTACCCTTCGGACCACCACGACCTCACCACCGACGAATCTCTCAACGCTCTGCAGCAGCTGTTCGCCACCGAGGTTGCACCGGAGCGCGTCGCCGGGATCATCGTCGAGCCGGTGCAGGGCGAGGGAGGCTTCGTGGTGCCGCCGCCGGACTTCCTGCCGCGCCTCGCGGAGCTGGCGCGACGCCACGCGGTTCCCCTCATCGTCGACGAGATCCAGACAGGTATGGCCAGAACCGGAGAGCTGTTCGCGGTGCAGCACTCCGGCGTGCAGCCCGACGTGCTGCTGGCCGCGAAAGCGCTGGGCGGGGGACTGCCGCTCGCGGCCGTGGTCGGACGCGCCGACATCATGGACGCCTCGGAGCCGGGCGGCCTCGGCGGCACATTCGGCGGCAACCCGGTCGCATGCGCTGCAGCCCTGGCGGTGCTCCGCGTCATCGAGCACGAGGACGTCTGCGCGCGGGCGCGGCGGATCGGGGGCGTGTGCATGGAGCGGATGCGCTCGCTGCAGCAGCGCTTCGACTGCGTCGGCGACGTGCGCGGCATGGGCGCGATGACGGCGATGGAGCTGGTGCGGGGCGACGGAGACCCCGACGCCGCGCTGACCGGGACGATCCTCGGCGAAGCGCACCAGCGCGGTCTGGTGCTGCTCCGCGCCGGGCTGCACGACAACGTGATCCGCCTGCTGATGCCGTTGACGATCGGCGACGCCGAGCTGGCGAATGGACTGGACATCCTCGAGGCGGCGCTCGAGGCAGCAGCGACGGGCCGCGGCCACAGCGCGCCCGCCGCGATCTACGAGGTGAGCCATGGCGACTGACACCGGCAGCACCACGATCAACTCCGCCCGCGTGGCCGAGCTCACGGCCCGCGAGGAGGAGCGCTTCCGGCGCACGCACACGCGATCGGGGGAGCTGTGGGAGCGCGCCCGCGGCTCGATGCCGCGTGGCGTGCCATCGTCGTTCCAGGACGCGAAGCCGCTGCCCATCTTCGCCAGCGAGGGCCACGGGAGCCGCATCACTGACGTGGACGGCAACGCGTACGTCGACTTCCACAACGGCTTCGGCGTAATGGCGGTGGGGCACGCGCACCCCAAGATCGTGGCCGCGGTGTCGGAGCGCGTCGCCATGGGCTCGCACTTCGCCCAGCCCGTGGAGGACGCCATCACGGTCGCAGAGGAGCTGTCGCGACGGTTCGTGCAGCCGCAGTGGCGCTTCACCAACAGCGGCACCGAGTCCACGCTGGACGCCGTGCGTCTGGCGCGCGCGTTCACGGGCCGCGAGCGCCTGGTGAAGATCGAGGCCTCGTACCACGGCCACCACGACGCACTCATGGTGTCCGTGGAGCCGCCGCCGGAGGTGATGGGCCCACCCGAGGCGCCGGCGTCGGTGCCGCAGAGCGAGGGAATCCCCGCGGCGGTGGTCGAGCTGACCTCGGTGGTGCCGTTCAACGACGCCGACGCGATGCGTGCGCTGTTCGCCGCGCACCCCGGAGAGATCGCCGCGGTGATCGTCGAGCCGGCGATGATGAACTGCGGCATCGTGACGCCCGACCCCGGCTACCTCGAGGACGTGCGCCAGATCGCCCATGACGCGGGCGCGCTGCTCATCTTCGACGAGGTCAAGACCGGCGTCACCATCGCCCCCGGCGGCGCCACCGAGCGCTTCGGCGTGGTGCCCGACATCGTCTGCCTCGCCAAGGCGATCGGCGGCGGCCTGCCCGTCGGCGCCGTCGGCGGACGCGCCGACGTCATGTCGCTCATCGACGAGGGACGCGTCGCCCAGATGGGCACGTTCAACGGGAATCCCCTGACCATGTCGGCCGCGGTGGTCACGCTGCGCGACGTGCTCAACCCATCGGCATACAGCCACTTCGACGCACTGGCGGAGGTGCTCCAGGGTGGGCTGGACGGCGTCATCCGCGAGCACCGCCTGCCGTACCACGTCATCACCATGGCGGCGCGCGGTGGCGTGACCTACGGCGCGAAGCGCGTGCGCAACTACCGCGACTACCTGGAGATCGACAAGGCGCCCGCGTATCTGTCGTGGCTGTACCAGTGCAACCGAGGCGTGCTGATGGCGCCCGGCGCCGAGGAGAACTGGACCCTGTCGGTGCAGCACTCCGAAGCCGACGTGCAGCGCTACGTCGACAACTTCGACCAGATGGCGGGTGACCTCAGAGCGTAGGAACGTCGCGGCGCAGCAGCTTGCGCTGGCGCAACCCGAAGACGCCGAGGCAGGCGCAGCCGGCGGCGACCACGGCCAGCGGCGCCTCGATCAGCAGCCACAGCGCGCTCAGCCCTGCGCCGACGCGAAGCAGCAGCACGGCGCCGAGCGCCACCACGCCGAGCGCGACCCCAAGGGCAAGCGCGATCGTGGCCGTGGTCACCCGCGCGTCGCGCAGCGATCCAGACGGCGGGCGCGACAGCATTCCGATCATCACGGCGTCGGCGATGGGGAGCAGCCGCTGCTGCATCGCATCCACGCTGCGCGCCGCCGCCGCGTCCGAGTACGGCACCGCCACGCCCGGAGTCTGACCTCTGCGCTGCGGCGCGGGACCACGCGGCATTCGCAATCCGCCGGTGCTTCCGTAACAGGGCGCTCACGGCCACCGGCTGGGACCCGCCAACCCGTGTAGCGTCGCAGCGCCAGACATGCCGCGGGTGCGCCGAAACCTGGAGGAACCATGAGCCGACGTCTGTTTGCCCTTGCCCCCGTCGCCGCGCTCGCCGTCGCGGCGTGCGGGTCGGTCGCGCCCGGAGGCGGTTCCGGCACCGGGGCGCCCGCCACCAACCCGAAGACGGTCGTGCTCGACGCGGCGCACCTGAGCACCACGACGTCGTTCCGGGCGGACTTCTCCGTGGGCCTCACCTTCAATGCGACCGGTACGTTTGCCGGTGAGTTCAGCGCGCTGAACGGCGAGGCGATACACCTCTCGCTGCACATCGAGGAACAGTCGAAGACGCGTCTTCGCGTGGACGTCACGACCGCGCTCGGCTCCCGGGCGGCGCGGGCCAGCGTCCTCGACTACGACGGCACGCTGTACAAGTCCGTAAACGGCGGTCGCTTCCGCAGGCTCCCGGTGGGCGCACCGCAGGGCTCGCAGTTCGGACCGTCGAACGCGCTGCAGTACCTGCAGTCCGTGGGCACCGTGGCTGACACCGGAGCGGGCTCGGTGGATGGCGTGAGCGTCGAGGAATATCGCGCCGACCTCGATCCTGCCAAGGTCGCGTCCGTCCTCACCAAGGCCCTCGGCTCACTGGACAATCCCCTGTTGAGCAGCGTGGGCAAGGCGCTGCACTTCCAGGACGGGTATCTGAACATCGCCCTCGACAGCTCCAACCGACTTGTCCAGGAGGATGGTGTCGTCGACGCATCCCTCGACCTGAGCTCGCTGGCGCCCGGCCTCAAGGGCACCACGATGAGCTTCGCGGAGACCGTGTCGGCGCACTTCTACGACTACGGCGCGGCGATCACGGTGTCGCGCCCACCGGCTGCTTCCACGGGGGTCTGACCTCACACTCGTCGCCACCGCCGCGGGTATCGTCGTGGCGTGGGCGGCGAGGAACTGGAAACGGCGCTGCAGCTGGCCGACTGGCGGCGGCGTGTCGCGGACCTGTACGCGCGGGTGCGCGCCACGCCGACACCGGCGGAAGGCTGGACGCTCTGGGTGGAGGAACGGGCTCGCCTCTTCCTGCACCATCCGCAGAGCCCGATCCCGGCGCCGGCGCGTACGGCTGAGAACCTGCCCCGCTACTTCGACTACGACGAGTCGATGCGCGTGGTCGCTCGCCTGGAGGCGGTCGAGCCGCAGCCGCTGATGCTCCCGGGCTCGCGCGACGAAACGTTCGGCGCGTCGCGGGTCGGCCGGGCTCGGTTCGCACTCGACGGCGAGGCGTGCAGCGTCGACGCGTACTGGCTCGACGGCTATGCCGGCGGCCTGTACATCTCGGTGCGCGACACGACCAGCGGCGTCGAGACGTACGGCGCAGGACGGTACGTGATCGACGGCGCCAAGGGCGCTGACCTCGGCGCGAGCGAGGACGGATTGGTGATCGACTTCAACTTCGCGTACCAGCCCTCGTGCAGCTACGACCCGCGCTGGAGCTGCCCGCTCGCCCCGCCGCAGAACCGCCTCGGCGTTGCGCTGCGCGCAGGCGAGCGGCTTCAGAAGACGCTGACGGGCGTTCCCACGTCGGCGAACGCGTAGAGCCAGCCCATCTGCGTTTCGGGCGTCTCGATGCATCCGTGCGACCCGACGAACATCTGCTTGACGTAGTTCGAGCCGGGGCCGAAGTCGGTGCGCCACGGCGCGTCGTGGAAGAGGAAGCCACCGCGGAAAAACTGCATCGCATAGTGGATCGGCGTGTAGGGCAGGTAGAAGAGCCCGGGCTGTGACGCGAGAGCCCACGGGCTGCGTTTCCACTCGATGGTGAACGAGCCCGTCGGCGTGTGGCAGCAGGGCCCGGCGGTGGTCACGTACGTGGCGAAGTCGAGGACGCCGTTGACGTAGGCGGCCGTCTCCTCGCACCGCGTGCTGGCGATGATCCACTTGCCTCCGCGCGCCGTGCCCTGCGGCGCCCCGCAGGCTGGGACCAGCATCGGATCCGGCGCGTTGCCGGCCGCGGCGTTGTGGAACTCCGCGCGAGCCGCGGCGCTCGCGGGTTGCGCATCCGGCGCAGCGGACGCGCCCACCGCGACGATGTCGCGGGTGACGTCCCACACGCCCCAGTCGCCGTATCCCGCCCAGTCGATGGGGCCGGTGTCGCCCAGCAACTCGGTGACCCCCCAGCGACCGACCGCCAGGACGCCGTCGCCGGTGGCGTGGAACTGGCGGAATGCCGCGCCGGCGGTGGTGAGGCTGCCGATGCTTCGAGCCGCGCCGAACGTGTAGACGGCGCCGTTCGACTCGAAGAGCCAGCCGCCGTCCGGCACGTCACCCGGGCTGTAGTGGATCGCCAGGCCGCGCGCCGTGTCCTGTCCCACGGTGTAATGCGGCGACGCGAAGGCCGGGGCGCCGCCGAAAGGGTGGATGCCGCCTGCCTCGTCGAGCAGATAGCCGGCGTGCCCATCGGGGAGCCCGAGCGGGTCGAACGAGGTCATGACCAGGCTGCGGGCGACATCGCGCCCTCCCCAGTACGCCGGCGTGGCGATGGCCTCGGCCGTTCCGAATGCGTGGATGCCGCCCGCGCTGTCCAGCTCCCAGCCGCCCGACCCGTCCTCGCGGAGGACGAGGCTCCGGGCCACGTCGGCGCCGTACCAGTAGGGGGCGCCCGATCGGGCGAGCTGCATCCCGCCGAACGGATGCAGCCCGCCGTAGTCGTCGAGAACGGCTCCGCCCCTCCAGCCGGCGTTGGCCGCGGCGAAGCCGAGCCGCGCCGCGTGCCCGAGGCCCGGCGACGACGTGCCCGCCGGATCGGGGATGGCCACGTCGGCTTCGATGTCCCACGAGCCCCAGTCGGGGTAGCCGCTCCAGGACGGCGCCGTCGCGCCCGACGACAGCGGCGAGACGTTTCCGTTGCGCCCCACCGCGTAGCCCGAGGTCCCCGCCACATGGAGCGCGTGCCATGCGTCGCCGCCGCGCGCACCCGGGATGCTCAGTGCCGGGGCCGCGCCGAAGGCGTGGATGTTGCCCTGCGCGTCGAGGACCCAGCCGCCGTCAGGGTTTCCGCCCGCGTCCTCGTGGATGGCGAGGCCGCGCTCCTGGTCGCGCCCCGGGGTGTACGGATTGCCGCTCAGCCGTGGGGCGCCGCCGAAGGCATGGATGCCGCCCCAGCCGTCGAGCACGTAGCCGGCGGCGCCGTCGGGTTCGCCCGCCCCGTCACGGCTCGTGATCACCAGCGAGCGAGCGATGTCCCAGCCCGGCCAGTAGGCCGGAGCGCTGATCTTGCGAGCGGAGCCGAACTGGTGGATGCCGCCCCAGCCGTCGAGCTCCCACCCGCCCGTCCCGTCGCCGCGCACCACCAGCGAGCGGGCGATGTTCCAGCCCGGCCAGTAGGGATGGCCGCTGGTGTCCGTGCTGAAGCCGCCGAAGGGATGCAGCCCTCCCCAGCCGTCGAGCGCGACGCCGCCGGTCTGCGCCGCGGCGGCGGGCGTGCCGGGGAGCGACGTCACCAGGAGGGCAGCCGCCGCAGCGATGAGACCCGCCTGGAGGCGACGTCGCATGGCCGCGGATTATGGGAGCGACCCGCGCCCGGTGGGACGGCGTCACACGAACGTATCGTGCGAGCTTCGTGGCACAAGCCGGATCGACATGAGTGTCGCGCTGGCGCTGGGCGCAGCGCTGGTGTTCGGCACCGGCGATTTCCTCGGCGGCCTCGCGGCGCGGCGGGCCGCCCTCCTGTCGGTGCTGGCGCTCTCCCAGGCCGTGGGCCTGGCGGGGATGTTGGCGGTGGCGCTGGTCACGGGCGGATCGCCGTCGCCGGGCGACCTCGGGGCCGGTGCTGTGGCCGGCATCGCCGGTGGCGTCGGCGTCGCGCTGCTCTACCGCGGTCTTGCCTCCGGCGCGATGACCCTTGTGGCGCCGATCACCGGGGTGGCCGCGGCCCTCGTCCCCGTGGCGGCGGGCCTCGCCTTCGGGGAGCGGCCTGCGCCGCTGCAGCTGGCCGGCATCGGCCTCGCGATCGTCGCGGTCGCGCTGCTCAGCGGCGGGCCGCCGTCGCGCGGCGGCAGGCTGCGACGGGGTCCGCTGCTGGCGGCGCTGGGCGCCGGCGTCGCGTTCGGCGTCTTCTACATCGCGCTGGCGCGGGCCTCTGGCGGCGCCGGCCTGTGGCCGCTTGTGGCTGCGCGCGGCGCGTCGGTGTCGATGTTCTTGCTCACCGCCGCGGTGGGGAGGCGGGCTCTGTCGTGGGGGCGTGCCGGCCCGGCGCTGGTGGCCGGCGCGGGCGTCTTCGACGTCAGCGCGAACGCGCTGTTCCTCCTCGCGGTGCACCGCGGGCTCCTCAGCATCGTGGCGGTGCTCGTCTCGCTCTATCCCGCGGCGACGGTGCTCTGCTCGCTGGCGTTCCTCGGCGAGCGGTTGCGTCCCCTGCAGGCCGTTGGGGTCCTCGTGGCGCTCGCCGCAGTGGTCCTGATAACCGCTGGTTGAGCAGGCGAGTCGTTGCCGCCGCCGCGAACCTGAGCGCTACGATGTGCCGAGTTCTGATAGTCCCGCTTGGTGGTTGAGAGAAGCTCGAAGCAACATATGTGGCGCGCCACGGAGGGCAGCACATGACCGAGACCGCAGTGCGTCAGAAAGTGGGTCAGGCCGCCGCCGCGGTGGAAGATGGCGGACAGGCGGCTGCGACTCGCCTGGAGCAGATGGGACATGGGCTGGTGCGGCACCCGGTGGTGCGCGGACACCCGGTGCACGCGATGGCCTCGGACCTGCCCGTCACCCTGATTCCGGCAGCGTTCACGGCGTCGCTCGTCGCGGGCGCCAGGCGCCGGCCGCGGGCGTCGGAGCAGACGGCTTCGTGGATCACCCGCATCGCCGCAGCCGCTGCTGCCGCTGCGGCGGCCGGCGGCTGGTGGGACTGGCTGACCATGCCGGCAGACCATCCCGCGCGCCGCACGGCGACCTGGCACGGCCTGGTCAACTCGGCGGGCGCCGGCGTGGTTGCCGCCGCCGTCTTCAGCGACGGTCACCGCAGGTCGGCGCTGCTCGGTCTCGCCACCGGCAGCCTGCTGGTCGGCGCGTGGCTCGGCGGCGAGATCGTGTTCCACCACGGCTGGCGAGTGCGCCCCGCCGAGGAGGCGGAGATCGTCGCCGGTGAGCTTCGGCGGCGCGGCATCGACGACGTGCTCGCAGGCGCGCGCCGCGAGGTCGACGATTTCGAGCGAAGAGAAACCTACTTCGCCCGCTGACGCACCGGGCACCGCGCGGCGGTCAACGATGCGCGCGTTGTTGCGCGGTGCGATCGAGACATTGTTGTCCAGAACAGTGACCGTCACCGCGCGCTCTGGGTGGCGTCAGGGCGCCGTCGGCAGCAGCTGCTCGTTCAGCCTTCCCCCCGCGGCGATGTAGGCGAGCACCGCGCGATCGGTCAGCCATTCGACGGGCGCCTGGTCGTCGGTCATCGGGACCGCGGATGGTGCGACGGCGACCGCGTCGCGTGCGAACAGCGGGCCGAGCACGGCGACCGGCGCGGGCAGCCGCGCGAGGCGGGCCGCGACCGACGCGCGGGATATGGGCGAGTCGAGTCCCAGGACGAGCTCGTTGAAGCGCAGGGCAGGCCACACCCAGACCTGTGGCATCACCGTCGCGAGCGTGCCGCTGACCGCCTGCACCAGGCGGTTGTCGCCTGGTACGCGCTCGACGTTGAGCGCGACCGCGCCGCCGGGATCGAGGTGCTCGCGCACCAGCTGGAAGAACTCGCGCGTCGCCAGATAGAACGGAATGTAGGTCTGGCGGTACGCGTCGACGACGATCAGGTCGTAGCGCGCACCGGTGGTGTCGAGGTATGCACGCCCGTCGCCTGTGATCACGCGCAGGCGCGGGATCGCGTCCATGCCCATGTACCGCCGGGCCAGGTCGGTGATCGCGGGGTCGAGCTCGACGCCGTCGACAGAGACACCGGGGTACTCGGCGGCGAGGGCGCGGGCAGTGGTGCCGCCGGCGTTGCCGATGACCAGCACACGCCGGATGGGTCGCGACGCCAGCGGAGGCGCCACCAGCGGCATGTCCCACTCGCCGCCGGTGAGAGCGGTGGACGGGCGGTACACGGACTGATCGGCGACGCCCTCGTCGGTGCGCATCACGATCTTTCCCTCTGCGTCGCGCAGCACCTGCACGAACTGGTACTGCGTCTGCTCCTCCGCGATCAGGCCGGCGATCGGCTTGACCGCCCCCGGCGGCAGCGCGATGAGCGCTGCGATGAGCATCGCCGCCGGAGCCGCCGCGCGCATCCAGAGCGGGATCGACACCAGCGCCACGAGCAGCGCCGACACCAGCATGGTGCGCTGCGTGCCGATCGCGGGGATGAGCACCAGCGCGGAGGCGAACGTACCGACGATGGCTCCGACCGTCGCCAGTGCCGACAACCTCCCGCTGGTGCGTCCCGCCGCCTCGACCCTGTGGATCGCCAGGCGCAGTGCGAAGGGCGACGCCATGCCCAGCAGCGAGACGGGCACGGAGAAGAGCAGAAGCGTCGCAAAGAACGAGCCCGCCACGACCCCGACGCTGAGGGCGGCAAAACCGTGGAGCGCGAGGTCCAGGAAGGGATGCGCGACGAAGGGGAGGACGGCGATGGCCAGAGCGGCGCTGACCAGCAGAAGCCCGAGCACCTCAGGACGGGGATGACGGTCCGCGATGCGCCCGCCCAGCCAGTAGCCGACCGAGAGGTAGACGAGGATCAGCCCGATGACGTTGGCCCAGACGACCGTCGACGTACCGAAGTAGGGCGCGAGCAGGCGCGTGGCGCAGATCTCCACCGCGAGCGACGCGGCTCCCGCCGAGAAGACGACCGCAGGCAGGGAAGCCCGCCGCGCCGCCGGCGCATCCCCCATTGGGATGAATTTCGCTGCCAGTGCTCGAAACCGGCTTGCCAAGCGGCTATCCTACCGGCGCTCCCCGCCCGTCCAGGCGTGGGAACGGGTCGTGGAATCCCACGAATCCAAGCGCAGACTGGCTGCTAGGAGGGCAGGCGTGCGACTTTCGCGAATCAAACTAGGCGGAACTGTCCTGGGGATCCTGGGCATAGTCACGGTCGTCGCGTGCGGCAGCAACAGCAACGGCGGCAATCAGTCGTCTTCGCTGGCCGCGAGCCAGATCCTGAAATTCCCGACCTATCAGAGTCCGGGGACATGGGATCCGGGTGAGGCCGACGCCGAGGTCGACACCGAGTTCATGCAGAACGTGTACGACAACCTGTTCACGTTCGACAAGAGCTTGAACCTCAAACCCGACATCGCCACCTCCATTCCGTCGACGAGCAACGGCGGAATCTCGAGCGATGGGCTGACGTACACGATCCACCTCAACCCCAGCGTCAAGTTCAACAACGGCGACCCGATGACATGCTCTGACGTGCTCTACTCGTGGTCGCGGTCGACCGACCTGCAGGGGCCCTACAGCTCCAACCTGAGTGCCATCGCAGGCTACAAGGCGGCGCAGGCCGCCGCGGGCGCGCCGCCGGCTGCGTCGTCCGCCGCATCTGCAGCCACGACGTTCCAGGGGAACATCGAGAGCCAGCTGGCCACGCAGGTCCCCAGCGGCAGCGGCTCGTTCATCCCCAGCGGCCTGTCGTGCGCGAACCCGACGACGTTCATGGTCAAGCTGGCGCACGCCTGCGGCTGGTGCCTCACGGCCTGGGCGCTCCAGGGCAGCACCGGCGCGGTCGTCGACGAGAAGGCGATCAAGAGCGACCCGGTCAACTGGTGGGAAAAGCCGGTGACCCCGGGCTGCACCGACTGCATGGCCGGAACGGGCCCCTTCTACCTCGCGTCCTTCACCGCCAACCAGTCGATGGTCTGGAAGGCCGTCAGCAACTGGTGGGGCAGCCCCAAGCCGACCCTGACCGAGGTGGACGTGGCCATCCACGACCCGTCGGCCATCGCAGGTGACGTCACCGCATGGGAGCAGGGCAGCTACGACCTCATCGGCTACGGCGGCAACAGCGGCAACCTGACGTACCCGCTCATCCAGGGCATCAAGGGATCGCGCTTCGCGAGCCAGCTGATCACGCAGCCCAAGGGGCGCACCACGTGGGTCAGCTTCAACGAAGGCTGGACCGCCACGGGCGGCCCATTCCTCGGCGAATCCCCGGCGGCCAAGGGCCTGCGCATGGCGTTCGACCTCGCGGTCGACAAGCAAGGGCTGGCCACCACCGTGTGCCACAACGTGCTGTGCACCGCTGCGACCGGCGGACTGATCACCAAGGGCCTGATCGGATACCTCGGTGACGGCCAGGACCCGCTGGCGAAGTACGACCCCACGCAGGCCAAGGCTCTGCTGAACCAGTACGACCCCAACCACACGCTCACCGCCAACCTGAAGTACTCGTACAACGCGGGCGGCCTGAACGACCCGGTCGCGGCCTACCTGCAGAACGAGTGGCAGACCAACCTGGGCGTGCACGTGACGCTCGACCCGTCCAGCGACGCGTCGTCGTTCATCTCCAACCGCCTGACGGGCAAGTACGTCATGGCCCGCGACGGCTGGCAGTTCGACTACAACCACCCGCAGGACTGGTTCGACAATCTCTGGGGCTACCTGGCGACAGCCGCCGGCGCCAACACCAGCGGCTTCGACGACCCGACGTACGACACCCTCCTGAAGCAGGCCGACCAGCTGCCCATCGACCAGGCTCTGCCGCTGTACAAGCAGATCGCCGGGATCCTGGCGCAGGACGTCATCTACATCCCGCTCTACTACTCGGTAGGCAACTTCGCCATCCACTCCTACGTCAAGGGAGCCGGCTCCAACACCCAAGCCGACTACTACTGGAACGGCATCTCGATCCTGAGCCACTGAGGGGCTGAACCCGAAACGACAAGGGCGCCCCGCACCCGTGCGGGGCGCCCTTGCTCTATTCATACTGAGGGTGGAGCAATGCTGATGAGGGTGGAGCGATGCTGAACCGAGGCACGCGGATCTACATCGGGCAGCGGCTGCTGTTGATCGCCTTCACGGTCATGGTGGTCTCGTTCCTGGTCTTCCTTGTGGTGCACGCGCTGCCGGGCAACGCGTTCATCAGCGACCGGCTGCACGGCCGGGCGCTGCAGCTGCTGCTGCACCAGTACGGGCTCGACCAGCCCGTGCTCATCCAGTACTGGAACTTTCTCAAGGGCGCAATCCACGGCGACTTCGGCATATCGCTGGTGACGCGTGGCGCGCAGATCACGCCGATAGTGCTGCGCGAGCTCAGTGTCAGCGCGATGCTCGGCGGGGCGGCGCTGATCGTGACGATCGGTCTCGGCGTGACGTTCGGGGTCCTGGCGGCGATCCGGCAGAACACGTGGGTCGACTACGTGCTCACCACCATCGCGGTCATCGGCTACAGCGTCCCCAGCTTCGTGATCGCGTCGCTCGGCATCCTGGTCTTCGGCACCTGGCTGAACAACGTCACCAACGGCGCGTTCTACTACCCGCTGCCGTGGACCGGCACCTATGGCACGATCGCCGAGCTGTCACTGCCCGCGGTGGCGATCGGGCTCTACACCTCGGGGCAGATCACGCGCATCACGCGCGCGAGCATGCTCGATGTGCTCAATCAGGACTACATCCGGACCGCGCGCGCCAAGGGGCTGAAGACGCGCGTGGTCACGATCCGCCACGGCCTGCGCAACGCACTCGTCCCGGTGACCAGCATTCTCGGGCCGACGGTGGTGGGCATTCTCACCGGCGTCGTCGTCATCGAGAACATCTTCGGCATCCCGGGCCTGGGCAAGGAGTTCGTCGACAGCATCTTTCGCCACGACTACAACGTGACCGTCGGCGTCTTCACCCTCTTCGCGTTGCTGGTGGGCTTGGCCAACCTCGGCGTCGACCTCATCTACACGGTCGTGGATCCGAGGATCCGCTACTGATGGCAACCACAGTCGTCACGCCGGCAACACTCGAGTACGCGGGCGGCACCGTCGCACGCGAGCAGACGAGCCTGTGGCGCGACGGGCTCCGCCGGCTGCGGCGCAACAAGCTGGCGGTCGCAGCCGCGGTCTACCTGGGGCTGCTCGCCCTCGTGACCATCGTGTCGCTCTTCTGGACTCCATACAACCCCAACGCAATCGGCACGTGCGGCGACTACGACCTGCCCAGCGGGGCCCACCTTCTGGGGTGCGATGACCTCGGCCGAGACCTCTTGAGCCGACTCATGGTGGGCAGCCAGGTGTCGCTGTCGGTCGGCCTCGCCACCGCAGTCATCGTGCTGACGGTCGGTGTCGTCGTAGGGCTCGTCGCAGGCTACCTGCGCGGCGTCGTCGACGCCGTGTTCAGCCTGCTCATCAACATCTTCTACGGCGTGCCGCCGCTGCTGGTGGCGATATCGCTCTACGTGCTCCTCGGCGCCAGCCTGGTGAACATCATCATCGCCATATCGGCAACGGTGTGGATGGACATGGCACGTCTCGTGCGTGGCCAGGCGCTGGCCATCCGCGAGCGCGAATTCGTCGAGGCCGCGCGTGCCGGTGGCGCGCGCTCCGGGAAGATCCTGTTCGCGCACATCTTCCCCAACGCGCTGGGGCCGATCATCGTGCAGGCCACGTTCGTGATCCCGATCGCCATACTGACCGCCGCGTTCTTCACCTTCCTCGGTTTCGGCGTTCCACCGCCGCAGGCGGACTGGGGTGGCATGGCCAACGAGGGGTTGCCGTCTCTGCAGGCGGGGTTCGACCCCTACATCCTGCTCTGGCCGGCTCTGGCGCTGTCGATCACGCTGCTCGCGTTCAACTTCTTCGGCGACGGTCTGCGCGACGCGTTCGATCCGCGGCAGAAGCGCTGATGCGATGACGCCCTCAGAGAGGAGCTGGTCGTGAGCGATCCCGTCCTCGACGTCAGAAACCTGAGCACATCGTTCTTCACCGATGACGGCGAGGTGAAGGCGGTGCGCGACGTCAGCTTCAACCTGCAATCCGGAGAGACGCTCGGCATCGTGGGGGAATCGGGGTGCGGCAAGAGCGTCACCGCGATGTCCATCCTCGGCCTCGTGCAGCGTCCGGGAAGGGTCGTGGGCGGTCAGATCATGTTCAAGGGGATGGATCTGCTGAAGCTGCCCACGGACCGGCTGCGCCAGATCCGCGGACGCGACATCGCCATGATCTTCCAGGATCCGCTGAGCTCGCTCAACCCCGTGCTGCGCATCGGCTTCCAGATCAACGAAGCGATGAAGGCGCACGACAAGGTGGCCGCGGAAGACGTGCACCCACGCGGCATCCAGCTGCTGAAGCAGGTCCGGGTGCCCGATGCGTCGCGCCGAGTTCGCGACTACCCACATCAGTTCAGCGGGGGCATGCGGCAGCGCGCGATGATCGCGATGGGGCTCTCAAACCGGCCGGAGATACTCATCGCTGACGAGCCGACGACGGCGCTCGACGTCACCGTGCAGGCCCAGATCC
Source organism: Candidatus Dormiibacterota bacterium (assembly GCA_963777285.1). Taxonomy (GTDB): domain Bacteria; phylum Chloroflexota; class Dormibacteria; order Aeolococcales; family Aeolococcaceae; genus JAFARE01. The sequence continues at coordinate 1,079,024 of CAVZPR010000002.1, forward strand.
TGGAGCTGCTGCGCGACCTCAATCGCGACCTGCAGACATCGATCATCCTGATCACTCACAACCTGGGTGTCGTCGCCGGCCTGTGCACCCGCGTCATCGTCATGTACGCGGGCGAGATCGTCGAGGAAGGACCGGTGGAGAAGATCTTCGACTCGCCGCAGCACCCCTACACGTGGTCGCTGCTGCGATCGCTGCCGCGCGTCGACGCCGACCGCCACGCCCGGCTGCGGTCGATCGAGGGGTTGCCTCCCGACCTGATCGCTCCGCCGCCGGGTTGCGAATTCAGCCCGCGCTGCCCGTTCCGCATCGAGCGCTGCTTCACCGAGGACCCGGAGCTCGAGCCGGTGGGCGAGGCGCAGCTCGCGGCATGCTGGGTGACGATGGCCCGCGCCTACGAAGAGATGGGCGCGCGCGACATCGTCGACACGCGCCCGGGTGCCGCGAGCGGTGTTCGACCTCCTGCCGACCTGGTGCCCAAGCAGCCGTTCGCCCTGGAGCCCGAACCGTCGCCTCCGGTGGCAGCCGGTGACTAGTGCTGCGCCGGCCACCGAGCCTGCCGCAGCGCCGGCAGAGGAACCGCTGCTGCGCGTGCGGGACCTGGTCAAGCACTTCTCCGTGGGCGTGGCCGGGACCTGCCGGGCCGTCGACGGCGTCACCTTCGACATCACTGCCGGAGAAACGGTTGGTCTCGTGGGGGAATCCGGTTGCGGGAAGTCGACGCTGGGCCGTCTGGTGACCCAGCTGATTCCCGCCACCTCGGGTGAGGTGATCTTCAACGGCGTCGACCTGACGTCGTTGGGCGGGGAGAGGCTGCGGCAGCACCGCAAGGACCTGCAGATCATCTTCCAGGACCCGTTCGCCTCGCTGGATCCGCGTATGACGGTCGGAGACATCATCGCCGAACCGCTGGTCAACTTCGGCATGGCACGGGGCAAGCAGAAGGACGCGCGGGTGCAGGACCTGCTGCGCGTCGTCGGGCTCAACCCATACTTCAACAACCGCTACCCGCACGAGTTCAGCGGCGGACAGCGGCAGCGCATCGGCATTGCGCGAGCCCTGGCGCTGAATCCCAAGCTCATCGTCTGCGACGAGCCCGTGTCGGCGCTCGATGTGTCCATCCAGGCGCAGATCATCAACCTGCTCGAGGACCTGCAGCGCGAGTTCAAGCTGACCTACCTGTTCATCGCTCACGACCTGTCGGTGGTGCGCCACATCAGCCAGCGCGTGCTGGTCATGTACCTGGGAAAGATCGTCGAGATCGCCCCCAGCGACGACCTCTACGAGTCGCAGGACCACCCGTACACCAAAGCACTGCTCTCTGCGATCCCGGTTCCCGACCCCCGCGTCGAATCGCAGCGGCGCCTCGTGGAGCTCTCCGGCGAGATCCCCTCGCCGATTCACCCGCCGTCGGGCTGCCGCTTCCACACGCGCTGCCCCATCGCCGTGGTCCCGGGCGTGTGCGAGGACGAGGAGCCGCCACTGGAGCGCAAGGATTCCGGGCACATCGCCGCGTGTCACTTCTCGGAGAAGGTGCGGACGGCGGTCTGACGCTCAGCGCTGGCTTTCCAGCGCCCACTCCTTGGCGATGAGCTCCCATCCGGTGCGCGCATCGGGGATGGTTGGCTTCCACCCGGTCGCCTCGTGCAGCTTGCCCGCGCTCACGCGCTGCGAACGGCTGAGGTACGACCACGCCTGTCCCATGACGAACGGACCGAAGAAGGCCGGAAGGCGTCGCATCGGCGGCGCATCCACCGCGCGGGCGAGTGCCGCCAGGTTGTCGCGCAGCGGCATCGGCTTGTCGTCGGCGACGTTGTACACCCCCGCAGGGGCGTCGAGGGCAGCGACCACCGCGGCAGCTGCGTCGGTGACGTGGATGCTGGAGAAGTAGTTGCGCGACGGTCCGACGAGCGTGAACCGCCGCCGCTGCATCAGCGTGGCCAGCTCCAAGCTCTGCACCGAATCGGCGGCGTAGAACCCGGCGAAGCGAAGGACGATTCCACGACCGCCGGCGTCGGTGACGATCTGCGCCTTCTGCTCGCCCGCCTCGGCGTCCTGCAGCGGGGTCGCCTCTGCCGTGTCCAGCGGCGCCACCTCGTCGAGCCAGGCGTCGCCGCCGTCGGCGTACAGGAAGGTGACCGATTCGTGGACGTACACTGCGACGCCTTCCGTGACGCAGGCCGAGGCGATCAGCCGGGCGCTCTCGTTGCGCAGCCGCCCCGTGTCGACCCACTCGCGGCTGAAGCGCACCCGGCGGAGACCTGGGATCCTGGTCGTGAGCCGCAGCACGGCGTCGCTGCCGGCGACCGCCGCGCGGACCTCGTCCGCGTTGAAGAGGTCCACCGAGACCGGGGTGGCGCCGGCCCGCCGCACGATCTGCTCGCCGTCCGTGTTGCGAGCCGTGGCCCGCGTCTCGTGGCCCGCCGCCGACAGGGCGCGGACGGCGCGCCGCCCCAGCACGCCGGTTCCGCCGGCGACGAACACCTTCATATATATGTCGCGATCATCGACTCAGGCTCCAGATGGTAGCGAGGGGCCGGCGGTGCGCCGCCGGCCGACTGCGCCGGCCGAAATCATCCCGACGGGGGATAGCCTCGCCGTGGCGGCAGTCGCTATTCTTCGGTCACGTGCGGCCCCAGGGCTTTCTTTGGCCACTCTGTCGTGTCCTGCCCTCGGGTTGCTGTGTCGGGCACCCAGGAGGACAGAAGTTGCGACTACCCATGTTGACCGGGGGCGGCGCCGGCCGCTCCGGAGCAGGCTGGAAGCTGGGCAAGCGCGCCAGCGTCGTGGCCTTCGCCGCGATCGGCGTCGCGGCCTGCGGCGGCGGCACCACGAACAGTGGCACGCCGAGCGCGAACCTCTTCGACCCAGCGCAGTTCAACACTTCCAATGTGTCCTGGCTGGCCGCCAACCAGAACGCCAGCGGCTCGCCGCAGACGGGCGGCACGCTGACCGTGGCGGGCAGCACCGACTTCTCCGCGGCCCTCGACCCGCAGGCTGAGTACGAGACCATCGGCTTCTCGGTGGAGCGGGTCTTCACCCGCCAGCTGGTGACCTATCCTGCCTCGACCAACCTGGTCACGGCCGACAGCATCGTCCCCGACGCTGCGGCGAGCATGCCGACCGTCAGCTCGGACGGCCTCACGTACACTTTCAAGATCCGTCCGGGTGTCATGTGGAACACCACGCCGCCGCGGCAGGTGACCTCACAGGACTTCGAGCGCGGCCTCAGGCGCGAGTGCGATCCCACCGTTGCCCCGAATGCGAATCCGGGCTACTACAGCGCCGAGATCGCCGGCTTCTCCTCGTACTGCAGCGGCTTCGAGAACATGGCGGGCACGGCGACCGCAGCCCAGCGCAAGGCGTACATCACGGGCACCCCGATCTCCGGCATCAGCACGCCAGACTCGTCGACGATCGTGTTCAAGCTGAACGCGCCGTCGGTGGACTTCCTCAACCTTCTGGCGCTGCCGTTCGCGTCGGCCGTGCCTGCCGAGGAGCTGAACTTCGTGCCCCTGACGCCGGGCAACCCGCTGTTCTCCGACGGACCCTACGAGGTCACGGGGTGCACGGGGCTGAGCACTGCCTCGGGCTACAACGACTGCACCGGCTACGACGTCGGACATTCGGTCACGTTCGACAAGAATCCGGCGTGGAGCCAGAGCAGCGACCCGGTCCGCAAGCAGTACGTGGACGGCATCTCCATCAAGCTGGACCTGGGCGGCGCGGCAGCCGAGTCCGAGGTGCAGCAGGACATCGTCGCCGGCACGACCGACCTGTCGTTCAACACCGTGGTCCCGACCGCGGACCTCGCCGGCCTCGCGTCGCACAACGACGCGCGCTTCGGCTCGTTCCCGACGCCGGGCAACACCAACCCCTACCTGGTGTTCAACGTGCACAGCGGCAACAACGGCGGTGCCCTGACCAAGGTGGCGGTGCGGCAGGCCCTGGAGTACGCGCTGGACAAGGTGGCGCTCACCAAGATCTACGGCGGGCCGACCTTCAACCAGCCGTTGAACCAGGTCATCGCCCCGGGCGCCGAGGGCTACCAGCAGTTCGATCCCTATCCCACGCCCAACAACCAGGGTGACCCGGCCAAGTGCAAGACCATGCTGGCCGCGGCGGGATACTCCAGCGGACTGACGCTGAAGGACTACTACCGCGACAACGGCAAGCATCCGGCGATCTTCCAGGAGGTGCAGCACGACTTCGCCAAGTGCGGCGTGACCGTGCAGGGCACCCCGATCTCGACCGGCTACTACGGCTCCAAGGGCATCGGCGTCGCCGCCTCGACGGCCGCCGGCGGTGACGCGATCCTGGCGCAGGGCGCCTGGGACATCACCGAGCCCGGCTGGGTGCCGGACTGGTTCGGCCCCAACAACGGCCGCGCCACCCTCCCCGACCTCTTCGACGGCGCGAGCAGCTTCCCGGGCACCGACTGGGGCGGGTACGACAACCCGGCGGTGGACAGCCTGGTGACCCAGGCCGAATCCGCCACCAGCCAGCCGGCCGCGGCCGGCCTGTGGCACCAGGCGGACGTCAAGATCATGGCCGACGCGCCGTTCATCCCCTTCATGACGCAGCTGACCAACGTCATGCGTTCCACCCGCGTGCACAACGCGATCTTCTCCCCGTTCGGCGACAACTACGACCTGAGCCAGGTCTGGCTCTCCAGCTGACCAGGATCTAGGCAGCGCAGCGCGATGCCCGCCGCCCTAGGCGGCGGGCATCCTCGCGCTGTAAGGTTCATTTCGTGACCCTCCTGAGCGTCGAGGACCTCACGGTGTCGTTCCCGACCTCAGACGGGCTGGTGCAGGCCGTGCGCGGCCTGTCCTTCAGCGTCGACACCGGAAAAACGCTCGGCGTGGTCGGTGAATCAGGGTCCGGCAAGAGCGTTTCGGCCCTGACCATGCTCGGGCTCAACCCCGGCGCCGACATCAGCGGGAAGGCTCTGTTCAACGGCAAGGACCTGCTGACGATGCAGGAACAAGAGCTGCGCGGCATCCGCGGCGCGGATATCGCGATGATCTTCCAGGACCCGCTGTCCAGCCTGCACCCGCACTTCCGCGTCGGCTGGCAGATCAGCGAAGCAATTCGCGCACACGCGCGCATGAGCCGGGACCAAGCAAGGAAGCAGGCGGTGGAGCTGCTGCGCCTGGTCAACATCCCGCAGCCGGACCGCCGAGTCGAGGCGTTCCCCCACGAGCTGTCGGGAGGCATGCGGCAGCGCGTGATGATCGCAATGGCGCTGGCACTGAAGCCGAAGCTGCTCATCGCCGACGAGCCCACCACGGCGCTCGATGCAACCGTACAGGCGCAACTCATGGAGCTGCTGGTGAACATGCAGCGCGAAGTGGGTATGGCGATGATCATCATCACGCACGACCTCGGCGTGGTGGCGACCGTCGCCGACGAGGTGCTGGTGATGTACGCGGGACGTGCAGCCGAGCGCGCCAACGCGCGCTCCATCTTCTACCAGGCGCACCACCCGTACGCTCGCGGCCTGCTCGCGTCGATACCGTCGTCGACCGGTGCGGCGGGGCGGCTGATCCCCATAGTGGGGCAGCCGCCGAGCCTGATTCGCCTCCCGACCGGATGCCCCTTCCATCCGCGCTGTCCCTTCGCCATGGAGACGTGCATCGACGACCAGCCTGAGCTGGCACCGGTGGGCAGCGAGCCGGATCACACGTCTGCGTGCTGGCTGCCGCCGGAAGCCGTGGGTGTCGGATCCGCCGCGGACGCGATGCGCCGCCAGTACGCAGACAGCCGCCGCGGTGTGCGCGCAGCGCGCCTGCCGGGCGTGAAGGCGGCGCGCGAGGAGGCAGCCGCGTATGCCTGACTCCGACGTCCTGCTCACGGTCGACGACGTCGTCAAGCACTTCCCGATAAAGCGCGGCATCTTCTTCAAACGGCAGATCGGCGCGGTGCGAGCCGTCGACGGCGTGAGCCTCGAGGTGCGCCGCGGCGAGACGATCGGCTTGGTGGGTGAAACGGGCTGCGGGAAGTCGACGCTGGCACGCTGCATCATGCGTCTGTATCCACTGACGTCGGGGCGCGTCGTGTTCGACGGCAACGACATCAGCACCCTGGGCCGCTCCGACATGCGCACGCACCGCCGCGGCATGCAGATGATCTTCCAGGACCCGTACGGGTCGCTGAACCCGCGGCGGCGCGTGGGTTCGATCATCGCGGACCCTCTCGCCATCCACGGCATCTCCCAGGGCGAGGACCGCAAGAAGCAAGTGCAGCAGCTGATGGAGGTGGTGGGTCTCAACCCCGAGCACTACAACCGCTTTCCGGCGGAGTTCTCCGGCGGCCAGCGGCAGCGCATCGGCGTGGCCCGGGCGCTGGCTCTGCGCCCCAAGCTGATCGTCTGCGACGAACCCGTGTCCGCGCTGGACGTTTCCATCCAGGCGCAGATCATCAACCTGCTCGAGGACCTGCAGTCCGAGTTCGGCCTCACGTACATCTTCATCGCGCACGATCTCTCCGTGGTACGCCACGTGAGCGACCGCGTGGCGGTCATGTACCTGGGCAAGGTCGTGGAGGTCGCCGACGTCAAGGATCTCTACGAGCGGCCGCGGCATCCGTACACGGCGGCGCTGCTCTCCGCGTCGGTCGTAGCCGATCCGGAGAAGGCGCGCGGCCGTGACCGCATCATTCTCACAGGCGATGTGCCGTCGCCGATAAATCCCCCGGCGGCATGCCGCTTCCACACGCGCTGCCCCAAAGCGCAGCCGGTGTGCAGCGAGCAGGAGCCGGCGCTGGAAGCGCGCCAGGGAGACGCGGCTACGCACCGCACCGCGTGCCACTTCCCGGTGGAACAGGGGGAAAGGCTGGCCGGCGGCCGAGAGGAGATCGTGCAAGCTGTTGAGGAGTTCGTAGCGGAGACACCAGCATGAGCCTGACGACAGTCGAAACCGCAGAACCCATCGCCCTGCCGCAGGAGGCGGCTCCGGGCAAGGCCATCGAGGGGCGGTCGCCGCTGACGCTCGCCTTCGCCCGCCTGCGTCGCGACCGCGTCGCCGCCATCGCCGTGGGCATGATCCTGTTCATGGCGCTGCTCGCGATCTGCGCGCCGCTCATCGCGACGCTCACCGGGCACGGCCCCACCGACGCCAACCTCGACACCGGCACCGACGCCACGGGCCAGCCACTGGGCCCCGGTACCAACGGCTACATCCTGGGCACCGACAACCTGGGGCGAGACATCCTGGTGCGCATCGCCTATGGCGCGCAGATCTCGCTGCTGGTCGGCGTGGTCGCCACCGCGCTGGCCACGGTCGTGGGCATCATCCTCGGGCTCATCGCCGGGTACTTCGGCGGCTGGATCGACACCTTCCTCGCCCGTCTGATGGACGTGGTGCTGTCGTTCCCCTACGTGCTCTTCGCGGTCGCGCTGGTGTCGGTCTTCGGGCCGAGCCTCCCGCTCACCATCCTGGTGATCGCCTTCTTCTCCTGGGCGGCGATCGGAAGAATCGTGCGCGGCCAGGCGCTGTCGCAACGTGAAAAGGAATATGTGGAGGCGGCGCACTCGATGGGCGCCGGCAACCTGCGCATCATGTTCGTTGACATCCTGCCCAACCTGATCGCGCCGGTCATCGTGCTGGGCACGCTGCTGATACCCGTGGCCATCGTCTTCGAGGCGACGCTGTCCTTCCTGGGGCTGGGCATCGTCGCACCGACTCCATCGTGGGGGAACATGCTGGCCGACGCCCAGGGCGATTACGTCGCGTGGTGGTGGTGGATCTTCCCCATGATCTTCCTGCTCATCACCACGCTGGGCTTCAATCTCCTCGGCGACGCCGTGCGTGACGCCATGGATCCGCGCACCGAGCGCATCTTCGCCACCAAGCGCAAGGTCAAGGCGGCGTCGACATGATCCGCTTTCTGATCCGGCGCACGGTCTTCGGCATCTTCACGCTGTGGGTGATCCTCACCCTGGTGTTCATCCTGTATTTCGTGGCCCCGCACGACGTGGCCCGCAACCTCGCGGGGCGGGCGGCCACGCCCGCGCTGCTGGCCAACATCCGCCACACCCTGGGGCTGGATCAGCCGATCATCGTGCAGTACTGGAACTACCTGGTGCGGCTGGCGCACTTCGACTTCGGAACCTCGTTCCTGAACCGGCTGCCCGTGACCACGATCATGGCGCGCGCCGTGACCGTCGACATCTCGCTGGCAATCGGGGCGGCGATCATCTGGATGGCGCTGGGCATCAGCGTCGGCGTGCTTGCGGCGCGCCGGCCGCGCAGCATCTGGGACCGAGGAGCCACGGTGTTCGTGCTCACCGGCATCTCGATGCCCACATTCATCCTGGGTTTGCTGCTGATCTACGTGTTCTTCTACATCCTCACCGTTCACGGGATCACGTTCTTCCCGCAGCCGGGCACGTACGTGCCCATCACGACGAATCCCCTCGAGTGGGCGCGTGATCTCATATTGCCGTGGATCACGCTTGCCCTCATCTCCGCGGCGACCTATTCGCGACTGACACGCAGCTCGCTGCTGGACACGCTGGGTGAGGACTACATCCGCACCGCGCGGGCCAAGGGCCTCAGCGAGCGGCGCGTGGTGTACCGTCACGCGCTGCGCAGCGCGCTGACCCCGATCGTCACGCAGTTCGGCATCGACTTCGCCACCGTGCTCGGTGGTGCGATCGTGACCGAGAGCGTGTTCGGGCTCCCCGGGCTGGGGCTCAAGGTGGTGCAGTCGATCGGTCTGCAGGACCTGCCCACGGTGATCGGCATCGTGCTGCTGGCGTCGGCATTCGTCGTCGTGGCCAACATCGTGGTCGACGCCTTCTACGCGGTGCTGGATCCGCGCGTCCGCCTCTCGTAGCAGGCACCGCGCTCACGCGAGCCGGTGGATGGCGGACAGGTCGGAGTAGTACAGCGCGTGGTCGGGGCCTTCGACGACGTCGAGGAGGCAGCCCGGCGGCCCGGCGGCCACCTGTGCGTGCGGGCTCCCCGGCGTCACCACCGCCATGCCGCGGTCGAGCGAGCAGAACACGAGATGGCCGGCGTACGGCGCCGGGCCCATGGAGTCGACGAACGTCGCGCCCGTGGGCACGTACGTCGACTGCTCGCTGCTCCAGCTGGGCGGTGTCCTGCCACCGCACGACGCGGCCTCGAGCGGGTGGCTGTACCCGTAGCACAGCGGCCACTGGTACGCGGCCCCTTTGACGACGTTCTCCAACAGCAGGTCGTAGCCGGTGGCGGGTGAGCCCGCGTCGCCGGACGGACCGTTGCTGGTGACCGCCAGCTGCCCGCCCGGTCCGAATGCGATGCCGAAGGGGTTGCGCAGCCCGTAGGCCCAGACGGGGTCTGCCGGGCCGAACGGGTTGTCCGCGGGGATGGAACCGTCCGGGTTGTAGCGCAGGATCTTTCCCCGCGGGTCGGCGCGGTTCTGCGCCGCCTCTGCCGTGTGCTCGTCGCCGAGGGTCACGTAGAGCTTGCCATCAGGACCGAACGCAATCCGTCCGCCCTTGTGGCAGCAGTCGCCTCCGGATGGCAACGTCACGATGATCCGCGGTTTGGCACCGCGCCCATCGCAGTCCGTCCAGCGAATCACGTGCTGATGCGCGTAGTCGCGATCGGAGTAGAACGCGTACACGTACCGGTCGCGCGCGAAGGTGGGGCTGATCGCGAGCCCGAGCAGCCCGCGCTCGCTGTACGACCCGTCCGGCTGCGCCGTCACCGTCGGCACGGTGGCGAAGACGCGGCTCGTGCCGCCCTGCCACACACGCACCGTGCCCGAGCGCAGCGTGTAGAAGAGGCGGCCGTCCGGGGCGAAGGCCATGGCGGTGACGAAGCCCGCCCGGATGTCGCCAGCCGGCGGTGTCTGCTGCGGGGTGGCACACGGGTTGGCGCTGGTGGCAGCACCGCTCGTCGCCGGGGCGGTGGTCGCCGCCGGCGTGGCCGTGGGCGCCGGCGTTGTGGCGCACGCAGCAAGCGCGCCGGCCATTGCCCCAATCAGCGACAGGCGAAGCGAGGGGCTCATGGGGACACGATAGTCAGCGTTGCTCCGGCGAAGGGTTCTTCGCCGGGTCCCGGAGCGCCGGAGCCTCAGGAGGCGCGTGCTGGTGTCTGTGCCGGCTCCTGGGCGAGGTGCTGCCTGGCCCAGGCGTCGATGGCGTCGATCACCCGCTGCAGGTCGACCCCCGCCGGGGCGAGGGCGTACGAGGTGCGCGGCGGCATGTACGAGTGGACCGTGCGCGCCACCAGGCCGAGGTCCTCGAGGCGGTCGAGGCGAAGCTTGAGGGTGGCGGGGTTGCAGCCGCCCACGGTGCGGCCCAGCTCGTTGAAGCCCATGGGTCCTTCCAAGAGCGCCCGGACGATGTGCATCGTCCACTTCTCCTGAAGCACCTGGATCGCCTCGTGCACCGGGCAGTAGTCGTTCGCGTCCATGCGGTACCGGGATCGTACCCTGGTGGAAGCAGGCTCGTGGGAAAAACTCATCGCTTGACTAAATATAGCACTCCGGGGTATGATGCGCTACAAGACAAAAGCGGCGACCTACCGGCGAGGCAGGAACCCACATAGGAGAAGAGCCATGGAGTGGACCCTCGATCCGCACCACACCAGCGTCAGCTTCAGCGCCAAGCACCTCGGAGTCGCCACGGTGCGCGGCCACTTCGGGAAGGTGGAGGCTGACATCCAGCTCGACGACCCCGATGACCCGACCACCGCTCGGGGCCTCGTGACGGTCGACGCCGCGAGCATCGACACCGGCAACGAGCAGCGCGACGCCCACCTGCGCAGCGCCGACTTCCTCGAGGCCGACAAGTATCCGTCGATCACGTTCAGCGCCAAGTCGATCGCTCCTGCGAGCGACGGGATGTACCGGGTCACCGGCGATCTCACGATCAAGGACGTGACCCGGGAGATCACGCTCGATTACGAGCACAACGGCATGGCGACTGACCCGTACGGCAACACCAAGGTCGGCGGCACGCTGACGGGTTCGATCGACCGCACGCAGTGGGGGCTGCGCTGGAACGTCCCGCTCGGCGGCGGGGGGCTGCTCGTGTCTGAAAAGGTCAAGCTCGAGATCGACGGCGAGCTTGCGGCCGTGAAGGAGGCCGTGACGTCCGGCGCCGAGGCCGAGTCGCGGAGCTGAGGTGGCGGACGCGGTCCGCTTCCACTTCGACCCGCGCTGTCCGTGGTGCTACCAGACGTCGCGTTGGATAGCCAGGCTGGAGGAGCTGGGCGAGATCACCGTCACATGGGCGGTGTTCTCGCTCGCCATCGCCAACCAGGGTGACGAGGGGCGGGCCACCGCGGACCGGGCCGGCGCTCCGGTCCTGCGCACCACCGTGGCCGTCCGCCGCGCAGCCGGCGACGCCGCTGCGGGGCGGTTCTACGCTGCGATGGGCGCGGCGGTGCACGAGCGCGGCGAGAGCGTCGACGACCCGGAAGTGATCGACGCCGCCCTGCGCGTTGCCGGTATCGACGCCGCCGTGCGTCGCCATGCCATGGACGATCCCAGCACGTGGGACGCGGTGCAGCAGGAACACGACGAGCTCGTGCGCACGCAGCACGGCTTCGGTGTGCCCACGATCGTCCTCGACGGAGGAGCCGGTCCAGCCATCTTCGGGCCGGTCATCGTCGACGTGCCCGACGACCGTGGTGCCGTCGAGCTCTGGCGTCACGTCGCCTGGCTGGTGCGCAATGAAAACTTTGCGGAGCTGAAGCGGGAACGCACCAGGCTGCCGGACCTCGAGAGCATCCGCCGCTACGAGAAGCTCAGGGCGGAGCGCCAGTCACACGCCGCGTGATGCGGCTGATGCGGGAGTACGCTCGGCATCCATGGGTGTGCTGACGCGACGTGCCGGTGATGCCGCGGCGGTGAGCCCCGGCTACAAGTGGATCGCCCTGTCGAACACCACGATCGGCATGCTGATGGCGACGGTCAACTCATCGATCGTCCTCATCTCACTGCCTGCGATCTTCCGCGGCATCGACCTGAATCCGCTCACGCCGGGCAACGTCAGCTACCTGCTGTGGATGCTCATGGGCTACATGGTTGTCACCGCGGTGCTGGTGGTGAGCCTGGGACGCATCGGCGACATGTTCGGCCGCGTGCGCATGTACAACCTAGGCTTTCTGGTGTTCACAGTCGGATCCATCCTGCTGTCGGTCGTGTTCTTCACCGGTCCGGCGGCAGCGCTCGCCCTCATCCTGTTCCGCCTGGTCCAGGGCGTGGGTGGCGCCATGCTGGTCGCCAACTCCACGGCCATTCTCACTGACGCCTTTCCCACGAACCAGCGCGGAATGGCCCTCGGGATCAATGCGGTCGCAGCGATCTCGGGCGCGTTCATCGGTCTCATCGTCGGCGGATTGCTCTCCACCGTCGACTGGCACATCATCTTCCTCGTCTCTGTGCCCGTAGGTCTCTTCGGCACCGTTTGGGCATTCCTCAAGCTTCGCGAGATCGGCGTCGTGAAACGCGCGCGCATCGACTGGTGGGGCAACGTCACGTTCGCCGTCGGTCTGATCCTGGTGCTGGTCGGCATCACCTACGGCATCCAGCCGTATGGCGGCAGCGCCATGGGCTGGGGCAACCCCGCCGTTCTCGCGGAGTTGATCGGCGGCGTCGGACTGCTTGTCGCGTTCACCATCATCGAGATGCACATCGGCGAGCCGATGTTTCGCATCGGACTGTTCCGCAACCGAGCCCTCGCCTTCGGCACCGTCGCCGGATTGCTCTCGGCGGTGGGGCGAGGCGGGCTGATGTTCATGGTGATCATCTGGCTGCAGGGCATCTGGCTGCCGCTGCACGGTTACAGCTTCGAGCAGACGCCGTTCTGGGCCGCCATCTACATGCTGCCCCTCACCGGCGGCTTTCTCATCGGCGGCCCGACGTCGGGGTACCTGTCGGATCGTCTCGGCGCCCGCCTGTTCGCCACGGGGGGCATGCTGCTGGCAGCGCTCAGCTTCGGACTCTTGCTGCTGCTGCCCGCAGACTTCGCGTACGGGCCGTTCGGCCTGCTCCTCTTCCTCAACGGGCTGGCCATGGGGATGTTCGTCTCGCCGAACACCGCCGGCGTGATGAACTCCGTGCCGGCCGACCGGCGCGGCGTAGCGTCGGGAATGCTCGCCACGTTTCAGAACTCGGGGATGACGCTGTCGATCGGCATCTTCTTCTCGCTGATGATCGCGGGACTGAGCTCGACGCTCCCGGGCACGATGTACGCCGGGCTGACCGCACATGGCGTCACGGCGAGCGTGGCCCGGCACGCGGCGAACCTGCCGCCTGTGGGCAGCCTGTTCGCAGCCTTCCTCGGCTACAACCCGATCGGCGCATTGCTCGGGTCATTCCTGCACCAGGTGCCGGCAGCGCAGGCCGCGTACCTCACGGGCCGGGGATTCTTTCCTCATCTGATCTCCGGTCCATTCATCGTGGGCATGCACATAACGTTCGTGTTCTCGCTGCTGATGATGCTGGTCGCTGCTGCCGCGTCATACATGCGTGGCGGCATGACCGCGCCGTTCGGGTGGCCGCGAGCCCTGGCGATTGCACGCGATAGACCGCCGGCGGACCGGGCGCGAGCACGGCCGCGCCGTCCCGTGGTCACCATCTCGGCGTCGTACGGCGCGCTGGGAAGCGAGGTGGGCCCGCGAGTCGCCGCGCGGCTGGGGGTGCCGTTCGTCGACCGCGGCATCCCAGTGCAGGTGGCACGGCGCCTGGAGGTGCCACTGTCCCAAGCGCTGGAGCAGGACCAGCATGCGGAGTCGGGGCTTGCCCGCATCATCGCCGGCGCGGTGGACGCGCTCCCGCAATATGGAGCACAGCCACCGGTCACGTCCGACGCGCCCGCGAGCGAGGACGCGCTGCGTGAGGCGACCGCTGCCGTGATCACCGATCTCGCCTCGACTACCGGCGGCGTGTTCCTCGGCCGCGGCGGCATGGTGATACTGCGAGATCAGCAAGCTGCGCTGCACGTTCGCCTGGACGGACCAGAGCGGGGCCGGCTGCAACGAGCCCTCGACCGTGGGCTCGACGAGGCGACGGCGGGTCGTCAGATGTGGCAGACGGACCGCGCCCGCGAGGCCTACATGCGGACGCTCTACGGCGTCGATGTTCGCGACCCCGACCTGTATCACCTGATGCTCGACACCACGACGATCCCGATCGACACGTGCGTCGACGTCATCGCAGAAGCTGCGCTCGCGCGTGTGGCGGGCGAGGCCGGCTTCCATGACGTGGCGCCTCGCCGCGCCGGCTCCGGTGCCTGAGGAGCGTCCTCCCTGAGTGAGCAACCATGCCGCGCGCGCGGGCGCTGCCTGCTGGCGGCGGCGCTTGTGGCGCTGGTCGCCGGCTGCTCAACAGAGCCGACGTCAAGCGGCTCGCCATCGGCAGTGTCGGTCACAGGCGGCGGCAGCGGTAGCGCGGCCCCGTCTGTGCGTGCGGCGTTGTCGGGGTGCACCGGACCACGCACGCTTGGCAGCCTCGCGCCGCTGGCGCACCTTCCCGGGGATCCCGACGATGTTGCGGTCACCTCTGCGGGCACGATCTGGGTGAGCGACCACGATGGCGGCCGTCTGATGGAGCTGGACGCCGCCGGCACTGTGCTGAAGACGTTCACCGATTCGAACGGACCTGAAGGCGTGGCGGTGCTCCCGGACGGCCGGTTGATAGTCGCGCAGCAGGCCCCGGACCGTCTGGATCTTTTCGACCCGCCTACTGGGACCTTCAGCCCGTGGCTGCAACTCGGGCCCGTCGCGCCGGGTGAAGGTGTCGACGGGCTCGGCGTCGCCGGTGACGATGTGCTTGTACCCGACAGCGCGCATGGGCGGCTGCTGCGCGTCGTGGTTCGCACCGGCGACGTGGCCGCCACGCCGGAGGTCGTGGCGGCAGAGCTGGGCCGGCCGGTCGCGGTGGCCACCGATGGCGGCGGTGGGTACTTCGTGGCGGTGGAGAATGAACCTGGCTTGGTGCACGTCATCCCGGGCGACGGTACGGCGATGCCGGCAGCTCACCTCGGCTCGCTTGATGACGTTGTGCTGCGGGGTGGACTGGTGTACGCCACCGATCTCGCCGATGGATCGCTCGTCGCCATCGACGGGTCGAGCGGGGCGTCGCGAACGCTGGTGAGCTCATCGCCGTCACCGCAGGGTCTGGCCGCCACGCCGGAAGGTGATCTGCTGCTCGTCAACTCCTCGGCTCGCGAGCTGGTGCGAGTACGCGCCTGCGGCTGAGGCGCACACACGAGTCAGCGGATGGGTCTGTCCGCTTCATGTCCGGCTGCGCGCAATAGATTCAGCGGCTGGACGGTCACCCGTGACGGGAGAAGGAGAAAGCGGAGCATGGTCTGCCAGCTGGTCGCGGGCGCGATCAATCTTCTGGGCGCGATCGTTGCTGCTGCGCCCGACCCAGTGTCGGGAGCTGTGCTGACCAAAGTCGCCGCACCCGTATTGACGAGCGCACAGTTTCTGATCCCCGCGGCGGTCGCTATCTCCGGGATCCACAAGCTCATGGAGCACCGCGAGTCCGGCGGATCGTTCCTTGTGGACATGGTGACCAAGGGTGGCGGCGCGATCCTCGTGCTGCAGCTCGTAAAGTCCATCGCCGGCGTCGGGTGATGGAAGCGTACATGTGCGCCGTGAATCTCGAGGTCGTTCGCGAGATACGTCCGGTCTTCGCTCCACGCACCACCAGGTCACCGGCGGCAGCGGACGACGAGCGGCGGCTCAGAAGGCTCAGCCCTCGAACTCCCGACGAAGTCACGGCCGAACCGATGGCTGCGCCTCGCGTCAGAAGTCGCTGAACCCCGCGCCGTGCTCGAGGTCGCGGGCCTGACCGACGGTATCAGTGGCGCCCTCAGCGTTCTCCAGGGTGTTCTGCGTTTCTTCACAGACACCGGGCACTTCATTCAGGACGGAGTGGGTTGGCTGACGGCGGCGTTGTTTCCCCCCGAACTGCAGACATGGTTCCTCGGGACGATCGGGGCGCCTGGGCAACAATGGGACTCCTCGCAGGTTTATCAGAACATCTATCAATCAGTGCAGGCGCCTGCACTGTTGATAGCGGCGGTGGCGGCGACGGGACGCATCGTCCGTACGTCGCTGGATGCCCGCCTGCCTGCAACACACGCGCTGATGGACGTGCTTCCACGCTTCCTCGTCGCTGTCGGTTTCATCGGCATACCGGGTACGCAAGTCAGCCTCGGCTACCTGATCATCGTCTGGGCAGTTGACGGGTCCGTGCTCCTCGCGGGCGACCTGTTCCGCGTGATCTTCCATGCGTCGCTGATCCAGAACGTGCGCCCTGGCGAGGGGTGGTTCACCCGCCTGTATCAGGAACTGGCCAACGCCGGACATTCGGCGGTGGCGGTGGTGGTCTGCGGCATCCCGCTGCTCATCCTGCTGCTCTACGCGCTCTTCTTGATGGTGGTGCGAACCATCATCATCGGATTTTGCATCGTGACCGCACCGCTGTGCATCGCGACGGCGGCCTTCGACACACGAAACCGCTTCATCGCGTGGTGGGTGGACCTGCTTCTCGGTGCGTGCATGACACCCATCGTGTTTGCAGTGGCCATCTCCCTGAGCATCACGCTCGCGGCGAGTGTGGTCACAGCGTTCGCCATCGGCCCGATACTGGCGTTCGTACTGATGTGCGGCGGCGTCTGGTTTGCAGCCAAGGCTGTGCACCAGATCACCTGGCGACACTTCAGTCATGGGGGCGCAATCGCAGGCTTCGCAGCCGGTGTCACGACGATGCTCTCGCCTCTGCACAAGCTGGCCACCGTGGGATTCATGGCCGAGGCGCTTGGTGCCAACCGGGACGGCACGAGTGCGACCGTCGGCTTCATGAAGCGCATAGGGCTTGCGTCGCAGGGGTTCAATCCGCTCAGCGGATCGAGTTCCTGCGATGCTGGCCGCGGGCAGCGGAAGCGGCTCCGCTGAGCCGGCCCCCAAAGTCGTACCGACGGGCGGGCCGCCGGACATCGTGGGCGCGCTCAGCCCAAGCGGTCGTCAGGCGGTGGCGGGCGCAGAGCTTCTCTTCTCGCAGCGCGCCTTTGACGCCTTCGTCCACCGGCATCCTCGCGTCGTAGGGACGCTTACCCGCGACCGGCCGTACGGCAGCGTATCGCCTGCAGATCGAGGGAAGATCGCCTGGGAGCGGACGCCCGCCGCAGAACGCACAGCGTTCGCGGACGACTTCCTGTCGGTGTGGCTGGGTGAGACGCGGGACTTCGACGCGGATGCCTCTGAGACCGCGCCCGTGCCTGCGTGGGCCTGAACGTGCGCCAGGTGCACGCACCGCTGGCCGTCAACTCCCAGATTCGGGTGCCAGTCGGACCTTGGCAGCTGCCGCTGAGAGCCGTCGCTCTTCTCGCCGTGTCGTCACCGGGAGCACTGTTGTGCCTCTCAGCATCGTCTGTGCCTCTCAATCTGCGCCTCAGCCTGGCGGTGAGCGTCCTGATGCTTGCGGTGGCCGTGGCTGCGCCGACCAAGGAAGGCATCTGGATCGGCACGTGGATCCTGTACCGCCAGTGCGACCGCGCGATGCCCATGGCACAAGTCGACGGTTCGAGTCTGCGAGTGACGGTACGGGTTGTCGGGGCCGGCGTGAGCGTGCAGAGCGCTTCACGGCCGGCCCGCCTGGCGAAGCGCCTATCACATCTCTCGGGCGTCGGGGCACGACCTGGCGTCACCATCCATGACGGCGGCGTCCTGCTCCTAAGTCCCGGCGGCGCCAGGGCGGTGCTGAGGATCCGGGGACCCCGTGAGCGAACCGCCAGCGACTTGCACGCGCTGTGGTGCTCGCGACTGATCGGTTGGTTGCTGACGGTCGAGTGTCCGGCGCAACTCATCTGCGTTGCTGAACCCGCGGACGCGCATCAGGCCCAGCTGGCGTTCGACCGACGCACCCGAGGGTGGCCGCGCACCCCGCTGCTGGAGATGGAGCGGCGCCTTGTGGGGTGTGTCGCCGAACAGTCGCTGCAGCTGCGACATTATGTCGTCCTCTCGCCAGGGCTGTCGGGGAGTGACGGTGTGCCTCCCATGAGCCGCCTCAGCCTGTTCCGGCGGCCTGCGGCGGCGACCGAATCCCATGCGGGTCGCGCCCGTGATACAGCGCTCAGACTCGCCGCGGGGGAGGGCATAGCCGCCGACGTGCCTGACCGAGAGGAGGTGGCCGGGCTCGTGTCCCGGACGGTGCTCGGCACCTCGAGCTACGTATTCGCCGCCGACGGAGTGGCTCGCCTGGGCGACCAGCACCACGTTGTCCTCACGGCTCTGAAGCTGCCCACGCAGCTTCGTTCCGGCGCGGTGGTCGACGCCATGCTTCGCTGCCGCAGCGCGGCGATCGCCAGCCTGCACGTCTTGCCCGTCGATCCCAATGTTGCCCGCCGTCTCCTGGGAAGGCGGGCGGCGCTCCAGGAATACGTGACGCGAGAGGGCAACACCGACGTCAGCAATCGCGCCGCTCTCGCCGACACGACGGCACTGCTCGCAGCGCTCGCACGCCGATCCGTCCGCGCATGCCGTGTGTCACTGTCGTTCGGCGTAGCGCACAGCCTGCGCGATTGTGCGCTGGATGCAGCCGAACGGCTCGCCGGACACCTCAGTGCAGACGGCTACACGATGACCCGGGTGACTCGGCCGGCACTCCCGGCGTCACTCGCGGTGGCGCCGGGCAGCGCGCCGCTGGGCAGAAGCCTGCAACTCACCACGGACGATGTCGCCGCCTGCATGGTTCCCGCGCTCGAGACCCCTTTTGCCGACGAGTGCCAACCGCTCATCGGCATGAACCAGCTCACCGGCGCGCCGGCGTACCTGTCGGTGTGGTCACAGGCGAACCACAACGCAATCATCGTCGGCAGCTCAGGCTCCGGCAAGAGCATCGCCGCCAAGACGCTGCTGGCGCGTCATGTGATGGAGGGCGCCACGGCCGTGGTGATAGATCCGGACTCGGAGTACGGACGCGTCATGACCGCTCTGGGCGGACGTCACGTCGAGCTTGGTGAAGACGCTCTCAACCCGCTTGCTGCAGGTTCGGGGCTGCAGCCTGACGCTGCGGCGGCCCTGGTGATGCCGCTGATGAGCGTGATGGCCGGAGACGAGAAGGGGCTGCGGGGTGGTCGCCCAATCCGGCGTCTCCGCGATGAGGATCAGGGGTGGCTCTACGGTGAGGTCGCCAGGTTCTATCGCATGTGGGCCGCGCGCGGCGGTCGCGAACCGTTGATTCGAGACCTCCTCGCATACATCGACCGTGAGTTCGAGCACGCGCTTCCTGACGGCGCGAGACGCAGAGCGATGCCGCATCGTCACTGCGAGGTTGCGCCGGTTCACGCAAGGTGACCGGGCTGCGGTCTTCGACCGGCCTTCCAGCCTCAGCGTCGGCGAGGCGTCCGTGGCAATCGGGCTCCGCCGTCTGGCGATGGCGTACGCAGCAGACCTGACCGCTGCGCTCGCCGTGGTTCTCACGGGAATACTTGCGGAGCTTCGCAAGCGAACGAGACGCATGATCATCGTGGTCGACGAGGCACATCGGGTCACCGCCGATCCGGATGCCGGCGAAGTCCTGGCCGTCCTCGTGCGGCAGGCGCGCAAGCACGGCGCCGGCGTGTGGCTGTGTTCGCAGCAGCTGGATGACTTCCTCGGCACGGAGTTGGGGCGCACGATCGCCGCCACAGCAGCGACGAAGATCGTGCTCGGCACCGAGGAAGCGCCACGCAACGACGTACGACAGACCTTCGCGCTGCGCGACGACGAGCTGGAGGCGATCAACCCTCCCGTCCAGGGCCGCGGTATCCTCATCGCGGGCCGCGATCGCGCGGTACTGCGGATACTCCCCGGCGCCGCGATGCTGGCGCTGGGAGATACATCCTCGGTGACCGTGGGGACGCCAGGGCTCGAATCGATCAGAAGGGCTGGCTGAAGGCTGCATGCTCCAGGTCCCCCTGGTCTCGAAGGCCGCCCGCGCCATGGCGCGAGCCTGGTTCCATGCGCGCAGGTCGGGCTCCCGCGGCAGCGCCAGGACGTGCTGCGGGGCCACCGCCGTGGCTGTCGGAGGCTGCGGCGCAGGCGGATGTGTTGTGACCCTCGTTGCGTTGGGCGTCGTCGTCAGTGGCGCCGTCGGTGTAGCCGGTGGCACCGGTGGTTGTCCCGGCCCTCTCTGCGCCCCGGCCGGCAATGTGGTGGCGCCCATCGAGTGTCACGGTCTGGCCGCAAGCCAAGGCTTCGGCAACACTCCGTGGGAGCATCCGCATCGGGGCATCGACCTTGTCTGCCCGGCCGGCACAGTGGTCGTGGCGACGGTTGGTGGCGTGCTCCATCAGCGTCGTGGTCCTCCGCTGCCATGCACTTTCCCGCTGGGCAAGCGCGGCGGCCTGGGGACGTTCGCGGAGATAGACACCGGCCGCTTCCGCATTCTCTTCGGCCACCTTCAAGCCTTCGCGGCGCCCGACGGGACGGTTGTCAGCGCCGCGCAGCCGATCGGCTTCGAGGGCAGCACGGGGTGCTCCAGCGGTGCTCACCTCCACTTCGAGGTTGACGACGGGACGGTGCCGGTCGACCCTTGCCCGTTCTTGCCTTCGGGCTATCCGTCGGTGCACACGGACGCGGGGCAGCGCTGCTGGGGCAGTGCCCCGCCGTGAGGTGGAGGTTGCCCGGGTGACTGCCGGTGTCCTATCGTCCGCAGTGCGAGGGAAGACGAGGTGCAGCGCCCCCGCGGGAACGTGTCGATCCCCAGATGCGCGACCGCGGGGGAGGCCCAGCCTCACAGCCCCTTCCCTGGCACGGGAACGGGAGGTATCAAGCCGATGAGGCGGCGCCGAATGCTCGCGGCGGGCCTGTTCAGCGTGCTGATGGCGGCCATACTCGCTGTGGTCGTCTACACCGAGCACATCAGCGCGAACGCGACGGTGAGTGTGTGGCTGCTCGACCACGACGTGCCCGCGGGCGCGCAGTACTCCGCATCAGACGTGTCGCAACTGCAGGTGCGGGGGCCAAGTGCGAACTTCAGCTACGAGACGCTGGGTCCCCAGCAGTTTCCTGCTCGCTATGCACGCTCGCTCAGCCGGGGTGACATCATCCGCTCGGACGATTTGGTGCCGCTGGGCGCGGCCGTGGAGGTGGCGCTGGCGGTTCAGAATCCGCCACCCATCAATGCGGGCGACAGCATCGACGTGTACGCAGCGCTGTCAACCGGTCAGCAGGCGCTGATCGGGCGGGGCCTGACGGTGCTCGATGCGAATGCCGGGGAGCTCGACGTGCTCGTGCCGGCAGCCGACGAGGCGGCATGGGTCGCGATCGGATCGTCCACGGTCCCCCTGCACGCGGTGCGAATCACGGGGACATCGTCCAGTCAACCGGCACCTCTCGACGTGGGCTCGGCGGTGCGCATCCTGTGCGGGCCTGCGTGCGCGGTCCCCGTATCGCCGGCAGCTTCACCGTGACGACCGTGATCGCAGTGCTCACAACGAGGGCTGGGCAAACCTCAACCCATTGGGCGACCAGCCTAGCGTGGTCGCTCGCCGAGTCGAAGAGCGTGCTCCTCGTCGATTGCGATATGGAAGGCGGGACGATCGCAGATCTTCTGTATCTGCGTCTGGATGATCGCGGGATCGCCAACTGTTTCAGCGAGCGCCCCGCGACGGGAGCGGAACTCGCCGCCCAGGCTCTGCCCGTGCCCCAGCGGCCAGGCCTGCGCGTGGTTCCGGGGCTGCGGCGGGCCTACGGGTTCGAAATCGGCGAATGCCTGCGACGCTTGGGTCCGGCGTTGAAGACGCAGGAGTTTGACGTCGTCATCGTGGATCTGGGTCATCCGCTCGCCCATCCCGGTCTGCGATCACCCCGGACCGCCGCCGAGAACATATGCGCATGCTTTCATCGCGTCTTCGTCGTCATCCGCGACGACCCCGCCCTGCTGGCGCGGAGCGTTGAGGTGCTGGGTTCGGCGGGGCTCGCGCACGGTGAGATCATCATCTGTCGCGAGCGGAGCCGCGCCCACCAAGCGGTGCTGGAGCAGATCCTCGAGCGAGCGGTCCCGCATCTTGCGATTCGGGACTGCTGGGCGTGGGATGAGAGACGCGCAATGCGCGTAGGCGAGACGGGAACACCCCTGTCACTCGCCGCGGTTGCTCAGGAGCTGAGCTTGTGAGTGCCGTGCGATCGCACCTCGACCTCGAAGGCGAGCGAGATCTCGACTGGCATCCAGCCGCCGGCCACGTCCCGAGTGCCCGCTGGCCGCACATCCCGCCAGAAGAGCATGAAGTGGCGCAGTTGATCGCATCCGCAGTTCAGCGTGATCGCGGCGGTGAGCCGGCATCGGTGCTGCACGAGGAGCAGCTTGCTGATGACGTTCGGCGAGTGATGGACCGCGCAATCAGCATTCCGGCGGCGAGCGGCCTGCCGCTTGCCGTGATCGCCGAGCTGACAGACAACCAGGCGTACCGAACCCGGATACAGCGGAGCGCGCTCATCCTCGCCTCGCACCTGTATCCGCTGTCGCTGCTCATCTACGGCGCGGATTTGGAAAACATAACGTGCCTGGGGTACGACCACTGGTTGGTGAGCACAGTGGGTCGCAAATTGAACCTGGTGGGTAACAGCCCCTTCCTGAGCGACGAGGACGTCCTCGAGTTCTTCCGCCGCGTCGTTCGCATCCGTGGCGTGAGCGGTGACCAGAGCATCACCGATGCCGCGCCCATCGCCGAGGCCAACGTCGGAAGCGTGATCCGCCTCTGCGTCGCGAAGCGGCCCGCGGTCTCAGGGACGGCATCGGTCAAGGCTGCCATCCGGATTCCCGCCCGATCCAAGGTGCGCCACCTGGATGACTATGTCGCCCAGATGGTCATGCCGGCCGGGGTCGCCGCCTTCCTTGCCGCATGCGTGCACGGACGAGCGAGCCTGATGATCGCCGGCGGTACCTCGACCGGCAAGACCACGCTGTTGCGGGTTCTCTGCGGCATGGTCGCAGAGGGCGAGCACCTCGTGGTTGTCGAAGACGGTGCCGAGCTGCACCTCGACCGCGACCGTGGCGACGGCAAGCCGTGGCACTTGCTGACGTCCGCGGTGTCGACCATCCCATCCATCAGATCCGACGCCGACCTGCACCACATGACGATGTTCGACCTGGTTCGGCACGCGCTCCGGTTCCAACCCGACCGCTTGATTCTTGGAGAGTCGCGCGGCGAGGAGATGGCGGCCGTGTGCAAGGCCTTGATGACCGGGCATGACGGGTCGATGACCACGATCCACGCGGAGGACGCCGAACTCGCCATCGATCAAGCAGCGCAGTACGTGATGGAAAACCCTCGCTACGCGGGAAACGACCGTCTCGCGCGTCGCATCGTGGAACAAGCCGTGCATGTCGTGCTCCACCTGGCGAACCAGGACGGGCGACGCCGCGTCACAGGGGTGCTTGCGGTGGAGCGTGGCGGCAATCACAAGTGGGTCTACAGGCAGACCGACTCCGGTGGGCTGGAACGAATGACCGACCTGATTGGCAACCTCGGCCGGCTGGCTCCACGCGTACGTCCACATCTACAAGGCGACGAGGTGCCCGAGCCGTGATGACGGGTACCGTGGCTCCGGAGCCGGTGATCGTCGTCTGCGGAATCGCACTTGCGGTGGCGGCGGCATGCGCAGCGACCTTGGCGGCTGTCGGTGTCGACCTGCGGCCACGATTAGGCGTCGACCGCCGTCTTGAGTTCGTGGAACGCGAAAAGGACCTCGCGGCAGGGCTCGGGTTGTCGTGGCGGCGATGGCTGGCGCTGCGGGTCGTCGCCCTGGCTGCGTGCTTGGCCCTGGGCGCTTGGACCGGAGTGCCAAGCCTGACGCTCTTGCTTGCGCTCGTCGCGGTGTTCGGCCTTCGCTTTGCCGTTGCCGGAAGGGCGGCACGGCGTCGGCTGCGAATGGAGCGGACCTTCATCGCGCAGCTTCGGGCGCTGCGCGACCGAATGGCGGTCGCCAACCAATCACTGGACACAGCTCTGCAAGAGATCGGCAGGAGTCCTCTGCACGGGCTCGAAAACGTCCTGGCACCGCTCGGCCGCGGGGGATCAACGCGACAGAACATCGTGGACTGCGGCGTGTGCTCTCGCTCCGCAATCGTCGAGCAGGCATGCGCCATCTTGCTTTGGGCGCGAACCCGCAGTGTCGACGCGCTGATCGACGCGCTGGACGAAGTGCTGCTTCCGGTCGGTGAGGCGCAACTCGCAGTTGAAGAGGAGACCCTGGTGACGCTGACGCAGCAACGCGCCGTCACATTCGCTATGGCCGGTCTGCTTCTCTTCATGTTCGTCACCATCGTGCGCGTTGACGCGTTCCGCAGCTACTACCAGACACCCGGCGGCACGGTCGTTCTGCTCGTTGCCGTCGGGCTGTTCTTCGCTCTGGTCTCGCTGCTGGGCCGAATTGTCCGTGTCACGCCCTGGACGCGATGGATTCTTGGCGACATGGCTGCGCAGGAGGCTGATCCCCGTGGCTGACGCCATTCCGTATCTGGCTCTTTCCGCGGCCGCGCTCACGGTCTGGATCCTTGGCCTGGCACGCCTCGACGTCTTCCGCGCCCCTGACGTGCGGGCTCTCGAGAGGCTGGCAGTGCTGCGTGGCTTCGCTGCCAGACGCGGACTTGTCGAGCGCACTCTCGAACGAGCGCCGGCGGCCGCCCGCCTCCGAACCGAGCTCGATCTGCAACGGCAGCTTGCCCTCGCGGGTCGCAGCGACACACCCATGGCCTTCGTCACAAAGGGGTTGACCATATCGTTGACAGTTGCGGCGTTGCTCTTTGGAGCGGACTCCGCCGGCCGGGCGATCGACGGTGCCTGGCCACTCCCGCCATGGCTTGCGATTGGCGCAGGCATGTGCTTTTTCCCCTTCACCCTGCTGGAGCTGCGCAGGGCCGGAGTGAGACGGCGCCAACAGGCGAGCAAGACGCTCGGAGACATGGTGATGCTGCTCGCCGTGATGACCGATGCTCGCGGCTTCCAGCTCGGTGACGCCATCCGCATACTCTCGCGATGCACGGTGGATCAGACCATCAGAGATCTGGTGGATCGTCATGGCTTCAGGAGCCTCGTCAAAGAGACCTATCGGAGCACCGTGGAGCAGTATCGACTCATCGGTGCTGCGTTCGGCATCGAGGAATTCGAGAAGCTCGCGGATGCGGCCTCCACAGCCAATGTGGGCGTCGCTGAGCGTGACGTTTACACGCGGCTCGCTCTCGCCACATATACGAACCGATTGGCGGAAGCCCGCATGAGATCCGCCCGCGCCAAGGTGTTGGTGACGGTCCCGGTCGCGGGGATGCTCATCCCGCTGCTCCTGCTCATCGGGGCTCCGACCTTTGCGGCGATCGCGAATGGTGTTGGCGGAGGGTGACGTGACCTGGAAGCGCGCGCTGAGCATCGGCGGATGTCTCTTGCTCGTCGCGGCCGCACTAGTCACGGTCGGTAGGCCCGACCTGGGCGCAGTTTCGCGATTCCTCGGTGGTGGCCTGACCATGGCAGACGCCGTTGCGGTGGCTCAGATTCTCTGCTGGGCAGCGCTCGTCATCGCCACCATCGCACTAGTCGCGAGCAGCGCCGGGCCGCGCCGAGTGTTCGGTCCAAGCCGGTCGCGGATCGTAGCTGCAGTCTGTCTGCTGAGCGGCCTCCTAGCCTTCGGCGCTGGCATGACACACCACTTGGCCAGCACCAGCGCGATCTGCTGCGGCGGCGGCCCCACGCACGTTCAGGAGGCTGAGCGCCTTGCGCGGTGAGGCAGCCGAAGCGGGGGTCTTCGTCGTCCTGCTCGCTGACGACGGGGCTGCGCAAGCTGCCGGAGCAGCGCTGGGAGAGCTCGTGGATGGTGATCGTTCCTGGAACGTTGTGGTGCCACCCGTGCGTGGAGTCGGATTCTTCGCGGATCCGGACTCGCAGACCGAGCTCGATGCTTGGTGGGGCGCGAACGTAGCCAAACACGCATCACCGATGTACCTGCTCGAGGACGACGACGGCCTGCCCAAGTGGTTGGAAGGCGTCGATGGCACCTTCGTGATCGGCGTCAACCCACAGAACGCAGAGCGATACAAGGAGAACACGCGGGTGCGGACGGTACAGAGCGGAGATCCGCTCTCTCTGGCATATGCCGCGATGCAGGCGGTCCGGCCCCCGACGCCTGTGCGCTCAGAGCCACAACGTCGCCTCGAGGACGCACACGATCTGACGGCCCCGTGCAGCACCCGAGACGATGCTATGCAATTCACTCATCCATTCGATGTGCTGGCAGCGGAGCTCGCCCCAGCCGGTGGCCTTGACGCAGCCACCCGCTCGGTGTCGACGCCAACTCTTCCGCCGGCTTCGGCCCAAGGTGACGATCGCGGGGTCCACTGGGCGAGGCTTGCAGGAGCGAGTCTCTTACGGGCGTCACGGCGCGAGAGAGTGCGTGGCGATGATCTGGCAGCAACGTTGTGCGAACGAGGGTCGACGATCGTCGCTGTCGGGTCACGCAAGGGCGGTGTGGGCAAGACGTCGCATGCGGCCGGTGTCGCCATCGCCGCAGGGGAGCTGCTCGATCGGGTGGGCCGTCGAGCCACCATCGTTGACGCGAACCTGGCCAACCCAGACGCGTGGGGTCACATGAACTTGCCAGAAGGAGCGGCAACGGTGAGACAGGTCATCGCGGCGTTGATGGTGGGCCACGAACCGCCGCTACCGGTGCACGCAGCGACGCCGGCTCTCGCATGCTATCCGGAGTCGAGAGAGACGGCAGAATACTCGCGAACCGAGATCGAGCGATTCGCATCGTACATCCGCGCCCGATACACATTCACTGTTGTCGACATGAGCAACCGCCTCCCCGACGCCACGGGAGGGCCCGAGGCGTCAGTCGCGGCTTACTGGCTGGAGCGGGCGGACGTTCTGCTGCTTCCAACAGCATCATCGAAACAGGAGTTCAATGGCGTTCTGGACTTCCTCGACATTCAGGAACTTCCTCCGACGGTCGTCGCCTATTTGACGCCCCGTAGCCGCCGAAATCGTGAACACCCATTGACGCGCCGATATCTGGAAGCGATCAGCTCTCGGGTGGAGGCGGTCGTGTCTCTACCTGATGAATCGGAGCGCGTGAGGTACGCCGTCATGGAAGGCATCCCAGCGCAGGACGTATCATCGTCGCTCCGGTCGGCGTATCGCCGGCTGACAGCAAGCCTGATCGCAGCCGCAGCCAGGCGGCCATGAGTCGCCGGGTTCGGGGCGCTCGGTCTGAGTCATGACCGGAGCCCGGTCGACGAGGGATCTAGAGGCGCGGCTGTCATTTCTGACCTGCGCTGTTCAAGCGTTCACTGTGGCTCTGGCACTGTTACTCGCTGGCCACGATCCGGACTTCGGACACGGCGTGACATTGCGGGTGCGCAGTCGAATGCGTACCGCTGCGCTGACATATCTGCGCGGCAGGGGGCGGCTGCGTCCCGACTTCGGCTCGTATGGTGATCTGCGGATCGAAGGTGAGCTGCTGGTTGCCGGATCGCCCGTAAGGGCGCTCCTGGAATTCGAGGACCGCTCGATGCTGGAAACGTTGGACGGTGAGCTGCAGCCGCTCAGTCCGCGGCGTATTCGCATCGATCTTCGATTCCGAGGTCAGCCCGCCCAGGTCGTCGACTGCGCACTCCAGGTGGTAGGTTGACAGCGGTCGTACGCGCTCGAGCAGCTGGCGGAGTCGCGCTGAGCGCTTCATCCATCGACCGCAACCCGCAGAACATCCCCTTGCCGGTTGGCGGCTTCAGGACCGTGCACTCGCACCCGAATCCTGTGGCGCGCTGGTGGCGCCGTCATCAGATGCCAGCGCTGGCCGGCGCAGCCGGCACATTGGCCGCGCTCGGTGTCGTCCTGGCGCTCACGAAGCCATCGACGATTGTCGATTTCGATGGAAGCGGGATAAGCATCGCGGGCTCCCATCTGGTGCTGGATGCGCGTGCCTCCTCGGCGGGCACGCGAGTTTTCGATGGAGACGCAGCCTATGTGCTCACGGTCCGCTCATCCGCACAGATGAAGGCCGCTGCCGTCGCCGTAGTGAACGGCGCGCCTGCGACCGGGGTCTGCCTGCTCACCACGAACGCGGGCGGCGCTCAGGAATCGTGCCGCTTCACGCTAGGTGCTGCCCTGACGCTGCAATCGCACGACGTTTACATCGCGCACGCCAGGGTGTGGGAGCGAACGTATTCAGACGGTGCACACGCGACATTCGCGGTGCCAAGTGGTGGCGCTCCCGTCCCGATCCCCCTTCCGCTCGACCACTCCGGATCGGGATAGGTCGTCCGCACCGCGTCTTGCAACGCCCTCTAGGCTGGTCCCCGTGCTGGTCGGGCGCGGACCTGGAGACCCGGCGAGACGCACCGGCTTCACCACGATCGCAGCGCTGGTGCTTCTCTGGTTGACCGGCTGGGGTAGCCTCACCATCGCTGCTCGCGTTGCCGGCTCAGTTCCTCGCGTCTCGCCGCTCTCGTTCATCGATCCAGTGGCATTCGTACGACGAATCCGAGCCATGATCGGGATCGAGCCCTGGCGCTTGGTGGAGGCCGCCGGTCGGGTCGACGTGGTCGCTTTCTGGTGCAGCCTCGTCGCAGTCGGCGTCGCCAGTTTGACGTGCGCTGGTTTGATCTACTGGCGAGGTTCAGGCCTGCTCAACCACACACCACGGCACATCGGCCGCGTGCGCCACCCAGACAGCCATGGTGGCTGGTCGCGTTTGCGAGACCTCCGGCCGCTGCTGGCTCTGCACGCGCCCCCAGGACGCTTCGTCCTGGGGAGTCGTGGCCCGATGCTCGTCGTTACGCAACCGGAAACAAGCGTTCTCGTGGTAGGTCCTACGCGCTCGGGGAAGACGACGAGCCTGGTGACTCCCAACCTCCTCGCCTGGCGCGGACCAGCGATTGTCACCAGCACGAAGGGGGACGTGATCGAAGCGACGGCAGGCCATCGTCAGAGCGTTGGGCCCGTGCACGTTTACGATCCGACGAGGGAGCTCGGTGCCGCGTACCCGTCGGTATCGTGGTCACCACTTGCTGGCTGCGAGGACCTCGATCACGCCTGGCGCGTGGCGGCGTGGTTGTGCGCCGGCCTGCAACCGAGCGGCACTCGCGGTGACAACGACTGGGCCCACTGGGCGGCCTCTGGAAAGCTTTTGGTGGCGCCACTCATGCATGCTGCCGCGATCTCGCGGCTGTCGGTTGTCGACGTCCGCACCTGGATCCAAGGATTCGACCTCAGCACGCCTTCCTCGATCCTTGAAGACGTTGGTCCGGCCGAGCCGGCTCAGGCGCGTGACGACGCGCGACGCGCCCTGGTCATGCTGCGGGCAATCGACGACCGGCCTGAGCGCGAGCGGGCCACGGTCTTTTCAACTGTCATGCGCACCTTCAGCGTGTACAACGAGCGCTCCGTAGAGGCCTCAGCGCGAGGCAGCCGGATCGTGGCGCATGACCTCCTGCGCCGCAACGGCACACTCTACCTTTGCACGCCGCGTCAATCACCGGAGCGGGTCTCATCGTTGTTCGTTGGACTACTCATGACGGTGGTGACCGCTGCGTACGAGATGGCCGAACTCGTCTCCGCAGGGGCGGCTCGATCCTGAACTCGGCCTCTTTCTCGACGAGATTGCGAACGTTGTCGCCGTCGACGAACTCCCAGGGATCGCCTCGCAGGGTGCGGGCCGTGGCGTTCTGCTGGTCAGCGTCTGTCAGGACTTCAGCCAGCTCCGAGCGCGCTATGGAATCGACAAGGCGTACTCGCTGCTGAACAACCACACCTGCAAGGTTGTGCTTCCAGGCCTCGGTGACCCCGAAACGGCTGAGACGCTTGCCAAGTTATCCGGCCAGCGTGCCCATATCGACGTGCAGGTGAGTCGCGGTGCAGATGGGAGCATAAGCAAGTCATACGGGCGAAGGATCGAGACGACCGCGTCCGCGCACGCGATCCGCCAGCTTGCGCCCGGGACCGCCCTGATCCTCTATCGGGGGATGCGGCCAGCCATGGTGCATCTCCGCCCCTGGTATCGGAACAGAGCGCTCCGGCGAAAGGCCCGGCTCCCCTTCGTGCGCAATGCAGAGCAGGTAAGCTGCGGCGATCCGGCTTTTAGCCCTGACTCAGGGCGAGCATCTCGTCGGCGAGCTCGTCGAGCGTGGACTGCATGACACCGCGAATCGGGGTCGCTCGAACCTCCGCCACGACTGCGTCAAGCGAAGAGTTGTTCGCCGCCGCGTCCTCGAGGAGAATCTCAAGTCGCAGTGATGACTGATGCAGGCGTTCCTGCACCAGGCGCTTCAACTCCGGCAACAGACGTGCCACGGTCGCGTCGCTGGCGGTGCCGGCTCCTGCTCGCACTAACTCGGGGGATGAGGGGTATTGCGCGACGCCGAACACGTGGGTGATCTCCGTTTCGTCTTCGGTTGCGATCGTCGGAGGGGACTCAACGTGAGCAGAAGCGGGAGGCGGAACCTCGTGAGCTGAGCTGCGTGCGGTGTCATGCAGCACACGGATCGTGCCCGATCCGGCCGCCGCGAGTTCGTCGACCAACGAGGGATCACCGAGCTGACGATGCTCGTCCGTGTATGTGGCCACCTGCGCCCCGTCGCGAATGCTGGTGACCCCCCTGCCCGCGGGTGTCGTGATCTCGACGACATACGTGCCGGGACGCGAGCGCAGGTCGGCGAGGAGCCGGTTCCAGATGATCCAGTCGAGGCGCAGATCTGCATACAGCGGATCGCCACGCACCAGGGGGGGCAGTGCACCCACGACGCTTGCGGCCAAACGCCAAGCCGAAACGACCGCGTCATCCCAGGCCCGGATGCGTGCTGACGCCTCCTCTGCGGCTGCGCGCCTGTCCGGCTCCACCGCGTACGTCTCGCTGATCGTGCCCTCTCGCACCAGCAGCACCCCCACGCTGGGGGAGCGGCGCACCACGATGAGCCCATCGCCGATCGCCGGGGCCAGTTCGTCGAGGATCAGGGCGCGCGCCGGGAGATCCTCAAAAACAGTGTCCCCCCGAGGCAGCAAGGGGATGACGTCAGGGGCGGCGCCGGGCGGGTGGGGCGAGAACGGGGATGTGCTCGGGTCTGCGCTCACTGGCCGCGTATCGTAACCGGCAGGCACGCCGGGTGCGAGGACCGCCGCACCTCATGGAGGCAGAGGACCTGCAGCGTCTGACCGAATGGGCCCGATGGGAGTTCTCGAGGAGGATCGCGCTGTCCCCGGGGATCAAGCTCATCGTCCTTGACCGCACCGTCAAGGCCGTGGTCCTCGGTTTCGGGGGCATCGTGCTGCTGATCGGTGTGCGCTCGGGATTCATCGCGACTCTCGCCATGCAGGTGCAGCGGCAGCTCAATCTCAGCCCCGGGAGTCACCTCTGGCTGCGCCTGGTCAATGACGTCATGCAGCGGTTCGGGTCGCTATCCGGGCTGGCCCAGGTTTCGCTGGCGGTCGCTGCGATCCTGTATGGCGTGCTAGAGGCTGTTGAAGCGATCGGTCTGCTACGCCGGCGGCGCTGGGCCGAGTATCTGGTGCTGTTGGCGACGGCCGCGTTCATCCCTCTCGAAATCGATGAGCTGGCGCGACATCCCACGGTCTTCAAGGGCGCAGCGTTCGGCATCAACGTCGCGATTGTCGCCTACCTCATCTGGCGCAAGCGCCTCTTCCTCGACAGACCGCCCGCGTCGGCGCCGCGTTCAGCAACCGTCCCAGCATCGACCGCGTGAGGCAGGCCGCGTGGAACTAGGGCTCACCGGCCGAGCAGCGTTTGTGGCGGCAGCCAGCAAGGGCATGGGCCGCGCGATCGCAGAACAGTTCGCAGCCGAGGGTGCGGATGTCGCGATCTGTGCGCGCGGATCCGCAGCGCTGCGCGAGGCCGCCGAGTCAGTGAGGACGCGCGGCGTACGGGCGGTGGACATCGTGGCCGACGTGACGGTGGCCGCCGACGTCGACGCGGCAGTCGCTCACGCCGTCGCAGAGCTCGGACGTCTGGACGCCCTGGTCGTCAACGCCGGCGGACCTCCGCGCGGTCACTTCGATGATCTCGACGACGGCAAGTGGAATGCGGCCATGCAGCTGACGCTGATGAGCGCGGTGCACCTGGTTCGCGCGGCGCTCCCTACGCTACGGGCATCCGACGCGCCAGCCATCCTTTTCGTGTCGTCGTGGTCAGTGCGCCAACCCATCCCTGGTCTGACTCTGAGCAACAGCATCCGCGGTGCCACAGCCGGCCTGGCCAAGTCGCTTGCGGGCGAGTTGGCACCGCAGGTGCGTGTCAACACGCTCCTCCCCGGCACGATCAGGACGGATCGTCAGATGGAGTTGGCGAGAGCATCGGGCGCGCCAGACCTTGACGACTACTTCAGGCGCATGGCGAGCACCGTGCCCATGGGTCGAATCGGCGAACCGGACGAGGTCGCGCGCGTCGCCGTGTTCCTCTGCTCCCCCGCAGCCTCCTACGTCACGGGACAAATGGTTGCTGTGGATGGAGGTGTCATTCAGTCCGTCAACTGAAGGCGGCGATCCCGGCACCTAGCAAGTTGGTGCGCTGAGGATGGCCAGGATTCCTGGCAGGTTGAAAAGTGCGTGAACCAGGGCACCGGGCCACAGGCTCCGGGAGGCCTGGAAGACCACCGCGAGGACGCAGCCCACCGCGAAGAGCGGAATGAACAGCAGTAGCACTCCGTGCAGGGCGGAGAATATGGCCGCGCTGACGGGGACAGCCACACCTACAGGGAGCCAGCGTTTCAGCCAGCCATAGAGGAACCCGCGGAAGATGGTTTCCTCTGCGAGGGGGGCTACAACGCACACCACGATGATTGCGAGCGCAACGAAGTGCCCGTACTCATGCTGCACGGCGATGCACTGGCTGTTCTGAGCACTCGGAAACAACCGCTGGCTCAGGCTCTGGAGCGCGTCCGCCATGTACAGCATCGCGTACGCAGCAGCGACGGCGACGGGGACCCACCACCACCTGAACCGTCGCCACCCCAGGTCACGCAGCGTGGCGCCGCGCCGCAGGCATGCGAGCACGTAGATGTTGAACAGCAGACCGGCATAGAACGCGGGTTGTTCGAGGAATGATTCGACGGCGTTGCGGACCGCGGCGTCGGCGCCCTTGGTAAGGGCATCGGCGAGGGGCAATGCGAGCGACTCCAACATCTGCGAGGCGATGAATGCGCCCGGCACGAAGACAAGGAAGTCAGTCCAGTCCCACGGGACCTTCGATGAGTTACTTGCGACGTCGAGCCCGCCAGGCTGGGGGCGATCGTGACCCATACGCACCGCCCCCCAGATGAGGACCCCGGCACCAGCGAACGAGAGGAGGCCGAGGAGGGCTGCCGCCTGTTGGAGATACAGGAAGCCGAGGAGAAACAGGACGGGAGCTTCGGCGAGGACGATCGTCCGTGCCGCCGCCAACCGTCCCGAGGGCCGAGGTCGTAGCGGTGCGACCGCGGCAGCCGATCCTGGCTGCTGGATTTCAGTCATGCGGCCAGCCTCACTGAGGCGGCGGCCGCGCGCCCCGAACCGCGGGCCATGGAGACGTCGGCACAATGGACCCGATGAATGTCGTCCAACCTGTTCTGGGTCACGGCACGGTGATAGCACGGCTGTTGGCGTCTGCGGCCGACGGACGGCTCAGCCACGCAACGCTGCTCACTGGGCCGGAAGGCGTCGGCAAGACGACCGCCGCCGCCACGCTCGCGACGGCAGTGCTATCGGCCGGCGATTGGCCAGGAGGCCCGGAGGCGCATCCCGATCTTTGGCTGGAAGACGGCGACTCCGAGAATCTGAGCATCGAACGCGTACGCCCCGGCGGCAGGGACGGTCCGACGCTCCAAGACTTCCTGTCCCTGCGGCCATACATCGCGGAGCGGCGCGTGGCCATCATCGGCCGGGCTGAACGGCTCACGGAACAGGCAGCCAATTGCCTCCTCAAGACGATCGAAGAACCTCCACCCGGGTCGTACCTGTTCCTGTGTGCCGCGCACTTCGAGCTCCTTCCCGCGACGATCCTCTCGCGCTGCGAGAACGTTCTCCTCGCCCCCGTGCCTTCGGCCTCGATCAGGGCCTGGTTGATCGCGACCCATGGGGTCGACGATGAAGTGGCGGCGTTGGCCGCGACGCTTTCGGGTGGCCGTCCCGGTCGGGCTATGCGACTGGGCACGCAGCCGCACCTGCTGGCGACCGAACTGGACTCGTTGGATACGTTTCTTGCCGCCGGCGGCGGCGGCGTCCCTGCCGCCCTGAGGGCCGCAGCCATGGTTGCCCCCGGCCCAGGGGCGGACGGCCGCGAGCGCGGCCTGGCCAACATCGCCGCATGGATGGCGTTCGTGCGGGATGCAGCGTGCTATGCGAGCGGCGCCCCCGAGCTCGCCAGCTGGGCGGGCTATCGCTCCGCACTCGAATTGTGGGCTGAGGAGCTATCCCCCGCTCGTATCGTGGAGATCCTGCAACGTCTTGCATCCGCATCGGAAGCGCTCACGACCTACGCGCAGCCGCGTCTGACCTTCGAAGCGCTGCTGGTCGAAATCTTCGGCAGTACAAACAGCCCACCTGCCGTACCTCCCGCCGAGCGCACCCGCGCTCTGGCCGCCGCGCGTGCTAGCGGCGCCGTCTCAGCAGGAGATACGCGACGCCGGCCGCGACCAGCGCGGCGGGCACGAGCCACGGCCGCCGGTTAAGCATGATTGCGGCGCGCTCGATCACCGCCGGGCGGCCAGCCGACACCGGCAGCGGCTCGTCTGTCATCAGCCGTATGGTTCCGGGGACTACGGCCTCCACGGTCTCGGCCTCACCCGAAACACCCTCGCCCATCTACTCCTCTCGCACGAGCGGTTTTGCCGACGCCCCTGCGACCACGAAGGGTGGGGCATGCGCCTGATCAGTCCGAAGCGCGTGGCGGAACTGTACCAGCAGGAATTTCGAGAGCCGCGGCGGGAACGTCTGTTCCTTTCCTCTTCAGCCTTCTTCGGCGCCTTTGGCGCGACCCGAGGTGTCACGCACGCGATCCGCCACGGGCTTGGACCGTTTCACAACCTGAGCGCAGGCGGACGGCACATCCACCATCTCGTCTTCGGAATCGCCGGTCTTCTCGGTAGCGGTTACCTTTGGATGGTTCAGGCGGGGACGGGCCGCCGCGGAGACGACGACGCGCTGTCCCGCTTGACGGCATTGATCTACGGGGCAGCTGCCGCGCTCACGCTGGATGAATTCGCGCTCTGGTTGAATCTCGAGGATGTCTACTGGGCCAAGCAGGGGCGCGAGAGCATCGACGCGGTTGTCCTATTTGGTGGAGCCCTCTCTGTAGGTCTCTGGGGACATTCGTTCTTTCGCCGGCTTCTCGAGGAAGCACGGCGACTGTGATGCTACTGGCGACGATGGCACGTGGCGAATCCGCGCCCCCTACCAGCTGACTTCCTGCTCGGCTGCGCCACAGCAGCCCACCAGGTCGAGGGCGGCACGGAGAACGACTGGGCTGTGTGGGCTCGCGAGGACCCCACCAGGATCGCCGACCAGAGCGACGCGTCCGTCGCGTGTGACCATTACAGGCGGTACCGCGAGGATCTCGAGCAGCTGGCAGATTGCGGGCACACCGCATACCGGTTTTCTGTCGAATGGTCTCGTGTCGAGCCGCAGCCGGGCGTCTTCGATCGCGGTGTCCTCGACCACTACGGAGACGTGGTCCGGGCGTGCCGGCGACTCCAACTAGAGCCTGTGGTGACGCTGCATCACTTCACCCTGCCGTCTTGGCTGGCCGATCGTGGAGGCGCGTTGATGCCGGACGCACCTCGCCTCTTCGCTCGGTACGCGGCCGCCTGCGCCGAACGCTTCGGTGATTCGGTGCGCTGGTGGCTCACCATCAACGAGCCGGCCGTGCTCGCGTTCATGGCTTACATGGCGGGAGCGTGGCCACCGGGGAAGCGATCGGCGCAGCGCACCCTGGAGGCCAGCGGAGGCTTACTGAGGATGCATGCCGCAGCGGCTGCCGCGCTCAAGTCGGTCGCTAGGAGCCACGGTTGGGACGTCCGAGTATCGATCGCTCACGCTGAACGTCCACAGCGGGCTGCTCCGAACGGGTCGCTCGTCGATCGAGGTGCATCCCTCGTTCCGAACCTGATGTTCAACCGGTGGTTTCTTCAGTCGTGCGCCACCGGACGGATGCTGCCGCCGGTGGGAACGGGAGCGATCGTGCCGGGGCTCGCACGCTCGTTGGACTATCTAGGCGTCAACTACTACACGGAGGACACGGTGCGATTCGATCCAAAATCGCCGATGACGTTGTTCACGAAGCCGGTCGCGAATCCTGGCCGGGGCGTCTCGTCGTTCGGCTGGGCCATCGATCCTTCCGCCATGCGCCGAGCGCTCGTCTTTCTGTGGACGCGGTTCCGCTTACCTCTGCTCGTTACCGAGAACGGGGTGGCCGACGTCAACGACGAGCTGCGGCCGCAGTTCCTGATCGATCACCTCAACTCGGTGTTGGACGCCGTGGACGACGGTGTCGACATCCGCGGGTACCTGCACTGGACGGCTTGGGACAACTTCGAGTGGGCAGAGGGCTACACAAAGCGGTTTGGTATGTGGGCCGTCGATCCCGATACGCAGCAGCGCATCGCCAAGCCGAGCGCCGCACTGTACTCGCAGATCGCCCGCAGCTGGCAGGTCCCCGCGAGTTTGCCTTCTTCTTTGGTGGCCTGAGTTCCAGCGATCGGCAGCCTGCCCAGGATTGGATATTTCTCCTCCCCTGGTCCCCAACGATCCAGCGGGGTCGGACCTTGGCCTCCGGGCGCCAAGCCGCGGGGCCCGGGGGCGTACCATCGACGTGCGGGAGCTTGGGCTACCAGGCTGAGAGGGCGGCTGGCGCCGCCGACCGCAGAACCTGATCCGGGTAATGCCGGCGGAGGGAGTTGCGCTGCCTCTGCTGGTGGTGTTCGGCACCGTCGAGGAGGACGCGCGATGAGTCGAGCGAGCGAACAGGAACCGCAAAGAACGGTCGGCCCGCGGGCAGAGTTCCCAAGAAGTCGGAAGACATATGTGTTGGGTTCACAGCCAAGTATTCGTGTTCCCTTCCGCGAGGTCGCGCAGGGTGGTACGAACGGCTCGGCTCGTACAGGAATTCCGCCGCTTCAACTGTACGACACCAGTGGTGAGCACACCGATCCGGACGTAATGGTGGACGTCCAGACGGGCCTGGTCCCGCGGCGGCTGGAATGGATTCAAGCGCGTGGCGACGTGGAACGGGTGCCGGATCACACGAGAGCGCTGCGCGCGCGCGACGCCGCCGTGACGCAGCTCGGCTACGCGCGTCGCGGGATGACAACCCCGGAGATGGAGTTCGTGGCGATCCGTGAGGGCGTACCCGCCGACACGGTGAGGTCAGAAGTGGCGCTCGGGCGGGCGATCATCCCCGCCAACATCAATCATCCAGAAAGCGAACCGATGGTCATAGGCAGCCGCTTCCTGGTGAAGGTCAACGCAAATATCGGGAATTCGGCGGTCCTGTCCTCGATCGACGCCGAGGTGGAGAAGATGCGATGGGCGACGCTGTGGGGCGCGGA
The DNA here is from genome assembly GCA_963777285.1 of Candidatus Dormiibacterota bacterium. Classification (GTDB taxonomy): domain Bacteria; phylum Chloroflexota; class Dormibacteria; order Aeolococcales; family Aeolococcaceae; genus JAFARE01. Next base: position 1,116,542 of record CAVZPR010000002.1, read on the forward strand.
CACCATCATGGATCTCTCGACCGGGAAGGCGATAACGCTCACTCGAGAGCGGATCCTTCGGAACTCACCGGTCCCTGTCGGCACAGTGCCGATCTACCAAGCCCTCGAACGTGTTGGCGGCAGGGCCGAAGAGCTGAGCTGGGACGTCTACCGCGATGTCGTCATCGAACAAGCGCAGCAGGGCGTCGACTACTTCACGGTCCACGCGGGGGTCCTACTGCGTTTCGTGCCACTCACCGCCAAGCGGTTGACCGGCATTGTCTCGCGCGGTGGGTCGATCATGGCCGCATGGTGTCTGGCCCATCACCAGGAGAACTTCCTCTACGCGCACTTCGATGAGCTGTGCGAGATCATGCGCGCGTATGACGTTTCGTTCTCCCTTGGCGACGGCCTGCGTCCCGGGTCGATCGCAGACGCGAACGACGAGGCGCAGTTCGGTGAGTTGCGCACCCTCGGCGAGCTGACGAAGCGCGCCTGGGCGCACGACGTGCAGGTGATGATCGAAGGCCCAGGACATGTGCCGATGCACAAAATCAAGGAAAACGTTGACCTGCAGATGCAGGTGTGCCATGAGGCGCCGTTCTACACCCTGGGCCCGCTTACCACCGACGTCGCTCCGGGTTACGACCACATCACCTCGGCGATCGGCGCCGCCATGATCGGCTGGTTCGGCACTGCAATGCTCTGTTACGTCACGCCCAAGGAGCATCTCGGCCTCCCCAATCGGCAGGATGTGAAGGATGGCGTCATCGCCTACAAAATTGCCGCTCACGCCGCGGATCTGGCCAAGGGGCACCCTGGGGCACAGCGGTGGGACAATGCGCTGTCGCGCGCACGCTTCGAGTTCCGCTGGGACGATCAGTTCAACCTAAGCCTCGACCCTCTGACCGCCCGCTCGATGCACGATGAAACGCTTCCGTCCCACGGGGCGAAGGTCGCGCACTTCTGCTCGATGTGTGGGCCCAAGTTCTGCAGCATGAGGATCACACAAGATATCCGTGACTACGCGGCTGCCCACGGCCTCGAGGAGACTGCAGCGCTACAAGCTGGCATGGACGAGAAGTCCCGGGAGTTCGTCGCGGGAGGCGCACAGGTCCACGTCAGGCGGTAGGCGGCGATGCTTCGCTCCTCGCCACAGCGCTTGCCGGAGGCGGAAGCGACAGGCCTCCTTCGTGGACGCTGCGATGGTGTCGGCGGCACAGGAGCACGAGGTTGTCGAGTTTCGTTTCGCCGCCGTCGACCCAGTGCCGGACGTGGTGGGCCTCCGTCCACTCTGGAGGTCTGTCGCAGCCTGGAAAACGGCAGCCGCCGTCACGATGAACCAGCGCTCTTCGCAGGCTTATCGGGATCGTTCGCCGGGTGCGGCCGACATCGAGTGCGGTCCCGCCATCTCCGGTGCGGATTTCTGAGACCGCCGCGTCGCAGGCAAGCCGCCTGCTGGAACTCACAGCCAGAGGGCCGCCGCCGCGGATCTGTGGAGGTGACGCGTCCTCGCCGCGCAGCGAGGCGAGCGAGGTGGCGATCACCAGATGTGGCCGCTGCCCGGCGACCGCGGGCAGCCCGCTCTGCAGTTGACGCCGGGCGAGTTCGATCAATGCGTCGGCGCGGCGCTGGGTCGCGCTCCTTTCATCGTTTGTCGCCGGCGCGCTGAGAGCGTCGATCGCGGTTCGCAGCAGCGCACCGCCTTCTGGATCAAGAAGGCCATCGAGCACGACCGACCCGTCGGAGGTTGACGACATGCGGAAGCGGCGGCTGTCGTGCAGACGAAGTGCTGCGGCCAGCGCGCCCTGGGGATCTACGACGTGACGCAGATTCCGGACCACCGTGTGCAGGTGATCAGGGTTGAGGCGCACCGCCGCGGCTAGCAGCTGGTCGGCTCCAACACCCGCCGCCGCTGCGCCCATCTCTGTGACGCCTCGCGCGAGGACTGCGGCGCTGCGAGCCGGCATCTCGCCCCGCGCGAAGGCCTCCTCAGCCCCCGGAATCGCAGCGAGGTTCCTTGCGACTTCGACCTGCTGGCTGGCTTCGATCCCCGACGAGCGGCAGTTCTCGCGAAGCCAGGTCACGAGCGTTTCCCCCCGGACGTCGCCACGAATCTGGTCGAAGGCTCGCAGCCGCCGCTGAAACTCAGCTTCCAGACGGTCGATGCAAGCCCGGAGCGTCCGCAGCTGCTGAGCGAGGAGCGGCCCACTCTCGCACTCGATGGCTTCGGCTTGGACGGCGTCAACCAAACGGCATAGACGCGCGACCGCGCCGGCATTTGCCACGGTGTTGTGTGACTGCAAAGGCACAACCACAGAGTAGTCAGGAGCCCGGATCGCGAGCCGGACGATGCTCGACGTCCGGACAGTTCGTGGGCCTGTGCGAGAACGTCGTGGCTTTAGGGCGCCTCGCCTGAAGCGAACCCCCAGCCGTAGCGCTAGGATCGCCCAGCGCGGTGGTTTACCATGGTTTCCCAGCACTCTGGTTGTGCGCTCCGCCCAGGTTGGCCCATGTACGAGAAATGACTGAATCAGCCAGCGAACTCGCCGCGCGCGCCGAGGCCGCGCACGTGCGGCACGTCGATCTGCAGTTCACCGACGTGATGGGGGCGGTGAAGACCGTCACGATCCCCGCCGCCCAGATCGGCGACGCCCTGGAGCACGGCACGTGGTTCGACGGCTCCTCCGTGGAATCCTTCGCCAGGACCGCGGAGTCGGACATGTACCTGGTGCCAGACCCCGCGACATTCCAACTCCTTCCGTGGGCTCAGGAACCGACCGCCCGGCTCATTTGCTGGGCGACCACGCCTGAAGGTGAGCCATACCCGGGCGACCCGCGTGGGGCTCTGCTTCGTGCCGTGAAGGCGGCGGAGCAACTGGGCTTCGAGTACCGGGTCGGTCCGGAGATCGAGTTCTTCATCCTCGAACGCGGCGACCCGGACTCGCCCCTGCGGCCGCCCCACGACCGCAGCTCGTATTTCGACTTTTCAACCGACGGATCGGTTGCGCTTCGCCAGGCAATGGTGAGCGCGCTCCAGAGCCTGGGTGTCGACGTCAACACCGCCCACCACGAGGTCGCGGCCGGACAGCACGAGATCGACATCGGCGCGTCTACCGCGCTCAAGGCGGCCGACGACGTGGTCACATTCCGCTATGCGCTGAAAGCGGTGGCACAGAGCAGGGGCGCGATAGCCAGCTTCATGCCCAAGCCATTCGACGGCCTGCCGGGGAGCGGCATGCACGTGCATCAGAGCCTCTTTCGTCACAGCGACGGTGCCAACGCCTTCAGCGGGGACGATGAGTACGGACTCAGCCAGGAGGCCAAGCACTTCATCGCCGGCCAGCTGCACCACGCAGCGGGCATTTGCGCGGTCCTGGCCCCGTTGGTCAATTCCTACAAGCGGCTGGTTCGCGGGTTCGAAGCGCCCATCTTCATCTCCTGGGCACGCACCAATCGGGGTGCGCTGATCCGTGTGCCGCACGTCGGCAGATCAGAGGCCACGCGCGTGGAGCTGCGCAGCCCGGATCCGTCGTGCAACCCGTACCTGGCCTTCGCGGTGATGCTCCGAGCCGGCCTCGACGGCCTCGAAAGACGGATGCCGCTACCGCCCCCCGTGGAGGAATCGCTCTATGGCTTCGACGACGTCGAGCTGGAGAGGCGCAACGTCGGGGTGCTCCCAGACAACCTGCGCGATGCGGTCGACGCTCTGGAGGCCGACCCGCTCGTGGCCGATGCCCTCGGCGATCACCTCACAGAGCGGTTCATCGAGGCGAAGCGTCTCGAGTGGCGTGAGTATCGCGGGCAGGTCACGCCCTGGGAGATCGAGCACTACTTGGAGCGTGTCTGAAAAACAGTGACATCGCTCGCGATCACCGTCAAGGACATATGGCGCAGCGTGCTCCCCGATTCCACTGAGCTGCTGGCCGGCGGGGCGGGACTGGAGCGGCGGGTCGAATGGGCGTGCCTATTGCGCACCCGGCCGCCGGCGTTCGATGCCGTCAAGGGCGGCGAGATCGCATTCGTGCCGGTGCGCAGCCTCCGGCTCCTCGACGAACGCTTGGACCTCTCGCAGGTGATGACCAGTTTCGCGGAGAAGGGTGGCGTCGCGGTGGCAATCATCGGCGATGCCTCGGCACACAGCATCGATATCGCGGACCGCCTGATGATGCCGCTGCTCCGCTTGCCTTCGTCATTGCACATCAACGACGTGCACCAGGCAAGCGTGCGATTCATCCTCGACCAGCGCACCTTGCTGCATGAGCGCGCACAAGAGCTCCAGCACACGCTCATGCAGCTCGCGCTGAGCGGTGCGGGACCTGTCGCTATTGTCGACCGCCTCGCCGAGCTCACATCATTCGCAGCCGCTTGGATCGACGAGCGCAGCGCCGTCCGACATGCCGCGGGTGCGCCACTCGACGACCTGAGCCGCGAGCTGCTGCCGCACCTGCCCGCGCTCCTCCGCTGGGGTGAGACGGTTGCACTCAGCGCTGCGGACCCGCCCGTGCACGAGCTCACCGCGCGCGCGCCGCAGCTCGGGATCGCCAGCCCGATCCCATCGCGTTCCGGGGTGGCAGGCTTCATCGCCCTCATCGCACACGGGCCCTCGCTGGACCAGGTTGCTCGACTCGCGGTATCGCGGGCCGCCTCCGCGTGCGCAATTGAGTTGGACCGTGAACGCGCCGTGACCGAGACGCGCGAACGACTCGAGGGCGAGTTCACGGAGTCGCTGCTGCATGGCACGTACGCGTCGGATGAGAGCGCGCGCGAGCGGGCGCGGCGCCTCGGCGTGGAGCTCGGTCCCGCGGTCGCCGTCGTCGTCGTTCGCGGAGGCGTCGGCGCGGGCCCCGCGTGGGAGCAAGCCGCGCTCGCGGTGACGCGAAACGGCATCCACCGGCGTCAGTCCAACGCCCTCGTCAACACGCATCAGGGTGCTGTCTGCGCGGTGCTGATGCTGCAAGCGGATGCCGCCGACTCCTCGGTCAGCAGGCTGGTCGAGTCGGTGCGCTCCGAATGCGCGCGGGTCACCGGCGACGCGGCCACCTCTGCCGGCATCGGGCGGATGGGACTCGGTCCGGCCGCGGTTCGCGCGTCATACCGGGAGGCCGAGCAGGCGCTCGCTCTCGGTCGCAAGGTCCTCGGGTCAGGGATGACAGCCAGCTTCGCCAATCTCGGTCTGCATCGCCTGCTTTTCGCCCTGGCACAGCACCCTGAGCTGACCGACTTCTACGAGGACACGGTCGGTCCACTGCTGGCGTACGACTCGCGTGGCAGCGGCGATCTCATGAAGACGTTGAACGCGTTCTTCGAATGCCATGGTTCACCGACCGAGACCGCGCACATGCTTCATCTGCATCGGAACACGGTGCTGTATCGCCTGCGCCGCATCGAGGAAGTGGGAGGTATCGACCTCGACGATGCTGCTACGCGCCTGAACCTGCACCTCTGCTTGCGCATCGGCGATGTGCTGCAGCTTGGTGGTGATCGGAAGCGTCGCAGCGAGATGCGGGTCGCGGGCTGAGCCGCGCGCGAAGGCGCCCAGCCATCGGGGGCGGTCCGATGGACTGGGCGCCCGGGTCGGAAGAGAGCGACTAGGTGAGCGTGTTGAGCGTGTTGCTCCCGTCATCCACGAAGTAGACGCCCGCACCGCCGGGGATCAACGCGAGCCCGAAGAGCGTGCCGGCGCCGGTGCTGTCGAGTGTCGCCGTGGCGAGCTGCTTTCCGGAGGGCGACGTTTCGACGATGTTGCCGTCGTTGCTGTTCACCGTCAGGATGTGACCGTTCGGCGCGAGGGCGAGGCCGAGAGGACCGTCGAGGCTACCGCCGGCGCTGACGTCGCGACCGCTGAACGCGGTGTTCTCGCGGCTCAGGGCATCAGGAATTGCGGCGATGCGGTCGTCCAGCGTGTCGGCGACATAGAGGACGCCGGTCGACGACAACGCGAGTCCGGTCTCTCCGATCACCAGCGCGGCCGGGTCACTCTTTTCGGCGAACCCCGATCCGATCGTGGTGCGTGAGTTTTCGCGAGGCCTGGAAACTTCCCCCGTATCCAGGACGATGCGTTCGATCGTCCCACGGTCCACGACGGCGCCGCGCGCCGCCACCGTCCCGTTCAGCACGTTGGAGACGAAGAGGATCGAGTTGTCGCCGCGGTCGACCGCGGTGAGATCCCACGGGCCGTCAATGCCGCGGCCGCTGAGCGTCTCCACGAGCTGGCCGCGGTTGTCGAGTACGAGCAGGCAGCCCGCCTTGGCTGTGGCTGCCGTCCCGTCCGTGGTGGGCAGGCTCCCCACGACGACCCATCGGCGCTGGAGGATCGCCAGTGCAGTGGTAAGGCCGACCCCGCCAGGGCAGCTGCCGCGCACGTCGTCGGCATCCAGATGAGCGAACGCGCGCGTCGCACCGCGCGGCGTCATCTCGACAATTGTGGTTCCGGTGCCCTGCAGGTTCTTCTTGTCGTTGAAGTTGCTCACCAGCACATCGCCGGCGACCAGGCGGCCCGTCGTGCGCGGAACGACCGCGACCCCGTAGGGATTCACGTCGCCATTGGGCGGCACTGTGGAACCGACGATCGTGATCGTCGTCTTCCCCTCGAGAAAGATGTTCGCAGCGTCCGCAGGGTGAATGGCGAGCAGCGGCGCTGCGACTGCGACGGCGAGGGCAACTACGCGGGTATGTGACCTGATTCGCGGCATGTGTCTCCTCCGCAAGCCGTTGGGTGCCTGCCAGACCCATACGGCCGAGGGTTACACCGCTTCGCCGGACGCCCGGCGCTTGGACTGGATGCACAAGGCTGACCCCTCGGTATTCGTGCGCAAGAGGCGTCGATCGATCAACGCTGCCCCGCTAGCGTCACGTCATGCCGTCGCAGGGCACCCACCCCGTGCCGCCAGTCAGGAGGACTTCAGTGCGTCGCAGAACATACCTCCGCCTCGCCCTGTCGCTTGCCGTGCCCGCCGCGCTGTGGCCGCTTGGCGCACACGCCGCGGATCAGACGGCCACGCAGGCGGCAGGCGTGGCTGCGGACACGGTCTGGGTGGTGGTCGCCGCCTGTTTCGTGCTGTTCATGCAAGCCGGGTTCGCCATGCTCGAGGTCGGCTTCGCGCGCATGAAGAACGTGGGCACCGTCGTGGCCAAGGTAGTCGTCAACCTGAGCATTTCCTCGATCGTGTACTGGCTGGTGGGTTTCGCAATCGCCTTCGGGGCGGCGAACGGGGCGGTGTTCAACTTCATCGGCGCGACCGGGTTCGCGCCGACCTTCCATCCTGGCTCGGTCATCGACCTGCCCGCCATTGCAGGATCCACGGCGCCGGCCGCCGCCAAGTTCTTCTTCGAATTCGTGTTCTGCGCCGTATCGCTGGCCATCGTTTGGGGCACGATGCTGGAGCGCACCAAGTTCATCGTCTACGTGCTCTTCGCGATCCCGTTCTGCGCCGTCATCTACCCGCTGATCAGCCACTGGCTCTTCGGCGGCGGATGGCTGATGAGCATGTTCGGCTCGCAAGACTTCGCCGGCTCCACGGTGGTGCATCTGACGGGCGCAACAGCAGGATTCGCCGGGCTGCTGCTCTTGGGACCGCGCATCGGCAAGTACGGTCGCGACAGAAGGCCCAATGCAATTCCGGGGCACAGCATGCCGCTCGCGCAGCTGGGCGTGATCATCCTCTGGTTCGGTTGGTTCGGATTCAATCCGGGGTCCACCCTCAACGCCACCAACCTGCATTTCGCCGACGTCGTGGTCACCACCAACCTGGCGGCTGCGGCAGGCGCACTTGCCGCGATGCTCACGATCTACGTGGTGCAGAAGACCCTCGACGTCGGCATGATCGGCAACGGAGCTATCGCGGCGCTGGTGGCCATCACCGCCCCGTCTGGATACGTACAGCCCTGGGCCGCCATCGTCATCGGCGCCGTCGCAGGGGTGATCGTTGTCTACGGCGTGCTCGCGATCGACAAGTGGCTCGACGACCCGGTCGGCGCGCTGAGTGCGCACGGCCTCGCAGGCATCTGGGGCACGCTCTCCTGCGGCCTCTTCACGGACCCAGCGCTGGCGAAGTTCAACGGCGTCGGCCAGGGTGGGCTGTTCTACACCGGGAGCTTCGGACAGCTGGGAGCGCAGGCGCTCGCGGTCACCGTCGCCTTCACGACGGTGTTCACCCTGTCGTTCGGATTCTTCTGGGCTATCAAGAAGACCGTGGGGCTGCGGGTCAGCGCGCGTCACGAGCTCGACGGCCTCGACATCAGCGAGCACGGCATGTGGGGCTACCCGGAACAGTTCATGCCTGTGCCCGGTGGCTCGTACATCCATCCGGACGCGCTCGCAGAGCCTGAGCGGCGCCGCGCCGCCGCGGCGGCGTCGGCATCATTGGCCCCGGCAGAGCACTGATGAGGTTGGGCACATGAAGAAGATCGAAGCGGTGATCCGGCCCGACCGTCTGCAGGCGGTCCAGGACGCGCTCGATTCGCTGGGAGCGTCCGGCCTGACCGTGGTGGAGGTTCTCGGCTGCGGCCGGCAGCGGGGCTACACGGAGACCTATCGCGGAGCGCGAGCCAACATCTCGCTGCAGCGCAAAGTGAAGGTCGAGACGGTGGTGGCGGACTCGGCGGCACAGGCCGTCGTCGACGCCATCACCGGCGCCGCCCGGACGGGCGAGGTCGGCGACGGGAAGGTCTTCGTGATGCCCGTGGAGGACGCGATCCGGATTCGTTCGGGCGAGCGCGGCGAGGAGGTGGTGCGCCACCTGCAGCCGGAGCACTGGGGGCACTGACAGCAGGCCGCTCCGCAATCAAGTGATGAACTGGGCAGCGATCCTGCCCGCGGCCTCTGCGGACCATCCGTCCGGCTCCTGGCGCAGTTGCCTGACCGGCGCGGGAAAGGCCTCTTGATAAACTCGATCTGCGATGACCTATGTGGTTACCGAGACGTGCATCGATCTCAAGGACAAGTCGTGCATCGAGGTGTGCCCGGTCGACTGCATCCACGAGGCGGACGACGACCGCATGGTCTACATCGACCCCGACGAGTGCATCGACTGCGGCGCGTGCGTCGACCCCTGCCCCGTTGACGCCATCTTCGCCGAGGAGGACGTCCCCTCGCCTCAGGTGGCCTTCGTCGAGATCAACAAGGTCTACTTCAAGGACAAGCCCGCCGCCAGGGCTCAGGTCGACGAGCTGAAGCCAGCGCCGAGCTGACGACCGCCGCCCCTTGTGCGCGGCGCACGAAGCTGACGCCGCACGGCTGGGGTGCAGAGCCCATAGAACGGCGGCAGCAGGCGGCCTAGGCTCGTGGCATCACCGGCCACGCTCCTCGACCATCGGACGGACGTGTCCGGTCCTCGCCACCGCCCGAAGGAGGAACGAATGGCCGTCGACGAATCCGTAGCCGTGCGTGTCACTGGAGAGCTGCGTCCCACGATGTCCTCGACGATCACCTCCAAGCCTTCGCCCCGTGAGGTCATCCGGCGCGCCCAGGAGCGCGGTGTGCAGATGGTCGACCTGCGTTTCACAGATCTCATCGGCAGTTGGCAGCACTTCAGCATCCCTGTCGGTGAGCTGAGCGAGTCTCTGTTCTCCGACGGCATCGGCTTCGACGGCTCCAGCATCCGGGGGTTCCAGAAGATCCACGAAAGCGACATGCTCCTGTTCCCGGACCCGGAGCGGGTCTTCGTCGATCCGTGCCTCGACGTGCCGACGATGGTTGTGGTCTGCGACATTCGCGACCCGCTGACGCTGCAGCCGTACAGCCGCGACCCACGCTTCGTCGCTCGCAAGGCGGAGGAGCACCTGCTGGGGACCGGGATAGCGGACACCTCGTACTGGGGCCCGGAGTGCGAGTTCTACATCTTCACGTCGGTGCGCTACGACCAGAACAGCCACGAGGGCTACTACCACATCGACTCTGATGAAGGCATCTGGAACACGGGCAAGAACGGCACTGCGAACCTCGGCTACCGTCCCCGCCACAAGGAGGGGTACTTCCCGGTTCCGCCCGTCGACAAGCTGCAGGACCTGCGCAGCAAGATCGTGCTCGCCCTGATCGAAGCGGGCATCGCCATCGAGGTGCACCACCACGAGGTGGGAACGGCGGGCCAGGCTGAGATCGACATGCGTTTCGACACCCTGGTCTCGATGGCGGACAAGGTGCTGCAGTACAAGAGCATCGTCAAGAACGTCTGTTACCGCAACGGATACACCGCGACGTTCATGCCCAAGCCGCTGTTCGGCGACAACGGCAGCGGGATGCACACGCACCAGTCGCTGTGGAAGGACGGTGTGCCCCTGTTCTACGACAAGGCAGGGTACGCGATGCTGAGTGACACCGCCCGCTGGTACATCGGTGGTCTGCTGGCGCACGCCCCTGCACTGCTCGCGTTCGCGGCGCCGACCACCAACAGCTACCGCCGGCTCGTTCCCGGCTATGAGGCGCCCATCAAGCTGGCGTACAGCGCCCGCAACCGCAGCGCCTGCGTGCGCATCCCGACGTACAGCTCAGCGCCCGCTGCCCGTCGCCTCGAGTTCCGCTCCCCTGACCCGATGTGCAACCCGTACCTCGCCTTCTCCGCGATGCTCATGGCCGGCCTCGACGGCGTCAAGCGGCGCATCGAGCCGCCGCGGCCGGTGGACGCCGATCTCTATGAGCTCGAAGGGCCCGAAGCCGAGCAGGTGCGTGACCTTCCTGGATCGCTCGACGAGGTGCTGAATGCGCTCGAGGCCGATCAGGACTTCCTCCTGGAAGGTGGCGTGTTCACCTCAGACCTGATAGACACCTACATCGCGTACAAGCGCGAGAACGAGGTCGACCCGGTGGCGCTGCGGCCACACCCGTGGGAGTTCTTCCTCTACTACGACGCCTGACCGCCGCGTCGCGCCACGTCCTCGACGGATGCGACGACCGCGTGGTGTCCCAGGTGCATCACGTCGTCCTCGAAGCCCTGGCCCTCGACTGTGAATCCCATGCGCTCGTAGAAGCCGAGGGCGCTGTCGCGACCGTTGGCCCAGACGACATCGGCTCCGTGTTCTCTCGCCAGCATCGCCACCGCACGCATCAGAGCCTCGCCAACTCCACGGCCACGCCATGAGGGATGGGTTGCCATGCCGCGGAAGTGCTCGCCGCGACGCCCGGGTGCGAGGTCGCAATCCTCCGGGAAGGTGCTGACCACGCCGGCGAGGTCGCCGTCGACGTAGGCTCCGAGGTGCACGGTCTCCGGTGAGGAGTCACTGCGTGAGATGGCGCTCTCCAGAGGGCGTCCGGCGCGCAGCACCGAGTGCCGTAGCGGCAGCACCGCGTCCAGCGGCACCCGCCGCACCTCGATGGTCGCTGCCCGGGGCTGTCGGTCAGCCGGCAAGCGCGCTCGTGGTCGGGATCAGCTCCAGGGTGGTGGCGGCCAAAGCATCGGCGTCGAGGCCGTACTGGTGCAGCAGCGTCGCCTGGGCCCCGTGCTCCAAGAACCGGTCAGGCAACCCAAGTCGCCGCAGCGGGACCATCACCGCCTCGGCGGCAAGCAGCTCCGCGACGGCGCTGCCGAAACCGCCTGTCGCGGTGCCATCCTCGATGCTCACCGCCGCCCGGTGGCGCGAGACCAGCTCCGCGATGTCGGGGTCGAGCGGCTTCACGAAACGCGCGTCGACCACGGTCGCCGATACCCCACGCTGCATCAACTTGTCGGCCGCCTGCTCCGCCACCGCCACCATCTTGCCGACGGCGAGCAAAGCCACGTCGGATCCAGTGCGCGCCACACGCATACGGCCGATCTCGACCGGCTCCAGCGGCGCCTGCCCTGCCTCGGGCGCGGCACCACGGGGATAGCGAAGCGAGAAGGGGCCGTCGTGGGCGAGACCGGTTGCCAGAAGCCGCCGCAGCTCATCTGGGCTGCTGGGCGCCGATACCGTCATGTTCGGAATGCAGCGCAGGTAGGCGAGGTCGAGCATGCCATGGTGCGAGGCGCCGTCGTCGCCGGTGATGCCCGCTCGGTCGATGACGAAAACGACGGGCAGATGGTGCAGCGAGACATCGCACGTCACCTGGTCGAACGCGCGCTGCAGGAAGGTGGAGTAGATGCAGACCACCGGGCGCATGCCCTTCATCGCCAGTCCCGCCGCAAACGTGACGGCGTGCTGCTCGGCGATGCCGACGTCGAAGAAGCGATCCGGGAACCTGCGCGCGAAGTCGAGCAGTCCCGTGGACGACGCCATCGCCGCGGTGATCGCCACGATGCGCTCGTCGGTTTCGGCCACCTCGCAGAGCGCTTCGCCGAATACGTCGGTCCATGCCGGCGCCTTCTTGGCGGCGACGCCGCTGTCCGGGTCGAATGTCGACACGCCGTGGAACTTGTCCACCTTGTCGGCAACCGCCGGGCCATACCCGTGTCCCTTGTTCGTCACCACGTGCACGACGACGGGGCCGCGGAACTGTCCCGCGTCGCGCAGCGCTCGCTCCACGGCGGCCACGTCGTGCCCATCGATGGGGCCGCCGTACTTCAGGCCCAGCGTTTCGAAGATCGACGCCGGCGCCACGAGCTGCTTGAGCGAGTTTTTCATGCGCCGCGCCGTCTCGTACGCAGAGTGCCCGACGGCGGGAAGCGACCTGAGTGCCTGGGCCGCGACATCTTTGGCGGCCTCATATTTCGGTGACAGCCGGAGCTGCCCCAGGTTTTCGGCAATGCCGCCGACCGTCGGCGCGTAGCTGCGGCCGTTGTCGTTGAGCACGATGACGAGCTCGGGCTTCAGCTGACCGATGTTGTTCAGGGCCTCGTATGCCATCCCGCCCGTCAGCGCCCCGTCGCCGATGACGCACACCACCTTGCCGGGCTCGTCGCGCAGCTTGCGCGCGGTCGCCAGACCGAGCGCGTAGCTGAGCCCCGTAGATGCATGCGAGTTCTCGACGATGTCGTGCTCCGACTCCTTCCGCGATGGATATCCGCTGAGTCCGCCCTTCTGGCGGAGCGTGTCGAAGGCCGCCAGCCTGCCTGTGACCATCTTGTGCACGTAGGCCTGATGCCCGGTGTCGAAGACGATCGCGTCGCGCGGGCTGTCGAAGACGCGGTGCAGCGCCACGGTGAGCTCGACCACGCCGAGGTTTGGTCCCAGGTGCCCGCCGGTTCGTGAGACCGCGGCGACGAGGAATTCGCGGATCTCGGCGCACAGGCGCTCCAGATCGTTGGGGCCCAGGGAGCGCAGGTCCTCGGGCCCGGCGATCTCGTCGAGCAGCATGAAGCCAGTCTAGTGGACGGCCGCCGCAGGCGCCGTCGGCGCCGGAAGGCCCCGTCGGGAGACGGCGCGCCATGATACGGCGCCATGCCGATGCGCGATCCGCGGAAGGAGCTGCTCGCCGTGGCCGCGGCGGATGGCGACGTCGCCACGGGCGCTCTGTGGCTTGCTGCCGAGGACTGGCCCGGCCTGACCCCCGAGCCCTGGCTTGGACGGATCGACGATCTGGCCGGCGAGCTCAGCGTGCGCTGCGGTGTGAACGGCTGCAGCCCTGACGACGCCCCGCTCGTGGCTGCGCTGCTGCGTGACCGTTTGAAGCTCCACGGTGCGGGAGGAGGCGATCCGCGCAACCACTACCTGCACCACGGTGCTGCAGTCAGGCGCCGGCATCCCCATCGCGTGCGCTGCGCTGTGGATCGCGGTGGGGACACGCGCGTCGATCCCCATCAGTGGGGTCAACATGCCTGGACACTTCCTCGTTCGAGTCGGCGATATGATCTTCGACACGGTCGCAGGCGGCGAGCCGTTGGACGAGGACGCGACCCGCCGGCTTGTTGCCGAGTTCGACGGGCCACCAGCCGGCGCGACTGGAGCCCGCGTGGCTCTCACGAGCGACCGCGCGCGACATGCTGGCGCGGATGTCGCGCAACCTTCGCGGGCTCTACTCCAGCCTCGAGCAGTGGCCACTCGCGCTGCGCGCTGCTGACCGCTGCGTCGATCTTGTTCCGGACGATCCCGCCGAACGGCGCGACCGCGGATTCCTGCTGTGGCGAATGGGACATCCCGCCGCGGCGCTCGACGATCTGCGTCATTATCTCGACGCGGAGCCACGATCAGCCCCGGATCGCGGCAGCGTCGAGGAGATGGCCGCGCGCCTGCGCGCGTTCCTGAACTGAGGCGCTCGCGGCGCCTCAACTGGCTCCGATGATGAAGGCGAGAAGCCAGATGAGACCCACGACGACGAGGACGACGAACGGCATGGCCGCGAAGACGACCAGAGAGAACACGAGGCCCTCGTCGGAGATGCTCTCCGGCTGACGCATGCGCACGCGCACGTCGCGCGTGTACCAGGCGAGGCCGCCGATGATGAAACCAAGGAGCAGAAAGAAGATGCCTGCAAATGCGCTGCCGACACCGACCCGCGGTGGCGCGAGCGTGAACCGCCACGTGACCCCCAGCGCGATGGCCAGCAGCCCGCACGATATGAACCGCAACAGGATGGGAATGGGGCTGAGACGCGCAGGAGAAGCCGCGCGCGGTCTGCGTGCCGGCATCGATTCGAGTATAGGCAAGCTCCGCATCCCCGTCATGGGCGGCCGGCGGGCGGTCGAAGCGGAAGCCTGGATAGACTGGTGAGCAGCGGCATCTCCATGGAGGCGCGAATGACAGTCGGTCTGGAGCTACCCGATTTCGACCTGGCCACGAACGGCGGCGGCCACGTGCGCAAGGCGGACCTGGGCGGCCGGCGCACCATCCTCTACTTCTACCCCAAGGACGAGACCCCGGGATGCACCGTCGAGGGGCAGGAGTTCACCGCGCTGCGCAAGGACTTTCAAGCGAGCGGGGTCGACGTGTTCGGTGTCTCACCGGATTCAGTGAGGAGTCACGAGCGGTTCGTGGCGAAGTGTGAGCTGGACATTCCACTGATCAGCGACCCGGATCGCGTGCTCATCGACTCGCTCGGCGTCTGGCGCCAGAAGCAGTTCATGGGCAAGTCGTACATGGGGGTCGAGCGAAGCACCTTTCTCATAGGACCTGACGGATCGGTGCAGCGCGAGTGGCGCAAGGTTCACGCGCCAGGCCACGCAGCGGAGGTTCTGCAAGCCGTTTCCGGCACGTAGCCGCAACGCTCATGCAACCGGTCGTCGACGCGCTGCTGCGGCGGCGCGTGGTGTTCGTAGCGGGCAAGGGGGGAACCGGCAAGAGCACCGTGGCGGCGGCGCTGGCCTTGATCGCAGCCCGTGCCGGCAAGCGCGTGCTCGCGGTGGACGTCGATGCCAAGGGCGACCTCGCTGCCGCGCTGGGCTCCGGCTCCACGGGATTCGCACCACAAGTGGTGCAGCGCGGCATCTCGACCATCGCGCTGCAGGCCGAGGAGTCCTTTCAGGAGTACCTGCGGCTGTACTTCAAGGTGCCGCGCGTGGCTCGGCTCACGCCGCTCTCGCGGGTCTTCGACTTCATCGCCACCGGTGTGCCGGGCCCGCGCGACATGCTCGTGGTGGGCAAGATCGCCTACGAGGAACGCCGCCGCGAACCCGGCGGCCAGCCGAGGTGGGACCTCATCGTCGTCGACTCCGCGGCCAGCGGCCACGTCGTGTCACATCTCGCCGCTGCGCGCGCGATGCTCTCACTGGTCCGCAGCGGCGTGATCCGTGGACAGGTCGAGTGGATCGACGAGCTGGTGCGGGACGATCGCCGCTGCACCGTGCTGCTGTGCGCGCTCCCCGAGGAGATGCCGGTGCGCGAGGCGATCGAGGTGCACGACAGGCTTCGGGCCGAGGCCGGTGTCTCGGTGAGCGGCTGCGTGCTCAACCGGATGGTGACGGTGGCGGTCTCACCGTCGCAGCGACGGCTGGTGACGCTGATGTGCGCCGCCGACGGCGATGGCCTGCGCACGCGTCTCGGAGGCAATCCTGAGCCGCTCGCCGATTCGCTCGAGCTCGCGCGGCGCCTCCACGACACCTCGGTCGACTACGCGAGGCAGCTCCGCAAGGGACTGCCAGTGCCGCTGCTGCCGGTGCCGCTGGAAACGGCCGCGCGCTCCGGCCTGGCCATGGCGCGTGCGGTTGCCGACGCCCTGGCCGGAGGTCGCGAGTGAGCGCCGGCACGGAGCGGCGTCGCGGCGAGCGCCGCCGGCCCGCGCAGCGCGAGTGGCCGGGATACGAGATGGGTCAACGCCTCGGCGCGCTGCGCGTTGTCGTCTGCTGCGGCAGCGGCGGCGTCGGCAAGACGACGGTCAGCGCGGCGCTGGCCATGTCCATCGCCGCGACCCAGGGGGAGCGCGTGCTGGTGTTGACCGTGGATCCCGCGCGCAGGCTGGCCACGGCGCTCGGTCTCAAGGGCATCGGTGCGGCACCGGTGGTCATCTCGCGGCCCCGCCTGCGGCGCGCCGGCCTCCCCGCACGGGGCGAGGTCGTGGCAGCGATGCTCGACATGAAGTCGGAGTGGGACCACATGATCGAGCGGTACGCGCCGGATCGCAGGTCTGCCGAGCGCATCCTGCAGAACCGCTTCTACCAGAGGATCAGCGACGCGTTCATCGGGTCGCACGAGTACGCGGCGATGGAGGCGCTGTACGAGCTGTACGAGCAGGGTGAGTACGACTGCGTCGTCATCGACACGCCGCCGTCGCGCAGCGCCCTGGACTTTCTCGAAGCGCCCACGCGGCTCACCGATTACGTCGGTGCGCGTCTGCTGTCATGGCTCGCGGGACCGTCGGGATTCGGTCTGCGCGCCATGAACCTGGCGGCGGCGCCGTTCCTGCGCCTTGCCGACCGGCTGCTGGGCAGTGAGATCCTGGAGGACGTGTCGGACTTCGTCCGCCAGCTGCAGGGCATCTACGGCGGCGTGCAGCGACGGGCGCGCGACGTGTACCGGCTGCTGCGCAGCCCGGAGGTCGGTTTCGTCGTCGTGACGACGTTGGAAGCAGGGCCCTTCGCCGAAGCGGAGTTCTTCATATCCAAGCTGCGCGAGTTCTCCATGCCCCTGCGCGCGATGGTCGTCAACCGCATGCTCCCGCAGAGCATTCGGGACCCGCTGGGAGCGGCTGCGGCGACGACCTTGGTCGAGGACCCGAGGATCGCCCCGTGGCTGAGCGGGGCCCTTGGCGAGAAGGTCGGTGCCGAAACGGCTCGCGCCGTCGGCCGCACGCACCTCATGTTCAACGCGCTCGCGCAGCGCGACGCGCGCCAGCTGGGCCGGCTGGAGCGGCTGACCGACGTGCCGGTGTCACGCATCCCGCTCTTCACAGATGACGTCAGCGAGCTCGAGGGTCTGGTGAGGATCGCGGGCCTGCTCTGAGCACGAGGCTCAGAGGACGCGCACCCGCGCGGGCGCGGCGGCGCCGATCACCTCGGCAGAGCCCGCACCGCCGAGGTCCACGACCGTCAGCTCACCGGCGGCGGCGGCGATCGCCACCTCGACCACCGCCGGATCGCACGTGGTGAGGACGACCTGATTGGTTTCCGCCAGCTGATGCAAGAACTCGAGCAGCAGTGACCGTCGCGCCGGGTCCGCACTCGTCACCGGCTCGTCGAGCAGCATCGGCATCGCTTCGCCGGAACCGCTGAGCACCTCCCCCAGGGCCACGCGCAGCAGCAGGGCCACCTGGTCGCGCGTGCCGTGCGACAGAAGCTCCAGCGGCAGCATGTCGGGGCGCTGCGTTCCCAGCAGCGACACGCCGAAATGCTCCGTGTCGACGTTCACTGCGGTGTACCGGCCGTCCGTCAGGATCGACAGGCGCCGGGCGACGCGCTCAGCCAGTTGCGGGGCGAGGTCGCGGTGCGTCATTCGAGAGGCGCGTTCCACCAGGTCGATCGCCATCTGCAGCGCCTGCAGCTGATGCATCGCCCGGTCGCGTGCCGCCTGGCACGCATCTCGTTCGTTTTCGAGGTTGGCCAGGTCCGGCGCCGTGTCCAGCAGCCCGGACAGCCGCGCCTGCAGCTCCCGGGCCATGGCCGAGCGCGACGCATATGCCTGGCGGGCGTGGCGCGCCTCGTCCTCGAGCTCCTGAAGCCTCCCCTCGTCCACCGCGGCGGGCGCGCCCGGGCCCGCGCCCCGTGCCCTGAGCTGCTCCTCGAGGGCGTTGCGCTTCTGCTGCAAGGACGCAGCGCTGCCCAGGACCGCCTGGCGATGGCCGAGCGCTGCCAGGCCGCGCAGGGCCGCGTCGTGACGGCGTCGCATCTCCGCAGCCTGCCGCACCGCGGCCACCGCGGCCGCAGCCGTCGGCTGCGGGGGCATCGCTCCTGCGGACACGATCTGAACGAGCCGGGCCTCCAGGCTCCTCACCTCGTCCCTGCAGCGCTCAGCCTCGGACTCCAGCGCCTCGTGCTCCAGCTCCCGGTTCGCGAGGCGCTCGTCCTCCGCCGCGAGCTCGTCGCGGCGGCTGCAGGCGTGCACCGCAGCAACCACGTCGGCCAGCGTCGCCTCGGCTGCGACCAGCAAGCCCTCGGTGGTGGCGGTGATTCGCGGTGCCTGGCCAAGCGCGCCGGCTGACGCCGCCAGCGCCTGGGCGCGCTGCAGCAGCCGCCCTGCGCTGCCATGCAGAAGGTCGGCTTGTGCCAGCTGCGCCGCCACCCTCGCCTCCTCGGCGATCAGCGCCGCGTGCAGCGCCTGGACCGACGGCATCCGCGCCGCGGCGATCGCCACGGAGGTCACTCCCACCCCTGCCGCCTCTTCCAGCCGGGACAGCGTCCCGTACGCTTCCGCCGCACGGCGCCGCGAGCGGACCCACATCACCGCGCAACCGACGATCGCCAGCACGCAGAGCGCAAGCTCGGGCACCGCCAGCCGGGCGGCGTGGCGCGTCAGCAGGGCGACCGTGCCGAAGGCACCGCCGGCAGCGATCGCAGCGGCCGCGAGAAGCCAGCGACCCGGGCGCGGCCGTCGGCCCGCCGCGTCCGCCAGGTCTTGCAGGGCCGCCGCCCGCTGCGGCGGGATGGCGCCCAGTCCGGTCGAGGCGATCTCCCGCCTCAGCGCGGCCAGCCGGGCCTCGCTCGCACCCCGGGAGCCCGGCTCCGCAGCCGCTCGCCGGGCGGCGGCAAGCTCGCCCCGGAGTCGCTGCGCGGCGTCGCCCGTCCCCGCCGGCAGCTGCACCGGCGGGATCGCCTCGATCCCGGCAGCGATCTCAGCGCGCCGCCGCCGCACGAGCTCCATGTCCTCGCGGCCGGCGCCCACGCGCGCCGTCGCTTCAGCGGCGTTCAGCACAGCGTGGGTCAGCTGCCCGCCAAGCGACACCGCCCGTTCCTCGAGCTCGACTGGGAATCCGGCGGCCGCGGCCGTGATCTCGGCCTCCTGCGCGAGCGCGGCTGCCTCAGCCTCTCGCTCTGCAAGGAGCGCCTGCCGTCCCGCCACCAGAGCCAGGCTCGCCTGCAGCCAGGCGGTCTCCGCCGCCTCGGCGCGTCGCAGATCGATCACCGCTGCCGACTCCAGCTCGCGGAGGCGCTCCTCCTCGCCGGCGATGGCGGCGAAGCGCTCCCGGGCCGCCGCGAGCTCGCGGTCCAGCTGCCGCAGACGGGCTAGGGCAATGCCCAGCGGGCTGCCGCTGCGCCGCTCCGATCCCACCCGCTGGACCGCGTCGTGCAGCAGCGCCGTTGCCTGGGCGGCGGTGACGCCCCGGCGCGTGTCTGCCAGCCGCTCGATCGCCTCCTGGAGCCGGGGCGCGCGGGCAGCGGCGGCTTCGGGCGCGCCCAGGCGGAGCGCCTCGTCGCCCAGCCACCCGGTCGCGCAGAAGACCGCCTCGTCGACGCCGAGGTGGAACTCCCCAGGGCACACCGTGCGGCCGCGACGCAGCTCGTCCGTCAGGTCCGAGCCTCCCAGCTCGAGCACCTGCACCTGCTGGTCGCGGGTATCCAGGCGGCGGGCGGCGCGGATGCGGCGACCGTCGTCGAGCACGTAGGTCAACGCGAGCCCGTAAGCTCCCGGCGACCAGGGCGTCCAGCGCGCCCATTCGCTGCGCTCCACCGGCCGGCCCGGTCCCCCGGAGTCGATGCCGTACAGCGCGGCCCGAATCGCGCGATGCAGCGTCGATTTCCCGGATTCGTTGTCGCCCACGACGACGGTGAGGCGGGGATGGAAGCTGACCGTGAGGTCGCTCAGGCAGCCGAAGCCGGTGACGTCGAGCCGCTCGAGCCTCACCGCAACCCGACCTCGACGCCCGACAGCGCCATGAGTCCGTAGCGCAGAGCGTCCGCGGCTCGCGCCGCGTCCGAGGGGTCGCCGGCGGCGTCGATCGCGTCTTGGGCCGCACGGACGAAGGCCCCCCTGGCCGACTGCTCAGCCGCGATCGCAGCGAGGTCAAGCGCCGGCACCGTTGCGTCCCGCACACGCAGGTGCGCCGCGCCGCAGCGGTCCCGGGCGGCGCTCTCCAGGCTCAGGACGTCGAGCGGCACTGAGCTGTCGACGGGGCCGTCGAGATCCACGCGCACCATCGCCCGCTCGGGGTCGACGTCACGAAGGGCCGCCCGTGCCGCATACACCACGGCGTCGAGCACGTCTGCACCCGACCCCGCGCCCTCCAGCTGGCATGCGGCCGAGACCATCCACCACCGGTTGAGCGACAGCGGCGAGAACGTGAGCGTGCCTGCGGCTCCAACCTCGACCAGAACAGGTCCGCGGGCGCCGGCCTCGTCGAACCCCAGGGGCTCGGGGCTCCCCGGATACACGAGGCCTGCGTCCGCATCGACGCGACGGCGATGAAAGTGCCCGCAGAGCGCTGCGTCGAAGCCGGCGCTGCGGATCTCGGCGGCGTGGAACGGTCCGTGAGCCGGTTTGCCGTCGGGCAGGCTGCCCAGCTCGCTGCCGTGGAAAAGCGCCACGTGCGTCCGGCTGTCCGCCGGCGCTGACGCGCCGGCGAGTGGGTTTCCTCGCCAGGCGGGTTCACGATGCGCCAGCCCCCAGATGACCAGTCCCTCGGCCATCTCGAACGGCTCGAGGTGCGGCTCCGCGAACACGTGCACGTTCTCCGGCCACGGCGCCCTGCGGTACAGCGAGCCGGGGAGCAGAGCGTCGTGGTTCCCCGGCGCCAGCAACACCGTCATCGGCTGCCACGACTGGAACGTCGCCACCAGGAACCGCTCGGTGTCGATGCCGGCGCGCTCGTGCTCGTACAGATCGCCGGCGATGGTCACGGCATCGCACCCATGCTGCCGTGCGGCATCGCCGGCGGCTCGGAGAGCATCGCGCAGGCCCTGGCGGCGGCGGCGTGCCAGATCTCCCTGGCAGCCCAGGCCGGCGAAGGACCTGTCCAGGTGCACGTCGGCGAGGTGGAGCAGTCGGTGCGTCATGTGCGAGGGCGGCTCCGCAGCGTTCGAGGCGAACGTCAGTTCGCCAGCCTAGCAGGAAGGCTCCGGGTTTGCGATAATTCGGCGGGCTTGGGTGCGCTCGCTGCGCTTGATGCGTTCTGGCGCGATAGGGGAGGGGATCCCCGGGGGACACTTTGCAGACACGAGCGGGTCATCCCCGCCGCTATGGCGCCGCGGCCGGCGCCATCGTGGTCATGGCGGCGCTGGCTCGCGTCCTCACGCTTCCGCTCCCGGCCGGCACTCGGGCCGTCGAGGCGGTGTTGTGCCTCGCCGTGGCTGCTTTCGTCGTCGCCGGTCTCCGGGCCCATCGAGTGCGCGGGAGCGGCGGAGTTGTCCTGCTGGTCCTCTACGCGCTGGCGCCGGCGCTGCTGGCGAGCCTGGCGCTTCGGCTGGCTGCCGCGGTCATGCCGGACTACCCCATGTTCGCCGTGCTGGTCTACGCGGCGATCCTGGTCAGCATCGACGTCACCGCGTCGCGGCCGGCGGTCCTGGCGGCCGGCGCCGTGGTCGTCGCCGTCTTCGCCCAGCTATGGGTGTCGACCGTCGCTCTCGATTCGGCGGAGGTCGGTTCGCTGCTCGTCGCCGCTGCGCTGCTCCTTGGTGTGCTCGTCGTCGCCGTGGCCCACGGCGAGCGCCTGCGCCGCCGGCTGGGGGTCGAGGCCGTTCGCGGTCAGGTGTACGCGGCCGTGGCGCGGCACCTGGGTACTGAGCGCGACGTCGCGTCGGTGGTGACGGCCGTGCTTCGGGCCTGCGCCGAGATGTTTCCGGAGACGACGTTCGGTGCCGTGATGCTGCTCGACGACGCCGACGGGCTCCTCAAGAGCCCCGCGCCGCTGCTCGGCCCCGACGGGGTTGGCGGGGATCCCGCCGCACCGGCGCTCGAGCTGCAGCCCGGCGAGGGACTCGCGGGGCAGGTCGTCGCCGCCGGGCGGGCCCAGGTGTGGTCCACGGCGCTCGAGGTTTCCACCACGGAGGCTACGCTGCGTGAGGCGAACCGCGACCGCCGCCGCGGCGCAGGCCATGGCTTCGCCCGATGCGCCGTCGGAGCCCCGCTGGAGTCGCCTGGGGCTGAGGTGTTCGGCTGCATCCTGCTCAGCTCGGATCGACGCGAGGGGGTCTGGTCGAGCGCCGACCTGCCGGTGGTGGAGGCGGTCGCCGCGGAGGCGTCGCGGGCCGTGGAGCGGGCGCGCCGCCACGAGGCGGACGTCGACCAGGCGCTGCTGGACAGCGTCACCGGTCTCGTCAGCCACCGCCGGCTGCTTGCGGTGGTGGACAAGGAGGTGGCGCGCGCCGACCGCGCCGGCTCGACCGTGGCGATCATCTTCTCGGACCTCGACGATTTCAAGGAGATCAACGACGCGTGGGGCCACGACGCAGGCAACCGCGTGCTGGTGATGTTCGCGGACGTGCTCCGCGCCGCCCTGCGTCGCGAGGACACGGCCGCTCGCTACGGCGGCGACGAGTTCGTGTGCGTGCTGCCCGGCGCCGACCGGGAGCAGGCCGAGGCGGTCGCGGAACGCATCCGGCAGCACTTCGCCGACGCCGCCGGCGACGACCCAGTGGTGGGGACGTCCAGGGCCTCGGTGTCGCACGGCATCGCCGTGTACCCGGTCGACGCCGGCAGCGCCGCCAGCGCGATCACCGCTGCCGACAAGGAGTTGATCGCGGCCAAGCAGCTGCGGGCGCGCTCGCTCACAGGACGGCGGGCGAGGCCGCGGACCCGTCAGCCTCGAGCCTCGAAACCGCTTGACGCGCCCTGAGAACTCTTTTTTACAATCGAATCATTCGACCAACGAAGATACGTGGAGGAAACGTGCCCGCACGCATCGCAGGAGTCACCGCTCGGCGCGAGGATCTGGCCGACCGGTTCATCGCGATGGTGCCGGCGTTGAAGCAGCGATTCCAGGCGAGCCTCCCGGCCGACCTCAGCGACGAGCTGTGCAACGTGACTCCGCACCAGATGGAGGCGCTGCACTACCTGCATCGCCCGCGGCGCGGGCCCGCCGCCGGCGGGGGCATCACCATGCACGAGCTGGCTCGGCTGCAGCACTGCGGGTTGAGCAGCGCGACGGCGCTCGCGGACCGGCTCATCAAGCAGGGTCTCGCCGAGCGTCTCTCCGACGAGGCCGACAGGCGCGTGGTCCGCATCGCCCCAACCGCGCGGGGCGCCGCCCTCACCGCCCGCTTCGCCCAGGTGCGCCGTCAGGTTGCGCTCGAGGCTCTGGAAGCGCTGACCGATGCGGAGATCGAGACGCTCACGGGCCTGCTTCACAAGGTCGCGCACGGCGGCGCCGCGGGCGAGGAGGCAATCGCGTGACCGAGCTGCTGACGCGCGAGGACGTCGGCGCCGTCTTGCCGGCCGACGACGAGGTCTCGATCGCACCGCCGCGGGTCGGACGCTTCGACTACAAGTGGGTCGCGCTGGGGGTGGTGCTGTGCGGCACCATCATGACGATTCTTGACGCGACCATCGTCAACATCGCCATCCCCACGCTGCAGACCGATCTGCATGCCACGTCATACAGCGACATCGCCTGGGTCGTGACCGGATACATGCTCGCGCAGGGCGCAGTCATACCGATGACGGGCTGGGCGACCGACCGTTTTGGCACGAAACGTCTCTATCTCCTGACGATCACGCTGTTCACGCTGGCGTCGATGGCGTGCGGATTGGCGCAGAACCTGGGCGAGCTCATCCTGTTCCGTGTGCTGCAGGGCATCGGCGGCGGAATGCTCATGCCGATCGGTATGACGATCATCCTCAAGGCGGTGGGGCCGCAGAACATGGGCAAGGTGATGGGCATCTTCGGCGTCCCCATGCTCCTGGCGCCTGCGCTCGGCCCTGTGCTGGGCGGCTGGTTCGTGCAGGACTTCACATGGCGGCTGATCTTCTACGTCAACGTTCCCATCGGGATCCTGGCCTTCTTCGCGGCGTCGCGCTTCCTCGTGGAGACGCACAGGACGCACGGCCTGCGCCTGGACGCCTTCGGGCTGCTCACGGCGACGCCCGCGGTGGTCGCCGTCATGTACGCCGTCGACCAGAGCACCTCGAAGGGCTGGTCCTCGGCGATCGTCATCAGCCTCCTCGTCACCGCTGCGATCCTCTTCACCGCGTTCGTGGCCAGCCAGCTCGGCCGTCACCGCGCCGCGACCTGGCTCATGCTGCCGCTCTTCGTGGCAGGCGTGATCATGGGCGTACGCGCGGGTGCTGTCGACGGATGGACGAGTCTCACAGCGCTCGTCATGTTCGCCACGGCGCTCATCGCGCTCATCAACGTCCCCATGGGGATGCGCGCCTCGGTGGAACCGCTGCTGCATCTGCGCCTCTTCCGCGACGGCACGTTCTCCTGGGCGATGGTGCTGAGCTTCATCATCGTCACGGCATTGTTCGGCGGCATGCTGCTGCTCCCGCTCTACCTGCAGGAGATACACGGCTACAACGCGCTACAGACCGGTTTGCTGCTGCTGCCGCAGGCGGTGACGGCGGCGATCGCGATGCCCGTGGGCGGCGCGCTCAGCGACCGCATCGGGCCGCGTCCCGTGGTGATCGCCGGCATCGTCCTGTTGGCCGCGGGCGGCGTGGTGCTGGCGCAGATCCACACGGATTCGTCGATCTGGTTGGTGGTAAGCGCGCTGCTCCTGCGCGGCTTCGCCATGGGCTTCTGCATGATGCCGAGCATGGCCGCGGCCATGGCGCGCGTGCCACCGCAGTTCACGTCGCGCGCGTCCAGCATCACCAACAGCCTGCAGCGCGTGGGTTCGTCGATCGGCATCGCCGTGCTGGTGACGATCCTCGTGGCGCAGGTGAGCACTGCTGCCAAGCAGACGCAGTGCGCTCCGTCGCCAGAGGTGGTCACGGCCGCGTCCAGTGTGTTCCATCGCGACGTCACCGCTCCGCAGCTGTGCACGCTGCTGCGGTCGGAGGTCTCGGGCTCGCAGCTTCAGGGTGGAACGGGCTCGGCTCCACGCAGCACGGGCAATGCCACGCTCGACTCCTTCGTGCACGGCTACGCGGGAGGCGTGCTCAGCGACTCCTTCGACCGCACCTTCGCGTTCGTCGCCATGCTCACAATCGTCGGCGTCATCCCCGCGCTCTTCCTGCGCAAACCCGAGCGCCGCCCCGGCCGCATGCGCGCGGCCGCCTGACGAGCTCGCCTCAGCCGCCTGCCTCGCGGTAGCGGCGGGCGCGCTCTCGCAGCAGCTGTTCCCTCGGCGCGCGCTCCAGCTCGTCGAGGTGCCGCA
Source organism: Candidatus Dormiibacterota bacterium (assembly GCA_963777285.1). Taxonomy (GTDB): domain Bacteria; phylum Chloroflexota; class Dormibacteria; order Aeolococcales; family Aeolococcaceae; genus JAFARE01. Next base: position 1,141,990 of record CAVZPR010000002.1, read on the forward strand.
GCAGCGCACCACGGATGGCGGCGATGACCACAGCAGGATGCGCGTGCGCACCCGGGTCGGGTTCGGGGATCAGCTCGTCGACCAGCCCGACGTCCTGCGCGGTGGCGACCCCCGGGCGCAACGCGGCGGCGGCACGCGCACGCTGCCCCGCGTCGCGGTACAGGATCGCCGCGCACGTCTCCGGCGGGGCCACGGTGTAGACGGCGTTCTCCAGGGCGAGGACGCGGTCCGCGACCGCCAGCGCGAGCGCCCCGCCCGACCCGCCTTCGCTGAGCACCACGCTCAGCGTCGGCACGCGAAGCCCGAGCATGCAGAGCAGCGATCCGGCGATCGCCCACGCCTGCCCGCGCTCCTCGGCGCCGATCCCCGCGTGCGCGGCGGGCGTGTCGACCAGGCAGATCACCGGAAGCTCGAACTTCTCCGCCTGCCGCATCAGCCGCTGCGCCTTGCGATACCCCTCGGGATGCGGCATCCCGAAGTTGTGCACCGCGCGCGTCATGGGGTCGGTTCCCTTCTCCTGGCCGATGACCATGACGCTGCGGCCGGCCAGACGCGCCGGTCCGCCGACCACCGCGCGGTCGTCCCCGAACAGCCGGTCGCCGCGGAGCTCCGTCCATTCGTCGAAGGCTCCCGCGATCACCTGCAGCGCACGAGGCCGCTCGGGGTGGCGCGCCCGCTCCACAGCCGCGAATGCCGCCTGCTCGCGCTCGAAGGTCTCGGTGGTCGCGGTCATCGCTCTCGCGTGTACACGTCGAGCAACGTCGCGACCGTGTCCCGCAGCGCACGACGGTCCACCACAGCGTCGAGCATCCCGTGCGCCAGGAGGAACTCGGCGGTCTGGAAGCCGTCGGGGAGGCGGTCGTGCGTCGCCTGCTCGATGACACGTCCGCCCGCGAATCCGATTCGCGCACCCGGCTCAGCCAGGATCACGTCCGCTTGCGAGGCGAACGACGCGGTGACACCGCCGAAGCACGGGTCGCCGAGGATTGAGATGTAGGGAAGGCGCGCCTCGCCGACGGATCTCACGCCCACGGAGCACCGCGCCATCTGCGCCAGTGAGGCGATCCCTTCCTGCATCCGGGCGCCGCCGGAGATGCAGACCGCGACCAGTGCGCGCCGCTCCGCGACCGCGAGCTCGCAGCCGCGGGCGAAGGTCTCGCCGGCGACGCTGCCCAGGGAGCCGCCCAGGAAGTGAAAGTCCATGGACGCGATGACCACCGCGACGCCCCCGATCGCGGCCGACGCCACCTCGAAGGCGTCGTCCAGCCCGGTGCGCTCGCGCGCCGCTGCCAGGCGCTCCGGGTAGGGGACGCCATCGTCGAACTGCAGGGGGTCGCGCTCGCCCACCTGGGGGCGCATCGCCGCGACGCTGCCCGGATCCGCGAGCTGCTGGATGCGCCGCCGTGCGTCGACCCGAGCGTGGTGGCCGCACTCGCCGCACACGCGGAGATCCGCCTCGTAACGCTCCACCACGAACCGGCGCCCGCACGACGGGCAGGACACCGTCCCAGCCTGCGCGACCGGCCGAAGCTGCGGCCCCGGCGCCTGCAGCCGCCGCTCCGGGGGCCGCCGCCGCGCCGTCACCGGGGCGGCGAGCTGGTCCACTCGATTGCAGCGGCGGCCCAGGTCACGCCCGCGCCGAAGGCGGCCATGAGGACCCGGTCACCCTCGTGCAGACGCCCCGTCGCGTCGGCCTCGGCGAGCGCCAGAGGGATCGAGGCGGCGCTCGTGTTTCCCATGCGGTCGATGTTGGTCATGACGCGTGCCATTGGAACACCGAGGCGCTTGACCGCCGCCTCGATGATGCGGAGGTTGGCTTGGTGGGGCACGACGAGGTCGACGTCAGACGCAGACCAGCCGGCGTCAGCGAGCACTTCGCGCGATATCTCACTGATGCGCTCCACGGCGAGCCGGAATGTGCCCTTGCCCGACATCCGCATGGCGTCGCCGCCGTCGGCGTCGCCTTCGCGAGGCCCGTAGTAGATCAGGTCCGCCTCGTCGCCGTCGGCCGCCCAGCGGGTCGCCTTGACGCCGCCGGAAGGCACCACCCCCACCACGGTCGCACCGGAGCCGTCGCCGAAGAGCACGCACGTCGACCTGTCGGTGAAGTCGACCAGCGGCGTGAGCGCCTCCGCGCCCACGAGGAGCACCGTGTCCGCGCTGCCGGCCGCGATCAGCGATCGCGCCAGGATCAGACCGTAGATGTACCCCGAGCACGCAGCGTTCACGTCGAACGCGGGGATGCCGCCAAGTCCGAGCCGGCGCTGCACCAGGCATGCGGTCGACGGCACCCGCGTGTCCCCGGTGCAGGTGGCGACGATCAGGGCGTCGACCGCGCCCACCCCCGCAGCCTCCATGGCGCGGCGGCCGGCCTCGGCTCCCATGATGGATGCCGTCAGCCCCGAGCCCGCCCGGCGCCGCTCGCGTATCCCGGTGCGCTCCAGGATCCATGCGTCCGACGTCTGGACCATCGCCTCCAGGTCGGCGTTGCTGAGGCGATCGTCGGGGATGAAGCTGCCGGTGGCCAGCAGGCCCGCGTGGCGTGCGGCGGTCGCGGCGCCGCCGGCGGGCTGCGTCGCAGGGGCGGAGAGCGGCGGCATCGCGGTCAGAAGCCCGCTCCGGAGGGGCGGGTTACGACGCCCCTCACCGCAGCCGCGCGCGGTGCTATCGTGGCCGGCGCGATGATGGTCGCGGCCGGTAGCAACAACGCGTTCGCCATCAACGGTTTCACCGGTCTGAGCAACACGCAGATCTTTTCGTTCTTCTTCATGTTCCTGCTGTTCAACGGATACGTGGTGCTCGAGGCCGCCTCGCTGGCCGCGTTCTATGTGACGTCGAAGCCGCGGCACGGACGGGTCCGCACCGCTGCTGTCTGGCATTTCATCGCGGCGATGTTCTTCATGCTCGCATTCGTGAGCACGGTTTGGGGCGCTCCGGCGGAGAAGTCGTTCATCGGCACGAGCGCGCCGCCATACGAGCTGGGCATCTCCATACGCGCCGTGGCCCTCTTCATCGGCGTCGGTCTCTTCGCCCTTCCGGGCGTGCTCTGCATGCTCATCGGGTTCGTGGTCGGCGCCAGGCAGAAGCGCCAGATTCGCGAGGAGGCCTACGCCACGGCATAGGCCTGGGGGCGGCCTCAGCTCAGCGCGAAGCTGAGGATGGTCGCCGGGTTCAGCAGGCCGAACGGCCGCTGCACCGCGTGGGTCTCGGTGGTGATGGTGGTGATCCAGAGGGCCGAGAGGTTGGTGACGGGCAGGAAGTCGCCCGGATGGCGCTCGAGGTGGTCCTGCAGGTCGTGCCCCGGCGCCAGGTGGACGTCTCCCACCAGTGAGAACGCCGCCGTGTTGATGGATGCGGCGTGGGGCACCATCTCCCGCCACATCACCGAGTTCCCCTCCGTGCTCTGCTCCAGCGGACAGACCAGGATGATGCCCGCCTTGGCGATCGTCATCCGCGGCTCGGGGCGGCTGAGGACCGGGTAGTTGACCGACAGCGGCTCTGAGCGGCAGTTCCGCACCGTGAGAAAGGCGCCGTAGCGGTTCACGCTGTCGCTGAGGCGGTCGACGCCGAGCACCTCCATCTCCCCGGTCACCTTGATGAAGGTTCCGTAGACCTCGACGCCCGCCCAGCCGCTCACCGCCGGGCGCCCGCGACCGTGGCGAACCCGGCCTTGGGCCGGTCACGTATCCTTGGCGCCGCCTCGGGCAGATCGAACATGGTTGAGCGCCTCATCATCGCCCTGCGGAATGACTTCGGATGCCTCGTCATCATCGTGGCATTCCTCGTGATCATGATCTCGACCATCGTATTCGCCAACATAATCACGCCTCCGTCCAACAACCCCTTCGTTTGAGGCGGCGGCGGACGGGCGGATCAATAGAATGGGGCCCGTCACCGTCCCCTACGCGTTGAGGGTCGCATGGCGCTGAATCCGTACGACACCCCCCGGGGCCGCCTGCGTGCGCGCGCCGAGACGACGCGGCGTCAGTTCCTGCTGTTGATGGGCACCCTGGGAGCGGTGGGCGCAACCCTCTTCGGCGGCTTCGAGCTGCTCAAGTTCATGTTCCCCGCAGCCACCTCGGAAGCCCCGCTTAAGTTCAAGACCGACTTCACGTTCGACGACCTCACCGGCGGCGTCTCCGGCGGCAAGGCAAAGAACGGTGCCACGGTGCGCTCCATCACCACGGACCGCGTGACGGTCGTTCTCGATGACGCCGGCATCTACGCGGTGTTCCTGGTGTGCACCCACCTCGGGTGCACGCCCAACTACGTCACCGACGTGGTGAGCGGTTCGGGTGTCGACCCCAGCGTGGCCGCGGCCCGGGGTGACCGCACCGGCGCCGAGAAGATCCCCAACGGCTGGGCATGTCCGTGTCACGGCAGCCGCTACTACATCAACTCGACGAACTTCTACGGACCCGCGCCGCGCCCCATGGATTGGGTGAGCATCGAAGTCGCCCCCGACAACTTTTTCGTCGTCGACCGCGGCAACATCGTCGCCTACCGGCAGCCCGGGGACCAGACGCCTCCCGAGTGGCGGCTCCTGGTCACGACCAAGAGAGACAACGGCAAGACGCTGGGCGTCTGAGGAGAGGAGAACCGATGAGCGCCACCCCGCGGGAAGCCAGCCCGATCCGCGCCTTCGTGGCGCAGGTGTGGGGCTCGATATTCCGCCACGGGCTGCCCACCACCGACAAGGTCGCCGCGCGTACCGCGCTGACCAACTTCTTCCTGCACATACACCCGGTGCGCGTGAAGAAGTCGGCGATCCGCGTCTCCTACACGCTGTGCCTCGGTGGCCTCTCGTTCTTCCTGTTCATCCTGCTGACGATCACCGGCCTGTTCCTCATGTTCTATTACATCCCGTCGGTCGATCAGGCCTACCAGAACATCAAGGATCTGCAGTTCGTCGCGACGTTCGGTCTGGTGATCCGCAACATGCACCGCTGGGCCGCGCACGGCATGGTCATCACTGTCTGGCTGCACATGGCGCGCGTGTTCTACCAGGGCGCGTACAAGCCGCCGCGAGAGTTCAACTGGGCGATCGGCACGCTGCTGCTGCTGACCACGCTGCTTCTGTCCTTCTCCGGCTACCTGCTGCCCTGGGACCAGCTCGCCGTGTGGGCCATCACCGTGGGCACGAACATGGCCAAGTACGCACCCATCGCGGGACCGTACACGCGCTACCTGCTGCTCGGCGGCCGCACCGTCGCGCAGGGCGCGCTGATCCGGTTCTACGTCTTACACGTGATCGCCTTACCCCTGATCGGCTTCTTATTAATGGTCGTACACTTCTGGCGCGTTCGAAAGGACGGGTTCACGGGAGGCCTCTGATGGCGACTGTCGTGGGCGGCGGCAACGGCGAGGGCCGCGGACGGACGGCTCAGGAGATGGGCTCGCGCGCGGCCGCCGGCCGCACCATCACCGGGCCGGAGCTCGCCGCTCCGCCGCTGGTCGTCCGCCGCCGCGAGGAGGAGGAGACGGTCGTCACCTTCCCGCATCTGGTGTGGAAGGAGTTCCTCGCGGGTCTTGCCGCTTTCGTGTTTCTCATGGCCGTGTCGATCCAGGTCAACGCGCCGCTGCTGCAGCGGGCCAACACGGCGATCACGCCCAACCCGGCCAAGGCGCCCTGGTACTTCGTCGGCCTGCAGGAGCTCCTGGAGCGCTTTCCACCGGTCATGGCCGGTGTGGCGTTCCCGTCCTTCGTGATCATCTTCATGATCCTCACGCCGTACCTCGACCGCAATCCGAGCCGGCGTCCCCAGGACCGCAAGGTGGCGATCGTGCTCTTCACCATCTATGCCTGTCTGGCGGTGGCGTTCGTCGTCATCGGCGTCTTCTTCCGCAGCCTCGCCTTCAACTGGGACTGGACCATGATCCTCGGACATCCAGGGCTGTCGTCCCCGGTATGACGCGGCTCTTCGTCGCGCTGAGCGCGGCACTGCTGGTGCTGGTCGGCATCGCGGCGGCGCGCGACACCTCGGCGCGGGAGTACCTGGCCATCCAGGAGCAGTACCAGAAGGACTACCCGGGCTCCAACTTCGACGTCTCGGTGCAGCAGCTGTTCCCCACGTTTCCCGACGCCACCGTCGGCGGCACGTTCCGCGTGGAGCGTTGCATCTCGTGCCACGTGCCCGACATCGCGACGGTCGGCCCTGAGGTGGCTGCGCAGCGGCTGAGCCAGGACTTCTTCAAGTACGAGCCGGACGCCAAGCAGATCGCTGCGGAGTACCACCTCACCGGCACCCATCCCGCGTACGTCACCCCGAACGGGGGCAACTATCCTGCCTCGATCAGCTACGCGCAGTACGGCGCCGACGGCTTCACCTCGTACACGTACACGCTCAACGGCAAGCCGCAGACCGCTGACCTCCCCGGGTTCCTGCCGACCTTCCTCAACCCGACGACCAACAGCACCACAGGCCGGCTCGGCATCGACGCCATCGGCTGCATCGTCTGCCACAACGGCAGCCGCCTGGCGCTCGACGAGACCGATGCGCACCAGAACCTCATCGTCAACCCCGAGTACTCGTTCACAGAGGGCGCGGCGCTGTACTACAAGAACTGCGCCATCTGCCATGGCGGTCTTGGCGAGGGCGGGGTCGGACCGCCGCTCAACAACCAGGACCGCCTGGGGTTCTTCAACGAGGACTACTACTACCGCTGCATCGAGTACGGGTTCACCGACTTCGAGCACTACGGCAGCGTCATGCCCGACTGGGGCGGCCCGGCTCCCGATTTCACCTACGACCCGACGCGCGACAAGCAGCGTCCCGGACCACGCATCCTCAGCGATACGCAAATCGCGATCCTCATCCAGTTCATCCGCCACTGGGAGGACTACTCGACGCTGCCATGAGACGCAGAACCCTCGCCCGCGACGTCATCGGCACCGCGCTGATGTTCGTGGCACTGCTCCTCTTCGTCGTGCTCATCATTCTCGGTGAGCATTTCCTCGACAACTTCAAGGCGCACTGAGATGGCATTGCCGGTCACCGCCGACCTGTACCCCGGCGACGCGGGATGGGGCGACGTGCTGTTCGTCAGCATCTGGGCCGTGGGCACCCTGCTGCTGGCGGCGTACTACTGCTACAGGTCGTTCTTCATCCGATGAGCGGGCGGCCGCATCGTGTCCGGCTCGGGCAGCGCCGCTGCCCGCCCGGCGGTGGCTGAGGCAAGCGGAGGACGGGTTCTGCGCCGGCCGAACTGGCGTGTCGCCGCAGGCCTGAGCATCCTCCCCGGGCTGGGGCAGTTGTACAACGGCCAGCCGCGAAAAGCGCTCTTCTTTCTGCTCGGCACCGTGCTCACGATCGGGCCCGGCGTGCTGCTTCTGACGGCCGGCCAGGGTTTCGGTCACTCCCTCTTGGAGGGACACCACTTCGGCCCCTTCCTGGTGGTCGCGCTCGGATCGGTGCTCATCTTTCTGGTCCTCTTCGTGCTCGGCCTGTTTCTCTGGGCCAGCTCGGCGGCGGACGCGCGGCGAACCGCGATCGCGTTGCGCGAAGCAGCGCCGGAAGACGCCCAGCGCACCTGGTTCTTCCGGCTGTGAGCGAGGAGCGGCGCTCGTTCCTGGAGCGGCTGCGGGCCCGCCGCCGCCGCGTCTCTGCGCCTGCCCCGACACCGAGGCTGCCGGACCCGGCCAAGCCGCCGTCCAACCGGGGCCCGTGGGATGAAGCGGCCCTCACCAACGTCGACATCACCGAGGTGGTCAAGCGAGAGATCCGCACCCGGACGCTTCCATGGGAGAAGTGACGCTCGGCGTCGCCGGAATTGGCGGCGCCGAACGCGCCTATGCGATCATGCGGCGCCGATGAACCTGGTGGCGGCGGTCTGCGGTTCGGGCCCGTGCGTCGACACCTCGCCACTGCACTCCGGTGGCGCCGTCGACGACCGGATTCAGATGGTCTACACCGCGGTTTTCTGGGCCTCGGTCGCGCTCGGCTCGATTGTGGCGATCCTGCTGCTCTACAGCATGGTGCGCTTCCGGCGGCGCAGCGACGACGACGAGCCGCGTCAGTTCCACGGCAACACCCGCCTCGAGATCGGCTGGACGCTGCTGCCGCTTTTCGTCTTCCTGTCGCTGTTCGCGCTCACCGCGGCCAACATGCCGTTTGTCAACGACACGCCGGCGGACGCGCCGATGACCGTCACGGTCATCGGCGTGCAGTTCCAGTGGTCGTTCGACTATGGCGCGACGTCCGATGGCCGGCGCATCGAGAGCTTCAACACGCTCTTCGTGCCGGCGAACACCGAGGTCGGCCTGAAGATCGTGTCGACCGACCCGCCGTGCAAGCGCCCCACGGTGCTCGCCTCGGGCCAGACGTTCGCGCAGGCCGTCGCAGCCGAGGGCTGCGGGGTGAACCACAGCTTCTACGCGCCGTCGCTGGCGGGCCAGATGAACGCGATCCCCGGACAGGTGAACACGATGTGGCTGGACGCTCGCCAGGGCACGTACTACGGTCAGTGCACCGAGCTCTGCGGTGTCGGCCACGCGCAGATGACGTACACCGTCGTGGCTTTGCCCGCAAGTCAGTTCGAGGCCTGCGTCTTCAACGGCTCGGCCACCGTCGACGCGACTGCATCCGCTTGTAAGCTCGGAGGTTCCTGATGGCCGTCATGGATGTCACCCTGCCCCGCCCGCGTTTCGCCGCGCGTTGGGACAAGTCGACAGGCATCCTCGGCTGGCTGACCACGGTCGACCATAAGCGGATCGCGATCATGTACTTGGTCACGACCTTCTTCTTCTTCTTGATAGGCGGCGTCATGGCGTTGCTGATCCGCATCCAGCTGGCGGAGCCGCAGAACACATTTCTCACGCCGGAGCAGTACAACCAGATCTTCACCATGCACGGCACCACGATGATCTTTCTCTGGATCATCCCGGTGTGGGCGGGGTTCGGCAACTACTTCGTGCCGCTGATGATCGGCGCTCGCGACATGGCGTTCCCCCGGATCAACGCGCTGTCGTTCTGGCTGATACCGCTTGGCGGACTGGTGATGTACTCCGGGTTCCTCGTGCCCGCGGTGATGAACGGCAGCACCGTGATCTGCCCGGGCGGCCCGGGTGACGCCGGCTGGACGGGGTACGTGCCCCTGACCGAGGCGCACTACAGCTGCAGCATGGGACAGGACCTCTGGATCATCGGCCTGCACCTGCTCGGCGTGTCATCGATGCTGGGTGGCATCAACTTCGTCACCACGATCCACAACATGCGCGCTCCCGGGATGACGTGGGGACGCCTGCCGCTCTTCGTGTGGGCCCAGGAGATCACGCAGGGTCTCGTGGTGCTGGCCTCGCCGTTCCTGGCCGGTGCGCTGGCGATGGTGCTGCTCGATCGCCAGATCGGCACCAACTTCTTCGTGGTCAGCCAGGGCGGCAACGCGCTGCTGTACCAGCTGCTCTTCTGGTTCTACTCACACCCCGCCGTCTACATCATGATCCTGCCGGCCTTCGGGCTCATCAGCGAGATCGTGCCGGTCTTCAGCCGAAAACCGATCTTCGGCTACAAGGCGATGGCCGCCTCGCTGGCCGCGATCGCGGTTCTGGGCTTCATCGTGTTCGTGCACCACATGTTCGTCACCGGGCTTCCGCTCGTGGTGCAGACGTTCTTCGCGTTCACGACCATGGTCATCGGCGTGCCCACGGGGGTGAAGATCTTCAACTGGCTGGCGACCATGTGGGGCGGCAGCATCAGATATGACACGCCCATGCTGTTCGCGTGCGGAATGATCTTGATGTTCCTCATCGGCGGCATCGACGGCGTGTACTCTGGAAGCCTCGCCGTGGATCGCACCATCCACGGCACGTACTGGGTGGTCTCGCACATCCACTACGTGCTGTTCGGCGGCAGCGTGCTCGGCGTCTTCGGCGCCATCTACTACTGGTTCCCCAAGATGAGCGGGCGCTTCCTCAGCGAGAGGCTGGGCAAGCTGCACTTCTGGCTGATGATGATCGGCCTCAACCTCGCGTTCATGCCCATGCACATCCTCGGCATCCTGGGCATGCCGCGGCGCATCTCGACGTACCTCGACAACCGGGGCTGGGGCGACCTCAACTCGCTGGTCACCTTCGGGGCATTCCTCATCGCCATCAGTGTCACGGTGTTCCTGATCAACTTCGTGGTCAGCCTCCGCGCTCCCAAGACCGCCCCTGACGATCCCTGGGAAGGCAACACGCTGGAGTGGGCCACCTCGTCGCCTCCACCCAAGCACAACTTCGACGAGGTCCCCGAGGTGCACAGCGGCCGTCCCGTGCGCGACCGGCGCATCGCCGCGCGCTCGGCCCCCGCGGGGGTGACCGTGTGACGCTGCGGATCCAGGACTGACGAATGCTCACGCGACCGGCGCCTGCGTTCCGGCGGCTCGCCATCGCAGCCGCGGTGATCACGTACCTGCTCATCATCATGGGCGGGATCGTTCGCGTCACCGGAAGCGGGCTCGGCTGCGCGGATTCGTGGCCGTCGTGCAATGGCGCTCTGCTGCCGGCGCTCAACGGACACGCGATCATCGAGTTCCTGCATCGCTCCATCACGGTGCTGACCGGCGCCGCGATCGTCGCCCTCACGGCGTCCGCGTGGCTCTGGCAGCGCGCGCATCGCCGTCTCGTGGTGGGCGCGAGCGTCGCCGCCTTCCTCTACGTTCTGCAGGCCGCCCTGGGCGCCCTGGTGGTGAAGTACGAGCTTCCCGGCGGTGTGGTGATGATCCACCTGGCCAACGCGCTGCTTCTGCTCGCCGCGCTGGTGTACGTCGCGCTGCAGGCCAACACCATCGGCACCGGCCGTGAGCGCGTCCTCAGGAGGGCGGCGCCTCAGGCTGCGGTGGCCGCCGCCGCCACGTACCTGCTCGCCCTCAGCGGCGCCTTCGTGGTCGAGAACGGCGCGGGCGCGAGTTGCGACGGGTGGCCGCTCTGCGGTGGCGGCTTCCAGCTGCCCTCCGGAGAGCTTGCGGTCATCAACGCGGTGCACCGCATCGTGGTGCTCCTCGTTGTCGTGCTGCTGGGCGTCACCATGACCGTCGTGCTGCGGCGGCATCCTGGCGATCGGGGGCTGCGGCGCGCGGCGCTTGCGGTCGGCGTCATCGTGATCCTGCAGATCGCGGCGGGTGCGCTCGTCGTCGTCCTGGGCCTGCCGGCGGCGCTGCGCGCGCTCCATCTCTCGCTGGCGAGCGCGCTGTGGGCCACGGTGTTCATCATCGCGGTGCTGACGCGCTTGCCCGCGACGGCGATTGCGGCCGACACGGAGACCGGGGTGCGCGGCGAAGCGCTGCGTCGCCGAGCCGGCGTGGCCGCGTCATGACGGTCGCGGTCAGCGTCGACACCGTGGTGCGGCGCCGCACGGCGGCGGTGCTGCGCGACTACCTCGCCCTCACGAAACCACGCGTGGTCGTCCTGCTCGAGGTCACAGCGATCGCCGCCATGGTGATGGCCAGCCGCGGCCTGCCGGACTGGAACGTGGCGGTCGCCACGGTGATCGGCGGCTGGCTGGCGGCCGCGGGCGCCAACGCCGTCAACTGCTGGTTCGACCGTGACATCGACGGCACCATGGCGCGCACCCGGCACCGCCCGCTGCCGTCTGGGCGGATCGAGCCGCACCAGGCACTCGCGTTTGGCATCACGCTCGCGGTGGCTTCGTTCGTGCTGCTGACGGCCGCCGTGAACCTCCTCGCAGCCAGCCTCACGATGGCTGCGTTTCTCTTCTACGTGCTCGTCTACACCATGTGGCTGAAGCGGTCGTCGATGCAGAACATCGTCATCGGCGGCGCCGCAGGCGCGATCCCGCCACTGGTCGGCTGGGCTGCGGTGCAGGGTCAGCTGACACTCACGGCCATCTTCCTGTTCGCCATCGTCTTCTACTGGACGCCACCCCACTTCTGGGCGCTGGCGCTGCTGGTGCGCGGCGACTACGCCAGAGCCGGCGTGCCCATGCTGCCCGTCGTCGCCGGTGACCGGCGCACGCGGCAGCAGATCGTGCTCTACACGCTGATCCTCATCGTCGTGACCGTGCTGCCGCTGCTCACGCGATCGTTCGGCGTCGTGTACCTCGGCGGTGCCGCCGTGCTCGATGCCGTGCTGCTGGCGTATGCGGTCGATGCCGCCCGCCATCCGTCGGCACGTTCGGCACGACGGCTGTTCTACTACTCGATGCTGTACCTGGCGCTGCTCTTCGCGGTCATGGCCGCGGATCGGATCCTGATGAGCGGCTGAGCGAAAGGAGAAGCTGATGGACCGCAAGCTGGCGCGCAAGAACCTTCGTTTCGGGATCTCGCTCTTCATCCTGCTGCTGGCGCTCGTGGGCGCGACCTTCCTGTGGGCCACGATCTATCTGGGCGTCATCAAGTGAGGGGTTGCGCACGATGAGCGACGAGGAGAAGCGCGCCCACGACGCGGCTGCCGCGCCCGACGCCGGGGAGGCGCACAGCGAGATCCACCTGCCGCCGAACAGCATGGCGCCTGTGCTGGTGGCCCTGTCGCTCGCCGTCCTGTTCGTCGGATTCCTGACCGACATCCGCAACACGATCGGTCCGTGGATGTGGCTGGCGGGGCTGCTGGGCCTGATAGCGACGTGTGCCTCGTGGGCTCGGTCAGCGCGGCGCGAATACCTCGAGCTGCCAGAGGACTCGCAGCACTGACGGGTCACCTCGGCATCGGCGACTGGTCGCTCGACCCGACGGTCTTCTGCGGCCTCGTCGCCCTCGCGGTCGGGTACTGGCTGGCGTGGCGGCGCGGGCTGCTCTCGCCGGCAGACGACGTGAGCCCCTGGTTCCGCAACCCGCGCACGCGTGCCGTCATGTTCGCGCTCGGTTTGCTCACAGCCGTCATCGCGCTGGAGTCGCCGATAGACCGCGGTGGTGACCTCTATCTCTTCTCGCTGCACATGGTGCAGCACCTGCTGCTGATGATGGTCGCGCCGCCGTTGATGCTGCTGGGCATCTGCGGCGCGACACCGCCTCCGAGGGCGCGCTTCGCGCGCCTGCGCCGCGCCTGGTGGGCGCTCACCCGTCCGTGGCCGGCCGTGCTGCTCTTCAACTCGGTGATGCTTGTCTGGCACATCCCCGCCCTGTACGACACGACGCTCACCGTCGAGCCTGTGCACATCCTGGAGCACCTCAGCTTCATGGCTGTCGGTGTTGTCTTCTGGTGGGCGATCGTCGATCCGATCCGTGGGCCGCGGACGGTGACGGTGACACCGTTGACGAAGATCGCTGCGCTGGTGGTGTCGGGCATCCCACCCACCGTGCTGGGACTGATCTTCGCGCTCTCGCGCACGCCGTTCTACGCCTACTACGTGCGCGCGCCGCGGCTGTGGGGCGTGTCCGCTCTCTTCGACCAGCAGATCGGCGGCGTCATCATGCTGGGGCTGGGAAACATCATCTACTTCGTCGCGATCGTGATCATCTTCATGCGCCTCCTCGGCGACGCTGCCAAGGACGAGGAGGAGGCGGCGGCACGGCTCGCAGGGGCTTTTCACCTTGGCGGGTGAGACGTGGCGGCGAGCCGATTTCTTAGGATGGGTGTCGTTCCACCTGTGTCCCGGTCGGTCACGTTCCGCTGGCGGGCGCGGCTGCCGTATTCGAGGAGCACGATGAAACGTCTGGTCCCGCTGCGCCCTCTGCTCGTGGCCGCAAGCGCGTCGGCGGCCTTCGCGCTCACCGCGTGCGGCAACGGACCACCTGGGACCAGCGGCAGCAGCAGCGGCTCCGGCACCTGTTCGCTGGGCAGCGACGGCTCCAGCCTGGGGACGGCTCAGGTCAAGATCGCGGCGACCGACGCGCTGGCCTTCTCGCCGTCGACCCAGACGGTCCAGGCAGGCCAGGTCGTGGAGTGGAGCACCTCCGGGTCCGTGGGCCACACGCTGTTGTTCCACGGCGCCGCCGCATGCTTGACCCCGGACAACCCCGAGGCGCTCAACCCCGGTGGAGGGTCGGGCTGGGAGATCAAGTTCACCCAGGCCGGTACCTACACGTACGAGTGCACGATCCACGCCGGGATGACCGGGACGATCACCGTCACAGGGTCGGCCCCCAGCGGCGGCAGTCCGGGGGCGAGCTCGAGCCCGGGCACCAGTCCAAGCGCCAGCGCGAGCGCCAGCCCAAGCTGAGGCGGCGCCGTCCGCGGCGCGTCCGTCCTTGCCTGCGACGTTGGCAGGGTGAGGCCGAAGCAGAAGCAGAGGACGAACCCCTACGACCCCTCCCGCGGGTGCACGCTGACGTCGCCGGCGACGACGCGCTGCACGCCGGATGGCGTCTCCACCAGCAGGGCTCCGTCATCCGCGATGTCGAGCGCCACGCCGGTCACCTCTCCGCCGGGTGTGGCGACCGTGACGGCCCGGCCCAGGCCGACAGCTACGCGCCGCCACCGCGGCAGCAGCGCCGGCAGCCCGCCATCCTCGAGGGTCGCGCAGCACCCGTCGAGAGCAACGAGCCAGGCGTCGAGCACGGCGTCGCCATCCGGAGGCGTCGGAATCAGCCGGTGCAGGCTCACGCCGGCGATGCCGGCGGGGAAGCCCGGCACCGTGAGGTTCAGGCCGAGCCCGACGACCGCCGCGGTCTGCGGCCCAGCGGCGGGCACCAGCTCGACGAGGATGCCGGCGAGCTTGCCGTCGCCCACCAGGACGTCGTTGGGCCACTTCAGCCCCACGACCAGCCCGAAGAGGTCACGCAGGGCGTCCGCCACAGCGACGCCTGCGGCGATGGGCAGGCCGGAGGCCGCCGCCGGGGAGGTTCGGATCAGGACGGAAGCGAGCAGGCCGGTCCCCGGCGGCGCAATCCAGCTGCGGTCCAGCCGCCCGCGCCCCGCCGTCTGCTCGGCAGCGACGCAGCAGAGGCCGTCGGCGGCACCCGCCAGGGCGGCCTTGCGGACCACGTCCTGGGTGCTGCCGGTGCGAGCCAGGCGGTGGATGGCGAAATGTCGTTTCTTGACCACGAAGTCCTGTGGCAATAGCATGTTTCGGCAGCCGAGGGAGCACGGCAGGGGGTGGTTGGAATGATCCAGGAGACATGCCTCGAGATCGGGGAACTCGAGGAGCACTGGCAGGCTCAGAAGCGAGCGCGCGCGGCGCGTCGCGAGAAGATCCACTACATCGACGAGATGATCGAGGACTTCGAGAAGCTCAATCTCGCCGACGAGGCGGAGGTGCCACACGAGCTGATCGGGCGCGCCTCGCGTCTGCTGTCCAGCGAAGGGCATCCGATGGCCGCGCGACCACCGGCCCAGGTGGTGATCGCGGAGTGGATGGATGCGCTCTACGACGTGCAGGACACGCTCATGTTCCCGGGGGACGACGCGGACTGACCCCGGCGGCCGCGTGCGTGGCCCGTCCGTATACTCGATGATGTGACGGGCGGTGACCGTCCATGCGCCCGTAGCTCAGTCGGATAGAGCGCCGGCCTCCGGAGCCGGGTGCGGGGGTTCGAGTCCCTCCGGGCGTACCAGTCTTGACCGTGTACGAACCCCTGCCCCGTATAGGTTCCGGCCGATGCCGATAACGGACTTCCGTTTGCGGTCGCCCCACAGTCTGGCATGGGCACTCGAAAGCGCGCGGCGTGATCTTCGTGGGACTCTCGATGCGGATCTCCTCGATCAGGTGGCGCAGCAGTGCCTTGCGTCCCTCCACATCGTCGCCGGCCTGATCGAAGAGGCGAGTGAACTTATTATGGGCAGCTTCTGGCGGCGCCGCCAGCCCTGCGCTGCGTGCACGCGTCAGGTTGTGTACATCGTCGGAGTAGCTGAGGTCGCGCTTGACGAGGACGCCGCGCGGCACGCTCAACCTTCCGTGGACCGAACTCCCGTAGGGCGGCGAGGTGAGGACCATGGCGCAACGCCTTTCCAGCGACCTCAGCAGCAGCGAGCCATCTCGCGAGCGCCGCCCAGGACGACGTGTCCGCGCGCTGACGCACGAGTGCCTCGGCGAGCGCGACATTCGCTCCGGCGCGCGGCGCCCAGCGCCGTTGGTACTCCACACCCACCGCTTCACGGCCGAGGTGCACTCACGAGCGAGGGCGGAATTCGAGATGGACCAGGATCTCGCAGCTGGCCCTGGGGCCGGGGCCTGTTGACCACAGGGAGGCTCAACGATGCGAAACCTCGGTTCCACCAAGCAAGGAGCCATCGACGCTACGGTCGGCCTGTTGCAGTCGGGCAGGCGGTAACTGTAGACTAACCGTCAGCGATGGCTTACGGTTCTGCAGCGTGGGTCGCACTGGGTGAACCGACCCGACTCGCGATCTTGGAACGGCTGCTGGAGCAGCCCCGCGCGGTCGTGGAGCTCGCCGGCGAGTTGCCGGTCAGCAGACCAGCCGTCTCCCAGCATCTGCGCGTGCTGAAAGAGGCCGGCCTCGTTCTCGACGTCGCCATGGGCAGTCGTCGCATCTACCGCGTGAACCCTGAGGGAATCGCAGCCCTGCGCGCGGACCTCGATCGTTTCTGGAAGCAAGCGCTCGACGCATACAAGGCGACTGTCGAGCAACCAAGGAGGAGCCATGAGTGAGGCAGTTGAATTCACCAGCGTCAGGCATTCGGTTTCCGTGGATGCGCCCATCGACCGCGCATTCAGTGTCTTCACCCAGGGCATGAGCAGCTTCAAGCCACCCGAGCACAACATGCTCAGCGTCGATATCGCTGAGACCGTTTTCGAACCGCGCGTCGGAGGACACCTCTATGACCGAGGTGTCGATGGAAGTCAGTGCCGTTGGGCTCGCGTGCTGGCGTACGAACCTCCGCAGCGGGTGGTGTTCAGCTGGGACATCAGCCCATCCTGGCAGCTGGAACGCGACCCCGCGAAGACAAGCGAGGTGGAGGTCCGCTTCGTCGCCGAGTCACCGGAGCGAACCAGGGTGGAGCTCGAGCATCGCAACATCGAACGCCACGGCGAAGGCTGGGAGAGCGTGCGCGACGGCGTGGACAACGAACAGGGATGGCCGTTGTACCTGCAACGGTTTGCCGCGTTGTTCGCTGAGAAGGCTCGGGCATGATGCTCGCCTCGTCGATCGATGTCGACCGTGCCGCGGAAGAGGTGTTCGCCTACGCCACGTTGACCTTATTCGTTCGGCACGGGGAAGTTCACCGCTCGCCCACCAACGCCGCAACATTGACCAGGACCCGAACATAGACGGATTCGAACTACCGGCAGGGAAGCTGGAGCCGGACCACCGCCCCAGCCACGATTGCAAGGGGTTCATACGAGGTCACGCTGGGCGTACGTTCATCAAATGTTCATGCCCGCTGCACGTCCAGCGTTAGGTTCGAGTGATGCCAGAGCGCTCGCCAGTTCGACGAGGTTCGGGCATCGCCACTCAGGCAAGCCATTGCGAGGTGATCATGACGGCGAACGTGATCCGCGCGGAGGTCGATGGTGCGTTCCCTCGGCGGCGAATTCGGAGAGCATGGCGGACGCCCTCACGCACTTACCATGAATCCTTTCATGGACGCCGCACAGGGAGCAGGGCCGTGGAGCTCGGAAACGCGATCATCGTCGATCGGCTCGACACGCTCGAGCTTGGCGGCCTGGGGGCCGCTGCCGCCGCCGTCTACAACAAGGACGTCGAGATCAAGGCGCTCTTCGAGGACCCGGTGTCCGGTGAAGAGCACTACCTGATCCGCTACCCCGCAGGCGTCAAGGCCCGGCTGCACCGTCATACGGCAGCGCACACATTCGTGATCCTTCAGGGGCATCTGTCTGCCAACGGCACGATCATCGGGCCCGGCTCCTACGCGCACTTCCCTGGAGGTGAGCCGATGCGCCACGAGGCAGCGGGAGACGAGCCCTGCCTCTTTGTGGCCCTTTTTCATGGACCGTTCGACGTCGAGGTGGTCGGCGACTGATGCCGAGGTCGGCCGGCGTGTGAGCGCTGGTGGGTCAGGGCTGGGGCGACACATCCCAGCTAGCGCCCGCGCAGGAGAATATGAAAGCTGACCCGGCCACGATCGCGCAGGGTTCGTACGAGGTCAAGCTGGGTGTACGTTCACGAAACGTACATCCCTCACCTCGTTTTCGACCACGAATGTTTCATGAACGGGGCTCGGTGCGCCACGTCGCCGGCCGGAGCGGCTGGCCCCGGCCGCCGCCAGGCGCGCCCCAAGCGAAGCAGAGGAGGCTGAATGGGACGCATCGTCGTTATGAACCATGTGACGTTGGATGGGGTGATGCAGGGGCCTGGACGTCCCGACGAGGACACGCGGGGCAGATTCACGCATGGCGGTTGGGGGCACCGGTCCACAGCGCCCGGCGACGCTGCCGGCAAGGCGATGGGCGAGCGGATGGCGGCCGGCGGCGGGTTGGCAGGATGGCTGTTCGGCCGGCGCACCTACGAGGGTTTGCTGAGCTATTGGAACCAGCAGCCAGACAGCCCCTTCGCGCCGATGCTCAACAACGCTCCCAAGTACGTGGTGTCGACCACGCTCACCGAACCGCTCCCGTGGCCCAACTCC
Organism: Candidatus Dormiibacterota bacterium; assembly: GCA_963777285.1. Classification (GTDB taxonomy): domain Bacteria; phylum Chloroflexota; class Dormibacteria; order Aeolococcales; family Aeolococcaceae; genus JAFARE01. The sequence continues at coordinate 1,160,414 of CAVZPR010000002.1, forward strand.
ACGCTGCTGCGCGCTGACGTGGCTGACTCCGTGGGCACTCTCAAGGCTCAGGTCGGTGGCGTTCTGGCGATCATGGGCAGCGGTGAGCTGATCGGCTCGCTGATGGCTGCGGATCTCATCGACGAATACCTGCTGATGATCCATCCACTGGTGCTCGGCAGCGGGCGGCGGCTGTTCCCGGAAAAGGTGGAGGTATCGCTGCGGCTTGTCGACAGCGTGGCAACGCCCACTGGGGTGCTGATCGCTACTTACGAGCCGGCGAGGGACTGACGAAGGCCAGCCGCCGGTCCTGCCACGAACTTGAGCGACCAGGTCAGCGCCACCAAGCGACGCGCGCCGCGTCCGTCGCCGTTTTCACCGGCTCTGCGATATCCGCTTGCAGCCTGACCAGGTTCTGCACCCACTCCGTTGCGATGACAACCGCCATCGCGTCGCGTACCGCTCGCTCGCCGCCGCCCGCGCTGCACAGGCAGTCCATGGCGGCTGCACGCAGAGCATCGGCTGAGGGGCGCGTCGAGAGTTGAGTGCTCCGGAGCTCGCCGGCAAGCTCATTGGCAATCTGACGTAAGCCCGCCATCAATACCTGCACCTGCGCATCGACTGCGGCAGCGCCGTCGGCGCAGGTGTTAGCGCCGGATTCGAGGTCCGCAGCGACCACGGTGAGGAGGTCACCCGCGAGCAACGCTTGACTGCCGGCGGACACAAGCCTTCCGGCGGTCTGCGCGTCAAAAGGCTTGGCGCCTCGTTCGTTGAGAAGCGAGTCGAAGGCCTCACCAGCCCGCTCGCGCGCGCGGACAACCTCGGCGCGTATCGAAGTGAGGTCGGCAGCGTGCTCTTCCATGCCAAGCACCAAGGCGAAAGCTGGGCCAAGGTACTCGATGAGGGACCGATATAGGCTTGCAATTGAACGGGCGAAATCGCGCCGCGCCCCACTTGGCCAGAGCAGGATGCTCACCACGACGCTGACGCCCGTGCCCAGGGCAACATCTTCGATGCGCACCAGCCCGACCTGCCACCCGGCGGGCGAGATCAGATTGAAGATCACAATCACCATAAGAGTGAACGCCGCTTGTCCTGCCACGAAGCCGATCGCGCCGGCCGCATATGACGCCAAGAACAGGGCAATCGGCAGTGCAATCCACATGATGATGGGATTGCTTCCGGCAACAAGCGCAAAGAGGCCGCCGACAAGGAAACCGATGATGGTGCCAAGAAGCGCCTGCATCGTGGTCCGTCCCGTGCCGAGCGCGTTCGAACGAAGCACCGAAAGTGTGCCGAGCACCACCCAGAAGGCGTGGCTCAAGCCCAACACTCGCGCCAGCAGCACCGACAACGCCAGCCCGACCGCAACCCGTAGGCTGCCGTGCAGGACCGTCGAACTCGGCGCGAGTTGCGCCCTCGCCGTCCCGGCAGTGCGCAGGACGAGCCCGAGGAAGCCCGCGCGTCGCGGAATCGACGCCGGCACGCTGAAGCTGTCGTCGGGCTGACCTCCGGCCGCGATCACCGCATTTTCTCCCAGCGCAATAGAGATGTACGACACGACGCGGAGCGTGTGGTCGACATCGATTCCGCTGAGCACCTCCTCAGCCGGCCGGCCAGCTTGCAACTGCTCAGCAGCCCAGCGGTCGAGCGCTGCGCGGTGCGCCCGCCGTGCATCGTGGATAGCGCGGACATTCGGCCTCGCATCGGCGGTGAGCGCGTCGGCACTGGCCCGCAGAGCAGCCGTGACCGTCGCGGCGAGCCGGGTCGTCTCGTCGATGCACGGCCGCGTTGATGGCCGCTCTTCGTGGAACGGACGCTCGCCGAGATCAACAATCTCGTCGAGCTGAGTGACCAGCTGCACGAACGCCCGATCGCGGCGGGCTGGGCCGGCGGGACGTTGCTTGGTGCGGGTGTACTCGCGATGCAGCGCGCGCACGGTTGCCTCCACAGCGGACCGAAAACGGTCGAGCGCTCCATCGGCGGTCCTGAGGCGCATGGCGTCGACGAGATCCGCCACCGCGCGGCACGCCTCGGCTGCCATTTCACGCAGCATCACCCGCTCGAACCACGGCCAAAGGAAGACACCTGCCAGGGTCGAGACCGCGCCGGCCAGCGCCCATCCAGCCAGCCGGGCTGGGATGTCCGAAACCGTCCCGGGAATGGCAACAGCGAGCACAAAGGCAAGCAGCTGGCCGGTCTGACCCGCCGTGAGGTAACCGCCGAAGACGCCGGCGAAGGACACGATGAATCCCACGACGAGCATCAGGGCAGACCCGAGCGCAATATTCGGCGAGACCGCGGTGCCGAGAGTGAGTAGTGCGGCGCCGGTGAGCGTTGCACCGAGGTAGGCGCCTGTACGAGCGAGGCGTCGGCCACCGAAGTCGGACATCACCAGAAGCGCGAAACAGCCGAACACCGCGAAGGTGGCGGTCTGCAGATTGCGGATGACCAGCAGGCTGACTGCAAAGGTGGCCGGAATCACGATCGCAGCCCGCACGGATCTGCGCAGGGCGATGACCCGAGGGCCGGCAATTCTCTCGGGAGCGCGCGCTGCTCCACAGGCGAGTTCGGTAGCCGTCGCAGCGGTTGCGCCGCTTTCGGCAGTCACTCAAGGACCGGCGGCGGATTCAGCCAACTTGGGGTGTTTTTTGACCTCGAACGTACCCCCGAGGCGTACGCGCTCATCAAACGGTCGCCTAGACGGCGACGACGAACTGAATGTCGGCGAGGTTGGTTGCGGATCGCTGGCATGGCGACGGTGGCGATGGAGACGTCGAGCATAACCATGAGCGCGCCGGTCAGGACGCTGAGAAGCGCGAGCCAGCGCCGTGGGCCGAGCCCCTCGACAGGAGACGCGGATCGTGGCTCGCATCGATACGTCACGAGCCGGCTAACCCTATCGCACTCGGAAGATTGGCCCTGCAGTTGGTTTCGGCCGCAGTCTGACCATTTCTCCACGCGGCACAGCACCCAGGGACGGGAGGGCGCTGGGGGCGGCCTCGAGACGGCCGCGTCGTTCTGCTGTTCGCGATCCCGTCGGCAGGGCGGCAGAATGGCGTTGCCATGCAGGCACAGTTCCGGGTGGCGCGTAATCCCGATGGCGACAGTCGCCTGCCGTTTCTGGTCTGGTTGCCCCTCGACGGGGGCCTGGTCCTCAAGGCGAGGGAACCGTGGCCACGCTCAGCGCGCGTGTTCTGCAGTCAGGAGGGGACGCCCTGGGATGAGCGCGCTGGCTTGGTCGACCAAGCCGGCGTGGTGCTGTGTCGGCGCCGGGGCGCAGCGATCGACCTCGTCCTGGACCGGCCGCAGCTCGCGCGCTCTCAGTTCGTGTTCACCCAGGCGCGGGGTCGGCCGGCGGTCTGGTGGCAAACGCAGAAGACGGTGCAGGCGGCCAATCCGGGAGCCCGCGTCCCGCGTGGGCGGGCCGCCGGCAAGCTCACCGTCGCTGTCGACACCAGGGAGAAATACGGCTGGCGGTTCGCCGGCCGCGAAGTGACGGTGGAGCGGCGCACTCTGCCGGCCGGCGACTACGCGGCGATGGTCGGCGACCGAATCGCCGGCATCGTCGAGCGCAAGACCCTTGAGAACCTGGCCAGCTCGCTCTCGGATGGCAGCCTGGCCTTTCAGCTGCAGCGGCTGGCGGAGGCGGGTCGAGCGGCCGCGATCGTCGTCGAAGGTGACTATCCGGACCTGTTCCGCACCCAACCGGGGCGCGGCTCCTGGCTGGCCGACATGCTGGGGCGGTTGGCGCTGCGCTACCCGGAGATTCCGATCGTGTTCGCTGGCTCACGGCGGTTTGCCGAGGAGTGGGCGTACCGGTTCTTCGGGGCGGTCATCGGCGATGCCGGCGCGAAAGATGAGGCAACTACGAGCGAACCCGCCCAATCCGGCCGACGGCGATCGTGACGGAGGCATTGGGGAGATCGCGTAGCGCCTGTGCGTTCGGAGCGAGATCGATAACCCGCCCAGCCACGATCGGTGGGAGTTCGTCCCAGGTCAAGCTGGGTGTAGGTTCATCATCCGCCCGTGAGACGTCCAAACACCGAGCGCAAGTGATCGCGGCGGGCGCGGCCCCGATGGCCGCGCCTTTCGCCGACGATTTTGTGGGCTCTTGGTAAGGCGGTCAGGCTCTGCCGGCTGCTGAATGGACGTTCACAGTCACACCGCCAGCGCGGCAGCAGGTTCCTCGCGCCCCACATCGATGGCACCCTGGACACACTCCTGGGGATCGATGGCCCCCAGGTTCTTGACAACCTTGAAACTGCCGTTGCGTGCCTGGGCGATGTACATGTTCATTCGGACGTGATGCTCACCGGGCACCATCGCAGCTGGACCCCCCGGCCCGTCGGCGATTGCGGCGTGATCGAGCGCCTTGATGACATCCTCTTGCTTTAGCGAACCTGCCTCGTTCACGGCAGCCTCCCAGAGCTTCAGCCCTCGGTACAGGCCTGAGCACGCACTGCCGGCAGTGAACTTGGCATCGCCTGGAAAGCGCCGGTCGTACTGTGCGACCAGGTCCTTGCTGAACGAATCGCTGACGTCCCAGTAGTAGTCGAGGCAGCTGTAGAGACCTTCGACGTGGGAAGCCGGCACCAGGTTCAGGAAGTTCTCGTCGAAGTACGTACAGACCAGGTGTCCGCCGCGCTTCGCGAAGCCGGAGTTGTAGAGCTGCTCGAGGAATGGCGTGAGTCCCGGAGGAACGATCGTGTTGAACACGACCTGCGCACCACTCGAGATGATCTTGTCAATGGTCTGCGAGTAGTCAGTGTGGTCGAGAGGGAAGTAGTCCTCGCCGACGATCGCACCGCCGTTCGCCGTCGCAGCTTGACGGACCTTCTCGTTGAGAATGTGTGGCCAGATGTAGTCCGCCGACGGCAAGTAGAAGTTCTTCGCCCCCGTCTGTTGCATGAGCCAGGGAATCAGGGGCTCAACCTGCTGCGCAGGGACTGGACCGGTGCAGAAGAGGAGCGGGTCACACTCCTGCCCCTCGTATTGCTCCGGGTAGATGTAGAGCTTCTTGCCGCTCACGACAGCAGGGCCCTTGATGGCCTGCCTCGTTGAGCTGTAGATGCCGCCGAAGATCACATCAACCTGATCTTGCTCGACCAGCTTGGTCGCCTTGGCGTTCGCCACGCTATCTGTCGTTGCGCTGTCCTCTATGTAGAGGTCTAGCCGGCGCCCCAACAGGCCACCCTTCGCATTGATGGCATCGACGACCATCGTGGCCACGTTGGCATTGGCGATGCCCATGAACGAGAGTGGACCCGTTTGGTCCGTTATCACGCCCACCTTGATGGGCGGGGCGCCTGCAGCTTTGGTTTGCGTCATTTGCATTTCATTCTCTTAGGGTTTGGTCACTGAATGAATGATCAGGTGCTTGCGGGCGTCTGCTCACACCTTGCGAAAGGGCCGCCAGGACGACACTGCCCTCGCGCGGAAGGCGCAGGCTCGCGGTGCCGCCCTGAATGGGAGCCGGATTACGCGTAGAAGTGCGCGTTGAACTTCGGCGCCTGTGGCGCACCTTTGTGCCCGGCTTCTTGAAGGATCGCCGGGACCTCGGGGTCAGCCACGTAGCTCTGCCAGCCCTGCTCGTCCCAGTCGAAGATCGCCCAGACACGGTCGTCCTCGTTGGGATCGCGGAAGAGGGTCGACCCCTTGGAGCCATGCTGCTGTCTCTTCGCAGCGCCCTTGGTTGAGAAGACTTTCACGAATTGGTCGAAATTCTCGACTCTCGTCGTTGTCAAGATCATGTCCATTCTCCGATGTAGAAGCTTCCCGCATCTCTGCGGTATTTGGCCGCGCAGTGTTGAACTCGCGGATGTTGATGACACAGCCGTCGTGCCGGCGGTCACTTGACGCGCGCGCGTTCCTCCATACCGCCCTTGCTGGGGCTCCGCCAGTCACGGCAATCCGGCGCAAGAGCGAGGGCTCCGACGCCGAGCGCCGGACGGACCAGGGGACTCACGTCGCCGTGCGACCATGGTACTCGGGGCTGTTGCCAAATAGCAAGTTCGTTCCAAGAAAGCAACGCGGGGGGCTAGACTGGTGAGCATGAGCACGCGCCGCCAGCCGACCAGCGGGAGCGTGCCGCTTCTCGATGCCGAGCACCTGGTCGCGCGTGTGAAGTCGCGGCGGCGGAGTTTGGGCCTCAGTCTCCGCGACGCGGCAGCTGCGATCGGCATCTCCGCCGCGACCCTCTCACGCATAGAGAGTGGTGGCCGTCTGCCGGGTCGTGAGAGCCTGCTTCGCATCGCGAACTGGTTCGGTGTCACGCTCGATCTTTCGGTGCCACCGGGAGCGAGGCGCCGCGGCGTGTCGTCGGCAGCCCCCCTGACCACCGTTGAAGCTGTCGAGCTGCGCGTCCGTACCGACCGCGATCTCGCGCCCGCCGACGCCGAGGCGCTTACGGAGATCTTTCGGATTGCCTATGAACGATTCAGGGCGGGCCGACGGACGCGCACGCGCAGGCAGGCTTCTCGTTCAGGGGTCTGAGGGCAGAATCAAGCCGGCAACCGTGGTTGCGTCAGCCGGCGTAGTGGATACCCCAAGCCTGCGAGCCCTTTCCTTCAGTGGTCACGAAAGGCGTCCCTCGGCACACCTTGGTCGGAACCTCTTCTGGGGGCCAGGACGCCGTCGGCAGCGTTGCCTCCGTAGCGCGGCACGGCTGTCCGCAGACCAGGCACAGAAGCCGCGGTGGCCGGTCCGGCACACGACCCCGCAGCATCTCGACTGTCGGGGTGCCGTCACCAGCAACTCGATCGGCGCGGAAACGGCGGCGCCCGGCGCGCCGGCGCTCGCTCGACCAGCACCTCGCACAATGCCCGGAGGTCAGAGCCGCGGTCCTGAGGTGGCAGCGCGAAACCGAACTCGCAGACACCGTCTACGTTCCCTCGCGCTCGTGCCTGCCTTGCTCGTCCGCTCGGTCGCGCTCGAGCTTCCCGTTCTTGTCCTCGCGCTCCCGATCCTGCGCCTCGCGCTGCTCGATAGCCTGTTGCTCCTCTCGCTCCGCCGGCCGCTCGCTGCCGCGCATTCTCTCGCTCACTCTCGCCGCGGATGCCGCAGCGCAGCGTCGGTACCGGCCGTGGCTCTTTCGCGGCGGATGCGGGTTTTCGCGGCCGATTCGTCCGCTGATGGAACGGACCCCTTCCGCGGGCGACCCGGGCGGCGTCGCAGACGCTTGAAGCTCTCCAAGTCTTCTTCGTAGACACCCCAGACGGGACCAACTTTGATGCCGAACAGTCGCTGCGTGATGAGCAATCGCCGGACGTAGGCTTCCGATGCTTTAAGGGCGCTCGCGACCTCGGTAACCGAGAGAGGCCGAGGTCGGTTCATGGCCTCACAATACTAGCACGTCATCGCAACAATTTTTCCCTGGAACTGGTATGCTCACCAGACATCGGACTGAGGCGAGAGCCCCCAAGGCAACGGTCCGGGCAGCCGCTGCAGATCTGCCAGCCGGACCCTCCAAGCCCCCTTCTTAGCCCTCCACTCCGCGCTTCCCCAAAGGAGAGAGGCATGACAGACGTAAAGGCACGCGCCGCGCGCTTCATCAAAGCCTTCAACGATCACGACGAGAACGCGATGCGCGTGCTCAATGATCCCGACCACACCCTGACCGCGCCCGGCGGCGTGCGGCTTCGCGGGGGCGAGACAACCTCGTATCCAACGCAGTGGATCAAGGCGTGCCCCGACGCAAAGCTCACGGTGCAGAACGAGATCAGCTGCGGCGATTGGGTGGTCCAGGAGGTCAAGTTCGAGGGAACCCATCAAGGTCCACTCGAGAGCCCGATGGGCAGCATCCAAGCCACGGGGAAGACGCTCGCGGTCCAGTCGGCGCTGATCACCCGCTACCGGAATGATCTAGCCATCGAGACCAAGGTCTACTTCGACGGCGCAGAAGTGCTCAACCAGCTCGGATTGCTGGCGGCAGCGGTGCCCGCAACCGTCTGAACAGTTCGGTCACAAGGAGCCCGGCCTCACGACGGAGAGCCGGGCTTCCGTTTGACTGCGGACATAGGCAGGGTCGCGACAGCATCTGACGACTTGTCACCGACCCGTGGTCAGAACGTTGCACTCAACTGTACGTCAGCAGACCGACGGCCTCGACAGGTTCGGACAACATCAACTCCGTCCGCGTTTGTCCGCGAGCACGGCCCACACGATGACACCCCGAAGATGAAGTGATGGCGTTTCATGAGCGCGCGACGCGGCGTCAATAGCCTTAAGACCGCCCTGTCGCAACGATCGGCCTGGCGGATCATGGAAAGATCCGGCGAATTCGCCTGTGTCATCGGGTTGGACGGTCGACTGAAGCAGCTCAATCCCACTTGGCAACGCGAACTTGGGTACCCCGTCGATTCGTTGGCGTCGATGCTGTTCATCGATCTCGTCCACCCCCTTGATCGCGCCGACACGCTACTGCGCATGAGTGCGCTGACGACACATCGCGTCGACGCGATCGACATTGAGGACCGCTTTCGTCGCTATGACGGGACATACCGACTTCTGCGGTGGCATCTCACCCTCGACGCACAGGAAAGACTCGTGTACGGACTCGCCCAGGATGTCACTGACCTGAGGGCCGGCAACGACGCCCCCGACTCAGATGCGCGCTACCGGTTGATGTTCGATGCGTCAGACACCATCGCGGTCACCGACGCGGACACCGTTTTCAAGTATGTGTCACCAGCGTCTGTTCCGCTGTTGGGATATGAGCCGGCCGAGCTGATCGGAAGGCGCATGGTCCAGTTCATCCATCCTGAGGATCGGCCACTTGCCCGCATCGCCCAAAGGCGGATCATCACCAGCACCGACGGCGAGACGACCAGCCTCCGGTACCGGCGCAAGGATGGCACGTATGCATGGATCGAGTCGAGGTATCAGCCGGTATTCGATCCTGCCACCGGTGCGCTGCAGGAAACACAGGTGCTGCTGCGGGATGTCGGCGAACGCAGAGAGGCGCAACTGGCGATGGAGCGCCAAGCTCTGACCGACGCGTTGACCGGTCTCGCCAATCGTCTGTTGCTCTCGGATCGATTGAACCAGGCCCTGAAGCGACTCAAACGCAATCCGGGACTCGTCGGCCTGCTCATGCTTGACCTGGACCACTTCAAGGTCATCAACGACACGCTGGGGCACCAGGTCGGCGATGAAGTGCTGGTTGCCACGGCCCGCCGCCTGCAACGGTTGGCTCGCCCGGACGACACCGTGGCCCGATTTGGCGGGGATGAGTTCGTCGTGCTGGTTCAAGGGTTGCACAACGCCGCCGACCTGTCCGCGTTCGCCGACCGCATCGTGACCGCGTTGCGCGAGCCCTGCCGGGTCGGGAAGGAGCACATCGAGGTCACCGTCAGCATCGGCGTCGCGATCACGTCCCTTCCCGATCAGTTGTCGGCAGAGCTGCTCCGTGAGGCGGACCTGGCCCTGTACAAGGCGAAGGATCGCGGCAGAGACCGCCACGAGATCTATGGTGAAGCGCTGCACGCGCGCGCAATCCAGCGTCTCGAGACTGAGCGGCTGCTACGCCGCGCCATTGCGTCGCGCCGCCTCGCGGTGGTGTATCAGCCAATTGTCCATCTCGCATCGGAAGCCGTCGTAGAGGTTGAAGCGCTGCTCAGGATTGATGACGTGGAATTGGGGCGCCTCACACCGGAGCACTATCTCGCAGTGGCCGAGGAGACGGGCCTGCTCCTGAGGATCGATGAGTGGGTGCGCGTGAGCGCCTTCACTCACCTGGCCGCGTGGCGAGCCGACCGGTCACTCAGGGAGGTCGGGCGCGTGGCGGTGAACGTGACGGCGCGCGAGCTGGCTGCAGCCGATTTCGCGCCGCGCATCGTCGCGCAGCTGCATGAAGCCGGCTTGTCCGGGGGCGACCTGGCGGTGGAGGTGACGGAGCAGGTGCTCCTGCAGACGTCCAACTCGGCCATCAATGCCCTCGTTGAGCTGAGACATGCTGGCGTTCGCATCGGGCTCGACGACTTCGGCACCGGGTTTTCGGCTCTTTCTTACCTTCAGACGTTTCCACTGGATTTTCTGAAGATCGACAGGTCCTTTGTCGAGCGCGTCACCGTCGACGCCCGCAGTGCCGCGATCATCGCGGCGACGATCAGTCTCGCTCACGCACTTGACCTCGAGGTGGTTGCAGAGGGGATCGAGACGCCAGAGCAACTGACCATGCTGCGAAGCTTCGGATGCGACCGAGGGCAGGGCTTCGTCTTCTCGTCTCCAAGCAGCGCCGAGGCTTTCGCGGAAGCCAACAGAAAGCGGCCGGCGCGTGGATCGCTGCTGCGGGTGAAGTCAACAATGCCCGAGCCACAGCCAGTCGTCCTGGGACAACGCAGGATCACAAGAGCAAGCAAGCTGGGTGGCCGGCGCCGGAGCTAGCCCAGGAGGAGCCGGTCACTCGCAGACATCGAAGCGAGAGGCCGGCTCGCGCTCCTGCCCTGCCAGATGTCGACGATTGATGTGGTCTTGCGCGGCGGTTCGGGCGGTTGTGGCTGGTCACCCCAGCACTTCGAGCGCTGGCTTGTCGACACCTGGAAACGGTTGATGCTGCCTTGACACCGTCGTGAGTGTTAGACGTCGAGCAGCGACGACGTCCGGCCTGTTGTGCGGATTCAGATGCTGCTGGTTACAGCGACGCCGCCATGGCGGCGGTCAGCGTCATCATCGCGTTGACCGCGGCGTCGTTCGTGAGCTCGTTCACGATGCAAAGTGAGCGCCAGGTCTGAAACGAGACCGCGTGACCGATGACCCCCCGCAGCGCCGCCGAACGCCGCTGCCTCGCCGGGAACGCGGCCAGCAGCAGATCGCGAGCCTGCTCGTCCCGTACGCGAAGGTCGCGGCGATGCTGTTGCGGCAAGACATCGAGATCCTGGTAGATGCGCCGGAGCATCGGCTCGCCGGCGCGGTAGAAGCGGTACAGGTCCGACAAGCCCGCGTGGAGGCGTTCGAGTGGGTCGCGCACGGCGGCCCACGCCGCCGGTGCCGGCGGCTGCTGCTGCGCGAGCCAGTGTGCCGAGCACGCCCCGAACAGCGTGGCCTCGTCGGGGAAATGGCGGTACACGGTCGCGCGCGTGACGCCGGCCTGCTCGGCGATGCTCATGAACGTCGTTGCTGCCGGGCCGACGCTGCCGTGCAGCGCGACGGTTGCCTCAACGATGCGGCGGCGGGTGTCGTCGACGTGTTCGGCGCGGCGGCGCATCCGATACGTCCGTGGCACCCGCTTGCTCTCAGCCCTTGACATCGCCACCGCCTCGGTCCATTATTTCACGATACACCACTGTCCGACGAATTGGAGGGACCGAATGACCGCTGAAGCGCCGCCGCTCACCATCGTGCGCCCCGGCGAGGGCGTCACCGGAGACCTGGGGTCGATCGGGGTCGCGTTCAAGCTCTGGGGCGAGGACACGAACGGCTCGGTGTCCATTGTCGAGCATCCCTTCCCGGTGGGGGCGCTCGTCCCGCCGCACCTGCACACGCGGGAGGACGAGTACTCGATCGTCACCGAGGGCGAGATCGGCTTCCGATCGGGCGACCGCGAGGTGGTGCTCCCTGCGGGCGGGTACATCACGAAGCCGCGCGGTGAGCTGCACGCGATGTGGAACGCTGGTAGCGTCCCAGCGCGGATGATCGAGGTGATCAGCCCCGCCGGCTTCGAGCGCTTCTTCAAGGAGCTGAGCGACCTTGCCGCATCCGGCCCGCCGTCACCGGAGGCGGTGGCGGAGATCGCCGGCAGGTACGGGCTCGAGTTCGGCCGTCCCGAATGGCTCGCAGACGTGATCAACCGCTATCACCTCAATCCGCCGCCGGGCGGCTGACGCATACCGGCCGTCATCCGCACTGTCGCCGATTGCGTACACGCTCACACGTCATCGGGCGTTCTTTCCCGCAGAACCCTCGGTGGTTCTGGCTGCAAGCGACAGGGCTTAACTCGAGGCGAGCTGTTCTTCAAAGAGGACGCCAGCCTATCGTCGTATCGCCACGAAAGAGCCGCGCCGCGATGGATCACCGCTCAGCGAGCAGCATGCCCGCGAGCGCGTCCGCGAACCAGCGTTCGAACTGATGCCCCGACCAGCCTCTGCTGCGCACCAACAACCAGTAGGTCTCCGGGCTTCCGACCGTGAAGAGGATGTCCGCAGCAGCACCCAACGTGATTCCGGCGCGCAATCGGCGCTCACCGAGCAGCATGCCAAGCAGAAGGCGTTGGCCTTCGAAGCGCTGGGTTGTGTACTGCTTCCACAAGGCGGCAATCTGCGGATCAGCGGCGGCGGCACCCCGGAGCACCTCATAGACCGGAGCGATCCGCTCGAGGATGAGTTTCCCGTTCCTTGCGAGGATCTCGAGCCGGCGCGACGGGTCCGGCTCCTCGCGCATCTGCTGCACCACCGGAGGAACCCCGATGTGCACCCTGCGAATCGAGCACAAGGTCGCCAACTACGACGCCTGGAAACGTGCCTTCGATGGTGACCCTGTCGGCCGGAAGCGCTCCGGCGTCCGCAGCTACCGGATCCTCCGCCCGCTCGATGATCCTGACTACGTGATCGTCGACCTCGATTTCGACAGCCCCACCCAGGCCGAAGCCCTGCTGGGAGCCATGCGCGACGTCTGGGCCTGACCTGCTCGCACGATGATCGCGGAGCCGCGGGCTCGCGTCACCGAGGCGGTTGAAGCCAAGGAGTACTGATTTCCTCGAGGTTCGAACCCAGCCGCTTAAGCGCGGGTGAGAGTGAGATGGATGACGCCAGTGGGGGAGCTGACGGACTCCACGTGGAAGCGCTGTTCGAGTCCTTCCAGCCCGTCCCAGAGGCGTTCCCCCCGCCCTAAGACTATGGGCACGATGACGATGTGCATGTAGTCGATCAGGTTGGCGGCAAGGAACTGACGGATTGTGGAGGGGCCTCCGCCCAGGCGGACGTCCAGGCCGCCGGCGGCCTCGCGGGCAACCTCGAGGGCGTCGGCGGGGCTGGCATCGATGAAATGGAACGTGGTGCCACCCTGCATCTCGATCGAGGGCCTGGGGTGATGGGTGAGCACGTACACCGGGGTGTGAAAGGGCGGGTTCTCGCCCCACCAGCCCTTCCACGCTTCATCTGTCCGAGGTCCCCGCTGCGGATCGAATTTGTTCCGGCCCATGATCTCGACACCGATGCCGGTGCCCCAAGCGCTGGCGAAGGCGTCGTCGACGCCGGTGCTTCCGCCGGGATCGCCATTCGCCTCCTGGAGTCCGCGGAAGCTGCGGGTGGGAAAGAACCATTCGTGGAGACGGGTGCCAGCGTGTCCGAAGGGCGCCTCGAGGCTTTGACCTTCACCGGTGCCGAACCCGTCGAGCGACACCGAAAAGTTGTGGACCCGAACGCGTGACATAGACGTTCTCCTCAAGGAGTAGAGCCGGTCATGGGGTGGTGCGATCCGGTCCCGGCGATGGGCCTCTGATCTGGTAGACGATGCACCGTCGCTCAACTCATCGGTGGCAGAGTCCACCGACGACGTGGGTGCACCAGAGCTCTCTGATTCTGGACGCCCCGACGCCGTCTTCGGCAACATCCTCAACGGCTCGAGGAGCCATCCGAACCGGCAGACTCTCCAGCATGCTCGACGCCTCCGGTCAGATCACGAGGATCCGGCGCGAGGGCGACTCACTTGCCAGCGCCGTCGAGCGAGGGAGGCTCGACTCGCTCGTCCCATGGTGCCCCGGTTGGGATCTCGAGGCCCTGCTGCGCCACGTTGGAGACGTGCACCGGTGGGCGGCGGCCATCGTTCGGGAGCGCCTCCGGGAGCGCCCGCGGCGCGAGGTCGGGACCTCGTCGCGCACGGATCTGATCGCCTGGTATCGACAGGGCGTCGTGAGTTTGGTCGATGCCCTCGAGTCCACCTCGCCGGACGACGAGTTCTGGCACTGGGGACCCGCACCCAGCGCTCTCGCGTTCTGGGCGCGCCGCCAAGCGAACGAAACCGCCATCCACCGCTGCGATGCAGAGTCAGCACACGGTCCGATCACACCGCTGCCGACCGCGGAAGCGCTGGATGGGATCGATGAATGGCTGAGGCTGGCTGTACTCCGCTGCTCGGCGCCTGCCGGTGGCGGTCGCATCCTTCTCATCAAAGCGACGGATGGAGAAGGGCAGTGGGCGGTGACACTTGACGAAGCGCTGCAGGTCGGCACCGACCGCGTGGATGCCGATTGTGCGGTCAGTGCGCCCGCCTCGGAGCTCTTCCTTTGGACCCTCAACCGGCGGTCAAACGATGGGCTCGACGTCGCCGGTGATGCGTCGCTGCTGACGATTTGGTCGCGGAACGTCAAGTTCTGACGCGCTCGGCCAGGATCACCAGGCGCCGCCCGAACACCAGCCAGGCGGGCACCCCACACGGGCGCGTCAGGATAATCACTAAGCCACGAGAAGCGTGATGAGCGATGCGCGTACGCCAAGCGCGCCGCTCGCCGTTGAGGAGGAAGCGATGACCGACCAGCCGGGCACTGGAAGTGAGCCCTTGGACGTTGCCTTGGCGTATCACCGAGCCTGGACCAGCAACCGCATCGGCGACGCTATCAATCTTGTCGCACCGGGGATTGAGTGCGACTTGCCCACAGGGCACATGCAGGGCCTCGACCAGTATCGGCCCTTCCTCGCCAACTTCGCGCCGACCGTGACAGGCTACGACATGATCGCGGCGCTCGGCGACGAACAGACGGCCGTGCTCGTGTACGCCCTTCACACAGTTCGCGTAAGTTCCGGCTTGGTATGCGAGTGCTTCACGGTCACCGATGGCCAAATCACGCGGAATCGCTTGATCTTCGATCAGACCCCCTACACGGCGGCACGCCAGCGATCATGACCTCTCCGCAGATCGTCGGCCTTGGCGCACGCGTCCACCTTTTTGTCCGCCCGGAGTTGCGCGAGCGGTTCCGATGGCTGTTCGAGGAGTTGCTGGAGTGTGTTGTGGTCGACAGGGATTTCGGCCTGGACCACCCGGTCATGCTGATCCGCCTGCCGGACGGCAGCGCCTTCAGCGCCGAGTTCACCGACCTCGCTCCGGCTGAGATGCCATCTTCGGCGCTCGATGACCAGCATGCGTTTCGAGGAGCGTGGATTGAGTTTCGCACCAGAGACGTCGATGGCTGTCAGCAAAGGCTCAGACAGGCCGGAATCCCTGAGTTCAAGCACCGTGGCAGTCAGCACAGCTACTTCAGCGCACCCGGCGGGCAGGTGTTCCGCCTGCTCGATGTTGACTACCAGGGCCCCTGATGACGGTGAGTCGTGAAACCCACGCTGCCGACCCCGCCGTGCTCGAGGAAGTGAAGTGGCGAAAGCCCTCCAATCCGATGGGCGTTCCCGTTTGGTCTCATGAAGGAATCCTCTGCGTGGGCGAGACCCTCAAGAGCGCCGTGAGATTGACATTCCCCAAAGGCGGTCAGTTGGGAGATCCGAAGTAGCTCTTCAACGCGCGTCTGGAGAGCAACATGGTTCGCGCCCACGCTGACCCAACCGCACGGCGAGACCAGCGGCCGGATCTCTCCGGCGATGACTTCCACCACTGAGGCGCGTCAGAACTGGTGTCGATCGCGTTGCGTGAGGAGATGAGCATGGCTCAGAAGGTGCTGGCGGGGATCACCATTTCCCTCGACGGATACTTTGCAGGACCGAACGACCGTCCCGGCGCCGGGCTGGGTGACGGCGGTGAGCGCCTCCACTGGTGGGTGTTCGGAGGGCCATGGACGTACGAATCTGGAGCGCGCAGCGAACCTGACCCCATCGACCAGGCCTACCTGGGCTCGGTGTTTCCCTCTGCCGGCGCGCATCTCATCGGCCGGTCGATGTACGACGCAGCTGACGGCTGGGGCGACGATCCCGGCTTCGGGGTGCCGGCGTTCGTCGTCACGCACCGAGCGCATCCGCGGCTGGTGAAGGGCGACACCAGTTTCGAGTTCGTCACCGAGGGCTTTGACGCGGCCGTGGCGAAGGCGCGCGCGTCCGCCGGGGAGAAGAACGTCCTGGTGATGGGTGGCGGCAATCTGCTGCGCCAGAGCCTGGAGGCCGGAATCGTCGACGAGGTGGCCCTGACGATCGCGCCCGTCTTGCTCGGCGCTGGAAAGCGCCTCTTCGACGGCATGCGCCGCATCGACCTGAGCTTTGAGCGCACCGAGGTGATCGAGTCCCCGTGGGCGACCCATATTCGCTACCGGGTGCGCTGAGCGCTCCGCGCCAGGCAGCGGCGTCCACGACGCCTGGGCTCGAGCCGCGGCGCGCGACGATTGCAACGCCCGCCCGCGGTCAGCGTTTGCGCGCGGTCCACGCCACGACACCCGCCGCGTCCATTGTGTTGATGACGACCTCGGGTGCCGCGCCGCACTCGCCGGCCCGCAGGCATCCGTTCATCTGCCATTCCAACTGGCCCGGTGCATGCGCATCGGTGTCGATGGCGATGCGGCAGCCGAGTGCGAGCGCGCGCCGCAGCAACCGCCGCGGTGGATCGAGCCGCTCGGGTCGTGAGTTCACCTCGACCGCGACGCCGTGCTCGCCGCATGCGGTGAAGACGGCGTCGTGATCGAAGGTCGATTCGGGACGCCCTCTCCCGACCACGATCCGTCCCGTGCAGTGTCCAAGGATGTCGGTGTGCGGATTTGCGATCGCTGTCAGCATTCGATGCGTCATCTCCGGCGCCGGCATGCGCAGCTTGGAGTGCACGCTCGCCACGACGACGTCTAGCTCGCCAAGCAGCGCGGGTGACTGGTCGAGGCCGCCGTCCTCGAGGATGTCCACCTCGATGCCGGTCAGGATGCGAAAGGGTGCGAGATCCGCATTGAGCGCAGCGACGACCTCGAGCTGACGGCGCAACCGTTCTTCGGTGAGGCCGCGAGCGACGGTGAGTCGCGGCGAGTGATCCGTGAGGACGATGTACTCGTGGCCGATCGACCGCGCCGCGATGGCCATGTCCTCGATGGGACTGCCGCCGTCGGACCAGTCCGAGTGCGTGTGGCAATCACCCCGAAGAGCGGCCCGCAGCGCCATCGCGGCCGGCGGAACCGACCTGCCCTCGACATCCTCGAGACGGTGCAGGTACTCGGGCACACGTCCCTCCCGCACCTCGGTGATCACACCCGAGGTGACCGGCCCGATGCCCGGCAGCGTGCGCAGCGTGCCGGCACGCAGGTGGTGCTCGAGCGCATCAGCGCTCAGGCTGCGGATCGCAGCAGCAGCGTTGCGGAAGGCGCGCACGCGATACGTCGGCTCCGCGTCGCGCTCCAGCAGGAACGCGATCCGGTCGAGCACGCGGGCGGCTTCGGCCGGCGTGGCCGGCCGGTCCTCAGCCTCCTTCACGCGCTCCGCATCAGCCCTCGCTCAGTGGCTGCGCGCGATGATGGCACGCGCTTCCTCCGAGGACATCGGCGGTCCCAGCACAGGCTGTCCGGTTTCACCCGCAATCTGATTCATTGTTGCGAAGTCGAGCGTCGCTACGTCGGGACGGGGCTGATCGCCGGCTGTCCCCACGCGCCGGATGAACGTCAGGAACGAGTTCAGCGTCATGGGTCTGCAGCAGCACGGCGTCCTCGTCGCCCACGTTGCTCAGCGCATGGGGCACGCCCTTGGGCACCGACACGTAGTCGCCGGCGTTGGCGACGAAGGTGTCGTCGCCGCAGCGCAGGGCGAGCTGGCCGCTGAGCAGGTAGAAGCTGTCATCGACGTCGTGGTGGACGTGCAGCGGCGCCGCGGCGCCGGCACCCACGTGGTGCTCGATGATGATGGGGAGCGCGCCTTCCGGCGAGCGCACGATCGCCTTGTCACCGTAGAACCAGTACGATTCGCCCTCGCCGTCCGCGGTCTTGGCCGCGCTGCGTCCTGTCGTGCTCGTCTGTGTCATGCCGTGTTCCTCCTGCGGCGTGGAGCCGCGTGACGATGGGTGGACGGATGGTCGCCGGCTTCGCGCAGTCCGGCAAGAAAACAGTGGATGCCGAGCTCGATTGCGTCGCCGGCGCGGGTTGCGTCCATGCGCAGGAAGTTGCGCAGCTGTTCCCACGCGGCGGCCGAGTACAGCACCTGCAGAACCGCGGCGGCGGACTCACGCGTCCGCGGCCGCGCGTTCGGGGCCGCGGCGGTGACGCACGCTTCGAACATGGCGCTGCGCCTGGGCTGCTGCCGCCTGCGCACCGCCAGTCCCTGCCGGGAATGCAGCATCGCCTCGATCAGCGGGGCGCCGGCATCGAAGCCGGCGAATGATTCACGCATGGCTCTGATCAGCTCCGGCTCGTTCGTTGCGTCCAGCTCCGCGTGCGTCAGGTGCTCCACGATCCACTCCCAGACCGCGTGCTCCAGCTGCTCCTTGGTGGAGAAGTGACGGTAGACCGTGCGCTCCTGCACCCCTGCCTCTGCTGCGACGGCGGCGTACGTCAGCTCAGCCCGGCGTCGCATGACGGCGACGCACGCTTCGACCACCCTCTCTCGGGTGGCGGCCGCCTGCGCCTCCCGGAGCGGGGACCGGTAGAGGCCGGCCGACTTCATGTCAGCTAGACTGACATGAAGTCATACCCGGTGTCAAGCTGACTGCTCGCGGCGGACCCCGGGAGCAAACCCCTCGCGGTCGGGCAGCGTCGTGTCGCGGCTCGAGCGGACGGCCGGCGCGGGCGTCCGGAGCTCGTCGAGACGCACCAGCGCGATGCCGGCGACGACCAGCGCCGCTCCGACGAGCTGGGTCGTGTCGAGATGCTGGCCCAGCAGCAGCCAGGCAAAGAGCACCGCGGCGAGCACCTCGGTCAGCCCGAGGAACGAGGCCAGCTTCGACCCGAGCAGCCGCACCGCGACGATGCCGCTGAGATACGAGACGACCGCTGCCACGATGGAGAGACCGAGCACCGGCAGGATCCACGACACCTGGCGGCCGAGCAAGGTCACGCTCGCGGCGCCGGCGCGAAACGGCAGCACGCCGATGAATCCGGCGGCTGCGAGGACGGTCGCGCCCACCGCGAGCCCGCCCCAGGCGAGCACGAGCGGCGACGCCACGCGCTCCGATTCGGCGGTGACGATGAAGTAGGCGGCCAGCCCCACGGCTGCGCCCAGCGCCCAGAGCACGCCGACGACGTTGACCCGCTGCGGGCCCGCAAGGTCGAGCACGAGGATGAGGCCGGCGACGGCCGTGAGGACCGCGACCGCGGTGAGCGGGCGGGGCCGGTTCGCGTGGCGGATCCAGCCCCAGGCGATCACGAGGAGGATCCCGGAGTACTCGATCAGCAGGGCCACGGCCACCGAGAGATGCGAGAGCGCGATGAAGAAGCAGAGCTGGGCCAGCGCGATGGCCATGACGCCGTACAGCACGACGGCTCGCCCTGACGACCAGGTGAGCCGTCTGGACCGAAGTTGCAGGAGTGCGGGCACGGTCAGCACGAGCGCGGCGATCGTGACCCGCACGGTCACCGCGGCACCGGGCGACCACCCCGCCTTGATCAGGCTCGATGCGAACGACCCAGAGGTGCCGAAGGTTGCGCCCGACAGCAGCCCCATCGCGAGACCGAACCTGCTCAGCGACCTGTGCACGCCTGGTGACCTCCGCGTAATGATCTATTTACGCCGATGCTCGTTACAGCGTAGCAGGGCGTGGTGTAAGATGTCAATGTGGTCTTCAGTCATGACACTGAGGTGGGCCTGCTGTCAGCCGCCGCCCTGGTGAACAGCGACGAAACGGCCGGCGACCGCCTGGGCACCCTCGCGGATCTCGACCGCTTCGTCGAGGAGTGGCGCGTCACGGGAAGCCGCCGGCGGACCATCGCGGAGCTGGAGGCGGTGCGGGCCCTGCGCCCCCGACTGCGGCGGCTGTGGCAGCTCGACGAGGACGGCGTGGTCGACGAGGTGAACAGGATCCTCAACGACACGCGTGCGCTGCCGCAGCTGGTGCGCCACGACGGTTGGGACTATCACCTGCACGCCACGCAGCCGGAAACCTCGCTCGCCGACCGGATGGCGGTGGAGGCTGCGATGGCCTTCGTCGACGTCATCCGGCAGGACGAGCTCGACCGGCTGCGGATCTGCGACGCCGACGACTGCGATGACGTCGTTGTGGACCTGTCGAAGAACCGGTCGCGCCGTTACTGCAGCGCCACCTGTTCCAGCCGCGTCAACGTCGCGGCCTTTCGCGCCCGGCAGCGCTGAGCGTCATCGGCGTTGGACCGATGAGTTTGACGCGGGGGTCCCGTCGTACCAGGTGATCGCGCCCGCTCACCAGGAGGCCGCCATGACAGATCAGGCAGCAGCCCGCATCACCGGAATCGTGAACGTCGCCGTGCCGGTGGCCGACCACGAACGCGCCCTCCGCTTCTACCAGGGGGTGCTCGGGTTCGAGATCCGCCGCGACGCGCCCTTCGGACCCGGGATGCGGTGGGTCGAGGTCGCCCCGGCCGGAGCAGCGACGACGATCGCGCTGGCGCCGCGCAACGATGGCGTGCAGGGCGGCGTGGACACGGGCATACGCCTGGGGACGCCGGATGCCACCGCGATGCACGCAGAGCTTGCAGCCGCCGGCGTCGACGTCGACGGTGAGGTGCTGCGATTCGGCCCCGGCGTGCCTCCGATGTTCTTCGCTCGCGACCCCGACGGCAACCGCCTGGTCGTGGTGGAGACGTCTGGCGCATGAGCAGCCCGGCCGCGACGGTTTCGATGCCCACGGTGACGTCGAAGGACGGAACCACCATCGCCTGTGAGCGGACGGGCAGCGGGCCTGCGGTGATCCTCGTCGATGGCGCGATGGGCTATCGCGCATTCGGTTGGTCGCCTCGGCTGGCCGCGCTGCTCGCTCCCGCCTGCGCCGTGTACATCTACGACCGCCGCGGCCGCGGCGGCAGCGGCGACACTCAGCCCTACAGCGTGGACCGCGAGATCGACGACATCGACGCGCTGATCGATGCCGCGGGCGGTTCCGCGTCGCTGTACGGCATCTCGTCCGGTGGAGCGCTGGCGCTGGAGGCGGCCGCCGCCCTGGGCGACCGCGTCGAGGGGCTTGCGATCTACGAGGCGCCGTACAACTCGAGTGCGGCCGGAAAGGTCGCGTGGCGGCGGTACAGACGGCAGCTCGCCGGCCTCCTGTCGGCGGCCCGCAGTGGCGACGCGGTGGCGCTCTTCATGACATTCGTCGGCGCTCCGGCTGAGATCGTCGAAGAGACGCGTCGTACCCCGATGTGGCCCATGTTCGAATCGGTGGCGCCGACACTCGCCTACGACGCCGCGGTGCTGGGTGAGGATCGCAGGGTGCCGGTCGATCGGGCGGCCACGGTGACGGCGGAGACGCTGGTGATGGATGGTGGTGCGAGCCTGGGGCCGATGCCGTTCATGCGCGCCAGCGCCGAGTTGCTGACCGCCGCCATCCCCGGCGCGCGGCATGTCGTGCTGGAGGGTCAGCGGCACGACGTCGACCCCCATGCGCTGGCGCCGGTGCTGACGGACTTTCTCGTCTCGGGCCGACGATAAGAACCGCGCCGCGTGGTCACGCGGCGATGCGCGCTCCTCCACGCATGGCGGCGTAGGCGGCGAGCAGGCCGCCGCTGCCGAGTGCGAGCAGATAGATCACGCTGCCCGCCCCCGGCAGCGAGAGGTAGGGGCTGCCGAAGGCGTCGAAGACCGACGGACTCGACGACCAGCTGGGCCACGACAAAAGACCGGCGAGCGTCGTGAGAAAGAAGCTGGCGACGAGCAGGCCGGCGATCACGCCGGTGGCCGCGCCGTTGCGAAGCAGCGTGACCACGAACAGGCCCGCGCCCCCGATCGCGAAGCACAGCAGCACCACACCCAGAAATGCGCGTGCCGATCCCGCCGCGGTCACCTGATAGCCTCCGATCACGGCGCCGAGCCAGATGCCCGCGACGACTGCGATGGCGACGATCGCGGACGCGGCGAGCAGCGCGGCGGCTCGCTCCGCGACCAGCCGCGACATCGACAAGGGCTGCGTGAGCAGCACGTCGGTGCGGTGTTGCGCCGCGTCGCTCGCCCATCGCGCCACCTGGGTCACGGTGAACGCGGCCACCAGCAGCGCGGCGACCGAGAGGAAGACGGAAAGATACCGGCCGGGTGTGAGCGCGGCCCCACGCGACGCCAGGACGCGCTCGAGGCCACCGCCGCTCGCGTTGACGATGCGCATGACCGTCGGCACCGCCGCCGCCTCGACGGCCGTGAAGGCCACCAGCCCGGCGAACCATGACGCGAGCGCGAGACGCTCCTCGGCGAGCCAGCTCAACCAGAGCCAGCGGCGCCATATGGCGCTCGCGTGGAACGAGTAGTCGGGAGCGCGCGTCACGCGACCCCGCGTGAGACTCACCCCACCGGTGTCCCGCCGCATGTACAGCGCCCACGCCGCCGCGAGCGTGGCTGCAGCAGCAGCGAGCAGCAGGAGCATGGATGCCCAGTCGAATGCGATGCCCGGCACCAGCGTCCTGCTGGTGACGTAGTAGTGGAATGGCGAAAGGTACTGGAGGAAGGCCACGCCTCCAAGCTGCGATTCCATGTTGGCGACGAAGAAGGACGCGACCAGATACGCGCTCGTGATGCCCGCCGCGGCGCGCGCCGTGTGGCACAGCTGGGCCACCGCCAGCGCCACCGCGAAGGCAAACATTGCCACGAGACCGACCGCCGCGCACTGCCCCAGTGCCGGCAACACGAGTGACGCATGAGACAGCGCGCCACCAAGGTCGGTGCCCGCGTAGACGAGCACAACAACCACGGCCAGAGGCATCAGGAACCCGGCGACACGGTCGCGCATGATCGCGATGCGCGTGCGCCCGGCGGCAAGCCAGAGGTCGAGGAGGCCTCTGGACTCGGAGCCGCGGATGACCTGCGCGCCCTGCACCGCCCCGTAGATCGCGAGGAGCAGCGCGATGTCGGGGAACACCTTGTAGCTCAGGTAGCCGCCGATCGTGTCCAGACGGTCGACGGGTCCGGTGAGCAGCTGGAAGCTCTGCGCGAACGGCTGGGCCTGTGCGGCCAGCGCGGACAGGCCGCCGCTGATCGCTTTGGCCGCTGCCAGGTACGCCGGCGCCAAGATGGCGACGAGGACGCCGAAGCCCACGCCAAGGGCGACCGCGCCCACGCGGTGGGAACGGATTGCCCAGGGGATCAGGCTACGACTGCGCGCCCTGTCCATAGTGCGAGAGGAACACCTCCTCGAGGTCCATCTCTGCGGAGTCGAGCGTGATCACGCCGAACGGTTGCAGTGCTTCGAGCAACGGCTGCATCGGCCCCGTCATCGTGCATCGCACGTGATGATCGGCCGCCAGCACGTCGCTCACGCCCGGCACGCGCGCGATGCGGTTGGCGTCAAAGTCGTGTTCAACTGTGGCCTCGACACGCCGAACATGGCTGAGGCGCAGGTCCTCCATGGTGCCCACCTGACGGAGCGTGCCGTCGTGCACCACGCCGATCCTGTTGCAGATCTCCTGCACCTCGGGGAGGACGTGTGAGGACAGGAAGACCGTGCCGCCGCGCTGCAGCGCCTCCCTGACCAGGCTGCGAAACACCTCCTGCATCAACGGGTCGAGGCCGGTGGTGGGCTCGTCGAGGAAGAGGAGCTGGGGATCGTGCATGAACGCCTGGATCAGCCAGACCTTCTGCTTGTTGCCGTGCGAGTACTCGCGATACTTGCGCTGAAGGTCGAGCTCGAAGCGCCGCGCCAGCGCGCTGATCCGCTCGGACGCGACGCCGCCGCGGAGATGCGCCAGCAGGTCGAGGATCTTGGCGCCCGTCTGGTTGGGGTAATCCGGCGGCTCTCCGGGAAGGTATCCGGTGAGCTTGCGGATCCTCACCCCATCGACCTGCGTGTCCATAGCGAGGATGGACGCGCTGCCCCGCGTGGGCCGGACAAGGTCCATCAGCAGACGCAGCGTCGTGGTTTTGCCGGCTCCGTTGGGCCCGATGTAGCCGAAGGCCTCACCCTGGTGGACCTCGAGGTCGAGGTCGAAGATCCCATGGTGCCCGCCGTAGTCCTTGGTGAGGCCGCGCGTCTCGATTGCGTTCACTGCGTCCTGGGAATTGCCCCGCTCACGGCCAATCGGTCGGTGCGCCGCCGCCCCTGCTGCCGCGTCGCGCCATGTACGCCGCGGCCTCTGCACGGCGCGAGAGGCCGAGCTTCATGAGGATGTTGGACACGTAGTTCTTGACAGTCTTTTCCGCAAGGTGGACTCGCTCGGCGATCTGGCGGTTGGTCATGCCCTCCGCCACGAGGTCGAGGACCTTGCGCTCCTGCGGCGTGAGATCCGAGACACCGTCTGCGTCCGCGGTCTCACCGCGCAGGCGCGCCAGCACGCGGGCCGTCACGTGGGGGTCGAGCAGCGAGCCGCCGGCCGCGACCTGGCGAACGGCACCCACCAGGTCGGCACCGCGAACCTGTTTGAGCACGAAGCCTGCAGCCCCGGCCATGATCGAGCTGAACAGCGCCTCGTCATCGGCGTAGGCGGTGAGCATCAGCACCTTGGTGTCGGGAAGGGCCGAGCGGATCTCCCGGCACGCTTCGATGCCCGACCGCCCGGGGAGGCGTACGTCCATGATCACGACGTCGGGCCGTGTGGCCACGGCCGACTTCAGCGCTTCCTCCGCGTCACCCGCTTCACCGATGACACGCAGGCCGCCTGCGGCTTCGAGCACGGTGCGCAGACCCTGGCGGACCAGTTCGTGGTCGTCGCACAGGAACACGCACGTGTCGGCGCCGGCCATGCTCACGACTGTAGCAGCGGCTGGAGCGTGCGTCGCCCGTAATTGGTCCTCGCCGTCCGGTGACCTTCGGCCCTGGCGCCGCGCCTGCACCTCGGTGATCATCGCTGCCAGGTGCGCCTCGATGAACACCATGCTGATTCACGACTTCGTGTACGTGCCGGTCGCCGCGCGCCACATCCGCGACCGCATCCTGGCCAACCACGGCGAGTGGCTGTCGCCGATTGCTGCCGAGGCGGCGAGCGACGGCGAGGCGCTGCGCCTGCGCGTCGGCCCCTCGGATGCGCTGCCGCTGTTCAGCAAGACGGTGCGCGTCGATGCGGGTGAGCCCATCGACCACGGAGACGTCACGGTCGTGCCCCTTGTCTGGCGGGCGGCGGGAATGCCCCACGTCTTCCCCGTCCTCACAGCCGATCTCGAGGTGGCTCAGCTGGACGAGCGGCTGACCCAGCTCACGCTGCGCGGCCGCTACGATCCGCCGTTCGGCGCCGTCGGCCGGCGCCTCGACCGGCTCTTGCTGCACCGCGTGGCGGAGGCGACCATCCGCTCGTTCATGCGACGCCTGGCCGAGGGTCTCGCGGCGACCGAGTCGCACCGGGTCCCCGGCTGACGGTTCGGAACTGGGCCCGGCTCGCGCCTCTATGCTCGGGCGCATGGCGACGAGCGAGCAACGGGCTGCACGGCTTCTGGAGACGGGCCTGGCGCTCGCCGCCGAGCTGTCGCTGCCGGCATTGCTGCAGCGCATCGTGGATCTTGCCGCTGAGCTGACCGCTGCGCGCTACGGCGCGCTTGGCGTCGTATCGCCCGACGGTTCGGGGCTCGTCGACTTCATCACCACAGGCGTCGGCGCGGATGCGCGAGCAGCGATCGGCCACCTGCCGCGTGGAGAGGGCATCCTCGGCGTGCTGATACACGATGCAACGCCCCTGCGCCTGGTCAACATCGCGGACGATCCACGGTCCGTCGGATTCCCCCCGGACCACCCGCCGATGCGAGCCTTCCTCGGCGCACCCATCCGTGCGCACGGCCGCGTGTTCGGCAACATCTACCTCACCGACAAGCGCGGCGCGAGCGCCTTCACCGCGGATGACGAAGCCGCTCTGGTCGTCCTGGCAACGCAGGCGGGAGTCGCCATCGCCAATGCGCGCGTGCATGAAGAGGTGCGCATGCACGAGCGGTGGCTCGACGCAGTTCGTGAGGTGACCACCATGCTGCTCGCCGGTGGCGCATGGCGCGCCGTGCTGCAGGTCGTCGCCCAGCGCGCCCGTGAGATTGCCGCTGCAGATCTGGCCACGATCAGCGTCCCCGATGGCGGCCGGCTGCGCATCGTCGTCGCCGATGGGGCCGCAGCCCACGAGCTAGTCGATGCCGAGGTGCCGCTCGAAGGTTCACTGTCATCGCGGGTGATCCGCACGCGCGCCACGCTGCGAATCGACGACGCTGCCTCGTCGGGTCTGAGCCAGCCGATGGTCAGCGCCGCCGGAGTCGGCCCGATGATCCTGGTGCCCATGGCGCTGCGTGGCGGTTCGCAAGGCGTGTTGGCCGTCGGGCGCAAGGCCGGCGGCAGCGCGTTCGCCGGCACGGACGTGCCACGTCTCGAAAGCTTCGCCGAGCAGGCGGCGCTCGCGCTGGAGTACGCGCGAGCACAGTCGGAGCTGGCGCGGCTGACCATGGTGGAAGACCGCGAGCGCATCGCGCGCGACCTGCACGACGGCGTCATCCAGTCGCTGTTCGCCGTGGGGCTCGGCCTGCAGGGCATGGCAGGAGTTGTCGGCGACGCACGGCTGGCGGACCGCATGCAGCAGACGGTCGGCGAGATCGACCGCGTCATCGGCGATCTGCGCGGCTACATCTTCGGGCTCAGACCGAGCGCGTTGAGCGCCGACGGTCTCAGCAACGCGCTGGAGCAGCTCGCGCACGAGTATCAGGAGACCACCGGCATGACCGTGGCGGTCGATGTCGATGCGTCACTCGAGGCGGCGCTGGCCGGCCAGGCGGTGAACATCGCACACGTGGTGCGTGAGGCGCTGTCCAACGCCGGTCGCCACTCGGGTGCAGCGACGTGCCGCGTCTCGGTCCGCCGCGATCGTGCGTGTGCGGTCGTCGAGGTCGACGACGACGGTCGTGGCTTCGATGTCGGCGCCGCGCCGCGGGGCATGGGGTTGGTGAACCTTGCCGAACGGGCTGCGAGCATGGCTGGGACGCTCGACATCACCAGCGTCATCGGCGAGGGCACGACGGTGACGGTGACGCTGCCCGCGTGACCATTGGCGTCCCCCGGTCGTGCACAAGAAACGACCCACCGGCACCTCACCGGTGGGCCGTTTGCTGACGTGCCCGGGCTGCGACCTATGCGACCGAGCGGGTCTTTGCCCGTGGCGCCAGCGTCAGCCGCCGCTTGCGCTCCTCAGTGATCGAGATGCGCCAGCTGACGATCTCGAACATGAGAGCGAGGAGCACCGCGACGGCGGCCACCAGCAGACCGATGGCCGCGTAGTTCGCGTACTGGCCGACCTGCCACCATCCATATGCGTTCAGCAGCAGTCCCCGAAGCGTTTCACCCTGGAACAGCGCCGCCTTGGTCGCGGCCTGCGCGGGCGTCAGGCCCGTCGCGGGGAACTGCGCGTACGTCAGTCCCTTGCCGATCTCCTGGAGGTGCACCGCAATGAAGTGGTTGGCGTAGGTCTCGGACTGCGGACCGGTGGTGAGCTGCTGTCCCGCATACACGGTCATCGCTGCGGCGTCCGGGGCAGGCAGCGCCGTCAGCGCCGGCGAGCCGGCCGCCGGGAACACGATCTTCTGCTCGCTGAGCTGCGTCTGCACCTGGCCGGTCGCGAAACCGCTCGCCCAGAACGCGAAGCCGGACACGAATCCGAGAATCCCGATCAGCCCGACCTGCAGGACCAGAATCCGCCACCGCAATCCTCTCGTCATGGCCGTGCCTCCTCGTGCGTCGTGCGGTGCTCGCTGCACCGTTCTCTTCTTTCGTTCTCGACACCATCGTCTGCGCGAGCGAGTTCGAGCACCAGAGGCGTACGGCATCGCGCGGCGGGTCTCATGTCACGGGCGCGCGTGTGACGGCTGGACCCTGGCAGGTGGAGCGCGTGAGTTGCGCCACTCCTGGCACGATTGCGCGGTGGAGCCGAGCGCCGAGGAAGCGATCGCCATGTGTAAGGCAGCGCATCAGCGTCTCCTCCGGACCGTGGCCGGCATCGACGACGACGTGGTGCGGCAGCCGAGCGGGCTGCCCGGGTGGAGCGTCGGTCACGTGCTCACGCACCTGGCGCGCAACGCCGACGGGCACACCCGACGTCTCGACGCTGCGCTGCACGGCGAGGAGGTTCCGCGCTACCCCGGTGGCTTCGAGCAGCGGGATGGCGAGATCGACAGCGGCGCGTCGCGCCCTGCGGCCGAAATCGTCAGCGACGTGCGCGAGTCCAGCGTGCGGCTGGAGGAGACGTGGGATCGCTCGACGGCCGCCGGCTGGCCCAACGCCGAGCTCCTGGCCGGCGACCATTTCCCCACGTCCGGAAGTCCGCTGCGCCGCCTCCGCGAGGTCGAGATGCACCACGTCGACCTCCGTCTCGGATACGGCATCGAAAGCTGGCCCGACGACTACGTCGCCTGGGAGCTGCCCGAGACGCTGAAGCGCCTGCCGCAGCGCATCCGTACCACGGCCGCTGCGAAGGCGCTGCTCGCCTGGCTCACCGGGCGCGGCGGGGTTCCCCGCGAGCTCGATCTGGACCCATGGCTGTGAGGGGTGCCCGTGGGCGAGGCTGAGCTGAAGGCGGTGTTCACGCACTTCCACGCCCGGCTGCAGCGCGACATCGACACGGTCGCGGCGGGACTCGACCCGGGCGTCGTCCATCAGGGCGTCGAGCACGAGCTCGTCTGCGACGGCCGGGAGGAAGTCGTCGACCTGGTGCGGCGCAGCTTCACTCGCGACAACTCGGGCGTGGAGAGCTTCGAGATGGTCGACGCGGGCGAGCGGGTGGTGGTCGGGCTCGCCGGCCCCCGCTTCCGCGAGGTGCCCGTGCTCCAGGGCCGCCTGTTCATGGTGTTCACGATTCGAAACGGCGCCATCACGCGTATCGACGACTACCGGACGCGCGACGAGGCCCTGAAGGCCGCCCGGGAGAAGCCTCGCTGACCGAGCGCGCCATGCGTGATGCCGGGCCGTCGTAGCATTTCGTCCGAGATGAGGGGTGCCGGCCTGGAGCGGGCTCGGGACGATGGAACGCACTCGGCCGGTCGATCGGTCTCCGCCGACCTGGCCGCGGCGCAGGCCGCCCTTGACGCGGGCGACTGGCGTGAAGCCGCCGCCCTGGCGACGACCGCGCTGGCCGCGCGCGATTCCGCCGACGGACATCTGCTCCTCGCGGTCGCAGTCTGGTGCGGCTACGAGATCGACCGCGCGATCTCGGAGATGAAAGCCGCGTATCAGCGCTTCCTGGCGGAATCTCGCCCGGATCGAGCCGGGTTCCTCGCCGGCTGGATCGCCATCGAGGAGCTGATGACACGTGGTAACCCGGCCGTCGCCCGCGGCTGGCTGCAGCGGGGCAGACGCCTCTTCGACGAGGGCCGGTCGTGCGCCGAGTACGGCTGGTTCCTCATATGGGAAGCGTCATTCGAGGGCAGCGCGCAGGGCCTGGCCGATGCGGTGACCGCGGCACGTGACATCGCGCGCCGCTGCGGCGACGTCGACCTGGAGATCGAATGTCTCGCGGTGCAGGGTTTGACGGAGGTGCAGCTCGGACGCGTCGACGCGGGCATGACGCTGCTCGACGAGGCCATGGCCGCGGTCACCGGCGGAGAGACGTCGTCACCGCTGGTCGTGGGCGACTGCTTCTGCTTCACGCTGAGCGCGTGCCAGCAGGTCGCGGACCTCGCGCGCGCCGAGGAGTGGTGCCGCGTGGGCATGCGGGCGGTCGACACCCGTCCCAACGGCTTCCTCAAAGCCAGCTGCCTGGCCAGCTACGGCTGGGTGCTGGCGATCGTCGGCCGCTGGGCCGAGAGCGAGTTGCGGCTGCGCGAGGCGGCGGAGCTTTTCATGAGCGGGCACAAGCGCATGCAGCCGGAGGTGCTGGTCAAGCTCGCCGACCTGCGACGGCGCCAGTCACGCCCCGCTGAAGCGCGCCGCTTGCTCAGGGGAGGCGAGCGTTCGCCGTCGACACTGCGCACGCTCGCCGAGATCGCGCTGGATGAGGACGACTTCGAACACGCGCTGGTGCTTGCCCGCGAGCTGTACGGCGCATTGAAGGGTGGCTTGGTGACGGAACGGAGGACGGCGCTGCAGCTGCTGGTCCGTGCGGCGGCGCCCCACGGCGACGTCAGCGCCGCCCGCGACGCGATGCGCGAGCTCGACGGCCTGGCGCCGGATGCCGGAACGGACTGCGTGGTGGCCGCGACCTGGCAGGCGCGCGGCGCGCTGCTGCTGGCAGCCGGCGACGCAGCGCAGGCTGCCGCCGCGCATGCGCGGGCTGCTTGCCTCTTCGCCAAGGCCGGCGCTCCTTTCGAGGCAGCGCAGGCGACGTCGGCGCAGGCCGGCGCGCTGCGCGCGGCGGGCCACAGCATCCAGGCAGCGGAGCTCGCCGCACACGCGCGCGAACAGCTGCGCGTGCTGCGCGCCGGCGCCGGCACGACCGGTCTGACGGCTCGCGAGTGCGAGGTGATGCGCCTCCTGGCTCGCGGCCTGAGCAACCCGGCGATCGCGGTGGAGTTGGGGCTGAGCGCGCACACGGTGCACCGCCACGTCGCCAACGTGCTGCGCAAGCTCGACGTGCCCACGCGGGCGGCTGCAGTCGCGGAGGCCGCCCGGCTGGGCATCGTGTAGTCACATGGCCCGACCGGGCCATACGACTCCGCCGCGGCCGCTGGCCTGATCGAGGGAAGACGCGCCGGCGTCCAGCCGTCAGGCTGACCGCAGCGCCATCGCGCAGATTGAGGAGGAGCCCATGGCCACCACGTTCGAGTACCAGACCGACACGTCCGACATGCTCATCCCGCACAACATGTTCCGCAGCGCCCTCTCGTCGGCGTCGGACATCATCGACCGGGTTCGCGCGGACGACGAGGCACAGGCTGCAGTGGTGACGTCGTACCTCGACAACATCCTTCGCTTCCTCGATGCCCACCACGGCGGCGAGGACGCCATCGTCTGGCCGCTGCTGACAGAGCGGTGCAGCGACGAGGCCGCCCTGATCGCCCGCATGGAAGGGCAGCACGAAGGCATCCACGAGCTGCGCGCTCGGGTCGAGACCGCGCTGACCGCCTGGTCGCAGTCTCCCGATGCCGAACACGGCACGAAGCTCGCCGATGCGCTCACCGGTCTGCACCGTGAGCTCGACGTGCACTTTGGCGAGGAGGAGCGCGAGATCCTGCCGCTGGCGTCGCGAAACATGTCGCCCGAGGAGTGGGGCGGTCTGCCCGGACACGCGATGGGCCATTTCACCGGAGACAAGATCTGGCTCGTCCTGGGACTGATCCTCGAGCAGATGACCGAGGAGCAGCGGCAGACGACCTTGAAGCTGTTGCCGCAGCCTGCGATCGACATGTGGACCGGCATGGGCAGCGCCGCGTTCGACGACTTCATCGCACGGGTCCGCCAGACGGACCGGTCGCCGATCGCCTGATCCCGTCCGCGTCCGCTTGACCCCTCGTGCCAGGCGGCGCTACCGTGCTCCTCGGGTATGCGGCGCACGGGCGCCGCGCAGCGAGGGGTGGCAGGAATGGCGCGCAGCGGATGGGTGGTGGCAATCGCCGCGGTGATGGCGCTCGCGTCCTGCGGATCCGCCGGGGGCAACGGAGCCAGCGCCGGCAGCAGCAGCGCGGGCAATGGCGGCAACGGCGGAAGCGGCCAGACGCAGGCGGCCACGTGCAACCTTCCCGTGGTCAACGACACGTACGACGGGTACAAGATCGGCGTCCCCAGCGGCTGGAACCTCAGCCGATACGGCGGCACGCTGGTCGTGAGCAAGGACACCGCGGGCACGATCGAGGCCGTGATGGAGCCGGCGGTGCTGACCAACGCGCTCACACCCGCAAGCTTTTTCTCCACCGCCACGTCACAGCTGCAGCAGGCCGCCGCCGCAGGCGGAAACTCTCTCTCGTTCCAGGTGACGAGCAACAACGGAGGGCTGACGCAGGCCACGGTCAGCGGTCACAACGGCGGCGCGAACGTCAACGTCACCGGTCATGCGGGCGTGGCGCTGCTCCCGTACAAGACAGCGTACGGATCGCAGCTGGTGGTGTTCTCCGCGTACTGGGCGCCCCAGGCCGACCTCGCCTCGGAAATGACGTCGCTTGCCGGATTCGGTCCGTGCTACCAGCCAGAGCAGGGGACGCTGTTCCAGGTCGTCATGGATCAGGAGTTCACGTACCCGATCCCACTGGGCTGGACCCCGTCGGAGCAGCCCAACACGCTGTTCGTCGAAGACCCCGGCAACGACGCGTCAGCGGACTACGTCAACTACGAGATCCTGACCCCGTCGCAGGGTGTCACCGACGCGTCGTCGCTGCTGCAGTACTTCTTCTCCCAGGAGCACATCACGGTGGGCACCATCCTCAGCACGTCGACGGCACAGCCCACCACCACCGTGACGGGCGGCGTGCAGGAGGGCAAGCGCATCGAGTTCACGGGCACGGTCAACGGCGCCCCCTGTCACGCGATCGCGTCGGTGGAAGCGGTCACCTTTTCCGGCATCGACACCAGCGGCGCCATCCGCCTGGCGATCGCACACACCGAAAGGTGGAACGAGGTGAGTGGCGCGCTGCTGCAGATCGCCGGCGGCATCCAGCACAAGTTCACACAGGATCTGGCGCAGCTCCGCAGGCTCAGCCTGGAGTGGCAGGCGTTCAACCAGCAGGTGGCAGGCTTCGACTCGACGCTCAACGGCCTCGATCTGGTCCGGGACCCCAGCACCGGCGGGACGTTCGAGGTCCCGTACAGTGACTACGATCCGAATGGACCGGAGGGACCCGGGTACTACGTGGGCCCGCCGGGTATGGAGACAAAGCTGACGATCCTCACCCCGTGAGCGACGTCTACATCCTCGACGGTGTGCGCACACCGGTGGGGCGGTACGGCGGCGCCCTAGCCGGCACGAGGCCGGACGACCTCGCGGCGGCAGCGATAGACGGCCTGCTGCGACGCAGCCCGGAGCTGGAGCCCGGTGCGATCGACGACGTCGTGTTCGGTGACTCCAACGGCGCCGGCGAGGACAACCGCAACGTCGCGCGCATGGGCCTGCTCCTCGCGGGTGTTCCACCCAGCGTGCCGGGGTCGACCGTCAATCGCCTGTGCGGCTCGGGCCTCGAGGCGGTGGTCAGCGCCAGCCGCGCCATCGCCAGCGGCGACCACTCGCTGTGCGTGGCCGGCGGGGTCGAGTCCATGAGCCGCGCCCCCTGGGTGATGCTCAAGCCGGAGGGCGGCTTCGCGCGCGACAACCAGACGCTGCACTCAACGACGCTGGGCTGGCGCATGGTGAACCCCAGGATGCCGCCGCCGTGGACCGTGTCGCTGGGTGAGGGCGCGGAGCTGCTCGCAGAGCGTTACTCGATCAGCAGGGAGCAGCAGGACGCGTTCGCGCTGCGCAGTCATCAGCTCGCTGCGAAAGCATGGGAAGGCTGTCGCTATGCCGACGAGGTCGTCGACGTGCCCGGCGTCGAGCCGTTTCGCGACGAATCCGTTCGCGCCACGACGTCGCTCGAGGCTCTCGCGTCGCTGCGTCCAGTCTTTCGCGAGCGCGGCACCGTGACCGCAGGCAACGCGTCGCCGCTCAACGACGGCGCGGCGGCGCTGCTGCTCGCTGACGAGGCCGGCGCAGCGCGCGCCGGACGCACGCGGCTGGCGCGCATCGTGTCGCGCGGAATCAGCGCCGTCGAACCACCGCTCTACGGCATCGCGCCGGTCGAGGCGGCCAACCGCGCGCTGCGCAAGGCCGGGATCGGCTGGGGCGACCTCGCCGTGGTGGAGCTGAACGAGGCCTTCGCGGCGCAGGCGCTGGCGTGCCTCGCGGAATGGCCGGAGCTCGATGCGGAGCGCGTCAACCCCAACGGCGGCGCGATCGCGATCGGCCACCCCATCGGATGCTCCGGGGCGCGCATCACCGTGTCGCTGGCGCACGAGCTGCACCGCCGCGGCGGTGGCTACGGGCTGGCGGCGATCTGCATCGGCGTCGGCCAGGGGCTGGCGCTCGTGCTCGAAGCCTGACCCGCCCGCCTAGCGCGGATCGCGGCCCGCGAGCCCCAGCAGCCTGTCCTGCAGCGGCGCGTCCTCCGGCACCGGCACCGCGGGACGGAACACGCCCATCCGGCGCCACGCCTCCGCCTCGGGCAGGAACTCGTCCCACATACCCTGGACGAGGTCGGGCGGAAGCGCGGTGCTCACCCCAATCCACCTGGCGATGTCGTACGCGTGGAAGCCGCGGAAGCTGGTCATGTGCTTGAGGTACTCGCGAGCGGGCCAGTCGCCATACGAAAGGTGCACGATCTTGTCAGGGTCGTCCAATTCTCGTGCGGCTGCGACAGCGCGCCGGCTGTGGTGGCGATATGCGCTGCGGGGGTCGCCCCCCAGCAGGTCGCCGGTGTAGGCGTCACCGACCTCGCCGGCGGTGCGGCCGGCCAGCACGTCCGGCACCCACGCCGAGTCGGACGTGTGGTAGCCGACGATCTCGCGCAGGGTCACCTCGCCCTGGCGGCCGGTCTGGAACCACGCTGGGGTGCGCTCCTCCCACTGGCCGTCGCGGATCTGGTCGATCACGCCGGCCAGCGCCTCCTCGGAGAGGATGAAGACGTCTTGCTCGCTCATGCCGGATCGCGTCAGAGGATAGCCGCGAGCCAGACCCTGCCGGGTTGAGGCAGGCTACCGGACCATGGGCGCAACCCAGTGGGCTGAGGTCGCCGGCGGGCTGGCGCTCTTGGTCTGGGTGCTGTTCGACATCTTCAAGACGGCGGTGCTGCCCCGGCCGGCGGTGGGCCGGTTCCTCATGGTGCCGTACGTGCTGCGCGGCCTCTGGGTGGTCTGGCGCTGGTTCGGCACCCGCAGCTCCCGCCCCGCCCGCCGCGAGAGCCGGCTGGCGAGCTTCGGCCCCTTTTCGGTGTTCGTCATGTTCGGCGCCTGGGCCGCGGTCATCGTGGTCGCGTTCGCGCTGCTGATCGACGGTCTGGGATCCGGGCTGCAGCCACCGCCGCGCTCGTTCGGCGACTCGCTCTATTTCTCGGCGACGACGTTCGTGCCGCTCAGCTACGGCGACGTGCTGCCCATCGACGTCCCCGCGCGCATGACCACCGTGGCCGAGAGCGGGACCGGCGTTGTGCTCGTCGCGCTGGTGATCACGCTGCTGTTCTCGCTGTACCAGTCCTTTCAGCAGCGCGAGGTGCTCGTCGTGGCCCTCGACGCGCTCGCGGGCGCTCCGCCGTCAGGGGCGCAGATGCTCGAGACGGCGGCGGATCGTGACATGCGCGCTGAGCTGGTACGCACCTTCGACGACTGGCGCGGTTGGGCGGCGGCGGTGCTCGAGAGCCACCTCGCGTACCCGACCCTCTTCTACTTTCGCTCCAGCCATGACAACGAGGCATGGCTCAACTCCTTCGGCGCGGTGATGGACGCGGCCACGCTGGTTGTGAGCACGGTCGAGGACGCGTCCGCCGGCCCGGCGCGGCTGATGCTCACAGTGGGCAAGCATCTGGTCGAAGACCTGGCGTGGTACTTCCATCTGGGACGTTCCGAGGAACCGTTCGTGGAGCGCACCGAGTTCGACGAGGCGGTCGCGAGGCTGCAGGCCGCGGGGTTCACGTGCCGCCACCGTGAGGTCGCCTGGAAGGAGTTCGCCGCTACGCGCGCCCGCTACGCGCGCCCGCTCAACGAGATGGCCAAGAAGCTGGCCATCGTGCCCGCGCAGTGGATCGGCGATCGCTCCTACCTGCCGCACCAGCGCACCGCGCGACGTGGTGGCGGGCGGCGACGCGCCGCCTGATCGCCTCAGTCCGTCGCTGCAATCCCTGGCGCACCGCCCGCGCGATCCCAGCGCCCGTCCGCTTTGGCTCGCTCGACCTCGCGCAGTCCGGCGACTCGCATGCGTCCCTCGCGTTCCAGTCGCACGACCCTGGCGACATTGCTCGGCGACCAGTTGCTGTGGGCGCGGCGCGGTGTGAAGCGCTGCGAGTAGGTCCTCGCGTCGCGGCTGCGCGCCTGTCCGTCGATCCATCCGTGACAGACCGCTTCATCGACTGCCTCCGGGTAGGTCAGCGTCGTCGGCGCCGTGACGCCCTTCTTGGCGAGCACGAGCCAGATGCCGGTGGCGTCGGTGGCATGCTGCTGCAGCCACGCGCTCCACGCGGCGGCGTCCTCGCAGAGCAGCTCGGGCAGCTCAACGGCCACGGCAGCGGCGGATCAGCCGGGCGCGAGCGCGTTGCCGCTGCTGGGATCGAAGAGGTAGAGGTTCTTCGGCGCCGCCGAGAGCACCACCTTCTCGCCGGCCTGCAGCTTGTTGTCAGCGTTCACGATGGCGACGAGGTCGTGCCCCTCGCTGACGGCGTGGATCAGCTCGTCGTTCCCCAGGAACTCGATGACGTCGACGCCCACGGTCAGCTCCAGCCCGGGCCCCTCGGCGGCGCCGACCTTGAGGTGCTCTGGCCGCACGCCGACAACCACCGCGCCGTCGCCGCGCGAGCGCAGCAGCGCCGCCTGCGCGTCGTCGAGACGGATGGTCGCGCCCTCGGCGCTCAGCGTGGAGCCGCCGTTGGCCGCCGCGACGTCGAGGAAGTTCATCGCGGGCGAGCCGATGAAGCCCGCGACGAAGCGGTTGCGCGGAGACTCGTACAGCTCGCGTGGCGTGCCCGCTTGCTGCAGCACGCCGTCGCTGATCACCGCGATGCGGTCCCCCATGGTCATTGCTTCGACCTGGTCGTGCGTGACGTAGATCATCGTGGCCTTGAGGCGCTGGTGCAGCCGCGCGATCTCGGCGCGCGTCTGCACGCGGAGCTTGGCGTCGAGATTCGAGAGCGGTTCGTCCATCAGAAACGCTGCCGGCTCGCGGACGATGGCGCGCCCCAGCGCCACGCGCTGCCGCTGGCCGCCCGACAGCTGTCCCGGCTTGCGTTCCAGGAACCGCTCCAGGTCCAGGATGCGTGCCGCCTCGCGCACCGCTCTGTCGATCTTGTCCTTGGGTGCCTTGCGCAGCTGCAGCCCGAACGCCATGTTGTCGAAGACGGTCATGTGCGGATACAGCGCGTAGCTCTGGAAGACCATGGCGATGTCGCGGTCACGCGGCGGCAGGTCGTTGACCACGCGGTCGCCGATACGCACCTGGCCGCTGGTGATCTCCTCCAGCCCGGCGATCATGCGCAGCGCCGTCGTCTTGCCGCAGCCCGACGGCCCCACCAAGCAGACGAACTCGCCGTCGGCGACGTCGAGGTCGAGGCTGTCGACCGCAAGCGCGCCGCCTCCGTATCGCTTCGAGATCTTGTCGAGCACTACGCGCGCCATCGCCGGCTCCTCACTTGACGGCGCCCGCGAGGACGCCGCGCACGAAGTAACGCTGAAACGCGAAGAACACAATGAGCGGCGGCAGGATGGAGATCATCGCGCCGGTGGAGATGATCCAGTAGTTGGACGCGAAGAAGCGCGTCTGCCCGTACAGGAACAGGGTGAGCGTGCGATGGCTGTTGCCGCCGAGGAAGACCAGCGCCACCAGCAGGTCGTTCCAGACCCAGATGAATTGGAAGATCGCCAGGGACGCCGCGGCGGGCAGTCCCAGCGGCAGCACCACCCGCCGGAACAGCTTCCACTCGCCGGCACCGTCGATGCGGCCGGCCTCGAGCAGATCCTTGGGGATTCCCATGTAGAAGTTGCGCATCAGGAAGATGCCGAAAGGAAGCCCGAAGGCGACGTGGAAGATGATCACGCCGATGACGGTGCCGAAGGGGTTGAAGCCGGTGACGTTGCCGAAGGCGTGGTACAGCTGCGCCACCGGAATCAGCGCCACCTGCACCGGCACCACCAGCAGGCCCACGATCATCAGGAAGACCACGGTGCGGCCGCGCCAGCGCCCGAAGACGAGCGAGTACGCGGTGAGGCTGGCGATCACGGTCACCAGGATGGTGCTCGGCAGCGTGATGACGACCGACGTGATCAGCGAGTTGAGCAGGCCGCCGGTGGCCAGCCCCTGCGAGAACAGCGTCTGATAGTTCTGCAGGGTGAGCTGCGCAGGCGCCGTGAGCGCCGTCCACCAGCCGGACTGGCTGAAGAGCGCCTCGGGGCGAAACGAGACGATGGTCAGCCCCACCGTCGGCACCAGCCAGAAGATGGCGATCAGCGCCAGCACCAGGTTGAGAACGGCGCGCGACGGCCGCCACCGCAGGCGCCGCCGCCGCGTCTGCGCGCGCACCGCCGCGGGCGTGACCGCAGCCTGCGCCACGCTCATCCCCTGATCCTCCGCATGTTGAAGAGCATCGCGGGCACCACGAGGATGAACAGGATCACGGCGATCGCGCTGGCCAAGCCGAAGTCGCTGTTGCCCGCGAAACCATAGTTGTAGAGCGCCAGCGCGAGCGTCTGGGCGTCACCCTGCGACGACCCCGGGGCCATGTTGAGGATGATGTCGAAGATCTTCAGGACATTGATGAGCATGGTGACGAACACCACCACCAGCACCGGCGCGAGCATGGGTACCGTGACGCGGCGCAGCGTCTGCCATTCGCTGGCGCCATCGATCTTGGCCGCCTCCAGCACCTCGCGGTTGAGCGCTGCCAGCCCCGCGCCGATGACCACCATGGCGAACCCCGCCCAGATCCAGAGGTACGCGATGATCAGCCCGATGTCGACGAGTGGCACGCTGAGGATCGCCTGCGCCGTCGATGACAAGTTGCTGGTCGGCGTCAGCGACTGCGTGCCCAGCCAGAAGACGCCGGTGAACCCGCTGCTGAAGTTCCGCGAGTCCACCTGCACGCGGTAGGGACCGCCGCCGACGCCGCCGAAGTGAAAGTCTCCATGCGCGTCCGTGACGGTCGTCGCGACGCTGCTGCCACCGGTGCCCACCAGCGTCAGATGCAAACCCGGGATGCCCAGCTCGTCGGGAAACACGTGGCCGCGCGAGGTGGGATGTGCCGGTGAGAAGTCGCGCCAGACAAGGCCGCTCACGGCGCCGCCGGCCGCCTGCGGCACGACCGCGGTCCGCGCGCCGGCGAGCGTGAGCTGCTGCGCGTTGAGCGCGATCATCCCCAGCTCTAGGGTGCCCCCGGCCGCCACCGTGGCCTTGCTCTGCAGCGTGCCCGCGGGGCCGGGCTGGAGCCCCGTGCTGGCGAGTCCCGCCGCGGTCTGACCCGCGGCGGTGTCGACCGGATACAGCCCTGGAGGATTGAACCAGTCGCTCACCGTCTGGATGGTCGCGTTGACCATGCCGATGTGTGGATCGAGGTCGAAGATGGTGCGCCACACGAGGCCCGACGCGGTGGCGCTGAAGACGATGGGCATGAAGATGATCGTCTTGAACGCGGTGGACCAGCGGATGCGCTCGGTCAGCACGGCGAACACCATGCCCATGAACGTCACCAGGAAGGGAAACACCAAGAACCAGATGACGTTGTTGCGGAAGGTGAGCAGGATCGCGTCGGTGGAGAAGATGGCGTGGTAGTTGTTCAGCCCGACGAAGTTGGTCGATGACGCGTCCAGAAAGCTGTTGCGCAGCGTCGCCACCACCGGATACACGGTGATGACCAGCAACCAGATGGCCCCCGGCGCGAGAAAGGCGAGCGAGCCGAGATGGCTGCGCCAGCCGCCACCCGGCGGCTTGCCGGTCGCCGGCAGCGGCTGCGCCGCGGCGTTCGAACCGCCGGCGGCCGGAACGGGGATGGCCACAGATCGCAGCAGCCTGGTGCGGCGGCGAAGGGGGAGCGACGCCACGAGCCCGATGCTAGCCCCGGCGCGGCCGGCCTGGCAATCGGGGATTTGCCTTTCCCGGCCCGGAGTCGGAATATCGGGTGAGGCTTGCACCAACGATCAGCGGGAGGCAACCCTGATGAAGCATGTGAGACAGCTGGCGGTCGCGGTGGTGCTGGGGCTGGGGGTGGCGGCGTGCGGCTCGCCGAGCACGACGACCAGCTCCTCCGGCTCCGGATCGTCGGCGCAGCACATCGGGGGGACCATCAACCTGTGGGCGGAGTGGACCGCGCAGGAGCAGCAGGACTTCCTCGCGGCGCTCTCACCGTTCGAGCAGCAGACCGGCATCACGATCAACTACTCGGGCAAGGGAAGCAACATGGACACCGCGCTGGAGAGCGCCATCCAGGGCGGCGCGCCGCCCGACGTGGCCCTGGTGCCTGACCCGGCGACGTTGCAGACGCTGGCCAAGAACGGATCCATCAAGGATCTGACCAGCATCGTGGGCAACCTCGCCTCGAACTACGGATCCGCGTGGAACACACTGGCCACGTACAACGGAAAGCTGTACGGCGTCTGGTTCAAGGGCGCGAACAAGAACACCATCTGGTACAACCCGGCCGAGTTCGCGGCCGCGGGCATCTCGTCGCCGCCGACCACGTGGGAACAGCTGCTCAGTGACGCGGCCACGCTGCAGGCGTCCGGTGTCACGCCGTTTTCGCTGTGCACCGATGTCGGCTGGCCGGTGGCAGACTTCTGGCAGAACGTCTACCTGAAGACCGCCGGCGCCGGCGACTACAACAAGCTGGCGACGCACGCGCTCAAGTGGACGGATCCGACGGTGACCACCGCGTTCACCACGATGGCGCAGCTGGTGAGCCACACGTCATATCTCGACGGAGGTCTGCAGGGCTCGCTGTCGAACGCCTATCCGGACTGCGTCGACAAGGTGTTCCCCAAGCCGCCGGCAACGCCCAGCGCTGCGATGGTGGTGGAGGCCGACTTCGTGGTGTCCGAGATCACTTCCAACTCGTCCACCTACACCGCGGGCACGACCGGCACGGGCGGCGCCGCCTGCACCACCGACGCCAGCAAGACCCCGTGCTACGACTTCTTCTCGTTCCCGGCGCCGTCCGCGGACAGCGCCAACAACAGCGCGATCCAGGCGGCGGGTGACGTCGCGCTGATGCTCAAGGACAACCCGCAGACGGAGGCGCTGATCAAGTACCTGGCCGGTGCGCAGGGCGCGTCGATCTGGGCGCACCTGGGCGGTTTCGCATCGCCGAACAAGACGGTGCCGGCGAGCTCCTACCCCGACTCCGTCTCGCAGCAGGACGCACAGGCGCTGGCCAACGCGTCGAGCTCGGTGTTCAGCCTCGACGACCTGCAGGGCAGCTGGGAGCACTCCATGTGGCAGGACCTGATCAACTTCGTCAAGGATCCGAGCAGCGGGAGCATCTCGTCGATCGAGTCGACGATGGACTCGCAGGCGACCTCAGCGCTGGGTCACTGACGGCGTAGGCGGGACGGTCGCCCGTTCACCACCAGTCGAACGGGCGGCCGTCCCAGTCGTCGAGCACCGGGTAGGTCGGGTCCGCGGCGAGCTCGCGCACGCGATGCTCGAACGCCGTCACTTCGATGCGTGAAAGCAGGAACGCGAGCCGGCTCGACAGCGCGGCGAGCCGTGCGGTCTCCGCGGCCAGTGCGGACACGCGCTTCGCGCTGCGTCGCGGCAGCGTGGTCCCGCCCAGCGATATGAGCGCAGTGCGCTGGCGCGGATAGGGGAGGAACGTCAGCGCGTTGTCTATGGCGCAGAGGCGCGAGTCCTCGGTGAGCATGAGGTGCGATCGCTTGCGATCTGCGTTGTTCACCAGCACGTCCAGCATGGCCACGTCGCGCAGCCGTCGTTCCAGCGCCGCTTCGTCTCGTGTCGTGTCGCCGGTTGCGGCGTGCACGAAGAGCTGCATCGATCCGGGGCCGGCCGGGCCGTCGCGCAGCACGGTTGGCGGGACGTGCCCCAGGCCGAGCTCCGCGTCCACCAGGTATGTCGCCACCTCGCGCAGGTACAGCGTGCGACGG
This sequence comes from Candidatus Dormiibacterota bacterium, assembly GCA_963777285.1. Taxonomy (GTDB): domain Bacteria; phylum Chloroflexota; class Dormibacteria; order Aeolococcales; family Aeolococcaceae; genus JAFARE01. The sequence goes on from CAVZPR010000002.1 coordinate 1,202,030, forward strand.
GGAAAGTCCCACAGGGGCCGCTCACCTCGGGCCGGCTTGTACACAGCGCGCAGCGGTGCGTCGCGCTTGCGCGGGTCGGGAGCCGCCAGCTGCACGAGGAAGACCGCGTTGCTGCCGTAGGGCACCTCGCCGATCGCCTCGAGCGGCGCCTCGGCGAGCGCCTGCAGCGCTTCGGCGTCGCCGGGCAGCCCGGCCTCGTGCAGCTTGGCGGCGACGGCGGCGTCGAAGCGGTCGCGGCCGGATGGGCCGTCGTCAGCCGCGGATTCGACGAACACGAGGCGGCCGGCGCCCCGGGGGTCGAGGTGAGGGCGGCGCCGCGGCTTCAGCGGGCCGCCGCGCGAGGGCCCGGCCACCGTCGCGGCTGGGTCAGCCCCGGGCTCGGCGCGCGGCCACCGCCGCCGTGATGGCCACGAGCACGACGGGGACGCCGAAGATCAGCCCGACCATCAGCGCCGTCCGGGGTGAATCGACGCCGATCCCCAGCATGATCACGGCGACTGCGACGAGCACCGCCGCCAGGTTGATGATCCAGGCGCGCCGCCGGGACGGGATGCCCTCGATGCCGGAAACGTCGTGGAGCCGGGCCTGCCCGGAGCGGTCCTCGTACCAGCGCGGCTCCAGCGGGGCGAGCCCGTCGGCGGGCAGGTCGGATCGGTCGAGTGCGCCCCACCAGGCCGGTGCGCCATCGCTGCGCCGCTGGCCGGAATGGTGGGCTGAGCGCGGGGCCTCGTCCGACATCGCCTGCTGCCCGTGATGATACGCGCCGCGACCCGGCGGCATCGTCGGCCGGATAGCATCGCCGCCGTGGCCGCGACCAGCCGACGCGAGCAGGCGCTCGCGGAGCTGCAGGCCGCGCATCGCGCGTGTACGCGGTGCGCCGATGCGGGCCTCATTCCCCACGCGCATCCGGTGTTCAGCGGGAGCATCCGGCAGCGGGTGCTGCTCGTGGGGCAGGCACCCGGGCCCGTTGAGATGGACCAGACACGCCCCTTCGCCGGACGAGCGGGCCGTCAGCTGATGCGATGGATGCAGCGCGCCGGTTTCGACGGCGATGCCGACGTGCGTGCACGCGTGTACATGACCGCGATGACGACGTGTTTCCCCGGCCGTCGGCCGGACGGCGCGGGTGACCGCCGCCCCTCCGGTCGTGAGGTCGCGCTCTGCGCACCGTGGCTCGACAGCCTCATCCCGCTGCTGCGGCCGCGATTGCTGCTGCCCGTCGGATCACTGGCGCTGCAGCGGTTCCTGCCCGGCCGGCGGCTGGCAGACGTGATCGGTTTCGCGTACACGCTCGACGGACATCGAGTGCGTGGCGCGCCGGCGAGCGCACCCGTGATCCTTCCCCTGCCGCATCCCTCGGGGCAGAGCCGCTGGCTCAACGATCCGAGCCGCGCGGCGCTGCTCGACGCCGCGCTGCGCCGCCTCGCAATGCTCGTGCGCTGGGCCGACGCCACCGGCGACGGCGGCGAGTCGGGGTCGGAGCCGATGCTATGATCGGCGCTCGATTCGCCAACGGGGCGCAGGCATTTGCACGCATGAGACGCTAGCGGGAGTTACAGCGTGCCCGACGCAACCGGCCAGGCAGAGGCTCCGGCGCCCGTGCAGGCGGCGCCGGCGGGGAAGAGCGCCGAGGACATCCTGGAGAGGATCTTCACGCCCACGCCGAAAGCGAGCCCTGCGGAACAAGCGGAACGGGCCCTGCGCCGGCCGAGGCAGCTGATCTACTGTGCCTTCAGCAACAAGCACTTCTACTGGCGCCAGCACATCACCAAGTTCGTGCTCGACGAGGGGCATGTTCCGATCGTGCCCTTCATGCTCTTCGACTACTACCTGCTGCACACCGTTCCCAAGGAGACTGTGCGAGAAGCGTGCAACAACCTCATCGTCCGCTCCGACCAGATGTGGGTGTTCGGCACCGTGTCGCTCGGTGTCAAGGTGCAGATGGGCATCGCCAAGCGGCTCAAGAAGCCGGTGCGCTTCTACGATGTGACGGACATGCCCTACCGCGTCGTCAACGTGCCGGAGGCGATGCTGCGCGAGGAATGATGGACATGACCGCGCCGTGACCGTCGTCTGGATTGTCATCGCGATCGTTGTCCTGCTGTTGCTCTACGTCGCCTACCGCTTCAACCGCTTGATCCGGCTGCGCACGCGCACGCAGGAGGCGTGGTCCGACATCGACGTCGAGCTGAAGCGGCGTCACGACCTCATCCCCAATCTCGTCTCGACGGTGCAGGGATACGCGGCGCACGAGCGTCAGGTGTTGGAGAACGTCACCCAGGCGCGGTCACAGGCCGTTTCTGCCGCGCAGACTGGAAACCCGGCGGTGATGGCCGGCGCGGAGGACGCGCTCACGGGCGCCGTCCGCCAGCTGTTCGCCGTCGCCGAGAACTATCCGCAGCTCAAGGCCGCCGGGCTGTTCCTGAACCTGCAGGAGCAGCTCACCACCACCGAGGACAAGGTGGAGTTCGCACGCCGGTTCTACAACGGCAACGTACGCGACTTCAACACCGCGCTGCAGCGCTTTCCGACCAATCTCATCGCCCGCAGCATGGGCTTCCAGCAGTTCGCGTTCTTCGCAGCGGCCGACTCCGAGCGGGCCGCTCCCACGGTCGCCTTCACGTCGCCGCCCGCCGCCACGTAGGGCTCAGGCGCATCATCGACTGACGCGGCTGCCGTGAGACGACGGTGCGTACGAGCAAGCAACTCTGAGTTGGTGCTCAGTAGATGAACCCCATGATCGTCGGGTCCGTCGCGGGTATCGTGCGACGGTCGACGCGCCCCCAACCGCCTCCGTCGGCGTAGTAGTTCATCTCTGACACGATGAAGCTGCCGTCGGGATTCACGTGCTCGACGTACGCCACGTGGCCGGCCCACCCCGTTCGGAAAACGACGATGGCACCCTGCACCGGGACGTGACCCTCGGGCCGGATGCCGGCTGCGGCGAACCACCAAACCCACGCGTTGCCGTTCCACGTCACCGCGCGACGTGATGCCACGTACCACGTGCACTGTCCGAACGGGAAGTAGTCGATGCCGTGATTCGTCGCCACCGCGGGGACGCCGCGGTCACCGACGACGAACCGTTGCGATATCAGCGCTCCGACGGGGGCGTCGGCGATGGGCACCTGCAGGTACGTCCCCGCGGTGAGTGGCGCGTTCGATGTCAGCGCGTTGAAGTCGAGCACCGTGGTGGGGTCGAGGCCGAGCCGCGCCGCGAAGGTGGTGGGCGTCTCCCCGGGCAGCACGCGCACCAGCGCGCCCTGCGACGGGGGCAGCAGCAGCGTCGCGCCCGCAGCCCCCTCGCCGTATGAGGGGATGCCGTTGGCCCAGCGGATGGCGGCGGGGTCGGAGCCATACGCCCGAGCCAGGTATTCGATCGTCTCGCCCGCTCGCACCACGATCGTCTGCGCCGGGCGCGTGATGACCAGCGGCGCCACCGCGGGCCGTTGGATGACGGCGTCGATCTGGATCGCATCGAGGCTGCGGAGGCCGGCCGGGGCGGCCACGGCCAGCGCGGCCGGCCGCGCGACCAGGATGACCAGCGCAGCCGCGATCAGCAGCACCGAGATGTGCCGCACCATCCGGTGGACGTGTCCGCCGATAGCGTGCCCCTCCGTATCAGCGCCATCGGCGCAGAAAACGGTGTCCCGTCAAGGAAAAGGCGGTCCGTGGACCGTCGGCGGACGGTAGCAAAGTGCCGGCCCCGAAGTCAAAGCGCCGGGGCCGGCACCACATTGGAGGGGTGGCCTAATGTTATATCTTGACTATCAGTAAGTGTGCGTATTAGGATCACCGGCGCGATGAGAAAGTACAAGCCGGTCGAGTTGCCCCTGAAGGTCGTCCCCACCCAGTTCAGCGAAGAGCACGCCACCTGCCCCAACTGTGAGAGCCGAACGGCAGGCGTCATCGGGAGGTTGGGCCTCCGCCTGGTCTTCCGGTGCGATCGCTGCCGGGTGAGGTTCCACCGGCCCACGGCGAGCGTCCAGCTCCTCTAGCCGCGCCGGCTGGCACACTGCCGGCCATGCCCGGCCCCGCGCATCTGGCTTCCGTGTGGCGCGGCGACGTCCTCGAAGAGGTGGTGCGCGGCCACGTCGCGGTGGTCGATGCCGGCGGAGCCGTGCTCGCGGCGGTGGGCGACCCGGCCGCCGTGACCACGCTGCGGAGTTGCGTCAAGCCGATCCAGGCGCTGCCGTTCGTCCGCCAGGCGGCCCCGGCGCTGAGCGTCGACGCCGCGGCCATCGCCATCGCCTGCGCGTCACACAATGGCGAGGAGGCGCACGTGGCCGCCGCCCGAGGTCTCCTGGCCGCCGCGGGGCTCGACGAGGCCACCCTGGAGTGCGGGCCACAGCTTCCCTCAGATGCAGCCTCGGCGCGGCGGCTGCTGGCAGCGGGGGAGGAGCCGCGGCCGATCCACAACAACTGCTCCGGCAAGCACGCCGCGATGCTCGCCACCTGCGTCGTCGCCGGCTGGCCGGTGGCAGGGTACTCACGGCCAGACCACCCCTGCCAGCAGACCGTGACCGGCGCCCTCGCGGAGGTGTTCCGGCTGGAGCTCGCAAGCGTGCCCCGCGGCATCGACGGCTGCGGCCTGCCTACCTACGGTGTGCCCCTGGCGACGCTGGCGCGCGGCTTCGCCGCCGGCTCCCGGCACGAAGGCTTCGTCACCTGCCAGGACGCCATGGCCGGCCATCCCCACCTGGTCGCGGGCACGGGGCGGTTCGACACGGCGCTCCTGGCGCACGCCGGCGCCACCCTCACCGCCAAGATCGGCGGCGCCGCGGTCTGGGCAGCGGTGCGGCGGCCCGACGGGCCGGCAGTCGCGCTGAAGCTCGAGGCGGGCGGCGGAGACGCCGTTCCTCCGGTGGCCCTCGCGGTGCTGCAGCGCTTGGGCTGGCTGGCGGAGACGCTGCCGGATCCCCTCCCCTCGTTCGCCGCGCCTCGGCTCCGCAACTGGGCGGGCACGATGGTCGGCGAGACCCGGGTCGAGCCTGCCGCCTTGCAGGGCCTCGCCGCGGCTCTTTGACTCAGCCCGTCCCGAAACCTATAGTGACCCGGGGAAATGTTGATTCCGATGTCAACTTCGGCTTCGTCTGAAGCTTCTGGCGCGAAACCGCCCCGACGGGCCACGGGGCCGCCCGGTGCCTGACGCCGGCCACGTCGGACGTCGGTACACGGCGCCCGGGCAGGTGGTCCACGGCGACCGCGCCCGGGCCATGGCCGCCGCGATCGCCGGAGAGGACGAGCCGTACGAGCCCGACCAGGTGCCGCCCACGTTCGCGGCCGTGTACTGCCTGGCGCCGACGTTCGCCCAGCTCTTCACCGACGCCGAGGTGGGCATCGAGCTGGCCGGGCTGATCCATGGCGAGCAGGCCTTCGAGTGGCCGGAGCGGGTGCGGCCGGGGGACACCGTCGACGCGGCCGCGGAGATCGTCAGCGTGGAGCAGAAGCGAGGGATGACCTTTGTCACCCTCGCCGTCGAAGCGGTGCGACCCGCCGACGGCGCCACCGTCTGCCGGGGCCGCTCGATGATGATCGTGCGAGGCGCGAGGTCGTGAGCGAGGCGGTGACCACCGGCCTCGAGGCGGGCGCCACGTTGGGGCCGCTGCGCCGCCGCGTCACCCAGGCCCAGATCGACGCGTATGCCGAGGCTTCGGGGGACTTCAACCCCATCCACACCGACCCCGATTTCGCCCGCGGCGTGGGGCTGCCGGGCGCCATCGCCCATGGCCTGCTGGAGCTGGGCATCGTCGCCGAGGCCGTCTCGCGCTGGGTTGGCGGCGGCGACGCGTTAATCGGATTGGAGTGCCGCTTCAGCAAGCCGCTGCTGGCGGGCGACACGATCACCTGCACCGGGAGGGTTGTCGCCGTCGACGCCGGTGAGGGCACGGCCTCCCTCGAGGTCGATGCCGTCTCAGATCGCGGCGAGCGCGTTCTCACCAACGGCCGGGCCCGCGTCCGGCTCTCACGCTGAGGGAAAGGCAGATGGGACTGGAGTTCAGCCTCACTCGCGAGCAGGAGGAGATCCGCGACCTTGCTCACGAGTTCGCCGAGAAGGAGATGCGCCCGGTCGCCGACCGGTACGACGAGAACGAGGAGACGCCCTGGGAGGTCATGCGCAAGGCGCACGAGCTCGGCCTCGACCCCGCGTCCGGCTTCCCCGCCGAGTACGGGGGTGGCGGCGTCGACCTGCTCACCTCGCTGATCCTGCAGGAGGAGCTGGCCTGGGGTGACGCCGGGATGGCCGTGTCGATCGGCGCGAGCGGCCTCGCCGGCGCCGGCATCATCGCCATGGGCACCGAGGAGCAGAAGAAGAAGTACATCGGCATGCTCTGCGACCCCAAGGAGCTGCGCATCGCGGCGATGGGATTGACCGAGCCCAACTCGGGCTCCGACTCGCTGGCGCTGGAGACCACCGCGACCAAGGTCGACGGCGGCTACGTCCTCAACGGCACCAAGCAGTTCTGCACCAACGGTGGCATCGCCGACGTCCAGGTGGCGTTCGTGACCACGGACAAGTCGGCCGGCCCCGCCGGCATCGCCGGCTTCGCCATCGAGAAGGGCAATCCCGGCATGCGCCAGGGACGCAAGGAGCGCAAGCTGGGCGTGCGTGCCTCGCACACCGCGCAGGTGATCTTCGAGGACTGCTTCGTGCCCGAGGATGCGCGGCTCGGATACGACAAGGAAGGCAACGCCACCGGCCCTGGCGCCGTGGGCGCGATGCTCATGCTCGAGGCCACGCGCCCCCTGGTCGCGGCCGGCGCCATCGGCATCGCCCGCGCCGCATTCGAGTTCGCGCGTGACTACTCGTTGGAGCGTGTCCAGTTCGGCAAACCCATCGCCAAGCACGAGGCGATCGCCTTCAAGCTCGCCGACATGGCCACCGAGATCGACGCCGCGCGCCTGCTCATGTACCGCGCCGGTTGGATGGCCATGAACGGCATCCCGTACGCCCGCGGCGAGGGCTCGATGGCCAAGTTGTTCGCCGGTGACATGGCGATGCGCGTCACCACCGACGCGGTCCAGGTGCTTGGTGGCTACGGCTACATCAAGGAATACCCGGTGGAGCGCTTCATGCGCGACGCCAAGATCTATCAGATCTGGGAGGGCACGGCCGAGATCCAGCGCCTGGTCATCAGCCGCTTCATCCTCGGCGAGCGCCGCGCCACGCCGCGGCCCAAGCTCGTCCCCGACGTGCCGGCGCAGCAGCCCGAGGCCAAGGCCAGCTAGGCTCCCGTCTCAGTGTTCGATCTGGCCGGCAAGGTAGCTGTCGTCACCGGCGGCTCCCGGGGATTGGGACGCGCCGACTGCCTGGCGCTGGCGCGCGCCGGCGCCGACGTCGTCGTCACCGACATCCTGCTGGAGTCCGACCCGCAGCTGGAGAAGACCGCCGAATCGGCGCAGTCCGCGCTGGCGCAGGTGTTCACCTCGCAGCACGTCGTCTACGCGGAGAAGACCAGCGAGGAGATCCGTCAGATGGGACGGCGCTCCGCCACGATGAAGATGGACGTGACCGATCGCGACCAGGTGCGCGAGGTGTTCGCCGAGATCAACAAGGAGTTCGGCTCCATCGACATCCTGGTGAACAACGCGGCCACGCTGGATCACGTCGCGCAGATCGAGAACCAGAGCGACGAGCTCTGGGACCGCGACCTGCGCGTGAACCTCTCGGGTGCGTTCAACTGCACCAAGGTGGCGTGGCAGTACATGAAGGACAAGCGCTGGGGGCGCGTCATCTACATGGCGTCCGTCGCGGGCACGCTGGGCGGCTTCGGCCAGGCGTCGTACGCCGCCACCAAGTCGGCGTTGATCGGCTTGGGCAAGTCGATGGCCCTGGAGGGCGCGCGCTATGGCATCACCGCCAACATCATCGCGCCGGGAATCATCGCCACCGAGGCGTGGAAGATGGGCGACGCGAAGATGAACGACCGCATGGTGCTGCGCACCGCGCTGCGCAGCGCCGGTGAGCCCGAGGACATCGCCAACGCCATCGTCTTCCTGTGCTCGCCCGAGGCGCGGTACATCACCGGCCAGGTGCTGACGATCTCCGGCGGCATCGACCTCTTCGTGTATTGAGACGGGGGAGCGCCTCGACCTCGGCGTGACCTATCGCCCGGCGCGGGTGGGTCCGTACATGTGGCACGAGTTCGACGCCACGGCGATGACCGCCGATCTTCGCGACGTGGCCGCGTTCGGCCTGGCGACGGTGCGCGCGCTGCTCGCCTGGGATGCCTTCATGCCCACGCGCGCGGGCGTGCCGGCGCGGCAGCTGCGCAACTTCGAGACGTTCCTGGACGCTGCATCCGGCGCCGGGCTGCGTGTCGTGCCGGTGCTCTTCGCGCAGTCGCTGGGGGACTGCATCATGCTCCCGGCGTACGCCATCGACGTGGATGCGCCTCGTGCCGGGGTGCGTGCCGTCAGCGACGGGGTGGTGCAGCCCGGGGGGCCGCGTGACCTGTACACGGATCCGGCAATGCTCGACGCCGAGATGACCTGGCTGGACACGATGCTGACCGCATTCGCGGGACACGAGGCGATCGCTGCCTGGGATCTGGGCCACGACCCGGCGACGACGGTGCGCCCCCGTCGCATCGACCATCTGCGCGGCTGGGTGGCGCTGATGAGCGAGCGCGTGCACGCCGGCGATCAGCGCTGCGTTCTCACCTTCGGCGCCCGCGATGCGCTGACGGCACGCGGCGTGCGACCCGGGACCGTGTCTCCGCTGCTGGATGCGTGCCGGCTGGACGTCGGACCGGCGCCGCTTCGCGGCGAGACGGGATCGTCACCAGCGGTTTTCGTCGTGCAGCTGGCGCAGCGGCTGCTGGGAGACGTCCCGCTGCTGGCTGAGGTGGCCACGGCGGCGCCGGCGGGTGCCGAGAGCGCGGCCGAGCCCGAGCATCGACCTGCCCCATCGCTCGTCGGTGAGACGGTGGCGCGCCTTGCGGAGGTTGGTTGCGCAGGCGTGCATGCGGACGCCTGGGCGGCGTGCGATGCGCGCGTGCTTGCGGCGCCGCCGTTCGACCGCGAACCCTGGCGCGCCGGCAGTGGACTCGTGACCGCGGACGGATCGCCGACGGCCGCCGGCGCGGCATGGCGCGCGCACAGAGACACCGAGCTGGAGCAGCAGGCGGCGCAGCCGTGGCCTGCCGGCCTCGACGTCGAGGACTACTACCGAAATCTGCCTCAGAGCGCGTCCGATCTCTACGCGGCGTGGCAGGCCGGGCGAAGTGACGACCCTGCTATGCTGAACTGAGACATCGGGCGCATTTCGTGTGTGCGCGGTGTTCCCACTTGAGCCGCAACCGTCTCGCTGCTGGTACGCGACGTCGAACACTCAGGATGGGCTGATGCAACCGTTGCCAGCATTTCTCCCGGAGGATCGCTGTGCCTGCTGGCCGGATCAAGAAAATCATCCCTGACCGTGGCTTTGGCTTTGTCCGTGCGGATGACGGCAACGAGGTCTTTTTCCACCGCACCGAGCTGACGACCGTCGACTTCGACAGCCTGCAGGAGGGCGAGTCGGTCACGTTCGACATCGTCGATTCTCCCAAGGGGCCTCGCGCGCGCAACCTGCAGAAGGTGGGCTAGCCGCCCTCAGGTTCGGGACGCAGCTCGCGCAGGCGCGCGGCTGCGGCGGCGACACGTGACGCATCGCGTCCGCGCAGCCGCATGACCAGCTCGCGTCTCTCCGTCTGCGGGTAGGAGCCCACGACGACGTCGGGGAACTCGGCCTCGAGGACGCGCATCGGGCCGTACATCTCCGCCTCCGGCACCGTCGTGTAGCGCACCTCGGTGACGAGCGTCGCCGCGCCGTCCGTGAAGTAGCGCGGCAGCATCTCCTCCTCGACGATGGCCGTGAGCTCGCGCGGTATCCCGGGCAGCACGAACAGCATGCGGTCACCGCCGAGGTCGAGCGCGATCGGCGGCGACATGCCACGGCGGTTGGGCATCACCACCGCCCCTGCGGGCACCTGGGCTGAACGCCGGTTGGCTTCGCTCACCTCGGGCGAGCGCAGCCAGCCCAACTCGTGCAGGCGCCGCGTCAGCGCGGTGATGTGTTCCAGCGCCTCCGCGCTCTCCTCGAGCGGCAGGTCCAGCGCGGCGGCCACGGCGGCGAAGGTGCGGTCGTCCGGTGTGGGCCCGATGCCGCCGCTGACCACGATGCGCCGCACGCCGTCCTCTGCCACCGCCCGCCGCACCGCGGTGACGATCGCCGTCTCCAGATCACCGACGACCTCGACACGGCGCACCGCGTATCCCGCCGCGAACAAGGCGCGCGCCAAGAAGTTCGAGTTGGTGTCGAGCGTGTGGCCGCTGAGCAGCTCGTCGCCGACTGCGATCAGCACCGTGGGAGCGTCTGCCGGCGCGGTCATCGCCGCAGCATAAGCGTGCAGTGCGCCTCAACCCGTTGCCGGACGGTACAATCCTGCCGCCCCAAAGCGGCGGATGGCGCCATGCGCCGTCGCCCTTCCTCACGTGCTGGAGCCATCAGAACGCATGCCTCAACTCGATCGCGTCGTCCTGCTGCCGATAGCCCTCTCGGGTGTCCTCGCCCTGCTCTGGGCCGTGTACCTGATCTTCTGGGTGCTGCGCCAGCCGCCGGGGAACGAGCGCATGCAAGAGATCGCGCGAGCGGTGCAGGAGGGTGCGTCCGCCTACCTCAACCGTCAGTACTCGATCATCGCGGCGATCGGCGCGGTGATCTTCGTCTTCCTCGGCTTCACGCTGGGGTGGCGCACCGGCGTGCTCTTCCTGATGGGATCGATTCTCAGCGGCGCCGCCGGCTACGTGGGGATGAACATCTCGGTGCGCGCCAACGTGCGCACCGCCGAGGCGGCTCGCCGGGGTCTCAATCCGGCGCTGCGCCTGGCCTTCCAGGGTGGCGCCGTCACGGGCCTGATCGTCGTCGGCTTCGGGCTCATCGGCGTCACCGTCGCCTACGCGATGTTCTCGGACTTCGATGCACTCGTCGGCTTCGCTTTCGGCGCGTCACTCATCTCGGTGTTCGCGCGGCTCGGCGGCGGCATCTACACCAAGGCCGCCGACGTGGGCGCCGACCTGGTGGGCAAGGTGGAGGCGGGGATCCCTGAGGACGATCCGCGCAACCCCGCGGTCATCGCCGACAACGTCGGTGACAACGTCGGCGACTGCGCCGGCATGGCCGCCGACCTGTTCGAAACGTACGCGGTCACGGCGGTGGCTACGATGCTGCTCGGCTTCCTTCTCTACAACGGCCGCTTCATCTTCGTGGTCTATCCGCTGCTGCTCGGCGGGGTCAGCATCATCGCCTCGATCATCGGCACCTGGTTCGTGCGCATGCCGCGCAACGGCTGGATCATGGGCGCGCTGTACCGCGGCTTGATCGTGGCGGCCGTCATCGCGCTCGGCGGATTCGTCGGGGTCACACTGGCGCTGAACAACGGCGGCTACTTCGCCGGCTTCAACTATCCGGCGTTCAACCTCTTCTGGTGCGCCGTCATCGGCGTCGGCATCACGATCCTCATCGTCGCCGTCACCGAATTCTTCACCGGCGCGCAGTTCTGGCCGGTGCGCACCATCGCGCGGGCGTCGACCACGGGTCATGCGACCAACATCATCGCGGGCCTCGCCATCGGCATGGAAGGAACGGCGATTCCCGTGCTGATCATCGGCATCGGCATCCTCGCCTCGTCCTCGCTGGCGGGGCTGTACGGCATCGGCATCGCCGCGATGGCGCTGCTGAGCATGACCGGCATCGTCGTGGCCATCAACTCGTACGGACCCATCACCGACAACGCGGGCGGCATCGCGGAGATGGCCGACCTGCCGGAGTCGGTGCGCAACGTCACCGATCCCCTCGACGCCGTGGGCAACACGACCAAGGCGGTGACCAAGGGCTACGCCATCGGCTCCGCGGGACTGGCGGCGCTGGTGCTGTTCGCCAGCTACACGGACATCCTCGCCCGCCACGGGTCGGGCGGCAAGGGATTCTTCGACCTGACCCAACCGCCGGTCATCGTGGGGCTGTTCCTGGGCGGGATCATGCCGTTCCTGTTCGGCTCGCTGTCGATGCTCGCCGTGGGACGCGCCGCCGCCGGCGTGGTCACCGAGGTGCGGCGCCAGTTCCGCGAGATCCCGGGGATCATGGAGGGCACCGCGAAGCCGCTGTACGGCCGCTGCGTCGCGCTGGTGACCGCCGCGGCGCAGCGTCAGATGATCGTGCCGGGCCTGCTGCCGGTGGTCGCGCCGCTCTTGGTGGGCTTCATCCTCGGCCCGCAGGCGCTCGGCGCGATGCTGCTGGGCACGATCGTGGTGGGGCTCTTCGTGGCGCTGCAGATGACCACGGGCGGCGGGGCTTGGGACAACGCCAAGAAGTACATCGAGGAAGGCAACTACGGCGGCAAGGGCACCGACGCGCATGCGGCCGCGGTGACCGGCGACACGGTCGGCGATCCCTGCAAGGACACTGCAGGTCCGGCGATCAACCCGATGATCAAGGTGATGAACATCATCGCCATCCTCGCGGCGCCGGCCGTCGCGCTGCACCACGTGTTCTTCTGACACCCGCCGTCGCGGCATCGACCGCATGTGGCAACGTGACAGCGTGAAGCTGCTCGCCCGCTCCCAGCGCTCCACCGGCTCGCACCACGGGCCGCACTCGCACCATCGCGACGTGCAGGGTGGCGGCGCCCGCGCCGCCGTGTTCGGCATCAGCGACGGCCTGCTCACCAACGTCTCCTTGATCCTCGGCGTCGCCGGAGCGGGACCGGCCGCCGCCGTCGTGCGTCTCGCCGGGCTCGCCGGCCTGGTGGCCGGAGCGTTCTCCATGGCCGCCGGTGAGTTCGTGTCGATGTCGGCGCAGAAGGAGCTGCTGGAGCGCGAGCTGGAGATCGAGCGCCGCGAGCTCGAGCGTCATCCTGAAGCTGAGACGCGCGAGCTGGCGGCGTCGTTCGTCAGCCGCGGCATCGAAGAGGCCGACGCGCGCCGCCTGGCGGAGGCGATCATGCGCGATCCCGACGTGGCGCTCGATGTGCACGCCCGCGAAGAGCTCGGGGTCCGTCCCGACCAGACCGGCTCGCCGTGGCAGGCGGCGATCTCATCGTTCGTCAGCTTCGCCGTGGGCGCGATCATCCCGCTGCTCCCCTGGTTCTTCACCGGCGGCCGCACCGCGGTGGTCATCTCGATCCTTCTGGGTGCGGCCAGCGCCGTCGGCATCGGCTGGGTGGTGGCCGTGTTCACCGGCCGCTCGCGCCTTCGCTCGGCGTTGCGGCAGCTGGGCATCGCCGTCATCGCCGCCGGCGTCACCTACGGCGTCGGCACGCTCGTCGGTGTGCACACGTCGCTGTAGGCGCTGCAACGCGGTTCGGCGTTGGAGGTGACTGCGGTGGACGAGTACCAGTTGGAGATCCAGGGGTTGCGGCGACAGCTGTCCCAGCTCCGCGAGGCCGAGGCCGATCCGGGGGTGATCGGCGAGTACGAAGCGGAGGTGGACAACCTGTCGGCGCTGTACCGCGCCGCGTCGGAAACGTTCGCCGCCGGCGAGGGCGATTCGCGAGTGCGCGAGGCGCTCGCGCTGCTGGGTTTCGGCGAGTGGTCGCTGCGCAACGTGTACGGCTTCGTGTACGACCTGGCGATGGAGCTGCCGCTGCAGCAGGGTCGGGAGCTCGCCGCCGTCATCGACGACACCGACTTCACCGGGTCGCTGCTGGAGTCGCTCGAACCCGATTACTGAAGCGCGGGAATCTTCTTGCCCGGGTTGAGGATGCCGCGCGGGTCGATCGCCGCCTTGATGCGGCGCTGCAGCTCCACCCCGGCTGCGCCCAGCTGTCGCTCCACGTAGGGGATCTTGGCCTGGCCCACCCCATGCTCGCCGCTCAGCGAGCCCCCCATCCCCAGCACCATCTCGAAGAGGCCTCCCGCAGCCGCCTCGGCGCGGTTCCGCTCACCGGGCATGCGTGGATCGATGAGGAAGGTGGCGTGCACGTTTCCGTCGCCGAGGTGGCCGAAGTTGACCACCGGCAGGCTGTGCTCGCGGCCCAGGTCGTGCGTCCGCGAGACCAGCTCGGCGATCCGGTCCCGGGGCACCACGACGTCCTCGTTGACCTTGCCGATCATCACCTTGGCCACGGCGGCGCTCACGGCCTTGCGCGCCGCCCAGAGGCGGGCCGCCTGCCCCGGTTCGACGGCCTGCTCGACGCCCGTGGCCCCCGCCTTGCCGACGGCGCCGCGGCAGGCGTCGAGGTCGGCGGCCGTGGCGTGCTCGTCGCCCTCCACTTCGAGGATGAGCAGGGCGGCTGCGTCGCCGCCCAGCTCTCCGCCGCCGGCGCGGCGCACGGCTGCCAGCGCGCCGGCGTCGAGGAACTCGAGCGCGGCGGGCACCACGCCCGCCGCGGCGATGCGGGCCACCGCGTCGGCCGCGCGCTCCATGCTCGAGAAGGTCGCCGCCACGGTGGCGCGGGCGGCGGGCGCCGGCAGCAGGCGCAGCAGCACCTCGGTCAGCACCGCCAGGGTGCCCTCGGAGCCGGTGATCAGCGCCAGCAGGTCGCCCAGCGAGGCGTCGCCGCCCTCTCCGAGGTGCACCGTGCGACCGTCGGCCAGCACCGCCGTGACGCCCACCACGTAGTCGGCGGTGACGCCGTAGCGCAGCGCATGGGGTCCGGCGGCGTTGCAGGCGACGTTGCCGCCGATGGTGCAGGTGGCCGACGACCCCGGGTCCGGCGGGTAGTACAGGCCGGCGGCGGCCGCGTGCTCGTGCACCGCCCGGGTGACGGCCCCGGCCTCGGCCTGGAGGCGCATGGCGTCCGGCTCAACCCCCAGCACCCGGTTGAGCCGGGCCAGGCTGAGCACCACGCCGCCGTCGCCGGGCGCCGCACCGGCGGCGTAGCCGGTGCCCGCGCCGCGGGGCACGATGGGCACGCCGTGGTAGGCGCACACCTCGACGACGCCGGCCACCTCCGCACCGGTGCCGGGGAACACGACGGCCTCGGGGAGGTGGCGCTCGCCGGAGGCGCCCCACGAGTCGTACGCATACGCAGCGAGATCCGCGGGACGCGCATACACGTGCGGGACGTCGACCTGACGCTCGAGGTCACGGATGACGCGCCGGTCGAGCATGCGCGCGAATTCTAGTGTTCGCGGCGCCGACGCCGCCGATTGAGCCGAGCACCCATCGGTATACTCGAAGTGATGAGTGCAGCCGCATCGATCGACCAATTGGAGCGTGCGCTGGGAACGGTGATCGACCCGGAGCTGCGCCGGCCGATGCTGCAGCTCGGGATGCTGCGCGACCTGGCCGTCACCGGGGACGTCGCGTCGCTGCGTGTCGTGCTGACCACGCCCGCGTGTCCGCTGAAGGATCGCATCCAGCAGGACATCGAAGCGGCCGTCATCGGCGTCGTCCCGGGCATACGGGAGGTGCGCCTGTCCTGGGATGCGAATGTAAGCTCCACGCGCGGGCTGCCCGGACGTCAGGAGATCCCGGGCGTGCGCAACGCGGTGGCCATCAGCGCGGGCAAGGGCGGCGTCGGCAAGACGACGGTGAGCGTCAACGTCGCAATCGCGCTGCAGCGGGCGGGCGCGCGCGTCGGACTGCTCGACGCCGACGTGTACGGACCGAACGTGCCGATCATGCTCGGCGTTCACGATCATCCGCGTACCGCCGAGGATGGGCGCATGCAGCCGCTCGAGGCGCATGGCATCAAGGTCGTGTCGTTCGGGACCATCCTGCAGCCGGGACAGCCGGTCATCTGGCGCGGACCGATGCTCGCCAAGGCGCTGCGCGACTTCCTGTACGGCGTCGCGTGGGGCGAGCTCGACTATCTGGTCATCGACCTGCCCCCCGGAACCGGCGACGTGCAGCTCAGCTTGGCGCAGAGCATGCCCATGACCGGCGCGGTGATCTGCACCACGCCGCAGGACGTGTCGCTGGCAGACGTGAGCCGTGGCATCGAGATGTTCCGCAAGCTGAACGTCCCGGTGCTCGGAGTGGTGGAGAACATGAGCGGGTTCATCTGCCCGCACTGCAACGAGCGCACCGACATCTTCGGCAAGGGAGGCGGGCGCACGCTTGCCGAGCGCTACGAGCTTCCGTTCCTCGGCTCCATCCCGCTCGACCCGCGCATCCGCACCGGCGACGGTCAGGAGCAACCCATCATGGCCGTCGCCCCGGACGGCGCCGTTGGCTCGGTGTTTCGCGAGGTCGCGTCGCACATCGCCGCCGAGGTGAGCAAGGAGAACTTCGCCGCCGCCGCCGGACCGGTGATGCCCTCCGGTCCGCGCATCCCGCTGACGCGCTGAAGCGCCGCGTCGACGTCGGCGGGCGCCCTCCCATGGTTGCGGTCTGCGGTGCGTCGCAGGCCGACGCGGTGGAGGAGGGCTTTGCGGCGGAGGTGGGGCGCCTTCTGGCCGAGCACGGCTGCACCGTCGTCTGCGGCGGGCTCGGCGGCGTGATGCGCGCGGTTGCCGGCGGTGTGCGTGCGGCGGGTGGCGTGTGCGTGGGTCTGCTGCCGGGCGACGACGCCGGCGCGGCGGCTCCTGAGCTCTCGGTCGCGCTGCCCACGGGCATGGGAGAGATGCGCAACGCGCTGATCGCGCGCGTGTGCGCCGGGATGATCGCGATCGGCGGCGGCTACGGGACGCTCAGCGAGATCGCGTTCGCGCTGCGCCTGGGCAAACCGGTCGCCGCGGTCGGCTCATGGGAGCTGGCGGCGCCGCACGGCGCGGAGGTCGCGGTGCACCGCGCGCATTCGGCCGAGGACGCGGTGGAATGGCTGCTGCGTCAGCTCGGCGGGTGGCCGGCGGCGTAGCGGTCGCTCAGCTCTCCAGCACGCGCTGGGCGGCGCCGCGCACAGCGTCCAGCGCCGTTTCGTCGTCGGTGAAGACGCGCACCACCTGGTTGTACTGCGGCAGTCGCTGCACCAGCTCCGCGATTCGCGCCTGCACGACCGTGCCCTGCAGCGGGTCGTAGATGTGCACGAAGCCGTGCTCGGTCATCGGGTTGTGCGGCGCGATCCGCGCCGCGGCGACGTCCACCTCCACGTTCACGGCGGCGCCGCGAGCACCCAACGCGTCGACCACCCGCTGCTGCAGGTTGGATGTGTCCATGCCGCGGTGCTGCACCGTCTCGTACGCCATGTGCCAGCGCAGGTCGCGCGCCGTGATGCGTGCCCACGCGGTGGCGAGGCGATGGCGCTGCGTGCCCTGGGGTTCCCGCTGCCAGCGCTGCACCGCGTCGAGCACACTCCAGTCGGAGAGCTGCAGGTAGCCGTCGAGGTTGTCCAGGGGGTTGCCCGGCAGCAGCTCGCGAATCGTGTCGCGGAACACCTCGCGCATGGAGAGGTCGAAGCGGCGGCCGGTGCGGTGGTGGTACACGTTGAGGTACATGTACAGCCGCGACGCGAGGAACATCTCCAGCGCGGCGACCGCATGGCCGTGCAGCACGATGGTGTCGCCGCTGACGAAGGTGTAGTGGATGAGTCGCTGCACCTCGACCGGTCCCAGGCTGATGCCGCACATGTACGCGTCGCGCGGCACGTAGTCGAGGTTGTCGACCGTGGCCGGCCCGCAGAGCACCGGTTTCAGCGCGCGCAGCCAGCCGGGCGGCTCGTAGCCCTCGATGCCGGCGTCGGCCATCACCCACGCCACCCACATGGGGTCGACACTCTCGCCGGAGTCGAAGGGTCCGCTGGGGCTGGCGCGCAGCGCGGCGATGGCGTCGCCGAGCTGGTGCGTGACCAGGTGGCGGCCGATCACCTCGTGGTCGATGTGCCACTCGGCCAGGACCTCGTGGTCGAAGAAGTGCCCGAATGGACCGTGGCCGACGTCGTGCAGCAGGCCGGCGAGTCGCAGCGTTTCCTCGACAAGCGCCGGGGACGGCGCATCCGTGAAGGACGCGCGCAGCGACTCGTCGACGCGGCGCGCGAACAGGCTGGCCAGGTGCATCGCCCCGAGCAGGTGGACGAAGCGCGAGTGTTCGGCGCTGGGAAACACCCACCACGCAGACTGCAGCTGGTGCACGCGGCGCAGCCGCTGCAGCCACGGTGAGTCCAGCAGCTCGCTTTCGCCGTTCTGCCCGGGGCGGCCCTTGGTTATCTCGATGTAGCCGTACAGCGGGTCGGCTACAAGGTTTACCTCGCTGAAGCGCGAGGCGGCGTCACTCGCTGCTGCCGCCCTCGCCGCCGCCGCCGCTGTCGCCGCCGCCGCCCTCGCCTTCGCCTTCTTCCTCGTCGTCCTCGGTCTGGGCCACCGGCTTCCAACCGTGAAGGTCCGTCATGTCGCGTCCTCCGAGCCTGCCTGCGCCACCGGGGACCGGCGGTGAAGGGACTTTATACGACATCGGTCCGCCACGTGCGGGTGACGATGTCCGCTCCGCCATGATGCGGACATGGCCGCCATCGACGACGTCGCGCGTGTCGCCGCTGCCATTGCCGCCACGACATCGAAACGAGAGAAGGTCCGCCTCCTGTCCGGCTTCCTGGCGTCGACCCGCGACCGCGACCTGGTGCTGGCCACGCGGTACTTCGTCGGCCAGGTGTTCGCGGTGGGAGATCCTCGAACCTTGCAGGTGGGAGGTGCCGCGTTTCAGAGCGCGCTCCTGGAGCTGGGCGGCGGCGACGACGCCGAGCTGCGTTTGCTGTGGCGGCGCTACGCGGATGTGAGCGACGTCGTCGCGGCGGTGGTCGGCCGGCGGCGCGGCGCCAACGCTCCGCTGGAGCTGCAGCGGCTCGACGAGGCGTTCTCGGCGATGGCCGTCGCGGCCGGCGCCCGCGCACGTGCCGAAGCACTTCGATCCCTGCTGGAGCGCGCCACGCCCGACGCCGCCTGGTACATCGCCAAGATCATCAGCGGTGACCTGCGCATCGGACTGCGTGAAGGCCTCGTCGAGGAGGCGGTCGGCGTTGCATTCGGGGCCACGGCGGAGAGCGTGAGCCGCGCGCTGATGCGCATCGGCGACCTCGCCGAGGTGGCTGCGCTCGCCGCCGCGGGCCGTCTCGGTGACGCGCGGCCGCGCTGGTTCGTGCCGCTGCGCTTCATGCTGGCGACGCCTGTCGCCGATGCCGCGGAGGCGGTGGCGCGCATGGGCGAGGACGTCTGGGTTGAAGACAAGTACGACGGAATCAGGTGCCAGATGCACCGCCACGGCGAGCGGGTGGAGTTGTACAGCCGCGACCTCAAGACCGTGACGCGTCAGTTCCCCGAGGTCGTTGCGGCGGCGCTGCAGCTGCCGCGCGACGTGATGCTGGATGGCGAGGTGCTCGCCTTCCGCGCCGGCGCGGTGATGCCCTTCCATGCGCTGCAGACGCGGCTGGGTCGGGTCGCGCCCGACGCCGCGCTGCAGCGAGAGGTGCCGGTCATCTACGTCGCGTGGGACCTGCTGATGGAAGGCGACGAGGTGCTCATCGACTCGCCGTTGCGGGAACGTCGAGCGCGCCTCGAGGCGCTCGCGACGCCGGCGCAGGTCGCGCTCGCGCATCTCGAAGCGGTGCGAGGCGCCGCGGAGGTCGACAGGCGTTTCGACGACGCCCGTGCGCGCCTCAACGAGGGGTTGATGCTGAAGCGGCCCGACTCGCCCTACACGCCGGGGCGCCGCGGGCTCAACTGGCTGAAGCTGAAGCGGCCCCTGGACACCCTGGACGTGGTGGTCGTGGGCGCCGAGTGGGGGCACGGCAAGCGGCGCGGCGTGCTCAGCGACGTCACGTTCGCGGTGCGCGTCGACGGCAGCGACGAGCTGGTGAACGTCGGCAAGGCATACACCGGGCTCACCGACGCGGAGATCAAGGAGATGACGGCGCTTCTGCTCGGCACCACGGTCGCGGAACACGGTTCGTACCACAGCGTGGCGCCGCAGATCGTGCTCGAGGTGGCCTTCGACGCCGTGCAGGAGTCGGGGCGGCACCGTTCCGGTTTCGCGCTGCGCTTTCCGCGCATCGTGCACTGGCGCCACGACAAGCCGGTGAGCGAGATCGACACGCTCAGCCGCGTGCGCGAGCTGGCAGCTGCGGCTGGACGCGCGCACGAGCAGCTGACCAGCTCGCGCGCCCGGCTGAGCTCAGCGCCGCGAGAGAAAGGAGCCGAAGAGCTCCGGCGTGTCCATGGCGGGGTCGCCCGCCTGCTCGAAGCTCGCGAAGCGCGCGCGCAGAGCCGCGTACTGCGCCACCAGCGCGGCGTCGTCGCCGTACGCCTCCGCCGGATCCCAGGGATGCAGGTAGTGCACCTCCGAGATGCCTGCCTGCAGCATCTCCTTGAGGCATCCGAAGCAGGGTTGCGTGGTGCTGGTGAGCGACGCGTTCAGCGTCTGCTGCCCGAAGCGCGCCGCGGTGAGCAGCGCGTTCTGCTCGGCGTGCACGCATATGCACACGTCGTAGGCGCCGCCGCGCAGGCGCTGGTCGTCACGTCGTGAGCAGCGCAGGCAGCCGCCCTCGGAGCAGTTGGGCATGCCGAACGGCGTGCCGTTGTACCCGGTGCTGAGCACGCGTCCCTCGCGTGTGATCACGGCGCCCACGCGGCGTCCGAGACAGTCCGCCCGGGTGCGCGCGGCGAGCGCGATGAGCAGGAAGTACGTGTTCTTGTCGGGCCGCGGCGGCGCGTCGGGCATGGTTGTATGGTGGGGCATTCCGGTTACGGGGCGGGTAGCTCAGCCGGTTAGAGCAGGGGGCTCATAACCCCACGGTCCCAGGTTCGAATCCTGGCCCGCCCACCGACTGCGACCTCAGCACGACGCCGCGCTGAAAAGCGCGAGCAGGCCGATGAGGTTGAAGAGGCCGTGTACGATGAATGTGGGCCAGACGCTTCGTGCGTGCTGATACAGGAACGCGAGCACGATCCCGGCGGCGAAGATGGGAAGGAACAGCGTGAGCTGGAGAAAGCCGATGTGCTCCAGTGAGAAGATCGCTGCGGAAATCACGATGGCCCAGGTCACCGGCGTGCGACCACGCAACCAGCCGAACACCATGCCGCGGAACACGATCTCCTCCACCAGCGGGCCGATGAGGGCGACGCCGATGATCGCCAGCCACAGTGCACCCGAGTACGCGTCGCGAATGCTCACGCACTGATTCGCGGGCGTCTGCGGAAAGAGCGCGTCGCTGAGGCGTCCAGCGATGCCCTGTAGAACGAACGCGGCGTACGCGAACGGCAGGGCGGCCGCGAGCCAGCGCCACTGCGGGCGGCGGAGTCCGAGCGCGGCCAGGCTCGCGTGGCGCCGCACCTTGACGAACAGCACCACGAGCAGGAACACGGCACCGTATGCGGTTGCGTCCGACACCACAGCCTCGATGGGACGGCGCGTCTCGAGCGGCACGCCGTGCATCGCGGTCTTCAGCGCCAGCACCGTGACGTACTCCACAGCGATGGACAGCGGCAGCAGCAGCACCACAACGGGAAGCACGTCGGTCCACCTCCACGGACTGCGGTCGCGCACCGCGCTCGACCCGGCGCTCGATCCTGTGCCCGCCGGGGCCGCGCCCGGTACCGGCCATGGCGAGTACGTCCAGTGGCTGCCGCCTGCCGGGGTGTCCGGCGCGTGGACCGCGGGCGGCACCGGGGGAGGGACGGGCCAGGGCTGCAGCCGCGTCACGACTGTGCCGGCGAACAGGTCCGACCAGCCGCGGCGGTCGCGGCGGAACCAGCCCCAGAGCAGCCCCAGGCCGAGGAACGCCACCGAGAAGGCAAGGCCGCACAGACGCAGCACCACCTGGCTCGACGTCGGGGCGGCGAAGCCACCCGGGGAGCAGAGGCGGCAGCCCATGGCGCGCATGCCCACTGACGCGCCCCGCCGCCAGGTGCGGTCGAGATACACGGCCGGGCCGGCATACACGACCAGCTGCGCGACGGCGAGCACGATCGCCGCCGCCGGTTGCAGCGCGGCTTGCGAGCGCAGCGCCGTGGACCCGCCCACGATCTCGAGCAGGACGCCAGCGAAGAGGAGCGCCACCACCTCGCCGCCGGCGATCACGGCGAGGTCGATCAGCGCGGCGGCGGCCCGGCGGCCGATGGGCGCCGCCGGAGGGTTCAGCGGCTCGGGCAGTGATCCGACGCGGGGCAGCGCGGTCGCGTATCCGGACGTTGCGGCCATCGCGACACTATCTCCGCGCGCGGCACGGTCTGGCGCGCTGCGGACCCGGTCGTTACTCCACCGCGGGGTCGGCGTCGCCGTCCGGCACGGTATCGCGGACCGGTGGCTGCGGCATCCGGATCGACGCCGGCCGAGGCGACGGCTCGCCGTGAAGCTGCGCCCAGAGATGGCTCAGGTCGTCGAGCACCTGCCGGACGAACGGCGCCGAGCCGCTGACTTCGATCTCGCGCTCTCCCTCACGGAGCCGCACGGTGTGCAGCAGCGGTGCTGCGTCCGGCCGCGGGCCAGGGCGAAACGGGCGCGGTGCGTTGAACCCGGGCCTGTCGCCGGAGCGAGGCTGGTACGGGGCGCGATCGTCCGGCCCCGGCCGCGCGTCAGCTCTGCGCGGTGTCGCGGCTGGCAGTGGTGGATCCGACGCCGTTGCCCTCGACCGAACCTTCGGCGGGTGCGGCGGGTTCGATCTCGTCGGGGATCGGAGCCGGCGTGTACGTCGAGGACTCGGTCCCCGGCAGCTGGATCGACTCCGGTCCGTTGTCGGGCGTCGGGCCGAAGATCCGCTCCGTGACCTTGGCCCGCAGCGGCGACTGCACCAGGGCGACGATGCCGCCGATCACCGCGCCGGCGATGAGGACGTTGCGCACGCGGTGATGCTTCTTCTTGGGGCGGATGGATTCGGCGAACTTTGCCGACGCGTCGGCCAGGCGTGCCCGGGCCGCTTCGGCCGCCTCCGCGGCGCGATGCTCCCCGGTGCGAGCGAAGCGCTCCCCAGTGTCGGCGAGAGCCTCGGCCGCCTTCTCCAGCGCCTTGCCGATCCCATCAGCCGAGTGCTGGATCGCGGGCGTCGCGGCATGTCCGGCCTCGCGCGCAGCCGCGAGCGCGTGCTCCGCCAGCTCTCCGATGGTTTCTGCGGCGCGACTTCCCGCCTCGGAGAGTTCGCGTTCGAGCACCGCTCTGCGTGAGTGACGAGCCTTCAGAAACATGAAGCAGATCCTCCGAACACGATGCCCACCCTCGGTAGCTTGCGGCAGCCGTCCGATTCTACGTGCTCGGACATCGAGACGGAAGCGCGCGATGCGCGCAGCGTTAGGCCGCGCTGCGCAGCGTGAGACTTCTCACGTCGTGTGGTTCCACCGCAAGACGGGTGTCGAGGGGGGCATCAAGGAACCAGCGAACGCGAGCCGCGGCGACGGCGCCGACCACCGCAGCGAGGTCGCTCTCGGTGGCTGCGTAGATGGCGCGCAGACTGGGGAAGGCGCGCGCGAGCCTTGGCAGGGCCGATCCCTCCACGCCCGCCACCCGGGCCAGATGGTCGATGCGAAGGCGGGCCAGCTCCCCCGCGTCGCCGTCGTCCAGCGGCAGCTGGAGCTCGTACGGGTGAAGGTGCATGGCGTCAGTATAGCGAACAGATGTTCGGAAGGGCAAGCGCGATGGCCGGCCATGGCGTTCGGTGGCTTCGCGTCGTACGCTAGTGACGTGCCGCTGTACGAGTACCGCTGCAACGACTGCCGCTCGGTCTTCGAGGTGCTGCGGCCCATGGCCCAGCGCGAGCTGGCCGCCGTGTGCCCTGCCTGCGAGAGCCGGGCCTCGATGCCGCTGATCAGCCGCGTGGCGGTCCACGCCGGGGGCGGCGCCGACACCGCTGCGGCGTCGGAGGGCGTCGGCGGCGGGGGCGGCTGCTGCGGCGGCTCCTGCGGCTGCGGCGCCTGACGCCGCGTCGCGGTCAGGCGGGGGCCAGCGCCAGCTCCGTCTGCATCATGTTGGTGATGAACACGCGGCGGTGCGCGGCATGTGGCCCGTGCTCGCGTATCGCGGCTCGGTGCTCGCGGGCGCCATATCCCTTGTTGCTCTTCCAGTTGTAGATGGGGGCCTCGTCGTGCAGCCGCGTCATCAGCGCGTCTCGGTGCACCTTGGCCACGATCGACGCGGCGGACACCGCGGGCACCAGGCGGTCGCCGGCCACCAGGCAGTGCACCGGATGGGCGGCGAGGATGCGCAGCTTGCCGTCGCAGCAGTAGCCGTCCGCTGAGACCTGGTCGACGAGGCGCCGGAAGATGTCGACGTTGGCCCAGCCCAGCCCGCGGAGGTTGATCTCGTCGACACCGACCTCGGCGACAGCCCAGGCCACGGCGTCGCGGCGCAGCACCTCGGCGACGGTCTCGCGCTGCTTCGCGGTCAGCAGCTTGCTGTCACGCAGCAGGGGATGACGGAAGCGAGGTGGCAGCACCACCGCCGCGGCCACCAGCGGGCCGGCATACGCGCCGCGGCCCACCTCGTCCATGCCGCAGAGCCGGAAGCGACGCCAGTCCTCGACCGCGAAGGTGGTGGAGATGTATGTGCCGAGACGGAACCGCGGCATCGTCGGCGAGATTCTATCCCGACGCCGGCGACGGCGCTTCGCGGCATCTCGCGGCGTCGCGCGCGCACAGGCTTTGCTACGGTGAAGCTGCGTCGTCAGCCGTCATGAGGTTCAGTCCCATCGCCAGCCAGCGGCCGTCGCGGTCTGCGCAGGCCCCGATCGTCACACGCCGCAGCACGCTCGTGTTCTCCGGCATCTGCCTGCTCGGTGGCATCGCCTTTCAGCTGCTGCTCGCCGGGGACGCGGACGGCTCGGGAGTCATCGGAGCGCTCGCCGCGGTCATGCTCGCCGCAGCCCTCGTCTTCGGCGCCGTGGCGTGGGTCGCGGGGGTCGTGCTCGCCGCGCGCGCCGGCTCGCTGCTCTGGCTGGTGGTCGCGGTGCTGCCGTTCGTGCCGATCAACTCGATGATGTGCGCCATGTTCTGCCCGGCGCGCAGCGGCGACGCGCGCCGATGACGTCGCACGTGCTGTGGACCGACGTCGCGCCCCGCGACGGGCTGCAGAACATCGCCGAAACCGTCAGCACCGAGGCCAAGGTTCGCCTGGTGCGCGGGCTGCTCGACGCGGGGATGCCGCGCGTCGAGGCCACCGCGTTCGTGTCGCCCCGGTGGGTGCCGCAGCTCGCCGACGCGGCCGAGGTGATGGCGGCGTTCGACGGAGCGGCGCGCACCCGCCTGCGCGTGCTGATACCCAACGCGCGCGGCCTGGAGCACGCGCTGCAGCACGACGTGCAGAACGTCCTGGTGACCATCGGCGTCACCGACAGCTTCAACCAGCGCAACGTCAACCGCACGGTCGCCGAGTCGCTCGCAGATCTGGCGCGCATCGTCGCCGTGAGCGCGCAGAACGCGCTGCCGCGTCGACGTCGCGCTGTCGGTGAGCTTCGGCTGTCCCTACGAGGGGCGCGTTGACCCGCGGCGCGTGGTGGAGCTCAGCGCCGCGGCCGTCGCCGCCGGGGTGGACGAGGTCGGCATCGCCGACACCATCGGCGTGGCCACGCCGCGCAGCGTTGCCGAGCTGTGCGAGCTGGTCGCCGGGGTGATGCCCCGAGATCGCATCTCGCTGCACGTGCACGACACGCGCGGCCTCGGCGTGGCCAACGTCGTCGCCGCGTTACGAGGTGGGGGTGCGCCGCTTCGACGGGTCGGTCGGCGGCGTGGGCGGCTGTCCGTTCGCGCCGCGTTCCACCGGCAATGTCTGCAGTGAAGACGCGCTGCAGGCGCTGACGTCGGTCGGCGCCACCGTCGACGCCGACATCGCCGCGCTGACGAGAGTAGCCGCGCAGCTGGAAGCAGGACCTCGGCCATGAGCTGCCGGGCAAGCTGTACCGCGCCGGCGTCTGGGACGGCGGCGGCGTCACGGAACCGGCGGAGCTGCGCGTTGGCTGAGCGCGCCGCGCAGGAGGCGGGCGCCGCGGAGGTGCACGACCGCGACGACGTGCTGCGCCGCCGCGCGGCGGCGCTCGCCGGCGGCCCCGAGCGGCACCGCCGCAAGGTGGCCGAGCAGGGCAAGCTCATGCCGCGAGAGCGCATCGCGCGTCTCTGTCGACGCGAACACCGAGTTCGTCGAAGACGCGCTCTTCGCCAACAACAGCGACCCCGAGCTTCCTGCCGACGGCGTGATCACCGGCATCGGGGTGATGCACGGCAGGGCCTGCGCGGTCATGGCCAACGACCCCACGGTGAAGGCGGGCTCCTGGGGTGCCCGCACAGTGGAAAAGATCGTGCGCATCCAGGAGACCGCAGAACGTCTGCAGATGCCCCTGGTCTACCTCGTCGACTCCGCGGGAGCGCGCATCACCGACCAGGTGGCGATGTTCCCCGGCAGGCGCCACGCGGGGCGGATCTTCCACATGCAGGTGCGCCTCTCCGGCCAGGTGCCCCAGGTCTGTGTGCTCTTCGGCCCCAGTGCCGCCGGCGGCGCCTACATTCCCGCGTTCTGCGACGTGGTGATCATGGTCGAGGGCAACGCGTCGATGTACCTGGGCTCTCCGCGCATGGCCGAGGTGGTCGTCGGCGAGAAGGTGACGCTGGAGGAGATGGGCGGCGCGCGAATGCACTGCACGGTGAGCGGCTGCGGCGATGTTCTCGTCAAGGACGACGACGAGGGCATCGCCGCGGCACGCGCCTACATGAGCTACATGCCACAGTCGTGCGCGGAGGCGCCGCCCGGCGCGGCGGCGGCGAACGTCGCATCCGGCACGGCCGACATCGACTCCGTCATTCCCGCCGAGCCCGCGCGCGGCTACGACGTCATGGACATCGTGCGGGGCCTCGTCGACGATGGCACCTTCTTCGAGATCAAGCGTCTGTTCGCACGCGAGATCGTGTGTGGTTTCGCGCGCATCGATGGTCGCGCCATCGGGCTGGTCGCGTCACAGCCGCGCTTCAAGGGCGGCGTGCTCTTCGTGGACTCGGCGGACAAGGCGGCACGCTTCATCACTTGCTGCGATTCCTTCAACATCCCGCTTCTCTTCCTCGCCGACGTGCCGGGCTTCATGATCGGCAC
This sequence comes from Candidatus Dormiibacterota bacterium, assembly GCA_963777285.1. GTDB lineage: Bacteria > Chloroflexota > Dormibacteria > Aeolococcales > Aeolococcaceae > JAFARE01. The sequence continues at coordinate 1,228,944 of CAVZPR010000002.1, forward strand.
CGCCGTCGAACGCCAGGGCATCATCCGCCACGGCGCCAAGATGATCTCCGCGCTCGCGCAGGCAGAAGTGCCGAAGGTGTGCGTGGTGATGCGCAAGGCATACGGCGCAGGGCTCTACGCGATGAACGGCCCTGCCTTCGACCCCGACTGCACGCTGGCGCTGCCGTCGGCGCAGATCGCCGTCATGGGCCCGGAGGCGGCGGTCAACGCCGTCTACTACAACAAGATCCAGGAGCTTCCCGAGTCGGAGCGCGCCGCGTATGTGCGCGCGTTGCAGGACGAGTACCGCGAGGACATCGACATCTTCCGGCTCGCGTCAGAGCTCATCGTCGACGCGATCGTGCCCCCGAGCGAGCTGCGCGCCGAGCTGATCCGGCGTTTCGCGGCGTACGAGAGCCGGCGGCGCGACGACGCCGTGCGGCATCACGCCGTGCCCCCGATGTGACGGTGGCCTAGCCGAGAACGCTGCGCCGCGGCCGGAAAAGGAGAGCGCCGGCGAGGAAGACGAGCGTGAGCACGCCGAAGATGAGCGCGTGCTTGTGATGGACGCCGTAGCTGCCCGCGAAGAGGCTGGTCTGCTGCGTCCAATAGAAGATGGTCGCGATCGCGCACACGAGCGCGAGCAGCAGGCAGATGATCATGATCCACGGGGAACGCCTGCTGGATGCGGTCACTCGCTGCACTCCTGATTGGTCGCTGCGGGCGCACACAGTACGCTCTGTTGCCGGCGCGCTGCAGCATCGCGTCGCCGACGGCAGCGCCTAAGCTCAACCGCGGTGTTCAACCTCTCCAGCGCGATCGACAGTTTCGGATACCTGGCGATCGCGCTGTTCGTCGGCGTGGAGAGCCTCGGGGTCCCGCTTCCCGGCGAGACCGTGCTGATCACCGCCGCGGCATACGCCGGCGCCACGGGCAGGTTGAGCATCGTGCTGGTGATCGCGGTGGCCGCCGCGGCCGCGATCACGGGCGGCGCCGCCGGCTTCGGCATCGGCTGGTACGGCGGCTACGAGCTGCTGCGCCGCTACGGCCGCTACATCCGTCTCGACGAGGCGCGCCTGAAGGTCGGCCGCTACATCTTCATGCGCCGCGGCGGCGCGGTCGTGTTCTTCGGCCGGTTCGTGGCCATCCTGCGCACCTACGCCGCGTTCCTGGCAGGCACGAACCGCATGCCCTGGCGGCGCTTCCTCGTCTTCAACGCGTTGGGCGGTGCTGCCTGGGCGGTGGCGTGGGGCGTGACGGCGTATCTGCTCGGCGCTCAGATCGAGCGCCTCGACCGCCCCTTCCAGATCGGCTTCGGCGTCGCCGCGGCGCTGGCCGTCGTGGTCACCATCCTCTTCGTCCGCTCCCACGCCAGGCGCCTCGAGGCCGAGGCGGAGGCGGCGTATCCCGGACCGCTGGAACCCTGACGCGCTTCAGAAGGGCGGGGCGGTGGGCGCCGCGCCACCCGGCACCGTGGTGCCGGACGAGGGGGCCGACACGAGCGTGGCGCGCCACACCAGCCGGTCGTAGTCCTGCCACCAGGGGTCGCAGGTGATCATGGTCAGGTCGTAGCCCGAGGTCGGGGTCAGCTGGCTCACCTGGGATGGCGGCATGTCCCAGCGCTGCGTCACCTGGTACACGTAGGTGCGGCAGGCGCGGTCCTCGATCGTGATCTTGTCGCCGACGACCATCTGGTCGATGTGCTCGTAGTCGGGCTCGCGGTGGAACGCGATGATCACGTTGCCCTGCTGACCCGGAGCCGGCGTGCCGTGGTAGTGGACCATCGAGCGGGAATCGAGCAGGGCCCACGTGCCGTCACCGGCGACGCCGGCGTAGTGGTCCTGCGAGGGCGAGTCGAAGCGCACCAGCGCGAAGTCCGTCGGCGAGCTGGAGCCGCACGTGGTCTTGCCCGCATCGCGGGCCCCGCCGGTGACGGGGCCGACCAGCGCCTGCGAACCGCCGTTGTTCCAGGCCTGCAGCGCGTTCTGGTCAGCGGTGCCGCGGTGCGCCGCCGAGAGCAGCGGCACCGCGATCAGCGCGGTTCCCGCGCCGATGAGCGCGATGCCGGCCACGAGCAGCAGGACCCAGAGCTTGCGAACGCGTCGAATCACGCCATACACAATACCCCTGCCCGGGAGCGGGCTTGGTCCGGCTGCGGCGACGCGCCTGCGGCGGGCTAGTGGCGTCTGGGGTTGCGGGGGCGCTTGCGGCCGTACGCCACGCCCTCGGCCACGGGGTCGAAGGGCGCCGCCGGGCCGCCCGAGGCGGGCACGATGCCCTCGCCCTGAACGAACACCTTGCGTGAGCCGACGTCGATGAGATACGAGAGCGCCTTGCCACCGGCTCCGTCCGGCAGCACCTGCACGTCTGCGACGGTCCCGGTGCGGCGGCTGCCGCCGTAGGGAAAGCTGACCCGGGTCCCGACCGCGATGACCTCGCCCTGACCCTCAGGGCTCATCGAGGAGCGGCGCGGAAGCAGTCGCTGCAGTAGACCGGCTTGTCCCCGCGAGGCTGGAACGGAACGCGCGCGATACCGCCGCAGCCGGCGCACGGCACCTCGTACATCTGGCGCTGCCCACCGGCGCGGTTGTAGCCGCCGCCGCCGCCACCGCCGCCATAGCCACTGCCCGCTCCGCTGGCGCGGCGCGCGGCTCTGCAGCTGGGGCACCGAGACGGCGGGTTCGCCAACCCACGGGAGGCGTAGAACTCCTGCTCGCCCTCAGTCCAAATGAAATCGACGCCGCAATCGCGGCAACGCAAGGTCTGGTCTACCGACACGCGCCTAGTCCTCCGTCCGGCGCGTTGAAGGGCGCCCGGGGTGTGTGATACGTAGCGGTAACACTACACGGTGAAGGGGCGCGTCCACCAGCGCTGCGCGGACAGTGCCGCAATTGCGACACCGCTGGTCAGCCCGTGCACGCATTGGATGAGCGGCGGGAGGACGGCAGATCTCGGCAAATGAGGTCTGGGGTAAGGGGCAGGGGAATCCGCGACCGCGCCCCCCCACGCGCTCGCTCGCAAGCCTACTCTCTCGCGGCCCCATGTTGTGTGGCGGGATGCGCCTGCTGCTACGATCCTGCCGACCCCGGACAGGAGCAGGTCGTCGCTGCACAGGGCGGCGCGATGGCTGCCGGTGGGGTGGAGGTACGCGATGCACCGTGCGCATCACAGGCTGTTCACGTCGGAGTCCGTCACCGAGGGACATCCCGACAAGGTCGCGGATCAGATCAGCGATGCGGTGCTGGACTCGGTGCTGAGCAAGGATCCACTGGGTCGCGTTGCGTGCGAGACCGCGCTGTCGACGGGCACCGTCGTCGTGTTCGGAGAGATCAGCACCGAGGCGTACGTCGACATTCCCGGCATCGTCCGCCAGGCGATCCGCGACATCGGCTACACGCGCGCGAAGTATGGGTTCGACTACGAGTCGTGCGGCGTGCTCGTCGGCATCGACGAGCAGTCGCCCGACATCGCGCAGGGAGTTGTCACGGGCGGCGCCGGCGACCAGGGAATGATGTTCGGCTTCGCCTGCGACGAGACCCCTGAGCTGATGCCCGCGCCGATCCAGCTTGCGCATCAGCTGGCGCGGCGGCTGTCGACGTGCCGGCGCGACGGCACGCTGCGCTGGGCGCGACCGGACGGAAAGACACAGGTCACGGTCGAGTACGACGACAGCGGCAGGCCGCGACGCGTCGACACGGTGCTGATCAGCGTGCAGCACGCCGAGGATGTGTCGCACGAGCACATCTTCGAAGAGGTGCAGCGCCACGTCGTCGAGAAGGTGATCCCTGCGGGATGGCTCGACGAAGACACCAAGCGCTACGTCAACCCCACGGGGCGCTTCGTCGTCGGCGGCCCGATTGCGGATGCGGGGCTGACCGGACGCAAGATCATCGTCGACACGTACGGCGGCTACGCACGTCATGGCGGCGGATGCTTCAGTGGCAAGGACCCCACCAAGGTGGACCGCAGCGCGGCGTACGGCGCGCGCTGGGCCGCGAAGAACGTGGTCGCGGCGGGCCTGGCGGCGCGCTGCGAGATCCAGGTCGCGTACGCGATCGGCGTGGCCAAGCCGGTGTCGGTTGCGGTGGAGACATTCGGCACCGAGCGCGTGCCGGTCACGCGCATCGAGGAGCTGCTCGACGAGTACATCGACCTCTCGCCGTTCGGCATCATCAGCGCGCTGGAGCTGCGCCGCCCCATCTACCGGCAGGTGGCCGCCTTCGGGCACTTCGGCCGCAGCGACCTCGACCTGCCCTGGGAGCAGGTGACGCTGGCCGAGAGCTTCGCCCGCGAGGCGGGCACCGAGCCGCTCCACACGCAGCCGGCCCCCGCCGGCTGACGCCCGGCGCCGCGCCGTGGGCCTCCACGTCCTCGTCCTCGCCGGCGGCAGCGGCACCCGGCTGTGGCCGCTCAGCCGCGCATCGCTGCCCAAGCACCTGCTGCCGCTCGCCCCGGGCGGCGCGACGCTGCTGGCGGCGACGCTGGAGCGGGTGCGCGACCTCGGCGACGCGGTGCACGTGGTCACGACCCAGCCGCAGGCGGCCGCCTGCCGCGAGGCGCTGGCCGCGGCCGGCGCCGACCCCGCGGCGGTCATCGCCGAGCCGGTGGCGCGGGGCACGGGACCCGCGCTGGGGCTGGCAGTGGCCACGATCGCTCGGGACGACCCCGGCGCGCTGATCGCGTCGGTGCATGCCGACCACCGTGTCGCGGACCCGGCGGCCTACCGGGCCGCGGTGCTGGCGTCGGCGGGATGGGCACGAGCCACCGCCGGGCTGGCCACCGTCGGCCTGCTGCCCTCGTGGGCGGCGACCGGATTCGGCTACGTGGAGCTGGACGGTCCGCCGCCGGCGCCCTGGTCGCCGCCGCGTGCCGGCGTGCCGGCCCCGCTCGACGCGGCCGCGCGGGCGCTTCCGGCGTACACGGCGGCGGGCTTCACCGAGAAGCCGGACGCTGAGACCGCCGCCGCATTCGTCGCCGGCGGGCGCCACCTGTGGAACCTGGGCTTGTTCGCCTGGCCGGCCGGCGTGTTCCTCGAGGAGATGCACCGGGCCGCCCCCGAGGCGGCGGCGGGCGTGGACCGCGTCGTCGCCCTCCGTGCCGGGGGCGACGATGGCGCGGCGGCTGAGGCCTACGCCTCGCTGCAGACGGCCGCCGTGGAGCCGATGGTGCTCGAACGTGGCGCCCGGCTGACGATCGTCCGCGCCTCGTTCGGCTGGTCGGACCTGGGCTCCTGGGCCGACCTGCACGCCGCCCGGTTGGAGAGCGGCGAGGCGGATGCGCACGGCAACGTGGTCGAGGGCGACGCCATCCTCGCCGACTCCACGGGGTGCACCGTCGAGGCCCGTGGCGGGCGATTGGTAGCCGTGCTCGGTGCGGCGGGCCTCGTGGTGGTCGACACGCCCGACTCGCTCCTGGTCGTGCCCCAGGAACGGTCGCAGCAGGTCAAGGAGCTGGTCGACCGGCTCCGCGAGGAGGGCCGCGCCGGCCTGCTCTGAGGCTCAGGACGTCGGCGTCGGTGAAGCGGCCGTGTTCACCTCGATGGTGGCGGCCGCGATCGTCCCGATCGGCGCCGGTCCGGTGAGCTCGATGGCGGTGGAGGCGCCCGGCGCCACCTCGACCTGGCCACCGACGGCGTCGCCGATCACGCGGTGCGACGAGTCGAAGAGCGAGGCGCGCAGCGCCAGGGTCTGTGAGGCTCCGGCGGTCGACCGCACGTTGAGCCTGACCACCAGGGAGCCGCTGTCGTCGAGCTGGAACGTCACGCTCGAGGGATCGACCTGGGCCAGGGCGCTGCCGGTCTGGCGGATCTGCACGGGCGGCGAGGTGAGCGCGCCGGTGGCGGGGGCTTCAGGAAGGCGCACCGTGTCGCCGCATGCGGCGAGGGCGACGGCGGCGAGAGCTCCCGCCAGAACCGGCAGCGCCGGCCGCCAGCCCCTCCCGCGGACCCGCGTCATGCGCGAACCATAGCAGCGCGAACCGTGCGTCGCCCGCGGCGGTTGTGCGTGAACCGCGTGCGTAGAATGGGCGCCCATGGCACCCGCGGCGATCAGGTTCGGCACCGACGGGTGGCGTGCGGTGGTCGCCGACGACTTCACCTACGAGAACGTGCGGGCGGTCGCGCAGGGCGTCGCCTGGTACGTCGGCGACGACTCGCGGCCGCTGGTGGTGGGCCATGATTCCCGTTACTGCGCCGAGCTCTTCGCGCGCGAGGTGGCGCGCGTGCTGGTGGCCAACGGACGCCACGTCGTGCTGCTCAACCGCGTCACCCCGACGCCCGCCGTCTCGTACACGATCATCACGCAGAAGGCAGCGGGTGCAGTTGTGGTCACTGCAAGCCACAACTCGGCGGAGTTCAACGGCATCAAGTACAAGCCGGATTTCGGCGGGTCGGCGCCTCCAGAGGTGGTCGCCGAGATCGAGAAGCACGCCGCCCGCGCGGGACGCGATGGCGTCGTGGCCGTCTCCTACGAGGAAGCCGAGCGCAGCGGGCTGCTGCGCCACCTGGATCCGATCCCCGACTACCTGGAGCAGCTGGGGCGCATGGTCGACCTGGACGGCCTGCGCGCCGCGCGGCTTCACGTGCTGCACGAGGCCATGTACGGCGCCGGCGCCGGCCTGCTGTCCCGCGCGCTGCAGGGCGGCGCCACGGTGGTCGACGAGCTGCACGGCGACCGCAACCCCGGCTTCGGCGGCATGCATCCCGAGCCCATCGACAAGCACATGCCCGAGGCGATGGAGCGGATGCGCCGCGGCGGCTACGACGTGGGCATCGCCAACGACGGCGACGCCGACCGCGTCGGTGTCATCGACGAGCACGGCGTCTACGTGAACCAGCTTCAGGTCATGGCGCTGTTCACCCTGTACCTGCTGGAAAAGCGCGGCGAGCGCGGTGACATCGTGCGCTCGCTGACGGAGTCGAGCATGATCGACGCACTGGGCGAGCGATTCGGCGTGCCGGTGCACGAGATGCCCGTCGGCTTCAAGTACATCGGCACCAAGATGATGGAGACCAACGCACTCCTCGGCGGTGAGGAGTCCGGAGGTTTCGCCTTTCGCGGCCACATCCCCGAGCGCGACGGCATTCTCGCCGGGCTGATGGTGGTCAACATGATCGTCGACTACGGGATGCCGCTGTCGCGCATCCTCGCCCACCTGGAGGAGATGGTCGGTCCGCACGCGTACGACCGCCACGACATTCGCTTCCCGCGCGCCGGTTACGACGAGCGCAAGGAGCGCGTCTACTCCGAGATGAAGCAGCGCACGCCGGACACGCTCGCCGGCGCCCGGGTCACGCGGGTGCGCGACGACGACGGGTTCAAGTTCTTCCTCGAGGACGGCTCCTGGGTGCTGATGCGCATGAGCGGCACGGAACCTCTGATGCGCGTGTACAGCGAGGCGCCGAGCCCGGAGCGGGTCGCCCAGCTGATCACCGCGCTCGAGCAGGTCTGTGGGGCCGAGGAACGCGAGCCCGCGGCGGCCGGCGGATGAGCGAGGTGGTCGCCGGCCGTGACCTGCAGCCGGCCGGGAGCGGACGCGTGGACAAGCCCTGGGGGTACGAGCTGCGCTGGGCGATCACCGATCGCTACCTGGGCAAGCTGATCCACATCGCCAGGGGGCACCGCCTCAGCCTGCAGTACCACGTGCAAAAGGACGAGAGCATCTTCGTCGTCTCCGGACAGCTGGAGCTGGTGCTCGAGGACGACAGCGGCGAGGTGCGCACCCACCGGTTGGGAGCGGGCATGAGCGCGCGGGTGCGTCCGGGCCGGCGGCACCGCTTTGTCGCCGTCGAGGACACGGAGCTCTTCGAGGTCTCGTCCCCGGAGATCGACGACGTCGTGCGCCTCGAGGACGCGTACGGCCGGGAGGGAACGAGCGCACCCTAGGGTCGTTTGTCCACTCTTTCCACAGGTGCAGCGTGGATAATCGAACAGGCTTTCGACGCCGGGGACCGGCCTTCCTGGCCGACGAGGCCCGGCGGGCGCTGGGCGTCGCCCTCGAGCCACGGCCGCTGGCGGAGATCCCCCCGCCGCTGGTGCACACCGCCTTCGGGGTTGCCGTGTGCGCGGTGGCCGTGCTGGTCAGGCCCGAGGCTCTGGGCCTGGCCCGCAGCGCCATGGCGAGCGCGGCCCTGGCGGTGGTCACCGCGGTCGTGCTGGGCGCGTACGACGCCGCCGTGTACCCACGGGAGCGGCGGCCCGGGCTGGACACGCTGGCGCTGCCGGTCGCAGCCGTGGCCGCCTTCGCCACGGTGCTGGCCGGCGTGTCCCAGCTTGGGATTCGCATCGCCGCCGGCCTCGTGGCCGCCCTGGTGGTCGGCGGCGTCCCGCAGCTGGTCGGGCGGCAGGCCGCCGGCCGGTCCGGGTTCGCCGGCCGCCTGCTGCGCGACCTGGCCGGCGCAGCCGTGCTCGCGCCGGCACTCGTGGCGGCCGCCTCGCCGCTGCTGGCGGTGGCGCCGAGGCTCGCGCTAGCGGCGGCGGTCGCGTTCCTGGTCAGCTTCGACGCGCTGCGCACCGAGCACCTGGGTGGGGGGCGGTCCGTCACGGTGGCGCTGGCCGTGGCGGTCGTGCTGGGCGCCGCCGCCTACCTGGTGGGGCCCAGCAGCGCGACCGCGGGGCTGCGCGCCGCCGCCCTGCTCGTGCTCTGGTACGGCCTGCGCGGCATCGGCGGATCGCTGGCGATGCCGACCGTGCGGCGGGGAGCGCTCGTCGTGGCGGAGCACACCGTCTTCGTCGCCGTGGCCGCCGCGGCGCTGCGCTGGGTGGCGGTCCACCCGTAGGCGGGCGTCTCAGTCGGCGGCGCGGGCGGCGGTGGCGCGCCCCCGGCCGCGGTACAGGGCGGCGTCGGCGCGGGCGATGATCGCCGTCGCCGTGTCGTCGGGGCCGAGCTCGGCGAAACCCGTGCTGAACGTGTGCCCGCCGCTGCGCAGCCGCACGTTGTCGAGGATGTCGCGCACGGTGCGCTGCGCCTGCTCCAGCGTGACATCGAGCAGCGCGCACACGAACTCGTCGCCGCCGTAGCGGAGCACGACGTCGTAGGCGCGAACGCGTTCGCGGACCGCGCCCACCACATCGCAGAGCAGGCGGTCGCCCGCGGCGTGACCCTGGGTGTCGTTCAGCGCTTTCAGGCCGTCGACATCCATGAAGGCGACCACCAAACCGCGCTGGCCGAGCCGCCGTGAGCGCGCGATCTCCCGATCCAGCATGGCGATGCCCGTGCCCCGGCGCAGGGCGCCCGTGAGGTCGTCCACCGCCGCCGCGGCCGCAAGGCGTTCGCTCTGCGCGACCATCCCTCGCAGCCGCCGCAGCGCCGTGGTCATGGCCGCGGGCTCGAGGCCGCGCAGCTGCTCGGCGGTCAACCCCAGCGCCGCGGCCAGAAGGTCGCGGGTGACCTCGGGCGTGAGCTCGCGCTGCCTTCGCGTGCTCGGGTTTGTCGCCCATCCCACGAGGTCGCGCGTGGGCTGCTGGGTGCGGTGACGCGATCGGGTCATGCAGCTGCGCCTCGGTGCCGGTCTCCGTCGATGGTATTGCACATCACACCATCGCGAGCCGGTGCGAGACTTGCCACCGGAGCTGTGAAGCCGACGTGAACATGGATACCGCCGCGCGCGCCGCGTGGCGCAGCCCGAAGCTGCTCGCGCTCGGCGTCCTGGTCGTCGCCGCGGCAGCCGCCGCCGCCGGGCTGCTCCTGGGTCAGGGCGGAGACGCAGGGGTCGCCGCCGCGGACGCGGCGACCGTCGCGGTGTCCAGCCACCTGCCCGGCGGCGCCACGCGGCTCGGCACCGGCATCGTGCTGAGTCCCGGCGGCGAGGTCCTGACCGTGGATCACCTGATCAGCGGATCCACAAGCATCAGCGTCACCGTGCCCGAACGCGGCACGGCGTATCCGGCGGCCGTCGTCGGCGCGGACCCCACCGACGACATCGCGGTGCTCCAGCTGCACGGCGCGAGCGGCCTGTCGACGATCGCGACCGACGATCTGACGACGGTGGCCGCGGGCGACCACGTGACCGCGCTCGGCGCGCCGGGGACCGGCGGCTCAGGTCCGACGACGCTGCAGGGGTCGGTCACGGCAGTGGACCAGATCGTCACCACCGTGGGGCCCGGCGGCCTCAGCCCGAACACGATGTCGGGGATGATCCAGTTCGACCCCGCCATCCGTTCCAACGACTGCGGTGGTCCGCTGCTCGACGCGGCCGGGCGGGTCGTCGCCATGGATGCCGAGGATGTGTCCCGGGTTCGCACCATCTCCGCGACCCCGCAGAACGACTCGTTCGCCATCCCCATCGGACTGGCCGTGGCCATCTCGCGCGACATCGAGACGGGAGCGACGACGCCCAACGTGCTGCACGGGGACTCCGTGGTTCTCGGCGTCGCGGTGCTCGACAGCTCGAGTCCCGCGGGTGCGCTCGTCCTCAACGTTGCCGCCAACTCGCCGGCGCAGGCTGCGGGCATCCGCGCCGGTGACGTCATCGTGGCGGTGGGAGGTTCGAGCGTCACCTCGACGGCCACGCTGCATGCAGCGCTCCTCCGCTACCACGCCGGTCAGAGCGTGACCGTGCGCTGGCTGGCGCCGAACGGAGCGCACGGACACGCCGAGGTGATCCTGGCCAGCGGCACCGCCTGACCTCACATGCCGAGGTAGGCTCGCTGCACCTCCGGTGACGAGAGGAGCTCCTTCGCCGGACCCTCGACGGTGATGCTCCCCGTCTCGAGGACGTACGCGCGAGACGCGGTGTTCAACGCCAGCAGCGCGTTCTGCTCGATGAGCAGGATGCTGCGGCCGCGCGCGTTGATCTCGCGCACCACCTCGAAGATGGTGTCGACCAGGATGGGCGCCAGCCCCAACGATGGCTCGTCGAGCAGCAGCACCGCCGGATCGCTCATCAGCGCGCGCCCGATCGCGACCATCTGCTGCTCGCCGCCGCTCAGGCTGCCGGCCAGCTGTCTGGCGCGCTCTCTCAGGCGGGGGAACAACGAATACACGCGTTCAAACGACGCGGCGACCCCGCTGCGATCGCGGCGTGCGTACGCACCCATCTCCAGGTTTTCGCGCACGGTCATCCGGGCAAAGAGACGGCGTCCCTCGGGCGCGTGCGCGATCCCCATGCGGGCGATCCGCTCCGCGCCCAGCGTGTGGATCGGTTCCCCGCGCAGCAGCACCGCGCCCTTTCGCGGGCGGATCAGGCCGCTGATGGTCTTCAGCGTCGTCGTCTTCCCGGCTCCGTTGCTGCCGATGAGCGCCACGATCTCGCCCTCGCCGACGGTGATCGAGACGTTGCGCAGCGCCTGCACGCGCCCGTAGAAGACGTCGAGCGAGCGCAGCTCGAGCTGCGGCGTCGCCGGGGTGGCCGGCTGCGGCGCCGGTGGCGCGCTCGTCTCGGTCATCCCGCCGGCATCGCCTGGCTCGCGCCGCTGCCCAGATAGGCTTCGATCACACGCGCATTCCCCCGAACCTCTGCGGGTTTGCCCTCGGCGATCATCTCGCCGTGGTCGAGGACCACGATGCGGTCGCTGATGCCCATGACCACGCGCATGTCGTGCTCGATCAGGAACACGGTCAGCCCCTCGTCGCGCAGCCGGGCGATGAGCGCCATGAGCTGGTTCTTCTCCTGCGGGTTCAGCCCGGCGGCGGGCTCATCCAGCAGGAGCAGCCGGGGGCGCGTGGCCAGCGCACGCGCGATCTCGAGCCGCCGCTGCAGGCCATAGGGCAGCTCGCGTGCGTACGAGCCCGCGTAGTTGGCGAGTCCGAGTTGCTCGAGCAGGGCCAGGGCGCGCTGCTCGACACGGCGCTCCTCGCTTCGCGAGCGTGGGGTCGACAGGGCTCCGTCCCACACGCGGGCCTTCATCCACCAGTGCGCGCCGACCATGACGTTGTCCACCGCCGTCATGTACGAGAAGAGGCGGATGTTCTGGAAGGTGCGCGCGATGCCGAGGCGCGTGATGCGGTGCGGCGGGAGCCCTGCGAGGCTGTGGCCGTCGAGCCGGATGTCGCCGCGCGTGAGGGGGAAGAGGCCCGTGACGCAGTTGAATGCCGTCGTCTTGCCGGCGCCGTTGGGACCGATCATGGAGACGATCTCGCGCTCGGCGATGTCGAAGCTCACGTTGGACACCGCCAGGAGGCCACCGAACTGCTTGGTGACCGAGTTCGAGCTCGAGTACGGCCGTCATGCGCGACCCTGAATGGCGGCGAGAGACTCGGACTCGATGCCCGACTCCAGCTCGACCTTCCTTGCCCGGCTGGGCAAGAGTCCGGCTGGTCGGAACAGCATCATGATGACCAGCGCTGCGCCGTACACGATGAACGTGTAGCGGGTGAAGTCGATGCCGCTGACCGCGGGCACGTTGAAGGTCTGGCCGAACGTCACCGACCAGGACTGGAGATTGGGCAGCGCCCAGAAGATAACGAAGGTCAGCACGAAGGCTCCCAGGACGACGCCCTCGATGTTGCCGATGCCGCCCAGCACGACGATGCTGAGCACGGCGATCGAGACCGCGAAGCTGAAGTCGTCCGGGCTGACGATGCTGACGATGAAGCCGTAGAAGCACCCGGCGAGCCCACTCACCGACGCCCCGATCGCGAAGGCGAGCAGCTTGGTGGCCGTCGTGTTGATGCCGGTCGCGGCGGCCGCCACCTCGTCTTCGCGCAACGCCACCCACGCCCTGCCGATGCGCGCGCGGTACATGTTGCGCAGCAGGATGACCACGATGATGGCCACGACCAGCAGGGACCAGTAGAACCACTGGGGGCTGGCGGAGAAGCTGACCGGGCCGACCGTGACCGGGTCGATGCCGGAGATGCCGTTGGGCCCGCCCGTCTGGCCGAAGACGTTGTTCTGGGCGAGGTCCGGGATGATCTCCCCGAATCCCAGCGTGACGATGGCCAGGTAGTCACCGCGCAGGCGGAGAGTGGGGGCGCCGAGGATGGCGCCGAAGGTGGCGGCGACGGCGCCTCCGATGAAGATGAGCAGCCAGATGGAGAGGTGGATGCCGTGCAGCGGTGACGCCAGCGACGCGCACGCGTAACCGCCGATCGCGAAGAACGCCGCGTATCCCAGGTCGAGCAGGCCGGCGAACCCGACGACGACGTTCAGTCCCAGGCCGAGGAGCATGTAGATGGCGAGCGACTGGGTCGCCCAGTAGACGAAGTCCGGAGCCTGGTGAAACATCAGTGGAAGGAACACGCCGAAGGGCAGGAAGATGGCCGCGAACATCACGGTCGGGCGTGCCATGACGAGCCACTTCAGCCCGTAGGTGGTCGCGGCCACCGCGAACCCGTACATTTCCAGCCAGACGGCGGAGTCGGTTGTTGGATTGGTGGGGAGCGAGCCGAACAGAGGCTCTTCGTTCACCACGCGCACGAGCAGCCAGACCAGCGCGGTGAGCAGCAGGCCGGCAACCGCGGCTGAGGCGCGCACGACATCGGCGCGCCGGCCCAGGCTGCGGCCGCGCAGACGCTGGATCCACTCGACGACCGGTGACAGCAGCACGATGAGCATGCAGGCGCCGGTCACGTACAGCATGAAGGTGCCGATCCCCGTCGGCGCTGACACGATCGCGTCCTGCGGGCTGGCGCCGACGCCCTCGCTGAACGATCCGACGAACCAGGGCAGCAGCCAGCCGAGGAGCACGAGCAGCGCAGCGGAGACGGTGAGCACGGTGTACACCCCACCCGCGGTGAGGCGCTGCACCGGTCTGAAGAACGCGCGCAGCAGGGTCACGCGCGTGTGGCCACGTCCACGCCGAAGAGGCCCACGGGCCGGAACGTGAGGATGAGCACGAGCATGGCGAAGATGAGGGATTCACTCCATGCGCCACCTGCAAGCGAGCCGCCGAAAACGTAGATCACGCCGATGAGGAAGCCGCCGATGCCGGCGCCGACGATGTTGCCGATGCCGCCGAGCACAGCAGCGGTGAAGGCGATGATGCCGAGGTGAAAGCCGAGGTTCCATTTGAGCTCGCCGTAGTTGATGCTGTAGATGATCGCCCCCGCCGCCGCCAGCGCCGAGCCGATGAAGAACGTCGTCGCGATGGTGCGGTTGATGTCGATGCCGCAGATCAACGCCGCCTGCCTGTCCTGCGCGGTCGAGCGCATGGCCTTGCCCAGGCGGGTGCGGGTCACAAACCCACCGAGGGCGAACATGAACACCAGCGCCGACACCACGACGAAGACATCGGTCCAACCCACCGAGACCGCGCCGAGCCGGAACGCCTCGCCGTTGATCCAGCTCGCCTGGTGGGTCGGCACGTTGTCAGGCCCGAAGAAGGCGAGCATGAACCCTTCGATGAGGAAGGAAACGCCGATCGCTGTGATGAGGGGCGCCAGGCGCGGTGCGTCGCGAAGCCTGCGGTATGCGACCCGCTCGATCAGCACACCGGTGAAGCCGGCGAGCACCATCGATACGGCGAAGATGATGACGAGTGAGACGAGGAGGCCGATCCCGCTGCCGGTGGCCAGGCTGTTGAGGCCCGTGTGGCCGGCGATGAGGAAGGCGTAGAAGCCCGACAACGTGAAGACGTCGCCGTGCGCGAAGTTGATCAGCTCGATGATGCCGTACACCATCGTGTAGCCGATGGCCACCAGCGCGTAGATGGCACCCAGCACGAGCGCGTTGCGGAGCTGATTGCCCATCAGCGTGGGACCGCCCTGCGCCAGGACGCCGAGTATCGCGGCCAGAATGCCGAGCAGGATGATCGCCGCGAAGTTGCCGGACACAAGGCCGTACGCCCCACGAAACGCCGGGACGAGGCGCCGTGCCACGAAGCCCGTCCCGCGATGCCGGGGAGCGAGCCCCTCCGGCGCCACGAGCGTCTGCGCGTGAGGCGCCGGCGGCAGCGACGGACCCGGCATCTGACCCACGGGCTGCGCGGGCTGCACGCCGATCGTTTCGTCGGTCACTGCGTCGTCCTCAAAGAAAAATGGGGAGGACGCTCTCGCGCCCTCCCCATCGTCTGAACCCTTTGCGGTCAGCTCTTGACGCTGACGGTGCCCGAGGAGCTCACCTGGTATGTGTTCACGGTGGTCCACTGCCCACCGGCCACCTTGTAGAGGGTGAATCCCGTGTTGGTCGTGTCACCGTTGGCGTCGAAGCCGGTGTGGCCGATCGCGCCGTCGTAGCTGGTGTTGCGCAGCTGCGCGACGACGTCATCGCGGAAGGTCTGCGTGCTGGACGGCGGCTGCCCACCGTTCTGCACCAGCACCGC
This sequence comes from Candidatus Dormiibacterota bacterium, assembly GCA_963777285.1. Lineage (GTDB taxonomy): Bacteria > Chloroflexota > Dormibacteria > Aeolococcales > Aeolococcaceae > JAFARE01. The sequence continues at coordinate 1,244,123 of CAVZPR010000002.1, forward strand.
CTTGATCGCGCCGATGAGGATGTTCATGGCGTCGTAGCCGTACGGCGTGTACGGCTCGTTCTTGCCGTTGTTGTAGGGCGCGGACTTGCTCGCGTACGCCTGGGAGTACGCGGCGTAGAACGACGCCGAGCTGCTCAGCTGGGTGACGTCGGGCGCGCTCGTGGCCTCGGCGCCATTGGCCTCGCTGGTGTTGGAGCCGGAGTTCGCGTCGGTGATGAATTTCTGGTCCTGGCAGCCGTCGCCGCCCAGCAGCGGCAGCGTGACCCCAGCCCTGCCCTCGTCGCGCCGCACCAGGCCGCACCCGTTGCCCGAGGTTCCACCGAAGAAGATCATCTGCGCGCCGCTGCTCTGGGCGTTGCTGATCTGCGTGCTGAAGTCTGTGGTCGTGCCGGGCAGGCTGGCGTGGCCGACGATCGTGCCTCCGTCCGCCTGGAAGTGGTTGATGAACAGCGAGGCCAGCCCTGCGCCGTACGCCTCCTGGTCGTCGAAGACGTACGCCTTGGTCGCGTTCAGCACCTTGGCCGCCACGTAGGCGTCGATCTCACCCTGGTTGATGTCCGTGGCGATCACGCGGAAGTAGGTGTGCGGGCCCGGATAGAGCGAGCTCGTCGTGATGCCGCACACCGAGGCCGGAACGCCCTGAACGGTGAGGCACGGGTTGGTGTTCGACGGGCTGATCAGCGGCAGGTGGTTCTGCGACGCCACCGGGATCTCGGCTTCGGCGACCGAAGAGTTGAAGGGACCGACCACGCCGATCACCGACTGGTCCGCGGCCAGCGCCCTTATGTTGGCGGCTCCCTGCGCAGGGTCGTGGCCGGCCTTGGCCACGCTGGAATCGTCCTTGCTCACATAGTTGAGAGTGCACCCGCCGAGCGCGTGACTCGCGTTCGCCTGGGAGACCGCCAGCTGAGCGCCCAGCTGCGGGAACGGACCGTCTGTGGCGTCGCCTCCTGTCAGCGGGAGGTCCGTCGCCACCGTGATGGTGCCGTGGCAGCCGGCGATGCCGCTGCTGCCCGCGCTCGAGCTTGTCGTGTTGTTGCTCGTCCCGCAGGCGCTCACGGCACCGAGGGCCGCGATCGCGGTGAAGGACAAGAACGCAGCCGTCCTGTGCATGGCGCCTCCGTCTGTTGAGGGGCTGGTGGTGAGCCCCCTGTGTACACGCCAGCCGCGAGGGTTGTCAATCAGCCGTCGGGGTGACGCCGCAATTCGGGAGTGACCACCGCCGATTGTGGTAGACGTGGGGCGATGATCCTCGCGGCCCTGGCGAGCGCCCTCGGCGCCGCATTTGCAATCGTCGTCGCCGCCAGGTACCGCCGCAGCCGCCGTCCCGCGTTCGCCGTCTGGACCCTGGGACTGTTGATATTCGCGGCCGCCGCGGCCTTCCAGGCCGCCGGCGAGGCACGCGGCTTCGGCCAGGTCACCTTCCGCGGGTTCTACCTGCTGGGCGGCGTGCTCGGCGTGATCTATCTCGCGCTGGGCACGGTCTTCCTGCTGGCGCCGCGCCGCGTCGCCTGGACCTGCGCTGCGGTGCTCGCCGTGGTCACGATCGCGCTCGCGGTGGACGCCGCGGTGGTCCCGGTCAACCAGGCGGAGCTGGCCAAGACGAGCGGGATCCTGGGCGACGCCATCCAGAAGGGCACGCTGCTCTTCATCGGCGTGGTCATCCTCAACATCGTCGGCACCGTCGTCCTGGTGGGTGGGTCGGCGTGGTCCGCCTATCGTTTCCTGCGCACCCGCGCCGGCATCGACCGCGTGGTGTGCAACGTGCTGCTGACGGTGGGGGCGCTGGTGATCGCCTACGGCTTCTCCACCGCCAAGACGCTGGGGATCTCGTCGCTCGACCTGCTGGGCGGGTTCGAGGCGGCGGGCATCGCCATCATGTTCGCCGGCTTCCTCAGCCTGGGCCGCGTCGGTGTGCGGTCGCCGCGCGCGGCGACGCCGGCCGGCGCGGCGCTGCCGGGCGGTCCCGCGGGAGTGCGGTGACGGCGCCCGCCGGCCACGTCGACGCCGCGGTGTGGCGAGAGCGCGACGCCGAGCTGATCGCCCCCGCCTACAGCCGCTACTCCGACCTCGTGGTCGAGACCGCGTCCGGGGCGCATCTGCACACCGTCGACGGACGCGACGTGCTCGACTTCGGCTGCGGCATCGGCGTGACCAGCCTCGGGCATGGCCATCCGGCGGTGGTCGCGGCCGTGCACAGCCAGGTCGACCGGCTCTGGCACACGTCGGTGACGGCGCTGCACCCCACGATGATCGACGCGGCGGCGGCCCTGGTCTCGGTGTGCCCCGAAGGGCTGGACCAGGTCTTCTTCACCAACAGCGGCGCCGAGGCGCTGGATGGCGCCATCAAGCTGGCGCGGCGCGCCACCGGCCGCAGCGACGTGATCGCGTTCAGCGGCGCGTTTCACGGCCGCACCTATGGCGCCATCTCGATTACGGCCAGCCGCGCCAAGTATCGCGAGGGGATCGGGCCGTTCCTGCCCGGCGTGCACCACGTGCGCTACCCGTACTGCTTCGTGTACTGCTCCCACGCGCCCGGCGAGCGCTGCAACATCGCGGAGGGCGAGGACATCGACCTTCTCTTCCGCACCAGCACGCCGCCGGATTCGGTGGCTGCGATCGTCGTCGAGCCGGTGCAGGGCGAGGGAGGATTCGTCGTGCCGCCGCGGTCGTTCATGCCGACGCTGCGCCGCATCTGCGACCAGCACGGAATCCTGCTCGTGGCCGACGAGGTGCAGTGCGGCCTGGCGCGCACCGGTCGCATGTTCGCCGTCGAGCACAGCGGCGTCACGCCGGATGTGCTGTGTCTGGCCAAGGCGTTGGGCAACGGCCTGCCGATCGCCGCGATCGTGGCCCGGCACAGCGTGATGCACGCGTGGCAGCCGGGCGAGCACGGCACCACGTTCGGCGGCAACGCGGTCGCCTGCGCGGCGCTTCTCGCGGTGCTGGAGACCATGCAGAGCGAGCGCCTGGTGGAGCGGTCGGCGCGACTCGGCGACGCAGTGATGCACCGAGCCCGCGGCTGGCAGCGCGCGGCTCCGGCGCTCGCCGACGTGCGCGGCCTGGGTCTGATGGTGGGGCTGGAGTTCGTGCGCGACGGACGGCCGTCGGCTGACATGGTCGCGCGCATTCGCGCGGACGCGCTGCGCCGCGGCCTGCTGGTGCTCAGCTGCGGCACGGCGGACAACGTGATCAGGCTCATGCCTCCGCTGACCATTCCGGAGGACGAGCTGCACGCCGGCCTCGACATCCTCGAGGCGGCCATCCTCGCCGACGCCGGCGCATGACCGTGACCCAGGGCGCCGTGGAGACGGGCAACCGCATCGGCGGCCGCAGCGTTGCCGGTGCGCAGCAGGAGACGTTCTCCTCGCGCAACCCGGCGCACACCGCCGACATCGTCGGCGTCTTCCCGCGCAGCACCGCCGCCGATGTCGACGCCGCGGTGCGCGCCGCCCGCGACGCGTTCTCGGGCTGGCGGTCCACGCCGTGGCCGCAGCGCGGCGCGATCATCCTCCGCGCCGCGGAGATCCTCGAGGAGCGCAAGGAGGATCTGGCCCGCCTGATGACCCGGGAGATGGGCAAGGTGCTGACCGAAGCCCGAGGCGACGTGCAGGAAGCGATCGACATGGGCAAGTTCATCGCCGGAGAGGGCAGGCGCGCGTTCGGCCAGACGGTGCCGAGCGAGCTGCGCAACAAGTGGGCCATGACGATGCGGCAACCGTTCGGCGTGGTGGGCTGCATCACCCCATGGAACTTCCCGGTGGCAATCCCCTCGTGGAAGATCTTCCCGGCGATCATGGCCGGCAACACGGTGGTGTTCAAACCGGCAGAGGACACGCCGCTCTGCGCGCTTCGTTTCGTCGAAGCGCTTGAAGAGGCGGGGCTGCCGGGGGGCGTCGTCAACGTCGTGTTCGGGTTCGGCGAGGACGCGGGCGCCGCCATCGTGGAGCACCCGGATGTGGCCGCGATCTACTTCACGGGATCAGTCGACACCGGGCGGATCGTGTCCGAGACCTGCGGCCGGCTGTTGAAGAAGTGCTCCCTGGAGCTGGGTGGCAAGAACGCGATCGTGGTGCTGGCCGACGCCGACCTGGACCTCGCCGTCGACGGCGCGCTCTGGGGCGCGTTCGGCACCTCGGGTCAGCGCTGCACGGCGTCCTCGCGGCTCATCGTTGAGCGGGACGTGCTCGGCGACTTCACCGAGCGGCTTCTCGGCCGCGCCCGCGGCCTTCGCCTCGGTGACGGACTCGACGACAACGTTGATGTCGGCCCTGTCATCAACGAGACGCAGCTGCGACGCATCGACGAGTACACCTCGATCGGACGCGACGAAGGGGCGACGCTGGCGCTGGGTGGCGAGGTGGCGCGCGACGGCGCCCTCGCCGAGGGCTTCTTCTACCGCCCCACGGTGTTCACCGACGTGAAGCCGCAGATGCGCATCGCCCAGGAGGAGATCTTCGGGCCCACCACGGCGGTCATCCCGGTGCGCGACCTCGACGACGCGCTGGCCGCCGCCAACTCCACCAGCTACGGCCTCAGCCTGAGCGTGTACACGAACGACCTGCGCAAGGCGTTCCGCGCCATCCACGAGCTGCAGTCCGGCATCGTCTACGTGAACGCGCCGACCATCGGCGCGGAGATTCAGCTGCCCTTCGGTGGCACCAAGAACACGGGCAACGGCCACCGCGAGGCCGGTGGCCACGTGCTGGACGAGTTCAGCGAATGGAAGTCGATCTACATCGACTACAGCGGCCGGCTGCAGCGCGCGCAGATCGACACGGAGTAGCCGTGGGCGCGGGGCTGCAGGAGCGGTTCGCGAGCCAGGAGGGACGGCGGCTGCGCTACCTCGTCGGAGGATCCGGACCGCCGATCCTGCTCTGTCACGGCTACATCGGCGCGGCGGAGAACTTCGACGACTGGTTCGATGCCCTCACGCAGCGCCGCACGGTGGTGGCCCCTGACCTGCCCGGGTTCGGCTCGTCGCCGCCGCTGCAGGGGCGCCACGGCGCCGCGTCACTGGCGCGCGCGGCGCTGGCCGCAGCCGATCACGCCGGCATCGAACGCTTCGACGTGACCGGCCTCTGCCTGGGGGCATGCGTCGCGCTGGCGGTGCAGCGGCAGCGACCCGAGGCGGTGGACCGCGTCGTGCTGCACACGCCACTTCTGGCGCCATGGCTGGTGCGCCGCCGCTTTCACCTGCAGACCCGCGTGATGCTCGCCACCGGCGTGTACGGCGTGATCGTGTGGCTGAGCCGGCAGCGGATGGTCAGCGACCTGTACAAGCGCGTGATGATCGAGGGCGCCGACGTCGATCCGGTCGCGGCGCAGGTGAACTTCGACAACCAGCTGCGCGCCGATCCCCGCGCCGCGCGCGAGTGGCTGCGCGACGGTCTGACGCGGGATGACCTGGCACAGCTGTGCAACGGCGCCGGGCCGGTGCTCGTCCTGGTCGCGGAAGAGGACCGCATCGTCGACGTGCCGCGGATGCGCCGCGCGCTCGGCGGCATCCCCGGCCTGGAGCTCGCGGTGGTCGCAGACGGCGGGCACGCATGGACCGAAGCGATGAGGGCGCAGCAACGCGAGGCGATCGCTGCATTCCTCGACGGCCGTCCGCTGCCGTCGGCGGTGGCTCCTGCCGCCTGAGCCGGATCAGCCCCGGCTGACCGCGGCGCGCAGCACCAGCGCCAGGTTCGCCGGCCGCTCCGCCATGCGTCGCATGAGATACGCGTACCACTGATCGCCGAAGGGCACGTACACGCGCACACGCTTGCCCGCGCGCGCGAGGTGGAGCTGCTCGTCTGGCCGGATCCCGTACAGCATCTGGTGCTCGTGAGCGGCGTGCGGCGCCACCGCGGCGATGATCCGGTCCGTGGCGTCGATCAGCTTGGGGTCGTGCGTCGCCACCATTGGATACGCGCCGCCGCTGAGGAGGATGCTGAGGCAGCGCAGGTACGCGCTGCGCACCTCGTCACGCTCCAGCCAGGCCACGGCGGCAGGCGCCTGGTACGCGCCCTTGCAGAGACGAACACGCGAGCCAGGCGCCGCCAGGCGCGCGCAGTCATCCGGGGTGCGGCGCAGCGAGGCCTGCATCACGGCGCCGGTGTCGGGGAAGTCGACGCGCAGCGCCTCCACGATGCGCAGCGTCGAGTCCGTGGTCGTGTGATCCTCCATGTCGATCGTGACCGCGGTGCCGGCCGCGCACGCCGCGGTGCAGATGGCGCGCGCGTTGTCGAGCGCCATCTCATGGTCGAGCGCCTGGCCGACCGCGGACAGCTTCACCGACACCTCGGCCCGGTCGGCGAGACCTTCGGCGCCGAGGCGCGCCACCAGCGTGAGGCATGCGCCGACCGCCGAGCGCGCCATGTCCGCGTCGCGCGTGTCCTCGCCGAGGTGGTCGAGCGACGACGTCAGCCCCAGCTGCGACAGCTCGCGCGCTGCGCGCACCGCGTCGTCCACGGTCTCGCCGGCCACGAAGCGTCGCACCAGCGTGCGCGTCACCGGGGCGGCGGTGATCAAGGCCTCGATGCGGCGGCGGCGTGAGGCCCACACCAGCGTGTGGCGCATGGCGATCGCCGGGCTGATACCGTGACGTCGCAGGAGCGGCTCGTGCGTCCACGCGCCGGCGGAGCGCGCCCCCGTCATCGTCACGCCGTGTACCCGCGCGGAGTGCAGGAGACACCCGCATGACTCCCTCGCCATCCAGCGACCCCGGCCGCGCCATCATGGCGTACGTCAGGGAGGTCGCCCGCGAGGTGCACGCCGTGCAGCGTAGCGGCCCGTTCACGCTGATGTTCTCGCCGGCCAGCACGTCGATTCACCACAACTACGCTCTGCCCGACGACGACGCCGACCCGTCCGGCGATGAGATTCGCCGCCTGGTCCAGGCGTTCGTGGAGCAGGGGAGAACGCCCGTTGTCGAGTTCGTCCCCAGCGCGGCGCCCGCGCTCGGCGGCGCGCTGGACCGCGCCGGCTTCTCGGTGGCCGCGCACCTGCCGTTGATGACGGTCACCCGCGAGACGCTCCTTCCGCTGCACCCGCCGCCCCAGGTCCGCTTCGAGGCGCCCGAGAGCGATGCGGAGCTGTTCGAGATGGTGCGCATGCAGCACGACGCCTTCGGCGAGCCCGGCGACGTCGGCGCGGCCGCGGTGCAGCACCGGCGCCGCTCCCGCGACACGGGCTCGCTGCTGCTGGTGGCGCGCGACGACGGCGGCGCGGTGGTGGGCGCGGGGATGTTGCGACCCCCCAGAGCCGGCCTCAGCGAGATCGTCGGCGTGGCGGTCGTCGCTGCGCAGCGCCGTCGCGGCATCGCCGGGGCGGTGGTCGCCGAGCTCAGCCGCCAGGCATTCGACGGCGGCGCGCGCGCCGTCTATCTCGAGGCGGAGGAGGGAGCGGGTGGCGCGTACGCCCGGGCCGGCTTCCGCGACACCGCCAGCGTGATCCATTACGTCCTCGGCTCGCACGCGTAGCGCCGCGCGATGATGGCGAGATGACAGCGCGCCGCCTGCCGCCCGCGCTGCGCGTGCGCCCGTTCCGCTGGTACTGGGCGGCGCAGTGGCCGACGCTGCTGGGCACGTGGATGCAGATCGTGGCGCTGGGCTACCTCGTGTACGCGCGCACCGGGAGCACCACGGCGGTGGCAGTGGTCGCAGCGGCGGACGGCATTCCCGGCGTGGTGCTGTCGCTGGCCGGAGGCGTGCTCGCGGACCGCCTGCCACGGCGCCGGATCCTGCTGGTCACGCAGTCGATGCTCGGGCTCAGCGCCGGATCGCTGGCGATCCTCGTGGCCACAGGGCACGCGAGCTTCCTGGCGATCGTGCTCGTGGCCATCGTCTTCGGTGCGACCGACGCCGCGGACCTGCCCACCCGGCAGGCGCTGGTCGCGGACCTGGTCGAGCGCGACGTCGTGGTCAACGCGGTGGCGCTAGGGGCGGCGGCGATGAGTGCCACACGCATCGTCGGCCCGTCGATCGCAGGGCTGCTGATCGGCACCGCCGGACCTGCGGCGTGCTTCGGCGCGCTCGCCTTCGCCTACCTGGCGCCGATCATCGTGCTGATCACGGTCATCCCCGACGTGCCGCCGCTGCCGCGGGCAGCCGGGCGGACGGCGCTGGGCGACATGCTCGCCGGCATGCGCCAGGTTCGCCGTGATCCGCTGGTCGCCGGTGTCGTCGCCGTGTGCGCGACGCTGGCGTTCTTCGGCGTCTCCTACATGCCGTTCCTGCCGGTACTGGCCAAAACACAATTGCACGGCGGCGCGCAGGTGCTGGGCGTGATGTACAGCGTCGGTGGCATCGGCGGCCTGGCCGGCGGGCTGGTGATCGCGTCGCTGGGCCGGGGCGCCGGCCGGCTGCAGCTGCTGCTCGCCGGTGGACCCGTGTACGCGGTGAGCCTCTTCCTCATCGCGCACTCCGGCATCCTGCCACTCACGCTGCCGGCGCTGGTCGGCCTCAGCTTTGCCTTCGTCGCGCTCAACACCTCGCTCACCACGCTGCTGCAGACGGACACCGACCCCGCGCTGCGTGGCCGGCTGCTGGGCATCTACGTCACCGTGTTCGCCGGGCTGCAGCCGCTGGGGACGGTGCTGTACGGCGTGCTCTCGCACTTCATGTCGCTCTTCGACGCGATCGGCGTCGGCGGCATCCTGGTCGGGGTCTCGGCGGTGGCCGTGGCCTGCAGCCCGCCCTTCCGCGCCCGGGTTCGCAGCGGGGCGGCCGGCGCTCGCGTCGAAGGCGAGCCGCAGCCGGCCTGAGCGGTCGTGGAGGCTGCCGGCGCCGGGGCGCTGCCTACACTCGGGACGTGAGCTCTCGCCGCTGGGCGGCGCTCTGCGCCTGCATCGCAGCCGCGGCCGGCGGGTGCGCGCCGGCGTCGAGCACCGCGCAGCCTTCCCCGTCGAGCCCGGTGGCGCGCGTCGGTTCGGGCGTGATCACGCTCGCCGCTTTCAACCTTCGCCTGCAGAGCACGATGACGGCGCTGCAGCAGGGCGGCGCCACGACCAACGACCCCGCCATGGTCACCGACGTGCGGGCCAGCGTGCTGCGCAGCCTGATCCTGGACGCGATCATCGCGCAGGAGGCTGCGGCGCGCGGCATCGCCGCCACGCCGGCGGAGGTGCAGGCAGCTGTGGCCGCCGACGCGCGCCAGGACGGCGGGATCAACAGCCTCGCGACGCACCTGGCTGAGGTGGGCGGCTCGATCGCGCAGCTGCAGGACGAGATCCGCTCGCAGATCAACGAGCAGCGGCTGGAGAACGTGTTCGCTCAGGCGCGCGCCGCCGATGTGGAGCGGCAGCTGGCCGCGGGTACGAGCTTCGCGTCGCTGGCGCGATCGATGTCCGACGACACGGGCACCAGCGGCAAGGGCGGCGACCTGGGGGTCATCACCGCATCCCAGCTGGGCTCGTACGACACGGCGTTCATCAGCGCGGTGAAGGCGCTGCCCGCCGGCCGGTACACGACAACGCCGGTGCACGACGCCGGCGGCTACGACGTCGTCGAGGTGTACGCGCGGACGGCGACGTCGTGGAGCGTGCGCCACATTCTCATCGCCGCGCCCACGCCGTACACGGTGCGTTCGCGGCCCGCCTGGTTCGGCGAGGCGCTGTTCGCGACGGTCGCGCAGCTGTGCACGCAGAACCAGATCCACGTGTACATCGGCAACGCCGGCAGCAATCCCTGCAGCGGCGCGCCGCGGCTCACGCCGGGGAGCTCGCCGAGCCCCGGGTGAGGGCGTTCCTCGCGGTTCCCCTGGAGCAGCCGGCGCTGGGAGCGGCGCAGCGGCTGCTGGCGGCGCTGCGCCAGCGGGTGGAGGCAGTCCGCTGGGCGCGCGGCGAGACGCTGCACGTGACGCTGCACTTCTTCGGCGCAGTCGACGACGCGCAAACCGCGGCGGCGATTGGCGCAGCGACACCGCTCGCGGCGTCCACCCGCCGATTCAGCATGACGCTGGATGCCCTGGGCGCGTTCCCCGACAGCGGCGTGCCCCGCGTGCTGTGGCTGGGCCAGCGCAGCACGGCAGCGGACATGGAGGCGCTGGCGCGGCGTACGCGCGATGCGCTCCGCGACGCCGGCTTCCAGGTGGAGGCGCGACCGTTTCGCCCCCACTGCACGCTGGGGCGCACCCGGGCGCCGTGGCCACCCGCCGCCCGCGAAGCGTGGGATGCGGCCGCCGCCGATGTCGCGCCGCTCACCTTCGTGGCCCGGCGGCTCGTCCTCTACGAGTCGACGACGCGGCCCGACGGCGCCCTGTACACGCCGCGCGCCGAGCTCGCCTTCGCGGCGAGCTGAGCCTCAGCGCACGCGCGGATCGGGCGCGTCTGCGTCGATGCGGTACAGCTCCAGCGCGGCGTTCACCACGTGGCGGGGCACGCGCTCCTGCTGTGCCAGCCCGTCGAGGACGGCGACCGTGATCGACGGTGCGTCCGTCTCGAAGTGGCGCCGCAGCGCGGTGCGGGTGTCGCTGCGCCCGTAGCCGTCGGTGCCCAGCGGGATGAACGGCCGCGGCGCGAAGCGGCCGATCTGGTCGGGCACGATCTTCATGAAGTCGCTCACCGCGACCACCGGGCCGTCCGCGGTCCCCAGCTGCTCGACCACGTACGGAACTCGTGCGGGCGCGTCGGGGTGCAGCCGGTTCCAGCGCTCGGCCTCGATCGCGTCCTGGCGCAGCAGGTGGAAGCTGGGCGCGCTCCACACGTCTGCGGCGACGTCGTGGTCCTCGGCGAGCAGGCGCTGCGCCTCCAGCGCCGCCTGCATCGCCGTGCCGCTGGCCATGATGCGCGCGTGCTGCGCGCGCTCGTCGGGCGCGGAGCGATAGAGGTACAGCCCGCGGACGATGCCGTCTTCGACACCTTCCGGCAGCGGCGGCATCGCGTAGTTCTCGTTGTAGAGCGTGAGGTAGTAGAAGACGTCCTCGTTCTCGACGAACATGCGGCGCAGCCCGTCGCGCACGATGACGGCGAGCTCGTAGGCGAAGGCGGGGTCGTACACGCGCACGTTGGGCAGCGCGCTGAAGAGCAGCGGCGAATGGCCGTCCTCGTGCTGCAGCCCCTCACCGTTGAGCGTGGTGCGGCCCGCGGTGGCGCCCAGCATGAACCCGCGCCCGCGCGCGTCCCCGAACGCCCAGACGAGGTCGCCCACCCGCTGGTAGCCGAACATGGAATAGAAGATGTAGAAGGGGATCATCGGCTCGCCGTGCGTCGCATACGCGGTGCCGGCCGCGGTGAAGCTGCCCATGGCGCCCGCCTCGGTGATGCCCTCCTCCAGGATCTGACCCTGCTGCGACTCGCGATAGGAGAGGAGCATGTCGGCGTCGACAGGCTCGTACATCTGGCCGAACGGTGAGTAGATGCCCACCTCGGAGAAGAGCGCGTCCATGCCGAAGGTGCGTGCCTCGTCGGGGATGATCGGCACCACGCGCTTGCCCACCGACTTGTCGCGCAGCAGGCTGCGCAGCATCGCCGCGAAGGCCATCGTCGTGGATGCGGCGCGGCCGCCGCTGCCCTTGAGAAACTCGGCGTATGGCGCCTCAGCGGGCACATCGAGCGCCTTGGCGCGCACCACGCGGCGGGGCAGCGGTCCGCCCAGCGCCAGGCGCCGCGTCATCAGGTAGTCGATCTCGTCGCTCTCGGCGCCGGGGTGGTAGTACGGCGGCTCTCCGGCGCTGAGCTGCTTGTCGCTGATGGGCAGCTGCAGCGTGTCGCGGAAGGCGCGCAGCTCCGCCTCGCCGATCTTCTTGATCTGGTGTGTCGCGTTGCGTCCCTCGAACAGCGAGCCCAGCGTCCATCCCTTCACCGTGTGCGCCAGGATCACCGTGGGCGCACCCTTCTGCTCCAGCGCCAGCTTGTACGCGGAGTACAGCTTGCGGTAGTCGTGACCGCCGCGGCGCAGGTGGCGCAGGTCGTCGTCGGACAGGTGCTCGACGAGGCGTCGCAGCCGCGGGTCGGGCCCGAAGAAGTGTTCGCGAATGTACGCGCCGTTCTCGGTGGCGTACTTCTGGAACTCGCCGTCGGTGGTGGAGTTCATCTTGTCCACCAGCACACCGCTGACGTCGCGCGCCAGCAGGTCGTCCCACTCCCTGGCCCAGATCACCTTGACGACGTTCCAGCCCGCGCCGCGGAAGATCCCCTCCAGCTCCTGGATCACCTTGCCGTTGCCGCGCACCGGTCCGTCGAGACGCTGCAGGTTGCAGTTGACGACGAAGATGAGGTTGTCCAGCTGTTCGCGGGCGGCGAGCGACAGGGCTCCGAGCGACTCCGGCTCGTCGCACTCGCCATCCCCGAGGAAGCACCACACCCGGCACTCGCTGGTGTCGGCGATGTGGCGGTTGTACAGGTAGCGGTTGAAGCGCGCCTGATACACCGCGTTGAGCGGCCCCAGTCCCATCGACACGGTGGGGAACTCCCAGAACTCCGGCATCAGCCGCGGGTGTGGATACGAGCTGAGCCCGTTGCCGCCCGCTTCCTGACGGAAGTTGTCCATCTGCGCTTCGGTGACGCGTCCCTCCAGGTACGCGCGCGAGTACATGCCCGGCGCCGCGTGCCCCTGGTAGTAGATCTGGTCGCCGGCGCGGCCGTCGTCCTTGCCACGGAAGAAGTGGTTGAAGCCGACCTCGTACAGCGACGCCGCCGAGGCGTACGTGGACAGATGCCCGCCGATGCCCTCGCTCTTCTTGTTGGCGCGCGTCACCATCACCGCTGCGTTCCAGCGCACGATGCGGCGGATGCGGCGCTCCATCTCTTCGTCGCCGGGGAACCACGGTTCCTGCTCGGGCGGGATCGTGTTGATGTACGGCGTCGACACCAACGACGGCACCGGCACCTGCAGCCGACGCGCGCGCTCCAGCAGCTTGCCGATGATGAAGCGAGCACGCACCGTGCCCTCGGTGGCCACGAGCGCGTCGAGCGATTCGAGCCACTCGCCCGTCTCCTGGGCGTCCGCGTCAGGAAGCTGGTGGAGGAAGGCGTCGAAGGTCATGGGTTCCAGGGTAACGCCGACAGAGCGCACGGGGCCGCGATACAGTGGCGGTGACCGCGAGGCCACCGTCAGCCTCGGCATCGAGGGCTACCGATGGGCATGGGTGCGCTTGCACTGACAGTGCTTCTGACCGTGTCGTACCCGGCCGCCGGCGTACAGGCAGCGCCTGCGCCGCCGCCTTGGACGATCGAACCCAGCCCGAATCAGCCGGGCGCCAGCGACAGCGTGCTCTCCGCGGTGTCGTGCGTGCACGGTGGCATGTGCATGGCGGTGGGGACGTACTACAGCGGCTCGAATGGCGCGCAGTCAATGCTCGCCGAACGCCGCCGGCACGACTCCTGGACGATCGAGCCGACACCGCCGGACAACGGTGCTGGAGACAGCCTGCTCACCGGCGTCTCGTGCACGACGCCGTCTTTCTGCATGGCGGTGGGCTACAGCGTGAGCTCACACAAGGGTGCCGTGGTGCGGGCCTTGGCGGAGCGTTGGAACGGACGAGCCTGGAACGCGGAGCCCACTCCCTTGCCGGTCGCACACGACCACTGGGCCGTGCTCACGTCTGTCGCTTGCTCGAGCACGGCGGACTGCATCGCGGTGGGCGGATACATCAGGAACTCGAGCTCCGCGCAGGAGCAGCCGCTGGCGGAGTCGTGGGACGGCACCACCTGGTCGCTGCTCGGCGCTCCCAACCCTCACGCTGAGAACGGAAGCGCGTTCACCGCCGTCGCGTGCGCCGCATCCGACGCCTGCGAGGTGGTGGGTGACTACGACTACGCCGACGTTGCCCAATCCGTCTTCGCGTACGGCTACGACGGCTCTGCGTGGGTGTCCCAGAAGCAGGTGAATCCCGCGGGTCAGGAGTACAACTCCGACAGCGCGGTCTCCTGCGTCAGCGCCGCGGCGTGCACGTCGGTGGGCAGCTGGTTCGACAGCGGCCCGCTGGGCTTGGCCGAGCGGTGGGACGGTTCGACGTGGAGCCGCCAGCGGGTGCGGCAGCCTGCGGGATCCGCAACGGACGAGTTCGAGGGCGTGTCGTGCGCGGCGGTGATCGCCTGCGTGGCCGTCGGCGACTCCGCCGGCAACCTCAACGACTACCCGACGGCAACGCTCGCGGAGGTGTGGGACGGCACCACGTGGCGGATCCTCGACACGCCCGACCCGGCAGGAGCCAGCAGCGCCCTCCTCGGGGTGTCGTGCGTCGAGCCCTCGACGTGCGTGGCCGTGGGCAACGCGTTCGCCGGCAAGATGGGTTCGACGCTCGTCGAGACCTCGTCGTAGCGGACCGAGGGCTCAGTCGAGCGCCTGGTCCAGGTCTCCGATCAGGTCGTCGACGTCCTCGACGCCGATGGACAGACGGATGAGCCCGTCGACCACGCCGACCCGCGCGCGCTCTTCCGCAGGAATGGATGCGTGCGTCATGAGCGCCGGCGACTCGGCGAGCAACTCCACAGCACCCAGCGACTCCGCCAGCGTGAAGAGCTGCAGCCGCTGCAGCACGCGCAGAGCCGCATCGCGCCCGTCCACCTCGAAGGACACGATGCCGCCGAACGCGCCGCGCATCTGGCGCGCGGCCAGGGCGTGCCCGGGATGGTCCTCCAAACCGGGGTAGTGCACCTGCCGCACCAGCGGGTGCGCGCGCAGCCATTCCGCCACCGTCAGCGCGCTCTGCGACTGCCGGCTGACGCGCAGCTCCAGCGTGCGCAGCCCACGCAGCAGCAGCCAGCAGTCGAACGGCGAGGGCACGGCGCCCACCGCGTTCTGGTGGAATCGCAGCAGTTCCGCGATGCCGGCGTCCGAGGTGAGCGCGGCGCCCCCCAGCACGTCGCTGTGGCCGCCCAGGAACTTCGTGGAGCTGTGCACGACCAGGTGGGCGCCGAGCTCCAGGGGGCGCTGCAGCACGGGGCTGGCGAACGTGCTGTCGACGCACACGAGGACGCCTGTCCGGCGAGCGGCGCGCTCTGCGATGGTGGCGATGTCCACCACTCGCAGCAGTGGGTTGGTCGGCGACTCGAGCCAGATCATGCGCGTGGTCTCGCGGCACGCGGCGTCGACCGCTTCCGCGTCCGAGGCGTCGACGGCCGTGAACTCGAGGCCGAAGCGGCGCAGCACCCGGTCGAAGAGCCGGAAGCTGCCGCCGTACACGTCGTCCGTGAAGACGACGTGGTCGCCCGGCGACAGCAGCATCAGCACCGCCGTAGTTGCTGCCATACCTGACGAGAACGCGACCGCGTGCGTGGCGCCCTCGAGATCCGCCAGCGCGGCCTCCAGCCGCCGCCGCGTCGGGTTGTCGGTGCGCGAGTACTCGAAGCCGGCGCGCTTGGCGCCCACTCCGTCCTGGGCGAACGTGGTGGCCAGATGTATGGGCGGCACCACCGCGCCCGTCTCGGTGTCGGGCTCCTGCCCCGCGTGCACCGCCCTCGTGGCGAAGCCGCGGCGGCCGCGCGTCACCCCCGTCCCCGGTGCGCCACGAACTCCAGCAGGTCGGATCGCGTGATCACGCCGATGGGCGCGTCACCGTCCACGATCATCACGGCGTTCTCGCCACCGAGCAGCGCCTCGAACGCGTCCTCGATGGGCGCGGCGGCAGAGACGTGCGCGAACGGCGGATCCATGGCGGTGGACACCGGCGTCGAGACCACGGCGGGGTCGCGGTAGATGCGGTCCAGCAGCGAGCGCTCCTGGATGCTGCCCACCACAGACCCCGGGCCGCCGTTGGCGGACTCGACCACCGGCAGCTGCGAGATTCCGTACTGCTGCATGAGGTCGATCGCCTCGCCAACCGTGCGTCCCGCGTCCACGCTCACCAGCTCGGGGACGCCGTCGCTGTGCGCGGACAGGATCACCTCGCGCACGCGCGCCGGCACCAGCCGCTGCAGGTATCCGTTCTGCCGCATCCACTCGTCGGAGAAGAACTTGCTCAGGTAGTTGCGCCCCGTGTCCGGCAGCAGCACCACGATCACGTCGTCGGGGCCGCGGGTCACGGCGACCTGGATGGCGGCGTGCAGCGCCAGGCCGCCCGAGCCGCCGACGAGTACTCCCTCCTCACGGGCCAGCTTGCGGGCGGCGACGAACAACTCGCGGTCGGTCACCTGGATGATCTCGTCGACCACATCGCGGTCGAACGTCGCCGGCCAGAAGTCCTCGCCGACGCCCTCCACCTTGTAGGGGGCGATGGGTCCGCTGTAGATAGACCCCTCGGGGTCCGCGCCGACGATGTGGATGCCGCGGTTCTGCTCTTTGAGGTACCGCCCCGCGCCGCTGATGGTGCCGCCGGTGCCCATGCCGGTGACGAACACGGTGATGCGTCCCTCGGTCTGGCGCCACAGCTCCGGCCCCGTGGTGCGGTAGTGGGCTTCCGGGTTGCGCGGGTTGAAGTACTGATTGGGCTGGAACGCGCCCGGGATCTCGCGCGTCAGCCGGTCGGCGACGGCGTAGTACGACTGGGGCGACTCGCGCTCCACGTTGGTGGGGCAGATGACCACCTCAGCGCCGTACGCGCGCAGCAGGCTGATCTTCTCCTGCGACATCTTGTCCGGCATCACGAACACGGACTTGTAGCCCTTGATCGCTGCGGCGATGGCGAGCCCGTGCCCCGTGTTCCCCGAGGTCGGCTCGACGATGGTCCCGCCGGGGCGCAGCAGCCCTCGCCGCTCCGCGTCCTCGATCATCGCCAGGCCGATGCGGTCCTTCACGCTGCCGCCCGGGTTGAGCTGCTCCAGCTTGGCGAGGATTACGGGGCGCAGACCCTCGGTGACCTTCTTCAGGCGCACCAGCGGCGTGTCGCCGACGAGGTCGAGGATGCTCTCAACGTATTCCACCGCGAGGCCATTCTAGTTCTCGGTTTTCGCCATCCACGGGTCGGCCCGGCACGCGGCTCGCGGCATACTGCCCCCTCGATGGGGCAGCAGCCTGCGCCGGGTGGCTGGCGGGCGCCGGAGTCGCGGGCGTCAGTGGCGGGGTACACATCCGTGCGCGGCGTCGCCGTCGACCGTGCAGGCGCGCTCGTCGCCGCGCGCGAGGACAGCAGCGGGCGTCCCGTGCTCATCCGCGTGCTGTCTCCCGCTCTCGCGTCGGACGCCGGTTACCTGCGCCGCCTGCGTCGCGACCTGGCGAAGACGATCGGGCTGCGCCATCCCAACCTCGTCGGTGTCATCGGCTACGACGACAGCGCGCGCGCGCTGGTGTACGAGTCCGTCGACGGCGTCAGCGCACGGCGCCTGCTCGAAGGCGGAGCGGCCATGCCCCCTGCTGCAGCGACGCTGCTGCTGGACGACTGCCTTGCAGGGCTCGGCGCGCTGCACCGGCTTCAGGTGGTGCACCGCGACGTCCGCCCCGACGCCGTGCTGATCGACGCGCGCGGCGTCGCGCTGCTGCGTGACGCCGCAGCCCCCTGCCCGCCGCTCCGCGCCGGGTGGCGCGCGGGAACGCCGCAGTACATGGCCCCGGAGCTGTGGGCGGGCGACGACCACTCGCCGGCCAGCGACTTCTACGCGGCTACCTGCGTCTTCGTCGAAGTCCTCCGCGGCCTGCCCGCCTTTCCCGCCACCGACCTGGAGGCGCTGCGGCGGGAGCATGAGAGCGAGGAGATCCCCGACCAGGGCCTCCCGCCGGCCATGCACGGCGTCATCGCCGAGGGCCTGGCCACGGAGCCCGAGGACCGCCCGATCGACGCGTCGAGCTTCAGAGCCGACCTGGCGGCGGCGGCGGAGACGCTCCTCGGCCCCGCCTGGCGCGACGCGGGGAGGGCCTGGCTGGCCGCGGCCGCCGCCCAGGCCCCGGCGCCGGCATCGCCACCCCCGGTCACCCCCGTGGCGCCGTACGGGGTCCCGGAACCGGCCACGGAGAGCGGCGCCGCGCCCTGGTGGCGGCGCCCGCGGACCTTCGCGGCGATGGCCGCCGCGGTGGCCGCCGTGGCGGTCGTCGTGCTCGTCGCCGCCGCGGCCGGCGGCACCCCGCCCTCGGGAGCCGGGCCTGCCGGCGGCCCGCTGGTCACGGCCACGCCGGGGGTGACCGTCGCCCCCGTCAGCGCGACGCCGCTCCCCTCCGGCTCGCCGGCGTCGGCGGCGTCCCAGGCCGCCGCCGCGCCGACCGCGCCGCCGACGATCGCTCCCGACACGCAGCAGCCCAGCCTGGGGCCGGCTGTGACTCCGACCCCCACGGTGGCGGGTGGCCCGACCCCGACGGCAACGCCGACG
Organism: Candidatus Dormiibacterota bacterium; assembly: GCA_963777285.1. Lineage (GTDB taxonomy): Bacteria > Chloroflexota > Dormibacteria > Aeolococcales > Aeolococcaceae > JAFARE01. The sequence goes on from CAVZPR010000002.1 coordinate 1,262,286, forward strand.
CCGACCCCATCGCCGACGGCGACCCCGTGCCTGACGCCTCCGATCTGTCCCTGAGCGCGCTCAGCGCGCGATGGCCGGCGTCGACTGCAGCGCGTACACGTCGTCGACGTAGTCGCGCATCATCCGGGTCGCGCTGAACCGCGGCCCGTTGCTGCGCATCGACGCGCGTACGCGCCGCAGCCAGCGCACCGGGATGCCGCGCTCGTCGCGCTCGTAGAAGAGCGGCACGACCTCGTGTTCCATGAGGTCGTACAGCGCCGCCGCGTCTCGCGAGTCCTGGATGCCGTGGTCGAAGGCGACATCGCCCGGCAGCGCCCAGCCGTTGCTGCCGTCGTACGCCTCCGCCCACCAGCCGTCGAGCACGGAGAGGTTCAGCCCCCCGTTGATCGCCGCCTTCATGCCGCTGGTGCCGCTCGCCTCGAGCGGCGGGCGCGGCAGGTTCACCCAGAGATCGCAGCCGGCCACCATCTGCACCGCGGTGCCCAGGCTGTAGTTGTCCAGGAAGGTGACGCGCTCGGCCACGTGCTGCACGTTCTTGAAGCCGAACAGGCCTTGCGCGGAGCGCTTGCCCTCTTCGTCCTGCGGATGCGCCTTGCCGGCGAGCACCAGCTGCACCGGGCGGTCGCTGCGCTCCAGGAGCGAGGTGACGCGCTGCGGCTCGAGCGTGAGCAGGTGGATGCGCTTGTAGCCGGCCAGGCGGCGGGCGAATCCGATCGTCAGCGCCGCCGGATCGAATCCCTTCTCCGCGGCTTCCACATACCATCGTGGATCGCCGCGGGCCAGCCGGTTGGCGACAGTTTTGTCGCGAACGTACGCGACGAAATCGGCGCGCTGCTGGTTGCGGATCTCCCACAGCTCCTCATCCGGGATGTCGTCGATGCCGCGCCACGTGGCCGGGTCTGCCGCATGGCGGATCCAGTCCTCGCCGAGGTGCCGGTCGAGCAGCGAGCGGACGCGGGGCGCGATCCATGTGGGCACGTGCACGCCGTTGGTCACGTGGCCGATGGGCACGGTGTCGACCGGGCGCTCCGGGAAGAGCGGCTGCCACATCTGCCGGGCGACGTCGCCGTGGCGCCGGCTCACGCCGTTCGCCGCGCGGCTCATCTTGATGCCCAGCGGCGTCATGACGAACGCCTCGTGCGGGTTGTCCGGATGGGTGCGTCCCAGGTGCAGGAAGCCGTCGAAGTCCAGCCCCACCTGCTCCGGGAAGCCGCTCAGCACCTCGGCGATCTCGCCGGTCTCGTAGCCCTCGTTGCCGGCGCCCACCGGTGTGTGCGTCGTGAACACCGTGCGCTCCCGTGCGGAGGCGAATGCCTGGTGCGGGTCGCGCCCGGCCGCGATCTCGCGACGCGCCAGCTCCAGCGGCGCCAGGGCCGCGTGCCCCTCGTTGAGGTGGACGACGCTGGGGTCCATGCCCATCGCCTCGAGCACCCGCATCGACCCGATCCCCAGCAGCGCGTACTGCGCCAGGCGCGAAGCGCGGTCGCTGACGTAGAGCCGGCTCGTGATCCAGCGGTCGATGTGCGAGTTCTCGGGTCGCTGCGCGTCCAGCAGGTACAGGGGGACGCGGCCGACGTCGATGCGCCACACCTGCACCACGACGTCGCGGCCGCGCAGGGGAACGGCCACGGTCAGCGGCTCGCCCTCTGAGTTGTGGACGAGCGCGGCAGGAACTCGCTCGGGGTCGACCGGGAACCAGTACTCGTGCTGGTAGCCGGCCTGGTCCATGCGCTGCTGGAAGTACCCCTGCCGGTAGAAGAGGCCCACCCCGACCAGGGGCAGCGCCAGGTCCGACGCCTCTTTCAGGATGTCGCCGGCGAGCACGCCCAGGCCGCCGGCGTAGATCGGCAGCGAGCGGTGCACCGCGAACTCGGCGCACAGGAATGCCACGGGCCGCTCTGCCGAGGCCCGCCCCTGCATCGGCGGGCGGCGGCGGTCCGCATCGATGGCCGCGAGCAGGGCGTGCGCCCGGTCCAGCAGCGTGTGGTCGCGCGCCGCGCGGCTCAGGGCGGCCGTGGTCGCCTCGTGCAGCAACCGCACCGGGTTGTGGTTGCACCACTCCCAGCGCTCCGGGTCGACCGCGGCGAAGAGCTGCGGGCCGCCCTCGAGCCAGGACCACAGGTACGTGTACGCGATGCGCGCCAGGGGTGCCAGCTCGCCGGGGATCCGCGACGCCAGGTCGCGGGCCGCCTGCTCGAGGTCGGCGCTGCCGTCCGGTGGCGCCGCTACGGCTGTCTGGGTCATCGGCGGCCAGGATGGTACGCCGCGGCTCGCGTTCAGGGCCCCGCCGTCACAGCCTCTTGCAGGGCCGCGACACCGGCGCGCGGCCCGCCGGGATGGTGGAAGACGGCGGTGCCCGCAACCAGCACGTCCGCGCCCGCCGCGACGCACGCCGCGGCGTTGTGCACCTCCACGCCTCCGTCGACTTCGACCTCGGTCTGCAGTCCCTGGCGCGACACCTCACGGCGAAGCTGCTCCACCTTGCGCAGCGTGTGCTCGATCAGCCGCTGGCCGCCGAATCCCGGGTCGATGGTCATGACCAGCGCCAGGTCGCACGCTTCCAGCACGTCGTCCAGCATCGGCGCCGGCGTGCTCGGGTTGATCGCGGCGCCGGCGCGGCAGTCGAGCCCGCGAATCGCCGTGAGCGTGCGGTGCAGGTGGGGACAGGCTTCGTAGTGCACCGTGATGCCGTCGGCGCCGGCCTGCGCGAACGCAGCCAGGTGACGGTCAGGGTCGTTGATCATCAGGTGCAGCTCGAATGGCAGCGACGTCTCGCGCCGCAGCGCGCGCACGGTGTCGATGCCGAAGGTGAAGTTGGGCACGAACGCGCCGTCCATCACGTCGATGTGCAGCCGCTCCGCGCCGCTGCCGTCGAGCGCGGTGACGGCCTCCGCCAGCCGGCCGAAGTCCGCCGCCAGCAGGCTGGGCGCGATGCGGACCGCGTCGCGGCACGGCGTCCATGCTGAGCGGGGCACGCGTGGATGATGCCAGAGCCCGCCCCGCGCCTCGCGATCGCCCGCAGCGGTACATGCCGCTATCGTGGAAGGCCAGAGGAAGCGCGACACGAGCCCGGAGCAACACGTGGATCAACCGACGACCCCGGAGGCCGCTCTGGGGGCCGCGTTGATGCGAACTCGTCGCAGCCGCGGAGGCGGACACCCGCACCATCGACGATCCGTCCGCCGCCGCAGAGCTGATGCTCATGGAGGCGACACGGCTTCTCCCCGGCTCCGAGGGCATCCTGCTGTCGGTGCGGGGCGGCGGTTTCGAGGTGCTCGACGCGACACCGGCGCTGCGTGCGCTGTTGAGCGACCGGCGCGGTCCCGTGGCGAACACGCTGCTCGAGCGCGCGGTCGCGTCGCGCCGCGCCGTCGAGCTGGACGATGCGCGCGACGATGCTGCGCTCGGAGCCGCGCTGCGGGGCGCGGGGCTGGCACGGGTGCGCGCGCTGCCGCTGCTGACCCGAGGTCTGCTGGCGCGAGACGTGGTGGGCGCGCTCGTCGTCGCCCGTCCCGGCGACACGCCCTTCAGCGTCCAGGACGTGCGGGTCCTGGACGCGTTCGCCGCCCTGGTCGCCCTCAGCCTGGTGCGCACGGAACAGCGGAGCGACGCCGAGCAGAACACCAGCCGCCTGGCTCTCGGCGTCGACCTGGCCCTCGATCTGGGAGCCGCGCCCACGCCCCCGGAGGTCACCCAGCGCCTTCTGGCGCGCGCCATCGACGCCGCGGGCGCCGACCGCGCCACGCTGTTCCGCGTCGAGGGCGGCTGGGTGGAGCTGGAAGCGACGCGCGACGTGGACGCGGGGTCGGTGCAGCCGGGCCTCCGCATCGCCATCGACGCGCAGCCCGCCCTGCAGCGCGCCATCGCAACGCGCCGCCCGGTGCGCGGAGTGCCCATGGTCCTGGAGGAGCTGCCGCAACCGCTGCGGACGGCGCTGTCCGACATCGAGCAGATCGTTGTGCTGCCCCTCGTCCTCGCCGGGGAGGTGATCGGCTTCCTCAACGTGTACCGCCGCAGCGATCGTTCCTTCGACGATGGCGACGTGGCGACGCTGCACATGATCGGCAACGTCGCGGCGGTCACGCTGCGCAACTCACGCCTCCTCGCCGGCATGCAGGCGGCGCGGCAGACGATGGGCGACTTCCTCAGCGTGGTGGTGCACGAGCTGCGCGCCCCGCTGACCATCATCGGCGGCTACGTGGACATGATGCGTGAGGGCGTCATCGGCGAGACGCCCGCGGTGTGGGGACGTCCGCTCGAGGTCGTGGACGCCAAGGTGCACGAGGCGCAGCGCCTCGTCGACGAGCTGCTGCTCGTGGCACGGCTCGACAGCGGCGACCTGCCCCGGCGCATCGTGGACATCGACGTGTCGGCGGCCGCGCAGCGTGCCGTGCAGCGCGCCCTGCCGCGGGCGCAGCTGCTGCACGCCGCGATCGACGTCGACATCAGCGCCGCGGTGATGGTCCGGGCCGACGCCGGCCACGTGGACCGCATTCTCGACAACCTCATCAACAACGCGCTCGTGCACGGCGGCAGCCCGGCGCGCGTGCAGGTCGCGGTGCACGGCGGCCCGCCCGTGGTGAGCGTCGCCGACAGCGGCGACGGCGTCGCCGGCCAGGACCGCGATCACATCTTCGAGCGCTTCTACCGGGGCGCCAACTCCAGCCCCGGCACCGGCCTCGGGCTCTTCATCAGCCGCCAGCTCGCCGAGGCGTCCGGGGGCTCACTCGACCTCGACGAGGGCACGGACGCCGGCGCGCGGTTCGTGCTGAGACTGCCCGCCGTGACGGGTCGCGCGCGCAGCGGCACCCACGAGCGCTCAGAGGCGCGCGCGGGCTGACGGCGCCCGCGTCACGTCGAGCCCTCGCGCCGCGCACGCGCCGGCCAGCGCCGCGGCGTCGCGGGGCGCGCAGCAGCCGGTGTCGTTGTTGAAGAAGGCGTACACCGCATCGACGCGGTCGCGCTGCGCGGCGATGCGGTCCGCCCAGCGCCGCAGCGTGCGTCCGGCGTAGCAGGGGTGGGGCGTTCCGTCGCCCTCGTGGAAGCGCAGGTACATCCAGGGCACGTCCGCCCAGTCGGGCTCGGGTGATTCGCCGCGGCGATCGGTGACGCACAGCGCCGCGCCGCGCGCCCGCAGCAGGGCACGGACGTCGTCGTTGAACCAAGAGGGATCGCGAAACTCGACGGCGACGCGGAGCCGCCGCGGAAAGGCGCGGAGCGCGCGGTCCAGCCGCTCGACGTCCGCGTGGAAGCGCGGCGGCAGCTGCAGCAGCGTGACCGTGAACCGGCGTCCCAGCGGGCGGAAGCGCTCCGTCATGGTCCGCGCGGGATCCTCGGGGTCGCGCAGACGGCGCACGTGCGTGAGGTAGCGGCTCGCCTTGAGCACGAACTCGAAGTCTCGCGGCGTCTGCGCGCGCCAGCGGCGCACCGCCTCCTCGGTGGGCAGGTTGTAGAAGGTGTTGTTCACCTCGACCGTGGCGAACTGAGCCGCGTAGTGCTGCAGCCACTCGCGCTGCGGCAGCTTCTCCGGATAGAACGCGCCGCGCCAGTCGCGGTACTGCCATCCCGAGGTGCCGATGCAGACGCGCACGGCGTCAGGGGGCGGCGTCGGCGTCGAGGAACCACACGAGCGCGCCGTCGTGGGGCCGCACGCGGGCCGCGGGCACGCTGCCCGCCTGCACCTGCGTCAGCGCGGCTCGCTTGGCGTGGCCCGTGACCAGGAAGGCGACCGCGGCCGCGGCGTTGAGCGTGGGAAAGGTGAGCGTCATGCGGTCATAGGGAGCGTAGTCGGCGCGGCCACGCGTGGCCCAGCGGTCCGTGACGTCGAGCGCGTCGGTACCGGGAAACAGCGACGCGGTGTGACCGTTCTCGCCCAGGCCCAGCAGCACGCAGTCCAGCCGCGGCGCGCCTCCGTGGCCCGGCGGCAGCGTCGCCGCCAGCAGCGTGGAGTACTCGGCGGCGGCGGCGTCGAGATCGGGGCGCTCTGCCGGCATGCGGTGCACGCGCGCAGGATCGATGGGCACGTGGTCGAGCAGCGCGACACGCGCCATGTGCGCGTTGCTCGCGTCGTCGTCGGGCGGACACGCCCGCTCGTCGCCGAAGTACACGTGCCACGACGCCCAGTCGAAACGGCTGCGCCATCGCTCTGCGGCGAGCGTCTCGTACAGCAGCCGCGGCGTGTCGCCGCCGGCGAGCGCGATGGTGAATCGTCGCTGCGCGTTCGCGGCGGTCTCCGCGACGCCGTGGAGCCACGCCGCGGCGCGCTCCGCGAGCGTCTGCGCCGTGGGCTCGACGCTGACCGTGCCCGGGAGCGACGGCGGGCTCATCGCGCCGCCAGCGCCGCCGCGGCGGCGACGGCCTCTCGGTACGTCGGGTCGCCGCCCCCGTCGCTCATCAACCCGCTGACCAGGGTCGCCTCGTCGTGCTCTGGCAGCGTCACCGTGCGCGCCATGCTCACGCCGCCCTCGATGTCGATCGCACAGCGGAGCGCGTCGTCATGACGCTGCAACGCTACGCGCGCGTGCTTTCCCGCCGCGCCGGCGGCGATGGCCACCGCGGTGACGCCCCGATCGCCGGCCGCGGTGCCATCAGAGCCGCGCACCGCGATGCCGGGGGCGCGCTCACCCTCCCAGCCGAGGCGCGACGCCATCCAGCCGGCGAGCAACCAGGCGTCGGACGCGGCCGGGCGGCGCGCATCCACGGTCAGCGAGGTGATTCGGCGCAGCCAGGGCCGTGCGGCCGCGCTGTCGAAAGCCTGAGCCACGGCCTCGCGCCACGGCTTCGTCCGTTCCCAGGCGATGTCGGCAAGCCGCAGGTCATCCCCGCGCCGTCCCAGCTGGTCGGCCAGAAGCGCCAGCGTGCCCGCCGCGTCGTCGTACGCGCCGCTGTCGATGATGATGCTGTCGGTCAGGGCCACGGCGTCGTCGCTGAACGCCTGGCGCAGCGGCGGCGCGCCCACGACCCAGAGGTGCACCGGCATGTCGGGGATGAGCAGCGGCTCGACGATGCCGGTGAGGTGGTACGCGGGCTCGCCGCAGACGTTCAGGCGCACCAGCTCGGTGCACACGGCCGCGCCGGCACTGCAGTGCAGCGAGATGTCGGCCTCCAGCGCAGGGGGGCGCTCGGGTCTGGCGATCAGCACGATGGCGCGCGCGGGGTGCCGCGCGCCGATGCGCAGCAGATCGTCAGCGGCGCGGTCGCCGTCGCCGCTCGACGTGCACGCGGCCACCAGGTTCATCACCGAGGTGCGCACCGGAGCGTGCGCCTCGGTGTCGCTGCGCACCAGCTCACGGTGCAATGCCTGCAGCGCGCGCGTGACCGCGTGCAGGCCGCTGGCGTGGCGGAACCGGAGTCGCGAGGGCTGCGCCGCCGCCGCGACCGCGGTGTTGTTCATGGCCGGTGCCAGGAACGCCCGTCGCGCTCGACGAACGCCCGCGCTTCGTCGGGGCCCCACGTGCCGGCCTCGTAGTTGGGGCAGTTCGCCCGGTCCGGAGGATGCGCCCGCCAGCCGTCGAGAATCGCGCTGCAGATGCGCCACGCCTGCTCCACCTCGTCGGCGCGTGCGAACAGCGTGGGGTCGCCGAGCATGCAGTCCAGCAGCAGTCGCTCGTACGCCTCGGGCGATTCCTTGAGAAACGCGCTGCCGTACAGGAAGTCCATGTTCACGCTGCGGATGCGCATCGCCTGGCCGGGCACCTTGGCGGAGAAGCGCAGCGTGATGCCCTCGTCGGGTTGGATGCGCAGCACCAGGAGGTTGGGCTCGATGGAGTCGCGGGGCAGCACTCCTGTGGGCGTGGCCACGTTGCCCGCGAACGGCGAATGGGGCACGCGACGGAACTGCACCACGATCTCCGTGGAGCGCTTCACCAGCCGCTTGCCGGCGCGCAGGTAGAAGGGCGTTCCCCCCCAGCGCCAGTTGTCGACCGCGAGCTTCATGGCGACGAAGGTTTCGCGCAGTGAATCCGGCTTGACGCCCTTCTCGTCGCGGTACGCGATGACGCGCTCGCCGTCGACCCACCCCGCTGAGTACTGGCCGCGCACCGTGTGCGACAGCGCGTCGTCGGGATGGATGGGGCGCACCGCCCGCAGCAGCTTGACCTTCTCGTCGCGCACCGTTTCGGCGTGAAAGTTCGACGGCGGCTCCATGCCCACGATGGCCATCAGCTGCATGATGTGGTTCTGCACGATGTCGCGCAGCGCGCCGGCTTCCTCGTAGTACGCGCCGCGGCCCTCGACGCCGATCGCCTCGGCGACGGTGATCTGCACGTGGTCGATGTACTGCCTGTTCCACAGCGGCTCGAAGATGCCGTTGGCGAAACGGAACACCAGCAGGTTCTGCACGCTCTCCTTGCCCAGGTAGTGGTCGATCCTGTAGATCTGCTCCTCGGCGAAGAACTCGTGCAGCTGCTCGGTGAGCTGGCGCGCCGTGTCCAGGTCACGGCCGAACGGCTTCTCGATGATCACGCGGCGATAGCCTTCCGGCTGCGTCTGGCAGAGACCGTCGCGGTGCAGCGCCCGCGCCAGCGGCACCACAGCGCTGGGCGGAACGCTGAAGTAGAACACGCGGTTGCCCGCGGTGCCGCGCGTCCGGTCGGCCTCGTCGAGCCTGCCTCGCACCGCATCCAAGCCGCCGTCGCCGTCGAGGTCGTAGGTGGCGAAGAAGAGCCCTGCGGCGAAGCCTTCCCAGACGTCCTCGCGCAACTCGATGCGGGAGTGCTCTTCGACCGCCGTGCGCATCGCCTGGCGGAAGTCCGAGTCGTCCATCCGGGTTCGGGCCGCGCCGATGATCGTGGTGCCCGGCGGCAGCGAGCCCTCGGCCGCAAGCGCGTAGAGCGCCGGGATCAGCTTGCGCCGTGTGAGGTCGCCGCTGGCGCCGAAGATGAGCAGCGCGCACGGCGCCGGCGAGCGCGCGCTGCGCAGCTGCTCCAGCAGCGGGTTGCGCTCCTCCGGCGCAGCCTGCGCCGGCGTCAGCGTGCTGCTCACGCCGCTGCGTCCGCTATGCGCTGGGCGCCGATGCGGCCTGCTCGGCCTTGACCGCGTGGCCGCCGAACTCGTTGCGCAGCGCGGCGATCACCTTGTTGCCGAATGCGTCTGGCTGGCGCGACTGGAAGCGGGCGATGAGCGACAGCGCCAGCACCGGTGCGGGCACGGAGAGCTCGATGGACTCCTCGACCGTCCATCGGCCCTCGCCTGAGTCGTCCACCCAGCCGCGCAGCTGGGTCAGCTCCGGGTCGCGCTCGAACGCGCGCTCGGCTAGCTCGAGCAGCCAGGAGCGCACCACGCTCCCCTGATTCCACAGGTGCGCGATGGCGTGCAGGTCGAGCTTGCCGAACTCGTCCTTGGCGTCGAGGATGGCGAAACCCTCGGCGTACGACTGCAGCATTCCGTACTCGATGCCGTTGTGCACCATCTTCACGAAGTGCCCCGCTCCCGCGGCGCCGACGTGCAGGAATCCGTCGGGCGGAGCCAGCGTCTCGAAGATGGGACGGCAGCGCTCGACGGCGTTCGTGTCGCCGCCCACCATCAGGCAGTAGCCCACCTGCAGTCCCCAGATGCCGCCGCTGGTGCCGGCGTCGAGAAAGGCGACGCCCTTCTCCGCGCAGCGCTGCGCGCGCGCGATGGTGTCGTGGTAGTTGCTGTTGCCGCCGTCGATGATCGTGTCGCCGGGCTGCAGCAGCGCCAGCAGGCGCGCGATTGTGTCCTCGGTGATGGCGCCGGCGGGCACCATGATCCACACGGCGCGTGGCGCGTCGAGCTGCGGCACCAGTTGGTCGAGCGACGTCACCGTGGTGGCGCCGTGCTGCTCGACGGCGGCGCGCGCCTCGGCGCTGGGGTCGAAGGCCACCACCGCGTGGTCTCCGTCGCGGCGCAACCGGTGCACCATGTTGGCGCCCATCCTTCCCAGGCCGACGAACCCGATCTGCATGGTGTGTGTGCCTCCGTGGTTCAGGATGGTCTCAGCGCGCCGCCGCGGTCGCGTGGATCGCGTCGCGCAGGTGCTCGACGCCGGCGGCGAGGTCGCCGCTGACGTGCACGCGGATGACGCGACGTCCGTGGTCGCGCAGTGACCGGAGGTCCCCCGCCGCCTGCGCTTGCTTCAGCGTCGAGAAGCTGAACGGCTTTCCCGGGATGGGCATGTCGACGGCGTCGTCCGCGGTGATCTGGATGAAGACGCCGGTGTTGGGCCCGCCCTTGTGCAGCTGCCCAGTGCTGTGCAGGAAGCGCGGGCCGAAACCCAGGGTGGTCGCGACGCGCCGCGAGTCGCGGATCGCGGTGCGCAGGCTCTGCAGCGTCTCGAGGTTGGCCGCGTCCGGTGTGACGTACGCCATGAGCGCGACGTAGTCGCCTGCCGCCGCCGTGTCCAGGTGGGCACGGAGCGCGGCTGCGACGGAGCGGCTGGGCTCGCCGCCGTACAGCGACGCGTGGCTGTCGCTCGCCGCAGGGTTCTCCTGGGGAAGCGTCCGCGTCTGTTCGTAGGACGCCAGCACAGAGTTGGTGTTGTCCTTGGACTCCTGCACGTTGGGCTGGTCGAAGGGATCGATGCGCAGCGCCGCGCCCGCGACCGCGGTGGCGAACTCCCAGCGAAAGAACTCCGCGCCGAGGTCGAGCAGGTCCGCCATGTCGAGCGTCACCAGCGGCAGCCCGCCGGCGCGCAGCGCGCCGGTGCGGCGGTCGAAGCCGGTGTCGTCGCCGAGGCGCAGCGCCACGAACAGCCGGTCGTCGCCGTACACGGCCGGCTCGCCGATCGGCTCGGAACCGATCGGTATCAGGCCGCGTCCCTCCTTACCCGTGCTCTCCGCGATGAGCTGTTCCCCCCACAGCGAAAACGCCTCGAGGCGCGGCGGCGTGAGGATGGTGACCTTGTCCCGGCCCGCGTCGTGCATGAGCCCCATGACAGTACCCAGCACCGAGCCGCAGTTGATGTCGGCGGGGATCGCCGCCCCGCACTGCCGGCGCATGTCGGCGGCGCGGCCGAGCAGCGCGTCGACGTCGACGCCGGCGATCGCGGCGGGCACCAGCCCGAAGAAGCTGAGCGCCGAGTACCTGCCGCCGATGTCCTCCGGGTTCTCGAAGACTTCGCGAAAGCCTCGCTCGCGTGCCGTGTCCGCGAGCGATGTGCCCGGATCCGTGACGGCGATGAAGTGCGCGCCCGGGTCGGGAACGCCGGCGGCGCGGAGGTGGTCCCAGAAATGCGCCAGCTGCGACAGCGTCTCCAGCGTCGTCCCCGACTTGCTGGAGACGACGAACCCGGCGCGCGCCGGGTCGAGCGACTCTGTGAGGCGCGCGATCGCCACCGGGTCTGTGGTGTCGAGCACGTGCATCGCCGGCTGCCCCGCCGCGCTGCCGAACGTGGTGCGCAGCACCTCGGGGCAGAGGCTGGAGCCGCCCATGCCCAGCACGACGCAGTCCCGCCAGCCGGCGTCGCGCACACCGTCGCTTACGCCGAGCAGGCGTGGCAGCGCGTCGCGCATTGTGGCGACGACGTCGAGCCATCCCAGGCGGGTGCGGATCACCTCGGCGTGCGCCGCATCGCCCGGCTTCCACAGATCGGGGTCGTGCGCCCAGATCCGCGCCGTCACGGACGCGGCGGCGCTCGACCCGACGCTCTCCCGAATCGCCTGCGTGGTCGCCCCGAGGTCGAGGTGCTGCCGCCGCGTGAAGCCGCCGTGCATGGCGTCGACCTTCAGCGCGATCTCCCGGATCAGCGCGTCGTACGAGTCCGAGAAGGACTTCACGCCCGCGTCGAGCAGGTCCTGCGTGACCTTGTCCATGTCGATGCCGACGCCGGCCAGCTGCTCCATCGTGCGGTGCGCATCCGCGTAGTCGCGCACCGTGTCGCGCTCGACGATGCCGTGGTCGTCGAACGCGCGGATGGTCGCCGGCGTCATCGTGTCGACCGTGTCGGGTCCGATCAACGCCTCTGCGTACACGACGTCGCGGTAGTTGGGATTCTTGGCGCTGGTGCTGGCCCAGAGCGGGCGCTGCACGTGCGCGTCGTGCTCGCGCAGCCGGGCGAAGCGCGAGTCGCCGAAGCGCTGCTCGAACATCTCGTATGCCAGCACGGCGTTGGCGATCGCCGCCTTCCCCATCAGCCCCTCGAGCGACGCGTTGCCGGGATCGTCCGCCAGCTTCGCCTCGAGCAGCTTGTCCACCACGGTGTCGACGCGGCTCACGAAGAACGACCCCACGGAGTGCACGTCGAGGGGCAGTCCCGCCGACAGGCGGTCGTCCAGCGCGCCGATGTACTGATCGATCACTCGCTCGTACATGTGCAGGGCGAAGACGAGCGTGACGTTGATGTTGCGGCCCGCGCGCAGGCTCTCGCGAATGGCCGGAAGTCCCTCCAGCGTGGCCGGGATCTTGACCATCAGGTTGGGGCGCTGCACCTGGTCCCAGATGCGCCCCACCATCTCCACGGTGCCCGATGTGTCGTGCGCCAGGCCGGGAGCCACCTCCAGGCTGACGAAGCCGTCGCCGCCACGGGTCCTGTCGAACACGGGCCGGAGCAGGTCCGCAGCCTGCTGGATGTCGCGCACGGCGAGCGCGAAGAAGATGTCGTTGGGATCCTCGACGCCGCTCGCCACCAGCTCGCGGATCTGTGCGTCGTAGTCGGTTCCCTCGGCGATGGCCTTCTGAAAGATGGTCGGGTTGCTGGTGAGACCGGTGACCGAGTCCTCGGCGATGAGGCGCTGCAGCTCGCCCGTCGTCACCAGCTCGCGGCTGATGAAGTCGAGCCAGACGCTCTGCCCGTGCTCGCCCAGCTTCTGCAGCGGGCCCGCCATCAGCGTGCCTCTGCGGGGGCGGCGCCGCGCGCGCCGGCGAGCTTCTTGGCGGCTGCGACGATGGCGTCCGAGTCGATGCCCGCCGCGGCCATGAGCTCGGCGGTGGTGCCCGAACCCGGCAGCGCGCGAACCGCCAGGTGCGCGACGCGCGGCGGCGGGTCCTCGAGGGCGAGCGCACCCATCACCGCGGCGCCGAGCCCGCCCTCGGGGTAGTGATCCTCGACCACGAGCATGCGCCCGCCGGTGTCACGGCAGGCGTCGCGCAGCGTCTCGACGTCGACCGGCTTCACGGAGTACAGGTCGATCACGCGCACCGCGATTCCATCCTCGGCCAGGCGGTCGGCGGCGTCGAGGCAGGCGTGCAGCGTCACGCCCGCGCCGATCAGCGCGGCAACGTCGTGGTCGCTGCGGCGCAGCACCTTCGATCCCGCCACGGTGAAGCTCTCGCCGTCGCCGTAGAGCACGGGATACGCGCCGCGCGTGGTGCGCATGTAGGAGATCCCCGGTGTGTCGGCCATCACCTGCACCAGCTTCGCTGTGGCAACGGCATCGCTCGGGTAGAGCACCGTCGAGCCGTGCACCGCGCGCAGCGCCGCGAGGTCCTCGAGCGCCATCTGCGACGGTCCGTCTGCTCCGATCTCGCAGCCGGCATGCGACCCCACCAGGCGGATCGTGGCCTGCGAGACGCCGGCCATGCGGATGAAGTCGTACGCGCGCGAGAAGAACGCCGCGAACGTCGAAGCGAATGCCGTGTAGCCACGCACCGCCAGGCCCACCGTCGCCGCGACCAGCTGCTGCTCCGCGATGTACATCTCGAAGAAGCGGTCCGGGTGCGCCTTCTTGAAGATGTCCGCGTACGTGGAGTTGCTCACCTCCCCGTCCAGCGCCACGACGTCGCTGCGTGCGCCCAGCGCCGCCAGCGCTTCGCCGTATGCCTTGCGCGTCGCCACCTCTTCCCCCTTGGTGTAGGTGGGCAGGGTGACCGCCGCGGTGTCGCCGTGCCAGCGCGGCGCGGCGCCGTCGGGCTCGTCCGGCGGGCTGACGTCCACGTGCAGGTCGCGAACACCGCCCAGCTCCGCGATGGCGCGCTCGGCCATGTCCTCCGGAAGCGCCTTGCCGTGCCAGTCCTCTTTGTTCTCCAGCTCGGAGAAGCCCTTGCCCTTGATGGTCCGGGCGATGATCACGGTGGGGTGGTCGCTGCCGGAGCGCGCCTCCGCCAGCGCCTCGTCGATCTGCCCCAGGTCGTGCCCGTCGATCAGGACGGGCCGGCACCCGAAGGCCTCGACGCGGCGGCGGTAGGCGTCGAGGTCCCACTCGAACTCGGTCGGTCCGCGCTGCCCCAGCCTGTTGATGTCAAAAATGGCACAAAGATTGCCGAGCTTGTAGTGCGCCGCCTTGTCCAGCGCTTCCCAGATGGAACCCTCGGCCAGCTCGCTGTCGCCGCACAGGGCCCAGACCCGATAGGGGAGTCGATCCAGGTGCCGTCCGGCCAGCGCCACCCCCACCGCGACGGGAAGGCCCTGGCCCAGGGATCCCGTGGCCACATCGACCCACGGGATGACCGGGGTGGGATGTCCTTGCAGCCGCGACCCGAAGGTGCGGTACGTCAGCAGCTCCTCGTCGCTGATCGCGCCGCAAGCCTTGAAGAGCGCGTAGAGCAGCGGCGACGCGTGCCCCTTGGAGAAGATCAGATGGTCGTTGGCGGGGTTCTTGGGATCGGCGAAGTCGTAGCGCAGGTGGTGTGCCGCGAGCACCGCGATGAGGTCCGCCGCCGACATGCTCGAGGTTGGGTGACCGGATCCGGCCTTGGTGCTGGCACGGATGCCGTCGACGCGAAGCTGCTGTGCGACCTCGTGCACGAAATCGAGTGCCGGCACGGTGCGATGCTGAACCCCGGTCGCCGCCATGCTCCACCTCCGTTGCGCGCTGCTCTCAGCCCATGATCGCGCGACGGGCGATCGGGCCGTTGGCAGCGAAGCCGGCAGCGGTGCACTGTCCGTGCGCTGCCGAACATGCGTTCGATCAACCTGGTGGCGCTATCCTTGCCGAAGCGGCCAAGTGCCAGGTTGTCTGCGCCGACTGCACCCAGGCACCGAGCTACGAACGGTCACACCGCGCGCCCATAGCTCAGTCCGGATAGAGCGTCTGACTACGGATCAGAAGGCCGGGGGTTCAAATCCTCCTGGGCGCGCCATTGTGACTGCACGCTGAGCAGCCGCTGTCACTGCGAGAGCGGCACGCTGAACAGCTGCATGCCGGTGGGATGCGTAGACCCTCCGGGCGGTTCGATTGTCGCCGCGACCAGTTGATACGCGACGACGTTGCCGTTGATCGCGGCGGTCCACGTGCCCCCTGAATCCGGCACCGGGGCGAGGAACCCCGCACCCACGGGGGCGCCGTTCTGCGGCACGAGCCACACCTCGTACACGTCGGCGGTCGGTGCAGCGCCCCGCGGCGCAGGGATCCCGGTCACCGTCAGGACGCTGCGCGCCGACTGCGCGTAGTACGTGAGCTCACCGTGCGCGCCCGCGGCCACGGTCGTGGGCACCACCGCGAAGGACTGCGCCGCGGGACCGCCGCGCGACACGCCCCACACCGCGAGCGCGATGGCCGCGGCGGCAGCGCACACCGCAACCGCCGTGAACGCCCGCGCCTGCGGCACGCGCTGCCACAGCGCGGCGGCGCGCAACCGCGGCGCCCGGCGCCGGCCGCCGCTGGCGTAGACCTCGCCCATGATGCGCCGCCGCAGCTCGCGCGACGGCCGCAGCGGCTCCAGCGCCTCGGGCAGCACGGCGACCGCGCGCTGATACGCGCGGGCCGTCTCACGGCAGGCTGCGCAGCCGGTCATGTGCCGCTCCATCGGCGCGGCCGTGGACGGTTCGAGCACTCCCAGCGCCGCCAGCGCGATGAGCTCCTCCGTCTCGGCGCACGTCGTCACGTCTGCCACGATTCCTTCCTTTCCTGGAGCATCTCGCGAAGCCTGGCCAGCGCCAGCCGGGCACGGCCCTTCACCGTCCCCAGCGGCACCTCCATGCTGTCCGCGATCTCGCGCTGCGAGAGGCCGACCCAGTAGGCGAGCTCGATCGTCTGCCGCTGCTCGACGGGCAGCTCCTGCAGCGCGGCTCGCACCTGCTGCCGTCCCAGCTCTGCTGCGACCGCGGCCCACGTGTCCGAGAGTCCGGGCTCGTCGGGACGTTCGTCGAGGGGCAGCTCGTATCGCACCCGCCCCGCGTCGCCGCGCAGCTTGTCGATGGCACGGTTGCGCACGATCGTGCAGATCCAGTTGCGCAGCGTGCCCCGCTCCGGCCGGTACGTCGCCGACCGCCGCCAGATGGAGAGGAACGCTTCCTGCACGACGTCCTCCGCGGCGGCCTGATCGCTGAGCACCCGCATGGCCACCGCAAACGCGACAGCGCCGTAGCGGTCGTATATCGCCTCGATCGCCTCTGGCGATCCCTGCGCCAGCTGCTGCAGGATCCCGGACTCGGGCTGCTCCACAGGGCCTCCACGCACGCGATCCGACAGCTCGCCGCACTCAGTGTACGAGGCGCCGCTGACGGGCGGATCACCGCCGCGGGGTGATCCGCGAAGCCCCTCGTCCCGTATTCACCAGCGTCGGGCGACGCGGGCGGCGCCGCGAGCCAGCCTCAACACTTCCCGGGGGACACTGACATGCCCTTCATCGGTGGCGGCCACCTCTGGCTGTTGCTCATCCTGCTCGTGGTGGTGCTGATCGTGTGGGGGCCGGGCAAGCTGCCGGACATCGGCTCGGGTCTGGGTCGTGCGATCCGCGAGTTCCGCCATGCGTCGACCGACGCGACGAGCGCGCCGCAACCGCCGGCACCTCCCGCACCACCGCACATCGGCGGCTCCGGCTGAGCCGCTACTGCAGCACCACCGCCATGTCGAGGTAGGTCTGCCAGAAGTCGGCGAACTGGCCCATGGTGAACGTCTTCATGCGGCCGTCGGCGACGTCGTTGAGGGTCACCGTGCCGGCCACGCCGTTCTCGGCGACCACCGTCACCGCGTGGTCGTACAGCGAGTAGGGGACGCTGCGTCCGTCGGTCGCCGTCCACCAGTACGTCGGCACGGGTGAGAAGGTGTCGGACGTGATCACCAGCACCGGGTGGCCCAGCGCCAGGTCGGTGAAGACTATGTTGGCGCTGCCCTTCTCGATGCCCGTCGCGGTGAAGCCGAGGCGACGGGCCACGGCGACGAGTGGCGGGTCGTACACGCCGTAGCCGGTGCCGCGAGGCTCGCTGCCGTACACGTTGCCCACGAACTCGGTGTACGGATCCCCCCACGACACGATCCTGCCGTTCGACCACGTGGCCGGCCCCTTGTCGCCGTTGGGGAGGTCGCCGAAGATCGTGTACTGACTGACGTCGTGACCGACGGCGCGCGTCGCCTCCTCGAGCGCCGCGGACTCGCAGTCGAGCGGGAGACCCTGCTGCACCGGCGAGACCCTGAACGACCACACCCAGATGTGAGCCCACCAGCCCTGCACCGCGCCGCTGCTCTGCGGCTGTGCCGCGCCTCCGACGTCGTCAGCGCCGAACAGCACCACGTCGCGGATCACGTCGTTGTTGCCCCAGTCGCCGTAGCCACTCCACCAGGGCTGCATGTTCGTCCCGGAGATGTCCGCAAATGTCCCGAAGCGTCCGACGACGTAGGGACGCCCACCTGTGAGGTGCAGGTGCGTGTACAGGCTCCGCCCCGGCCAGTACTGCGGACTCCCGAGGGCGAAGGCCGCGCCGAAGGTGTGCACGCCGCCCCACCCGTCGAGCACCCAGCCACCGTCGGGCGTGCCGCCCGGCGTGTAGTGGATGGCGAGCCCGCGCGCCACGTCCCAGCCGCGCCAGTAGGGGGCGCCGTGGAGCACCGGAGCCCCACCGAACGGATGAAGCCCACCCCACAGGTCGAGCTCGTAGCCGCTGTGACCGTCGGGGTTCACCACCAACGACCGCGCGGCATCGATTCCGTACCAGTACGGCGTGCCCGACAGCTTGGGCGCCGCTCCGAACGGGTGCGTCGCTCCCCATGCGTCGAGCGTCCAGCCGCCGCTGCCGTCGGGCAGGATCGCCAGCGCCCGCGCGGAATCGCTGTGCGGCCAGTACGTGGCGCCGGTGTGATCGAGCGACATTCCGCCGAAGGGATGCACCCCGCCGAGGTCGTCGAGCGTGACGCCGCCGCGGGGGCCGATCGCCGCCTGCCACGCAACGGCCGCCATCGGTGACACCGGCTGCGCCCCACCGCCGCCTGAAGCGCTGGTGAGCACCACGTCACGCACCAGGTCGTCCGCGCCGAAATCCTTGTACCCGGACCACGCCGGCGACATCGCGGCACCCGCCGTCTCTTCGACGACCCCGCCGAACCGCCCCACCGCGTACACGTGCCCGCCGGCGTCGTGCAGCGCCGCGAAGGCGAGGCGCCCGGGATGCACGTTGCCGCCGCTGAGGCTGTACGGATACGTGCCGAACACGTGGAGGTTGCCGTACCCGTCGAGCGTGGCGCCGCCGTCGGGCGTCCCGCCCGAGTCGAGGTGAATGTCGAGGCCGCGCGCGATGTCCCGGCCCGGCCAGTAGGGCGCTCCGTGCAGCGCCGGCGCGCCGCCGAACGGGTGCAGCCCACCCCAGGCGTCGAGCTCGTACCCCGAGCTGCCGTCGGGCAGCACCACGAGCGCCCGCGCCTCGTCGCCGGGCCACCACGGTGTGCCGCTCAGCGCTCCGGCGGCGCCGAACGCGTGCGTCCCGCCGTGCTCGTCCAGCGTCCAGCCGCCGCTGCCGTCGGGCAGGACCGCCAGCGAGCGGGCGACGTCGCCGCTCCACGACGCTGCGTGCGACGTGTTCAGCGACAGCCCGCCGAACGCGTGCAGACCGCCGTGGGCGTCGAGCAGGACCCCGCCCGGCGAACCGGTGGAGGCGGCGGCCGGGTGCGGCACGGCGATCACGCCCGCGAGCACGATGGCCCCGGCGAGCCACGGCACGAGCATCCCTCTCGAGCGATGGCGGCGGCTCGCGATCGTCACCTGTCCTGGATTCACCTGTGTGCGTGATCGCGCGCGGCCGCCGGCCGCGAGCGCCTGGGAACATGGTACGTGCGTTCGACGCCGGCGACCCTCCGCCTTCGGCATATCTTTACAAGCGGTGCACATCGTCCCCAGGCGCCGTGCGGTTGCCCTGCTCGCCGGCGCCGGCGCAGCCCTCTGCGCAGCCTGCAGCGGCGGCGGATCGTCACCGCCGCCGGCCGGTGCCGCGAGCACGGCCGGCCCCTCCGCCTCGGTCCCGCCGGCCACACCCGCCGTCCCGACGCCGCCGCGCGTCACCGGCTCGGTGCCCACGGAGGTCGCCGAGGGCACGCCGCCTGTGACGTACAGCGTGCCGGCCGGATTCTCGGTCGCCCTGGCCACCGACCAGCTGGTGCAGCTGGCGTCCACGCGGGGCGCCGAGCTCCTCTCCTTCGCCCTGGATCCGTCGATCGAGGACGTGAGCCATGCGCTGGGCATGCAGCCGCTCGACGGCGAGACCGGCTACGTGCTGCGCAAGGGCGCCACGGCGGACGGGCTGTACAGCGAGGTCGTGGTGGTGCGCCATCACGGCACCCAGTACGAGGTGTCGTGCACCGGGTACCGGGGGTACGACGCGGCCCTGCTCACCACGGGCTGCGGCGTCTTCCTGGACTCGCTGCGCTGGCGGTGAGGCGCCGCGTAACCCGCCGCCGCCGGCCGCGTTAGCCTGCCAGCACCAACCTCCGGAGGGCCGCCCGTGTCGCGCATGGTCAAGGTCGCAGCCGCCGCGCTGGGGACGGCGGCCGCAGTCGCCGCAGCCTTCTTCCTCCACCCCCGCTCCGGCGCGCGGCGGAGAGCCGCGGTGCGGCGGGAGTCGGCCAACGTCGCGGCCCTGGTGGGCTCCGCGATCGACACGCCGCGCCGCACGCTGCGCCGCACCGTCCCTCCGGACACCGCGGCCGAGCAGGCCACGCTGGCGCTGCGAGTCAGCTTCGGCGAGGCCGCCGAGCAGATCACGGTTCGCTCGGCGCGCGGCGTGGTCACGCTTCGCGGCGAGGTCGACGACATCGCCGACATCGCCCGGTACGAGGCGGCGGTGCGCGGTTTGCCCGGGGTCGTCGACGTCGACAACCTGCTCCGCCTGCGCCTCGCCGGGTCGTCGCGGCCCAAGGTCCTCACCGCCTGACGCGACCCTCCGGCGGGTAGGCTGCAGCGCAGTGGCGCTGCCCCTCGCCCCTCCGCTGCAGCCGATGCTGGCCAAGGCCCAGCCCGACATCCCGCGCCTCGGGCCATGGCTGTACGAGCCCAAGTGGGACGGCTTTCGCGCCATCGTCTTTCGCGACGGCGCGAAGGTGAGCATCAGCAGCCGCAACGCGCTGCCGCTGGACCGCTACTTCCCAGAGCTGCTCGATCCGCTGCGCGACGCCCTGCCGGAGCGCGCCGTGGTCGACGGTGAGGTGGTGATCGCCACGCCGCACGGCCTCGACTTCGACGCGCTGCAGATGCGCCTCCATCCCGCGGCATCGCGCGTCAACCGCCTGGCGCAGGAGACGCCGGCCTCCATGGTGCTGTTCGACGTGCTGGCCGGCGGCGACGACGACCTGCGCGCACGCCCCCTGACGGAGCGGCGCCGCATCCTGCTGGACTCGGTGACGGTGAACCCCACGATCGGCATCACTCCGCAGACCGACGACCCCGAGGAGGCGATCACGTGGTTCACCCGGTACGAGGGAGCCGGACTCGACGGCGTGGTGGCCAAGCAGCCGGACGGCACCTACCGCCACGGTGAGCGTGGCTGGGTGAAGGTGAAGCACCTGCGCACGGTCGACGCCGTCGTCGGCGGCTACCGAGTTGCGGCCAAAGGTGGCGGCATCGGATCGCTGCTGCTCGGCCTGTACGCCGACGGCTCACTGCACCACGTGGGCCACACGTCGTCGTTCAACGCCGCCGAGCGGCGCGAGATCCTGCAGCGCCTGCAGCCGCTCACGGGCGGAGACAGCTTCAGCCATCCGAGCGCGCCCGGCGGTCCCAGCCGCTGGCGCAACGCGGCCGACATGGCGTGGACCTCGGTGACACCGACCCTGGTCTGCGAGGTGTCCTTCGATCACCTGCAGGGGCACCGCTTCCGTCACGCGGCGCGGTTCATCCGCTGGCGCGAGGACAAGGCGCCGCAAGACTGCACGTACGACCAGCTGGCGCCGCCGGAGGCGTTCGCGCTGCAGGACATCATCGTGGCGCCGCACCGCTGACGTCATGAACGCCACCGACTACAGCAGCTACCTGCGCATCGACGAGCTCCTCGATCTGCAGCACCCGCTCACCGAGGGCGCGCACGACGAGATGCTGTTCGTGGTGGTGCACCAGGTGTACGAGCTCTGGTTCAAGCTGATCCTGCACGAGCTCGACCGCGCCGCAGCCGAGCTCAGCGCGGGCCGGCCGCAGACCGCGATCCCGCCGCTGCGGCGCACGGTTCGCATCGAGGAGTTGCTGATCCAGCAGTTGCACGTGCTGGAGACGATGAGCCCCGAGGGGTTTCTCGAGTTTCGCGACCCGCTGGCACCCGCGTCCGGACTGCAGTCGGGACAGTTCCGCGCCATCGAGGTCATCGGCGGCATGCGCAGCGCGGCGCTGCTCGACGACCCCGTGCTCTCGCAGCGCGACCGCGACGAGCTGCGCCGCCGCACCGGCGCGCCCACGCTGTACGAGTCGCTGTGGACCTGCCTGCGCACACACGGCGTCGACGCACCGGCTGAGGCGAACGACGCCGCGCGGCGGCAGCGCATCTCCGCGCTGGTCACGCTGTACCGCGACCACTCCTCAGCGGCACGCGCGCTGCTGCACCAGGTGTGCGAGCTGCTGCTCGACCACGACGAGGCCGTGGCCAACTGGCGCTTCCACCACTCCCTGATGGCCGCGCGCGAGATCGGCGGACGGTCCGGCACCGGAGGCAGCCGCGGCGTCGAGTACCTCAGCTCCACCACGGGCATGCGCTTCTTCCCCGAGCTCTGGGAGGTGCGCACCGCGCTGTGACCTCGACGCTTCCCGACGTGGTCGACCGCGCCTACTGCGAGGCGCTCGACCGCGACGATCCGCTCGCCGCCTTCCGCGACCGCTTCGCCGTCGCGGACGACCTCATCTACCTCGACGGCAACTCCCTGGGACGCCTGCCGCGCGACACGGTGACCCGCGTCGCGAGGCTGGTCGGCGACGAGTGGGGACGGGGGCTGGTGCGCAGCTGGACCGACGCAGAATGGATGCACTCACCGCTGCGCGTGGGGGACAAGATCGCCCGGCTCATCGGCGCACACGCCGGCGAGGTGCTCATCACGGACACGACCTCGGTCGACCTGTTCAAGCTCGTCGCCGCGGTGCTGTGGGCGCGTCCCCAGCGGCCGGTGATCCTCACCGAGCACGGCAACTTCCCCACCGACCTGTACGTCGCTGAGGGTGTGCGCGCGCTGCTCGGCGGCGACGTCAGTGTGCGTCGCGTGGCGCGCGACCAGCTGGCCGCGGCGCTCGACCCGCAGGTCGGCGTGCTCGCCCTCACGCACGTCGACTTCCGCACCGGCGAGATGCACGACATGCGCTTGCTGAACGACGCCGCGCACGCGGCGGGCGCCCTGGCGCTCTGGGACCTGTCGCACTCGGCGGGCGCCGTGCCGCTCGACCTGCACGGCGCGCACGCCGACGTGGCCACCGGCTGCGGCTACAAGTACCTCAACGGAGGTCCCGGCGCTCCGGCGTACATCTACGTCGACACGGAGCTGCAGTCCGAGCTGCGCAACCCCATCCAGGGATGGCTGGGTCACGAGGATCCGTTCACGTTCGACTCCGAGTACCGCCCGGCGCGCGGCATTCGCAGCTGGATGAGCGGGTCACCGCCGGTGATCGCGATCGCCGCGCTGGAGGTCGCGGTGGACATGTTCCTCGAGGCCGACATGGCCCGTGCCGGAGCCAAGGCGGCAACGCTCACCGACCTGTTCATCCACCTCGCCGACGCTCGTCTCGCGCGATTCGGCTTCGCCGTCGCCAGCCCGCGCGCCGCGTCGCGGCGCGGCGCCCAGGTCTCGCTCACGCATCGAGAGGGATACGCCGTGGTGCGCGCGCTCATCGACCGCGGCGTGGTCGGCGACTTTCGCGCGCCCGACCTTTGCCGCTTCGGCTTCGCGCCGCTGTACACCCGCCACGTCGACGTGTGGGATGCGGTGGAGCGCATCGCCGCCGTGATGGAGGAGGGCGCACACCAGGGCCCGGAGTACGCGGAGCGCGCCTACATCACCTGAGCGCCGTCAGTGGCGCTCCGGTCGCGGCGCGCGCCACGCGGACCAGGTTGACCACGCGACGACGAGCACGACGATCCCGATGATCACCCACAGGGAATAGCTGCTGATCGCCTGCGCCGCCGCGACCGCGGGCTGACCCACGATCCATCCCGCGGCGACGATGGCGCCGATGTAGAGCAGCGTGCCGAGCAGGTCGGCGAGGATGAACACGATGAAGGGCATGCCCGCCTCACCCGCCGCCAGGTAGAACAGCGGCGAGGGCACGGGCAGCACCGGCGCCAGCACCACTGCCCACACGCCGAACCGCTTGAAGAACCGCTCCCCACGGGCCACGCGCTTGCGCCAGCGCGGATCGTTGCGCTCCAGGTACTGCAGCAACCTGGTGCCGTAGCGGCGGCCCGCCCAGAAATAGAAGGGGTCCGTGATCATCGAGATGGGCACCGGCGCGATCAGCGCCAGCACCAGCGGGATTCGCCCCACGCGCGCGAACGCGCCCGTGGTCACAAGGGACGCGATGCTGCCGCGCAGCGCGCTGAGCAGCAGCGGATGCGTGCCGATGAGGATCGCCTGCAGCGGGATGCCGACGTAGTAGTACACGGAGTTGGCGACGATCGGTCCCAGGCAGGCGACGTCCTTCCAGCCGACGCGCGTCCGCGGCCGCGCCGGGCTCACCTGCAGGCGTGCGTCCTCGTCCACCTGGCAATTGTCCGCGGCGACGCCGCTTCGTGCTGCGCCGAGATCAGGCGACGTCGCGCATCGGCGGCGCAACCGGCGTCGCAGGCCGGTGCCGCGAGCGCGCTCTGCTGGTGATGATCAACGCCACCGCGAACACGATCATCGCGCCGGCGCCGAGTGTCACGGGCGTGATGCTCTCGCCCAACACAACTGCTCCGAGCACCACCGCGACCAGCGGGTTCACGTACGCGTACGTCGACACCGCGGTCGCCGACACCTTGCTCAGCAGCCAGATGTAACAGCTGTATCCGACGAGCGCGCCGAACAGGATCAGGTACGCGAACGCGATCCACGAGCGCATCGTCACCGCGCCGACGTCGACACCACCCAGCTCGCCCGACGCGGCCGACGCGATGAACAGCAGCAGCCCGCCGGCGATCATCTGCATGCCGGTGCTGGTCAAAGCACTGCGCGGCAGCGGCGCGCGCTGCGCGTACAGCGATCCCATCGACCACAGAAGCGGTGATCCCACCGCGGCGATGCTCTGCCAGCGCAGCGGCCCGCCGGAGGGATGCAGCAGCAGGCCGACGCCGGCGAGCCCGACCGCCACCCCCACCGCGGCGATCGCGGTCACGCGCCGCCCGCCGAAGAGCGGCGCGAAGAGCGCCATGAACAGCGGCACCGTGGCCACGATCAGCGCCATGTAGCCGCTGGCCACGTACTGCTCCGCCCAGCTGACGATGCCGTTGCCGCCCAGCAGCAGGCATCCGCCGATGATGATCGCGGAGCGCCAGTGCACCCACGTGATGCGCTCCCTGCTCGCGCCGCGGCGGTGCACCAGCCGCGTCGCCGCCAGCAGCAGCACCCCGGCGATGACGAAGCGCGCGGCCGCCATGAGGAAGGGCGGCATGCTCTCCACGGCGATGCGGATCGTGAGGTAGGTCGAGCCCCAGATCAGGTAGACGGCGGCGAACGCCAGGCCCACGGCGAGCGGTGCGGGCGGCTGGCGGGGCGTGGACTCCACGCTCGTCATTTGTTACAATACAAAGCCTTGAACGTGCCAACACGATACCATATCGCCGGGCGCCGAGCGACCGACATCGCCTCCAGCGTGGAGCGCGGCATCCGCGACGGCGGCATCGCCTCGGGGTCGCAGCTGCCGCCGGTGCGCGTGCTGGCGAGGCGCCTGGGCGTGAGCGCCGCCACCGTGGCGTCCGCGTACCGCGAGCTGCGCCTGCGCGGGCTGATCACCGCCGCCGGCCGCCAGGGCACCACCGTCATGCCGCGTGGACCGGTGGCGCCGCGCGGCAAGCCGGTGCTGCCCGCGGGCGTGCGCGATCTCACCTCCGGCAATCCCGACCCCGCGCTGCTGCCCGACCTCGGCCCGCACCTGGCCCGCATCGACCCGCGCTCGGTGCTCTATGGCGCCACACCCGCCGAGCCGCGGCTGCTGGAGCTCGCCGCGGAACGCTTCGCGTCCGCCGGCGTCGATCCGTCGCACCTCACCGTGGTCGGCGGTGCCCTGGACGGCATCGAGCTCATCCTCAGCGCGCACCTGCGCCCCGGCGACCGCGTCGCCGTAGAGGATCCCTGCTACCCGGGATTCATCGACCTGGCCGCGGTGCTCGGCCTCGTCACCGTGCCCGTCCCGGTCGACGACTGCGGCCCGCGCCCAGACGCCCTCGGCGACGCGCTGCGCGCGGGAGCCGCCGCCTGCGTGCTGACCCCGCGGGCGCAGAACCCGTTCGGCGCCGCCATCTCGCCGGGCCGCGCTGCCGAGCTTCGCGCGGTGCTGCGGCGCCATCCCGAGGCGATGGTGCTGGAGGACGACCATGCTTCCGACATCACAGAACAGCCGGGGGCTGCGGTTTGTGAGACGCGCCGCGGCCGCTGGGCGCGGGTGCTGTCGGTGGCCAAGGCGCTCGGACCCGACGTGCGCGTCGCCGTGGTCGCCGGCGACGCCATGACGGTGGCCCGCGTCGAGGGCCGCCGCCTCCTCGGCGCCGGCTGGGTGAGCCACCTGCTGCAACGCCTGGTGGTGTCGCTGTGGAGCGACCCGGACGTCGCCTCCGGCCTGCGCGACGCCGCGTGCACCTACAGCCGCCGCCGCGCGGCACTGATAGCCGCGCTGCGCGAGCTGGGCATCGCCGCGCACGGTCCGTCGGGGCTGAACGTGTGGATCCCGGTGGCGCACGAGGATTCGGTGGTCGCCGCGCTGCAGCACCGCGGCTGGGGCGTGCTCGCCGGCGACCGTTTTCGCATCGCCGCGCCGCGGGGCGTGCGCGTCACCACCACCACGCTCGACCCCGGCGAAGCGGAGCGGCTTGCCGCGGACTTCGCGGCCGCCCTCGCCCCGCAGCCCGCCCGCCTGGGGTGAGCGGCGTGCCGTCCGGCGAGACCGCGTACCACCGCGAGCGGGAACGCGCGCTCTCCTTCGGCAGCGTCGCCGAGATGTACGACGCGGCCCGGCCCTCGTACCCGCGAGAGCTCATCGACGACCTCATGGCGCTGCAGCCGCTGCGCGTTCTCGACGTCGGTTGCGGCACCGGGCGGGCCGCGCGCCTGCTGCAGCAACGCGGCTGCACGGTCACCGGCGTGGAGCCCGACCGCCGCATGGCTGGCGTGGCGCGCAAGCACGGCGTGCACGTCGAGGAATCGTCGTTCGAGGAGTGGGATCCCGGCGGCCGCAGCTTCGACCTGCTCGTGTCCGGCCAGGCGTGGCACTGGGTCGACCCCGCCGCGGGCCCGCGCAAGGCGGCCGACGTGCTCCGGCCCGGCGGGCACATCGCGCTCTTCTGGAACCTGGGCGCGCACGACGACAGCGCAAGAGACCGCCTCATCCCCGTGTACGAACGCCTCGCGCCGGCCATCGCCGCGACCACCACGGCGCTCGCCTGTCGCGAGCGGAGCGACCTGGTCAGCCTGCAGCAGCTCTCCGCGGAGCCACGCCTCGCCGATTTCGAGCTGCGCACGTATGCGTGGGACATGACCTACTCGCGCGACGACTGGCTCGCGTTCCTGGCCACGCACAGCGATCACGTGCGTCTTGCCGCAGCCGAGCGCGCGGCGCTGCTGCAGGCGGTGGGCGACACCATCGACGCCCTCGGCGGCTCGCTCTGCTTTCACTACCAGACGGTGCTGATCCTGGGGAGGTGCCGGGGCAGCGTCTAGGCGCTGCCGCCGTACCATCGTCTGGTGGCGACAGAGGTGGCGCGGCTTCGTTCGGTCAACCCCGCGACGGCCGAGGAGATCGAGGCATTCGACATCGCAGACGGCGGCGAGATCGATGCAGCGCTCGACACCGCAGCGTCCGCCGCGCGTGCCTGGCGGGACACGCCACTGCCCCAACGATGCAGCGCGCTGCGCGGCGTCGCCGCCGTGCTGCGCCGCGACGTCGACGCCCACGCCGCCGCGATCACGGCGGAGATGGGCAAACCCATCAGCGAGGCGCAAGCCGAGGTCGAGAAGTGCGCGTTCTGCTGCGAGTACTTCGCCGGCAACGCGGAGCGCTTCCTCGCCGAGGAATCCGCACCCAGCGATTCGGATGCGAGCTTCATCCGCTACGAGCCGCTGGGCACGGTGCTCGCCTGCATGCCCTGGAACTTCCCGTACTGGCAGGTGTTCCGCTGCGCCGCTCCCGCGCTGGCGGCGGGCAACACGGTGCTGCTCAAGCACGCGAACAACGTCACGCGCTGCGGCCTGCGCATCGAGGCGGCGCTGCGAGAAGCGGGAATGCCGCAGGGTGTGTTCGTCGCGCTTCGCGTCACCGTCGACGCCATCCCCGGGCTGATCGCGGATCCGCGCGTCGCCGCCGTGAGCCTCACGGGAAGCACCGCCGCGGGACGCAGCGTCGCAGCCGTCGCCGGGGCGCACATCAAGAAGTGCGTGCTGGAGCTGGGCGGGTCCGATGCGTTCGTGGTGCTCGCCGACGCCGACGTGCGCGCCGCCGCGGAGACGGGCGCCAAGTCGCGCTTCCAGAACGCGGGGCAGAGCTGCATCGCCGCCAAGCGTTTCATCGTCGACGAGGCTGTGGCCGACGGGTTCGAGGCGGAGCTGGTGCAGCAGGCCGAACGCATCCGCGTGGGTGATCCGACGTCACGCGACACGCAGATGGGGCCGCTGGCGCGCGACGACCTGCGCCAGAACCTGGAGCGCCAGGCGCGTGATTCCGTGGCGCGAGGCGCGCGCGTCGTCACCGGTGGCGAGCGCCCTCCGCGCCCCGGCTTCTTCCTGTCGCCGATGGTGCTGACGGGCTGCGACGTGGGCATGCCCGCGTTCACCGAGGAGACGTTCGGACCGATGGCCGCGGTGACCCGGGTGCGCGGCGACGACGAGGCGGTGGAGATCGCCAACCACAGCCAGTACGGGCTCGGAGGCAACGTGTGGTCCGGCGACGTCGAGCACGGCCTGGCGATCGCGCGGCGATTGCGCACCGGTGGGGTGTTCGTCAACGGGATGACGCACTCCGATCCGCGCCTGCCGTTCGGTGGAGTCGCCGAGTCCGGCTACGGTCGCGAGCTGCACCGGGCAGGCATTCACGAGTTCGTCAACGTCAAGACCATGTGGCGTCCGGGTCGCGCGTAGGCGCGTCCGCGGGCACACAATGGAGGCATGCGCCGCACGCTGATCGCGGCCGCTGTCACCGCCGCCCTGTGCACCGGGGCGGCAACGGCCGGCTACATCCTGACGCGGCCCGAGGTCACGCCGCCGGTTGCCGTCTCACAGGTTGCCTCGGGGTCCGGTCCCGAGGACGGCCCGCCGCGCGGGATGCGTCGCATGTTCGAGCCGCCGGTACCGGTGGCGGCGGCGCGGGGCGGCTGCGTCGACGTGCCGATCCTGGTGTACCACTACATCCGGGTCGACACCAACCTGCGCAACCCGCTCGGCTACAACCTGTCGGTGTGGCCGGCGGAGTTCCAGGAGCAGATGGATTGGCTGCGCATCGCCGGCGGACACCCCGTGACGCTGGAGCAGTTGTACTCGGCGATGCATCGCGGTCCCGCGCTGCCCGCGCACGCCGTGGTGCTCACGTTCGACGACGGGTACGACGACTTCGCCACCACCGCGGTGCCCATCCTCGTGCACGACGGCTTCGTCGCCACCGACTTCGTGGTGAGCGGCTTCGTCGACCGTCCCGCGTACATGAGCGCGCAGCAGATCCTGCAGGTGGCGGCGATGGGCATGGTGATCGGCGCACACACCGTGCACCACGTGAACCTCGACGCGCTGTCGCCGCAGCTGGCGCAGATCGAGATCGACGTCTCCAAGGAGTCGCTGCAGCGGCTCGTGGGGAGGCCCGTCCTCGACTTCGCGTACCCCTACGGTGACGTCGACGCCCAGGTCGCGGCCCTGGTGGCGCAGGCCGGCTTCCGCGACGCGGTGACGATGCAGTACGGCCGTGCCCAGTGCGCGTCGCAGCCCTACCTGCTGCGCCGCATTCGCGTCACCGGCAGTGACACGCTGCCGGACTTCGCCGCCGAGGCGGGGGTTGCCGCGCCGCCCGCGGACTGGGCCGACCCCGCGCTCGCCGGCTACCATCGCGCCCAGATCGTCCATCTGCCCCGCTGACCGCAGCCGCCCTCGCGGCTCGCTACGATCCCTGGTCCGCAGCCATGCAACGCTCTGGCACGACCGTCGCCGAGACCCTGCACGCCGCCACCGAGGCGATCAGTCGCTCGCGCTCGATCGACCACTGGAACCCTTCAATGTCCCGCTACGACGCGGAGGAGCTGATGGCGGCGGTGCTCGGCGGCGGGCTCGACGCCGCGGTGCGGCGCAGCGTGCTCTCACCGCCGCAGCGGCGCCGCTACGCGACAATGATCGCGCGGCGCATCGGCGGCGAGCCGGTGGCGCAGATCGTGGGGTCGATCGTGTTCCGCGGCCTGGAGCTGCGGCTGCGCCGCGGGGTGTTCGGTCCACGTTCCTCGAGCGAGCTGCTCGCGGCGGAAGCGGTGAAGGCGCTGCGGTCGCGCCGCGGCAGCCCGCTTGCCGTCGACGTCGCCACCGGCTCGGGTCCGGTGGCGCTCGCCGTGGCGCACGAGGTGCCGCGCGCCGAGGTCTGGGGCATCGACATCTCGCCCGCCGCGGTGCGCCTGGGGCGCGACAACGCGCGGCGCCTCGGCATCTCCAACGTGCACTTCCGCGTCAGCGACATGCTCGACGCGCTGCCCTCGCGCATGCGCGGCGCCGTCGACGTCTTCACCATCCACCCGCCGTACGTGGCGCGCGCCGAGCTGCGCGTTCTGCCGCGCGAGATCCGCGACTTCGAGCCGCTGCACTCGCTGACCGACGGCTCCGACGACGGGCTCGGCCTGGTGCGGGTGCTCGCGGACCATTCCCGGGAGTGGCTGCGGCCGCGGGGCGTGCTGCTCGTCGAGATCGGCACGTACCTGTCGCGGCGCGCCCAGGCTGTGCTCCGGCATGCGGGCCTCACCGACGTAAGCTGGACGAAGGACGCGCTTGGCGTGACGCGCGTCGTGACCGGGCGCAGAGCTTCATGAGCAAAGTCGGATTCAGCGGGTGACGCCGGAGGGGAGGAACCCGCCGCGGCGATTTACGAGGAGCCGCGTGGGGGGCACCCGAAGGCGGCAGGACCCGCTGAATCTGATCTCTAGTGATGAAAGCGCGCCCGGTCGGCGTGCTGCGGCAGCGGAGCGCTCACCTTCTCCAGCTGCGCCAGCTCGCGCCGCATGTCGGACACGAGCAGGTCTGCGAGATCGCGCGACAGGCCGTTGCGCACCACGACGCGCAGCACGGCCGTGTCCTGCAGGTTCTTCGGGAAGTGGTACGCGGGCACCTGCCAGCCTCGCTTGCGCAATCCGTCGGAGACGTCGAAGACCGTGTAGCGGTCGATCTCGGGTCGCGTGGTGAACACGAACACGGGCAGGTCGCTGCCGTCCGTCAGCAGCCGGAAGGGCCCCAGGCGCGCCACCTCGCGTGCGATGTGCTGGGCCACGTCGCTGCACGTCTGCTGCACGCGGCGATACCCGTCGAACCCGAGGCGGATGAACTCGTAGTACTGCGCGATCACGTGCGCCCCGGGGCGCGAGAAGTTGAGCGCGAAGGTGGGCATGCTGCCGCCGAGATAGTTGACGTGGAACACGAGCTGCTCCGGCAGCGCCTCGCGGTCGCGCCACACGACCCAGCCCACGCCGGGGTAGACGAGCCCGTATTTGTGGCCGGACGCGTTGATCGACACCACGCGCGAGATGCGGAAGTCCCACTGCAGGTCCGGCTGGATGAACGGCGCGATGAAGCCGCCTGAAGCGCCGTCCACGTGCAGCGGAACGTCGGCGCCGCCGTCCCGGTGCAGGTGCTCCAGCGCGTCGGCGATCTCCGCCACCGGTTCGTAGCTGCCGTCCTGCGTGGAGCCGAGCACGGCCACCACCCCGATCGTGTTCTCGTCGCACAGCTTCACCGCCTCATCACCGGTGAGGTGGCGGCGCTCGCCCTCCATGGGCACGTAGCGCGGCTCGACGTCCCAGTAGCGGCAGAACTTCTCCCAGCACACCTGCACGTTGATGCCCATCACCAGGTTGGGCTTGTCGCTGGGCCGGCCGGCCTTCTGCTGCCGCTCGCGCCAGCGCCACTTGAGCGCCAGCCCGGCGAGCATCGCCGCCTCGCTGGATCCGGTCGTCGAACACCCCGTGGCCGAGTGATGCCGCGGCGCGTGCCACAGGTCGGCGAGCATGTGCACGCAGCGCCGCTCCAGCTCAGCCGTCTGCGGGTACTCGTCCTTGTCGATCATGTTCTTGTCGGCGGCTTCGGCCATCAGCTGCGTCGCCTGCCGGTCCATCCACGTGGTGACGAAGGTGGCCAGGTTGAGCCGCGCGTTGCCGTCGAGCATCAGCTCGTCGTGGATGATCTGGTACGCCGTGTCCGGATCCATCTCGTGGCGCGGCAGCCGCAGCTTGGGCACCCGCGATGTCTCGCCGGAGCGCGCGAACAGCGGGTTGATCTCGAGCTCGGCGTCGCCGTCATCGGCGGAGCGATGGTGCAGCGGCATCGGACGTCTCCTTGTCGGGGCGGGATCGAGTCCGGGTATTGTGCGGCGCGATGGAGGTGCTGCGGACGCCCGACGAGCGCTTCGCCGGCCTCCCGGGCTTTCCCTTCGCGCCGCATTACGTCGACGTCGAGTCGGGGCTTCGGGTGCACTGCATCGACGAGGGCCCGCGCGACGCCGCTCCGGTGCTGCTGCTGCACGGCGAGCCGTCGTGGTCGTTCCTCTACCGGCGCATGGCGCTGCCGCTGGTGGGCGCCGGGCACCGCGTGGTGGCCATCGACCTCGTCGGCTTCGGCAGGTCCGACAAGCCTGCGGCCCGAGAGGACCACACGTACGCGCGCCACGTCGCATGGATGCAGGCCGCGGTGCGTGCCCTCGACCTGCGCGACGTGACGCTCGTGTGCCAGGACTGGGGCGGGCTCATCGGCCTGCGGCTGGTGGCGGCCGAGCCGTGGCGTTTCGCGCGCGTCGCCGCCGCTAACACCGGTCTGCCCACCGGAGACGAGCGCGTGCCCGAGGCGTTCCACCGCTGGCGTCGCTTCTCGCAGGAGACGCCGGTCTTCGCCGCAGGCAACATCGTCAACGGCGGCTGCGTCACCGACCTCGACGAGTCGATCATCGCCGCATACGACGCGCCGTTCCCCGACGACACGTACACGGCGGGTCCGCGGCAGATGCCGCTGCTCGTGCCGATCACGCCCCACGACCCCGAATCCGCAGCCAACCGCGACGCCTGGGCCGAGCTGCGCCGCTACGAGCGGCCCTTCCTCTGCGCGTTCAGCGACTCCGACCCGATCACGCGCGGCGCGGACGCGCGCTTCGTCGAGCTCATCCCCGGCTGCGCGGGCCAACCGCACACCACGATCACGAACGCCGGGCATTTCCTCCAGGAGGACCGGGGCGAGGAGCTCGCGCGTGTGGTGAACGCCTTCATCGCCCCCGGCGGGCCGCCGCGCGCCGCCGGGTAGACTGGGAGCGATGTCTGTCGCCTTCACCGTCGCCGGCCTGATGCACAAGCCCGCCGTGGTGGTGGCCGACGACATCACGCTCGCCGCCGCGACGAAGGTGATCGACGACGCCAACGTCGGCGCCGCGGCGGTGCTCGACAAGCAGCAGCACCTCGTGGGCATGGTGAGCGAGCGCGACCTGCTGCACGCGGTGGGGCACGGCATCGACCCGGGCACGACAGCGGTGTCGTCCGTGATGACACGCGACCCGGTCACTCTGGCCATCGACGACGCCGTCGCCAAAGCGCTGGACATCTTTCGCGATCGTCGCTTCCGCCACCTGCCGGTGCTCGACGGCGACCGCGTCGCGGGCATCCTGTCGATCCGTCACGTGGTGCGTGTGGCACACATCGAGGAGGTGCTGCCCGCCGGATCCGCGCCATCGGGTCTGGCGCCGCGGGGCTTGGAGGGCGTCGCCGTGGCGGAGACGGCCGTCGGCGACGTGCGCGGCGAGGAGGGCTTCTTCCACTACCGCGGGTACAGCGCCACCGAGCTGGCGCGGCGCTGTTCGTTCGAGCAGGTGTGGCACCTGCTGGTCGAAGGCGAGCTGCCCGACGACGCGCAGCTCGCCGACTTCACGCGGCGCACCGTCGCCGCACGCCGCCTGCCCGAGGGCATCGCCGACCAGTTGCGCGGCATCGCAGCGCTGCCCAACTACGTGCCACTCGCGGCGCTGCGTTCCGCGGTGTCGATCACCGCCGCCGCGCTGGGCGCTCAGCCCACGCTCGACCTCACCGCCGAGCAG
Source organism: Candidatus Dormiibacterota bacterium (assembly GCA_963777285.1). Lineage (GTDB taxonomy): Bacteria > Chloroflexota > Dormibacteria > Aeolococcales > Aeolococcaceae > JAFARE01. The sequence goes on from CAVZPR010000002.1 coordinate 1,295,787, forward strand.
GTGCGCACCGACTGTCTTCGCCTCGCAGCGCTGGTGCCGGTGCTGCTGATGCGCCTGCACCGCCACGGCCAGGGGCTGCCTCCGATCGACCCCGATCCCGACCTGGGCTACGCGGCGGCGTATCTCCAGATGCTCACCGGCGAGCGGCCGCAACCGCGCGCGGCGCGGGCGCTGGAGCAGTACCTCATCCTCACCATGGACCACGGGTTCAACTCGTCGACGTTCACCGCGCGCGTCATCACGTCGACGGGGTCCGACATCGGTTCCGCGCTCACAGGCGCCATCGGCGCGCTCGCCGGACCGCTGCACGGCGGTGCACCATCGCGCGCGCTGGCGATGCTCGACGCCATCGGCACACCGGATCGCGCCGAGGAGTACCTGCGCACCGAGATCCAGGCGGGGCAGCGACTCATGGGCTTCGGCCACCGCGTGTACAAGACCGACGACCCGCGCTCCACGCTGCTGCGCGACGTCGCCACCGAGCTCGGCGGGCCGCAGGTGGAGTTCGCGCGCCACGTGGAGCAGACCGCGCTGCGCGTGCTGGAGCAGCTCAAGCCGGGGCGCCGCCTCTACACCAACGTCGAGTTCTATGCCGGCGTGGTGATGAACAGCGTGGGCATCCCGCGCGACATGTTCACGCCGACGTTCGCGTGCAGCCGCACCGTGGGCTGGACCGCGGCGATCGGCGAGCAGGCGGCGAACAACCGCCTGATCCGTCCGTCGGCGCTGTACGTGGGACCGGCCGCGCCGCGCGCGCTGCCCGACGGTTATGGCGCCGCGGCGCCGGAGGCGGCGCGGGCCGCAAGCTGAGGCGCACGTTCGCCGTGTCACGGACCGGTTGTGCGAGGGATCGACTTGTTACCCGGCTGCGACCCGATATAGGCCGAGCCGTCCGCATCGCAAGCCAATACTCCGAGCATGCTCCTCACACAAGCGACCGCCTGGATGCAGCGCGTCGCCATCGCCGCGCACGAGAGCCTGCGGGCCCGCGTCGCCGCGCGGCGTGATGACGAGCGTGGTCAGGGGATGGTCGAGTACGGCCTGATCCTGGTGCTGATCGCGGTGGTTGTGGTCATCGTCGTCGGTTTCGTCGGCCACCAGATCAGCAACATATTCTCCAACATCTCCAGCGGCCTGAACAAGTAGACGCCGTCGCCGGGCGCGTCAGGCGCGCCGCGCGACGTAGCCGATGCGACGCCAGTCGGTGGACGTCTCGCGGCTGATCTCGTCCCAGTTGAAAGATCCGAGCACGGTGCCGCGCGCGGTGCGGATCCAGCCGCGCACGGTTTCGTCGGGCGTGCCGTACATCTCCATGATGGGTTCCGCCGCCGCCGCCGTTGGCGCCCCCTCTGACGACCGCCCGCGCCATCGCTCGGCCAGTGGGCGGCGCACGCGCACCGCGGTGAGCGCGGTCTTCGAGCCACGGTCCGCGAACCAGCTGACACCCTCCTGCACCAGGTCGAGCTCCAACCGGTAGGCGCCGGGCTCACGTGGCGCCGTGATCGTGAGCGTGCACTCCGCGGTGGCGCCGGGGGCGACGTCACCGGGAAGGCGACCGCGGCCGTCGTCCTGCGTGAGCACGCCACCGCGATTGCGCCGCCAGTGGTTGCCGACGGTGACGTGGTGCCAGCCGTCGGCGGTGCCCGTCGCCGGCCACGTGGTGTCACCCGCGTTGCGCACTCGCGCCGTGATGCTGCGTGTCTCACCGGGACGGAGCTCGGCAGGTACGCCGAGGATCTCGATCTCGGCCTTGAACGCGGAGCGCGGCAGGGGTTCGGCGGATCCCTCGACCCGCTGCGTGGGAATCTCGAAGAGCGCGACGCCGCCCGGCTTGAGCACGCGGAAGAACTCCTTCACGTACACCTCGGCGTAGCGCGGGTGCATGTGCTGCAGCACGTGCGCGCTGTAGGCGAGGTCGAAGGTGGCGTTCGCGAAGAGGCGCAGGTCGGGGTCGGTGTTGACGTGGTACGCGCAGCGGTCGCCGTAGGCGTTGTAGCGCCGCGCGTGCTCGACCATGGGCGCCGCGATGTCGACTCCGTCCACGTGCTCGAAGCGCCCCGCCAGAGCTTGTGTGGCGCGTCCCACGCCGCAGCCGAAGTCGAGCGCGCGGCCGGTGGGAATCGACTCCGCCGGGATGACCTGCCCGACCTTGTCAAAAACGCGATCCACCTCGACGATGCCGCTGTAGAAGAACTCCTTGACGTCCCACTTGCCGTGTCGCCGATCCGGCGCGGTCAGCACCGCCCAGAGCGGGTCCTCTTCGCCGAATCGCTCCCAGTGGCGGCGCAGGTCGGTCAATTCCACGGCGGACAGAATATCCGCTGACCGGCGTGCGACGATGCGTGTCCAAAAAGGGGCTGCCCCGGAAGTCGGGCCGGCCGCAAAGGGATTGATGACATGGCAGCGATGCGTGATCCGACCGCGCCGGGCGACCTGATAATGCCCATCGAATTTGCGTACGGCAATCAGATCGTACACGGACTGAAGCGATACGAGATTCGCAAGAAGCCACTCAGATTCCGTGAAGGCACACGCATCTGGGTCTACGCTACCGCCGGGTCCCGAGACGGCAACGTCGGCGCGATCCTCGGCTCGTTCATCTACGGGGGATGCTGCGAGCTGCGCACCGACGCGGACATCAGAAGGATCGCGCCGGAAGCCGCCTCCACGTTTGCACGCCTGGATGGAGGCTACCTCGAGGGAAGGCGGCCGGCTTGGGCTCTGCGCGTGCGCTCCTACCAGCGCCTGCGTGTGCCGCTCGAGGGAACCATCGCCGGGCAAGGCATTCGCCACTTCACTGACGAGGGAGTTTTGCGTCAGCTGAAGAGACGGAAGAAATGGAAGGAGAGGCGGCCGTTGAGCCGCGCTGTTCTCGTGGCGCGGCGAGCCTCGCGCTGAGTTGACGCGATGGGACGGGAAGAGGCGATGACATCGCGTAGGACGTCTACTGGTGTGGTGGCCATGGGCTTTATTGGTGTCGCCGGCGTCACACTTAGATTCGGCGCTCCCAGCGGTTAGCTGCTTTGATCGGCCGCTTGATAAGCGAAGGAGGCTGGTTTCGGCGATGGGTCAACGTGAAGATGCGGTGAGCCTTCTTCAGCAGGGCATGTCCACGGAACAGGTTGCGCGCCGCCTGGGGATCCGTGTCGGCACGGTGCGAGCGTGGAAGGCTCACGGAACCATGGGAACGTACGGTCGGCGCGAGGTCCCAGCTGTGACAGGAGCAGTCGAACAAACGGTGGCGTCGGAAGATCTCACCTTGCTTGAAGAAGCAGAAGAGCTCAAGTTTGGGCTTGAGAAGGATCTGCATCGAGCCATTCGCTCGAATATCCAGCAACTCGAGCCCGGTCTACGCATTATCGATGATGGCAAGGAACGCCACGTCGAGACTGGATTCATCGATATCTTGGCCGAGGACCCCGAAGAGCGGATTGTTGTCATTGAGCTCAAAGTCGGCTCCGCTCCGCCCGACGTCGTTGCGCAGATTCTCGGCTACATGGGGGACTTAGCACAGACGGAGCGCCGAGAGGTGCGTGGAATCGTCGTAGCTGAAGAGTTTACGAACCGGCTCAGGTCGGCGGCACGGCAAGCTCGATTGCGCTTGGTCACCTATACGTACCGCTTCACCTTCACCGGAGTGGAGTACTGAGTTAGCAGGGTCTTCCCCTCGGCCGCCTTGTACGGCTGTTCCGCCACGCTCAGCACCCCCATGTGATTCGAGCAGATCCGTCCGATGTTGCCGCTGCCCATGCGTAACCGCGCTGTGGTCCGGGGCTCGAAACAGGCGCCCGTCGAAGAGCTCTTCAAGAGCTAGGGTGCTTTGGATCCCGCTCATGTCGCCAACCGTGCTACGGCCTGCGATCACCGCCAAGACTGCCTGATACCGCTGCTCAGCCACGCTTATCTGCCTCATGGCGCGACTGTGGCGCATCAACCGAAGTACTTGGGACACATCAGCCGAAGGCGTGGGGCACATCAGCCGAACTCGCACAATGCAACAAAGCCGACGGGGAGATTCGAACTCCCGGCCAGCGGTTTACGAAAGCGTGTCCGTGGTGCGTTTGCGGGTTTGAGAGGGGACCGCTGAATACATCGATGGTTGGATTGAGGCGTTACATCCCCGCCCGTCGGCCATACTGGTCCCTCATGGTGGGTACGTCCGTGGGTACGACCGAGAAACCAGGCCCCAACGCGCTGCCGCGCGACTCGCGTCTATCCTGCCGATCTCGCTGCGGGCTGTCGCTGGTGCGCCCATAAACCCGCCGGACGTTCGTCTCGACATCATCGATGCCGTCGGAGGTTATTGACTTAAACTGAATGTTCCAGTTCCTCCCCGGTCTCCTGACGGCGAGACTCCCGTGACTTCGACAAGACCGGGCCGCGACTGCCGACAAAGAGTCGCGGAGCCGCTCCTCATTAAGGCTGGAGGCAGGTCTGAGCGACGTCTGTCACTCGCCGCCACTCTCGGCGAGAGCCGCCGTACCCCGCCCGCGTGGTGAACTGACGAACTTGGAGGTGTCTGAGGTGGCCGGCGTCACTGTACTTGCGCTCGTTCAAAGTTCTGGGACCTTTGACCCGTCACTTCTGATCTCCGCGATATCGGCGGCCGCAGCAGCGGCAGCCGCGGTCTTCGCTTATAGGAGTGCGCGCTCGTCGGCGAGAAGTACCCGCCTAGCGGAGAAGCAGGAGGAGCGTCGGCGACCAAAGATTGTCCCCTATTTGGGAGACGCGTATATTCGTCGTCTGCCCAACAGCCGGATCATTGCCACCCTACTCTCGCTAAGTAATCCTAGCGACACTGACAACAGCATAGCTAGCATCGAGCTTCAGGTGGTATATCGACTTGAGACAGGAATCGTGATGACCCTCCGGCTTCCTCACAATGCTGCGTTAGGTGGCTCGTTGGCGCTCACGAGTATCAATCCTTTCGTTCCCCCAGTCAGGATTGCAGCGCACGACACCGCGGCGGGCTGGGGGCTGTTCGAACTCTCTCTTGCCCGCGTCGAGGACGCCGAGATCGATGAGTACGATGTCCGATTCACCGATGCACACGGCTTGTGGATCGAACAACCACTGGGGCTCTTAAGAGAAGTTGCCGATGAAGCGACGCTATCACACGATTAGGTTTGCTTCGGCTCGCGAAGCCAGACCGGTCGAGGTGGTAGGCGACGCAGCTATTGCGGCGGGACCAATTGCCGAGGGCCGAGCCGTACCCCTTCTGATCTTGGATACTAGCGATCGGCCGGACCTCGAGGAACTTATCCGTATCCACCAAGAGGTGAACCCCGGAGATGTGCAAACGCAATGGGCACAGCTCCGAGGCAAAGCTGGGACCGTGTGCCTTCTCGTGGAATTCGAGCGGCCACTCGAACTCAGTGTGCTCTTGGAGTTCACCATTGAGGCCCAGGGAGGTCTCGTAGACCTGATTCTACGGTCCCGAGGCTTCTACCTTCAAGGGGGCCGCAAGGGTGATCGCCTTATCACGACGCGACGTGCTCCCCGCATTCTGGTGGAGGTGCCCAAGAGCGACTTCGGCCCTATCTGGGAGCAACTTCTCATGAAGAGCGTAACAGCGACATTTCGACAACGAGGTTTGAAGCGCGCGGCTGCTCGCCAAGCAGCGCGCGGTTTCATCACTGAATGGCGCCGGGTTGGCAATCTCAGGATGCCCATGCAGAGTGGGAGCGGCCTGCATCGTGGCGCTTGATGTCGCTCAGCCAGCACAGTGTCGAGTCGATCGTGCCTTCGACGGCGTAGGTGGATTGTGGTTTTGCCGCGCCATTCGAAATGGGATAGGCTGACTGCATGAGAATCGCCGAATCCACCCAAAGGGGCGGCGCGTGATACCTGGGACGGGCATTGTTTGCCACGACGCCACTCAGGACTTCGGTACTAATGAAGGACTCAAGATCGCATGCTGAGGCGCCTAGTGCTCAAGGACTTCAAAGCCTTCGCTGACGCTGAGATTGCGTTTGAACCGCTCACGATTCTCATCGGGCCTAATGGCTCCGGTAAGTCAACTGTCCTTCAGGCGGTCGAGCTCCTTGGTGGGTTGGTCCGTGGCACTTTGCAAGAGCACTTGGGCGCGCGGGCCTGGGAATACGAGGACCTTCCCAATCTTCTGGCGACCAATCCTCGGTTCTCTTTCGAGACGGTTATCGAGGACCACGGGAAAGAGATCTCGTGGTTCTTGGAGCTCGGAACGAGGCGAAGGCCCGGTATCGCAATGGAGCGGGTGACCGCTGAGGGTGAGGTCCTGTTATCGAGGAAGGGTCGCAGGATGGAGCGCGTTGACCGCTCCGACGGACAGTCCGAAGCTATCCAACAGACATTGACGAGTTCGTGGCTGTCAGCTATTGAGCCAAAGGCCGACTTAAGAAGGTTCCCCGAACTCGTAACGGTGGCGGAATGGGCTCGGGGTGTAGATCCATATTTCTTCCTTGATCCGTGGAGCCTTCGGAGACCATCGCGCAAGACTAAGGCTGGGGTGGGACGAGGTGGAGAGACGCTCGCGGGGTTTCTTCGCTACTTACGAGACACAGATAAAGCGGCATTCGATCGAGTGATCGAGCGCGTCCGAAAGTTCTATCGCCGGCTCTCTTTGGTCCGCCTGCTCGCTGTCAGGGCCGGCTGGACATCGATCGAAGTTACTGAAACCTGGGGCCAGAAGACAGCGGAATTAACGCGCGGCAGGTGAGCGATGGCCTGTTACGGCTGCTCGCAGTCTCGGCCCTCCACGAGCTGACGACGCCGCCGCGAGTGATCCTGTTTGACGAAATTGAGAATGGGATGCATCCACGACTGCTGCGCGGACTCATCGAGCTACTCTCTTCCCTCGCTACCAAGTCACACGGTTCAACGCAGGTTATCGCCACGACGCACTCGCCCATCGCATTGAACTATGTAGCAGAGGCTTCCTCAGTCGTGTTGATTGACAGAGACCTGAAGGGTTTCGCGCGTGTCCGCCGACTCTCAGATTCAGAATCGTACAAACGAATTGCTGGGGAGCTGGATCTCGGCGAGCTCTGGTACAATCTGGGGGAAGCTGAGCTCCTGAAAGGTGCGGATTGACGCACACCGTGTTCCTGGTTGGTGAAGGACCCAATGATATCGGGGATCTGGCCAGGGGACGTGAGCACAGGGGCGAGCAGGAGGGATATTTGCAGCCGATGATTCGCGCCCTATGCCCTGCGTGTGATGTGAATTTCGAAGGCGGGCGGATCGCTCTACTAAGGAGGACGCGGATCAAGGACGTCCGAGACGCGCTGGCGCAGAGGGCTTACGTCGGCGTGATGACCGCCTTAGCGATCGGAGCGTCGGCAGTCGTAGTCCACATTGACTGTGACAAGACACCTGGTGAGCGAGCGGGAAACGTTGAGCGTCGTAAGCGGCTCGTGGCACGGCGGAGGGCCTTGGAAGCGGGATTCGAACATGCCCGCAACTCCGGGAAGTGCGGAGATATCGAGATGATTGCATGTGTTCCTTGCCGGATGACTGAGAGTTGGGCTCTAGCAGATAGTGGGGCCATAGCGAAGATTGGAGGGGACGAACACCAGCTGCCACCTCATCCAGAAAGAGTTTGGGGTGATGAGCAGGATCCGAATTCGAATCACCCGAAATGCCTTCTTCGTCGAGTGCTGAAACGTGCCTATGGAGGCGACGACCTAGCAGCAATTGCAGGCGCGTCGCAGCCGAGCGTCCTACGAGAGAAGTGTCCGGACAGCTTTACTCCTTTTGCTGACCAGGTCGTAATCGTGCGCAATCGTCTATGTAGATCGGGAAGTCCGTGAAGCGGCGGCTTCGGGGCGTCATCCCAACGATCCGCACCAGTGGATTGCAAAGACGATGCTAGCGGAATGCGCAGATGAACCTTGATTCGTCGACCCGGAAATTGACGCCGCATCGTCACTCATGAAGATCGAGACTCCAGACCAGCTGATAGACGTCGTCCGGTCCACCCTATACCGGCTGATCGACGAGCTGGTCCAAGATCGCGTCGTCGAACATCGGCGGCGCCTACTCACCATCCAGCTGCCGCCGCCGAGCTCGCTTGCAGTCGTGCGTCGGTATACCGGCTGATGCGTGAGGGCAGTCTCGAGGTGATTAGAATTGGCGCCTATTACCGCGTAACACCTGCAGCGTTGGACGGCTGCATCGAGAGGCTGGGCCGCATGCGCCGGGGCGCCGTGGCCAAGAGGAGACAGGTACTAGAGACCATGCCAAGCCGTACGCCACAATATCGAAGACGCGATGGAGCTCGGCGGAACAGCGGCGACCCCCCTCACAATCCACGTATTGAGCGGTGAGCTAAGAGGCGGCCTGGTCGTTGGATCCCGGGAGCGAGGCTTGGAGCGGGCCGGCCGTCGCCGCAGCGCCCAATGAAGCCGGATCTTGACGCTGCTCAAACCTCGACAGACTCAGCCGCTTCGAGGGCTGCCTTGAGTCGCTCACCGGTCTCCGTGAACCAATCGATGTACTCTGGGTGCCGAGACTCTTCCGCGATGTCGCCGACGCCATAAGCAGTAAGCGACGCATAGCGGTGTTGATCGCTTGGCTCGATCCAATCAAGTGCAGACCCAAACCGTCCTTCGATAGCGGACCGTGAGGCCATGAGGCGGCTGAGCATCCGTCGGTTACGGGTCGCATCGCCACTGTCGATGTAGAGCTCAAACTTAACGCGGCCATCGCGGACGAAGGCCGCAGCCAAGTAGCTCGAGGGAAGTGGTGATCGCATCTCATCGGCCACGTCCTGTCAAGTGGTGTAAGAGCGACCCGCATCATCCGTGCGATTGAGTCGTTCACGCGGCGGCTCCTGTGATCGCGGGCGTGCCCTCCGTGTCGATGGCGGTGTACGAAGCATCGAGCGATTCCACGCTCATGTAGTGGCGGGTCACCGCCCACTCGTCGTGCTGCTCAGCGAGCACCGCGCCGAGCAAGCGGATGATCGCCGGACGGTCCGGAAAAATGCCCACGACGTCACTCCGCCGACGCAGCTCCTTGTTGAGCCGCTCCTGCGGGTTGTTCGACCAGATCTGCCGCCAGTGCTGCTTGGGAAAGCCGGTGAAGGCGAGCACGTCGTGCGAGGCGTCGGCGAGCATGTGCGCCGCCTCGGCGAAGATCTCTTCGAGCTGCTGCACGATCCGCTGCAGCTGCGCCCAGGTGGATTCCGCATCCGGCTGCGCGAAGACCGTGCGTACCAGCGTCGCCACCATCGGCTGCGCGCTCTTGCGGACTCGCGTCAGCAGATTGCGCATGAAGTGGGTGCGGCAGCGCTGCCAGGTGGCACCCACGAGCACTGCACCGATGGCGTCCTTAAGTTCCTCATGCGCGTCCGAGATGACCAGCTCGACGCCGCGGAGGCCCCGCGCAACCAGCGAGCGTAGGAAGGCGGTCCAGGCGGCACCGTCCTCGCGGGTGACCACGTCGGCGCCGAGGATCTCGCGCTGCCCCTCGCGATTGACACCGGTGGCGCACACCAAGGCAACGTTGACGATGCGACCACCCTCGCGGCACTTGAGCACCAGCGCGTCGATCCACACGTAGCGGTAGGGCGCCGCGTCCAGCGGCCGGCTGCGGAACGCCTCAACGATGGGGTCGAGGCTCTTGGCCATCTCCGAGACCTGCGATTTGGAGATGCCGTCGATGCCCAGCGTCTTCACCAGACCGTCGACGCGCCGGGTCGAGACACCTCGCACGTAGCACTCGGCGATCACTTGCACCAGCGCCTGCTCCGAACGCCGGCGCCGCTCCAGCAGCCAGTCCGGAAAGTACGAGCCGGTGCGCAGCTTCGGAATGCCGAGCTCGATGCTCCCGGCTCGCGTGTCCCAGCTGCGCTCGCGGTATCCGTTGCGCGAGTTGGTCCGCTCCGGCGTTCGTTCGCCGTACCCGGCGCCGCAGATGGCGTCCACCTCGGCGTTCATGAGCATGCTGGTGAAGGTGCTGAGCATCTCGCGAAGCCGATCGGCGTCGGTGCTCTCGAGCTGCTTGCGAAACCAGGCCCAGGGGTCCATGCTGGTCGTGGCCACTGTTGTCTCCTTGAGGTTGGTAGAGCTTCGTCAAGGATGACGCGGTGGTCCTTCTTTGTCAGGACCGTCCGGGGCCGCTCATACACCACGTCCGTGGACACTAAGCATCTCTAACCAGCTATACGGACTGGGCTGACCTCGAGGAGCTAGCGCCGGGTGGTCTTTGAGGTGATCAGCGAAGTGCGTCCAGAAATCCAGGTACAAGCGTTCACGGGGCGAAGCCGTTTCGTGAGCGATGTCAACGAGGTCACGACCCTCCTCCGTAATCCACCAATCGCCGCCACGAAGCGACCGGGAGATCCCGGCGGCCTCTTGCACGATCAACTCGGCAAGCCCGGACAGCTGTAGGCGTTTCCGTCGCCTGCCATCGGAGTGGGGTGCCGGACAAGTCTGCCAATTGGCGACGGCGCGGCGGATTCCCATCGACCCAGTCTTGAATTCGCTGCCGGATGTCCTCATTCACTCCTTCAGGGCGCAGACGCAGTAGCGTCTCATCAGGCAGCACCTGTGCAAGACGAGTCGGGCTGTAGTGGTAACATCCTTCTCGGCGTTGGCGTTTCTCCTCAACAGCACGGACCTCTGCCTGCCGCGGAGTGATCATGAAGTCTTCGGCTGCGGGGACAGGAAAGAACTGGGCTACCGAGATAACGATCTCGTGCGCCGTTTGGTATGCGTGCAGACGGGTGAGCGTGAGATCAAGCCCCATCTCATTGAGCCAATGACCGTCGACGTCAAAACATCTGAAAAGTCGCCCGCGATGATCACGATCCGAGGGGTCCGCAGCTTCTCGATATCGAGCTCTCCCGCGTGGCTTTGCAGGCGGCTCCTCGCCTCCTCCTCGGAGAGCGGATTGCCGCGTTGCGTCAGAAAACGCGCGTATTGCGAGGCGAGCACCTCAGGGGTGAAACGGCTTGCGAGCGCTGCGTACTTGACCGCCTGCATCTCCACCACATAGGGCGCGCGATCTCGTTTGAGCTCAGCGACAACGAGCCTGCCGTCAGCGCCTAGTCCGAGGATGTCGAGACGGTCGGCCGGGGTGGCGCCGGATGGTGTGAGCCACTGGTCCAGCTCCGAGGTGACCACAAGGATGCCCTCGCCGATGATCTGAGGGTTGGCCAAGATCATTCCTGTAATCGCGTCGCTCGCGCAGCCCGGCCTCCGCGAGGGTGACCGGTGACGCGGGGCTGGCGATGCGACCGTCAACGGCGAAGATGAGCTCGTCAGGCACAGGAGGGGGTAATACCACGCCGCCGGGTTACGGAGGGTGCGCTGGCTGAACGGGAGCTTCTCGGGCTGGATCCCAGGGTCAGCGGGTCCGTCGCCTCCCCATTCATCGGGCGCGCAGGAGGCTATGGTGCGGGTCGCGTCCGGTTCGCGGAGTGCCCGGTTCCGCAGACCCGTCTCGGGCGGTCGCCGGTCATTGAGGGCGTTCCCAGGAAGCCCATTGGTTCGTAAGGTAGGGACATGTTCCAAGCTGCTAACAACGGTCCCCCCGGCTCGCCTGCTGCCAAACATGCCTCCGCCCCCAAGAAACCTCCATCCACGCTCAAGAGACGTCAGCGACCATTAGAGCATAGCGCGTTCCGGGGTGGGCCACCCGATGCCGAGGGAGTTGCCGAGTGCCACTGACCCTTTCCCAGCTCGAGCGCCACCTGTTCGCTGCGGCGGACATTCTCCGCGGCAAGATGGATGCTTCGGAATTCAAGGAGTAATCTTCGGGATGCTCTTCCTAAAGCGGTGCTCAGACGTGTTCGAGGAGCGATGGCAGGAGATAGTCGACCGCGAAGTCGCTAGAGGGAGAACACGGGAGGAAGCTGAAGGGCGGGCGAACCACCCTAGCTTCTACGCGGGTAGTTTCTTCGTCCCTTTCGCTGCCCGCTGGGACTACATCCGCGATGAGCTCGTCAGTGGCGGTGGCGAAGGTCTGAACACAGCTTTGGCTGGCCTTGAAGACACGAACACCCCCCCTGGAGGGGGTCCTAACCCACATCGACTTCAACCGCAGGGTGGGTCAGTCGAAGATGTCGGACCAGAAGCTCCGGGACCTCATCGACCACTTCTCGAAGTATCGCCTGCGCAACGCGGACTTCGAGTTCCCCGACCTGCTCGGCGCGGCCTACGAGTACCTCATTCGCGATTTCGCAGATTCGGCGGGAAAGAAAGGTGGAGAGTTCTACACGCCAAGATCCGTGGTGAGGATGATGGTCCGGATTGCGGCTCCCGAGGAGGGGATGCGTGTCTATGACCCCGCCTCAGGTTCTGGGGGCATGTTGATTCTGTCGAAGGAGTACCTCGACGAGCGGGGCCTGAACGCGAAGAACCTAAGGCTCTACAGAGAGGAATCCAACGGCGGCGTTTGGGCGATCTCAAAGATGAACATGCTCTTGCATGGGATCGCTGACGCCGACATTCGCAATGAAGACACACTCATCAAGCCCCAGCATCTCGATGCCGGCGAATTGATGCGGTTCAACCAAGTCATCACGAATCCGCCGTTCAGCCAGAACTACATGCGAAACGGCATCCCCTTCCCAGAACGGTTTCCCTTTGGATTCTGCCCTGAGGCTGGAAAGAAAGCCGACCTCATGTTCGTGCAACACATGCTGGCCGTACTCCGGCCCCGACGGAAATAGTTGTGACAGTCATGCCTCATGGAGTTCTCTTCCGTGGCGGCGCGGAGAAAGAGATCAGAACTGGGCTACTGGATGAGGATTTGCTCGAAGCAGTCATCGGCCTCGGGTCCAACCTTTTCTACGGAACGGGTATCGCCGCTTGCATCCTTGTCCTGCGCGCGCCCGGCGCCAAGCCACCCGGCCAGGCGCGACAAGGTGCTCTTCATCAATGCTGACCGCGAGTACCACGAGGGCCGGGCTCAGAACGAACTCCTGCCGGAACACGTCGAGAGGATCGTGAGCGCCTTTGGGGCTTTCGAATCCATTCCAATGTTCGCGCACGTCGTCACTCGGGAAGGGAACTGCGTAACAATGATGACAATCTCCACATCCGGAGGTATGCGGATAACAACACCACCTGAGCCGCAAGACGTGCAAGCCCATCTCAAGGGCGGCGTTCCAAAGGCCGAGGTCGAAGCGAAGGCTGACCTATTTGCAGCGTGCGGCCTGACAGAATCCAGCACATCTACTGGTCGTCCGGGACGCCGACCACTTCGACTTCGCACCAATCATTACGGAGCGTTACCAGTTCGGGACCGCTGGTCGCAGGCGAAGACGGTGTGGCCGCAACTCAAAGGAAAACGTTAGGGGGCGTGGTGCAGTCTTGGTGGTCGGCTCAGAGTGAAAGTTATCGGCATGGAAAACTCGCATCGGGACTGCAGCTCATGAACCTTCGCACGCGGCTGCTCGACAGCTTTCAGCACGTCGTGCAGCCGCTAGGCGTCCTTAATGCGTTTGAGGTGAGTGGCGTTATCGCTAGCTGGTGGGGCGAGAACCAAAACGACCTTAGGACGATTGTCGCCCGCGGATTCCTTGGGTTGACTGTTAAAGCTGGGAGACAAGCATAATCACAGCGTTGGATGACAAGAACAGCAAGACCGACCCTATGGATCACAGGCTGGTTGGCCGACTGATCCCGGAGCTGCCGCACGCGATTGCTGAACTTAAGTCGAGAAAGGACGAGCTAGACAGAGCCCTGAAGACTGCTGAGCACGAGGACGCAGACGATGAAGAAGCACTAGCTCCAGACCTTTCTGAAGATGAGCGGGAAGGTGGCCAAGAAGGAGCGAGCCATAGCAAGTGGGCAGAGGATCGAAAACGTCTTCAGAACGACTTAGTCACGCGCCTCCAGAGAGCACGACGCGCCCTGAGACGAACAATCGGCACAGGCACTCGTAATCAGCACTTGAGCGAGGACCTGACGAGGATCCTGGGGCGTTATGTCAGCCAGGGACACCAAGAGACTGTGCGAACCTTTGAGTCCTGGTGGGACAAGTACCGCATCACGCTCGAAGAGGTCGACGGCGAGCGGCAGGTCTTCGCTGAGCACCTGCACGGCTTCGTGAAGACGCTCGGTTATGAGTAGCTCGCAGTCGGCGTGGGTGACCAAAAAGCTTGTTGAGCTGTTTTCGCTCGAGCAGGCGACCATCGCTCCCCGCGGCGTTCCCTTCTGAGACATTTGAGTATTACAGCATTCCGGCGTTCGATGAGACTGGCGGCGCTGCCTTGGCACCTGGTTCGTCAATAGGAACACCAAGACCCTCGTCACGAAGCCTACGATTCTTGTCTCGAAGCTCAATCCTAGAAAGCCGCGCGTTGTCTTGATCATAGGATCGGGGACCCGCGGAGATCCGGCATCAACAGAGTTCATCCCGTACGTGTCTAGATCTGAGGCAACGAACCTTCACTTCTATAAGCAAGTTCTTTGAAGAGGTTGGATTCCAGCATCACCTTGAACAGGTTGCTACTGGCACCACGAACAGCCACGTACGCGCCCATCCTTTGGAGACGCTGACATGGGACGTTCCGTTTCCGCCGCTAGGAGAGCGAGAGGAATCGCAAAGATACTAGACACGGTGGACGATGCGATTCGTCTTACGGAACTGGTGATCGCCAAACTCAAGATGATGAACCAAGGTCTGTTACACGACCTAGTCGCACTGGGGATTGAATAAAATGGCGCTCTGCGAGATCCGAAAGGGCACCCAGAACAATTCATAGATACTCCGCTCGGAAGGCTGCCGAGTGTATGGCGTGTGACAACACTTGGAAGTCTCGTGCGAGATAGCCGCGGTCTCATGCAAACGGGCCCGTTTGGTACCCAGCTCCACGCCCATGAGTATGTATCGGACGGGGTGCCGGTGGTCATGCCCCAGGACATCGACGCGGATCACGTGACCGAGGAGGCCATCGCCCGAATCCCGGAATCGAGGGCTAAGAGCCTTCGGCCGCCACCGTCTACGCAGGAATGACGTTGTTTTAGCGAGGCGGGGCGACTCTGACAAATGCGCTGAAGTGACTGATCGGGAGGCCGGCTGGCTTTGCGGAACTGGCTGTCTTCTAGTGCGCTTACCTGCCAGCGTGTTGTTAGGCACCTGGCTAGTGGCCGTCTATCGGCATCATTTGGGACAGCGGCAGGTGATGGCGAGCGCCGTCGGATCGACTATGGTGAACTTGAACACTTCGATCCTGTCCGATCTAGTCATTCCAGTGCCTCCCATACACGAGCAACAGGCTCTCGTCGCTCGCTTGCGCGCCGCTAGAGCTCTCAGCGGATCGAGAGTCGGCCTTGCTTGAGAAGCTATCGCTCCTCAGACAAGGCCTGCTGCACGACTTGCTCACCGGCCGCGTCCATGTCACACGTCTCTTTGCGGGTGATGCGGCGTAAGTCACGGCCCCGAGTACCTTGAGGTCGAGAAGCCTTTCCTCGATCAACTCGCGCTTATGCAGTGGGGGGTCATCGAGGGCGATATCGAGCTCCCTTCAACGACATGTCGCGACACCTTTCGCGAAGTTCTCCTCAAGGACCACTTGCGCCAAGCGCTCAGGCGAATCAACCGGCGCGATGGGGTGCCTTGGCTTGACGACGGACGTATCTCTCAAGCGGTGAGCGCGCTCGAGCGGATTGGGGCTCCGGGTCTAGAATGGAGGCCAACCAGGAGGCCACGAACCTGCTTCTGAACGGTCTCCCTGTTGAAGGCTTACCGGATTGGGAGCAGGGCCGCTCGCGCACCGTTCACTACTTCGAGTGGGATGACCCGGAAAGCAACGTCTTCACGGCCATCAACCAGTTCCGCGTGGACTGCCCCGGCGGCTTTGCCAAGGGCTTCGTGACCCCAGACATTGTGCTCTTCATTAATGGCATCCCGGTCGTCGTAGTCGAGTGCAAGAGCCCGGGTGTCTCTGAGCCGATGGCCGCGTCGATCGACCAGCTGCGACGCTACTCCAACCGGCGAAAGCATGCCGGCGAGGTCGACCAAGACGAGGGGGCCGAGCGCCTCTTCCACACCAACCAGTTCGTCATCGCAACAAGCTTCGACGAGGCGCGCGTGGGAACCATCAGTGCGGACGCTAAACACTACCTGGAATGGAAGGACACTGCACCGATTTCGCTTGCTGATGTTGCCGCCAAGTTGGGCCGGGATCACCTCTCCAGCCAGAACCGGCTTATCGCCGGCATGCTCCGGCCGGCCCACCTCCTCGACATCATCCAGCACTTCACCCTCTTCCAACAGGAAACGGGTCAGACCATCAAGATCGTCTGTCGCTACCAGCAGTTCCGCGCCGTCCAGAGCGCCATCCACCGGCTCCTACGCGAGAAAACGCGGAAGCAAGACGGTGAATATGATCGCCGCGGCGGGATCATTTGGCACACCCAGGGGTCGGGGAAGAGCCTCAGCATGGTGTTCCTGATCAGGAAGCTGCGCTCGATCCCCGACCTTCGACGCTTCAAGATCGTCATTGTCACCGACCGCAAAGATCTCCAGACACAACTCTCGGACACCGCGGCGCTCGCCGGAGAGACAGTCAAAGTCGGCAAGCGGATTGTCCAGGTAAAGTCCCTTCTTGCCCAGCACGGACCCGGTATCGTCTTTGCGATGGTGCAGAAATACGGCAGCGCGGACGTGGCCGGAGTGGACACGACCATCGCGGACGCCTTCCCGCAATTGAACGACGACGAAAGCATCCTCGTGCTGGTCGACGAAGCGCATCGATCACATCAGAACAGCCTGCACGCCAACTTGCTGGCTGCTCTTCCCCAACGCCGCTCGCATCGGCTTCACCGGCACTCCCATCATCATGGGAGATAAGAAGCGTACTCACGAGATCTTTGGGGAGTTCATCGACCGCTACACGATCAAGCAGTCCGAAGAAGATGGCGCCACCGTTCCCATTCTTTACGAGGGCCGTACAGCCAAGGGAGCCGTGAGTGACGGCAGAGATCTCGACCAGTTCTTCGAGGACATGTTCGACGACCTCGCGCCCGAAGAGCTCGAGGCAGCGAAGCGCAGGTATGCAACCAAGGGCCATGTTCTCGAAGCGGAAAAGCTGATTGAGGCGAAGGCTCGTGACATTCTCCGCCATTACGTCGAGTTCATCTTGCCAAACGGGCTTAAAGCCCAGGTAGTCGCGTACAGCCGGCTGGCGACCATTCGGTACTACCACGCTCTGCGGGCAGCGCGCGATGAGCTCGTCGCCGAGGCGGAAGCTCTGTACAACGCAGACCGGGTGCTTGACGATGAGGCACTTGCTACCAAGCCGCGACGCCTCGCGTCAGTCGTCCGCGCCGCTCGCCAGCTCGACCTACTCAAGAAGGTGGAATTCGCCCCGGTTATATCTCCAGACAACAACGACGATCCGGCCTGGCACAAGTGGACTGACGCGGCCAAGATTGAGGATCGGATCAGGCGGTTCAAGATGCAGCTGGTACACCGCGACGCCGCAAAGGCGGATGCATTAGCGTTTCTGCTGGTCAAATCGATGCTCATCACTGGCTTCGACGCGCCGGTGAAGGGCGTGATGTACATAGACAGGCCGATCAGGGAAGCTGAGCTCCTTCAAGCGATCGCGCGCGTGAACCGGCCCGAGGAACACAAAGAGGCCGGCATCGTCGTCGACTACTACGGAGTTGCCCGGCACCTGAAAGAAGCGCTCGCCGCATATAGCGCGGACGACATCCAGGGTGCCTTGCAGAGCATCAAGGATGAGATCCCCAAGCTGAGGGACCGGCGGAACCGATGCATCGCGCTCTTCGCCAGCGGGGGCGTCGCGGATCTCCGGGATACCGAAGCGTGCGTCGAGTTGCTCGAAGACGAGCGGCTGCGTGCCGAGTTCAGCGTCGAGTTGAGGCAGTTTCTCGACACCCTCGATCTCGTGCTACCCGCCCGGAGGCGCTCCCGTTCGTTCGAGATGCCAAGACCCTCGGTTTCATCTACGCCCCGGGCGGGAAATAGATACCGGGAGGGGATGCCGCTACTCGGCAAGTCGATCGGCGGAAAGGTCCGGCAGTTGATCGACGAGCACATCGTCTCGCTCGGGATCGATCCGAAGATCGCGCCGATCTCTATCACGGATGCAAGGTTCGCTCTGAACACGTGGATCACGAGCCGTCTTCCCGGGCGAAAGCGTCGGAGATGGAACACGCAATCCGAAGTCAGCATTGGACAGCATTTGCAGGAGGATCCCGTTCACTACGCAAGCCTTTCCGAGCGGCTTGAGGAAATCCTTCGCGGTTTCGGTGAGGCATGGGATCAGCTGGTCATCGCTCTCGAGGGCCTTCTACCTGAGGTGAGAGCTGGCCGTAAAGACGCGGACTATGGACTTGATCCGAAGACGCAGGCTCCCTTTCTCGCCGTCCTAAAGAAGGAGCGCCAGAAGCAAGGGCCCGTACCCAACTCGGACATGCCCTGGCTTGCGCAACTGACCGTCCAACTTGTGGCTCAGATCAAACTCGGAAACGGCCGTCGTCGGATTCTGGTCCAACGCGTACGCGCAAAGCGTGCTTCGGGGGCAGATCTTCGAGTTCGTCGACGGGTATGAGGTGGTCGAGTTCTCTCGCGCCGATCAAGTCGCGGACCGGCTGATGGAGTTGGCCAAGGCGAATCAGGGCAGGTTGTGACGCGATGGCCCTAGTCACGGTCGATGACCTCGAACTCGAACTGCGAGGGAGTCCGCGCCGACGGAGCCTCCAGGTGACAGTTGATCGTGGCGGCGAGTTGGTTCTCTTCGCGCCAGCAGACTGTGAACCTCGGGTGCTGGAGGAGTTCGTTCGCGCCAAGCACCCGTGGATCTACGAGGAGCTCGAGCGCAAGCAACAACTCCGCCCCCCGGTCCGACCTCGAGAGTATGTGAGCGGTGAGGGATTCCCGTACCTCGGCCGAAGCTATCGGCTCTTGCTGGTGGATGACCAGAGTGTGCCCCTCAAACTCGACGAAGGCCGCTTCAAGCTGTTGCGATCCCAGCAAGCAAACGGACGCAAACACCTGATCGCTTGGTACACCGCGCACGCCCAACCGTGGTTTGCAGAGCGAGTGGATCGATTTGCCGGCCATGTTGGCGTCAAGCCCGTGAGGATCGTTGTGCGCGAGCTTGGATACCGCTGGGGGTCGTGCGCCAAGGATGGAAGCGTCTTTTTCCATTGGAGGAGCATTCTCCTCCCCCCACGCAGCATCGAGTATGTCGTGCTCCCCGAACTGCTTCACCTGCAAGAGCCGTTACATTCGCGCCCCTTCTGGCTTCGCATGCAGGCCGGCATGCCCGACTACCGGAGTCGGAAGCAGTGGCTGGCTGAGAACGGCCATCAGGCTACAGCGGTGTGAATGGGCGGGCGCAAGCGAGACGCAGGTGGCGCTGGGTCGCTACCACTCGGCGTGGCCGGCTGGCCGCGGGACCCGCGGACGCCGTCGCGCGTACTTCTCTGCCAGCACGAGCCGGCGCCGCAGGCGCCGATCCGTCAGCCGGCGAACGGATTGGACACCTGGCAACGTGACCAGTAGCGGCTGCTTGAGCCGCTCGTACCACGCCGCCCGGATTGCCCAGGGCTCGCGCCCCCGTCGAGATATAGAGGCGAGACCGGCATAGGTCGAAGCGGCGGCGAAGGCGATGTCGCGGAGTGCGCGCGGGCTCGTCGCGCGGAAGCATCCACCGAACCCGAAAGAGCCAGCGAACGCAACACTCGGTTCCTTGCGAGATCGCTTGGTGGCGTAAAGCCAGATTCGAGTGTCGTGGGAACCGGAGGGGACAAGTCCGGATCTCGTAGCGCTTCTTGCCCGTCAGGATCTGGATCGCGAACTCCTCATCGATGGGCATGACCAGGTCGTCAACCCCGTGCAGGCCAGCCGTCTGCCACTCGTCCTCCGCGAGCCGGTCATGATCGCCACGGCCCCAGGCGATGGTCCATGCAGTAGCCGATCAGCGCGTTATCCAGGACCTTGGTAGTCGAGGTTCGCCAACCCTTGCCAACGAGCCTCGATGGCTGAGTGCGCCTGGCCACCTCGGCGAAGAGCTCGAATGCCTCGGAGAAGGTGAGCTGCTGGTAGTTCTGCGGGTCGAAGGTCGACCAGCCGAAGAACATTCCTGTCCACGCCCGGTCCATTGGCGGAACCAGATCGGGCAGAAGGTGGTGGAGAGCCATGCTGCCGGCTACGATGCGAGCGCGGTTCGTGACGATCTCGACGTCAGCGATGAGCTGGCTCATAGCCGCAGCCGCCGAACGCGCCTGGGCCTCGGATAGCCGCTCGATCCTGAGGGGTTCGAGCGCGCGCAACCCCGGCGCGTGGAGCGCCAGGCTGTTTCTGAGAACTTCAGGCTGCGTTAGGTGCGAGGCTCGGCGGTCCAGCCCCCACGCCTGGAGGCTTCACGAAGAAGCTGCGCGAATTCCTCGTCTTGGATGACGGCGTCGATAGAGCCAAGAGCTCGGCGTCGGTCGATGGTCTGCCTGTGGAGTTTGTATTGGTTCGGACGAAACGGCGGGTGCTCGTCATATACCTCGACGAGCTGGTTGAAGTGGGAGACCAGTGCCTCAACTCGGCTTCGGAGTTCCTCCTTGGTGAGAAGTCGGGTTCTGACCGCACGCTTCTTGGCTGGCCGTGGCACGGAACCTGCGCGCGCTACTGCAGCTCCCGCGGGTGGCAAGCGGTAATAGCCGCGATCCACACGCTCGAGGATGCGCCCGTAAGGTGAGGCGGGTCCTTTGCCCGCGCCGATGGTCATGCCCTGAACGATGGGCTGAATCGAGGTCCGCGCGCGCGCAGGGTCTTTCGACTGGACTTCCTCGACAAGGTCGGCGAGCTTGAACCCGGCGGGAGATGACGCAGTGAGCTTGGATGCCGCGTCGACAACGAGCTGCCACGTGGGGAGATCGACGCCCACGTGGCGATTGTGGGCGCCGCGCGGGCCCCCTGTCAGTGGAGCAGATGCGCGACCAGCACAGCGACGAGGACCAGAAACCCGACGACGCTGATCAGGCCGACGGCCATCGCCACGACCGGTCGCAGCAGGACCCAAAGACGACGGAAGGGGAGAGCGAGGAGCCTGGTCAGCCAGCCCTGCCGCGCCGGATCGGCTACGACGATCACAACTTGGGGTTGGGCTGGCCAGGGCTGGAGCGTCCTCACCCACTGCTTGCCCTCAAACCACCAGCCGCCGTCGAGCGACACCGGGATCCAATCCTCACCTTTTGGCGGTGCCGATGTGGGCGTGACTCCAGCGGCGCGCCGGGGTCGTGCTCGCGCCCTCACCGCCAGTCCTCACCCGTGCGGGCCGCAACAGCGCCGATCCGCGGGGGCGTCGGCAAACCTCCCGGAACCGAACCGCACGTCACTTCATGCGCCTCCAGCAACGTCGTTCCCAGCAGCCTTCTCGATCTCACCTCGATCACAGCTCATTCCTCCAGCCCTCCGTATCTCCGCTGCCCAGCTTCCTCGCCTCAGCTCGCTCTAGACTGCAAGGCATTGACTGCTACGTCAATCAGCTGGAGCACGTTGCTCTTTCCGGCGCCGTTCGGTCCGACAAGTGTGGTGATGCGGGGATCGAGGTCAAGCGTGAACTCGTCGAACGAAAGGAGACCTGCGGCTGAGATGCGATCTATGCGCACTTCAGTGATTCCCCATACGCTAGCCGCGAGTTGGAAGGGGCACGACGTCACCTCTCGCCCTTCGGCTGCTGGTCGTCAGGCCGCACTCAGGGCAGTCGGGATCAACGCGTGGCTCGTCGAAGTAGACGTCGCCAGTGCGACTGTCAGACCGGAAGTACGATGCTAGGGAATCGGCCTTGTCTCTAAGGTTCAAGACATTGAACAAGAACTCATTAGCTGCGAAAGCAGCGCCCACTGCATTCCGTGTAATAACGCTGGGCGCAACCACCGTGGGATCGTCAATGTACCGCTGTTGACAGCGCACTATTCTTCGGTTGCCGCTTCCTCTTGGAGTCTACCCGGCGGGATCAACCCGTTGCACCACAGGCAGCCGCCGTCAAGATTCGTCGGGCGCACCACGCTGAAAACGCTGGTGAGGCGCCCCCAAGTCGCGAGCAATGGACACCTTGGAGCCGATCTGGTATCCGGGAATAAGGTATTGATGGCACATTGCGTTATAAGAGAAGGCGGCACCGCATAGTGTCGGCCGCAAGGAACAGATAGTCGCACTTGACGAAGCGTCTCGATACAACTGGATCGAGGAAATCACCATCGATCGCTTCGAGCTGACTGCGGGGGTTCGACTGGTGGGCGAGCCGGGCGGCTACAGCTACCTTCGCTCTTGGAAGCGGCGACCGGAGCCAGCTGAATGGGATTTGCGATAGCCAACGCCAGCGAGGCGCGATGTCCATTTCGGTGGCCCCAACAACTCGTGGCAAATTGCTTCGGTCGAGGCGGTCTGGATCGGCAATAACGAAGTACTCCACGCCCAATCGCGCCAGATACTCGACGAGAAGTGAGCCAACGCCTCCGGCACCGATAACTCCGACACGCAAGTCAGCGAGGATCGATTGCCCTCGGTCTCCAAACGGTCGACTCTGACGATCATATCGAGCATCGATCATGCCTCGTTCCACCGGTGATGGCCTCAGCACGCGCATACCCCGACCCACCACGACAGCCCGCTGAAGGGCCATGCGCGCGCCACCGTCGAGAAATAGGTCACCAGCCACGGCATTCTTCGCCAGGACAAGAGCCCCAACCGGCCGGCCGCGCATTAGGCTCACCAGCGCTGGATAACCACGCTCGTGAGACGCGAGATCGTCTTCGGAAAAGGCCACGGACTTCTGATCCGCCGTGATTGTGTACGGCAAGGTAGTTCAATCCCTCGTCACGGCACCGCATCGCCGCATCGCGCACGAACTCGGCAGTGAGCATTCGATAGCCACGCTCTCCTGCCACGTAGTCGCGACCATCTGTAGCCAGATACAGCTCGCGAGCGAGGAGCCTAGGGCCACTCGGATCAGTTGCAATGCCCGCGCCGATCACCGCGCCGTGCTCATCTCCATCACCGGGAAAGAGATGGTCGATCAGCCGGCCGTACAAACCGGAGGTGAACGTGACGCTGAAGCCGTTCAAGGTCTCGAGACCAGCCAAGCAATGACCTTGCGAAGCTTGAGAGCGGCCGTGTCCGAGGCAGGGTTGAGGCGGTTCGACCGCCGCGATACCTGGATGGCATCCCGGCCCTCGAACGTGACCCTTTGCAGCTCGGGAGCAAGTGGCCTTCCATCTATGCGAGCCAAGTTGCTCCCTACATAATGCGGGTAGACATCGGCGTACGGATACTGATTCAGGATGCGGAAGCCCACCCAAGTCGTCGCTTGCTGATATGGCGCGCCGAGCGCAACGGTCTCAAGCGTGACGTACGCTCCGCCCTCTCCGTCTTCGCGGATCGTGATTTGCGAATCACAGAAGTCGCCCTTGAGCTGCTCAATCGCAGCAGCAACGGCTGGGACCACCGGCATCGCTAAGACGACGAGTTGTCGTCCGGAGCCACCGCGATGAAGCGCGAGTGCTCATTCACCTCAAGGACGTCCTGATCGCCGATGATCTTGGTCTTGTGGTCAGGCAACTCCTCGCTCAGGACGAAGTCAACCTGAATCGGGACGCCCTGGTCGACGGCAGCCTGCTTGATACCGAGCCCTGTCTCCCGATGAGGGGCACGCACCGGCTGCTCGTTGACGTGGATAACCACCACCCGGGTGGCTGGCTCTCTACTCGTCTGCATGGGTGAGAAGTCCTCCTTGTTACTGACTATAACATACTAGCGCTAGTAGCGTAACATGAGGCTTCAGGCCTTGACACGTAACGAACACTAGGCTTCAATGAGCGATCGTGGACCTCGAGATCTGAATTTGCAGGCCCAGGACCTTGGCCGGCGGCTGGCCCTTGCACGCGAGGCTCGACATCTCTCCCAGGACGAGGTGGCGGGCGTTCTAGGGGTCAGCCGAGTATTGGTTTCTCACTGGGAGCGCGGCGAGCGAGTTCCCGCGGAGCGTGTTCTAGAGCGCCTTACCGCCCTTTACGGAACCACGCTGCAGGCGCTTCTCGACCCGGCGCGAGTTGAAGCAGCCGCTGACCTTGCCGACCTGATGTTCAGAGCCGTCGACGGAAACCTCGATGTTCAAGCGCGGCTCGGTATCGAGGAGTTCGTGCGATTCCTGGATCAGTTCTGGTCGCTCATCGAGGATCTTGGTGAATTCTTCGCGCCGCTTCGGCAGTCACCCTTCTCACTTCGAGCTGGTTTCGCCACTAATGAGGATGTGCGTCGGAAGGCGGAGGAGGCAAGGGATTTTCTGGGAGTCGGCATGGGTCCAGTTGGCGACCTTCCGACGCTCCTCGAAGAGACAGGCATGACTGTGTACCGGGCACCACTCGGGGCCGACTTGAAGAGTTCTGTCTCGGGAGCCTTCCTCAACCATCCACGAACAGGATTCTCAATCCTCGTGAATACGGAAACCACGCCAGGTCGGCAGCTGTTCACGATCGCGCACGAGCTCGCACACGCCTTCTATCACAGCTCTGACGCGGCACAAATAGTCAGCGTTTGGGGGAAGCGAGATGAGCGGGAGCGGTTTGCCGACCAGTGGGCAAGCGAGTTCCTCCTGCCATCAGAAGGGTTGAGAAGGACCATCGAAAACCTAGGTATCAAGACAATCACTGAGCCAGAACAAGCCGTTCAATTGCAACGCTTCTATGGTGTTTCGTACAGCATGGTTCTCGTCCGCCTTCAACAGGCTCGTCTCGCAACGCCGGAGGCCATTACGCGCCTCGAGAGCGCGAAGCCCTTGGTGGTTGCGTCGCGTCTCGGATACCGCGTCACCTCCGAGGAATGGGAACAGCGGCCGACAGCTTGGGGCATCTCCAGGCTCCCGCGACGGTTCGTACGCCTGCTTGTACAAGCAATTCAACAAGATCGGATGAGCATTGCGTCCGCTGCGGGTCTCACCGGCTTGACAATTGACGACATCTCGGAGCTTGTGACGCCAGCAAACGAAGACTTCGATCCAGCAGTGAAGGAAGAACTGGGTGAGTTCAGAGATGTCAGGGAGCGTATCGCCGTTTGACGGAGAGGTAGTCGCCGACACCGTCGTCGTCAACTACTTCCTTGCTGTTGGACGATTCCCGCTTCTTGCTGCGATAGCTGGCGGACGTGTCTATGTGCCACGTGCCGTCTATGATCCCGAAGATGCGCAGCGGGTACCCGAGGTCGGACTGAGCGAACTCGAGCAGGGCCTACGACGACACCGTCGGAGGGCGGCGGACGAAGAATTGTCTCCGCGCCAACGTGAACTCTCACGAGAGGCCCTTCCGCACTTCGAGCAGTTGCCGGATCACACTCGCGAAGGCTCGCTCGTACCATTGATTCTCGATCCGGTGGAATTGAGCCGTTATTCTGCGTTCCGAGATCCCATGTGGACGCGGCAGTTCGATCTCATTGCGGGGCTGGGGGCGGGCGAAGCTGCCGCGATGGCGCTTGCCGAGACGCGTAACATGCGCCTTGCTACCGATGATCAGGACTGTATTCGAGTGGTGGAGAGAGGCAGTTCTGGCATCACCGTCCTTCGCGTCAGACGTCTCTTGCAAACAGCGGTCGATGTCGGCTTGCTAGGGCGGGAAGAGGCCCGGAGCGTTCACCTCGCCATGGTCTCTGCAGGCTTTCGTGATAAGGGCCGCTTGTAACCGGAGCGGCGAATCCGACCTCTACTGCCACGTCCAACGTGGCCGCTGCCGGGCAGCCTACTCATCCTTCAAGTGCGCACGACCGGTGCCGAAGGTCTCAGCCGTCACGATCGTGCATAGCTCCCTGGTAGCCAACGTCTGATCACATGCGAATGAGCAGGCAGGAACGGCGCGACAGTCGCTACCGCCTAAACAGTCGCCGCGATGCTTCGTAAAGATGTTTCCCGCACGGGCTTGAAAGGTCGCACTGCAATTCGCGCACGTCATGAGTGCGATCATACAGCGCAATCTAGAACTGAGAACGTGGCACAGTCTTCGGCCGCGCCGAATGAACTTCGTGACGCTCGGAGTTGGCTAGCTGCTGCAACGTGCCTGGGGCAGGAAGCGCGGAGGCAAGGCCATCCGCTCTAACGCCGCTCCTGCTAGAGCTGATCGTTGCCCGACGGGGCCCACCCGGCGACACGCAGCGCTGGCTGCGCGGGATCTTCAGACACAGGCTGCGGTGCCGGCAGTTGTTCGCTGGGGGCGGGAGCGCGTTTGCACCGTTGTCCCCAGTCGCAGCGGAGTGCGAGTCTGTCGGCGCGTTCGCGCAACTCGTCGACGTCTGCATGCCAAGCAATCAACGCATGGGCGTTCTGTGCACCCACGACAGATGCATGCTCCAAGCGCAGCGCGAGCACCTCTTGAAGGAACCCACCGTGGTTGCGCCAACAGCTGGGCCACGCGAGCTCCCCAAACTCGTAAGTCTGCAACAACCAGTCGACCCACTCGTCGAGATCGCGCCACCACGGGGCACTGGCGTCGTACGGCGACGCGATGGGTATCATCGCCCAGCTCAACTGAGCAGATGCACATCGCTCGCGTGAGGCTTTGATAGCGGCCACAGCCGCTGCCACATCTGGATTGGGGATCGCTGTCACCGCGCGCGCCCCGTCCTCGATAGCGCGGAGTGCTCGGAGCAAGGCGGTAGGGGCGGATCGACGCGAGAGGGGGCTCCGTATGGAAGGCTTCGATCGAGCATGAATTGCTCGAGCACGGGCCGCGCGATCCGGATCGTCCGCGGTCCCAAGCGTACAACGGGCAGCTCGTTCCGCCACACCATTTCCCACGTTTGGCGCCGGCCAATGCGGAGGGCTCGAGCCGCCTCCGTGACGGTCATTAGTAGATGAGGCTGTGGCGCCTCGCGCGGAACCTCCACTTCAGGCACAGGCGTCATCGCAGGCGCGGTCTCAAGGTCGAACGGGAAGGCGGGTTGCTTCAGCGGGGTCGTTTGTTGCATAGGGTCATCCTGGATCATTCGTGTGCGCAAACTGTGCGCAATACTGTGCGCAATTTCGGGTGGCCCAATTCGCGCCGTGACGGTGGATCGATCGACTTCTTCATGGGGTAATCTTGAACCCTCCAAGTACACAGGTAGTTCACAGTCGCGTACACATTTTGGGTCACAGTTTTCGTGGCAGAGCTGACCACAACGGCGTTGCGTTCCTTCGGACGTTCGTGACAACAACCCCATCATGAACCGTCCTAAGGCACATTTTCATATCAGTTTCCATAACATTCTTGGCCGTCCAGCGATCGCGGGACGGGTCCGAAGTCGGCGGCCACTCCTTATTAATCCGCCGAGGTTGGGTCAGATAGCATCACGGCCATCCGGTCCACCGCTGTGCGCCGGAGGTTGTCGAGAACCGCCGTGTATACATTGGCGGTCGTAGATCTGCGAGTGCCCGAGAAGCGCGCTGACGGTCTTGAGATCCGCGCCGGCCGCGAGCCAGAGAGTGGCGGCTCCGTGACGGAGATCATGAAACCGCCGCGGCCGCATACCGGCGCGCTGCATCGTCTTGCGGAACATGTGCGCAACGTTCGTGCCCTTCAGTGGCTCGCCGTGCACGGTAGTGAACACAAGGTCACCAAAGGACATGTCCCATGACGGACCAGCAGCGAGTTCGCCACGCGCGTTGTCGCTTCCGATACGCAGCAAGGACGGCACGGAGAGGTCGGACATCGGCACGGCGCGCGCGGACTTCCGCGTCTTCGTGGTTAAAAGGTGTGTCTCGCCACCGACGCGGGTCATGCTCTGCATGACGAGGAGCTCGCGGCGGTCGAGGTCGACCCGGTCCCAGGTGAGCGCGAGCAGCTCGCCCAGGCGCATCCCGGTCCAGATCGCCGTCGCGATGATCGCCTGGAGGGGATTGCCCTGGAAGGCGTCGAGAATCGCGCTCGCCTCTTCGGGCCGCATCGGCTCGATCGGCTTGGGTTGGAACCGCCGGGGTGCGGCGAGAGCTGCGGCGTTCTGCGCTACGAGACCCTGCCGGAGAGCGTCGTTGAGCGCGGTGCGCAGCACTGCCCGAGCGTGGTTCGCGGTTTGGGGCGACCGGCCCGCATTCATCATGCCGGCCGTCAGCCGGTCGACGTGCACCGGCTTGAGCTGCGTCAGCCTGAGATGGCCGATCGCTGGGAGCATATGGGTGTCGACCAGGCCGCGGTAACGAGCCGCCGTCGACGGCTTGAGGTCCGGCTCGGTCTGCTCAAACCACGAGGCCAGGTAGCCGCCGACCGTCAGCGTGCCGCGAGGTGGGAGCATGCCCCGGCCCTTGGCGGCCATGGCGTCGGCGAGCCGGTCCTCGCACTCCGCTCGGGTGTGCCCGTAGACCGAGAACCAGCGGCGCCCAGAGGGGGCAGCGGGGTCGACGACGCTGAAGCGCCCCTCGTAGAGAGCCGGCTTCTTGGCGGTCGCCGCCGTTCGCTGACGTATGCGCCCGCGGCTTGGCCGCGATTTCGCTGGCACGTGGGTATCGTAGCAAACTAACGTGGGTACAGCGTGGGTACAGGGCGTCAGCGAGGTTTCTGGCTCTTCGCGAAAACCCTTATTTTACAAGGGCTTTATGGAGCCGACGGGGAGATTCGAACTCCCGGCCAGCGGTTTACGAAACCGCTGCTCTACCACTGAGCTACGTCGGCGGGGAAGGCACAGGGTACCAGCGACCGCCGCCGCCAGCCCCTTACGAGATCGCCAGGTCCCGAACGACGCCGCCCACGATGTACCCCGCGGAGAGCACCGAAGGCGCCCCGCCGAACGGATGGAACCCACCCCACGCGTCCACCACGTAGCCCTGGGTCGACGACCCCGGGATGTACGCGATGCCGCGGGCGATGTCCCAGCCCTTCCAGTACGCCGTGCCGTGCGCGTTCGCCGGCGGGGCGCCGCTGCCCACACCGAAGGCGTGGATGCCGCCCCAGCCGTCGACCATATAGCCACCGTCACCGTGCGGATCCAGCGTGAAGCGCCGCGCGATGTTGATGCCCGGCCAGTACGAGCTGTCCGTCGGTCGCGGCGGTACGTCGCCGCCCACGCCGAACGGATGGATCCCGCCCCAGCCGTCGAGCACGTAGCCGCTCTGCCCGTCGCTGCGCAGCACAACGTCCTTGGCGATGTCCCAGCCCGTCCAGTAGCTGCCGGTGACGTGCGGCGGGATGTCACCCGACGTCCCGAAGGGGTGCAGCCCGCCCCAGCCGTCGAGCACGTAGCCGCTGTGCCCATCGGAGCGCAGCACGACGCCGCGCGCGATGTCCCAGCCGGGCCAGTACCCGCTGGTCTGCACCGCGGGCGCGCCGCCGAACGCGTGGAGGCCGCCCCAGCCGTCGAGCAGATAGCCGCCCTGCCCGCTGGAGTTCAGCGCCACGCCGCGGATGATGTCCCAGTCCGGCCAGTACTGGCCCGTGGACAGCGGCGCCGACGACCCGGGATCGAGCAGCCCATGACCGTCGGCCCCGTACATCTCATGGAACGGCGTCGACCAGCCAGCCGAGTTCGAGACAGTCGTGGTCGCAACTCCGTTGACGAACGACATGTCCATCGTGGCACCGCGAGCGCTCGCCTCCACGGCGAAGCTGTACGTGTGCCCCGGAGTCCCGTAGACGGTCATGCTCGTCGCCGCCGTCGTCGCATACAGGCTCCACCTGGAGCTGTTGTGGTCGCGCACCCAGAGGCGGTATGAGCTAGCGCCCACGCTGTTCGAGTCCAGCCCCCAGCTCACGGTGAAGCCGGTGCTGCCC
Organism: Candidatus Dormiibacterota bacterium; assembly: GCA_963777285.1. Taxonomy (GTDB): domain Bacteria; phylum Chloroflexota; class Dormibacteria; order Aeolococcales; family Aeolococcaceae; genus JAFARE01. The sequence continues at coordinate 1,325,474 of CAVZPR010000002.1, forward strand.
TGCGTCGACGACAGGCTGTTCATCGACGCCTGGGGTGCCTGCGCACCGCTGAGCTCGCTGTTGCCGTGGAACACCGGCCACGCGCCGGTGTGCATGCGTGACGTGCCCGGGATCGGGTAGGCGCGCACGGTCCAGCGATTCGCCTGCTGGTCCGCCTGGTCCAGCGTGATCACGCTGAGCCCGCCGTTGCCGAGGTCGGCGATCGCCGGCGCCGAATCGGAGCCCCACTCCAGCCCGGACGTGTCATAGACGACGTTGCCAGAGTGGTCGTACGCCAGCAGCTGTGCGCCGCTGGCGATCCACACACCGTTGTCGGAGCTGGAATCGATGGGTCCGATCGTCGGGTTGGACACGAGTTCGAATCGAGTGGTTGGGGTTCACCGGCCAGCCCGGCAGTGTGTTGCCGTTGCCGTCCCACGCGTAGAGCCAGCCGTTGGAGCTGGCCTGCACGACGTCGCGGCTGCCGTTGTCGAAGAGGTCACCCACGGCGGGCGACGCCAGGTTCTGGCCACCGGTGGTGCGCGGGAAGGCGCCCACGTTGCCGCCGGTCGCGGTCCACGCATTGACGTAGCGCCCCGCGCCCCCCTGGAACTCGAAGCCCGTTCCGGCCACCACGTCATCCGTCCCGTGGCGCTGCAGGTCCGCTGCGGCGGGCGATGACCACGGCGTGTCGTTGAACGTCTTGGGCCAGCCAGGCAGCGCGCAGTGCTCCGCGTTGGCGAACACGTTGGCGGTGCATCCCGTCGGCCGGAATGCCCAGTACTCGCCGCCCGGCGGGTAGGGGTCGTACGGTGGACCCGTCGAGTCCACGCCCTCGATGATGTCGAGCTGGCCATGGTGCTCGAGATCCGCCAAGGCCGGCGTGTCGAACGACGTGTCCCACATGTGGATCGGGAACCCGGGGAGCACGGCGCCGTTCTTGTTCCACGCCCACAGGTGCTGGTCCCACGAGGCCGCCACCAACTCCTGCTGACCGTTGCCGAAGAGATCGCCCACGGCGATGCCGCCGAACAGTCCCGGCGACACGTTGCGCGCCGGCGGCGCGGTGTGCTGCGGCCATCCCGGCACGCGCGACCCGTCGCCGTTCCACACGTAGATCCAGCCCGCCTCGGACGACGCGATCACTTCCTCGTGACCGTCCCCGTTCAGGTCGGCGACCGTCGGGTTCGTGTGCAGGGGTCCACCCGTGTACTGCGGCCAGCCGGGGAGCACCGCTCCGGTGGTGCCGTCGAACGCCCAGACGCTGCCGTCGGGGAATCCGGCCACCACCTGCTTGCGCCCGTCACCGAAGAGATCGCCGACGGTCGCGCCCTCGAAGGGCTCGTTGCTCACCGAGGACCTTCCCGCCGACCTGGAACCTTCACCGACCGTCGTGCTCCAGCTGTAGCTGAGGCTGCCCGCCGCCGCCACCGGCTTGCTGGGCAGCGCGAACCCGACGACCGACGCCGCCAAGGCGAATCCGAGGATCAGCTTCTGATGTCTCAATGTCTTCTCTCGCACTTCACCGATGGGTCCGAACGGGCGCGTTCGGAGCTCGTCCTGGGCCACGACCATACGAGTGGCCTGGCGGCGTGTTCGCGCGAACCACCGATTCGTTACGCACCTCGTCGCCCTCTGCGACGGTGAGCCGGAAGGCCGTGTCAGCCGGCCGCGGCGACGCTCAGAAGTGGTCCGCCATCCACAGGGGGCGGCGCTCGATGGCGCCGTCCATGAGCTCGACGTCGCCGTCACCTGCGTGCAGCAGCCCGATGCGTCGCGCGTCCCAGGCGGTCAGCGCGCCGGCGTACCACGCGCCCAGCGCGCCCGCGCCGCAGCGCACTGCGCCGGATCCTCCCTCCGATGCGCGGGCGCCGCCACCGTCGAACTCGAAGACCACCCGCCGCGGTCCCTGGTCGCGCACCGGGTCGTTCACCTCCAGCTCCAGCAGGCCGGTGACACCGGCACGCCAGCCGCGCGCCGCCACCGCTGCGTCGATGTCGACGATGCGCTGCATCCAGCAGAGGCTCGCCTCGCTGCGCACCGTCTTGGCGGCGTCGGCCAGCATGTACAGCAGGTCGCTGTCCGGCGGCAGGCAGGAGTGGAACTCGACCTCGTCCGCCAGCGAGGCCATGCCTCCGAGGACGCCGAGCAGCCCGCGCAGCGCGTCCGGCGTGGTGGCGTGGAACTCGTCCACCAGCACCTGGGCCTCTTTCTCGTGCCGGTACCGGACGTAGCCGGTGAGGCGGTCGCCCTCGCGCCAGCCGTGGCGGTACTGGCGCGTGCCCGGCGACGTGATGCCCTCGACCGCCAGCCACCAGTCGGGCCGGTCCAGCGGGCCGTCCCAGTGCGGCAGGTAGGAGCGGCGCAGCGCCTCCACCTCGGCGTCGTCGCCCACCTCCACGGCACGGCCCTCCCCGCGCAGCGACGTCAGCGCCGCGGTCCGCACCCTCTGATGCACGCTGCGCGAGCCCACCTCCCAGCCCCAGCGGCGGTACAGGCTCACGGTCGCGGCGTACAGCGGCGCCAGGGCGGCGCCGTCGTCGCGGCACACCGCCACGCAGTCGCGCATCAGCCTGCCCGCCAGCCCCTGACGCCGCCACAGCGGCCGCACCGCCACCGCGGCGACGCACGCCGCGGGGACAGATCGCCCGCCATAGAACTGCCCCGCCTGCATCACGGCGTATCCGCCCACTATCTCGCCGTCCGCCCGCGCCAGGCGCAGCCGGACGTGCTTCTTGGCCTCGGCCATCCATCGCGCGGAGGTCTCCAGGGTCGAGCCGAACGCCTCGGCGTCGACCTCGATGAAGCGCTCGAAATCGGCGTCGTTCCGGGGGTCTCCGATCTCGATGCCGTCAGCCACGAGCGCCGACTTTAGCCGCCGGCGGCGAGTTGGCCAATTGCCACGCTTGATTACTTTGCAGTTTTGCCTACAATGGCCGTCTGGGCGGGCACAAGGGGAAGCCCGCTCGGGGTCACGGACTCCTTCCAGTGGGCAGGGGCACATTGGGGGGTAGGGATGTCTGGGACCACGGCTCTGACTAGGGGCGCGTCAGTGAAGGGGACTGCAGACAGGGGCGACGAGCGACCGATTCGTGTGCTCGTCTGCGAGAACGATCCGGTGATGCGCTCGGCGCTGACCGATCTGGTGCGCGCCGTGCCCGGGATCGAGCTCATCGGCGCCGCCGGCGACGCCGACGAGGCCGCGGCCGCGGCGGCGCGCACCGGCCCGGACGTGGCGCTGCTCGACGTGCGCATGCCCAAGGGAGGCGGGCCCGAGGCGGCGCGATTGATTCGCGCCTGCTGCCCCCACACACGCCTCATCGCCTTCTCCGCGCACGCCGACCGGTCGGTGGTCCTGGAGATGCTGCGAGCCGGCGTCACCGAGTACCTCATAAAAGGTGTCGACGACGACGAGCTGGTCGACGCCATCCGCCGCACCGGGCGCGGCCGCCTGGGGCTCGGCGGCGTGGAGATGGCCGAGCTGGTGTTCGACCTGGTGGAGATGCTCTCCCAGGCCGAGCGGCAGGGAGCCGTCGCCGGATGACCGTGGCCGACAGGGGGGCGGTGGTCCTGGCCGCGACCGAGCAACGCAAGCTGACCCGCCGCGATGCCGAGCGCTCGCGCGCGCTGGCGGCGCTGTCGACGAGCCTCGCCGAGGCGATCGGCGACACCGACGACGTGCTCGACCGCATCGTGCGTCTCATCGCCGAATGGATGGGCGACGCGGCTGTGATCCGCATGCTCGAGGAGGACGGCAAGAGCATGCGGGTCGTGGCCGCGTACGACGCCGAGCCCAAGGCGCGCAAGGTCTTGGAGCGCGCGCTGAGGAGCACGCCCACCGACCTCGCCAAGCTGGCCGCCTACGCCGCGGCGATGCGCGACGCAAAGCCCGTGCTGCTCACCGGCAGGGCGTTCGACGACGCCACCGAGGTGATGGAGCCCGCATCGCGGAGGGCCTCGGTGCCCTCGGTGTGCACACGGCTCTGATCTGCCCGCTTCGCGTCGGTGGCCGCGTGATCGGAACCCTGGGGCTGTGGCGCCGCGGCGGCGTCCCTCCGCATTCCGAGCGCGATCAGAGCTTCGTGCAGGAGCTGGCCGACCGCGCCGCGCTGGCCATCGAGAACGCGCGGCTGGTGAGCAGCCTGCGCACCGAGATCGACGAGCGCAAGCGCAACGAGGAGAACCTGCGGCTCACGGCGGAGCTGCTGCAGCGCGCCGACGAGAAGCGCCGAGCGCTGATGGAGCACCTGGTGGCGGCGCAGGAGGACGAACGCCGCCGCATCGCCATCGACGTGCACGACGACTCCATCCAGGCGATGGCTGCCATCGGGTTGCGCCTGCAGATCCTTCGCCGCCGCGCGCCGACGCATGACATGGCCGAGCACATCTCGCAGATCGAGGACACCGTGACCGAGTCGATCTCCCGGCTCCGCGGGCTGCTGTTCCGACTCGAGTCGTCGTCCATCGAGAAGGTGGGGCTGGGTCGCGCGCTGACGCGCTACCTGGGCGAGCTGTTCCCCGAGGGCCGGCCGCGGGTGCGCGTGCGCGACAACCTCAAGAGCGACATGCCCGGGCACACGCCGATGGTGCTGTACCGCATCGCGCAGGAGGCGCTGAACAACGTGCGCAAGCACGCGGCGGCGTCGGCGGTGACGGTGACCCTGAGCGAATCCGACGACGGCGTGATGCTCGCGGTGCGCGACGACGGCGACGGCTTCAACGTGGAGGACGTGATGGGCCGCGCGCTGCCCGGCCACCTGGGCATGCGCTCCATGCAGGAACGCGCTCAGGTCGCGGGCGGATGGCTCACCGTGGAGAGCAGCCCCCGCGAGGGCACCACGGTGCGCTGCTGGGTGCCGCTGCTGACGTCCGTCGGAGACGACGACCCGGCCGCGTAGCTCTCCGGCTCAGGGGTGGTGGATCAAGCCCAGCCGCTGCGCCACGGCTACGGCCTCCAGCTTGGAGTGCGCCTGCAGCTTCTCGATGACGCTCTGCACGTGGTTGCGCACCGTGGCGAGACGGATGCCCAGCTCCGTGGCGATGGCCTGGTTGGAGTAGCCGCGTGAGAGCAGGCGCAGCACCTCCGTCTCGCGGGCGGTGAGGTCGGATCCGGGGCGGGAGCGGTCGCCGAGGCGGTCCAGCAGGCGGCTGAGCAGCGCCGGTGAGATGAGCGCCTCGCCGCGGTGCGCGGCGCGCACGGCCAGGATCAGCTCGTCGACGGTGTGGTCCTTGGTGAGGTAGCCGGAGCAACCCGCCTGGATCGCCTGGGTGAGCACGCTGTCGTCGGCGGAGGCGGTGAGCATCACCACCTTGGCGTCGGGCCGGTTCGCCTTGATCCTCCGCGCCGCCTCGACGCCGTCGCCGTCGGGCAGCCGGTAATCCATCAGCACCACGTCGGGCATGCCTTTGCCGGCCGCCTCGATGCCCTCGCGGGTGGTGCCCACGGCGTCGGTGACGGCGATGTCGTCGGTCTCGTCGAGGGCCGCGCGCAGGGCCTGGGAGAACATGCGGTGGTCTTCCACGATGAGCACGCGGATCTGCCGCTGCTGGTCGGTGGGCTGTGCAGCACTGCCTCCGTCACTGCATGCGCTGCCCAGACTGGTGCCGCCGATGCGTCTAGCCATCTCGCCCGCGGTCGGAGAGGATGACACGCGATGACACTCGGTCCAAGTCGACCGCTGCACTCGTGGAGCCTACGCGGGCCAGGACCGGCGTGGGTCCAGGACGGGTGCCGTGGGCGGGGATGTGGCGGTGGGCTGAAGCGGCGGGGCGAGCCGGAGGTCGCCGTCGAACGAACGGCCGTCTGGCGCACATCGGGGAGCGCCTCAAGAAGGGCGCCACCTCGGCGGGGCAGGTCAAGAGCGCCTTGCGAGCGCAGCGACGCAACCAGCGGCCGATCGGGGAGCTGTTCGTGCCCGCGGGGTGGCAAGCCAGCGCGTGACCAACGCGCTCGCCCGGCAGGTCGGCCGGTCGAGCGTCGACCTGGACAGAACCGAGATCGAGCCGGCCGCGGTCGACAGCCTCGCCGCCGCATTCGTCCGGAAGCGCGGGATCTTGCCCTACGAGATCGAGGACAAGGGGCGCTCCCGGGCCACAACCCAGCCGGCCGACCCGGCGCAGCTGGTCGAGGTGACCAACGGGCGCGCCGCGGGTGCGGCTGGAGTTCGCCGACAGCCGCCGCGATCCAGCGTGCGGTGGACCGGCACTACACCGTGTTCGCCCGGTCCGCGAAGCGGCCGAACGCGCGACCTCTCGGCAGCGTGGCGACGGCGCGGTCACCGACTTCACATCGCTCCGCGCCGACGCCCCGGTTGTGCAGATCGTCAACCTGATCATCACCCAGGGCCTGCGCGACCGCGCCTAGGACATCCACATCGAGCCACAAACCGACCGGCTGCGGATGCGCTTCCGCGTCGACGGCGCACTGCGGGACGTGCGGTCGCTGGCCGCGCAGGTCGGGGCCCCGGTCGCCTCGCGGCTGAAGATCATGGCCGACATGGACATCGTCGACCGGCATCGCGCCCAAGACGGGCAGACGACGATGAGCGTCGAGGGCCGCAGCATCGACATCCGCATCGCCACGATGGAGACGGTCGGGGCGAGAAGGTGGCGCTGCGGTTGCTCGACCGCTCGCCTCGCTGATGCCGCTGGCGCAGCTGGGACTGCGCGCGGAGGAGACCACAGCTGCTGCGCCTGATCGCTCGCCGTACGGCCTGTTCATGGTCGGCGGGCGCCGGGGCGGGCAAGACGACGACGCTGTATGCCGCGCTGAACGAGCTGGATCGCACCACGTCCAACATCACGACCATCGAGGATCCGGTCGAATATCAGTTCGACAACATCAACCAGATCCAGATCAACCGGCTCGCCGGCATGACGTTCGCCAACGGGCTGCGCGCGATCTTGCGCCAGGACCAGGACGTGATCCTGGTCGGTGAGATTCGCGACGTCGAGACCGCGCAAATCGCGGTGCAATCGGCGCTGACCGGGCATCTGGTCATGGCGTCGCTGCACGCCGCCGACGCCGTGGGCGCGCTGTACCGCTTCCTGGACATGGGTTTGGAGGGATACCTGATCGCGTCGGCGGTCATCGGCGTGGTGGCGCAGCGGCTGGTGCGCGTCAACTGCACCGCGTGCTCCAAGCCCAGTGACCGGCCCGAAGAGGCGAGTTCTACGAGGCAGTGGTGACTCCCGGCCGCGCATCAAGCAGATCACCGGCGCCGGTTGCCGGGGCTGCAGCGGAACGGGCTCTTCGAGCGAAGCGGCGTGTTCGAGTGCGTGCCGGTGAACGAGGAGAGGTGCGCGAGATTGTGGTGGCGCAAGCACCCAGGGGCAGTGCGCGAGTACATCCGTAAGACGGGATGCGCCGGCCTCCAGGACGCGGTGTGCGACTCGTGGACGACGGGCAGACGACGATCACCGAAGCGATGCGCACGGTCTACGTGCTTTGCGGGAGGGGGATGGCTCAAATGGCAGAGGTGGCGAACACGCGGGGAGCTCCGGTCAAGGCATTCAGGAAGTTCCTCGGCTACAGCCCGAGCAAGACGAAACCGGAGGAGGTCATCCTGTTTTGCCGGCAACTCGCTTCGTTCGTCCGCGTCGGCGTGCCGGTGACCAGCGCCATCCAGACATTAGCCGAACAGGCACCGAACTCTGCGGGCTCAAGGAGGCGTACACCGCGGTGGCGCGCAACCTGGAGGGTGGGGCCCGGCTGAGCGCGGCGTTCGCTGCGCATCCGCGAATTCTTCCCTCCCCTGCTCACCGACATGGTGCGCTCCGCGGAGGTGACCGGGAATCTCGACACCGTGCTGCGCCAGGCGGCGCGCCACATCGAGCGCGAGGCCAGCGCGCGCAAGAAGATCCGCGCGGCAATGACCTATCCCGCCGTGATCGCCAGCTTCGCCATCGTGCTGACGATCGGCATCGTCATCTTCGTCCTGCCGAAGTTCAGCGAGCTGTACGCGTCGCTCGGGGTGAAGGTGCCCGGAATCCTCGCCGGGCTGCTCGCCTTCTCCGCTTTCATCGGCGGTCACAGCCTGCAGATCATCGTCGGGGGGATCCTGGTCGTGTTCACCTGGGCTGCGCGGTCGCATGGCGCACCGAATCGGGCCGGGTACTCCGCGGATCGGATGATGCTCAAGATTCCGGTGATCTCGCCGATGCTGCGCACGTCGATGACGGAGCGATTCTGCCGCACCCTGGGCGACATGCTCGGCGCCGGGGTGCCGATGAGCCAACGTACGGCATCGTCATCAGCAACGTCAGCAACCGCTACTACCGGCGCAAAGGCTCGCCGGCGTCGGTCCGGCCATGGCGGCGGGGGAGCCGGCCTGTGCCCGGCCGATCCAGCAGTCCGGGGGTCTCACGCCCGCCGTGGTGCAGATGTTCCGGGTGGGCGAGGCGACTGGCCACCTCGACGCCAACCTCATCGAGGCGGCCGACATGCACGAGGAGGAGTTCGGTTACCGGCTGAAGCGCTTCACCTCGTTCCTCGAGCCAGCGATGGTCGTGTTCGTCGGCGGCATGGTCGGCTTCGTCGCGGTCACCATGGTCACCTCGATCTACTCCCTGGCCGGCGGCTTCCACTGACATGCGCAGCCGCCGTCTGCGGGGAGGGGCGCGGCCAGCACGGACTGACCCTCATCGAGATGCTGGTGACGATCGCGATGCTCACCGTGGGCGTCGTCGGAATCGTCGGCGGTCTCGCATCGGCGCAGCAGACGGCAGCCGTAAACCAAGACCAGGCGAATCTTGAGGTTGCGATGCGGCAGCTGTCGGATCTTGTTCGATCCGACCTCGCCGCCCCGCTGGGTGTGCCATACAAACAATGCGCAACCCCAGCCTCCTACACGCTTCCGGCGCCACCGACCGGACTGACGTGGTCCATCACCACCATCAATAAGTCGACTGCTGCATTGCGCAACGGCGCAACACTCTCTGCGCCGCAGTCGTGCGGCGGCGGTGTTGGAGACTGGGGCGTGCAGGAGATAAGTCTCAAGGTGTCGTCTGCGAGTTGTTCGTTGACTCGCACTGTGTGGAAGGCAGACACGTGAGCGGGCATCGCCCGGCTGCACGACACGGTGGTGCCCAGGGCGGGTTCACACTCATCGAGATGTTGGTGTCCCTGGCGCTTCTGGCCATCATCGGAGGCGTAGTCGGCGCTGTTTTCAGCGCCAGTCTTAAGGCTCTTGGAGCCGGCGGTGCGGAAGACCGGATCGCGGGTGCTCACGACCAGATGGTCTTCGAGCAGGAGCTTGGCAAGGACGTGGCCCGCGCCGCCTGCATCCAGGTGTCGGCCGGCAATAAGTACGGCAGCTGCAACGCCGGCTTCGCCAACTCAACGATTGGGAGCAAGTGCACCGCGACGGGAATCCTGCTCTGCGTCGGGTGGCCGCAGGTGTCTGACTCCTCGTGCCACGTTGCTGCATATACGACTTCCAGCAATAAGGTCCGCCGTCAGGAGTACACGGTGTCCTCCGGTGGAGTGGCTACACCGTACGGCAGCACCGGCGTCTCGATAGATACCGTCAACGTGACGATTTCGACCACCACGGCGCCGGCGCCAAGCGGGTACACGTGGGTGGGCAGTCTGGCAGTTAGTGTGACGAATACAGGGGTCACAAAGGGACAGCCGGTCGATAAGCTGGTATTGCATCCTTTGGCAACCGACCCGGCAGGCGCTGGAGCGGAGATCACAAGCGTGGGACCGCCGTGTTGACCCCCCATGCACGTCGGCGGCCGGGAGAGCGTGGCCAGGTTCTCATGCTCGCGATCGCCTTTATCGCCTTCTTCGGCGTGGTGACCGTGGCCGTGTTTCGCTTTGCCGATGCCACAGGCCTGCAGCATGTCCATACAGAGATGACGGCCTCGAACGATTCTCTGGCCGAAGGCGGCGCCGCCTGGGCCGCGGCCGACGCTGCAAGTTCGAGCTATACGTGCACGAGCGGAGGAAGTGGGTCTCTGACCATGCAGGGCGGTGACGTTGCCGGATACCAGGTCAACCCCAACGGATGCAATCCCGGCGAAACTGGGTCGGGCGGCGGTCACCCGCCCGGGTACTACTGCGAGATCTGCCTGCTTGCGAGTATCACGACGTGCTCTTCATCCAGCGCCGCCCTGATGCTCTCCGGGGGAAGCACGATATCGATTGCGGGCGAAATCGATTCGAACGGCAGCATCTACACCAGCGAGTCCAGCTCCACTGTTACTGCGGGCAAAATCAGTCTGGTCACAGGGATCCCCTACTGTGAAGGGAAGAACAAGATAGTCTCCGGCTCGTGCTGGTGTACGCCTACCCCGGGCTATCCGTTTGGCGGCCCGATTGCTGACCCATTCGCTGGCACTCTACCAACGCCCACACCCAGCGGCAGTCCTCACACTGTTACGTATAGCAAGAGCACGCCAACGCTCACACTAAACCCGGGCATCTATTCGCAAATCTCAGTGACGGGGCCCGGAGTAGTCTCCTTGAACGCTGGGACTTATATCCTGACGGGCCCGCTGACTCTCACAAACAGCGCGAGCGTCACTGCCAACGGTTCGGTAGTGCTCTACCTCGCATGCCCGGCGGCGGCGGCGCCTTGGGTCAAGGCGTGCCCCACGGGCGGCTCCGGCGGCGCGATTAGCGTGACCGGCAACGCCGCGCTCACCATGACCGCAGGCTCAGGGTCATATGCCGGCGTCTCGGTTTTCGCCGATCCGAAACTCTCTGACCCCACTGGGGGCGACGTCATCGTCCTCGGCAACAGTGGGAAAGTTGACAGCTTCTCAGGAGCCGTGGACGTGCCATCCGGATCGGTTATAGATACCGGGGATAGCGCGTTCGATGTCGCGGGCAGGCTCGTAGCAGCAGACCTCGTCAACGGCGGCAGCGGGGCGATGAACTTCACTGGATCATTCCCGATATCGCCGTCGTGCCCGGTTACAGATGACAGCGTCTCTGGCACGTTGGGTACGCCGCCCCATAGCACCGGAAGCGGAAGAGCGATTGTCCAGTCCGGATGCAATGGGCACAACGGGATCGTTGACTTCAACTACCTCCCATAACCCGGGGTAGTGCATACCCATCACCCGATGGGGCACATATGCGTCTTTCTGGAGTCCTGGGCTGCCGGCATAGTTGGTACGGGCGCAGACGCGCGACAAAAGTCAGTAGAGGAGGCATTGACCTGTTATGGATGATCTGTACAACCGAGTGGCCCGCCGGCGCCGGCGGGGAGAGTCCGGCTTCACCCTGATCGAGCTGCTGGTGGTCATCGCGGTGCTCGCGATCCTGGCTGCGATCGTCATCTTCAACATCGTTGGTGTCGCCAACCGCGGCGCCAAGTCCGCCTGCGACAGCGATGTGAAGACTGTTCAGACGGCGATGGACGCCTGGTACAACGACAACGGCCTGGCGTGGGGCGCCAACTTCGCTGCTGGGACGTACCATACGACCGCGGCCATCACCACTGAGTTCGCGCCGATCCAGCCGCAGTACATCCATACCGTCCCCACCAGCTGCGCCGACGCGAGTGGCACGGTTCTGGGCATCACCGTCACCAACGACGCAACCGGCGGTGGCAAGACGGTCTCGGCGACGAATCCATAGGATCCGGCTGACAGACACTGACCAATCAGGCACGAAGCCCGGTCGCCACACAGTGGCGGCCGGGCTTTTCTCATTCCGTTCGTTGCCGGAGATCGTCGCTAGGCTGTCGGTGGCGCAGCGGTTCGAAGACATCGCGCGTGATATCAATGACCTACGAACGCTTAGCGCAGTTATGGGATGGCAGGCGACGCGCATCATCGGATGATGGCCGAGGTCCGCAGAAGTGGCGTAGACAGAATAGGGGGCAAACACGTAATGGACGATCTGTACAACCGAGTGGCTCGCCGGCGTCGCCGCGGCGAGTCCGGCTTCACGCTGATCGAGCTGCTGGTGGTCATCGCGGTGCTCGCGATCCTGGCTGCCATCGTCATTTTCAACATCGTGGGTGTCGCCAACCGCGGCGCCAAGTCCGCCTGCGACAGCGATGTGAAGACCGTTCAGACTGGGATGGACGCCTGGTACAACGATAATGGCCTGGCTTGGGGCACCAACTTCCCGGCTGGGACGTACCACACGACCGCGGCGATCACCACAGAGTTCGCGCCGATCCAGCCGCAGTACATCCACAGCGTCCCCACCAGCTGCGCCGACGCGAGTGGCACCGTTCTGGGCATCACGGTCACCGACGACGCAACCGGCGGCGGCAAGACGGTCTCGGCGACGAATCCATAGCATCCGACTGACAGGCAGCTGATCAATCAGGCAAAAGGGCCTGGTCGCCGCGCTCCGGTGGCCAGGCCTTTCCTATCGGGACATTTCGTGATGTTGCTAACCATCGTCGCGGCACTCGCAGTCGTCCTCGGCAGCGCGCTCGGATCCTTCGTGGGCGTCGTGTCCATGAGAGGGCTCAAGGCATCGCTCGGGGGCCGCTCGCATTGCGACGACTGCGGCCGAACACTGGCCTGGTACGAGTTGGTACCGCTGCTCAGCTATCCCGCCCTGCGGGGCCGCTGTCGCACCTGCCACAAGCAGATCTCGCCGGAGGCGTTCCTCTGGGAAGCCGGCGGCGCCACGGCGTCGCTCGCCGTGATGACCGGCCTGCTGCTGAGCGGACTGGTCTCGCTCTAGAACCAGCTGCCGGTCTGCAGCGCCGCGTAGTGGATGTGGAACACGGGCGCGAAGTTCTGCACGGGAGCGATCACCTGAAGGTTGCCGATGACGGCGAGGGCCGTCACAGCAGCGAACGCCGTGCCAACCCACACAGCGATGCGCCGCGGCATCAGCCGCAGCCCCACGAGGATCACCGCGACGATCAACACCTTGAACACATACAGGCTGGCGATGCCGAACTGCGCGTACAGCGCGGCGGCGATGGGGTTGCGCTCCTGACCGCCGTGCGCCAGGCCGTACTGCGTGGTCAGGACGTCGGCGAGACCTAGGGCAACGTAGGCGACGAGCACCAGCCGGAACGTCCAGTTGGTCGCCCTGGCGTTGACGTGTGTGGCGATGGCGGCCATCACCGTCGATGCTATCAGCCAGTTCCGCTTCGGACGCTCGAGACGCGGGTATCAACGTCAAATGGCCCACATGCCCCTCGGCAGCTGGATTCGTGACCGCCGCCGGCGCCGGCAGCTCCGCCGCTGGGAGGCGAGCAACGAGTACCCGGCGCAGGTGCGGCGCCGCTACTGGGCGTCGAGCAAGCTGGAGCGCGACAGCGCGCGGCTCACCGCACACGGCTACCACCTGGTCGACGAGCTCGATGGGGGAGGCCCTGTCGACGTCGCTCCTGCGCAGAACATCTTTTACACCCGGGACATCTCCAACCGCCTGCTCATGGACCGGCCGCTGGCTGTCGTGACATTCGAGCGCCGTCCCAGCTGAACTCGGCCGCCTGGGGCGGGTCGGCGTTGAAATCGGAGTAGCGAACACAGCGCGGCCGCACCCTGACGTGAATGAGGCCCGGCCAGGCGAGCCGCAGGCGGCCGGTGGGATGGGCGGTGAAGTACGCGCGCCGCACGCGCTGCAGCTCGAGGCCGGCGGGCTCGTCGGCGACGCCTTCGTACTGCACGGTGCGTTCGTCGCCGCCGACGAGGCCACCGATGACGAACGCGGCCTTCGGCTTGCGCCGCAGGTTGGCCACCTTGCGGCTGGAGTCGCTGGTGTCGAAGACGATCTCGAAATGCTGCGTCACCGCGATGCCGACGACCGCGGCTTCCGGTGCACCAGACGGCGTGACAGACGCCAGCACCGCGAGCTTGTGGCTTCGCATGAATCGCAGCAGCTCATCGTTGCGCATGCGGCTAGAGGGCCATCGCCGGAGGCTACGGGCGGAGCAACTTCGACGAAGCCGGCCGCGCTGAAGCCACCGTCGAACGCGTACACCTCGCGGATCCGTCGCGCCCGCATCAGGGCAAAGCTTGTGGCATCGACGAACGAGTACTCGCGCTCATCGTGAGCCCGCAGCCAACCCCAAGCCAGCCGCTCCAGGACGCTCGTCGACGTGGACGACCTCCAGGTCGTCGAACGCTGTCACCGCGTCCATCAGCGTTCGCGCAACCCTGTGCCCAGAACGGCGCAGAACGATGGTCCAGGTCTCGCCGAGAACGTGGTTGGAAGTCAGGAGGCGCGACGCACAGGCGCCGTCGAAGGCTATGCGCCTCTCTGTGCCAGCGGTGGCTGCGGTCGGCGAGCGCATACCAGAAGCTTGTGTCGACGAACCTCACCGCACAGGGCCGTAGAGCTCGGTGTCGATGTCGACCGTCGCGCCCTCGCTTGCGAAGAGACCGTCGATTGCGGCCCAGGGGTCTTCCGGCTCTTCCACCGGCCCGTACCGTTGTGCGACCGCCGCCCTGACGACCGCAGCCTTGGAGGTGCCGAGGCTGGCGGCCTCGCGCTTCAGAGCGTCGTCGAGCGCGTCCTCCAAGTACAGCTGGAATCTACGCACGACGCCATTATGCGCCTATGCGGAGTTGTGTATGCTCATATGGCTGGGCCGGTCGCAATCATGCGTGCCGGGGGCGAGAGCCACGCTCTGGTTGGCGGCCATCGGCCGCCTATACCGGCTACTCGGGAAGGTCGAAGTCGTCGCCGCCGCCGACGGCGACGCGGCGCCTGCCCTTGAGCGGCGGTGCGGGCGGCATCTCGGCGCCCGGCGTCGGCGTGTACGGCGCCGAGTGGCCCCGGTCCGGCCGGGAACATGGACCGCGAGCCTCGCATCCGGCAGTAGGCGACAAGGCCGGCCCTGACCAGCCAGCCCAGCGCCGCCTCGAGGGTGCACATGCCGTGGTCGGACGACGTGACCATGACGTTGCGAAGCTGGTTGACCTTGTTGTCGCGGATGAGGTTGCGCACCGCCGGTGTGGCCACCATCACCTCGAAGGCGGCGACCCGGCCGCCGCCGACCCGCGGCAGCAGCTCCTGGTGCACGATGGCGATCAGGGTCGAGCCAGCTGACGCGGATCTGCTGCTGCTGCTCGGCCGGGAAGACGTCGACGACGCGGTGGATCGCCTGGGCGGCGTCGTTGGTATGGAGCGT
The DNA here is from genome assembly GCA_963777285.1 of Candidatus Dormiibacterota bacterium. GTDB lineage: Bacteria > Chloroflexota > Dormibacteria > Aeolococcales > Aeolococcaceae > JAFARE01. Next base: position 1,340,518 of record CAVZPR010000002.1, read on the forward strand.
GCCGAAGACGAGGTGACCGGTCTCGGCCACGGTGAGCGCGATGGAGATGGACTCGAGGTCGCGCATCTCGCCCACCAGCACGAGTCCGGGTCCTCGCGCAGGGCGCTGCGCAGCGCGTGGGCGAACGACGGCGTGTCGACGCCCACCTCGCGCTGCTCGAGACCGACCGCTTGTTGACGTGCAGGTACTCGATGGGGTCCTCGATGGTGATGACGTGGCAGGCCCGCGCGTGTTGATGGTGTCGATCAGGCTCGCCTGCGTGGTCGACTTGCCGACCCCGTCGGCCCGGTGAAGAGACCAGGCCGTGCGGCGCACCGGCGAGGTCACCCACCGACTCGGGGAGCTGCAGGTCCCCGAAGGTCGGGATGTGCATCGGGATGGCGCGCAGCGCCGCTGCGACCGAGCCGCGCTGCCGAATGCATGCCCCGGATGCGGCCGGGTCGCCCCACTGGAAGGAGAAGTCGACGGCGTTCTGCTCGGAGAGGGCGATGCGCTGCTGTGGCGCCAGGAGCTCGCGCACCAGGGGGTCGCTGTCCTCCGCGCTCAGCGGCTCATCGCTGCTCGCGATCAGCGGCCCGTCGACGCGAAACACCGGCGGCGCTCCGGCGCTGAGGATCAGGTCCGACGCGTCGCGATCGAAGAGGAGTCGAGCAGGGTGCGTATGGAGACGAGGGTTTCCACGCTGCTCAGTCAATCATGGACGAGGGGCTTCGGCGCGTGATGCATCTGTGCCAGCCGCGGTGCCGTAAACGCGTCTGTGTATCGCCTGTGCAGAAAGGAACAATCGACCTCATTGCCCGGGAGATTCAGAACCCGGGGTGGGGGAGCTCGCACCTCACGAACGGGGATTCATAGAAGCGAGCGAGGAGGATGCAGATGGGAAACTCTTCCATCACTCGTAAGAAGATCGCGGCGGGCGCTGCCGTTGCGGTCCTTGGTGCAGGTGAAGTCGTCGCTTATGCGTACTTCACGTCGACTGGGGATCGGGCAGCGGTGCGGGCTCGGTCGGCTCGGCGACGCAGTGGGCCGTCAACGTCATCTACTAACTCGAGCCACGGTCTGTACCCGGGGTCCGGCAGTTGGAGACGCTGACCTACACGATCACGAACGCCGGCTCTGGCAAGCAGGAGCTGAACGCTGTCGCGGTGGTCGTCGGGAACAGTGGCGCAGCAACGCATGCCTGGGCAGCTGGTTCACCGCGCGGACAATGGCAGCACGAACGGCGTGACGCCCGGAGGCGCATCGGCTGATCTCGCGCCCGGCACGTTCGACACGGGCACGATCATGCTGACGATGCAGGATTCCGGCACCCCGCAGGACGCGTGCCAGGGGCAGGCGCCGCCGGTGACGGTTAGCGCCAGCTGATCAAGGGAATGCGCACCGCGAGGCTGCCGTCCACCGCCGCCTCAGGTGCGCTCCCATGACCAGACACGACTGTGGGGGAGGCGCGGTGCGTGAGCTGCGCTTCCCCTGCGCCTCTCGGCCCTGCGTCGCAGCGCCCATCCAAGCGATGGAATCCAGGGGTAGACGGATGAACATTGGTGGCGGGGGGCGACGAGGCGCACGCGCATCAGCGTGGCTGCGCTCGCGCTCGTCGCCACCGCGGCCGCAGGCGCGGTCGCTGTCAGCGGCGTCCTCGCAAGCACGGCGCCGGCGCCGCCCGCGCCCACGATCACGTCGGGTCCGGCGTCTCCGACCGCCGCCACGACTGCGACATTCAAGTTCACCGAGAACGGCACCTTCAACCAGGGACCCGACAACGATCACGACCACGACGCGGTCGTCTTCAAGTGTTCCATCGACGGATCGACGTACGCCACATGCACGAGCCCGGAGAAGTACGGCAAGCTGGCCGACGGGTCACACACCTTCCGCGTGACCGCGCATCAGGAGGGAACGGCGACCTCGAACCCGGCCTCATATACGTGGGCGGTGAGCACACATCCGCCCGAGATAGTGATCCCTCCCGACGAACGGCGACTACAACACCGCGAGCTGGAACGCGGGGTGCACAACGGCGGGGTTCTGCGGCAGCGCGACCGATCCGGCCGGCGTCACGCAGGTCCAGCTCCGTATCCAGCAGCAGTCGACCGGCGAGTACTGGAACGGCAGCGGCTTCGCCAGCGCCACGGCGAGCTTCTCCAACGCCACGCTCGGGATGCCTGGCGGCGCGGCCACCACCTGGAATTACGCCTTCGCGGCGGCCGCCTTCCCGTCCGACGGCAAGTACGTAGTCGCGGTGCGGGCCAGCGACAGCCTCGGCCACCAGACAGCCTCAGGCAACTACGTAACGGCTCGTTCACCATCGATCGCACGGCGCCGCCGGTCCCGACGATCACGCAGGAGCCGCCCAACCCGTCGACGTCGAAGAGCCCGACCTTCAAGTACAAGGACAGCGAGAGCGGCGTCACCTTCGAGTGCAGCCTCGACGGCGCGGCGTACAGCGCGTGCCCGAGCAGCGGTATGACCTACTCGGGGCTGCACACGGGGCCGCACACGTTCGCGGTGATTGCCTGCGACAAGGCGGGGAACTGCAGCAACCCGGCCACGTACAGCGGTCGATCGTCGTCGGCACGCAGTCGTTCGGGATCAACGGGAACGCTGTCGGCACCTTCTACCCGGGGGCCGCGAGTTTGCCCATCAACCTGGTCATCACCAATCCGTTCAGCACCACGCTGACGGTGACCAGCGCGACGGTGACGGTGACCGGTACCAACGCCAGCGGCTGCGATGCCAGCAACTTCACGGTGGTGCAGAACCTGCAGGGCACGGTGAACATCCCCGCAAATACAACCGAATCGCTCCAGGCGGCCGGCGACCCGCAGTCGAACTGGCCGTCCGTGCAGATGATCGATACGAACACGAACCAGGACGCGTGCGAAGGCGCGACGGTGAACTTCACCTACAGCGGCTCGGGGACGCACAACTAGCGATGCGCATTCCACGACCTCGTCTCGCCACCCGCCGCCGACGGGTTCTTGGCGTGCCGCTGGCGGCTGGCGCGGCTGTGGTTTGCGGAGCAGGCGCTCTTGCCTACTTCCTGGCTACCGGAGCCGGGGCGGGGCATGCGTCCGTGGCGACCCTCAATCCGCCGGCGAACGTCGGCGCGGCCGCGGCGGCGCCAAATGTCACCGTGAGCTGGGAGAGCGCCTTTCTTAGCAATGGCTCCACCCCGGCTCAGAGCTACAACGTCGAGCGTTTCTCGAGCGGTGGAAGCGACTTGGGCGCTGCCTGCGGGGGGAGCACGATCCCAGCGAGCAGCGGCGTCGGCGGCCACTTCCAGTGCACCGACTCTCCGGGCGGCACCGGCTCATTCAAGTACATCGTCACCGCGGCTTACGCGCATTGGACGACCGCAAGCGGATTCACGAATGCGGTGACCCTAACCTTCGGCACCGCAACACAGATCGTGCTTTCGGGTTCGGCTGCGAACCTGGCTTCCGGTACCACCCGCACCTTCACCGCGACCATTGAGGACGCGGCGGGCAACACGGTGACCTCTGGTCCCGACAGCACCGACAGCATCACTTTCAGCCAGACGACGGGAGCGGGCTCTGTGACGGGCCTGACGACCGTGGCTGCCAGCGGTGGCGTCGCCACTGACACGGTGACCGGCAACGTCGCCGGCTCGGTGACGCTGCAGGCCAGCGGCACTGTGAACGGCAGCGCGAAGAACTCCAACACGCTGACCTTCAGCGTGACCTTCGGCTCCGCGACGCAGATCGTGCTCAGCGGCGGCTCCAGCCTGGTCTCGGGATCCTCAGAGACGCTGACCGCGACCATTGAGGACGCGGCGGGCAACACGGTGACCTCGGGCACCGACAGCAGCCGCAGCGTCACTTTCGCCAAGACCACGGGCGCGGGTTCGGTGACGGGCTTGGGCGCGTCCACGGCGAGTGCCGGTGTGGCCACGAAGTCGGTGACGGGCAGCACCGCCGGGGCGGTGAACCTCACGGCCACAGCCACGCTGACTTAGGGATCGACGACGTCCAACACCCTGACCGTGACGGTGACCTTCGGGCCGGCGACACAGATCGTGCTGAGCGGTGGCGCCAGCCTGGCGTCGGGATCGTCGGAGACGTTGACTGCGACCATCGAGGACGCAGCGGGCAACACGGTGACCTCGGGCGCCGACAGTAGCCGCAGCGTCACCTTCAACAAGGCCAGCGGCGCGGGCGCCGTAACTGGGCTGGGCGCGTCCACGGCCAGCGGCGGTGTGGCCACCGATGTCATCACCGGGAGCACCGCTGGTGCAGTCAACCTGCAGGCGAATGCGACGCTGACCCAGGGATCGACCACGTCGAACACGCTGACAGTGACGGTGACCTTTGGTCCGGCGACGCAGATCGTGCTGTCGGGATCGACGACCAGCCTGGCTTCCGGTACCACGCGCACCTTCACCGCGACCATCGAGGACGCGGCGGGGAACACGGTGACCTCTGGTCCCGACAGCACTGACAGCATCACCTTCAGTAAGACGACGGGAGCGGGCACGGTGAGCGGGTTGACCACCGTCGCCGCGAGCGGTGGCGTCGCGACCGACACGGTGACCGGCAACGTCGCCGGCTCGGTGACGCTGCAGGCCAGCGGCACTGTGAACGGCAGCGCGAAGAACTCCAACACGCTGACCTTCAGCGTGACCTTCGGCTCCGCGACGCAGATCGTGCTCAGCGGCGGCTCCAGCCTGGTCTCGGGATCCTCAGAGACGCTGACCGCGACCATTGAGGACGCGGCGGGCAACACGGTGACCTCGGGCACCGACAGCAGCCGCAGCGTGACTTTCGCCAAGACCACGGGCGCGGGTTCGGTGACGGGCTTCGGCGCGTTCACGGCCAGTGGTGGTGTGGCCAGCGACGTGATCACCGGCAGCACCGCCGGCGCGGTCAACCTCACGGCCACAGCTACGCTGACTAGGGATCGACGACGTCCAACACCCTGACCGTGACGGTGACCTTCGGACCGGCAACGCAGATCGTGCTGAGCGGCGGCGCCAGCCTGGCGTCGGGATCGTCGGAGACGTTGACTGCGACCATCGAGGACGCAGCGGGCAACACCGTGACCTCGGGTGCCGACAGCAGCCGCAGCGTCACCTTCAGCAAGAGCGGTGGGGCGGGATCGGTGACGGGCTTGGGCGCGTTCACGGCCAGCGGCGGTGTGGCCAGCGACGTGATCACCGGCGTCACTGCAGGCGCAGTGAACCTTCAAGCCAACGCAACGCTGACCCAGGGATCGACTAACTCGAACACGCTGACGGTGACGGTGACCTTTGGCCCGGCGACGCAGATCGTGCTCTCGGGGTCGACCGCGAACCTGGGTTCGGGAGCCACGCGCACGTTCACCGCGACCATCGAAGACGCGGCGGGGAACACGGTGACATCGGGCACCGACAGCAGCCGCAGCGTGACCTTCAGTCAGACGGCCGGAACAGGGTCTCTGACGGACTCGGCGCGTCCACGGCCAGCGGCGGTGTGGCCACCAAGGTGGTCACCGGCAACGCCGTCGGCACGGTCACCTTGCAGGCCAGCGCTACGCTCACCCAAGGATCCACCAGCTCCAACACCCTCAGCTTTACCGTGACGTTCGGCACGGCGACGCAGATCGTGTTGTCGGGTGCGACAACAAACCTGGCGTCTGGTACTACGCGCACCGTCACGGCCACGATTGAGGATGCAGCGGGCAACACGGTGACCTCTGGCGCCGACAGCACCGACAGCATCACCTTCAGTCAGACAACCGGAACCGGGTCGGTGACGGGACTGACGACGACCGCGGCAAGCGGTGGCGTGGCCACCGACACGGTGACGGGCAACCTGGCCGGCTCGGTGACGCTGCAGGCCAGCGGCACCGTGAATGGTGGCGCTAAGACTTCCAACACGATCAGCTTCACGGTGACCTTTGGCACGGCGACGCAGATCGTGCTCTCGGGATCGACGACCAGCCTGGCTTCCGGTACCACGCGCACCTTCACCGCGACCATCGAGGACGCGGCAGGGAACACGGTGACCTCGGGTGCCGACAGCACCGACAGCATCACCTTCAGCCAGACGACGGGAGCGGGCTCGGTGAGCGGGTTGACCAGCGTCGCCGCGACGGGTGGGGTCGCCACTGACACGGTGACGGGCAACGTCGCTGGCTCGGTGACGCTGCAGGCCAGCGGCACCGTGAACGGGAGCGCCAAGAACTCCAACACGCTGACATTCAGCGTGACCTTCGGCTCGGCGACGCAGATCGTGATGTCGGGAGCAACGACCAACCTGGCGTCGGCTACTACCCGCACCTTCACGGCCACCATCGAGGATGCGGCGGGCAACACGGTGACCTCGGGGGCCGACAGCACCGACAGCATCACCTTCAGTCAGACTGCAGGCACGGGCTCGGTGAGCGGCCTCGGCGCGGTGGCGGCCAGCAGCGGCGTGGCCACCAAGGTAGTTACCGGCAACGTGGCGGGTGCTGTGACGCTGCAGGCCAGTGGCACGCTCAACAGCGTCGCCAGGACCTCGAACACGCTGAGCTTTACCGTGACCTTCGGCCCACCAACGCAGATCGTACTTTCGGGTTCGGTGGCGAACCTGGCGTCGGGTACTACGCGCACCTTCACGGCCACGATTGAGGATGCGGCGGGCAACACGGTGACCTCGGGCGCCGACAGCACCGACAGCATCACCTTCAGTCAGACCGCCGGCGCGGGGTCGGTGACGGGATTGACGACAACCGCGGCAAGCGGTGGCGTGGCCACCGACACGGTGACCGGCAACCTGGCGGGCCCGGTGACGCTGCAGGCGAGTGGCACGGTGAACGGTGGCGCGAAGACCTCCAACACCCTGACGCTCTCTGTGACCTTCGGCACGGCGACGCAGATCGTGCTGTCGGGCTCGACGGCGAACTTGGGTTCGGGAGCGACCCGCCCCTTCACCGCAACCATCGAGGACGCGGCGGGCAACACGGTGACCTCGGGTGCCGACAGCACCGACAACATCACCTTCAGTCAGACAGCGGGCACCGGCTCGGTGACGGGGTTGACCACGGTGGCTGCGAGCACGGGTGTAGCCACGGACACGGTGACCGGCAACCTGGCCGGGTCGGTGACCATCAAGGCGGCGGGGACGTTGAACGGGAACGCCACCAGCTCCAATACGCTGAGCTTCACGGTCAATCCCAAGCCCACGGTCTCGTCGCCTACGTCCTCGAGCCCATGTAACCCTGGGCACAATGGCACCGCCGACTGCACCATAACGGGTACGAACTTTGAGTTAGGTGTGACGGTAACCATAAGCAGCAATGGGCACGTGAACTCGGTGACGTTCGTTTCATCCACGCAACTCACGATCAACGTGACCGGTAGCGGTGGTAATGGGGCGAAGGGCAACGTCATCGTGACAAACCCAGATGGCGGGTCCGTCACCGTCGCGAACGGCTTCTCGAACGGCTGACCGTAAGCGCAGTCACCCAGAATAGCCTGCGGCGAGCGCCGCATCCCCCTCCGGGCGTGATTAGCTCACGCGTTCCAAGTGACTACGCTGGAGAGAGTTGGCGAGCCAGTCCGGCACCGGAGCCGTGCTGGACGCCTCAGCCCGTTCGGTTGAGAGCATCCTCCAAGCGGGCAAGACTCTGTGCGCGGCGCGCCGCTTCGTCGATCGTGCGAAGCAACCGGACGCGAGTTGGATACCGCATCACCGCGAGATCCTCGTTGACATCCGCCAGCCACTGTTCGGCGTTCTTGTAGTCAGGCGCCCGCTTTGGTCGCATGCCCCATGTCCCCTCTCAAGAAACGATTCCCCTGCAACGCAGTCTACGGTGCCGCAACGTGCAATGCAATCGGCGGGTTGCGCGCCCTAGCGACCGCTCGTCACGCGTGTGTGACGAACGGCCCGAGTTTCCTTTCGGTTACCGGACTTTGGCCGCGGGCGTTCGTTGCGCCTACGGGACGTGACCGAAAGGGGTCAAGCGGTGGCACGGAGCCGCGGGTGCGCGGCGACAGGCGTCGCCTGCTCAACCCTGGGAGCGCGCGCAGCGAAGGACGCACGGACAAAGTTGCGCTCGCAGTTGCGATGGCGAACATACGTTCGATATAATACGAGAATGTGTAACCCCGTTGCGAGTGGCGATGCACTGGACGTGCTGCTCAACGTTGTCAGGGCGTTCCGTGATGCACCCGGCGAGAAGCGCACCTTTGACCAGCTCGGCAAAGACCTGCAGCGTCTGCGCCACGTCTGCGAACTGCTCGAAGTCGAGTTCGCCAAGTGGACTGACGAGCACCAAGCCGCCAACTACGACGAGCCCGGTGGTTACGACTGCACCTACAACTTCCTCCGTCACGACTGCCACATGTCGGCAGCGGCGGCAGCCAATGCTCTCTGCGTCGGGCAAGAAGCGTCCGTCGTTCCGAAGTCGTGTGAGGCGCTGAGTCAGGGAGACATCGGTTTCGCGCACCTCGCCCACATGGCGCACACCGCCCGCGCGCTGCACGATCCGGGCCGCGGCCGTCCATTCCAGGAGGATGCGCTCCTGTCGCTCTCCAGGGAGCACAGCCCCAGCCGCTTCAAGTACGACTGTGAGCACGCCCGCCACGCCTTCGACGCGGAGGCGTTCCTCGAGCGGCAGGTCGATGCGGTCGAGCGCCGGCGGCTGCAGATCACTGCCTGGGAAGACGGCGCCCTGACGCTCAAAGGTGTGCTGGACAACGTCGGTGGCGCCACGCTGCGCACAGCGCTCGAACCACTGGCGCGACGGAGTGGACCGAACGACATGCGGACGCGTGAGCGCCGTCTTGCGGACGCGCTCGTCGAGCTGGCGTCACACGGCTTGGATGAAGGAGTGCTGCCGCAGCGAGGTGGCGTGCGGCCGCATGTCCAGATCACCGTGCCGCTGGAGGCGCTTCGCGGTATGTCGGGCGCCTCCGCGGGCGACATGGAGTATGCGCATCCGGTGCCCGCCGAGTCGGCGCGGCGCCTCGCGTGCGACGCGAGCATCGCGCGAGTCGTGCTCGGTGCGGACTCGGCGGTGCTCGATGTCGGTCGCGTGCGGCGCCTCCCTGCCGCGGCGACCAGGCGTGCGCTGCAGGTGCGTGACAAGGGCTGCGTGTGGCCCGGTTGTGAGCGACCGGTCTCATGGACCAGCGCGCATCACGTCGTGCACTGGGCCGACGGTGGCGATACGGAGCTCTCCAATCTGGTGCTGATTTGTCAGCGCCACCATTGGATGGTGCACGAGGGTGGATGGCAGCTCGCGCGCAATGAGGAAGGCGTGATCGCGATCGCGCGCATTCCGCGCTACCTGCGCTGGGCGCGGCCGCCGGACCAACCCGCTGCGGCGTAGGTCGCACCAGCGTGGTCGAGGTCTGTCGTCGCGCCGCCCGAGCCCACCGCAACCCAGATGATGCATCTGCACCAAATCGCTTGACGCATCCGGCCCTGAGAATCGAACGCACCAAACGTCATGCTTTGCCGTGATCAGGCGTGTGATCCTCGATGCGACCCGCCTGTCCAGCAAGCGGCGTTAGCAAGCCCTACCCCGCGGCGTCGCGAGCAGCAGACGGGAGGCTCCAACCAACGTGGCTGGAGCTTGCCCGCCGCCCAGCGCGACACCCCAGCCCGCGAGCTAATCTGGACGCCGAGCGCAACCCCTGAGCGAGTGGCAACCTGGAGGTGCACCCCATGGCGGACACGGCAACCCTTGCGATCAACGCCCCGGGCTGGGCCGACCTGAGCAGCTCGGACCCCGAGGCCTCGCGCGCGTTCTACACGCAGCTCTTCGGCTGGACCGCCGAGGTCGTGCCCGACCCGCAGGCCGGCGGCTACGGCATGTTCAAGCTGGACGGCAAGGACACCGCGGGAGTGGGCCCGCTGCAGGACCAGCAGACACCGTCGCACTGGCTCCCCTACATCCTGGTGAACGACGCCGCCGCGACCACGGAGAAGGCGCGCCAGGCGGGGGCCACGATCATCGTCGAGCCCATGGACGTGATGGGCGCGGGCACCATGGTCATCCTCACCGACCCGTCGGGCGCGTTCATCGGCCTCTGGCAGCCGGGCGAGCACCGCGGCTTCGGCGTGCAGAACGTACCCGGCTCGTTCGCATGGATCGAGCTCAACTCGCGCGACTTCCCCGCGGCCCGTTCCTTCTACACGCAGGTCTTCGGCTGGTCGACGAAAGAGGGCGACATGGGCGAGGGCATGACGTACACCGAGTTCCAGCTCGACGGCACCAGCATCGCCGGCGGCATGCCGACGCCCCCGATGGTGCCCGCGGAAATCCCGTCGCACTGGCTGGTGTACTTCGGCGTCGAGGATGTCGACGCGCGTACCGGCCGCGCCGGTGAGCTGGGCGCCAGCGAGCTGATGGCACCGAGCGACTTTCCCGGCGGCAGGTTCTCCATCGTCCAGGACCCGCAGGGCGCGGCGTTCGGCCTGCTGAACCTGCAGCGGAGCTGAGCGTGCATCGGCGCGCCGCCGGTGTCGCGGTGCTCAGCGCGGCCTGCGCCGTCGCGGTCGTCGGGGCGCCGCAGGCGATCCTCGCGTCCCCGGCGGCGTCCGCCCAAGTCAAGGTCGGCGCGGTCACCAAGGTCAGCCACTGCGGCGGGCAGAACGCCGAGGTCGAGCAGGCGGTGGACCCGTCGCGGCGCGACGTCTACGAGCTGTGGATGGGATGCGCCGGCATCGGGTTCGCCCGCTCCACCGACGGCGGCCTCCACTTCGACGCTCCCATCACGCTTCCCGGCTCCAGCAGGCAGGACTGGGACCCGGCCCTCGCCGTCGCTCCTGACGGCACCCTCTACGCGTCATTCATGACGTCGCACAAGCAGCGCACGTATCCGGTGGTCGAGGCCTCGTTCGACCACGGCGCCAGCTTTCCGCAGGTCTCCTCACTGCTGCCGCCGTACAAGCAGAACTGGGGAGACCGCGACTTCATCGGAGTCGCGCCCGACGGCGCGGTGTACGTCACCTGGGACTACGGGCCCAGCAACGCCGCGGTGACGTACATCTGCAGCCCCACGGGAAGCTGCGCCTTCGCCACCGGCGACCTGAACGTCGTCATCCAGAAGTCGACCGACGGCGGCAGGACCTGGGGCCCGATCATCCCTGTCAGCCCGGGGTTTCCGGCGAGCGGCGGTGACAGCGCACCGTTCGTGATCGAGCCGGACGGCCGCATCGACCTCGAGTACCAGGGCTACCACATCACCAACGACGTCACGTACACCATGAAGCCCGCGCACACGTACTTCACCAGCTCGCACGACGGCGGCGCGCACTGGTCCGCCCTTGTGCAGGTGGGACCTGACGACCTCACCATGTCGAAGGCCGAATGGTGGATCGACGGCGCCATCGGCATCGACGCGGCGCACAACCTCTACGTGACCTGGGACACGCAGCACAACGGCTGGGACGTCGGCTGGCTGGCGTACTCCACCGACGGCGGCAGGACCTGGTCGCCGCTGCAGCGGGTGACACCAGACCACGACGGCGCGACGCACATCGTGGAGGTGGCCGGCGGCGGCGCCGGCGTCGCCTACGTCGGCTGGCTGGGCGACGGTTCGCCGCGCGAGTACGCGCAGTACCTGCGCGTCTTCTCCATCGCCCACGGATGGCTGACCGCGCCGGTGCGGGTGTCCACCCAGCTGGGCAACCGGTCGATCTGGCCGGGCGACACCTTCGGCATCTCGGTGCTGCCTGCGAAGGACGACCCTGGCGACGCCGCCGACGTCGTCCTCAGCTGGGGCAGCGCTCTCGGAACCGGATCGAATCCGAAGTCAGAGATCTTCGCCGCGATCGCCCGGGCTACGGCCGGCTGACGGCGCCGGATCGTCGACCGCGCCGGCCTCGAGGCGGGGTGACGGCTCGGCCGTGCCCAGGCCGAGCTCCTGCTTCATCGCGGCCAGGCGCTGGTCGACGGACTGGTCGATGTCCGTGGCCCGCACCTGCGCCTCGATCGCCTCGACGCCGCCGGCGCCGAGCCGCGCCAGCACGCCGGTGTCGGCCAGCTCGTTCACGGCTTCCGCGCGTGCCTGCGTGCTGAGCATCTTGTCGCGCGCCCGCTCCAGCAGCAGCTGCACCTCGTCCATCTCCTTGGAGATGCCCGCCGCCGTCTCGCCGGCGTGCACCGTCGCCTGCGCGGCGCTGTACTGAGCCTTCAGCGTCTCCTTCTGGGTGCGCATCGCGGACACGCGCGCCTGCAGCCGCCCCCCGGCGACCTCGAGGTTCTCCCGCTGGTGCGTCAGCGCGTCGATCTGGGTGCGCAGCCCGGTCAGCTGCCCTTCCACCAGCTCGCTCTGCGTCAGGGCGCTGGCCGCCACCTCCTCGCGGTCCTGCTCCAGGGCGCGGCGCGCCAGCGCGTCCAGCCGGGTGCGGTTGGCCTCGATCTGGCGCGCCTGGATCTCCAGCTGCTTCTGCGCCGTGACCACGTCGGCGATGCCGCGGCGCACCCGCTGCAGCGCCTCCAGCTGCTTCTCGTACGCCAGGTCGAGGGCGTCCGCCGGGTTCTCCATGCGGTCCAGCGTCCGGTTGGCCCGAGCCCGGAAGAGGAGCTTGGTGCGCTGCCAGAGTCCCATGCGTCCATTGTCGGGCCTGGCGGCGGCTTCCGGGTACTGTTAGATCGATGGCAACGGTGACGCGCAGCGACGCACGCGTCGGCGCATACGACCACGCCGAGGTCGAGGCCAAGTGGCGCCGCATCTGGGAGGAGCGCGGCGACTACCACACGCCGCTCGACGGCGCGGAGCGCCCCTTCTACAACCTGATGATGTTCCCCTACCCCTCGGCCGAGGGGCTGCACGTGGGCCACATCATCCCCTTCGCCGGCGGCGACATCTACGGCCGCTGGCGCCGGCTCAAGGGCGACACCGTCTTCGAGCCGATGGGCTTCGACGCCTTCGGCATCCACTCCGAGAACTACGCGCTGAAGATCGGCGAGCACCCCGCGGTGGTGATGCGCCGCGCGGTCAACAACTTCCGCGAGAACCAGCTGAAGCGCATCGGCTCGATGTTCGACTGGTCGCACCAGGTCAACACCGCCGACCCCGCGTACTACCGCTGGACGCAGTGGGTGTTCCTGCAGCTGTTCAAGCACGGCCTCGCGGTGCAGCACGAGGGTGCCGTCAACTGGTGCCCGTCGTGCCTCACCGTCCTGGCCGACGAGCAGGTCGAGTCGGGGCGCTGCGAGCGCTGCCACACGCCGGTGCAGACGCGCTACCTGCGCCAGTGGTGGCTGAAGATCACGCGCTACGCGCAGCAGCTGCTGGACGCGCTCGACACCCTCGACTGGTCGCACTCCACCAAGACCATGCAGCGCAACTGGATCGGGCGCAGCGAGGGCGCGACCATCCTGTTCGACCTCGAGGGCTGCCGCCGTCCGGACGTGACCGTGTACACCACGCGTCCCGACACGCTGTGCGGCGCGACGTTCCTGGTGATCGGCGCCGACCATCCCGACCTCGAGGACTTCGTGCCCCGCGAGCGTCTCGGCGACGTCAACGCGTGGCGCAACAGCCTGCCGGCGGCGAGCGAGGACCCCGACGCCACCCTGGGCATCGACCTGGGCTCGCGCGCGGTGCACCCGCTCAGCGGCGAGCGCCTGCCGGTGTGGGCGGCGCCCTACGTGCTCGGCGGCTACGGCACCGGCGCGATCATGGCCGTGCCCGGGCACGACGAGCGCGACTGGCTGTTCGCGCGCGCCCACGACCTGCCGATCGTCGAGGTGATCGGCGGCGGCGACGTCACCCAGGCTGCGTACGCGGGCGACGGGCCGATGCTGCAACAGCGGCGAGTTCGACGGCCTGCCGTCGCCGGAGGGCAAGCGCCGCGTGGTGGAGCGGCTGCAGGAGCTGCGTCGCGGCGAGCCCAGCGTGCAGTACAAGCTGCGCGACTGGCTCATCTCGCGGCAGCGCTACTGGGGTCCGCCGATCCCGATCATCCACTGCCCCGACGACGGCGCGGTGCCGGTCCCGGATGACGACCTGCCGGTGCTGCTGCCCGAGGTGGATGACTTCCGCCCCACGGGCACCGGCGTGTCGCCGCTGGCGACGGTGGAGGAGTGGGTCAACGTGACCTGCCCCGTCTGCGGCGGCCCGGCGCGCCGCGAGACCGACGTCAGCGACACCTTCCTCGACTCCGGCTGGTACTTCCTGCGCTACCCGTCGACCGACTTCGACGACGTCCCCTTCGACCGCGAGCGCACCGACGCCTGGCTGCCGGTCGACATGTACATCGGCGGCAACGAGCACGCGGTGCGCCACCTGCTGTACGCGCGCTTCATCATGCGCGCCTTCCACGACCTGGGACTGGTGCCCGAGCCGGAGCCGTTCACGCGCTTTCGCGCCCACGGGATGATCGTGTTCAGCGGCGCCAAGATGTCGAAGAGCAAGGGCAACGTGATCAACCCCGACGAGTACATCGAGCAGTACGGGGCCGACACCTTCCGGCTGTTCATGCTCAGCCTCGGCCCCTACACCGAGGGCGGCGACTTCCGCGACGAGGCGATCGCCGGCATCCCGCGATTCCTCAACCGCGTGTGGCGTGCCACGCAGCAGGCCACGAACGAGCGTTCCGACGACGACGAGGCGCGCGAGCGCCGCCGCCACCGCCTCATCAAGCGCGTCGACGGCGACATCGCCGGCCTCGACTACAACACGGCGATCTCGTTCCTCATGGAGTTCGCGCGCGAGCTGGACCACGAAGCCGCCGAGGGAACCGCGCGCCGCGTCGACGCGGAGACGCTGCTGCGCTGCCTCGCGCCCTTCGCGCCGTTCATCACCGAGGAGCTGTGGCAGCGCACCGGCCACGAGGGCTCGGTGCACGAGCCCGGCGCATGGCCGGTCCACGACGAGGCGCTGGCCGCGCCGCAGCGCGTGAGCGTGGCGGTGACGGTGAACGGCAAACGCCGCGCCGAGCTCGAGGTCGACGCCGGCACCTCCGAGGACGAGCTGCGCCGCCGCGCCCTGGAGCTGCCCCGAGTGGCCGAGCTGCTGCAGGGCCGCGAGCCGGGCCGGGTCGTGGCTGTTGTGGACAGGATCGTCAATATCGTCATCTGACGTCGAGCCGCATGGGCACGTGCGCGATGCCGTCCTCCATGAACTCCGCGCCGCACACGGCGAAGCCGAAGCCGCCGTACCAGGGGGCCAGGTACGCCTGGGCTTTGAGCACCACGGGACGCTGTGCCAGCTGCAGCGCGCGCCGCATCAGCAGCGACGCGTAGCCACGGCCGCGGTGCGTGGCCCGCGTGGCCACGCGGCCGATGATAGAACCGCCGCCCGCGGTGCGGAGCACCCGCACCGTCGACACCACGTCGCCGTCCGTCTCGATCCACAGCTGCTGCGCGCCCGGCTCCGAGTCGTCGCCGTCGATGTCCGCGTAGGCGCAGGCCTGCTCCACGATGAACACGTCGCTGCGCACCCGGAGGATCCCGTACAGCTCGCGGGGGCGCAGGTCGGCGAAGCTCGCCACGTGGATGCGCGGCGCTTCGTCCATCGCGGCCAAGTATCGGCGAGCCCTGTAACGGCCCGCCGTTCGGGGGTTTCGCGGAGCGGGTCCGCGGTGTACCCTGAAGGCCCCACGGCGGTCTCTCTCCTCCGTCCCTCTACGCCCGTGGCCAGCTGGAGTGTGGCCCATGGCAGGAGACTTGCCGCCGTTCGACGAGCGCGTCCTGGTCATCGACGACGCGCCCAGCTTCCGCTCCTATCTGGACATGCGCCTCGTGCAGGAGGGGGCGCAGACGTGGATGGCGGGATCCGGCGAAGAGGCGTTCGAGGCGCTGGAGAGCTTCGCCCCGACCGTGGTCATCGCCGACATCGTGCTGCCCGGCATGGACGGCCTCGAGGTGTGCCGCCGCCTGCGCGCCGACCCACGCTACCGCCGCATCCCGATCCTCATCCTGACCGGCGCCGACCACTCGTCCGACGTCGGTGAGGTGGTGGGGCTGGGACTGATCTGGTACCTGCGCAAGGGGGCCGACTGGCAGCTGATCATGCGCACCCTGCGCAATCTGGTGACGCGCGCCCGGGAGATGGCGGTAGCCTCCTGAGGCTGCGCGCCCTCGGCGCGCCGGTGCTGCTCCGCCGCGCGCTCCTGGTCCTGCTGCTGGCCGCGGCCGCGGCGTACGACGCCGTCGTCGTCGGCGGGCACTTCGCCGCGCCGCACGCGGCGGGCATCGACTTCGGCGTCTACTACCGCGCCGCGCAGGCGCTGGCCCACGGCCGCTCCCTGTACGGCACGCCGCCGCCCTGCTGCTTCAGCGCCGCCGCGATGACCGGGTACACGTACCCGCCGCTGTTCGCCGCGCTGCTGGTGCCGCTGACCGCGCTGCCCGTCGACGACGCCGGCCGTCTCTGGCTGGCGCTCGACTGCGTGGCGCTCGGCCTCATGGTGTTCCTCGGCGCTCGCGCCGCGCCGGGGCGGATCGGCGGCGAGGCGCTTGCCTGGATCGTGCTGCTCGTGCTCAGCAGCGGCGCGGTGCTCGCCGCGCTGTACGAGATCCAGGCGACGCCGGTGGCGGTCGCGCTCGAGGCGGCGTTCGCTTGGACCGTGGTCCGCGGCCGCGCCGCGCTCCCCGGCGGCGCCGCGCTGGCGCTGGCCGGCGCCGTCAAGGGGTCGCCGCTGCTGCTGGTGCCCTCGCTGCTGGCCGCGCCGCGGCGCTTTGCGCTGCGCTCGCTGGTCGCCGTCCTGGTGGCGCTGCTGGCGCTCGCCGCGGTGATGCTGGCGCTCTCGCCGCAGGTCTTCTTCTACCTGGGCCACGTGCTGCCCAGCTTCTCCTCGGGGGTGGTCTCCAGCTCGGACCGCTCGCTGCCGGGCGTGCTGCTGCGGCTGCTGGCCGCGGCAGGCGTGACCCCGCCGGCGGCGCTGAGCACGGCGTTCCTGGTGGTCGAGGCGGCCGCGATCGCCGTGACCGTGGCGCTCTGCCGCGGCGTGGCGGGGCCGGCGGGACGGGCGCTGGTCGTGGCCGGGTTGCTCGCCGTCATCCCGATCGTCCAGGGGGTCACCTGGGACCACCACCTGGTGAGCGAGCCGCTGGCGCTGCTCCTCATCGCGCCGCTGCTGCGCCGCTTCACGCCGCGCTGGTGGCTGGCGGTGGGCGGCACGGTGCTGGCCATGGTCAACCAGCCCACCATCGACACATGGCTGGCGGCGCGGGGCTGGGAGCCGCCGCACGGCGGGCTGCAGTTCACCGTGTTCGCGCTGCAGGCGCTGATCAATCTCGCCGGCATGTGCGCGCTGTGGCTGGCGGTGGTGTTCAGCGCCCGGGCGGAGCGAACGTCGTGACGCACACGCCGGTCCAGCAGCGGATCGCGCTCGCCGCGTAGCCCGGCGGCAGGTTGGTCGCCGCCTCCCCCGGCTGCGCCATGAAGAAGATGTCGCCATGATTGGCCGTAACCTCGGAGGGCGCGGCGCTGACCACGGCGCCCTGCGGGTAGGCGGCGGTGCCCCAGAACCAGGGCACGTCGCCGGACACGATGCGCGTGTGCGCGACGACGTCGTGGTCGCCGTAGTACAGCAGCAGCAGGTACTGGCTGGGATAGGCGTCGAGCAGGTCGTGGGGACCCAGCCGCGGCTCGACGGCGGCGATCGCCGCCTGTGTGTCGGGGTGCGTGCCCGCCGCGGCCAGCGCGCCCGACGTCGCCGCGGTCACGGCGACGGCGGCGATGGTTGCGGCGCGGTACGGGAGCAGCGCCAGGCCCGCGCCGAGCACGGCGAAGAGCGGTCCCCACGCGACGCTGGCGTAGCGCGCGTCCAGCACCGGCTGGCGCAGGCTCAGCAGCGCGAGCAGCGCCACGGGGATCAGGCCGCACGCGGTGCAGAACAGCGCGGCGCGGCGGCCCGGCGCCCCGAGCCTTTCGCGGCGAAGCACCAGAACCGCGGCCAGCACCACGCCGGCGGCGACGGCGAGTCCCTGCAGGGTCTGCAGCACCGGCTTGAGCGGCACCCACGGATCGACCGGCGGTCCCGAGAAGAACTGCACGAAGGTTCCCGTGGTCGAGGCGAACCCCAGTGGTGGCACCCAGAAAGCGCTCTGCGTGTGCGTCAGCTGCGTGTGCGCCACGAGCAGCCACGGCGTCAGCGTCGCCACCGCGATCGCGGCTGCGGCGCACGCCATGAGCGCGCGCCGCGCGCCGGCGCGCAGCACCAGCGGCACGGCGACGAGCTGCGCGGCCACGGCAAGCAGCGCGAAGTAGTCGGTGTACAGCGCGGCCGCGGTGACCACGACGTACGCGCTCCAGCGCAGCGGCCGCGGCGTCTCGACCGCGCGCCACAGCAGCAGCGTCGACGCCAGCATCAGTGTCGTCGCCAGCGCGTACATGCGCGCGTCGCGCGCCGCGAGGAGCAACGCCGGAGCCACCGCGGCGAGCAGCGCTCCGGCGACACCGGCGCGATCTCCGCCGATGCGCCGCGCCAGCGCAGCCACGAGCGGGATGCCCGCGGCGCCGGCGATCGCGGGCACCAGCCGCAGCGCCGCCGGTGACGCCGGCACCGAGGCGACCAGATGGTCGAGCAGGTACGCCAGCGGCGGTGCAGAGTCGTTGCGCACCGCGTCGAGCAGCGACCCCACACCGCGCTGCACCACGATTGCGGTGAAGGCTTCGTCGCGCCACAGCGGCTGATAGCCGAGGAAGAGCAGGCGTCCGGCGAGACCGCCCGCCGTCAGCAGCGCGACGAGCGCCGGATACGGCACTCGTCGCTGCATGGGGTCACGATACCGGCTGCGGCACCACCACCCACACCACGGGATCGCCGCCGGGGTCGTACGCGGCGACGGTCGCGCGCGACGCCGTGGCCGCGTCGGTGGCCGCGGCGATGTCCGCGCGCGTCGGCGCCACGAGCAGCGAATAGACCGCGGGGTCGGCGATGCGCTGTCCCGGACTCACGATCGCCGGAGGGTCGGCGGCGTCGAGGAACTGCACGTCCTGCGAGTTGTAGCCGTCGACGATGACCGCCGTGCCCGGCCCGTGGTCCGCCGCCGCGGCCAGCTGCACATCGGCGAACGAGAACGGACCGTACCGCTCGGTCACCGGACGCTCCAGGTAGGCGCGGATCGACACCACGCCCAACATCGCCAGCACCGCGAAGCACACCGCGACGGCGAGCGGTCGTGCCACCGCGTGCAGCGCCGGCTGCAGCTTGCCGAGTCCGCGCGCACCCCACGCGATCAGGTCGGCGCAGCCGAGCCCGATGCACGCGGCCACGTACGGCGCCAGGCCGAGGCTGCGCAGGAAGTGCGGCGCGTCACCCTGCGCCGCCAGCAGCGGCGGCAGCAGGAACACGACGAGCCCGATCAGCAGCAGACCGTGCGCGTGGTCGTGTCGCGTCCGCCACGCGCGCCAGACGCCGAGCGCGAACGGGATGAAGAGCAGCGGGCCGAGCAGTGGCAGCGCGTCGACGTCGTGGCGCTGCGCCGGATCGCCCGTGACCAGGAACATGCCCAGCGTCTTCAGCTCGTGCACCAGAAAGCTGTCGGGTGTGTCCACTCCGGGAGCAACCGCTGCCACCGACGCCTCGCGTCCGAAGTAGCTGCTGAAGTCCGTGATCGCAGTCCACACGACGGGCGCGATGACCACCGCGAACGCGACCAGCGCCCAGCCGGCGGTGGCGCGCACGCGGCGATAGCGGTCGCGGTCGACGTGGCGCAGCCACAGCAGCCACAGCAGCGCCAGCAGGGGGAGCAGCTTGAGCGGCGCGTACACCCAGAAGCCCGCGGCGGTGGCGACGCCGCCGAACGCGGCGGAGACGCGCGTGGGACGGTCGCCCCAGCGCTGCAGCGCCGCCAGCGCCAGGGCGCCCGCGGCGACGGTGAGGACGTTGCGAAACCCGTCACGCGACACGCAGATCAGCCACAGCGATCCGGCAGCCCAGGCCATCGCCGCCAGCGCCGCGACGCGCCCGTAGCGGCGCGCCGCCACCCACACCGCGATGACGCCGAGCACGCCGACGGCCGCGGCCACGCTGCGCAGCACGAACACCGAGCCGCCGAAGAAGCGGAAGGCGATGGCCACCAGGTACGCGTAGAGCGCCTCGCGGCCGCCGTCCGCGTCGATGAAGATGGGGTGGTACCCCGGTTGCGTGAGGATCTGGTGCGCGCTGACACCTTCCGCCGCCTCGTCGGGATAAAGCCCGCCGGGCTGGTCGCCGAGGTCCCAGAAGCGCACCAGCAGTGCGCCCAGCGCGATGACGGCGACGCCGGCCGCGACGATGCGGCGCGCGTCGACGTTGTCGCGTGTGGTTGCGGCTATGCCGCTGAGCCCGCGCCCTCCAGCTGCAGGCTCGGAGAGTGCAGCAGCGCCCGGGTCGCCGCTATCCGGCACGCCAGCATCTCCAAGGTGTCGTCGAGCTGGTCCCGCAGCGTCGCGTCCAGCTCGATCGGGTGGTTGTCGATTTCCCGCAGCAGCGCTGACAACCTGATCGCTTTCTGGTCGATGCGAGCAACGACCTCCTGCGGATCTGCGGTCGTTGCTCCAGAGTGGTTCGGCTCCATCCAGTGACCTCCGTGTGGGGCGGATGTGCCCTTCCGCGGCGGGGTGGTCCACGCCGTCACCGCCAAGAGTAGGACGGCGTCTGGGGGTTCGCAAGGCACGCCGTCAACCCGTGACCGTGCGGCCTGTACACTCGGCGTGGTTCGCATCGCGGACCGGGCGCGGATGGCGGAATCGGTAGACGCGCGGGACTTAGGATCCCGTGGGGCGACCCGTCCGAGTTCGAGTCTCGGTCCGCGCACAGTCGAGTGCAGGGGAAGACGATGCCCGTGTCCGAGATCTCGGTGGACGTCGAGCGCCAGCCCGGGTCGCAGGTGCGCCTGCGGGTGCAGGCGCCGGCAGACGAGGTCGACGCCGCCATCGCCGCCTCGCTGCGCCGCCTGGCGGGACGGGTGCGCGTGGCCGGCTTCCGTCCCGGCAAGGCCCCGCCCGCGATGGTGGAGCGGCTGGTGGGCTGGGACGCGGTGCGCCAGGAGGCGGTGGAGCACCTGGTGCCCGACCTCTACCAGCGCGCCCTGGACCAGAGCGGCGTCGAGCCCGTGGCCGAGCCGCAGCTCGACGTGGACACCGTGGAACGCGATCAGCCGCTGACGTTCACCGCGCTGGTGACGGTGAAGCCGGAGGTGGACCTCGGCGACTACCTCTCGCTGCGCGTGGAGCGGGAGACCACCGACGTCACCGAGGAGCGCGTCGACGAGGCGATCGCGGAGGTGCGCCGCCGTCACGCAGAGCTGGAGCCGGTGGAGCGCCCCGCCCAGGTGGGCGACGTGCTGCGCTGCACGCTGGTGATGCGCCGCGGCGAGGAGGTGCTGTCCGGCGACGCCGGCGAGGAGCGCGACCTCGAGCTCGACCGCGAGACGGTGATCCCGGAGATCGTCGACGGCATCATCGGCCTCTCCGCCGGCGAGCAGCGGCAGTTCGAGGCGACGCTGCCCGCCGACTACCCGCGCGAGGAGCTGCGCGGCGCCACGGTGAGCATCGACGTGGCGGTGCACGCCGTGCGCGAGCGCAAGCTGCCGCCCCTGGACGACGCCCTGGCGGTGCTGGACGGCCACGGCCCCACCCTCGCGGAGCTGCGCGAGCACCACCGCGAGGCGCTGCTGCGGGCGGCCGCCGAGGCCGACCGCGAGCGCTACGAGCAGCACGCGCTGGAGGCGCTGCGCGACCTGGTCCGTGTGGACCTGCCCGAGGCCATGGTGGAGCGCGAGATCGAGCGGCAGCTGTCCGACCTGGAGTACCGCCTGGCGGCGATCGGCATCCCCCTGGACCGTTACCTGGAGCTCAGCGGCCAGACGCTGGAGAAGCTCCGCGGCGAGCGCCGCGAGGCGGCGGCGCAGCGGGTGCGGCTGGACCTGGCCCTCGACGCGCTCGCCTCCGCCGAGGGCCTCGAGGTCGACGAGAGCCAGGTGCAGCGCGAGGTGCAGCGGATCGCCGAGGGGCGGCGGCTGGACGCCTCGCAGCGGCGCCGCCTGCACGACATCGCCCGCCGCGACCTGACGCGGCAGGCCGCGGCGCACCGCCTGCTGGAGATCACCGGCGGCGACGGATACGTGCAGACCTGAGGGGTTGGCTGGGCAGGACCGCGGGTAAGCTGCGGGAGTGAGCGGGCCCGTGATCTCCGTGCGCGACCTGGTCAAGCGGTATGGCGAGGTCGAGGCCGTGCGCGGCATCGACCTGGACGTCCAGCCCGGCGAGATCTTCGGCTTCCTCGGCCCCAACGGCGCCGGCAAGTCGACGACCATCAGCATCCTGTGCACGCTGGTGCGCCCCACGTCGGGCGTGGCGATGGTCGCCGGCCACGACGTGATGAAGGAGCCGGCGATCGTGCGCAGCCGGCTGGGGCTGGTGTTCCAGGACCCGTCGCTCGACGGCCAGCTGACGGGCCGGGAGAACCTGGAGTTCCACGCGTACCTGTACGGGCTGTCCGGCTCCGTGCGCACCCAGCGCATCGACGACGCGCTGGCGATGGTGGAGCTCACCGAGCGCGCCAAGTCCCCCGTCATCACCTACTCCGGCGGCATGCGCCGCCGCCTGGAGATCGCGCGCGGCATCCTGCACTACCCGCAGGTGCTCTTCCTCGACGAGCCCACCCTGGGCCTCGACCCGCAGACGCGCAAGCGCATCTGGGACTACCTGCACCAGCTGCGCAAGCGCGAGCACATCACCATCTTCATGACCACGCACTACATGGACGAGGCTGAGTTCTGCGACCGCATCGCGATCATCGACGCGGGACGCATCGTGGCGCTGGGCGCGCCCAGCGAGCTCAAGGCGATGGTGGGTGGCGACGTCGTCACCATCGCGGCCGCGCAGCCGGAGGAGGTGGCCACCCAACTGCGCCATGCGTTCCAGCTCGAGCCCACCGTCGACGGTGGCGAGCTGCACGTCGAGGTGCACGATGCCGCCGGGTTCATGCCGCGCTTGTTCGCCGAGCTGACCGTGCCGGTGACGTCGGTGAGCACGCGCCGCCCCAGTCTCGACGACGTGTTCCTCAAGCTCACCGGGCACGCGATCCGCGAGGAAGGGGCGCAGCGTCTCGACCACATGCGCCAGTTCGGCCGCGCCTGGGTGGGACGCAGGTGAGCGAGCAGGCGCTGAGCGCACCGGTCCGCGCCGAGCCGTCGCAGCTGGTCAACGTGCGCGGCGCCACGCTGCGCGCCGTCTACATCATCTGGAAGCGCGACCTGATCCGCTACGCGCGCGACCGCATGCGCCTGGTCGCCTCGCTGGCGCAGCCGGTGCTGTTCCTGGTGGTGTTCGGCTCCGGGTTGAGCTCGGCGCTGCGCGGCGCCGGCGGCGGGTTCGGAGGCGGCGGCGCGTCGCTGCAGTACGCGCAATTCATCTTCCCCGGGATCATCGGCATGGCGGTGCTGTTCACCTCGATCTTCGGCGCCATGTCGATCGTCTGGGACCGCGAGTTCGGATTCCTCAAGGAGGTGCTGGTGGCGCCCATCAACCGCTCCGCGGTGGCGGTGGGCAAGACGCTCGGCGGAGCCACGCAGGCGATGGTGCAGGGCCTCGTCATCCTCATCCTGGCGCCCGTCGTCGGCGTCAAGCTCACGGTCGTCGGCGTGCTCGAGCTGATCCCTATGGTGTTCGTCTTCGCGTTCGCGCTCAGCGCGCTGGGTGTGGCCATCGCCGCGCGCATGCGCAGCATGCAGGGGTTTCAGGTGGTGATGAACTTCCTGATGATGCCCATCTTCTTTCTCGCCGGCGCGCTCTTTCCGCTCGGCTCCGGCCTTCCCGCGTGGCTCAACGTGCTGACGCACATCGACCCTGCGAGCTATGGCATCGACCCGCTGCGACGCACGGTCCTCAGCGCGGCGGGCGTCCCCGGACGGGTTCTCGACCACCTCAGCATCTCCATCGGCGGCCAGGTCCTGAGCCTCTGGGTGGAGGAGGCGATGCTGCTCGGCTTCGGGCTGCTGATGCTGGGCTTCGCGATCTACGGATTCCGGCAGCGTGACTGAGGGTCGCGCTTCCAGGCCGTGCCTATAATGACCTGCAGATGAATCCACAGAATCTGATCCCGATGGTCGTCGAGACGACCAACCGCGGTGAGCGCGCCTTCGACATCTACTCGCGGCTGCTCAAGGACCGCATCATCTTCATCGGCACTCCCATCGACGACCAGGTGGCCAACGTGGTCATGGCGCAGCTGCTGTTCCTCGCGGGTGACGACCCCGAGAAGGACATCATGCTGTACATCAACTCGCCCGGTGGGTCGGTGTACGCAGGCCTCGCCATCTACGACACCATGCAGTACGTCGAGCCGCGAGTGGGAACCATCTGCATGGGCATCGCCGCGTCGATGGCCGCGGTGCTGCTCGCCGGTGGCGCGCCAGGATTCCGCTACGCCCTGCCCAACACGCGCATCCTCATCCATCAGCCGTCGGGCGGCTTTCAGGGACAGGCGGCGGACATCCAGATCCACGCGCAGGAGATCCTCCGCGTGCGCCGCCGCCTCGACGAGATTCTCGCGCAGCACACGGGCAAGCCCATCGAGGTGGTGAACCGCGACTCGGACCGCGACTTCTTCATGAGCGCAGAAGAGGCCAAGGCGTACGGCCTCATCGACGAGATCATCCAGGGCCGCGTCAAGGGACAGGGCGTCGCCATCGCGTCGAGCAACGGCGGCGGTCCGGACGGCGGCTCGGGCACCGACGGCAACGGTCCCCAGGCGGGCGGGGGAGCCACGGCACGCTCCTGAGGGCACCCACGCGATGACGGAACGCGACGACAGACGGCGACACACGCGCTGCTCGTTCTGCGGCAAGGGCCAGGAGCAGGTGCGCAAGCTGGTCGCCGGCCCCGGCGTGTACATCTGCGACCAGTGCATCGACCTGTGCCAGGAGGTGCTCGAGGAGGACAACCGCTCCGCGTCGCAGAAGCGCGGCAAGACCGGGACCATCCCCAACCCGCAGGTGATCGCCGCGTCGCTCGACCAGTACGTGGTGGGCCAGGAGCACGCCAAGAAGGTGCTCTCGGTGGCCGTGTTCAACCACTACAAGCGCATCGCGCACGCCAAGACCAACAGCGACGTCGAGCTGCAGAAGTCGAACGTGCTGCTGGTGGGTCCCACCGGGTGCGGCAAGACGTTCCTGGCGCAGACGCTGGCGCGCATCATCGACGTGCCCTTCAGCATCGCCGACGCCACCAGCCTGACGGAGGCGGGCTACGTCGGCGAGGACGTGGAGAACATCCTGCTGCGCCTCATCCAGGCGGCGGACTTCGACATCTCGCGCGCCGAGCGCGGGATCATCTACATCGACGAGATCGACAAGATCGCGCGCAAGAGCGACAACCCCTCGATCACGCGCGACGTCAGCGGCGAGGGCGTGCAGCAGGCGCTGCTGAAGATCCTCGAGGGAACTGTGGCCAACGTGCCGCCGCAGGGTGGTCGCAAGCACCCGCACCAGGACTTCATCCAGATCAACACGACCAACATCCTCTTCATCTGCGGCGGTGCGTTCGACGGGCTGGAGCAGCATCATCGAGCAGCGCATCGGCAAGCGCACCATCGGCTTCAACAGCAAGCCGCACTCGACGCGCACCAAGGAGACGACCAAGATCCTGCGCGAGCTGCAGTCGCAGGACCTGCTCAAGTACGGGCTGATCCCCGAGTTCGTCGGCCGCCTCCCCATCACCGTCGCGCTCGACTATCTCGACGAGGACGACGTGATCCGCATCCTCACCGAGCCGAAGAACGCGTTCGTCAAGCAGTACCAGAAGTTCTTCGCCCTGGACGACGTCGAGCTGGTCTTCCACGAGGGCGCGCTCAAGGCCATCGCCGAGCGCGCGCTGGCGCGGGGCACGGGAGCCCGCGGGCTCAAGTCGATCATCGAGGACGTGCTGCTCAACAGCATGTTCGAGGTGCCCAGCCGGCCCGACATCAAGCGCTGCGTGATCACCGAGCAGGCGATCAAGGACGGAGTCGAGCCGCTCCTGCTCACCGAGGAGCCCAAGCGACGCGTCGCCGCCGCGGCCGACGCGGAGGAGGCTGAAGGCCGGACGGCGTAACCGCCCATATACTCCTCGACACTTGGAGAAGACGTTTCGTCCCGAGAGTGTCGAGCCGCGGTGGCGGCAGCGCTGGGCGGAGCTGGGCGTGGGTCACGCCGACCCCGAGAGCCCGCGGCGCACGTTCGTCATCGCGCTGCCGCCGCCCAACATCACGGGCGCGCTGCACATGGGCCACGCGTGCGGCTTCTCCATCCAGGACGCGCTGAGCCGCCACCACCGCATGCTCGGCGACGAGGTGGAGTGGTGCCCCGGCACCGACCACGCCGCCATCGCCACGCAGAACGTCATCGAGCGGCAGCTGGCCGCGGAGGGCACCACCAAGGAGCTGCTGGGGCGCGCCGCGTTCCAGACGCGCGTCGACGCGTGGTACGAGGAGTACGGCGGGCGCATCTACGAGCAGATGCGCCGCCTCGGCTTCACGTGCGACTGGGAACGCTCGCGCTTCACGCTCGACGACGCATACGTGCGCGCCATCCGCACCGTGTTCAAGGCGCTGTACGACGAGGGACTCATCTACCGCGGACCGCGCATCGTCAACTGGTGCCCGCGCGACCAGAGCGCCATCAGCGACGAGGAGATCGACTGGCAGGAGCACCGCGACACGCTGTACTACCTGCGCTATCCGGTGGAGGGAGGCGACCACGTGGTGGTGGC
This sequence comes from Candidatus Dormiibacterota bacterium, assembly GCA_963777285.1. Classification (GTDB taxonomy): domain Bacteria; phylum Chloroflexota; class Dormibacteria; order Aeolococcales; family Aeolococcaceae; genus JAFARE01. The sequence goes on from CAVZPR010000002.1 coordinate 1,367,144, forward strand.
GACGGTGCGCCCCGAGACCATGCTCGCCGACACCGGCGTCGCGGTGGCGCCCGGTGACGCGCGTCACAAGCACCTCGTGGGCCGCACCGCGGTGCTGCCCCTGGTGTCGCGCGCGCTGCCCATCTTCGAGGACCCCGCGGTGAGACCGGAGTTCGGCACCGGCGCGCTCAAGGTGACGCCGGGCCACGATCCCACCGACTACGACATCGGGCAGCGCCACGCGCTCCCGGTGCTCAGCGTGATCGCCCCCGACGGCACCATGGACATCGCCGAGCTGCCGCAGTTCCACGGGCTGCCTGCGGAGCAGGCGCGCCAGGCCGTGGTCGAGGCGCTGCGCGCCATCGGCGCGGTCGTGAAAGAGGAGGAGTACGTGCACGAGGTCGGCCACTGCGACCGCTGCGGCCACGTGCTCGAGCCGCTCATCAGCGAGCAGTGGTGGGTGCGCATGCGCGAGCTTGCAGCGCCGGGGATCAGCGCCGCCGAGACCAGGGAGATCGCGTTCCATCCCCAGCGCTACACCGACGTGTACCTGCAGTGGATGCGCAACATCCGCGACTGGTGCATCAGCCGCCAGATCTGGCTGGGTCACGCGATCCCGGTGTCCACGTGCGCCGGCGGTCACAGCTTCGCCTGGATCGAACATCCGGACCACTGCCCGCACTGCAACGACACGCACCTCGAGGACGACCCGGACGTCCTGGACACGTGGTTCAGCAGCGGCCTCTGGCCCTTCGCCATCTTCGGCTGGCCGGAGCGCACCCGCGACTACCAGGCCTTCTATCCCACGGACGTGCTCGTCACCGCGCGCGACATCATCTTTCTCTGGGTGGCGCGCATGATCATGCTGGGGATGCGCTTCACGCAGCGCGTGCCCTTCACGCAGGTGCTCATCACCAGCACCATCCAGGCGGCCGACGGCACGCGCATGAACAAGTCGAAGGGCAACGCCGTCGACCCGCTGGACATGATCGAGCGCTACGGCGCCGACGCGGTGCGCGCCTGGGCGGCCGCGGTGGGCACTGGCGGTCAGGACGTGCGCTTCGACGAGGATCGCATCGCATCCTTCCAGCGCTTCGCCAACAAGCTGTGGAACGTGACCTCGGGCGTGCTCCTGGCCCGTCTCGGCGAAGGCCAGGGCGCGATTGCGCCGCTGGAACCACCGGATCCCGGGACGCTGCGACCCGAGGACCGCTGGATGCTGGCCGAGCTCGCGTCGGTGGTGCGCGAGTGCGACTCGGGTTTCGCGTCGTTCCGCTTCCACGAGCCGATGCAGCGCCTCTACGACGTCGCGTGGCACTCGTACTGTGACTGGTACATCGAGCTGATCAAGCCGCGGCTGCAGGACGGCGCCGACCCGGACTCGCGCCAGGCTGCGGCGTGGACCGCGGTGACGGTGCTCGATGCGACGCTGCGCCTGCTGCATCCCTTCATGCCGTTCGTCACCGAGGAGTGCGCGCAGCTGCTGCCGGGCGCCGCGCCGACGCTGCAGCAGCGCCGCTGGCCTCGCGAGGACCCGCTCGGCGTCGACGCCGCGGCGCAGGCGGCGCATCGCGGCGTGTCAGACCTGATCGACCTGGTGCAGCGCATCCGCGCGCTGCGCCAGGAGCACGGCGTGGCCGCGTCGCCGCGCGACGCCGTCACCGTCGCGGTGCACAGCGGCCGGTCCGGCGTGAGCCAGGAGGACGCGGCGCGCATCGTGGGCGGGCTCGTGCCGGCGACGGTGGTGGCGCGCGCCGCCGAGGGCGCCGTGGCGCTGGTCTGCGGATCGGTGCACGCCGAGGTGCACGTGGCCGCGACGCAGCGCAGCGACGGCCACACCGCTCGTCAGCTCGAGCAGCTGGAGGCAACCATCAGCCGTCTGCGCGCGCAGCTCGAGAATCCGCAGTTCGTCGAGCGCGCGCCGCAGCCCGTGGTCGATGCCGCCCGGCGCAAGCTCGAGGACGCCACCCGGCAGTCGCGAACCCTGCAGACGCTGCTGCAGACTGACCGTCGATGATCGCGGACACCAGCCAGGTGCTCTACGGAGCTCTGGTCGCGGCTGTCATTTACCTGGTGGTCCTGTGGATCGCGCTCGTCTTCTACGTGTGGCGCGACGCGCGCCGCCGCTCCACCTCGCTCTTCTTCGTCGCCTTCGCCACGCTGCTGAGCCTGCTTCCCTTCCTCGGCCCGCTGGTCTACCTGGTGCTGCGCCCGCCGCGCACCCTGGAGGAGGAGCGTGCGCTGGCGCTCGAAGAGCAGGCGCTGCTGGAGCCGCCGGTGGAGGGACCGCCCACGCGTGGTTGCCCCACCTGCGGCCGCGAGATCGAGCAGGAGTTCATCGTGTGCCCGTACTGCCGCACCCAGTTCGCCCGGCGCTGCACCGCCTGCGACCGCAGTCTGCGGCTGGGCTGGTCGGTGTGCCCGTACTGCGCCACCGAGGTGGGAGCGCACACGCTGACCCGCGCCGGCCGCTGACGGCGTAGGGCCGGGCGGTGTTGTCGAGCGGGCTGGGCCTGGTCCTGGCGCCGGGTCTGCCGGCCGTCGCCGCGCTGCTGGCGTACGCGATGCCGGGCCGCCTGGCGCGCGCTGCCCAGCTCACCGGCCTGCTGGGTGTCGCCGCGTGCCTCGCCGTGCTCGGCGTCGACGCCGCGCTGGTGGCCGGCGGCGGCCGCGTCCAGGCCTCGCTCGGCGGCGAGATCGGCGGCGTGGCCCTGCTGCTGCGCTCCGACCCGATCGGGGTGGTGGTGGCCACCGCCGCGGCCGTGGCCGGCGCGCTCGCGCTTGCCGGGCAGCGCTGGCGGCGGCATCAGGTGGTCGGCATCCTCGTCTGCCTGACGGGCAGCGTGGTCGCGGCGCTGGCCGGCGACGCGGTGACGCTCTTCGCCGGCGCCGAGGTGGCCAGCCTGGGCACGCTGGTCATGCTCATGGCGCCGCGGCGGCGCGTTGGGCGCGGGCTCCTGGCGGCCCTGGCGCTGGAGCACATCAGCGCCGTCGGCCTGCTGGCAGCGGCGGCGCTGCTGGTGGTCGCGCAGGGGACGTCGGCGTTCGCGGCGCTGCCCACGGGCGCCGTCACCGCCGCGGTCGCCTGGCCCTGGGCCGTGGCGGGTGCGATCCGCATCATCGCGCCCGGCTTCGTACCCGCTCGGGGCACCGGCGTGCCCACGGGCGCCTGGGCGGCGGTGGGGGCTGTGCCCTGCGCCGCGGCGATCCTGCTGCGCCTGCGCGAGGCGGCGTCCGGCGCGCCCCTCCCGGCCCCGGTCCTGGTCACCCTCGCCGCGTTCGGCGGGGTGGTGGCGATTGCCGGTGCGGCCGCGGCCATCAGGTACCGCGGCTCGCCCGCGCTTGCCGGACGCGGGCTCGCCGTGGTGGCGGCGGCGCCGGTGGTGGCGCTCACGGGCTTCTCCGGCGCGGCGGCGACGGGGGTCGCCGCCGGGTTGTGCGCCCTCGAGCTGTGCGTCGCCGCAAGCCCGGCCTGGGAGCGCCCCGCGCGCCACGGCGGCGCCTGGCTGGCCGCCGCAGCGCTGCTCATGGCCGGCGGCCTGCCGCTGGGCTTCGGCACCAGCGCGCTGGTGCTCGAGCTGGGGTCGGTGGCCGCGCTGCGCCGGGCAGGGTTGGCGCTGCTGGTGTCGCTGCTGATCGCGGCTGCGGGCGCCGCGGCCGCCGCGGTCACGGTGGCGCGCACCGTATTCCGCACCGAGCGCGCCCACGTGCTGCCGGCGCCGCTGGCCGCGGCCGCGGTTCTGGTGTCGGCGGTGGCCGCGCTGCTCCCCGGCGGCGTGGCCACGACCGTCAACCTGCTCGCGTCCGGCGGCGCGTCGCGGCCGGCGGGCGTGGCCGCGGTGCTCGGGCCGGGGGGCGGCTGGGCGGGTGGGTACTTCGTCGTCGCCGTGCTGTTCCTGGTGATCGCGGGCGGGGCCGCGCTGCGCCTTGGCGGGGTCGCGCTGCCCGCCCCCACCAGCCGAGCCGCCGAGCCGCGCGGCGGCCGGGTGCCGGTGGCGGGCTGGCGCGCGGCGCGCCAGCCTGTGCAGCTCCTGCTGCTCGCCGGCGCCGCGGTCGACGACTGGCTCCTGGTGCAGCCGCAGCTTCCCCTCCTGGTGGGCGGCTCGCTGCTCGCCCTCCTGCTGATCCACTGATGACCGGCGTCGAGCCGCTGCTCTCGATCGCCGGCGTGATCGCGGCCGTCGTGGCCATGCTGGTCGACGGGCGCAACGCGGTGACCGCCGCCGCGGTGGCCGTCGCGGCGGGGCTGGCGCCGACGGTCGCCGGCGTCGGTGCGGCCTCGCTGCTGGTGCCCGGGGGAGCCGCCGCAGCGGTCGTCGTCGCCGGCTGGGTCAGCCGCCGCGCCGCGCGTCACCTGCCCTGGGTGGCCGGCCTGGACCCGCTGGTGCCGGCGTTCGCCCCGTCGCAGCAGCTCTTCGGGCGGCGCAGCGTGCGCGCCTGGGCGGCCGCGGTGGCCGTGCCGATCGCGTCCTGGGTGAGCTTCACCGTGCCCATCGGGGAGATCACGGGCGTCCAGGGGGTGCTGTTTCCGGTGGCGTACGTGTGGGCCTGCGGAGGGCTCCGCCTGGTGGTGGCCCGCACCCTGGAGGACATCGCCGTCGGCGTGGCCATGGTGGGGCTCGCCGGCTCGGCCGCATGGCAGCTGCGGGGCGGGCCAGACGCCCTCGCCGGGGCCGCGGCGCTGGCGTCGCTGGCCCCGCTGGCCGCGCTGGTGGTCGGCTGGCTCGGGGGCCGGCACGCGCGGCGGCCCGCGGAGCAGGCCGGGTGACGCCGCTGGCCGTCGCCGCCGTGTGGGCGGGCGCAGGGCTGACGGGGGCGGCTGTGCTGCCCGCGGCCAGGCTGCGGCGGCTCGGCGTGCTGGTCCCCTTCGCCGGGCTCACGGCGCTGCTGTTCGCCGTGGTCGTGCCGCACCTGGCGGTGCCCACCGGGGGCGCTCCCGGGGCGCTGCAGCTGGACCGCACCGCGCAGGGATTGCTCATGGCCGCCGCCATCTCCGTGGCGCTGATGCTGGTGATGGCGCCCACCATCGAGGGCCCGGAGCTGATCACCCTCGGCCTGGTCGGGGCGTCGGCGGTGATCGCCCTGACCGCGACGAGCCCGGTGGTGTGGGCGCTGGCGCTGCTCGGCGGCGTGGCCACGATTGCGCTGCGCTGGATCGCCGTCGCTCCCGGCCGGGTGACGCTCGCCGCCGGCCGCGTGGCCATCGGCGGCGGCGCGGTGCTGCTGGCGGCGGCGCCCTTCCTGCCGGTCGCCGGGGTCGCGGCCGGGGCACGCCCCGTGCTCGTCGCCGCGCTGCTCGCCTGCGGCGCGGCAGCGCTCCTCGGGCTGCTCCCCCTGGGCGGGTGGGCGCTCGGCGGCGTGGCCACGCTGCGGCCGGTCGAGGCGTCGGCGTGGCCGCTCCTGCTCGCCCCGGCGGTCCTGCTCAGCGCCGAGCGCATGCCCGCGGCATTGCCGGTGCTGGGGGCGGCCACCCTGGGCAGCCTCCTCCTGGGTATGGGCGTGGCCACCTCGCTGTGGCACGGATTCTTCGCGTTGCGCGTCCCCGAGGAGCGGCGCTACGCGCGCGTGTTCGTGGCCGATCTGGGCCTCGCCGCGGCGGCGATCGGCAGCGGGCACCCCGGGCTGGCCCAGACCGGCGGACTCTTCCTGGTGCTCACCCATCTCCTGGTGGGGCCGCTGCTGCTGCAACCGCCGGAGCGCTGGCGCAGCCGGCCGCGGCGCCTGGCCTGGCTGCTGCTCAGCGGCGTCCCGCCCACGCCCGCGTTCTGGGGCCGGTTCCTGCTGCTCGAGGGCCTGGGGCAGGTGTCGGTGGCGACGCTGATCCTCGTGGCTCTGGCGATGGGGCTCGCGTTCCTGGCCGCGGTGCTCGGCGCGCGGGGCTCGGGCGAGAGCCCGTCGGGGCGGGGGATCGCGGCGGGCCCGCACGGGATGGCGGCGCTGGCCGCGGGCTGGCTGGTGGTCGTGGCCGGCGCCGCGCTGGGGCTGCTGTCCCAGGCCGGCGCGACCGCCATCTTCGGGCCGGGCTGATGGATCCGCTGGGCGTGCTCCAGGCGGTGATCGGCCTCGCCGCGTATCCGGGAGGATTGCTCCTCGTCGCCGCGGCGCTGCTGTTTCGGGCCGCCGCGGGCCTGCACGCCGGACGGCAGCCGCTGGCGGCGGGAGGCGTCGCCGGGATGGCGCTGGCCGACGTCGCCGTGGCCCTGGCGCCGCTGCCGCACTCGCCCGTGGAGTCGCTGCCCCCGGCCGCCGGGGCGGCGCCCAACCTGGCGGTCGCGGTGATGCTCCTGGCGGCGGCGCTGAGCCTGGCCGCCGGCGGCCGCTGGGACCGGCGCCACCTGGTGGCCGCGCTGATCGCGCTGGTACCTCTGGCGGCGATCGCCGCCGGGGCCGCCACGCTGTCGCTGCCCACGATCAGCGTGCTGCCCGCCGCGGCGCCCCTGGCGGCGCGTGCCGGGGCCGCCGCCGCGCTGCTGCTCACGGCGCCGCTGCTGTGCGACGCCTTCGGGCGCGGGGCCGCGGCGCAGCGGGCTGTGCTCACCGCGGCGTGCGCGATCCTGGCGCTGTCGCTGCTCACGCCGGCCAACCTCGACGGCGCGCAGGCCGCGCTGGCAGCGGCTGCGGTGGTCGCGGGGGTGGCAGCCTACGGGGTGCTGCTGCGCGCGGCCCGCGAGGTGGTGCGGCGCGCGCCCGTGGTGGTGCTCGGAATCGCCACGCTCGCCGGTGTCGCCTCGGTGGCCGCCGTCGCCGTGGCGCGCTGAGGCATGGGGCGACCGCTAGGTGAGGTGCCCTGCCGGTGCTAGGATGGAATGGTCGGAGCGGTGCGGTCCGGCGGGACCGGGACGGCACGATCACCGCGCCACGTGGACTCCCTTACATAACTTGAATGTGAACGATCCCTTGCCGTGCCGATGATGCGAATCGTGCTCGCGTCATCCTCGCCGCGCCGTCGTGAGCTGCTGGTGAGGGCAGGGATCCGTTTCAGCGTCGTCGACCCGCCCGAGGATGCGGACGTGCCGCCCAGCGTCTGCGCCGACCTCGCGGTGCAATTGATCGCCCGCCAGAAGGCCGTGTCGGTGGCGGCGACCATGCCGCCGGGCACGTTCGTCCTCGCCGCCGACACCATGGTCGTCGGCCCCGGCGGACCGCTGGGCAAGCCGCGCACCGCGGACCGCGCCCGGCAGATGCTCGTCGATCTCCGCGGGCGGCGCCACACGGTGCTCACCGGCGTCTGCGCGCTGCGGGCGCCCGGCCAGGGCGAGGCGCTGGGCGTGAGCCGCTCGGCGGTGAAGATGCACCAGTTCTCCGACGCCGACCTGGAGACCTACGTGGCCTCGGGTGAGCCGCTCGACCGCGCCGGCGCCTACGCCATACAGGGCGGCGGCGGCGACCTCGTCGAGGCGGTCGCCGGCAGGGTCGACACGGTCATCGGCCTCGACGTGCCGCTGGCGCTGCGTCTGCTGATGGAGGCGGGGTATCCGGAGCCGCTTCCCCGGGCGTCCGACGTGTCGCTGACGCCGCCGCGCCCGCGGCGTCCGCTGACGCCGATGCGCACCGCGTCGCGGGTCTGACCGCCCCGGCGTTGCGCCGGGGGGCGGCCGCGGCCGCCGCCACGTTCCTGGGTGCGGCGCTGCTGCCACTGCTGGCAGGCTGCGGCGGCACGGGGCAGATCTCCGTGACGCTGAACGCAGGCGGCGGCGCCGGCACGGTGTCGTACAAGCCGGGGCAGAGCGCGACCTTCACCGCGATCGTGCTCAACAACGGGCCCGGGGACGCGCCCGGCGTCGCCGTCACCGTGGCCCTGCCCCCCAGCTTCCGCTACGAGGCGACCGACGTCATCGACGACAGCGGCAGCGCCCGCACCCAGCCACTGGACGCCCGCGTCGGCTCGCCCGACCCGCAGTGGGGCTTCTGGGACATCGCCGCGCCCGGCTCGGGGGGCAACGTGGTCAAGATCGTGTTCAGCGTCGACGTCGAGGGATCGCCCGACGCGTACGACGTCAGCGCCCGGGCGCAGGGCGACAACACGTCGGGCATCGTGGTGAGCAAGTCGCTGGTGGTCGAGGTGACGCCGGCGCCGGTGCTGGGGCTGCAGGCGCGGGTCGACGAGCAAACGCTGCACGCGGGCTCGACGGCGACGTACCGCGTGACCATCACCAACACGGGCAGCGCCAACGCCGACGGCGTGTCGCTGCTGGTCACGCTGCCCCCGGTCATGCAGTTCGATTCCAGCGTCACGCCCTTCGCCGGCAACGCGTCGCGCTCCAGCCCGATCAACCCGGTGCGGGGCAGCGTCGAGGTCTTCTACGGCGGCTTCACGCTGCCCGCCGAGAGCACCGCGGGCCCGGGCTACGTGGTCGTCGCATTCCAGACGGTGGTGGTGCCGGCGCCGGAGGGCGGCACCTTCGCCATCAGCGCGGAGGCCACGGACAGCGACGGCGACATCGTGAATCTCAACAAGGTGGCGACGGTCACCGTGCAGCCGGGCGGTGGAACGGGCGGCGGCCTCTCCTCGCTGCTGCCGTCCCCGACGGCGCAGCCGGCTCCGTCGCCGACCCCATCGTCGCAGCAGTGAGCCATGCTATTCTCGGCCGGCGCGCCAGCAGTGAGCAGGGCTTTTCGCTGGGAAGAGCCGGCCCCGCGGCATAACGACGATGTACGCAATCCTCAAGCACGGCGGTCATCAGTACCGCGTCACCTCCGGCGACCGGCTCCTGGTCGATCGCATCCCCGCCGAGGTCGGCTCGTCGGTGACGCTGGAGCACGTGCTGCTGCTGGTGGACGGCGCTGACGGCGGCGACGGCGGCGGCGAGGTGGCCAAGGCGCATGTGACCGCGACGGTCGTCGCGCACCGTCGCGGTCGCAAGCTGCGCGTGTTCACGTACAAGGCGAAGAAGCGCCACCGCCGCACCCTCGGGCACCGCAGCCAGCTCACCGAGCTGCGCATCGATGACGTGGTCACCGCCGCGGCGCCGAAACCCGCGCGTGCCGCGAAGCGCGCGCCTGCGCCGCGCAAGAAGGCGGCGGCAGCCGATGGCGCATAAGAAGGGCGGCGGCAGCTCGCGCAACGGGCGCGACAGCAACGCCAAACGCCTCGGCGTGAAGCGCCACAGCGGCGAGGTCGTGCTCGCGGGCAGCATCCTGGTGCGGCAGCGCGGCACGCGCATCCTCGCGGGTGAGAACGTCGGCGTCGGCCGCGACCACACGCTCTTCGCGCTGCGCAGCGGCACGGTCGCATACGACCACACCGGTCACGACCGCACGCGCGCCAACGTGCGCGCCATGCCCGTGCTGCGCATCGGCGAGATGATCGAGGACGTGGCCCAGGCGGAGCGCGCCGAGGCGGCCGGATAGCGGGCGGCGACGCGTTCCTCGACGAGGTCGACGTCGACGTCGTCGCGGGATCCGGCGGGCGGGGGGCGGTGAGCTTTCGCCGCGAGAAGTACGTGCCCGCGGGAGGGCCCGACGGAGGTGACGGCGGCCGCGGCGGCGACGTCGTGCTGGTGGCCGACTCCGACGACACGACGCTGACCTGGTTCCGCGACCGGCGCCGCTTCGCCGCGCAGAGCGGACGCCCCGGTGAGGGCGGCAAGCGCAGCGGTCACGACGGCGCCACGCTGCTGCTGCACGTGCCCGCGGGTACGCTGGTGCGCGACGGCGTGCGCACCCTCGCCGATCTCGACGCGCGCGGCGCGCGCACGGTCGTGGCGCGCGGCGGCAGGGGAGGGCGGGGCAACGCGCGCTTCGCCACCTCGACCAACCAGGCGCCGCGCCTCGGCGAGCTTGGCGAGCGCGGCGAGCGGCGCCGCCTGCACCTGGAGCTGAAGCTCATCGCAGACGTGGGCATCGTCGGGCTGCCCAATGCGGGCAAGTCGACCCTGCTCCGCGCGCTCACCGGCGCGCGGCCGCGCATCGGCGCCTATCCGTTCACCACGCTGCACCCCAACCTGGGCGTCGCCACGCTCGACGACGGGCGCGCGTTGGTGCTCGCGGACGTGCCCGGGCTCATCGAGGGTGCGCACCTCGGTGCCGGACTGGGCCAGGAGTTCCTGCGCCACGTGGAGCGCACGCGCGCGCTCATCCACCTGGTGGACGCATCGCTCGGCGCCGCCGCCGCGGCGGATGCGGTGGCCGCGATCCGCGCCGAGCTGCGCGCGTTCAACCCCGCCCTGGCGCAGCGTCCCGAGGTGCTCGCGCTCAACAAGATCGACACCCCGGACGGCGCTGCCGCCGCGCGCGAGCTCGCGCAGCGATGGCCCGGCGCCATCGCCATATCGGCGATCGCGAACCAGGGCTGCGCCGAGCTGCTGGCGCGAGCCGCCATCGCGGCATCGCGATCTGAGACGCCGCCGTCCGTGTCCGCCGCCACCGCCGGCGAGGACGGAGAGCACCGCGTGTACCGGCACAGCGCGCGCCGCACAGCGCCCGTGATCACGCGCGAGGGTGACGCGTATCGGGTCAGCGGCGCGTCGATCGAGCGCGCCGTGGCGATGACCGACATGGACAGCGACGAGGCGGTGGCACGGCTGCAGCGGCGCATGCGCAGCGGTGGCGTCGACGCCGCGCTCGCCGCCGCCGGCTGCGTCGACGGCGACACGGTGCGCATCGGTGACATCGAGTTCACGTACCGCGAAGCTGAGGGGCGCGGTGCACGCTAGCGTCGCGGTGTTCGGCGGCACCTTCGACCCGGTGCACAACGGCCACGTGGCGATCGCCGCGCAGGTGCGCGACGGCGCCGGGGTCGACGTGTGGTTCGTGCCGGCGAACCGTCCGCCGCTGCACGCGCCGGCGCAGGCGACCGCGCAGCAGCGCATGCGCCTGTTGCGCGCCGCGCTCGACGACACGCCGGGGTTTGCCGCGCTCGACGTGGAGCTGCGCCGCGGCGGCGTCTCGTACACCGCCGACACGATGCGCGAGCTGCACGCGCTGCACCCGGCCCGCGAGCTGCTGCTCCTCCTGGGAGCGGACGCGGCGCGGTCCATCACGCGGTGGGATCGCGGCGACGAGCTGCTCGCCGTCGAGCGATTCCTCATCGTCAACCGCAGCGGCGTCGACGCGCTCCACGACGCCGAGCTTCGCGCCCTCGGCTACGACGACACGCGGACGCGGCGCGTCGAGGTCGATTCGCCGCCGGTGAGCGCCAGCGACGTGCGCCGCCGCGTCGCCGCTGGGGAGGACGTCGCCGCACTCGTGCCCCCGTCCGTGGCCGCGCTCATCGCCGAGCTCGGGCTGTATCGCTCCGGTGCGCCCGTGCATAATGCTGGCGGATGACGTCGACCGAGCTCTCCCGCCGCATCGCGGCGGCCGCTGCCGACAAGAAGGCTCGCGACGTCGTCACCCTGGACATCCGCGGCAAGACCACGATCGCCGACTATTTCGTGGTGTGCGAGGGCGACACGGACCGCCAAGTTCGTGCCATAGTTGACAACATCGAGGACACCCTGCGGGACGCCGGGGTGCGCCCGCTGAGCATCGTCGGCGTGCGTGACGCGTCGTGGGCGTGCCTCGACTATGACTCGGTGATCGTGCACGTGTTCCTGCCCGGGGAGCGCACCTTCTACGACCTCGAGGGCCTCTGGACCTCGCCGGCGCGGGAGTCCGCGGGCTGACGCGAGCGCCGGTCAGGCGCCCAGCGACGTGGCGCCGGACGTGACGGCGCCGATCAGGTTGACCGCGCCGAAGATCAGCGCCACGGCGCCGGCTCCGATGACGGCGGCGAGCGCGGCGCGCTCGCCAGGGGACAGGTCGCGCCCGCCGATCGATTGCAGCGGCGGCAGGATCGCCCCCAGCGCCGCGCCCGAGAGCAGGCCGCCGAGGTGGACCCAGTTGTTGAGGTTGCCCGCGCCGGCAAAGCCGAAGCCCAGCGTCCCCGAGAAGCCGAAGATGACGTTGAGCACGATGACCGTGATGGCATAGCGGCGCACCGCGTGCGCGATGCCCACGGGCACGCTCTTGCCCTGCACGCGGCCCAGCATGAGCAGCAGCCCGACCAGGCCGGAGATGCCGCCGGACGCGCCGATGGTGAAGCCTTCCGAGGCGATGCCCACCTTGGTCGCCAGGATCCACACCAGCGCGCCGCACACCGCGGTCGCCAGAAACGACGCCAGCAGCACCAGCCTGCCGTACAGCTGCTCCACCAGCCTGCCGATCCAGAACATGGCCAGTCCGTTGAACAGGATGTGGAAGATCGACTGCGGGTCGTGCACGAATGCGTAGCTGACGTAACGCCACCACGTCGCGGCGTCGCCGCAGTGTGCGATGCCGCCGAAGTTGACCAGGGCACCGAAGTCGCAGATGTCGGCGCCCGTGCTGGCGTTGGGATTGCTGGGGATCATCAGCCGCTCCAGCAGGTAGACGGCGACGAACACCCCCAGCAGCGCGTACGTCACCACGGGCTGCGTCACCATGGCGCGCCGCGCCGGGGCGACGTAGCCGCCGGCGACCGTCTGCCGCTCCGCCAGGTCGACCGCGGCCAGCGTGGGCACGGGGGCGCCCTCGCGCACCGCCCGGGCTTTGGCGCGCAGTTCGGCGATGGGTGGCAGCCCCGGCGGTATCGGCAGCAGCGCGTCCGCGGCTCCCGACGCCACGTCCACCCACGCCGCGCCGACGCGGACGTTCTCCCCGGCCGCCGGCGAGGCGACGATGGCGCCGCTGACCGGGCGCAGCGCCACGAGCAGGATGTCGCACACCTGCGCTCCCTGCTGCTGCAGCCGCTGCTGGCCCCAGCGTCGCGCGGCCTCGCAGCGGGTGGCAAGGTCGCGGCCTGCCTCGGCCGCATCGCCGGGCGGGTCGTAGAACGCGACCAGCGCCGCCCGGCTGCCGGTCCACGACGCGGCCGCGAGCTCGTACGCGCTGCCGAGGCCGGTCAGCCGCGAATCCCGGCTGTCGGCGAGGCGCAGCCGGTACCGGGTGACCAGGTCGTGGGCCAGCGCCAGCGCGATGGGGGCAGGCCCGGGCGGCGGCGCGGCGCCGACGGGCGGGGCCGCGTCCGTCACGCGATCAGTCTAGCCGCCGCTCCTGGATCAGCCCGGGGTGGGCCCGGGTGGTATCGGCAGGGGGCTGGGGCTCGGGCAGGTCTTGCGGTGGTGCTTGCAGTCGGGCGGCGGCGTCACGCCGGGGGACGGCTCGGGTGTCGGGGTGGGCGCGGGTGGGACGTACCAGGGCGGCGGCTCCAGCCCGGTGTAGAGGCACGGGTTCTCCGGGTCGGGTGCCGGACCCCAGTAGTAGCAGCCGCCGGTGTAGGCGTTCTCGGTGCCGGGCAGGAAGAAGTCCGCGTTGTCGGTCGGGCCGGTGGCCACGACGTCGGCCGGCCGCGTGTACCAGTCGACCGGCATGCCGGCCAGCGCCTGGACCATGAAGTTGTGCCAGATGGGAGCCGCGCCCGTGATGCCCGAGCGCACGCCGCTGAGGAAGCCACATGACGCGCCCGCGGGCGCCGCGCTGCAGAACGGATACGGGTTGCCCACCCACACCGCGGTGAGGAATTCAGGCGTCCAGCCGACCGTCAGGTTGTCCTGGAAATACTCGCCGGTGCCGGTCTTGGCGCTCACCCGGCGGCCGGGGATGGTGAGCAGGCCGTGGGCGCCGAACTCGCGCACCCGGTTGGCGTCGTTGCTGGTGATCTCGTTCATGATGTAGGCAACGTTGTCCGGAACAACGCGCTTCTCAGCGGCGACCGGGTTGTACTTGAAGATGGTGCGATCCGTCGTGCCGTCGACGATCTTGACGACCGGTATCACGTTGTGCTGCAGCCCCATGTCCGCGATCATCGCGGCCCCGTCGGCGAGCTGGTCCAGGGGGATGCCGCACGCCAGTCCGCCGAGCGTCGCGGCGTACTGATACGCGGTGGGCATGTTGCTCACCTCGCGTCCCTGGCTGTTGCGACAGCTGCCCTCGAACGCGGTGATGCCGGCGTCGAGCTCGAGGCTGTCGATGTAAGGGATGCCGGTGGCGACCTCGGTTTTCACCGCGGGCATGTTGAACGAGTTGCCCAGGCACGCCTTCAGCTCGCAGACCCCGTGCCAGTTGCGGTCGTAGTCGAACGGCTTGTACGCGGGCCCGTTGGGGATGGGGAAGGCGTACGGCGCGTCGAGGATGGGCGTCGTCATCGTGAATTTGCCCGAGGCGATCGCCGCCGTGTAGGTGAAGAGCTTGATCGTCGATCCCGGTGTGAAGTCCGCGGTTGCCAGGTTGGTGTTGCCGAAGTGCTGGCTCGCAGGATCGCCGCTGCCCACCATGTCGATCAGCTCCCCCGTCTTGGGATCGAGCGAGACGAGCGCGGCGCCGTGCATGTTGAACGCGTTGCCGTCCTTCTGGATCTCCTTCTGCACCACGCTCTCCGCCAGCGCCTGCTTGTCAGGGTCGAGCGTGGTGTAGATGCGCCAGCCGCCGGGCTTGAGGTACTGGCTGCCGTAGTGGTCCTTCAGCCACGACTGCACGTAGCCCAGGAAGTCGGGCGCGAACACCGGGTTGGACTCCGTCCACGAGTGGAACGTCAGCTTCTCCGCATACGCCGCGCGCGCCTGCTGCGCTGTGATGTCGCCGTTGGTCTCCATCGCCGCCAGCACGATGTGCTGCCGGAACTTGGCGATGGGGTTGACCAGCACGTTCTTGTCGTGGATGAGCGGATTGAAGTACGACGGTGACTGCGGCAGTCCGGCGAGCATCGCCGACTGCGCCAGGTCGAGCCTGGCCGCATCCGTCCAGAAGTACAGGCGCGCCGCGGTCTCGATGCCCAGCGAGTAGTTGCCGAAGAACACGCGGTTCATGTACATCTCGAGGATCTGGTCCTTGGTGAAGTTCGAGGCGATCTCGTTTCCCAGGACGATCTCCTTGATCTTGTAGTCGAGGCTGCGCGGCGTGGACGAGCCGAAGAAGCTGATCTTGGCCAGCTGCTCGGTGATGGTCGACGCTCCTTGGGTGCCCTTGCTGTGCGTGATGTCGTTGACGCCGGCGGCGAAGAGGCGCGGCAGGTCCCACGAGCCCTCCGAGAAGAAATGACGGTCCTCGACGTCGACGATCGCCAGCCGCGCCCAGCGTGAGATGTCTGCCAGGGCCACGTGCGTGTGCCTGAAGTCGGGGTCGTGGAAGACGTAGATGAGCTCGCCCTTGGCGTCGTACACGTAGCTGTCCTGGGCAGGCTCGTCGGCGGCGATGGTGGCCGCGTCGGGCAGCTGGCTGCGATAGATGTTGTAGCCGGCGAAGGCCACGCCCACCGTCCCGGCGACCAGGGAGAGGAGCACCGCGGCGACGATCATCGTCACCCGCAGGAGGCGCGGCCCCCTGGCGCCGCCGCGGCCGCGACGGTAGAGGCTGGCGCGACGGCGGCGCAGCCGCGCCCCTCCGTTGCCGTTCGCGTCGCCGCCGCCGAGCCGCGACGCGGGGCGAGGCTGACCCAGTCCGGCGCGGCGGCGCCGGTAGTGGGGGCTGGGGCCGGTGCTCACGAGGTGCTGTCCACGTTCAATCAGACGCTGGGAGCGGGGCGCCGTTCGTGGAACGGCCCGCGCCCGGGCCGGTTACGCCGGCCGGTAGATGACGGCGAGGACGAAGAGCACCGCGAACACGGCCAGGATCGCGCCTCCCGCGGCCACGAGACCGAGGCCCTCTTCGATCCAGAAGGGTCCGATGCGCCGCCGCCGCGCCTCGCCTTCGTCGAGCGGCACGGTCACGGAGCACAACGGTATCAGCAGTGGCGCGCGCCGAGCCGGGAGCCGTCTCCGGCCCTGGAACGGACGTATGACAAAGCGGCCACAGGCAGGGGGACACCGCCTGTCGCGAACTGGAATCAGGCCCACAATCGGCCGCTGATGGCTGTGAGCGTCGCACCCGCCCCTGTCGCCGCGCCCATCGCGCTGCCGCCGGAGCCGAGGAGCTCCGAGGAGACCGGGCTGCCGTTCAGCTTCGTCTGCGACCTGGTGCTCAAGGTCCTCTATTTCAACGGCAGCATGCTGGGCCGCGACATCGCGCGGCACATCTGCCTCCCCTTCAGCTTCGTCGAGACGACGCTGCGCTTCCTCGCCGACGAGGGCTACAGCTCCTCCGTGGGAGTGCAGACCGCGACCCTGGAGCCGGGCGAGCCGATCAACGCCGGCATGCAGCACATGATCTCGAGCACCGGCCGGCAGCGCGCCCGCGAGCTGCTCGACATCAACCAGTACGCCGGCCCGGCGCCGGTGCCGATCACCGACTACGCGGCGCTGGCGCAGCGGCAGTCGCAGGTGGACGGCCAGGTGAACCGCGCGCGGCTGCACGACGCGTTCAGCCAGCTGGTGCTCTCCGAGACGGTGCTCGACCATCTCGGACCCGCGCTGAGCGCGCGCCAGGCGATCTTCCTGCACGGACCCCCGGGCAACGGCAAGACGACCATCGCCGAGGCGGCGGCGACGCTGCTGGGGCCGCCGCTGTTCATCCCGCGCGCGCTGTACGCGCACGGCGAGGTCATCCGCTTCTACGACCCCATCCACCACGTGCCCATCGACCGCGATCTGCCGCCGCACGACCGCCGCTGGCAGCTGGCGCACCGTCCCGCGGTGAAGGTGGGCGGCGAGCTGACCCCGCGCATGCTCGAGCTGGGCTTCGACCCGGTGCTGGGCTTCTACGAGGCGTCGATGCAGCTCAAGGCCAACGGCGGCCTGTTCCTCATCGACGACTTCGGGCGGCAGCAGAACATGTCGCCGCGCGACCTGCTCAACCGCCTGATCGTGCCGCTGGAGAAGAAGGTCGACTACCTCAACATCGCCCGCGCCGGCACCAGCATCCCGGTGCCGTTCACCTGCCTGGTGATGCTCTCCACCAACCTGCGCCCGCAGAACCTGATGGACGAGGCGTTCCTGCGCCGCGTGCACTTCAAGGTGCACGTGCCCGACCCCAATCCCGACGAGTACCTGGAGATCTGGCGGCGCGAGTGCGTCGAGAACGGCCTGCGCATCGACGAGTCGCTCATCGCCGACCTGCTCAAGCAGCAGTACACCGCCAAGGGCCGCGCGCTGCACGGCTCGCACCCTCGCGACCTGCTCAACCACATGGTGCACGCCGCCCGCTACCTGGGCCGTCCCGCCGATTTCACCCGCGATCTTCTGGAGATCGCGTGCGAGACCTATTTCGTCGACGCTGACGACTGAGCCGGGACCGGCAGCAGGCTGAGGCCGGGCGCGGCCAGTGACGCCGCCTGCTCGCGCAGGCGCCGCTCCGCCGCCGCGTCGCCGAGCAGCGCGCGCACCCGGTCGCAGAGGAGGCCGGCGATGCCGCCCGGCTCCTCGGGCAGGCCGGCGAGCAGGCTCCGCGCCCCGTCGGGGTTGCCCCGGTCGACCTCGATCTCCGCGAGCAGGGCCGTGGCCGTCGCCTCCGACGGGTAGGCGGAGACAGCCCGGGCGGTCTCCCGGGCCATGCGCAGATCGCGCTCCGCCTCCTGGTAGCGGCCCGAGATCACGAGCACGCCACCCCGGCTCAGCCCCGCCAGCCTGGCGAAGAAGGGGGAGATCGACGGTGCCACGTCCAGCGCCGAGCCGGCCAGGTGCGCGATGGCGGCTTCCATCTCGCCGGCCAGCAGCAGGGCCTCGACCACGAGCGCGTCGGAAACCAGCGCCAGCGGGGTCAGGTCCTTGGCCGCCGGGGGCGGCGGCATGGCGCTGCCCCGCGCCGTGCCCACGACGAACTCGGTCGCCTCGAGCAGCCCCTCGGTGGGCACGGTCATGGCCCGCGCCGCGGCACGCGCCCGCTCCAGGGCGGACGCGGCGCCGTCGAGGTCCCCCGAGAACCGCCGCAGCAGCGCCACCAGGCAGCTGCCCTGCATCTCGAAGGGCGCGTCGCCGAGGTCGGCGGACACGCGCGCCAGACGCTCGGCGTCGCGCAGCGCTTCGGCGATGGCCGGGGCGCCGCCCAGCTGGGTGCGGATGAAGCGCGACCAGGCCAGCGAGATCAGCGCGTTGCGCTCTTTGGTCAGGTCGCCGGTCTCCTCGGCGAAGCGCAGCCCGTCGTCCAGCCAGGACGGGACGCGCGGGTCGTCGGGGCGGGCCAGGGCCAGCGACTGCGCCGCGGCCGCTGCACCCGCCCGGTCGTGGATGCTGCGGAAGAGATCGAGCGCCGCCTCGTGGGCGGCCGCGGCGTCCTCGATGCGTCCCTGGGTGAAGAGCGTCATGCCGCGGTTGGTCAGCGCCCAGGCGCGCTTGCCGTCGTCGCCCAGTTCGCTCCAGCGCTCCGCCGCCTGCGCCAGGAGCGCCTCGGACTCGGCGAGGTCGCGCACCCGCGCCGCGTTGCCCCGCGCGTGCAGCACCTGCGCCTCACGGCGCGGGTCGGCGCCCGCGTCGACGCGGTCGAGCAGGCGCAGCGCAGAGCTGGAGCGGCCCACGTCGATCTCCGCCTCGGCCAGGCGGAGCAGCGTGTCGGGATCCGCGTGGCCCAGCTCCACGGCGCGGTGCGCCAGCGTGATGCCGTCCCGGAATTGGGCGGCGGCGAGCAGCTCGGCGCCGGTCCGTCCCAGCTCCTCGGCGGCCTCGCGGCGCAGGGCGGGGTCGTCCGCCAGGTAGCTGGCCGCGAGGCCGAGGTGGCGCGCCCGTCCCACGGCCGTCGACGCCACGGCGGCGGCCTTGCGGTGGCGGCGGCCCCGGGCAGCGTGGGGCAGCTGCTCGTACGCCACCTCGCGGAGCAGCGGGTCCTCCACCTCGTAGCGCCCGTCGCGGCAGCAGAGGAGGCCGGCCGAGGTCAGCCGGTCCAGCGCCGCCTGCGGCTCGTCCTGTGAAAGTGCCCCGACCTCGGCCGCCGTGGCCCCGTCGCTGAACACCGAGACGTCCTGCAGCACCGCCTTGTCGCCCGGCGGCAGGCCGTCGATGCGGGCCGCCAGCACCGCCCGCAGCGTCGGGGGCAGCAGCGGCCGCCCGTCCCCGCCGGCCACGGGGCCGAGGGGCCGCGAGCCCACCAGACGAACCAGCTCGCGCAGGTGCAGCGGGTTGCCGCCCGCCTGGGTGGCCAGCGCCGCGGCCGCCTCCGCCGTCAGCGGCTGATCGCCCGCGAATGCGAGCGCCGCTTTCACGG
The DNA here is from genome assembly GCA_963777285.1 of Candidatus Dormiibacterota bacterium. Classification (GTDB taxonomy): domain Bacteria; phylum Chloroflexota; class Dormibacteria; order Aeolococcales; family Aeolococcaceae; genus JAFARE01. The sequence goes on from CAVZPR010000002.1 coordinate 1,386,149, forward strand.
CGTCGGCGGGGAGCAGCGCGTCGAGGTGGAGCGTCGTGGCTCCGGGGAACCGGGTCAGCCAGTCGCCCGGTTGGGCCCGCCCGGCGAGCAGCAGCGTCACCGGGAGGTCTGCCATGCGGGCCGCGAGCTGCACCAGCGGGTCGAGGTCGGCCGCGCTCGCGTTGTGCGCGTCGTCGACGACGAGCAGCAGCGGGCGCTGCGCGGTGTGTTCGGCAACCAGCATGCGCATCCGGGCCACGCCGCGTTCGTCGAAGCCGATCGGCGGTGCCCCGTCACCGTCGCCGCCGGCGCCCAGCTGGGTGCTCAGCTCCAGTGCCAGGCGGGTGCCCACCAGCGCGCCGTAGCCGGGGCAGCTTGCCGTGACCACGTCGGACTCACCCTGGAGGCGGGCGGCCAGCTCGGCGGCGAGGCGTGACTTGCCCACGCCGGCTTCGCCGGTGATCACCAACACCTGGGCACGGGAGCGCTCGGCGGCGCGCTGCGAGCACGCCTGCACGAAGCTCAGCTCCGCCTCGCGGCCCACCAGCGGCAGCGCCGCCGCCGCGGCGCCGTCGCCGGCACGCGGCCCGAGCACCTCGTACACCGCGACCGGCTGCGCCTTGCCCTTGAGCATCGCCGGCTCGCGCTCGCGCAGCAGGAAGCGTTCGGCGACGAGCTCTGCTGTCAGCGGTCCCACCAGGATCTCGCCCGCCGCCGCGGCGCTCTCGAGTCGCGAGGCGACGTTGACCGCATCGCCGATCACGGTGACGGCGTCGCCGTCGCCGACTGAGGTGACCATCACCTCGCCGCTGTTGATGCCGATGGAGAAACGCAGGTCACCCGCCGTCTGGCGCATCTTCAGCGCGGCGGCGACGGCCCGTTCCGCGTCGTCGTCGTGCGATATGGGCACGCCGAAGAGCGCCATCAGCGCGTCGCCGAGGTACTTGTCGATGGTGCCGCCGTGCTCTACGACGACGTCGGCGAGCGGCCGCAGCGCGGAATCCACGGTCCGCGCCAAGCGCTCGGGGTCGCTCACCTCGGCCAGCGCGGTGAAGCCGACCACGTCGGCGAACAGCACCGTGGCCAGCTTGCGCTCACCCTGCTCCGCCACCGGCACGGGTGCGTCGAGCCGCACCGCGAGATGCGTGCCGCAGCGGCCGCAGAAGCGCTGCGCCTGCGGATTCACGAATCCGCACGTCGGGCATCCGTCCGCCGACAGCGGCGATCCGCAGCTGCCGCAGAAGCGAAAACCGTGTGGGTTTTCTGATGCGCAGGAAGCACAGCGTGGCACTGCGGGTATTGTGATCCGGTGGTCAGCAGCGCTGTCGACGTCGCCGATCTGGTCGTCAGCTACGGCCAGGTTCGTGCCGTCGACGGCGTCAGCTTCGACGTGCGCCGCGGCGAGGTTTTCGGCCTGCTGGGACCGAACGGCGCCGGCAAGACGACGACCATCCGCGTGCTGACAACGCTGCTGCGCCCGCAGTCAGGCGCCGCGCACGTCATGGGACTGGACGTCCGCCGCGACGCCATACGCGTGCGCCAGGTGACCGGCTACGTGCCCCAGCAGCTGTCGATCGACGCGGGGTTGACGGGACGCGAGAACGTGTGGCTGTTCGCCCGGCTCTTCGATGTGCCCCGCGCGCAGCGCCGCGCGCGCATCGACGATGCGCTGCAGGTGGTCGGACTGGTCGACGCCGCCGAGCGCCTGGCGCGCACCTACTCGGGGGGCATGATTCGCCGGCTCGAGCTGGCGCAGGCGCTGGTGAACCGCCCCCAGGTCTTGATCCTCGACGAGCCGACGATCGGCCTCGATCCGGTGGCGCGCTCAGGTGTGTGGGAGCGCGTGGAGCTGCTGCGCCGTCAGCTCGGCACGACCGTGCTGCTCACCACGCACTACATGGACGAGGCAGACGCGCTGTGCCAGCGCATCGCGATGATGCACCGCGGCACGATTCGCGCCCAGGGCACGCCCGCGGCGCTCAAGGCCGCGCTCGGCGACGGTGCAACGCTGGACGACGTCTTCCGCTTCCACGCGCGCGACGAAGGTGGGCTGGACGCGGGCGACGGCACGTTCCGCAGCGTGCGCAGCACGCGACGCACGGCGCGCCGTGTCGGCTGAGGCCGCATCCGCCGCCGCCCGGGGCGGTGCCGGCCTGCCGCAACAACCTGACCCGGTGCGCCTCCTCGCCAGCCGCGTGTTCACGTTCTGCGCGCTCGAGGTGCGCCGCATCCGGCACGACCGCACCGAGATCTACACGCGCGCCATACAGCCGGTGCTCTGGCTGCTGATCTTCGGCGAGACGTTCAACCGGCTGCACGTCATTCCCACCGGATCGCTGCCCTATCTCGACTATCTGGCGCCCGGCATCATGGCCCAGTCGGCGCTCTTCATCGCCATCTTCTTCGGCATCCAGATCATCTGGGAGCGTGACGCGGGCATGCTCACCAAGCTGCTGGCCACACCCACGCCGCGGGCGGCGCTGGTGCTGGGCAAGTCGTTCGCGGCGGGGGTGCGCGGCGTGAGCCAGGTGATCGTCATCCTGGCGCTGTCCGCCATCCTGCGCGTCGGCCTCGACTGGAACCCGCTGCACCTGATCGGTGCGGCGCTGGTCGTGGTGGTGGCGGCCGGCTTCTTCTCCTGCTTGTCGATGACCATCGCCGGGCTGGTGCTCTCCCGGGAACGGCTCATGGGCATCGGGCAGGCGATCACCATGCCCCTGTTCTTCGGGTCCAACGCGCTGTACCCCGTGTCCTTGATGCCCGGCTGGCTTCATGCCATCACTGTCATCAACCCGTTGAGCTACGAGGTCGACGCGCTGCGCGGGCTGCTCATCGGGACGCCGTCGGACCTGCTCCTGGACGCCGCCGTGCTGCTCGGCGCGCTGGCGCTGGGCGTGGCCGCGGCGTCGGCGCTGCTGGGCCGCCTGGCGCGCGGCTAGCGCGACGTCAGCAGCTGCAGCGCGTTCTGCAGCGGCGCCAGCACGCCGATGCCGAATGCCAGCAGCACGGCGAGGCGCGCGTAGCGCGTCGGCAGCCGCATCATCGCCAGCAGGCAGAGGAGTCCCACCACCAGCAGCTTGAGCGCGCCGGTGAGCGCCGGCTGCGTCACCGCGCTGCGCATCAGGGAGTTGGCTTCGAACAGCGACGAACGCTGCAGCGCTATTGCCGTGGTCACGGCGTCGGCGACCTGCGCCAGGCAGGCGCCGATGAAGAGCACGAGCACCCAGCGGTCGCGCGCGTTCACCGCCAGGAAGCCGGTGCGCGGCGAGGCGACGGGAACGGGGTCGAGCTCGACCTCGATACGCGCCGGATGGACGGTGTGCAGGCGGCTCCGCGCGGTGCCGCGCAGAGCGTGCGCAGCCTCCTCATCGGCCGCCGCGGCACCCGGCCCCGGCCGCAGATCCATCCCCACTGCCTTCCCCTCAATTGGCGCATTCTCACCAACCAGAGCGACTCTAGCCGATCTGTACCAACGGCGCGTGCCGCCCATTCTGGACACTCCCGCCGGGGCCGGTCCACAATGCGGGCGCACACGGGGGTCACCAATGATTCGAAGCAGTCTTCGACCGAGCCGGCGTCCACGGCGCCGCGGCGTCTTCCTCGCCATCGCGCCGGCGGCACTCCTCGCCGCGGCCTGCGGAGGCGGCACGACGGGAGGAAGCGGCACGGCTCCCACGCCATCCGGCTCCGTGCCGGTGCCGAGCAAGCAGGCCAACATCGCCGCCGAGGTGCCGTCGGCGATCAGCTCCAATGCGCCGCTGCAGATCGCCACCGACGCCTCCTACGCGCCCAATGAGTTCGTCAACCCGGACACGGGGCAGATCGAGGGCTGGGACATCGACCTGGCCAACGACGTGTGCCGCGTGCTCGGCGTCGCCTGCACCATCAGCAACGTCACCTTCGCGGACATCATCCCGGCGCTGCTGGAGAGCCCGCCCAAGTACGTGATGAGCTTCTCCAGCTACTCGCCGACCACGGCGCGCGAGCAGAAGGGGATCGACTTCGTCACCTACTACCAGGCGGGCGAGGCGTGGCTGGAGAAGCCCGGTGGCGCGACCATCACGCAGGCGTCCGACATGTGCGGCCACGGCGTGGCCGTCGAGGCGGGCACGACAGAGGAGTCCGACGCCTGGGGTTTCATGGGCAAGAAGCCGGGTGGCGACCTGATCCCGGGAGACACGGACCACTGCAAAGCGGCGGGGAAGGCGGACATCAACGTGGAGAGCTTCGACACGCAGACCGAGGCGAACTCCGCGCTGCTCAGCGGCCGCGCCGACTTCGGCTGGGCCGACCAGCCGGTGGCCGACTACCAGGTGAAGCTGGAGGCGGGCAAGCTGAAGATCGGCGGTCCGGCCTGCAGCGTGTACCCCTACGGCATCGCGGTGCTGCACACCGCGGGGATGGACCAGGCGCTGACCGACGCGGTCAAGTACCTGATCGCCAACGGCTACTACACCAAGGTGCTGCAGACCTGGGGCGTGCAGGACGGCGCCATCGCCAGCACCGCGGTGAGCGTGAACAACAACAACGCCGTGGGCTCGAGCTGTGTGCCCTCGTACTGAGGGCAGGCGGGCGCGTCCTCTTCGCTGATCCTCGAGCGCGACGGTGAGCACGGCCGGCGACGTCACCGCGGACGGCGTTGCCGCGCCGCCGCGGCGCGGGCCCGAGGCGATCAAGGCGATCCCGGTCCGCCACCCATGGCGATGGGTGGCGGCGGTGGTGGTGCTCGGCATCGCCGCAGCGGCGATCTACACGCTGGCCAGCGCGCCGCTGCTCAACTGGGGAGTCGTCGGCCAGTACCTGTTCCACGACCAGATCCTGCACGGTCTGCTGATCACGATCGAGCTGACCGTGGTCGCCATGGTGATCGGAATCGTGCTGGGCGTGTTGCTGGCGGTGATGCGCCTGTCGCCGAATCCGGTGATGTCGTCGGTGAGCTGGTTCTACATCTGGTTCTTCCGCGGCACGCCGGTGCTGGTGCAGATCTTCTTCTGGTTCAACATCGCCGCCATCCTGCCGGTGCTCACGATCGGCATCCCCTTCACCAGCATCGCGTGGCACGCCAGCACCAACCAGGTGATCTCGCCGTTCCTGGCGGCGATCCTGGGCCTGGGCCTCAACGAAGCCGCCTACATGGCGGAGATCGTGCGCGCCGGCATCATCTCCGTGGACCAGGGGCAGACGGAGGCGGCGCAGGCGCTGGGCATGCACCGCACGCTGGTGATGCGGCGTGTGGTCCTGCCCCAGGCGATGCGCGTGATCATCCCGCCCACCGGCAACGAGACGATCTCCATGCTGAAGACGTCGTCGCTGGCGTACATCGCCACGGTCGGCGAGCTCTTCTTCGTGCAGAAGGAGATCTCCAACTTCAACTACGACATCATCGAGCTGGTCATCGTCGCCAGCGTCTGGTACCTGGCGATGACGTCAGTGCTCACCTTCGGCCAGTACTACCTGGAGCGCTACTTCGCCCGGGGCGCGTCGCGGCAGCTGCCGCCGACGCCGCTGCAGCGCTTCCGCCACCTTCTCTTCCATTCGCACCCGCCGCTGCCGCTCGCGGCCCCCGACGTCAGCGTCTCGGTCACGCCCACCCATCAGCGATGAGGCAGCGTCGGTGAGCAGCCCCGCGCTGGTGCGCGCCGAGGCGGTGCACAAGAGCTACGGCCGCCTCGAGGTGCTGCGCGGCATCGACCTGGAGGTCGCACCGCGTGAGGTGATGTGCCTCATCGGGCCGTCGGGCTCGGGCAAGAGCACGTTCCTGCGCTGCATCAACCACCTGGAGAAGATCGACGCCGGCAAGCTCTACGTCGACGGCGAGCTGGTCGGGTACCGCCAGCGCGGCGACAAGCTGCACGAGCTGCCGGACCGCGAGGTGTGCCGCAAGCGTTCGGAGATCGGCATGGTGTTCCAGCGCTTCAACCTCTTCCCGCACATGACGGCGCTGGAGAACGTCGCCGAGGCGCCGGTGCGCGTCAAGCGCGAACCGGGGGCGGCGGTGGCGGAGCGCGCGCGCTCGCTGCTGCACCGCGTGGGGCTGGGCGACAAGATCGACGCGTACCCCAACCAGCTGTCCGGCGGGCAGCAGCAGAGGGTCGCCATCGCGCGCGCGCTGGCCATGCAGCCCAAGCTGATGCTCTTCGACGAGCCCACGTCCGCACTCGACCCCGAGCTGGTGGGCGACGTGCTCGACGTGATGCGAGGCCTCGCCGAGGACGGCATGACCATGGTGGTGGTGACGCACGAGATGGGCTTCGCGCGCGAGGTGGGTGACACGTTGCTGTTCATGGACGGCGGTGTGATCGTCGAGAGCGGCACGCCGCGCGAGGTGATCGCCAACCCGCAGCACGAGCGCACCAAGGCGTTTCTCTCGAAGGTTCTGTAGCCGCGCGCCTGCGTCAGCGGGCGCCGAGCTCGGCCTTCACCACCTTGCCCGTCTCGGAGCGTGGGATCGCCTGCACGAACTCGACGTCGCGGGGCACCTTGTGGCGCGCCAGGCGGGAGCGCACGTGCCGCTTGACGTCGTCCGCGCTCAGCCGCGACCGGCGCCGCACCACGTAGGCGCGCAGGCGCCCGCCCCACTCCTCGTCGGGCACGCCCACCACGGCCGCGTCCTCAATGTCGGGGTGGGCCACGAGCAATTCCTCGACCTCAGCGGGGAAGACGTTCTCGCCGCCGGACACGACCATGTCGTCGCTGCGTCCCACGACGAACAGCCGTCCCTGGGGATCGACGAGTCCCGTGTCGCCGGTGGAGAGGAGGCCGTTCACCGCGATCCCCGCGTCGCCGCTGGTGTACCCCTCGAACAGCATGTCGTTGCCCACGAAGATGCGGCCCGTGTCGCCGGGCGCGACGTCGCGCCCGGAGTTGTCGAGCAGCTGCACCACCGTGCCGGACGGCGGTCTGCCGACGGTTCCCGGTGCGGCGCGCATGTCGTCCGGCGTGGCGATCGCAGCGGCGGCGACCTCGGTCGAGCCGTACAGGTTGTACAGGATGTCGCCGTACTCGTCCATGAAGCGCGTCGCCAGGTCTGCGGGCAGCGCCGATCCGCTGACGGCGACGACGCGCAGCGACGACGTGTCGTAGCGGCTGCGCGTTGCCTCGGGCAGGTCGAGGATGCGCCGCAGCATGACCGGGATCGCGACCAGGGCCGTGACACGATGCTGCTCAACCGCCGCCAGTGTCGCCTCGGGGTCGAAGCGCCGCTGCAGCACGACGGTTGAGGACAGGACCACCGCGAGCCCCAGCTGCGCCAGGCCCCACGCGTGAAACAGCGGAGTGGCGATGAGCGTCGTGCCGCGCGCGCGCAGCGGGATCTTCGACAGGATTCCCACGATGGGCTCAGCGCTGCGCGGCTGCCCGCGCGATGCTCCTTTGGGCGTGCCGGTGGTGCCCGACGTGAGCACGGTGATGCGGCTGGGCTCCTCGGGCGGGAATGGTTCGCGCTCGTCGCCGCGCCGCGCCAGGCCGTCGAGGCTGCGGGGCGTCGCCCGTCCGCTGTCCGACCACGCGATGAAGCGGCGCCGCCGCGGCAGCGCGTCGCCGAGCAACCGGGCGAACTCGACGTCGTGCACGATCGCGTCCGCGCGCTCGCGCTGCAGCACGTCGCGCAGCTGGGGCCCCGCAAACCCCGTGTTGAGCAGCAGGACGTCGGCGCCGAGCTTGGTCAGCGCGACCACGGCCTCGACGAAACCCGCGTGGTTGCGGCAGAGCACGCCGACACGCATGCCCTCTCCGATCCCCGACTCGCGCATTCCGGCGGCGATGGCATTGGTGCGCGCGTCCAGGGTGCGGAAGGTCGCGTCGCCGCGCTCGTCGATCAGCGACAGCGCGTCGGGATACCGCGCCGCCGCCGCGGTGAAGCCCCCGGGCAGGGTGAGCCCCCAGCGATAGAGGCACACCGCGGCGCCCAGGAATCGGTCGGGGCGCGACGGCCGCAGCACCCCCGCTTCGGCGAGCACGCGCACCGCCTCCGCCTGGCTGCGCAGGAACGCGAACGGATCGGATCGCGCCGCCGTGCCGGACGGCGTCGCCTCGCAGAGCTGCCGCAGCGCCTCGAGGCTGGAACGAACGTTGCGCCGCATCTCCGGTCCGGACACGCGGTCTGCGATCAGCCCCCACACGCCGCCCGGCGACTGGTAGCTGACACGGAACGTCACCGCGGTGCAGCCCCGCGACGGTTCGCGCAGGCGCAGCCGGCCGCGCTGGTCGATGCCGGAGACGCTGTGCCACGCGACGTCCTTGCACTCCTCGTACTCGACCAGCTCGACCACGCCGCCTACCTCAGCCGAGCCCGCCCTGATGCGCATTGAGTAGCGCGATCCCACGCCGGCGCCGGAGGTGCCCGCCACGGCGTCGAATCGCGTGACCGCGCGCATCCATCCGGCGTATGCCCGGGGATCTCGCACGTGGTCCCACACGCAGTCGGGGCGTGCCTGGATGGTGACGGTCTCGTCGACGCGCATGGTCAACCGAGCACGGGAAAGCGGCGCTCCGCCGCCAGCGCCGTCAGCGTCTTCTGCATCGAGCCGATGATGTGGTCGTACACCGCGTCGACGTCCGGCGAGTCGCCGAAGCGCGCCCTGAGGTCGATGGGCGGGAGCGCCTCGATGGTCAGCTTGGCCGGCAGAGGAATGTGCGTCAGCAGGTCGCTGACGTTCACGCCCCAGGGAAGCGCGAGCGACACCGGCATCACCTTGAGCCGGAACATCCGGTCGACGCGCAGCAGGCGTGCCAGCCACTCGCCGCGGGTGAGGAACAGCGCGGTCTCCTGGCCGCCGATGGCGACCACCGGCACGATGGGGACGTTGTTCCTCAGCGCCAGCCTGATGAATCCCTTGCGGCCTCCGAAGTCGACGCGCGCCGACTCCCACGACGGCCGGTGCGTCTCGTAGTCGCCTCCCGGATACACGAGCACGGCCCCACCGGCGCGCAGCGCGCGCTCCGCATTCTGGTGCGAAGCGGGCACCGTGCCGAACTTGCGCAGGTTGGGGATCCAGGGGAAGTGCTGACCCAGCAGAAGCACCAGATTGTGCGCCAGCTGATGGAATCGGCGTTCCACGCCGAAGCGCGTGCTGAAGGCCAGCGTGAACACGAAGGTGTCGACGATCATGTTGCCGCCCGAGTGGTTGCCCACCAGCAGCACGGGGCCCTGCTCGGGGATGTTGTCGAGCCCGCGCACGTCGGCGCGGAAGTAAACGCTGGAGAGCATCCACAGGAAGGGCAGGTTGTCGCGGATGTAGTCGGGGTCGCGGTCGTCGAGGTCGGCGCGCGACAGCCGTCGCTGCATCTCGCGCGCCAACGAGGCGCCGGCGCGGTTCAGCAGCGCGGCGGCGCCGTCACCGAGACCGTGTGGGGCTTGCGGTTGCGCCTGCCTGCGCCGGCGCTGCCGTGGGCGCGCTGATGCGGCGTCGCGCGATGTGCGTGCTGCGCGTGGTGCGCGCGGCTGCCGGCGCGCCGGCTTCGGCGTGGGCATCGCACCATCTAGCGCCCCGGGTTCTGCGGCTGTCAACCTGGAATCGGGCCGGAGTCAGGCGAGGAAGCGCGCGATCGCTGCGTGCGTCGCGCCGGGACGCTCCAGCTGGGGCACGTGGCCGCTGTCCACGATGACGTGCTGCGCCGCAGGGACGACCGCGGCCACGTGGCGGCGGAAGGCGACCGGCACGAGCCCGTCGCGGCGCCCCCAGATCCACAGTGACGGGGAGCGCAGCGCGCCGAGCCGCGTCCAGAAGCCCTCGGGGCCGTCGGGCTCTTCGAGGTAGATCTGCCGGGCCGCTGCATAGAAGGCCGCGCGTCCGCTGCGCGTGAGGTACGCGCGCAGGAACTCGTCCTTGCCCGCTGCCGCCCAGCCGCTCGACGCTTCGGGAAGGATGCGGTCGAGGATGCGCTCCACGACTGGTCGCGGCGTGATCTGCAGCACGCCGAGCTCGGGCCGCACGAAGCGCAGCAGCTGCACCCAGTCACGATTGCGCCGCCAGGCGAGTGACGGTGTCATCAGCACCAGGCGCCGCACCCGGCCGGCGTGCCGCAGCCCCATCTCGATCGCCGCGCGCCCGCCCATGCTGTGCCCGATGACGTCCGCTTGGGGCACGTTCATGGTGTCCAGCACCGCCACGATCCAGCGGCAGAAGAACGCCGCATCGTAGGCGGCGAAGAGCGGCTTGTCGCTGTCCCCGAACCCGGGCAGATCGATCGCGATGCAGCGGTGCGTTGCGGCGAGGGCTGCCACCGTGGGCAGGAACGACGCTTTGGTGGCGCCGAGTCCGTGCGCCATGATCACCGTGTCGCCGCTGCCGGCGGTGAGCGTCGACACAGTGCCGAGCTCGGTGCGCAGCTGCTGAAAGCGCAGCCGCCCCGGCGCCTTCGTGCGCGGCGCCGTGGCCGCCAGGAACCCGATCCCGACGTGCAGGTTGCCACGGACTTCGAGCCTGCCTTGGCGGTAGGCGTCCATGCCGCCGGCGACGTCCGCGCTCAGCTGCCTCCACGTATCCGCGGTCGCGGTGAGCACCGCGTCCGGCCGCCGCGTCGAGACGACGCGCGTGAGCCGGGCGCCGTCCTCGTCGATGCGCACGTCGCGCGCGAGGCCATCACGCTGTCGCAGCCGGATCGTCGCTTCACCCGCGGGGACGTCGAAGACGTCACGGTCGATGCGCCGCAGCAGCGACACGAATATCGATACGACCTCGCGGTCGACGCTCGAATCGCCGTGCGGTTGTGTGATCGCCATGGTGCTGATTGTCGCAGCGCGGACCACGCTGACACCGCTGCTCCGCGGCTGCCAGACTTGCATCCGTGAGCAGCGTCGGCGTCGCCGCCGTCCCGCGGCGGGTTCGGGCCCTCCGCATCGCGGCGATGTGTCTGGCGGCAAGCGCGGTCGCCGGCTGCTCGATCTTCCCCAAGGCGCAGAGCGCCGCGCCGGCCACGGCGGCGGCCTCGCCTTTGGCGGTGGCGATGCTCGACTCTGCGCACGGCTGGGAGCTGACCGCCGCGGGTGTGCAGCGCACCGCGGACGGAGGCCGGACCTGGCAGCGGATCACGAACCTTCCCCGCATCAACTATGTCTGGGGAACGCTGGTGAGCTTCCCGGCAATCACGGTGGCATGGCTCTGCGAGCAGGGCCGCGCCCGCGGTTCGTCACCGGGCAGCGTCGGCGACACGCGCACGTCGGCCAGTCCCCCCGCGCGTTGCTTCGTGACGCGTGACGGCGGCATGTCGTGGACCCAGCACGACGTTCCCGACACGGGCACGTCGACGGTCGGCCGCGGTCGTGAGGACGTGACCATCAACTGGTTGACCGCCATCGGTCCAGACGTTGCGTGGATCGTTGTGGGGACTCTCGACACCTTTGCGGGCGGAGGGCAGGAAAGCATCAACACCACAGATGTGCGAGCGCTGCGCACCGACGATGCCGGCGCGAAGTGGTCGGTGCTGCGCGAGGTGCACGTGCCGTCCGGGCACAGCGTGACGGCGACCGGCGCCGACTGGGTCGATGTAGGTGCTTCGGGATCGGTGTACCTAAGCGGTTTCGACATGGGCATCGACCGCCGCACCGACACCGGTGCCGGGTGGCGCACGCTGGCCGTGCCGATCCCGCCGCTGGGCGCGGCGGGTGAGAGTGAGTACTGCTCGCTGGCCGAGGTGGGGAACACGCTGGTGGTGACCATCCGCGAGTATGTGCACGACGCGCCGGCGCATTTCTATGAGGTGAGCGCGGACGGCGGCGCCACCTGGTCGCAGGCCACGGCGCCACGTGTCGATGGCGCCGGCCGCTCCATGCCGGCCTGTTGAGGTGGTCGCCGTCAGGCGTCGCGGCGAAGCAATCAAAGTAGCAGCGTTGCTGCCATAATGCAGCGATGAGCACAGCAATCACCGTCCGCGACGTCCCCGACGACACGAAGGAGGAGCTCGCTGCGCGAGCAGCTCGCTCCGGCCGCTCGCTTCAGGAGTACTTGCGAATGCGGCTGATCGAGCTCGCGGGTTCGCCGGACGCCGGTGACCTGGTCTCGCGCATCCGTGAGCGCAAATCAACGACGCGCACTCATGTCACCGTGGCAAAGATCCTCGAATATCGCGACCGCGATCGCCGATGACAATGGTCGTCGACGCCTCGGTCGTCGTGGCCGCTCTCCTCGATGCCGGGCCGGTCGGAACGTGGGCGGAGGACCTTCTGCAAGCCGAGCCACTGGCTGCACCGCATCTGATGCCTGTCGAAGCGGCCAACATCGTGCGGCGCGCCGAACGCGGCGGAGACGTATCAGCGGACGTGGCAGCGCTGGCTCACATGGACCTCATCGCAATTCCGGTGGAGCTCTTCCCATATGAGCCGTTTGCGTCGCGTGTATGGGAGTTGCACCGGAATCTCACCGCCTACGACGGCTGGTACGTGTCTCTTGCGGAGTCTCTGGGGGCGAGCTTGGCCACACTCGATGGCAGGTTGCGACGTTCATCAGGGCCTCGATGTGCGTTTCTCGCACCGCCCACGCGCAGCGGCAGAGGGCCAACCACGCGCTGACGGCGTTTGGTGGGCCGGGCGGTGGCCCGTTCGCAGGTTCTCAAGCGCCGGCGAGGCCGATGAAGACGACCATCGCGCGACCGAGCCGAACCAAGTCCTCATCGCTCAAGCGGCCGATCCGGTTCACGAGCCGAGAACGATGAGCAGTCGTGATCTTGTCAACCATGAGACTGCTTGGCTCATGCACTCCGTCAGCCTTGCTCGACTCCACGCGCAGACGCAACAGGGGTGCTTCCGTCGGGTCAGTCGTGAAGGCGCAAATCGTCACCGAATCGGTGGCATCGAAGCGATCGTCTTGGATTACCACAACTGGGCGAGGCTTGCCCGCGTATCCCGGTCCGCCGGCTGCGGTCCATATCTCGCCGCGCCTCACACGTCGCTACGACTGATCGCATCGATGAAGTCCTGATCGTCTACGGCGTGCGTGCTCCGGGCCACAGCTCTCGCTTGGCGGCGCGCCTCCTTGACGAAGCTCGAGGAGCGAACGTCTGGGACCCAGATCTGAATGGGCCGCAGTCCCTGGGCGCGCAGGCGGTCACGATGGGATCTCACGCGCTCGCGCACTGGCGGTGGCTTGCGCTCGGCCATGGGCCAATGTTACATGTAACGGAAAAATCTGTGGAGCGGAGGGGATTCGAACCCCTGACCTCTGCCGTGCGAGTGTGCACGTGCTGCATAGGTCTCGCGGTGAACTCCGCCGCGTGAGTGGCGGCGACTCCCAGCAGTTCCTCGCGTGTGTCGGAGTCGGTCGGCGTGACGCTGGACTCGGATGGATAGGGGAGGGTAGGCGCCTGACGGCCGAGCTTCACGGTTCTTTACTTGACGCCCGACCCGAGGCGGCGCAACCTCGCCGCTGTGCGGCAGTGACGGGTCCGCGCATGAGCGCCGCCGCCCCGGCCGATGAGCCATCACGGTCACACGAATAGCGCAAACAGCGTCAGTCTGGCGTGCCTGTGGAGCCGCCAGGGAGAGCGGAATGGTGCCTCGATTTCACCATCTGGGAACGTCGATCGGCACCGACCCGGTAAGGATCTTCCCGAAGCGTGAGCGCGCGTGCACCCTTCGCGCGGCGCAGGCGTCACGCCGCCGTCGGCTGGCCTTCCTGGCAGTGTCGGCAGCCACGCTTCTGGCTTCGCTGAGCACCCAGGGCGGGGCGGCGGCGGCCGCCTCGGCGTCGAGCTTCCCGCCGTCCAGCGGACCGATGGCGCACGTGGCCAGCCACGCGTCGGGCGCGGCCAGAATTGCGTCGCCGCTGCCCGCTGATCCCACCACCGGACTGGACGCCAACCCCATCTTCGTCGGTGAGAATCCGCCGCAGACGCCGACGCCGCAGTACATCACCGCGCCGGCGGGCTCGTCTGCCGGGCTGGCGTCGCCCAACGCGTCCCTGCCCTCGACGACCTGCACGCCGGAGCTGTTGAGCAACGCCAGCTTCGAGTCCTCGTCGAGCTGGACGGCGCACGACCAGGCCAGCTCTGTGTCGCTGACCTGGGTGAGCAACAGCAGCAGCGGGCGCGAGGGCAGTGGCTACCTGCAGACGTCGACCACCGCGGTCGGCGGATCGGTGTGGCAGGACGCCAGCTTCACGCCGGCGCAGTACGACAACTACGCGGGCGCGGTCTGGGTCAAGGCCGACGCGGTGCTGCCGACGCCGATCACCGGGAGCCTGACCATCAGCGCCACCGGCGGCACCACCGACAGCGACAGCACGGCGTTCTCCGTGGGCAACGGCTGGACGCTGGTGTCGGCGCCGCTGTACGTAGCCCACGGCGGGCACAACGGACTGGCGATGACGCTGGTCATGAACACCACCAACGCCACCTATGACTGGGACGCGGCCAGCCTGGAGAACGCCGGGCTGGTGGACCCCAGCTTCGAGCAGGGCGGCTCTCCGCCAAGCGGTTGGAGCATGACCAGCGGCGCCGGAGCGACCGCATATCACCCCGCAGGCAAGGCCATGGACGGCAGCTGGTTCGCCCAGATGAATACCACGCAGCAGGGTGGCATGTATCAGAACCTGTCCATGACCATCGCCGCCGGTCAGAGCTACGAGCTGGCGGCCTGGGTGCGCGCGGACACATCGACCAACGTCAGCGGCTACCTGGCGCTGCTCGGCCCGGGCGGCAACCCCAGCGACGCGACCTACTTCACCGCGTCGCAGAACTGGTCCTTGGTGCAGGTGCCGCTGGACATCCAGAGCGGCAGCTACTCCAGCCTGCAGGCGCAGCTGATACTCACCACGCTCAACACCAACATTGACATCGATGGCCTGTCCCTGGTCAACCCCTGCCTGGTCGACGCCAGCATGGAGTACACGGACTCGACGGACTGGCAGGTGCTCTGGCAGCCGAGTGGACACACCATCACCTACGGCTTCGACACGGGCGGCGGCGAGGACGGCAGGGAGTGGCTGCAGCTGCACACCTCCGGTGAGGTGGGCATCGGCCAGATGTACAGCGCGACTTTCACCGCCAACGAGCACAAGCAAGCCGGGGTGTGGCTGCGCTCCCACGACGGCACCCAGCTCAATGGCGACCTGGCCGCCTGCGCCGACGGCAACAGTCCCACGGTGTGCGGCAACACATCCTTCAGCGTGCAGAACGCCTGGACCTGGGTGACCGCCCCTTTGGACATCCCCTCCTCGGGAAGCTTCAACCGGCTGCGGCTGCAGATCTACGTCGATACCCAAGGACACAACCTGGACGTCGACGGCGCCAGTTGGGCGCCGACCAACTTGGGCGACGTGCTGCCCGGGCCGCCGAGCAACGTGAGCGGCAGCAGCGCGGGCAACACCGGGGATGCGACGGTGACGTGGAGCGCGCCGACGTCGTACCAGGGCAACACGGTGAGCACGTACAACGTCACACCCTTCCTCAACGGGGTGGCGCAGACCGCCCAAGCACAGACCGGCATCCCCAGCAGCACCACCAACGCCAGCTTCACCGGGCTCACCGCCAAGGGACCCTACGTGTTCGCGGTGACCGCCAGCGGCACCTACGGCACGGGTGCGCCGGCCGCCTCCGCTCCGGTGACCACGGTGTCGCCCGCCGGGGGCGGTGACCGGCTTGACGGCCGCGCCCGGGGACACCCAGGCGACGGTGTCCTGGACGGCGCCGTCGTCCAACGGGGGCAGCCCCATTACCGGCTACACGGTGACCCCGTACATCGGCTCCAACCCGCAGACGCCGACCAGCGTGGGCGCCTCGACCACCTCGACGCCCATCAGCGGGCTGAGCAACGGGACCACCTACACCTTCCAGGTGACGGCCAACAACGCGGCCGGCTCCAGCGCCCCGGCGACATCCAACGCGGTGACCCCGAGCACGCTGCCGGGCGCACCCACGGGGGTCACCGCAACCGCGGCCGACAGCCGCGCCGTGGTCCACTGGACCGCGCCCGCCTCACCGGGTGACGCTGTCACCAGCTACACGGTGACGCCGTATATCGGCAGCACGGCGCAGGGTTCGCTGGCGGTCGTGGTGACCACCGTGTACGGCTCCGGCGTGGTCACCACGGCCAACGTGGGCGGTCTCGCCGACGGCAGCAGGTACACCTTCCAGGTGACCGCCACCAACGCCGTCGGCACCGGCCCGCCGGGCACCTCCGGCCCGGGAACGCCGGCGCCGTCGGCCCCCGTGACCCTGACGCCCGGCACGGGGTACGACTCCGGCTCGACGCCGCAGTGGGTCGCGGTCGGCGACCTGGCCGGCAACGGCTGGCCCGACATCGTCACCGCCAACGGGTCGGGCTTCAGCGTGTCGACCCTGCGCAACCAGCTCAGCGGTGGCGGCCGTGCCGGGGGCAGGTTCGCCCAGCCGGCGACCATCTCCAGCGCCACGGGCACGCTGACCCAGGCGGCCTTCGGCGACTTCAACAAGGACGGCAAGCTCGACGCCGCCGTGCTGCACGACTCGCCGTCGATCGCCGTGATGCTGGGCAACGGCGACGGCAGCTTCCAGGCGGAGTCAGGTACGCAAACGCTCCCCAACAGCGACTTCGCCAACGTGATCGCGGTGGCCGACGTCAACGGAGACGGCAACCTGGACATCGTGGTGGGCATCAACCAGGGTGGCTACCCCAACGAGACCGGCGTCGCCGTGCTGTTCGGCGACGGGCACGGCGGCTTCTCCACCCCGGTGGAGTACTGGCTGCCCAACACGGGTGGCGGCAACGCCACCGGCGTTGCCGTGGCCGACCTCAACGGTGACGGCCACCCGGACATCGTCGAGGCCGACGACAACCCCTACGTTGGCTCCGACCGCGGTGAAGTGTGGGTGTTGCTCAACGACGGCGACGGCACCTTTTCGGTGCCCTCGGGCAACATCGCAACCATCCCCGGGCTGGGCAACCTGGGGGCGCTGGAGACCGTTGCCGTCACCGACCTCAACGGCGACGGCGTTCCCGACATCGTGGCCATCACGCGCGGCAGCAACGACGGCGTCGCCCTTCTCCTGGGCAAGGGGGATGGGACCTTTCAACCCAAGGTGATCATCAACGACCCCACGCTGACCGACGGCAACCCCGGCGGTGAAGTGGTGGCGTTGGCCACCGCCGACATGAACGGCGACGGTCTGCCCGACCTCGTCACCGCCGACCAGATGTTCAACGGTACCGGCGGCATCTCCGTCTATCTCAACCCGGGCAGCGGCACCATGGATTTGCCGACCTTCATCGCCACCTCGAGCTTTTCACCGCAGACCCTGGCGCTGGCCGACGTCAACGGCGACGTCGAGCCCGACGTGGTGCTGGAGAACGGACGAGCTACGGGGCAGAACGTCCCCGCCAACGTCGAGGTGCTGCTCAACGGCACCGACTTCCCGCCCCTGGGCGGCGCGCTGGGACCCAACGAGATGCACGGCTGCGTCATGTGTCAGGCGCTGCGCGGCGGCGGCGCGCTCGACGTCAGCGGCAAGTATCCGATCACCGTCAATTCGGGAGAGATGTCGCACACCTTCAGCGACATCTCCGTCCCGGCGCGCGGCTATCCACTGGCCATCACCCAGACCTACAACGACCTCAACGCGGGCACCGACGCCGGGCTGGGCTACGGCTGGTGGTCGCCGCTCTTCATGTCAGTCAGCCAGGACAGCGGCACCGGCATCACCACGGTCACCCAGGAGGACGGCGCCCAGGCGCAGTTCTGGAGCAGCACGCTGCAGCCGCTGGCGCCGCGCACCCAGGCCAGCCTGGTGCACAACGGCGACGGCAGCTGGACCTTCACGCGCAACCGGAGGGACACGTTCATCTTCAACGCGTCGGGACAGATCACGGCGATGGCCGACATCACCGGTGACCGCCTCAGCTTCGGCTACAGCGGCGGCGAGGTGACCTCGCTGAGCCACTCGGACGGGCGCTCGCTGGCCATTGCCTGGAGCAACGGGCATATCAGCTCGATCACCGACGCCAACGTGTCGGGCATGAGCCGAACGGTGGTGTTCACCTACGACGGCAGCAATGAGCTCACCGACATCGACTGGCTGGTCAACGGCGGCAACGACCGCAACGAACACTTCGAGTACGACTCCAGCAACTGGTCCCACGGCCTCACCGGAATGCGCGACCCGCGCGGCGTCTGGGTGACGCAGGTGTACGACAGCGCCGGGCACACGCTGTCGCAGACCGTGGATCCGACGTCGAAGGATCCGAGCGGCCTGAACCGAACCACGACGTACTCCTACACCATGACCGACGGACTGATTACCCAGGTGCTGATCACCGATCCCGCGGGACGCGAGCAACTCGATAGCTTCGCCTACGGGGAGCTGGTGCAGAAGGTTGCTGGGCTTCGGCACACCCGCAGCGGCGACATGGTCGTACGCGTACGACCCCAGCAGCCTGGGCACGCGGACCACCATCGACCCCGACGGGCACACCTCGACCGCCAGCTACGACAGCTTCGGCAACCCCCTGGTGACCATGGACGCGCTGGGCCGGGTCACCTCCTACACCTACAGCGGCGCCGACGCGCAGTTCAACCAGCCGAGCACGGTCACCGACGCCAACGGGGTGACTACGACTTACAGCTACGACACCACCTACCGCACCCTGACCCAGACCTCGACGCCTTTGCTGGGCTCTAGCCCGCCGGTGAGCCAGGTGATCCAGTACCAGCACGGCAACGGCAGCCATCCAGGCGACGTGACCGCGATCATCGACGGCGACGGCAAGACCTGGACCTACGGCTACGACGCCGTGGGCGACAGGACCTCGAGCACCGACCCGCTGGGCGACAAGGCGGCGACGACGTACAACAGCGACGGCTGGGTGCTGAGCACGATCACGCCCAAGGGTGACCCGTCGGTGTGCAGCAGCCCCTGCACGCCGGCGCAGTTCACCACCACGTACGCCTACGTCGACGGCTCCGGCCAGCCCGACTTCTGGGGTCTGCCCACCACGGTGACCGATCCGCTCGGGCACCAGACCGCCACTGTCTACGACGCCGACAACAACGTCACCCAGGTCACCGACGGGAACGGCAACGTGACCAGCTACGACTACGACAACGCCAACGAGCTCACAGTCACGCATCGGCCCGACTCCGGGCACAGCACCGAGGTCACCGACTACAACGCGGACGGCGAGGTGGCCGACCAGATCAACGGCGCGGGCAACACGCTGCAGGCGTACGGCTACGACAGCTTGGGCGACGTCACCACGGTGACGGTCGACCCGGGCAGCAGCCCGCACCTCAACCTGACCACGACGTACAGCTACGACGGCGCCGGCAACGTGCTGAGCAAGCAGGATCCGGGCGGCAGCTGCAGCGGCAACCAGTCGCGGCTGCACCACGTACAGCTACGACGCAGCCAACCAACTGATCGGCGTCGTCTACTCCGACGGGCAGACGGCGAACGTCTCCGGCATCCAGTACGACGGCTGACGGGCAGCGCACCGCCATGAGCGACGGCAGCGGGAGCTGGTCTTGGAACTACGACTCGCTGCACCGCCTCACCTCTGTCGTCGAGGGCAACAACGGCACGGTCGCGTACCAGTACGACCTGCGCGACCTGGTCACCCAGATCGCTTACCCGGGCAGCGGCCACAGCGTGGCCCAGGGCTACGACGACGCGGGGCGGCTGACGTCGGTGCAGGACTGGAACGGCGCCCAGTCGAGCTTCAAGTACGACCCCAACTCCAACCTCTACGAGTTCGGACCTGGCCTCGGGCAGCGCGCTCAAGGACACGAGCAGCTTCAACGACGCGGACCAGCTCACCGGGATGCTGGACACCTACAACACCTCGACCATCTTCCAGGCGACGTACACGCGCGACGGCAACGCCCAGGTGACCTCGGACAGCTCGGCCACGAGCAACCAGAACAGCTACGGCTACACACCGCTCAACCAGCTCTGCTACGCGGGTTCGAGCAGCTCGTCCGCCTGCAGCAGCCCGCCGAGTGGCGCCCAGGCGTTCACCTACAACACCGCCGACGACCTGATCACCTTCGGCGGCGCGACGCAGAGCTTCAACACCGCCGATCAGCTCACCGCCGGCGGCACGAACACGTACGCAGTACGATTCCCGGGGCAACCGCACCAGCCTCACCGCGAGCAGCTCGGTCACCGACTACGGATACGACCAGGCCAACCGACTCTGCTATGCGGGCCCCACCGCCTCGGGGGCGAGCTGTAACGGGAACGTGCAGACCAGCGACACCCTCTACTGCTACAACGGCGACGGATTGCGAATGGCCAAGGTGACGGCCGGCAGCTGCGCCGCACCCACCAGCGAGGAGCCCTTCACCTGGGATCTCTCGGGCAGCCTGCCGCTGCTGCTGGTCGACGGCTCCACGGACTACGTCTACGGCCCAGGCGGGCTGCCGCTGGAGCAGATCAGTGGCTCGACCACGCTCTGGTACCACCACGACCAGATCGGCTCGACGCGGGCGGTGACAGACGGTTCTGGGAATCTGCAGGCGACGTACACCTTCGACCCCTACGGCAATCTGGTTTCGTCGACCGGATCACTGGCAAATCAACCGTTCCTCTTCGACGCTCAGTACGAGGACGCGGAATCGAGCTTCTACTACCTGCGGGGCCGCTACTACGACCCGACCACGGGCCAGTTCCTCTCCCGCGACCCCGCGGTTGGGGCGACGCGTTCGCCCTACTCGTACGTTGCCGACAATCCACTTAATGGAGCGGACGCCACGGGTTTCAGCCCGGCCGATCCGAACGGGGACTATCAAACGCACTGCTGGGTGAACCCGGGATACTGTCTGAGTCTCCCGAGTCCGGTCGGCTATACACCGACAAGCATTTGGGACGTCATCAACATCGTGTCGATGTTTGTGCCCGAGTGTGAAGCCTTCAGAGTCTTCGAAGGGGTCGGCGACGCGGCTAGGGCTGCTTTGGGGTTGGGAAGGGCCACGTATATAGAGAATAGATGAGGATAAGAGAAAATGAAAGAGAAGTAAGAAAGATTAGGTAAGAGAAAATAGGAAATAAGTATAAGAAAAGGAGAAATAAGATAGGATAGGAAAAGATAAAGTAGAAAAGAAGAATATAGGGGAAATAAAGGGAGAAAAGAAAAAAGTATAAAGTATAATAGAAAAAAAAGATAGGAAAGATATAAAGAGAGGAATAGTAAAGGGAGGTGTATAAGGAGGAGAGAGAGGTGTGAAAGAAGTGTAATAAAAAGAGGGATGGTAATGGATAGATTCTAAAATAAAATGAAGAAAAAGATAATTAGATTAGGTGAATAAAAGATGGGAGAGTAAAAGGTAGATATAGTGATAAGAGATGGTAGAATAATAAAGGAAGTCATAGTGGAATGGGGAGAAGAAATAGTGAGAGTAGGTAAAAAAGAAGAAGTGAGAGAGTTAAAAGTTGGGGAAGTGGTTGATGATATAGAAGACTATGGCAAGGGTAATGAACTATAGAGAAATGAATGTGTTGATAAGGGTAGAAAAGAGTGGAAGAGAAGTTGAAGAAAAGATGGGAGATGATATTAGAGAGGCTAAGCGAGGGGACTGCAGAACGACAAGCGTGGAAATGCTGCGGGCAACAAAGCTCTTCGTACTGCAGTACCCGGGAGCTGGCCTGACTGATGAAGATGTTGGACTGGGGCGCATAAGACTAGGAGAACAGCGAATTGGAAAAAAGAACTTCGTGGCTGTTTCTCATAGACGACCGCTCTCGAGAGCCTGGCTCCGGAAGGAGCTAACTACGCAGGCCTGCGGGAGCAGCTCTCCTACAGATGTGGTCCGCGGAGGAAAGGTAGATACTCAATACCGGAGGTAGCTATGAGCTTCTTGTCAGTACAGACGAGGTCGAGGACCTCGCCCGCGGGGGCGAGGACCGCGACCTTCGAATCGAGATCGATTGATGAGGCGGGGACGGCGTTCTGCGCTAACCCGATGGGCGCTAGCGGTGTTGATGGGCCTGACGTGCTGATCTTTCTGCTGGGGACGAGTCGTGGAGCGGCGCCGTCATCGATCGTGACTCCTGCCGCGACTGCAACGCATGCCTACGACGGCAGATCGTCTGCTCTTAGGTTCGCCGATCGCCGTCTAGTGGCGGCGACCGACCCGAACGTCTCGCTCGAGGCGGCTGCGCCAGGCGCGAACAGCAGCGCTGCCGACTGTCACGGTGTGAGCAGCGCTCTGCGCTCCAGATCTATGCTGATCTGCCCACAGCGGCCGGAAGGATCAACGTAGCTGCGTCGTGGTCACTGTCTGCGATCACAGTGACACGAGTACGACAGACCTCGGAAACAGAAGCCACAGATGCCGCTGGTGCGATAAATGCGCCGCTTGATGTCACGCAGGCTGGAGAGCAATTCGTTCGAGTGGGCGCTTCTCCAGAGAACCTGAACGCGACGTACGACAGCCTCGGCGGGACGCCCCTCGGACCTACGCATTCGACAAGGCGACCTTCGATTGGATCGGAAATGATCCTGCTGCCCTGAAGAATCTCGGGGACCTCCCGGGAGCCCCGCCCACCGTTTACCGCATTCTCGAACCCCCCGCTGGGACAGCTATTCAGCGAGGAATCGTCCCGGGAGGTGTCTTCGGCGGCGCGGGCGGTGTGCCAGAAGTGTTCTTCCCCGAGGGCTGGTAATGGATCGCCTCTCCCCTAACCTGAAGACCAAGATCATTAGATTCGGTGAATACAAGATGGGCGCGTACAAGGTCGATCTCGTGCTACGCGATGGTCGAATAATCAAGGACGTCATCGTGGCCTGGGGCGACGAAATTGTGCGCGTCGGCACCCAAGACGACGTGAGCGAGTTCCCCGTTGGGGACGTGGTTGATGCTCTCGACGCCTCTGGCACGGGTCCTGAACTCTAGAGCACTGAATGTGTTGATCAGGGTCGACCCGCGTGGCCGCGACGTTGACGATCCGTTGGGAGATGCTCTTAGCGCGGCTACGCGAGGGGCCTGCCCAACGACACTCGTGGAATTGCTGCGGGCAACCACGCTCTTCGTACTGCAGTACCCGGGAGCTGGCCTGACCGATGCAGATGTTGCACTGGGGCGCATTAGCCTCGGAGTACAGCGCATTGGAAACAAGAACTTCGTCGCTGTTTTCTCATCGACGCCCGCTCTCGAGAGCCTGGCTCCGGAAGGAGCTTCCTACGCAGGCCTGCCGGGAGCAGCCCTCCTACAGATGTGGTCCGCGGAGGATTGGTTGATCCTCAATCCCGGAGGTCGCTATCAGCTTCTTGTCAGTCCAGCCGAGGTCGCGGACCTCGCCCGCGGGGGCGAGGACCGCGACCTTCGAATCGAGATCGATTCATGAGGCGGGGACGGCGTTCTGCGCTAACCCGATGGGCGCTAGCGGTGTTGATGGGCCTGACCGTGCTGATCTTTCTGCTGGGGACCAGTCGTGGAGCGGCGCCGTCATCGATCGTGACTCCTGCCGCGACCGCAACGCATGCCTACGACGGCAGATCGTCTGCTCTTAGGTTCGCCGATCGCCGTCTAGTGGCGGCGACCGACCCAAACGTCTCGCTCGAGGCGGCTGCGCCAGGCGCGAACAGCCGCCCTGCCGACTGTCACCGGTGTGAGCAGCGCTCTGCGCTCCAGATCCATGCTGATCTGCCCACAGCGGCCGGAAGGATCAACGTAGCTGCGTCGTGGTCACTGTCTGCGATCACAGTGACACGAGTACGACAGACCTCGGAAACAGAAGCCACAGATGCAACTGCGGATGCCGGCAGCACTCTGTTCCACTACACGTCCGCCGAGCCAGGGTCGGTGTTCGACAAGGGCTTGCTGCCGGGCAGCGACGGCAACGTCTACCTGACACCGGATGGTGAGCTCAGTCCGATCCAGGCGCACATTGACCTGGGGTTGCCTGGAGGTCGAGGGTTTCCGTCTCACGTGTTCTCGGTCGATGCCAACGCGTTGTCTGAATACCTCGGCGAGGATCTCCCCGCGGCGACCCGGGTGGCAGGAATGCCTGGTGGCGGTGCTGGCGGTGGTTGGGAAGTTCCGATCAACGGGCCGATTCCGCCGTGGTTGCTGCAGCTGGTGCGGTGATGACCAAGGAAGACGTACTGCGGTCGTTCAGCATGGCTCTGGAAACGCCGGCCGCTGAGAAAGATGGGAACGTGCTTGCGGACGAGTTACAGCGGCGAGCAGCACGGTTCGTGACGAAGGATCGGGCGGGGCTCGTGGAGGCAACGCGGGACTGGCTGTGTTCGAACGACGCGGTGCTCGCATTGCAGGCTGCGGTGTTGGTGCGTGAGTTCCACTTGGTGGAGCTGCGTGAAGAGACAGAGCGCGTTCATCGCAAGGTGGCGTCGGGAGTGTTCATGAAACCATCATCGGCATGGGTCTTCGAGCAGGCGGTGCGCAGCCTAGCGTGAGCAGCAAGCGCACGCCGCCGCCAGCAGTGGTGGAGCAGGCGAAGCACCATCGCGGCCAATGGCTGTACGAGATCGTTGGGTCCTTTGGTCCGCACGACCGGGTTCCGCCGGAGGCGATCCGCGGAGCCTGGAGGGTCGACGACGAGGGCAGGATCGTCGGGGAGTTCATCCCCAACAAGAAGTTCAGAGAGCCGACGCCGGACGGAGCTACCCCTTCGTCGCCAGGCGACGCACCTCGCGTTTGAGGACCAGACCCTCGATCAGTGATTTGACCAGGCGCTTGCTGTCCGCGTCGAGCTGAGAAGCGGCCTCGAAGTCGAGGCGGAGGTCGTCGTCCGGTCCGCGCTCGGCGGTGTCGAAGACGAGCAGGTCAGAGGGCACAGAGAGAGCGACGGCGAGCCGCCGGAGGGCGTCGAGGGTGGGTTGCCCGCTGCCGGTCTCGTACTTGCGGATCATCGAGACGTGGAGCTCGGCGTGGTCGGCGAGGGCCTGTTGGGTGAGGTTGCGCTCCTTGCGCAGGGTGGCGAGACGGTCAGGAAACGGCATGGCGACAAGCGCCAGGCTACGGGGCTGGTGCGGATCATCTCGCCTGAACATTCCGACTAGTATATGCTCAGGATACAGAGTTGCCTACTTGACAGATTTTCGGAGGAGGCCGGTTGGCCAGGGTCCCGGAGGCGGAGCTGGAGCGGCTCAAGGCGGAGGTGTCGCTGGAGCGACTGGCCGAGGCCAGGGGCGTGCAGCTCCGCCGCCACGGTGCCGACCTGCTTGGGCTCTGCCCCTTCCACGACGACCACGAGCCCTCGCTGCTGATCTCGCCGGCCAAGAACCTCTGGCACTGCATGGGTGCTTGCCAGGCGGGGGGCTCGGTGATCGACTGGGTGATGCGCGAGCGTGGGGTGAGCTTCCGGCACGCGGTGGAGCTGCTGCGCGATCTTCCTTTCGTCGCTGAGCTGCCGCGACGCGGGACCACGGTGCGCACGCTGGCGGCGCCGGTGGCGCCCGACGCCGACGACGCCGAGCTGCTGCGCCAGGTGGTCGGCTATTACCACGTGACGCTGAAGGAGTCGCCGGAGGCGCAGGCGTACCTCGAGCAGCGCGGGCTGCGCAACGCTGAGCTGGTGGAACGGTTCCAGCTCGGCTTCGCCAACCGGACCCTGGGGCTGCGCCTGCCGCTCGGCAATCGCAAAGCTGGCGCCGACATTCGAACCCGGTTGCAGCGGCTGGGGATTATCCGCGAGAGCGGCCACGAGCACTTCAACGGCTCGCTCGTGGTCCCTGTTGCAGACAGAGATGGCCAGATCACCGAGGTGTACGGGCGCAAGATCACGTCCGGTCTTCGGCAAGGGACGCCGCTGCACCTGTACCTGCCCGGTCCGCACCGCGGCGTGTGGAACGAGGCGGCGCTGGCGGTGAGCGAGGAGGTGATCGTCTGCGAGGCGCTGCTCGACGCGCTCACCTTCTGGTGTCACGGGCTGCGCAACGTCACCAGCGCGTACGGCGTGGAGGGGTTCACCGACGACCACCTCGCCGCGCTGCAACACCATCAGGTCAAGCGCGTGCTCATCGCCTACGACCGTGACGCCGCCGGCGACAAGGCGGCGGTGCAGCTGGCCGTGCGCCTGGTGGCCGCGGGCATCGACGCGTTCCGGGTGCAGTTCCCCCAGGGCGAGGACGTGAACAGCTTCGCCTGCGGTGATCTGCACAGCGCGGCGGACCGGCTCGCCGAGCGGGTGCGCCGGGCGGTCTGGCTGGGCCAGGGGACTCCACCGACGCGACCGACGCTCGACACTGCACCGCCATCACCGGCACGCGTGATCCTGGGCCGGCCTCGGCAGACGCAGCTGCGGGCGGCGAAAGGGAGCGTGGGCAATGTGCCCTTGATGTCGCTTCCTCCTTTCGCTGCCGACAGCGAACCAGCGGCTGAACCGGAGCCGCCGCTGGCCTCGCCGCTGCCGCCGGCGCCGGCGCGCGATGCCGCGGAGCAAGGCGACGGCGACGAGCTGGTGCTGTGTTTCGGTGATCGCCGCTGGCGGATTCGCGGGCTGGACAAGGTGACGAGCTTCGACCTCCTGCGCGTGAACGTGCTGGTCTCGCGTGACAACGAGCAGCCCGCCTTCCATGTGGACACGCTCGACCTGTACTCGGCGCGGCAGCGGGCGGTGTTCTGCAAGCAGGCGAGTGACGAGCTCTGCGTCGCCGAGGACGTGATCCATCGCGAGCTGGGTCGGGTGCTGCTCTGCTGCGAGGAGCGGGCGCAGGAGCGCATCCGCGAACAGATGGCGCCGCAGCAGCGTGAGGTGTCGCTCAGCGACGCGGACGAGGCGGCAGCCCTGGAGCTGCTCCGCGATCCCACCCTCTGTGATCGCATCCTCGCTGACCTTGACGCCTGCGGGATCGTCGGCGAGGAGACCAACAAGCTGGTGGCGTACTTGGCGGTGGTCAGCCGCAAGCTGGAGCGTCCCCTGGCGGTGGTGGTGCAGTCGTCGTCGGCGGCAGGCAAGTCAGCACTCCTCGAGGGCGTGCTCGCGCTGGTGCCTGAGGAGGAGCGGGTGAAGTACTCGGCGCTCACCGGGCAGTCCCTCTTCTACATGGAGGGACAGCAGCTCGCCCACAAGGTGCTCGCCCTCATGGAGGAGGAGGGCGCCGAGCGCGCCGCCTACGCGTTGAAGCTGTTGCAGAGTGAGGGCGAGCTGAGCATCGCTTCGACCGGCAAGGACCCGGCCACGGGGCGGCTGGTGACCCACGAGTACCGGGTCACCGGGCCGGTGGCGATCCTGCTCACCACCACCGCGGTGGACGTCGACGAGGAGCTGCTCAACCGCTGCCTGGTACTGGCCGTCGACGAGGAGCGCGAGCAGACCCGGGCCATCCATGTGCGCCAGCGCGAGGCGGAGACGCTCGACGGTCTGCTGCGCAGCCGCGAGCGCGATCACGTCGTCGCGCTGCACCGCAACGCGCAGCGCCTGCTCCGTCCGCTGCTGGTGGTGAACCCCTACGCCCCGCAGCTGCGCTTCGTGGACAGCCGCACGCGGACGCGCCGCGATCACACTAAGTACCTGACCCTGATCCGGGCCATCACGCTGCTGCATCAGTACCAGCGCGAACGCCGGACCACGCACCACCGCGGCGAGGTGGTGACGTACATCGAGGTGATCGCGGCGGACATCGCCCTGGCCAACCGGCTCGCCGATTCGGTGCTGGGCCGCTCCCTCGACGAGCTGCCACCGCAGACGCGGCGGTTGCTGACGATCCTCGACGGCCACGTGCGCACGCTGCAGGATGAACACGGATTGGAGCGCAGCGACGTGCGCGTCACTCGGCGGGAGCTGCGCGAGCACTGCGGCTGGGGCGACACGCAGCTGCGTCTCCACCTGGCCCGGCTTTGCGAGCTGGAGCATGTGATCGCCCACCGCGACGGGCGCAGTGTCCGCTACGAGCTGCTCTGGGACGGCCGCGGCGACGACGGCGCTCCTGTCCTCAGCGGGCTGCTCGATCCTGTGCAGCTGCAGGCGTACGACGACAAAGCCGCGGGGTCTGCGCCGACCCTGCCGGGGTCGGAGGCGGTATCCGCGGGGCAGATGCGGCCCCGAAACGGCCCGGATGCGGGCCAGGTGCGGGGTGCCGTTTCGATGGCAAATGGCAACAGCGACAAGGGCTTCACCGCACCTCCTGTCGTTGACACTCCGAAAAGCACTGATACCGGAAAGAACAACGGCGTCGTCGTACCCGCAGAGTTCGGCACACCCTTAGCCGCCGAGGGTCGCTGAGTGCCGCTGAAGCGCGCCGTGGTCGGCGACCCCAGCGACGCCCGTGGCATGCACCGCGCGATCGCCGACTTCGGCGAGGCGCTGCGCGTGGCCAACTACAGCGAGGACACCGCTGCGCACCGCGTCGTGTACCTCACCTGGTTCGCCGCCTGGCTGGAGGTGCGCGGCATCACTCGGCCGGCGGAGGTGACCAAGCCCATCCTGGAGCGCTACCAGCGGGCGCTGTACCACCACCGCAAGGCGAACGGCCGGCCGCTGACGTTCGGCTCGCAGTACACGCAGTTGGTGGCCATCCGCTCGTTCTTCCGCTGGCTGGCGCGGCAGAACCGCATCCTCTACAACCCGGCCAGCGAGCTCGAACTGCCCCGGCTGGAGCGGCGCCTGCCCAAGCATGTGCTCAGCGCCACCGAGGCGGAGCAGGTGCTCAGCCAGCCCGACGTGACCACGGCCCACGGCCTCCGCGACCGGGCGCTCATGGAGGTGCTGTACTCGACCGGGCTGCGCAGAGCGGAGGTGATCGCGCTCTCCCTCTACGACCTCGACGCCGAGCGCGGAGTGCTGATGGTGCGTCAGGGCAAGGGGCGCAAGGACCGCATGGTGCCCATCGGCGAGCGGGCGATCGCCTGGTGCGAGCGCTACCTGGAGACCGTGCGGCCGGGTCACGCTCTGGAGCCGGACTCGGGCACGCTGTTCCTGACCAGCGAGGGGACGGCGTTCACCCCCAACCGGCTGACCGCGCTGGTGCGTGACTACATCGACGCGGCGGCGCTGGGCAAGCGGGGCAGCTGCCATCTGTTCCGGCACACCTGTGCCACGCTGATGCTGGAGGGCGGCGCCGACATCCGCTTCATCCAGCAGCTGCTCGGCCACGCCGACCTCAGCACCACGCAGATCTACACCCAGGTGTCCATCCGCCAGCTGCAGCAGGTGCACCGGGCCACGCACCCCTCGGCGCTGGCGGAGCGGAGCCGGGACATCGGGTTGGTGGAGCCCAGCGCACCACCGGCGACAGTGGAGGCGCTGGCCGCCGAGCTGGCGCGCGAGGCAGTGGCGGAGGAGTCCGCCGGCGTCGCCTGAGCCGTGGAAAGCGGACCTCCTCTCAACACCGCAGACAGCCCGCCTATCCTCCGCATCACCGCCCCATCTCCTTCTCCAGCCCATCTTCACATCACCGCCGCCGTCCTCATCTCCACCCTTGCCCATGACCCCATCGCTGTTCTTTTCGCCTTGTGCGCATTTGCCCGCACACACTTGCATCGATGATGCTTTGAGCCCGGATTTGTATACGATGCTGCGTCGTGGCCACGCCCAAGCATCGCGACCACATCGCCCGCGTCGCCTGCAGCGACGAGGTGTGGACCGCGTTCAAGAACCTCGCCCAGGTGGACGAATGGCAGCCCCTCAACGAGTATCTCGGCGAGCTGGTCGCCAAGGAGGTGGCACGCCAGCGGCGGCTGCGCGCGCGGGCTGAAGAGTCCACCGCCCGCGACGTGCTCGCCGCCCTCGACCAGGTGAAGGTGCTTCGCGACGACCTCGAAGGGATCACCCTCCGGCTCGAGCAGCTGGCGGCCACGCGCGAGCACCCGGCGCGGGGGCTCCGGCTGGAGGACCCGCCGACGCCCGAGGAGCGGGCCGAGTGGACCCGCCGGGAAGCGGAGCGGGAGGCACGGGGCGACCCGTGGCGGCCGGCCACGGACGACGCCGGCGCGCCGGACTGGGAGCCCTGACGGTGGGGCCTTATATCACATTTCCGAAGTTGCCCAAGCCGGCACCGCATCCTTGGGCAACTTTGAAAAGGGTGTACACGCTGGGGAATGAAGCTCTCCTTCCTCACCCTTCTGAAGTTCATTCCCGCGGCCGCAGCCGCAGCCGCAATCGGGTGGCCCGGTGACCTCCTCGTCCTCGCGGTGCTCGTCGCTTTCTGCCTCCGCTCCTACCGCGAGCACGCCGACTGGCTTGCCACTCGGACACGGCGGCGCAAGCGTCGGCACCCACCCCGGCCTTCGGCCTGACCGGCCATCCCCGGCGGGATGACCGGGCTCGACGCGGCCGACGCCAAGCGCACCGCCATGCTGCTCCGCGACGCCCGCGCGGTGCTACGCAAGGTCGATGTGCTCATGGCCACCGCCGCCACCGTCGACGACCCCGCGCTGCCGACGATCGCCGAGCTGCGCGCCGCCACCGAGCACCTGGTCGCCCAGCTCGCCCGCCGCGAGGAACACCAGCAGCGGCGCACGCGGGAAGCAGCACGCCGGAGTCGCTGAGAGCGCACCAGGGCGATCGAGCGCGCCGCTCGCGTGCCATCCTGCAGGCCTGTGCCGCCCGGAAGCGACCAGCCTCGACCTGGGAGACCTGACCCGCCCGCGGATTTTGCACCCCCGATTCCGGACTTTGGACCCACCGTGTTACAGGGCTGGTGGGTCCACCTCGACCCGTTTCCGCCGGCCGCCTGACCCGATGTACCGTGCCCCCATGCGACGGCCACGCATCGGCAAGCGGCTCACCGGCGTCAGCACTCCTTTCGGCGGTGCCTCCTGGGAGACGGTGCCCGACGCGGAGAAGGAGGCACTCACCCGGTTGGTGACCTTCCTCGAGGACCGCCGCGTCCTCTACAGCCCGACCGAGGTTGAGGTCCCTCGGCACTGCGTCGAGTCCGTCCTGCAGATCCGGCAGTTCCTCATCGCCGGCGCCGGGCAGCTCCCCCGCGACAACGAGGTGGCCATCGCCATGCGCAACATGGCCGGCGCGTGCCGCCGCTTCCTCGACCTGGCGACACACGGCGACGGTCACATGCCGATGGGACCGCGCATGGATTGGGGGTTCGAGTCGTGGGCGTTCAACCAGGCGCTCGGTGAGCTGCGCGGCCAGGTCGGGATGTATCTGCAAGCGCTGCTTGCCTCGCACCACGTGCAGATCGACGGCGAGCTCGCGACCATCCTGCCGCCACCGCCAGAGGACAGCTGATGTCTGGCTCGCCGCGCCGCCTGCCGCTGTGGCTGCTCGCTGCGCTGCTCGGACTCCTGCTGCTGCTCGCTCAAACCGCGCCCGTTCGCGCCGCCTCAACGGCTGAAACTCGCATCGGGGCATCGACCCTTTTCGCCGCTACTCACGTCGGCATCGCGAACGCTGAAAGCGGTGCACTGCAACCGGGAAACAGCGCGACGTACGACGGAATCGCGGTGGGTGATCTCTTCGCCACAGATGCAACTGCGGATGCCGGCAGCACTCTGTTCCACTACACGTCCGCCGAGCCAGGGTCGGTGTTCGACAAGGGCTTGCTGCCGGGCAGCGACGGCAACGTCTACCTGACACCGGATGGTGAGCTCAGTCCGATCCAGGCGCACATTGACCTGGGGTTGCCTGGAGGTCGAGGGTTTCCGTCTCACGTGTTCTCGGTCGATGCCAACGCGTTGTCTGAATACCTCGGCGAGGATCTCCCCGCGGCGACCCGGGTGGCAGGAATGCCTGGTGGCGGTGCTGGCGGTGGTTGGGAAGTTCCGATCAACGGGCCGATTCCGCCGTGGTTGCTGCAGCTGGTGCGGTGATGACCAAGGAAGACGTACTGCGGTCGTTCAGCATGGCTCTGGAAACGCCGGCCGCTGAGAAAGATGGGAACGTGCTTGCGGACGAGTTACAGCGGCGAGCAGCACGGTTCGTGACGAAGGATCGGGCGGGGCTCGTGGAGGCAACGCGGGACTGGCTGTGTTCGAACGACGCGGTGCTCGCATTGCAGGCTGCGGTGTTGGTGCGTGAGTTCCACTTGGTGGAGCTGCGTGAAGAGACAGAGCGCGTTCATCGCAAGGTGGCGTCGGGAGTGTTCATGAAACCATCATCGGCATGGGTCTTCGAGCAGGCGGTGCGCAGCCTAGCGTGAGCAGCAAGCGCACGCCGCCGCCAGCAGTGGTGGAGCAGGCGAAGCACCATCGCGGCCAATGGCTGTACGAGATCGTTGGGTCCTTTGGTCCGCACGACCGGGTTCCGCCGGAGGCGATCCGCGGAGCCTGGAGGGTCGACGACGAGGGCAGGATCGTCGGGGAGTTCATCCCCAACAAGAAGTTCAGAGAGCCGACGCCGGACGGAGCTACCCCTTCGTCGCCAGGCGACGCACCTCGCGTTTGAGGACCAGACCCTCGATCAGTGATTTGACCAGGCGCTTGCTGTCCGCGTCGAGCTGAGAAGCGGCCTCGAAGTCGAGGCGGAGGTCGTCGTCCGGTCCGCGCTCGGCGGTGTCGAAGACGAGCAGGTCAGAGGGCACAGAGAGAGCGACGGCGAGCCGCCGGAGGGCGTCGAGGGTGGGTTGCCCGCTGCCGGTCTCGTACTTGCGGATCATCGAGACGTGGAGCTCGGCGTGGTCGGCGAGGGCCTGTTGGGTGAGGTTGCGCTCCTTGCGCAGGGTGGCGAGACGGTCAGGAAACGGCATGGCGACAAGCGCCAGGCTACGGGGCTGGTGCGGATCATCTCGCCTGAACATTCCGACTAGTATATGCTCAGGATACAGAGTTGCCTACTTGACAGATTTTCGGAGGAGGCCGGTTGGCCAGGGTCCCGGAGGCGGAGCTGGAGCGGCTCAAGGCGGAGGTGTCGCTGGAGCGACTGGCCGAGGCCAGGGGCGTGCAGCTCCGCCGCCACGGTGCCGACCTGCTTGGGCTCTGCCCCTTCCACGACGACCACGAGCCCTCGCTGCTGATCTCGCCGGCCAAGAACCTCTGGCACTGCATGGGTGCTTGCCAGGCGGGGGGCTCGGTGATCGACTGGGTGATGCGCGAGCGTGGGGTGAGCTTCCGGCACGCGGTGGAGCTGCTGCGCGATCTTCCTTTCGTCGCTGAGCTGCCGCGACGCGGGACCACGGTGCGCACGCTGGCGGCGCCGGTGGCGCCCGACGCCGACGACGCCGAGCTGCTGCGCCAGGTGGTCGGCTATTACCACGTGACGCTGAAGGAGTCGCCGGAGGCGCAGGCGTACCTCGAGCAGCGCGGGCTGCGCAACGCTGAGCTGGTGGAACGGTTCCAGCTCGGCTTCGCCAACCGGACCCTGGGGCTGCGCCTGCCGCTCGGCAATCGCAAAGCTGGCGCCGACATTCGAACCCGGTTGCAGCGGCTGGGGATTATCCGCGAGAGCGGCCACGAGCACTTCAACGGCTCGCTCGTGGTCCCTGTTGCAGACAGAGATGGCCAGATCACCGAGGTGTACGGGCGCAAGATCACGTCCGGTCTTCGGCAAGGGACGCCGCTGCACCTGTACCTGCCCGGTCCGCACCGCGGCGTGTGGAACGAGGCGGCGCTGGCGGTGAGCGAGGAGGTGATCGTCTGCGAGGCGCTGCTCGACGCGCTCACCTTCTGGTGTCACGGGCTGCGCAACGTCACCAGCGCGTACGGCGTGGAGGGGTTCACCGACGACCACCTCGCCGCGCTGCAACACCATCAGGTCAAGCGCGTGCTCATCGCCTACGACCGTGACGCCGCCGGCGACAAGGCGGCGGTGCAGCTGGCCGTGCGCCTGGTGGCCGCGGGCATCGACGCGTTCCGGGTGCAGTTCCCCCAGGGCGAGGACGTGAACAGCTTCGCCTGCGGTGATCTGCACAGCGCGGCGGACCGGCTCGCCGAGCGGGTGCGCCGGGCGGTCTGGCTGGGCCAGGGGACTCCACCGACGCGACCGACGCTCGACACTGCACCGCCATCACCGGCACGCGTGATCCTGGGCCGGCCTCGGCAGACGCAGCTGCGGGCGGCGAAAGGGAGCGTGGGCAATGTGCCCTTGATGTCGCTTCCTCCTTTCGCTGCCGACAGCGAACCAGCGGCTGAACCGGAGCCGCCGCTGGCCTCGCCGCTGCCGCCGGCGCCGGCGCGCGATGCCGCGGAGCAAGGCGACGGCGACGAGCTGGTGCTGTGTTTCGGTGATCGCCGCTGGCGGATTCGCGGGCTGGACAAGGTGACGAGCTTCGACCTCCTGCGCGTGAACGTGCTGGTCTCGCGTGACAACGAGCAGCCCGCCTTCCATGTGGACACGCTCGACCTGTACTCGGCGCGGCAGCGGGCGGTGTTCTGCAAGCAGGCGAGTGACGAGCTCTGCGTCGCCGAGGACGTGATCCATCGCGAGCTGGGTCGGGTGCTGCTCTGCTGCGAGGAGCGGGCGCAGGAGCGCATCCGCGAACAGATGGCGCCGCAGCAGCGTGAGGTGTCGCTCAGCGACGCGGACGAGGCGGCAGCCCTGGAGCTGCTCCGCGATCCCACCCTCTGTGATCGCATCCTCGCTGACCTTGACGCCTGCGGGATCGTCGGCGAGGAGACCAACAAGCTGGTGGCGTACTTGGCGGTGGTCAGCCGCAAGCTGGAGCGTCCCCTGGCGGTGGTGGTGCAGTCGTCGTCGGCGGCAGGCAAGTCAGCACTCCTCGAGGGCGTGCTCGCGCTGGTGCCTGAGGAGGAGCGGGTGAAGTACTCGGCGCTCACCGGGCAGTCCCTCTTCTACATGGAGGGACAGCAGCTCGCCCACAAGGTGCTCGCCCTCATGGAGGAGGAGGGCGCCGAGCGCGCCGCCTACGCGTTGAAGCTGTTGCAGAGTGAGGGCGAGCTGAGCATCGCTTCGACCGGCAAGGACCCGGCCACGGGGCGGCTGGTGACCCACGAGTACCGGGTCACCGGGCCGGTGGCGATCCTGCTCACCACCACCGCGGTGGACGTCGACGAGGAGCTGCTCAACCGCTGCCTGGTACTGGCCGTCGACGAGGAGCGCGAGCAGACCCGGGCCATCCATGTGCGCCAGCGCGAGGCGGAGACGCTCGACGGTCTGCTGCGCAGCCGCGAGCGCGATCACGTCGTCGCGCTGCACCGCAACGCGCAGCGCCTGCTCCGTCCGCTGCTGGTGGTGAACCCCTACGCCCCGCAGCTGCGCTTCGTGGACAGCCGCACGCGGACGCGCCGCGATCACACTAAGTACCTGACCCTGATCCGGGCCATCACGCTGCTGCATCAGTACCAGCGCGAACGCCGGACCACGCACCACCGCGGCGAGGTGGTGACGTACATCGAGGTGATCGCGGCGGACATCGCCCTGGCCAACCGGCTCGCCGATTCGGTGCTGGGCCGCTCCCTCGACGAGCTGCCACCGCAGACGCGGCGGTTGCTGACGATCCTCGACGGCCACGTGCGCACGCTGCAGGATGAACACGGATTGGAGCGCAGCGACGTGCGCGTCACTCGGCGGGAGCTGCGCGAGCACTGCGGCTGGGGCGACACGCAGCTGCGTCTCCACCTGGCCCGGCTTTGCGAGCTGGAGCATGTGATCGCCCACCGCGACGGGCGCAGTGTCCGCTACGAGCTGCTCTGGGACGGCCGCGGCGACGACGGCGCTCCTGTCCTCAGCGGGCTGC
Organism: Candidatus Dormiibacterota bacterium; assembly: GCA_963777285.1. Classification (GTDB taxonomy): domain Bacteria; phylum Chloroflexota; class Dormibacteria; order Aeolococcales; family Aeolococcaceae; genus JAFARE01. The sequence continues at coordinate 1,421,586 of CAVZPR010000002.1, forward strand.
TCGATCCTGTGCAGCTGCAGGCGTACGACGACAAAGCCGCGGGGTCTGCGCCGACCCTGCCGGGGTCGGAGGCGGTATCCGCGGGGCAGATGCGGCCCCGAAACGGCCCGGATGCGGGCCAGGTGCGGGGTGCCGTTTCGATGGCAAATGGCAACAGCGACAAGGGCTTCACCGCACCTCCTGTCGTTGACACTCCGAAAAGCACTGATACCGGAAAGAACAACGGCGTCGTCGTACCCGCAGAGTTCGGCACACCCTTAGCCGCCGAGGGTCGCTGAGTGCCGCTGAAGCGCGCCGTGGTCGGCGACCCCAGCGACGCCCGTGGCATGCACCGCGCGATCGCCGACTTCGGCGAGGCGCTGCGCGTGGCCAACTACAGCGAGGACACCGCTGCGCACCGCGTCGTGTACCTCACCTGGTTCGCCGCCTGGCTGGAGGTGCGCGGCATCACTCGGCCGGCGGAGGTGACCAAGCCCATCCTGGAGCGCTACCAGCGGGCGCTGTACCACCACCGCAAGGCGAACGGCCGGCCGCTGACGTTCGGCTCGCAGTACACGCAGTTGGTGGCCATCCGCTCGTTCTTCCGCTGGCTGGCGCGGCAGAACCGCATCCTCTACAACCCGGCCAGCGAGCTCGAACTGCCCCGGCTGGAGCGGCGCCTGCCCAAGCATGTGCTCAGCGCCACCGAGGCGGAGCAGGTGCTCAGCCAGCCCGACGTGACCACGGCCCACGGCCTCCGCGACCGGGCGCTCATGGAGGTGCTGTACTCGACCGGGCTGCGCAGAGCGGAGGTGATCGCGCTCTCCCTCTACGACCTCGACGCCGAGCGCGGAGTGCTGATGGTGCGTCAGGGCAAGGGGCGCAAGGACCGCATGGTGCCCATCGGCGAGCGGGCGATCGCCTGGTGCGAGCGCTACCTGGAGACCGTGCGGCCGGGTCACGCTCTGGAGCCGGACTCGGGCACGCTGTTCCTGACCAGCGAGGGGACGGCGTTCACCCCCAACCGGCTGACCGCGCTGGTGCGTGACTACATCGACGCGGCGGCGCTGGGCAAGCGGGGCAGCTGCCATCTGTTCCGGCACACCTGTGCCACGCTGATGCTGGAGGGCGGCGCCGACATCCGCTTCATCCAGCAGCTGCTCGGCCACGCCGACCTCAGCACCACGCAGATCTACACCCAGGTGTCCATCCGCCAGCTGCAGCAGGTGCACCGGGCCACGCACCCCTCGGCGCTGGCGGAGCGGAGCCGGGACATCGGGTTGGTGGAGCCCAGCGCACCACCGGCGACAGTGGAGGCGCTGGCCGCCGAGCTGGCGCGCGAGGCAGTGGCGGAGGAGTCCGCCGGCGTCGCCTGAGCCGTGGAAAGCGGACCTCCTCTCAACACCGCAGACAGCCCGCCTATCCTCCGCATCACCGCCCCATCTCCTTCTCCAGCCCATCTTCACATCACCGCCGCCGTCCTCATCTCCACCCTTGCCCATGACCCCATCGCTGTTCTTTTC